>NZ_CP080519.1:945000-3345000 GCF_019468465.1 Amycolatopsis sp. DSM 110486 | reverse complement strand
GGCTGCTGGCCCGGCTGCTGCTGCGCGTTCGGATCCCACCCCGGCTGCTGGGGAACCCCGCCCGTGCCGGGCTGCTGCCAGCCCTGGCCGTAGGGGTCCGGCTGGCCGCCCTGCCCTGGCTGCGGTGGGTAGGTCATCTCCGGTTCCGCCCTTCCTGGTGCACCGTTTCGCGCCGTGGTCTGACGACCGGCGAGCGCCGGCGGTTCCTCCCCACGTGAGGTGCATTCTGCAAGGTCGGGAGCCACTGCACAAAAGACGTGACGAGAACGAAGCTCCCGGCCGCCCCGCAGGTAGGGGCGGCCGGGAACCTCAGGCGTGAATCAGTGGTGAATCAGCTGTCACCCAGGAGTGGATCAGCCGTTGGCCAGAGCCTGGACCCGGTCGAGGGCACCGTTGAAGGTGTCCTGGTCGAGCGGGCTCGAGGTGTACTGCCAGACGGTGTAGTAGCCCCAGCCGTTCGGCAGCGCGCCGGCTGACGACGCGTACCGCGCGACCCAGAGCGGCACCGTGGACGAGAAGTTCTGCGACGTGCCCACGCACTGGTTCCACCAGCTCGCCGAGGTGTAGATGACGGGCCAACGGCCGGTCTTGGCGTGGTAGGTGTCGTGGAAGGCGCGGATCCACGAGCCCATCGCGGCCTGGCTCAGGCCGTAACAAGTGGCGCCGTACGGGTTGTACTCCATGTCGAGCGCGCCCGGCAGGGTTTTGCCGTCCTTGGACCACCCGCCGCCGTGGGCGACGAAGTAGGTCGCCTGCGCCGCTCCGCTGGAGGTGTTCGGGGTGGCGAAGTGGTACGCGCCGCGGATGAAGCCCTGGTTGTACGAACCGTTGTACTGCTGGGCGAAATACGGGTTGGTGTAGCTCGTGCTCTCCGTCGCCTTGGTCCAGACGAACCGTTTGCCCTGGTTCCACCAGCTCGCCCAGTTGACGTTGCCCTGGTAGCTGGCGACGTCCATGCCCGGCACAGTGGCCAGGGCCTGGTTCGGGATGGCGGCCGCGAGCTGCGGCTTCTGGGCGGCGACTTTGGACGCCGGTGTTGAGGAATCGCCCTCCACCCGGCGGATTTGGGACCCCAGTTCGTGGTTGTGCGCCTGAATGTCGGCGTTTATCGCAGTAATCTCACTGGCCGATTGGTCCGGGTTGTAAGGAGCGGCCGTTGCCTGGGCCGTGGAGCCGAGCAGGAGCGCCACGGTGGGGATGGCCAGGACGGAGAGCAGGGTCGCCCGCCGTCCTCTTCGGGAAGTGGACATCGTTGAATCCCTTCACAGATACCCTCGCTGAGGGCGGCTATTGCAGGTAGCCGCCCGGGGGAGATTCTTGATGACGTCCTTCGGTTTGTCAGCAAGATCCGTGAAGTTAAAAGGTCGCCTGGGTGATTTTCATCGGTAGATGACTACTTATTCCCAGCGTCGTAACGAATGTTCACCCGATTGCCAGATCGCGGAGGGTTGCGAGGGGACCGTTGAGCCAGTTCTGGTCTCCCGGCAGCGAACCCGTGTCCGCGAACTGCCAGATCGCCTGGCTGTGCCAGCCGGCCGGCAGCTCGCCGATCTGTGTGTTGTAGCGCGCGAGCCACAGTGGATTCGCGCCGAGCGCAGGGCTGTTGCCGGTGCAGCGTTTCCACCAGCTCGTGGACGTGTAGATGGTGGGCAGGCGCCCGGTTCGTGCCCGGTAAGTGTCCGAGAAGGACCGGATCCACGCGACCATGCCGGCGGGGTCCTTGCCGTAACAGGTCTCGCCGTAGGGGTTGTACTCCGCGTCGAGCGCGCCCGGCAGCGTTTTGCCGTCCGCGGACCAGCCGCCGCCGTGGGCGAGGAAGTAGTTGGCCTGCGTCGCGCCGTCGGACACGTCGGGGCGCGCGAAGTGGTACGAACCGCGGATGATCCCGGCCTGGTACGAACCGTTGTACTGCTGGGCGAACTGCGGGTTGACGAAACCCGTGCCCTCGGTGGCCTTCACGTAGACGAACCTCGCGCCGGCCTTCGCGGCCGCGGTCCAGTCCACCGCGCCCTGGTGGCCGCTCACGTCGTGACCGAGGACCTGGTCGATCGCGGTGTACTCGACGTTCGGCGCGCCGGCGACGCCCTCGTACTTCTCGATCTGCGAGCCGGCGTAGTGGTCGTCGGCGCCTTCGTAGCTCGGCGCGGCCGTGGCCGGGGTGCACAGCGCGAGCCCGGAAACGACCGCGGCGCTCCACACGGTGGCGCTCCAGCGCAGCAGCGGATTACGACGCTTCACCCTGGGCTCCCAACCGGACGCGTGTACTCCAACGAAGGCAAACGATGCCCGCAAGCCGCCGTTCCGGCGACTCGGTGATCACCTGATGGAGTGATGACCGCAGGTCGGGGTGGGGTCGGGATCCGTGAGGGTGACGGGTCGCGGGTACGAAAAAGCCCGCTGTCCACTCGGGACAACGGGCTGTTTCGAAATGTCTCAGCCGGAGTGGAACTCAGCGCCGTTCTTCGGCCAGTGCCTTCAGCAGGTGCTCGGCCGGCACGACGGCGGTGATGCCGTCGTGCGGGTTGATGGCCACGGGGTGTCCGGCGAGCAGGCCGACGATGTCGCGCCCCAGCACGGCGCGCGCGTGCGGCCACTCGCGCGGCACGAGCGACTTGGCGGTGTAGGCGGGGACCATCACGCGGCCGTCGGTGTTGTGGAAGCCGATGACCGTGCGCTGCACGGGGGACATGGCGTAGACGAACAGCGTCGAGTCGAGGATGACCTTCGGCAGGTCTTCGGCCGGGCGGTGCTCGGTGCGCACGAGTTGCAGCAGCCGCTCGAGCTCCGTGCCGGGCTCGGGGTAGCCGAGCGCCTTCGGCGAGGGCCGGTAGCGATCGTTGGGGTGGAAGTCCTGCACGACGTCGCCCGAGGCGTTCACCGGGTACGCGCCCACGACGGCCCACGACGGCACGGGGCCACCCGGGTCGAAGGCCTCGTCGATGACGTAGAGCCAGCTGTTGGGGTTGGCGCGCGCGTTGGCCCGCATCTCGGGGGTGATTTCGGGTTTGCCCTGCGGTCCGCGCCGGCCGTGCCGCCCGGCGGTGGCGGGTTTGCCCTCCGGTTTGCCGCGGCGCGCCGCGGGGGTGGTCGGGGAAACCATCCGATCTGCCTCGTCCCGCTGCGCCATCGCCGTCCCTCGCTGCCGGGTGCTGAATGTTCGTCCGACGTCACTCTACTGTTGGGCTATGGCCTCTTCGCGTTCGGTCGATCCCGCTGAGTTACGGGCGGCGGTGCTGGCCGTTTCGGGCTGGTTGCGAGGTGACGGGCCGGATCCGGCGCGGCCCGAGCTGGCCGCCGCGGTGCGGCTGAGCCTCAAGGCGCTCGCCGCCGACGCGCCCGGGCGCAGCGTCGAAGTGCGCGTGCCGCCGTTCGCCGCCGTGCAGTGCGTCGAGGGTCCCCGCCACACCCGGGGCACGCCACCGAACGTGATCGAAACCGACCCCCGCACGTGGCTCGAACTGGCGACGGGCCTTCTCGATTGGCCCAGCGCCCTCGACGCGGCGCGAGTGACGGCCTCGGGCTCGCGGGCCGACCTTTCACACTGGCTCCCCGTGGTCCGGCTCTGACCACCTGGGGCCTTGACCGGTGATTACTCACCTGGCTGTGTCGTCGGGTGCCGACTCTCCGTAGAATCGTGACGACAAACCCGACGCGTGCCGAGCCGTGCTATACGGGTTGGCTCTGTACGTGTACTTTGGGTAGTCGGGCTGGAATCCCCCAGGTAAACGAGCGGCGTACGGAAGGTCCCGGTCATGAACGCGGTGAACGCGTCCGGTGGCGAGCAGAGTCTCGGCCCGACAGCGCGCCGGATGATCCTCGGCTCGCAGCTGCGCAAGCTGCGTGAGGAAGCCGGGATCACGCGTCAGCAAGCGGGCTACAACATCCGTGGTTCCGAGTCCAAGATCTCCCGCCTCGAGCTCGGCCGCGTCGGTTTCAAGGAACGCGACGTCGCCGACCTGCTCACCATGTACGGCGTCGCGGACGACGAAGAGCGCCGCGCCTTCCTCGACATGGTCAAGCAGTCGAACGAGGCCGGCTGGTGGCGCAAGTTCGGCGACACCGTGCCCGGCTGGTTCACCGACCTCGTCGGCCTGGAAGAAGCCGCGTCGCGCATCCAGATCTGGGAACCGCTGTTCGTCTCCGGCCTGCTGCAGATCGAGCCCTACGCCCGCGCGATCTTCAGCCACGGCCGCCCCGAGATGGCCGACGAGAAGGTCGACCAGCTCGTGGCCCTGCGCATGCGCCGCCAGAAGATGCTGGCCAGGCCCGACGCGCCCCGCGTGTGGGCGGTCCTCGACGAGTCGGTGCTCTACCGGCCGATCGGCGGGCCGAAGGTGCTCAAGCAGCAGCTCGAGTACTTGCTCGAGGTCACCACGTTGCCGCACGTGTCGGTGCAGGTCCTCCCCTACTGCCGCAGCGGTCTGTCGGCCGAGCACGCATTCACGCTGCTGCGCTTCGCCGAGTCGGAACTGCCGAACATCGCCTACATCGAGTACCTCACGGGCGCCCATTACCTCGACAAGCGCGACGAGATCGAAAAGTACGGCCGCGCGCTCGACCTGCTGGCCGTCGACGCGGAGACGCCGGAGCGCAGCCGGGCTCGGTTGGCCAAGCGGCGCGCGGAGATCTGAGTCTCGCCGAGTTCGTGGTCTGCCTGAGCCGCTGAGCGGTCCTCGGCCGCGTTGCGGGCGTGCCGGCGTCATGTCACTTTGCCGGGCGTCGAGGCGCCCACAGAGCGTCGAACCGACGGTCGCTGAAATCTCGGCGCTCACACGCTGTTGCGGCTGTTCACCCGCTGGGATCGCCGGTTTGTCGGATTTTCGCTCAGCGCCACTTTCCCGGCGTCAACAGCGACCCAGCGTGATTTTTCACCCCTTCGAGTGGCGATGTGATCGTCCGACCGGGACTTTCTACTGAAGTCTGTCGTCACGCAGTGAGAAACTTGCAGAAACTTCTGCACGTGCATTTACCGCTGCATGAGCGCGTGCTAGCGTCCCAGTCACAGGTAGATGCACGTGCAGATTCCTGAGCTTTTCACCGTCCCGGAAGGTGGGGATCATGGCTGAGCGGTTCGAGAACGGCATTCCGGCCGATCGTCTGACCGGCGCCCAGTGGCGCAAGGCGAGCTACAGCGGCGCTGTGGGCAACTGCGTGGAGGTCGCTCCGCTGGCGTCCGGCGAGATCGCGATGCGCAACTCCCGCTTCCCGACCGGCCCGGCGCTCGTGTACACCCGTGCGGAGATGGCCGCGTTCCTCGCCGGCGCGAAGGACGGCGAATTCGACGATGTCCTCGGCTGACGCGCTGGAGACCGTCGAAACCGGTCTCCAGGAGCTCATCGGCCGCGGGTACCAGTTCGTGCACCAGACGGACGCCAACGGCGAGTTCGAAGCCGTGGTCGGCGTCCGGGTCCACGACAACGTGGTGGACGTCGTCCGGCTCAACGCCGAGGACGACGCGGTCGCCACGCGGGTGCCGGGGACTGAGGACAACGTCTTCGAGCCCGAGAAGTGGCTGTGGCGCCGCCGCGGTGAAGTCGCCGAGGTGCTGACCGAAGTGCTCGCGCTCCCCGATGAGGAAACCGAGGCGCTCGCCCCCGCCAAGGGGTGCTGGGTGCCCGGGCGCGGTGGCACCTCGAAGTGGCTCGCGGCCCGCTGAGACACCCTTGATCTTCAGGCCCCGTGCGATGTGGACAGCCACGTCGTGCGGGGCCTGGTTCACGTTCGGGGTCGAGAACCAAGATCCACAACGCGAGCACGGCTCTCCCCGGGCGGTCGTCACAAGCCCGTGAAGTGGGGAGAACCACGTCGCGCACGGCCAGACCGGCCTTCACACCCCTTACACTTGGACTTGGCCCGCCCACGTCTTCCTGGGAGCACCTCGGTGGTTTCCGACCCCTCCGCCCTTCCTGACCAGCCCGACCCGGAACCCCGCGAGGAGTGTGGCGTCTTCGGCGTCTGGGCTCCTGGGGAAGAGGTCGCCAAGCTGACCTACTACGGCCTGTACGCGCTGCAGCACCGCGGGCAGGAGGCGGCCGGCATCTCGGTCTCCGACGGCTCGCAGATCGTGGTCTTCAAGGACCTCGGCCTGGTCAGCCAGGTGTTCGACGAGCAGGTGCTGCAGTCGCTGCAGGGCCACATCGCCGTCGGGCACTGCCGCTACTCCACGACCGGCGCCACGATCTGGGAGAACGCGCAGCCGATCTTCCGCACCACGGCCACCGGCAGCGGCCTGTCGTTCGCGCACAACGGCAACCTCGTCAACACCGCCGAGCTGCGCGACCGCACGAAGGCCGCCGGCCTCAAACCGCACGCGGGCCTCACCGGCTCGTCCAGCGACTCCGACCTCGTCTGCGGCCTGCTCGCAGCCAACGCGGCCGACAAGGGCATCGAGGCCGCGGCCATGGAGCTGCTGCCGACGCTGAAGGGCGCGTTCTGCCTGGTCTTCGCCGACGAGAACACCCTCTACGCCGCCCGCGACCCCCACGGCGTGCACCCGCTCGTGCTCGGCCGCCTGGAGCGCGGCTGGGTCGTGGCGAGCGAGACGGCCGCGCTGGACATCTGCGGCGCGTCGTTCGTGCGCGAGGTCGAGCCGGGTGAGCTCATCGCCATCGACGCGGAAGGCCTGCGCTCGTCGCGGTTCGCGAACCCGGAGCCCAAGGGCTGCGTGTTCGAGTACGTCTACCTCGCCCGCCCCGACACCACGATCGCCGGCCGCAGCGTGCACGCCACGCGCGTGGAGATCGGCCGCCGGCTCGCCGGCGAGCACCCGGCCGACGCCGACCTGGTCATGCCAGTGCCGGAGTCCGGCACGCCGGCCGCGATCGGCTACGCGCAGGGTTCGGGTATCCCGTACGGCACCGGCCTGGTGAAAAACGCCTACGTCGGGCGCACGTTCATCCAGCCGTCGCAGACGATCCGCCAGCTGGGCATCCGGCTGAAGCTCAACCCGCTGCGCGACGTGATCCGCGGCAAGCGCCTGGTCGTGGTCGACGATTCGATCGTCCGCGGCAACACGCAGCGCGCGCTCGTGCGCATGCTTCGGGAGGCCGGCGCGCTCGAGGTCCACGTGCGGATCGCCTCGCCGCCCGTGCGCTGGCCGTGCTTCTACGGCATCGACTTCGCCTCGCGCGCCGAGCTCGTGGCCAACGGCGTCGACCTCGACGGCATCCGCCGCTCGATCGGAGCCGACTCGCTGGGCTACATCTCGCTCGACGGCCTGGTCGCGGCCTCGGAGCAGCCGAAGTCGCGCCTGTGCACCGCGTGCTTCTCCGGCGAATACCCCATCGACCTGCCGGATGACGCGTTGATCGGCAAGCACCTGCTGGAAAGCATGGATTCGGTCAATGGCAAAGCGACTCCGGTCAGCCCGGCCGGGTACGGTGCCGAAGACGCCGTCCGGCGTCCCTAGTCAGATTTGTCCAGTAGGGAGTCCGCTTCCGTGAGCGAGTCCACGAGCGCCACGTACGCAGCCGCCGGTGTCAGCATCGAAGCCGGTGACCAGGCCGTCGAGCTGCTCAAGCCCCACGCCGAGCGCGCCACCCGCCCCGAGGTGCGCGGTGGCGTCGGCGGGTTCGCGGGGCTGTTCTCGCTCAAGCTCGACAAGTGGAAGGAGCCGGTGCTCGCGTCGTCCACCGACGGCGTGGGCACCAAGATCGCGGTCGCGCAGGCTCTGGACAAGCACGACACCGTGGGCATCGACCTGGTGGCCATGGTCGTCGACGACCTGGTCGTGACCGGCGCCGAGCCGCTGTTCCTGCAGGACTACATCGCCGTCGGCAAGGTCGTCCCGGAGATGATCGCGGCGCTCGTCGGCGGCATCGCCGAGGGCTGCGTGCAGGCCGGCTGCGCGCTGCTCGGCGGCGAGACGGCCGAGCACCCGGGCCTGATGGGCGAGCACGACTACGACATCTCGGCCACCGGCGTCGGCGTGGTCGAGGCGTCCGCGCTGCTCACGCCAGAGAAGGTGCGCCCTGGCGACGTCGTGCTGGCCATGGGTTCCTCGGGCCTGCACTCCAACGGCTACTCGCTGGCCCGCCACGTGCTGCTGGACATCGCGCGCATGCCGCTCGAAGGGCACGTCGAGGAGTTCGGCCGCACCCTCGGCGAGGAGCTGCTGGAGCCGACGAAGATCTACGCCAAGGACTGCCTGGCGCTGGCCGCCGAGACCGAGGTTCGCACGTTCGCGCACATCACCGGCGGCGGCCTCGAGGCGAACCTCGCGCGCGTGATGCCGCGGGGCCTCGTCGCACGGCTGGAGCGCGGCACGTGGACGCCGGAACCGGTGTTCGCCCTGATCGGCCAGCGGGGCAAGGTCGAGCGCGCCGAGCTGGAGAAGACGTTCAACATGGGCGTCGGCATGGTCGCGATCGTGTCGGCCGAGGACGTCGACCGGGCGCTGGCCGTGCTGACCGCGCGCCACGTGCCGGCGTGGATCCTCGGCGACGTGCAGCCGGCCGACAACCCCGACGGCCCGCGCGCCGTGCTCTCGGGCGACCACCCGCGGTTCTAGAAAACGCGGTTGTCGCGGCTGGAAGACTGGACGACGTGGCAGAGGACGTGGTGATCGGCTCCCGGTTCGTGATTCCGGCGGCCGAGTTGAGCGAGCGCTTCTCCCGGTCGTCCGGACCGGGCGGGCAGGGCGTGAACACCACCGACTCGCGCGTGGAGCTCTCGTTCGACGTCGCGCGGTCGGCGGTGATCCCGGAGCCGTTGCGCGAACGGATCGTGGCGCGGCTGGCCGGTCGCCTGGTCGACGGCGTGATCACCATCGCGGCCAGCGAGCAGCGTTCGCAGCTGCAGAACCGCGACGCCGCCCGCGAACGCCTCGCCGACCTGCTGCTCAAGGCTTCCGCGCCGCCGCCGGCCAAGCGACGTCCCACCAAACCCTCCCGGGGTTCGAAGGAACGCCGCCTGGCCGCGAAGAAACGCCGCAGCGACGTGAAACGCGGCCGCGGCGGCCGGTTCGACGACTAGCTCACCGACAGGTGCACGCACTCGCCGGCCGGCTGGTAGCCGACGCGGCGGTAGACCGTGGCGATGCCCAGGTCGCCCGGGGTGAGGAAGGCCGTGGGGCCGCCTCGCTCGTGGACCAGGCGGGTGAGGTGCGCCGTGATCGCGGCGGCGATTCCCCGGCGGCGGTAGGCCTCGGCGACGGCGATGCCGGCGATCTCGGCCGCGCCGTCCACGATGTCCAGCGCGAACCCGCCGCCGATCACCGCGCCCGTCGCGGTGTCCTCGGCGCGCACGGCGCGATCGCCGAACGAGCGGGTGGTCGCCAGCTCCGCGTCGGACACCTCCGGGGACGCGCCGAAGGCCACGTTCTGCGCCGAACGCAGGCTGCGCAGGTCGGTGTCGGTCTCGGGAACACGGAGCACGATCCCGGCGGGTGCCGGGTGGTCCACGAAGTCGGCCGGGGTGCAGGTCATGAGCGGGATGCGCCGCTCGAGCGAGTACCCCCGCGCGACGAGGAGTTTCTCCAGGCCGGGCGCGGCTTCGGTGAAGAACTCCAGCCGGGGCTGCAGGCCGCGGCCCGCGTACGCCTCGGTCAGCGCAGTGATCTCCGCCGGTGACGGCTCGGCGCCGTCGTCGGGGATCGCGTAGTTGAGCATCGGGTGGCCGGTGGTGCGGGAGAAGGTCGCGAGGAACGGGCCGATCCGTTCGACGTCACGGCCTCGGGGTGCGGTGGCACGGACATACGCCTGAAGGGCGGACATGCTGGGTGATCCCTTTCGGGGTCGAAGGAGACCCACGCGCGCTGCCGAGAAGGGCAGGGCATGGGAAGGACGGCTGACGGGCTCGCGTCAGGCCTGACCTCGGCCGTCGCGAGCAGCGGCGGCAAACATAGGCGTTCCTTCGTCCGAAGATCCGAGAGCTTTCAGTGTCCCAGCGGGGGCAACCGATTTAACTCAGCGCCGTTCGCGGTGGCTCATCCCGGCGTAGCGCGTGTCCCACACCGAACGCGGCACGCGCAGGCGGACAGGCGCGTTGCAGACGGTCCGCCGCACCTGCTGCGGGATCGCGACCACGGGCACCACGTCGAAGTAGCGCCAGCCGCGGCGGGTCAGGGCGGCGCCGAGCGTGGCGCCGATGGTGTTGAGCAGCACGTCGTCGGTCGAGGTCACGCGGCCGCTGTGGATGAGGAACTGCGTGGCCTCCACCAGCACGGACGAGCTCAAGGCGGTGAGCGCGATCCGGCTGAGCGACCGCAGCCGGCGCAGGCGCAGCGGCGCGAGCGCGCCCAGCGGACACAGGAGCAGCAGGTTGCCGACGACTTGCCAGAGCGAACCGTCGTCGGACAGCGCGGCGGAGAGGTCGGCACCGGGCACGAGATCGAGCGTGCTCCCCGAAGCGGCGCCGACGGGCATGATGACCAGGCAGAGCACGAGCGCGCCGATCGTCACCGCCGTCACGTCGACGGCCGCGGTCGCCGACGCGTGGCCGAGGCTGATGCCGCTGCTTCTTCGCCGCCTCCGTGCGGCGAGCAAGGGCCAGCAGAGCAGCGCGTACGGCAGCGCGATGGCCGTGATCGGGATGATCCCCCAGAAAGCGCGCAGCAAGGCGCCCATGCGCTTCCCTTCTCGAACCCCTCTGAACTGTTTCTTCCCGCCTTCCCAAGATCAACCTTCGCATCGCCGGTTCGAGTCGGCATGCTCAGCGGGCCGCACTATTCGGTGATCTTTCCGGTGGCGCGAAACGGCTTCCCGTGGTTCGGTCGAGGCGCGGACCGTCCATAGTGGATGCTGTGGACAACCCTGTGGAAGGATTTCGCCGACTTGGTGAAAAGCCTTGTCCACAACGGAAAACAAGGGTTCGAGCCTGTGTACTACCCGGCGAGCTCGCGCGCCTTCTCGATGAGCGCGGACAGGTGCAGGCCACGGTGGACGTCGCACGGATGCGTGGTCGTTCCACTCGTGACCATGGCCGCGAAGTCGTCCAGCAAGGCCGTGTAGGACTCCGCGGCGGTGCCTGGCTTGCGGCCGAGTGTCCGGTAGCCGTGCTCGCCGTAGACCGCGACCTCGACGACGGTCGGCTGAACCGGCAGCCGCAGCGACAGCGTCGCGGTGCTCGTGGCGCCGCCCTCGTGGGCGAACATCAGCTGCCACAGGTCATCGGGGCCGCGGTGGGCCGCGAGCACGTCGGTGATGCGGCCGAGGGCGGCGTCGAGCAGGTCGAACGCGTGCGGGCCGATGTCGGCTAGCGCGCCGCCGGACGCGTCGAGGCGCCAGGCCGAGGTCGAGTACTGCCCGCCGAGCAGCGCGCCCGACAGCCAGCGCGCGCCACCGCCGCGCCAGCCGCCCGAGGCGGCGAGGCCGTCGAGCCACTCGCGCGTCTGCTGGGAGAACCGCAGCGTGAGCATCACGAGCGACGCGACGCCGGCTTTGTCCACGGCGTCGGCCAGCCGCTGCGCGCTCGCCAGGTCGGCGGCGATGGGCTTCTCGAGGATCAGGTGCTTGCCGGCCTCGGCCGCGCGCGTCGCGATCTCCGCCTGCACGGCGGGCGGCACGGCGAAGGCGAGGGCGTCGACCAGCGAGAACAGCTCCTCGAGATCGTCGGTGCCGACGGCTCCGTGGGCCTCGGCCAGCGGACGGGCGCTGGTGATGCGGCGCGCCCACACGGCGGTGAGCTCGGTGCCGGGGTGTTCGGTCAGGCCCGGCGCGTGCACCGTGGTCGCCCAGGGACCGGTTCCGACGAGGCCGATGCGCAGCTGTCCGACGTCCACGCCCGGAAGTGTAGGTGTGTCCGGCGCCGCTTCCGGCGGGTACCTCCGGTGGGTTAACGTCGGTCAGCTGTACACCACGATCGGGGGAAGCCGGTGGGAATCCGGCGCTGACCCGCAACCGTGAGCGGCCGCCCGTGCGGCCGTGAGCCGGATCGCCCGCCGTGGTCCGACTCGATGCGAGGTTCATCAACGATGCAGTTGTTCCCTGCCCGGCTCCTTGCCGTGGCCGCGCTCCTGGTCACCGCCGGTCTGTCCGGCGCGAGTACCGCCACTGCGACCGTGCCCGGGAAGGGCACCGCGGGGTACTGCCCCGACGCCACGGGCGTGACGGTGGTCGTCGACTTCCAGGATCTCGGCGGCGACACCCTGATCCGCTGCGCGCCCGGGCCGCAGGCCGACGGCGTGGCGGCCATGCAGAACGCGGGCCTCGACCTCGCGGGCGTCGGCAAGTACGGCCTGGCGCTGATCTGCAAGATCGAGGGCAAACCGGCCGACCAGTCGTGCTCGGGGATGCCGCCCGAGAGCGCGTCGTGGAGCTTCTGGACGGCGACCGACGGTGGCAAGTGGGCTTCGAGCCAGGTCGGCGTGCAGGGCTGGAAGCCGCCGGCCGGGAGTTTCGAGGGCTGGTCGTTCGCGCACAACAAGTCCTTCCAGGACTATCCGCCGCCGCGGGTGGCACCGGTGCGGAAGGCCAACGCGCCTGTTCCCGCGGCCGCGGCTACGGATCCCGGCGGCAACGGCTTCCCGTGGAGCCTGGTGATCGGGCTCGTCGTGATCGCGGTGCTCGTCGTCGCGGGTGTGGTCGTCGGGCTGCGGCGCAGGCGTGCTGCCCGGTAACGCGCGGGCTCTGCACCCGGGCGCGTGGTGGGTGTGGGCGCTCGCGCTCGCCGTCGCCGCCAGCCGCACCACCAACCCGCTGCTGCTCACGCTGGTGATCGCCGTGGCCGGGTTCGTGGTGGTGAACCGCCGGGGCGACGCGCCGTGGGCGCTGGCTTTTCGCGTGTACGCGCTGGTCGCGGGCGTGATCGTGGTGTCACGCGTGCTGTTCCGCATCCTCATCGGCGGCGAGGACGGTGGCCACGTGCTCTTCACGCTGCCGGCGATCCCGCTGCCCGCCGCGGCCGCCGGGATCGAGCTGCTGGGGCCGACGTCGGCCGAGGAGCTGCTCGGCGGCTTCTACGACGGGCTGCGGCTCGCCACGATCGTGCTCTGCGTCGGCGCCGCCAACGCGTTGGCCAACCCGAAACGCCTGCTCAAGGCCGTGCCCGGCGCGTTGGCCGAGGTCAGCACGGCCGTCACGGTGGCGCTTTCGGTGGCGCCGCAGCTGGTGGAGAGCGTGCAGCGAGTGCGGCGCGCGCGGCGGCTGCGGGCGGCCCGCGGGCGGGGCCTGAGGTTCGTGAAGGGGGTTTTCGTGCCGGTGCTCGCGGACGCGATGGACCGCTCGCTCCTGCTGGCAGCGGCCATGGACTCGCGCGGCTACGGCCGGCGCGGCTACCTCGCGCAGCGCGTGCGCGTGCTGATCGCGACCTGCGTCCTCGCGGGGCTGTTCGGGGTCGCCGTCGGGGTGTACGGGGTGCTCGACGGGTCGTCGAGCTGGCTCGGCGTGCCGATGCTGGTGGCGGGCTTGGCCGTGGCGTCCGCCGGGTTCGTGCTGGGCGGGCGGCGGATCCAGCGGACGGCGTACCGGCCTGATCCGTGGCGGTTGCCGGAGACGTTGGTGGTGCTGTGCGGAGTCGCGTCGGCGGGGCTGCTGCTGGCTGCTCCGCCGGCGCAGCTGGCCACGTCGGTGAGCCCGCCGAGCTGGCCGACGTTGCCCTTGCTGCCGACGTTGGCCGTGTTGATCGCGGTGTTGCCGGCGTGGCTCGCGCCGCGGCCGCTGCCGGTCGCCCAGGTGGCACGATGATCGAGTTTTCACAGGTCACCGTCACCTATGACGGAGCTTCCTCACCGGTGCTGCGCGGCGTCGACCTCGTGGTGGAGGAAGGCGAGCTGTGCCTCGTGGCCGGACGCACGGGGGTCGGCAAGTCGACGTTTCTCGGCGCAATCAACGGGCTCGTGCCCCACTTCACCGGCGGGACGCTGGCCGGGCGTGTGCTCGTCGACGGCCTGGACACGGCCACGCACCCGCCGCGTGAGCTGGCCTCCGTGGTCGGCGTCGTGGGGCAGGACCCGCTCGCGGGGTTCGTCACGGACACCGTCGAGGAAGAGCTCGCGTACGCGATGGAGCAGCTGGCCGTGGCGCCCGACGTCATGCGCAAGCGCGTGGAGGAGACGCTCGACCTGCTGGGCATCGCCGAGCTGCGCGACCGTCCACTTCGGACGCTTTCGGGCGGACAGCAGCAGCGCGTGGCGATCGGGTCCGTGCTGACGGCGCACCCGCGCGTGCTCGTGCTGGACGAGCCGACGTCCGCCCTCGACCCGACGGCCGCCGAGGAGGTGCTGGCCGCGATCACGCGGCTGGTCCACGACCTCGGCACCACGGTCGTCGTCGCGGAGCACCGGATGGAGCGCGTGGCGCAGTACGCCGACCGGCTGCTTTACCTGCCGGGCGACGGTTCCGTGCGGTCCGGACCGCCGGCGGAGGTGTTCGCAGACGCCGACGTGGCGCCGCCGATCGTGGAGCTCGGCCGCTTCGCGGGCTGGTCGCCGCTGCCGCTCTCGGTGCGGGACGCGCGACGGCGGGCCGGGCCGTTGCGGGAGCGGCTCTCGTCGGTGACCCGCCCGGCCGCGGCCGGCGTGCCTGCGGAGGACGCACTCACCGCGCAGGGGGTGCAGGTGCGCTACGGGGGCGTAGCGGCCGTGTGTGGGGTGGACCTGCGGCTGGGCCGGGGCGAGGTCGTCGCGCTGATGGGGCGCAACGGGTCTGGCAAGTCTTCGCTGCTGTGGGCGCTGCAGGGCAGTGGGCCGCGCTCGGGCGGGACCGTCGACGTGCTGGGGGCGGACCCGGCGTCGGTGCGGCCGCGGGCGGCGCGGTCGCGTGTCGGGCTGGTGCCGCAGACGCCGTCCGACCTGCTGTACCTCGACTCTGTGGCCGCCGAGTGCCGGCAGGCGGACGTCGAATCGGGCGCCGCCGCGGGCACGGCCCGGACACTGCTGGACCGGCTGGTTTCGGGTGTCTCCGCGGCTGCGAACCCTCGTGACCTCTCGGAAGGACAACGGCTCGCGCTGGTGCTGGCCGTGCAGCTGGCCGCCGCGCCGCCCGTTGTCCTGCTCGACGAGCCGACGCGCGGCCTGGACTACCCCGCGAAGCGCCACTTCGCCTCGGTGCTGGCCGCGTTGGCCGCCGAAGACCACGCGATCCTGCTGGCCACGCACGACGTCGAGTTCGTCGCCGTGGCCGCGCACCGCGTGGTGGTGCTGGCCGAAGGCGAGGTCGTGGCCGACGGCCCGACTGCCGACGTCGTCGTGTCGTCCCCGGCGTTCGCACCGCAGGTCGCGAAGGTCCTGGCGCCGCAGGAATGGCTGACGGTCGCCGAGGTCGAGCAGGCGCTGAGGTGACGGACTTCCTCGGGCCCGCCGTGCGGATCCGGCTGCGAACCGCCGCCGTGCTCGTGCTCGCCGTGGTCCTCGGCCTGGCGATGTTCTGCTGGCCGCTCTTCGTGTCCACGCCGCCTTCGGGCCACACGGCCGACGCGCCGTTCATCTTCATGGCGACCCTGCCGGTGCTGATCCTGATCCTGCTCGCCGAACTGTCCAGCGGCGGCCTCGACGCGAAGGCGCTGGCGCTACTCGGTGTCCTGTCCGCGGTCGACGCGGCGCTGCGGCCGCTCGGCGCCGGCACGGGCGGCATCGAGCTGGTGTTCTTCCTGCTCGTGCTCGCCGGTCGCGTCTTCGGCCCGGGCTTCGGCTTCGTGCTGGGCGCGACCTCGCTCTTCGCGTCCGCGCTGCTCACGGGCGGCGTCGGGCCGTGGCTGCCGTTCCAGATGCTCGCGTCTTCGCTGGTCGGCCTGGGTGCGGGGCTGCTGCCGCGGGGTGTGCGCGGCCGCTGGGAGATCGCGCTGCTCGCCGTCTACGGCGTGGTGGCCGCGTACTTCTACGGGCTCGCGATGAGCATGTTCACGTGGCCGTTCCTCGCGGGCACGTCGGCGCTGGACTTCGTGCCGGGCGCGCCGCTGGGCGCGAACCTGCACCGGTTCCTGGTCTTCACCGTGCTGACGTCCACACTCGGCTGGGACACGGGCCGCGCGATCACCAACCTCGTCGCGATCCTGGTCCTGGGCCCGGCCATCCTCACGATCCTGCGCCGCGCGGCTCGGCGAGCGGCGTTCACCCGACCCTGAGCGAACGCCTGGCCTCGTCGAGCACGTCGAAAATCAGTAGGTGTAGAAGCCCCGACCGGACTTCTTGCCCATCAGACCCGCGTCGACCATGCGCAGGAGAAGCGGCGGGGCCGCGTAGAGGGGCTCCTTGAACTCGTCGTACATCGAGTCCGCGATGGCCTTCACGGTGTCGAGGCCGATGAGGTCCGACAGGCGCAGCGGGCCCATCGGGTGGGCGGTGCCGAGCTCCATGCCGCGGTCGATGTCCTCGGCGGTGGCGAAGCCGGACTCGACCATGCGGATCGCCGAGAGCAGGTAGGGCACCAAAAGCGAGTTGACGATGAAGCCGGCGCGGTCCTGGGCGCGGATCACCGTCTTGCCCAAGGCCCCGGCGTGCTCCTCGGCGCGGCGGGCCGTGTCGTCGCCCGTCAGCAGCGACGGGACCAGCTCCACCAGTGGCAGCACCGGCACGGGGTTGAAGAAGTGGATGCCGACGACCTGCTGCGGCCGGTTCGTGGCCATGGCGATCTTCACGATCGGGATCGACGAGGTGTTGGACGCGAAGATCGCGTCTTCCCGGGAGACGATCTTGTCGAGCTGCCCGAAAACGTCGACCTTGGCCTGTTCCTGCTCGAGGATCGCCTCGATCACGAGGTCACGGTCGGCGAGCTCGGCCAGCTCCGTGGTGAAGCGCAGCCGGCCCAGCGCCGCATCGGCGTCCTCGGGCGACAGCTTGCCGTTCTTCACGCCCCGCTGCAGCGACTTCTCGATGCGCGCCTTGCCGGCGTCGAGAGCAGGCCGGCTGACCTCGGTGATCACCACGTCGAAACCCGACTTGGCGTGCACCTCGGCGATGCCCGAGCCCATCTGCCCGGCACCCACAACGCCGACTCGCTGAATGTCTGTCACCGGCTAGCTCCTTCGTCACGCAGGCACAGAAAATGGGCAGCACGCGACGCGCGAGGGTGGTGCCGGGCAGTGCCCGGACTCCACCCTCGCGTCTCGCGTCTGCTCAACGCCGGTATTCGTCGTACCCGTCGTCGTACGGGTCCTCGTTGTCGTCCTCGTCCTCATGCCCGTTGCCGGGAGAGGAATCACTCGACAGCTCGCGCTGCAAAGCATCGAAATCGGTGTCGTGGGAGCTGTACTTGAGCTCGCGCGCCACCTTCGTCTGCTTGGCCTTAGCCCGGCCGCGCCCCATGGCTCGACCCCCTCGCACAGGGGCGGGGCGGCCGGGGGAATCGGCGGCCCCGCATCGTCTCGACAGTTCTTTCCTGGTCACACCGTACCGTGTCCCGGGGGTTCGATGCGACGTGGCACGGTGTGCCGGTGGCGACAGTGTCCGCCGGACGCTGGTTACCGGCCTGTCGGGGGTGATCCGCGCAGGTGGGCGTGCCACGATGCTCAGGTGCTCCGTCCCTTCGTGGCGTATCTGAGGGTGTACGAACCCCTGCTCGCGCTCGGTGACCCGCCCGACGACCGCCTGCGTGAAGCCGTCGCCGCGGCGAAGCTGCGCCGAGCCGCGATCGGCGAACGCGAGCAGGCCGTGTGGCTCAAGTCACAGGCCGCCGCGCCCGCCCGGTTGCTGCCCGCGGAGCTCGCCGACGGCCGGCCCGCGCCGAGCTTGCTGACCGACGTCCTCGTGCTCGACCCGGCGGAGGTGCCGGCCGGGCACCCCGGCGCCGGCCCGTTCGTCTGCCCGCTCGAACTGCGCGCCCGCGCGGCCGCCGCGCTGGTGACGTTCCTCGGCGACGCGACCCCGGCGTTGAAGAACGCCGTGCTCGACGCCGGCGGGGTCTCGGCCGACCGCGCCCGCTCGCGCACGAAGGCCGCGATGGCCGACCTGACCACGGCCGCCGCCCACACGCTCACCACCACCTGGACCGTGCCGCTGCCGTGGTTCGTCCTCGTCGACCCCGACGAGCGCAAGCTCGTGCTCGGCTCCGGCCAGGACGATCCGGTGCGCGAGCTTTCGTGGCGCATGTCGATGTCCGACGCGCTGACCCGCGCGGTCGAGGCCGGCGAGCTGATCGAGGCCGCGTTCGGCGACTCCGGTCCGGGCCGCGTGCTGTCGCAGACGCGCCAGTGGCTGGAGAGCTTCGACCCCGACTCCGTAGTGGAACTGGACTACGGCGGCCTGGTACAGCTGTTCGCCGATGCGATCCTCGAGTCCGACACCACGGCCGAGGAGGTCCACGACATCCTCGAGGCCCTGCGCACCGGCAACGTCGAGGAGCTGGCCGAGCTGTTCTCCGAGCTGCGCGAGTTCTGGGGCGACCTCGCGGCTAGGGAGCGCTCCAACTGACGCGCAGCCGGCCCACGGGCCGGCCACCCCCGAGCACGGGCGGGTTCGCGAGGGCTTCGAGGTCGGAAACGTCCACGCCCAGGTACGCGAGCACCGCCACGGCCAGCGGCGCGCAGCCGCGCTTCGCGCCGTCCGACATCTTCAGCGCCACCGCCGTGCCGTCGGCCAGCGCGAACGCCAGCACGCCCTCGGCGCCGATCTTCGACAGCAGCCCCGGCACCGCGCCCATCAGCGCGGTGTCCTCCCGGTCCGTGCCGGCGACCAGCCACGGGTGCGCGCGCATGGCGTCGGCGACGCGCAGCTCTTCGGACCCCGCAGAAGCCCGCACCAACCGACCGAACGCCCGCGCCAGGCCGGTGAGCGAGTAGGCGAACAGCGGCGCACCGCAGCCGTCGACGCCGGTGGTGGCGATCGGTTCCCCGGTCAGCTCCACCACGGTGTCGGCGAGTGCCTTCTGCAACGGGTGGCCCGACTGCTCGTAACCGTCGGTCGGCCAGCCCGCGGCGACGCAGGTGGCGAGCATGCCGGCGTGCTTGCCGGAGCAGTTCATCGTGACGCGCAGCGGTTCGGTCGCCGCGTGCATCGTCGGCTCGTGCAGCGGGTACGCGGGCGGGCAGGCCAGCGCCGACTCGTCGAGGCCGGCCGCCGCGAGCATTGCCGCGACGCGCTCGACGTGGCCGGCCTCGCCGGAGTGGGAACCGCAGGCCAGCGCGAGGTCCGCGCCGTCGTGGTCCAGGCCGGCGCGCAGCATGCCGACACCCTGCAGGGGTTTGGTCGACGACCGCGGGAACACCGGACTCGTCACGCCGCCGACCTCGTGGATCACGCTGCCGTCCGGCGCCGTGATCACGAGCGAACCGCGGTGCACGCTTTCCACGAGGCCGGACCGCTCGACCTCGACGAGAACCGGTTCCGTCACTCTTCGGTGCGTCCGAGCTCGGAGTCGAGCAGCTCGTCGACGGTCGCGGAGCCGCGCTGGTAGCGGCCGGCGATCTCGGCGTTGAGGGTGTCCATCACGCCTTGCACCTGACGCCGGAACGTGGACACCGAAGACTCCTCGGTGGCGTACGTGTCGAGCGCGGAGGCGAGCTTGCCGTCGGACAGCGTGCCGACGTCGGTGAGGTCCGTGTCGCCGATCAGCGCCTCGGCGTGGCGGCGGTGCTCGCCGGCACGCGAGGGTTCGAGCTGCTGGTGGCGCCCGGAACCGGTGGCGGGCCCGAGCGCGTTGTCGGCGAGGATCGTGGCGAGCTGGTCGACGATGCTGTTGACGCCACCGGACGACCGGCGCTGCTGCTCCGCGCGCACGATGTCGATCCGCGCGTGCAGCAGCCGGCGCAGGTACGAGAGGTCGGTCTCCTCCTGCGCGGCCTCGTCACGGCGTTCGCGCAGCACCGGCAGCGGCAGGTCGCCGAGTCCGGTGAGGTATCCCGGGGCGAGGACGCGGTCGATCCGCCGTCGCCCACCGGGACGCACTTCGATCACGGGCACATCCTGCTCTAGATTCCCCGACAATGCTACCGCCGGGTTCACTTCAGCCCCGCAACCGTTGTGCGGCCTCCCGACCAGGGGCGGCGTGCTCACCCGGCACGGAGTCCGGGTCCACGATGGCCTGAACGGTGCGGTCAGTGTTGTTTTCAGAATCCTCGGCCGCGTCGTCTTTCCCCAGGCCGGCCAGCAGTTCCGCGCCCGCGGGCACGGAGCGCTTGACCAGGGCCAGCGCGATCGGGCCGAGCTCGTGGTGCTGCACGACGGTGCCCACGCGGCCCACCACGCGTTCGCCAAGGCGCACCGGGTCACCTGTTTCGGGCGTGATCTCGGGTGAACCGTCGAGGTGCAGCAGCGCGAGGTAGCGCGGCGGGCGCCCGACGTTGTGCACCTTCGCGACGGTTTCCTGGCCGCGGTAGCAGCCCTTCGCCACGTGGGCGGCGCTGCCGATCCAGCCGACCTCGTGCGGGATGGCGCGGTCGTCGGTGTCCACGCCGACCCGCGGGTGCCGCGATTCCACGCGCAGCGCGTCGAACGTCCAGCTGCCGGCCGGGCGCGCGCCCGCGTCGGTGAGGCGCTGCCACCACGTCGCGAGCTCTTCGCGCGGCACAAGAAGGTCCACACTGGACCGAGACGGCCACGGCATGCGGCGCGCGAAACCGCCGCCGGGCAACGCCGACACGGAATACGGCTCGGTGCCGACCTCCACCCCGACCGCGGTGAGCACGCGTTCGGACTCGGGCCCGAGCACGGTGAGGACGGCGAGTTCCGTTGTGGCGTCGCGGATCTCGACCTTCGACCAGAACTTCATCGCCTCGAGGTATTCACGCAACGTCTGCTTGCCGCCCTTGGGCAGTGCGCTCGTCGCGACGGGGCCGGGGTCGCTGTCGAGCCAGACGGTGCCGTCGAGGTGTGCCAGCACGAAGTGCGTGTCGACGTGACCCTGGCTGTCGAGCACGAGGGCTTCGGTGCCGGACCCTTCGGGCAGCTCCGTCACGTGCTGGGAGATCACGAGGTGCAGCCAGCTCAAGCGTTCTTCGCCTGAAACAGCCAGGACTTCGCGGTGCGAGCGGTCGATCACGACCACGCCGCGGGCGGCGGTGCGCTGCTCGGCGAACGGATCGCCCCAGTGCCACGGAACTCCCGCCTCGGGGTGTCCGTCAGGCGCGGCGATCGAGCGGGGGGCTTCGAGCAACGGCGAGCGGTAGGCCATAACCACAAGACTAGGTGAGTACCGTGACACTATGCGCGTCCTCGCCTTCCTCGATGGAACCCTGGCCGACCCCGAAGCCGCCCACATTCGTGTGGACGACCTCGGTTTGCTGCGCGGAGACGGGGTGTTCGAGACCATCCTCGTGGCTGATAAAAAACCGCGGGAACTGCGCCCGCACCTCGACCGACTCGCCCGTTCCGCGGCGATGCTGGAGCTGCCGGCGCCCGACCTCGCCGCCTTCGAGACGGCCGCCCGCGCCGTGATCGACAACTGGGCCGGTGGTCGGGAAATCGCGTTGAAACTCGTGTTCACGCGGGGTGTCGACGGCGATCCGGCCGGCACGCCGACCGCGTTCGCCATCGGCATGGAGATCGACGAGAAGGTGCGCCGCGCCCGCGCCGAGGGCGTCGCCGCGGTGACACTGGAACGCGGCTTCGGACCCGAGGTCGCCGAGCGCGCGCCGTGGCTGCTGCTGGGCGCGAAGACCGTTTCGTACGCCGTGAACATGGCCGCCCTGCGCGAGGCAGGCCGTCGTGGCGCACAGGATGTGATCTTCACCGCTGCCGACGGTTCCGTGCTGGAAGGCCCGACGTCCACGGTCGTACTGGCCCGCGAGCGCACGCTCTACACGCCGCCGTCCACCGTCGGGATCCTGCCGGGCACCACGCAGGCGGCGCTGTTCCGCGGTGCGGAGAAGGCGGGCTGGACGGTGAAGGTGGAGCCGTTCTCCGCCGCCGACCTGGCGACGGCCGACGGAGTGTTCCTCGCGTCGTCGGTCCGGCTCGTCACCCGCGTGCACACGCTGGACGGCACCGCCCTGCCCGGCTCGGCGGAGCTGCACCGCGAGCTGGTGGCGGCCTACGAAGGCGAGTACTGAGCCGGCGCCTCGCTGATCACCACGGCGGACGCGCGCACGCCTTCGGCCTCGTAGGCGGCGATCTTGTGGTGCCCGACCAGGATCAACGGCCGGGTGCCCGACAGCACGACGGCCACGGGACGGTGGCCGGTCCGGATCGCGGTGCGGTAGTAGGCGACGCGCGCTTCGTCGTCGGGCGGCCAGGTCGCGGTGGGCACGAGGGGCTCGTCGGCGTCGAGACGGGCGGGGCCGTCGACCTGGTAACACCCGTCGACGAGCAGGGCCAGCAGGTCGCGCAGGGTCTCGGCCAGCGGACGGCGCAGCTGACCCGTGGCCAGCGCGATGCGCAACGACTGCGGCAGCTCCATCTGCGTGCCACCGTTTCGTTCCAGGACCCTGTTCAGCTCCAGGACACCTGTCCCACCCGCGACCGTTACCCGTTCCACGCTCATCAAGACGAGCGGAACCGCACAGAGGTTCCAGGGCGTGCCTGAGCGAGTGCGCCGAGTGACCCGCGTCTCACCACTGCGGCCACCGGGTAGCCGCCGGTCGTGGGGTGGTCGGCGAGGAAAACGACGGGCAGGCCGCTCGGCGGGACCTGGATCGCGCCGGTCAGGAGGCCCTCGCTGGGCAGTTCGGCGGTGTTCGCGCGCCGCAGCGGCGGGCCGTCGAGGCGCAGGCCGACGCGGTTGGACTGCGGCGTCACCGTCCACCACGCGCCGAGGCCCTCGACGAGGTCGGTGAACCAGTCGTCGCGCGGGCCGAGGACCACGGGCACGACGAGCCGCTCGGGTGCCGCGGGGGCGACCACCACGTCGGCTCCCGCCGGCACTCCGGTGACCGCGCCGAGCGGCAGCGAAACGCCGTCTTCCAGCGGTTCCGGCCCGATGCCCGACAGGACGTCCCGCGAGCGGCTGCCCAGCACCGGCTCGACGGCGATCCCGCCCGAAACCGCCACGTAGCTGCGCAAACCGGCCGACGGGTGACCGAGCGCAAGCGTTTGCCCCTCCCGTAGCGAGACGGCCGAGTGGGAGCCGACGTGCCGGTCGTCCACCTGCACCGGCACGAGGGGTCCGGTCACGGCGACCGTGCACGGCGCCGTCGCCCGCACGGTAAGCCCACCCAGCAACGCTTCGATCCCGGCCGCGTCCTCGGGGTTGCCGACCAGGCGGTTGCCGAGGCGCAGGGCGGCGACGTCGAGAGCACCGGAAGGGGGCACGCCGAGGTGCGCGTATCCGGGCCGGCCGAGGTCCTGCACCAGCGCGAGCGGTCCCGTGTGGACGATCTCCAGCGCGCGCATCACGCGCTCCGGAAGCGCACGCGGTCACCGGGCGCGAACAGCGCGGGCCGCTCGGCGGCCGGGTCGAACAGCGTCGCGTCGGTGTGCCCGAGCAGCCGCCAGCCCCCGGGTGACTCGCGCGGGTAGACGCCGGTGAACTCGCCCCCGATGCCCACGGACCCGGCGGGGACCTTCGTGCGCGGGGACTCGAGCCGGGGTTGCCGCAGTGCGTCCGGCAGCCCGGTCAGGTAGCCGAAACCGGGCGCGAAGCCGGTGAACGCGACGGTGTACTGGGCTTCGGTGTGCAGCTTGACGACGTCGGCCTCGGAGACCCCGGCATCGCGCGCCACGAGCGGCAGGTCCTCGCCGTCGTAGTGGACGTCCAGCGTGACCTCACGCGGCGACCCGGCGGGCGGGTGCGTGAGGTCGGCGCCGTCGAGCAGCTCCCGCACCGACTTGAGCGCGGGTGACCCGGGCTCCGCCACCACCAGCAGGCTGCGGGCCCCGGGCACGAGGTCGGCGATCCCGTCGACGCCGGCGGCCTCGACCGTGGCCCGGGCGGCGGTCATCTGCGCGAGCGAGTCGCAGTCGAGCAGGGCGGCGTGCTCGCCGCAGGGCCGCCAGAGCATGGACAGAGCGTACTGTGCCGATCGTTACCAATCCGACCACAGTCACGGCCGAATGGCATCGCAGCAACGGTTACGTGCCGCGCGGGGGCCGGCCTACTTTTGGTCGGATTGGTAACCGTGCCGATCGTTACCAATCCGACCACAGTCACGGCCGAATGGCATCGCAGCAACGGTTACGTGCCGCGCGGGGGCCGGCCTGCTTTTGGCCGGATTGGTAACCGTGCCGATCGTTACCAATCCGACCACAGTCACGGCCGAATGGCTTCGTAGCAACGGTTACGTGCCGCGTGGGGGTCGGCCTGCTTTTGGCGGATTGGCAACGGCCCTGCTCAGCCCACGACGCGGTGCAGCAGAGCCGACACGTGCGGCTGCATCTCCTGGCCCATCATCGCGCGCTCCTCGACGTAGCCGAGGCTGCCTTCGATGAGGCCGTAGAGCCGCTGCGCCGCGGTGACGTCCTTGGCCGTGGCCGTGCGGATCACCGCGTCGGTGCCCAGCTCCCACGACGTCTGGTTGCGCGGCTTGCCGTAGTAGAGCTCCACGATGCCGGAACTGTGCGTGAGCAGCAGCTCGATCGTGTCGTCCTCCTTCGGCCGCCAGAACCCGCTCTCGCGGGCGGCGGGGCGGATGACGTTGCCCTCGTCGTCGAGCAGCCACGCGCGGGCCTCGTGCGTGAGGAACGGGCGGCCGTCGTGCGCGATGGTGAGCTGCTGCGCGAACTTGACCGGCCCCTCGATGGTGGGGTAGTCGACCTCGCCCTCACCGCGCCAGACGCCGACCATCGGCAGCAGCGCAAGGCACGCGTCGTTCAGGTTCGGGCCCTCGCGCAGGTTGGCCGTGTCGTTGGGGATGGGCAGGTCGTCCCACAACGGCAGGTTGCGCGCGCGGGTGCTCGCCGCGCGCTCCTCCGCGGCCGCGATGGCGTCGTCGCCACTGGCGGTCATGGTGCTCAGCGCTGGTCGGCGTACAGCCGGTAGACGACATAGCAGGCGAACCACACGATGGCGACTGCCGCCAGGGCCAGCAGGATCGTAAACAGGGTCTCCACAGCGAGGACAATAGTCGGCCCGGGGCACTCAGGCTCCGCGCAGGGTCGTCGCGGTGAGCACAGTCACGACGAGCAGCACGCCACCGGCCACGGCCATGGCCGCGTGCAGCCCGGCCGCCAGGTTCGCGCCGTCCGCGAGGAGGGCGCCGAGCGCGGCCACCCCGAGGGCCGTGCCCGTCTGGCGGGCGGCGTTGACGGTGGCCGACGGTCCGCCGGGATGTGGTCCATCGGAGAGACGGCCGCGAAGCTCGGCGTCGCGGTGTCGGCGCCGCGCTACTGGGACGAACGCGGGCTCGTGCGCCCGGCCACGCGCCGCTCGGGCAAACGCCTCTACGGCGAGGCCGAGCTGCACCGGCTGACCATCGTGAAGATGTTGCAGGACACGGGTTTGCTCAGCCTCGACGACATCGCGCTGATCAAAAGTGAAGGGGCCCCAGGAAAAATCCCTGGGGCCCCTTCACGGAAAAGCGAGTCAGCCGACCGAGATCGCCAGCTGGTGCAGACCCGGGCCTTCGGCGGTGACGGAGGCCTCGCCGTTGCCCGTGCGGTGCAGCGCGCGCACCGTCCACGAGCCCGGCGCGGCGTAGAAGCGGAAGTCGCCCTCGGGCGAGGCGACCACCTCGCCGGTGAAGTCGCCGCCGCCGTCGAGCAGGCGCACGAACGCGCCGCCCAGCGGGCCGTCGGAGCCGGTCACCTTGCCGGCCAGCACGACCTGACCGTTGGTGTCGAAGTCAGCGGGCGTGGCCACCTGGACCGGGGCGCCGCAACCGTCGTCAGCCATCTATTTCGCTCCCAACTCGACCGGCACGCCGACCAGCGAGCCGTATTCCGTCCACGAACCGTCGTAGTTCTTCACGTCGGAGTAGCCGAGCAGCTCGTGCAGCGCGAACCACGCGATGGACGAACGCTCACCGATGCGGCAGTACGCGATGGTCGCCTTCGCGTCGTCGATGCCGGCCTCGGTATAGAGGTCCTTGATCTCGTTCTCGGTCTTGAAGGTGCCGTCCTCGTTGGCGACCTTGGCCCACGGCACGTTCAGCGCGCCCGGGATGTGGCCCGGCACCTGGGACTGCTCCTGCGGCAGGTGCGCCGGGGCGAGCAGCTTGCCGGAGAACTCGTCGGGCGAACGCACGTCGACGAAGTTCTTCGCACCGATGGCCTCCACGACCTCGTCGCGGAACGCGCGCAGCGAGAGGTCCTGTTCGGTGGCGTGATACTCGGTGGCGTCGCGCTTCACGTCGTCGGCGTTGAGCTCACGGCCGTCGAGCTCCCACTTCTTGCGGCCGCCGTCGAGCAGCTGCACGTTCTGGTGGCCGTAGAGCTTGAAGTACCAGTATGCGTAGGCGGCGAACCAGTTGTTGTTGCCGCCGTAGAGGACCACGCGGTCGTCGTCCGAGATGCCCTTCTCCGAGAGCAGCTTCTCGAACGCGGCCTTGTTCACGAAGTCACGGCGCACGCCGTCCTGCAGGTCGTTGCGCCAGTCGAGCTTCACCGCACCGCGGATGTGCCCGGCGTCGTAGGCGGTCGTGTCCTCGTCGACCTCGACGAACACCACGCCGGGTGTGTCCAGGTTCTCCTCGGCCCACTGAGTGGTGACCAGGGCGTCTTCACGGCTCATGGAAGCGAACTCTCCTTCTGGGGTTTGGAACTGCTAGGAAGCCCGCGCGGGGCTGAAGCGCTTGAGCAGCAGGTACATCTCGCAGCCGAGGCAGAAGTTGAACGCGCCGTTGAGGAACGCGGCGAACAGCGCGAACGCCGTCGCGACGATGCCGAGCGGGGCCACGCCGGCGACGAAGCCGATCGTGCCCACGAGCGCGAACACGAAGCCCACGGCCTGCGCGAACCGCAGCGGCGCCGCGTCCTCGCGCTCGGTCGGCGGGCCGAGCCGCGGCGCGACGAGCGCGCGGTACAGCACGGAGTACGGCGCCGGCTTCAGACCGACGAACGCGCCGATCGCGAAGATCACGGTCTGCAGGGCCAGCAGCGGCCACCACTGCGTCACGAGCACCACGGCGAGCACGACGGTGGTGATGATCGCGGCGAACCGCGGGCCACGCGGGTCGACAGCCGGTCCGGCGGGCATGGTTCCTCCTGCTGAGGGCGAGGCGAGGGGCGTGCGAGAGCACGGACGGTAGAGCGTGCGAAAACCGGCGGACGACGTGCTTCAGTGCCGGCGCGACGAGCGCGGACACAAGCTGCTGCGCACGCGGCACAAATCCACCGCGCGGCGCTGCGTCAGGAGGGTGATGGGCAGCTCGTCCACGTCAGCGAGGGTACTCAGTGCTCCAACCGGCTGGGAACCGCGTTCATACCTTGGGACGAGTCCCGCCCATTGGGAAACAGCCGGTGAGGCGGTCTCCGCCGGTCAGCGAACGTCGGCTTCGGCCAGGTGCGGACGCAGGGCTTCGAGCAGCTCCGGGCCCTTTGGCACGCCGCCCACGCGCAGCAGCTCGCGGCCGTCGGCGGTCAGCGCGAGCGTGGTGGGGGTGCGCAGCACGGACAGGGCGTGGGCGACCTCGGGCTGTTCGGTCACGTCGAGGTCGACGTGGTGCAGCCCCTCGGTCTTGTCGGCCAGCGCCGACAGGATCGCGCGCGTGTGGCGGCACGGCGCGCAGAACGTGGTGGAGATCTGCACGAGCGTGACGGCCGAGGCCGGGTCGAGCGCTTCGGCGACCGGAGCGGGCAGTTGGGCGAGGTCGCGGGCCGCGGCAGCCGGTTTGGCCGCGCGCACCCGTCCGTTGCGGGCCTTCAGCAGCAGGCCGGCCAGAACCGCGACCACCAGCGTGGCCAGCAGCACCCAGACTCCGGTCACCGGGCACTCACCCCTTCGACGTCGTCAGGTCCGAGAAGTTCACGTTGGTCGCCTCGCCCGTGATCGTCACGGAACCGCTGTCCACGCGCACCGCGGTCGGGGTGACCGAGAGCGGCAGCGTGCCCGTGTCGATCGAGGCGCGGAAGTTCGGCAGGAGAGCCTTCTGCACTGACTCCGGAACGACGGTGGTCTCGTGGTCATTCCCGAACTGCAGCCGGTGGGGGGTGATCGTGATCGTCTTGTCCTTGAGCTCGATCAGCGCGAAGCAGAAGATCTCCACCTTCTGACCGGCCACCTGCACGTCACCCGACAGGCGCATGCCGGCGGTGTTGCCGTCCTCCGGCTCGCCCGCCGCGTTGGTGGGGGTCGGGTCCGGCTCCTGGCCCTGGTCGGTGTCGCCGTACTTGACGTAGGCCTCGGTGCTCTGGTCGATGCGCAGGTTCTGGATCTTGTCCAGCGGCGAGATGCGCGCGATGTCCGACGCCTTGATCGTCACGGCGCCGGTGAGCTTGCCGATCTTCACGTTTTTCGTGTTGCCCGCGGTGAGGTCCGACAACGGCGCTGTTACGTCTTCGAGTTCGGCGCTCACGCCAAGATCGCGCAGCTCACCGCCCACGGGTACGCCGTCGGCCGATACGGTGATGTGACTGTAGTCACCCGAGAGCGCCTGCGTGAGGAACGGGAAACCGTGGATGTCGACCGACGGGTCGTCGGTCAGGCCGAGCTGCTCGCGCGCCTTCTGGGAGATCGTGTGCTCGGCGAACGCGGCGGCCCCGAAATCGGCTCCGACCAGCAGGATCACGATGACCCCGAGCACGATTACCCAGCGGCGGACGCGCCGTCCGCGACGCCGGTTGTCCGGCCGAGGAGCCGGTCGGTCGTCCCGCGTCACGGGCCTGCTCACCATCGCGTCGGTTCTCCTGTTCGTCGGGGCCGGGGCGCTTCCTGGGGTTCGGCCAGGTGTGATCGATCCAGCACGAGCTAGGTGACGTGTTGTTCACCCGGTATTCTCACTCAGCATCGACCGAGGCCCACGTTCGAGGCCGTGCGCCAGGCCCTGACTTTGTGAAGGCGGTGTGGCTCCATGAGCCTGGACCTTCTGGTACTTACCGCGGAAGCCGACCCCACCTCTGTGCTTCCCGCGCTGGATCTGCTGCCCCACACCGTACGCGTCCGCGAGCCCGAGGTGACGGCCCTGCTCGACGCCGGGCACCGCGACGTCATCCTGCTCGACGCCCGCAGCGACCTCGCCTCGGCGAAGAGCCTCTGCCGCCTGCTCAAGGGCGCCGGCGACGACGAGGCGAGCACGCCCGTGATCGCCGTCGTCGGCGAAGGCGGCCTGGTGGCCGTGAGCTCCGAGTGGCGCACCGACGACATCCTCCTGCCGACCGCGGGCCCTGCCGAAGTCGACGCGCGCCTGCGGCTCGTGACGACCCGCGACGGCGTCTCCGGCCAGGTCGAGGCCGAGCTGCGCGTGGGCGACCTCGTGATCGACGAGGCCACCTACACCGCACGCCTGCGCAAGCGCACCCTCGAGCTCACGTACAAGGAGTTCGAGCTCCTGAAGTACCTCGCGCAGCACGCCGGGCGTGTCTTCACCCGCGCGCAGCTGCTGCAGGAGGTCTGGGGTTACGACTTCTTCGGCGGCACGCGCACGGTCGACGTCCACGTGCGGCGCCTGCGCGCCAAGCTGGGCCCGGAGCACGAGCAGATGATCGGCACCGTCCGCAATGTCGGCTACAAGTTCGAGCGCCCGGCGAAGTCCGGTCCGAAGCAGCCGGCGCCGGCCATCGAATCCGTGCCCGAGTACATCAACCGCTGACGCGCGTGATTCCCCCAACGAGCCCCTTCACGCGGCGCTGCGCGTGGGTAATGTCGGCTTCGTGGCGGAAACAGAGCTGACGGGCTGGACGGCCGAACTCGGGGCTGACGCGGCGGAAGCGGTGCGTGAGGTGCTGCTCGCGGCGAAGGCGGCCGACGGGCGGCCCGAGGTCGACGCGACCGGTCCGTTGCCGCGCGAGTTCGCGGGCGGGCTGCACCTGCTCGCGCGCCTCGACGGCAAGCCCGCCGGCTACGCGCACCTCGACACCGAGGGCGACTCCTACGGCCGCCAAGTTGCGGAGGTCGTGGTGCACCCCGACTACCGCCGCCGCGGTGTCGGCACCGCGCTGGCCCGCGAGCTCGACGCGAAGGCCGCCGAGGGCGCCCGCGTCTGGGCCCACGGGGACAGCGCCGCGGCCGCCGCCCTGGCGAAGGACTTCGGCCTCGGCCGGCAGCGCGAGCTGCTGATCCTGCACGTCGAGGTCGAAGGCGCCGACTGGCCCGAACCCGTGCTGCGCGAAGGCCTGCGGCTGCGCACCTTCGTGCCGGGGCAGGACGAAGAGGCCATGATCGCCGTCAACGCCCGCGCGTTCGACTGGCACCCGGAGCAGGGCGCGTTCAGCGTCGACGAGCTGCGCGCCGAAGAACGGCAGCCGTGGTTCGACCCGGCCGGTTTCTTCCTGGCGGAGAACGAGAACGGCGACGTTGTCGGCTTCCACTGGACGAAGGTGCACGAGCCCGTGCCCGGCCGCTTCGGCGGTGAGCCGGTCGGGGAGGTCTACGTCGTGGGCGTCGATCCGGGCACACAGGGTGGCGGTCTCGGTAAGGCGCTGACACTCGCGGGCCTAAGGTACTTGCGCGAGAAGGGATTACGCCGAGTAATCCTTTACGTCGAGGGCGACAACGCACCGGCACTGACGGTCTATTCGAAACTGGGGTTCACGCGTTTCGAAACCGACGTTCAGTACGGTCGGTAGTCACCGTCGACGGGGGCATGCCCCGTGTTACTTTCTGCGTACATGCAGGTCACGGCAGGGACACGACACCCTTTCGGCGTAGTCGCCCTGCTCACATACGGTGCCTTGTTCACTTTGCGTTCATGTGAGCAAGGGGGACCGTCCATCGGGGCTGCCTAATGTCCGGATCCGGCGCGCTGAGACGCGCGCCGATCCGGCGAAGTCTCCGAGTGGAGGAAATGCAGTGAAGATCATGCGGCCCCTTGGTGCCGTGGGCATCGTGGCGAGCGCCGCCCTGGTGCTCGCTGCCTGTGGTAGCGACCCTGCGGCGAGCAACAGCAGCAACTCCAGCTCGGCCGCCGCCCCCGCCGCCACCGGCACCGCGCAGGTCGACTGCGGTGGCAAGAGCCCGCTGTCCGGTGAGGGCTCGACGGCTCAGAACAACGCCATCGACGTCTTCAAGCTCGCCTACGGCAAGCAGTGCAGTGGCCAGCAGGTCAACTACACCGCCAGCGGCTCGGGCGCGGGTGTCAAGCAGTTCAACGGCAACCAGGTCGACTTCGGCGGCACGGACTCCCCGGCCACCGGCGCCGACCTCGAGGCCGCCAACAAGCGCTGCGCCTCCCCGGCGTGGAACATCCCGATGGTCGTCGGCCCGGTGGCCGTCGGTTACCACCTGTCGGGTGTCGACAAGCTCGTTCTCACGCCGTCCGTGATCGCGAAGATCTTCAGCGGTGGCATCACGAAGTGGAACGACCCGGCCATCAAGGCGATCAAGGGCAACGAGAGCTTCACCTTCCCGGACAAGGCGATCCAGGTCGTCTCCCGCTCGGACGAGTCGGGCACCACCGACAACTTCCAGAAGTACCTCGGCGCGGCTGCCAAGGCCGACTGGACCAAGGGCGCGGGCAAGAAGTTCAACGGTGGCGTCGGTAACGGTGCTTCCGGCTCGAACGGTGTCGCCACCACGGTCAAGGGTGCCGACGGCTCGATCACGTACGTGGAGGGCGCGTTCGCCAAGGACGGCGTCACCCCGGCCCTGATCGACAGCGGCTCCGGCGGCGTCGAGCTGTCCGCCGAGAACGTCGCGAAGTCCCTCGACTCCGCGACCTTCCTGAACCCGGGCTCCAACGACCTCGCGCTCGACCTGAACAAGATCTACGCGAGCAACGTCGCCGGTGCCTACCCGCTGCTGCTCACGACCTACGAGCTGGTGTGCTCGAAGTACTCGAACCCGGACGTCTCGAAGGCCGTCAAGGCGTTCCTGACCACGTCGGCGACGACCGGCCAGCAGCAGCTGTCGAGCAAGGGCTACGTGCCGATCCCGCAGAGCCTGCAGGACAAGGTGCTGACCGCCGTCAAGGCGATCTCCTGACTTATCCTCGACTTGGCTGAATAACAAGTACACGCAGGACCTAACCAGTCGATGAGCGAGTCATCCTCGACGCGAACGCCCACCGGCACCCCCGGTGGGCGTTCGTCGTCCGCCCGAGCGTTCCCGGAGGATCCGATTTCGGACACAACATCCGCGCCGGCGCCCGAAAGGCCACCCGCGCAGGAGAAGCCGAAGAAGGTGCGGGCCGGTGACCGCATCTTCCAGAACCTGACCACCGGGGCCGGCATCTTCATCGTGGCTCTGATCGGCCTGATCGGGATCTTCCTGATCATCCAGGCCATCCCGGCGCTGCGGGTCGACAAGGTCAACTTCCTGTTCAACCACGGGTGGTCGACGAACGACCCGGAGAACATGGCGTTCGGCATTGCCGACCTGTTCGAGGTCACCGTGGCCACCTCCGTGGTGGCGCTGATCATCGCCATGCCGGTGTCGCTCGGCATCGCCCTGTTCCTCACCCAGTACGCGCCGAAGCGGCTCGCCCGCGGGTTCGCCTACGTGATCGACCTGCTGGCCGCCGTGCCGTCGATCATCTTCGGCCTGTGGGGCATCATCGTGTTCGCCCCGGCGATCGAGCCGTTCTCGCTGTGGGTGAACTCCACGTTCTCGTGGTTCCCGCTCTTCGCGCCGGGCAACGTGCAGCCCAACGTGCGCGGCACGATTTTCACGGCCGGCATCGTGCTGGCGGTGATGATCCTGCCGATCATCACGTCGCTCTCGCGCGAGGTCTTCGAGCGCACGCCGACCCCGCACATCGAAGGCGCGCTGGCGCTGGGGGCCACCCGCTGGGAGGTCATCCGCACCACGGTGCTGCCGTTCGGCAAGGCCGGTTACGTCGGCGCGTCGATGCTGGGCCTCGGCCGCGCGCTCGGTGAGACCATCGCGCTCGCGGTCATCCTGCTCATCCCGCAGGGCCGCAACTTCGACTGGAGCCTCTTCGACGGCGGTGCGACGTTCGCGTCGAAGATCGCCGCGAACTACAGCGAGTTCAACAACGCCACCTCGGCCGGCGCGTACATCGCCGCCGGTCTGGTGCTGTTCGTGCTGACGTTCCTGGTGAACTTCGCCGCCCGCTCCGTCATCAGCAAGAAGGGGGACTGAGCATGTCCACAACGCTCGAACGTCCCGCTGTGACCCCCGCGTTCCAGCAGGTCAGCCTGGCCCGCAAGGCCAAGAACGGTCTCGCCACCGTGCTCGTGTGGCTGGCGTTCCTGATCGCCGTGGTGCCGCTGGTGTGGGTGCTTTACACCGTGGTCGTCAACGGCATCAAGCGGATCCCGTTCTCGAACTGGTGGACCGAGGACTTCGGCTCCGTGCTGAGCGACGAGGTCGGCGGCGGTGTGCTGCACGCGATCATCGGCACGCTGGAGCAGGGCCTGATCTGCGCGATCATCGCGGTGCCCATCGGCCTGCTGGTGTCGATCTACCTGGTGGAGTACGGCCGCGGCAAGCTCGCGAAGGCCACCACGTTCATGGTCGACATCCTCTCCGGTGTCCCCTCGATCGTGGCCGCGCTGTTCATCTACGCGCTGTGGATCACCACGCTCGGCCTGCCGCGCAGTGGGTTCGCGGTGTCGCTGGCGCTGGTGCTGCTCATGATCCCGGTGGTCGTCCGCTCGTCGGAGGAGATGCTGCGGATCGTGCCGGACGACCTGCGCGAGGCGTCCTACGCGCTGGGCGTGCCGAAGTGGAAGACGATCATGAAGATCGTGCTGCCGACGGCGTTGTCCGGCATCATCGGCGGCATCATGATGGCGCTCGCCCGCGTGATGGGCGAGACGGCGCCGCTGCTGGTCCTCGTGGGCTACTCGGCCTACGTGAACTGGAACCCCTTCGACGGCGAGCAGGCCGCACTGCCGCTGGTGATGAACAACGAGCGCGTGACCAACTCGCTCGACCCCGGGAGCGTCGGCTTCGACCGGATCTGGGGCGCGGCGTTGACGCTGGTCATCATCATCGCGATCCTGAACTTGCTCGCCACCCTGCTCTCCCGGCTCCTCGCCCCGAAGAAGAAGTGAGTCATGGCCAAGCGAATCGACGTCAAGGACGTAGACATCTACTACGGCAAGTTCCACGCCGTGGACAGCGTCACGCTGAACGTGCCGCCGCGCAACGTCACCGCGTTCATCGGGCCGTCGGGCTGCGGTAAGTCGACCGTGCTGCGCACGCTCAACCGGATGCACGAGGTCATCCCGGGTGCGCGCGTCGAGGGCGAGGTGCTGCTCGACGGCGAGGACATCTACGCGTCCGCGGTGGACCCGGTGCAGGTGCGCCGCACGATCGGCATGGTGTTCCAGCGCCCCAACCCGTTCCCCACGATGTCGATCAAGGACAACGTGGTGGCCGGGCTTCGCCTGGGCGGCACCAAGAACCGCAAGCAGCTCGACGAGATCGCCGAGCGCGCGCTGCGCGGTGCCAACCTGTGGAACGAGGTCAAGGACCGGCTCAACAAGCCGGGCGGCAGCCTCTCCGGTGGTCAGCAGCAGCGGCTCTGCATCGCCCGCGCCATCGCGGTGCAGCCCGACGTGCTCCTGATGGACGAGCCGTGCTCCGCGCTCGACCCGATCTCGACCCTCGCCATCGAGGACCTGATCGGTGAGCTCAAGAAGGAGTACACGATCGTCATCGTCACGCACAACATGCAGCAGGCGGCTCGTGTTTCCGACCAGACGGCGTTCTTCAACCTGGCCGGCGTCGGCCAGCCCGGCCGGCTGGTCGAGCTGAACGACACGGAGAAGATCTTCTCCAACCCGGACGAGAAGGCGACCGAGGACTACATCTCGGGCCGCTTCGGCTGATCGTTCGCTTCGGTCCGCGACAAAACGGCTCCTCCGTCCGATGTGGACGGAGGAGCCGTTCTCGTTTGTCGTTGCTCAGCAGTCGTGGGCGATGGCCTGCCGGGCCGCGTTGACGGCGGCGATGACCGCGGCGTTGGCACCGACGACCTTGTCCAGCGTCGCGTTGTCGCGGAATCCGGTGTCAGCGAGGAGAAACCAGCGTCGGGCCAAGATCAAAGTGGACGGTCGACCCGCCTTCTGATCGAAGAGCCTTTGTGGACTGACCGCGAGATCAGACGTTGAGGTCCTCGTCGGAGTCGTAGCCCGGCATGCGGCCGGTGACCACGAAGATCATGCGCTTGGCGACCGAGACTGCGTGGTCGGCGTAGCGCTCGTAGAAGCGGCCGAGCAGCGTGACATCGACGGCCGTGGCGACACCGTAGGGCCACTCGCGGTCCATCAGCACGGTGAACAGGTGACGGTGGATGTCGTCGACCTGGTCGTCCTCGGTCTCGAGGTCCTTGGCGGCGTTGACGTCCTTGGACTTGATGACCTGCTCGGCCTGGCGCGCGAGCTTCACCGCGGCGCGGCCCATCTCGATGAAGTAGGGCCTCACCGACTCCGGCAGCACCGCCTCGGGGTGGCGACGCCGTGCGGCCTTGGCGACGTGCAGGGCGAGGTCGCCCATGCGCTCGAGGCTCTCTGCGGCGTGGATGGCGGCGAGCACGGTGCGCAGATCCGTGGCGACGGGCGCCTGGAGAGCGAGCAGCGCGTAGGCCTGCTCCTCGCACTCGGCGCGCGCGTCGTCGACCTTCGCGTCGTCGCTGATCACCTGCTCCGCGAGGCCCAGGTCGACCTCCAGCAGTGCCTTGGTGGCCAGCTCCATCGCCTCGGCGACCTGAGCCGACATGGCGGCCAGGTTCTCGGCGAGCTGTTCGAGTTCGACATGGTAAGCCTCACGCATGGAGACACCCTACGACGCGCGTTGTCCGAATACCGCATCGTAGGGTGAACCGCACGTGAATCCGGTCTAACGAATCCCGTGGCTCAGCCTTCGGCGGTGCTGCTGTCGGTCTTGGCCGAGTTGCCCGCGTTGGCCGCGGTGGTGGTCTTTTCGCCGGGCAGCGGGGTGTTGTCGCGCAGGGCGTCGAAGAGCGAGTCCGTTCTGGACTGCACGAGGACCTCGTTGCCGCGCTTGTTGGCGGTGCCGGTGGTGGGCACGGTCATGAAGTTGATCTTGGACGGGTCCACGCCGCGCATAGACTGGGCGAGCGTCATCATCTGCTGCACACCGAGGTTGTCGCCGAAAGTGGCCTTCGCGAACGCCGTGATGAAGCCGGAGAGCTTGCCCGGGTCGAGGACCACGTCGGACGACATGACCTTCTTCAGCAGCGCCCCGATGAACGCCTGCTGCCGCTTGATGCGGCCGTAGTCGGACGTCGGGTCGCCCTTCACGTGCCGGGCGCGCACGTAGTTCAGGGCCTGGTCGCCGGAGATGGTGACGTCACCGGTCTCGAGCAGGACCTTGCCGAGCACCTCGTCGTCGATGGGCTTCTCGTTGTTGATGGTGACGCCGTGGACCGCGTCGACCATGTCCTTGAAGCCGTTGAAGTCGATGCCCACGAAGTGGTTGATGCGCAGGCCGGTGATCTTCTGGATCACCTTCGTGACGCACTGCGGGCCACCCACGGCGTACGCGGTGTTGAGCTTCGCGATGCTCTGGCCCGACACGACCTCGTCGGTGGTGACGGCCTTCGAGGGGTCCCAACGGTTGCAGTCGGGCCGGTTGATCTCGAGGTCGCGCGGGAACGACACCACGACCACGCGCTTCCGGTCGGCCGGCACGTGGGCGACCATCACGGTGTCCGAGCGGGCGCCGGGGTTGCTCTCGGCCGTGCCGACGCCTTCTTCCGCCGAGGCGCCGTCGCGGCTGTCGGAGCCGACCATGAGGAAGTTCTCGTCGTTGGCCTGGGCGTCGGCGTTGCGGATGTCGGAGGAGTTCTCGTCGAGCGCGGCGACCTGGGTGAACTTGGCGTCGAACCAGTTCACCGCCCCCCAGGCCACGCCGGTGCCCAGGAAGACCAGCACGGCCAGCACGATGAGCACGATCCGCCCGATCCGGACGGCCCGCTCGTTGTGGCGCTGCTTCTTCTCCTGCAAGCGGGTTTGCGGGGCGCGCTCTTCGGGATTCTCGTCGTCTGCCTCGGCTTCGGCTTCCGCGGGAATCGCCTTGTAGATCCCCGTAGGCGCCACCACGCGCTGCAGGGCGGTGCGCGTCTGCTCGAACAACGCGACGGGCCTCGCGGTCAGCCGCGCCATCCGCTCGCGCCGCTTGTCCTCCTCCGCCAGCATCTCGTCGTGGGCAGCGGAGAAGCGTGCGAGGGTGTGGTCGATCTTCCGGCGGTACTGCGTGGCCTCGTCGATCGCCTCCATCTCGTCCGTCATGGTCAACGGATCGAGCTCCGACCGCGCGGGCACCCCGGCGGGGCGCGCGGGTGGGCGGCGCTGGCGGGGCGGACGTTTGCCGTCGACGGGAGGGGTGAGCCGGGTGCGCTCCCCGACGGGGGAGGTGAGCTGAGTGCGCTGGGCCCCCGAGGCGGCTTGGTTGTTCTGGTCGGCTTCGGCGCTTTGGTCGTTCTCGTCGAACCCGTCGGCCGCGAGACCTCGGTCTGTGCCGGGCAAGCCGGATTTGCCGTTGTCGGCGCCGTTCGGCCCGGGCCGGCCGTTCGCACCGGCTTGGGGCCGCCGCTTGCCATTCGCCCCGGCCTTGCCATTCAGCCCGGCAGCACCGTTGGCCCCCGGGACACCGTGCGGCCCGGACGTGCCATTCGACCCCGGCTTGCCATTCGCCCCCGCAAGACCATCCGGTCCCGGCATCCCGCCGGGGCCAGGCATACCGTTCGGTCCCGGCTTGCCGTTGGGACTCGCCTTGCCATTGAGCCCGGCACCGCCGTTGGCCCCCGGCATGCCGCTGCCATTCGGCCCGGCCTTGCCATTCGGCCCAGCTTGAGGCCCTGGCGTGCCGCTGGGCCCGTCCTTGCCATCGGGCCTGGCGACGCCGTTGCCACCTGGCACGCCGTTGCCCGCGGGGTTGCCATTCGGCCCGGTTTGAGGCGCAGGCTTGCCACTGGGCCCGTCCTTGCCATTGGGCCCGGCAGGACCGCCGGGCCGCGGCATGCCGTTGGCCGTCGACATGCCATTGGGGCCTGCCTTGCCATTGGCGCCGGCAGCTCCTGGCACGCGATGGGGGCCGGACGTGCCATTCGGCGCGGACGTGCCATGGGGGCCGGCAGGACCGCCTGCGCCTGGCACGGGCGCAGGCATGCCATTCGGGCCGGGCTTGCCATTGGGGCCGGCGGCGCCGTTCGGCCCCATGCCATTCGTGCCGGTCTGGGGGCTCGGCTTGCCATGGGGACCCGGCTTGCCGTTCGGACCGGCGGCGCCGTTGGGCCGTGGCATGCCGTTGGCAGGAGGCATGCCATTCGGGCCCTGGTTGCCATTCGGTGCGGCAACGCCGCCGGCGCCTGGCATGCCGTTCGGGCCGGGGCGCTGGCCGTTGGGGCGGGCGGGGCGTTCGGCCGGGGGTAGCGGGGCGGCGCCCGTCGGGCCCGGGGTGCGGCCGCGGGGGCGGCCGTTCGGGGGCTCGGACGGTGCGGAAGTGCCGTGGCGGCCGGGAGGTTCGGCGGCCGGGAGGTCCGAGAAGTCCGGCTCGTCGTCGGGCACGGCGTGGCTGCCTCCGGGCGCCGGGGGTTCCGGGGCGCGGCGGCGGCCGGTGGGGAGTGGCTGCGAGGTCGTCGGGCGGCGCGGGGAAGGCGGTTCCGGTGCGGCCCGGCGGGGCCCGCGCGAGGGGGCCGGCTCCGGGGCATCCGCGGCGTGCGAGGTCCGGCCCGGCGAATCCGCGTGTGGCACGGGGCCGCCCGCCGAAGGTGCGGCGGGCGGGTCGTCGTCGGGGCGGGCGCGGCGGCCGCGGGGTGGCGGCTGCTCGGCGCGGCGAGAGCGGGAAGAGGTCGAGTAGGTCTCGTCCGCGAGGTGTGAGCTGCCGGGGCCGCCCAGCCGGGAGCTGCCGTTGGACTGTGCCGAGTGTGAGCTGCCGGGGCCGCCCAGCCGGGAGCTGCCGTTGGACTCCGCGAGGTGTGAGCCGCCATCGAAGTCGGCGTCGTCGGCGCGGCGCGAGCCCGGGCGGGAGCCGGGCGCGGCAGAGTAGCCGTTGGGGCCGCGCAGGTGGGAGCTGCCGTTCGACTCCGCCAGGTGCGAGCTGCCGTTCGACCGCGTTCCGGGTTCCGCGCGCCGCGAGCCCGGGTCCGAGTCTTCCGTGTCGAAGGTCGGGCGTTCGCCGGTGTGGCGGGCCACGACGTCGGAGACGCTGATGCCGCCCTGGGTTTCCATGGAGCGGCGGCGGCCGGCGCGGGTGTGGGGAGTGCCGTTGTCCGAGTGGCGACCGGTGCCGGGAAGGGGGCGATCGTCGGGCACTCGGACTCCTTTCGCACTTCGGGCGCTTACGAACCGGCGGCGGGGCCTTTCGTTCCGGCTCTCCCAGGGCACGTCGTTCCTCGGGAGGTTTTCGTTATCGTACGGATACCCGCCGTTCGTGACGACACCCTCCCGCGAATTTCTTCACCATGTGTCGACCCAAGACGGCCCGAAGCGGACGAACAGGTGAAGATTGGAGCAAGCGAATGAGAGTAAGCTCGCGTTTACGTTACTCAGAGTGGGTAATGACGCGCGTCGTTTCGCGGTCGTGATAGGCGACTTTGTTGCGCCCCGCGCGTTTCGCCGCGTACAGGAGGTTGTCCGCGCGCAGGAGTTGCCGCTGGGCGGACACCGGGCCGGCGGAAGCGTGCGCCAGGCCCGCGCTGATGGTGACTCTCAAGCCGGGCTGAAGTTCTGACCAGGGGTGACGGGCGACCCGCGTGCGGGCGGCCTCGACGATCCGCACGGCCCTGGGCGCGTCGACGCCCGGCAGCACGAGCGCGAACTCCTCGCCGCCGTAGCGCGCGCAGAACCCGTCGGGCGGCAGCTCTTCCTGCAGGAGGTCGGCGACGCGGCACAGCACCCGATCGCCGAGTAGGTGACCGTACGTGTCATTCACGTGCTTGAACCGGTCGAGGTCGATCAGCGCGACGGCCAGACCGCGTGCGGCCGGCAACCCGGGCAGGCGCTGGTCGAGGTAACGGCGGTTGTAACTCGACGTCAGCGTGTCCCGGAGACTGCCGGCCCGCGCGATGTCGAGCGCGCACCGCAGGTGCTCGTACGCCCGGCGCCAGTCGCCCTGCTTGGCGAACATGCCGGCGATGGACTCGTGCAGGCTCAGCAGATCCGGAGCGGGTGCACCCGCCGTGAGCTCGTCCTCGGCCGCCACACCCACCTCCGCCACCTCATGGTTGTCGTCTTAAAGGAGCGGTGTCTTGAGGCATCGGTACGCGCGAAAGCGAATATCGCTCAAGTGGACGACTGGGGCCCGGTTTTGTCACGCACCGAAGTTCTGTTGCCCCAACGACGAAAACGGCTTCTTCCCCTTGAGCTGCGCGTACTGGTCTTTGGCCCAGTAACTCACGTTTACCCCAGTGCCTTCGAGCAACTGTGCGTAATCGGTCCACGAGACCCACCGCCAGCCACCGACTTCCTCGGGGTTCGGCTCGGGGTCGCGATCGACCCACGCGACGAACACCGGGCAGAACTCGTTCTCCACGATCCCCTGGAACGGCGGCGTCCGGTACCGGTACTTCGGCAGCACGCACTCCAGGTCCTGCAGCTCCGGCAGCCCGATCTCGTACGCCGCGCGCCGGCGCACGGCGTCGGGCAGCGACTCGCCCGGCGCGGGGTGCCCGCAGACGCTGTTGGTCCACACCCCCGGCCACACCTTCTTGTCCAGTGCTCGTTGCGTGATCAGCAACGCCTGGTCCGAACGGCGCAGTACGTAACACGAGAACGCGAGGTGCAGCCGCGTCTCGCCGTGGTGGCTCGCGAGCTTCGGCCCGGTCTCTCCCGTCGGCACGCCGTCCTCCGTGACGAAGACGACGCGCTCGGACTCGGATTCGGTGATGGTGTCCACGTGACCACTGAACACCAGAGCTCCACGGACGAGGTACCGCAAGGCGGGTGGCCGTGCCGTTCATCCCGTTTCGGGTGGCCGGGCGGCACGGTGCGTGACCGCCGCGGCCCGCCGCGCCTCCGGGTGACCTCCTCGGGTGAACCATTGAGTCCGAAGTGGACAAAACGGCGCCGAGTCTCATCGACCGACACGATCCGTCACCGCCGGCGCCCTCGATCCGCCGTTTGGCCCGTCTCGGGTGAACTATCGGGCCGGCTCTTGACGCACGGTTGCCGCGAGCCTGGAAACCCGGCGACCAACGGGAAATCCCTACCCCAGAGCGAAAATCGACAACACAAACCGTCCCCGGCGAACACGTCGAACAGCACAGTCCGTGACAGCCGCCGGCCCGCAGGTCAGCGTATGACCGCCTCGGGTGAACGATCTTGTCCAGCGGTCCGAATTGGACGGATGTCAGTAATAATTCCCCTGTGCCAACGAAACCCGGGCCGGCTCCTTCGTCAGTGGCTGCCGAGGTGCTCCACGATGAGGGAGGTGAGGGCCTCGGGGGCTTCTTCGGCGACCCAGTGGGACACGTCCTCGAGCATCTCGAACCGGTACGGCCCGGTGACCCAGTTGCCGGTGTCGAGCGCCGCCGTGGAACCGAACGCGACGTCCTCGGTGGACCACACGTAGAGCGTCGGCACGCCGATCTTGCCGATCTTCCCGCCCGGCCGGCCGCCGCGGTACCAGTTCAGCGCGGCCGTGAGCGCGCCCGGTTCCTCGAGGCGCCGCACGTACTCGTCGATCCGGCTCGGCGGGATGCGGCGCTCGAAGATGTCGCGCAGCGCGCGGGCGCCCTCGGCGAGCATCTTCCGCTCCGTGGCCGGGGTCGCTCGCCACTCCGTCATGTACGCCGAGCGCAGGTGCTGGTCCTCGTCGGTCTTCATCGCCGCCGCGAGAGCCGCGGGGTGGGGGGTGGACACCACGGCGAGGCTGCGCAGCCGGCCGGGGTGCGCGTCCGCGGTCCACCACGCGACGGCCCCGCCCCAGTCGTGCCCGACGAGGTCGAACTTCGGCCACTCCAACGCATCCGCCATTGCCACGGCGTCGTCCACCAGGGTAGAAATACCGTACTCCGCCGGTTGTTCTGGTCGAACGTCCGGCGAGTACCCCCGCTGGTCGGGTGCCACGGCGCGGTAGCCGAGCACGCCGAGGGTCGCGACCTGGTGTTCCCACTCCACGGCGGCCTCGGGGAAACCGTGGAGCAGCAGCACGGGGCGACCGTCCTCGGGTCCGGAGGCGATCGCGTCGAAGGAGCCGGCTTCGGTCGGGATGGTGAGCTGGTCGATCACGGCTCGCACTCTACGGGGGCGCACCGACACTTTCCGGCGATGGCCTCTCATGCAGACCTGGGCGGAAAAAAGGGCAAGGAGCGGACCGATCCGGTCAGCCGCACCCGGGCCTTGCTGGGCATGTCCTGTTTGTCCGGTCGTGAACGCTGTTGCCCCCGCGTCCGCGACGTGGTGTCCATAAGGGAACAACAGACCGCAGGGTGTCGCGCACTCACTTACCGTTACCTCGCCGGCTCCGGTAAGCCTTCTCGAACCTCGGAAGTGTGAAGCGGCGTCACGGCATTTGCGATGAACCGTCCTCACGACGACGTCGTGTTGGCGGAGAGCAGCTTCGACTACATGTCGACAATCGAAGAAAAATCCAACCAGAGGAGAAGAGCATGGCTTCGCAGGACGGCGCCAAGGTCGATACCGGGATCATGCGTCAGGGTGCGAGCACGATCACCAGCACCGGTGACGGGATCACGAGCACCGGGGGCCAGGTGGACTCGACCATGCAGGAACTGCTCGGCACCTGGCGGTCGGACTCCGCCACGATCTTCCACCAGGCCATGGGCGAGTTCGACAACACGGTGAAGAAGATCGTGCAGCGCCTGACCACGCTTTCCGAGCACGTCACGCAGGGCGCGGCGGACTACGACCGCGGCGACGAGGACAACACCTCGACGGCTCGCGCGCAGGCCGCTGCCATCGGCGGCGGCGGCCTCAACGGCTTCTGATCTGCTCGAAACCAACCCAGCTTTCTCCTGAGAGGACAGATCCATGGCTCTGGGCAACTTCCAGATCAACTTCGCCGTGATGGGCGACACCGTCAACACGGCCAAGCAGCAGGCGCAGCAGATCACCTCGCTGCTGGAAGAGATGCACAGCAAGATCCAGGCGCAGCGCGAGCACTGGACCGGTTCGGCGGCCGACGAGTTCCAGTCGACCTACGAGTGGTGCCACCAGCAGGCCCAGGTCCTGCCGCAGGCCCTCGACGCCGCTTCGCAGACCCTGTCGCACATCAACGAGGGCACCTCGACCACCGAGAGCGGCAACGCGCAGCGGTTCGCGCAGCGCTGATGCCGGCGTCGCGGGTCCCCGGGGCGCGGTGGGTCACCCGCCGCGCCCTCGGTGTCCCCACCGGGTCCGCAGACCTGAAAGGACAGTGAGCACTCATGGCATTCGACCCAGTCGTCTTCGAATCGGCGAAGACAGTGATGGACTCCATCAACGGCGACGGGAACAACACCCCGGCGTCGACGAGCGGCCCGTTCAAGAGCCCTGGTGACCAGACCCCGCCGCCGGTCGACAACCAGTGGATCCCGCAGGGCAACGTCACCACGCCGCCCGCGGTCCCCGGTGGCGCCGACCGCCCCGGCAAGGGCGTGACCACGGTCAACACCGAGGCGATGCGCACGTTCGCCACGAACATGCAGACCCTCGCCGACGGCCCGCTCAAGGACCTGCCCGGCCAGCTCGACGGCATCACCGTCAAGCCCGGTATCTTCGCCACCGCCAACGGCAAGATCACCCAGCCGATCGTCGGGCCGGGCGGGGTGCGCGACACCACGCGCGCCACGATCCAGGACCTCATCACGTCGCTGCACGACCTTTCCGAAGCCGTGAACACGGCGTCGAAGGCCTACGACGACGCGGACGAGGCCAACAACATGACGATGGACAAGTACAACCAGTACTTCGGCAACGTCAGCAACGAAATCAACAACGCGGGCAACAAGCACAGCTGACCGGTCCCACGGGGGCGGCGGTCCCAGGTTCGAGGCGAACGAGGGAAGATGGCAGACAACCCGAATAACAGCAACGGGTTCCAGCAGGACGACGACGGCATCTGGCCCGATTCCAGCAGCAACGGGAAATCGAACACCACCGGGGACCCCGGCAAGGACTTCGACGGGCTGACCTGGAAGCAGATCGAGGCCGCCATCCTCGGCGGCGGTTCGATGACCGGCGGTCAGGACAATCTGGACCGGGCCTACGGCAACGTCAACTGGCAGTCGCTGCAGGCCGCCGCCGGCGTGTTCCAGACGACGCAGCTGAACCTCGCCGCCATCTCCCAAGCCATCAAGGACCAGACCGCCGCTCTCGCGGGCGACGACGGGCCGTGGAAGGGCACCGCCGCCGACAACTTCAAGGTCCTGGCCGCCAACCTGAGCGGTAAGTTCGACGCCCTCGTGCACATGATCACCGACGGCGGTGGCGGTGCGCGCGACATCCCGACCCAGCTCGTGAACTCCGCCGCCTACCTGCAGTGGGCGCAGAACACCCTTCGCTACATCGACAGTTACTACGCCGAGCAGATCATCGCGCGCGGCAAGGTGCTCGGCGACGGGCGGGCCTTCATCTCGCAGTTCCCCGACGCGGTCGAGATGATGACCAACGACATGCGTCAGGTCGGCAACCAGCTCGCCGGGAAGTACAACACCGTCGCGACCTCCAGCTACACCCCGCCGCCGCCCGGCCAGGCCCCGCCGCCCCCGCCGCCGAACGTCCCGCCGCCCGGCGGCGGCGACAACCTGCCGCCGCCCCCGAACATCCCGCCGCCCGCCGACATCCCGCCTCCCGGCGGGGGTGCCGGTGGTGGCGACGGCGGTGGTGGCGCGGGCAATGTCCCGCCGCCGAACATCCCGCCGCCCCCGGGTGACACCGGTGGCGGTGACGGGACCGGTGGCGCCGGCAACCCGCCGCCCCTCAACGCCGCGGCCATCCCGCCGCCTCCCGGTGACCTCGGTGGCGGTGACACCGGTGCCGGCGACCCGCCGCCGTTCCAGAACCTCAACGTGGCGCCGCCCAACCTCGACACGTCCGGTGGCGGTGGTCCCGGTGGCGGGCCCGGTGGTGCCGGGCTGAGCAACTTCGACACCACGCCGCCTCCGCTCACGTCGCCGAACCTGCCGCCGCCCCCGGGCTCGATCGGTGGCGACGACGGCGGGCAGAACGGTGGCCAGAACGGTGGTCTGGGCAACCTGCCCCCGTTCACCTCGCCCAACCTGACGCCGCCGCCCGGCTCGACGGGCAGCAACAACGGCGCAAACAACGGCGGGACCAACCTCGCCGACATCAAGCCGCCCGCGCTCACGCCGCCGCCCGGTGACGTCAAGGGCGGCGGTGGCCCCGGCAGCACAGGTGGCGGTGGTGGTCTCGGCGACATCAAACCGCCGGCCCTCACGCCGCCGCCGGGCAGCGCCGGCCTGGGCAACAACCTGTCGAGCAACGCGCTGAACCCGTCGGACCTGCCGCCGGGCTTGCAGGACGGCAGCAACAACGGCAACCAGGGCGCCATTCCGCCGCCGTCGATGATGCCGCCGCCGACCGGCGCGGGTGGTGCCGGTGGTCTGGGCAACCAGGGCAGCGAGCGGCCCGACTCCGCGGGCCTGCTCGGTGGCGTGGACAAGCCGTGGCTCTCGGACATCCCGAAGGGCATCGGCGACCCGACCTCGCTCGGCGAGACCCCGCCGCTGAGCCACGCTTCGTGGGCGCCGCCGCCCGGTGACGCCGGTGGGACCGGCGGCGCGGGTGGTGCGAACCTCGACGGCGTCGGCGGCCTCGGTGGCGCGGGCTCGGACGGTCCCGGTGGGATCAAGGGGCTGGACTCCAGCAACCTCGTGCCGCCGCCGGACCTGCCTCAGTCGCTGGCGGACCCGAACGGGACGAACGGTCCCGGCCAGGTCGGTGCCGGCGGTGCGGGCTCGGGCACGCCGATGATGCCGCCGGGCGGCGCGGGTGGTGGCGCGGGCGGCCTGGGCAACCAGGGCAGCGAGCGGCCCGACTCCGCGGGTCTGCTCGGGGGCATCGACAAGCCGTGGCTCACCGACGTCCCGCAGGGCATCGGCGACCCGACCTCGTTCGGGGAGACGCCGCCGCTCAAGTCGGCGTCGTGGGCTCCGCCGCCCGGAGCGGACGCGGGCGTCGGCGGTGTCGGTGACCTCGGTGGTGCCGGTGACGGCGGCGGGATCGACGGCGTGAAGGGGCTCGACTCGAGCAACCTCGTGCCGCCGCCGGACCTGCCTCAGTCGCTGGCCGACCCGAACGGGACGAACGGTCCCGGCCAGGTCGGCGCCGGTGGCGCGGGCTCGGGCATGCCGATGATGCCGCCGGGTGGCGCGGGAGGCGGGGCGGGTGCGAACGCGCCGGCCGCCGACCGGCCCGACTCGGCCGGTCTGCTCGGTGGCGTGGACAACGCGTGGCTGGCGAACTCGTCGGCCGGTGTCGGTGACCCGAACTCGTTCGGGGACACCCCGCCGTCGAAGTCGGCCGACTGGGCGCCGCCGGCACTGTCCTCTGTGGACGGCCTCGACACGCTCGCCGTGCACGACACCGACAACACCGGCACGCCGGGCATGGCCGCCCCGCCGCAGAACGGCATGGGCGGCCCGGCGCCGACGGGCACCGCGACCGACCGGCCCGACTCCGCGAGCCTGCTCGACGCCACCACGCAGCCGTGGACGAACGGCCAGGTCCCGGCGGGCGCCGGCGACCCGGCCGTGCTCAGCGACACCCCGGCGGCGCCCGCGACGTCGTGGTCGACGCAGCCCGACCCGGTGCCTGCCGCGCCGGTGCCGGTGGACATCACTCCGGTCACCCCGGTGCCGGTCGACGCCACTCCGGTCCACCCGACGCCGGTCCACCCGGCGCCCGTCGAAGCCACCCCGGTCGAGACGGCGACCCCCGACGACCCGGCCCCCGTCACGGGCTGGGGCACCGGCGACCAGCCGGCAGCCGGCTCGGCTGGCTGGGCGACGAGCGCGGTCCCGGCCGTCCCCGTCGTGGTGCCGCCCGTGCAGGCGGGCTGGGGTGTGGCCGGCTCGGCCGCGACCCCGGCGACCCCCGCCACGCAATCGGCCCCGAACACGCAGAACTCCGAGCAGCACAACGACAAGCACGACGACCGCGAAGGCGCGACCGCGGGCGGCGTCGGCGGTGGCGAGCCCGACGAGGTGCGCATCGCTGTGGTCCAGGCCGCGGAGGTCGTGGACACCTCGGCGTGGGACGCCGGCACGGCCGACTTCCTGCCGGGCCTGCTGCCTTCCTCGGTGTTCGCGCAGCGCGAGGAGCGGGAGGAGGACTTCGTCACCGACTTGGTGGAGCGCTCGGACAAGCCGTGGCGCCCGGCGGGTGGCACGGAGGACTCGCCGCACCTCGCGACGTACCAGCGGGTGCGGACCGGCCAGGGCGAGTTCTTCGCCGACGAGTTGCCCACGAACGGCGGACCCGACCCCTACGAGCTCGAGTCCGAAGAGGACACTGCGGAAGTCGAAGAGGGCGAAGAGGAAGAAGAGGCCGAACGCACGATGGCGGACCTGCTGAGCCAGGACGAGTCCGCGTGGGGTCGCCCGGCGAGCCGGCCTTCGGGCGTGCTCGAGTGACGGGGAACGTTCGGAAGGAGGTGCACCGGTGAGTACTGAGACGGTCAAGCGTGGCCCGCGGGTCGCGGGTCCGGAGCTGCCCGAGGGGCAGGAAGACCTGCAGGAGCCGCCGGTGCTCGCCGAGCCGGCGGCCCGGGACTTCAACTCGCTGTTGATGATGCTGCCGATGGGCATCGGGTCGATGGTGATGATCCTGGCGTTCTCGGGCGTCGGCGGCAGCTCGCCGATGACGTACGTGCTCGGTGGCGGCATGGGCGTGTCGATGATGGCCATGAGCCTGGGCCAGCTGTCGCGGGCGGCGGGTGAGCGCAAGCGGAAGATGAAGGCCGAGCGGCGCGACTACCTGCGTTACATCGCGCAGGTCCGCGAGCGCGCCCGGTCGACGGCGGAGCACCAGCGGCGGGCGGTGGCGTGGAACAACCCGTCGCCGGATTCGCTGTGGTCGCTGGCTATGGGGCCGCGGCTGTGGGAACGGCGGGTGAGCCACGACGACTTCGGCCGCGTGCGCATCGGGCTGGGGTCGCAGCAGTCGGCGCTGGAGCTGATGCCGCCGGTGACGAAGCCGATCGAGGACCTGGATCCGCTGTCGGCGATCTCCTTGCGGCGCTTCACCGAGACGTACCGGACGTTGTCGGGCATTCCGACGGCGGTGGGGCTGCGCAGCTTCACGAGCGTGGAGTTCGACGGCGACCCCGAGGCCGCCGTCGGTCTGGTGCGGGCGATGCTCGCGCAGCTGATCACGTTCCACTCGCCGGATGAGCTGCGCGTGGCGGTGTTGACGACCGAGGCCGCCCAGTCGCAGTGGGACTGGGTGAAATGGATGCCGCACAACAACCACCCGACGTTCCGCGATCCGGCAGGTCCGTTGCGGTTGCTGGCGACGGATCACGACGAGCTGATGGACATCCTGGGCCCGGACGTCGCCGACCGCGACGACCACGACAAGGCAGTGGGTCCGACCACGACCGAGCCGCTCGTGGTGATCGTGGCGCACCTGGCGCCGATCCCGGAGTCGTCGCGGCTGGTGGGCGCGGGTCTGCGCAACGTGGTGCTGCTCGACGTCACGGGCGCGCTGCCCGGTGGCCCGAAGGTGCTGCGGCTGACGACGAAGGACGACCTCGTCGAGTTTCCCGCCGGCACGGGCGCGGGTTCGGCGTTGCGCGACGAGCTGTCGGTGACGCAGGCCGAGGGCCTGGCGCGGTTGCTGGCGCCGAAGCGCACGAGTGGCACGTTGGAGATCGCGGAGCAGCCGCTGGAAAGCGACTTCGGGTTGACGGCGTTGCTGAACATCAAGGACGTGCACACGTTCGACATCCCGGCCCAGTGGCGGCCGCGCGCGGTGCAGCGGGCGCGGATGTCGGTCCCGATCGGCGTGACCGAAGAGGGCGAGATCGTCGAGCTGGACCTGAAGGAATCGGCGCAGGGCGGCATGGGCCCGCACGGCATGCTGATCGGCGCGACGGGTTCGGGCAAGTCGGAGCTGCTGCGCACGCTGGTGCTGGGGCTGGCGGCGACGCACTCGTCGGAGATCTTGAACTTCGTGCTGGTGGACTTCAAGGGTGGCGCGACGTTCCTGGGGATGGACCGGCTGCCGCACACCTCCGCGATGATCACCAACCTGGCCGACGAGCTGCCGCTGGTCGACCGTATGCAGGACTCGCTCAACGGTGAGATGGTGCGTCGACAGGAACAGTTGCGTGCCAGCGGTTATCCGTCGTTGTACGAGTACGAGAAGGCGCGCGCGGCCGGTGAGCAGCTGGCGCCGATGCCGACGTTGTTCCTGGTGGTGGACGAGTTCTCCGAGCTGTTGAGCGCGAAGCCGGAGTTCATGGAGCTGTTCGTCTCGGTCGGGCGGCTGGGCCGGAGCCTCGGTGTGCACCTGCTGCTCGCGTCGCAGCGGCTGGACGAGGGCCGCATCCACCGCGTGGAGGGCCACCTGTCCTACCGGATCGCGCTGCGCACGTTCTCCTCGATGGAGTCGCGCAGTGTGATCGGGGTCGGCAGCGCGTATGAGCTGCCTTCGGAGCCGGGCAACGGTTTCCTCAAGATCGACACGACGAACCTGGTGCGGTTCAAGGCCGCGTACGTGTCCGGTCCCGTGCCCGCCGGCGGCGGCGAGGGCCACTCGGACGCCGCGCGCGTGAGCCGCGAGGTGGTTCCGTTCTTCACCCAGTCGCGCCCGAGCCGGTTCATCATCCGCGACGACGAGCCGGACCCCGCCGAGAAGAAGATGTCCGATGTGGACGCTCTCGACGCGGCGCCGGTCGGCCCGACGCTGGCCGACGTGTTCGTCGACCGGCTCACGGGCGCGGGTCCGGCGGCGCGGCAGGTGTGGCTGCCGCCGCTGGCGGAGTCGCCGAGCCTCGACTCGCTGCTGCCCAGCGTGCTGCCCGACCCGGTGCGCGGCATGAGCGTGCAGGACCCGGCGCACCACGGTCGCCTGCGGGTGCCGATGGGCATGATCGACCGGCCGTTCGAGCAGGTGCGCGAGCTGCTGATGGCCGACCTGTCCAGTGCCGCGGGCCACGTGGCCGTGGTGGGTGGCCCGAAGACGGGCAAGTCGACCATCGTCCGCACCCTCGTGCTGGCACTGGCGATGACGCACACGCCGCAGGAAGTCCAGTTCTATGGGCTGGACTTCGGTGGTGGCGGCATCATGTCGATCAACGGCCTGCCGCACGTCGGCTCGGTCGCCACGCGCCTCGAGCGTGACCGCGTGGTGCGGACCATCGAAGAGATCTCGCAGATCATGGAGTACCGCGAGAACGTGTTCTCCGAGCGTGGGGTCGAGTCGATGGAGGTCTACCGGCAGCTGCGCCGGCGCGGCCAGATCGACGACCCGTTCGGCGACGTCTTCCTGGTCATCGACGGCTGGTACAGCCTCAAGAACGACTACTCGGAGCTGGAGCAGAAGATCGGCGAGCTGGCCTCGCGCGGTCTGTCGTTCGGCATCCACGTGGTGATCGCGTCCACGCGCTGGTCGGAGATCCGTCCGTACCTGCGCGACCTGCTGCAGACCCGGTTCGAGCTGCGCCTGGGTGACCCGATGGAGTCGGAGATCGGCTCGCGCAAGGCCAAGACGGTGCCGAACCAGCCCGGCCGCGGCATGACGCCGGACGGGCTGCACTTCCTGGCGGCCCTGCCGCGCATGGACGGCAGCTCGGCGACCGACGACCTGGCGGCGGCGACCAAGGCCGTGGCCGAAGAGGTGCACACGTTCTGGCCGGGCCGCAAGGCGCCGGCGGTGCGGATGCTGCCGAACACGTTGCCGATCAGCGAGCTCCCCCGGCCGGACGGCGACCTGCGGATCGCTCTGGGCCAGGACGAGCAGCGGCTGCTGCCCGTGTGGCACAACTTCGAGGCCACGCCGCACCTGCTCACCTTCGGCGACAACGAGACCGGCAAGACCAACCTGCTGCGGCTGGTCATCCGCTCGGTGCTCGCGCGCTACCAGCCGAGCGAGGCGAAGATCGTGCTCGCCGACCCGAGCCGCACGCTCGACACGGAGGTCCCCGAGGCCTACCGCGTCGGCTACGCCACCACCACGGAGGCGTTGCAGGAGCTCGCCGCGCAGGCGAGCGTGTCGCTCACCCCGCGCGTGCCGGACCAGTCCATCACCGCGGACCGGCTCAAGCGCCGCGACTGGTGGACGGGGCCGAGGCTGTTCTTCGTGGTCGACGACTACCAGCTGCTCACCGGCGGAATGGGCTCGCCGCTGGAGCCGTTGCTGTCGCTGCTTTCCCAAGGCTCTTACATCGGGTTCCACCTCATCGTCGCGCGCAGCACCTCCGGTGCGATGCGGGCGCTGAGCGACCCGGTGATCCGCCGGGCGTGGGAGCTCGGCAGCCCCGGCGTGGTCTTCTCCTACCCCAAGGAAGAAGGCAAGTTCCTCGGCGAGGCGACCCCGCGCAACCTGCCCGCGGGCCGCGCGCAGCTGGTCACCCGCCGCGGCGTGAAGCTCGTGCAGACGGGTTACGTGCCGCTGGGCGCGGAAGCCGAGCAGCAGCAGCTGGTGGGCGGCCTGCGATGAGCACTTACGACGACAGCGCTTCCGATGACAACGCGCGCGCTGGAAGGAGCCGACGTTGACAGCCATGCAGGGCGAGCTCTGCCGGATCACGGTGTACGGGCCGCAGGGGCGGGCCGACCTGGCCGTGCCGATGTCGGTGCCGCTCACGAGCCTGCTGCCGGTGCTGCTGCGCCACACCGGCGGCCGCGAGGACCTGGCCGACACGTGGGTGCTGCAGCGCCTCGGTGAGGCCCCGCTCGACGCGGCCGGCACGCCGGAGTCGCTGGACTGGAAGGAGGGCGAGGAGTTCCACCTCCGCCCCCGCCTGGACCCGCTGCCGGAGCTCGACTTCGACGACATCGCCGACGGCATGGCCACCGCGGTCAGCCGTCAGCCCGGCCGCTGGAAGCCGGAGTTCAACCGCTGGCTGTTCCTCGGCTTCGCGATCTTCGCGCAGGTCGTGCTGGCGTGGATCCTGCTCATGCCGGGTCCGCTGGGCCTGTCGGCGATCGGGACCGCCGTCGTGGCGCTGGGTCTGGTCGTGTCCGCGGTCGCGTGTGGCGTGCGCTCCGAAGACAACGCGCTGCTCTTGCTGCTCGGCCTCGGCGGCTGCGGGTTCGCGGCCATCGCCGGTGCCGTGGGCGTGGCCGGGGTCGGCGCCGCGTTCGACCTGCAGGGCGCGCCGATCCTCGTTGGCTCGCTGACGTTCGCGCTGGCCGGTGGCCTGCTCATCGGCGGGCGCGCCGCGTGGTCGCCGGGGCTGCCGTTCGTGCCGTTCGGCGCGGTGGTGGCGACGGGTGTCGCCGGCGCCCTCTCGATGTGGCTGCACCTCGGTGCCGGGCTGACCACGACCCAGACGGCCGGCCTCGTGTCGGCCGTACTCATCGCGGTGCTCGTCTTCGCTCCGCGCATCGGCATCCGGTTCGCGCGCATCCGCGGCCCGCAGCTGCCGCGCACCGCGTCGGAGCTGCAGTACGACATCGAGCCCGCGCCCGCGGAGCAGATGGTGCGGCAGACCGCCTACGCCGACGGTTACCTCACGATCTTCTGCATCGCGTCGGCGGTCGTGTTCACCTGCGCGTTCCCGTTCCTCGCGGAGCAGGACCTGTTCCCGAAGCTGCTGGCGTTCCTGGTGGCCGCGGCGGTGCTGATGCGCTCGCGCGCGCTGCTCGGCGCGTGGCAGCGGGTGCCGCTGTCGATCGCCGGCTCGGTCGGGCTGGTGCTGCTCGCGTTGTCGCTGGTCGACCCGATGGCGGCCAACTGGCGCGGGGTGTCGGCCGGCGGGCTGGCGCTGGTGTTCTTCCTGCTGGTGCTGGCGATGCTGCGGCCGCCGCCGCGGCGCCTGCTGCCGATCTGGGGCCACCTGGCCAACTGGACCGAGACGTTGAGCGCGGTGGCGGTGATCCCGATCCTGCTGCAGCTGTTCGGGGTCTACGGCTGGGCGACCGGGCTCACGGCGTGAACGGGGTGAGCTGACATGGTGCAGACGCAGAAGGACCACGTCGAGGCGTATTCGTTCCTCATCGGACGGATGACCTCGGCCCTGGTGCTGGGCGACGCGAGCCACCTCGACGTGCCGGCCAAGCGGACCTGGAACGGGCTGCTCGGCGGCGCGCTGCTGGCCCTGCTGATCGTGGTCGGGTTTTTCGTCTACGGCCTGATCGCGCATCACACCGGCGGGAGTGCGCCGTCTGCACCAGTGGGGGGCACCGGCGGGCCGTCCCACACGGTGCGCATCCCGACGTGAACCGATAGACCTACGCCGCACGTGACAGCTGTGCCGGGAGCTCGGGCCGGTGCCGGTAGGAAGGACGAAGGTGAACATGGACCTCTCGCTGGTGCGTCGCGGGACCGGTGCCTCCGGTACCACCCTCGACAAGCAGACGGTCGGGAACGCTCTTGTCGTCCACCCCGCGACCGGGATGACCGACGAGGCCCAGGCGCTCGCGCTGGGCGTCGCGGCCGACACCGAGCACGACCTGGTCGTCGTGGACCTGCCGGTGGACTCGCCGATCTCGCTGTGGGAGTCGGTGGCGAAGGTCCTGCCGCGGCGCCGTCGCGGCGTGCGGCTCGTGATCGGCGGACGTTCACGCGAGACGTCGGCGCTGGCCGGGCAGTGGCTGTCGGAGCGGATCAACCGCACGGTGCTCGCCCCTGACGGTTCGGTGATCCCGAGCGCCGGCGGTGCCCTGTTCGTCCACTCCGGACGCGGCAGCGGCTGGGTGAAGTTCCAGCCGGGGCGCGCGCCGAAGTGGGAGGCCAAGCGGTTCCCTCGGCCGTCGTGGGACTCCGGGCTCACGGCGGAGCTGACGTCCACGAGTTCGCGCGGGGTCGCGGAGCCGTTGCCGGGTGGGCTGTGGGTGCGGCCGGTCGGCTTCGACCAGGGACAGCGCGCCCACCGCGCGGCGCTGGTCAAGGGCCTGCCCGCGCAGCACGACACGATGACGATCGTGCTGGGCTGCCCCGGCTGCCCGCCGCTGACGCTCGACGACGCGGCCCGCCTGTGGGTGCGGTTGCCGGAGAACGTGCGGGCCAACGCCCGGTTCGTGCAGTACGGCCCGATGTCGGTGCCGGCCGGGACGTCGCTGGGCCAGGCGCTGGCCGACCTGCTGGGCAAGGAGGTCGCGTTCTACACCGGCCTGCCCGTCGGGTCGCCGCAGCTGGTCGACGTGCGCACGGTGCTGTTCGACGGCCGGCTGGGCTGGACCACGTTCGTGCGCGAGATCGGCTACCAGCCGCGCGTGCAGGGCGGGCCGGTGCAGGCGCCGCGCCTGATCAGCCACCGCCCGCCGATCCACGGCCTCAACGAGGTCGCCCCGGCCGTGTACTGGTACTCGCCCGACGCCGTGATCGAGGTCGTGCAGTCCGGCCTGCTGGTGCGCTCGCCGCACGACGGCCGCGACACCCCGGCCGTGCGCTCGCTGACGCTGGACAACTCGATCAACAACCTGACTTTCGACGCGACGAGCGAAGACGCCGCGGACCGCATGCGGATGCTGGCCCAGGACGTGCTCGCGCGGCTCGACGAGAACACGCGGCGCATGAGCCGCGTCCTGCCCGCGCACGCGCTGCTGGCCGAGCGCGGCCGGGTGCAGGTGACAACCAAGGCGCTGGCGGCGATCGAGCAGGGTGACGCGGCTCCGGCCCCAGCGTTGCTGGAGGCCGGCCCGACCGAGGTCGTGATGCCCGGCGGTTACAAGCCGGCCGCGCCCGTTGACCTCGAGGTGGACGTCACGCCGGCGCCGGCGTTGCTGCGGTCCGAGCCGACGATCACGCAGCGCCTCGACCCGGGTGTCGGGGTGCCGCGGTCGCTGGCCGGGGTCGGCAGCCCGATCACGATCACATCGGCTCGGCCGCCGATGGTGCCGGTGGAGGAGTCCTCGAGCGGTCCGTTCGGGGACGGGCAGGACGACAAGCCGGCGGGCCGGCACGGTGCCGGGTTCGCGGGTCCGGTCGGCCCCACGGTGCCTCAGGGCGAGGTTCCGGTTGCGTTCGCGGGTCCGTCGGCGCCGCCGAAGTTCGGGGCGCCCGGCGGTTTCGCGGGCCCGGGCGTGCCGGTTCTCGGTGCGCCGACCGGGTTCTCGGGTCCGGCTGCCCCGCCCGCGCCGATTCCGCCTGCCGCGCCGCCGGTGGGGATGCCGTCGGCTCCGGTGGCTCCGCCCGGTCTGGCCGCTGTGCCCGTGTCGATGCCGCCGGCCGCCACCCCGCCCGTGGGGATGCCGCCCGCGGCCAGGCCTCCGGCCGGGATGCCGCCGGCTGCCACTCCGCCCGCCGGAATGTCGCCTGGCGTGGGGATGCCGCCCGTGGCGCCGCCGTCGGTCGACGCGCCGACCGTGCAGGGACCGGTCGTTCCCGTCGAGACCAACACCGAGAACACCGAGAACACCGAGAACACCGAGAACACCGAGAACACCGAGAACGCTGAGACCAGCGAGAACGCTCAGGCCATCGAAGCCGTCGCCGAGCCGGTCGCCCCGGTCGTTCCGGCCGAGAAGGGCGAGGCGCGCCTGCAGCCCACCCCGGGTGCCGAGGCGACGGCGCTGCTGCCCAAGCGTGGCGCCGAGAAGGAACGCGAGTGGCTGCGCAAGTCGCTCGGCGCGGAGTACGGCCTGATGTCCAACGCCGTGGCCCGCATCCTGTCCGAGCACCCAGGGTTCCAGGGGGCGCTGTCGACGTCGTCGGCGGAGGTGCTCACCGACGCGGTCGCCGTGCAGCTGTACCTCTCGGCCAAGGGCGCGGCCATCGACGGCGCGCTGCGCACCGGCGTCAACGGGCCGCACGTGCCCATCGCGCGCTGCGTGGTCGCGGGCCTGAGCCGGCTGCCCTCGCACCGCGGGCCGGCGACGTTCGCGACGTCCGTGTCGAAGTCCGAGTGGGACCTGTTCCGCTCGCAGAAGGTGCTCACCGAGTGGGGTTTCCTCAACACGCTCACGCAGCCGTCGTCCACTTTGGACGGCGACACCGACCTGCTGGTCTGGTCGATCACGGCCCGCCGCACGAAGCTGCTGGAACCCACCGCCGGTGGCGTGGAGAACCGGGTGCTGTTCGTGCCCGGCACGAGTTTCAAGGTGCTGGACCTGCGCGAGCCTGCCGAGGGCGCGCGCGGGCTGGTGCTGCTGCGGGAACTGACGTCGAGCGAGGTGGACGAGACCGGCAAGGTCGCGTCCGACCGGATCTCGCTCGACGAGCTGGCGCTGGTGTCGCTGCGCCGGGAGCTCGAGGTGTGGGCCGAGGCCGAGGGCCGGGACCCGATCGCCGAGGTGTCCGCGCCGCGGTTCGGGGCGCTCCCGGGGCTGGTGTGAGCGTGGTGTCGAGGCGGGAGAGGCGAAATCGATGAACCGACAGTTGCTCGTGGTCGGCGGTGATCGGCCGGGGGCGTTCCCGACCATCGGCGCCGCGCTGGCGCAGGCGCAGCCGGGGGCCACGATCAGCGTGAACCCGGGTCGCTACGAGGAGAACCTCGTGGTGGACCGGATGGTTTCGCTGGTCGCCGAGCAGGGTGCGGGCACCGTCGAGGTCGTGGCGAGCGAGGGCAGCGTCCTCGTCGCCAACGCCGAGGCCGTGCAGCTGCGCGGGTTCACGCTCACCAGCACCGACAGCAACCTCGTGGCCGTCGACGTGGTGCGCGGCGAAGCGGCGCTGGACGGCTGCCGGATCTCCGGTGCGTCCTGGGCGACGCTGCTCGCGCGCCTGCAGGGCCAGCTCGCGCTGCGCGGCTGCACGGTGACGAGCTCGGCGGGCGCCGGCGTGGTCGTGGCTTCGCCCGCGCAGAGCACGATCGAGGACACGGAGATCGTCGACGCGGCGTCGTCGGGGATCGTGGTGGCCGAGGTCGGGTCCGTGGTGCTGCGCCGGTGTGCGGTGCGCCGCCCGCAGGGCAACGGGATCTGCGTGAACGGCGAGGCGGTGGCAGTAATCGAACACTGCGAGATCACCGGCGCACAAAAACCCGCGATGGTGGTGGAACAACAGGGTCGCGCAACAATCACGGGCCTCACTGTGCGTGAAAGCGCAAATGTTGACCTTTATCTCACGAGTCAGGGCCGGATCTCGGTGGCGAGTTCACAGTTCGTCGCCGCGCCGATGCAGGCGGCGCACGTGGCCGGGTCGTCGGCGCCGCTGCTGCGCGAGTGCGTGTTCTCCGGTGCCGAGCGCAACGCGGTGCAGGCGACGGCGAACGCGGCGCCGCAGTTCGTGGACTGCACGTTCGAGGGGTCGCCGGTCGCGATCCTCGTCGACGGTGAGGCGACGCCGAAGTTCGAGCGCGCGACCGTGCGCGGTTCGACGCAGACGGCGGTGCTCGTGAACGCCGAGGCGGCCGTGAAGATCACCGGCCTGCGGCTGAACACCGAAGCCGGGCCCGGCATTGTCCTTTCCGGACAGTCGCGAATGGAACTGGCCGACGCGTCGATCGAGACCGGCCGCGAGGCGGGCCTGGAGGCCACGGAGTCGGCGCGGGTGACCGTGGCCGACGTCAGAGTGGGCTCGACCGCCGAACACGCCGTGACGCTCGGGGCGAGCACGCCGTCGTCGCTCACCTCGGTGCTGGTGCGCGGCGGCGGCCTTCGTGTGTCGGGCCCGGCCGAAAGTTCGTTGCAAGACTGTGAAATCGCCGAGGCGAAGGCCGACGGGATCACCGTCGCGGGCGGCTCCGTGCTGAGTGCTTCGCGGTGCCGCGTGCGCAGCGCCAAGCGCAACGGTGTGGTGCTGGAAGAGGGTTCGCGCGGATCGCTCGTCGAGTGCGAGGTGCTTGGCGCGGGTGGCGACGGGTTCCTCGTCGAGACGCGCGAGCCGGTGACGATCCGCGACTGTGTGGTCAACGACGCGGGCGGCGAGGCCGTGCATCGTCTTGAGGACGACCAGGCGACGGTGGAGAACGTGAGCACCGACCAGGCGCGCGCGGAATCCTCTTCGCCGAGCGGGTTGTCCTCGGAGTTCCCGTCGACGCCCGACCAGCCGACCGGCCCGCAGAGCGTGAGCGACGCCGCGGGTGAGGTGCTGGACGGGCCGCTGGGTGACCTGGAGTCCCTGGTGGGTCTGGCCGGGGTGAAGAAGGAGGTCACCGGCCTGATCAACCTGATCAAGATGTCCCAGATGCGTGAGCGCATGGGGCTGCCGATGCCGCCGATGAGCCGCCACCTCGTGTTCGCGGGCCCTCCCGGTACCGGTAAGACCACGGTCGCGCGCCTGTACGGCACGGTGCTGGCGGAGCTGGGCATCCTGTCCAAGGGTCACATGATCGAGGTCGCGCGCCAGGATCTGGTGGGCCAGTACATCGGTTCGACGGCGATCAAGACCACCGAGGTGGTCGAGAAGGCCATCGGTGGCGTGCTGTTCATCGACGAGGCGTACACGCTGGCCGCGGGTTCGGGTGGGTCCGGTCCGGACTTCGGTCAGGAAGCCATCGACGCGCTGATGAAGATCATGGAAGACCAGCGTGATTCGCTGGTGGTGATCGTCGCGGGGTACTCGGAGCAGATGGATCTGTTCCTGCAGTCCAACCCCGGTCTGGCGTCGCGGTTCACGCGCACGATCGAGTTCCCGAACTACAGCGTCGACGAGCTGGTCACGATCACGACGGGCTTGACGCGCAAGCACTACTACGAGCTGACCGACGACGCTCTGCAGGCGCTGCGCGAGTACTTCGAGCGGGTGCCGAAGGACGCGACGTTCGGTAACGGCCGTGTGGCGCGCAAGCTGTTCGAGGCGATGGTGAACAACCAGGCTTCGCGGCTGGCGTTGCAGCCGCCGTCGAAGGACTCGGAGCTCAACCGGCTGACGGCCGAGGACCTGCGGGCGGAGCTGGTGCAGCTGCCGTCGGCGGCGGCCGCGGCGGTGTCGGTGGGTTCGGACCCGGCGGCGGCCGTCGGTGCGAGCACGGGCTGGAGCCGGCTGCGGACCCTCGTCGGCCAGACCGGAGTGCGGGAGAACGCGCAGCGCCAGCTGGTGCGCCTGGGCGGGCTGAAGCAGGAGCGGCAGCCGCTCGGGCACCTGGCGAACCTGGTGATCAGCGGCGAACGCGGGTCCGGGCGGGCCGAGTTCGCGAAGCTGTACGCGTTGAGCCTGGCGGAGCTGGGGCTGGTGAACGTCGGGCAGCTCGTGCGTTGCTCGGTGGCCGCCGACCTGTACCCGCGCTGGCCGGGGCAGGCCGAGCACCTCGTGCGCACAGCCATGAACGACGCCAGTGGCGGCGTGCTCGTGCTCGATGTGGACGGTGACTGGGAGATCGCGACGCACAGCTCGGGCGCGGAGGTCGTCGAGGCTGTCGCAGAGGCCGTGACGCGCCGTCCGGCTGACCCGGTGGTGGTGCTGACCGGGCAGACGCAGCGGGTGGCCGCGCTGCTGGGTGTGGTGCCCGCGTTGCGGAGCTCGTTCACCGTCGGGTGGGAGCTCGGCGAGTACACAGTGGACGAACTGGCGGAGATCGCCGTGCGGCTGCTGGTGCGGCGCGGTCACGACGTCCCTGACGACGTCCGGGACGCGCTGGCCCACGAGCTGGCGTCGGCTTCGGAGCACACCGTGCACGCGGCTCACGAGCTGGCGCGGACGTTGTCGGTGGCGGCCGCGTCGCGCACGCTCGCGGCCGCGGACCTGCGCGGGATCCGTCCACCTGAGACCGGAGCGCTGGCGCTGGGCCCGGGCCTGGCGTCGGTCGGCTGAGGAGGTAACGCATGAGTTCGCCGTACCAGAAGATGCTGGACGACGCCATGGGCGCCTACCAGCAGCAGCGTGATCGGTTCGAGGAGAACCGCAAGCAGGTGGATTCGCTCACGACCAGCGCCACGTCGGCGCGGCGCGAGGTGACCGCGACGGTGTCGCGCACCGGTGAGCTGACCGAACTTTCCTTCCCCACCAGTGTGTACAAGAGGATGGCGCCGGCCGAGCTGGCGGCGGTGATCGTGAAAACGGTCGAGGAGGCGCGGCAGAAGTCGATCAGCGCCTCGGCGGAGGCGATGGCACCGATGCTGCCGCCCGGGCTCTCGGCGCAGGACTTGATGAGCGGCCGCGTGGACGTGCGGGCGTTGTTCTCGGGACGTGTTCCCGGCATGGAGGAAGGGCCCCAGGCATGACTGACGAATTCTTCGTCGACGCGGACGGACTCACCAACAGCGCCAACGGCTTCGCCCAGAAGGCGGGCGAGCTGCGGAGCCTGGCTCAGCGCGTGCAGGCCCTGACCAACCCGAGCACCGTTCTCGCGGCGACCGGCAATGACAAGAACGGCTCGAACTTCGCCAACGTGCACCTCGCGGCGGCCGGCAAGATCTACAACGGACTCGACGCGTGGGCCAAGGCCGTGGACGGCACGACCACGGCGGTGCGCGACATGGCCGACTCGTTCCGCGACGTCGACGAGGGCGCGACGGAGCTCGCGGGATCGTTGCGGACGGACTTCACGCAGCTGAACACGGACGTCAACAGTGGTGGCGACGGCGGTCCGACCGCGCCGTTGCAGGCGCGTGAAGGCACCGCGCTGAAGCCGACGATTCCGTCGAAGCCCGCGCACTGAGTCCTTTGTAGACCCGTTTTGTCGAGGGGGTGAACCCGCGGTGAGCCTGATGGTGGATCCGAGCCTGAACTGGATCTTCTACATCATCGCGGGTGACGCCTGGCCGCAGGGCGACGAGGACGCCATGCGCGCGCTGGCCGACGAGTGGGACGACGTCGCCCGGCGCGTGGCCGAAGCGGGCACCGGCTTCAACCAGATCGCGGGCCGCGTGGCCGCGAACGTCGGCGGCGACGTGCAGAAGAACTTCGTCGACTTCGCCAACAACCTCGGCACGATGGGCACGGACTTCATCGCGGCCGCGCAGGGCCAGGCGCAGGCGTTGCGGGCGCAGGCGCTCGACGTCGAGAAGTCCAAGTACAGCATGTTGATCGCCATCGCGATCACGGCCGCCGACATCATCTGGGCGATGTCGAACCCGTTCACGATGCCGCTGGTGCCGGAGATCTTCGCGGCAGGGCGCACCGCCATCGTGGAGATCGAGCGGACGCTCATGCAGCGCCTGATGAACCTCGCGACGCACCTCGCGGAGGCCGCCGCGGAGGAGGCGGCGGAAGAGATCGCGGAAGAGATGCTCGCGCAGGTCATCCAGATCGCGCAGGGCAACCGCCACGGCCTCGACGGCAAGGCCATCATGCAGTCCGGCGTCCTGGGCGGCATCGGCGGCGCGTTCGCCCACAACTTCCACGGCGCCATGAACAAGTTCGACAACAAGTTCGGCACCAAGTTCGGCAAGAACGTCTGGGGCGCCGCCGCCAACGAAGCCACCACCGAAGTCGTCGTCGGCGGCGCCGGCGCCGCCATCTTCGGCGGCGACACCGACAGCCTCGGCTGGGGCGCCCTCAACGGCGGCCTCTCCGGCGCCGCCTCCCACGGCGCCCACCACGCCGGCCAGTCCCTCCACGACAAACTCAACGGCGGCGGCGACGGCCCGACGGCCAAGGGCCCGAACGGCCCGGGCGACCTGGGTGGGATCAACGGGAATCCGGGTTTGGGGAACCTGTCGGTGCCTCCGCCTCCACCTCCTGCCGCCGGTGGTTCTGGCGGCAACGGCTCTGGTGGTTCCGGTGGCTCGGTTGGCTCCGGCGGCTCTGCTGGCAACAACGGCTCCGGCGCCAACTCGGGCTCCGGCGACACGGGCGGCGACACTGGCGGCGCCAACTCCGGCTCCGGCAACACCGGCGGCGGCAACACTGGGGGCGCGAACACCAGCGGCGGCGCAACCGGTGGCACCAACTCCTCCGGCGGAACCAACTCGGGCAACGGCGCAACCGGCGGCGCAAACACCGGCAGCGGCGCGAACTCGGGCTCTGGCAACACCGGGACTGGGAACGCGGGCAACGCCGGCGCCGGGAACACGGGCAACGCTGGCGCCGAGAACACTGGCAACACCGGCGCAGGCAACACAGGCAACACCGGCGTCGGCAGTTCCGGCAACGCCGGTGCAGGAAATACCGGCAACGCCGGGGGCGGCAACACGGGCAACGCGAGCGCCGGAAACGCTGGCAACGCCGGTGCCGGTAACACCGGAAACACGGGTGCAGGTAATACCGGCAACGCCGGGCCCGGTGACGCCGGCAACGCCGGTGGGAGCAACACTGGCAACACTGACACCGGAAATACGAGCGGCGACAACTCCAGCCCAGGCAACACAAACACCGGAACTGGCAACACCGGCTCGACCGGCAACACCGGAGCCGGAAACACCAGCGGCGACAACTCCGGCGCCAACAGCAACACCGGCACCGGAAACACCGGCTCCACCGTCAACCCGAACGCAGGCGCAGGCAACACGGGCACTGGCAACACAAACACGGGCACTGGCAACACAAACACGGGCGCGGGCAACACCGGCACGGGTAACACGAACACCGGCACGGGTAACACCGGCTCCACCAACACAGGCACCGGCAACACCAACACCGGTCCGGGAAGCACGGGCACCGGCAACACCAACACCGGTCCGGGAAGCACGGGCACCGGCAACACCAACAGCGGCACGGGCGACACCGGCGCGAACGGCTCCGGCACCAAAACCGGCACAAACAACATCGGCGACACTTCGGTACCACCGCCATCAGCGCCGAACTCAGTCAACACCGGCAGCCCGGTCCCACCGCCCTCGGTCCCGGGCGGCGTGAACTCCGACACCGGCAACACAGCCACCCCACCGCCCGTCACCGCTGGCGACCACTCGGCCACCCAGAACGACCCCGGCCTCCCCGGCTTCGGCGGCAACCAGAACACCGGCGCTCCGCCCAACACCCCCACCAACGGCAACGCCACCCAGGCCCCGAACACCACCACCAGCCCCAACACCAGCAACACCGGCACAGGCCCGAACACCTCGGGCACCAACGCGAGTTCGAACAGCAACATCAACACCAGCCCGAACACGACCTCGGGCAACACAAGTTCGAACAACAACATCACCAGTGGGCCAAACAACACCGCCGGCACCACCACGGGGCCGAACACCAACACCGCCACGGCTCCGAACACCACCTCGGGCACCGTGGGTTCGAACAGCAACATCGGCGCAGGTCCGAACACCAACGCGGGTCCGAATAACAACACTGGTACCGGTCCGAACACCACCTCGGGCACCAACGCAAGTTCGAATAGCAACACCGGCGCCGGCTCGAACACCACCTCCGGTACCAACACAGGTTCGAACAACAACACCGGCACCAACACCAACGCGAACCCGAACACCACCGGCAACACCAAGACCACCCCGAACACGACCTCCGACCCAACCTCGACCAAGTCGGTGCCGCCTCCGGTGGCCGGCAGTGTCGGTGGCGTCAGGTCGACTTCGGGACCCGATCAGACCCCGGGGAACATCTCCACCAACCCGAACACCAAGACCAGCACCGACGGCCCGAACCTCACCCCGGCCGCCCAACCGAACACCTCCCCGACGCCCGCACCCCAGAACCTCACCCCCACGCCGGCGCCAAACCAGAACACCTCGCCCTCGCCGACTCCGGCCGAGAACACCTCGCCGGCTCCCAAGTCGAGCGAGAACTTCTCGCCGAACCCGAACCTGGCGACGAACCCGAACGTCTCGCCGACCCCAGTGCCAACGTCGCTGAACACCTCACCGACCCCGGCCCCCTCCACGAACACCGCCTCACCGAAGCCGATCACCACCGGCCCCAAGGCCGACACCAGCTCGAAGTCGCCGAATCCGAAATCCGACTCCAACCCGGACACGGATACCGACACCGAGCCGAACACCACCCCGGCTCCCGCGCCAAAGATCGGCACCAGCCCAACGCCGGCCCCGGCCACCGCGCTCAACACCGAGCCCACCCCCGCCCCGGCCATCACCACCGACTCCGACCTGGCGACGAACATCAAGACCGAACCCTCGCCCAGTGCGGAGACGAAAATCGCGGTCGATCCCGACTCGACCACCGACGTCAAGACCGAGCCGGCCCCGGCGCCGGACATCAAGACCGAGACCGGCTCCGACTCGGCTACCGACATCAACGTCGATCCGAAGCAGGATCTGGCCACAGACACCAAGTCCGAGACCGCTGTCGACTCGGCGACTGAAGTCAAGACCGAGCCGAACGCTGACCCGGCGACCGAGACGAACGCCGACCCCAAGCAGGACTCGGCCACTGACATCAAGTCCGACCCCACGCCGGACGGGGACACCAAGACCAACACCAACCCCGAGACAAACACCAACGCCAACCAGAACCCAGCCGCCAACCAGAACCCGAACCCCACCCCCCGCCGCAACCGCCACACCCCCGCCGAAGCACCGAGCAAGCAGGGCCCCGCCAAGAAGGACCAGAGCACCCGCGACACCGGCCTAGTCGAAGCAGCACTCCGCAGCGCGCACTTCCAATCCGCCAAAGTGGACAGTGCGAAACCCTTCCTCACCAAAGCCGACATCAAAACCGCGACCGACTCGCTCATCACCAAGGTCACCGAGAACCCCGGCAACTTCGACTTCACCTCGCTCAAGCCCAACGGCCTCGGCGACTGGGCGGTCAAGAGCCTCGACTCCCGTCAGCTCAAGGACGTCGCGCCGGATCTGGAGCCGGAGCAGAAAGACGCCGACGGCGCCACGCACATTCGCAACTGGCGTAAGGCCGTGTCTCAAGACCTGGCCGGGCCGTCGGGCAAGCGGTGGCAGGATGTGCGCACCGCGGTGAGCAGCAAGCTGTCCGACGGCGACCGTCAGGTGCTGGACCACATCACCACCGAGGTCACCGAGAACGGCAAGCTGCCGACGTCCGCGGACCTGGTCGTCAAGGGGTTGCAGACGCCGGCGTGGCATGACTCCGTCGTCGGGAAGCGGTTGCCGCAGGCGGTGGCGCATGCGTTGGACGTGCGGTTGATCGTGGAGCGGGGCGGGCCGGATCATACGTCGCGCTATGGGAGTGAGAACAATCCCGAGGTGCGCGTTCGCAACCAGGACGGGCAGTTCGGGGCGCTGGGCGGGCCGACGCGGCGGGAGATGGTGCGCGGGTTCGAGGCGGCGCTGAGCGACCTCGACGCCGACCAGGTGCGCGACATCGTCGTGGACCTCGCGACGAACCAGCGCGACAGCGACATCAACGACCCCGCCGCGCGCTTCGAGCGCATGCGGCAGGCGCTGGTCCAGGGCAACTCCGACGTCCTGACCAACGACCTCAACAAAGACTTCCTCGACGGCGCCAAACGCATCCTGCGCCTCAAGCAGGCCGTGGCCTATCCCGGCGGCCCGAACGAGTTCACGAAGGCGTTGCGGGACAGGCGAAACGACGTCACCACCCGCATCGGCGACCTCAAGGCCGAGGGCAACACCCTGGCCAAGCGCTTCCTCGGCGAAGACCAGGACACGCGCGACCAGCGCGAACAGCTGATCACCAGCCTCGAGCAGATGCAAGAGGAGCTCACGAGCCGCATCCTGCTGCTGGCGGCCGACAAGCGGACCCTCGACAACCTGTACCTGCTCGACCAGCACGTCGACGGCCCCGACGCCGACAACCTCTCCCGGCTCCGGCCCAACCAGCTCAAGTCGCTCGACACGCACCTCAACCAGCAAGTCGACGCCGCCACCAAGGCCGGCTTCGACACCACGCACCTGAAGACGCTGCAGCAGCGCGTGCAGGACGAGCCGACCGTGCGCCAGCTCGTGAACAACATCCCGGTCACGGGCACCCAGCACTTCGAGAACCTCGCCGAGCAGACCGCCGACAACCTGGAAAGCCTGCGCGAGGACCAGAAGAACGTCGCGCTCGACACGGGCCTGTGGAGCTTCCTCAACCACCTCGACACGAAGGAGAACGCCGACTACCGCGCCCAGCTCGACCGGGAGATCAGCCAGACCGAGGACCACCTGTCGGATCTGCAGCGCAAGATCGACCTGATCAAGAACCCCGACTACGGCACCCGCATCTCCCGCAGTGCGCGCATCTTCAAGAACATGCAGCACCTGGAGACGTTGACCACGGAGGGGAAAGCCAAGGCGGCAGCGGAAAAGGCAGCACTCGCGGCCAACCGGAACCCGGACCCGCAGTCCACGCCGGACATCAAGCCGGTCGACGGTCCGACGCCCGACCCGAAGTCCACAACGGACACGGACCAGAACCAGAACGCCGACGAGGACTCCACTCAGGACCAGGACCAGAACCCGGACAACAACCCGGACCCGACCCCCGCCGACCTCGGCCCCGACCTCGAACGCGAAGTCTTCGAGTCCTCCCTCTACGGCATGGACCGCTCGGGCCTCAGCGCGCTCCACACCCTCCACCTCGACGACCCCATGCGGCTCCCCGAGGTCCAGAAGATCCTCAAGTACGACAAGATCGCCCTCTCCGAAGGCGGTCTCGACGGCCACCTGAAGAACCTGCAGACCTCGATCGACGACGTCACCAAAGACCTGCAGGGCCTCAAGAACGTCAAGGACCAGCTGCCCAACAGCCTGAAGACGGACTCGATGATCCGCGACCAGGCGGAGCGCAACCAGCAGCGTGAGTTCCTCAACCGGCGCCTCGACCGCCTCAACCAGCAGGTCGAACAGCTCAACCAGAACCGCGCCGCCGTGCTCACCGTCTACGGGCTGCACGTCGGCAACGACCCGAAGTCGTGGGGCTGGCGCCAGGTCGGCGACCAGGACCTGCCGGGGATCGCCAACCACGTCGCGCAGCAGATCACCGCCGGGCAGCTCGGCGGGAACCCGACCGAGCACCTCGACAACCTGCTCGAGACCGTCACGAACATGATGGTCAACGGCCGCCCGCCGGCGCCGTTCTCGCCCTCGGACGCGCCGCCGAAGCCGCACGGCGACAGCAACCAGCCGAACCCGGGGCAGTCGCCCAAGGATCTGCCCGGTCCGAAGGACTGGGGCAACCGACGCGACACCGCGCCGTCATCGCGGCTCGTGCTGGAGCGGTTCGACCCGAAGAAGGCGATCGCGCAACAGTTCTCCGGCAACCGCGACGGCCTGAAGGACGGCCAGCTCGAGGGCGCCGTGATGCACATCCGCTACGACGTGCGCCGGTTCGAGACCTCCCCGGGAAACTGGGTGCGCGAGCTCACCGTGCCGCTGGACCTCACGTCGTCGACGAACTCCGTCTCGACGGACGCACGCAACCAGCTCGCGCAGGACCTCCAGAACCACCTGGACAACACCGTCAACCAGCACTACCACCTCCCGAACGGCGACCAGCTGCACGTCACCGTCGATGCCCGCGCGAACGACAACGTCGACCTGGATGACGACAGCTGGACCGCCGACCCGTCACGCGGAGTGCCGGTCAACGTCCACGACTCCACTGTGGATTCGAAGCAGGACAAGAAAACTCCGCGGACGAACCAGACCAACTGGGACGTCAACGACAACAGCGCCGGTCTCACACACGAGATCATGCACTTCATCGGGCTGGGCGAGGGTTACAAGAACAACACCCTGCTGTTCAACCGCACCGACCAGCCCGGTGTGATGGGCCGCAACGCGTGGAGCGACTCATCGCTCACCGACGACAACCTGGCCAAGATCGAGGACATCTCCAACCAGGCGGTGATGCACGACCACCACCTGGACAGCCCGGACGCGAAACCGAACCGTCCGTACCAGCCACCGCAGCACACGGGCGAGTCTGCAAAGGACAAGCCCAACCTCCACACCCCCGCGGAAGCGCCGAACCCGAACCAGTCCGATGAGGACACCGACGACCACGTCGTCCCGGGCAGCTTCGACACTCGACCGAACACCCCGAACGACAACCCGCGGCCGTTGCAGCAGCACCAGCCCAACACCGACAACGTCGGCCTGGTCGAGTCCGTCCTGCGCAGCTCCGCGTTCCAGCACGCTCCCGTCGGCAACGGGGCACCGTTCGTGAGTAAGACCGACGTCAAGTCCACTGTGGATGACGTAATCGCGAACGTCCGCGCCAACCCGGGCAACTTCGACTTCGAAGGCCTCAACCCCGACGGCCTCTCCCTCTGGGCCGCCCAGCACCTCGACACCGACCAGCTCGCGAAGATCGCCCCCGACCTCGCCCCGACCGACCCGAACCTCACCGGCGACGCCCACACCGACCAGTGGCGCGGCAACCTCGCCGACAAGCTCGCGGAACCGTCGGCGAAGCACTGGCAGGTCACGCGCGCGGCGATCGACCCCGACGGCCTCACCCACGGCGACCGCGATCTCCTCGACCACCTCACCAACCAGGTCACCGAGACCGCCACCCTGCCCACCTCCGCCGACCTCGTGACCCAGGGCCTGGAAAACCAGTCCTGGCACGATTCCCACGTCGGCTCGCACCTGCCCGACACGATCGCCCACGCGCTCGGCGTGCACCTCGTCGTCGATTCCGGCGGCACCCGCACCGACCACGGTCCGGCGAGCGGCCCGCGCGTGGAGATCGGGTCGCAGAACGGCCGTTACTCGGCGCTTGGCGAGCCGACCCGCAAGGACCTGCGCGACGGGTTCAACGCCGTGCTCGAGGGCATGAACGTCGACCAGCTCACCGACGTCGCCGCGGACGTGTCCGGCCGCCAGGATCCCGCGCTGTTCGCCGGTGCACAACGGATGTTGCGCCTCAAACACGCGGTCGCGCACCCCGGCGGCCCGGACGCGTTGATCCGCGAGCTCACCGACAAGCGCAACGGCTTCGACCAGCAGCTCAAGACCGCGAAGGGCCAGCGGTCCTGGACCCCGCAACGGTTCCAGAGCCCCCGCGAGCAGGCCGCGCAGCAGCGGCTCAACGCCGACATCACCGCCTACCAGACGCTCAGCACCGATTACACCGAACGCATCGAAGCGCTCACCGACGACCAGCGCGCCCTCGAAGTGCTGAACCTGCTCGACAACCACGTCGCCGGCGAGAACGCCGACGGCCTCGAACACCTCAGCGCCGACACCCTCGACCGCCTCGACAACCACCTCACGCGCAAGATCGACGCCGCCGAGAAGGCCGGCTTCGACGCCTCCGCGCTCAAATCGCTGCACACCCGCGTGCAGCAGGAGCCGGACATGCGCGAGGCCGTGCGGCAGGTCCGCCGCGGTGGCCTGGATTCCTTCGCCGACGAGGTGCGCAAAGCGGAGGAAGACCTCGACGCGTTCCGGCAGGCGAACTCGACGTGGAACTCGGCCGGCCGTCAGCTGCGCAGCTTCTTCGGCTCGACGGAGGCGTCGCAGGAGATCGCCGACCTCGCGAAGAACATCCGCCTCAGCGAGGACCTCGTCGCCCGCTACCAGCGCAACCTCAAGCTGGCGACCCACCCCGACTACAGCGGCCGCGTCGAGAAGGCCGCCGACGTGCACACGCGCTATCAGGACTGGAAGAAGTCCAACGAGGAGCGGCAGACCCGCGTCGAACGCATCAAGCAGATCGACGATGAGCTGGCGCAGATGCGCCGCAACGCTCGCAACCGCGAGCTCGGTTTCCCCGCGTCACTCTACGGCCGCAATCCGGAGCAGCTGACCGAGCTCGTCTCGGCACAGACCGATCCGAAGCAGATCGACCAGCTCGAGCGGATGATCGACGTCACCAGCCAGGCGCGCATGGGCGTCGGGATAGACGAGCACCTGCAGGACCTGCGCACGGAAGTCGACCAGTGGACGCGCGACCTGCAGGGCAACCCCAGCCCCGAGATGCGGAACCTGCTGCAGGGCTTCCTCGACGACGCCCAGTCACGACTCGCCCAGGCCCAGGACCTGCGGCTCGAGGCCCTGACCGTCCACGCGCTGGGACTGCCGCCGGACCTGACGTCGAACGAGTGGAACGCGTTCCACCCCGACGACCTGCAGGCGATCGAGGACCACGTCGGCGACCTGATCCTCAACGCGCGCGCCGGCGGGTACCCGACGGAACACCTGGACTCGTTGTGGGAGAACGTCAACAACGTCCGCACGGGCAACACGGGAGACGTCACTCCCGAGCCGGACCCGAACCAGGACACAGACACTCACCAGGACACGCAGCCGGAACCGCACGCACAGCCCGAGAACCAGCCGACCCCGCCGCCTCCGGCCCGCTCGCTGGAACACGACCCCGAGACGCAGCCGTTCATGCGCCCCGGCCCCTCGGCCCTGACCCAGCAGCAGGACAGCACGACGGCAGCCGACCGCGACCTGCGCGTCCCCGGCGGCTTCGACCCGGTCGTCGAAGGTTCGGTGAAGTCCTTCGAAGCGTCGCTGTACGGGATGGACCGCGCGGGCCTCGCCGAGCTGTCGGCCAAGTACTCGAACGACCCGGACCGCCTGCCCCTGATCCGGCGGATGGACGACTTCGCCCGCATCACCCGCAGTCCGGGTGGCTTCCAGCGCCGGCTCGCCGACGTCGAGCAGATGCTGGACGACGCGCGGCGCAACCGGGAGGCGCTCACGTCGAAGTCCGACCTCCTTCCCAAGGCGCTCAAGTTCGCCTCGGCGCGCCGCGACCAGGACAACCGCGAGGCCGAGGCGCGCCGGCTCGACCAGGAGGCTCAGCACCACCGCGACCGCGCCGACCAGCTGCGTCGCGACCGCGTGGCGGTGCTGACAGTGAACGCGCTGAGCCTGCCGGCCGATCCGTCGGCGCGGGGCTGGGCTTCGTTCACGCCGCAGGACCTGGCCGACGTCGAGCAGCACGTCGAGACCCAGATCCGCGACGCGCAGGCAGGCGGGCACCCGACCGAGCACCTGCAACGCTTCCTGGACTTCAGCCGCGACCTGCGCGGCGCCCCCAGCCCACAGAACGAGCCCTCGACCAGCGCGCCCAGGCGTGACCCGGTGAACCGGCCGTTCATCCAGCCCGGCACCGCGGTGCACGACCGCGCAGCCGAACACGTGCCCGGCCGCGACGTCGACCTGCCCGGGAACCTCGCCGACACCGACACCGACGGCGCGCTCGACGCGTTCGAAGCGTCGCTGTACGGCATCAACAGCGACGGCCTGCGGAACCTGAAGTCCGTCTACTCCGACGACCCTGGCCGTTCGGCCGTGATCGACAAGCTGATCGACCTCTCGCGCCCCGGCGACTACGACGTCCGCGTGCAGGCGGCGCGCGACGGGCTCGCCACCACCCGCAACGCGACCCGCCGCACGCAGCTGGAAAACCGGCTGGCCACGCTGGAGCAGAACCGCACGGCCGCGCTGACCGCGAAGGCGCTCACGCTGCCGGCCGACCCGTCGGCGCGTGGCTGGCGTTCGATTTCGAACGCCGATCTGCGCGCAATCGATCACCACGTCGAGCAGCAGATCGAGAACGCCTCCCGCGGCGGGTACCCGATCGACCACCTGCGCAACTTCCAGGACTTCACGCGGCATGCCCTCGACAGCCGCCACACGCCGACAGACGCGCCGCCGAAACCGCACAGCGACAACAACCGGCCGAACCCAGGCCAGTCGCCGAAGGACCTGCCGGGCCCGAAGAACTGGGGCAACCGCCGCGACACGGCGCCATCGTCACGGCTGGTGGCCGAGCGGTTCGACCCGAAAAAGGCGATCGCGCAGCAGTTCTCCGGAGACGGCCTCAAGCACGGCCAGCTCCAGGGCACGGCCACCCACGTCCGCTACGACGTGCGCCGCTTCGAGACGTCACCCGGCACCTGGGTGCGCGAGTTCACCGTGCCGCTGGACCTCACGTCGTCGTCGAACTCCGTCTCGATCGACCAGCGCAACCAGCTCGCACAAGACCTGCAGAACCACCTCGACAACACCGTCAACCAGCACTACCGCCTGCCCAACGGCGACCAGCTCCACGTGCGGGTCGACGCCCGTGCGAACGACACCGTCGACGCCAACGACGACAACTGGACCTCGGACCCGTCACGCAGCGTTCCGGTCAACGTCCACGACACCACTGTGGATTCAAAGCGGGACCACAAGGCCCCTCGCACCAACCAGACCAACTGGGACGTCAACGACAACCCCACGGGTCTCACCCACGAGGTCATGCACTTCCTCGGCCTCGGAGAGGGCTACCGGAACGACACGCTGTTGTTCAACCGCACCGACCAACCCGGCGTGATGGGCCGCGACGCCTGGTCCGACACGTCGCTCACCGACGACAACCTGGCGAAGATCGAGGACCTCTCGAACCAGGCCGTGATCCACGACCACCACCTCGGTGACCCGGACGCGAAGCCGAACCGCCCGTACCAGCCGCCGCAGCAGACGGGCGAGTCCGCAAAGGACAAGCCCAACCTCCACACCCCGACCGAGGCCCCGACCATCACGGTCGACATCAACGGCAAACCCCTCCCCGTGCAGCACGGCACCGTGATCCCCCGCGACGTCCTGCGCCCCGCGCAGGGCACGATGCTCGGCACCCACGGCATCGAGGGCGTCTACGTCGGCGGCCACGAAGGCCCCGACAACTTCCGCAGCGCCGTCATCGCGAGCATCTCGCAGGACGCGCCCAGGGAACACCAGCGCATCACCACGAATCTTCGCGCCAACACCGACACCGACCTCGACGCCATCGCCCGCGCCGCCAACCTCCGCGTCCACGTCCTGGAACAGAACGGCACCTGGACCAGCCACGGCCCCGAAACCGGCCGCCCGGTCCACATCGCCAAGGCCGAAGTGGACGGAAAGGACAGCTACCTCGGCACGAAGGAAAACGTCCACATCGGACGCCAGAACGTCAGCTACCCCGGCCCGTCGGTCGTGCTGACGAAGAAGGACCTCGCGGCCAACACGTTCGACCGCGAGAAGCGCAAGGTCCTCAACCGCGGCGAGTTCGAGATCGAGACGATCCGCGGCGAGCAGTACGTGCGGATGTACACCGCGGTGCTCAATCCCGCGAAGCCCGGGTCGTTCAAGGACGTGCACCAGGACGACGAGGGCAACGTCAACGTCTTCGGCGGCGCCGGCAAGGCCGACATCTTCTGGGTCGGCGGCGGGCGGCCCATGCGCGCGGTGCAGTGGACGTCGAAGTACGAGACCGACCCGAACTTCCAGCCGGGCATGCAGCCGGTGCTGCGCTCGTTCCTGGTGCCGCTCGACACATTCACCAAGGTCAGCCGCGAAGCGACGGTCGAGGCGCTGCCGGACAACAAGCTCGCCATGAACGTGGACCAGACCGGTGACGTCAACCAGTTCGGCCTGCGCGGCGAGCACTTCACCGCCATGCGCGACGCCGCGCTCAAAGGTTCGCTCGTCACCTACTCCGCCAACCAGACCTACGACCACTCCGAGCTGGCCGGCCGCCAGGAGGACATCGCCGACCTCTACTCGCGGCTCGGCCTGCCGCCCGGCTTCCAGTCCGACGCGCTGGGCAAGGACAACGACCCGTGGTTCGGCTGGACGACGGACAAGGGCCAGGACCGCAAGTACTTCCGCAACGACCCGCAGGATCTGCGGGCGTTGGCCACGAAGCTGTCGGACCTCTACCACACGCACCAGGAACTGAAGGGTGGGAAATCCTGGGACGCGTACTTCACGCCGCATTCCGACTCGATTCCCGGTGACAAGGAGAAGCCCGGCAAGGACGGTGGGAAGTCGGCCCCGCCGAGCACCGTCGAGCAGCGCCGCCAGGACCTCAACGTCTTCCTCAACACCCGCGGCCCGTCCGGTTCGGTCGTCAAGCAGCTCACCGACGGGATCGGCCGCACACTCGGCGAGAAGCTCGACCGAGGCCCGGACACGGTGGCACTCGACGGCATCAAGGTGCGCGACGAGGTTCTGACGGCCGCGAAGAACCTCGGCGGCATCCTCAAGGACGTCGTCAACAAGGAGTTCCGGGCGCTGCACACCGACCCGGTCACCAAGTTCGTCTCGCCCGACGCCAAGATCGAGACGATCGCCAAGATGCGCGAGGTGATGGCGAACGAGGAGCTCGTGGCCGCCATCGCCAAGAACACGGCCGACCAGCTGGTGACCACGGCGCTCGATTCCCTGGGCGCGAATCGCGGGGTCGACAGCTTCAAGCAGAAGCTGACCACGGCCGTCGAGAACGCCGTGAAACAGCAGTTCACCGTCACCGGCGGGAAGTTCAACGACAAGGTCGAGCAAGGGTTCGCGAACAACGAGGGCGCGAAGAAGAATTACTTCGCCGGCAACCGCGCCGACGCCGTCGCGGCCGAGGTCTCGGCGGCTCTGAAGAACGCCGACCTGGCCCAGGACGCCAGGGACTCCGGCCTCGGGTTCGACCGGGGGACCGTGAAGCAGCGACTGTCCGCCGGCGTGCTGCCCGACGCCGTCTCCGACGTGACAACGCAGCACCTCGTCGGCCTCGACCAGAAGCAGCTGCAGGAAGTGTTCGAGAACGGCCTGCAGGACGCGGCGGCCAAGGTGCGCACGAGCATGGACAAGGACCCCGTGCTCAAGTTCACCACCACCGCGCAGCGCGAGGCCCTCGCCGACGAAGCCGCGAGGGTGCTCAATCCCGACACGGTCAAGGGCATCGAGTTCAAGCCCGTGACGCAGGAAGACGTCGACGCGTTCATGGCGAAGGTGCCCGACTACGCCACCCAGGCGGAGATCGGCGCGGCCATCGCCACCGACGAGAAGCGCGTGAAGGTCGACTTCAACACCCGCGAGAACGCCTACGACCCCGCCACCAAGCAGGTCGACTCGAAGACGTTCGACAACGACTACGGCGCCTGGTCGCAGGGCGCGACCCGCGGCCACACGCAGTTCCACCCGGCCGGTGAGTTCGGCCGGCACCAGAACATCGGCCGCGGCCTGGACACCGTGATCGGCGACGAGCTGGCGAAGACCGACGACGACCACCGCGGTGCCGAGCGGATCCTCGACCACCTCGTCACCCGGCTCGACAGCCGGCCGGACGGCAGCAAGCCCGACACCCACGAGTCGATCGTGCGCAAGTTCAACGAGGTCGTGAAGGCCGAGGGCAAGCACAACCGCTACCGCACCGGGACCAAGACGAACCCGAACACCTTCGGGGAACACGCCCAGATGGTGCTCAACCAGTACCTGCGCCTGACCCGCGGCGAACACGACGCCGACCGGTTCGTGCCCCGCGAGACGCTGGCCAAGGCGATCCTGTTCCACGACATGGAGAAGGAGAACTCCAAGAACCAGTACGGCGCCGGGCAGGAGCAGCACGACAACGAGCCGGAGCACCGCGGCGCCGTCGAGCAGATGAACCGCCACGAAGGCCTGTGGAACTCCGCCCGCGATTTCCGCATCGCCCGCGAAATGGTCGACGCCGACCCGTTCGGCTTCTACTTCCGCGGCAAGGACGTCAGCGCCCAGCAGGTGCACGATTTCATCGAGAACCTCGCGAAGGACGTCGGCCGGCCCGGCGGCGGGCCGGTGCGGGCCGCCGATGTGAAGAAGCTGTTCGACGAGTTCCACCAGTACTACCAGGCGGATTTCTCGTCGTACTACGCCGACAGCCACTTCGTCCACAATGGCAAGGTCGAGCCCTTTGGCGCCAAGTCGGCCCTGTCGGGGATCAAGGAGGAGCGGAAGAACGGCCCGCTCGTCACCACGGACGGTGGCCACCGCTTCGAGTACGACCCGGACTACGCGCGGAAGTACGACGAGCTCAAGCAGCTGTTCGACGACGACGTGCGGCGGGACCAGGAAGAGCAGGAGCGCGTCGTCACCGTCGCCGACGACGATCCGGCGCCCGACACCCGCTCGCTCACCGACCGGCTGCCTGAGTACGCCAAGAAGGGCGAGGCCCTCGGCTCGCTCGTGCCGATGAACCCGCAGGGCGTGAAGCAGGTCGGCGACACCATCAAGCGCCTGGTCACGTCACTCGACTCCCGCAGGAACCCGCCGGACCCGGTGGGCATCGAGGCCATCACCGGCACGCTCGACAGCGCCGCCTTCGAGTCGTTCCTCGGCCTGGGCCGCAAGTCCATGGTGCGCGTCGGCGAGAAGTGGTTCGAGGTCCACGTGCGGGCCGAGCTCGACCTGGACGCGGTGCCGGCCGACGGGATCGCGAAGCAGCCGCACGCCACGATCAGTGACGTCAACGACCAGACGCAGGCCACGCACGCCGAAGGCCAGAACGACACGATCGCGCGGACCGTCGGCACGTCGTACTTCGCGCTGATCCCGCCCGGCGCCTACGTGTCGGTCGCGCCCATGGTGCAGCTCGCGACGGCGGCGCAGACGCACACGTCCACCGTCACGGGCACCGAGCAGCGGGTGGTGCGCTCGGCCGGCGACGTGGACGGTGCCGACGTCAACGTGAGGTACTCGATCGCCGTCACCGACCAGGTCGGCGGGCTCACTGGGTCCACTGTGGACGGAAAGGTCTCGCTGCTGTGGTCGCAGGACCTCGGCAACCTCAAGCCGGACGCCGAAGCCAAGGGCGACCCTGAGCCCGACTGGGCCGAGAACATCGAGCTGCTCGCGCCCGAGGCCGTGCTGCTCGACGAGCAGGCGCTGTTCGACAAGGTGGCCAAGCGGCTGCACCCGTCGGTCACGAAGTTCGGCGCGCCGGGGCGTCAGGCGTTGCGCGAGTTCGTCAGCGGCGGTGGCATCCGCAGTGTCCTCGGTACGGCGTTGCAGGGCGGCCCGGTCGTGTCCAACGACCTGCTCAGCCCCCACGGCAGCCACCGCGACGCCGTGCAGCTGCAGGCGCGGCCGAAGGACGTCGAGCTCGTCGGCGTGGTGCCGGGGGACAGCGAGCTGCGGTTCAACGACTCGTCGGTGAACGGCGGGGCGACGGCAGCGGCGTCGAAGTCCGGAATGGACCTGTCCGTCACGGTCGGCGGTGGCTCTTACCTGCCGGGCAAGGTCGGTGGGCTCGTCGGCGTCAGCGGGTCAGTCTCGTCGAAGGTCACAGAGACGGCGACGGGTGGCACCAGCGTCACGGCGAAGAACACGGTCGAGGCCAAGGGCGACATCGGGATCTACAAGGTGAAGGTGGACGTCGACGTCGTCACCTCGGCCGGAGAGGTCGAGACCGTCGAGGCCACCGCGTACGTCCGTATGGGACTGCCCGAGGCGAAGGCCCAAGGCCTGCCCGTGCCGGCGGACACGCGAGACAAGCTCACCGACGTCGGCAAGCGCTACGAGCCGCCCTACCTCGCCGCGGCCGCCGCCGCGGGCCACGTGCGCACGGGCTCGTTCACGCCGGCCGCGAAGGTGCAGCCGCAGATCGAAAACGCGCTGCGCGACCGGCCTGGCATGGCGAAGTTCCTGCCGCGCTGGGACAAGTTCCAGGCCGACGACAAGAGCTCCAGCCGCGACATCGCCGAGCGCTTCGCCAACCTGCGCAAGCTTACGGCCACATTCTCGCCCGCGGCGCTCAAGGCCAAAATGGACACTCTGCTCGGCCCCGGCGTGTCCGTGCAGCTGAAGCGGCGCGGCCTGTTCACCGACGAGTACCTCAGCGTCACGGTGAAGGCCAAGCTTTCGCCGGGCCGGCACCTCGGACAGGCCACCGGACGCTCGGTCAAGGGCTCGGTCGCCACGGCGCCGTCGCTGAGCAGTGCGACCACTGTGGACAAGAGCTGGTCGGTCGGGCTGGAAGGCCGCATGGTCATCCCGCAGCCCACGTCGATCGCGACCTCCAGCATCAGCCCCGCGGTGGTGCCGATCCAGTACTCCGACGCGTACAGCTGGAAGAACTCCGGCGGCCCCACCGTCACGACCACCACGAGCCTTTCCGGCAGCCCCGACTCGCAGGTGTTCGAGCACGACGTGGAGTTCGAGGTCGAGATCACCAGCTACACCCGCAACCGCCCGTGGGTGAAGCGCCTGACGCCGGGTTCGCCGTTCCGCGTGACGCCCAAGGTGTCCACTGTGGCCAAGACCGGCGACCCGGCGCTGCCGAAGATCTCCGGCAAGGTCGACCTGTGGGTCAACGACGGTTCCGCACTGAAGAAGGACCCCGGCGACTTCCTGCCCGGCAAGCCCGGCACCACCGTGCTGAACAAGAACGACACCCCGACGATCGAGGACATGCTGGCCGGCCCCAAGCCGGACCAGCCGAAGTTCCTGCACGTCGAGGCGTTCACGAACACCGAGGCCCTGCGTGACGAGGCCCTGCGCCAGCTGGAGCGGGCCTCCGACGGCGACGGCGTGCTCGGCCTGTCCGGCGGCGAGGCCCGCAAGCGCGTCGACCGCATGTTCTCGCCCGAGACGTTCCGCGGCGGACTGCCGAAGTTCCTGCGCCAGGGCGCGCGGGCCGGCGGCTTCCGCTACGAGCGGCGCGTGGCCGACCGCGTCGGCGGGCTCGGCATGAACGTGGCGCTCAGCAACCCGAAGGTCGTCGTGGCGTCCGACGCGGGCGGTAGCGAGACCACGTTCGCCGGTGGCGCGAAGGCCGCGTTCGAGCAGACGCACAAGCAGGCGCTCGAGGGCAACGTGCAGCTCGGCGTCACCATCCGGCCGGACGGCAGCATGGCCACCGCCCACGGTCAGGGCCAGGTCTACGCGTCGGCCAAGTGGAGCCCGTGGACGCGCACGTCGGGCGGCTCGACGGAGGTCAGCGCGAGCGTCGACCACCTCAACCGCGCCAACGCCAAGGGTCGCACCGTGCTCGTGCAGTACGACGCCGACGTGCGGCTGGTCGCCGAGACGCGCCAGGAGAGCCTGGTCAACGGCTCGACCTCACGTGCCGGCGCCGACGTGAAGCTGCCTGGTGCGGTGTACGTGCGCATGTCCGAGGACCAGGCTCGCGAGCAGGGCCTGCTGCCGAAGGTCGAGCCACGCACCGAGCCGCCGGGCAAGATGGCGCCGCCCGCGCTGGTCGGCCGCGACTCCAGCGCGCTGGGCGCCGCCGTGGTCGAGGACGCGCCCGACCTGTCGCAGCTCGTGCGCGACGCCCGCACCGCGCTGGGCCGCACCGGCGACAAGCTGCTGCCGAAATCGGTGCTCGACGACTCGATGACCAACCTGCAGCGCACGCTCGACCTCGCCTCGCCCGACGCCGTCACGTCCCTTGTGGACAGTGCACTCGACGGTGGCGCGCCCCTGCTGCTGCACGACGCCGGCGTGCTGTCCACCGACACCTACCAGGTGCTGCTCAAGGCGACGATCACCGACACCGAGTTCCTCGACGTCGTCCACGATGGCGGCGAGATCGACCACGTCGTGAGCGCCGCCGTGACGGACAAGGAGAACGCCGGCCACGGCTCGTCCTACGGCGGCCAGTTCCGCGGCGCCGGGCGCGGCCTGTTCAGCGACACCAAGCCGGACGTGAGCGGCTACGAGGGTCTCACGCTCGGCGTGTCCGGCTCGAAGACCAAAACCGACCAGACGGTGTCGGCCACCGCGACGACCAAGGGCTCCAAGGCTTCGCAGAGCGGCCCGGCCGTGCGCTACCGCCACCAGGTGAAGTTCGAGCTCGTGGTGCAGCGCGGCGGTAAGACGTACCCGGTCACCGAGCAGAACGTGAACGTGACCGTGCGCTCCGCGGCCGATGACCACAAGATCAGCACCGAGGGTCAGACGCCGGAGGCCCACGAGCCGCGCACCACCGAGCTCACCGCCGCCGACACGACACCCGAGAGGCTCGCCGAATGGCAGGCGCAGGGCGTGGGCAAGCTGCCGCCGTCGGCGCACACCGAGGGCGTGCGCGGGTCGGCCGCGGTGCAGGCCGGGGCCGAGCGCGCGCTGCGGCTCGCCGGCGCCGGTAACGGCCTCACCAGCCGGGGCACCGGCGCCAACAACACGTTGGTCACGTCGCTGACCAACGAGATCCTCCAGGGCCACCTGCCGAGCATGCTCGACGGCCCGCTCGCCGCGCCCGACCTGCACGAAGCGTCGCTGATCAAGAACGGCCACGGCAGCGTGAAGGTCTACTCGCGCCTGGCCAATCCGGACCTCACGGCCCTGAGTGACACCGTGAAGCTGGAGCGCACCGACCAGACCACGGCCACGTTCACGGGCGAGGCGAAGGAAGCCCTCAGCGGCGAGAACCAGTACATGCCCGGCGTCGGCGGCGTCACCGACCCGAAGGACAACTCGCACTCGTGGAGCGGCGCGGACATCCGCAACCCCGCCGCGATGAGCGATCCGACCGCGACTGTCGCGGGTGGACAGCGGTCCACCGTCGCGAAGCCCAAGGGCCGCAGCGGGCTCGTCGGGTTCGACGTGGAGTACCGGGTGGTCGCCGACCTCGGTGGGGGCCGCACGGCGGCGGTCGAGGTGAAGGTGCCGGCTTCGGCGCTGGTCCGCATGTCCGATGTGGACGTCGAAAAGCTGCTGGGCGAAGCGCTGCCGGACGCGATCACCAAGGCGCAGGACACGGTGAAGGACGCGGCCTCGGACTGGCGCAAGGCGGAGGAGGCCGTGGAGACGGCCCAGCACGAGGCCGACGACCGCTGGCTCGACGAGCGCGACAGCGTCAAGACGTTGACCAAGGACGCGAACGGGCTGGCCGTCGAGACCGACGCCGACCCCGTGCGCGAGCTGCGCCAGGCGCTGGCCGACGCGGAGAACGACGCCAAGGACGCCGGCCGTGAGCTGCGCGAGGGCAACGCCGAGATCACGCGGCTGCAGGACGTCTCCGAACAGGCGCTGGCCCTGGCGTCGGTCACCGACGAGGGCTCGCCCGAGCGGCAGCAGCTGCTGGACCAGGTCTCCCGCGCCGAGCAGGGCGTGCGCGACATCCGCACCGCGCAGCCCGCGCTCGTGCGGCGCCGCCAGGACGCGCAGGACCGCGCGGAGCAGCTGGCCAACGTCCTCAACTCCTACCGCAAAGACAGCTCCGACTTCACCTCCCGCCGTGAAGACGCGCTGCGCCAGGTCCGGGAGGCCCGTGAGAAGGCCGACGAGGCGCGCAAGAAGTGGTGGCAGGCCAAGGAAGAGGTCGACTGGCGGCTCGCCACGCACGTGTGGCCGGCCAAGAAGGTCGAGTCCCGCTTCGACCCGCGCTCGACCGAGCACGTTGTCGAGGCCCCGGACACCGAGTCCGACACTGGGCCCGCGACGATCTCGGGCTGGGACGTCAACGCGGACCGGCCGTATGACTTCGACGTCAGCGACGTTCAGCTGCACCAGGTCACGGACCGCTCGGGCAAGGTCGTCGCGGTGTCGTTCCTGCCGGCCGTGGAGCAGACGTCCGCGGTCGAGCACGACTGGGTCGCCGACAACTCCGGTGAGGTCTCCTCACTCGACGAGGGCGTGATGTCGAAGACCCTCGACCCGGTCGTTGCCGAGGCTCGCCGCAACGGCACCACGCCTGACCTGGGCGGACGCCAATTCGGTGACTGGGCCGCGAAGTCGCCCGCGCCGTGGGGCACCGACACCGGCGACACGTTCTTCGTCTTCGCCCACGGCAAACCACAGTCGGTGAAGCTGACGCTGGTCGGCGGGCAGACCGTGCGGGTGGATGGTCGGACGTTCGCGCGGATCGTCGCGAACTCGGCGCCGTTCGCGCAGGCCGGGCCGAAGTCGTCGGTCACGCTCATCGCGTGCAGCACCGGCCAGACCGACGGCCCCGGCGGAGTGGCCCGCGACTTCCAGCGCGCGCTGAGCGACCTCGGTGGGCCGGCGACGGTGCACGCGCCGACGAAACCGACACTGTTCGGCCGCGACACCGCGACGCTGGGCAAGGCGCTCGGCTCCACCGGCGCGTTCACCACGGTCACGGACGGCGGGCACTTCCGGACGTTCGGCGGCACTCCGGGTGACGAGACGATCGTCGCCCTCGTGCACGAGCTCGACACCGGCCTCCGCACCGAACCGCCGGCCGGGCCGATCTCGCTGGCGGACCACGACGGCACGCTCGCGCTGGCGTCCACTGTGGAGCGGCAACTGGCCGACACCGCCGCCCGCACCGGCGAGCTGCGGCTCACCGACGTCCACGACCTCGTGGCCCGCCACGAACGGCCCGACGTCGTCTACTCGGCTGTGCTCACGCACCTGGCCTCGGGCAACACGCCGGTGCACACCGTCGTCGACGTCCGCCGCGACCCGGACACCGGCGAATGGACACGCGTGTCGCTGCCGCCGATGGCGCGTGGCCTGATCACGGTGACGGGCAAGGGCACCTGGAGCACCGACGAGCTGGCCCGGCCCGCTCGGCTCAACCCCGCGTGGACCGAGGGTCCGGCGCGCGAGACCACGCACTCGCGGCCCGACGCCGCGCACTACGCCGAGACGCTCGCCGAGCACCACCTCGACGGCGAGCCGCTGCCGCCGGTCACCGTGCCCGCGGACCGCGTGGACCACTTCAAGGCCGACGTCACGCGCCTGCTGGGCGAGCGCGGCTTCGGTGACCTGGCGTTCGACCACCTGGTGCACGCCGACCACACGCGCCTGACCGGCGAGGTCGTCGGCGAACCGGGCGTGACGATCGACTTCGCGCCCGGCGCGGTCACCACGACCGTGCTGACCGACCACACCGGCACCGCGCGCGGGCTGACGTTCCTCGAATCCGCCGAGGCCGCGAAGGTTCAGACCTGGCTGCGGCAGACCCGGGGCGAGAATCTCGTGGTCGAAGCCGATCCGGACGAGATGCGCGCCTTCGCCACCGGCGCGGCGAACGACCTGCGCGGCCGCGGCCCCGGCGACGGCGGCATCCCCGTGCGCACACCGTGGGCCGACGAACTGGCCGAGGGCCGGACGTTCCTCGTCACCGGCCACGGCGAGGAAACCCGCGTGAAGGTCGCCGTGACCGGCCCGGACGGCACGCGGCGCGAGGTCTACGTCGACGGCGAGACGCTCGCCCAGATTGTCACGGCGTCGCCTGAGTTCGCCGACGCGCAGCCGGATTCGGTTACGCTGTTCCAGTGCGCGGCGGCCCGTCGGCTCGGCCCCGGCGGGGTCGCGCACGACTTCCAGGCGGCGCTCGAAACCCGTGGCGGGCCGTCGATCGTGCACGCGGCGACGGATTCCGTGCTGGCCAACCACCGCGACGACAGCCCTGACGACGAACCGTCGGCCCCGCTCTTCGGCGCCCGCGACGACGCGTTCACCGCCGTGGTCCGCGGCGGGCACTGGGAGACGCTCGGCCGTCCGCTCGACGCCGACGCCGTGGTCGACGAACTCACGAACGCGTTGCTCAAGAACTGGCGCTACGCCCGGGTTCCCGCCACGGGAGGCCCGGTCCGCCTCGCCGACCGCGCCCGCACGCTGTACCTGGCGGCCGAGGTCGTGAACGCCGTCTACGACCGTGCGCCCGACGACGAGGTGCAGGCGCTGCTCGGCCGGCACGAGGATCCCGAGCTGCTTGCCGCCGTGGTCAACGAGTACCTGCGAGCGACGATGGCGGACTCAGAGCCCGACGAGGTGCCGCCGTACACCTCCGCCGCCGAGCTCACCCGGGACCTGCGCGCGATCTCGGCCAACCACGGCCCGGCGCCCGACGGCGCGCCACTGCTCGGGCCTGACCTGTTCGGCCTCTACCGCGCGCCGGAGCCGCCCGGCTTCCTGCGTGGCCACGACTACTCGAACCTCACCGCGGGCCAGGGCCTCGCGCTGCTGGACACGCTCGACCTCACCCAGGGCGTGCCCGTGCTGCGCGATCAGGCCGACCCGGCGAACCTGCCCGACCTCAGGGACTGGACGATCGAGCACACGCGCGCCGACGACCGGCTGTCCGCGTGGGCGCCCGGCGACGTCGAGCCGTTGGCAAAGACCACGTCGACGCCGCTGCTCATGCACGCCATCTGGCTCGGCGGGCCGCTGCGCGACGCCGGCACGATGAGCGCGTTCCGCGAGAACTTCGGCGGCGCCGCCGCGCGGCTGCACGACGGCGTCGTGCCGGTGCTGTGGACGGACGTCCCGCGTTCGCAGATCGAGCTCGCGCTGACGACCGAGCCGCCGGCTGAAGGCCCCGACCCGCTCGCCGACGTGCGTGACTTCGTGAACTGGGCGCAGCAGCACCACGTGCGGCTGGTGAACGTCGACGAGGTGTTCTCGAGCGAGAACCCCATGCTGCTCAACGAGTTCTACCACTCCGAGACCGGAAAGCTGACCGGTCCGGGCTACGCGGCGGCCAGCGACATCCTGCGCATGGAGCTGATGAACCGCTTCGGTGGCCTCTACACCGACGGCGACAACGTGGTGGAAAGCCTCGAGGACCTGTTCCACGCGGCGACCTCGCGCGAGGGCTACGCGACGCACCGCATCGGCATGAACGTGGCCAACTCGGCGTTCGCGATGAGCAAGGGGCACCCGTTCGCGCGCGTGCACCTCGACGTCGTGCGCGAGAACTACGGCAAGACGCAGCGCAACCTCCTGCCGCCCGAGGCGTACGACCTCCCGCCGGCGTTCTTCCAAATGCCGCAGGGGCGCGTGCACCGCAACTCGATCATCGTTCGCACCGGGCCCTCTGCGCTGTCGGGCACCGCGCGGCGCATCGGCCTGCCGTCGGCGTTCGACCTGCCGGAGATGACCGACATCCGGATGAACAGCGACGGCAGCTGGCTCAAGCCGCCCGCCGCGGGGACGCGACCGGTGTCGGGGCGCGACGAGACGCTGGAGCTGACCCAGCACGTGGTGCAGAGCCTGGTGCGCGGGCTGTACAACCGTGCCGGTGACCTGCACCTGACCGCGGTCGAGCCGGCCGTGCACCGCCACGCTGACCCGGACCTGGTGTGGGACGCGGCGCTGGCGTTCCTCGCGGCGGACCCGGACCTGGCGCCGCTCGTGCGCACGGTGACCGACCAGCACACCTACACCGGGACCGACCACGACGTGCGGCTGCCGGCTTCCGCGCGGGCTCTGCTGGACATCGATCCCGACCGGGTGCACCGCACCCTGGGTGAGGTCCAGCACGGGGCCACGCTGCGGAACCCGGACGACGCTGTGTTGGTGTCCGATATGGACACTCCTGTGGAGACCGGCGCGCGGGAGCTGGCGCGGGCGTTGCGGGCGGTGGAGGGCGAGCTGCCCGCGATCCACGTGACCGGTGGTGACCGTGCGCAGGCACGCGAGGCCGCGCGGGAGCTGGCCGGGCACCTCGGGCGTGAGCTGGGTGATCGCGACCTGCTGGCGCGAGTGCCGGTGAAGATCCGGGTCGCCGAGGGTTCGGGTGTCACCGTGTCGTTCCGGCCGGTCCGGGGTGGCGCGGTGGAGTTCTCGCTTGACTCACCGGCTGCTCCCGCCGTGTTCGGTGGTGTCGACGGGCAGCCGTACTCCTCGGATTCGGCACCGTTCGGTGGCTACCGCGGTGCGAAGCCCGGTGTGGTCACGAAGATCGACACCACGCCCGAAGGCAGCGCCGAGCTGATGCAATCGTCCGACCGGCCGCCGACGCTCGTGCTCGTGTCGGGTGCGCTGGCGGACGAGTTCACGCAGCACGTGCGTTCGTCCGGAATGGACCTTCCGGTGCACGCCACGCCGACGCCCTCGCCCGACAACGTCGTGGACACCTTCCCGGCCGTCTCCTACCTGGTTTCCGGTGACCACGCGCTGACCGAAGACGACCGGCGCACGATCGCCGAGCTCGGCCAGGCCGCCGAACACGGCTGGTGGTACCGGCCGTCGATTCCGGCCGGCCCGGTGAGCCTCGACGACCGCACCGGCACGCTGGCGCTGCTCAGCGGCGCGGTCAGCGCGTTGCGTTCGGGCGGGATGGCGCTCGACCTCACGGCTGCCGCCGACGTCGTGGCCCGCCACGAGCAGCCCGATCTCCTGTGGACGGCGGCGCTGGAGCTGGCGTCGCACAACGTCGACGTGCCGCACGTGATCGACCACCGGCTCGTCGACGGACGCTGGCAGCAGGTCCGGCTGCCGGAGTCGGCGCGCGAGCGATTCACGGTGACGGGCAAGGGCGTCTGGCGCGACGGCTCGGTGTCCCGGCCCGTGCGCCTGAACACCGAGCCCGGCCCGGCGAGCGACTTCGACTTCGAACCGGTGTCGCTGCCGCTCGACGAGTCCGTCGCGCGATGGATCGCGGAGTCCACAGTGGAACGCACGGCCGACGGACTGCCGGCACCTCGCGTCCAGGTGAGCGGCCCGGACGACGTGCGCGCCCAGTTCGTCGCGCAGGTCCAGGCTTTGCTGGCGGAGCTGACGCCGGCCGGTGCCACACCCCACGCGGCGGCCTCGATCGTGACCACCGGCTCGGGTACCGAGGCCATGGCGACGATCTCGCTGCCTGCCAACGCGGCACCGTCCACGCTGTCCGCCGCCGAAACCGCCGTCGCCGTGGGCCTGGCCGAGGAATACACGCTCCTGCAGCTCCACGGCGTCGCCGACACCCTGCTCGCCAAGCCCGGCCGTGCCGCGGAAGCGCTGCTGGACCTGGCCAACGAGGTCGCCCACGGCACGGACGTCGGCCGGGCCGCCGACGCCGTCGAGGTCCTCGACCGCCACGGCTCCCTCGATGCCGCGCTGGACAACGGCCTGCTCCTCGGCCAGTTCCGCAAGATCCTGGGCCACGCGGACGCCGAGTCCTACGCCCGCGACCTCGCCACGGCGATCCGCTCGTTCGCCTCGGAAAAGCTCGCGCCGGACGTGCTGAAGGAAGCCGTGCGCGGCGCGCTGGAGGGCTGGCGCGGCGGGCCGGGTACGTTCGAGCAGCGCGTGGAGCGGACCCGCGACACGCTGTGGGTGATGCGGCGCCTGCACCTGAGCAGCCTGGCGTGGCTGAATCGCTGGCGCACCGCCGAGCACATCCGGCAGTACGCCGCGCGGATGAAGGAGCAGGCGGCGAAGCAGGACGCGATGCTGGCCAAGGTGAGTGAGTCGGAGGACGCCTTCCTCGCCTCGGTGGGCGAGCCGCATGCGAACAGAGGAGGCGCCGGCGATGGCGAATGACCAATGGGTGCTGCTCGTCGATCCGGCGTGGGCGCCTTCGTCCACCGACGACGGCGCCGAGGTCGCGGCCCCGCCGCTGGCCGCCGTCGTGGGCGGCTGGCTCGCCGGTGAGGACGGCGCGGTCGGCCGCTTCGAGGCGAACCCCGCCTACGAACCCTCGGGTCCTGGCTCGCCGAGCGACCCGCTCGACGCCGTGCTCCGCCTGGTCGCCCGCGGTGACGCCGACGCCGACCAGCTCGCCGCGATCCTGCGGGAGTCGACCGTGTCGGTCGCCCTCGACGTGGACGACGAGCCGCTGGTGGCGCCGTCGCCGGACAACATCCCGTGCGTGCTCGCCACCACGGCCCCGGTGCACCGCACCCGCGTCCGCGCGGCCGGCTGGCTGCCCGTCGCCGCGCGTGACCTGCCCGCGTTGCTCGAGGCTCACAACGGCGTTGACCTGCTGCTGAACCCCGGCGCCCCCGGGTGCGCCCGCCTGCTGGCCGACACCGTCCGGGACGCGCTGGCCGGCTGACCGTGTCACACTCGGTGTGATGGCTGATCTCCGGAACCGGGTAGTCCTGGTGGCCGGCGCGACCCGCGGCGCCGGGCGCGGCATCGCGGCGGCCCTCGGCGAGGCCGGCGCGACGGTGATCTGCACCGGCCGCAGCAGCTGGGAACGCGACGGCCACTCCGACTACGACCGCCCCGAGACGATCGAGGAGACGGCCGCGCTCGTCACCAGCCTCGGCGGCACCGGCGTGCCCAGGCAGGTCGACCACCTCGACCACGAGCAGGTGCGCGTGCTGGCCGAGCGCGTGCGCCGTGAACACGGCCGGCTCGACGTGCTGGTCAACGACATCTGGGGCGCCGAGCGGCTCAAGGGCGGCCCGGCCGACTGGAACACGCCGATCTGGGAGCACGACCTCGACGACGGCCTGCGGATCCTGCGCCTTGGCGTGGAAACGCACCTCGTGACCTCGCACTACCTGTTGCCGCTGCTCGTTTCGCAACGCGGCGGGCTCCTCGTCGAGGTCACCGACGGCACGCTGGAGTACAACGCTTCCCAGTACCGGATCTCCGTGTTCTACGACCTCGCGAAGGCCTCGGTGAACCGTCTCGCGTTCTCGCAGGGCCACGAGCTCGCGGCGCACGGCGGCACGGCCGTCGCGATCACGCCGGGCTGGCTGCGTTCGGAGATGATGCTCGACAACTACGGCGTCACGGAGGAAAACTGGCGCGCCGCGCTGGATTCCGGGCGCCCGGACGGCCTTCCGACCGCCCCGCCGCCCTTCGCGCAGTCCGAGTCGCCGCGCTACGTGGGCCGCGCGGTGGCGGCGCTGGCCGCGGACCCGGAGCGCGCGCGGTGGAACCAGCGGTCGGTGAGCTCGGCGGAGCTGGCGCGTGAGTACGGCTTCACCGATGTCGATGGCTCGCAGCCGGACAGCTGGGCTTGAAACGCGTTTCGCGTTTTCCGGTACGGGAGTCCGTGAATTTCGGCATTATCGGGCACATTTGAGAATGGCTTGAGGTTCGCAGCTCAAATCAACCCTAAGTTATCGCCGCTCCCGTTGCGGCCGGATGCGGTCCGACCACATCATGATCTGGCACGACACAGTGGTCGGCCGACCCTGCGTCACGACACGCACTTTGTTGTCAGAACAGGGGAATCACATGTCGCCCTCGGATCAGACGGCGGTCGCCGAGCCGCCGGAAACCTCGTTCAAGCACGAGGAAGCCGGGTACCACAAAGGACTGAAGAACCGTCAGGTCCAGATGATCGCCATCGGTGGCGCCATCGGGACCGGCCTGTTCCTGGGCGCCGGCTCGCGCCTGCACAGCACCGGTCCGGCGCTGGCCGTCGTCTACGCGGTCGCCGGGATCATCGCGTTCTTCGTGGTCCGCGCGATGGGCGAACTGGTGATGCACCGGCCGTCTTCCGGATCCTTTGTGTCCTATTCGCGTGAATTCCTCGGCGAGAAAGCCGCGTTCTTCGCGGGCTGGATGTACTTCCTGAACTGGGCCACGGCGGGCGTCGCCGACGTGACCGCGGTGGCCAAGTACACGCAGTTCTTCTGGCCGGACCTGCAGCAATGGATTCCCGCGCTCATCGCGTTGTTCGCGATCCTCGCGGTGAACATGGTCTCGGTGAAGCTGTTCGGCGAACTCGAGTTCTGGTTCGCCGCCATCAAGGTCCTCGCGCTCGTGGTGTTCATGGTCGTGGCGATCTTCGTGCTGATCAGCCGGACGCCCGTCGACGGCGTGGTGACCGGCCCGAGCCTGATCACCAGCAATGGCGGCGTGTTCCCGACCGGCGTGCTGCCCGCGTTGCTGATCCTGCAGGGTGTCGTGTTCGCGTACTCCGGTGTCGAGATGGTCGGCGTGACCGCCGGCGAAACCGCCAACCCGCGCAAGGTCATCCCGAAGGCCGTCAACTCCGTCGCCTGGCGCATCGGCATCTTCTACGTGGGTTCGGTGCTGCTGCTGGTGATGGTGCTGCCGTGGACGGCCTACAAGAGCGGGGAGAGCCCGTTCGTCACGTTCTTCTCCAAGCTCGGCATCCCCGCGGCCGGCGGCATCATGGACGTCATCGTGCTGACCGCGGCGCTGTCCAGCGTGAACTCCGGCCTGTACTCCACCGGGCGCATCCTGCGGTCGCTCTCGATCGCCGGCTCGGCCCCGAAGTTCACCTCGAAGATGAGCAAGAGCGGCGTCCCCTTCGGCGGCGTGCTCCTGACCGCGGCGGTGTACGTGCTCGGCGTGGTGCTCAATTTGGTGGTGCCGGGGGAGGCCTTCGAGGTCGCGCTGGAGTTCTCGGCGCTGGGCATCATCGGCATGTGGTCGATGATCGTGATCTGTCACCTGGCGATGACTCGCAAGGCCGCGCGCGGAGAGATGTCCCGGCCTTCGTATCGCCTGCCTGGGGCGCCGTATACGAACTACGTGACGCTGGCGTTCCTCCTGCTGGTTCTCACGATGAGCTGGTGGGGCGGCACGACCGGGCGGATTCTGATCTACAGCATTCCTGTGCTGGCGTTGGTTCTGGTCGCCGGCTGGCTCGGTGTCCGTGGCCGCGTCCGCCGGATCGCGGCAGAGCGGCAGGATGAGCTGACGTAGGTTTGCCTTGATCTCCTGGGCCTCCGGCGCGGTTTTCTCCGCCGGAGGCCCAGTTTCAGTGGGCCAGCACCTCGTCCGTCGTCCTGACCTCGACCAACGGGCCGTACAGCCGCAGGATCGTCAGCGTCTGCGCGTGGCTTTCGTCCGACACTCCCGCGCACGCGTCGGACACCACGGTCACCGGGACGCCCGCGTCGGCGGCGGCCAGGGCGGTGGAGAGGACGCAGCAGTCCGTGGAGACGCCGGCGAGCACGAGACCGCCGTCGCCGACCAGGTCGGCCATCTCGGGCGTCCACTTGCCGAAGGTGTAAGCGTCCACAGTGGACTTAACGGGGAACTCGTCGACCACCGCGTACGCCCGCGAATCCGTTGGCTGCAAGGCGAACGGCCACTGTTCGTAGTACTTCACCCATGCCCCAGTCGGCTTCTCCGGAGCCAGGAATCGCGTGAACGCCACCCGCGGCCCGAACGCGTCCACCAGCCGCCGCACCTGAGGCAGGATCGACGCGAACCCCGGAGTGAACCAGCCGCTCGACGGGTCGCCGAAGATGTTCTGCAGGTCGATCACCCCCAGCAGCGGCTTCATGCGGCGGCCTCCTGCGCGCGCACGCGCGAGCGGCTGACCAGCAGCGTCACCACGAAACCGAGCGCCAGTGCCACCAGCACGCCGAGGTTGGCGAACGCCCACGATCCCTCGCGGCCGCCGAGGCCGAACGGCGCCAGCAGGTAACCCTGCCAGTGCAGCCAGCTCGCCGACGCGTTGGTGACCAGACCCCAGCCGACGGCCGTCGCGACGACGATCAGGGTGATGGGCCCGAAGCGCACGTCGCCGTAACGGCCGCGGCGGTCGTAGAGGTCGGCTTCGGCGTAGTCGCGGCGGCGCAGCAGCACGTCCGCGAGCATCACGCCGCACCACGCGGCCACGGGTACGCCGAGCGTGGTGAGGAAACCCTGGAACTGGCCGAGGAAAGTGCCGCCGAAGAAGACGATGTAGACGGTGCCGGCGATCATGATCACGCCGTCGATCAGCGCCGCGACGTAGCGCGGGATCCGCAGGCCCGCGGACAGCAGCGACAGGCCTGAGGAGTAGATGTCCAGCACGGCGCCGCCCACCAGGCCGAGCACGGCGACGATCGCGAACGGCACCAGGAACCACAGTGGCAGGATCGTGGTCAGCGCGCCGATCGGGTCCGCCGCGATGCTCGAGTTCAGTTCCGGCGACGAACCTGCCAGCAGCAGTCCGAACACCAGCAGCACGAGCGGCGCCACCGACGCGCCGAACGTCGTCCAGCCGATCACGCCGCGTCCGGACGACGAGCGCGGCAGGTAGCGCGAGTAGTCGGCCGCCGCGTTGACCCAGCCGAGCCCGAAGCCCGTCATCAGGAACACGAGCGCGCCGATGAACTCCTGCGCCGAGCCGGCGGGCACCGCGCTCACCGCCGACCAGTGCACGTGGCCGGCCACCAGGATCACGTAGACCACGGTCAGCACGCCGGTGATCCACGTGATGATCGGCTGCAGCCGCATGATCAGGTCGAAGCCCATCACGCCGCTGAGCACGGTGAGCCCGGCGACCACGATCAGCGCGATCACCTTCGTCGTGCCGCCGCCGCCCCAGCCGAGCCGCTCGAACACCGTCGCGGTGGCCATGGTCGCGAGCGCGGTCAGCACCGTCTCCCAGCCGACGGTGAGGATCCACGAGATCGCCGACGGCAGGTGGTTGCCGCGCACGCCGAACGCCGCGCGCGAGAGCGTCATCGTCGGCGCGGAGCCGCGTTTGCCCGCCACCGCGATGAAGCCGCAAAGCAGGAACGAGAACACGATCCCTATCACGCCGGCGATCGTCGCCTGCCAGAACGAGATCCCGAACCCGAGCGCGAACGAGCCGTAGCTGAGCCCCAGGATCGACACGTTGGCGCCGAACCACGGCCAGAACAGATCCCTTGGCCGGCCCCGGCGCTCGGCGTCGCCGATCACGTTGATGCCGTGTGTCTCGACCTTGAGCCGGGTGCTTGTTTCCGGTGCCTGTTGTTCGGTCCTGGCCATGGTGCCCGCCTATCTGAACCTGTTCATATTTGATCGATGCGACGGTAGAAGTCGCCCGTGTCGCCGTCAATATTCCGCCAGAACTCGTTCAGTTCCGCGCATGTTGGCGCGGTGGCGGGTCCGCGTCGGATTACGGACATCGCGGCCGCGGCGTTGGCGCGGCGAGCTGCGTTCGGCAGGTCGGCGCCGCGCAGGAGCTCGGCGGCCAGGACGCCGCAGTGGGTGTCACCGGCGCCGTTCGTGTCGACCGCGGTGACGGGGAAGCCGTCGACCCGGGTGATCTCGCCGCCGTGGTGGATCGTGCAGCCGGCGGGGCCATCGCGGACGATCACGGTCGTGCTCTCGGCGAGCGCGGTGACGTCGAGCGACTCGGCCTCGCGGGCGTTGCAGCTGATGATGTCCACCGTGGACAACAGGGTGCCGAGGGTGCGCGGGTCCAGTTCGGACACCAGCGGGCCGGGGTCGAACAGCACCCGCGAACCCGGCAGGTCCGGCAGCCAGCGCAGCAGGGCTTCGCGGTTGGCGGCGTGCAGGAGGCTGTAGCCGGTTACGTAGACGAGGTCGTCGGGCGCGGCGGCGACGCGCGCGAGCTGGTCGGCGCGCAGCCGGCCCTCGGCGCCGGTGCCGGTGGCGAACGTCCGCTCGCCCGAGGGATCCACGAGCGCCACGACGACGCCGGTGTCGCCGCTGAACGTGGGCTCCTGCGCGACCGTGATGCCTTCGGTCTCCAGCGCGGCGCGCACGAGGTCGCCGAAGCTGCCGGTGCCGTGCGTGCCGGCGTAGACGACCTCTGCGCCCGAGCGCGCGGCCGCGGCCATCACGTTGAACCCGCCGCCGGGCAGCAGGTTCGTGGACGTCGCCAGCACGTCGCCGCCCGGTGCCGGCAGCCGCGGCACGGTGAGGACGAGGTCGACCACGACTTGTCCTGTGTGGATCAACCGGCTCACGAGATGGTCCTGCGCACGGTGACGAGGCCGTCGACGAGCGGACCGAGGTCGAGACCGTTCACCCTGACCACGGTTTCGGCCAGCTCGGCGGGGACCTCTTCGCCGCACGCGCCGAGCAGCGCCCCGCAGATCGCGGCGACGGTGTCGGTGTCGCCGCCCAGCCTCGCGGCCGTCGTCAGCGCTTCGGCCGGGTCGAGCACCTCGGCCAGCGCGAACGCGGCGACCACGGACTCCTGCGCGGACACGGAAGTGCCGATCACGTCGGCCACGGCGTCGTCCAGCTCCGTGCGTCGCAGGCCCCGCACCCAGTCGCGGGCCCAGTGGATGCGCGCGGCGACGCTGCCGCCCGCGCTCCAGTGGCCTCGCACCGCGCCGAGGGCGGCCGCGTGTTCGGCCAGGTCGAAGGCGTCCATGCGGTTCGCTCCGTCCACACCCGCCGACACCGCGGCGGCGACGGCGGCCGCGGCGGCGAGGCCGAGGGAGGTGTTGTGCGTGACGCGCGCGGTCTCGGCCACGGCGTCGACGAGCGTGGTCAGGTCGTCGACCGGGGTCGCGATGCCGACCGGGGTCACGCGCATGGCGGCGCCGTTGGTCGTGCCGCCGCGGCCGGCCTCTTCCGGGGGGACGCCGTTTTCCAGCAATGACAACGCTTTTTTCGTCGACGGCCCGAGCAGATCGGCCGAACCGCGGCGGATCATGTCGGCTTCCCAGGCCAGCAACGCGTCGGCGAACACGCGCGGCTCGACGTGGCCGCCGCCGGCCACGAGCAGGCGCGCCAGCAGCAGGGCCTGCTCGGTGTCGTCGGTGATCGTGCCCGCGGGCAGGCCGGGCGCGATGGGCTGGTCGGCGATCGCATCACGGAAACCGTCGATCTCGCCGTACGCGGCGCGGATCTCCGCGCGGCACATCGACTGCGTCGGCATGCCGAGTGCGTCACCCACGGCCAGTCCGGTCAGCGCGGCGAGCGCGCGGTCTCGGGGGCTCATCGTCGGCCGAAGGAGAGGTGGAAGCTGAAGCGCGCGGGATCGAGCAGGCTCACGACGTGCTCGACGAGGCGGGCATCCACGTCGAGCGACGTGCGCGTGGCCTTGAGGAACAGCTCTCCGGCCGGGCGGCCGAGCAGCGCGGCCGAAGCGGCGTCGAGCGGCTGGGCGGTGATCCACTGGTCGCCGCCGACGGGCTGCAGGCCGGCTTCGCGCAGGGTGGCCGTGATGGAGCTGTCGACCAGGCGCAGCTCGGCCAGCGAGCCGACGGGCGGAAGGGTGGCTTCTTCGAGGGAGACGCCGCGGCCGGTCTCGTCGCGGCGCAGCCGTTTCACGCGCACGAACTTCGGCGTGGTGAACCGGCGGGTGAGTTCGGCGTCCTCGACCTCGGTGATACCGAGCAGCTCGGTGGTCACGGGCGCGCCGGAGTCGGCGAGCGCGCGGGCCCAGCCGATGCCCTGGTCGAGCGTGACCCCGTCGAACGTCACGAACGACCCCACGCCGGCGTGGGTGGAAATGAGCGCTTGATGTTGCAATTCCACCAGCGCGCTGCGCACAGTCCCGCGGCTGACCTGGTACTGCTCGGCGAGCTGGTGCTCACCCGGCAGCTGGTCCCCGTGGGCGAGCCGGCCCGAGCGGATGAGCTCGGCGAGGTCGCCGACGAGCTTCTGTTTCTTTCCGCCCACGTACATGTTCATACCTGTACACCCGGTGGTGACCGCCTGACAAGTCTCGGCTGTGATGTGCGTCTATCGGGAACAACTAAGTTGAGTTGGTCGTTGTCAACTTCGTAAGGTCCGGTCAGCCGCCCAGGAGCTGATCGAGGCCACCTGAAGGAGGAACGCAGATGTTGATCCGGACCGACCCGTTCGCCCAGTTCGACCGCCTGACCCAGCAGTTCTTCGCCGGCCAGCCCGCCAGCTCGCCGCGCACGATGCCGATGGACGCCTACCGCAACGGTGACGAGTACGTCGTGCAGTTCGACCTCCCGGGCGTGGCCCGCGAGTCGATCGACGTGAGCGTGGAGCGCAACGTGCTGACCGTGAAGGCCGAGCGCGCCGCCGCCTTCGGTGAGGACGCCCGCGTGCAGGTCTCCGAGCGTTCGCGCGGCAAGGTTTCGCGCCGCCTCGCCCTCGGTGACACCCTCGACACCGACCGCGTCGCCGCGGAGTACGTCGACGGTGTGCTGACCCTGCGCATCCCGGTGGCCGAGAAGGCCCAGCCGCGCAAGATCACCGTCGGTGGCGAGCCGCAGCAGCTCGAGAACTGAGTTCCAGAACCATTTCGCGGCCCCGTCGCTCCTCTTGGGACGACGGGGCCGAATCATGTCTGTCCACAGTGGATATTTCTGCCATGGATTCTTCCGGGCAAGTACGTTGCCCTGTCTTGCCTTCACGGTGCGGTGTGGCGGCCGTCACATCAAGATCGTGAACCGTTCACCGGATGGGACCCGTGTCTGCGGGTGTCCGGCACCGAGGTGCGGAGCCGGGAAACCCGACAAGGTTCTGGAGAATCCCATGCTGCGCAAGACTGTTCTCTCCCTGGCCGCCTTCGGTGCCGTCGCCGGCGCGGTGCTCGGCGGTGCCGGCATCGCCTCCGCTTCACCCGCCGCCTCCGGGGCGAGCGGCATCCTCGACTCGGGCATCAACTTCTCGGAACCGCAGGGCTCCCAGGGCATCGGCGGCAACGGCGGCGAGTGCATCACTGTCAACATCCCCGCCACCGGTTCGCTGCAGAGCTTCGGCGGCACGATGACCCTGTGGACCGGCGCGGACTGCAAGACCGGCGACGCCGCGGTCCTCACCGACAGCGTCGCCAACATCCCGGCCACCTTCGGCGCCGGCTTCGCCCACGTCCAGTCCATCTTCATCGGTGACAACGCCCCCGCGAAGCCGCCCGTCGCCGGCGCCAGCGCGATCATCGACTCGGGCAAGAACTTCTCGGAGCCGCAGGGCTCGCAGGGCATCAACGGCAACGTGGGCGACAAGGTCAACATCAACATCCCGGCAACCGGCTCGATCCAGTTCGTCTCCGGCACCTTGACGCTCTACACCGGCCCGAACCTGACGGGCAAGTCGCTGGTCGTCACCCACGACGTCGCCGACCTCGCCGCCCTCGGCTTCGGTCAGGTGCAGTCGGTGCTGATTGGTGCGGCCGGCTGATCTTTCCCCGCTCGCGAAAAGGCCACTCCGACGTCCGGAGTGGCCTTTCGCTGTTTATCCACAACCCCCTGTGGACAACCTGGGGACAGCTTGTGGAGAACAGGGGAAACCGCAGGTCAGAGCTTGCGCCCGATCCCGCCGGCGGTGATCCGGTGGGCGACCGTGAGCGGCTTGAGCTGCGGGCCGTCCGGCCACCAGCGCACGAGTTCGGTGATGCCGGGATCAACCATCTCCAGCCCGTCGAACAACTCCTCGATTTCGGTGCGCGTGCGCCACGTCGCGCCGCCCAGCGAGCCGCGCGCGACGGCCTGTTCGAGTTCGCGCATCACCGCGGTGTCCTCGGATTCCGGGTCGAGCAGGTGGGAGATGATCACGTAGGACCCGCGCGGCAGAGCGTCGATGTATTCGCGCATCACCTCGGCCGGCGCGCTGCGCTCGCCTTTGTGGTGGTGCAGCGTCGCGATCTGCGAGAGCGCGATCGGCTGGTGCCAGTCGAGGTGGGTGCGCACGGTCTCGTTGTCGAGGATCGAGCGCGGGTCGAAGATGTCGCCCTCGACGTAGCGCGTGAGCTCGTTCTCCTCCAGCAGCGCGCGGCCGTGGGCGGTGATCACGGGGTCGTTGTCGACGTAGACGACCGCATCGGCACCAGCGGCGTTCGGCGACATCGCGCTCGTCCTCCGTGTCGGCAGTCACACCGGGAGTAGCCGCCGGGGCAACTCAGGGGGCCGCGGGGCGGGTCGCGTTCAGCCCGGCGAGGACGACGCCGAGCGCGTAGCGGAAGTCGTCCGCCGGGGTGGCACCGGCGGCTTGGCGGTCGCGTAAGCCTTGTGCCATCAAGGGAAACGGGATCTGCACGGTTTCGTCGGGCCTGGTCTGGTCCTCGACCGCGCGGCCGAGGACGAAGTGGACGAACACCCCCGCCGCCCGCGTCGCGTCGGCGAGCGGGAACCCCGCCCGGTGCAAGACCTCGACGGCGCGCTCCGCGAACTCACCCAGCGATCGGGCCACACTCAGGTCGGCGCCGATCGCGATGCTGGGCCCGTCGCGGTGGCCGAGGAGCGCGGTGTGCAGCGCTTTGCCCGCTTCCTCCAGCCACTCGAGCCAGGGCACGGTCTTTTCCGGCAGCCGGCCGAGGACCGGCTCGACGATCGCGTCGGTCATGTGGTCGAGCAGCGCGCGTTTGCTGCTGAAGTGCCAGTACAGCGCGGGCGCCTTGACGCCGAGCTCGCCGGCGAGCCGCCGGACGGTGAGCTTGTCGAGCCCGTCCTGCTCCAACTGGGTCAACGCGGTGCGCACCGCGTCCGGCACGTCGATCGGCATGCTCCTTGACTCCTTAACTAGTTCAGGTGCAGAGTAGCACTTAACAAGTTAAGGAGACTTCGCATGGACGCAGACGTCGTCATCGTCGGAGCCGGCCCCGTCGGCCTCTTCCTCGCCGCCGAGGTCCAGCTGGGCGGCGGCCGCGCCGTGGTGCTGGAACGCCTCACCGAACCCTCGCGTGATCGCAAGGCCCGCGGCATCGGCCCCCTGGCCACCGAAGCCCTCTGGCGCCGCGGCCTCGGCCCCCACCTGTCGGCCGCGGACCCCGACGGCGCCCGCGACTTCACTCGCGACCACGGCACCGAGCTGGGCCACTTCGCGAACATCCACAAACTCGCCCCAGACCCACTCCGCCGCGGCACGCGCATCTGGCAGCCCGACCTGGAACGCCTCCTCACCACCCACGCCGAATCCCTCGGCGCACGGATCCTCCGAGGTCACGACGTCGTCGCCCTGGAACCCGGTGCCGACAGCGTCACCGTCCTCACCCACACGTCCACCGGCGAACACCGTCTGCGCGCCCACTACCTAGTCGGGTGCGACGGCGCACACAGCCGCGTCCGAAAGCTCACACCCTTCGCCTTCCCCGGCACGCCACCCCTCCTCCGCACCATCGCCGGCGCCGCCACATTCACCGGCCCCGTCCCAGCCCCCGGCCGCTACCCCACCGGCACCTTCCTCCACGGCGGCTCCCTCGCCGGTGTCACGGAACTCGCCGGCTCCGCCACTGTCACCCCTGTCGCGCCGTCCGGCACCACCACCCCGGCGGCGGGCGGTGGCCTGGTCACCTTCACCACCTCGACCGGCGATTGCCGCCCAGCAGCTCCCGCCGGATGGGCCAGAGAGGACACTCCATTCACACCGGCGACCGTGCCGAGTGATGCCGCCCCGGTGACCTCGGCCAATTCGGCCGGCGAAGGCCACCACGCCATCCCGGCCGACAACCGTGGCCCGGTCACTCCCGCCGAGTTGGCCGCCGCCATCCATCGCGTCACCGGCGCCGACGTCACCGTCGACGACGTCCGCGAACCCCGCGACTTCACCGACCAGGCCCGCCAAGCCGACACCTACCGCCACGGCCGAATCCTGCTGGCCGGCGACGCCGCCCACGTGCACTCGCCCAGCGGCGGCCAAGGCCTGAACCTTGGCCTGCTCGACGCGATGAACCTGGGCTGGAAACTCGCCGCCGTAATCCGCGGCGCCGCGCCCGAGTCACTCCTCGACACCTACACCCGCGAACGCCACCCCGCCGCGGCGGCAGTCCTGCACAACACCCGCGCGCAGTCGGCCCTCCTGGCCCCCGGTCCCCACGTCGACGCCCTGCGCGACATCGTCAGCGACCTCATGGAAATCCCCGCAGCGAACCGGTATTTCAGCGCTCTACTGTCCGGTGTGGACCATCGTTACGAGCTGCCGTACCCCGCCACCGAACCCGTCGGCCTCCACTCGCCCGACCTGGACCTCGTCGACGACCACGGCGTCCACTCCAAACTGCACGAACACCTGTGCTCCGGCCGTGGCCTGCTCCTGCTCACGCCCGAGACTCAAGCTTTCGCGAATTATGCGACAAACCGTGTTGAAATCCTCCCAGTGACCAACATCGGCCCGCACCTCCTCCGCCCCGACGGCATCATCGCCTGGGCAGAAGGGGACAGCGAGTCGTTGCAACTCGCACTCGATACGTGGTTTCCAGCACCATGATCAGCTCAGCGAAGTGCGAATGCCCTCACCGGCCGCGGATTTTGCGACACGCAGTGTTCGAATTCCGTCGGCGACCAACACCGGCCCGCGACACCCGAAACCCAAAGCCCAAAGCCCAAAACCTAAAACCTAAAACCTAAAACCAGGCTCACCCGCCCGAATGCATGTCCTCAGCCTCAGGCACACAGTCGTCATCCGGGTCGTTCAGCCAACCGTGCGGCAGCGTCACCTTGCCAGGCGAACCCTGGCGCCCCCGGGGACCATCGGCGTTCTCCGGGAACGGCGCGTCGAAGTCGAGGCGCGCGATGAGGTCGTCGAGCTCGTCGAGGCTCGACACCATCGCGAACCCGCGCCGCAGCTCGGCCCCCACGGCGAAGCCCATGAAGTACCACGCCATGTGCTTGCGCAGATCACGCAACGCCTTGGTCGCCCCGTCGTGCGCCACCAGCAGCTCCGCGTGCCGGCGCAGCACCCGTGCGACCTCGCCCAGGTTCGGCCCGGCCGGGATCTCGCGCCCCGCGAACGCCGCCTCCAGCTCCCCGAACAGCCACGGCCGCCCGAGGCACCCGCGGCCGACGACCACACCGTCGCAGCCGGTCTCGTCGACCATGCGCAGCGCGTCGGCGGCGGAGAAGATGTCACCGTTGCCCAGCACGGGAATGCTGGTCACGGCGTGCTTGAGCTCGGCGATCTTCGACCAGTCGGCCTGGCCGGAGTAGCGCTGCGCGGCCGTACGCGCGTGCAGGCTGACCGCCGCCGCGCCCTCGGCCTCGGCGATGCGCCCGGCGTCGAGGAACGTGCGATGGTCGTCGTCGATGCCCACGCGGAACTTGACCGTGAACGGCACCCCCGCCTCGGCAGCCGCCGCGGCCGATTCGCGCACGATGTCCGCGAACAGCTTCCGCTTGAACGGCAGCGCCGCCCCGCCGCCCTTGCGCGTCACCTTCGCGACGGGACACCCGAAGTTCGAGTCGATGTGGTCCGCGAGCCCCTCACCGGTGATGATCTTCACGGCCTCGCGCATCGTCTTCGGATCCACGCCGTAAAGCTGCATGGACCTGGGCTTCTCGTGCTCGCCGAAGGTCATCATGTGCATCGTCCCGGGGTGCCGCTCCACGACGGCCCGCGCGGTGATCATCTCGCACACGTAGATGCCCGCCCCGTACTCCGCGCACAACTGCCGGAACGCGACGTTCGTGATCCCCGCCATCGGCGCCAACACGACCGGCGGATCGACCTGGTAGGGGCCGATCTGCAGGGCGGGCTTGCTCAAGGTGGCGGTCACGTCCTCCATTGTCGCTTGTGGTGTCGATCACGTCGAGGAGGGGCAGGTCAAGACGACTTCGCCAACTGACTGACCCGCTGGAACGAGACCCCAAGCACGTCGCCGGCCTCACGCTGCGAAAGCCCCAAAGCGAGCAGCTCTTGCACGGCTGCCCGGTTCTCCGCAGCAGCTTCGGCTTGCTTGCGCTGGGCTTCCTCTCGGAGCACCTCTGCGCGGGCCTGGTGATCTTTCACCGAGTCCGGCAGCTGCACCGTCAGGTGGAGGTCGTATTCGTCGCTGCGAAGCTCATCCATGATCTCGATGAGCTCGCTCGCCATCGCTGCGACGTCTTTGTAGCGGAGCGCCTGAGTGGATCGGTTGATCTCGCGGACCCGGATGAGCCAGAACCTTCCGTCCCGGGTGACGTCAGCGTGATAGGTCTTCATTTCCTCCACCATCCCTTCCCCAGAATCCCCTCGCACTCTTTGAAGATGTCCACCGCGAAGACCTCGCCCAGCTCGGTGTGGCGCGGGATGGGGATCACCACTCCATCCAACGCGTAGACAGTGTGGTTGGCACCTTCTCGTACCAAGACCCACTCCGTCCCCTGCTTCTTTGCCGCAGCCGCGATCTTCTTGATGACCTCACGTCTCTTCACATGATATGTCTAGTCAGGGCTAGACGCAACCGTCAACGGCGGACTAGACAATAGCCTCGATCGAATGAAGTTGACCTTGCTGACCAGGCATCACGGCGATACCACCACCTTGATCGACGCCCCTGTATCCCGCTGCGCCTCGAACGCCGCCGTGATGTCCGCCAGCGCGAAGCGGTGCGAGATGAGCGGCCGGACGTCCACCCGTCGCGACACGAGCAGCTCGAACGCCTCCTGGCAGTCGCGCGGGGTGTAGGCGAAGCTGCCGAGCAGGCGGAGCTCCTTCTGCACCAGGTCGTCGACCGGGATGCTCAACGGGTGAGCCGCGAGCGCGATCGCGGCGATCGGCGCGGCGGCGCGGGCCAGGGAGAACGCCAGCGGCAACACAGGAGCAGCACCGGAGCATTCGAACACCGCCCCGATCGCACCCGAACGAGGTTGGTAGGGCGACGAAGTCGTGCCGCGCGAGGCGAACAGGGAGGCGCCCACATCGTCCGTCGAGGGGTTCAACGCCTCGTGCGCCCCGGCGGACACGGCGGCCGCGAGGCGCCGATGTGAAGTATCCACCACGATCACATCACGGGCTCCTGCCGCGAGGAGGACTTGCACCACGCATTGTCCGATTGTTCCCAAGCCGAACACCACGATCGGCTCGTCCAACGGCGGCGCGGCGTGGTGCACGGCCCGCACGGCCACCGAAAGCGGCTCCAGAAAAGAAGCCTCCTCCAACGGAAAGTCGCCAGGAAGTACGAACAAGTGCTGCCCCACCAAGGCGTTCCGCACCAGCACCTGGTCCCCGAACCCGCCGGAGTGACCTGACCCGCCAGAGCACAGGTTCTGCCGGCCTTCCGAACACCGCGGACAAGACCCGCACGGCGCCGCCGGATTCACCGCGACCCGGTCGCCGACGCGCAAGCCGGCCACGGCAGACCCCGCCGCGGTCACCGTCCCCGCGTACTCGTGCCCGAGCGGCACGCCGGGCGCGATCCACATGCCCTCGGTGTAGGAGTGCACATCCGAACCGCAGATCCCGCACGCCCCGACAGACAGGACCACATCGGACGGTCCGCACGTCGGTGCGTCGACCTCGTCGAGGGACAAGGTTTCAACCGCCTGCCAAGTGACTACGCGCACAACAACCTCCTAAGTGGATTTACCTCGGAAAACCTGTATCGGAAACGGCCCTGGCCCAACGCAAAAGAAAGTCCTTTGTGGCCGGGATGGAAACATCGGCACCGCAACAAACCCTGAACATCGACCAATGGTAATCACGCGTTGCGCCGCACGGGTGAATCCAGAAAGATCAAGAAACCCGTTGCTGCACAAGAACTTTGTGCTGAATCGAGAAGCTCCGAAGTGGCGCTTGACACACTCTGAACCCGGGCGCAAGCTGTCTCGAACCGACTAGTCGGTCGGGAGTACTTCGGCTGAGGCACCAGTTCCGCCTCCCTATCCATCACCTGCATCCGCACCCCTGTGTCCGGAGGGTCTGTCATGTCGTTCCCCGCACCGGTAACCCGCCCCAAGCTCTTCACGGGCAAACGCGGGCTCATGCTCGCGAGCATCCTGATCGTCAACTTCGTGGTCTGGCTGGACAGCGCGAAGTTCAGCCTGCTCAACCCGTTCTGGTCCACCGACCTGCACCTCTCGCCGAGTCAGATCTCGAGCGTCACGGCGAGCTACCTGCTGGGGTACTTCCCCCTGCTCCTGCTCGCCGGCATCCTCGCCGACCGCCTCGGCGCCAAGCAGATGCTCATCATCTGCATCTCCGGCGTCACAGTGCTCTCGGCGACGATGGCGTTCGTCCACACCTACAACGAGATGTGGTGGCGGAACCTGATCTTCGGCGTCTTCTTCGGATTCTCCTGGGCCCCTTCACAACGGCTCCTTTCCGTGTGGTTCCCTGGCGCGCTCGGCGCCAGGGCGACGTCGACGTGGATGAGCTCGACCCTCATCGCCGGTGTGCTCGCACCGGCGATCGCGCTGCCGCTGGCGAATCACCTGTCCTGGAGGGACGCGTTCATCGTGGTGGCGGCGCTGGGTGTGCCGGCGCTGGTGATGCTGGTTCTGTTCACCGCCAACAAACCCGAGAAGCTGCGCGGGATCACGCCTGAAGAGATCGCGAGCATCCACGCCGAACATCGCGGGGTCGAGGTCCGCGAGAAGCTGAGCTTCCGCGAACTGCTGGGAGCGCTCAAGAACCGCAGTATCCTCACGATGATCATCGCGACCGCGCTGGCGACGACCCCGACGTGGCTTTCGGGACCGTGGCTGCCCTACGGCCTGATCACCCTCGACAAGGTCAACCCCGACACGGTGGCTTGGGTCAGCCCGCTCATCGCGATCGTCCCGGTCCTCTTCGGACTCATCAATGGAACACTGGTGTCCCGGTTCTTCGGCGGCCGCACGCGGCCGTGGCTGGTGCTCGGCCCGGCCTGTGGCGCGGTCGGGTTCCTGATGGGTGTGCTGCTGCACGACTCGACGTGGGTCCTGTGGGGATTCTTCATCGGGGCCTTCGCCTTCCTCTGCGATCCGATGTTCTGGGGCACGGTCAACAGCTACTGGTCCGGCATCGCCCGGCCGGAGGTCACCGGCACGCTCAACGGCGCGTCGGCGGCCATGCAGGTCGCGGTCGGCTGGGTGATCACCGACCAGAGCGGGAAGTGGATCGACACTTCGGTGTCGGGCCGCGGCCAGCTCGACACCATCTGGATCGTCGGTGCGATTCTGTTCGCCGTGTCCATCATCCCGGTCCTTCTGTCCAAAGAGGTACGAGTGCACCAGGCCGTGGCGGGTGACCTCGAGCCGACGCTGCCGGCCCGGACCACCGATCCGGTGTCCTGACGCACAAGCGCTGAAGAAGGGCTTCCCCGCACCGCGCGGGGAAGCCCCTTCGGCGGTTCAGCCCGCGGTGACCGCGGAGGGGAAGCGTTCCGCAATCCGCTGCTGGCTCACCTTGGGTGTCCAGCGGTCCTCGAGGCCGGCCCAGATGTCCCGCAGCTTCGGGATCACCTGAGTGCCGAACAGCTGGTTGTTCATCGCCGCGACCTCTTCGGGCAGGTTGCCCACGTGCATGCACGTGATGAGCTGGCCGATCCGCAGATCCGTCACGAGGTCGCGCACGCGCTGCTCCACCCGCTCCGGCGTGCCGGCGATGATGTAGCCGAGCTCGTCATACTCCCAGAAGGACAGTTCGCCGTTCTGGGCCTTCATGCGTTCCTCATTGGACATCGTGCGCGCCCGCGTAAGGTTGGCCCGGATCGACGGCAGCGAGTTGTAGCCCGGCGGTGTCGCGAACTCCAGTGCCGTCGGGTTCTGGCGGTAGAAGTACTTCACGGCGTCGCCGTAGAGCCGCTCGGCCTCGGCGTCGCTGTCGGCGCAGCAGATGATCTGCGTGAACGCCATGCGGTTCGGGTTCGTGTCGGCGCCCTGCTGCTCGGTGTAGTCCCAGAAGCCCTTCACGATCGGCTCGGCGCTCTGCTTGCCGCTGAACGAGAGGTAGCCGTAGCAGTAGTTGAAGGCGTTGACCACGTCCCACGTCTCCACGCTGCCGCTGCCCGGAATCCACACAGGAATCTCGTCCTGCACCGGCCGCGGCCACGTGTTGACGTAGCGCAGTTTGGTGTACTTCCCGTTGAAGGGGAACGGTTCCTCGGCCTTCCACGCGCGGGTGATGAGGTCGCGGGCTTCGTGGAAGCGGTCGCGGAGCTCGATCGGCGGGACGCCGTACGAGAAGCCCGTGTCCATGGGAGTGCCGAACACCATGCCGGCGATGATGCGGCCGCCGGAGAGGCAGTCGAGCATCGCGATCTCCTCGGCCACGCGCACCGGCGGGTTGTACAGCGCCAGCGAGTTGCCGCACAGCGCGATCGCGGAGTTCTGCGTGGTTCCGGCGAGGACGGCGGCGATCAGGTTGGGCGACGGCGTCATCGCGAGTGATGTTTGATGGTGTTCGTTCAACAACAGGGAGTCCCAGCCGAGGCCGTCGGCCTGCTGCATCAGGCGCAGGTAGGTGTGGTAATCCTCGTGCACCTGCGACGGGTCGGCCACCGACGCCGGAGGCGTGACCCACGAGCTGTGTACGGTGCTGCCGTAGTCGTCGGGGAGCTTGGTGTAGTACTGCTGCGCGAACCAGTGGAACTTCACGTGCGTACCTGCCTTTCGAAGGAGTAGGGGGTTCAGCCCGCTGCCATGGAGCCGCCGTCGACGCGGTAGGTCTCGCCGTTGACGAACGCCGACTCGTCGGAAGCCAGGTACAGCACCATGTTCGCGATGTCCGACGGCAGCCCGGCGCGCGGCGACGCGGTGCCGGCCAGCGACTTCTCCGGGAGATCGGGCACAGCGTCGAGCAGCTGCTGGGTCTGGATCACGCCCGGGGCGATCGCGTTGCAGCGGATGCCCTGACGTCCGTGCTGCGCCGCGATGTACCGCGTCAGCCCGACAACGGCGGCCTTGGTGGTGCCGTACGCAGTGAGCCCGGCGCTCCCGCGCAACCCGCCGATCGATGCCATGTTCACAATCGAACCGCCCCGGCCGGCCTCGACCATGTGCGGAAGTGCGAATTTGCACACCAGGAAGATGCTCCGTACGTTTGTGGCGAACGCCCGGTCCCACAGCGCGATGTCCGTGTCGATCACCGTGGTGTCGCCGAACCACGCGTCGGGACCCACGAGCGCGGCGTTGTTGTGGATCACGTCCACGCGGCCATGGCGTTCGATCACCGCGGCGACCATGTCCTCAACGGACTGCTGATCTGTGGCGTCGAATCGCACGGCGCTCGCCGCGTCGCCGATCTTCTCGGCCACGAGCTTGGCGCCGTCCTCGTTGATGTCCGCGACCACCACGGTCGCGCCTTCACGCGCGAGCGTGTACGCGGTCTCGCGGCCGATGCCCGCCGCGCCCCCGGTGACCAGTGCGACCTTGCCGTCTACCCTGCCCATTTCGACGTCCTCTCAGGAATCCAGGAAAGCGGTGACCACGGACACGAACTCGTCTTCCTGCTCGACCATCGGGTAGTGCCCGGCCTCGTCGATCACGGTGACCTTGGCGTCGGGCACGAGCCGCGCGAACTCCTCGGCGTACGCGGTGGTGACGAGGCCGTCGGACGCGCCGTTGACCACGAGCGTCGGCGCGGAGATCAGCGGGAGCCGGCGCCGCAGGCCTCGGTCGGCGATGGGCCACATGAACTTCGTGGCCGAGCCGAGGTTGCGGGCGGAGAACAGGATCCCCGCGTGGGGGTCTTCGGGGTCGGGCACGAAGTTCGTCGGCTCCTGCTCGGGCGGACCGGCGTGCCACTTGGCGGCCTTCACGCCGGCGGCCGCGCCGAACGGGTCGAGCGAAGGCTGGTCGTCAAGCCAGATTCCGAACGGATCCACCAGCACGAGCCGCCGTACGAGTTGGGGAGCGATCACGGCGAGTTCGGCTGCGAACATTCCGCCGAGCGAGTGCCCGACGACATCCACCTGCTCCAGTCCCCAGGAACGGACCAGTTCGCGGTGGAACAGGGCGACGTCGAGCACGTCGGTGAAGTGCTCGAACCCGGTCGACTTGCCGTAGCCCGGCAGCTCGGGCGCGAGCACCCGCCGGGACTCGGCGAGCCGCTTCAGGAACCCGGCGCCGCCGGGGTGGCGCTCGTACCCGTGCAGGTACAGCAGGGGCGACCCGCTGCCGTCCTCCCAGAGGTCGACCTCGAACCGCCCGATGCCTGCGATGTCCAGAGTTGTCATGCGGGAACCTCCATTCCTCAGTCGGTGAACTGGCCGCCCGCCGGGTGCAGCATCTGGCCGGTGACGAACGACGATTCGGCGGACGCGAGCCACAGCACCGCGTTCGCCTGCTCGTCGGCGGTGCCGAGGCGGTTCATCGGCGTGATGCTCATCGCCGAGGAGTAGGCCGCCTCGTTGTCCTCGATGCCGGCGATCATCGGCGTGGCCGTGTAGCCGGGTCCCACGGCGTTCACGCGGACGCCGGTGGTGGCGAGCTCGAGGCCGAGGACCTTGGTGAGCATCCAGACGCCGGCTTTCGACGTGCAGTAGGGCGCCGCGCCGGCGAGCGGGATCTTCGCCGCGCTCGAGGCGATGTTGATGATCGAACCCCCGTCACCCTGCTCGAGCATCTGCCGGGCGAGCGCGCGGTCGGTCATCATCACGCCCAGCACGTTGACGTCCAGGACCCGCCGGAACGCCTCCGTCGCCAGGTTCACCACGTGCGTCGCGTCGCCGTTCTGCGCGCGGGTCTCGACGTTGCTCATCCCCGCCGCGGTCGCGATGCCCGCGGCCGCCACGCCGACGTCGACCCGGCCGAACTCGGCCACCGCCGCGGCGACGAGGGCGTCGCAGTCGGCTTCGCTGGTGGTGTCTGTTCGTTTGTACACAGCCTTTTGGCCAATTTCTTCCACCAGCCGTAAGGTTTCGCTCGCATCTTGCACGTCGCCGATCACCACGTGTGCGCCCTCGCGCGCGAAGCGCACCGCGGTGGCCCGGCCGATGCCGCTCGCGCCGCCCGTGACGACGGCGATCTTGTTCTCCAGTGCCATGACCATGCGCTCGACTGTGACCTGTGGCACGCGGGTGCGACAACGGAAGTTCGTGCGCGCTGCCGGCCCGCGGCATGTGCGGATTCCCATTGCCGCGGCGCCGGGCTCCCGCTGACGATGAGGTGGCCGAGTCAGCGCGAGTGACGGGTGGTGGATCGTGGAACGAGCTGGACAGCTGCACGTCGTGGGCCTCGGGGGCACCGTGCGTCCCGGATCGTCGAGTGAGCAGTCGCTGCGGATCGCGTTGCGGCACGCGCAAGAGCTGGGCGCGACCACGCACGCGTTCGCCGGGGCTTCGTTGGCCCAGCTGCCGATGTACGCGCCGGGCGGCGACGGCGGTGCGGTGGCGCGCGAGCTCGTCGACCACCTGCGCCGGGCCGACGGGGTGATCATCGCCTCGCCCGGCTACCACGGGTCGATGTCGGGGCTGGTCAAGAACGCTCTGGACTACGTGGAGGACATGCGTGAGGACCCGTTGTCGTACCTCGCCGACCGGGCGGTCGGGCTGGTCGTGGCGGCGCACGGGTGGCAGGCGGGGGTGACGACGCTGGGCGCGTTGCGCTCGGTGGTGCACGCGTTGCGCGGCTGGGTCACGCCGTACGGCGCGGTGGTGAACTCGCTGGAGACGCAGTTCGCCGACGGCGCCTGTGACCAGCCGCGTGTGGTGCAGCAGCTGCAACTGGTGGCCGACGAGGTGGTGCGGTTCGCGGGTCTCGTCGCCGCGGCGCGGGTCGCCTGATGGAGCTCTCGTTCGAACCGCTGACGCCACTGTCCTATCTGGACCGTGCGGCGGCGGCGCACGGTTCTCGGGTCGCGGTGGTGGACGGCGCTTCTCGGTGGACGTACGCGGAGCTGCACGACCGGTGTCGTCGGCTGGCGGGGGCGCTGGCGCCGTTGGCCGGTGGGCGTCCGGTGGCGGTACTGGCGCCGAATACGCACGTGTTGGTGGAGGCCAACTTCGGTGTGCCGTGGGCGGGAGTGCCGCTGGTGGCGGTGAATACGCGGCTGTCGGCGCGCGAGGTCGCGTACATCCTGGAGCATTCCGAGGCGTCGGTGCTGGTGCACGATCCGGTGTTCGACCCGCTGGTGGACGAGGTGTTGTCGAGTGTCAGCGGGGTGCGGCGGATCCGGGCCGGGGACGAGTACGAGGCGTTGCTCGCGGCCGCTGCCCCGCTGGCGTTGACGCCCGACGACGAGCGGGCGGTGCTGTCGATCAACTACACGTCCGGCACCACCGGTCGGCCGAAAGGCGTGTTGTACCACCACCGCGGCGCGTACTTGCAGGCGTTGGCGATGGTGGGTCACGTGGGATTGTCACCATCTTGTGTGCATTTGTGGACACTGCCGATGTTCCACTGCAACGGCTGGTGTTTCCCCTGGGCCGTCACTGCGGCCGCGGCGACGCACGTGTGCCTGCCGAAGGTCGAGCCCGCCGAGGTGTGGCGGCTGATCCGCGAGGAGGGCGTCACCCACCTCAACGGCGCGCCCACGGTGTTGTCGATGTTGGCTTACGCACAAGAAGCCGCACCGGTCACACCAACGGTGCGCGTGGCGACCGGTGGCGCTCCACCGTCGCCGGCGATCCTGCGGCGCATGGGTGAGCTGGGTTTCGACGTGACGCATCTGTACGGACTCACGGAAACCTTCGGACCGGCGATGATCTGCGACTGGCGTCCGGAGTGGAACGACCTCGACGCGGCGGCGCAGTCACGGATGAAGGCACGGCAGGGCGTGGGGAACATGATCGCCTGCGTCGTACGGGTGATCGGCGCCGACGGGGTGGACGTGCCCGCCGACGGAGTGACGGTCGGCGAGATCGCGTTGCGGGGCAACAACGTGATGCTCGGCTATTTCAAAGACCCCGAGGCCACGCGCGCGGCCGCGCCCGACGGTTGGTTCCGCACCGGTGACCTGGGCGTTCTGCATCCCGACGGGTACGTGGAACTGCGCGACCGCAGCAAGGACGTGATCATCTCCGGTGGCGAGAACATCGCGTCCGTCGAGGTGGAGCAGGCGATCGCGGACCACCCGGCCGTGCTGGAGGTCGCGGTGGTCGCCGCGCCGCACGAGCACTGGGGCGAGGTGCCGGCGGCGTACGTGACGCTGCACGCGGGCGCGTCGGCGACGGAGGAGGAGATCGTGGCCCACGTGCGGTCGCGGTTGGCGCGGTTCAAGGCGCCGAAGTCGGTGGAGTTCGGTGAGCTGCCGAAGACGTCTACCGGGAAGGTGCAGAAGTTCGTGCTGCGGGAGCGGGCGCGGCGGGGTCCGGCATGAGCCGGTAGAGCTGCAGGGCGACCTGCAGGTCGAGGGTGTTTTCGGGGTCGCGCCAGCCGGCTCCGTCGAGCACGTGGTCGATGCGGTCGAGGCGCTGGTAGAGCGTGTTGACGTGGATGCCGAGCGCGCGGGCCGCGGCGGGTGGGCTCTGGCCGCGGTCGAAGTAGCACTCGACGGTGGCCAGCAGGGACGAGCGGTGTTCGGAGTCGTAGTCGAGCAGCGGTCCCAGGGCCCGGCGGACGACGCGGTGCAGTTGGTCGGGGCCGACGTTGTCGAGGACTACGCCGACGACGCCGAGCTCGTCGAGGCCGGCGCCGCTGCCTTTTCGGCCGAGGGCCAGTAAAAGGCGGTGGCAGCGCAGGGCTTGGTGGTGGGTGGTGCGCAGCGCCTGGAGGTCGTGGGCCGGGCCGGCGGCTCCGGCGGTGACGGGGGTGCTCGCGTCGAGCTCGGCCGCGACGGCCCGGGCGATGGCGCCGGCCTCGCACCCGGGAAGGATCAGGACGAGGTGACCGTCCACTTCGCTCGCGAGGCCGCCGCGCCGGGTGGCGGCGCATTCGACGGCTGTGGTGAGTTCTGGCGCATCGCTTGATACCACGACGATCACGTGAGGTTCGTTTTCCACCAGGACGGTGAACCTTTTCGCACGCCGCGTGATGGAGTCCCAGTCGGGTTCGCGTTCACCGAGGAGGTCTTCCACCAGCTCGTGGCGCAGGTCTTGTTCGACTGTTGCCGTCTGGCGTTCGAGAAGTACCAGGAGTGTTGCGGTTTGTGCCGCGCGTTCGAGTGTGCCGAGTTCGGTTTCGGTCAGCGGCTGGGTGCGGCCGAAGTACAGCCGCCCGTGCGTCTCGCCGCCGGCGCGCAGCGGCACGACGGTGCCGGTGCGGAACACGGCCTCGACCGGGATCCCGCCGGGCGCGGTCGCGGCGACGCGGTCGGTGCCGGTCTCGAGGGCGACAGTGCCGTCGAGCAACCGCGCCATCGTGTCGGCCACTTCGCCGAGGTCGGCGCCTGCGAGCGCGAGCGGCATCAGGAGCTCGTGGGCGGTGCCGGCGAGCTCGAGCGCGTGGCGTTGTTCGGACATTTGCGCGTGGGTTTCGCGCAGCTCCTCCGTGGTGCTGCCGAGCTGGCCGAACAGCCGCGCGTTGTCGATCACCACCGACGCGTGGTGTGCGAGCGAGGTCAACAAAGCGATGTCGTGCTGATCGAATATTCGCTCGTGACGATCGGCTGCGAACAACGCACCGATCACCCGTTGTCCGAGTTTCATCGGCACACCGGCGATGCTCACCACACCGTCTTCCCCGACGGCGCTCGCCACCTGAGTCTCTCGGCGGATGCGTGGGTCGGTGAGGTAATTGGTGGTGGCGAACGGACGTCCGGTCGCGATCACGCGGCCGCCGACGCCTGAGCCGGGCCGTTGGCGCACCGAGCGGATCGGCGCCGTGACCGTGCCGGAAGTGACGCGCATGTAGGCGTCGCCGGTGTCGTCGTCGATGAGGGCGATGTAGGTGGAGTCGGTGGCCAGCAGGCGGCGGACGCGGTCGACGATGGCGCTGAGCACCTCGTCGACGTCTCGCAGCGAGGTCAGGTCGCGCGCGGTTTCGTACAGGGCTTGGGTTTCGCGTTCGCGCTGCGCGCGGCGGGCGAGGATGCCGCGGACGGTGCGGGCGTCGGCGATCGCTTGCCGCAAAAGGTTCTTCCGGTCGCCTTCGGGAAGTGCCCGGACGTGCGCCTCGACGGCTTCGAAATCAGTGGCGGGCGCCTCTTCGGCGAGCAGGGAGGTGAGGTGGGCGAGGACTTCGGCCGGAGTGTCTACTGTGGACCTGGCGAGCGCTTCCGCTGTCATGACACCACCGGGATCTGGTCGATTACGCGCCGGAGTTGCAGGGCGATGCGCAGCGTGAGCGCGCCCGCGGGCTCGCGCCAACGGCGATGCCCGAGCACTTGGTCGACGCGGTCGAGGCGCTGGTAGACGGTGTTGGCGTGCACCTGCAGCCGGCGCGCGGCGGCGCGCGGGTTCTCGCCGGCGGCGAAGTAGCCGTCGAGGGTTTCGGCGAGCAGGGAGCCGTGTTCGGTGTCGTAGGCCAGGATCGGGCCGGCGCTGTCCTCGACGAGCCGGCGGACGTGTTCGCGCGAGGCGCCGTCGAGCACCAGGCCGAGCACCCCGAGGTCCGCCAGGCTGGCGGCGGTGCCCGCGCGCCCGAGCGCGACGAGCAACCGGTGGCAACGCTCGGCTTCCCGATGCAGGCTCCGCACGACGGGCGCGGTCGCGGCGGGTCCCGCCACACCCGCGGTGACGGTGCCGCCGGTCGCGCGCTCGAGGTGCTTTCTTGCCGCTCTCACGGCGGCCGTCGCGTCGGCGCAGGGGACCAGCAACACGACATGCCCACCGTGCTCGGTCGCCACACCGCCGTGCGCCCGCACGTAATCGGCGGCAGCCCTCAGCAGACGTCTCCTCGTAGTGCCTGTCGCGGACAACACGAGAACCGTCTGCCGCACGGAAAAGTCGATGGCGCCGGACACCTTCGCGCGCCTCCGCAACGCCACCCAATCCGGCTCACGTTCGGCAAGCAACTCATCCACCACCTGCCCGCGCACTTGCTGTTCGGCGGCGGACATCTGACGTTCGACCAGCAACAACAGCGCCGCCGTCTGCGCCGACCGCTCGAGGATCCGCTTGTCGGTGTCCAACGGCTCCACGCGCCCTGCGAACACCAGATGTCCGAACGTCTCGCCGCCGGCCCGTACAGGCACCGTCCAGGCGCGCCGACCCAAGTCCCGCACCCGCCCGGGCCCAGGTTCGCCGGCCGCCCGCTCAGGTGGCCCGGCCTTGTCGGGTTCATCGGCCTCGTTGGGCTGAGGCTCAGGCAGTCCCGCCTTCTCGGGCTCGCCGGTCTGGTCGGGCTCGTCGGCGAACCCGGTCGGGCGTCGGCCCAGCTCGCTTACGGATTCCCCAGACAGCTCAGCCGGATCCGCCAGGCCGTCCTCCACCAGGGGCATTCCATCGGCTTCCGCGGCGAGTACGGTCCCCTTCCGCGCGTTGCGGTCCCGCTCGCGGCCTCGGTCGGTTCCCGGCTCGGCAGGCGACTGGGCGGCCGGCTCCGGTACGCAGGTCTCCACCACCGGTGTGCTGTCGGGTTGGGTAGTGAGCGAAGGCATCCTTCGCGCGCTTGGTCGTACGTCCTGTGCGCGGGAGGGCCCGGGGTCGTCAGGTGGTAGGTCCGGCAGCCGGTCCAGCAACTCCGCGGGACCGGCCTTCGCCAGCGGTGTGCCGTCGGGCTCGGCCGCCAGAACCGCGCCGTCAAGTGTCTCCGCGACGGCGGCCACCAGCTCGGCCAAGTCGGCGCGGCGCAGAACCATCGCCATCAGCTGTTCGTGGGCCGTCGCTGCCTGTTCGAGGGCTTTGTTGTGGCGGGCGAGCTGGTCGTTGGCGACGGTCAGCTCTTCGGCGGTCGCCTTCGTGGCTGCGAAAAGGCGTGCGTTTTCCAACACGATCGCAGCGTGATCCGCCAGCGAGCCCAGCAGATCGATCTCGGATTGTGCGAATGTTCGCTCGTCGCGGTTGGCTCCGAACAGAACGCCGATCACTTCCGCACCCACGCGCATCGGGACGCCGAGGATGCTCACGATCCCGTCCTCCGCCACGGCCGACGCGACGGAGTGCTTGCGGCGGATCCGGTCGTCGCGCAGATAGTTGGCGGTGGCGAACGGGCGGCCTTCCTGCGCGACCCAGCCGCCGACGCCATACCCGGGCGGCTGCCGCAGCGATTCGATGGGCCGCGTGATCGTGCCGAGCGTGACGCGCATGTACGCGTCGCCCGTCTCCGGATCGACGAGCGCCATGTACGCAGCGTCCGTGCCGAGTAGCCGTCGCGCGCGGGCGACGATCGCGTCGAGCGCGGCGTCGACCTCGCGCACCGAGGCGAGGTCACTGGCCGTGTCGAGCAGCGCCTGCATCTCCCGCTCGCGGCGCTTGCGGTCGGCGAGCAGCCCGCGGATGCGCGCGGCCCTGGTCAGCGTGAGGGCGACGAGCTCCCCATCACCCTCGCCCGCCAGGTCCTCGCCGAGCCGGTCGAACTCGCCCGTCGCGCCGGTTTCGTCGGCGAGCAAGTGCAGCAGCCTGGCCAGGTCCCGTTCCGTGGTGGTCACACCGCCGTTGGTGTCCATCTCGTCTCCTCGGTGCCTGTTGACATCTTGACCACAGATGTGAGGCCCCGTCGACCAAAAGCCGCTGGATGGCGCAGTGCGTGTGCGTTCACCCACGTCCGATGTGCGGCTCGTGTACATCCTCCCGTTGTCGCGCGACCCGGCGCGGCCGGATGCTCGTGTCTTCGAGAGGACGGTGCCCCTTGGCGACAGCGACCGTGAACGGCGTGACCCTCCACTACGACACCGCAGGCGAAGGCCCGCCGCTGCTGCTCATCGCCGGCCTCGGCGCCAACTCGAGCGCGTGGGCGGGCGCGGTGCCCGAACTGAGCCGCCGGTTCACCGTGATCACCTTCGACAACCGGGGCGTCGGCCGCAGCGCGGTGCCCCCGGGTCCGTACGCGGTGGACACGCTGGCCGACGACGCGGCCGCGCTGGTGCAGTTCCTGGACCTCGGTCCGGTCGCCGCCGTCGGCTGGTCATTGGGCGCGTCGGTGCTGCAGTCGATGCTGATCCACCACGGTTCGATCCTGTCGAAAGCCGTGCTGCTCAACGGTTTCCCGTCGTACACCCCCATCCAGCACGCCTGGCTCGACGCCGGCCTCGCCCTCCGCCGAGCCGACGTGGACCCGCTGGCCGTCGGCGTCATCGGCATGGCCTGGGCCTTCACCGCCCGCGTGTTGTCGGACCACGAAACCCTTGCTGCCCAGGCGAAACTGGCGGCGGACGACCCGTACCCGACGTCGCTGGAGGGCTTCGAAGCGCAAGCCGCGGGCCTGCGCGGCTACGACTCCCGCCCGGACCTGCCTTCGGCTCTGACCCCGACCCTCGTGCTGGCCGGCGCCGAAGACGTCCTGACGCCTGTGTCGCAGTCCGTGGAAATGGCTTCGCTGCTGCCGAACGCTTCGCTGCGGGTCCTGCCTCGCGGAGGCCACGCCATGCTCCTGGAGTACCCGGACGACACCCTCGCCGCGATCACGGACTACCTGGGCTGATGAGCCTCGCCGCCGATCTGGACGTCGGAGCGCTCGCGGCCCTGGGCCGCGGCGAACCGGTGCTGCTCGACGACTGCCTGGTCCTCTCGGCCGAGCTGGTGACCACCGCGTCGATGGCCTTCCTCATCCGCTACACCAGCGGTTTCGCCTGCGTTGCCCTCCCGCGCGAGCGGCTGCGCGCCCTGCGCATCCCGCTGCTCCCCTCCGACGACACCGACTGCCCGCCGTTCGCCGTCTCCGTGGACGCCGCCGACGGCACCACCACCGGCATCTCCGCCCACGACCGTGCCCTGACCGCGCGCACCCTTGCGGCCCCGACCACGACGTGGACCGACCTCACCCGGCCCGGCCACGTCGTCCCAATCCTGGCGCGCCCCGGCTGCACGGGCGTGGCGGAAGCGGCCGTGGAACTGTGCCGTCGAGCCGGCCTCGCCGCGGCGGCGGTGCTGGCCGCGGTCGAGGGCGAGGAGCCGGCACTCGCCGGCCTGCCGAGGGTCTCGGCAGCGGAGGTGTTCTGACTTCGCGCAGGTCAGGCTGTGAAGTCGACCTCCTTGGTGGCCACCGTGCCGGCCGTCCGGCCGGGCGCCGTGTGGTAACTCCAGTACAGGTTCGTGTGTGCGACGACCTTGTCGGGTGTCGGCGCGCCGTACTCCGAGAGGTCTTCGGTGGTGTGCGCGTCGCCGACGAGGGTGGCGTCGTAGCCGCGCGCGATGGCGCCGTGGAGGGTCGAGCGGATGCACTGGTCCGTCTGCGCCCCCGAGACGAACAGGCGCCCGATCCCGCGCTCGGCCAGCACTGACTCGAGGTCGGTTTCCTCGAACGAGTCGGGGTAGGTCTTCTGGACCAACGCTTCCGAGTCCCGCCGGACGAGCTCCGGCACGTACTGCCACTTCTCGCTGTCACGCCGCATGTGGTCGCTGTTGTGCTGCACCCACACCACGTCCACGTCGGCGGCGCGGGCTTTGTCGACGAGCACGCCGATGTTGGCGACGACCTTGTCACGCTCGTGGGCGTGGTCGACCACGCCGTTCTGCACATCGATCACGAGCAGGCCGGTCTTCGGGCGGTTGGCGAGTGTGGTCATGGCGCCTCCTCCGTTCGGGTGGGTCGATGGTATGTGTTGGGTCCGACAGTTTCGGGCGAAAACGTGGAGGACGCATGCTGCGCTGGGGAATCATGGGTACGGGCGGCATCGCCGGCGCCTTTGCGGAGGACCTGAAGCTCACCGATTCCGGCGTGGTCGCCGCCGTCGGCTCACGCAGCCAGGAGAGCGCCGGCGCTTTCGCAGACCGTCTCGGCATCCCCACCCGCCACGCCAGCTACAAGGCGCTTGCGGAGGACCCGGACGTCGACGTCGTCTACGTCGCCACCCCGCACCCGATGCACCACGACAACGCCATGCTCGCGCTGTCCGCCGGCAAACCAGTGCTGGTGGAGAAGCCGTTCACCATGAACGCCGACGAGGCCCGTTCGCTGGTCTCCTTCGCCCGCGAACGCGGACTGTTCCTGATGGAAGCGATGTGGACGCGCTTCCTGCCGCACATCCACCACGTCCGCAGCCTGCTCCCGGAGCTCGGCGACATCGTCACCGTCTCCGCCGACCACGGCCAGTGGTTCGCCGAGGACGCCGGCTTCCGCCTCTTCGCCCCGTCCCTCGGCGGCGGCGCGCTGCTCGACCTGGGCGTCTACCCGGTTTCGTTCGCGTCGATGATCCTCGGGACGCCGTCGCGCGTGGCCTCGATCGTCTCGCCGGCGTTCACCGGCGTCGACGCCCAGACGTCCATGCTCTTCGGCTACGACAGCGGCGCCCACGCGGTCCTCAACTGCACCCTCCGCGCCGCCTCACCCACCACGGCCTCCATCGTCGGCACCGACGCCCGCCTGGACATCGAAGGCGCCTTTTACGCTCCGGCCTCCTTCACCGTCACCCCGCGCGGCGGCACTCCCGTCCGCCACACCCACACCGACCCCGGCCGGGGCCTCCGTCACCAGGCCGACGAGGTCGCCCGCCTCCTCGCGGCCGGCGCTCTGGAAAGCCCACTGATGCCGCTCGACGAAACCATCTCGATCATGGCGACGATGGACGAGGTGATCGCTCAAGCCGGCTGACGGTCCGGTCTCCGGTCTCGGGGCTATCCAACGCTCGGGAGGGCTGCGGATAGCCCCGCAGAACCGCTGTAGGCCGCGAAGTGTGGCGGCCTGTGTTCGGGACTTGGCTGCCAACCGGGGCGACCGGTGCGGCGACTTCGCTTCAGCCACGGAGCGCAGGGCCTCTCCCGTCCATCCGGGGAGCGGACGGTGACCTGCGCGGGAACCTCGCAGCAGGTGTGAGGCGCGCCCGCTGGCCACGCCTTAGCGGTGGTCCAGCTTCTCGCGAGCCTGCCGCGCGACGGCGGCCCACAGTTCTTCCATGCGTGCGTTCTCGGGCAGAAGGTCGCCGTGGTCGTGGAAGGAGAGGTCGTTGGAGCTTCCCGCCGCGCCGCGGAACAGCCCGAGCAACGGCCTCAGCTCGCGCCGCCGTTCGAGCGGGGTCTTCGCGTGCACGAGCCGTTCGTGGTGCGTCCGGAGGAACGTCGCAGCGCCTGGTTCGTGCGGTCGGAGCACCTCGGCCAGCTCGGCGAGGTCGTTCAGCGGCTGATCGTCCACGCCGCTCCTCGTCGCCGGGCCTTCGTCGCGAAGACTGGCCGGGGTGATCGCAACCGTCCCGTGTCCGGGGTTGAGTAGTGCTACGGATCCGATCACCACCACCCGTCCCCGACCCTGACCGCATGACCACGGACGCCGCCACGCTGCACCGCCTCGCCGACGCCCTCGACGACCTCGGCCGGCACATCGCCGCCGTCGGCACCGAACTCCGCGTCGCCGGGGCGCCCGGCACGTCGACCGCGGACCCGGCTCAGCAGGGTGGGTCGGTCAACCCGCTGGTCAAGCCCACCTCTCAGCCGTTAGTGCCGCCGGGTCGGCCGGTGACGCCCACCGAGACGCGGCAGCCCGCTGCGGTCCAGGAGGTCCAGGACCCAAGCCAGCCCGGACACGCGCACCCTTCGTCGGCCGCTGCGCAGGCGCAGGCCACCCCGCAGCCGGCCGCACAAGCGCAGCCCAGTCCGCAGCAGCCCGGCGGCGAGCAGCCGCAGGCTCAGACTGCCTCACACCCGGCGTCACCCCAGGCAGCTCCGCAGCCGACCTACCAAGCCGGACCAGACCAGTCACCCCAGGCAGCTCCGCCGCCGACCTACCAAGCCGGACCACACCAGCCGTCCCAGGTAGGCCCGCAGTCAACGCACCCCCAGGCCGGCTCTCAGCCGTACGCGCCGTACGGCCCCGCCTACCAGCCCTACCCAGGCCCTTACGCCTACCCGATGCCGCCCGCACCCCAGCCGTACGCGCAGCAGCCCTACCCCCAGACCAACCCCCTCCCGCCCTACATCCCGTCGCCCACGCTGAGCGAGCGGCTCGGCAAGGAGGGCGCCGGGTCGCGGTTGCTCGCGTGGGTCGGTGGGGCCGTGACGTTGCTGGGTGTCGTGCTGCTGCTGGTGCTCGCGGTGCAGCGTGGGTGGCTGGGGCCGTTGCCGCGGGTGCTCGTGGGGGCCGTGTTCGGTGCGGCGCTCGTCGGCGCGGGGGCGTGGCTGCATCGCAAGCCGGCCGCGCGCACCGGTGCGTTCGCCCTTGCCGCGACGGGGATCGCGACGCTTTACCTCGACGCGATAGCCGCCACCTCCCTGTACGAGTTCCTGCCCATTCCCGCGGGCCTCGCCGTCGGGCTCGTGACCGCGGTGGGCGGGCTGTTGCTCGCCGTCATGTGGGATTCCCCTCTGCTCGCCAGTTCCGTTGTTGTCGCGTGCGGCGTGTGCGCACCCGTGATCACCCAGGGCTTCACGCCGGAACTCGTGACCTTCTTGCTCATAATCCAGATCGCGACGGTGCCCGTCCAGTTGCGACGGTCGTGGTGGTCCCTTTCGCTCACTTCGGCAATTCCGCCCTTGACAGCGTCGCTGATCGGCACCGCGCTGCACACGCAGAACACCGGCGTCGCGGTGGCCGCCGGCTTCGTGAGCGCTGCGATTTCGCTGATCATGTTGCGCCGCAAGGAAAACGATCCGACTTTGCTGGCCGTACTCGCCGTCGCGCCACTGCCCGTGTTGGCCGCCGCGGTGGTGCTTCCGAAGACGCAGGCCGCGCTGTTGGCGGGTGCGCTGGCGGTTGTCCTTGTCGCGACATGGCCGCTCGTGCGTGGCCAAGCCGGGACCGTCGCAGGTGTCGCCGGTCTGGTTGCCGCTTTGCAGGCCACTGTCACGGAATTCGACGGGAGTGCGGTGTTGCTGGGCGAAGCCGTGGCGCTCGCGTTCGCCGCTCGCTACACGAGGAACCGTTTCGCACTAGGGGGTTCGCTGGCTTTCGCGGTGATCGGCGGGCTTGTCGCGATCGTCGTGGACGTGACGCCGGCGCTGCTCGTCGTCCCGCGTCCGCACACGACCGCCGACCTGCTCGCCGCACTCGCCGCGGCCGCGCTCATGCTGGGTGCCGCGATCGCGTTGACCTGGGCGGCTGTGCGTCTCGAAATCCTCAAGCCCAGCAAGCTTTTGCCGTGGCTTCCCGGCGGACTCGCAGCCCTCTACGGTGCAGCCGGCCTGGTCCTGTGCGCGGCACTCCTGGCGGTTCCCGGCCGATCCGGTTTCCTGCTGGGCCACGCGTTGATCACCGTTTCCTGGACGGTCGCCGCCTTCGTCCTGCTTCTGCGCGGTATCGCTGTCGTCGCGCTTCGCGTGGTGGGTCTGGTGTTGGTCGCCGCCGCGGTCGCGAAGCTGGTGCTGTTCGACCTCGCGGCGCTCGACGGGCTCGCCCGAGTGGGTGCATTTCTCGGCGCCGGTCTCGTTCTTTTGCTTGCAGGGAGCCGATATGCGCGGATGGTCGCCTCGCGCTAGCGGAAACTGTCGGTGGGTTGTGGTTCTCTTGATCTCACCACTTCCGAGGGGAGATCGAAGATGCCGTACACACCCGACCCGAACCTGATCAAGCGCGCCGGCGAGCCCGTGGGCTGGCTGACCACCATCACGCCGAAGGGACGCCCCGCACCACGCCCGGTGTGGTTCGTCCTCGACGGCGACGACATCCTGGTGTTCAGCCAGCCCGATACCGCCAAGCTCCGCCACATCGCCGGCAGCCCGGAGGTGAGCTTCCATCTCAACAGCGATGAAAACGGTGGAAGCATCCTCGTCGTCAACGGCCGCGCCCACGTCGACGAGGGCAAACCCTCCGAAGCGCCGGGCTACCTCGACAAGTACGAGCCGTCCTACGCCGGCGTCGGATACGCCGACGCGGCCGCGTTCGACGCGTCGTTCTCGGTGCGCGTCCGCATCGTCTCGGAGCGCTCTTGGGGGTTCTAGGTCAGAACCCGACGTCCAGGCAGGCCAGCCGGGCGCCCGCGGTACCGGCGTGACCGGGGTCGGTGTGCGTGTGGGTTTCGTGGATCACCACGGAGTGCGCGCGTCGTGAGCCGAACTTCCAGTCCACAGTGGACTTTGCGTGACCCGTGCCGGAACGGTCGGTAGTGAAGTCGAGCCAGATCTCGTTGCGCGGGTTCGCGTAGGCGGGGTCGAGCGATGGCTTCACCGGGTCCGGCGTGTGCTGGAAGTGCGGGCCGGCGTCGTCGCCGGTGGGGCCGCACGCGTTCGCGTGGGCGTGGGCGCCGTACTGGTGGTTCGGCAGCAGGCCGGTGACCACGAGCACGGTGGTGGTGCCGGTGGCCCGTGCGGACGTGCCGAACACGTGGGCCTGCGCGCCGCCCGGGACGAGGTCGGTGCGATAGGTCACGGCGTGGGCGCCGGGGGCGTACCCGGTGAAGGTGCCGTGCGTGGAGGTGAAGTGCACCGGGGTTGCCGCTTCGGCGGTGGCGCCGGAGAGGCCGGCCAAGCCGGCGACGAGAGCAGTGGAAAGGAGTGTGGGAGCGATTCGCATGGTCACTCTCTAGCCAGCGCGCGGACTGCGACGCCACGGGCGCCACCCGAACGTGTGAGCAGTTCCCCCGTCGTGGGCAGCGTCGGGTGAATCCTGCACAGGCCGGTCGGCCAGGTTCGCGGGGAGGGCGGGGCCTGGCGGTCGGGCTTAGTGTTTCGGCAGGAAGCCAACCCTGGAGCCCATCCGATGACTGATCCCGACGAGCAGCGCCGAGCCAACCCGTCCTCGGCAGACCCCGCAGGAGCCGAATTCCGCCGTGGGGCCGGCCTCGGTGCGACCACCGACGGTGCACCGCCGGTGGAGGCCGACGAGGTCATCGACAACCGCGACATGGAGCACACCGGGGAGACGCGCAACCAGAAGCTGCAGCGCAACGTCGGCGAGCTGCTTCAGGAGCTGCGCGTCGCGCAGGCCGGGGTGCAGATCCTGTTCGGGTTCCTGCTGGCGGTCGTGTTCACCGACCGGTTCCAGGCGGCCAGTGGGCTCGAGAAGATGCTGCACATGGTCGCGGTGCTGCTGGCGGTCGCCGCGACGGCGCTGCTCACCGCGCCCGCGGCGTGGCATCGGCTGCTGTTCCGCACGGGTCGCCGCGACGAGATCCTGCGCGTCGGCAACCGCGTCGTGCTGGTCGGCTTCGGCTGCCTCGCCGGGGCGGTCACGCTGACGGTCGCCCTCATCGCGAGCGTCGTCTACGGTACCGCCGCTCTCATCGCCGCGGGCGGCTTCACGGTCCTGCTGTTCGGCTTGTTGTGGTTCGTCGTCCCGCTGCGCCTCCCCAAGGACGATCCGATCCCTGCCAATCCGCCGCGGCCGGAGCGCGACCGGCAGGGCTGACCGGCCGACGAGCCGTGCCCGTTGGGGCTCCGGTGCCGGCGGGGCGGCACGGCGAGACCTTGCGGGCGCCGGGCTCTGCGGGGACCGCCGGCGCGGGGCTACAGCGGGAGGCCGGAACAGCTCGAGAGTGATCCCGCCGCGACAGGACCGCTCGCACAACCTGCGAGCGCGAGAGGGACCCATCGCACCAACGCGACCTCAACGCCATGCATGCCCGCCGCAGCGCGCGCATCGGGTCGGTGCGAACCCGACGACGACTTTGCCGGAACCCTGTCTGGGGGGCGGGGGGTGTGTCGTGAGCGGGGAAGCGCTGGGGGCAAGAGGCCGGAGCCGGAAGCCCACCTCAAACACCCAGTCACAGCGGCAAAAAGCTCGGAACTGAGGCGGGGACCCGGCCTCATCCGAGAAACGCGGCGCAAAACCTCACACAGTCAGGTTGCCCCACGCGTAGTTCTGCTTGGCCAGCTTCAGGTACACGAACAGCTCCGTGGAGGTCACCCCGGGGATGGGGCGCACGTGGTCTCCCAGGACGGCCAGCAGGTGCTCGTCGTCGCGGCAGAGAAGGGACGCCAGGAGGTCGAAGCGGCCGGCGCAGAGGACCACCTGGTGGACGTCGGAGAGGTCCGACAGGCGGTTGGCGACCTCGCGCGGGTCGCCGCTTACAGTGATGCCGATCATGGCCTGGCGGGTCAAGTCGACGTTTTCGGGGGCCGTCACGGCGACGATCTGCATCATGTCGTCGCGCAGCAGGCGTTGGACCCGCTGGCGCACGGCGCCCTCGGAGAGTCCGACTGCTTTGGCCAGTGCGGTGAACGAGGCGCGGCCGTCGTTCTGGAGTAGGGCGATCAAGGTTCTGTCTGTGCCGTCCAACGCCTTCGGCGGGCGTTGCTCCTCGACCTTCGTATGGTTTCCGTCACCCATGCCGTCCCTCCCTGTGTTTCGGCATGTGATTCCTTAGGCGCGCAGCGTATCTGTCCTCGCGCCCGAACAGGAGTTTGTTTCGGGATTTACGTGATTCCCCGGCCGGGCCGACGACGACGCCGAAATCAGCGGTCAAGGCGCCGCCGAGGTGATGTTTTCGGCGTGCGGATGTGCAACGGCGCACACGGAGTGCCGGGCTCGAGCGCCTACCCGGTACCGTCTGGCGGCTGTGAACGGCCCAGAAGGGCCCCGAAAGAACGAGAAAGACCCGGAAGGCCTAACGAAGGCCTGGAGGGTCTGACCAAAATCCCACCCCCCGCGTAAGGAGGACCGGTCATGCCCGAAGCCGTCGCACTCGGCGCACACCCCGCCCCGGCCGTGCCGGCCAAAGGACTCCGGACAGGGGCTCTGGGCATGGTGTCGGCGATGGTCATCGGGATGTCGTCGACGGCCCCGGCGTACTCGATCGCCGCGACGCTCGGCTTCATCGTGCTCGCGGGCGCCGGCTTCAAGGCCGCCGCGTTCATCCTCCTGTCGTTCATCCCCGTCCTCTTCGTGGCCGTCGCGTTCCGCGAGCTCAACACCGCCGAACCCGACTGCGGCACCAACTTCACCTGGGCGACGCGCGCGTTCGGCAGCCGCGCGGGCTGGATGACGGGCTGGGTGGTCACCGTCGCGCAGCTGCTGGTCATGAGCAGCCAGTCGGCGCTCACCGGCCGCTACACGCTGCTCCTGCTGGGCGCGGACAGCCTCGCGGACAACCGCGCCGTGACCACCGCCATCGGCTGCGCGTGGCTGCTCGCGCTCTGCTACCTGTGCTACCGCGGCATCGAGGTGTCCGCACGCGCCCAGTGGATCCTGCTGGGCATCGAGCTCGCCGTGCTCATCGTCTTCTCCGTCGTCGCCCTCGTCCGCGTCTACGAGGGCAGCGCTGGTCCGCAGGCAAGCCACCCGCAGTGGAGCTGGCTGTGGCCCAACGGGGTCGGGCTCGGCACGGCCGTGTCGGCGGTGCTGTTGGCCGTGTTCATCTACTGGGGCTGGGAAAGCTCGCTGTCGGTCAACGAGGAGTCGGCCGATCCGCGCCGCGCGCCCGGCCGCGCCGCCGTGCTCTCGACGGTGCTGCTCGTGCTCAACTACCTGCTCGTCACGGTCGCCGCGCTCGCGTTCGCCGGCGTCGGGGAGAGCGGCATCGGCCTGGGCAACGAGGCCAACTCCGACGACGTGCTGGCCGGCCTCGGCGGCGCGGTGTTCGGCGGCTCCGGGCTCGGCAAGGTGATGGGCCTACTGCTCATCGTCTCCGTGCTCACCAGCGGCGCCGCCACCAGCCAGGCGACGATCATGCCCGCCGCGCGCACCACGCTGTCGATGGCGAGCCACGGCGCGCTGCCCAAGGTCTTCGGCCGCGTGCACCCGAAGTATCAGACGCCTTCGGTCTCCACCTGGGCGTTCGGCCTCGTCTCGCTCGTGCTCTACGTGCTGCTCGCGGTGTGGAGCGACAACGTGCTCTCGGACTCGGTCGACGCCGTCGGCCTGACCATCGCGATCGAGTACACGATGACGGCCCTCGCGTGCGTCTGGGTGTTCCGCGAGACCCTGCTGGCCAGCCTGCGCCACTTCTTCCTGCGCGGGGTGTTGCCGTTCGTCGGCGCGGTGTTCTTCCTGGCCGTGCTGGTGCTCGCGGTCATCGAATACGCGAAGCCGGACGCGGGGGAGACCACGGTGTTCGGCATCGGCGGCGTCGCGGTGATCGGGGTCGTGTCGATCCTGATCGGGTTCCCGCTGATGTTCGCCGTGCACCGCGTGTGCCGCGAGTTCTTTGCCGGCCGACGCCTGCCCCGCGGGTCGGTGGCGCGTGACGGCGAAGCCATCGAGGTCTGATTTAGGCTGGTGGGCATGCCGGACACACAGTACGAAGACCTGCTCCGCCACGTGCTCGACACGGGCGCCCGCAAGCAGGACCGCACCGGCACCGGCACGCGGTCGATCTTCGGGCACCAGCTGCGCTACCGGCTGGCCGACGGCTTCCCGCTGGTCACCACGAAGAAGGTCCACTTCCGCTCGATCGCCTACGAGCTGCTGTGGTTCCTGCGCGGCGACTCCAACGTCCGCTGGCTGCAGGACAACGGCGTCACGATCTGGGACGAGTGGGCCTCCCCCGAGGGCGACCTCGGTCCGGTCTACGGCGTCCAATGGCGCTCGTGGCCGACCCCGGACGGCGCGCACGTCGACCAGATCAGCGAAGTGCTCAAGACGCTGCACGAGAACCCCGACTCGCGGCGCATGATCGTGTCCGCGTGGAACGTCGCCGACATCCCGCGCATGGCGCTGCCGCCGTGCCACGCGTTCTTCCAGTTCTACGTCGCCGACGGCGAGCTGTCCTGCCAGCTTTACCAGCGCAGCGCGGACCTTTTTCTCGGCGTGCCGTTCAACATCGCCAGCTACGCCCTGCTCACCCACATGATCGCCGAGCAGGTGGGCCTGCGCGTCGGCGACTTCGTGTGGACCGGCGGAGACTGCCACGTCTACGACAACCACGTCGACCAGGTCCGCACGCAGCTCGCACGCGACGCGCGGCCGTTCCCGACGCTGAGCCTGAAGCCGGCCGACAGCCTGTTCGACTACACCTACGAGCACATCTCGGTCGACGGTTACGACCCCCACCCCGGCATCAAGGCGCCGGTGGCGGTGTGATCGGGGTCGAATGGGCGCAGTCGTCCAACGGTGTCATCGGCCGTGACGGCGCGCTGCCGTGGCGCCTGCCGGAGGACCTCAAGCACTTTCGCGAGCTGACCTCGGGCGCGACTGTGCTGATGGGCCGCCGGACCTGGGAGTCACTGCCGCCGAGGTTCCGGCCGTTGCCCGGCCGGCGCAACCTCGTACTTTCGCGCACGCCGCAGGAAGGCGTCGAGACGTTTCCCGAATTGGCGCAGGCGTTCGCCGCGGTGTCCGGGGACGTGTGGGTGATGGGCGGCGAGGCCGTGTACCGGGCGGCGCTGCCGTTCGCAGACCGGATCGTGGTCACGGAGATCCAGGAGCACTTCGAGGGCGACACGTACGCGCCCGAGGTCGGGCGGGCGCCGGACTCCACCGGCGAGTGGCAGGAATCGTCGACGGGGCTGCACTACCGGTTGCTGACCTGGGGCTGAGGTCAGCAACCGGCTCGCTTCAGCAGCGCCGCAGCAGGTCCTCCTCGGTTTCGCGGGGCACGAGCAGCTTCGCGAAGCCGTCGCGCACGCCGATGAGCGGCGGGCGGCCCACGAGGTTGTAGTTCGAAGCCAGCGAGTGGTGGTACGCGCCGGTGCACGGCACGGCCAGCAGGTCGCCGGCGTGCACGTCGTCGGGCAGGCAGACGTCGTCGGCCAGCACGTCACCCGACTCGCAGTGGCGGCCGACCACGGTCATCGGCGTGCGCGCGGCCTTCGTGCGCCGCCCGACGAGTCGCGCGGTGTAGCGGGCGCCGTACAGGGCGGGGCGCGCGTTGTCGCTCATGCCGCCGTCGACGGCGACGAACGTCCGGCTGCCGCGCTTCACCGCGCACACCCGGTACACCGTGATCCCGGCGGGGCCGACGATCGCGCGGCCGGGCTCGATCGTCAAGCGGGGCAAGGGAAAGTCGTGCGACGAGCATTCATAGGCCAGCGCGACCCGGAGCCGACGCGCGTAGCCGTCGAGATCGAACGACGCCTCGCGGTCGAGGTAGGGCACGGCGTGGCCGCCGCCGAGGTCCAGCTCGCCCAGGGTGACGCCGTACTGGTCGCGCACGCGCACCAGCACCTCCACCATGCGTCGCGCCGCCTCCTCGTACCGGTCGACGCGCGCGACCTGCGAGCCGATGTGGCAGTGCAGCCCGACCAGCCTGAGCCCGGGCTGCGCGAGCACGGCGGCGACGGCGCGGTCCACGTTGTCGCGGACGTCCGGGCGCAGCGAGAAGCCGAACTTCTGCCCTTCGGTGCCGGTGGTGATCGCCGCGTGGGTGTCGCCGGAGACGCCGGGCGTCACGCGGATCATGACCTGCTGCGCGCCGTGGGCCAGTGCGCCGAGCTGCTCGATCTCGTCGAGCGAGTCGAGCACGATGCGGCGCACGCCGTACTCCAGCGCGGCCTTGAGGTCTTCGGGGGTTTTCGCGTTGCCGTGCAACAGGATCCGCTCGGCGGGGAAGCCGACGGACCGCGCGACGGCGAGCTCGCCCGCCGAACACGTGTCCAGCGAGAGGCCTTCCTCCGCCATCCAGCGCACCACGGCTCGCGTACACAGCGCCTTGCTCGCGAAGGCCACCTCAGCCTCCGGCAGGGCACGGCGGTAGGCGCGCGCGGTGTCGCGCACTTGGGCCTCGTCGATGAGGTACGCCGGGGTCCCGAACCGGTTGGCCAGGTGGCTCACCGGAGCACCCGCGAAGATCAGCTCACCGCCTTCGCCGAGGCAGGTGCTGCGCGGCCAGAGCCCCGGCTCGAGATGGTCGGCGGCCTCACAACCGAGGCTGGGGAGGAGCTCGCTGAGTGTCACGGTGACCTCCGGACGATGTGCGAATTCGGACACCGTCAGCACACTGCGGTGGTGTTCGATTCGCCCCAGCCGTGAACACCACCCTGACGCTCCGCCCGGCCGCGCTGACACGCTTTTAACGCGCGAGTAACTTCGGCCACATTCCGTTTGACCTGCGAAGAGTCGATTTCTCCCGCCGCGTCCCGTCTCATGGGACATGGTTGAAGAGATGACGGACTTCGCGACCGAAACCGAGACGCACCGCCACGAGCTGCGGGTGCACTGCTACCGGCTGCTCGGTTCCTTCGACGAGGCCGAGGACCTGGTGCAGGAGACGCTGCTGCGCGCGTGGCGCGGCCGCGGCACCTACGACGGCCGCGCCGGCCTGCGCGCGTGGCTGTATCGCATCGCGACGCACGCGTGCCTGGATCACCTCACCGCACACCCGCGTGAGCTGCCGGTGCTGGACTTGCCGACGGCCGGCGGTTCCGATCTGGCGCCGCGGCCGGACGTCGCGGTGCCATGGCTGCAGCCGGTGCCCGACGACGTGCTCGGCGAGGTGGTCGCGCGCGAGACGGTGGAGCTGGCTTTCCTCGCGGCGATCCAGCACCTGTCCCCACGCCGCCGTGCGGCGGTGGTGCTGCGCGACGTGCTCGGCTGGTCGGCCCGCGAGACGGCGGCGGCGCTCGAGACGACGCCGGCGTCGATCAACACCGCCGTGCTGCAGGGGCGGGCGTCGCTGAAGGAGCACCTGCCGCAGCGGCGGACGGAGTGGTCGTCCGAGGGCAGCGACGAGGAACGCGCTGTGGTGGCGCGGTACATGGCGGCGTTGGTGGATCACGACGAAGAGGCGTTCGCTTCGTTGTTGCGCGAAGACGTCCGCTGCAGTCACGCCCCGGGCGCCGGCGGGCACGTCGGCGCGGAGCCGACTTGGTACGCGGGCCGAGAGACTGTGCTCGAAGGCTGGGCGCCCGCGTTGCGCGGCCCGGACGCCGTGGCGTTCCACGTGCTGGCAACGCGGGCCAACGGCCTCCCGGCGCTCGCGACCTACCTCCGGCTCGACGGTGCCTTCCGGGCCTTCGGGCTCAACGTGTTGCGAATCGCACGAGGGAATGTCGCTGAAGTGACAACATTCGCCCCGGTGGTGTTCGAGCTGTTCGACTTCCCGCAAACGCTGCCACTCGACTGACGCTGGTCAGCGTCCTCGGTGCTGGGCTTTTTTCGCGGCGCCGCACACGCAGCCGCGCTCGGCGGAGTGGCCCGCCGCGGTCGCCGCGCAGTACCTGCGGGCGATCACGTCGTGCTCCTCGAGCGGGTGCGGGCAGCTGGGGCAGGACGTCTCGGGCCGGACTTCCGCCGGGGTCTCGTGTTCGGCGGAAGTCATGACGTGGCCGGCTCCGGCGCGCGCTCGCGCAGTGGGGCGCCGACGGAGTGGAGGTGTTCGAGCACGTAGCCGTAGGAGCGCGCCCAGCCGCACTGGGCGTAGGAAATCCCGTGGCGGGCGCAGAACTCGCGCACGATCACCTGCGCGTGCTTCAGGTTCCCGCGAGCCATGCTCGGGAAGAGGTGGTGCTCGATCTGGTAGTTGAGGCCGCCGAGGGCGAAGTCGACGACGACGCCGCCGCGGATGTTGCGCGACGTCAGCACCTGCTTGCGCAGGAAGTCGAGCTTGTGGCCCGTCGTGAGCATTTCCATGCCCTTGTGGTTGGGAGCGAACGAACATCCCATGTACAAACCCCACAGGAACTGGTGTACGACGATGAACACCAGGCCCGTCAGCGGTGACAACACGATGAACACCGCGGCCAGGTACGCCACCAGGTGCCCGATCAGCAACACCGACTCGAGCTTGTGCCGGCGCATGTCACCGGCCCACACGGCGCGAACGCTCGACACGTGCAGATTGAGGCCTTCGAGCAGCAGCAGCGGGAAGAACAAGAACGCCTGGTACTTCGCCACCCAGCGCAGGAAACCGCGCTTTTCGTGGCTCTGCGCACGCGAGAACGCGAGCGCGGCGATGTCGACGTCCGGGTCCTCGTCCTCGTGGTTCGGGTTGGCGTGGTGGCGGTTGTGGGTGGCGATCCACCAGCCGTAGCTGAGCCCGGTGAGTCCACCGTGGACGAGTCCGGTGGCGTCGTTGGCCTTGCGGCTGGAGAAGATCTGCTTGTGGCCGGCGTCGTGGCCGATGAAGGCCAGCTGCGCGAACATCATCGCGAAGAAGGCAGCGAGGAAAAGCTGCCACCAGGAGTCGCCGAGGAACGCGAACGCCACCCAGCCGCCCGCGAAGGCAGCGAGGTTGAGGCCGATGCGGACTCCGTAGGCGGCACGGCGGCGCTTGAGCAGGCCGGCCGCCTTGATCAGCCGGGAAAGTTCGGCAAAATCGCTTCCGGTGGACGGTTCTGTGGCGTCGAAAGTTGAGGACGAAGTCATGCCAGCACCGCTCTGGTTCAGGCGAATCGCTTGTCCAGCGACGGTTTCCGGCCACGACGGGTCCGGGTCCAGTCCGGGAGAAGGGCGCTGGGGCCTGGCCGCGGTGGCACCGCAGCCTGTACCCACCCTCTCACCCTTGGCTTGCGAAGGCAATTGCCCACAGCTGTCGAGAAACCTTACGAAAGTCCCCACGACGACAGCAGGCTGAAAATCCGCTCGCGCTCGGCCGCGGTCAGCAGCCGGCTCGGCGGGCGCACGTCGGGCCGGCAGAGGCCGAGTTGTGACAACGCGTCCTTGACGACGCTCACGTTGTTGGCGTTGTGTTCGGCCGCGCGCAGCTGTTCGAACGGCCGGATCAGTTCCCACAGCCGCATGGCACCGGCGAAATCGCGCTCGCGCAGCCGGGCGAACAGATCGAGCGAGATGCGCGGCGCGACGTTCACCAGCCCCGACGTGAACCCCTGCGCGCCCACGGCGAAATAACCCGGCGCCGAAAGTTCGGCCAGCCCTGCGATCCACACGAACCGTTCGAGGCCGGCGTCACGCGAAACTGTTGCAAAACGCACGGGATCTGACACCGCGTACTTCACACCGATCACATTCGGCGCGGCGTCGGCGAGGCGCGCGAGCTCTTCGCCGCCGATATCGGGGTTGCGCACGTACAGCACCACGCCCACCTCCGGCACGGCCGACGCGATCGCGCGGTGGTACTCGACCCAGCCCTCGCGTGAGACGTACGGGTGCACCGGCTGGTGGATCATCACCAGGTCGGCACCGGTGTCGCGCGCGTGCCGGGCCGCCTTGACGGCCGTGCGCACGTCGTGCCCGACGCCGGCCAGCACGCTCGCCTCCCGCGCCGCCTTCACGGCGACCTCGAGGCACAGCCGGGTCTCGTGCTCGTCGAGCGCGTAGAACTCGCCGGTGTTGCCGTTGGGCGTGACCACCTCGACGCCGTTTGTCACCAGCCGCTCGACGAGCCGGCCGTACGTCTCCGCCTCGACCCCGCCACTCCCGTTGAACGGCGTCACGGGGATCGCGACGACGCCCGCCAACCGCCGTTTCTGCACTTCGAACGCCACTGGTGTGTCCGATCTGATATATGATGTGACGGCGCAGAGGGTAGCACGGGGTGGTGGGTCAAGCGTCCTGATCTTCGGGTCGGGCGGTCCGGTAGACCTGCACGGAGACGCCCTTGCCGGTCGTGCGGTGTTCGATGAGCTCGAGTGCGCGGCGCGGTGTTCCCGGCCGGAACAGCCGTTGTCCCTTTCCCAACACCACGGGGAACACCCACACGCGGTGCTCGTCGACCAGGCCGGCGGCCATCAGCGTCTGGAGCAGATCGCCGCTGCCGTGCACCTGCAGCTCCCGCCCGGGCTCGGCCTTGAGCTCGGTCACGGCCCGCACGACGTCGTCGCGCAGGAACGCCGTGCCCTGCCACGACGAACGCGTGAGCGTGCGCGAAGCGACGTACTTCGGCAACGTATTGAGCGGTCCCGCCACCGGGTCGGAGCCGCCGACGGAGGGCCAGTAGCCCGCGAAGATCTCGTACGTGCGGCGCCCGAGTAGGAACGCGTCGGCACGCGAGAACCAGTCGGCGGTGTACTCGGCCATCACCGCGTCGTAGTACGGCGTGAGCCAGCCGCCGAGGTCGAAGCCGCCGCGCGGGTCCTCGGTGGGCGTGCCCGGGCCCTGCACCACTCCGTCGAGGGAGACGAACGTGGTGGCGGTGAGCGTGGTCATGCCATCGACCCGAAGGTCGGCGCGCCCGCGGCCGCGTACTCCTGGATCACGACGCCGGTGCTCGTCGCGCTCGTCGACAGCGGGCGCAGTGCGAGTGGGTGCGCGCCGGCGGGGAACAGCGGGTGGCCTTCGCCGAGGACGACGGGGAAGACGAGCAGCCGGTACTCGTCGACGAGGTCGTCGAGCTCGGCCACGAGGCTGCCGCTGGCGTGGAGCTGCAGCTCGCCGTCGTAGCGGGCCTTCAATCGGCGGATCTCGGCGGCGAGGTTGCCGGAGACGACGTGCCTCGGCAGGTCACCGGTGCTCGGGCAGTAGTCGGCGATGTTCTTGACCTGCAGGAACGCCGACGCACGGCGCTGCCAGCGGGCCAGGGCCGCGCCCATCTGCGCGTCGACGTGACCCGGTCCGCGCACCACGCCGTCCAGGGTCAGGAACGCCGTGACGATTAGCTTGCCCATCGGTCGTCTCCCTCGTTCGTCGGGTCTGTGGTGAACCGTCGAACGAGGGATGCGCCGAATCGACAACTTCTTGTGCGCGGGCTACCAGTTTTTGTGCCGGGTTTTTCAGTCGGCGAGGAACGCGGCGAGTTGCTCGACCACGAACGCGTGGTCGTCGGCCTGCGGCAGGCCCGAGACGCCGACCGTGCCGACCGGCCCGACGTCCTTGACCAGCACCGGGAACACGCCACCGTGGGCCGCGTACAGGTCGGGGTTGAGGCGCGAGTCGGCCTCGAAGCTGCTGCCCTTCGCACGGAACTGCGTGCCCACGAGGAACGAGCTGTGCCCGTAGCGGTCGACGACGCGGCTCTTGCGGTCGATCCAGGCGTCGTTGTCGGCCGATGTTCCCGGGAGTGCGGCGTGGAACAACCGCTGTCCGTTTCTGCGCACGGAGATCGTGACGGGTAGGGCGCGTTCGCGCGCCGCGGCGAGCAGGTGCTGGCCGAGTGCGAGGGCGGTCTCGTTGTCGAACCGGGGGAACACCAGCCGGCTCTCCTGCTCGAGGAGCTCCTGCATGAGCTCGGTTTCGGTCGTCATGTCCGATATTAAATCAACACTGTTGTGTAATTGCCACCGTGTTCAGCCGCGGTTCACATTCGGCTGCTTGTCGTGTGCCGTGACCTGGGGAAGGCTGCTTGCCGCGCGTGATGTGGATCTCCGTCACGCACATTCCGGACGAGGAGGTACGGATGGGGCAGGCGGAAGGGCGGCTGAGCCGTCGCTCGGTTCTCGGCGGCGCGGCGGCGGCCGGCATGGCAGGCGCGGCGGCGGGTCTCGGCGGCGCGTTCGCTGAGGCGGCCGCGGGCCCCCGGCGGCGCGGCAGCCTCGACGACGTCGAGCACGTCGTGGTGCTCATGCAGGAGAACCGGTCGTTCGACCACTACTACGGCACGGCGGCCGGCGTCCGCGGCTTCGGCGACACCGCGGCGGTGCGTGACGTGTTCCGCCAGCCCGACGCGAAGCGCACCGACGGCGGCCACCTGCTGCCGTTCCACGTCGACACCGCGCTCGTCGACGGCCAGGACCTCGGCGACCTCGCGCACGACTGGGCCACCACGCACCAGGCGTGGGCCAACGGCGCCTACGACGCGTGGGTCCCGGCGAAGACCGAGATGACCATGAGCTACTTCAACCGCGACGACCTGCCGTTCCACCGGGCGCTCGCGAGCGCGTTCACCCTGTGCGACAACTACTTCTGCTCGCTGCAGGGCCCGACTACGCCCAACCGCCTCTACCACTGGACGGGCATGATCGACCCGGACGGCGCGCTCGGCGGCCCCGCGACGTGGAACCCGGACGACTACAAGCCCGTCTACCGCTGGACGACCTACCCCGAGCGCCTGCAGGCCGCCGGGATCTCCTGGCAGGTCTACGCGAACGACGAGGTCGGCGACGGCGCGGACGGGTACGTCGGCGACTACGGCGACAATCCACTGTGGTTGTTCCAGCAGTACCATGACGCGCTGGCGTCGGCGGACCCGAAGAAGCGCCAGCTCGCCGAGCGGGCCAGCCTGCGCACACAGTGGAAGGCGGATTCGGGGCAGGGCAAGAACGTCGACCACGTGCTGCAGCAGTTCGTGGCGGACTGCAAGGCGGGCACGCTGCCGGTGGTTTCGTGGGTGGTGGCGCCGTACGCGTACTGCGAACACCCGGCCGCGCGGCCGGTCGACGGCGCGGCATACACGCAGCGCGTGCTGAAGGCGTTGTGGGACAACCCGAAGCTGTGGGAGTCCACTGTGGTCCTGATCAACTACGACGAGAACGACGGGTTCTTCGACCACGTCGTGCCGCCGTGCGCTCCGGCCGGGACGCCGGGCGAACTGCTGCCGGTGAACCAGCCGTCGGGCCCCGGCGGCGTCGGGACGGGCGCACTGGCGCCGATCGGCCTCGGCCCGCGCGTGCCGATGACAGTGATCTCGCCGTGGAGCCGCGGCGGGTTCGTGAACTCGCAGGTCTTCGACCACACGTCCGTGCTGCGGTTCCTGGAGACGTGGACGGGTGTGCGCGAGCCCAACATCTCGGCGTGGCGCCGCGAGATCTGCGGTGACCTGACCAGCTGCTTCGACTTTTCGCGTCGGGATGTTTCCATCCCCACGCTGCCGGACGCGACGGCGTTGCGTGCCGAAGCGGACCGGACGCAGACGAAGCTGCCCAAGCCGGCGCCCCCGCTGACAGGGCAGCAGGCAATGCCGGAACAGGAGCGCGGTACGGCTCCGGCGCGGGCGTTGCCTTACCAGCCGGTGGCTTTTGTTTCGGTGGGTGCGGGGTCGCTGGCTTTGCAGGCGTCGAACCACGGGGCGGCTGGTTTGCAGTTGGCTTCTTACGCTTATCACGCCGGTGGGGTTTCGCAGCGGTTCGACGTTTCCGGTGGTGGTTCTGCTGCTGGGAAGATTGCGTTTTCCGGTTCTTATGACATCGCGGTTCACGGACCTAATGGATTTGTGGTGGAGGCGTCAGGGGATTCGTCGACTTCGGGGGTGGAGGTCACGGCTTCCATTTCGGGTTCGGCCGCGCACCCGGTTTTCCAGGTAAAGGTGACGAATTCCACGTCTCGGCCGGCGACGTTGACGGTGAAGGGGCGCCCCGGCTTTGTGGTGGGTGCGCACGGTTCGCACACGCTTTCCGTTGATGCGCTGACCGACCATTCCGGCTGGTACGACGTGCAGCTGTCGCTCGTCGGGCACCCGGAGTGGCATCGGCGGTTCGCCGGGCACCTGGAGAACGGGCAGCCGAGCAGGACGGCTTGATCTGGCTGCGCGAGGGGACCGTTCGCTGGGCGAAGGGTCCCCTCGCGCGGCGCTCGCGCATGACTGGACCTCTCGCGCGCTCGGCGGCGTGACTGGACCTTTCGCGCGCGGGTTGCGCCGCGAGGGGACCTTTCGTGCCCAACCTGTGGGTGCGACTGGACCACTCGTGCGCTGGCTGAGACGCGACGGGACCGTTCGTGCCGTCGATTGAGTGCGAGCGGTCCGGTCGCGGCGCACCGAGCGCGGGCGAGGGGACCTCTCGTGCCACAGCAGCGGAGCGAGTGGTCGCTTCGTGCCAGTCTCGACGCCGCGAGTGGTCCCCTCGCGCCGGCGTGACTGCGCGACTGCGCGACTGGACCGTTCGCGCACATGAACCGGCACGAGGGGACCGTTCGCCCAGCGAATGGCCCCCTCGTGAGGCGTCAGCCCCGCAAAGCGTTCAACGCGAACGCCGCATACATCGCCACCCCAGCCGGCATCGCGGCCTCGTCGAAGATCACCCGGTTCGAGTGATTCGCGGGAGCGTCCGAGGGCGAAAGCCCCGGCGGGCAGGCCCCGAGGAACGCGAACGCCCCCGGAACCCGTTGCAGTACATACGAAAAGTCCTCCGCCCCCATGATCGGGTGCGGGATCTCCTGGACGTTCTCCTCGCCGAGCACCGTCGCGCCAAGGGCCAGCACCTCGGCGGCCACCGCGGCGTCGTTCACGGTCGGCGGGTAGCCCGGCTCGATGTCGGCCAGGACGCGGCAGCCGTGGGCCGCCCCGATGGACTCGCAGACGCGGGGCAGCTCGGTCCGGACCACGGCGCGCGTGGCTTCCGACAGGGTGCGGATGGTCCCTTCGAGCACGGCCGTCTCGGGGATGATGTTCGTGGTCGTGCCGGCCTCGATGCGGGTCACGGAGATCACGGCGGGGTCGAAGACGCCGATGCGGCGGGTGACCATCGTCTGCAGGGCGCCGACCATCGCGGCCGCCGCGGGGACGGGGTCGATGGCTTCCTGCGGGGCGGACCCGTGGCCGCCGCGGCCGGTGACGTCGACGCGGAAGGTGTCGGCGGACGCCATCATCGCGCCGCCGCGGACCTGGAGGAGGCCGGTGGGCGTGTTGGCCATCATGTGGAGGCCGAAGGCCTGTGAGACGCGCGGGCCGGCGGCGTCGAGCACGCCCTCGTGGATCATGAAACGCGCGCCGTGGTGGCCTTCCTCGCCGGGCTGGAACATGAAGACCACGGAGCCGGCCAAGGAGTCGACGCGCGAGGCCAGCAGGCGGGCGGCGGAGGCGAGCATGGCGACGTGGGTGTCGTGCCCGCAGGCGTGCATGGAGTCGTCGACCTCGGACGAGAACTCGAGGCCGGTGTCCTCGTGCAGCGGCAACGCGTCCATGTCCCCGCGCAGCAGCACGGCCGGGCCCGGGCGCGCGCCGCGCAGCACGGCGGTGAGCGACGTCGTGGAGCGGCCTTCGGTCACGGAAAGCGGCAGGTCGGCCAGGGCCGAACGGATGGCTTCCTGCGTCTGGGGCAGCTGGAGCCCCTGCTCCGGCCGGCGGTGCAGAGCGCGGCGCAACGCGACGGTGCGGTCCTGCAGCTCCCGCGCGGCGTCGAGCAGCCCGTCGAGGCGGGTGTCCGGGAGAGTCGGCAGGTCGGTGGGTCCGGTCATGGCTCGATAGTGGCACCACGGACGCTTCGGGTGCACCGTGCGTGCGCTCGCATCGGTGGCGGAATACGGTGTGCGCATGGCGGTGCAAGAGCCGGTCACGGGCTTCGCGATGGCAGTGGTCCGAGAAGACGGTCGGTGGCGGTGCAGTGCGCTCGATCCCGCGGCGCTCACGGAGCTCGACGCGGCGATCACCGAGCTGGGGAAACTCCGCTCGACCGGCGCGGCGTTCGGGCTCCTGGCGGTGGACGACGAGTTCTTCGTGATCGTGCGGCCGAGCCCGCGGGGGCCGTCGCTGTTGCTGTCGGACGCCGCGGCGGCGCTCGACTACGACATCGCCGCGGACGTGCTCGACGTCCTGCGCGTCGACCCTCCCGACGAGGACGACGACGCCGTCTGGCCCGAAGGCGACCTCGACATCCTCACCGATCTCGGACTGCCGGGCGGCGAGCTTGAAGTTATCGTCGGAGAGGTGGATCTCTACCCCGACGAGCAGCTCCAGATGGTCGCTCAGCGCTGCGGCTTCGCGGCCGAGTTCTCGAAACTTCTGGACGAGCTCTGAGACGCCCGGCCGACACCGAAGCCGTGCAGGCGGCGCTCGAAGCCGCGCGCGGTCCAGGCGCCGATGTGCCCATCGGCGCCGTGGTGTTCGGCCCTGACGGAAGGCCTCTCGCCGCGGCCCGCAACGCCCGCGTCGAGCTCGGCGACCCCACCGCCCACGCGGAGATCCTCGCCCTGCGCGCGGCCGCCCGCGTCCACGGCGACGGGTGGCGCCTGGAGGGCTGCACGCTCGCCGTGACGTTGGAACCATGCACGATGTGCGCGGGCGCCCTCGTGCTCGCCCGCGTGGCCCGCCTGGTGTTCGGCGCGTGGGAGCCCAAGACCGGCGCCGTGTCCTCCCTGTGGGACGTCGTGCGCGACCGCCGGCTCAACCACCGCCCCGAAGTCCACGGCGGTGTGCTGGCCGCGGAGTGCGCCGAGCTGCTCGAGACGTACTTCGCCACCCGCCGCCACCCCGCCGACGTCGTGCCTTCGGCCTCCGGTATTGTTCTCGGCGGTGGCGTGTCCGAGCGGCCGAAGGAGCACGACTCGAAATCGTGTGACGGTTAATCCCGTCCGTGGGTTCAAATCCCACCGCCACCGCTCTTACCAGCCAGAACGCCCGGCAACCCTCACAGGGTCGCCGGGCGTTCTGCTGTGTGGTCTCAGTTCTGGTCTCAGTTGTACCCGCTACGCGGGCACAGGGACGCCGTCCGGGCCGTCCTCGTCGTCCTCCTCTCCCTCATCGTCAACGGCCCAGACGTGGTTGCCTACCTGGTCCGCGATCGCGGCCGTGAACTCGCTCGTGACGTGCATGTACCGCTTCGCCACGGCCGCGTTTGACCAGCCCATCAGCTCCATCACGGCGGGCAGTGGCACCTTGAGCTCAAGCAGCACGGTGGCCGCCGTGTGGCGGAGATCGTGCAGCCGTCCGTCCCGGACGCCAGCGTGTGCGAGCAAGGCTTTCCAAGATCGGTTATCCGGCGTCGGATGAGTCGGCCGGCCGATGGGTGTGGCGAACACCCAGTCACCGCCCTCCCACAGGTCTCCCGCTTGCTCGCGCTCGACCTCCTGCCCTTCGCGGTGCGCGTCGAGCTGTTCGGCGAGCTGGTGCGGAATGCCGATCGTGCGCCGACCGGCGCGCGACTTCACCTCGCCGACCACGAGCCCACCGCCCCAGCGCTTCGGGCAGAACGCGCCGAATTGGTGCCCGCACGGTTTCTCGGTCGTACAGCCGTGCTGCCAGTTGTGCTGGCCGATGGAACGGCGGATCCTCATTGTCCCGGCGCCTCGCCTGTTCGGGCACTCATTGGCCTGGAGCGTCTGGCGGCACGTGTTGCCTTTCGGGCATCCGTGCTTCCAGGACAGGGAAATGTCCTCCCATTTGAGGCCAAGGGCTTCACCGCGGCGGAGCCCGAGCGCGAGTGCGACGACGAACCGTGTGCCATTCCGGATCTCGGCCGCTGCCCGGATCAGCTGCTTTGCCTCGTCCCGCGTAAACGGGATGATTTCCTCCTCTTCGACACGAGGTGCCTTCGCGATCCGGGCCGGGTTGATGACGATGTGCCGTCGTCGAACGGCCTCGTTCAGTGCCGCCCGAACGGTGCGGTGAGCGAGATGCGCGGTGGACGCTTTGAGTCCACCTTGCATCATTTTCCGGTACGCGGCTTCCAAATGCTCCGGTTGCAGCTTGTGCAGCTTGTGGGCACCGACTTTCGGGATCAGGTGCTTGTATACCGACGCGCGGTAACCAACCATCGTCGTCGTCCGCACGGACGGTGCCGCGATGTTCTCGACCCAGTGCGTCAGCCAAGTCTCGACAGTCCAACCCTTTCCGGGCTTTCGTGCTGTTCCGTTGTCGCGCTGCTTTTCGAGTTCCTTTACGGCGTCCTTTACTGCGTCTTCGTCTTTTCGCGACACGTGACGGCGATCCGGCTTCCCGTCGTCGCCGATGCCCATCGTTACGCGGCCGTGCCAGCGGCCATCGCTGCCCAGGTAGATGGTGCTTTCGCCGTTTGCTGCACGCTCACCCTCGGAGCGCTTTTTCCTTGGCATGTAAGGCCCTTTCGGTCAGGCCGCCTGAGCGGCGGTGAGCTGGTTGATGTAGTCGGTGATGGCGGTGGCTGGCACTCGTCGTAGGTGGCCGATGCGGATGCTGGCGATCTGGCCGGTCTTGATCAGGCCGTACATGGTGGTGCGGCCGATGCTGAGTCGTTGGGCGGCGGCTTCGACGGAGAGGAGTGTGTAGGCGTCGGCGGAGGTGCGGTCCGGGACGTGGGTCAGGTGCGCGGTCATGGTCGGGTCCTTCCGGGTGTGGCCGGTCGGGGGTTTCCGGGTCGGCGGGGCGGATGAGTTGGTGGATGAGGTCGGGATGAGTTCGGCTGTGGGCGAATGAGTTGCCTCATTCGGCGGATGAGTTCCTCATTTCGGGTCTTGACCAGGGAAAATGAGCTGGAATGAGCTGAATGAGGCGGATGAGCTGGCCTGGCTGGCGTGGCTGTGGGGGCCGGTTTTCGTCGTGTGCGCGGCGGGCGGGCGGACTCATTCGCCGGTGGGCTGCCCCCCCTCCTGCCAGCCTTGGTGAGGTGGCTGGGTCGGGAGTGCTGGCAGGTGGGGGGTGGCTCAGTGAGTGGGCCGTGGCCTGCTCGGCTGGTGGCCCGTTGGGCGGGGTTTCAGCGCTGTCTCTGGCGGGTGTCCACTGAGCCACTGGCGGCGGGTTCGGCCTGGTCGTGCCCAGTGGATCGGGTGGAGTGGGTGGGCAGTGGGAATCCACCGCGCGCGCCGCGATCCACTGGCGGCCCGATGAGGGAGCCACTGGCGGCGAGGCGTTCGGCGGTGTGGTCGAGCCGGGCGACGATGCCGTCAATGCGGGCGATGGCGTGGCCGGCCAGCTGGTGCAGCCGGGCGGCGCTGCGGTCGGTGAGGCGGGCGGTGGCCGACGCGTGAGACATGGGCGGAGCCTCCTTCTGAGTTTCGGGCCGTTGTGGAGTGGCGGCGGGGTAGGGAGGGAATCGGGGCGAGGTGGTCGGCAGGGCCGTTTTCCGGGGTTGTGGAGGGGCGATTCCCTCCGATTCCCTCGCTCCCTTGTTCCCTTCCGGGAGTGTTTTCGCTGGTCAGGCTTAGGGAATGGGTTAGGGAGGCGTGGAGGGAAAATTCCCTCGCCTGCTGGCGGCTCCCTCGGCGATTCCCTCGCCGTTCCCTACGGAGGGGAAGCGGCGACAGGGTGGTGTCGGCCCGGTTTCCTGGCCTCCCGGACGGCTGCGGTCGGGTCGTTCCCCCGCTCCCCTTTCTCCCCTCCGGGCGGGTTCGCGCTGGTCGGCTTGGGGAGCCAGGGAGGGGAGCCAGGAGAAGCGAATGCTTCTCCGTGCGGGCCGGTTCCCCTGCTGGTTCCCCCGGCCGGTGGCGGGTTACGGCATCACCGGATCAGGCCAGCCGACCCCCGGATTCCGGGATGTCGGGTGGTGCGCGGGTCCGTAATCCGGGCGGTGGCCGGCGCTCGCCCGTCGGCGTCGGCGGCGGGTGCTGGGGATCGCCTCGCCCCACCGGTCGCCCCAGTGGTGTCGGGCGGTGCGCGGCGCGGGCGGGGTGGACAGTTCGGTGTCGAGGACGGTCATGGCCCAGCCGAGGACGCGGGCGACGGCGAGGAACGGGAGCCGGGCCAGGTGCAGGCCGGTGAAGACCAGAAGCAGGCTGGTGAAGCGGACCAGGGCGAGGGTGCCGTAGCGCTCCAGCACACGGGTGGCGGTCATGACGGCCTCTTTCGCGGGTGAGTCTGGGTGAGTTGGTGGGTGAGTTTCGGGGTGAGTTCGCGGGTGGGCGGGTGAGTTGACGCACTCCGGGGTGAGTCGGGCGTTTGTGGTGTCTGACCTGCGGAAAGTGAGTCGGGGTGAGCTGGGTGAGGCGAGTGAGTCGGGTCCTGGCGGGGCCGCTGGACCCCGGTTTTCGGGCTGTGCGTCGCAGGCCGTGCGAGCTCACCCGGCGGTGGCGGGCTGTCTCCTTCGCGGTGGTGAGTTGGTAAGGGCGTAAGAGCGCAAGGGCGCAAGAGTGGAGAGGTATAGGCGGTTGCGCTCTTGCTTTGCGCTCTTACCGTTTGTGCTGGTCACGGCCTTTCGGTGGAAGAGCGCAGGGCAAGGGCGCAGGGCGCTCCCCCTCTCCCGGTTGCGCCCTTGCGCCCTTGCGCTCCTCTTCCGGTGCCGGGCCGGGCAGCAGCCAGTACCAGGCGCCGCTGACCCTGCGGGCCTCGATGGGGGTGTTCTTCTTGGCGTTCTTGAGCTGGTCTTCGCTCCACGGGCCGACTTCGGCGCCCTCGGCGTAGATCTCGGCCGAGAGCAAGCCCTTGCCGTGGTGGCCGGGGACGGGTTCGCCGCGCTGGTCGAGCAGCTCCAGCAGCCAATCCCGGGCCTGGTCGCGGTCCTTGCGGTGGCTGGTTTCCTCCTTGGTCGGGGGCGTCTCGTCCATCAGCTGCCGGACGTGGGTGTCGGTCTCGCCGACCATGACCAGCCGTCCCCAGGTGGCGGGGCCTTTGGCGGTGGCGACCTCGACCGGTTCCACGAGGTAACGCAGGGAGGGCAAGGCGGTCGGGCCGACGTTGTTCTTGATCTGGGAGATCACGCACGAGCCGTCGTCGGCGATGGTGTCGCGGGCGAAGGCGATGCCCGCGCGGGCCACGGCCCCGAACGCGCGGCCGCCCATGATCCGGCTCATCGGGTCGAGCCCGCTGGCCTTGTTGAAGTGGGCCAGGCCGAACACCGCGCACCCGGTGTCGGCGGCGAGCCGAGCCAGGGGTTCCAGCGCCCGGCGCAGGTCGCGATCCTGGTTGACGTTGATCGACAGGTCGATCGCGGAGATGAGCGGATCGACCACGAGCAACGCCACGTCGGCCCCGGTGATCGCGGTGGCCATGCGCTGGCAGTCGCCAGGCAGTGACAGCGGCACGGACGCACCATTGGGCTGTTCGACCTCGACCCGGTACACCCGGGCCATGTCCGCCCCGGCGACCAGCAACCGCCCGGCCAGGGTGTGTTCCCAGCTGTCCTCGGTCGCCGCGTAGATGACGCTTTTCGGGTGCCCGAAGTGCACGCCAGGTAGCTCGCCGAGGGTGACCCGGGCGGCCAGCCACGCGCAGAACAGGGACTTGCCGATCCCTTCCCGACCGGGGCCGACGGTGATCATGCCTTGGGGGATGCGGTCGTCCCACAGCCAGTACGTCGGTTCCGGGTCGATGTCCGACGCGGGGGTGAGTACCACGTGCCGCATGGCGACCGGCGCGGTCTCGTACGGGTCCTCAACCGGGTCTGGGAACGGCTCGGGGTCCAATTCGTGAACCCCGGTGACGGGTCCGTTCACGGGCCACAGGGTGCGCCCGTTGGTCGCGGGGTGGGTCACTGGCGAACTCCCTTGCGGTGGTCGTGCCGGACTCGGTCCGGTCCGGGCGGACCGTGGGTGTACTCGTGCTGGTCCCGGGCCTGTTTGACCCGGTCCGGACGGGTCCGGGTCCATCGGACTCAGGCCCCGGTCCGGGGCTGGGGAACCGGCCCCGGACCCGGACCGGGAGCACGGAGCGGGACCGGGACCGGGACGATGTCGGTCCCGTCGCGGCGGGCCTTGGCGACGGTCTCGGCGAGGGCGGCGCGGCCGTCGAGGTCGGTCGGTTCGTAGAGGGCGATGCCGAGGAATTCGGCGCGGCCGGTGGCGGGGTCGACGTCGAACACGGGCACGTAGAAGCGGGTCCCGTCGGTGATGATCAGCGACAGGTCCTCGCACAGCCCGCCCCGCGCGGCGGGCAGTTGGGCGGGCGGGGTGTGCCCGGTCCGGCGGTAGGGGTCGCGGGGTGCGGATGCCATCGGGTTGCCTCCAACGGGGCGCGGGGGTGAGGGCACAGGGATGCCCGGGACAGGAACAGGGAAAGGTGGTCGGCGACGGCCCGGTGGCCGGCCGGGTGCTACAGGGGCGGGCGGTCGCGGTGGGCCTTGCGGCATAGTTCCTGCGCGGCGACCTGGCAGCGGTACGGGTGGGCATCGGCGGGGAACGCGTCGAGCTCGTTGCCCTCGCGCAGTCGCTGGGCGGCGCAGGCCAGCTGGCCGCGCCCGCAGATCCGGACGCCGCGCACGGTCGCGTCGGCGGCTTCGTTGGTGAGCAGGCCGTAGCGGCCGATCTCCTCGCCGCTGTGCGCGATGGCGAGCGCGACCTCGTCGACGGTGAGCACCCATGGGGCGGGCGCGTCGGCTGGCCACATTCCCAGCCGCTCCACTGCCGTGCCGTCCAGGGCGGTGGCGGGTTCGGCGGGTGCGAGGCGGTGGCCGTGGTCGTAGGTGGCGAACCCGGTGGTCACTGGGTCACCTCGCCGGAGGTGCGCGGGTGCGGGACCTGCCGCGCCGTGCGGGTACGACGGGCGGCGGCGTGCGCGGCGACCAGCTCGGCCACGACCGGGCGGATCATCTCGGCGCGTTCGGTGTCCCAGCTGCCCGGCTTGGCCGCGTCCAGCTCGATGCGCGCAGCTTCCATGCCGTCGCCGCCGATCCCGAACAGCATCTCGGCCATGGCGCCCCGGATGTAGGCGGTGTCCGCGAGCGCGGCGGCCACGTCGTCGCGGCCCTCGCCCTTGGTGGCCGCCCACAGCACCGCGACCAGGTCTTCGACCGAGACCGGTACGACCAGCCCGAGGTTCATCACAACCCGGGTGTCGTTGTCCTGCCGGTGGGTCGGGATGAACTCCGTCGCCACACCAGCCATCAGCGCGTGTCCCATGTGCGTCGTCGTCGCCATGATTCAGGCCACCTCCGCCGCGTTGTCGCCCGTCGCGTTGTCGGCGGCCGGGGTCGCGCCGCCCTCGGAGCAGGCGGCGATCCAGTTGTTGAGCGAGAACCCCTTGATGCGCAGCGCGCCCTTGCCCGTGCCGACCCGCAGCACTTCCAGCTGGCCGGACTCGATAGCCCGGTAGACCGTCGAGCGGTGCACGTCCAGCAGCCCAGCGACGAACTTCACGCGGTAGATGCCGTTATCCTCGACCTGCATCGTGGCTCCCAAGGTTTCGATGTAGGCCCCGGCCGGTGTTCCAGCACCGCCGGGGCCGCTTGCGTTGTGTGCGCTCTCTGCGACACCAGAGACGTTAGCCAACGTAGACAACGTCGCCAATAGTTCTCGACTGTTGTCACCTGGACGGAGTAGTTGACTAAGTCGCGTACCCTGTCTGACATGGACAAACTCGATCCGGCTGACTCCCGAGCGCCCTACCTGCAAGTGGCCGGCCGACTTCGGGAGGCGCTCCGGGCGGAGACCTACCGGCAGGGGGATAAGTTTCCGCCGCACCAGGCAATCGCTGACGAGTTCGGTGTGTCGGTGGGGACGGTGAAGCGTGCCTACACGCTCTTGCAGGACGAGCAGCTGATCGTCACGCGACAAGGGCAGGGCACCTTTGTGCGCGCGTCCGGGGCCGCGGTGCCCGTGGCGGAGACCTCGCCCGGTGGTGCACCGAACAGCGTGGACCTTGCGGACCTTGAGAGGCGGCTCCTCGCGGTCGAGCGCAAGCTTGGGCTTGCGCCCTGACTGACGTTCCGGCGAGTTTTCGCATAGGTTGCCCGTGGCCAGAATTGCCGACGGTGCCGCATGGTCGGTTCCAGTGCGCTGGTGTCGCTGGCGTCTCATGGAAGTAGCTTCGGCCCGACAGGGTGCATGAACCCGGAAAAACGTTCCGGGGCCTACCCGGAAGAACTTTCCGGGTAGCTGGCGCAGCTGCGCGAGAGGGTGGGGACATGCGAGGAATCAGCGAGAACCTGACCATCGGAGAACGCGTCGCGTGGTACCGGCGCCGTCGTGGCATGTCGCAAGAGGCGCTTGCCGGACTGGTTGGCCGTACGAGCGACTGGCTGGGCAAGGCGGAGAACAATCGGATCGAGCTGGACCGTCTGTCCGTGATCCGCAGCCTCGCGGATGCGCTAGACGTCGCGCTCGGGGACCTCATCGGCGAGCCGACCTTGCTGGACTGGACCCCAGACAGCGGCACGGCGACGGTGCCAGCGCTCCGGGCAGCCCTCATGGACTACAGCCAGCTCACGCCAATCCTGACCGCTCCGAAGTCGGACGCGGAACCGCCGGCACTCGACGAACTCGCCCGCGAGCTGCGCTCGGTCTTCGATGCATATCAAGGGTCGCGCTTCGCGTACGCCGCTGGTCGGGCACCGCTTCTGCTCGCGGACGCACTGCTCGCCGCGCGCCAGTACGACGGGGACGATCGCCTGCGTGCTCACGAGTTGCTGGCCTTGAGCTACCAGGCCGCGGCGTCGGTGCTTACGAAGATCGGCGAGGCTGACCTTGCGTGGATGGCGGCTGAGCGCGGCCTGGCAGCCGCCCAGCAGTCGGAGAGCTACGCAATTACCGGATCACTTTTCCGGTCGGTGGCCTTCGCACTTTTGTCGACCGGTCACCACCAACCGGCAATGTCTCTCACAGAGGCGACCGCCGCGTACTTGCAGCCACACCTAAATGACGGCGACGGCGACGTAATTTCGGCTTACGGAACGCTGCTTTTGGTCGGGTCAATGGCGGCTGCGCGCTCTGAAGATAGGGCAGCGACGCGCGGGTACTTGGCTGAGGCTGATGAGGCCGCCCGACGTCTTGGCGTTGACGGAAATCACCTCTGGACGGCATTTGGGCCAACGAACGTCGCGATTCATCGCGTGAACACGGCGATGGAACTCGGGGACGTGCAAGTCGCGCTCGATATTGGCCCAGAGTTGGACACGGCAGCGTTGCCGGTTGAACGGCGAGTGCGGCACATGCTGGACGTTGCCCGCGCCTTCCACGTCTCCGGCCGCCACGATGCCGCGGTTGCTACGGTGCTGAACGCGGAGCGGATGGCGCCCGACCAGGTCAGGCATCACTACCTGAGCAGGCAGCTGGTCATCACGTGGGTTCGCAACGCTCACGGGAAGCCGGGCTTCGAGCTGCACCAGCTCGCCACGCGGATGCACGTCGTAGGCTGACCCGTGTGACAGACGACCCAACGGACAAGTTCGCAACGCCCCGGATTGCCGCCGGGGCGTTGTTCGTAGACGGAAACCGCGTTCTGCTGGTCCGGAAGACGTACGGGAACCGCTGGGATATCCCAGGCGGCTACGTCGATCGGCGTGAGTCGCCGGCGGCGGCCTGCGCACGGGAGCTGCGCGAGGAGATCGGCCTAGATCGAGCAGCTCGGCGGCTGCTCGTGCATGACTGGGCTCCCAGTGAGTCGGAAGGCGACAAGATCCTTTATGTCTTCGGGTGTGGCGATCTTGGTGCCGATGAGAGTGCCATAGTCCTTGACGGTGTCGAACTCGACCACTGGGAGTGGGTCCCGATCGACAAGCTGTCCGACTACCTGATTCCGCGTCTCGCTCGCAGACTGAACCGCGCGTACCAGGCGCACGTGACCGGTACGACGCTCTACCTGGAGCATGGCGAGCTAGTTCTTGAAGAGGCTGGCTGACCTGTGGTTTGTGCTGGCCAGGGCCTTGTAACGGCAAGAGTGCACGAGCAAGGCGCAACCGCCCTACCTCTCCACCCTCGGGCTGTTGCGCCCTTGCGTTCCCTGGCTGAGGGCACAAGGGCACAAGGGCGCAAGGGCGCAACCGGGAGAGGGGGAGCGCCCTGCGCCCTTGCCCTGCGCTCTTGGACCGAAAGCCCGTGACCAGCACAAACGGTAAGGGCGCAAAAGCAAGGGCGCAGCCGCCTATACCTCTCCACTCTTGCGCCCTTACGCTCTTGCGCTCTTAAAGGCAGCGCAGTGCCCTCCTGGAGCCGTGGTCTCAGTTCTGGTCTCAGTTCGAGTCGGTTCGAGCTGCCGCCGCAGTTGCCGGTGTCGCACGTGACCAGGGGATTGGTGCTCGTTAAACGGAGCTGAACAGCCCGGATCGGAACTCGAAATCGTGTGACGGTTAATCCCGTCCGTGGGTTCAAATCCCACCGCCACCGCTCGCGAGTGGGCGAGCTATGTCGACGGAAAGCGTCGAGGTAGCTCGCTCGCTGTGTTTCTGGGGGTGCAACCCCCAGGCCCCGCCCGGAGGGCGTTGCCCCCGGACCCCCGGTGGTGGTCACCTGCCGCGGGTTGGTCACTGTGGCGGATGGCCGTCGTTGAAAGACAAATCCGGTAGTTGTGCTCAGGTCGAGCTGCCGTCAGCGCAGCCGGTCGGCGGGCGTTCGGTTGCGGCGTACCGATTTGCCGGCGGACGCGGGCGGAAGCCGGGGACTCAGTCGAACGGCAGAACGGGTGTGCCGAACGGCTCCAGGAACGAGATCGTCTCCATGATCGTCGACACCCCGGTTTCCACGGCCCGCACGACCGCCGCGCACGCCTCGATCACCGGTTGCACCGCCTCTGTCGAGCGGTCCCCCGCCAGTACCGCCACCGCGGACGTCGCGGCTGACCCCGCGACGCAAGTGACCTGAGCGGCCGTCTCCGCCGCGAGCCGGTCGAGCAGATCGGCCAAGTCCAGCCCGACGGCGGCCGTGCGGGCGGCGGCTTCGGCGGCCTGCCGGTAGTGCACGTCGAGCTCGTCGGCGCGAGTGCGGAACAGGGCGGCGGGCTCGCCGCCCCAGCGCCGTTCCGCGCGGTGGGCGCCGCTTTCGAAGGCGAGGCGGGCGGTGACCAGGACATCGCGGCCGGTCGACAGGGTGCGGGCCGACTCGCGGATGGCGGGGGGTGAGCAGTCGATCTGCTGCAGCGCGGCCACGGGGTCCGGGGCGCCGAGGCGCGCGCCCGCCTTCCGCAGCGGCTCGAGGGTCGCGGCGGCTTTCTCCAGGGCCGGGTGCAGGAAGGGCATCAGGTGAACAGCGCCGTCGCCACCGCGGGGCGGATCTTCTCCGCGTGCCCGCCCGCCGCCATGCGCAGCCGGCCGGCGAGGTCGGACGTCGCGTCGCCCAGCACGCGGGCGTCGACGTCGCGGGCGGCCAGCGCGGCCTCCCAGCGCGAGGCCAGCTCGCGCGCCGGCGCGGAGATGCCGAACGGCGTGGACTCCAGGCGCGCCTCGGCGAAACGGCCGGCCGCCTGGTCGGCATCGGCCGCAGCCTTGTCCAGCGCGTCGGCCGCGGCGCGCAGCCGCTCACTCGTCGAGCTCGCCATGGCGACCTCCCCTTCCCGGAACAAACCAGTTCAAGGTGGCCAGGCCCCCACCTCGTCACCCTGTAGGGGGAGATCTAACCTCATCACGTCCTGTGTGGTCACTCGGCCGGGCGTAGGACTGTTCCACATCGTGAAGAGCCTTGACCCCGCTCGGCAGCGCTGACGACCATCGCGCCCATGCCAGCCACCCGCCCGCGCAGCCGACCCGGCCGCCTTCCCGGCGCAGGCACAGCCGCGCTCCGGTCGACGCGGCAAGTCACTCCGATCGGCCGAACTTCGCTCAACCAAGCCGATTCGCCCACCCGAAGGGCTTGATGTCGATCGACTTCCTGCGGTCGTCGGCCACCCCCGCCGACGGCATCCTCGAAGGCCCGCGCGTGCTGCGCCGGCTACCCGAAGGCGTCGAAGAACGCCCCTACGAACTGTTCACCCTCCGTCCTCTCGGCCGGGTGATCGGGGCCGAAATCGAGGGTGTCGGCCTCGGAGCGTCATTGACCCCCCAGGTTCGCGAAGAGCTGAACCGCGCGTTGCTGGAGTGGAAGGTGCTGTTCTTCCGCGAACAGAAAATGACGTCGGAACAACAGTGCGTGTTCGCTTCCCACTGGGGAGCGTTGGAAACCAACCCCTTCATCCCGCAAGGCGACAACAACGAAGTCGTCCGCTTCACCCGCACCGCGGGCATGCCGGGCTACGAGAACATCTGGCACACCGACGTCACCTGGCGCCCCGCACCCGCGCTCGGCTCCGTCCTCCGGCTGGTGGAGGTCCCGCCGGTCGGCGGCGACACGATGTGGGCCGACATGGCCGCTGCCTACGACAACCTGCCCGCCGACGTGCGCGAACGCATAGACGGACTCACCGCCGTCCACGATTTCGTGCCCGGCTTCGAACGCTTCACCGACCCGGACCTGCTGGCCGCCCACCGGAACCGCTTCCCGCCCGTCGAGCACCCGATCGTCCGGGTCCACCCCGAGACGGGCCGGCGGACGCTGTTCGTGAACCAGGCCTTCACCACCCACGTCGTCGGCCTCGGCAAACCGGAGAGCGACCGCCTGCTCCGCTACCTCTTCCTCCAGGCCCACATGCCCGAGTACCAGGTGCGCTTCCGCTGGACCCGTGACGCCGTGGCGTTCTGGGACAACCGCGCCACCCAGCACTACGCCGTGAACGACTACCACCCCCACAACCGGGTGGCCGAACGCGTCGCCATCGTGGGCGACCGGCCGTTCGGGGCTTAACCTGGTCGTATGAGCGAACCCAAGGCCGTGGTCACCGCGTTCCTGCAGGCTCTCGAGGACATGGACGTCGAGCGGGCGCTGAACCACGTCGCAGTCGACATCACCTACCAGAACGTGCCGCTCCCGGCCGCCCACGGCCTCGCGGCCGTGGAGAAGCAGCTGCGCATGCTGACCCGGTTCGGTACCGGGTTCGAAGCGCGCACGCACCACATCGCCGCCGACGGCAACGTCGTGCTCACCGAACGCACCGATGTGCTGCGCCGCGGCTCGTTCGCGGTGGAGTTCTGGGTGTGCGGCACCTTCGAGATCGAGAACGGCCGGATCGTGCTGTGGCGCGACTACTTCGACTGGACGACGTTCCTCGCGGCCAGCGCGAAGGGCGCCGGACGCGCGGCGGTGGCCGGAGCGAAGACGCTCATCGGCAAGGCCCGTTCGTGAGCGGTGCGGCCGCCAAGCCGCCGAGCCGCACCGCCCACGAACCCCCGGGGCAAACTTTTCGCGGACGCCGCGGTCGCGGGAGAAACGGAAGATCCCGCGTCCGCGGCGTACCCCAGCGGGGCGCGAAACCGCGCGAGCCGAACACGATCAACCCCCATGTGATCGTGTCGCCTCCCCCCGCGGTGTGCGACCCGTGAGCTCCCGGGAAGTGGTCTGGGCCACATTCTCGTGGGCTCGCGAGTAAAGGTACCTCCGCCGCAAACCGACCGCGCCAAAGCTTGACCTGCATTTAAGGCAGATAGGCCGTCCGGGTGACGACCCTGGGGAAACGCCCTCAGCGCTTCGGCGCGAGAAATCCTTCGACGGTGCCGATCCCGGTTCCCACGGCCACCTTTGTGGACCGGCGCGCCGACAGTTCGGCCACGTGCCGCAGCACCTGCGCCGCCGCTTCGCCGGCCAACGGCACGCACTCGTTGTCCTCGCCGCGGCGCACGGGGATCAGCTCGAGCCGCGGCCGGTCGCCGAGCAGGCACCCGGCGAGCAGCCCGTCGACGTGGCGGCCGCGCATCGCGGGCCAGTCGAACACGAGGTTGCCGAGGCTGTAGAGGATCGGGCGGCCGCGGTAGACCTCGACGGCCTGGATGCTGTGCGGCCCGTGGCCCACCACGAGGTCGGCGCCCGCGTCGATGATCGCGTGGGCGTAGACGATCTGGTACTCGGTGAGCTCGTCGCCCGGCAGTCCCCAGTGCATCGACACGACCACGTGGTCGGCCGCCGCGCGGGCGCGGTGGACGTCGGCGACCAGGCGTTCCAGGTCCGCCGGCACCGGGGTGGTGTGGACGATCGGCGGCCGGCCCGGCACGTCGAGCACCCGCGGATCCGGCTGGTACGAGGTGTACGCGCCGGCCACCGCGACGCCCGCCGAATCGGCCTTCGCCTCCTGGCCGACCGGCCAGCACAGCGACGTGAACGCGAGGAAGGCGACGCGGCGATCGGCCCGTTCGATCACGGCCGGCGTGTGCGCGGCGGTGAGGTTCGCACCACCGCCGCAGTAGGCGATGCCGGCCTTCTCCAGCACCGACAGGCTGGCGAGCATGGCCGGCGGCGGGAACGTCACGTTGTTGGCCACCGACACCACGTCGATGCCGACCGCGGTGAGCGCCTCGACCATTTCCGGCGCGGAATGGCGCCAATTCGGCTTGTGCGGGATGTCCAGACCGCCGTGGTCACCCATCGATCCCGACAGCGGGCCCTCGAGGTTGACAAAACGCACGTCGGCCCCGCTCAGCAACGGAGCCAACGCCCGGAATGCCGTTTTCGGCTCGCTTCGGCCCTGCACGTTGACGTCTCCGCCGAGTACGAGAGAGATCACTGTGTCAACCCGTCCCTCGGAGGTAATTCCGCGAACTCGTTACGAATCGTTGCCTCTTAGTCTTCCTACCCTTCGCTTGTTCGGGGGACGATGCGTCGACCGTTCATGCAAAGGGGACTCAGGGTGACCATATCCGGTCGAAGAAAGAGCGTGCTGACCGCCGCTGCCGTCGCGGGCTTGGTGGTGAGCGGCGCTCCCGCCGCACTCGCCGCACCCAGCGCGGACGCGGTCGTCGCCGAGGTCTACGGCGGCGGCGGCAACTCCGGCGCCACGCTCACCAACGACTTCGTGGAGCTCGCGAACCACGGTGGCGCGCCGCTCGCGCTCGACGGCTACAGCGTGCAGTACCTGCCGGCCACGGCCAGCGCGTCGAGCACGTGGCAGGTCACGAAGCTCGCCGGCTCGGTCGCCGCGGGTGGACGTTACCTCGTCCAGGAGTCGAAGGGCACCGGCGGCACCGTCGCACTGCCCACCCCGGACGCGACCGGGACCATCGCGATGTCCGGGACCGCCGGCACGATCGCGCTTGTCAACGGCTCCACCGCGCTGACCTGCAAGACCGCCGCCGACTGCGCCGCCGACCCGCAGGTCAAGGACCTCGTCGGCTTCGGGGACGCCGTGGTCCGCGAGGGCACGCCGACCGCCGCCCTGTCGAACACGACCTCGGCCGCGCGCGCCGCGTCGCTCGCCGACACGGACAACAACAGCGCCGACTTCACCGTCGGCGACCCGACGCCCACCAACTCCAAGGGCGAGACGGCCGGCGGCGGCGACACCGGCCCCGTCGACCCGGGCACCCCCGCGAAGATCCACGACATCCAGGGCACCACGCGGATCTCGCCGCTCAAGGACAAGAAGGTCAGCGACGTCACGGGCATCGTGACGGCCGTGCGCACCTTCGGTTCGTCGCGCGGCTTCTGGCTGACCGACCCGAACCCCGACAGTGACCCGCGAACCAGCGAGGGCCTGTTCGTGTTCACCGGCTCGACCACGCCCGCCGTCGCCGTCGGCGACGCGGTGACCGCGGCCGGCACGGTGAAGGAGTTCTACCCGGACGCCCCGGCGACGTCGAACTACCAGTCGCTCACCGAGCTTTCCAGTGCACAGTGGACGGTCGGCACGCACGGAAACCCGTTGCCCGCGCCCACGAAGATCACGCCCGACCAGATCCCGGACGTGCTCGCGCCCAACGCCGGCGGCAACATCGAGGCGCTGCCGCTGGAGCCGGCGAAGTACGCGCTGGACTTCTGGGAGTCTCACGAGAGCGAGATCATCAGCATCTCCGACGCCCGCGTGGTCGGCCCGAGCAACGACTTCGACGAGCTCTACGTGACGACGAAGCCGCAGCAGAACCCGACGCCGCGCGGCGGCACGGTCTACCTCGGCTACGACAAGATCAACACCGGTGTGCTGAAGGTCCAGTCGATCATCCCGTTCGACCAGCAGCCGTTCCCGAAGGTCAACACCGGTGACGTGCTCACCGGGACGACATCAGGCCCCGTGGAGTACAGCAGCTTCGGCGGCTACACGCTCTTCGCGTCGCAGATGGGTCCGGCGAAGGACAACCACCTTCAGAAGGAGGTCACTGCGCGCCAGCGTCCCGGCCAGCTCGCGGTGGCGACGTACAACGTCGAGAACCTCGCGCCGTCCGACCCGGACACGAAGTTCGCGCAGCTCGCGCACGGCATCGTCGACAACCTGGCCGCGCCGGACGTCGTGACCCTGGAGGAGATTCAGGACAACGACGGCGCCACCAACGACGGTGTGGTCGCCGCCGACGTGACGCTCAAGAAGTTCACCGACGCGATCATCGCGGCGGGCGGCCCGCACTACCAGTGGCGCGAGATCGACCCGACCAACGACGAGGACGGCGGCGAGCCGGGCGGCAACATCCGCGTGGGCTTCCTGTTCAACCCGGCGCGAGTGTCCTTCGTGGACCGTCCGGGTGGCAGCGCGCTGTCCTCGGTGGGTGTCGTGAAGGACCACGGCAAGGTGCACCTGACGCAGTCTCCGGGCCGCGTCGACCCGACGAACGACGCGTGGACCGACAGCCGCAAGCCGCTGGCCGGCGAGTTCGTCTTCCAGGGCCGCACGGTGTTCGTGATCGCCAACCACTTCAACTCCAAGGGCGGCGACCAGCCGACGCACGGCCGGTTCCAGCCGCCGGTACGCAGCTCCGAGGTGCAGCGTCAGAAGCAGGCGACCGTGCTGAAGGGTTTCGTCTCGCAGCTGCTTTCGGCTGACCGCAACGCCAACGTGGTGGTCGCCGGCGACCTGAACGACTACCAGTTCTCGCCGGCGCTGGCCCAGCTGACGTCCGGTGGCCTGAAGGACCTCATCGCGACGCTGCCCGCCGCCGAGCGGTACAGCTACGTGTTCGAGGGCCAGTCGCAGGTGCTGGATCACATCCTGGCCGCGCCGGCTCTTCGCGGCGTGGACTACGACGTGGTCCACATCAACGCCGAGTTCGCCGACCAGGCCAGCGACCACGACCCGCAGATCGTGCGGTTCCGGCCGTCGACGGGGAACAAGCTGGAGGACCTGGCTTACGACCTGCTGGACTACCTGGACCAGTTGTTGGGGCGGACAGCTCCGCGTAAGTAGTTCTTGATACACACCGAAGGCCACCATTCTCCGCGAATGGTGGCCTTCGGTGTGTTCGGGGTGGCTAGAATTGGCTCCTTGCAAGCGAACGGGGGCGCGGTGGCAGACGAGGGCGAGGCCAAGAAAACCGGCTGGGGCACGCTCGGGCACCAGTGGATCACCGCGATCGCCGCGCTGGTCACGGCGCTGACCGGGGCCGGGTTCTTCGTCGGGCGGGCCAGTGCGCCGAGCACGCCCGCGCAGCCGGCGCCGGTGACCGCGACCGTCACGGTGACGGCCGGTGCGCCGGTTTCGAACGGCCACGCGTCGCCGCGTTCCTCGCCGAGCAACGCGCCGGACGCGTACTTCACGGGCCCGGTCACGTTCGGCAGCATCAACCTCGACCTCAACCCGCCCGCGGAAGGCGACGAGAACGACATCGCGGACCACTTCGGCTCCGACCTCTTCACCACCGGCGAGAGCAGGATGCGCGTCTGGGTCGACGACGGCGTGCCCGGTCGCGACGATTGCAGCCGGCTGGCCGCGGCCGACGGCACGAACCAGCTCGACTCGCTGCACGCCGGCAGCATCGTCTGCGGGATCACCGCCAAGGGCCGCCCGTTCCGGCTGACGGTGAAGGTGTCGGCGGCCTCGGACCTGGTGACCGACGCGGTGGTCTGGAACGCCTAGCCGATCGGCGAGCAACCCGTAGTCGAAAGGCGTACGTGGTGATCAGCCCGCCGCATGTTGTCCCGGCAGCCGCGCGATTCGTACGTTCGGACCAACCGATGAGGAGGTCCGAATGCGCAGGATTTTGACCGTGGGCGCGGCTGTTCTGGTGGCCGGCACGGTGGTGGCGGCGCCCGCCATGGCGGTGTCCGGTGGGGAGCCCGCGGCCGACGGCGCGGCGCCGTGGATGGCGACGGTCGTGTTCAAGGGTGACGAGCCCTTGGTGCAGCGGGAAAGTTGCGGCGGCGCGTTGATCGCGCCGGATCGGGTGGTGACGGCGGCGCACTGCCTCGACCACGTGGACCCCACGCACTTCGAGGTGCACCTCGGGGGTGGGACGCTGTCGACGGATCCCGGGCGGATCGTGCCGATCGAGGGGTGGTCGGTCGACCCGGGGTTTCGGCTGATCCCGTCGCCGAAGGCGCCGGAGGACTACTCGAAGGCCAGTGCCGCCGACGATGTCGCGCTGATCAAGCTGGCGCGTCCGGTGTTCGACATTCCGACGTTGCCGGTGGCCAACAGGGCGCCGAAGCCAGGCTCCACTGTGGACGTCTACGGGCACGGGCTCACCAAAACACCGGACCCGAAGGACCCGCTGCCCGCGCTCGGTGACCAGCTCGCGCACGCGCAGCTCAAGGTGATCGACGACCAGGCGTGCGGGCAGTCGTTCGGGAGCCAGGACGTGGTCGACGGGCCGTCGGTGCTGTGTACGCAGGCTGCGGCCACAGTCTGTTCCGGCGACAGCGGCGGTCCGCTGGTTCAGGACGGCCGGCTCGTCGGCGTCGTCAGCTTCGCCGGTGAGGTCGCCGGTAAGCAGTGCGGCGAGCCGACCGCCAACGGGTTCGCCGACGCGGCCGCGTTGCGTTCCTTCCTGACGCAGCCGAGGCCGCCGCTGGCACCGATGACTCAGGTGGACCCCACGATCGCCGGAACCAAAGCCGCAGGCAACACGCTCACCTGTGACGCTCCGAAGTGGACCAACGGCACACCGGCCAAGGTGGACTACGCCTGGTACTCCAACAAGGTCGACCCCTCCAACGGCTTCGAGTTCTACATCCCGATCGAGGGCGCCACGAACCCCCAGCTCGCCGTCACCCCCGACCTCGCGGCCCACAAGCTGGACTGCGGCGTCACGGCCAGTACTGCGGGCGGCACCGTCGTGCTCTACGCCGACGTCATCTGACGAATCAGCGTTTCGCTCGCCACCCCAGCGCCAGCACCGCCTGCACCAGCTCCTGGTACGACGGCTTCACTTCCTCGAGATACCGGTCCAGGTACTGCGGCCGCGCCGTCGACACCGGCTGCGGGTCGTCGGCCGGCTCGAGGAAGGTGAGCCGGGCGACGTTGTGCAGGGCCATCTTCCACCAGCGGGAAGCGCGTTCGGCCGCCTTCTCCTCGCGTTCCTTCGCGGCGGAGACGGCGGCGTGCGCGTCGGCGAGCTGGTGGTCGATCTCGTCGGCGCGGGCGAGCTCCCAGGCGCGCAGGTTGTCGGCCGAGCCGCGGGCCAGGCCGACGATTTCCTTGTAGCGCATGGCCGCGCTGGCGTCGTCCGTCATGCCGGGTCTCCCGTCTGCTCGGGGCGCTGGAAGGGGATGATGACTTCGGGGGCGCCGTGCGTGGTGCGGTCGAAGAACAACGCGCGGCCCTGGCGTGGCGACCAGTGCACGACCTGGCCGGCGGCGAACGGGGAGAGCTCGTTGCCCTGCACGTCGAGCGCCGCCCAGGTGCCGATGTCGTCGGTGCCGCCGAAGCCGAGCGTGTCCTTGAGACGCGCGATGCTGCGCCACCAGCCGATAGTGTGCACGCCGTGGCTCGGGCCCGTCTTGAGCACCGTGCGCAGGTGGTCGAGGCCGCTCTTGAGCTGGCCGGGGGCCTTGGTCTCCAGTGTGGGCAACGCGGCGTCCACTCCGTACAGCAGCAGGATCCGCGACGGGCCGCCGAGTTCCCCGTCCACAATGGAGGCCAGCAAAGCCGTCAGGTCATCGATCAAATCTGTCACGTGGCCCTCGGCGCGCAGCCGTTCCGTCAGCTCCAGGACGGCCGGCGCGCACGCCTCGATCGGGCAGTACAGCACGAACTCGACCTCGCCGATCTCGTACTGCCGCGCCAGCGACCGCGCCGCGGAGTCCATGATGGACAGTGCCTCCGCCGACGCGCCGCCCAGTACCGCGATGTTGCGGCCAGGCGCGCGGGGCAGCTCCACACCCTGTGCGGCCTCCGTCACGTCGATCGACTGGCCCAGCAGCGCGCGCGGGCGCGAGGTCGGCTTGAGTTCCGTGTACGCCGGGAACTGTTCCAGCACCGGGGAATGCGCGCCGTCGAACAGCCGGGGGCGCGCGAAGCGTCCTGAGTAGAGCTCCCACAGCTTGTGCTGCAGCTCCACGAACACGTTGCGGCTGCTCGCGTCGGGGATGTGTGCCAGCAGGTTGCCGTGCGCGACACCGGAGTCGTGGTTGATCACGGCGTGCCACTTCGGCGCGGACACCGCCGCGTTGTTCGTCTCCGCCAGCACGCGCCGCGCCTTCGGCATCGCGATGCGCAGCGTGCACTGCTCGAACACCGCAGGCTTGCCCCAGAACGCCTCGATGCCCGCGACGTCCTGGCTCGCGAGGACGAGGTGGATGCCCTGCGAACGCCCGCGCCGCGCGATGTCCTCCAGCAGCTGCGTGGCCGTGGCGGTGACCTGGTCGCGACCGGCGAACAGGTACTGGAACTCGTCGATCACGGCGACGATCCGCGGCCAGTGCCCGCCCGGGTCCTGCTCGCGCAGGTCGGCCAGGTTCGTGACCTCGTGTTCCTTGGCGGCGGCCGAACGCCGGCGCAGCTCGTCGGCGAGGAAGCGCAGCAGCGCCAGGCCGAACTCGCGGTCGGTGTTCACGTTGACACCCACGAGCTTCGCGTGCGGCAGCCAGCTCGCGTCCTTGCGGCCGGGCGCGAGGCCCGCGAACGACACGCCTTCCTTGAAGTCCAGCAGGTACAGCGCCAGCTCGTCCGGCGTGTAGCGCGCGGCGAGGCTGCCGAGCAGCGAGTACAGGAAGTTCGTCTTACCGGAACCGCTCGGCCCGCCGATCAGGGCGTGCGGGCTCGCGTCGCCGATCACGACCTCGACGGCCTCGCCCTCGTAGAACCCGACGGGCGCCCGCAGCTCCCGCGCCGAGCTCTCCTGGTCGAACTCCGTGGGCAGCAGGTCGGCGAACGAGCGCGGCCCGCCTTGCTTGGCGATCAACGCTTCCGCGATCCGCCCGGCCGCCCGGATCACCTGTCCGGAAGGCAACGGCGGATCGAGGTCCACGACTAGGTCGGTGCCGGTCATGCTGCTGATCGCGCGCCGCTCGTCGAGCAGGCTCAGCGATTCGATCGACGCGCTCACGGCCGTGGGCACGTCGATGAGGATGAGGCAGATTCCGGCGGCGAGCGCGCCGCTGGCCACGCGCTTGAGGTCGCGCGCGAGCTCGGGTTCCAGCGTCTCGCCGTTGCCGTAGAGCACCGCGATCCGGTACGGCTCCACGCGCTGGTTGCTGGCGCGCCGCAGCTCCCGCAGCGACGTGTGCCCGGCCTGCATGCCGGTGGCGTGGATGCGGCGGATGTGGCCGGCCAGCTCGTCGAGGAGGTCTTCCAGCCGCGTCGGGTCGTAGAGCGAAAGCGCGCTGGTGCGGCTGATCGGGTAGAGGTCGGGCAGGATCGCGGTGAGCTGCCCGATGTCCCAGAGGTGGATCTTCACGGCGCCGGGCTCGAACGTCGAGAGCACCCGCATCAGCAGGTTCTGCACGATCCCGTCGATCACCGGACGCGTTTTGGGCGCCGAGGTGATCTGCAGGTGCGACTCGTCGAGCAGGGGCACGGCGACGTCGAACGTCCGCGAGATGTCGCGGCCGGCCGCCGTCGCCGAGCCCACGCGCCACAGCCCCGGCGCGGTGATGCCGGGGTTGGTCCCCACCCGGCCGAGCCATTCGCTCGGCGGCCGCCCCGCGGGACCCGGTGCGTTGGCCGTCACCAGGTCCCGCAGGGCGCCCGGGCCCGAGCTCCAGTCGGTGTAGAACGCGTTGCGCACGCCGCCGAGCGAAGCGAAAACCTCGTGCGCGGCCGGGTGCCGCGCCCATTCCGTCTGCTGCTCGGCGTCGGCGTGATTCATGCCGACCCGCACGATTTCCTGTTCGAGAGCGAGCCGCGCCACGTCGGCCTCCGCGGCTTCGCGGGCGCCGGCGGCGGCACCGAGCACGAGCCCGATCTGGTGCCGGACCCGGTCCAGCGCCGTCTGAACGCGGTTGCGCTGCTCGGCGGATTTACTGGCCATCGGTGTCGCTCATGACGCTTTCGTCCCTACAGGCGTGACTGGTATCCGCTCACCAGATCGTCGGCGGCGGCTAGGCGGGTGAGGAGATGGTCGAGTCCCTCGTCGGCCTGGTCCAGTTGCGTCGGCAGCCAAGGATCGGCTTTCGCCTGTGCGTCGACGAGCGCTCTGCGGGCGTCCCCGAGCAGGGACTTGGCCCGCTCGGCGTGGGCGCGCCCGTCGGTGAGGCCCGCCATCGCGGCGGTGAGCAACTGGTGGATCTCGGCGAGTCCCGACATGGAGCTACAACCGGGCCGAGTAGGAGTCGGCCGACGAAATACTGGCCTGGATGGTGCTTTGCATCCCGGTGATTCCGTTCAGCGCTTCGGCCAGCAGACCGTGGGCCTGGTTGACCTCGTGCTGACTGCTGCCCTGCGTCGCCTGGGAAAGCGACAACTGGGCTTCTTCGAGAGATTGCGCTGCCTGCTGCAGGGCGGCGATGCTCGCGGACGCCTTCTCGTTCGCGAGCGCGATGCCAGCGCGGATCTCTTCCACTCCGGGCATGGGGGCGGACTCCTCGGTGCGTCGGGGCTGGAACGACCACGTACAAACTTAGCGTGATCAGGTGTCTTCGGTAAGTGAGGAACTGGGGGAGAATCGACAAGGCCCCGGACGTGGGTGACGTCCGGGGCCTCGCGGGCAGCGGTTGGTGACGGGACCCCCGAACCGCGTTCCAGCCATGGTGACCTGCGGTTTTCGAGGCTCGCGCGCGTGTGGCCGCGCCCAGGTCAGGCCGGTATTCGTGACACCGATGAACCTCTCCGAACTTCTACGATCGAGTCTGCGGAGGAGACTAGCGGGTGCGGTCGGGGTGGGTTTCGGAGGTCCTCGGGTAGCCCCCGGCCTGCGCGGGCGTCGATCAGCAACGCTTCGGCAACGGCCTCCAGGTGGACGTGCACAGGAGAAAACGGGTATATGAAAGGAAATTCGCGTTTTCGGAAGTGGTGTGCCGCTTGGTCCTCTTCGCGCGCCGATCACGCGCGGTGAGGAATCGTGGCTACGCAACAAGAGTGGCGCTTCGGCCGGAGCCCGCGAACGACAAAACGCCGGGCAGCTCGTGAAAGCTGCCCGGCGTTTCGCCTGTTATCGCGGCGGAGGATACAGGATTCGAACCTGCGAGGGCGTGAACCCAACACGCTTTCCAAGCGTGCGCCTTAGGCCGCTCGGCCAATCCTCCGTGGAGAAGGGTACCGGATGGGGTGGTGCGGTCCCGCAGGTGGGCCGGGGGTGGCGATCAGGCGGGGACGACGTCGGCGACGACGATGGTGATGTTGTCGGGGCCGCCGCCGTCGTTGGCGAGGGTGATGAGGGCGGGGACGGCTTCGCCGGGGGTGCCGGCGGCCAGGGTCTCGGCGATGGCGGGTTCGCCGGCGCCGGCGGTGAGGCCGTCGGAGCAGAGCAGGAGGCGGTCGTCGGCGAGGGGGGTGAACTCCCAGACGTCCGGGTCGCCCGAGCCGGTGCTCTGCAGCGCCTTCATGAGCAGCGAGCGGCGCGGGTGGTCGATGGCTTCGGCCTGGGAGATGCGGCCGTCTTCGACGAGGGCCTGGACGAGGGTGTGGTCGCGCGTGATGCGGTGCAGCTCGCCGTCGCGCAGGAGGTAGCCGCGGGAGTCGCCGATGTGGGCGGCGGCGAAGTGGACGCCGTCGAAGAGCAGGGTGGTGAGCGTGGTGCCCATGCCGTGGGTGGCGGGGTCCTGCTCGGCGACCTCGGCGAGGCGCTCGCCGACGCGCCGGACGCCGTCGGCGAGGGTGCTCTGGAGGTCGAGCGAGGTGAGGTCGAGCGAGCGCAGCTCGGAGTCCAGGCTCGCGAGCACGCCGACCGCAGTGGCACTGGCCACTTCCCCGTGGGGCTGACCACCGATACCGTCGGCCACGGCGAGCAGGCGTCCGCTGGCGTAGACGGAGTCCTCGTTGATCGAGCGTCGGCGCCCGGTGTCGGAACCCGCGGCGTAGCGCAGGGTGAACCGGGTCTGGTTGGTGGCCATGTCACCATGAAACCATTGGTTGACTGAGTTAACAAGCAAAACGCTGGAAACTCTGGTCATCAGCTATCGTGCTGGTCATGGACGACACCGCGACGGTCAGCGCCGCCGACATCGCCCGGCTCGCGGGGGTGCGCCGCGCCGCGGTGAGCAACTGGCGGCGGCGCCACGACGACTTCCCGCGCCCGGTCGGCGGCACCGCGTCCAGCCCGCTGTTCTCGCTGCCCGAGGTGCAGGCCTGGTTGGCCGGCCGCGGCCGGCCCGTGGAGCTCGCGCCGATCGACCTGGCGTGGCAACGGCTGCGCGCCCTCGGCGACGACCTCGAGCTGGACACTCGCGTCGCCGACGCCGGTGAGTACCTCGCCCACGCCACCGAACGTCCCACGGACGACCCGGAGTTGCTCGCCCTCCTCGCCGAGGTGGCCACGACGAACGGCGCGACCTGGACGTTCGAGCAGCTCTGCGAACGCTACTTCGAAGCCCGCGCCCGCCGCGTCTCGCCGACGCCCCCCGCGTACGCGAGCCTGATGGTCCGCCTCGCCGGCGCGAAGGGGACCACCGTGCTCGACCCGGCGTGCGGCTTCGGGTCCCTGCTAATCGCCGCCGACGCCGCCGAGGCCACCCGCGCCCAGGGCCAGGACAGCGACCCCACCACTGCCCGCATCGCCGCCCTGCGCCTGCGTCTCCACGGCGCCGACACCGAAGTTCACGCCGGCGACTCCCTCCGTGAAGACGCCTTCACCGGCCAGCAGGCCGACGTGGTCCTCTGCGACCCGCCGTTCAACGAACGCGCGTGGGGCCACGAAGAGCTGGTCGGCGACCCGCGCTGGGAGTACGGGCTGCCGCCGCGCGGGGAGTCGGAGCTCGCGTGGGTGCAGCACTGCCTCGCGCGCGTGAAACCCGGCGGCACCGTCGCCATCCTCATGCCCGGCGCCGCCGCCGGCCGGCGCAGCGGCAAACGCATCCGCGCCAACCTCCTGCGCGCCGGCGCCCTGCGCGCAGTGCTCACGCTCGCCCCCGGCGCCGACCTCTGGCTGCTGACGAGACCCGAGCCCGGCAGCCGCGCGCCCGCCACCGCGCTGATCGCCGAGACGACCGTCGACGACGCCGAAGCCCTGTGGCGCGACCACCTCGACAACGGCACCGGCGAACGCATCATCGACCTCCTCGACGACGACGTCGACCTCACTCCCGCCCAGCGCCGCACCGCCCGCGAAGACCTCGGCGAGGCTTTCCTTGCCGCACAACGGCTTTTCGGCCGCGTCGGCCTCGAGCTCCCGCCGCTGCAGCCGACGGGCGAGGAACCGTCGCACACCACCGTCGGCGAGCTGGTGAAGGCAGGCGCGCTGGAGATCCACCACGCACCCGCGCGGACCGGCGACGGCGACGAACCCGTCCTGACCCCCGACGACGTCCTGGCCGGCCGCGCCCCCACCGGCTACGCGGCCCCCGACGACACGGCCGTGATCGCGCACGAAGGCGACGTGATCGCGTCCGTCACCGGCGCCGTCAAAGTCCACAGTGGACAGCCCGTGCGGCTCGGCCCCGCGCTTTCGCTCTACCGCGTGGATCCCGCCCGCCTCGACGCCGAGTTCCTCGCCGGCTGCCTGCGCGCGGCCGATTTCCCCGTGCACAGCGCCTCGACCCGCATCGACGCGAGGCGCCTCAGAGTGCCGCGCTACCCGCTCGCCGAGCAACGCTCGTACGGCGCCGCCTTCCGCGCCCTCGCCGAGTTCGACCGGGCGCTGCGGGAGACGGCGGAAATCGGCCGTGACCTGGTCCGGCTAGGCTTTGCGGCGCTCGCCGAAGGACGGCTGCGGCCCGGCGCCTGAAGGGAACCCATGCTCATCGCCGATCGCTACGAGGTCGATGAGCTGCCACTGGGCCGCGGCGGGATGGGCGCGGTGCACCGCGGGCACGACCGGCGGCTCGACCGGCGCGTCGCCATCAAGCTGCTGCGCCTGCCCGGCCGCGACGAAGAGCTCGAAGAACGCTTCGCCCGCGAAGCCCGCATCCTCGCGACGCTCGACCACGCCGGCGTCCCCACGTTGTACGACTTCGGCACCCACGACGACCGGTTGTTCCAGGTCATGCAGTTCGTCGACGGCGTCACGGTCGCCGATCTCCTCGCCGAGCACGGCCCGCTGCCGGTGCCGTGGGCCGCGGCGATCGCGGCGCAGACGGCCGCCGTGCTGGCGGCGGCCCACGCCCGGTCCGTCTGCCACCGCGACCTCAAGCCCGCCAACCTCATGCTGTGCCCCGATGGCAGCGTGAAGGTGATGGACTTCGGCCTCGCCGTGCTGCGTGAAGCCGACGTCGCCCGCTTCACTCGCGCCGGTCAGCTGCTGGGTACACCGTCGTACATGGCGCCGGAGCAGATCCAGCGCGGCCTCGCTGAGCCGCGGAGCGACCTGTATGCGCTGGGCTGCGCGTTGCACGAGATGCTCACCGGTCGCCAGCTCTTCACCGGTCCCACCGCGTACGCCGTGTTCGAGAAGCAGGTGAAGGACGCGCCCGCCGCCGTGTCGGGGGTCCCCGCCGCGCTCAACGCCCTGCTCGCGGCGACCCTCGCGAAAGACCCGGCGGACCGCCCGTCCGGGGCCGACGCGTTGTACGCGCGCCTGGGCCCGTTCGTCCGTGATCTGCCGCCGTTGCCGGGTTTCCTGCACGCGGTGCCGAGTCCCGCGCGGATGTACGCCCGCGTGGTGGCGCAGGTCCGGGGATGACGAAACCTCCCGGCCCTGGTGCGGTCGGGAGGATTTCGCGGCGAAGACGTCAGGCCCGGACCGCCGGCCGGCCCTGCTCGGCCAGCGGCAGGCCGCGCTGCTGGATGCGGTAGTAGGTCAGCGCGTTCTGGACGCCGATGCTCAGGCCCAGCGTCAGCAGGATCGACGCCGAGGTGAGGCCGCTGCCGAAGCCCAGGTAGCCGCCGAGGAAGCCGAAGCCGACGCGGGCGCCGATGGTCGCGAGCCACAGCACGAGGGTCAGCGCCGAGCCCTTCTGGAACGTCGTGGTGCCGCGCGCAGTGAGCGTGGTGCTGGCGCTGCGGGCGAGTCCAAGGACGACCAGCACCGCGATGTCCGCGCCGAGCAGCGCGAGCTCGCCGGTGCTCGCCTTCGGCAGCGCCTGGGCCGTGGTGAACACGCCGATGGCGCTGAGCACGAGCGGCGTCGTGACCAGCGACTTCCGGCTCAGCAGCGTGCCGCGCAGCTGCTTGTAGACCACGCGGTAGAGGACGAGGGCCGCGATGGCGAGGTAGGCGAGGATGGTCAGCGGGTTCATCGGGGGCTCCTTGGTCGGTGGTGACACCCAGATTCGTCCTTCCGACCTGCCGTTTCGTCGGCTCACGGGCGGGTTCCGGGTGGATCCTCGCGTCCACCCGGGGGTGGAGCCGCGCGAAATCGTGACCTTGGGACCGCAACCACCACCGGGGGACGGTCGTCTATCCCCGTGACAAGTTCGACTGACGAGTTCGACCCTGGGGGTACCGGATCGTGAAGAGGCTTCTGGTGGGGATCGCGGCCGTGGCCAGTGCGTTCGTGCTCGCCGCGTGTTCCGGCGGCGGTGCGTCGCCCGCCAACGTGACCGGCGGCGGCGCGGTGGAGGCCGGTGCCGGCGGCGGCGCGCCGACGACCTCGGTGGCCACGTCGAGCAGCGCGCCCGCGACCACGAGCAGTGCCCCGGCCACCACCAGCTCGCCGGCCACGAGCACGTCGAAGCCCAAGCCGACGAGCACCAAGCCGAGCAGCACCAAACCGAAGCCCACCACGACCAAGCCGAAGCCGGCGACGACCACGGCCAACGTGCCGTGCGCCAAGGCCGCCGCCGCGTCGGGCACGGCCGCGTGCGTGGACATCTCGGCGCACAAGGCGTGGCTGCTGCAGGACGGCAAGGTGATCTACGGCCCCGTCTCGATGCTGCCGGGCCGCAAGGGCTACGCGACGCCGACGGGCTCGTTCCGCGTGCTGTCGAAGGAGAAGATGCACTACAGCCGCGAGTTCGACAACGCGCCCATGCCGAACTCGGTCTTCTTCTACCCCGGCGACGCCTTCCACACCGGCAGCCTGAAGACGTACTCCCACGGCTGCGTGCACCTCTCGGCGACGTCGTCGCTCAAGTTCTTCAACACCCTCCACGTCGGCGACGTCGTGCAGGTCGTGCCCTGACGGGTGGGTGAAAAGCGAAGTGGGGGCGTCGGTCGAACCGGCGCCCCCACTTCTTTTTGTTCTTACGCAGCCAAGGGCCCGAACACGGCGGGACCGCTCGTGCCGTTCGTCCCGGAGTACGCCTGGCAGCTCGAGCGATACGCCGCCGCCTGCGAACCGTCCGGCCCGACGGCCTGGTCCGCCCACGTCCGGATCGTCCGGTAGGTGTCCGGGGCGTTGCGCTGCAGGTTGAGGTCGTGCCCGGCGGCCGGGGTCACCGCGGCCCGGATGCACGCGGCCGGCGCGAAGTACTGCGCCTCCTCCTTCTGCAGCGCCTGGCTCGAGGCGCAGTGCGCGGCGCCGGGGCCGCAGAAGAACAGGTCCTTCTCACCGTCCACGAGGAACATCGGGATCCGGATCTGCTCGGTGTGCGTGGACAGCGGCAGCGACAGCTCCTGCCCGGTGCTGGGGATCGCGCCGAGGGAGAGCTTGTTGTAGCGGTTGATGAACGTCGAGCCCTCGCCGAGCGTCACGGTGTCGCGCAACACGTTCTGGTCGTAATCGATCATTCCTTGATCGACATTGGACAACACGTAGAGGAAGTCCTGATCACGTCCGCCCGCCGGCGGCGTGAAGTACGTCGGGTCGAGGCCGACGGCGGACGCCGTCTTGGCGTCGATCATCGCCGGGTTGCGCGCGAAGCCGCTGAAGAACCGGACCAGCGGGTCGAGCTGGATGCTCGAGCCCCAGCCGGTGCCGATCACGGCGTCGGCGTCGTTGTAGATCGAGGACTCCAGCCACGACGTCGCCGTGCCGTAGGAGTGCCCGACCAGGATCACGTGCTGGAACGGCGAGCCGCCGATCTCGCCCGCACGCAGCTGTTGGAGCACCTGGTGCGCGACCTCCGCCTGCACGTCGAGCGTGACCAGCGCGCCCGACGGGTGGGCGCTCTTGCCGTAGCCGAGGCGGTCGATGGCGAACACGCCGTAGCCGGCCGCGGTCATCTGCCGGACGAACGAGTAGGTCTCGGGCTGGTAGCCGGAGTCCCAGTACTGGTTGGTGTAGGTGATGCCGTGCAGCGCCAGCATCACCGTCTTCGCGGCGCCGGACGCCGGCAGGCACAGCCGGCCGTGGATGGTCAGCTCCGGCGGCGCCGTGAACGAGCCGACGGGCAGCGGAACCAACTGGTGGTTGAGCACTTCACTCGGCACCGTCGTGTCGACGAAGCTGCAGCCGGGCGAGAGCGGAAGCTGGGAGTTGGAGACGGGGAACGTTTCGGCCGACGCGCTCGAGGCCAGGCCGGTGCCGAGACCGAGGACGGTCAGGGTGGCCAGTGCCGCGTGCGCGAGTTTGAACCGGGAACGCCTCACGATCATCACCTCGTTGTGGGGTCGTGGTGGAGCAGGCGTAAATTTTCTACACTCAACTGACGTCTTGATGGTTATTTGTAGACAAATATCAACCATCCGGGGCGGGCTCAGGTGTTCGAATATTCACAGCGTTCGCAGGTCCGGGTGACCTCCGTGGTCCGGTGCGGGTACTTAACGCGATTCACCCGGATGTGGTAACAACGTCCTCTTCGTGAGCGATAACCGATCACTCACGAAGGGGCATCGAATGGCCTGGAACAAGCTCCGCTCGCTGCTGACGGCCGCCGTGCTGGCCGTGGCGCTGGTCCCGATCACTGCGTCGGTAGCAGCGGCCGACGACGTTGCGCCGACCTTGCCTGCCGGCTTCGTGCTGCGGGACACGCCCACCGGGCTCTCGCCCTACGACTTCACCGACTTCGCGTGGCTGCCCGACGACAGCGTGCTGGCGCTGGGCAAGAGCGGTGCCGTCAACTGGGTCCCGGCCGACGGCTCGGGCGCCCCCGTACGGATCGCGAACTTCCCGGTCGAGACGCAGGGCGACATGGGGCTCACGAGCGTCGCGCTCGCCCCGGACTACGCGACGTCGCACCAGATCTACCTCAACCGCGCCGTGAGCACGGGCGGCGGCCAGTACGTGCTGCGCGCCGCGCGCTTCACCGTGACCCTCGACGGTTCGGGCCACCCCGCCGGGCTCACCGGCGAGAAGGTGATCTTCGAGCTGCCCGGCAGTCAGTACTACATCCACGGTCTCGACACCGTGATCCCCGCGCCCGACGGCACGCTCTGGTACTCCGCGGGCGACAACGGCGACGCGGGCAAGACCAACGAGGTCGCTTTCGCGGCGCTGGACCTCGACACGCCGTCCGGCAAGATCCTGCACATCACGCCGGACGGCAAGGGTGTGCCGAGCAACCCGTACTACACGGCTTCGGCCCCGGATTCCACGCGCAGCAAGGTGTTCGCGAGCGGATTCCGCAACCCGTTCCGCTTCACGCTCGACCCGAAGAGCGGGCTGCCCGTGGTGGGCGACGTCGGCTGGTTCCTGTGGGAAGAGATCGACGTGGTGCAGCCCGGCGCGAACCTCGCGTGGCCGTGCTGGGAGGGCAACCACCCGACGCCGGGCTACAGCACCGACGCGCGCTGCGCCCACGTCGTGAACACGCCGCCGCTGTGGGAACACCAGCACGGCACCGGGCCGACGAACGGCAACAGTGTCACCGGCGGCGTTGTCTACAATGGAACGACGTACCCGGCCGCGTACCAGGGCGCGTATTTCTTCGGTGACTACGCGGGCCAGAAGCTGTGGACGCTCAAGTACAACGCGCAGGGTGTCCTCACGCAGGAGCCGGTGAACCCGCCGCCGTTCGCGAACATCGGCGGCGTCACGCGGATCTCCGCGGCGCCCAACGGCGACATCGTGTTCGCCGATCTCAACGGCAGCCGCCTGCGCCGCCTGAGCTACTCGACGAACAACGCGGCGCCGGTCGCGGTGGCGACGTCGTCGACCGATCCCGACACGCGTACGGTTTCCTTCGACGCCAGTGGTTCCTACGACTTCGACGGCGACGCGATCACCTACACCTGGAACTTCGGCGACGGCACCACGGCGACGGGAGTCACGACGAGCCACCAGTACGGCGCGGGAGCGTCGTTCACGGCCACGCTCACCGCCCAGGACCCCTTGGGTGCCAAGGGGACCACGACGATCGCGGTCGCGCCGGGCAACCATTCACCGGACCTGGAACTGTCCACTCCGGACAAGACGTTCGCCGTCGGGGAGCCGGTTTCGCTGACGGCCACGGCCACCGACGAAGAGGACGGCACCCTGCCCGTCACGTGGACGTCGCTGATCCGGCACTGTCCCGACCTCGGCGCGTGCCACGTGCACCCCGACGACGGCGCCACCGGACCGTCGCTCTCCGTGCCGTTCACCGACCACACCGACTCGCGCATGGAGTTCACCGCGACGGTCACCGACAGCGCCGGCGTGAAGGCGAGCAAGACGTACGTCGCCATGCCGCGCCAGCACCGGCTCACGCTCGTGAGCACGCAGCCGGCCGCGCTCAGCATCCCCAGCGAGGGCGGCGTGAGCAGCGCGATGGTCACCGAAGGCGCGACCTTCGACGTGACGGCGGCGCCGCTGGGCAGCGACGGCGCGTCGAAGTTCACCGGCTGGCAGGGCGGGCCGGCCACCGCTTCGTGGTCGATCACCGTCGGCGCGAGCGACACGACGCTGACGGTGAACTACGCGACCGCGATCGACCAGCGCTACGCCGGGGAACCCGCGCTGCGCACGCTCGTCGGCGCAGCGACCGGTCTCGAGGTGATCGACGGCCCGGTGCACTACCGCCCGTACGCCAACGCCCGCCTGTACTGGACAGCGGCCACCGGCGTGCGCGAGATCGGTGGTCAGCTCCTCGCCGAGTACCTCGCGATCGGCGGGCACCAGGCCTACGGGCCGCCGGTGACCGACGAGACGCCGACCCCCGACGGCGTCGGCCGCTTCAATCACCTGCAGGGCACGCCGGGTACGCAGGCGGCGTCGATCTACTGGACGCCGTCGACGGGCGCGCACTCGATCCAGGGCTTGATCCGGGCGAAGTGGGCGGCGCTGGGCTGGGAAAAGACCATGGGCTACCCGATCAACGACGAGGCCGGCACGCCCGACGGAGTGGGCCGCTACAACCACTTCAGCGGCGGCGGCTCGATCTACTACACCGTGGCGACAGGTGCGCACTGGATCAACGGGGCGATCAAGCAGAAGTGGGCCGCGTACGGCTGGGAACGCGTCCTCGGTTATCCGACCACTGACGAATCGGTGACCCCGGACGGCGTCGGCCGGTACAACCACTTCACCGGTGGCGCTTCGATCTACTGGACGCCGTCGACGGGCGCGCACGAGATCGGTGGCGCGATCAAGCAGAAGTGGGCGGCGTACGGCTGGGAGCGCGGCTTCGGCTACCCGACCACGGACGAAACCGCGACGCCCAACGGAGCCGCGCGCTACAACCACTTCACCGGCAACGCGTCGGTCTACTGGAGCCCGGCGACGGGCGCGCACAACGTGAAGGGCGAGATCCGCAAACGCTGGGCCGCGCTCGGGTGGGAGAAGTCGTACCTGGGACTGCCGACGTCGGACGAGTACCGCTACGGCACCGGCTATCGCAGCGATTTCCAGGGCGGGTACATCGTGTGGACGCCGACTGGCGGCCCGGTGGACCGGCGCTGGTGAGTGGTGGACGTCACCCACGCCGGGAGCAGCGGCGTGGGTGATCTGTCCATTGTGGCGTTCCGAAGGGTGGGAATTGCCCGCAAAGCCGGGAAGTAAGGAACTTTCAGACAAGGGTTCGTGAGGTAGCTTCGCGGAAGATCACGAGAGAGGTCTTCCATGCGCAAGTTCGCCCTGGCCGCCGTCGCCGGCGTTGCCGCCCTCACCGCGTTGTTCACGCCCGCCGTCGCATCCGCCACCCCTGGCCGGGGCGTCAGCGCGACCGTCATCGCACAGTGGACGGTCGGCAACACCGACTACGTGCTTCGCAAGATCACGATCGCCCCGGGCAGCCCCACCAGTCCCGGCACCACCGGCTGGCACAGCCACGAAGGCAACCTCTACGGCAAGGTCCTCTCCGGGACGCTGACCCACTACAAGTCCGACTGTTCCGTCGACGGGGTCTACAACAAGGGCGACAGCATCATGGAACCCGCCGGCGCCGACCACGTCCACGAAGGACGCAACGAAGGCACCACGCCGATGGTGCTGGAAGTCCTCTACGTCCTGCCCCACGGCGCGCCGCTCTCGGACGACGCGCCGAACCCGGGCTGCAGCTTCGACTGACCCGCGCCGGAACCGGGGGTGCCGCGGTCGGGGCGGCACCCGCGGTTCCCGCGGTTCCTGTGGTTCAGAGGAGGTCGGCGGGCCGCGTGCCCTTCGAGGTGAGCGGCAGGCCGAGCGCGACGCGTTCGATCAGCCAGCTGCTCGGCCGGTAGCGCGGGTCCCCTGTGGACTGGTGCAGACCGGTGAGGACGCGCAGCACCTTGTCCGCGCCGACGAGGTCGCCCCATTCCAGGGGGCCGCGCGGGTAGCCGAGGCCGAGGCGGACGGCGGTGTCGATGTCGGCCGGGTCGGCGAGGTTCTGGGCCGCGATGTAGCACGCCGTGTTGACGATCGAGGCCAGCAAGCGTTGCGCGACGGGTGCGGGGCCGTCCTGGACGATGGTCACCGGTTGGCCCGTGGCGGCCAAAGCGCCCCAGGCGGCGCGGCCCGCGGCGGGGTCGAGTCCCGGGTGGACGGACAGGGTGAGGCGGCCTTGGTAGCCGCTCAAGGCGTCCACGCCGCAGACGCGCGAGGCGGGCAGGCCGGCTCGGGCGGCGGCGTCCAAAGTGGACTCGCCGCGCAAGGCCACCAGCAGCACGGCGTCGGGGTACGCGTCGGCGACGACCTGCACGCCGGCGCCGTTGAGCAGGCGGCCGAGGCGTTCCTCGGCGGTGAACACGGGCTTGTCCGGGGCCGGCGGCGCAGCCGGTTCAGGCGCGACCTCCTGCTTGCCGTCGACGTAGCGGTAGAAGCCCTCGCCGTTCTTGCGCCCGAACAGCCCCGCCGCCACGCGCGGGCGCGTCAGCCACGACGGGCGCAGCCGCGGCTCGGAGTGGAAGCCGCTCCAGATGCTTTCGAGCACGGCGTGGGAGACGTCGAGGCCGGTGAGATCGAGCAGCTCGAACGGCCCGAGCTTGAGCCCCAGCACGTCGCGCGCGATGCGGTCGACATCGACCGGCTCGGCGACCGACTCGGACAGGATCTGCAGCGCCTCGGTGTTCAGGCCGCGCCCGGCGTGGTTGACCAGGAAGCCCGGCGCGTCCTTCGCGAGCACGGGTTCGTGGCCCCAGCGGCGTACCAGTTTCAGCGCCTCTTCGGGCAGCCACTCGACCGTGCGGACGCCGGGGACGACCTCGACCAGCCGCATCAGCGGCACGGGGTTGAAGAAGTGCAGGCCGACGACGCGCGTCGGATCGCTCAGGCCCGCGGCGATCTCCGTGACCGACAGCGAGCTCGTGTTGGTGGCGAACACCGTGTCGGGCCGGCAGACCTGCTCGAGCTTGCCGAACAGCACGCGCTTGGCCTCGAGGTCCTCGCGCACGGCCTCGATCACGAGGTCCACGTTCTGGGCCGGCGCGGACGGCGCGTCCACCATCACCAGGCGCTCCTTGGCGGCGCGCCCCTCGTCCTCGGACAGGCGGCCCTTGGTGACCAGCTTGTCGAGCATGCTGTGCACGTGGTCGAGCGCCGAGCGCACCGCGTCGAGGTCGAGGTCGGCGAGCTCGACCGTGACCCCGCCGGTCGCGGCGAGCTGGGCGATGCCGCGCCCCATCACGCCGGTCCCGACCACCCGGACCCTGCTGACCCGCTCGGCCCATCCCGCCACGTCGAACCACCTTCCCCACGAAGTCGTTACGCGCGAACGTACCGTCTCTCCGCAGTCGATGAACCGTCCTGGGAGGGCTAGTTCACAGCTTCCCGGCTTCACAGCCCCACGAAGTCGGCCATCTGTCCGGTGAGGTGCTCGAAGTAGGCGTCGGACGGGTCGACGCTGCCCACGTACTGCCCGAACAGCTCGAAGCTGATCGCGCCGAACAGCTGCGTCCACGCGCCGATCAGCCGGGTCACGACCTCGGCCGGCGCGTTCGTGCCCAGATCCCGGGCCAGCCCCTCGGCCTGCCCGCGCAGCTCGGCGGACATCGGCGCCGTGACGGCCGGCTCGTGCGGATCGGCCTCGAGCAGCACCTTCGCCATCGCCTGCGCCACGCGCGCGGCGGGCACGATCGTGTCCTGCGGCGCCTGGTAGCCGGGGATCGGCGAGCCGTAGATCAGCGCGTACTCGTGCGGGTGCGCCTTGGCCCACGCGCGGGTGGCCTGCCAGACGGCGCGCCAGCGCTCGCGCGGGCCGCCGGTGCCCGGGTCGGCCTTCTCCGCGGCCTCGCCGACGGCGTCGTAGGCGTCGATGATCAGCTCGGTGAGCAGCCGGTCGCGGCTGGGGAAGTAGCGGTAGAGCGCCGAGGACACCATGCCCAGCTCACGCGCGACCGCGCGCAGTGACAACCCGTGCGCGCCGACCTCGGCCAGCTGGCGGCGGGCTTCATCCTTGATCTCCCGCGTCAGCTCGGCGCGGGCGCGTTCGCGGGCGGTCTTGGTGGCGGTCATGGGGACCAGTGTGCCACTTCGAGAGCGTTGCACAAAATGGAGAGCACTGCTCTTGACGCTGAGCGCGATGTGGTGTTCACTGATCTCAACGGAGAGCATTGCTCTCGAAAAACTGGAGGTCGTGAGATGAACACCGAGAAGCGCTACATCAAGCCCGCCAAGGCCACCAACTCGTTCAACAACTTCGTGCAGTGGCTGACCAAGCGGGGTGTGAGCGTGGTGGGCAGCCGCGTGCTGATGGTCCGTGGCCGCAAGACCGGCGAGATCCGCGAGGTGCCGGTGAACCTCCTGCCGTTCGAGGGCGGCCGCTACCTGGTCGCGCCGCGCGGCGAGACGCAGTGGGTGCGCAACCTGCGCGTGGCCGGCGAGGGGCAGCTGCGCGTCGGCAAGCGCGTGGAGGGCTTCACCTACCGCGAGCTGACCGACGACGAGAAGCCCGTGCTGCTGCGCGCGTACCTCAAGCGCTGGAAGTTCGAGGTCGGCGTGTTCTTCGACGGTGTGGACGCCAAGGCGCCGGAGGAGAAGCTGCGCGAGATCGCGCCGGGCTACCCCATCTTCGAACTGATGCCCGCCTGAGCTACTTCTTCGTGGTCCGCCGAGCTGTGGCGGCGACGACCACGACCCCGACGAGGATCGCGACCAGCCCGATCAGGAACCACATCTTCTGACCGGTCATGAAGCTGCCGGTGATGACGCCGGCGCCCTGCAGGACCCAGACGGCCCCCACCAGCACCAGCACCGCGCCGATGGCCAGCGTGATCCAGCGTTTCACGACGGTTCCTCCTAGGTGGCCTCTTTCGCGACCAGGTCGTTGCGGTAGGCGTAGACGACGGCGTGCACGCGATCGCGCAGGCCGAGCTTCGCGAGCACGCGCGAGACGTGCGTCTTCACAGTCTCCTCGCCGACGTGAAGCTGGCGTGCGATCTCCGCGTTGCTGCGCGCGTCGGCTATGAGAAGGAGCACCTCGCGTTCGCGGGACGTGAGTCGCGCCAGCTCCGGCGGCTCGGCGGCGCGGGGCTCGAGGCTGGCGGCGAAGCCGGCCACGAGCCGGCGCGTGACGGACGGGTCGATCAACGCGTCACCCCGCGCCGCGACGCGCATGGCGGCCACCAGCTCCTCGGGGGCCAGGCTCTTGAGCAGGAAGCCGCTGGCGCCGGCGCGCAGGGCGCGGTAGACGTACTCGTCGGCGTCGTAGGTGGTCAGGACCAGCACGCGGGTGTCGTTGCCGGGGGTAGCGAGGATGGCCTCGGTGGCGGCGAGGCCGTCGAGGCGGGGCATGCGGACGTCGAGGACCGCGACGTCCGGCTTGAGGCGCTGGGTTTCCGCCACGGCTTCACGCCCGTCGGCCGCTTCGCCGACGCACTCGAAGTCGGGCTGCGTGTCGAGGAGGGCGCGCATGCCGGAGCGGAACATGGCGTGGTCGTCGGCGAGCAGCACGCGGATCATGCGACCTCCTGTGTCTTGCGGCACACCCGCACCCGGCCGGCGGCATGAGCGGGCCGGCGCGATTGTGTGCTCATGCCACCTCCAGAGGGAAGCTGGCCTTGACCTGCCAAGTGGTGTCTTTTTGGCCGTAGGTGACTTCGCCGCCGAAGAGCGTCACGCGCTGGCGAATGCCGGCGAGGCCGCGGTGGGCGCCGTCTCGTGATGTTGCGGGCCTGCCGGTCTCGTTGGCGACGGTGAGGACGATCTCGGTGCGCCGGTGGTCCAGCTCCAGCTCGACGGGCCCGGTGCCGTGGCGCAACGCGTTCGTGAGCGCTTCCTGCGCGATGCGGTAGAGGGCGACGTCGAGCGAGCCGGGGACTTCGCGCACGTCGCCGTGCACTGTGAGGCGCACAGGCAGACCCGCGGCGCGGACGGTGTCGAGCAGCTCGTCGAGGTTGTCCAGCCCGGGCTGCGCGGCTTCGTCGCCGCGCGCGTGCAGCAGATCCAGCAGGCGGCGCAGGTCGGCCATCGCGGAGCGGCTCGCTGACTCGACGGCTCCGAGCGAGGTCCGGACCGGGCTGTCTCCTTCGGGCAGCCCGAGCCGCGCGGCGCCGGCGTGGACGCCGATCGCGCTGACGTGGTGGGAGATCACGTCGTGCAGATCGCGGGCGATGGTCTCGCGCTCCTCGAGGACGGCCCTGCGGACGGCTTCGGCTTCGTGCCGTCGGCGCTCTTCGGCTTCGCGCTCGAGGTCGGCTATGTACGCACCGCGGGCGGTCGTGTACCGCCCGACGAGCCACGGCAGCACCGCCGAGACGGCCATGCTGATCGCGATGAGCGCCGGATTCGAGCCCCGGCCACCGCCGAGCAGCTCCCCCGCGCCGACGCCCGCCAGCATCGCCGCCAGCGCCACCACCGCCGGCCCCACCCGCAACCACGCCCCAGCCCGATACCCGGCGACGAGGATGCCCGCGTTGTTGCCGACCACGAATCCGGTGCAGGTGCAGAGGAGCAGCGGGGCGGCGACGAAAAGCGCGGCGTGACCGGCTGCTACCCAGCCGGAGTATCTGGCCGCTCCGGCCAGGGCTGCGTCCACGATGACCGCGCCGGCGAGGACCACCCAGCCCCGCCAGCCGGCTTCGGGCAGGGGGCCGCGGAGGGTGAAGAGGGAGACGTCGCAGACCAGGCAGACGAGGGCCACCAGCAGGGATTGCCGTGCCAGTGACCCGTTGATGTCGCGCACTTGGCCAACTTACGCATCGGTGGCGGGGTTTTGGTGTGGTTTGGGGAGGGGGTGCGCGTTTGGTGGTGCGGGGTTGGTTGCGGGAGGTGGCTGCGCGAGGGGACCGGTGGGGTCGGGTTGGCTGAGTGGTGGGACCAGTCGCGCCTGGGTCGGCTGCGCGAGTGGACCAGTGGAGCCGGGATGGCAGCGCGAGCGGACCGCTCGGGCCGGGTTTGGGCTGCGCGAGTAGACCGCTGGGGCCGGGCTGATTTCGCGAGTGGACCGGTCGTGCATCTCGGCCGGTGGGACCAGTCGCGCCGAGTTTGCTGTGCGAGTGGACCGATCGTGCTGTCTGACGGGCGCGAGTGGACCGATCGTGCCGTCTTAGGGGCGCGAGTGGACCGGTCACGCCGGTTCCGCGGCGCGAGTGGGCTCTCCACGCCGGGCCGCCGCGCCAGTGAACCGGTCGTGCCGGCTCGATGGTGCGGAGAGGACTGATCATGCCGGGATTACCGCGCCACTTGACCCGTCGTGCCGGACTTGCCGCGCCACTGGACCCGTCGTGCCGGACTTTGCCGTGCGAAGGGACCGGTCGCGCCGGGTTCATGGTGAGTGGACCGGGCGGGTCAGGTCGGTGACGCGGCTGGACCGGTCGTCGTGTGCTGGCGGGTCGCGATGGGACGGCTCGTGCCGAGCCGGGGCCCGCGACGGGACCCGTCGTGCCGCTTCGGTGGTGCGCGCGGACTTCTGATGCCGAGCTCGCCGCACGGCGGCCTGTCACGTCGGGCTCGCGAGTGGACCGCTCGCGCCGCGCGTCGCGAATGGACCCGTCGTGCGGGGCTGGTGATGCGAGGGCTTCCGTCGCGCCGAGTTTGCTGTGCGAGGAGACCGATCGTGCCGTCTCAGGGGCGCGAGTGGACCGGTCGTGCGGGAGACCGCGGCGCGAGGGGATCGATCGCGCCGGAAACGACGACGCCGGCGTCACCCCCGATGGCGGTCGGGAGGTGACGCCGGCGCCGGCGTCGAGGGGGAGCCGGGTCAGTTGCCGTAGCGGCGGCGGCCCTGGCCTGGCTGTCCGGTGCCGCCCGGTTGGCCGCCGCGTTGGGTGGCGGCGGTGGCGGATTCCAGGGAGGTGGCGGTGGCGGTGGTGCCGTTGACCTTGGCGATGACGGTGACGTTGTCGCCGGTCTTGGGGGTCGTGGCGGACTTCTGGGTGGAGGAGTCGAGGACGTAGGTCTGCTTGTAGCCGTCCTTGCTGGTCAGGGTGACGGACGTCGCGCTGATCTCGGTGATGGCGCCGGTCTGGAGGCGTTCGGTGGTGTAGCCGCCGGCGGGGTCGGTGACGACGAAGTCGCCGTGGAGGGCGTCGCGCAGGGCGGCGGCGCCCCCGAAGCCGCCGAAGCCGCCCGGGCCGCCGGGGCCGCGGCCGGCGAAACCGCCCGGGCCGCCTTGACCACCGGGGCCGCCGAAGCCGCCGGGGCCCTGCTGTGCGGAAGCGTCATTGGAGCTCGTGCCCGCCCAGATCGCGAGGCCGCCGCCCACGGCGATGACCACCGCGACGCCCGCGGCGATCGCCGTTTTGCGGCCCGACCACGACTTCTTCGGGGCCGCCGGTGGCTCGCCGCCAGGTGCGCCCCAGGTGGCGCCCTGTGCTGGATCGGTCGTCATGGTGTTTTCCTCCGCGTCTTGACTGTCCGACCGAGAGTCGCGGCCGCCGCTGTGCGGGAGCTGTGTCCGGAGTGGGTTGACGCTGTGCAAGAGGGCCACGAATGGCTGAACACGCGCACAGGAAATGCACAGTCACCGCACAGCTCGGCCTGAACACCGGGCCCGAGGATGGCACCATGAGCGGTATGAACGCGACGTCGCCCGGCCGGGGCAAGGACGAGCTGCGCCGCGCCGACGGCAGCCCGGTGCGCGTGCTGGTGGTGGACGACGAGTCGACCCTGGCCGAGCTCGTCGCCATGGCGCTGCGCATGGAGGGCTGGGAGGTGCGCAGCGCGGGCGACGGCACGGAGGCCGTCCGCGTGGCGCGAGACTTCCGGCCCGACGCCGTGGTGCTCGACGTGATGCTGCCCGACTTCGACGGTCTCGAAGTGCTGCGCCGCATGCGCGCCGAGGCGCCGTTCCTGCCGGTGCTGTTCCTCACCGCCAAGGACGCCGTCGAAGACCGCATCGCCGGTCTCACCGCGGGCGGCGACGACTACGTCACCAAACCTTTCAGCCTCGAAGAGGTCGCGCTCCGGCTGCGCGCCCTCCTCAGACGCGCCAACGGGGTCACCGGCGCCAGCGGCTCCCAGCTCGTGGTCGGCGACCTGACACTCGACGAGGACAGCCGCGAGGTCCACCGCGGCGGCGACCTCGTGCCGCTCACCGCCACGGAGTTCGAGCTTCTGCGCTACCTCATGCGCAACCCCAAGCGCGTGCTGAGCAAGGCGCAGATCCTCGACCGCGTGTGGAGCTACGACTTCGGCGGCCAAGCCAATATCGTCGAGCTCTACATCTCCTACCTCCGCAAGAAGATCGACGCCGACCGCGAGCCCATGATCCACACGATGCGCGGCGCGGGGTATGTCCTCAAGCCCGCCGGCTGACGCGCCCCCGGGCCGCGCGCGCCGGCCGTGGTCGCTGCGGCGCCGGCTGATCGTGCAGCTGGCGGCGCTGCTGGCGCTCGTCTGCCTGGTGGTCGGCGTGGTCACGGAGTTCGCGCTGCAGGACTTCCTGGTCGGCCAGCTGGACAAACGCCTCGCCGCGGCGACCGACCGCGGGTTCCGCAGCGGCGACCGTCCACCGTGGATCTACGGCGACAAACCGCCACCCGACCCGCTGCGCGTGCTCGGCCAAGGCGACGGCACGCTCGCCGTCCAGGTCCACAACGGCGCGGTGCGCGCGGCCGTGCTCAACTTCGGCTCCGCCACGCCGTCGAAGGTCAAGCCGCCGCTGCAGTCGGTCTCCACCGCGCAGCAGAAGATGCTGCTCGGCCTGCCGCCCGACGGCCACCGCCGCACGATCGACCTCGGCGGCGACCTCGGCGAGTACCGGGTGATCGCGTCGTTCTCCCCGTCGGGTGACTTCTCCGTGGTCGGCCTGCCGCTCTCGGACGTCACGGACACGTTGTGGCGCTTGGGGTTCATCTTCGGCGGTGTGGCGCTCGGCGGCATCATCGTGGCCGGCGTCGCGGGCGCCGTCACGATCCGGCGCACCATGGCGCCGCTCGACCGGCTGGCCGCCACCGCGTCGCGCGTGTCGGAGCTGCAGCTCGACCGCGGCGAGGTGGCGCTGTCGGAGCGGGTGCCCGAAGTGGACACCGACCCGCGCACCGAGGTCGGCAAGGTCGGCTTCGCGCTCAACCGCATGCTCGGCCACATCGCCAACGCGCTGAAAGCCCGCCAGGCCAGCGAAAGCCGCGTGCGCCAGTTCGTCGCCGACGCGAGCCACGAGCTGCGCACGCCGCTGGCCGCCATCCGCGGCTACGCGGAGCTCACGCGCCGCAGCAAGGAGCAGGTGCCGCCCGACGTCGCGTTCGCCATGAACCGCGTCGAATCCGAGTCGGCGCGCATGACGACGCTGGTGGAGGACCTGCTGCTGCTCGCCCGGCTCGACTCGGGCCGACCCGTCGTGCCCGAGCCGGTGGACCTCTCGCGCCTGGTGGCCGACGCCGTCGCCGACTCCCACGTGGCCGGTCCCGGTCACAAGTGGCGGCTCGAGGCGCCCGGCGAGCCCATCAGCGTGCACGGCGACGCCGGCCAGCTGCACCAGGTCGTGCTCAACCTCCTGGGCAACGCCCGCACCCACACCCCGCCCGGTACCACCGTGACCACGGGTCTGTCCACAAAGGATGGCTGGGTGCGGCTCTCGGTGCTCGACGACGGCCCCGGCATCCCGCCGGAAATCCTGCCGGACGTGTTCGAACGCTTCGCCCGCGGCGACAACTCACGCTCCCGCGCGGCCGGCAGCACCGGACTCGGCCTGGCCATCGTCGCCGCCGTCGTGGCCGCGCACAGCGGTCGCGTCTCGGTGTTCAGTGAGCCCGGACGAACAGAGTTTGTCGCAATGTTCCCAGAGTTTCGTGACCCTGCTATCACCCGGTCGTGAATTTCTCACAGGACGTGCACAGCAAGCGCACATGTGAGCCACAAACCCCGTCGTGAGCATGGCCGCATGACGAGTGCCCTCACCGCGTCCGGACCGACCACAGTGGACCCGACCGACGCGGCACCGCCCGTTCAGGGGCCCAGATGGGTGCGGCCGGCGGTCGCGGTGCTCCTGGTCGCGACCGCTGCGCTGTATGTCACCGATGTCGCGATTTCGGGCTGGGGCAACGACTTCTACGCCATGGCCGTGCAGGCCGGCACCGAGAGCTGGAAGGCGTGGTTCTTCGGCTCGCTCGATCCGGGCAACGTGGTCACCGTCGACAAACCGCCGTTCTCGCTGTGGGTCATGGGGCTTTCTGGCCGGATCTTCGGCTTCTCCAGCTGGAGCATGCTGGTGCCCGACGCGCTGGCGGGCGTCGCGTCCGTCGGCCTGCTCTACCTCGCGGTACGCCGGCTGTCCGGCCCGGGCGCCGGGTTGCTCGCGGGCTCCGCGCTCGCGCTGACGCCGGTCGCCGCCCTGATGTTCCGCTTCGACAACCCCGACGCGTTCCTCGTGCTGCTCCTGGTCGCCGGCGGTTACTGCGTGGTGCGCGCGCTGGAGCGGGCGAGCACGAAGTGGCTGTTGCTCGCCGGCGTCGCGATCGGGTTCGGGTTCCTCGACAAGATGCTGCAGGCGTTCCTGGTGCTGCCGGCGTTCGTGCTCGCGTACGCGGTGGCGGCGCCGACGTCGCTCGGCCGGCGGGTGTGGCAGCTGCTCGCCGCGGCCGGTGCGGTGCTTGTGTCGGCGGGGTGGTGGGTGCTGGCCGTCGCGCTGTGGCCCGCCGCCGACCGGCCGTACATCAGCGGTTCGACGAACAACAGCGTGCTGGAGCTGGCCTTCGGTTACAACGGCCTGGGCCGGATCTTCGGCCAGGGCCGCGGCGGGGCCGGTGGTGGCACCCGGCCTGAGCTGCCCGCCGGCTTCGACCTGCCGAGCCGCGCCGGCGGTGGTGGAGGCTTCCGCGGCTTCGGAGGAGGCACGGGCCTGACGCGGTTGTTCACCGAGCAGTTCGGCGGCGAGGCGTCGTGGCTGCTGCCCGCAGCGTTGATCGGGCTCGTCGCCGGACTGTGGTTCACCCACCGCGCCCCGCGCACCGACCGCACGCGCGCCGCGCTGCTGCTGTGGGGCGGCTGGATGGTCGTCTCCGTCGTGGTGTTCAGCTACATGAGCGGGATCATCCACCCGTACTACACGGTCGCGCTCGCGCCCGGCATCGCCGCGACGATCGGCATCGCGGCCCGCGAGCTGTGGCACGGCCGTGCGCACTTCGCCCCGCGCGCGGTGCTCGCGCTGATGCTCGCGAGCTCGGTCATCTGGGCGTTCATCCTGCTCGCGCGTACGCCCGACTGGCAACCGTGGCTGCGCTACACCCTGCTCGTGCTGGGCGCGCTCGGCACGGCGGCCGTGCTCTTCGGCGCCGACTCGCTCCGCCGCGCCGCCCCTGTGGTCGCCGTCCTCGGACTCGTGGCGGCACTGCTCGGCACGGCGTCGTTCACCGTCGTCACGGCCGCGACCGCGCACACCGGCGGCCAGCCGTCGTCCGGGCCGGCGAGCCAGCGCGGCGGCGGGTTCCGAGGCGGCTTCGGTGGGGCCACGACGTCCACAGTGGAACTCGATCGGCTCCTCCAGACGACCACCACGAAGTGGGCCGCCGCGCAGACCGGCGCCATGCAGTCGGCCGGGCTCGCGCTGAGCAGCGGCAAGCCCGTGATGGCCATCGGCGGCTTCAGCGGCAGCGACCCGGCGCCGACGCTCGCGCAGTTCCAGCAGTACGTCGGCGCCGGCGAGGTGCACTACTTCGTGGGCGGAGCCAACGGCCGCGGTGGCTTCGGTGGCTTCGGTGGCAACCGCGGCACGGCCGGGCAGATCACCACTTGGGTCGAGCAGAACTTCCCCGCCACGACCGTCGACGGCGCAACCGTCTACGACCTCACGCGAAAGTAACGCTCGTGTTCGCTCCACAGAGGACGAAGCAGGGCCGCGCGGCGGGCACGCGACCGGCGAGCCACGCCGCGAGCGGGACCGCCGCGGCCGGCTCCACGGCCAGGCGGAACTCGGCCCAGAGCCGGTCGCGCGCGGCGAGCAGTTCGGCGTCGCTGACCAGTACGGACGTGACGTTCGGGGCGTTCAGGATCCGGAAGGGCACTTCGCCCACGCGGGTCGCGCCGAGCGCCGAGGCGGCCACGGAGTCGAGCGTGACGTCCACCGGCTGACCGGCCTCGAGCGCGGCGTGCAGCGCCTGGCAGCGCTCCGGTTCGACGGCGAACACCTGCCGGCGGTTCGCCGCCAGCGCCGTGCCCGCGGCGAGCCCGCCACCGCCGACCGCGACCACCACTGCGTCGACGTCCGGGTCGTCCGCGACGATCTCGGCCGTGACCGTGCCCTGGCCGGCGACCACGTCGGGGTCGTCGTAGGCGGACAGGTAGCGCGTGCCGGGTTCGTCGCCGACAGCCAGCGCCGCGGCCGCCGCCTCCGCGTACGTCGCGCCGTGGCGGATCAGCTTCGCGCCCGCGGCCTCGATCCCCGCGGCCTTCGCGGCCGGGACGGACTCCGGCACGTACACGACCGCGGGCAGGCCCAGCGCCTGCGCGGCCGTCGCGACGCCGAGGCCGTGGTTGCCGCCCGAAGCCGTGACGACGCGGCGCGGGGCCGGTCCGGCGAGCAGCGCGTTGACGGCGCCACGCAGCTTGAACGAACCACTGCGCTGGAGGTGCTCCAGTTTGAACACCACGGGCCGACCGTCGATTTCGGTCCGTAGCTGAGGCGTCCTCCGAACGTGTGGCCGGATGCGATTCGCGGCTGCGGCCACGTCGGCGGGCGTCGGTGTACGCGGTGGTGTGCTCATACCGTCCATCTTCGTCGTGGGACACGCGGTCTTGAAGCGTTGTCGGGATCTTGTGCCAGTCGCTAAGCTCTCGCGCGGAAGAGCCAGGGGCCGGCCACCCCTTGTCCGTTACGGTACGGGTCTCACTGTGCGTGTCGGGTTCCATGCATGGTCCTCCTTCGCGGTGTCATCCGTTCGGTCTTGCTCCTTTGTGTACAGAAGTCCGCCCGCGGTGCCGTGAGCGGAGGAACGGGAAGGTGACGCTGATGCGCCACGGCAGGACCCGGCCCCGGTGGGCCGGTGCGCGGGCGCTGTCGAGACTCGGCATCCGCGGCAAGCTCAACCTGTTGCTCCTGCCGCCGCTGGCCGCCGTGCTGCTGGTCTCCGTGCCGTTCGTGGTCAAGCAGACCGGCAGCGTCGCCTCGGCCGACGACACCGTGCGGGCCGCGTGGAACACCCAGGAGCTCAGCGGGCTCGTCTGGCAGGTGCAGCGCGAGGGCGTGCTCGCCGCCGCCTTCGTGGCGTCGCCCTCGACGGCCGACACCGACCTCGTGCGCCAGCAGCAGACCGTCGACGCGACCGTCGGCCAGGTCCGCACCGCGCTCGGCGCCAACGCACCGGCCGAGCTGAAGACGGCGCTCACGCGCGTCGGTTCCCTGGGCGACGAGCGGCGGAACACCTTGCACCGCAGCATTTCCGCCGAACGCATCGCCCGCACGTACGACACCGTGGTGAGCGCCCTGATCGACGCGCTGCAGCTCGTGCCGCGCACGGCCGCCGACGCCGAGGGCGCCCGTCAGCTCTCCGCGCTCGAAGCGCTCCTGCGTGCCGACGAAGAAGAGTCACTGCGCGTCATCGCCTTGGTCGTGTCGGCACAGTCGCAGTCGGCCGGACAGTCCCTCCTGGACGAAGCGACCCAGCGCGCCCAGGTGCACGCCGACCGCTTCACGCAGCTGGCCGGCCACGACCAGGCCGCGCTCCTGGCCGAAGTCGACTCCGGTGAGGCCGCCCACCGCGTCGACCAGCTCGCCACGCAGCTGCCCGGGCCGGACGATCAGGCCGAGCCCTACGTGCACGACGTCGTCGCGGCCGGCCAGCAGCAGGCCGCCGAGCGCCGCACCGCGCAGGACCGCGTGACAGCTGAGATCAACGCCGCGGCGGGTGACCGTGCGGCCGCGGCGACCCGGCTGGCCTGGCTGGTCGGCGGCGGCGCGGCCGTCCTCTTCGGACTCGTCGCGTTCCTCGCGCTGGCCGTGAGCCGCTCGATCGCCGACCCGCTGCGCCGCCTCACGTCGGCTGCCACCTCCGTCGCCGACCTGGCCGACGCCGAGCTCGTGCGCGTCGTCGACACCGAGGCCGACGACGACCAAGCGCCCCGCCTGGCGACCATCGACGTCGCTTCCGACGACGAGCTCGGCGAGCTCGCCACCGCGTTCAACCGGGTCCAGACCACCGCCGCCGCCCTGGTCGAGCGCCAGACGCTCACGCGGCGCAACACGAGCCTGATGTTCGCGAACGTCGCGAAGCGCACACAGAACCTCGTCGGCCGCCAGCTCGCGCTCGTCGACGAGCTCGAACGCCATGAGCAGGATGCGCGCGCCCTCGCGGGGCTGTTCCGGCTCGACCACCTGTCCGCGCGCCTGCGCCGCACGGCCGACAACCTGCTGGTCATCTCCGGCACCCACGACGAGAACCCCATCGCCGGCCCGATCCAGCTGTCCACGGCTGTGCGCGCGGCGCTGGCGGAGATCGAGGACTTCCCGCGTGTGCGGCTGGGGGAGCTGCCCGACGTGCAGCTCACGTCTTCGCTCGGCGCCGACCTCGTCCGGCTTTTCGCGGAGCTGCTGGAGAACGCGGCTTCGTTCTCCGCGCCGACCACGAGCGTCGAGGTCGAGACGGAGTTCCTGGCGTCCGGCGACCTCGTCGTGGCGATCGTCGACCACGGCATCGGCATGGCCGCGGAAACGCTGGCGCAGGAGAACCGGCGTCTGCTGGAGCGCGAACGCCTCGAACTCGCACCGACGAGCGTCCTCGGCCTGTTCGTCGCCGGCCGTCTCGCGCGGCGCCACGCACTGGGGGTCGAACTCACCTCGACGCCGGACACGGGCGGGGTCACCGCGCGCGTCACCGTGCCCGCCGGGCAGTTCGACCGCATGGACGCGCCGGTCGAGGACAAGCCGGTGGAATCGGCGCCGGCAGCCGAAGCCGCGGGGCTGTTCGACGCGGGCCGCGTGCCCGAACCCCTGCCGGCGCCCGCGATCGCGGGCCTGGAGACGGCGTCGCTCGGCTTCACCTGGTTCCGCGACCCGGAACCCGAGCCGGAGTGGCCTGACACCGAACCCGACCAGCCGCCCGCACCCGACTTCACCCTCGACGGCGACGACCTCGCCACCTCGTTGTCCGCCGACCCGCCCGTGCCGGCGCAGCAGACGGTGGAAACCGCCGTCGCCCGCGCGAAGGAGCTGGCGGCGAAGCTCGAACGCACGAAGTCCGCCGTGCACGGCCTCACCACGCAGCAGTTCGCTCCGCTGGACCAGGAGCTGACCCGCCGCGTCCCCGGCGCTCAGCTGGCCCCGGGCCTCAAGGCGCAGCAGACCATCCGCACCCCGCTGCGCGCCGTCCGCCGCGGTCTGCGTGACCCGGCCGCGGAACGGGCAGTCTTCGATTCGTACTCCGACGGCGTGGCCAAGGCAGACGCGTCGCGAGCCACCGCCACCGCCAACGCAGGAGGAGAGACATGACGATCCCGGACGTCAGCGCCGAAGCCCAGAACTTCAACTGGCTGGTCAACCGCTTCGCACTCCACACCGCCGGTGCGATCGCCGCCCTCGCGGTGTCGTCCGACGGCCTGCTCATCGCCATGTCCCAGGAACTCGAACGCGCCAACGCCGATCGTCTGGCCGCCATCTCGTCCGCCATGCTCGGCCTCGCCCAGGGCGTCGCCGACAGCCACCCGCTGGGCTCGCCGGACAAGGTGATCGTCGAACTCGAGCGCGGTTACCTGCTGGTCTGCACCATCAGCGTCGGGTGCTCGCTCGGCGTGCTGGCCAACAAACAGGCCAGCCTGGGCACGATCGCGTACGAGATGGCGATGTTCGCCAACCGCGCCACCGAGGTCCTGACGCCGGCGCTCATCGAGGAGCTCAAACAAGCGGTCGGCAGCTAGGCGCCGGTTCGCCTCCGCTACACTGGACAACGGACCCCGCGCGGCGTCCACCCTGTGAACCTCCCCAGGGCCGGAAGGCAGCAAGGATAAGCAGGCTCTGACGGGTGCGCGGGGTCCCCTTTATTTTCGGGGCCAGGTTTTCAAGGCCTTCAGAACAGCCCGAGCACGTCCTCCGGCGGCACCGGCGAGGCGAGCGGCTCGGCGTCCCGCACCGGCAGCGCCTTCCCCCGCAGCTTCCGCAGCTCGTCACCGGAAACGCAGCGCGCCGGGTACGCCGACGAAGCCGCCTTGCGCGTCAGGACGTCCACCGCCAGTTCGGCGCGCGAAGCCGCCACCACGACGTTGCCGAAGCGCCGCCCGCGCAGCACCCCGGGCTCGGCCAGCAGCGCGACGTGGGAGAACACCTCACCGACTGTCGCCAGGAACCGCCGCACGAACGCGAGCCCGGGCCCGTCGGTGATGTTCGCCAGCATCGCGCCGCCGCCGCGCAGCACGCGCGCCACGTCGGTCACGAACTCCACCGTCGCGAGGCCGCCCGCGAGCGACGCCCGCTCGAACGCGTCCACCACCACGAGGTCCGCCGACGCGTCGTGCCGGGACGCCACGCCCTCGCGCCCGCCCTCGATCCGCACCTTCAACCGCGGCACGCTGCGCAGGTCGAGCTGTTCGCGCACCAGCTCGATCAACGGTCCGTCCGCGTCGAACACCAGCTGCCGCGACCCCGTCCGCGTCGCCGCGATGTAGCGGGCGAGGGTGCAGCCGGCGCCGCCCACGTGCAGCGCGTCGAGCGGCCCTTCGGGCAGGCAGTCGACGACGTCGCCAAGCCGCCGGACGTAGTCGAACTCCAGGTTCGTCGGGTCGTCGAGGTCGACGTAGGACTGCGCGACGCCGTCGACCGAGATGAGCCACGCGTGGGGCCGATCCGCGTCGGCGAGCAGCTCGGCCGTGCCGAACCGCACCGGGTACTTGCCCGGCCGCGGCCCGCCCTTGTCGCGGCTGCGGGCAGAACGGCTCACGGGGTTCCTCTCTTCGGACGAGTCTGTCCGAGCGTACTTGTGGCGGTTTCGGGCAGACCTGAAACGCCTTCGCGTCCACGCCGATAAGGGTTCGGAAGATCCTTTACCGATGTGGGGGAAACCGTTGAACGGGACAAGACTGCTCGTCGCCGGGGCTGTGCTGGCGCTCGGGCTGGGGGTCGCCACGCCGGCGAGCGCCGACGTACTCAGTGACCGTGCGCAGGCCGTGGCGCTGTCCGACTCGGCCGCCGCCTGAGACTGGGCCTCGAAGTGGAAATCCGCGGCCTTGCGTGCGAGGTCGCGCTGGTGCGTCACGGCCGTGATCTCGGTGTCGCCGGCCGCGGCGACCCCGCTCCACACGTCGAGGAAGTAACGGACGTCCTCGATCGTGCCGCTCAGCGCCTGCTGCCCGGCCGCGTGGACCTCGGGCCCGCCGGCGGACATGACCAGCGTCGCGCGCACACGGTCGTCGTCGGCCTGGGCCTGGGCGAGGCCGCTCTGCAGGAACTCGTGCCGGTCGGCCGGGGTGCCGTCGAGCGCGATCTGCGCCGCCCGCTTTACGCTGGGGCCGCCCGCGGACATGGCCTGGTTGACCACGGACCGATCGTGAAGGGGGACGCGCACGAGGTGCCCCGCGCGCAGCAGCGTGACGCGACGACCGCCGCGCACGTCGCCGCGGTGAACGCGCTGGTCGCGGACGCGGCGAAGGCGGCCGCCTCGGTGCGCTGACCTGGCCCGGCGAAGGTTGTCGGTCGGTGCCGGTACTCTCGCGGAGTGGCTCTCGCGCTGTACCGCAAGTACCGTCCGGCGACCTTCGCCGAGGTCGTCGGCCAGGAGCATGTGACCGAACCGCTGCGGACCGCGCTGGCGGCGGGCCGTATCAACCACGCGTACCTCTTCTCCGGCCCGCGCGGCTGCGGCAAGACGTCGAGTGCGCGGATCATGGCGCGGTCGCTGAACTGCGTCGAAGGCCCGACGCCGGACCCGTGCGGCAAGTGCAACTCATGCCGCGCGCTGGCGCCCGAGGGGCCGGGCAGCGTCGACGTCACGGAGCTCGACGCCGCCAGCCACGGTGGTGTCGACGACGCCCGCGAGCTGCGGGACAAGGCGTTCTACGCGCCCGCCGAATCGCGCTACCGCGTGTTCATCATCGACGAGGCGCACATGGTCACCACGCAGGGCTTCAACGCCCTGCTGAAGATCGTGGAAGAGCCGCCCGAGCACCTGATCTTCATCTTCGCGACGACCGAGCCGGAGAAGGTCCTCACCACCATCCGCTCGCGGACGCACCACTACCCGTTCCGCCTGATCCCGCCGAGCTCGATGCGCGCGTTGCTGGAGCGCAACGTCGCGGCCGAGGGCGCGCAGGTCGAGCCCGCCGTGTACCCGCTGGTGATCCGCGCGGGCGGCGGCTCGGCGCGGGACACGCAGTCAGTGCTCGACCAGCTGCTGGCCGGCGCGGGGCCCGAGGGCGTCACGTACCCGCGCGCGGTGTCGCTGCTCGGTGTCACCGACGTCGCGCTGATCGACGACATGGTCGACGCGCTGTCGGCCGAAGACGCGGCAACGGTGTTCAGCACGGTCGAGAAGCTCGCCGACGCCGGCCACGACCCGCGCCGCTTCGCCACCGACCTGCTCGACCGCCTGCGCGACCTCGTGCTGATGCGCTCGGTGCCCGAGGCGGGCGAGCGCGGTCTGGTGTCCGCGCCCGCCGAGGAGCTCGGGCGGATGAGCGCGCAGTCCGAACGCATCGGTCTCGGCACGCTGTCGCGCTACGCCGACATCGTCCACAATGGACTTCTCGAGATGCGCGGTGCGACGTCGCCGCGGCTCGTGCTCGAACTGCTGTGCGCGCGGATGCTGCTGCCTTCGGTCACGGAGGCGGAAAATGCTTTGCTGGCACGGATCGAGCGGCTCGAACGCCGCGCCGTCGTCGTCGCCGGTGGTGGTGAGGCGGGTGTCGAGCCGCAGCTGCGTTCGGCTCCCGCGGCGGAGCCCCAGTTCCAGCGCCCTTCGCAGCGTCCGGCTTCCGCGGCGCCTGCCGCCGCTCCGGCTGCCGAGCCGCCTGTTCGGGCTCAGGCTCCCGTGGCTGCTCCGGCTCCGTCCCGGCCTGCCGCGCCGGCTCCGGCTCCGGCTCCGGTGCGTCCGGCGGAAGAGCCCGCCCCGGTCGCCGCCGCACCCGCGGCCCCGACTCCGTCCGACGACGGCTGGGGCACCCCGCGGACGCCAGGCGGCACCCCCGCGGCTGCGGCGGAACCGGCTCCCGAACCGTCAGCCCCCGCCGCACCGGCCGCGTCCGAAGGTGGCTTCGACGCCGCCGCGATCCGCAACGTCTGGCCGCAGCTGCTGGCCGCGCTGCGCAAATTGGCCGGCGGCCGCAGCCTCGAAGCGATGCTCACGCAGGCGACCGTCGTCGACGTCGAGGGCACGAGCGTCACGCTCACGCACAAGTCCGAGCCCCTCGCCAAGCGCCTGTCCGACCAGGACAACGCGCGCAAGATCGCGGGCGCCCTGTCCGACGTGCTGGGTGGCGACTGGCAGGTCCGCTGCGTCCATGGCGCCACCGCGGCCGCCGCGCCGTCTCGCGCCGCCGCGCCCCAGCGCCAGCAGGCCCCGGCCACGCCGGAGCGTTCGTTCACGCGCCCATCCGCCGCTCCGTCCGCCCCTGCCGCCGCGGCCCCCGCACCGCAGCAGCAACAGGCCGCGCCCGAGCACCCGCGCGCCCCGGAACCCCCGGCGCGCCCGAAGGTCGCCACCGCCGAGCCGGACATCCCGCTCCCGCCCGAACCCTCGGACGAGGATGACGACATCTACTCGGAGGACTCGAGCCCCGTCCCGCCGCCGCCCCCGCCGCCCGCGGACGAGGACCCGGACGAGATCGCCCGCAAGCTCATCTCCGACCACCTGGGTGCGCGCCCGCTCGACTAGGGCGTGTCTCTGAACGTGCGGCGCAGCAACCGCCGATAGCCCTACAGTCTCGGCTGTGACCACGAGACTGTCCCACGGGGCATCGGGCGCGCTGCGGCGTTTCGCGGGCTGGGTTGCGCGCGGCTCGGTCGGGCATCCGCTTCTCGACGGGATCGACTACTGGGACCATCTGCGCAACTCCCCAAGCCAGATGGAGGCCTTGTTCGCGATCTTCGCCAACGTCCTGGAACTCGACGATCAGGGCGAACCCGTGAACGAGGAGTACGCCGAGCGGCGAGCCGCGGTGTGGATCTACCGGTACTGCACCGGGAACGCGCCGCCGGGCGAACCAGAATTTGAAAGCTGGGAAGTCGAGCTCTACTGACGGCTGCGGCCCAGCTGCGAAGCCAAACGATGACGGTACCCAGATGTCGGCCGTAACCGCCTGCAATTGCTTGCCGTCGTGACACCGCCAGGCAGTGACCGCGGCGGCCAGCGGGCGGCGAGTCTGCCGCGCGCCTCACTCAACGGTTTGGAGACACGCTGGACCCCTCGCGTGTCAGGCGAGGTAGGCCTCGATCGCCTCGGCGATGGCGGCCGCGTACTTCGCGCGCCCGGCAGCCGACGACATCAGCGTGGCCTCCGCGGAGTTGCGCATGTTGCCGCACTCGACGAGCACCGTCGGGCGGGTCGAGAGGTTCAGCCCGCCGAGGTCGGAGCGGGCGGACAGGCCCGCGCTGCCGATGTAGGTGGACGTGGTGAAGCCGTCGGCGCGAAGCCCGTCGCGCAGGGCGTGGGCGAGCCGCGTCGACGGAGCGCCCTGGGCCGCGTTCAGTGGCGGCGAGGAGTACGCGACGTGGAACCCGTGCGCGCCCGCGGAGGTGGAGCCGTCGGCGTGGATGGAGACGACCGCGTCGGCGCCGGCGGAGTTGCCGATGTCCGCGCGGCGATCGACGCATGGGCCCACGCCGGTGTCGTTCGTGCGGGTGTAGACGACCTTGATCCCCTTGGCCGCCAACGCGTTCCCGACCTCCTGCGCCACCGCGAAGTTGAACGCGTGCTCGGAGTATCCCGCGTTGGTGGCCGTGCCGGTCGTGTTGCACGGTTTCATCTCGCCGCGTCCGGCCGGGACGCTGCGGTTGATGTCCTTCGGGTGCGACGCGTTGCCGCCGTTGTGGCCGGGGTCCAGCACCACGACCTTGCCCGTCACCGCCGGTACGGCGGGCTTGGCCGAAGACGAGGACGTCGACGGCACTGGCGGCGGTGAAGCCACCGAAGACGACGACACGACAGCCGGTGAAGAGGTGGTCACCGGGGTGACCGCGGGCGCCGCGGCCGGCGTCCCGCCACCACCGGAACACGCCGTGAGCAGCACCAGGCCGGCCACCAGCGGGAGAGGGTTCACGCGCACGGCGACCACCGTGCCACAGGCGTGCGCGTGGCGCCTGGGCAGGCAGCGCGGCGACGCGGCTACGCTGGGGAGGAACACCCAGTGGCGGAAGGATCGAGAGCGATCATGGTGCAACCCGGCGGCGGCGGCTTCGATCTGTCGCAGATCATGCAGCAGGCGCAGCAGATGCAGCAGCAGCTCGTGCAGGCGCAGGAGGAGCTCGCGAACACCGAGGTCACGGGCACCGCGGGCGGCGGCCTGGTCACCGCGACGGTGTCCGGCGACAGCCAGCTCAAGAACCTCGTGATCGACCCCAAGGTGGTCGACCCGGACGACGTCGAGACCCTGGCCGACCTCGTGGTCGCCGCGGTGCGCGACGCGTCGGCCAACGCGCAGAAGCTCACCGAGCAGAAGCTCGGCCCCCTGGCCGGCGGCCTCGGCGGCGGTGGCGGGATGCCGGACCTCGGCAGCCTCGGGTTCGGCGGCTGACCCTTGTACGAGGGTGTGGTCCAGGACCTGATCGACGAGCTCGGGCGGCTGCCCGGGGTCGGGCCGAAGAGCGCCCAGCGCATCGCTTTCCACCTCCTGGCAACGGATCCCGCCGACATCGGGCGGCTGCAGGACGTGCTCGGCAAGGTCAAGGAAGGCGTGCAGTTCTGCGAGATCTGCGGCAACGTCTCCGAACAGCAGACCTGCCGCATCTGCCGGGACGAGCGCCGCGACCTCACGGTGATCTGCGTGGTCGAGGAGCCGAAGGACGTCTTGGCCGTGGAGCGCACGCGCGAGTTCAAGGGCCGCTACCACGTCCTGGGCGGGGCGCTCGACCCGTTGTCGGGCATCGGGCCGGAGCAGCTGCGCATGCGTGAGCTGCTCAAGCGCATCGGTGCGGCGGACATCAGCGAGATCATCATCGCCACGGACCCCAACACCGAGGGCGAGGCCACGGCCACGTACCTGGTCCGCATGCTGCGCGACTTCCCGGGCCTGTCCGTCACGCGGCTGGCTTCGGGCCTGCCGATGGGCGGCGACCTGGAGTTCGCCGACGAGCTGACCCTCGGCCGTGCGTTGTCCGGCCGGCGGGCTCTGTAGTAACTGTGTAGACAACAGCAAACGGCCCCTTCACCGCGGTGAAGGGGCCGTTTCGCGTTGCTGTGGTTCAGCAGTAGCCGAGCTGCGCCAGCGTGTCGACGATGATGTCGGACGGGTGGTACTTGTCCATCCAGGACTCACCGCGGCGGTTCTGGTACGTGTCCAGGAAGTTCTGCAGCTTGTCGCCGCGCATCTCCGTCAGAACCACGGTTTCGCCCAGGTGCTGCGGGGTTTCCGTGCGCTCGCGGTGCACCGCGCAAGGCAGGCCGAGGTAGTAGCACTCGGCCGAGAGGCCGCCGGAGTCGGTGACGACGTACTCGGCGCGCGCCACCAGCGGCAGGAACTTCAGGTAACGCATCTTGGGCTGCGCGATGAACTTGTCGTCGAACAGGTTGTCCAGGCCCAGCGACCGGATCTTCTCCCGCTCCGGCGCGCCCGCCATGTACAGGATCGGCATCTTGCGGCTCTGCTCGCGCAGGATCTCCAGCGCCTCGCGGTACTTGTCCGCGCGCGAGACGAGCTCGAAGCGGTGCAGAGTGGCCAGACCGAACTTCTCCGGCAGGTTCGGCACGTCCAGCGGTTGGTTGATGGCCAGGCGCATCGCGTCGATCGCGGTGTTTGCCTCGGTGTCGACGACGACACCGCGCGCGTGGCGCAGGTTGTTCACCTCACGCGCGCTCGGCGCGAAGTGCATGTCCACGATCTTCGCCGCGATCTTGCGGTTCAGCTCTTCCGGCAGCGGCGACAGGATGCTGCCCGACCGCGCGCCCGCCTCGACGTGCCCGACCCGCGACTTGAGGATGCGCTTGCCGATCAGCGAGCCGTACGGCGTGGTGAAGGTGTCGCCGTGCACCAGCACGAGCGGCGGACGGCCGTCCTCGTTCAGCGCGGCGCGCAGCTCGGCGCGGCGGCTCCACGCGGTGCGCAGCACCTGCGCGGCCCAGGCCGGCACCTGCGCCGGCGACTCCAGGTTGTGGGCCTTGTCCTCCGGCACGAGCCACACGTCGGGCTCGGGCAGCTTGAGGTCCGACAGCACGTCGGCGACCTCGTCCACGTGCTGCGCGGTGAACCAGATCTTCGGCCTCATGCCGCGTTCGGCGATCCCGTGGTAGACCGGCGCGATCTTGATCAGTTCCGCGGTGGTGCCGAGAATGAAGGAAATCACCGTAAGGCCCATTTCTGGTCGGTTTGCCGGTGCCCGAAGGATACTGGGCACGTCCGGCCCCGGGGCACAGGGTAGCCTCGGCCCGGTGAGTGCGAACCCGCTCCTCCCCTCGCTCAGCGTCGTGATTCCGGTCTACAACGAGCAGGACTGGATCAGTCGCTCCGTCGGCGCGCTGGTCGCCTCCGCGGAGGCGGCGCAGTGGCCGGTCGAGATCCTCGTGGTCGACGACGGAAGCACGGACGCCACCGCCGAAAAGCTCACCGAACTGCGCGAACGACACGGGATCACTGTGCTCAGCCAGGCGAACGGCGGCCGGTTTGAAGCCCGCCGCGCCGGCATGTCCAAGGCTTCCGGAGACTGGATCATGCTGCTGGACAGCCGGGTGATCGTCGACCAGCACAGCCTCACTTTTCTGCGCGATCAGCTGGTCGAACATCCCGAGCGCGCGGTGTGGAACGGCCACATCAACGTCGCATCGGAACACAATCCTTACGCGGGCTTCATGGCAGGTCTGGTCAAGGTTCCGTGGCGGCGTTACTGCGCGAACCCGCGGCTGATGTCCTTCGGTATCGAAGACTTCGACGTGTACCCCAAGGGCACCACGTTTTTCTGCGCGCGCCGCGAGCTCCTCGAAGGTTCCGTGGTCGCGTTCGCGTCTTTGTTCGACGACATCCGGTTCGCCAGTGACGACACCCGGATGCTGCGCTGGATTGCGGAACGCGAGCGGATTTTCCTCGCACCGGACCTGTCGGCGACGTATCACGGGCGCGACTCGTTCAAAAAATTCTACTCTCAATCATTCTTTCGTGGCACCACCTATGTCGATTCGTACCTCGCTTCTCCGGGCGTGGCCCGAAACGCGTTGTTCGGTGCGCTCGCCGTCGGTGTCGTCGGACTCGGCCTCGCCGCCAAGAAGCCCAAAACCGCAGCCGTCGTGGGGGTGGCAGGGGCGGTCGCGGCCGGTGCCGCGGTGAAGCGCTGCGGCGCCACGAACGCGGAGGCCCGAGCGGTCACCACCCTGCTGCCGGTGTTCGCGACCGGCTTCGGCGCGGGGGTCGTGCGGGGCTTGTACCTCGCGCTGCGGACGATCCTGCGCCGCCGATGAGCTCGCCGGTGAGCGAAGCGCAGGAATCGGGCACCAAGGCCCCGGGCGGTGGCGCTCGCGGGACCGCGGGCAAGCTCGGCGGCTCGCTGATCGTGTCGATCGGCCTCGGCTACGTCCTCACCGTCGCCTGTGCCCGGTTGCTGCCGCCGGACCAGTACGCGACCTTCGTGACGTTCTGGGGCCTCCTCATGGGGCTCGGCAGCGCGCTGTCGCCACTGGAGCAGGAGCTTTCGCGCCAGTCCGCGGTGGCAGGCCTCACCGGCGGTCTCGCGGGACGCGGTGCGCTGCGAGCGGTGGCGACCGGCGCCGCGGTGGCAGCCCTGTTCGGCCTGTGCCTGCTCATCCCGCCGGTCAACGAGCGGCTGTTCCACGGCACGTGGGAGCTGGCGCTGATCGTCCTGGCCGGCGGCATCGCGTTCGCCTGCCAGTTCGGGACCCGCGGGCTGCTGATCGGGCAACACCAGGTCAAGCACTTCTCCTGGCTGGTGGTGGCCGAGCCGGCAGTGCGCGCCCTCGTGCTCGGCGCCCTCGTGGTCGCGACGGCTTACAATCTCGTGTCGCTGGCGCTCGCGGTCGCGGCCGGCTCCTTCGCCTGGCTGCTGTTCATCCGGCAGGCGCGCAGCCTGGTCGACCTGCACGCGGATGGCGACGGCTGGTCTGTGACGCTACGCCGGATGCTGATGCTCCTGCTCGGCGCCGCGCTGACGGCCAGCGTCATCACGGGCTACCCGGCGCTGGTCGGCCTGCTCGCCCCCGGTGGGGACCGCGACCGGATCGGCGCGTTGTTCGCCGCGCTCGTCATCGCCAGGCTGCCGCTCACCTTGATCGGACCCGTGCAGTCGCTCGCCGTGCCGTTCGTCGTGCGGTTGTCCACCAGCGCGGAGGGACGCCACCGGCTGCGCCGGGTGCTGTCGCTGGGCACGCTCGCGTCGCTGGCGCTGGCCGCACTGGGTGCCGTCGTCGGCGCGCTGATCGGGCCGTGGGCCGTGCAGTTCGTCAACGGCGCGGGCTACCAAGTGGACGGCTGGGCCGTCGCGGGACTCGTGTGGTCGTCGGTGCTACTGGTGCCGATGCAGTTGCTCACCGCCGTGCTCATCGCGCGGACGCAGGCTCGGCGCGTGCTGGTCACCTGGGCGGTGGTCGCCGCGACTGCGTCGGTGCTGCTGCTGGTGTTGCCGGGCGACACCGTGCTTCGCGCGGTCATCGCGCTGGCGGCCGCGCCGACCGTCGGGCTCGTCGTCGTGCTCGCCTTCGTGCTCGGGAAATCGCCGGTGGAGGCAACTTCGGGCACCGGTGAAGCGTCTTCGTAGGGTCGCAGTAGTGTGACCGCGGAATCACGCCCGTGAATGCGTCGGGATCAAGCGCAGATCAGGTTGGACACCGAATTCGATGAACGTTCTCTTGGTGTTAGTGGCGTTCTGGCTGCCCGGGCTCGTCTTCGGTGCCGCCATCCGGCTCAGGGGGTGGACGCTTGCTGCGGCCGCTCCGCTGATGACATTCGGCATCGTCGCCCTCGGCGTCCCGGTGCTCGGCGGGTTCGGCATCCGCTGGTCGATGCTCGACGTCGCGCTGTGGACGCTGGTGCTCTCCGCCGTCGGTTTCGGACTGTCTTTCGCGGCGCACCGGTTCACCGCGCGCCGGCACCCGGAACGCGTGGCCGAAGAGCCGGAAGCGCGGTTGCCCGTGCGCGACCACGTCCTGATGGGTCTCGGTGTCCTCGCCGGAATGGCGGTCGGCGCGGTGACGTTCTTCCGCGGCACGAACGGGATCGACAGCGTCCAGCAGGGCTGGGACGCCCCGTTCCACGGCAACCTCGTCCGCTGGATCGCGGAGCACGGTGACGCGCGGCCGTCCACTGTGGGCACGATCGCGAACCTGCCGAACCAAACGGACTACTTCTACCCGGACACCTACCACGCGCTGCTCGCCCTGGTCTTCGGCACGGGCGGGCTGACGATGATGCCCACGCTCAACCTGGCCGTCCTGGCGGTCATCCTTGCCGTGCCGCTCGGCGTCGCGGCGATGTGCCACGCGTGGAAGATGCCTCCGCTGGGTGTCGCTGCCGCTGCCGCCGTCACGACGTGGTTCACCTCTTTCCCGTACGACTCGCTGTGGCGCGGACCGCTGTGGCCCTACGTCGCCGGTGTCGCGATGTTGCCCGCGATGCTCGCCCTGGCGAAGCACCTGCTGAGGCCGCACGGGATCACGGGCCCGGTCGCGGTCGGCGTCGGTGTGGCCGGGCTCGCCGGCCTGCACACGAGCCTGATTTTCGTGATCGCCGTCTACTTCATCCTCATCCTGGTCGCGGTGCTGTTCCGCTGGGAGAAGATCGACTGGCGCCGCTCGGCATCCACCCTGATCGCGACGGTCGTCCTCGCGGCCGTGTTCGGCCTTCCGCTCGTGTTGCCCTCGCTGTACAACGCGGGCGGCGTCACGAGCGCGACGTGGGCTTCGGAAGCCACCGTCAGCGGAGGACTGGGCGAGACCATCACCTTCTCCCCGATGGCCAATTTCCCGCAGTGGTGGATCGGGGTGCCCGCGTTCATCGGGATCGTCCTGCTGGTCCGGCATCGCCGGATGATGTGGATGGTGGGCGCGTACATCGTCTTCGGCGGGCTGTTCGCGGCCACGGTGTCGCTCGAGACGCCGCTCATCGAGACCATCACCGGCCCGTTCTACAACGACCACTGGCGCATCGCCGCGCTCGTTCCGCTGGCCGGCGCCGTCGCGTTCGGCGAGTTCGCGCACACCGCATCCGCCTGGTTCGCCGGGAAGGTCGGCAACCGGGTGCCGCTGGCGCCCGCGACGCTCTCGCTGGTCGGCCTGCTCCTGCTCGGCGTGGTGGCCGGCGGGCTCAGCCGCGGTGGCTACATCGGACGCAACACCGCCCGGCTCGAAATCAACTACGGGAACGGGCCGACGGTTTCGAAGGACGAAGAAGCCGCGTACGCGTGGCTTGCGGCACACACCGTTCCCGGCGAACACGTGATGAACAACAAGGCCGACGGGTCGGCCTGGATGTACGCGCTTGCCGGCGTGATGCCGGTGGAGTGGAACTTCTACGGTGCGACACCCGACACCAAGGCGGGATACCTCAGCGTCTGGCTCGACGACATCGAGCAGTTCCCCGAGGTGCGCAAGGACCTCACCGACCTGCACGTGCGCTACGTCATCGTGGGGAAGGGAATGGCCACGCCGACAGCCGAGCAATCGGTCGGAGTGGCGGACATCACCTCTGGTCCCGATTTCCGTGAGGTCTTCCACAACGACGGCGCCACGATCTACCAGATCGAAGGCCAGTCCGGTGTGGTCGCGTCAGGTGCCACGACGCCCGGCTCCGGGTCCGACGACGCTCACGGGCAGTGAGAAGCTAAGGTGATCTCCGTGTCCAGCACGTCCTTGAGCACCCGCCGAGTACTCATCGTGATGCCGGCGCTCAATGAGCAGGCGAGTGTCGGGGCCGTGATCTCCCACGTCAAGCAGTCTTTGCCGGGCATGGATGTGCTCGTGGTGGACGACGGCTCGAAGGACCGGACCTCGGAGCTGGCGCGAGCCGCCGGTGCGGAGGTCGCCCGGCTGTCGGTCAACCTGGGTGTGGGCGGGGCGATGCGGACCGGTTTCCGCTACGCCGTCGCCCGCGGATACGACGTCGTCGTCCAGGTCGACGCCGACGGGCAGCACGACCCGGACGAGGTCGGCGCGCTCCTGCAGGCTCTCGACGAAGGCGCCGACATTGCGATCGGCTCCCGGTTCGCCGGTAAGGGTGCGTACAAGGCCAGCGGCCCTCGCAAGTACGCGATGGTGGTGCTGTCCCTCGTGTTCAGTCGTCTCGCCGGAAGCAAACTCAGTGACGTCACGTCCGGTTTCAAGGCCATGGGGCCCCGGGCGATCCGGCTCTTCGCCGCGTACTACCCGGCGGAGTACCTGGGTGACACGGTCGAGTCCCTGGTCATGGCGATCAGGGCGAAGCTCACGATCGCGGAGATCCCGGTCGTCATGCGCGAACGCGCCGGTGGCACGCCGAGCCACTCGCCGGTGAAATCAGCCGTGTACCTGGGCCGTGCAGGTCTGGCACTGCTGCTCGCACTTGTCCGTCGTCGTCCGTCCGTCGACTCGTCCGACGCTGCGTAAGGGGACCACATGGCAGGCTGGCGCGTACTGAGCATCGTCATCGCGTGTCTCGTGCTGTTCGTCGTCGTCGAGATGATGCGGCGGCGGAAGCTACGCGAGAAGTACGCGGGCATCTGGCTCGTACTGGCGGTCGGCGTGGTCATCCTCGCCGCTGTGCCCTCCGCGGCTCAGTTTCTCGCCCGGGCGACCGGCGTCGAAACACCCTCGAACCTGGTCTTCTTCCTGGCCGGCGTCGTCCTGGCTCTCGTCGCGCTGCACCTGTCCACCGAGGTCGGGCACCTGGAGGAAGAGGTCCGGACCTCTGTCGAGGAGACAGCGCTGCTGCGCTGCGAGCTCGAGGACACCAAGCGGGAGCTCGAAGCCCGCATCGCGGCGCTGGAGGTCAAGACGGCCACGCCCGACGACGTGAAGGGCCTGCCCGAAGTGAGCGCCGCACGCGTTCGCTGATTTCCGCACTGCTCGCCGCCCCGCCTCGGCTGGGCGGCGTTCGTGTGCTCGCGATCGACGGGCCTTCCGGGGCCGGCAAGTCGACGCTCGCCGAGGCTGTGGTTGCCGAGCTGGGGACGCGGGCCGCGCTCGTGAGCACCGACGCGTTCGCGACCTGGGACAACCCCGTGGCGTGGTGGCCACAGCTCGAGCGTGGCGTGCTCGAACCGCTTTCAGCCGGGCGCGCCGGCGAGTACCGGCGGGTGGACTGGACCTCCGGGGAACCACGGCCGGGTGAACTCGTGACCGTTGGGGTGCCTGGGGTTCTGGTGCTGGAGGGCGTGTCGAGTGGCCGCCGTTCGATGCGTCCGAGGTTGTCGCACCTGTGCTGGATCGAGGGCGGCACGGCGGCGGAACGGCTGGAACGCGCCGTGGCCCGTGACGGTGAAGCGTCGCGCGCGCACCTGCGTCGCTGGCAGTTGTTCGAACAAGGTTGGTTCGCCGTCGACGGCACACCCGAATCGGCACAAACCAGACTGCCTTGATCGTCACCGCGCGTCCGAAACGACCCGAAAACCACCTTCGGTACTAGGCCATTCGAGTGGCCATAGTGCCACTCTACGTACCAATGCGACAAAATTCGTCACGTTGCGTACATAATTCTCGACACATTGCGGTGAGTTTGGCCCTTACGTAGCGCGATCGTAACCTCACGTGCTTAAGTGCAAGCCGAGTTCCCGCTAGTGTCGGCGAGCACACCGATCGTCCGAGTTGTTCCTGACCGACCGGACGGTTCTTGACCGAACATCTCCCAAGGGGTGCCAGATGCAGCAATTGCGCCTGACCCGAACACGTCGTGCGGCCCTGATCGGGTTCGCCGGGGTGCTCGCGGTCTCGCTCACCGCGTGCGCGGAGTCGAAGCGCGACGAGGCCGGAGGTGGTGGCACCGGCGGCACGATGGTCTTCGGTGACACCGGCAACCCGAAGATGTTCGACCCGGCGTTCAACGACGACGGCGAGACGTTCCGGATCACCCGGCAGATGCTGGACACGCTGATCCAGAACAAGCAGGGCACCGCCGAGCTGGAGCCCTCGCTCGCCACGAAGTGGGAGCCGAGCAACGACGGCAAGACCTGGACCTTCACTCTCAAACAGGGCGTGAAGTTCAGCGACGGCACCGCCTTCGACGCCAGCGCGGTCTGCTACAACTTCGACCGCTGGTACAACATGAAGGGCGCCGCCGCCCAGAGCCAGATGATCTACTACGGCGACGTCTTCGAGGGCTTCGCCCACAACGAAGGCGACGCGAGCGGCGACCCCGTCTACAAGAGCTGCGAGGCGAAGGACCCGTCGACCGCGGTCATCAACCTGAACAAGGCCAAGGGTGCGTTCCCCGCCGCGTTCACGCTGCCCTCGTTCGCGATGCAGAGCCCGACCGCGCTGAAGCAGTACGACGCGGACAAGGTCACGCAGTCCGGTGACTCCTTCACCTACAGCGACTATGCCTACAAGCACGTGACCGGCACCGGCCCGTTCAAGTTCGACAGCTGGGACCAGGGCAAGGGCGAGATCACGCTGGTGCGCAACGACTCCAGCACCGAGCCGGCGAAGCTCGACAAGCTCGTCTTCAAGGTCATCCCCGACGAGAACGCCCGCAAGCAAGCCCTGAAGGCCGGCGACATCCAGGGCTACGACTTCCCGGCTCCTCAGGACTACGGGTTGCTGCGCAACGAGGGTGAGCAGGTCCTCATCCGCCCGTCGTTCAACGTGCTGTACCTGGGTATCAACCAGTCCGGCAACCCGAAGCTCAAGGACCCGCGGGTGCGCCAGGCGCTGGCCTACGGCATCAACCGCGAGCAGTTCGTGAAGTCGAAGCTGGCCGAGGGTTCCGAGGTCGCCACCGAGTTCGTGCCGAAGGCCATCTCGGGCTACACCGACGACGTCACCAAGTACCCGTACGACCCGGCGAAGGCCAAGCAGCTGCTCGCCGAGGCCGGCGCCAGCAACCTGACGCTGAAGTTCTACTACCCGACCGAGGTCACCCGGCCCTACATGCCGAACCCGGCCGACACGTTCACCTCGATCTCCGAGGACCTGAAGAACATCGGCATCACCATCCAGCCGGTGGCCGAGCCGTGGAACGGCGGTTACAAGGACGACGTGCAGAAGTTCGGCAAGCAGGACCTGCACCTGCTCGGCTGGACCGGTGACTACAACGACGCCGGCAACTTCGTCGGCACGTTCTTCGGCCGCGAGAAGAAGGAGTTCGGGTTCAACAACCCCGAGCTGTTCAACGCCCTCGCGCAGGCGGACGGTTCGCCGGCCGGTGACGCGCACGCCAAGGCGTACCAGAACGTGAACAAGATGATCATGGACTACCTGCCCGCCATCCCGATCGCCTACCCGACGCCGGCGATCGTGGTCGGACCCAAGATCAAGGGTGTGGTGGCCAGCCCGCTCACCGACGAACGCTTCAACAACGTCACGATCGGCTGACGTGCTCCGCTGAGCAGCCGGGCTGGGGGGTAGGCGCTACCGCGCCTGCCCCCTTTGCCCACGTTCCCGGGCTGTACACAAAGGACTACAAGTGCTCCGTTTCCTAGTGCGTCGGGTGCTACAAGCGATTCCGACGCTTCTCATCCTGTCCATCCTGGTCTTCGCGTGGTTGCGTTCCCTGCCAGGCGGTCCTGCGGCCGCGCTCCTGGGTGACAAGGCGACGCCGGAGAAGATCGCCAGCCTCAACCACGTGCTCGGCCTGGACCAGCCGATCATCCTGCAGTACTTCAAGTTCCTCGGCCGCGCCCTCACCGGGGACTTCGGCAACTCGCTCGTCTCGGCCCAGCCGGTGATGGGCGAGATCGGCACGTTCCTCCCCGCCACCATCGAGCTCGGGCTTTCCGCGATGATCATCGCGATCGTCCTCGGCGTGCCCTTCGGTTACATCGCCGCCCGCTTCCGCGGTGGCGTCCCCGACAACGTCATCATCGTGCTGACGTTGGTCGGCGTCGCGGTGCCGGTGTTCTTCCTCGGCTACGCGATGCAGGACCTGCTGGCCGCTCCGCTCGGGCTGCCGTCGCAGGGCCGGCAGGCGCCCGGCATCGACGCCACGAGCATCACCAACTTCGCCATCCTCGACGGCATCATGACGAGCGAGTGGGACGCCGTCTGGGACGCGATCAAGCACCTGATCCTGCCGGCGTTCGCGCTGGCGACCATCCCGCTCGCGGTGATCACGCGCATCACCCGCGCCTCGGTGCTCGACGTGTTCAACGAAGACTTCCTCCGCACGGCCAACTCCAAAGGCCTGACGCAGTCGGTGATCCGGCGCCGCCACGTGCTGCGCAACGCTTTGCTGCCGGTGGTCACGACCATCGGCCTGCAGACTGGTGCGCTGCTCGGCGGCGCGGTGCTGACCGAGCGGGTCTTCAACTTCCGCGGCCTCGGCTTCCTGCTGGCCGAGGGCATCGAACGGCGTGACTACCCCCGGCTGCAGGCGCTGCTGCTGTTCGGGGCTCTGGTGTACGTGCTGGTGAACATGCTGGTCGACATCTCGTACGGGATCATCGACCCGAGGGTGCGTGTGCGATGAACACTTTGCTTGCCAAGAAGAAAGAGCCGATCGACAAGCTCGCCAAGGCGTCGGCGAGTGGGCGGAGCCTCGGGGCCGAAGCGTTCCGGCGCATGCTCCGCAGCCCCGTCGCCATCACCGGTGGCGTGATCACGCTGCTGTTCCTCCTGCTGGCCATCTTCGCGCCGCTGCTCGCGCCGAAGGACCCGCAGATCCGTTACCTGCAGGACCAGGTCGAGCTCGGCAAGGGCATCATCCCCGGCCCGAGCCCTGGCTTCCCACTCGGTGTCGACGACTTCGGCCGCGACTTCCTGTCCCGGCTCCTCGTTGGTGCGCAGCAGACGCTGATCGTCGGCGTGCTCGCCACCGTGATCGGCGTGCTGATCGGGGTGCTCATCGGCGGTCTCGCGGGTGCGTTCGGCGGCTGGGTCGACACCGTCCTCATGCGACTGGTCGACGTGCTGCTGTCGTTCCCCTCGCTGCTGCTGGCGATCTCGATCGCGGCGCTGTTCGCGAAGCCGAGCCAGTGGACGGTGATCCTGGCCGTGTCGATCATCGGCGTGCCGATCTTCGCGCGGCTGCTGCGCGGTTCCATGCTGGCGCAACGGGAAGCCGACCACGTGCTGGCCGCGACGTCGCTCGGCGTCAAACGCGGCACGATCGTCTTCCGCCACATGCTGCCCAACTCGCTGGGCCCCGTGATCGTGCAGGCCACGCTCACGCTGGCCACCGCGATCCTGGAGGCCGCGGCGCTGTCGTTCCTCGGCCTGGGCGACCCGGACCCGACGCGTGCGGAGTGGGGGCTGATGCTGGGCAACGCCTCGCGCCAGTTCCTCGACATCCGCCCGGAGCTCGCATACTACCCGGCCATCGCGATCATCGTGGTGGCGCTCGGGTTCACGCTGCTCGGCGAGTCCCTGCGTGACGCCCTCGACCCGAAGAACCGGCGGTAACCCATGGCACTCCTCGAAGTCCGCGACCTCACGGTCGTGTTCCAGCGCCGCGGTGAGAAGCCGTTCACCGCGGTCGACGGCGTCAGCTTCGACGTCGAACCCGGCCAGACGGTGGGGCTCGTGGGCGAGTCCGGCTGCGGCAAGTCCGTGACGTCGCTGGCGATCATGCGGCTGCTGGCCAGGCGCGGCAACAAGGTCAGCGGTTCGGTGTCGTTCGAGGGCACCGACCTGCTGAAGATCTCCGACCGCGACATGCGCGACCGGCGCGGGCGCGACCTGGGCATGGTGTTCCAGGACCCGCTGTCCTCGCTCAACCCCGTGATCCCGATCGGGCTGCAGATCACCGAGGTGCTCGAACGCCACCGCGGGATGTCGCGCAGCAAGGCGAAAGTCGAGGCCGCGGACCTGCTCGACAAGGTCGGCATCCCCGACCCGACGCGGCGGCTTTCCGAGTACCCGCACCAGCTTTCGGGCGGGATGCGCCAGCGCGCGCTCATCGCGATCGCGCTCGCGTGCCGGCCGCGGCTGCTCATCGCCGACGAGCCGACGACCGCGCTCGACGTGACCATCCAGGCGCAGATCCTCGCGCTGCTGCGCGAGCTCGTGCAGGACACCGGCACCGCGCTGATCATGATCACGCACGACCTCGGTGTCGTCGCCGGCCTCTGCGACGAGGTCAACGTGCTCTACGGCGGCAAAATCGTGGAGCGCGCCGAGCGCCACGCGCTGTTCGCCGAGCCGAGGCACCCGTACACCCACGGGCTGCTGGCCTCGATCCCGCGCCTCGACGTGGGCCGGGGCGAGAAGCTCGTGCCGATCCCCGGCTCCGTGTCCGACAACATCCCGTGGGACGGCGGGTGCGCCTTCGCGCCGCGCTGCCCCCACGCGCTGGAGGTCTGCCAGGAGCGTTCGCCGCAGCTCGTCCCCGATCGCAACGGCCTGCTGCGCTGCCACAACCCGGTGAAGCCCGCCGTGGCCACCGCAGGAGGGATCCGATGACCGAGGTGCTCGACGAGCCGCAGGACGACATCCTGCTGGAGGTCACCGACCTCAAGGTGCACTTCCCGATCAAGCGCGGCATCGTGGTCGACCGCACCGTCGGGCACGTGTACGCGGTGGACGGGGTCGACCTGTCGATCCGCCGCGGCGAGACCTACGGGCTGGTCGGCGAGTCCGGCTGCGGCAAGTCCACTTTGGGCCGCGCGATCTTGCGGCTCAACGAGCCGACGGCCGGCAAGGTCGTGTTCGACGGCACGGACGTCGCCCAGCTCAAGGGCGAGAAGCTGCGCAAGGCGCGCCGGCGCATGCAGATGATCTTCCAGGACCCGATGTCCAGTTTGGACCCTCGGCAGCCGGTGGAGTCCATCCTGCTCGAAGGCATGCGCGCGCACGGGCTGGCCAAGGACAAGGCAGCGACGGACCAGCGGCTGCGTGAGCTGCTGGGCGCGGTCGGCCTGCCGGAGACGGCGCTGCGCAAGTACCCGCACGAGTTCTCGGGCGGGCAGCGCCAGCGCATCGGCATCGCGCGGGCGCTGGCCGTGGAGCCGGACCTGATCGTGGCCGACGAGCCGGTTTCCGCGCTCGACGTGTCGGTGCAGGCGCAGGTCGTGAACCTGCTGGAAGACCTGCAGAACGAGCTGGGCCTGACGTATGTGGTGATCGCCCACGACCTCGCCGTCGTCCGGCACATCTCCGACCGCATCGGCGTGATGTACCTGGGCGCGCTGGTGGAGGAGACCACCTCGGCGGAGCTGTACGAGAACCCGCTGCACCCGTACACGCGGGCGCTGCTTTCGGCGATTCCCGTGCCGGACCCGCTCGTGGAGGACACCCGGGAGCAGATCCTGCTCGCGGGCGACCTGCCTTCGCCGGCGAACCCGCCGACCGGCTGCCGTTTCCACACACGCTGCCCGTGGCGGCAGCCGAGCCTGTGCGACACCGACCGGCCGCAGCTGCGCGAGATCGGCGCCGGGCACCGCGTGGCCTGCCACTACGCCGAGGAAATCCGCGACGGCCGCATCCAGCCGCACGACGTGGAGCCCGAACTGGTGGAGCTCACCGGGGTGCTCAACCCGGACGCGGCGCCGGACATCGGCTCGGTCACCGAAATCCTGTAATCGCCGGGCGTGAAGGGCACCTCGATCTCCTCGAGGTGCCCTTCACCGCGTTTCACGGCTGCAGATCGATGGCCGCCCGGAACGAACCGTCCATGTGGAACGGCGTCGAGCTGTGCTCGTGCACGATCCGCCACGCGCCGTCGACGCGACGGAAGGCCAGCGTCGAGCGGAACCACAGCGTGAACGGTTCGCTCATCCCCGCCGGCACGGCCGACATCTTCGCCAGCGCCGTGGTGAAGGCCAGGTCGCCGGACTCGGTCACTTCGACCTCGGTGTACTCGTAGGTCACCGGGCTGTCGAACGTGCCGAACCACTTCGTGAGGAACTCAGCGGACGCGCCGGTGGTGCGCAGCGGCGGCGCCAGGTCGAACTTCACGGCACCCTCGGCGTAGCCCGCCACCAGGCGCGCGGGGTCCTTGGCGTACATGGCCGCGGTGCGCTCGGCCAGCAGGTCGCGGATCTCGTTCTCGGACATTCTGTGCTCTCCTTGGGTTCTTCGGGTTTCACCGGGGACGTCGAAGCCGTCCGCGTGGCTTCGACATCTCGGGTGACGACGATTTCGAGGAGGCACCCGATGAAGTACCTGGTCCTGATCTACGGCAACCTGGCTTCGCGCGCCGCGTGGGCGGGGATGAGTGACGAGCAGAAGGCCGCGGGCCTGCGCGCGTACGTCGAGTTCAACGACGACCTCGACGGTTCCGGCGAGCGCATCGTGTCCGAACGGCTGGCCGCGCCCGAGCTCACGAAGCAGGTCATCGTGCGCGACGACGAGGTGAGCACCACCGACGGCCCGTTCGCGGAGATCAAGGAGCAGCTCGCCGGCTTCTACCTGCTGGAATGCGACTCCGAGGAGCGCGCGCTGGAGATCGCGGCGCGGATCCCGGAGGCGCCGTACGCGACGATCGAGGTCCGGCCCGTGATGGGCCTGACCGGCGACGTGGACTTCGACCTGGCGGACCTGTGATCGAGGGCCTCCTGCGCGAGCTGGCGCCGCAGGTCCTCACCGCGCTCGTGCGCCGCTACGGCGGGTTCGACACGTGCGAGGACGCCGTGCAGGAGGCCCTCCTCGCCGCCGCGGTGCAGTGGCAGCGCGACGGTGTGCCGGACAACCCGAAGGCGTGGCTCATCACCACGGCTTCGCGGCGGCGGATCGAGCTGTGGCGCAGCGAATCCGCCCGGCAGCGGCGTGAGGAGACGATGGCCGCGCTGGCGCCACCCGACCCGGATCCGGTGCCGGCCGTGGACGACACGCTCACGTTGCTGCTGCTCTGCTGCCACCCGGCGTTGACGCGGCCTTCGCAGGTCGCGCTGACGTTGCGCGCGGTCGGCGGCCTGACGACGGCCGAGATCGCGCGGGCGTTCCTCGTGCCGGAGCCGACGATCGGCCAGCGCATCAGCCGCGCGAAGCAGAAGGTGAAGGGCACGTCGTTCAGCCTGCCGCCGGCGGACGAGCGGCCCGCTCGCGTCGCCGCCGTGCTGCAGGTGCTGTACCTGGTCTTCACGGAGGGGCACACGGCCAGCGCGGGCTCGGCCGTCGACCGCGTGGAGCTCACGGCCGAGGCCATCCGGCTCACGCGGCAGCTGCACGCCGAGCTCCCTGACGATGGTGAGGTGACCGGCTTGCTCGCGTTGATGCTGCTCACCGGCGCGCGCCGAGCCGCTCGCCTGGGGCCCGACGGCACGATGGTCCCCCTCGCGGAGCAGGACCGTTCGCGGTGGGACGCCGACGCCATCGCCGAGGGCACGGCGCTGATCACCCACGCGCTCGCGACCGCGTCGGTCGGTCCGTACCAGCTGCAGGCCGCGATCGCCGCCGTCCACGACGAGGCGGTTTCGGCCGAGGACACCGACTGGCCCCAGATCCTGCTGCTCTACGACCTGCTGCGCCAGGTCGCGCCGGGACCGATGGTGACGCTCAACCGGCTCGTGGCGCTCGCGATGGTCGAAGGCCCGGCCGTCGCGCTGGCCGAGCTCGACGCCGCCGAACCGCCGGACCACTACCGCGTCGACGTCGTCCGCGCGCACCTGCTGGAACTCGCGGGTGATCTCGAAGCCGCCCGGGAGTTCTACGCCGCGGCGGCCCGGCGGACGTTGAGCTTGCCCGAGCGTAGGCACCTTGAAGCGAGAGCTTTATCCGATATGTCCGGAAAACCCTTACTCAAGTCGGACCCGGCCCCCGACTGAAGGGTGACGCCCGCGGACCAGGGCCCCCGGTAGTCTGCGGAGAGCAGGCACAAAACCGGCAAGCCGCAGGGGGTAGGCGCAGTGAACATCGACCACGTGCTGGAGGCGATCCCTCCGCTGTCGGTCTACCTCCTCGTGGGGCTCGTCGTGATGGTCGAGAGCCTCGGGATCCCGCTGCCCGGCGAGATCGTGCTCGTGAGCGCGGCGCTGCTCGCCTCCTCGCACAGTGGTCTCAACCCGCTGTGGATCGGTGTCCTGGCCACAGCGGGTGCCATCATCGGCGACAGCATCGGGTACCTGATCGGCCGCAAGGGCGGTAAACGCCTCTTCGACTGGGCCGGCCGGAAGTTCCCCAAACACTTCGGGCAGGAGCACATCGCAAACGCGGAACGGATGTTCCACAAACGCGGTATGTGGGCCGTGTTCTTCGGCCGCTTCGTCGCCGTGCTGCGCATCCTCGCCGGCCCGCTCGCCGGTTCGCTGAACATGCACTACCCGCGCTTCCTCATCGCCAACGCGCTCGGCGGCATCGTCTGGGCCGGCGGCACCACCGCGTTGATCTACTACCTCGGCGTGGTCGCGGACAAGTGGCTCAAGGGCTTCCAGTGGGCCGGCCTCGGCGCGGCGCTGGTGATCGGCGTGGCCGTGACGCTGGTGCTGAAGAAGCGCATGTCGCGCAACCACGAGGTGCCGGCGGAGCAGAAGGACGACGCGGTCGCCTAGTTCGCCGGCAGGGAGATCAGCGTCGACGCGAGCCGCTTCGCCGTGTGGAACGGCCGCGAGGCCTGGGTGACGACCGACGTGACCGCGGCGCCTTCCAGCAACAGCATCAGCTCGTCGGCCAGGGTTTCGGCGGGCTCGGGCCTGATGCGGCGGAGCTGCGTCAGCAGGTAGCCGTGCAGCGCGGTCTTGTGGTGGCGGACGACTTCGCGCACCGGGTCGGCCGGATCGGGGAACTCCGAGGTGGCGTTGAGGAAGCCGCAGCCGCGGAACCCGTCGCGGGAGAGCCAGGCTTCGTAGGCGTCGAACACCGCCAGGACCCGGTCGGCCCGATCTGTGTGCCCGGCCGTGATCCGGTCGATCTCCTCCTGCCACTGCCGGTCCCGCTCGCGCAGGTAAGCGACGACGAGCCGGCTCTTCGAACCGAAGTTGCCGTAGAGCGCGGCCTTCGTCACGCCCGCCTCGGCCGCCACGGTGTCGACGCCCACGGCGTGGATGCCGTCGCGGTAGAACAACGTCGACGCCGCCTTGAGCACCTTGGCTCCAGCGTCGCCGGGCCGGGTCCGGCTCACAACTCCTCCAGACTGTTCGGTCTTGTTTTGACCAGCCCAAATACTAGCATCGGTTGACAACAGACAGACCTGTCTGTTTGGTTGCGAGCGTGGTCGGGATCAGTGAGGAGACAACCGCGCGGTGGTGGTCCACCGCCGCGGTCGGCGCCGGCGTGATCGCGCTCTGCTACGGGTTCGCGCGCTACGCCTACGGGCTGTTCGTGCCCCGGTTCGGCGAGACGTTCGGGCTCACGACCGTCGGCGTCGGCGTGCTCGGCGGACTGTCCACCGCGGGCTACGGCGTCGGGCTGCTGCTGTCCCTGCGCACGGCCACGCCGTCCGCGCGCGCCACCGTGCTGCTGGCCGGCGCGTTGGCGGCGGTGGGGCTCGGGCTCATGGCCGCCGCGCCGAACGTGGCCGTGTTCGGTGGCGGGATCGTCCTCGCGGGCGGGAGCGCGGGGCTGGTCTCGCCCGGCGTCGCGCAGCTGATCGGGGAAACCGTCGGGACGCGCCACCGGGTCCGGGCGCAGACCTGGGCCAACACCGGGACCGGGCTCGGTCTGGCCGCGTCGGCGTTCACGCCGCTGCTGGCGTTCGGCTGGTCCTCGATCTGGGCGGGCTTCGCCGTGCTCGCCGCGGCGATGACGGTGCTCGCCTGGCGGACGTTGCCGCGCCCGCCCGCGTCCGCCGAGCTCCCGGCGAAGTCCACGCCGGTTCACGGCCTGGTCCCGCTCGTGGTCAACTCCGTCCTCATCGGAGCGACGAGCGCGCCGTACTGGACGTTCTCCAGTTCCCGGCTCACCGCGACGGGCCTGAGCCCGACCGCGGCGACCTGGTGCTGGTTCACGATCGGCGTGGCCGGGCTGCTCGGCGGGCTGGCCGGGCGGGCCGCCGAGCGCGTCGGGCTGCGGACTGCCAACCTCGTCACGTGGACGCTGGCGGCGGCCGGCCTCGCGCTGCTCGCTCTGCCGCGACCGAGCCTGCCTGGCGCGCTGGTTTCCAGCGCACTGTTCGGCAGCACGTACATGGCCCTGACCGGGCTGTGCATCCTGTGGGCCGCCCGCCTGTTCCCCACCCGTCCGGCTCGCGGGGTCACCTGGTCGTTCGTCGGCCTCGGCGTCGGGCAGACCGCGGCGTCACCCTTGGCCGGCGCGGCGGCGTCCGGAATCGGCCTGCCCGCGGTGTTCGGGCTGGCCGGGCTGGTGGCGCTCGCCGCGTGGAGCGAGCTCGACGCCCGCCTCGCCCCGCCTGCCTCAGGCCCCGGCGGGTAGCAGATCTTCGTCGGGCAGCTCCACGGGCTTGCGGCGAAAACTCCCCAGCAGCACCCCACCGATGACCACGGCCGCGGAGACGATCTCGAGCACGGTCGGCACCTCGTCGAGCACGAAGTACGACGCCGTGAGCCCGACCACCGGCACGAGCAGCGAGAACGGCGCGACGACGCCGGCGGGGTGGTGCTTCATGAGTGTCGTCCAGATGCCGGAGCCCACGACGGTGCCGAACACGATCACGTAGGCCATGCCCGCGACGCCGATCAGGCCGGTGGTGGTGCCGAGCGTCGTGAGCGAGTGCCAGCCGGCCGTCGGGCCTTCGAAGACGAACGACAGCGCCAGCATCGGCAGCGGCGGCACCACGGACATCCACAGCATGAGGTGCACTGGGTTGTCGGGCGTCGCGCGGCGCACCGCGAGGTTGCCGAACGCCCAGCTCAGCGCGGCCAGCAGCGTCAGGATCACCGGCAGCAGCGCGGCGTGCGAGGACTGCTGCCACGCGATCGCCGTCATGCCGGCGACGGCCAGCAGGATGCCGGTGAGCTGGCGGCCGGACACGCGTTCGCGCAGGAGCACGGCGCCGAGCAGCACGGTGAACGGCGCGGACGCCTGCAGCACCAGCGAGGCCAGGCCCGTCGGCATGCCGAGGTCCATGGCGACGAACAGGAACGCGAACTGGCCGGTGCCGAACCCGATGCCGTAGCCGAGCAGGTAGCGCAGCTTCACCTTGGGCCACGGCACGAACAGGATCGTCGGGATCGCGATCAGCGCGAACCGCAGCGCGCCGGCGAACATCGGCGGGAACTGACCCAGCGCGGCGTGGATGGCGAGGAAGTTGCAGCCCCACAGCACGGCGACGAGCACAGCGAGGAGACGGTCACGTGCGGGCATGTCCTCCACTGTGCAGGCACGGATCGTGAAGGACCAGCGAGAAAAACTGCACTGACCATGTAGCCCTCCTTCACACTGTGTTGTTGTTTACCGACCCGACCACAGTCACGGCGGGAATGGTTGCCAGAGACGTGACGTCCGGTTGGGTACCCGCCTGCTTCTGGTCGGATCGGTAAAGGTGGACATGGTGGACCTCGGAAGACTCCGGACATTGCGGGAGTTCGCGGACCGCGGCAGCGTGACGGCTGCGGCGAGGGCGCTGCACTGCACCCCTTCGGCGGTGTCGCAGCAGCTGCGTGCGCTTCAGACGGAGGTCGGCCTGCCGCTGACCGAGCCGGACGGCCGAGGTCTGCGGCTCACCGACGCCGGCCGGGCGCTCGTCGCGCGCGCCGACGAGGTGCTCGCCGCGCTGGATCGGGCGGAATCCGAGCTCGACACGTACCGAAGTGCGCCGCGCGGGCGGGTGCGGATCGCGATTTTCCAGTCGGCGGGCCTGATGCTGTTGCCGGGGCTGCTCACGCGCGTCGCGGCGTTCGACGGTCTGGAGGTGGACGTCCGCGATGTCGACATGACGCCTTCGGACGTGCCGGGACTGGTCGCGGACTACGACGTGGTCGTGACGCACCGGGACGAGCACGCCGGCGAGTTCACCTCCGACCGGCTCGAGGTGGTGCCGCTGCTGCGGGAGCCGCTGGACGTCGCGTTGCCGGCGGGGCACGTATTGGCGCGGCGGCGCCGGGTGGATCTCGCGGACCTCGCCGACGAACGCTGGATCTCCGTGGACCACGGATTTCCGGTGGACGACGTGCTGCGGTCGCTGACCGTGCGGACGGGGGTGCGGCCGCAGATCGTCCAGCGCATCAACGATTTCCGCATCACCGAGCGGCTCGTCGCGGCGGGCCACGGCATCGCGCTGCTGCCGCGCTACACGATGGACACGCGGCGGGGCAGTGGTCTGGTCGGGCGTCCGCTGGCGGGGATCCGCGCTGCCCGGCTGGTCGAGGTGGTGTGCCGGCGGGGTGCGTTGTCGCGGCCGGCGGTGGCGACGGTGATCGCCCAGCTGCGCGAGGAAGTGGCGGCGTTGACGGGCTAGCTCCGGGCGCCGCGGCGGACGCCGAACGTGATCGCCACGCCCAGCAGCGTCGCGACGCCGAAGGAGAGCAGCATGCTGACCACCGGCTCGTCGATGAGCTCGCCGCCGGCGTAACCCAGGAAGGCGACGTACGAGGTCCACAGCGTGATGCCGATCGCCGACGCGCTGAAGAACTCGCCCATCGGCCAGCGCAGCGAGCCGGCCAGCAGCGCGCCGACCGTGCCGCCCGAGGGCAGCCAGCGGGCGACGACCAGGATCGGGCGCGGATGGCGTTGGAGGCGGCCGTCGAGCCAGGCCAGGCCGGCGGCCATCTTGCGGCGCCGGCTGAGGCGTTCGAGCACGCGCGCGCCGCCGAAGCGGCCCAGCGCGTAGAGGGCCTGGTCGCCCACCAGGCACCCGGCGGTGGCGACGGCGATCACCACGGCCAGCGACGTCCCGCCTTGCGCGGCCGCGATGCCCATGCCGAGGATCGTCACCTCGGTGGGCAGCAGGGGCACCAGCGAGACGACGAACAGCACCACGAGCCCTGCTGTCGTTGCGTCCACACTCCCATTAACCGCCGTGCGCGGGCGGATGAGTCCCGTTCACCGAGTACTCACAGAAAGGCACAGGCGGTACACAGCTTGGGCTAACCATGCCAGCGGGTGTCATGGTTAACCGCGACGGTGGTCCGTATGAACCTTTTGGGAAAGATCGCCCTCGTCGCGGGTGGCACGCGCGGTGCCAGCCGCGCGATCGCCGTGGAGCTGGGGCGGGCGGGGGCCTTCGTTTACGTGACCGGCCGTACTTCGGGCTCTGCGCGGTCCGAAGTGGACCGTCCGGAGACGATCGAGGAGACGGTTTCTCTGATCGAGGAGGCGGGTGGCCGCGGCGAGGCCATCCGGGTCGACCACCTGGTGCCCTCCGAGGTCGCGGCTCTGGCGTCTCGGCTGGACCACCTGGACATCCTCGTCAACGGCCTCTGGGGCGGCGACCGCCACCTGGAATGGGGCAAACCCGTCTGGGAACACTCGCTGGACGCGGGCCTGCGCATGATCCGCCTGGCGATCGACGCACACCTCATCACCAGCCACTACCTGCTGCCGCTGATGATCGACCGCCCGGGTGGCCTGGTGGTGGAGCTGACGGACGGAACCGCGTCGTACAACGCGCGGTATCGGGCGGGGACCTCGCTGCCGTTCTACCTGGCGAAGTCCTCGGCCCACCCGCTGGCGATCGGCGAGGCGGCCGAGCTGGCGCCGTTCGGCTGCACGGCCGTCGCGTTCACCCCGGGCTACCTGCGTTCCGAGGCCATGCTGGAGATCTACGGCGTCACGGAAGCCACGTGGCGAGACGCGGTGGCGGAGGTGCCGCACTTCGCCATCTCGGAATCCCCGGCCTACGGCGGCCGGGCGATCGTCGCGCTGGCCGCGGACCCGGACCGCGCTCGCTGGTCGGGCCAAACCGTGAGCAGTGGCCAACTCGCCCAGGCCTACTCGATCGACGACGTGGACGGCAGCCGCCCGGACGCGTGGCGCTACCTGGTGGAGGTGGCGGACGCCGGCAAGCCGGCGGACGTGAGCGGCTACCGCTGAGCGTTGGCGGTTGTCCACAGGCGAGTCGAGTTGTGGACAGCTGGGCCTTCAACGGCGCGACCACCAGGTTTTGTCGGGGGTGGCCGATAGAATGGACATGGGCGCGCCCCCTGGGAGGGCGGGGGCCTGTCTCCGGGCCGGTGGGGGGCAAACCGGCCGATAAGGCGGTTATCGCGGAGCGTTGCGGGCGGCGAGTTCGGTGCCGATGTCGGCCAGGGCGGCGCGGAGGTCCGGCGGGTCGAGGACTTCGATGCCGGGGCTGAGGGCCACCAGTTGACCGAGGGCGATCTCGCCGCCCTCAAGCGCGAGTTCCGCCGGCGCCCAGCCGTCGGAGTCTGGTTCGGCCAGGGAGAGGACGGTGTCCGCGAGGTGTTCGCCGCCGAAGACGCGGCGGAGTTCGCGGACGGCGAGGCGGTTCAGGCGGGCTCGCACCCGCACTGGGCGGGAGACTTGCTCGAAGGTCGCGGAAGAAGTGCGCCACCATGTCGAGAGGTCGAAATCGGCGGGGCGGTCGAACTCTTCGGCGAGATCGTCGGCGTCAAGGATCCGGGAGACGCGATACGTGCGGTAGGCGTTCTCGACCCGCGCCACCAGGTACCAGACCCCCGCCTTCAACACGAGCCCCAACGGCTCCAGCACCCGGCAGGCGACTTTGTCCTTGCGCTGATAGGAAATCGCGAGCCGCCGCTGAGTCCAGACCGCGCGCGAAACCGTGCTCAACGCCGCCGGCTGGTCAGCGCCACCGAACCACCCCGGCGCATCGAGGTGAAACCGCCCGGCCACCAGCGCCGCGTGCTCTCGCAGCTCGGCCGGCATCCCCGCTGAAACCTTCGCCCGCGCGGCACTCCCGGCGGTGTCCAACCCCAGCCCCGCCAACGCTTCCGGCGCGCCCAACGCGAACAGCGCCACGGCTTCCCGCGCGGTCAGCCCGTCGAGCCCCGCCCGCCAACCGTCGACGAGACGGAAGCCGCCGTGCCGGCCCTGCTCCGTCCACAGTGGAACGCCGGCGTCCCGCAAGGCCGCCAGATCGCGGTGCATCGTGCGTTCCGAAACGCCCAGCTCCGCGGCGAGCTCAGAGGCGGTCGCGCTGCGGCGGCGCTGCAGCGTGAACAGCAGCGCGACCAGCCTCTCCGCTTTCACCGCAACGACATCAGCGGTTCGCGCGGTTGACCGCGCTCACCACCGCGCGCAGCGACGACGTCACGATCGACGGGTCGATGCCCACGCCCCAGAACACGCGGTCGGAGATCGCGCATTCGATGTACGACGCGGCGCGCGAGTCGTCGCCCGGGGTCAGGGTGTGCTCGCTGTAGTCCAGGAGCCGCAGGTCGAAGCCGACAGTCGACAGCGCGTCGAAGAACGCCGCGATGGGACCGTTGCCGCGGCCGGTGATGTCGTGCTCGTCGCCCTCGACGGTCACCGTGGCCTCGATGTCGTACTCGCCGCCGCCGTTGTCGGTCACGCGCTGGCGCACCAGCTCCAGCGGGGTGCGCGACTCCAGGTACTCCTTGGAGAACGCGTTCCACATCGTGGCCGGGTCGACCTCGCCGCCCTCGGTGTCGGTGTAGGCCTGGACCACCTTGGAGAACTCGATCTGCAGGCGCCGCGGCAGGTCGAGCTGGTGCTCGGCCTTCATGATGTAGGCGACGCCGCCCTTGCCCGACTGCGAGTTCACGCGGATCACGGCCTCGTACGTGCGGCCGACGTCCTTCGGGTCGATCGGCAGGTACGGGACCTCCCACGGGTACTCGTCCACGGGTACGCCGGCCTTGTCGGCGGCGTCCTTCATCGCGTCGAGACCCTTGTTGATCGCGTCCTGGTGGCTGCCGGAGAACGCGGTGAACACCAGGTCACCGCCCCACGGCGTGCGCTCGGCCACGGGCAGCTGGTTGCAGTACTCGACGGTGCGCTTGATCTCGTCGATGTCCGAGAAGTCGATCTGCGGGTCGATGCCCTGGCTGAACAGGTTCATGCCCAGCGCGACGAGGTCGACGTTGCCGGTGCGTTCGCCGTTGCCGAACAGGCAGCCCTCGATGCGGTCGGCGCCCGCCTGGTAGCCCAGCTCGGCGGCGGCGATGCCGGTGCCGCGGTCGTTGTGCGGGTGCAGCGACAGGATCACCGAGTCGCGGCGCTCCAGGTTGCGGCTCATCCACTCGATCGAGTCGGCGTAGACGTTCGGCGTCGCCATCTCGACGGTCGCCGGCAGGTTCAGGATCACCGGCTTCTCCGGCGTCGGTTGCCAGATCTCGGTGACGGCGTTGCAGACCTCGAGCGCGTACGACAGCTCCGTGCCGGTGTAGGACTCCGGCGAGTACTGGAAGCGGAAGTCGGTATCCGGCTGCTTCGCGGCCAGCTCGACGACCATCTCCGCGGCCTGCGTCGCGATCTTCTTGATGCCCTCGCGCTCCTCACGGAACACCACGCGGCGCTGCAGGATCGACGTCGAGTTGTAGATGTGCACGATCGCGCGCGGCGCGCCCTCAAGCGACTTGAACGTGCGCTCGATCAGCTCCGGACGGCACTGGGTCAGCACCTGGATGCTCACGTCGTCCGGGATCGCGCCCTCGTCGATGATCTCGCGGACGAAGTCGAAGTCCGTCTGCGACGCGGCGGGGAACCCGACCTCGATCTCCTTGTAACCCATGCGTACGAGCAGGTCGAAGAACTTGCGCTTGCGCGCCGGCGACATCGGGTCGATCAGGGCCTGGTTGCCGTCACGCAGGTCCACCGCGCACCACAGCGGCGCGCGCTCGATGCGCTTCTCGGGCCAGGTGCGGTCGGGCAGCTCGATGTTCTCGATCAGCTCGTACCAGGGCTTGTAGCGGTGGACGGGCATCGACGTGCCGCGTTGCGGGTTCCAGCGGGGCTGGTCCGCGGGCGCCGGGCGCGACGGCGTGCGAACGCGGGAAGTGCTCGTGCGGGGGTCGTTCGTGGCCATGGGTGAAGACGTCTCCTGACGAGGTGGGTGCTTACGACCGGCACCACAAAGCCCCGCGACGAGGAGCCGGTCTGGTCAGGCCCCGTCGCGGCAGCGAAGCAGGAGAGCACGCGCCACGAAGTCACCTTAACCACGGAACGCGGCCGTTGTGAAGTCACCTCCGCGATCGAACTGTTACTTCCGGTGCCCGCCGGGTGTTACCAGCGGGTAGCGGGCGGGGGTGTGACGTGTCAGACTGCCGAGCATGGGCGAGCACGCCGAACAGGCACCCGACACGGAGACCGAGTCGCGGCCGAAGCGCGCCGAGATCGACTGGCGACGCACCCGTGAGCAGGCGTTTTCCTTCCTCGCCACGCTCGTGCGGTGGGTCGGGCTGATCTTCGCCGCGATCCTCGTGCTGCACGTGATCTTCACCGTCGGCGAGGCCAATCCGGGCAACGGAATCGTCTCGTTCGTCCGAAGCTGGGCCGACGGCCTCTCGATCGGCTTCAAGGACCTCTTCACCCCGAGTGATGCGAAACTCAGGGTGCTGGTCAACTACGGCATCGCGGCGATCTTCTGGCTCGTGGTGTCCGGGATCGTCGCGAAGATCCTCCGCCGCATCGGCGGCGGGATCTCTTCCTGACCGCGGTCACGGGCCGTTCCCGCCGTGGCGCGAACGGCCCGTTCGCACGGGTTCAGGATTGCCCGGTTCAGCTCTGCCAGGTGATCGGCTTGCTGCCGTAGTCCGTGCCCGGAGCCTGGTCGCTGTAGTCACCCTCGTCGTACGACGCGCCGGTCACCGTCGTGCCGGCCTGCGCCACCGCGAGCACGCAGCTTTCGTACGTGGCGCCCTTCGTGGTGAAGTCCTTGCCCGCGTCGCCGCTGTCGCACTTGTCGAACGTGCCGATCACGGACACGCCCTGCGCTTCGGAACCGTCGGGGAGCAGGGCGTTCATCAGCCCGAGCGAGCTGTAGGAGAAGTCCGTGCCACTCTCGTTCGAGACGGTGACGCGCACGTAGTACGGCGTCATGCCCTTCGCCTTGTCGCCCAGGTCGAGCGGCGCGAGGTCGGCCTCGGTGCCCTTGTCGATCGACTTCACCGTGACACCGATCGAGCCCGTCTTGTCCTCCGACTTGAACGGCACGATCGCCTTGTCGCCCAGCTTCAGCTTGGTGCCCTGCTGGGTGAAACCGCCGGCCGACGACGTGTTCCCCGTGCCGCCCGACGACGCGGAGCTGCTCGTCTCGGGAGCGCTCGCGCTGCTGCTGCTCTGGCTCGGCGCGGGGGCGCCGGACGCGGCCGAAGGCGTGCCGCCCGTCTCACTCGCACAGCCGGCCAGCGTCAGTACCGCCGCGGAGACCCCCAGGACCGCCAGCACACGACTACGCATGTCGTTCTCTCCTCATGTCCACCCAGTGTGTGCGGGCTTCGATGCGGTGCCCCGATCAGCGGTTCCCTGATCGAGCGACATTACTTAGCGGTGCGAAGTGAATGCGATCAGTCGTGCCGCGCGTCAATCACCCAGCGCGGGCGTGCCCCATTCACCACTGAACGCGAACTCACTCAGCGGAATGCGCTGCCGCGGCTTCAGCTCCCGCTCGATGCGCCGCTCGTCCTCCAGCACGGCGGCCTCGGCGGCGTGGCCCACCGCGATGGCCACCCGCGGCACGGCGGCGTCCGGCAACCCGAACGACGAGCGGACCGCGTCGGCGGAGAAGCCCGCCATCTGGTGCGCGATCAGGCCGAGCTCCACGGCCTGCAGCACCAGGTTCTCGCTCGCCAGGCCGAGGCCGTACTCGGCGTAGGGGACCTCGCCCTTCTCGTTGGTGGTCACCATCACGCCGACGAGCAGCACACCCGCGCGGAACGCCCACGCCTGGTTGCCGGTGTTCAACGCGGCCAGGATCCGGGTGAACGTGGGGTCGCCGCGCCGGCCAACGAGGTAGCGCGCGGGCTGGGTGTTGCCGAAGGACGGCGCCCAGCGTGCGGCCTCCAGCAAAGTGGTCAGTTCCTGCGGGGACACCTCGGCGGTCGCGTCGAAGGCGCGGGGGCTCCAGCGCTCGGCGACGGCCTGGCTCACGGGGACGCTCGTCTCGGCGGGTTTGCGCACGTCCCGCACCGTAGTACGGCGGGAGTGCTCTCCATCACTCCGGAGGAAGGGCTTCGAACATTTCGGTGGTGTTAAGGAAGATTTACTTCCGACACACCCTCGATCGGTGTGCGCCGCCACTCGATTGAGTGGCGAGCGCCCTCGGCCCCGGTAGGCTTTCGCCCAAGTGAAGGGACGCGGGGGCTCCTCGGTGCCCACCAGGAGCAGACCCGGCCCGTCAAGGAGGTTCGGGCTGTGGCCCTCGTGGTCCAGAAGTACGGTGGCTCGTCGCTGGAAAGTGCCGACCGGATCAAGCGCGTCGCCGAACGCATCGTCGCCACCAAGAAGGCGGGCAACGACGTCGTGGTGGTGTGCTCGGCGATGGGTGACACCACCGACGAGCTGCTCGACCTGGCGCAGCAGGTGAACCCCGCGCCGCCGGAGCGGGAGATGGACATGCTGCTCACGGCCGGTGAGCGCATTTCGAACGCCCTGGTCGCGATGGCGATTTCCGCGCACGGCGCCGAGGCGTGGTCGTTCACCGGTTCGCAGGCGGGTGTCGTCACGACGTCGGTGCACGGCAACGCGCGCATCATCGACGTGACGCCGAGCCGCGTCACGGAGGCGCTCGAGCAGGGCTACATCGCCCTGGTGGCCGGGTTCCAGGGCGTTTCCCAGGACACCAAGGACATCACGACGCTCGGCCGCGGCGGTTCGGACACGACCGCCGTCGCGCTCGCCGCCGCGCTGGGCGCCGACGTGTGCGAGATCTATTCCGATGTGGACGGTGTGTACTCCGCCGACCCGCGGATCGTGCCGGACGCGCGGAAACTCGACACGATCCCGTACGAGGAGATGCTGGAGCTCGCCGCGAGCGGTTCGAAGATCCTGCACCTGCGTTCGGTCGAGTACGCGCGCCGCTACGGCGTGCCGATCCGAGTCCGCTCTTCCTACAGCGACAAGCCGGGCACCACCGTGACCGGGTCAATCGAGGAGATCCCCGTGGAACAAGCGCTGATCACCGGTGTGGCACACGACCGTTCGGAGGCCAAGATCACGGTCACCGGCGTGCCGGACCACGCCGGGGCGGCCGCCCGGATCTTCCGCGTGATCGCCGACGCGGAGATCGACATCGACATGGTGCTGCAGAACGTGTCCAGCACGATCTCGGGTCGCACCGACATCACGTTCACGCTGTCGAAGGCCAACGGCGCCAAGGCCGTGCAGGAGCTCGAGAAGGTCAAGGGCGAGATCGGCTTCGAGACCGTGCTGTACGACGACCACGTCGGCAAGGTCTCGCTCGTCGGCGCGGGGATGCGCTCGCACCCCGGTGTCACGGCGACGTTCTGCGAGGCGCTCGCGCAGTCGGGCGTCAACATCGAAATCATCAACACCTCGGAGATCCGCATCTCGGTGCTGATCCGCGACGCGCAGCTCGACGACGCCGTGCGCGCGATCCACGAGGCGTTCGAGCTCGGCGGCGACGAAGAAGCCGTCGTGTATGCGGGGAGTGGTCGCTGATGAGCAACGGTCTGCGCGTCGGGGTGGTCGGGGCGACCGGCCAGGTCGGCGGTGTGATGCGGAAGCTGCTGGCGGAGCGCGGTTTCCCGGTGGACGAGATGCGGTACTTCGCGTCGTCCCGGTCAGCGGGAACGAAGCTTCCGTGGCAGGGCGAGGAGATCACGGTCGAGGACACCGCCATCGCGGATCCGTCCGGTTTGGACATCGCCTTGTTCTCCGCGGGCGGCTCGACTTCGCGTGAGCAGTCGCCGCGCTTCTCCGCCGCGGGTGTGACGGTGATCGACAACTCGTCGGCCTTCCGCCGCGACCCGGACGTGCCGCTGGTCGTCAGCGAGGTCAACCCGGAAGCCATCAAGGAGGCGCGCAAGGGGATCATCGCGAACCCCAACTGCACCACCATGGCGGCCATGCCGGTGCTCAAGCCGCTGCACGACGAGGCCGGCCTGCTGCGCTTGATCACGAGCACGTACCAGGCCGTGTCCGGCAGCGGCCTCGCCGGCGTCGACGAGCTGGCCGCCCAGGTCAACGCCGTCGCCTCCCGCGCCGCGGCCCTGACCCACGACGGTTCCGCCGTGGACTTCCCGGCCCCGGCCAAGTACGTGGCGCCCATCGCGTTCAACGTCCTGCCGATGGCCGGCTCCGTCGTCGACGACGGCTCGTTCGAGACGGACGAGGAGCAGAAGCTGCGCAACGAAAGCCGTAAGATCCTTGGCCTGCCGGAGCTGCTCGTGTCCGGCACGTGCGTCCGGGTCCCGGTGTTCTCCGGCCACGCGCTGTCGATCAACGTCGAGTTCGCGCAGCCCATCTCGGTGGAGCGGGCCACGGAATTGCTGTCGGTCGCGCCCGGCGTGCAGCTCTCGGACGTGCCCACGCCGCTGCAGGCCGCGGGCAAGGACCCGAGCTTCGTCGGCCGCATCCGCTCCGATCCCGGTGTGCCGGACGGCCGCGGCCTGGCCCTGTTCGTGGCGACGGACAACCTGCGCAAGGGTGCGGCGTTGAACGCGGTGCAGATCGCGGAGCTGGTGGCGAGCAACCGCTGATTTTCTCGAGTGACACAGGGCCGTCTTCCTCCGGGAAGGCGGCCCTGTCTCATCGGGGCGAGCTCAGCTGCCGAACCGGCCGGAAGTCCGGCGACACACCGGAAACCACGAGCAGCATCCGCAGCGGCAACACCTCCGGCGTCAGCGCTGCGGCTTCGTCGAGTGCGGTCGTGATCGCCTCCGCTCCCGGATCGTCCACGACCAGCTCCGGCGGCCAGGGCCACGCCATGCGCCAGCGGACGACTCCGACGTCCGCCAGGGCCGCCGTGACGACGAGGGCCAGGCGGTAGCGGACGGAAGCCACGACGTCCGCGGCGCCGGGCTCGGCGAGGAACGCGAGTTCACCCGCGGCCAGCCGGTCGAGCGCCGCCCCGAGGGTGAGGCCGCCGAGGACCTCCTGGGCCGAGCGCGTGACCTCGTGCCGCTGGGACAGATCGGCGAGCGTGTCCCAGTCCGCGCGCGGCATGGCGCGCTGCTCCTCGGACAGCAGCTTCGCGAAGGCGTGGTCGAGCGTCTCGTCGTCGGCGAGCAGCGCGCTGGCCCGAGCCTCGTCGCCGAGAGGGAGCTCGGCGTCGAGCAGCTGCCGGAAGCCCGCCATCGGCCGCGCCGGCAGGAATCCCGCGCGCAGGCCGAGCGCGGCGTAGCGGACCAGGAACAGCTCCCAGAGCTCTTCGATCACCTCGCGTTCCCACCGCACCTCCGCCGAGTCCGGCGCGGCCAGCGCTTGTTCGGCGACGCGCAGGTAGTACCCGGTGAAGGCCCGCACCGCGGGCCGGGCCGGCGCGTTCCAGCGCGGCGTGTGGGCCAGGCTGTCGCGCGTGCGGGAGAGGAACCGCACTCCCCACGCGATCGCCGGCCGGAAGCGGACGTCCTCGCCGAGCGCGCGACGCACCAACGCGCTCAGCTGCTCCGGGTTCACCGCCGCGAGCAACGGGACTCCGATGACGAGCCGACGGCGCGACGCGAGCCCTACCGCGACGCCGGCATCGAGCTGGACGGACGTCGGAGCCTCGACGCCGACGTCGTCCGCCGCGGAGTGCACCAGCTCCCACAGCCGCGTCGAAGCGGGCGTGAGCCGGATCGTCGGCGTGGGGCCGGCGCGCGAGCACATCGCCGTCACGAGTGTCGCGAGTCCCGGCACCACGACGAGCAAGGCCAGCGACGCGGGGGACATCGCCACGCACAGCACGACCTCCGCCGCGACGAACCCGCCGACGAGGAGGACCACCGCCAGCCAGAACGCGACCAGGAGCCCCACGGCACGCAGCGCCATCCGGACCTCCTCCCCAGCCGAGCTCGGTCCTGTCGGATATCGCTCGTGGCGGGGACAACGTTTCCGTCAGTCCACTGTGGACTTCGCCTTTTCGGCGAGGTGACAGGCCAGGTACCGGATCTTCCGGAACTCCACGATCGGTCCCTTCTTGCCGTACGCCCACATATTGGCGTCCGCGTGCACGCCGAGGTGCCGGAACTGTTCCACGGCCTCTTCGCCACGCCCGAGCTCCACCAGCGCCCGCGCGGCGTACGCCCGGCTCGTCGCCGTGCCCGGCGCGTCGCGGCCCTCGCCTTCGAGCCAGGGCAGCAGCCGGTCGACGGCCGGCGCGACCAGCGGGTGCCGCCACGCGTCCTCGACCCCGCGGTACTCCGCCTCGTGCGCCGCGGCGAGCGGCAGAACCGCCAGCTTCGGGTGCTTCGCCGCGCCTTCCTCGGCGAACGCCCACATCAGCTCGTGCGACCCGAACCACTTCTCGCACCAGTACTGCAGCGCGGAACTGTGCGCGGGCAGGTTCACCGGGTCGCGGGCGACCAGCTGCTCCCACACCTCGCGGAACGCGTCGTTGTCGTACTGCCGGCCGCGAGCGACGGCCAGCATCGTCACCCACGGCGTGGGGTCTTCGGGCGCCAGCACCGCCGCCTCACTCGCCGCGGGCACGGCGGACTCGAGGATGGCGAAGAACTTCTGGAACTGCTCGCGGCTCACGTGCTCGGCCCCCAGCCCGCTGCGGACCTGCCAGGCCAGCTGCACGAGACTCTCGGCGTTGACGGCGGCGGCGTCCGCGTCGCCCGGCCGCTCGCTCTGCCAGTGGTCCAGCCCGATCTCGTCGTTCGCGACGACCTCACCGAGGTGGCGCACGAGAGTGACGCGCCGGTCCCAGTCGGTGCCGATCTCGGAGAGCAGTTGCGCCGCCGGCTGCCAGCCACCGGTCACGAGCGCCTGCCGGGCCTCGTCGATCTCGCGGTCGGGGATGAAGTCGGCCCTCGTGACGTCGGCGTCCGGTGGCAGGCCGAACAGCGTCACATCGGGCATTGCCCCGTCGAGTCCACTCAGGACCCGTAGGATCGCCACCCGGCCGCGGTAGGTCGCGCCGGCGAACCGGGTGTCGCGGTTGCTGTAGTGCGCGAACTCGTGGCCGAGCACGGCCCGCAGCTCGGCCACACGCAGGCCCGCGAACAGCGGGGCACCGATGAAGAGCGTGCGCCCCGTGACGCGCAGCCCGAACCAGCGCGTTCGCTCGAACACCGCCGCGTTCGCCCGGTTCATGATCCGGATCTCGTCGGGCGGCGCGGTCCCGACGGCTTCGGCCAGTTCGCGGACCAGGGCCCACAACTCGGGTTGCGCCTCCACGGTGACCGGAAGACCCGGGGCGTCGCCTGTGCGGTCGAAGGTGAACAGCGCCCGCAACAGCACGTATGTCGCGGGCGCGGCGAAGACGGCGAACTCCAGCCCGTGGGAAAGCCGGTTGCGGAACGCGAACACCTCCACCACGACGATCCCGGCGACGAGCGCGAGCACCAGCACCGGAAACCCGGCCAGCAGGACGACGGCGGCCAGCGCTCGAAAAGAGGTCTTCATGGACGGACGGTTCCTCCCATGGGGCGCTTCGGTCGCCTGGCCGGTCATCGTGCCCGATATCGCCGGGAGCCACGATTTCGTTTCGTCCACGAATCCGCCAGGGCGAAAACCCGTGGCGCCACCTCGTCGTCCCGGGGGATGCTCTTCGAAGAATCCCAGCCAGGAAAGGAAAGTCATGTACACGGCGGTAGACGGTGCTCGCGTCCCGATCCGGATGTGGGCCGACCCCACGTCGGTCGAGGAACAAGCCATGCGCCAGCTGCACAACGTCGCCAATCTGCCTTGGGTGCACGGCGTCGCGGTGATGCCGGACGTCCACTACGGCAAGGGCGCCACCGTGGGCAGCGTGATCGCCATGCGTGACGCGGTGTCGCCGGCGGCGGTGGGCGTCGACATCGGGTGCGGGATGAGTGCGGTGCGCACGTCGCTGACCGCGGCGGACCTGCCCGACGACCTCGGCCGGCTGCGGCGGCGGATCGAGTCGGCCGTGCCGGTGGGGTTCGGGCTGCACAAGACGCCCGTGAACCCCGCGAAGGTCCACGGCGTGGGCGCCTGGGACGCGTTCTGGAAGTCGTTCGGCGACCTCCACGAGGGCGTGCAGGGCCTGCACGACCGCGCGGCGCGCCAGGTCGGAAGCCTCGGCGGTGGGAACCACTTCATCGAGGTCTGCCTCGAACAGGGCGGCGCCGACGAGGGCCGCGTGTGGCTGATGCTGCACTCGGGTTCGCGCAACATCGGCAAGGAGCTCGCGGAGCGGCATATGGCCGTGGCGCGCAAGCTGCCGCACAACGCGGACCTGCCCGACCGCGACCTGGCCGTGTTCGTCGCGGGCACGCCCGAGATGGCGGCCTACCGGCGTGACCTGTTCTGGGCGCAGGACTACGCGGCGCGCAACCGGGCCACGATGGTGGCGCTGGTCAAGCTCGCCGTCGCCGAGGTGATCCCGGGGACCACGTTCGACGACGCGATCAGCTGCCACCACAACTACGTCGCCGAGGAGACCTACGACGGCGTCGACCTGCTCGTGACCCGCAAGGGCGCGATCCGGGCCGGCGCGGGTGACCTCGGGATCATCCCGGGCAGCATGGGCACCGGCTCGTACATCGTGCGCGGGCTCGGGAACACGGCGTCGTTCGAGTCGGCTTCGCACGGCGCGGGGCGGCGGATGTCGCGGACGAAGGCGCGCAAGACCTTCACCGCGGCCGACCTCGCGGCCCAGACCGACGGCGTCGAGTGCCGCAAGGACACCGGCGTGGTCGACGAGATCCCGGCGGCCTACAAGGACATCGACGCGGTGATCGAGGCTCAGACCGATCTCGTGGAGGTCGTGGCGCACCTCAAGCAGGTCGTCTGCGTGAAGGGGTGAAGGTGCTCGCGGGGCCGGTTCTGGCCCCGCGAGCCCGCTACGCTGGATCCATGACGAGGTGGGGAGCGGTGGTCGCGCTGGCGGCCGCCGGAACGTTGCTGGCCGGGTGCGACCAGGTCAACTCGGCGGTGGACACGGCCAACTCGACGGCCGACAAGGTCAGCGCGTGCACGCAGGCGCTGGGGCTGGCGGACCTCAATCCGCTGGTCGACCCCGACAAGCTGAAGGCCCGCGCGCAGGACAAGGAACAACGCCTGCGCGCGCTGGCGGCCGACGTGCAGGAGCAGGACGTGAAGAACGCGCTGCTCGGCATGGCGGACTCCTACGTCGAGGTGCAGAAGGAGCACATCCAGGACGCCGGTGTGGTCGCCGCGTGGGCCAAGCGGAACGTCGCGAAGCTCGACGCACTGCGCAAGGCGTGTAGCTGAGCTCTATCGGCTGGTTCAGCGACGCGCCTGCACGGCCGCGGCCATCACCGGCGCCGTCGCTGACCGGCGCCGGTGCGTCCACAGCAGGCCCGCCGCGGCCAGGACCAAACCACCGGCACCCGCGGCGACGAAGCCCCACGCCGGGCTCGAGTGGTCGATCGCGAAGCCCACCACTGGGCTGCCCGCAGCCAGCCCGAGCCGCGTCGACGCGTCCTGCAGCCCCATCGCCTCGCCGCGCACGGCGGGGGGCGCGATGGCGCTCACCGTTTCCGTGGTGGCGGCCAGCGTCGGCGCGCAGAGCAGGTTCGTGGGGATCAGCACGAGCATCAGCAGCCACCACGGCTGGTCCGCCAGCCCCACCGGCAGCACCAGTGCCGCGAGCAGCAGCATCAGCACCCCCTGCGGCAGCGACTTCTTCACGGCGCCGTGCACGATCCCGCCGAGCATCGACGCCGCGCACATCACCGCGATGACCAGGCCGGTCCAGCCGACGTCACCGTGGGAGCGCAGCGCCGCCAGCGTCGCCACCTCCGTACCGACCAGGCAGAACAGGGCGCCCGCGGCCACCAGCAGCGTCGCGAGCAGGCGGCCGGTGAGCCACGACCGCAGCGGCGGCCGGACGGAGCCGACGGGGGCGAGCTCGTCCTCGTTCCGGATGGGCGGGTTGAGCAGGAAGATGAGCAACGCCGTGCCGCCGAAGAGCACGCCGATGCCGCTGAGCGTGAATGTGGCCGACAGCGACGTGATCGCCGCGATGCCGGCCGCCGGGCCGATCATGAACGACGCCTCGACCAGGATCGTGTCGAGCGAGTACGCCGCCCGCCGGTGCTCGGCCGGCACGAGCGCAGCCAGGATCTGGCGCGCCAGCGAGCCCGCGGGCACGGACAGGAACCCGGCGGGCAGCGCGCACGCCACCAGCACCGCGTAGGAAAGGTGGGGCGCCGCGACCCAGAAGGCCGTGGACGCGACGCCGCAGACGGCGACCACCGGACGCAGGCCGTAGCGGTCGATCGTGCGCCCGAGCAGTGGCGCGCCCAGCGCCATGCCCAGCGTGGTGGCGGCGCCGACGATGCCGGCCGCGCCGTAGCCGTGGCCCAGGTTGGTGACCACGTACAGGGTGAGCGTGACGCCGGTCATCGTCATGGGCAGGCGCGCGAAGAACATCAGCGCCATCGACGGACGGACTCGGGACAGGGTCAACACCTGGCGGTACGGCTCGAAGGGCACGTACCTCATGAGAGCAAATCCTGGTACGCGCGTGCAACTTGTTTGGGGGCGATCTTCGTGACAGTTGCTGTCAAACGAGAGCGACCGCGACAATCGCCGCATGACCCCGGCTGAACCGACAGGCCTGCGCGAACGCAAGAAGGCCCGCACGCGCGAAGCGATCCAGCGGCACGCGCTGCGGCTGTTCCAGGAGCAGGGCTACGCGACGACCACCGTCGAGCAGATCGCGGCGGCCGCGGACATCTCGCCGAGCACGTTCTTCCGCTACTTCCCGACGAAGGAGGCGACGGTCCTCTACGACCGCATCGACCCGCTGCTCGTCGAGGCCGCCCGCCGGCAGCCCGAGGACCTGACGCTGCTCGGGGTCGTCCGCGCGACGCTGCGCGAGGTGTACGACAGCCTGCCGCCCGAGGTGTGGGCCGAGGAGCGGCGCCGGCAGCTGCTCGTGTTCTCCGTGCCGGAGCTGCGCGCGAAGGTGATGGACAACTACGTCTCGGGCATCACGATGCTCGTCGAGCTGGCGGCCGAACGGACCGGTCGTGCCCGCGGCGACTTCGAGGTGCGCAACTGGGCGGGCGCGGTCGTCGGCGTCATCCTCTCCACGGCGCTGGCGGCCGCGGCGGATCAGAGCGTCGATTTCGTCGCGCTGCTGGAACGCGCGTTCACGCACCTCGAAGAAGGCCTGCCGCTCTGAATCGGCGCAACTCTTGTTCTTGACGCGAAACAATTCGCGAATGTTTTTGCGCATTCATGTGTTGACCTCGGTTCGCGTGGTTCAGTGCGCATTCGTGCGCTGTTTCCGCTGGTCTCCACGCCGGAGATCTGGCCGTGACCCGGCTACTCCACCTGTGGCGGTGCGTGCGTGGGGGAACCCCGACCGGAGCAGTGGAGACACGCGGTCCGACGGAGTGATGAGGGTAAACGATCACGCAATACACCTGTGTGGGTGAGCGGAAGGGCCATTCGTGGCGGACGGCTACTCCGAGTCTGATTCATGATCGGTCATGATGATCTTCAGGGGGATGGGCAAGCCGTCCACGTTAATCAATTGCGGGCATGTTCCCGAAAGACGGATTCGGCACGTAAGGGTTAGAAAACGTCCCTATCCGGTGATCGGCTGGTGCTGGGTCGACACGGCGGGTATCGATTTACCCGTCAGGTCTCCAGAGGCCAGGAGGTAAGGAATGAAAGGCAAGATTGGGCGGATCATCGCCTTGGTAGCCGCCGGCAGTCTGCTGGCCGTCGGCACCTCGGGGATGGCCTCGGCGAGCCCTGCGGGTGGCAAGGGCTCGTCGTCCACCGAAGCGGTCGGCGCGCAGGTGCTCCAGATGCGAGACGACCTGACGAAGGCCGCGTACGCCGGCAACGTCGGTCTGACGCGTGCCGACCTGGACAAGCTCAGCCCTGTCCTCGGCGACCTCGCCGCGGGCAAGCGCTACACGATCCAGTCGGAGACGCAGCAGCTCTCGTCGGCGGCCAAGGGCCGTGCGGACGAGTCCAGCCGCCTGCTGTCCGACCCGTCGGCGTCGCCGCGTCAGCTCCCGCCGCTGCCGCTCCCGCCGATCCCGGACCTGCCAGGTCCGCTGAAGATCGTGAGCGACCTGCTCAAGGCCCTGCTGGGTGCCGTCACCGGCATCCTGGGCGGACTGCTCGGCTCTCTGCCGGTGCCTCCGCTGCCGGTGCCGCCGTTGCCCGTCCCGGGCGCGTAGCAACCACCCCCGGAACACGGGGTTTTCGGAGCCTGGTGCGGTTCGCCGCACCAGGCTCCGGTGGTTTCCGGGGCTATTTCTCCTTCTGCTGCCGCGCCAACCCCAGCCGCAGCGCGCCGGCCAGCTCGGCCGTCGCCTCGCGGAAACGGGAGCCGACGCCGGTGAAGTTCAGGAAGCCGTGGATCAGGTCCGGCTGGCGGCTCACCGCGACCGAGACTCCGGCGTCGCGCAGCTTCTCCGCGTACGCCTCGCCCTCGTCGCGCAGCGGGTCGAAGCCCGCGGTCATGATGAACGCCGGGGGCAGTCCACTGTGGTCGGTCGCGACGAGGGGTGACAGGCGCGGGTCGGCCTTGTCGGTGCCGGCCGGGACGTAGTGGTCCTCGAACCAGGTCATCGACTCGTCGGTGAGGAACAACTTCTCGCCGAAGATCTCGCGCGAGCGGCGGCGCGTCGTGAAGTCCACCGCGGGGTAGATCAGCAGCTGGAACGCCGGCGCCGGGCCGCCGCGCCGGACCGCCGCCAGAGTCAACGCGGCGGAGAGGTTGCCGCCCGCGCTGTCGCCGCCCACGGCGATGCGGTCGGCGTCCGCGCCGAGCTCGGCCGCGTTGGCGTGGGCGTAGTCGAACGCCGCCAGCGCGTCTTCGAACGGAGTCGGGAACGGGTGTTCCGGCGCCATCCGGTACTCCACCGACAGCACGCGCACGCCGGCGTGCTTCGCGAGGTAGCGCGCGGCGTTGTCGTGCGTGGCGCGCGAGCCGACGACCCAGCCTCCGCCGTGGAAGAACACGAGCAGCCCGGACGGTTCGGGCAGCCCCGCGGGCGTGTAGAGGGTGGCGTCGAGCGACGCGTCGCCGGACGGGATCACCACGTCGCGCACGGCCACGGGCTCGATCGTCTTGCCGCTCACCAGGTGGCGGCCGAGCTCCAGCCCGAGCCGCGAGCCCTCGACCGTCTCGCCGACGAGCGCGGTGCCGGTGAGCTGCTGCAACCGCAGCAGGAGCTGCGCGTCGAGGGCGAGTTCCTGCCCGTCGCGGCGCAGCGGCGGGCCGGCGATGAGCCGCCGGACGGGCCGGGGCAGCCAGAAGACCAGCTGCGCGGCGGCGGCCTGGGTGCGGACCTGGAGCGGGATCGCCATCGTTCCTCCTCGGCTGTGGACCCCGACGTTACTTGTCAGTAGATAGTGGGTCCAGCTGTGATCGAGAACTCCGTCCCAAATCCTGGTCCTCCACTTAAGTCGAGGGGTTAGCCTCGGGGACGTGACTTCAGCCAAAGCGGTCAGGGTGCTCGGGATCGGCGGTTCACTGCGCGACGGCTCGCAGTCCGAGCGCGCCCTGCGGATCGCGCTGGACTCGGCGGCCGAGCTGGGGGTCGACACCGAGCTGATCCCCGGGCCTGAGCTCGTGCTGCCGTTCTACGACACCGCCGCAGGCGAGCGCGACGACCGCGCGAGGCGGCTGATCGAGAGCATCCGCCGCGCCGACGGCCTGATCGTGGTCTCGCCCGGCTACCACGGCGCGCTGTCCGGGCTGGTCAAGAACGCCCTGGACTACGTCGAGGACCTGCGCGAAGACACCCGCCCCTACCTCGAAGGACGCCCGGTCGGCCTCGCCGCCGTCGCCTTCGGGTGGCAGGCCGCCGTCACCACGCTCGACCAGCTGCGCACGATCACGCACGCGCTGCGCGGCTGGCCCACCCCGCTGGGTGGTTCGATCAACTCCGCCGAGACCAAGTTCGACGAGTCCGGCGGCGCGTCCGACGACAAGAGCGTGCGCACGCTGCGCCTGATCGGCCGCCAGGTGGCCGAGTTCACCCTGTCGCGCTGAGGTTTCATCGGCCGGACGCCGGGTATTCCCCGGCGTGATGCCTGCCATGCGGTGGCAAGGTTCCGCTGATGCGGAACGTTGTTATCGATGAGACGCTGAGCGAGGCGTCCCGACGAGGAGGTAGGCGAAAGAATGGCTGACGCGATCTACACCGCGGCCGCGACCGCGCGAGGCGCGGGCCGCAACGGCGAGGTGACCTCGTCCGACGGGGTCATCGACGAGTCGCTGGCAGTGCCGAAGGAAATGGGCGGCCCGGGCGGTGACAAGACCAACCCCGAGCAGCTGTTCGCCGCCGGCTATTCGGCGTGCTTCCACAGCGCGCTGCAGGCCGTGGCGCGCGCGGGGAAGGTGCAGTTGCCGGAGTCGACGGTGACCGCCGAGGTCAGCCTGTACAAGCAGGAAGTGGGCTTCAAGCTGGGCGTCGTGCTGAACGTCGCGCTGCCCGGTATGGACAAGGCCCAGGCCGATGAGCTCGTGGCGCAGGCGCACCAGGTGTGCCCGTACTCGAACGCGACCCGGGGCAATATCGAGGTCGGGCTCACCACCACGGTCTGACGCGTTCGGCGCCTGCTTCCGCCACCACGACACAGGAAGGAAACCCCCGATGGTCAACTCTCCCATCAAGAGCCCGCTCAGTGACGCCGACAAGGAGATCACGGGCAACGCCCTGCAAGCGACGCTCGTCGACCTCGTGGACCTTTCGCTGATCGCGAAGCAGGCCCACTGGAACGTCGTGGGCAAGAACTTCCGCAGCGCCCACCTGCAGCTCGACGAGCTCGTCGCGACTGCTCGCCAGTACACCGACGAGGTCGCCGAGCGTGCCAACGCCATCGGCGTCTCGCCCAACGGCAAGGCGAAGACCGTCGTCGAGAGCTCGGGCGTCCCGGACTACCCCGACAACTGGCAGTCGGTGGAGACCACGGTGGCCGCCATCGTCGACATCCTGGCGACGCTCATCCAGCGCCTCCGCAAGCGCATCGACGAGACCGACAAGAGCGACCTGGTCACGCAGGACCTGCTGATCGAAATCACGCGCGCCTTGGAAGAGGCGCACTGGATGTGGCAGGCGCAGCAGGCCTGACGGATCTTGTTCACGGGCCGCTCACCCTTCGGGGTGGGCGGCCTTTTTTCGTGGAGACGGCGCCCGTTGTGCGCTTCGCGGCGCGCGCATCGCTTCGCGCCGTAAACGCACGGTAGCCGCCATGGCACGACCGGCCCGTTCGTGCCATAACAGCATTTCGCGCCATCTGACACGGGCTTTTCCGCCCGCTTCCGTGTTCACTTGAGGACATGCCCGCTCTCCACCCGCCGCTGGATCGGCAGCAACTCGGTCATCTCAGGCACTTCGACAACCTCTCCCGCCAGTTCCGCAACGACTGGTCCTTCATGCAGGGCAAGGGAACCGGCCAGGACGACTTCGGCGGCTACCGCTTCCAGCTCGCGTACATGGCGTACGCGCTGGCGCTAACGCACCGGCACCGGCTGCCCGCCGCGCCGGGGTTGTTCCGGGCAACGCTGCGGCGGCTCGTCGAGAAGATCCTGCTGCCGGAGGTATGGCTGTACTGGCGCGACGTCAGCCGCGGCGGGGCGGTGGTCAACGCGCACCTCGGGGATCTCAAGGAGGAGTGGGATCCCGTGGTGCGCGACAACATCATGTACAGCGCGTACGTGCAGTCGATGGCGCTGCTGCACGACTACCTCTTCGCCGCCGACGAGTTCGCGGCGCCGGGGTCGCTGACGTTCCAGCACTGGTCGTACTTCTGGGGTGGCGAGGAGAAGCGGTTCCCGTACGACCGCGAGTCGCTCAACGACCACATCTACTGGCAGATGGTGGAAAACGGCTACCTGGGCGTGGCGTGCGAGCCCAACTGCGTGTTCCAGATCTGCAACCAGCCCGCCATCCTCGGCTTCCGCCTCCACGACCTGATCACCGGCGGCAATCGCGCCGAAGAGGTCGTGGCCGGCTACGAACGCGCGTGGGCCGACTTCGGCCGGCTCGACGAATCGGGCCACTACAACATGATGATCACCGCCGACTCCAAGCGCGTGCGGCCGAACGAAGCGCCGTCGCCGTGGGTGGACGCGTGGTGCGGCGCGCTGATGAACATGTGGAACCGCGACTTCGTCCACGACGGATACCCGGAGCAGGTCAAGCGGTTCCTCGTCGACGGGCCGCACGGGACCCTGTCCGTCCGCTCGGCGCCGGCACGGGAAGTGATGGGCCAGCCCGTCATCACGGACACGTGCGACTTCGGCTGGGTGGCGGCGTGGGCGTCGGAGATGGGTGACGGCACCACGCTCGAGAGCCTGCTCGCGCACGCCGACCGCTTCATGAACCCGACCTGGCGCGAAGGCGGTCTGTACTACCCGCGCAACGACACCCCGGCCGACGCCGACGGCAACCGCACCGACATCGAGCCGATGAGCGGCAACGTCCTGCTCGGCTACGCCCGCCTCAACACCCCGGACGGCCTCTGGGGTCTCTACACCAATCCGTGGCCGGCGAGCCATTTCGCGGAACCGGCGCTGACCGTCGTCGATCGCGACGTCGAGGTCAGCCAGGCGGAGGTCGTCGACGGCGTGCTGCTCGCCCGGCTGCGGCGCACGCCGGACGTGCCGGGTGAGGGGACCGTGACGATCGGCCGTATCCCCGGGGCATTCAGGGCCCGCCTCGACGGGGTTGAACTTTCAACGCTGGACCGGACCGAAGCCGGCCTGGTCTTCCGGTGCGGCCCCGAAGCGCAGGTGCTGGAGGTGGAGCCGCTGGGCTGACGGGCCGCCCGGCCGGGTGTCGTGTGCTGTCGCGGGCCGGGGTGCGGCAGTACGGTCGCAAGCATGGTGCTGCACAGCGGGGAACAGAACGGATCGAACCGTCAATCGGGCACGAACCCCATGTACGCAGGGGCGAATCCCGCCCTGGCGGCCGACTTCGTGATGCCGCACAACAAGCTTCGCGACACGTCGCTGCCGCCGGACACCGCGTTGCAGCTCGTGCGCGACGAGCTGATGCTCGACGGCAACGCGCGGCTCAACCTGGCCACGTTCGTCACCACGTGGATGGAGCCACAGGCCCGCGACCTGATGGCCGAGTGCGTCGACAAGAACATGATCGACAAGGACGAGTACCCGCAGACGGCCGAGCTCGAGCGGCGCTGCGTGAACATCCTCGCCGACCTGTGGCACGCACCCGACCCCACGGACATCATGGGCTGCTCGACCACGGGCTCGTCAGAGGCGTGCATGCTCGCCGGGATGGCGCTGAAGCGGCGCTGGACGAAGCTCGGCCGTACCGGGAAGCCCAACCTGGTGATGGGCGTGAATGTGCAGGTGTGCTGGGACAAGTTCTGCGAGTTCTGGGAGGTCGAGCCGCGCCTGGTGCCCATGGACGGCAACCGCCTGCACCTGTCCGCCGAGGAGGCGGTGAAGCGCTGCGACGAGAACACCATCGGCGTCGTCGCGATCCTCGGGTCCACTTTCGACGGCAGCTACGAGCCCGTCGCGGAGATCGCCGCCGCGCTCGACGACCTGCAGGGCCGCACCGGCTGGGACATCCCCGTCCACGTCGACGGCGCGTCGGGCGCGATGATCGCGCCGTTCCTCGACGAGGACCTGGAGTGGGACTTCCGCCTGCCGCGCGTCGCGTCGATCAACACCTCGGGCCACAAGTACGGCCTGGTGTACCCCGGCGTCGGCTGGGTCGTGTGGCGCGACCGCGAGGCGCTGCCGGAGGAGCTGGTCTTCAACGTCAATTACCTCGGCGGCGACATGCCCACGTTCGCGCTGAACTTCTCCCGCCCCGGCGCCGAAGTAGCGGCGCAGTACTACACGTTCGTCCGCCTCGGGCGTGAAGGCTTCCGCGCCGTGCAGCAGGCCTCGCGCGACGTCGCGCTCCACCTGTCCGACGCGATCGCCGACCTGGGCCCGTTCCAGCTGCTGACCCGCGGCGACCAGCTCCCGGTCTTCGCCTTCACGACGAAGCCCGAAGTCACCGGCTACGACGTCTTCGACGTGTCTCGCAGACTCCGCGAACGCGGCTGGCTCGTCCCGGCCTACACCTTCCCGGAGAAGCGAACCGACCTGGCGGTGCTGCGCGTTGTCGTCCGCAACGGCTTCACCCACGACCTGGCCGATCTCCTGCTCGAGGACCTCCGCCGGACCCTGCCCGAGCTGGAACGCCAAACCGAACCCCAGCACGACGCGGCCACCTCGACGGCCTTCCACCACTAACGCGGCGGGCCGCACTCAATCGCGAGTGCGGCCCGCGTCCGGCGATGGATCCCGCGTCGGTCAGACGTTCACGGGCCGGGTCAGCGGCGCGGCTTCGCCCGCAGGTACTGGTCCGCCCACTTCACCTCGGCGCCCAGCGCGTGCGCCGCGCGTTGCGGCCAGTGCGGGTCACGCAGAAGGGCGCGTGCGAGGAACACCGCGTCGGCCGAGCCGGTGGCGACGATTTGTTCCGCTTGCTCCGGTTCGGTGATCATGCCGACGGCGCCGGTGGGCACAGCGGTCTCGCGGCGGATGCGTTCGGCGAACGGCACCTGGTAACCCGGGCCGACGGGGATGCGGGGGTGAGGCACATTTCCGCCGGAGGAGACGTCGACGAGGTCGGTGCCGCGGTCGGCCAGGAGCTTCACGAGGTGCACGGAGTCGTCGGGGGACCAGCCGCCGTCGGCCCAGTCGCTGGCGGAGATGCGGGCGAACAGGGGCACGTCGGGGCCGATCTCCTCGCGCACGGCCTCGGTGATCTCGAGCGCGAGGCGGGTGCGGCCCTCGAAGTCGCCGCCGTAGCGGTCGGTGCGGGAGTTGGACAGCGGCGAGAGGAACTGGTGGCCGAGGTAGCCGTGCGCGAGGTGCAGCTCGAGTACGTCGAAGCCGGCGGTGAGCGCGCGACGGGCGCCGGCGGCGAAGTCGGCAGGGATGCGCGCGACCTCGTCGGTGGTCAGCGGACGGGCGGGGGCGTAGTCGCCGAAGGGCTGGTCGTCGGCGCCGACGCTCTGCCAGCCGCCGTCGGACGCGGGCACGCTGCCGGTGCCCTCCCACGGCCGTCTCGTGGACGCCTTGCGCCCGGCGTGCCCGAGCTGCATGCCGATCGCCGTGCCGCGCGCGTGCACGAAGTCGGTGATCCGGCGCCAGGCGGCGACCTGCTCGTCGTTCCAGATGCCCGTGTCCTGCGGGCTGATCCGGCCTTCCGGGGTGACGGCGCTGGCTTCGGTGAGAATGAGCCCGGCGCCGCCTACGGCGAACTGTCCCAGGTGGACGAGGTGCCAGTCGTCGGGCACGCCGTCGGTGGCGGAGTACTGGCACATGGGCGAGACCCACGCGCGGTTCGGCAGCGTCAGGCCCCGCAGGGAAAGGGGTTCGAAGAGTCGGCTCACGATTCGATGAAACACCCAGTGGTGGTCGTCTCGTCCCGGCGCGGGGGCGTACTCGCGAGTAATGTCTGAGGCATGGGTCTTGCCGCAGACGAACGCCAGGCGTTGAGCACACTCTTCGAAGAGGTCGGCCCCGACGCCCCGACCCTGTGCGAAGGCTGGGCGACGCGCGATCTCGCGGCCCACCTCATCGTGCGCGAACACCGCCTCGACGCGTCGCCGGGCATCATGGTGCCCGCACTCGCCGGCTACACCAAGCGCGTGCAGGACGGCTACGCGGCCAAGCCGTGGCCCGCCCTCGTCGACCAGGTCCGCCGCGGCCCGGCCTGGTACTGGCCCATGGCCATCGGCCCGCTCGACGAGCTCACCAACGGCGCCGAGTTCCTCGTCCACCACGAAGACGTCCGCCGCGCCCAGCCCGGCTGGGAACCCCGCCCGGCCGACCCGCCTCGCGACGAGGCCGCCTGGCGCCTCGCGCGCCAGTCCGCGAAGCTCAACCTGCGCAAGGCCCCCGTCGGCGTCGTCCTGCGCCACACCGACCGCCGCTCCGCCCAGGTCAAGTCCGGCGACCCCGTCGTGACCGTCACGGGCGACCCCGTGGACCTCCTGCTGTTCGTCTTCGGCCGCGACGCCGTCCACCTCACCTACGACGGTGACCCCGCGGCGGTCGACCGGCTGCAGGCACTCAGCCGCGGTATGTGACCCGGGTACGGCCGCTCAGACGTCGAGGTGGCGAGTGTCGCCGAGGCTGACGAGCTGGTGGCCGTGGAAGTAGTCGTCTTCGCGCAACGTGGTGATGCTGCCGGAGGACGCCCGGAAGTTCATCTGTCCCACCGATTCGACCGGCATCCCGATCCAATGCGCCCCATGATCCATTTTACCGGGGTGGGACGACAAAACCTGCTGATCAGGCAAGTTGTCCACAGGTCGCCACAGTTGTGGACAACTCGCGCAACCGCGCGTGCGAAGGGCTCGGACCGCACGCGGGTGATACCTCGACACGAGGTCAATCAGGCAGCTCAGCGGAGTTGTCCGGCAGCCGATCACGAAGCCGGACGGCGGAGTCAAGAACAAAACACCTACCCAGCCCGCAGCCGCGAAGGCCACCGAAACTCCAACGGCTCCGCCTGACGACTCCACACATCAACCAGCTCCGCCAACAACTCCACCGCCCCGCGGATATCGGCATCACCAAAGGGATACGGCTCCGCCCGAATGACACCCCAAGCCTCTCGCGCAGCGGCAAAAGGCGGGCGCCGGCGATGTTCCACCGCGTGATGCAGTACGCCGACCAGGCTCTCGGCCACCGCGATGGATCCCGAAGCCGCCTTCAGTACCCGGCGGCTGCGCTCCCGGGCGTCGTGGCGTGGTTTCCCCTGTAGCACACTCATATTGTCGAACACGCCGCCCGCCGCGATGCAGCCGAAGATGCCGCCGGGCAAACCCAGCGAGCGTTCCACGGCGGCGTGCGCGAGGTCATGCGGGACGCGAAACTTGCGCGAATACGAAGGTAACCCGAGCACAACCCCGTCTTCGCGGGTGATGCGCGTGAAGGTCTCGCCGCGGGGGTCGTGCTCGAACACCAGGTCCACAGGCCGAAGCATCAACCCCGGAAAGCCCGGAACCAAGCGAATTTCCCTGGCCGGAGCCCGCGGAAGGGGCTCCGGCCAGGGGCAAATCACCGCAAAGCGCGCAACGCGAAATCCACTTCGATCGACGTCTGCTTGATCGTCTCGGCGATCACGAGGGAGCCGTGGCCGGCGTCGTAGCGGTAGAACTCGTGGGGCGCGTCGCGGGCGCCCAGGCGGTCGAGGTAGTTCTCGATCTGGCGGATGGGGCAGCGCGGGTCGTTGTCGCCCGCGAGGATCAGCACGGGGGCGGCGACGGCGTTCACGTAGGTAATCGGCGAACATTCCTTGTACACCGCTGGCACATCCTCGGGTGCGCCGCCGAACAGAGCGCGATCGAAAGAGCGCAGCTGCTCCATCTCGTCCTCGTACGCGGCGACGTAGTCGGCTACCGGCACGCCCGCGACGCCCGCCGCCCAGCGCGTGGGCTGGGTGCCGAGCGCGAGCAGGGACAGGTAGCCGCCCCAGGAGGCGCCGTTGACGACGCACTTGTCCTTGTCGGACAGTCCACTTTCGACAGCCCAGTCGTGCACCGCCGCGACGTCTTCGAGCTCCGTGAGGCCCGGCCGGCCCTCGATGGCGTCGCGCCACGCGGAGCCGTAGCCGGTGGAGCCGCGGTAGTTGACCTCGACCACGGCGAAGCCGGCGTCGAGCCACGTGGCGCGGTAGGCGGAGAAGCGGTCCTCGTCGGCGGCGTGCGGGCCGCCGTGCAGAGAGAACACCGTGGGCAACGGGCCGTCGGGCGCGCCGGCGGGACGCGACACCAGCGCGTGGATCTGCCCGCCGACGCCCTCTACGAACGCGTCGGTCACCGGCGACGAACCGGGCGCCTGGTCACCCGGCGGCGCCAGCAGCACGGCGTCGGTGCCGTCGGTCGCGCGGCTGCGCACCGCCGTCGGCTCCGCGGCGCTGGACCACGAGTACTCGATGCTGCCGTCGGGCCGCACACCCGCGCCGCCGATCCGGCCGGCCGGGGTGTCCACAGAGGACAGCGAACCGTCGTCGAGGTCGAATCGGTACAGCGAGCTGCGGCCCTGGTGGAAGTGCACCACCAGCAGCGCGCGGGCATCGGGGTACCAGTCGGCCACGACCTCGCCGGGCAGGTCGATCTCGAGCTCCGTCTCGGTGTCCGCGCGGACGTCCCAGATCAGCAGCTCCTCCCGGCCGCGCCGCTCGTGCAGCACGAGCAGCCGCTGGTCGCCGGGCAGCGGCGAGAACTCCAGCGCCGAAAGGCCCTTGCCCTCGCCGTCGTACTTCTCCGCGACGGTCGTGAAGCCGTCGGTGGCCAGCACGCGCAGCGCGGGATGGCGTGAGTCGCCGTGTTCGGAATGTGAGATCGCCACCAAGCTCTCGTCACGAGAGAGCGACGCGATGCCGGCGTCGTCCGGGTGGCTGTAGAAACGCTCGGTCTTGTCGCCGATCTTCGCGAACAGCGCGCTGCCGTCGTCGGTCGAGACGCCGACCGCGATCACGCGCGAGCCGAGCTCGAGGCCGGCGGGGTAGCCGTCGTGGACCTCGGGCAGCGGTTTGGTGGCGGCCGAGTTGTCGCCGTCGAACGGCTGGCTCACCCAGGAGCCGAACTCGTCGCCGTCGGTGTCGTCGAACCACCAGACGGCCGAGCCGTCGGGGGCGGGGGTGGCGTGCAGGGTGCCGTTGGGCCGGTCGGTGACGCGGCGGTGACTGTCGGTGGCGCGATCCCACGCGTAGACCTCCCAGACGCCGCTGGCGTTGGAGACGTACACGTTGGCGTCGGGGGCGTCGCGGGCCCATTCGGGCACAGAGATGCGGGCCGAGTGGAAGCGGGCTCGCCAGCGGGACTCGGCGTCGGCGTCGGCGAACAGGCGGTCGGGGACCACCGCGGGCGGATATTTGTTGCCTGACTGCGTGCTCACCCCTCGATCCTGCCACCCTGGTGGCCGTACTGTGTGCCGGGTGCTGGAGGGATACACGCGGGACGCGGCGTCGAGGAGTGCGGCACGCACGGCGGTGGAGCGGGCGGCGTTCGCGCAGGCGCTCTTCACGCCGGGCATGCGGGTGGTCGACCTGGGCTGCGGGCACGGCACGATCACGCTGGGTTTCGGGAGCGGCCAGTCCACAGTGGACTACGTCGTGACCGACCCGCTCGACCTGCCGTTCCCCACGTCGTCCGCCGACGTCGCCTTCTCCCACGCCCTACTCGAACGCCTGCCTGACCCCGCGGGAGTGCTCGCCGAGCTGCACCGCGTGCTCCGGCCGGGTGGCCGGCTGGCGCTGTCCACTTCGGACTGGGGCCGCGCGCGGCTGCGCCCGAAATCGGCCAACGTCGACGCGGCCCTGCGCGGCTACTACCTGCTGCTGCGGCGTTCCGGCGCCAACCCGTTCGCGGGCCGGACCATTGCCGACCAGGTGTCCGACAGTGGCTTCACCGAGGTCGTCGCGCGGACCCGGCACCGCTCCGACCTGGCGTACCGGGATCTGGCGTCGTTCGTCGAGCAGGCACTGGCCACGGCGCTCGCGGATCTGGACCACCCGGACCGCGACCAGCTCACGTCCGCCGCGCGCTCGGCCTACTCCTGGACGCGCACGGCCGGCCCCGGCGACTTCCTCCAGTGCTGGACGGAACTCACCGCCACGAAGTGACACACCGTCTTCGGGGGTCCAGGGGGCGGAGCCTCCCTGGCGGGGGTCTGGGGGTTCGATCCCCGGAGATCACACGCGAAACGAAGGAAGGCCCCCGTCGCGAGACGAGGGCCTTCCTTAACGTCGGGGTGGCGGGATTCGAACCCACGACCTCCTCGACCCGAACGAGGCACGCTACCAAGCTGCGCCACACCCCGAGGTACTGCTTAACGGGTCGTGGAGAAGTTTAGCTGACGGTCCGAGCGGGTTTGCGCGGGGTTGCCTTACGGCTTTCGGCGGCCCCGGATCCGCGCGGAACCAGCGTCAACAGGCTCGCTTCCGGCGGGCAGGCGAAGCGCGCGGGCGCGTACGGCGACGTGCCCAAGCCCGCCGAGACGTGCAGCCACATGTGCGCGCCCCAGCGGGAGGCGCCGCGGGCGCGGGTGCGGTCGAGCTCGCAGTTGGTCACGAGGGCGCCGTAGCCGGGCAAGCGCAGCTGGCCGCCGTGAGTGTGGCCGGCGAGGACAAGGTCGTAACCGTCCGTGGCGAACGGGTCGAGCACGCGCGGCTCGGGCGAGTGCGTGACACCGAGGCGGACGACGGCGCCCGCGTCAGCCGGGCCGGCGATCTCGCGGTAACGGTCGCGGTGCAGGTGCGGGTCGTCGAGACCGGCGGCGAACACGGCCTGGCCCGCGACGTCGAGCGTGTGGCGCGAGTGGGTGAGGTCGGTCCAGCCGTGCTCGACGAACGCCGCGCGCAGATCGCGCCACGGGAGCTTCGTGCCGTGGATGCGCTTCTTCTTGCCCTTCGGCATGAGGTAGCGGGCGGGGTTCTTCGGCTTGGGCGCGTAGTAGTCGTTGCTGCCGAAGACGAACACGCCGGGCCGGTCGAGCAGCGGGCCGAGCGCGCGCAGCACCGACGGCACGGCCGTGCGGTGCGAGAGGTTGTCGCCGGTGTTCACGACGAGGTCGGGTTCGAGCCGGTCCAGCGCGGCCACCCAGCGTTGTTTCGCGCGGTGTCCGGGGAGCATGTGCAGGTCGGAGACGTGCAGGATCGTGAACGGCTTCGAGCCGGGCGCCAGCACGGGCAGCTCGGCCGTGCGGAGGGTGAACCGCCGTCGTTCGACGCCCACGGCGTAACCGAGTGTCGCGGTCCCGAGCGCGAGGGTCCCCACAGCGAGCTTCTTGGCGGTACTGGTGTTACTGAGCGTGCTCACAAGGCGAGGATACGTGGTCGGCGTGTTCCTGGGCTTGCGGGCAGCGATGATCACCGAGCGTGCTTTTGGTATCCGATCGCGTGCTCAACAGTTGGGTGACACCGGCCGGTTCCTGGGAACGGGCTGGTTAGCATCTGCGTCGGCCCGAGTACGGGTGACAAGCCGGGGGGCTTGGGGAGAACGATGGAACAGTTCGGGCCGTACCGGATCGAGGCGTTGCTGGGCCGCGGCGGGATGGGCGAGGTGCACCGCGCCTACGACACCACGCACGACCGCGTCGTCGCGCTGAAGCGGCTTTCCGACGCGTACGTGGCCGACGAGGCGTTTCGCGCGCGCTTCCGGCGCGAGTCGCAGGTGGTGGCGCGGCTGCGCGAGCCGCACGTCATCCCGATCCACGCGTACGGCGAGATCGACGGCCGGCTCTACCTCGACATGCGCCTGGTCGAGGGCCAGGACCTGAAAGACCTGATCGCGGTGGGACCGTTGACCGCCGTACGCGCGGCCGGCCTGATCACGCAGGTCGCGAGCGCGCTCGACGCCGCCCACGCCGACGGCCTCGTGCACCGCGACGTGAAGACGTCGAACATCCTCGTCACCGACGGTGATTTTGTGTATTTGGTCGACTTCGGCATCGCCCGCTCGATGTCGGGCGCCGTGACGTCGATCACGGGCACGGGCAACGTGATCGGCACCCTGGACTACATGGCGCCGGAGCGATTTGGCGACAAGCCGCTCGACGGGTCCGTCGACGTGTACGCGCTGGCTTGCGTGTTCTACGAGTGCCTGACAGGCCATCGGCCGTTTCCGGTGGACGGCGCCGTGGCACAGATGGGCGCTCACCTGACCGCTCCGCCGCCACTCCTGTCCGCCGCGCGACGGGACCTGCCGCGCGCTCTCGACGACGTGGTGTCACGGGGGATGGCGAAGGAACCCGCCGACCGCTACCCGACAGCGGGCGCCTTCGCGGCGGCGGTGACCGCGGCGCTGGCGGACGCGTCGGGGCCGACGGCGTTGAGTGCGGAGACGAGTGCGCCGGTTTGGCAGCGGGGGGAGCTTGGCGGCGGCTCGCCGGGGCCGGGGTCGGCTGCGGCGGGTTCCGGATCAGCCGGGGCGCCGGGTGCGCCTGGATCGGTTTCCGGCTCGGCTGCCGGGCCGGATTCGGGGTCGGCTGGGTTGGGTGCCGGAGCGCCGAGCACTCCGCCTCCGAGTGCGGTCCTTCCCGACACGCTCGCCGGAGCGCCGAGTACGCCACCGCCCGGGTTTTCGGCTGGGCCGAGCACGTGGGCCGGGCCGCCGTCGGGGGTGTTCACCGGTGGGCACGCCTTCCCGAACGGTCCCGCGACGTCCGCGGGCGTTCCGGCGACATCGTTGAACACGCCGATCCCCTTGGCTTCCGGGGCGCCGTCGTGGCAGGGCGGGCCGCCTCCGCCGACGCGGCCGGCGCCGGTGCCACCGCGGAAGTCGCGCAAGGGGGCAGTGATCACGGCGGTGGTGGCGGTCGTGGTGGTGGTCGCGGTCGTCGCGACGGTGCTGATCATCCGCAGCCAGGGCCAAGCCGAGGCGGGTGGCGGCACGTCGACCCCGCCGTCGACGCCGTCGTCGAGTGCGCCGGGTCCGCCCAGCACGGACAACGAGACCACCACCCCGAGTAGTCCGTCCAGCCCTCCGTCGTCGTCGAGCGGCCCGCCGAAGTCAGCGAACGCGCCCAACGGGAATGTGCCGGTGCCGGCCACCTACCAGGGCGGCGGTTGCACGTCGGCCCAACCGGTGCAGGGCGCGACCGGCGCGGCGTACTGCACGAAGTCGCTCGCCGGCGATTTCCGGTCCGGAAACGTCATGCTCCACCAGCCGACTCAGGCGCACTTCAACCAGTTCCCCGACGAAGCCACGATGGCCGCCTTCTTCGAAGGCATGGTTCAGCTCCGCGACCTCACTCGCGACGACGACCACGGCGGCTGCGACCCCGTGAAACACCCCGGAATCTGGGGCTCCTACAACCGGTCCGGTGCCAACGTTCCCCACGCCGGCGATTTCATCACCTGCTACGACGACACGTTCGTCTACACGGACGCCCGCACCCACACCCTCGGCGTCCTCGTCTTCGACGGCGTGTCGACGCCCCAGGAGCGCGACCGGATGTACCTCTGGTGGAACGAGGTCATCCTTCAAGACCTGCCGAAGTTCTGACGCCGCGCCGGCTCACCCGGTGACCCTCCTTCTGAGTAACCGTGGAGAACAGGGTGGCAGTCAGCCGGTGAGCTTGACGTCCCGATCCACCGGCACGCTGTCACTCGGGTCGGGCAAGCCAGGGGGGCAGGTCAGGTCGGCCATTTCCACTGAGCCGATTCGACCCACCTCGCCGGAGTAGGACACGCAGAGCCGCACCGCGTACTGCACGTACTGTCCGACGAAACCATCACCCACCAACGCGAGAAACGCAAAGCGGGCGGTGAACCGGCCGGTGACCGGGACGTCCTTCTCGAGCAGCACAGTGGCACCACCAGTGTTCCATTTGAGCAGGACATTCGCGACGGCCCGCTCAATCGACTCTGGTGTGCGCGGAGTTGCGCCGCGCAACTCGCCGAGCGCGCCTGAAGCCTTCTCCCGCACGGCGCTCGTGGCAATCGGTTGTAGCTTGTCAGCCGGACTGGCACAGGCGGTACCGCATACCGCCAGCACCATCAGGCCGCACGCGCCGGCCAGCATCCTTCGCAAGCGCATCACTCCGAAATTGTAATGCCACGACGTCTGGTCTGGTGACGATCGCGGAGCTCAAGGGGGCTGACGCACCGCGGGCATTCCTCCGCCGTGGAAGGAGCCGAGGGGCTGTTTCGCAGCCCGGACCACTGCACTCTCGTCGCGACGTCCAAGCCGGAAGGGGCCGCAGTTCGATGCCTGCGGCCCCTCGTGGCCGTGGAGCTTGGTCTCTGGCTGCGGATTACGCAGCCGCGAGCGTCGACGAAGCGACACTCGCGTAGACCTGAGCACCCTGGACCGTCGGATGCAGAGTCTGCTGCGATACAACCCCGATCGTCCCCAACTGGAAGATTGGGCTGTCCCCGCGCGTCAGCGACAACACGATCCGGTGGATGACCTCGGTGCCTTCTGGTGCTCCGGCGGCGTCGTCACCGCACGCACCTCGGCCCTTGAAAGCCGCTCGCGGATCAGCCCAGACCGCGTTTGTCCCGGCTGACTTCGCGCTCGCCACTGCCGAGCCGAGTACGTCGTCGAGACGGTTGTTCATCTCGGTGATCCACGGTGCCTCCTCGGTGCCGATGCCCGGAATGCATTCTCCGGACAGTTCGAACAAGATCGGGTAGCCCATTACCAAGATCCGGGCGTTGGGTGCCTTGAGCTTGACCGCGTCGAGTACGTTTCGCAGCTTTGCGCCGATCCCGTCGATCACCTTCGGTTCGGCCGACGAGAGTGGTTCGCCGTCGTTCTGGAAGACCTCGTCTTGGCACAGCGAAATCGAAGTGATGCACTGCTGGAGCAGCGGCGTGAATCGGGCGTCGTTGCCACCGATGGAGAAGGTCACCAACGACGTGTTCTGGTCGAGGTAACCCTGGTCAAGCTGCCTGCCCTCTTGGTACTGGCCTGAATCACCCGGACCGTGAACCGGCAGGAGCATGTCTGTGGTCGCGCCGGAGCAGGCGGACATGTGGTAATCCAGCGAGACGTCAAACGAGTCCATGCGTGACCCGACTGTGCGGCCAGGGTTGGCAGGAGTCACCATCTGCCGGGCCCACGCGTTTGGCGAGCGGTGGCACGCGTCGCGCAGCTTGGGGTTGTCGCCGTGGCCGTCACGGCCGTCGTGGTCGCTGGAACGGTAGTAGCTCCAGGCGCCGTTCACCGGGTCACCGCTGGCTCCCTCACCCGAGGCGTAGGAATCGCCGAGTGCGACCAGTTGGTCGCCCGGCTTGCCCGGCAGCGGCTGGAAGGCGAGCGCGTCCCAGGGCACGTCCCGGATGTCGTCCTCCCAGGTGTTGTCGACTGGCGAGTGGATGAAGTTGTCCAGCGACACGCTCGGGGTGCCGTGGAAGTTGAACGCGCCGAGAGACTCCCAGTGCCCAGGTGCCGGGTTGCGCTCGTCGTCGAGATAGTTGCCTTCGACAATTGAGCGCGTGGGCGAAGTGGAGTCCGAGCCGTTTACCGTGTAGGACGCCTGCGGCGTGCGGGCTCGGTGATCAGGGATATACACGAGCACACGAGCCCAACCACTGATCTGCCGGTCGAGGGTCCACGTACCAGTGATCCGGTGTATGGCGCTGTTCGGGCTGTCCTCGTTCCACGCATGAGCACTCCACATGTGCCCGCCGAACCCGCCGTCGATCTGATGGAAGTCGATCTTAGACGGGTAATGGCCGGTGTTGTCCGCTGCGAATTTGAAGGTGAGTGAACCGTGATTGGTCCAGTTCTTGGCGCAACCGCGAGCTGTTGTGACATCAGCCGGCACATCGTCGATGATCAGTGCATTGGATGGCAACGTCGAGGCACCGGAGCAGTCCGGCCGATACAGCAACTGTGAGGCCGGGAGAGCCGGTTCGGGTGTACCGGGCGCGTAGTGCACGTTCTCGCCGCCGCATGCGGTCGGGCAGTTTGTCCAGCTCGTGGACGTGTGCCACCAGCAACGCAGGTCATCACGCAGGCAATGGCTGCCAGGGTCGCTGGGGTACTGCGCCGGCTTGTGGATCTGGTTCATGTCGCATTGCACTGAGGCGGTGCAGAACGTGCCCAGCGGCGGTCGCTGGGGCGTGCCGCTGTTCGGCCAGAGCGCAGGCCGATAGGCGGCACCATACGTGCCTGCCTTCCAATCAAGCCGGAGCAGTGGGTGCTTCGCCCAACCGAGTACGCGCTCAGGATACGTCCAGTGGTTGGGGTATTTTGCGTCGTCGTAGCTGGCGTCGAGGAAGCCGTCGCGGTCAGCGGGGTAATCCTCGTTGGCCATGTTGTTGCTCCAGCCGAGGCCGTAGGCGCCGTTTGAGCCTGCTTCACCCGGTGCGTGCCAGCCACTGTTGTAGGCCCAGAGTGCGTACCACCAGTTTTCGATCTTGCTGGGGTCGCCGTCGTTGACGACGATCCCGAGCTGTTTCATCTGATTCCATTTGTCGATGAGGATGTTCAGGCCGGCGGCGATATTGGCCGCGTAGTCGACGGTCAGCGCGACCTGTTCATTCGGCTTATATACGGAAGTTCCTTCGGCTATCGTCATGCCAGTCGTCACTTGGGTCGCGCCGTAGCCACAATCGACATTGCCGAAGTCAACGCGATCGACGCCGACACCTTTGCCGTAGAAGCCACCCTGGTTGAAGTTGCCGCTCTCACCATCAACGGTGTCCATGCCGGACTGCCAGATGTTCGACTCTTGCGCCATGACTCCGAGCAGCACCTGTGCGGGAACCTGTCCGCCGCCGACGAGTTTGTGCATCGCGAACATGCCTTCCGGGCTGTATGCCGGCAACGTCGACCCGTTCCAGCCCGTTGGGCGTTGGATTGTCAACTGTCCCTTCACGGCCAGATCAGCGGCCCACTCGCCCATCTCGGGCGTGGGCTGCAGTGACTGGATCTTGGGGTCGTTGCGGGGAACTGCGCACGCCCGGTCAGGGTCGGTCGTGGTGGTAGATGGATCGACCGCGGCGGATTTCTTTCCCCCTGTCGACGGTGTGCCGATTGCGGGCGAGACAGCTCGCCCAGCCGACGGCATCAGGGCGTTGGGGTGCACCGCGAACTGCGGCCGGGCACCAGTTTTCAGTACCTGGGTGCTGATCGTTACTGGCGTCGGGTCGCCAGGATGGTCCGGCGCGCTCTCGACGTTGGTCGCCGACAGGACCGCGAGTGAGCCTGTCGTCGAAAGATCGGCGTCGATCGGCACGTCGGCGGCCTGCCAGTCGCGCGGCAGCGGCACCCTCAGTCGCGTCGCTGCCGGACCTTGCACGGTCACACGTCCGGCGATCTGGCTCACCCGTACGGAGTCCAGTGGCGCCAGAGCGATCCGGGCGTCGCCGGTTTTGGTGTACCGGTGAATCTCAGTACCGGCCGGCGTTCGGATCTCGTAACCGACCCCGCCGTCCTTGTCCGCACTCAGACGGAAAGGTGTGTCGGTGGTATCCGCGACATGCTTCAGCGTCCCGTCGGCGCTCACGGTGGCGAGGCCATCCGCGGCGGCGGCAAGAACGCCGTCCCCGAAGGGCACTGCGGACGTGACCTGGCCAGTCGCGTCGACCTGTCGGACCGTCTTCGCGGTGGCGGCGTTCACAGTGACGAGCTGCGACTTGTAGGTATCGCCGGCGGTGAAATTTCGGGTGAAGACGACCTCGTCGCCCGCGCCGCAGCCAGGGTTGTAATAGGCGAGGTTTACTGTGAAAGGCAGTTTGTGGACACCGCCGCTGCTCAAGTCGACAATGGCGGTGAGACCTCCGGCCCGAAACAGGTCTTCGTGGTTGACCGCTTCACGCGGTGCGTACACGACTGCAGCGAACCGGCCAGACGCGGTGACGCAATCCTGTCCGATCCATTCGCTGGTCTCGGAACTGGTTCAGTGAGCGTTGCGGCAGTGCGCCAGGCGTAGCCGTCTTTCGCGTCGGCCACGAGGACATGGAACCCGGAGGTGTCGCCCGCAGTGGTCACCGCGCGGTCGGCTGATTCGGTCCAGCCCGTGCCGAGCACGGCGGACCGGTCGGCCGGAGGTACGGAATCACGAATTTGGGCTGGCGTCGCGGTGGGTTCTGTTCGGGCGGGGGCCGCGGAGGCTTGCGGGCTTGCCAGCCCGCAGACCAAGCCGGCTGCCGCCAAGACGGCCGCCCAACGCGATCTCCGACGAGCACGGTTCATGGGATGCGCCTTCCTTGGTGGGTGTGCGGCGCGGGACGCGTCGCACACGCGATCGGGATTGTGCATCTGAGCCAATCCCGTTCGGGGGTTGCTGGCCCTTGTGCCTCAGGCGCGAAGGTTCGGCTGTGTCCACGACTGCGATTTCACACGTGACGTTTCTTCGCGCGTGGCGGATGCATTCGGCGCGCCAAAGTGCCGGGCCGGACGTCAGTTTGAGAATGCGAGGACTACCCGGCCTCCTCCCTGGACCGGGTGTCATGTGGCTGCTGCGCGAACAGCGAGCTTGTCGAGTAAAGCCGGAGGTCGGGTCTTGATCAAGAGTCCGTTGGAGTGATCAGCGTTGCGACTTTGGTAAGTTTTCGGACATTTTTCCGCCACCCGACTGGAGTATTGATCATGGACGTCCTTTATGGGTGAATCAGTTGGCGAAAGACGCTACATTGCTGCGCATTTGGTCTTCGCTCTCTTTGCGTTACGTCTTTTGCAGAATTTCATAATGTTGAAATTGGGAGGGATCAATGTCTTTTGGTGCACGTCTGACGCGAAGACTTTTGACTGCGATGGGAGTCGTTTCACTCGCGGCGGGGCTCTTGACGACTGCTGTTGTCGGTGAAAGCTCGGCTGACACGGCGGTGCCGCAATCTGCTCGATCGGTGAATGCCGCGTACCACACTTGGGCGGCCGATGTGAACGCCCGTGGTGGTGGCGAGTTGCATTGGTCTCAGTGCGCGAACTACCCGTCGACAACCAATTGTGACTGGGTCATCGGTAAGGTCAGCCAGGACTGGGGTCTGGATGTGATCTGCCAGCGCGCAGGTCAGACGATCGGTGGAAATCCTTATTGGGTGTTGGTTGACACGCACGTTCCCGCAGGTGCGTATGCATATCAAGCCTGGATTGCGAACTACTACATCGACTACCCCAGCAACCAATTGCCCGTTCGCACCTGTAATGGTGTCGAGGGGATCTGACGTGAGATGAACGACGGCGACGGATCCGGGCCGGAGATGCTCGGATCCGTCGCCGTCAGCGAGGGAGTGATGCGCACTAGCGACCGGTGTACTTCGGATCCTCGGGTGGCAGCTGGGCGATCGGCTGGTCGGCCATGATGTTCTTCATCGCGCCGAACCAGGTTTGGGCCGGGCTGAGGCCACCGAACATGTTGCCCTTGTTGCAAGCAGTGACGTTGCCGACGCCGTTGTAGCAGAGGCCACCGGTGCCGCCTTCGGGGCGGAAGACCATGGCGGCGCCGGCCATCTGGGGCGTGCCGGCGACGAAGGTTGCAGAGCCGTTGTTCTGAGTCGTGCCGGTCTTGCCCAGGATGGGGCGGTTCCAGTCCACTGCGGCTGCGGCCTTGGCTGAAGTGCCGCCGGGCTGGTCGTCCCTGCTCATGCCGACGACCATTGTGTTGGCCAGGCCCTCGGGCACGGCCTGGCTGCATGCCTCTTCCTTGTACGGCACTGCTTTCCCGTTGCGGTCTGCGATCCCTGCCAGCGGCGTGGGCGGGCACCAGACGCCGCCGCTCAGGAGAGTTGCCGCGACGTTCGCCATTTCCAAGCCGCTGGTCGGGCTGAAGCCGAGTGTGAACGCGCCGAAGCCGGGTGTCTTGTCGTCCGGCCCGTATGCCTTGGCCTGGCTCACGCTCTTGGCCGGGTCCTTCGGGTCCACCGGGCCGCCGCCGGTGTTGCTTGCCATCGTGTTGCGCATGCCGAGCCGGACAGCCATGTCGATGCCGGGCGCGGTGCTGCCCAGCCTGTCCTCCAGTGCCACGAAAGCGGTGTTCGGCGAAGTCGCCAATGCGCCCTGAAGCGTGTTCGAGGCGCCGTAGTGTCCGGCGTTGCCCACGCAGTACCAGCGGGAGCGGTACGGCAGGCCGGTGGGCGGGCACTGGTCACCGCCACCGGGGAACACGTGCGACGTATAGCCGTCCCCGACAGGGATGTTGCTGTAGATCCCCGCGATTCCCTTATCCAACACAGCAGCCGTTGTGAAGATCTTGTAGCTCGACCCCGCCCCACCCGTGTTGTACACACCGGACGGCAGTGCAAACGTCGTCTGTCCCTGATCCGCGTCGATCCCGTAATCCCGGTTCGCCGCCAGCGCCACCACTTCATGTCGCGTTTTCCCGGGACGCACCAACGAAAGCGTGTTCGCCACGTTTTTCTGCGTCTTCTTGACCTGCGTCTCCGCCGAGACCTTCGCCTCGTGGTTGGCCTTTTCGTCCAGGGTGGTCTTGATCGTGTACCCACCCGTGTACAGGTCGTCCTTCGTGAAGCCCGCCTTCAGCAGGTAGTCCTCGACGTACTGGCAGAAGAAGCCGTTCTCCGGGCCGGCGCCGGTGCAGTTCGACGCGGGCTTGGCGGGGGCGTCGGGGACCACGCCCAGCGGCAACGCCTTGAAGCGCTCCGCATCGTCCTTCGCGAGCTTCCTGTTGTCCACCATGCGGTCGAGCACGAGGTTGCGGCGAACGGTGGCCTTGTCCGGGTGCTTCCACGGGTCGTCGTTGATCGGGTTGTTCACGAGGCCCGCGAGCAGCGCCGCCTGGGGCACCGTCAGTTTCTCGGGCGTGGTGTTGAAGTACGCGTGCGCGGCGGCGCCGATGCCGAAGATCTGGCGCGAGAACTCGACGATGTTCAGGTACCCGGCCAGGATCTGCTGCTTCGACAGCTTCGTCTCGAGCTGAATGGCGATCCGCGCTTCCTTGAGCTTGCGCGCGAGCGTCTGCTCCTGTGCCTTCTCCTGGCCGACCTTGTCGCCTCGATAGACCACGTTGATCAAGTAGTTCTTCACGTACTGCTGCGTGAGCGTCGAGGCACCCTGCGTGTCGCCGCCGGTGCTGTTGGACACGGCCGCGCGCAGCGTGCCCTGCCAGTCGACGCCGTGGTGCTCGTAGAAGCGCTTGTCCTCCACCGACACCAGGGCCCACTGCATGGCCTCGTTGATCTCGTCGGCCGCCACCGGGATGCGGTACTGGTCGTACAGCGTCGCGATGGGCTTGCCGCCCGAGTCGGTGATCGTCGTCACCAGGGGCGGCGGGATGTCGGCGAGGTCGGACGATGTCTTCTCCACCGTCTCGCTCGCCTGGTTCGACGCCACACCGGCCGCGCCCACCACGGGGAACAGGATTCCGGCGACCAGCACCCCCGCGAGCAGACAGAGGCCGATGAGCTTGAAGAGACCGTCCGTTTTGCGCACGAAGGCCAGGGTACTGAAGGCCGGTTGTGCTCCCGTTACCTCACACCCGCCAGGGGTCGACAGCCGTGACAAAACGGACCCCATGAGGTGACTTCCGGTAACGGAATGCATGCTAGGTCTTGGCGGGGGGAACCGCGGGCCCCTACAGTCCGTCAACGTCTCACGAAAGATTTTTTGCCGACCGACGGCCCAGTGCGAGTGGGAGCTCCTCTGGACCGAACGGCGGCAGCGGCACCGGGGAGGTGCCGTCACCGACGTGAGAGCAGAGGGAGACACGCTCGCGGGGGTGGGAGCGGGAGCTTCACCTTCGCTGGTGTCGAACACCAGGGTAGGGAGCTGGGGGTATGGAGACCAACCAGTCGAGCTGGCGCATGAGCGCGTCATGCCGGGATGCAGATCCCGACGGGCTCTTCGTGCGCGGCGCCGAGCAGAACCGGGCGAAAGCCGTGTGCATGGGGTGCCCGGTTCGCACGGAATGCCTCGCCGAGGCACTCGACGGCCGGATCAGTTTCGGTGTCTGGGGTGGCATGACCGAACGCGAGCGCCGCGCATTGCTGCGCCGGCGTTCCGACGTCACCAGCTGGGCCGAGCTGCTGGAAGCCGCAAAGCGTGACGCGGTGGAAAGCGCGCAGGTCAGCTGACCGGCTCGTGAGTGGCTGAGCCGAGCTCAGTCACTCACGGGCTCAGTCACTCACGAGCTTGGTCCCGATGTCGCGCAGACCTTCGAGGTCGTGCACGTCACCGGCCAACGCCGGCACTCGCACCAGCGGCACTTCAGGATGTGCTTTCGTGAACCGCGCCAGCAGCCGGTTCTCCCGCTCGGCCAGCGCCACACGGTCGGCGTGTAGCCGCAGCACGGCCTCGGCCAGCGGCGCGCTCGTGCCGCCCTTCTGCAACGACTCCGCGGCCGCGATCGCCTCCGATGCCGAAAGCGACGCGAGCACCGGGTGTGTCCGGTTCGCGACGAGACCCGCGAGCGGCATCGACTCACCCGCGAGCCGCTCGACGAAGTACGAAGCCTCGCGCAGCGCGTCGGGCTCCGGCGCGGCGATCACGAGGAACGACGTGCCGCTGGAGCGCAGCAGCTCCGCCGTTTTGCGCGCCCGCTCGCGGAACCCGCCGAACATGCTGTCGAAGGCCTGCATGAACGCCGACGCGTCGGCCAGCAGCTGCCCGCCGATGATCGTGGACACGGCCTTCGCGAACATCGAGAACCCCGCGCTGACGACCTTGCGCAGCCCCCAGCCGCCCGCCTTCGCGGGGCCGGTCAGCAGCCGGATCATGCGCCCGTCGAGCGCGCTGGACAGGCGCGTCGGCGCGTCCAGGAAGTCGAGCGCCGAGCGGCTCGGCGGCGTGTCGACGATGATCAGGTCCCAGTCGTCGGTGGCGGCGAGCTGGCCCAGCTTCTCCATCGCCATGTACTCCTGCGTGCCGGAGAACGACGTGGAAATGGTCTGGTAGAAGGGATTCTGCAGCAGCTGCTCCGCGCGCTCCGGGCCGGCGTGCACGCGCACCATGTCGTCGAACGTGCGGCGCATGTCGAGCATCATCGCCCACAGCTCGCCCTTGGGCTCGAACCCTTCCGCCCGCACCTGACGCGGGTGGTTGCCCAGTTCGCGCAGCCCCAGCGCCTGTGCCAGCCGGCGCGCCGGGTCGATGGTCAGGACCACCGTCTGCCGGCCGCGCTCGGCCGCGCGCAACGCGAGCGCCGCCGCGGTGGTCGTCTTGCCGACGCCACCGGAGCCGCAGCACACGATCACGCGGCTCTCCGGGTCGTCGAGCAGGGCGTCGACGTCGATCAGCGTCATCAGCGCACCCCCTGGTCCAGCAGCGCTTCCGCGAGGTCGTAGAGCGACGCCACGTCCACGCCGTCGGTGACCTCCGGCAGCTCCAGCGTCGGCAGGTCCGCCTCGGCGAGCTGCTCACGCGCCCGCTGCTCGGCGGCCACGCGCACGGCGTGCTCCACGGTCTCCTCCACCAGCGCGTCGAGCGTCTCGTCCGGCAGCTTCAGCCCGGCCGACGCGAGGCCCGAGCGCACGCGGACGGCGTCGACGCGACCGTCGGCGGCCGCCGTGACGGAACGCGCTGGCAGACGCGGCGGGCGCACGCGGTTGACCAGTACCGCGCCGGGGCGCAGGTCGGCGCCGTCGAGCTCCGCCACGGCCTCCACCGTCTCGCGCACCGGCATCTCCTCCAGCAGCGTGGTGAGGTGGATGGCGGTCTCGCCCGAGTGCAGCAGCCGCACGACGCCGTCGGCCTGGCCGCGGATCGGGCCGGTCTTGGCGAGGTCGGTCAGGGCCTTGGTGACGTCGAGGAACTTGACCACGCGGCCGGTGGGCGGCGAGTCGACCACCACGGCGTCGTAGGTGTGGCGGCCGTCGGACTCCGTGCGGCCGACGCACTCCTTGATCTTCCCGGTGAGCAGGACGTCACGAAGACCCGGCGCGAGCGTGGTCGCGAACTCGATCGCGCCCATCCGCCGCAGCGTCCGGCCGGCGAAGCCCAGGTTGTAGAACATCTCGAAGTACTCGAGCAGCGCGGCCTCGACGTCGATGTGCAGCGCGCGCAGCTCGCCCCCGCCGGGGACGGACGCGATGCGCTGCTCCGCGTACGGCAGCGGCTCCGTGTCGAAGAGCTGGGCGATGCCCTGGCGGCCCTCGACCTCGATCAGCAGCACCCGGCGGCCCTCGCGCGCGAGGGCCAGACCAAGCGCCGCGGCGAGGGTGGTTTTGCCGGTGCCGCCCTTGCCGGTGACGAAGTGCAGCCGGGCCCGGGTGAGCTCGTCGGGCCAGCCGGCGGAGGGTGTGGTCACACCGTCAACACTAAACCGGCGCTCAGCTGGCGAGCACCATGACGCCGACCGCAGCCGCGACCGCCGCGACGAGGATCCAGGTGAGCGCGCCGGGCAGCACGGTGAGCGTGAGCACGGCCACCACCACCAGCGCCGTGAACGTGATCGCGCCGCCGACCGCGACCCGGGCCGAGCTGTTCACGTGGTCGCGCACCTTGGCCATCACCACGAGCACGAGCGGCAGCCCGGCCGCGGCGAGCAAGGCGGTCGCGACGATCCGCCACGTCTCCACAACCCCCACGCTAGCGAGTGCCGCCGGTGTGAAGTGGACCACATTCACCGACGGTCGGTGAGTCGTTCACCTGGACGGGTGCACCTGTGTTCCCCTGAGCGGCCCGGCCGTTCGACGGCGGTGGCCATGACCGCCCTTGCCCGCTTGGCTACGCTCCCGGGTCATGAGCGCCACCAAATGGGAGTACGCGACCGTCCCCCTGCTGATCCACGCGACGAAGCAGATCCTCGACCAGTGGGGCGAGGACGGCTGGGAACTGGTCACCGTGTTGCCGAACCCGAGCGGCGAGCAGCACGTCGCGTACCTCAAGCGCCCGAAGAACTGAGGGGACCCGTCGTGACCTGGACTTCCCGGCTCGCCGAGCTCGGCATCGAACTGCCCGGCGTCGCCGCGCCGCTGGCCGCCTACGTGCCGGCCGTGCAGAGCGGCTCGCACGTCTACACCTCCGGCCAGCTGCCCTTCGTCGACGGCACGCTCGCCGCGACCGGCAAGGTCGGCGCGGAGGTCAGCCCCGAAGAGGCCAAGGGCCACGCCCGCACCTCCGTGCTCAACGCGCTGGCCGCGGTGCACGCGCTCGTGGGCATCGACTCGGTGACGCGGATCGTCAAGGTGGTCGGCTTCGTCGCCTCCGCCGAGGGCTTCACCGGCCAGCCCGCGGTGATCAACGGTGCGTCCGAGCTGCTCGGCGAGATCTTCGGCGACGCGGGCAAGCACGCCCGCTCGGCCGTCGGCGTCGCGGAGCTGCCCATCGGGGCGCCTGTGGAGGTCGAATTGATCGTGGAGGTGAAGTGATGGACCCCGACATCGAACAGTCCCTGCACGAGCTGCTGATCCGGCTCGCGGGCCGCACGCCCGACCAGCTCCTGTGGCGGTTCCGCGACTGGCTGGGCGAGGGCGCGATGGGGACACTCGCGCGCACGCTGCCCAGGTCTTTGCTTAAGCACAGGATCGATTTGGACCAAACCGAGTACCGCCTGCTCGTCGCGGGTCTGATCCCGCACGGCGCCGACTGGCACCAGGTGAGTTCCACCCTGGGGGTAGACGACGTCACCGAGACCAGGTACACATTCACACCGAGTGCGCCCGAATGGGTGAACTCAGTCGACTCTGTGTCCGTCTTGCTCCACGCAACGTTGCGAGGACGCGCGGACGTGGGGGAAGTGCGGCAAAGCTGGCGACACCTCGGTGTGGTCGGTGAGGGTGGGGCCAAGCGAGTCCTGCTGGTGACGGCGACGTCCGGGCTGCCGAGGCTCACCGGCGAACTGCAGCGCGTGCTGCGGGTGCTGGGGGACGAGGAACCGAGCGTCGAGGTCATCCCACCGCGCTTCGACCTTCCTGGGTACCACCGGGCCGCGCTCGCCAATTCCGAGCTGGTCTGCGTCGGCGCCGCGGGTTCCGGTAATCGACTCGTCGCCGCTTAACGCTCGAGCCGCCAGGCGAGCTGGGAGGAGCAGAGCAATGGTGGAGGTTCACGAAGGCCCGCCTATGGACGGGTTCTCGGTGCCCCTGCGCCTGCACAACTTGTTGCTGGCCCTGGCGGGCCGCATCGACGACAGCGCGCTCACCGAAGCGCGCGAGCTGATCGCCCGCGCGCACATCGACGAAGCCGTGGAACTGACGACCGGCACGCTCATCGCGGGCCGCATCACCGTCAGCTCGGCGGAGCAGCGCGAGCTGGCGCTGGTGCTCGAGATGAGCCGGTCGGACGCGACGCTCGCCAACGACCTGCTGGTCGACGAGGCCGAGCAGGTCCACAGCCACCGCTTCACCGGCGACAACCAGCCGGAGTTCGGGCTGGCCGAGGCGCTCGACCGCACCTTGCAGGTGCTGCCGGACGTCCGCTCGGTGCACGCGGTGTGGCGCAACACCCCGGCGGGTTCCGTGCCGGGTGCGCTGCCGCAGCGCGTGGTGCTGGTGGAGCTGGGCCCGGAGGGCAACCCGCCCGCGGTCGCGTTCCGCGTCGACACGGCCCTGCGCCGCGCCGGCATCCGCTCGGTCGTCGAGGTCAGCGGCCCGGGTGTCGCGCGGTCCGCCTACCACCAGTCGGCCGCGTCCGTCGCCACGCCGGTGTGGGTCACCGGCAGCACGCACACGACGACCTCGGACTACCGGCCCGAGCCGGTCGTGACCCCGCCACCGGCTCCGGCTCCGGCACCCACCCCGGTGCCGACGCCCGTGGTTGAGCCGGTGGTGATGGAGGCCCCGAGCCGGCACAGCATCCGGCAGGCGCCCGAGGCCGTCGCCCCCGTGGTGCCGATCGTGCAGAACGCGCCCACCCCGCAGGTGGACAACTCGCGCAAGTCGCGGTCGGAGACGCGCGCCGAGCGCACCGCCGACCTGACGCCGGCCGAGGTCGCCCAGCTGCGTCAGGCGCTGGCCGAGGACCCTGAGAAGGGCCGCGAGATCGCCGCGGGCAAGCCGAGCATGCACGAGGTCGTGGAGCTGCCGGCGCTGGATCTGGACGACCCGAGCCTGTCGGAGCGCGACCGCGCGCTGCTGCGCGAGCTGCACGAGGAGCTGGCCGAGCGCGAACGCGCCGAGGCGGCCCGGTTGCGGCTCAACGGTGCGTCCCGTTCGGGTGGCGACCGCTGGTCGTCGTCCTGAGGTTCTGACGTTCTTATCGCAGCCCCGGGCCCCGCGTGGGTCCGGGGCTGCGGTGCGTCGGTGACATGTCACAACTTGTGGGCGTGAGGTCACTGGTGCGAGGTATGTTGCCTCGGTGGATCGGCCGCGTGAGTTCCTTTTCGACATCCCCGTAGGGGCCGGAGTCAGCACGAGGGCGAACGCCGACGGCCCACCCGTGAAGCCCAAGGACGCCGCCACGGTGATCCTCACCCGCGACGGCGCGGACGGTCTCGAAGTCTTCCTGCAACACCGCGTGAAGGGCATGCCCTTCGCCGGCGGCATGACCGTGTTCCCCGGCGGCGGGGTGGATCCGCGCGACGCCGACGCGTCCGTCGCGTGGGCCGGACCGCCGCCGAGCTGGTGGGCCGCGCAGTTCACGTGCGACGAGAGCCTCGCCCGCGCGCTCGTGTGCGCGGCCGTGCGCGAGACGTTCGAGGAGTCCGGCGTATTGCTGGCGGGCACGGAAGACGCGGTGGTCGCCGATGTCGCGCCGTACGCCGAAGCCCGGAAAGCCTTGGAGAGCCGGGAAATCTCGCTCGCCGCGTTCCTCGCCGACGCCGGGCTGACGCTGCGAGCGGACCTGCTGCGACCGTTCGCCCACTGGGTCACGCCGCCGCAGGAACCGCGCCGCTACGACACCCGCTTCTTCTCCGCGAAGCTGCCCGAAGGCCAGCGCGCGGACGGCGCGACCTCCGAGGCACACGCCACGGGTTGGCAGCGCCCGTCGGCCGCGATCGGCGACGCCCGCGAAGGCCGCCGCATGCTGATGCCCCCGACGTGGCTCACGCTCGTCGAGATCGACGAGTTCGCCACGGCCGAAGCCCTGCTGGCGGCTCCGCGCGAGATCGTGCGGACCATGCCGACGCTCATCAAGGAAGGCGACCGCTTCCGCGTCGTCCTCGACCCGACGGAGGTCTGACCGGTGACTGCTCCCGCGTACGGCGTGCTTCGCCGCGTCTCCGAGACCGCGCAGGTGCTGCTGGAGAACAACCCGTCGACGATGACGCTCGAGGGCACGAACAGCTGGTTCCTGCGTGGTCCGGACGCGTCGGCCGGCGTGGTTGTCGACCCCGGGTACCACGACCTGGAGCACCTGGAGAAGCTCGCGGCCATCGGCGCCGTCGAGCTCGTGGTGCTGACCCACCACCACGCCGACCACGCCGAGGGCGCGCCGTGGTTCGCCGAGCGCGTGGGCGCTCCGATTCGGGCGTTCGACGCTTCGCTGTGCGTCGGCGCTTCGGCCTTGGCCGATGGTGAGGTGTTCACCGCGGGCGGGCTCGAGTTCCGCGTGCTGCACACGCCCGGGCACACCGACGACTCCGTCTCCCTGCACGTCGCCGGCCAGATCCTGACCGGCGACACGATCCTCGGGCGCGGCACGACCGTGCTCAAGGACCTCGGCGACTACCTGCGCTCGTTGAGCAAGCTCATCGAGCTGCCCGACGGCACGCCCGGCCTGCCCGGCCACGGCCCGGAGCTGGCGGATCTGCCCGCGACCGCGCGCGAATACCTGGCCCACCGGGAACAGCGGCTGGACCAGGTGCGTTCCGCCTTGAAGGTGCTCGGGGCCGACGCTTCGCCACGACAGGTGGTCGAGGTGGTCTATGCGGACGTCGACCGGGCGCTGTGGGCGCCTGCCGAAATGAGCGTGCGGGCGCAGCTGGACTACCTACGTGCTTCGGAGGACGGGCGATGAGTGACGTCGAGGTCGAGTTCTACTGGCGGCCGGGCTGCGGCTTCTGCGCGGCGCTGCGGCGGCCGCTGATGGCGAGCGGCCTGAACGTCAAGGAGATCAACATCTGGGAGGAGCCGGGTGCGGCCGAGCGCGTGCGCGAGGTGGCGAACGGCAACGAGACCGTGCCGACGGTGATCGTCGGGTCGACCGCGATGGTGAACCCGTCGTTCGCCGAGGTCGAGGCGGCGGTGAAGGCTGCTTCGGCGGCCTGACGGCTTGGGGAAGGGCCGCTCACCGGGCTGGTGAGCGGCCCTTGTCGCACTCGGAACTGATCAGAACGCGGTGAGCAGCGGGGTGTCGACGACCGGGCGTTCGCCGTGGAGGAACTGGGCCCACACTCGGCGGAGGTCGTTGATCTCGGGCAGGCCTTCCGGGGCACCCGCGAGGCAGGCGGCTTCCGGCGCGGCGTCGTGCGTGCCGAAGAGGAACGGGACGTCGAGGCAGTGGCAGGCGCCGTACGGGTTGCCGGGGGCGGACCAGTCGAAGCGCATGAGGGTCGCGTCTTCGCCGAGTTGCTTGGTCAGCCGTGGGAGGTCGCCGCTGAAGAGGGCGGCCGTCTGCTGGTCGACTTGTGCTTGGGGCGCCGCGGGATCGTAGGCGCGGACTTCGTCGCGAGTCCAGCTGACGAGCGCGCGGCCGGGTTTCGCGGCGGCGATCAGGTCTTCGGCCACGGGGTCGTGGTCGGCGACGAGCTGGAACGGCGGCACGATCCCGGTCTTGACCTGGGCAGCGAGTGTCTTGAGGCCGTCGATCAGCTGCGTGGCGGGCATCTTGATGAGCTCTTCCGCGGTGCTCGCGCCGAGGGCGTGGAGGTACTTCTCCGCCCAGCCCGCGGCTTCGTCCGGGGTCTGCGGCGGCAGTCCGACCGGCGCGCTCTGCAGCCCGATCTGGTGCACCAGGCCCTGCGCGCGAGCCGCGGACCAGAGGGTGAGCGTCGACTGCGCGCCCGCCGACTGGCCGGCGAGCGTGACGCGTGACGGGTCGCCGCCGAAGGCCGCCGCGTTGTCGCGCACCCACTCCAGCGCGGCGAGCTGGTCGGCGATGCCGAGGTTGGGCGGCGCGACGCCGTCGAGCGGCAGGAAGCCGAACACGCCGAGGCGGTAGTTGAGGGAGACCACGACGACGTCGGCCTCGTTCGCGAGGCGCGTGCCGTCGTACCAGCCCTGGCCGCCTGAGCCGGTGAGGAACGCGCCGCCGTGGATCCACACCAGGACCGGGCGCGAGCCGGTGGTCGAGGGCGTGAAGACGTTGAGCGACAGGCAATCCTCCGACTGCGCCAGCGTCATCGGCCCGACGACGGGCTCGAGCCGCGACGGCAGCTGGACCGCCGCCGGGCCGGGTTCCAGCGCGTCGCGCACGCCTGTCCACGCGGGGGCTTCGGCCGGCAGCTGGAAGCGTTCCTGACGGGCGTAGGGGATGCCGCGGAACGCGCCGCCGGCGCCGCGGACCAAGCCGGCGGTCGTCTCGATGATCATCACGTTCACCTTTCCACGAAACCGAGGGCCGCACCGCCCGCGTGGGCGGCGGGGACGAAAAAGCCGCCGTCGCGAAGATCGACAGTGGGGAGGCCGGCGTCGGCGGCAAGTTTCCTTGCGGGAGTGAGGGTTTCGACGGCGACGGTCTGCGCCGCGAAGTACGGCAGGCGGGGCGCCTGCTCGCCCGGGAGGACGTCGTCGAGCCGGGTCGCGGGGACGAGGTCGAGCCGTCCTGTGCTCAGGGCGAAGGAGTTGTTGGTGGGCTTCTGGTCGAGGATTTGTTCGTAGCGTCGGGTGTAGGCGGGCAGGTCGGCGTCGGCGACGACGAGCTGGACGCTGTCGAGGCCTTTCGCCGTGTTGGCATGGCTGAGGAACTGCGGCTGGAACACGTACTCCGGCGTGAGGTGCTCGGCCGTGTGCAGGATGCCTTCCGGCGTGCGGTCGCGGAGCAGGTGGACGCTGCGGAACCGCGCGGTGCGGGGTCCTTCGGGGGTGTCGACGTCTCGTTGCAGGGAAAGCACGCCGGACTTCGACAGGCCGGCTTCGCGCAGCCGGCGCTCGGCGGCCTCGGTGTCGGGGACGCCGAAGGACACGCCGTGCAGGCCGTCGCCGCGCGCGACGATCGGCAGCACGTGCCACGGGTCGCCCGCCTTCGCTTCGACGATGCCGATCAGCTCGACGAACGAGTCGCCGAAGTAGGTGCAGCGGTTCGCCGTGCAGCTGAGCGTCGGCTCGCTGCCGCTGGTGCCCGCGGCGAAGTGGCGCGACGGCGGGCTGAGGGTGAAGCCGAGCTGCTCGTAGAGCTGCCAGACGCGCTCGTAGCGCTGGGCCAGGAAGACGGTGTGGTCGAGGTTCATTCGCGGCTCCTTCCGGTGACCCCGACTCTCGTCCGTGCTGGTGGTTCAGGCTGCTCATTCGCTCCAGATGCTTGAAATCCGACAGGGAATAGGCTGATCCGGTGGATTCACCTCAGCTCGACGACCTCGACCGCCGGCTGACGCACGCGTTCCAGCTCGACGGGCGCGTGCCGTTCAGCCGCCTGGCCGAGGTGCTGGGCGTGTCGGACCAGACCGTGGCGCGCCGCTACCACCGGCTGCGCTCGACGGGGGTGGTGCGGGTCGTGGGTGTGCCGGAGGTGACGAAGCTCGGGCGCGTGCAGTGGCTGCTTCGCGTGCGCTGCATGCCCGACGCGGCCGGCGTGATCGCCACGGCGCTGGCGCGGCGCGACGACACGTCGTGGGTCAGCCTGACGTCCGGCGGTACGGAGATCGCCTGCTACACCTCGGCGCCCCGGCAGGAGGCCGACGAGGGCCTGTTGCTCGGGCAGCTGCCGCGCACGCCGCGCGTGGTGTCCGTGACGGCGCATCGATTGCTGCGTCGCTTCGCCGGTGGTCCGGCGGGCTGGCCGGGCCGGGCGAGTGCGTTGGACGCCGCTCAGGTCGCCGCCCTGACCCCCGTCTGGGACGGCCGCACCAGTGGAAGCACCGTTTCGCCGCGCCTGGAACCCGGTGACGACGCCCTCTTCGCCGCCCTGGCCCACGACGGCCGCGCTTCGCTGGCCACCCTCGCCGCCGCGTCGGGACGCTCCGAAACGACCGTCCGCCGCCGCCTCGAGCACCTGCGCGCCACGGGCGCCCTCTACTTCGACGTCGAGGTCGACGCCGCCCTGCTCGGCGCATCCCTGTCGGCCCTGCTGTGGCTTGGCGTCACCCCGTCCCGCCTCGACGCCGTCGCCCGCGAGGTGGCGACCTACCCGGAAGTCGCGCTCGTCGCCGCCACCACCGGTCCGACCAACCTGACCCTCAGCATCGGCTGCCGCGACGACGACGCCCTCTACGACTTCCTCGCCACGCGCCTCGGCGCCCTCCCCGGCGTCCACCAGGTCGAGACGGCGCCGATGATCCGGACGATCAAACGCTCCGGCAGCTGGGTCGCGCCCTGATTCGGCGGTCGACGACCTGCTGGGCGGTGACCTCGTACGTGCAGCGAGCAGTCGATGAGGTCGCGGAAAGCCCGCGGGGGGTGCGCCCCGACTGCCTCAGCGGGGCAGCATCGGCATGAGGTAGTACGTGAGGCTCACCTCCTGCGCCTCCGCCGCCGTCAAGACGCACGCGCGCAGCCCCGGCTGGATCGACAGCCGCACGGTGGAGTCCGCGAACGGCGCGAGGGCGTCCAGCAGGTAACGCGCCTGGAACGACGGCGAGGTGCGGCCGCCGCAAACGTTTGCCTTCAGGGTTTCCTCGGCTTCGCCTGTGTCGGCGCGGGTGCTGGCGAGGCGGACGTGTGCGTCGCCCACCCCGAGGGTCAGCACGCGGCGGTCTTCGGCGTAGACGCCGACGCGGCGGATGGCCGCGGCGAGGGCGTCGGCGGGCAGCTCGACCTCCGTGTCGACGTCGCCGGACGGGATGGCGTCGGCCGACAGGAACCCCGCGTCGAGGACTGCGGTGGTGACAGTGCCGCCGGCCCAGGACAGGCCGAAGTGGCCGCTGTCGGCTTGGAGGGTGAGGGTGCCGGTGGCGTGGCGCGTGGCCTCGGCCAGCAGGCGCGCGGGCACGAGCACGTCGAGCGGCCCCCACGCCGCTCGCAACGGCACGCGCGCCACGGCCATCCGGTAGCGGTCCGAGGCGGTGAGCACGAGCGTGTCACCGGAGCTCTGCACGCGCACGCCCGTGAAGACCGGCAGTGGATCGTCCTTCGCGGCCGTGCCCGCGACCGTGCGGACCGCGGCCGCCAGGAGCTCCCCGTCCACTTCGGACAACCGAGGTGGCTGCGCGGGCTCCACGAGCGCACCCCGGTCCAGCAGCGGCAAGGCGAAGCGCGCCCCTTCCACGCGCACCGCCAGCCGGCTGCCTTCGACGACCAGGCGCACCTGGTCGACGTCCAGCATCTTCAGCGTCTCGGCCAGCGGCGCCGCCGGCACGAGCACCTCCCCATCGGTGTGGGATGTCGCCGGGCATGCCAAGCGCACGGACAGGTCGCGGTCGCTGCCGGCGACCTCGAGCCCGTCCGCGTCAGTGCACAGCCGCAGCGCGGCCTGCCTCGGGAGCAGGCGCGCGGCGGCGTTCACGGCCGTGGACAGCGGCCGCGCCGGTGACGTCAGATCCATGTCCGCGAAGCTAGCGCGGGCCACCGACAAAAACCGGCTACGATGCCGCTGAACTGCTGAAACGTCAGTGGCGGGCGCCCACGAGCTCACCCGAGTCGGTCGGCTCCGCGGCCGGCGCGCGCACCGTGCCGCGCATCAGCCACACCACGATCGCCAGCGCCACCCCGGCCACGCCGGCGGCCAGGAACGACGCGCTCGGACCTGAGTGCTCGACCAGGTAACCGCTCACCGACTGGCCCGCGGCCAGCCCCAGCGTCACCGCCGTGAGGACCCAGCCGAAGGCCTCCGCGGCCGTACCGCGCGGCGCGACGGTCTCGATCGCCGTCGAGTGCGTGGTCGACTGCGGCGTGATCATCGCGCCCGCCAGCAGCATCAGCAGCGCCAGCGCCCACAGCGACGACGGCAGCGCCAGCAGTGCCACCAGCGCGCCGAACCCGCCCAGCAACGCGGGCAGGCGCAGGCCCAGCCGGCGCGGCCACGGATGCAGGCTGTACGCCACGCCGAACGCCACCGACGTCAGCGACCACGCCGAAAGCAGCAGCCCGCTCAACGCCGCGTGGCCGGACTCCGTCGCGGCGGCCGGCACGGCCACCTCGACGAACCCGATCACCACACCGAAGCCCAGCGCGGCCACGGCGAGCGTCCGCATGCCGGGGCTCGCCAGCGCACCCAACAGCCGCGTCTTCGCGCGCGGAGCAGGACCCCAAGCGCGCACGGCGGGGCTCAGTGCGAACACCGTCGCGCCGGTGACCATCGCCGCGGCACCCACGACCATGCCCGTGCCGGCCCACGGCGCCGTGATCAGCAGACCCGCGATGCCCGGGCCGAGAATGAAGAAAACCTCCATGCTGATCGCTTCGTACGAGAAGGCCGCGTTGCGCGCGGGGCCTTCCGGAAGCAGCTTCGTCCACAACGCACGCGAGGCCGATCCGATCATCGGCTCCGACAGACCCGTGGCGGCGGCCAGCGCGACCAGCAGAAACGTCGGCGCGTGGGCCTCGATCGCCAGGGCCAGCGCGACCATCGACAGCGCGAACAGTCCCACCGTGACCAGCAGCGGACGCGTCGGCCCGTAGCGGTCGATGAGGCGCCCCTGCACCACCGCGCCCACGGACACGCCGGCGAGCGAGCTGGCGGAAACCAGCCCGGCGGCGGCGAACGAGCCGGTCTCGCGCTGCACGTAGAGCAGCGCCGAGATGCCGATCATCGCGATCGGCAAGCGGGCGAGCACCGACGCGACGACCGGGCGGCGAGAGCCGGGGGCCCTCAGCGCGGCACGGTAGTCGGCGAGTGTGGTGCGACCTTCGGAGGGAGCAGAGTGGGACACGCGTACCAGTATGCCTGCGAGTGGTACGGAAGTACCAGTTGTTTTGCGGTCAGGTGCGTCACCTCCATCGAACGGCTTCGGTTACGCCGCAGAGGTCTCGATCCTGTAACGCTCTATGGATTCTCAGTGAACTCGTGCAACGAAACGGCCGAAGCGGCGTCCTTGAGAGTGAATGGCCTTGAATTCGTGGGTAGTGGCCATGATGGTTGAGAAACAGCACATCCCAGCTCCCTCCGGCATACGGGTCGGGGCCTGAACCGGAGGGCGGGGAGCGCGGGTCGTCGGGGGATGGTCCGCGCGAGGCAAGGAGCCGGTGCGCCACGTCGGGGGTGGCGCCCGGCTCCCTGTCGTTTGCCCTGGCTCCGCCAGGGCGTGCGGGATCGCGCCGGGTGGTCCACTCAGTTTCCCTGTTGTGGAAGAAAAACGCGCCGCGACACGGCCAGGTCGGCCGGATGCCGCTCGTGTGGGGGACGCCCATAAAGTCTGGAGCCCAGCTGTAGCCCCAAAAGCCTCAGAAGCGACGAAAGCCACCCGGCGCCGGTAGGGGCGAGGGTGGCCTTCGTTCAACGAAGAGTGGGGGCGTGGTGACCACAGCCGCGAGATCGCGCCGGCTTCTGGATTGAGCGGTTTTCGCGCGGCTCAGGGGCCGCGCGAAAACCGGGAGGGAAGAAGTCGGCGCGATCTCGCACGCCTCGGCGGAGCCGAGGCCAAAGTCACCGCGCGCGGCGGGCGAGGCGCTCCGGGTCGAGGATGAGGACGCTCTTGCCTTCCAGCCGCAGCCAGCCGCGGTGGGCGAAGTCGGCGAGGGCCTTGTTGACGGTCTCGCGGGAGGCGCCGACGTACTGGGCGATCTCCTCCTGCGTGAGGTCGTGGGTCACGCGCAGCAGGCCGGCCTCCTGGCTGCCGAAGCGCTGCGCGAGCTGCAGGAGCGCGCGGGCCACGCGGCCGGGCACGTCGGTGAAGATCAGCTCGGCGACCATGTTGTTGGTCCGGCGCAGCCTGCGGGCCACGACGCGCAGCAGCTGCTCCGCGATCTCCGGCCGCGTCGAGATCCACTGGCGCAGGGCCGGGCGGTCCATGGTGACGGCGCGGACCTCGGTGACCGTGGTCGCACTCGACGTGCGCGGGCCCGGGTCGAAGATGGACAGCTCGCCGAACATGTCCGACGGGCCGAAGATGCCCAACAGGTTCTCGCGGCCGTCCGGCGACTTGCGGCCGATCTTCACCTTGCCGGACTGGATGATGTACAGCTTGTCGCCCGGCTCACCCTCGCTGAAGATGACATGGCCGCGGGGAAACTCCACGGATTCCAAGGTCTGGGCCAGAGCCTCAGCGGCTGCAGGCTCAACACCCTGGAAAATGCCCGCACGGGCCAGGGTTTCGTCCACCTCGGGTGCCTCCTCGTCGAGAAACGATCACTTCCTCCGCAGGTCGAAGGCCGTGTCGCCGATCACTTTCGCGTCAGTCTAGGGCGTGTCGGCGAGATCGCCCGTCGGCTCGCCGCGCGGGGCGCGGCAGCCGGAGACGATCTCGCACGAACAGGGAGCCTAACTCCGCACGCGGCGCGCGCGAAGCCTGGCTGCCCGTCCGCCCAGCCTGCGGAGCCGAAACAGCTCAAGAGCACGGCCGATCCCGTGGCCGTAGAGGGCCCTGACCTCGTTGGGTTGAGCCTGCTCCAGGAACTCCTCGACCTCGTTCTCCTGCACCGCGACGTGCTTGAGGCGGCTTTCCACCCGCTCCATGAAGAGAGCGAAGAACATGATCACCAGTGGGACCAGAATCACGAACCACGCGGTCATGACACACATCCACTACGGAAAGTAAGCATCGACTCCAGATCCTCGCTCCTCGCGGCACACGGTGCGCCGAGGTGGTGCTCTGGCGTGTCGGCCGTCCACCGGCGGGTGCTCCCGCCCGGCTCGTCCGACGCGCCCGTAGGCTATCGGGGTGCCACCTGCCGTCACGAACGCCCCCCGCGAGGGCGCCGGTGAAAGCCGGCTTGCCTTGGTGAGACGCGCCCGGCGTATGAAGCGTTGCCTCGACGAGGTGTATCCCGACGCGAAAGCCGAGCTGGACTTCACGAATCCGCTGGAACTGCTGGTCGCGGTGGTGCTTTCCGCGCAGACCACCGACGTGCGGGTGAACCTGGTCACGCCCGCGTTGTTCAAGCGCTATCCCACGGCGGCCGCCTACGCGGGCGCCGATCGCACCGAGCTCGAGGAGTTCCTGAGGCCCACCGGGTTTTTCAGGGCCAAGGCCAACTCGGTGATGGGGCTGGGCGCAGCGCTCGTGGAGCGCTTCGACGGCGAGGTGCCCAAGAAGCTCGACGACCTCGTGACGCTGCCCGGGGTCGGGCGCAAAACGGCCAACGTCGTGCTCGGCAACGCGTTCGACGTGCCGGGAATCACGGTCGACACCCACTTCGGCCGCCTCGTGCGCCGCTGGGGCTGGACGGCCGAGGAAGACCCGGTGAAGGTCGAGCACGCCGTGGGGGAGCTGATCCCGCGCAAGGAGTGGACGATGCTGTCCCACCGGGTGATCTTCCACGGCCGGCGCGTGTGCCACTCGCGCAAGCCCGCGTGCGGCGCGTGCCCGCTGAAGAAGGACTGCCCGTCCTACGGACTGGGACCCACGGAGTTCGAGGTCGCCGCGAAGCTCGTCAAGGGCGAGGAGCGTGAGCACATCCTCGAGCTGGCGGCGCGCGGGTGACCACGGTCACCAAATGGGCACTCGGCGTCGCGGTCCTGGTGGTCGCGGTGCTGGTCGCCGTGCTCACGACGCGTGGCGGCTCGAAGGACGCGCCCGCGGCGACCGGTGACCTCGCCGGCGTACGCGCGAAGGCCGCGCTGCAGGCCTGCCCGCCGCCGTCGCCCGGACCCGCTGTCGGCGAGCTGTCCGGTATCCAGGCCGACTGCCTCGGCGACGGCTCGCGCGTCGACGTCGGCAAGGTGCTCGCCGGCGGCCCGACGCTGGTGAACGTGTGGGCCTCGTGGTGCGTGGCGTGCCGCACCGAGCTGCCCGTGCTGCAGACCTACGCCGCGGAGCCCGGCGCCGTGCGGGTCATCGGCGTACAGATCGCCAGCCCGGCCGCCGACGGACTCGGCTTGCTGCAAGACATCGGCGTCCACCTGCCCTCGCTGTACGACGGCGACGGCCAGACCGGTCCGATCCGCACCGCGCTGAAAGTGCCCTCGAACCTGCCCGCGTCCTACCTCGTCACCCCCGACGGTCAAGTGCGCTTCATCTCCAGCCCCCGCACGTTCGACAGCACCGACCAGGTGCGCGCAGCTGTGAAGGACTTCTCATGACCGGTCCCCTCGTCGACCCCGAAGCCGTGCCCGAATGGCTGCGGCCGCTGGTGAAGGTGTCCGCTGAGGTCGAGAGCCGCACCTTCACCCGCTTCACCGTCGACGAGTCGCTCACGCGCTCGGCCGCCGTGCTGATCCTCTTCGGCGAACGCGCCGACGGTCCCGACGTGCTGTTGCAGCGCCGCGCCGACACGCTCGGCTCGCACGCGGGCCAGGTCGCGTTTCCGGGCGGCGGCGCGGAGGACGGCGACGGCGGACCCGTCGGCACCGCCCTGCGCGAGGCCGAGGAGGAGACTGGCGTGGACCCGGGGGGCATCCTGCCGATCGCGATCCTGCCGGAGCTGCCCGTGCCGGTGTCGCGCTTCGCCGTGACGCCTGTGCTCGCCTATTGGCACACGCCTTCGCCCGTGCACGCCGTCGACCTCGGCGAGACGGCCGCTGTCGCGCGCGTTGCGCTCTCAGACCTCGCCGATCCGGCGAACCGGTTCATGGTCCAGAAGCGTGGTGCGTCGTGGAAGGGCCCGGGCTTCGACGTCGACGGCCTGTTCATCTGGGGCTTCACCGCCGGCCTGCTGTCGGTGCTGCTTTCGCTCGGCGGCTGGGAGCGCGACTGGGACACCGGCGACGTGCGCGACCTTGACGTAGCGTTGGCCGAACACCGGGCCCGCAACGTGGCGCGGGGAGAGGCGATCGGGGAGTGACGGCGTGAACTGGGTCGATGTCCTCGTGCTGGTGCTGGCGGTGCTGGCGGCTGTTTCGGGGGCGTTCCAGGGCGTGATCGTCGCGCTGCCCGCGCTGATCGGGGTCGCCATCGGGGCGGTGCTCGGCGTGAAGCTGGCGCCGTTCGTGATCGAACTGTTCGACAACCCCGTGGCGAAGGTGGCCTTCGCGCTCGCCGTGGTGGTGTTCCTCGTGGTGCTCGGCGAAACGCTCGGGGTGTGGATCGGGCGCAAGCTGCGCCAGAAGATCAACCCCGACAAGCTGTCCGGAGTGGACAAGACGCTGGGTGCGATCGTCCAGGCCGCGGCGGTTTTCGTGGTGGCGTGGCTGGTCGCGAACCCGCTCACCACCGTGTCGGTCATCCCTGGGCTCGCCAAGTCGATCAACTCGTCGGTCGTGCTGGGCGAGGTCAACAACCTGATGCCGGCCGAGGCCCAGGGCCTGCCGAGCGACCTGCGCAAGCTGCTCGACGCGTCGGGTTTCCCGTCGGCGCTCTCGCCGTTCGAAAAGGCGCCCGCCGCCGACGCCGCGCCGCCGGACACGTCGATGAACATCAGCGCGGTCGCGCGCCGGGTGCACCCGAGCGTGGTGAAGATCCGCGGCAACGCGCCGTCGTGCTCGAAATCGCTGGAGGGCAGCGGTTTCGTGATCGCGCCGCAGCGCGTGATGACCAACGCGCACGTGGTCGCGGGCACGAACGAGGTCGGCATCGAGTCCACGCGCGGCGACTACCGGGCGCGCGTCGTGTACTTCAACCCCGAGGTCGACATCGCCGTGCTGGCCGTGCCGGGCCTGTCCGCGCCCGCGTTGCCGTTCGCGCAGGAAACCGCGCGCGCCGGCGACAACGCCATCGTGCTCGGCTACCCGCTCGACGGCCCGTACACGTCCACCGCCGCCCGCGTGCGCGGCCGCATCAACCTGCGCGGCCCCGACATCTACGACGCCAACACCGTGCAGCGCGACGTGTTCACCATTCGCGCGGGCATCCGCAGCGGCAACTCCGGCGGCCCCATGATCACCCCCGACGGCGACGTGATCGGCGTCGTCTTCGGCGCGGCGGTGGAAGATCCGGACACGGGCTTCACCCTGACCGCGGAACAGGTGCGCGCGGAGGTCGCGGCGGCGCCGTCGCAGACGACGAACGTGAGCACGGGCGCCTGCGCGAGCTGAGTCAGCTCACGAAGTCCACAACGGATTTCGTCACGCGGTCCGGCTCCTCCAGGTGCGGGAAGTGGCCGACGCCGGGCCAGACGCGGGGCTCGCCGTGCGGCCCGGCCCAATGCACGGACGCGCGTGCGGTCTCCGGGACGATGCACGTGTCCACGGCGCCGTGCAGTTGCAGCACGGGCGCGGCGACGCGTTTGCCCACGGCGTCGGTGAAGCGGCGGCCCTCGCCGCGGAACTGCGCGCGGAAGGCCCAGCGGTAGTACTCCAGCGCGGAGTGTGCGACGCCCGGGATCAGCATCGCCTGGCGGAACCGGTCGACCGTGTCGGTGAAGTCCGAAGAGGACCGCCAGACCGGGCCGGACCAGCTGTGGAACAACGACTCCACGTTGGCGGCGTCGTCGCGCACCAGCCACTTCTCCGGCGCCATCGGCACCTGGAACCGGAACAGGTGCCCGGCCGCGCGTCCCTGGCGGCGGGGCGAACGCAGCACGGCGGACTTCAGCGCGAGCGGGTGCGCGGCGCCGACGGCCGTCACCGAAGACACGAGGCGGGGGTGCAGCGAGGCGACCGTCCAGGCGAGCATGCCGCCCCAAGCGTGGCCGACGAGGTGCGCGCGGCGGGCGCCGAGGGCCTTGATCAGGCCGCCGACGTCGCCAGCCAGCGTCCACGCGTCGTAGCCGCGCGGGGGCTTGTCGGAGTCGCCGTAGCCACGCAGGTCCACGGCGACGGCGCGGAAACCGGCGTCCGCGAGGCCACGCAGCTGGTGGTGCCAGGTCCACCAGAACTCGCCGAAGCCGTGCAGCAGCAGTACCAGTGGTCCGTCGCCGAGCTCGGCGACGTGCAGGCGGATGCCGTTGGCCGAGACGTCGCGGTGCGTCCACGGACCGTCGATCCGGACGATCGACGGGTCGGGCGTGCGCTGCACTGCGGGCTCCGCTTCAGCCGATACTGTGCCGATGGTTACCAATCCGACCACAGTCACGGCCGAATGGCTTCGTCGCAACGGTTACGTGACGGGTGGGGTCGGCCTACTTTTGGCCGGATCAGTAACGCAGCCTGGGATGCGGTGCCGGGTCAGGAACGCGTCGCGGGCAGGTCGTCTTCGGTGGCGCGACGCGGCTTGAGGGCCGCGGCCGTCTCCTTGACGCTGTCGATCGTGCGCTCGGGCGCCTTCAGCTTCTTCACCTTGCGCCAGCCGAGGAAGGCCGTGACGGCGGTGGTGAGCAGCATCAGGACGAACACGGTGAGGAACGCCGGCCAGCGGATGCCCCACCAGTCCGACAGGATCTCGGCGATGAACAGGAACAGGAAGTACGAGCTGTAGAGCCCCACGGCGAGGGCGATGAGGAAGTAGACGGCTCCCTTGAGCCCCTTCTTCATCTCGCCGACCAGCTCCGACTTCGCCAGCTCGACCTCGGCCCTGACCAGCGTCGACAGGTGCTGGGTGGCGTCGCCGACGAGTTTGCCGATGGACTGTTCCGCCGCCGCGGCCTCCTCGTCGCTCGACAGGGGCAGGTAGGGCACGGCCCCCACGCCGTCGGGGCCGGTGCGTTCGTGTTTGGGGCTGGTCACCGGGTCATCGTGCCACGTACCCGTTCCCCAAGCGCGGCGGACCGTCGGGAGTGTCGGGGATCAGTCCGCTCTCGCGTGCGCCCGGTTGCGTCGCAGCAGCAGCGCGGCCGCCGTCAGCGACGCGACGGCCGACGCGATCAGCACCGCCGCCTTGGCCAGTTCGGTCTCCGGTTCGTCGAGCGCGAGGTCTGCGATCAGCAGGCTCACCGTGAAGCCGACGCCGCCTAGAGCAGCCAGCGCCGAGAGATCACGCCAGCCCATGCCGGTGGGTTTTTCCGCGACGCCCAGCTTCACCGCCAGCACGCTCGCGCCGAGGATGCCGACGAACTTGCCCACGACCAGTCCCAACAGGACAGCCAGCGGCAACGCGGTGGTGAAGACCTGGCCCAACGCGTGCCCGCTCACCGAGATCCCCGCGGCGAACAGCGCGAACACGGGCACCGCGACAGCCGCCGACCACGGCTGGAGCCGGTGCTCCAGCCGCACCGCCGGCGCCTCGTCCTCGCCTTCGTCGGGTTTCACGCGCGTGAGCAGCCCGAGCGCGACGCCGGCGATGGTCGCGTGGATGCCCGTCGAGTGCACCGCCACCCAGGTGACCACCGCGAGCGGCACGTACAACCAGGCCGTGCGCACGCGTTTGTGCTGCAGGAACCAGTAGAGCGCCAGCGCCACCACGGCGACGGCAGCGGCCACGAGGTCGAAGCCCGTGGTGAAGACGATCGCGATCACGAGGATCGCGCCGAGGTCGTCGACCACCGCCAGCGAAAGCAGGAAGACCCGCGCGCTGCTCGGCAGGTTCGATGCCGTCAGCGCGAGCACGCCGAGCGCGAACGCGATGTCCGTGGCCACGGGGATCGCCCACGCGCGGTCGATTCCCGGCGTCCCCCAGCCGACCGCCAGTGCGATGAGCGCCGGCACGACCATCCCGCCGACGGCCGCGATCACCGGCAGCACTGCCTGCTTGAAGCGCGAGAGCTCACCCACCACGAGCTCGCGCTTGAGCTCCAGCCCGGCGACGAAGAAGAACAAGGCGAGCAGCCCGTCCTTCGCCCAGTCGCCGATCGACAGGTTCAGGTGCAGGAACTCGGGGCCGACGTGGAAGTCGCGCACGGCCCGGTAGACGTCATCGGCCGGTGAGTTGGCCAAGATCAGCGCTACGGCAGTGGCGGCGAGCAGGATGATCCCGCCGGTGGTCTCAGTGCGCAGGTAGCGGGCGAACTCGGCGGCGGCGCGGGCCGGGCGGGAAGCGGTCATGGGCGGAGTCCTCCAGGTGCGGCAATCGTCACAAACATCGCCGACCAGGCTTCCCGGCGCACCTTTTGCCGCCATTTTAGCGCCCGTCCGAGCCGGCCCGGGAGTTCGATGACGCTCACCACACCCGGTCCGGTTTTCTGTTCACCCATTCGCCTTCTAGCATGCGAATCGGAAACGACAACGTTGTCTAGGACAAGGACGAGACAGTTGTGAGTACCTCTACCGAGGCCCAGCACGACACGAGGTTCTTCGGGCACCCACGAGGGCTGGCGAACCTCTTCGGCGTCGAGATGTGGGAGCGGTTCTCCTACTACGGGATGCTCGGCATCCTCGCCATCTACCTGTACTACAAGGCCGACCAGGGTGGGCTCGGCATCGACCAAGGCGACGCGCTCGGCGTCGTCGGCGCGTACGGCGGCACGGTCTACCTCGCCACCGTGATCGGCGCGTGGGTGGCCGACCGCCTGCTCGGTTCCGAGCGCACGCTGTTCTACAGCGCCGTGCTGGTGATGATCGGCCACATCGCGCTGGCGCTGCTGCCGGGCCTGACCGGCATCGGCGTGGGCCTCGCGTGCGTCGCGATCGGTTCGGGCGGCCTCAAGGCCAACGCGACCGCCGTGGTCGGCACCCTCTACGCCGAGGGCGACGAGCGCCGCGACGCCGGCTTCACGATCTTTTACATGGGCATCAACCTGGGTGGCTTCATCGGCCCGCTGCTCACCGGGCTCGCGCAGTCGGAGGTCGGCTTCCACCTGGGCTTCGGGCTCGCCGCGATCGGCATGGCGCTCGGCCTGACCCAGTACACGCTCGGCCGCAAGAACCTGGGCGAGAAGGCGTCGGAGATCCCGAACCCCCTGCAGCCTTCGCAGCGCTGGACGGCGATCGGTGTCGCCGTGGTGATCGTGGTCGCGGTCGTCGCGCTGATCATGTCCGGCGTGGTCGGGCCGTCGAACCTGGCCGACGTGGTCGTCTACGTGGTCGTCGCGATCTCGGTGGTGTACTTCGTGGTCATCCTGACCAGCCGCAAGATCACGTCCGACGAGCGCAGCCGCGTGTTCTCGTTCATCCCGATGTACATCGCGAGCGCCGCGTTCTTCTCGCTGTACCAGCAGCAGTCCACGGTCGTCTCGGTCTACAGCGACCAGCGCCTCGACCGGAACCTGTTCGGCTGGGACATGCCGGTGTCGTGGGTCAACTCGATCAACCCGGTGTTCATCATCATCTTCGCGCCGATCGTCGCCGCGATCTGGACGAAGCTGGGGCCGAAGCAGCCGTCGACGCCGATGAAGTTCGTGCTGGGCACGGTGCTGATGGGTCTCGCGTTCCTGCTGTTCCTGCCGATGACCGGCACCGGCGTGAACGGCAGCCCGCTGATCGCGCTCGCCGGGATCCTCCTGGTGTTCACGATCGCGGAGCTGATGCTGTCGCCGGTCGGGCTGTCGCTGTCGACGAAGCTCGCGCCCAAGGCGTTCCGGACGCAGATGGTGGCGCTGAACTTCCTGTCGGTCTCGCTGGGCACCGCTATGTCGGGCAAGCTCGCGGAGTCCTACGACGTGCACGACGAGACGCCGTACTTCAGCATCATCGGCGTGGTCGCGATCGTGATCGGCCTGGTCCTGCTCGCGCTGATCCCGTTCATCCGGCGGCTGATGAAGGGCGTGCACTAGCTGCTAGCCGATCGTGGTGCCGAACAGCACTCCCACGAAGTAGGTGACGAGCATGGTGAGGGCGCCGACGCCCACGTTGCGCGCGATCGCGCGCCCCACCTGCGCGTTGCCCAGGCGCGCGCTCACGAAGCCGGTGAGCGTGAGGCCCACGACCACGGCCAGCGCGCACGCCCACACGCGCTCCGGCACCGCCGTCCAGGCGATGGACAGCAGCGGCAGCAGCGCGCCGACGGAGAACGCGATCAGCGAAGCCCAGGCCGCCTGCCACGGGTTGGTGAGGTTGTCCGGGTCGATGCCCAGTTCGGCCTCGGCGTGGGCGTGGAACGCGTCCTTGCGGGTCAGCTCGCGCGCGACCTCCGCGGCGAGTTCCCGGGACAGGCCCTTGCCCTCGTAGATCTCGGCGAGCTCGCGTTCCTCGGCCTCGGGCATCGCTTTCAGCTCTTGCTTCTCGAGCTGCAGCAACGCGCGTTCGGTGTCGCGCTGCGTGCTCACGCTCACGTATTCCCCACCGGCCATCGAAAACGCACCGGCCACCAGTCCGGCAATTCCGGCGGTGAGGATCGCGGTGCGGCTCGTGGTCGCCCCTGCGACGCCTACCACGATGCCCGCGACGGACACGATCCCGTCGTTGGCCCCGAGAACACCGGCGCGCAGCCAGTTCAGCTTGCCGCCAAGGTCGTCGTGGGGCTCGTGCGAGTGGGAATCAGTCGCGTCCACCGTTTCGGTCACGGGAATAGTGAAACACGAAATTCGGGCGAGCGCCTCTGTCCAGTGAATTACATCAAGGAAGGGTTTCCTTATTTAATTGTGCCTATCCTTTGAATGTCAGCCGATCGGCGCCGGCCTGCTGCGCGAGGTACGGCGCCACCGGGTACAGCGCCGGCGTCACCGAAGGCGCGGGCACGCCGAGCTCCGCCAGCTCCTTCACGTGCGCCGCCACGTCGTCCTGGCTGCGGCCGGCGTACCCGGCGTTGAGCAGGGTGTGGACGGGCGTGGTGATTTCGGAACCGTCTCGAAGGGTGAAGTGCGCCGGGAACCTCCGGGAGTCTTGCGATGGCCGTTGTATACATGGAGTATATGTTGCTGGTGGCGGGAGTGCCCGAGGTGCCCGGAAGGCGGCGGAATGAGCGAATGGCTCGAAGTGTCCACTGTGGAAGGGCGACAGCTGACCGGCGGCACCGCCTTCGTCCGCGAGAGAGAACGCGCCGCGCACGGGCTCGTGTACGAGATCCGCTACCCGGCCGGCGTCGGGTCGCCTGTGCACAGTCACGACCACGACAGCGTCATCTACGTGCTCGAAGGTCGGCTGTCCGGTGTGGTCGGGGGCGTGCCGGGAGAGTTCGGCCCCGGCGACACCGTGGTCCACCCGCGCGGAGTCGACCACCAAGTTCACGCCATTGTGGACAGTCGCTGGCTCGAGTTCAAAGCGCCGCTGCCGAAAAACTCGCCCCTGGCGTGAAAAAAGCCCGGCAAAGAATGCCGGGCCTTTTCGCGGAACAAGAACTCAGGCGTCGAGCTCCGCCAGGGCCGCCTTGGCGGCTTCCAGCTCGGCCTCAAGCTGCGCGACCTTCGCGGCCTGCGCCTCGCGGGCCTGGTTGATGACCTCGTCGATCGGGCCCGACAGGTCCGCGTGCAGCTCCTTCGCCGCGCGCGAGACGGCGGCGGCCGGGATCTCCAGGCCCTTCGCGACCCACTTGCTGCCGTTCTTGAGCTCGGCCTGCCACTCGCCGTCGGCCGTGCCGGTGACGGTGAGGATGAGCTCCACCGTGCGGGTCTTCTTCGCGGTGGACGCGGCGGCCTTCGGCCGGCCGCGCTTCGGCTTCGGCGCCTCTTCAGCGGCCGGGGCGGCCTCGTCTGAATCGGAAGACGACGCAGGTGAGGCAGTGGTCTCAGTGGGCTCGGTGACCTCCGGGGCGTCGGCGGCCTGCGCCGAGGCAGCGGCTGCCTCGGTCGTCGCCGCTTCGGCCGCGGTGTCCTCGTCGTGCGTCAAGGCTTCCACGGTCATTCGTGTCGTCTCCTTGCCCGGATCTGGGGTGGGTACAGCGGCACATCTTAGAACATGCGTTCGATGTCCGCCATTCGGGGTAGTCAGCAGGAAAGGGGCCCTCCCGGCGGGAGAGCCCCTTCCTCGCGGACAGAACCTACCTCGCGGTGCCTACTCCTCCTTGCCCGACTGCAGGCCGGAGGAGATCAGGTCCATCACCGACGAGTCCGCGAGCGTCGTGACGTCGCCGATCGCCCGGTTCTCCGCGACGTCGCGCAGCAGGCGGCGCATGATCTTGCCCGAGCGCGTCTTCGGCAGCTCCGGCACGACCATGATCTGGCGCGGCTTCGCGATCGGGCCGATCTCCTTCGCGACGTGGTTGCGCAGCTCCTGCACGGCCTCGTCACCACCATCGACGGCGTTGCCGCGCAGGATCACGAACGCCACGATGCCCTGCCCGGTCGTCGGGTCGGTCGCGCCGACCACGGCCGCCTCGGCCACCGTCGGGTGCGAGACCAGCGCCGACTCGACCTCGGTGGTCGAGATGCGGTGGCCCGACACGTTCATCACGTCGTCGACGCGGCCGAGCAGCCAGATGTCACCGTCGGCGTCGTACTTGGCGCCGTCGCCGGCGAAGTAGAAGCCCTGGGCGGCGAAGCGCGACCAGTACGTCTCGCGGAAGCGCTCCTCGTCGCCCCACACGCCGCGCAGCATGCCCGGCCACGGCTTGTCGAGCACCAGGTACCCGCCGCCGCCCTTGCCGACCTCGTTGCCCTGGTCGTCCACGACCTTCGCCGAGATGCCCGGCAGCGCGCGCTGGGCCGAACCCGGCTTGGTGGACGTGACGCCCGGCAGCGGCGAGATCATGATCCCGCCGGTCTCGGTCTGCCACCACGTGTCGACGATCGGCGCCTTGTTCGCGCCGATGGTCTCGCGGTACCAGATCCACGCCTCGGGGTTGATCGGCTCGCCGACGCTGCCGAGCACGCGCAGCGACGTGAGGTCGTACTTCGCCGGGATCTCCGCGCCCCACTTCATGAACGTGCGGATCAGCGTCGGCGCGGTGTAGTAGATGGAGACCTTGTACTTCTGCACGATCTCCCAGTGCCGGCCCTCGTGCGGGGTGTTCGGCGTGCCTTCGTACACGACCTGCGTGACGCGGTTGGCCAGCGGCCCGTAGACGATGTAGCTGTGGCCGGTGATCCAGCCGATGTCGGCCGTGCACCAGTACACGTCCTCGCCCGGCTTGTGGTCGAACACGTTGTGGTGCGTGTACGCGGCCTGCGTGAGGTAGCCGCCGGAGGTGTGCAGGATGCCCTTCGGGCGCCCGGTGGTGCCGGAGGTGTAGAGGATGAACAGCGGGTGCTCGCTGTCGAACGCCTCGGGCGTGTGCTCGGCCGACTGCCCGTCGACGAGCTCGTGCCACCACAGGTCGCGCCCGTCGGTCCACGGCACCTCGCCCGCGAGGTCGCTGCCGGTGCGGCGGACCACGATGACCTTCTCCACGGTCTCGGCGCCCTCGAGCGCCTCGTCCACATTGGCCTTCATCGCGGCGGCCTTGCCGCGGCGGTACTGGCCGTCGGAGGTGATCACGATCTTCGCCGACGCGTCGTCCACGCGGGCGCGCAGCGCGGTCGGGGAGAAGCCGCCGAACACCACGTTGTGCAGCGCGCCGAGGCGGGCGCACGCGAGCATCGCGAAGATCGCCTCGGGGATCATCTGCAGCTGGATCGCCACGACGTCGCCGGCGGTCACGCCGAGCGAGGTCAGCGCGTTGGCGGCTTTGGAGACCTCGTCCTTCAGCTGCGCGTAGGTGATGTCACGGGTGTCGCCGGGCTCGCCGACCCAGTGGATGGCGACCTGGTCGCCGTGGCCGGACTCGACGTGCCGGTCGACGCAGTTGTAGGCGACGTTGAGCTTGCCGCCGACGAACCACTTCGCGAAGGGCGCATTGGTCCAGTCCAGTACCCGGGTCCACTTCGTGTCCCAGCTCAGGCGCTCGGCCTGCTCGGCCCAGAACTGCTCCCGGTCCGCGTCCGCCTTCTCGTAGGTATCGGCCTTGGCGTTGGCCTGAGCGGCGAACTCGTCGCTCGGTGGGAAGGTGCGGCTCTCGGTGAGCAGGTTGTCCAGCGCTGGGGACTGCTCGGTCATGGTGCAAGGCCTCCTGTAGTGCGAACCCGCGGCTCACGGCACGCTAGCGACGTTAGTCCGCTCACGACAAGGATGCAGCCGTGTGGGCGAGCCCTCAGGCGAGGCGGGCCAGCAGCCGGGCGCGTGCGCCGGGCCATTCAGCTTCCGTCATCGAGTACACCACCGTGTCGCGCGAAGTGCCGTCCGGACGGATCCGGTGGGCCCGCAGCACGCCCTCGCGCAGCGCGCCGAGCCGCTCGATGGCGCGTTGCGAGCGCAGGTTGCGGCTGTCGGTCTCCCATGCCACCCGCTGGGCGCCGAGCACCTCGAAAGCGTTGCGCAGCAACAGGAACTTGGCCTCGGTGTTGAGCCCGGTGCGCTGCCAGCGCGGGCTGATCCAGGTGTGCCCGATCGAGAGGATCCGGTGCTTCGCCGCGACCTGGTAGTACGACGTGGTGCCGGCGACGAGGCCGGTGGCGACGTCGATCTGCGCCCATGCGCGGCGGTCGGGATCGGCTGTGGCGGCTTCGACGAACCGCTCGGCGTCGGCCGAGGTCTCGAACTGCCGGATGCTCAACCAGGCCCAGATCGCGGGATCCTGGCCGACCTCGAACAGGCCCTTCGCGTGGTCCGCGCCGAGGGGCTCGAGGCGCACGTGGGTGCCGGACAGGGTCGGGTGATCGTTCCAGTCGCTCACGAAACCCAAGCTACGGCGTCAAGTGGTCGTGCCCGATAGCCATTTCTCGATCATTTCTCCAGACCACTTTCCGGTTGCTTATGCTCGCGGGAACGACCTAGGAGAGGCATGGGCATGGCTGAAGACGGCGCGGCGCGGGAAGAGCTCACCTGGGAGTTGTTCGGCACCGCCAGCAGGGAGCTCGCCGAGCAGGTCGCCGCCGACGGCTTCGAGCCCGACCTCATCCTCTCCATCGCCCGCGGCGGGCTCTTCGTCGCCGGCGCGCTGGGCTACGCGCTGGACGTGAAGAACCTGCACGTGATGAACGTGGAGTTCTACACCGGCGTCGACCAGCGCCTCGATCTGCCGGTGATGCTGCCGCCGGTGCCGAACGTCGTGGACCTGAGCAACAAGAGGGTGCTCGTCGCCGACGACGTGGCCGACACCGGCGCCACGCTCAAGCTCGTGCGCGACTTCTGCGCCGACCACGTGGCCGACGTGCGCTGTGCCGTGATCTACGAGAAGCCGCATTCGACGGTCACCAGCGAGTACGTGTGGCGCCGCACCGATCGCTGGATCAACTTCCCGTGGTCGGTCCTGCCGCCGGTCGTCAAGCGCGCCGGGCAGGTGCTCGACGCATGAGCGACCCGCTCAAGCCGCTGCTGGAGCTCGCCGGCGTCGCCGCCGCGGCCAAGGCGGCGCAGGACGCGGTGTTCGCCGTGCACCGCCTGCCCGCCAACCTGCGCGGAGGCGCGGAGACGGCCGCCGAGGCGTCGGTGCGCGCCGCGCGAGCGTCGGCCGGCATCGACGGCGCGAACCCCGAACTGCCCGCCGACGGCGCGGTCGCCGACCCCCTGCTCGCCGGCGCCCTGCGCGTGGCCGAGTCGCTGGAACCACTCCTGCCCACCTGGCGGCGCGCGCCGTTGCAGGCGCTGGCCCGCCTGCACGTCCTGGCCGCGGCCGACGTCGTCGAAGATCCCGACACACTCGGCCGGCCCCTTGCCGGAGGCGAGCGCCTGGAGCTGCTGGCCCAGCTCGTCACGGGCGCGACGTCCGTGCCCGGGCCGGTGCTCACGGCCGTGGTGCACGGCGAGCTGCTGGCCCTGCGCCCGTTCGGCTCGGCCGACGGCGTGGTCGCCCGCGCGGCGGCGCGCCTGTCGATGATCGCGACGGGCCTGGACCCGAAGGCGCTGACCGTGCCGGAGGTGGCGTTCTTCCGGCGCGTGCCGAAGTACGTCGAGCTCGCTTCCGGCTTCGCCGCCGGGACGACGGACGGGGTGCGGGAGTGGCTGCTGTTCTGCTGTGAGGCGTTCGAGGCGGGTGCGCGGGAGGCTCGCAGCATTTCGTCCGCCGCCGGTTAGGGCTGTGGTCCGGGCACACTGGATCTTGCCAGGCTGTGGTGGCCGGACACATGGTCGGCGAGGTGGGCGAGACCTAACCTCGTAGCCCATGACCAGTGGGGTACGTCACAGCTCACAGGGCGACCTTGATGGCCGCGTCGCCCTCGTGACCGGCGGTGCGAGCGGAATCGGGCTCGCCTGCGTTCGCGCGTTGGCCGCGGCCGGGGCGAAGGTGCACATCGTCGACCTCGACGCGCGCGGTGCCGAAGCGGCCGCGGCCGAGATCGGCGGCTGGGCGCACGTCGGTGACCTCACCGACCCCGCGGTGATCGACGCGTTGCCCGCCGAGCTGGACGTGCTCGTGAACAACGCCGGGTTCCAGCACGTGGCCGCGCTGCCCGAGTTCCCGCCCGAGCAGTTCGCGCGGATCCAGGCGCTGATGGTGACGGCGCCGTTCCTGCTGATCCGCCGGTCGCTGCCGGCGATGTACGCGCGCGGCTGGGGGCGGATCGTCAACGTCTCCAGCGTGCACGGCCTGCGCGCCAGCCCGTTCAAAGCCGCGTACGTCACGGCGAAACACGCCCTCGAGGGACTGTCCAAAGTGGCCGCTCTCGAGGGTGCGGAGCACGGCGTGACGTCCAACTGCGTCAATCCCGGCTACGTCCGTACGCCGCTCGTCACCGGCCAGATCGACGCGCAGGCCGCCGAGCACGGCCTCGATGCCGACGAGGTAGTGGAGCAGGTGCTGCTGCGGCGCGCGGCGATCAAACGGCTCATCGAACCGGCGGACGTCGCCGACCTCGTGGTGTGGCTGTGCGGCGAGCACGCCGGGCACGTCACGGGCGCGTCGCTGCCCCTGGACGGCGGCTGGTCGGCCGCCTGAACCCCCGTCCCCACAACGAAGTGGAGTGTGCAGTGACAACACCAACCCGGGCAGGCCTGCTGCGCGTGGTCGGCGCGAGCCTGATCGGCACCACCGTGGAGTGGTACGACTTCTTCCTCTACACCTCGGCCGCCGCGCTCGTGTTCAACAAGCTGTTCTTCCCGAACGCCGACCCGCTCACCGGCACGCTGCTCGCACTGCTGACCTACGCGGTCGGCTTCCTCGCTCGACCCGTCGGCGGGCTCGTGTTCGGCCACTTCGGCGACCGCATCGGGCGTAAGCGCCTGCTCGTGGTGAGCCTGGTGATGATGGGCGGCTCGACGTTCCTCATGGGCGTGCTGCCCACGTACGGCGCGGTCGGCGTCCTCGCCCCGATCCTGTTGACGCTGCTGCGGCTCGTGCAGGGCTTCGCGCTCGGCGGCGAGTGGGGTGGCGCGGTGCTGCTCGTGTCCGAGCACGGCGACGACCGCCGGCGCGGTTTCTGGGCGTCGTGGCCGCAGACCGGCGTGCCGGCCGGGAACCTGCTGGCCACGGCGGTGCTGGCGATCCTCGCCTCCGTGCAGTCCGACGCGACGTTCAACGCGTGGGGCTGGCGCATCCCGTTCCTGCTGTCGGGCGTGCTTGTGGCGATCGGGCTGTGGGTGCGGCTGGCCGTCGCGGAGTCGCCGGTGTTCCTCGCCGCGAAGGCCGCGGCCGGGGAGGAGGAAGCCACGCCGATCGTCGACGTGTTCCGCGGGCACCTGCGCGGGCTGGTCGTGACGTTCGGCGCGCGGCTTGCGGAGAACGTGTCGTACTACGTGATCACGGCGTTCATCCTCGTCTACGTCACCACCGGGCTCGGCCTGCCGAAGGCGACCGGGCTCACCGCCGTGCTGGTCGCCTCGGCCATGCACTTCGTGACGATTCCCTTGTGGGGCTTGCTCTCCGACAAGATCGGCCGCAAGCCGGTGTACTTGTTCGGCGTGGTCGGGATGGCCGCGTGGGCGTTCGGCTTCTTCTGGCTGCTGGACCTGCGCACGACGGGCGCGGTGATCGGTGCGGCGACCATCGGGCTCGTGGTGCACGGCGCGATGTACGGACCGCAGGCGGCGTTCTTCGCCGAGCAGTTCCCCACCCGCGTGCGCTACACGGGCCTTTCGGTGGGCGGGCAGCTGTCGTCGATCGCGGCGGGCGCGATCGCACCGCTCGTCGCCGTGGCGCTGTTCCAGGCGTACCACTCGACGCTGCCGGTTTCGGTCTACGTCGCCGCGATGTGCGTGCTGTCGGTGCTGGCCCTGCTCGGCGCGCGGGAGACGCGCGGTGAATCGCTGGAGGAGGCTCCCGCCGAACGGCGCTCAGTGACAGCATGACCTGTGTGGATCCCTACCGCCGGTTGCTCGAGCTGCTCGCCGCCGGGGCGAGCAGCGAGCAGCTGGCGCACGCCGCGCGCGAGTCCGGCGCCGACGCGACCGAGCTCGCGCTGCGCGTGCGCGAGACGCTCACCGAGCACCAGCGGCGGGAAGCCGAGCTCACGGCGTTGTTCGACACCGCGAGCGACCTCGCGCGGCTGCGTGACCCGGACGCGGTGCTGCGCTCGATCGTGCGGCGGGCGCGGACTCTGCTCGGCGTCGACGTGTCGTACCTGAGCCTGAACGACGAGGCCGCCGGCAAGACCTACATCCGTGTCACGGACGGCTCGGTTTCCGCGTTGTTCCAGCAGATCGTGCTCGGCATGGGCGAGGGGCTCGGCGGGCTCGTGGCCCAGACCGCGCGGCCGTACGCCACCGCGGACTACTTCGCCGACGCGCGCTTCCGCCACACCTCACCCATCGACACCGGCGTGCTGGAGGAGGGCCTCACGGCAATCCTCGGCGTGCCGCTGGCCATCGGCGGCAAGGTGCTGGGCGTGCTCTACGCGTCGGACCGCGCGCCGCGCGAGTTCTCGACGGCGGAGGTCGCGCTGCTGTCGTCGCTGGCCAACCACGCGGCGATCGCCCTGGACAGCGCGCACCTGCTCGACGAGACGCGCCGCTCGGCCGCCGAGCTCAACGCCGTGAACGCGACCATGCGCCGCGCCGACGAAGCTCACGACCGCCTGATGGACCTCGTGCTCAGGGGTGGTGACCTGCCGGAAGTCGCCGCGGAGGTGGCGGGCGTGCTGCGTGGCGAGATCGCCGTCCACGACGCTTCGGGGGACTTGCTGGCGGGCTCGTTGCTGTCGTTCGACGCGCCGGCGGTGGCTTCTTCGCGCGGCAGCGGGCGCGCGGAGTCCACATCGGACACCTGGGTGTGCGCGGTGCGGGCCGGTCAGGAGCTGCTGGGCAGCCTCACGCTGGCGGGCCGGCCGGAGCTGGCGGGTGCGGACCGGCGGTTGTTCGAGCGCGCGGCCGTGGTCACGGCGTTGCTGCTGATGCTGCGCCGGTCCGTCGCACAGGCCGAGGACGAGGTGCGCGGCGAGCTGCTCACGGACCTGCTGACGGCACCGGCGCGCAACCCGGCCTCGCTGACGGCCCGCGCGCGGCGGCTGGGTGTCGACTTGTCGGCGCCGCACGTGGTGTTCGTCGCCCACGCGCCCGGGATTTCCCGCCGTGGCCTCGCATCGGCTTGCGCGCGGTACGGCGACCTGGTGGGTGTGCACGCGGAACAGGTGGTCGCGCTCGCGCCGGACGGTGTCGGGGCGGCCAAGGTGGCCCGTGAGCTTCAGTCCGTTGTGGACTGTCCGGTGACGGTCGGTGCCGCAGGCCCCGCGAAAGGTCCCGCCGCGCTCGCCCACGCGTACGCCGAGGCGGTTCGTTGCGTCAGCACGCTGCTCGCCCTGGGTCGCGAAGGCGACGGCGCGGCGATGGCCGAGCTGGGCTTCCTCGGCGTGCTGCTCGGCCGCCACGCCGACCTGGCCGCCTACGTCACGGCCACGCTCGGCCCGGTCCTGGACTACGACTCCCGCCGCGGCACCGACCTCGTCGGCACGCTGCGCGCGTACTTCGCGGCCGGCGGCAACCTGGCGCGCGCCAAGGACGAGCTGCACGTCCACGTGAACACCGTGGTGCAGCGCCTCGACCGCGTCTCCGCGCTGCTGGGCGACGACTGGCGCGAGCCGGAACGCGCGTTGGAGATCCAGCTCGCGCTGCGCGTCGCGCGGCTCAGTGGTCAGTGAGCCGCGCCGACCACTTCTCCTCGATGCGCCCGAACCGCCACACGGCGAGCGCGACCAGCCACGTGAGGATGAACAGCCCGACGATCGCGAACCCGACGTAGTCGAGGTTGACCTCGGCGATGGTGGCGAGCGGCCCGTGCGTGATGTCGAGCTGCTCGGCGAGGATCGACACGAGCTCGATCGTGCCGATGACCAGCGCCACCGCCACGGACAGCGCGGTGACGGTGATGTTGTAGTAGACCTTCCGGATCGGGCGCGAAAACGCCCAGCCGTAGGCGAAGTTCATGAACACCCCGTCGGCGGCGTCGAACAGGCTCATGCCCGCGGCGAAGAGCACGGGCAGCACGAGGATCGCGTACCAGGGCAGTGCGAACGCCGCCGCGCCGGCCGCGAGGACCAGCAGCCCGATCTCCGTCGCGGTGTCGAACCCGAGTCCGAAAAGGACACCGACGGGGTAGATGTGCCACGGCTTGCGCACGGCCTTCGTCGCGCCGCGCAGCAGGCGATTCATGAAGCCACGCTTGTCGAGTTGGCGTTCCAGCGCGGCTTCGTCCAGTTCACCGCGGCGCATCCGCGCGAAAACCCGGAGGATCCCGACGAGCGCCACGAGGTTGATGATCCCGATCAAATAAAGGAAAACGCCTGAAACCGACGTACCGATGAGGCCGGTGGTCTGGTGCAGCGCCGACGAGTCGTCCTCGAGCTGCCCGGCGACCGCGCGCACGCCCAGCGAGAGCAGCAGGCAGAGGCCGAACACGATCGTCGAGTGCCCCAGCGAGAACCAGAACCCGACCGACAGCGGCCGCTGGCCCTCGGCCATCAGCTTGCGCGTGGTGTTGTCGATCGCCGCGATGTGGTCCGCGTCGAACGCGTGGCGCATGCCGAGCGTGAACGCCGTGACCCCCAACCCGATCCCGAACACACCCGACGCCCCCAGGTCGTAGTGGTGCGGCGCGATGAACAGCACGAGCACGCCCCAGCCCACGAGGTTCAGCAGCAGGATCACCGCCGCCATCCCGGAGAGCGACCCCCACTCTCGCCTCGACAGCGGCTGCCTGGCGCGGGTCGGTTCCTTCACCCCGGTCATCGACCTGCCCTCCCTCGCAGACAACACCTGAGAGGTTAGGCAGGTGAACAGGTGAACCGCAATAAGCGCAGGTTCACAAAAGAGCCCCTCACCAGGAGATGAGGGGCTCTTCGTCCGTTTCAAGCAAGGTGCTTGCGCTCCCCGCAGAGCTCAAGCAGTCGTATTTACCGGGACAACTCAACCCGCGCGCAAGTGCAGCGAGGCGAGTGCCTTGCGGACGTGGCCGCCGCTGGCAGCCAGCGCCGCCGCGGAGCGTTCGACGTCGGAGCCCGACAGCAGGTGCACGAGGGCCGTCTTGAGGTCGCCGCCGGCCTCGGTCAGGGCGTCGGAGCAGTCGGCCATGGTCAGGCCCGTGGCTTCCTGCAGGATGCGGATCGTGCGGCCGCGCAGCTTCGCGTTCGTGGCCCGCATGCTGACCATCAGGTTCGAGTAGGTCTTCCCCAGCTTGATCATCGTGGCCGTGGAGAACGCCGTGAGGATCAGCTTCTGCGCCGTGCCCGCCTTCATCCGGGTCGAGCCGGCGATCACCTCCGGGCCGGTGGCCACGGCGATGAGCACGTCGACGCCGGCCGGCTTCGACGCGCGCGGGTTGGCCGAGACCAGCCCCGTGTGCGCGCCGAGGCGGCTCGACGCCTCGAGCGCGCCGAGTACGAACGGCGTGCGCCCGGAGGCGGCGAGGCCGAGCACGAAGTCGCCCGGCTGCACCACGGCAGCGAGCTCGGCCGCGCCGGCCTCGTCGTTGTCCTCGGCGTTCTCCACCGCCTGCCGCAGGGCCTTCTCGCCGCCCGCGTGGTGCGCGACGAAGAGGTCCGGCGGCACGTTGAACGTCGGCACGAGCTCGGCCGCGTCCAGCGTCGCCAGGCGGCCTGACGTGCCCGCCCCGACGTAGTGCACGCGGCCGCCGCCCCGCAGGGCTTCCACGGCGTAGTCGACCGCGCGCGCCAGCTGCGGCAGCACCGCGGCCACCGCGTCGGGCACCCGGCGGTCCTCGGCGTTGATGGCGCTGAGGATCCCCATGGTGGACATCAGGTCGATGTCCACCGTGCGGGGGTTGCGCTGCTCGGTCGGCGAATCGACGTGTACCGCCTGCGTGGGGACGGACATCATGCGCCTCGTTTCTCGGTTCACTTACCGGTTTCCCGCGGACGGCGGCGACCGTCGGGCCTGACCCCGAGCCGGTGCGAGCCGACCGCGTCCCTCGTCGCGTCCAGCGCGCTGACGGAGGCGTCCATGTGCCGCTGCGCGACCCCGATGAACAGGCAGTCGATCACGGTGAGCTGAGCGATGCGGCTCGCCGTGGCCCCGGAACGGAAGGTGGTTTCGCGCGCGGCCGTGGTGAGCACGTGGTCGGCGACCTCCGTGATCGGCGAGCGCGGGAAGTTCGTGACCGCGACGGTGACCGCGCCGTGCTCGCGCGCGACCCGCAGGGCCTCCACGGTGTCGGTGGTCGCGCCCGTGTGGGAGACGCCGATCGCGACGTCGCCGGGGCTGAGGACCGCGGCCGAGGTGAGCATGATGTGCGTGTCGGACCACGAGAAGCTCACGCGGCCGATGCGGTGCAGCTTCTGCTGCAGGTCGGCGGCCACGAAGGCGCTCGCGCCCACGCCGTAGACGTCCACGCGGCCGGCTTCGGCCAAGAGGTCGATCACGCGCTGCATCGTCGCGACGTCGAGCTGGTCGGCCGTCTCCTCGACGGCGCGCGCGTCGGCGAAGCTGACCTTGCCGATCACGGCCGCGAGGTCGTCCTCCGGGCTGATCTCGCCGCCGAGGTTGCGCGTGGTTCTCGCCTCGGTGCGCGCGGTGTCCGCGGCCAGCGCGATGCGCAGCTGCGGGTACCCGCCGACGCCGACGGCCTTGCAGAACCGCGTGACCGTGGTCTCGCTGGTGCTGGCGGCGAGGGCGACCTCGGTGATGCTCCGGCGCGCGACCGTCGCGGGGTCCTCCAGCACCACCTTCGCCACCCGCTGCTCGGCGCGGGCGAGCCCTGGCAGCAGCGAGCGGATGCGGACCAGCGGGCTCGCATCGGCGTCACGCACAGTGGCCTGAGCTGGGGTTTGCTCGGACGGTGCCGGGATGGTTACGGAATCGGCATCGTCCACCGTCGGAAAGTTACTAACCGTTGGCATTTGCGACAAGGCTACCCACATCCTTCGGCAGGATCGCAACCCGTCCGTGTCTGCGGACTTCGTTTTGCGATTAATCGTTGACCAGAAAGTCGCTAACCAGGTCGACCTTGTTAACGAGCTCAAGCTAACGACTTGGCAACTTAGTGTCGCCCCGCAAAAGGCTTCGGATCGCTGAGTGGGAGGGCCAGTTCGGCGCTGCGCGACAGCCCGGTCACCGAGCGCTCAAAATCCACCCGGTCGCGGTGAGTGCCGACGGATTCCGCTCACCATCGAGAACTGTCCGGCCGCGTTCGGTGACTTTCACACCGTCGACAGAAACTCCGCGTCCGGTGTAACTCGCGTCGGTGTTGTAACGCCAGCGCAGGGTCGTAACGCTCGAGGCCGGTACTTCTGCCGTCACGCGCCACCAGGCACGGTGTCCGTGGCCTGAGAGCGACGTCACCTGTCCGGGGGGTGTGCCTGCTCCGTTTGCATGAACGGCGACTGGTTGCCAATTGACGCCGTCCGAGGACGATTCCAGCTGAAGTGGATCAGTCGGACCTTCCGTATCCACAAAGGCGTAGAAGGAGACCTGCAGAGGGCCGCCGGATCGCGGTGTCAAGGGCTGCGTACTCAGCGTAGCCGTCGACTTGTCGCCGAGGCCCGCGAACCACGCGTCGCGGCCCTGAACGGGCTTCACGGCCATGGCTTGGGCCAGCGATGTGGCCCAGACCTGGCGGGCCGTGTTGATGGAGCCCCAGTTACGACTCGGGTGCACTCGGTTGGTCAGCAACAACGCGAACGACCGCGATTCCGGGTCGATGACCAGCGTCGTCCCGGTGAATCCGGTGTGGCCCGCCGTCACCGGTGAGGAAAGCGCACCCATGTACCAGGGCTGGTCGAGCTCGAACCCGAGGCCGTGGGCGTCGTCGGGGAAGCGCTGGTTGTAGTTGGTCAGCATCGTCTCGACGGTGTCCGGCCGCAGGATGCGCTTGCCCCGGTAAGTGCCGCCGTTGAGGATCGTCTGGCAGAGGATCGCCAGGTCGCTCGCGGTGGAGAACACGCCGGCGTGCCCGGCGACGCCGCCGAGGGACCACGCGTTCTCGTCGTGCACCTGGCCGCGCACGAGCCCGCGTGGCGGGTCGGCCTCGTACTCGGTCGCGGCGACGCGGTTCAGCTTCGACGCGGGCGGGTTGTAGCCGGTGTCGACCATGCCCAGCGGCGCGGTGATGCGGTCGTGCACCACTTTGTCCAGCGTCTGCCCGGTGAGCTTCTCGATGACGAAGCCGAGGGTGAGCATGTTGAGGTCGGAGTAGAGATAAGTCGTGCCCGGCGCGTTCTTCAGCGGGCTGTCGAGCACGGCCTTGCGGCGTGACGGGATGTCCGGATAGCCCTGCCACAGCGACGGCACGGGGTCGGCGTCGAAGCCGGACGTGTGCGTGAGCAGCTGCTCGATCGTCACGGCTTCCTTGCCGTTCACGCCGAACTCGGGCAGGTAGCGCACGACGGGTGCGTTGACGTCGAGTTTGCCCTGCTCCACCAGCTGCAGCGCGGCGATCGAGGTGAACAGCTTCGAGACCGACGCCATGTCGAAGATCGTGTCGTTCCGCATCGGGACCTGCTGGTCCTTCGGCAGCTCGGTACCCGCCGCGTCGGCGTACCTCAGCGCGCCGCCGACGGCGTAGCGGTCGACGACCACGCCGTCGTGGGCGAGCAGGCCGACGGCGCCGGAGAAGTGCGGGTGGCCGGACGCGTCGGGCTGCGTCCAGCTCGCCAGGAACTGCTCGGCGGACTTGATCGGTCCGGCGTCGAGTCCGACGTCGGACGGCTTGCCTTCGCGCAACGTCGTCGGCGGCGCCGCGAAGCCGTGTCGCACCACGTCGAAGCGCCCGGCGAGCGGGTCGTGCTGCGTCGTGGTGGCGATGGCGGCGGCTCCTGCGGTCGACGTTGCCGCGACCAGCACAACGACCGTCGCGGCGAGCACCTTCCTAGCACGCATGACCGCTCTCCTCAGCGATAGATCAGGTAAGGCCGGCGTTTGCGGTCGAACGCGGCGAGCTCGGCGCGCCAGGCGCCGGTGACCTCGTCGACCCCGGCGCCGGCGTCGATCATGGTGCGCAGCCGGTCGGAACCCGACAGCAAGTCGATGGCGTGGTCGGGCCGCCAGCCAAACGTTTGCGGCGCGACCTGCTTCGCGGTCACGAGCATCGCGACGGCCGTGGTGATCGCGTCGAACGCTCCTCGATCGGTCACGGTGAGCTGCACGCCGCCGCAGGTCTCGTTCACGAACTTGCTGAACGTGGGGACGAAGTACGTCTCACGGAAGCGCGCGCCCGGCAGGTCGAGCGCTTCGAGCTTGTCGCGCCAGTGCCAGTCGACGCCCGGAGCGCCGATGATCTCGAACGGCCGCGTGGTGCCACGGCCCTCCGCGAACAGCGTGCCTTCGAACAGGCAGGTGCCGGGGTAGACGATCGCGGTGTCCGGCGTCGGCATGTTCGGGCTCGGCATGACCCAGTCGAGACCGGTTTCGGCGAACAGCATGTCTCGCCGCCAGCCGCGGACTTCGACGACGTCCAGCTTCACCGGCTTCACGCCTTCGCCGGGCAGGAACTCGGAATTGAACAGCCGCGCCAGCTCGCCGACAGTCATGCCGTGCTGCTGCGCGATCGGCTTGCGGCCGACGCCGGAGGCGAACTTCGGGTCGAGCACCGGGCCGGCGAGGCGGCCGCCGATCGGGTTCGGCCGGTCGAGCACCACGAACGCCGCGCCGACCTTCGCCGCCGCGACCATCGCCGTGTAGAGCGACCAGATGTAGGTGTAGAAGCGGGCGCCGACGTCGGCGATGTCGAACACAACGGTGTCGAGGCCGGCCTTGGTGAACAGTGTCGCGAGCTTTGCCGCGTCGGCGCCGTACGCGTCGTACACGGGGATGCCGGTGCGCGGATCCGTGTAGTCGCCTTCGGAACCGCCGGCCTGCGCGCTGCCGCGGAAGCCGTGTTCGGGGCCGAAGGCGGCGACGGGGCGGACCCCGGCGGCGACCATGTCGTCGACGATGTGGTCGCCGCTCGCGAGCACGCCGGTCGGGTTGGACAGCACCCCGAGCTTACGGCCGGAGAGCGGGCGCCAGTGCTGGGCGGCGAGTTGTTCGGCGCCGGTGAGCACTTTTTGGTGGTGCGCTGCCGGTGTTGCTTGCGCGACGGCCGAGCCGCCCGCGAGCACCGGGACGGCGAGCGCGGGGACGGCGAGGAACTTCCTGCGGTTGATGTTCACCAGCTCAGCCCGTGTCCGAAGGGGTACTTGACGGTGTTCACGTCGGCGCCCGCGGGGACGTCGACGGGCAGCTTGCCGCTCGGCTTCGTCTCGCCGAGCACGACCTTCGCGAGCGCCTCGAGCGACGGCGTGATGTAGCCGTAGGTCGCGAGCCACGTGGGCACGGGGTTGGCGTACCCGGCGTCGTACGGGATCTGCGCGGCGACGGCGACCACGGGCTTGCCGGTGTCCATCAACGACTGCAAAAGCTTATTCTGCAAGGGAAATCCGCCGAGGTTGTTCGTGAGCACCACGACGAGGTCGGTCTTCGCGGCGGCCGCGGCGGCCTGGGCGATGAGGTCGTCCGACGGGGTCTGCCCGGTCTGCAACGCGGTCGCCTGGGTGCCGTGGGCGGTGAGGCGGTCGGCGAGCGTCTGAGTGCTGGCCACGCCCCAGCCGGTGACGAGCGCGGTGGCGGGCTTCTGCTTGAGCGGCAGCACACCCGCGTCGTTGGCGATCGCGGTGATCGAGCGGTCGGCGATGCCCTGCGCGGTGGCGAGGTGCGCCGGCGTGCCGACCTTCTTGGCGACGAGCGCCGGGTTGTCGAACGGCGCGGTGAGAATGCCGCGCTTGAGCTTCAGCTTGAGCACCCGCAGCACGCTCTGGTCGATCCGCTGCATCGGCAGGTCGCCGGACTTCACGGCGGAGATCACGGAGTTGATCGCGACGTCGAGGTGCACCGGCATGAGCAGCTGGTCGATGCCGGCTTTCAGTGCCAGCACAGGGATTTCGGCGTCGCTGTGGAGCTCGCGCACTCCCTGCATCTCCAGCGCGTCGGTGATCACCACGCCGTCGTAACCCAGTTCGTTGCGCAGCTTGCCGGTGATGATCGGCTTCGACAGCGTGGCCGGCTCACCCGACGGGTCGAGGCTCGGGAACTGGATGTGGGCGCTCATGATCGAGTCGATGCCCGCGGCGATGGCGGCCTTGAACGGGGGCACGTCGATCTTGCGCCACTCGTCCTCGGTGCGGTCGATGCGTGGCAGGCCGGTGTGGCTGTCGGTGGCGGCGTCGCCGTGGCCGGGGAAGTGTTTTGCCGTGGAGGAAACGGTTTCGAAGGACGGGCCGGAGTTCTGGTAGCCCTTGACCTCGGCCGTCACGAACTGGCTCGCGAGCCCCGGCTGGCCGGCGAACGAGCGCACGCCGATCACCGGGTTGGCCGGGTTGGAGTTCACATCGGAGTCGGGCGCGAAGTCCTGGTTGATGCCGACGGCGCGCAGTTCGTGGCCGATGATCGTGGCCGCCTGCGTCGCGCTGTCGGTGCTGCGGCCGGCGGCGATGGCCATGGAGTTGGGGAACTCCGTGGCCGGAGCGCCCATCCGGGTGACAGTGCCGCCCTCCTGGTCAGTGCCGATCTGCAACGGGATGTGGGCGCCGCTGGAGATCGCGGCCTGCTGCAGGCCGTTGGAGAGCTTCGCGACCTGCGTCGGGGTGTCGAAGTTGTCGCGGGTGTCGTTGTTGAAGTAGATGACGCCGCCGAGGTGGTACTTGCGGACGACCTCGGCGGGCGTGTCGACGCCGAAGTCCGTCTGGTTCTTGGGGTTGACCTCATCGGCGGACTTGCCGTTCACCCAGGTGACGAACAGCTGCCCGACTTTTTCCTCGAGGCTGAGGCCGTGGAGCGCCTGCTGGGCGGCGGCGTCGAGAGACGTCATCGCTTTCGCGTCCGGTGTGCTGCCTGAAGCGGTCGCGCCGATTCCGGCGACGGCGAGGAGCCCCGCGAGGGGGACGGCGAGCGCATGGATCCTCCGCGGGCGCGTACGCGCGAGTCGGGTCGTCACGAAAGGGCCTCCCAGTGTCGTGCGCCGCGGGTGGTGAGAAGTCCACCTGGCGGCGCCGGTATCGGGAAGCTACTCACCGGCTTGGGCGTTGTCCATCGGCCGAGCGCAGGAACGTGGGGTTTCACCTGGGAATTTGTGGTGGAAACACTGGCGGCGCCCGTCGGCCGAAGCCGGCGGGCGCCGCCTGCAAGCGCGGAACATCTCGGGCGACCAAGCGTGCAACTCTGGTCGTACCTTCATGGACTCGGCGTCCGGCGTCCCGGTACGCAGTCCCTAGACGACGAGCCTCCCGCGGCGCGCTGCGCGTGGGTACCCGGAGTCCGCGCACGGAGGTTGCCCGGGGTGACAGAGGCTTCTCTTCTACCTCTGCCCTGGCCGGCTCAACGTCCGCACCTACTTTCTACGCCGTGAGCCCGGTCACTTCAAGAGCGTGGACGGGTGCACCGGTAAAAGAGGCTCGATCCGGTGATGCACACACCCTGAGCAACGGCCGATTCCGCTCTACGCTTAAGAAAACGGGTCCCGGTACCGCCGTGTGGGTGCCTAGCGCGGGGGCGTTCGGAACCGTCGGCGACGACTCAGGCTGTACCAGGTGGCGCCCGCCGCGAAGGCGCCCACGCCGAGCGCGACCATGCCCGCGGAACGGGCGGGGATCCGGCTGCGCAGTGACATCGGGCGTTCGAACGTGAGGATCGGCCAGCCGCGTTCGCCGGCTTCGCGCCGCAGGAGCTTGTCGGGGTTCACGGCGTGCGGGTGGCCGACGGTCTCCAGGAGCGGAATGTCGGTGCTCGAATCGGTGTAGGCGAAGCACTCGGCGAGGTCGTACCCGTACGTCGCGGAGAGCTGCTTCGCGGCGACAGCTTTGTTGTCGCCGTAGCAGTAGAAGGCGACTTCGCCGGTGTAGCGCCCGTCGGCGATCTCCATGCGCGTGGCGACGCAACGCGTGGCGCCGAGCATCGCGGCGACGGGTGCGGCGACCTCTTCACCGGTGGCGGAGAGGACGACGACGTCGTGGCCGTCGGCGAGGTGGCGGTTGATGAGATCGGTGGCCTCGACGTACACGAGGGGGTCCACCACGTCGTGGAGCGTTTCTCGCACGATCGCGGAAACCTGGGCGACATCCCAGCCGGCGCAGAGCTTCGAAACCTCGGCGCGCATGCGTTCGGTCTTGTCGGCGTCGGCACCTGCTAGGGAGAAGACGAGTTGTGCGTACGCACTACGTAAAGCGGCTCGGCGGTTGATCAGCCCTTCTCTGAGTAATGGTTTGCTGAACGCCAGCGCGCTGGAAGAAGCGATGATGGTCTTGTCGAGATCGAAGAACGCGGCGACGGCTCGCCGGGGTTCTTCGGGGTGGGATTCGCGCGGCGGCGCGGTGCTGGGTTCGGCCACGTGATCAGGATAGGAGAAGCGGCGCCCGCGTACTCGCGTTGATCGAACACCGGCGCGCCCGCCCGGCGGAAAATCCATGACAGGACACTACATCCGGCTTTGGATGCCGTTACCGAATCGTAGGTGTCGATTGCGGCGCCAACCGGTGCCCGGGGGAGTTACAGTGTGGGAACCCGGTGTCCAACCGGGCCGGTTCAGTCCGACCCCCCGGGGCTGAACCCACCGGCGGCCCTCGTCCCTCCCCCCTGGCGAGGGCCGCCCTCTTTTCTGGGGGTAGTGCATTTCTTCCTCCGCGTTCGCGGATCGCCAGGATGTTTTTCGTGGCAATTACGAGATTGCCTGGAATTCCCCGGTTCAGGGGTCACGGCTGGTCGCGCATTGTGCCTCATCGATCCGACCGGAACTCCGCGCCGAGCCGTTTCGGCGGGAAGTTGTCCACAAGCCACAGGTTGTCCACAGGCTGCGCGGTTGGCCATTGCCGTCGCGTCCGGGCCGGGCGATCTTGGTGGGACCCGGTCCACGTGGCCCGGGTTCCGCTCCGCAAGGGGGAGGCCTTCATGAGAACCGCACGTCCACTTGTCGTCGCCGCCGACGGCGCGGTGCTCGACGAGATCCTGCGCGTCGCCGCGGTCGCCGGCTGCGAGCTCGACCGCGCACCGGATCTCGCGGCCGCGCGTCCACGCTGGACGCGGGCACCGCTGGTCGTGATCGACGAGGACTCCGCCGACGACCTGCACTTACCTCGTCGCGACGGCGTTTTGGTGGTGTCGAAAGGCGCGGTGGACGTCGAGTCCTGGCGTCGCGCGGCCCTCGTCGGCGCCCGGCGGGTCCTGTGCCTGCCCGACGACGAATCCGACCTGACAGTGGCTTTCGCCGACGTCGCCGACGCCCCCGCCGAACACCCCGGCCCGGTCCTCGCCTTCCTCGGCGGTCGCGGCGGCGCGGGTGCTTCCGTGCTGGCGGCAGCCACGGCCGTCGAAGCGGACCGAGCCGGCCTGGCGCTGCTCGTCGACTGCGATCCCCTGGGCGGCGGCCTGGATCTCCCACTGGGCTTGGAAAACACTCCCGGCCACCGCTGGCCCGACGTCCGGTTGTCCGGCCGCGTCTCGCTGCCGTCTCTGGTCGATGCCCTCCCTCGCCATGGCACCCTGCCCGTGCTGGCTTGCGGCCGCACCGGCCCCGGCCCCGACCCGCGCGCCCTTTCCGCCGTCGTCACCGCCGGTCGCCGCTCGGGCCGCACTGTCGTCTGCGACCTGCCCCGCCACCTCGACGAGGGCGCCTTGGCCGTCGCCTCTCTCGCGGACCTGGTGGTCTTGGTCGTCCCGGTCGAATTCCGCGCCTGCATGGCCGCACGGCAGGTCCTCGACCTCCTCAGGCCCCACGCCGACCGGCTCGCCATTGTCGCAAGTGGACACCCCCACGCCGGCGCACCCCCATCCCGCACCACGGCGCTCCTCGGCCCACCCCTGCTCGCCACCTTGCCACCCGAACGCCGCGTCGCCGCCACCCTCGAAACGGGCGAGTTCGACCTCCCACCCAAGGGAGCCCTGGTCACCGCGGCGCGTGCCGTCCTCGCCGAACTCCACCCATCGTCGGCCGCCCTCCCTGCGGCGGCTTGAGATGGGGTCGAGGTTGCAGGGGCGGTCGACTACCCCGTAGGCGGCGGCGTGGTGGGCCGACGTCATTTGCCGAAATCCGCCCTCGGTTCGCCTCCGCCTTGGCGCTCGTGCCGCGACCATGCCGTCCGGTTGAGGCACGCGCTGCGGTGCGGGCCGTAGCCCGAGCTGCCGTGTGAAGTAAGTCGTCCGTCGTTCCGGTCGGCGCCCGCTCGGTGCGCCCGACATGGCTCGCCTGCACTCGGCAGATCGCGTGGTCCTTGTCCTTTCCCTTTACCACCAACCCATCCATCGTGCGTCGCCTCTGGAGCCCAGCCATGCCCACTTACCCGAAGCCACCGACATGACCACCGAATTCGTCGAGCGTGTCCGCAATCGGCTCGCCGGTGAGAGCCGCCTCGCGGACCCCGTCGCCGTCGCGGAGGCCGTGCGCGCGGAAGCCGGCGGCACCCTCAGCCACGACGGGGTCCTCGACGCCGTCCGCCAGGCCCACGACGAGTTCGTCGGCGCCGGTCCTCTCGCGCCGCTCTTGGAGGACCCCACCGTCACCGACGTTCTCGTCACGGCGCCCGACCAGACCTGGACCGACGGCGACTCCGGCCTGACCCGCACCGACGTCCGCTTTGCCGATGAAGAAGCCGTTCGCCGGCTGGCGCAGCGCCTCGCTCTCGCGGCGGGCCGGCGCCTCGACGACGCGCAGCCCTATGTGGACGGTTGGCTCCCCGTCCCGGGCGGGCACGTCCGTGTCCACGCCGTCCTGCCGCCGATCGCGCCCCACGGCACCTGCCTGTCCCTGCGCGTCCTCCGCCCCGCGACGCACACGCTCGACACCCTGACCGCACTCGGCGTCGTCAACGAAGAAGGCGCCGACATCCTCCGCTCGATCATCACGCGCCGCCTCGCGTTCCTGGTCACGGGCGGCACCGGTGCCGGCAAGACGACCCTCCTCAGTGCACTCCTCGCCGAAGTCAGCCCGCGCGAACGCATCATCTGCGTCGAGGACGCCGGCGAACTGCGCCCCGCGCACCCGCAGTTCGTCAGCCTCGTCGCGCGCCCGGCCAACGTCGAAGGCGCCGGCGCCGTCGAGCTGCCCGAGCTCGTCCGCCAGGCGCTGCGCATGCGCCCCGACCGCCTGGTGGTCGGTGAAGTCCGCGGCGCCGAAGTCTGCTCCCTGCTCAACGCCCTCAACACCGGCCACGACGGCGGCGCCTGCACCCTCCACGCCAACTCACCCTCCGAGGTCCCCGCACGCCTCGAAGCGCTCGCCTCCCTGGGCGGCCTCACCGGCGACGCCCTCCACAGCCAGCTGGCCGCCGCCATCCGCGTCGTCCTCCACCTCCGCCGTGACCCCACCGGCGCCCGCCGCCTCACCGAAATCGCGACCCTCCACCGCACCACCGCGACCACCCACACCACCCCCATCTGGCGCGACGGCCACTGGACCCCTTACCGCCCCCTCTTCGAGGAGACGACCGCGTGATCCCGACCTGCTCGCGAGCGACCAGACCCTTCAGCGCAGAGGAGACGACCGCGTGATCACCGCCTGGCCGTTCCTCTGCTTCGGCACCGCTCTCCTCACCTGGCCGACCCTGCCGACCCGGCTGAAGGCACCACCGCGGCGACGGCTCACCATCCCCACGCCACCGCGCCAAGCCGTCTGGGTGTTGCCGACGCTCCTCGCTCTTCCGCTCGCCGGAGTCGGAGCCGCAATGGCGACCGCGTTGATCACCGTGGCGGCAAGGCAGGAACGGCGCAGCAGAAGGGAAACCTCCGCGGGGCTCGCCCGAGCCGAGCAGACCTCGGCCGCGCTCCGCACGATGGTCGCCGAGCTGCGGGCCGGCGCTCATCCGGTACTCGCGGCAGAAGCGGCCGCCGAAGCCGTCCCCGCTCTGGCCGGCGAGCTCACCAACCTGGCCACCGCCGCAAGACTCGACGGCGCACTCGAATCCCCGGAACTCCCGGAACTCGCAGCGGCCTGGACCCTCGCCCGCAGGCACGGCCTCCCCATCGCCGACACCCTCGACGCCACTCGCCGCGACGTCGACGCCGCCACCCTGTACGCCCGGCGGTTGCACGCCAAGATGGCCGGCCCGCGGATGAGCGCGACCGTGCTGACCGGGCTGCCCGTCCTCTGCCTCGCCATGGGGCAGGCCATCGGCGCCGAGCCGCTGACCGTGCTCACCCAGACCGTCCTCGGGCAGCTGTTCCTGGTGGCGGGCGCCGCACTCCTCTGGGCGGGCACCGCGTGGTCCCGCGTGCTCACCGGCCGCCGGGAGGTCCGATGACGCCGTACGTCCTCGCCGCCGTCGCGCTCCTCGTCTGGCCCAGCGCGCCGAAGCCGCGGAGCCTCGCGCCACCAACCACATGGCGACCGACACTCCCGAGCCTCGGCACGAGACACGCCCTCGCCGCCGCAGTGGCCGGCGCATCGGTAGCCGTAGTCGCCGGAATTACGGGTGGCGCACTGGCGGGAGCAACAGCCTGGTGGCTCCTCCACCGCTCCCGCCGACCGAAACCCCGCGACGACGTCACCGAGCGCCTGAACTCCGCCGCCACCCTCGACCTCCTCGGCGCCTGCCTCCGCACGGGCCTGCCGGTGCCGACGGCCCTCGAAGCCGTCAGCGCCACCGCGCCCGAGCACACGTCGACCGCCATGAAAGCCACCGCCAACCTCCTCGCCCTCGGCGCGGGACCGGCCGAAGCCTGGGCCCAGCTCAAAACCCGGCCCGGGTTCGAGGAGCTGTCAGTCGCCGCGACCCGTACGGCCCGGTCCGGCGCGGCGCTCGCCGCGACGGCCGACGAAGTCTCCCGCCGCCTGCGCGACGGGATCGGCGTCGAGGCCGAGGAACGCGCGGAACGGGCCGGGGTCGCGCTGGCGCTGCCGGTGGGGCTCTGTTTCCTTCCCGCGTTCTTCGTGCTCGGCATGCTGCCGGTGGTGCTCGGCCTGGCCGAGCGGATCGGGAGCGTGTTGTAGATGAATCCACAATGGACAGAAAGGACCGACCATGCACTTCCTCCCCGGAGACGAGGGCACCACCACGGCGGAGTACGCCATCGGCACAGTGGCCGCGGCGGCGTTCGCGCTCGCGCTGTTCGTGCTGCTCAGCGGCGACTCGATCAGCACGGCGCTGTCGGGTCTCGTGCAGCGGGCCCTCACGGTGGCGACCTGATGGCCGGCCGTCGCCGGGACGGCGGCATGGTCACGGTCGAAGCCGCCCTTTCGCTGGGCGCGCTCACGGCCGTGGTGGCTCTGCTGCTCGCCGGCCTCGCCGCGGTGCTCGGGCACATCCAGTGCCTCGACGCCGCCCGCGAAGCCGCGCGCCTGGCCGCCGCCGGACAGCCCGGTGCGGCCGAGGCCGTCGTGCAGACGATCGCGCCCCGCGGCGCGCGCCTCACCATCCGCCGGTCCGGCGACGGCATCACCGCCGAGGTCACCACCGACACGCTCACCGGCTTCCACCTGGACGCCAGCGCCTACGCCGTCGCCGAACCCGGAGCGCAGCAATGAAGGACAACGACGACGGCGTCGCCACCGTGTGGACGGCGATCGTGATCGCCGCGCTCGTCGGCCTCGCCGCGGCGGGCTGCTGGCTCGGCGCGGCCGTGGCAGCCCGGCACCGAGTGGAAGCCGCCGCTGACCTCGGCGCGCTGGCCGCAGCCGCGCACGCCGCCGACGGGCCCGCCCGGGCCTGCGACCGCGCTCGCGAAGTGGCCGACCATCAGGGCGCGGTCGTCATCGCCTGCAGTTGGCACGAGCGCGACGCCCTCGTCGAGGTGCGAGCGGCGCCGCCGGTCCCCGGCTTGCCGCCGCCCTCGGCGCGGGCCCGGGCCGGCCCCGTCGGCCTCCCGGAGTGACGCCCGCCACCGCTCGTCCAGCCGCCGTTACGACGAGTGGCGCCCGGTGTTGATCATCGCCGGGGCAATCAGACGCACTGTCTCGACGAGCGGCGAACAGCCACGAGCAGCGGTAGCTGACGAACGGCGAGCGGTTAAAGCAGCTGGTCAACGGCCTAAACGACGTGGTGCGCCACAGCGGCCGCGAAGGGCGGTGAAAGTGTCAACCCGCGTGCTGGGGGGCCTCAGCGGGGTCTCAACGGCCGATCATCGGCTGTCCGTTATCGGCCGAGCGGTGGACTACCTGGCGTTCATCGCCCAGTAACCACCGGTTGTCGCGCGGCTCTTCCGCGCAATGTGCAAATTGCCGTTTAGTGAGACGTGCGCCACCAACGGCCCCGACCCGGGTGGCGCGAAACCGGACCTTGAAGGCAGGAAAGCAATGTTGGACGCGAATTGGCCGGACAGCTGGCGGAGCGCCTTCCGCATCGAACTTCGTGCGGAGGCGATCGGCCTCGCCTGGCGCGGCTGGCCGGTGCTCCCGGGGGCGACCCCGGCGCCGATCACCGGTGAGGGCGACGACCTCACGTGGCGCCGGCCGGTGCCGGTGCGGGACGACTGGCGCGAGCTGGTCGGCACCCACGCCCACGAGGTCGCCACCTGGTTCTCCAGCCGCACCCACAGCCTGCTCGTGGCCACGGGCACGGTCGTCGACGCCATCGAGGTCGACGACGAGCTGGGCAAGCGCGCCGCCCGCCTGCTGCGTGCTCTCGGGCACCCCGCGCCGATCGTCGCGATGCCCAACGGCCGCTGGCTCTTCCTCACCACGCCCGCCGACGGCATCCCGGCCGAGCTCGCCGAGCAGGCGTCCGTGCAGTGGCACGGTGCCGGTAGCTACATCCCGCTGCCGCCGTCGCCGTTCCAGCACGGTGTCGTGCACTGGCGCGTGAAGCCCGAGGTGTGCGGCTGGCAGCTGCCCGACCCGGCCGAGGTGCACGACGTGCTCATGCGCGCCCTCGCTGACGAGCACGCCCCGCTGCTCGCGGAGACCACCGCTGCCTGACCGGTTCGACCCCGGCAAGCAGCGTCGACAACTGAAGAGATTTCACGCACCACCGTGGCCGCACTGCTCCCCGTGCTGACGCAAAGCCCCAAGCACGGTATCCAGTACGGCCACTGCCCCTGCCTTGTCCAGCGGTTCGTTGCCGTTCCCGCACTTCGGCGACTGAACGCAGGACGGGCAGCCCGTCGGGCACTCGCAGGAGATGATCGCCTCCCGCGTTGCGGCCAGCCACGGGACAATCGCGGCATAACCGCGGTCGGCAAATCCCGCACCCCCGGGATGCCCATCGTGCACGAACACCGTTGCCTCCCCGGTGTCCTCGTGCCACGCGGTAGACACCCCGCCGATGTCCCAGCGGTCGCACGTAGCGAACAGCGGTAGCAGGCCGATCGCCGCGTGCTCGGCGGCATGCAGGGCACCGGGGACGCGCGCCGGAACCAATCCGGCGCCCCCCGGTGCTCTGCCAGCACCCCCGGTCCCCACCGGCGCCTCACCCTCGGCCCCGACCCGAGCGCCCCCGGTCCCCACCGGCGCGACGGCCCCGGCCCGAGCTTCAGCACCAGCCCCGCCCTCAGCACCCCCGGTCCCCGCCGATACGACGGCCGCACCCGCGATGTCGCCCAGAGCACCTCCGGTCCCCGCCGACTCCACGCTCTCGGCCTCGACCCGAGCGCCCCCGGTCCCCACCGGCGCGACGGTCCCGGCCCGAGCCGCGCCCAGAGCACCCCCGGTCCCCGCCGATGCCACCTGCGCCGCCTGCGACTCCTGTACCGGCTCGCCCTCGTCGTCCTCCCGAGACAATCGCTCCGCCGGCTCCGGCCCCACCGGGCTACTGCCGGAACGGTTGCCTTCCGCGGGCTTCGGCGCGCGAGCGCCCGAAGCCGCGGTGCCAGGCTCGCCTGGCTCAAGCTTTGCCTGGCCGTGGGCAGCTGGCTTCGAAGCCGTGCGCTCGGTGTCCGAAGCTTCAGGCTCCACTCGGCCGCGTTCCACCCGCGCCGAAGCCGCGGCGTCGGAGGCCGCCTTCCCTGCGGCCGCGACCGGAGCGGCCCCAGGCTCGGTGGCACCAGGAGGCTGTGCCGATGGCGCGCCGCCGATCCCCGCCGGCTCCACGTCCTCGGCCTCGACCCGAGCGCCCCCGGTCCCCACCGGCGCGACGGTCCCGGCCCGAGCCGCGCCAAGAGCACCCCCGGTCCCCACCCGATGCGCAGGGCCGAGCAAGTCGCTCGTCACCGTGTACCAGACGGCGCGCGTGTGCAGGCTTTGTTCCGGCAGGTCCAGTGGCGTGTGGTCCAGGACCTCACCCGACGGGCGGCGGCGCAGGTAGCCGACGACCTGCGACGTCACCGCCACCTCGCCCAGGCACACCGTGACACCGCCGTGGGAGCACTGTTCCTGCGTGGACAGCACCGAGATGTCCACGACCTCCCGCGGCGACGTGTGCCAGTCCGGGTCCTCGGCGTGCACGAGGGCGAGGCCGGTCTCGAGGTCGAGCTCGTCGACGACGTACGACGAACCCTGGTGCAGGTACACCGCACCCGGGTGCACGGCGTAGCAAGCCGAACCCGGGTCAACGGTGCCGAGCATGCGGCCGGAATCCGCCTCCACCACCGCGATCTGGTCGCCGCCCGAGCCGCGGATGCCGACTTCCGCGTGGGGGCGTTCGCGAGCGGTCCAGTACCAGCCGCTGGAACGGCGGCGCAGCAGCTTCTCCTCAGCCAGGTCCGCGAGCACCGCGCGGGCGGCCGGACCGCCGAACGATTCCAGCTCCGGTTCCGTCAACGGCAGCTCCGCCACCGCGCACGCGAGCTGCGGCCCGAGCACATAGGGGTTCGTCGGGTCCAGCACGGCCGTCTCCACCGGACGCTCTAGCAGCGCCGCCGGGTGGTGCACGAGGTAGGTGTCGAGTGGATCGTCGCGCGCCACGAACACGACCAGGGCCTCGTCGCCCGAGCGGCCCGCGCGGCCGGCCTGCTGCCAGAACGACGCCAGCGTGCCCGGGTAACCGGCGAGCACCACGGCGTCGAGGCCCGCGATGTCGACACCGAGCTCCAGCGCGTTGGTGGTCGCCACCCCCAACAACCGGCCGGACAGCAAGGCGGCCTCCAGCGCTCGACGCTCCTCGGGCAAGAAGCCAGATCGGTACGCGGCAACGGTTTCCGCCAACGCCGGGTCCACTTCGGACAAAAGGCGCCGCGCGCCCAATGCCGTGAGCTCCGCCCCGCGGCGTGAGCGCACGAAAGCCAGCGAACGCGCGCCCTCCACCACCAGGTCCGTGAGGATCCGCGCCGTCTCCACGCCCGCCGAACGTCGCACCGGCGCGCCGTTCTCGCCCGTCAGCTCGTCGAGCAGCGGGGGCTCCCACAACGCGACCGTCCGCGCGCCTCGCGGCGAAGCGTCTTCAGTGACCGCCGCGCAGGGCAGCCCCGTCAGCCGCGAAGCGAACTCCGCCGGCGAAGCCGTGGTCGCCGACGCCAGCACGAACACCGGCGACGCCCCGTAGTGCGCCGCCACCCGCCGCAGCCGGCGCAGCAGCAGCGCGACGTGCGAACCGAACACCCCGCGGTAGCTGTGGCACTCGTCGACCACCACGTAGGCCAGGTTCTTGAAAAACCGGGTCCACCGCGAATGCGAAGACAGGATCCCGCGGTGGAGCATGTCCGGGTTCGTGAACACCCAGTTCGCGTGCGCGCGCACCCAGTCGCGCTCGGTCATCGGGGTGTCGCCGTCGTACGACGCCGCCCGCACCCCGGGGACGTCCAAAGAGGACACCGAACGCAGCTGGTCAGCGCCCAGCGCCTTGGTGGGCGAGAGGTACAACGCGGTCGCCGCGGAGCCCGTGGCCAGTGAGGACAGCACCGGCAGCTGGTACGCCAACGACTTCCCCGAAGCCGTGCCCGTCGACACCACCACGTGGGACCCCGTGTGAGCCAGCGAAGCCGCCTCTACCTGGTGTTTCCAGGGAGTCTCCACTCCGGAACCCGCGAACGCCGACACGACCGACGGCGCGGCCCACTCCGGCCACGCCGCGAAACCGGCTGCCCGCGCGGGAAGCTCGGCCACGTGCGTGACCGGGTTCTCGTTCACCGGGACCCCCGCCGTGACCCGGCTGAGCAGCCTCCGTCCTCGCTCGACCACGTGCCGAAGCTTCGCACAGGGCACCGACAGAACCGGCGCGAGATCGATCAAGTGAGCAATCACACAAGGTCACGGAACGTACCGTGACCGGGACGCGTTGCAGGCCCGCTGAGCACTACCAATACACTCCCGCAATCCACACCCTCTGTGGCGATCGTCATGTGAGACGTGCATTGCCCGCACGGCTAGCGTGTCGCTCGGTACAGATCCATGCCAGTGCAGGCACGCCGGGTACGACGAGTCCGCATTGGCCAACGGCGTTCCCAGGAGGACGAATGTCCCGGCAGTTCCTCGCGGAGGGCGGTCTCACGCTCTCCGGGGGTGGCTACACCATCGTAGGTGTGGTCGCCGTGGTCGCCCTTGCCGCACTCGCCATCGGTTACGTGCTGCTCAGGGAGGTGCTGGCCGCGGGCCAGGGCACCGCCAAGATGCAGGACATCGCCAAGGCGGTGCAGGAAGGTGCGGCCGCATACCTGAAGCGGCAGCGCAACACCCTCGCCGTCTTCGGCGTAATCGTGTTCCTGCTGCTCTTCGCACTCCCCGCGGACGACTGGAACGAGCGCATCGGCCGCTCGATCTTCTTCCTCGTCGGCGCGGTGTTCTCGTTCACCATCGGCTACCTCGGCATGTGGCTCGCGACGCAGGCGAACCTGCGCGTGGCGGCCGCGTCGCGCGAGGAAGGCGGCCGCGAGATCGCGATGCGCGTGGCGTTCCGCACCGGTGGTGTGGTCGGCATGATCACCGTCGGCCTCGGCCTGTTCGGTGCCGCGGTCGTGGTGCTCGTCTACACGGGCCAGGCCCCGAAGGTGTTGGAGGGCTTCGGGTTCGGCGCCGCGTTGATCGCGATGTTCATGCGTGTCGGCGGCGGCATCTTCACGAAGGCCGCCGACGTCGGCGCCGACCTGGTCGGCAAGGTCGAGCAGGGCATCCCCGAGGACGACCCGCGCAACGCCGCGACGATCGCCGACAACGTCGGTGACAACGTCGGTGACTGCGCCGGCATGGCGGCGGACCTCTTCGAGTCCTACGCGGTCATGCTCGTCGCCGCGCTGATCCTGGGCAGCTCCGCCTTCGGCTCCAGCGGCCTGATCTTCCCGCTCATCGTGCCGGCCATCGGTGTCGTCACGGCCGTCATCGGCGTGTACATCACGAAGGCGCGCGCGGGCGAGGGTGGTCTCGTCACGATCAACCGCTCGTTCTACATCTCCGCGGTGATCTCCGCGGTGCTGTCGGCCATCGCGGCCTTCGTGTACCTGCCGAGCAGCTTCTCCGACTTCGGTGCGGAGTTCGCGGGCAACAGCGGTAACCCGGCAGTCATCGCCACCGTCGCCGTGATCATCGGCATCGTGCTCGCCGCGATCATCCTGAAGCTCACGGGTTACTACACCGGCACGGAGAACAAGCCGGTGCAGGACGTCGCCAGGACGTCGGAAACCGGTGCCGCCACGGTGATCCTGTCCGGCATCTCGGTCGGTTTCGAGTCAGCCGTGTACACCGCGCTCGTGATCGGCGCGGCCGTGTTCGGCGCGTACCTGCTCGGTGGCGGCATCGCGCTGTTCGCCGTCGCGCTCGCCGGCACTGGCCTGCTGACCACCGTCGGCGTCATCGTCGCGATGGACACCTTCGGCCCGGTCTCCGACAACGCGCAGGGCATCGCCGAGATGTCGGGCGACGTCGACGAGAAGGCCGCGCAGATCCTGACCGAGCTGGACGCGGTGGGCAACACCACCAAGGCCATCACCAAGGGCATCGCGATCGCCACCGCGGTCCTCGCGGCCACGGCGCTGTTCGGGTCCTATTCGGACGCGATCACGAAGGCTGTGGGCGGCACGGGCGAGTTCGTCGCGAACATCGTCAGCCCGAAGACGCTGGTCGGTGTCATCGTCGGCGCGGCCGTCGTGTTCCTGTTCTCGGGTCTCGCCGTCAACGCGGTTTCGCGTGCGGCCGGCGCGGTGGTGCAGGAAGTGCGCCGCCAGTTCCGCGAGATCGCCGGGATCATGGAGGGCACCACGCGGCCCGAGTACGGCAAGGTCGTGGACATCGTCACGCGCGATTCCCTGCGTGAGCTCGCCACGCCGGGTCTGCTGGCGGTGTTCGCCCCGATCGCCGTGGGCTTCGGCCTCGGCACCGAGGCGCTCGCCGGCTACCTGGCCGGCGCGATCGCGACCGGCACGCTGATGGCGATCTTCCTGGCCAACTCCGGTGGCGCCTGGGACAACGCCAAGAAGCTCGTGGAGGACGGCAACCACGGCGGCAAGGGTTCGGACGCGCACGAGGCCACCATCATCGGTGACACCGTCGGTGACCCGTTCAAGGACACCGCCGGCCCGGCCATCAACCCGCTGATCAAGGTGATGAACCTGGTCTCCGTGCTGATTGCGCCCGCGGTCGTCACCCTGAGCCTGGGCGGCGGCGCCAACACCACGTGGCGCATCGTGATCGCGGTCGTCGCGCTCGCGGTCATCGTCGCGGCGGTCGTCGTGTCCAAGCGGCGCGGCACGGTCATCGAGAACACCCCGGCGGAAGCGAAAGCCTGATCCGCTGTTCAATGCGAAACCCGTCCGGGGCCCGGCGCGCTGTTCGCGCGCCGGGCTCCGGCGTGTCGGGAATTCTTCCCGCACTCCAGTGGGTGACTTGCGAATGATTCTCGGATCGGTACGGTCGGGGGCACCTGGACGTCGACGAGCAGGAGGTGTCGCGGTGCGGCCGCGGTCGACCGTTCTAGCCGCGCTGGTCACGGCACTCGGGATCGGCCTTGCCGCCTGCGGGCAGCAGCCGCCGGTGTCGCAGACCCACAGCGGTGGGCAGGCGGACACCTCCAGCCAGGCCGATCCGGCCGCGAGATGGGCCGACGGCTACTGCTCGGCGGTCACCCACCTCGTGCGCACGCTCGCGAACCTGCCCGAGATCGACCCGAGCTCGCCCGAACAGGCTTCCCGCACGTCGAGCCGGCTCCTGTCGTCCGTCGTCGACGGCATCGACCAGACCGTCGACGGCCTCGACCGCGTCGGCCCGCCGCCCCTCCCCGGCGACGACCAAGCGCGCGGTGACCTGCTCAAGCAGTTCGCCTCCGTCCGCTCGCGCGCCGACACCGCCCGCGAACGCCTCGACACAGCCACCGACGCCTCCGCCACCAAAACCGCCCTCGGTGACGCCCGCGCCACCCTCGACGACGTCGCCGCCCTCAACGTCCTCGAAGGCCTCAACGCGACGCCGGAGCTCTCGGCCGCGGGGAAGCGGGCGCCGGACTGCCAGCAGCTCGTGGTGCCGCCGGCGCCGCGCTGACGGGGCTTTTCGGCGAGGCGTGCGGGTAGTCGGCGGTCAGCTGCGGTCTGGGTGGCTGTGAGCTCCAGCGACGCCCGGCGGTGACAGGACTCGCTAGCTCTCCAGGTCGAGCTCGCTCGTCAAGCGAATCAGGTATCCGGCGAAGCGTTGCCGGTCGGTGGCCGACCAGGTGGCGGTGAGGTCGTTGAACGTTCTGCGCTGCCATTGGTGCGAGGCGTTGAGCAGTTCGCGCCCGGTGTCGGTGAGCTGCAGCGACGCGCGCCGCCGGTCCTGGCCCGACGTGCCGCGGGTGAGGTAGCCGGCGGCGGTCGCGTCGCGGACCATGCGGCTGGCGCCGGAGTGGTCGAGCCCGAGGTGGTGCGCGACGGTCGCGACGGTCACCTCGTCGGTGTGCTCGCTGCCCGTGTCGACGGCCTCGACCGCGAGGATGTGCTGCACGTGGCGCATCTCGCCCGTGAGCTCGGTCGACGTGCGCAGGGTCCAGCGCCGGGACCAGTGCCTGACCAGGCGGAACAACGCGGGGCCGGCTTCGGTGAGGGGTGGCGTCACGGGTTCCACCCTATCTTGACTGCGTGCGATCCGCATGCATAACGTGTGCGATATGCATGGACTTCTCCGCGGTCGCGACGCCGCCTTCGCCGCGCTCGTGCTGGGGCTGCTGATGGCTTCGCTCGATACCAGCGTGGTGGTCGCGGCACTGCCGTCCATCGGCGCTGACCTGGGCGATCCGGGTGCGGTGGGCGGGGTGACGGCGGCGTACCTGCTGGCGGTCGCGGTCGCCACGCCGGTGCACGGCAGCCTCGGTGACCGTTGGGGGCGGCGGCGCATGTTCGTCGGCTCGGTAACAGCGTTCGCCGTCGGGTCGGTGGCGTGCGCCTTGGCGTCGGATCTGGTCGCGTTGATCGCGTTTCGCGCGGTGCAGGGGCTGGGTGGGAGCGGGCTGATCGTGGCCGCGGTGGCGGCAATGGCGGAGCTGTTCGACCGAGTCGAACTGGTGCGGCGGCAAGGCTGGCTGACAGCCGTGTTCGCGTTGTCGTCGATCGGTGGTGCTCCGCTGGGCGGCCTCTTGGCGGCCGTCGCGGGCTGGTGGTCGATCTTTCTGATCAACCTGCCGATCTGCGTTGTGGCTCTGTTTCTCGGGGTGTGTTCGGTGCCGGGCACGTGGCGCGCGGGCCGAATCCGGTTCGACTGGACGGGCGCGGTTCTGGTCGCGGTCGTCGGTGGTTGTGTCGTCGTGCTCGGCAGTGGTGCGACACCGGGGTGGGCGCCCGTGCTGGTCGCTGTCGCACTAGCCGCGACGGTCGCCGTCGTGCAGGTCGAACGGCGTGCGGCCGCGCCACTGGTCTCGCCGCGGCTGTTCGCCGACGCCCGCCTCGCGAGGGTTGTCGCCGTCACCTTCCTGACCGGCGTGGCGCTGTTCGGCAGCTTCACCTATGTCCCACTGGCCATCGGCGTCGCGCGTCCGGCGGCCACGGGCCTGCTGCTCGTGCCGATGAGCGTCGGGCAGGTGCTGGTGACCACCGGGTTCGCGCTGCTCGCCCGCCGATGGCCGCGCGTCACGGTGTGGGGTCGGTTCGGCCTGGTCCTCGGCGTGGCCGGGCTCCTTGCCACTGCGGCACTCCCGCTCCTCCAGCCCGGCCCGACGCGGTTGGTCGCCGTCGTCGTGGGGCTCGCGTGCAGCGGCGCCGCGCTCGGGCTGTCAATGCAGGCCTACACCTTGCTGGCGCAGACGTGGGCACCACCGGACATCCTCGGCGCCGGGATGGCCACACTCACCTTCGCGCGCCAGATCGGCGGTTCGCTCGGGATCGCGATCTTCGGCCTGCTCACGCTGCCTGCGGTGTTCCTCGTGGCCGCCGCAGCCCTGTTGGTCGCCGTGTTCGCCGCTCCCCGCGCCGCCGACGACTGCGTGGCGGCATGATCGCCCGATCGGCGAAAATCCGCCGCCTAACCCTCGCGTCCGATCGAACTTGTGTTCTATCATGATCCGCGTGGATCGGACGATCTCGCTGTTCTCGGCGGAGGCGAGCGGCCCGGGGGTTGCGGACCTGGCCGGCCTGCTGTGCTGCCAAGGACAGATCACCGGCTTCGGGCGCACGGCAGCGCGGCTGTCCGTGAACGTCGACGAGCAGTGGCGCGCCCGGGTGCTGGCGCGCGAGTGCCGCCGGCGTGGGGCCGACGCGCAGGTGGCGGTGCGGGAGTGCGGGCGGCCGCAGGTGCGCACGTCGTTCCGCGTCGACCTCCTTCCGCTGTCCGTGCAGTGGCTGCGCCGGGGCTGCTCGGGTCCGTCCGAAGACGATTCGGGCAAAGCGCTGCCCGAAGGCTTCCGGTTGAGCGGCGCGATGCTGCGCATGTGGGCCCTGGCGGCAGGGCGGCAGGGGCCGTCGGGCTACCTGCTCGGCATGGACCCGCTGGCGCCGCACCTGCACGACGATCTGCTGGCCGCGCTGGCGCCACTGGGCGTCCACGCGCGGTTGCTGGGGCCGAAGGCCGAAGAGCCCGCCGCGCGGTTGACCGGGCGGCGCAGGCTCGACGGGCTGCTGGAGCTCATCGGCGAGGCGCCTGCGGGCGCGGAGGACGCGTGGCCCGAACTGCCGGAACTCCGCGAGGAAACGCGGCCAGAACGCACCGAAGGGGACTCACGCCGCGGCGGAGGCGGCGGGAGTCCCCTTCAGTATTTGCTGGGTGACGTCCTGGAGGCAGTCGGTTAAGGCTTCGGCAACGTGCAGCCGACCCGATTGAGGTCGATCTCGCTCGCCGTCGTCAGACACGCGGGAATGCCGAACGTCTCCTCGCCGTACTTGGTGCCGGGATGCACGGTCACGTTCCCGGACCCGTCGACCTCGCACGGGTTGTCGAGCGTGCAGCGCTGGCCGTCGTCGTTCGACGTGTTGTTCACGCCGATGACCTTGCCGGTCGCGGTCTCGACGATCGGGGAGCCGGACGTGCCGCCGACGGTCGTGCACTCGGGCGTGTAGCGGATCGAGTCCTTCCACACCCAGCCATTTTCGTGAAGCTCGTTCACGAACCCGTCGATCGAGCAGGAGTAGATGGTCTTCCAGTAGCCCGAGACCACGTCGATGTGCGTGCCCGCGGTCGGGTGCGCCGAGACGAGCTCGAGCGGGGAGACCCGGTACTTCTGCTTGATCTGGGCGTAGGTGGTGTCGAGCTGGTACAGCGACACGTCGGTGTCGGTCATGGTCGCGTACACGACCTTCTTGGCCTTCAGCGTCCCGAGTGAACTTTTGCCGTCGGACGACAGAAGGCTGAAGGTGCGAGTGGACCGCTGACCGACGATGACCTCGCCGGGATCGGGGAAACCCGACTCCAGGCAGTGACCGTTGGAAAGTACGAGTGCGGGCGCCGTGTCCGGCGTGCCGGCCGGTTTGACGACCGAGCCGGAGCAGTTGGACAGCGCCACCGTGCCGGAGAACGTGGTGGTCGCGGCGCTCGCCTCAGGGGCGGTGACCAGGGCGAACGCGGCCACGGCCACGGCCGCGGCACCGAGCAGACGTCGGGTCATGGTGGTTCCTTTCGGCTCGACGAGGTAGTAAGTGAAGCGGTGCCGACGTCAGGTCCACCACCGTCGAACGGAGGGTATCGGCGTGATCGCGAGATACCCTGCACGGCACGTGTCCGGAATCACGTGCTAGGTGTGGAGAGGAAACATCGCCGAGGTCAAAGGCGATCCGACGGGCAGGGGCCCGGCGGCGTGTCAGGCCACCTAGCCGCTGCGCGGCCGGTGCGGGCGTGCACACTGGCAGGTCGAAGACGCGGGCGCAGCACCCCTCGCGGAGGGGTAAAGGAGTGCCGCAGCCATCGAGGGCGATGGCGCGGGGATGAGTGGAGAGCAGGGCAGCGTGGCAGGAGCACGGACCAAGAAGGACGGCACCGGGACGAACGGCGCCGGGACTCGGCGGCTGGTGATCGTCGAGTCGCCTACTAAGGCCCGCAAGATCGCCCCGTACCTCGGCGGCAACTATGTCGTCGAGTCCTCCGTCGGGCACATCCGCGACCTTCCGCGCGGCGCGGCCGACGTGCCGGCCCAGTACAAGGGCGAGTCGTGGGCGCGCCTCGGCGTGGACATCGACAACGACTTCAAGCCGCTCTACATCGTCACGCCGGACAAGAAGTCCAAGGTCACGGAGCTCAAGGGCCTGCTGAAGGACGTCGACGAGCTCTACCTCGCCACGGACCCCGACCGCGAGGGCGAAGCCATCGCGTGGCACCTGCTCGAGACGCTCAAGCCCAAGGTGCCCGTGCGCCGCATGGTGTTCCACGAGGTCACCGAGCAGGCGATCCGCGCGGCGGCCGACGCGACCCGCGAGCTCGACGTCGACCTCGTCGACGCGCAGGAGACCCGCCGCATCCTCGACCGCCTCTACGGCTACGAGGTCTCGCCGGTGCTGTGGAAGAAGGTCATGCCGAAGCTCTCGGCAGGCCGCGTGCAGTCCGTGGCGACGCGGATCGTGGTCGAGCGTGAGCGGGAGCGCATGCGCTTCACCTCGGCTTCCTATTGGGACATCTCCGCGACGATGGACGCCGGCGAAGACGCTTCGCCGCAGACGTTCCCGGCGCGCCTGGTCGGCGTCGACGGCGCCCGCCTGGCCACCGGCCGCGACTTCGACTCCAACGGCCAGCTCAAGGGCACGGCCAAGGAGATCCGCGTGCTCGGCGAGGCCGAGGCACAGGCCCTGACGCAGGCGCTGGCCAACCGCGACTTCACCGTGTCCAGCGTCGAGGAGAAGCCGTACACGCGGAAGCCGTACGCGCCCTTCATGACCTCGACGCTGCAGCAGGAAGCGGGCCGCAAGCTGCGGTTCACCTCCGAGCGCACGATGCGGATCGCGCAGAAGCTGTACGAAAACGGTTACATCACCTATATGCGTACCGACTCGACCACGCTGTCGGAGTCGGCGATCTCGGCCGCCCGCAGCCAGGCCACGCAGCTGTACGGCAAGGAGTACGTGCCGTCTTCGCCGCGCCAGTACACGCGCAAGGTGAAGAACGCGCAGGAAGCCCACGAAGCGATCCGGCCGTCGGGCGAGGTGTTCCGCACGCCGGGCCAGGTCGCGGGCGAGCTGGACTCCGACGAGTTCCGCCTGTACGAGATGATCTGGCAGCGCACGATCGCGTCGCAGATGGCCGACGCGAAGGGCACCACGATGTCAGTGCGCATCGTCGGTACCACGACGTCGGGTGAGGAGTGCACCTTCGCCGCGTCGGGCCGCACGATCACGTTCGCCGGCTTCCTGAAGGCCTACGTCGAGGCTGTCGACACCGAGGCCGGCGGCGAGGCGGACGATAAGCAGAGCCGCCTGCCGGTGCTGGTGAAGGACCAGGCGCTGACCGCCGCCGACCTTTCGGCCGACGGCCACACCACCTCGCCGCCCGCGCGCTACTCCGAGCCGAGCCTCGTGAGCAAGCTGGAGGAGCTGGGCATCGGCCGCCCGTCGACGTACGCGTCGATCATCAAGACGATCCAGGACCGCGGCTACGTGTGGAAGAAGGGCTCCGCCCTGATTCCCTCGTGGGTCGCGTTCGCGGTGATCGGCCTGATGGAACGGCACTTCGAACGCCTGGTGGACTACAACTTCACCGCCGGTCTCGAGGACGAGCTCGACCGCATCGCCAACGGCGACGAGCACCGCGTGCAGTGGCTCTCGAAGTTCTACTTCGGCGGCGACTTCGGCGTGGAGGGCTCGGTCGGGCGACTCGGTGGGCTGAAGAAGCTGGTCGACGGCAGTGTCGAGGGCATCGACGCGCGCGAGATCAACTCGATCCCGCTTTTCAACGACGCCGACGGGCACAAGGTCGTCGTGCGCGTGGGCCGCTACGGGCCGTACCTCGAGCGTGAGGTCGACGGCCAGTCGCAGCGCGCCAACCTGCCCGAGGACCTGCCGCCGGACGAGCTGACGTCGGAGCTCGCGGAGAAGCTCTTCGCGACGCCGCAGGAAGGCCGTCAGCTGGGCGTCGATCCGGTGAGTGGGCACGAGATCGTGGCGAAGGAAGGCCGCTTCGGCCCGTACGTCACCGAGGTGCTGCCCGAGGCTGAGCCGCTGCCCGAGGGCGCGACGGCTGCGCAGAAGAAGGCCGCGAAGGCGAAGGCGCCGAAGCCGCGTACGGGCTCGTTGTTCAAGTCGATGACCATCGAGACGATGACGCTCGAGGACGCGCTGAAGCTGCTGTCGCTGCCGCGTGTGGTGGGCAAGGACCCGGAGTCGGGTGACGAGATCACCGCGCAGAACGGGCGCTACGGGCCGTACCTGAAGAAGGGCACCGACTCGCGCTCGATCCAGACCGAGGACCAGCTGTTCTCGATCACGCTGGAAGAGGCGCTGAAGATCTACTCGGAGCCGAAGCAGCGCGGCCGGTCGGCCACGGCGAAGCCGCCGCTCAAGGAGCTCGGTGACGACCCCGTGTCGGGCAAGCCGATGGTGGTCAAGGACGGGCGCTTCGGCCCGTACGTCACCGACGGCGAATACAACGCGACGCTGCGGAAGTCCGACAGCATCGAGGAGCTGACGGCCGAGCGTGGCGCGGAGCTGCTGGCGGAGAAGCGGGCGAAGGGCCCGGCCCCGAAGCGCCGCACCACGACGACGCGCAAGGCGCCGGCGAAGTCGACGGCGGCGAAGTCGGCTTCGGCCACGAAGTCGGCCGCCGCGGCGAAGTCGACGACGGCCAAGAAGGCGCCCGCGAAGAAGGCGAGCACTGCGAAGGCCAAGTAGCAGGCGGAGTTTCCGTCGGGGCCACCCGAGACGTTTCGGGTGGTCCCTTCTTCGCGTCTGGGGGACGTATTCGATGCAGGAGACGCGGCGTGCGCGGGCGGCGGTTTCGGTGGTGTTCGCGGTGTGCGGGGCGGCGTTCGCCACGTGGGCCGCGCGAATCCCGGCGGCCCGGGCCCACGCGGGACTGAGCGCGGGACAGCTGGCGATCGGCCTGTTCGGCCTCGCGGCGGGGTCTGTGGTGGCGCTGGTGGCGGCCGGGCCGTTGCTCACGAAGATCGGCAGCCGTCGGGGTGTCGTGGTCGGCGCCACGGTGCTGTGCGCGGGCCTGCCGCTGGCCGCGCTGGCAACGAACCTGGTCGCTTTCGTGGGTGCGCTCGTGGTGCTCGGGATGGGCAACAGCCTGCTCGACGTGTCGATGAACGCCCACGCCGCGCGCGTCGAGGAGGCGTACGGGCGGCCGATCTTCGCCGGGTTCCACGCGTTCTGGAACATCGGCGGGCTGCTGGGTTCCGGCGCCGGGGCGCTGCTGGAGCGCGTGCCGATCGGGGTGCACTTCACCGTGACGGGCGTGGTGCTGCTGGTGGTCGCGCTGGCGGCGTCGACGCGCTTCCTGCCGGGCGCCGACCGCGGCCAGGGCGACGCGGCGTTCGCGCTGCCGGGCAAGGCGCTGATCCCGCTCGGGGTGATCGCGTTCTGCGGGTTCGTGGCCGAGGGGACGGTGAACGACTGGAGCGCGGTTTACCTGCGGGAGGTCACGGTCGCGTCGGCTGCGTTGGCATCGCTGGGGTACTTCGCGTTCTCGATCACGATGATCGCGGTGCGGGTGGTGGCCGACCGGCTGGTGGCGCGGTTCGGCGTGGTGCCTTTCATGCGGGTGGTGACCTTGGTGACTGTGGTCGGGTTCTTGCTGGTGGTGGCGGTGCCGGTGCCGGGGTTCGCGGTCGCCGGGTTCGCCGTGGTGGGGCTCGGCGTCTCGGGCATGGTGCCCCTGGCGTGGAGCGCGGCCGGCCGTAAGCAGCCCCTTGCGCCGGGCCGCGCGATCGCGGCCGTGGCGGCGTGCGGCTACTTCGGCTTCCTCGTCGGCCCGGTCCTCGTCGGTGCCCTGGCCGGCGGCATCGGGCTGCACTGGACTCTGGGCGTGGTCGGGGCGCTGGTGGTGGCGGTGTACTTCCTGGCACCGACCATGCGGGCGGCCCCGGTTCCGGCCCGCTGACCGACCGTTCGGCGCAACGTCCCGGCGAGTCGAACAAAAGTTCGAAAAATTGTCGGTGCCAGGGTGTTCAATGCAAGGGTGAGTTCAGCGACCGCAGTCTTCGACGTCATCGACGAAGTCATCGCGCCGCTCCGGGCCGAGGTACCGGAGCGGCCGTCGGTGATGGAGTTCTACGACCCGCAGTTCACGGTGCCGCCGGTGCTGGAGGGGGTGGGTGGTTCTGGTTCCCGCGGTTCCGGGCCGCCTGGGGGCCGGGGTCCTCGTGGCTCGGGGTCCCGTGATGGTTCGGGGTCTCCGGGGTCGGGTTCTCGGGGCTCGGGCCCTCGGGGCGCGGGTTCTCTGGGCTCCGGTGGTCCCTTCGGTGGCCGGGGCCCTTCGCCCAGTTCTGGTCCCGGTGGCGATGAGGAGGCCTCTTCAGGTTCAGGCTCCGGTGGATCGGGCGCTCGGGGAGGCTCGAGTGCCGATGGAGGTGTGGGCTTCTTTCGCGGCTCGGAGTCTCAGGGCGGCTCGGGTTCGTCCGGTAGTTCGGGTGGTCGGGGTTCGGAGGGGCCGGGGCAGTCTGGCGCCTGGGACTCTCGGGGCGCCTCGGGACCTGGCGGCGGCGGGAGTTCTCGCGATGGCTCGGGTCGTTCGGGCGAGTCCGGGTCGCGGGGTGACTCGGGAGCTTCCGGGGCCGGCGGTGCTGAGGGGTCTTCGGGCTCGTCGGGTTCTTCCGGTTCTTCGGAGTCGGAGGAGCTGAGCCTGGCCGACCAGGTGCGGCAGTCGTTCGGGCCCACGCTGGTGCCGGCGTTGATCGAGGAGATCGAGCAGTACACGCGGTTCGTGGCGGGCATGTCCGAGCTCGGCCTGGTGCCCGAGGGCGAGGTGACGCCGGAGGCCGTCGGGCTCTACCGCGTGCTGCGGGGCGGTTTCATCCGCGGCGTGGTGACCGGTGTCTTCCCGGCGCGCCCGGAGCCGTGGGAGGTCCGCTTCTTCGGCGACGAGGACTACACCACGGTGATGAGCAAGCTGGGCCGTCGCGCGCGGCTGCGTTCCGGTCTGCTCAGCGCCCTGCCGGGCTGGGTGTTCGACGGGTTGCCGGACCGTCCGCCGGGGCCGGGGCCGGCCGTCCGCATCGAGACCGACCGCAGTGGCCTCGTCCCGCGCGCCGCGTGGGGCTCGCTCGACGTCATCCGCGCCGCGGTCGCCCGCCCGCGCCTCGGCACGGTCCTCGTCGACCTGGCCGTCCGCGACGCCGTCCTCGCCGAGTACCCGCACGGCGCCTTCGGCCTCGTCGACAACGACCAGGGCCGCTACCAGTTCCGCGCCGCCCCCCGCCCCGACGGCGGCTGGCTCATGACCTGGCAACCGGCCACTCGCAGCACGGCGGAGGCGTGGATCGTCGAAGCGGTGCGCAACCATGCCTGACCGACACGACGCCCGACCTGGGCATTCGGAGACCGGGAACGGAGGTACGTGGGACGTGCGTTGAGGGCGCCTTGCGGTTTGAGCCGCTGGAGCCGAGCGCGCGCCGCAGCGGCGCTTGGCTTGTGCTTCGCGCTCGGCTCGCTGGTACTGGCCCGGCGGATTTCGCCGTGCCGGCGCGCGGGCGGGCAAGGCATCCAACTGAACCGGCGCCGCAGAGCCTCGCGGAGGCGGGTTCGCCGGGCGGCTGAGCGCGGCCTGATCGCCGGAACCGGCGGCGCGGACTGTCGTGGAGCGGGGTTCGCCAGGCGGGTCAGCGCGGCCTGATTGCCGGCCGTGACGGAGGGGTCGACTGCCGTCGCGCCGAAAATGGCTCGCCGGGCGGGTGAGCCTCGGCTCCATCGCTGGCCGAACTGGCGCCGCGGACTGTCGCGGAGCGGGTCGCCAGGCGGGTGAGCCCGGCCCCATCGTCGGCCGAACCGGCGCTGCCGACCGCCGTCGCGCGTGAAATGGCCCGCCGGGCCTCAGGGCGCCGGCCACGATCGATTACGAAGAGTGCCCGATCTCGTGACCGGTATCACCCCTGGACGTCGCTTTCGGCGGTCGACCGGGGTGGCCGTGGCCTGCAAACTGCTGCGGGACCGTCCGGTCGGCGGCGTGGGCGCGAGCGTCTCTGCGGCCATTGGGCGGATGCGGGAGCCGGTAGTGTCGCCGACACTGGAAGGCGAGGACATTCCGTAGTGAGGTGGTCACCATGAGCACGAGCGGTGGGGCTCCTTTCTTCAATGCCCCCCAAGGCACGCAAAGCGCCCCCGGCATCAACGCCCGCAGCGCCCCGCTGCCGGAGCGCGATGGGACGTTGGACGGCAGCATCGGCGGGGAGCGGTTCGCCGATCCGCTCGCCGGGCTGGTCACGGCGGCCGAGGCGGCGCCCGCGGTCGACGAGGCGCGGCCGTTGCCGACCGCGCGGCCCGTGCAGCACGACCCCGAAGCCGTGAAGCGGATGGTCGAGGCCGCGCTGCGGGAGGAGGCCGCGCGTACGCCGCAGCCGATCCAGCCGGCCGAGGAGAAGCCCGACGGTGTGCCGCTCGGGTTGCTGCCGCGGCAGCGGACGTGGCCCACGCGTGCGCCGCAGCTGCTCAAGCGGGTGCCGCGGCCCCGGCCGAAGGCGAAAGCCGAGGTCGCCGACGACGACATCGAGGCCGAACTAGCCGAACGGCAGGCCAAAAGGCGCGGTCTGCCGAACATCGGGATGCCGAACCTGGGCCGTCCGTCGACGAGCGCGGCGGGTGTGATCCTCGCGGTCGTGCTGCTCGTCGTGTTCGTCGTGATCGCGCTGTACATGGTGTCGAGCCTGGTCAGCAGTGTGACGGGCCTGTTCAGCTGACGTCGCTCCACCGCCGCCACACCCGGGCCGGTGCCGTGTCCGGATCGGCGATCGGGCTACCCTGACGACACGGTCGGGGGATCCGAAACTGGGTTTCCCGACGCCGCCGTGACGAGTGGGGTGGGCGTATCAGCGAAGGCGTGCGGTCGGTACCCGGCGCCGGATCGGACGGTTCGGCGAGTGCCGAGGCGTCCACGATCCACCGCGTCCGTCGGGTGCTGGCGATCAGACCATTCCGTCGGCTGTGGGGCGTCACGTACCTGTGCAGTGTCGCCGACTGGTTGAACCTGCTGGCTCTCACGAGCCTGAGCACGAAACTGCTCAGCAACTACACCGCGCAGAATTTCGCGTTCGTCGGCGTGGTGCTCACGAACCTGTTGCCCGGCCTGCTGTTCGCGCCGATCGGCGGCATCCTCGCCGACCGCTTCGACCGCCGCAAGGTGATGGTCGTCTGCGACTTCCTGCGCTGCGGTTTCCTGCTGTCGATCGCCATCGTCGGCGCGCCGTGGTGGCTGTTCGTCGCGAACTTCCTGGTCGGCTGCTGCTCGATCATGTGGATCCCGTCGAAGGACGCGGCGGTGCCCAACCTGCTGCGCCGCCCGGACCAGGTCGAGACGGCCAACCAACTCGGCCTCGTGATGACCTACGGCCTCGCCGTGATCACCGCCGCCGGCGCCAACGCCCTCATCCTGGGCGCGAACACCACGTTCCACCTGTTCCAGGGCTCGACGGCCGACCTCTACATCGCGAAGATCGTCGTCGTCATCAACGGCCTGCTCTACCTGACCAGCGGCATCCTCATCGCCACGCGGATTCCCGAGCTCTCGCTGCGCGACGTCCACAAGCTGCCCGACCAGAAGGTCAAGAACGCCGACGAAGAGAAGTTCGGCTTCGGCGACATGGTGCGCGACGGCCTGCGCTTCGTGAGGAGCACGCCCTTGGTGCGCGGGCTGCTGATCGGTGCGTTCGGAGCGTTCGCCGCGGGCGGGGCGGTGGTGGCGTCGGCCAAGCCGTACTCGTCGTCGCTGCTCGCGGGCGACGCGGCGTTCAACCTGCTGGTGCTGGCCGTGTTCCTCGGCCTCGCCACAGGTATGGCCCTCGCGCCCAAACTCGCGCGGCGGCTGCCGCACGACCGGCTGTTCGGCATCTCGATCGTCGTGGCCGGGCTCTCGCTGGTGATCATCGCGTTGTCGCCGCACCTCGCGATCTCCGTGATCGCCGTGGCGCTCACCGGCTTCTGCGCCGGCATCGCGTTCCTCACCGGCGTCACGATCATCGGCTCGCGGGTCGAAGACGCGATCCGCGGCCGGGTCAACGCGATCTACCAGTCGATGCTGAAGATCGTGCTGTTCGGCTCGACGATCGTCACGCCGGCGTTGATCGGCCTGGTCCGGCCGCACCAGATCAACGTGTGGGGCAGCCCCGTCACCATCGACGGCACGCGCCCGGTGATGATCGGCGGCGGCCTGCTCGCGGTGCTGCTCGGCGTGATCGCCTACCGGCAGATGGACGATCGCCGCAGCGAGAAGATCCTCACCGACCTGCGCAATGCCCTGCGCCGCGCGCCCCGGCGCGTGAACGGTTTCCTCATCGCACTTGAAGGCACCACGGCCATCAACACGGCCAGCCAGGCCGCGCGCCTTTCGCGTTGGCTCGGCACCGGCACCCGGCCCGTGGTGCTCGCCGCCGATCCCGCGCTCGACGAGCGGCGATTCCGTTCGCTGATCTCCGACGCGTCGCTCACGGGCGCGCGGGCCCAGGCGCTTGTCGCCGCGGCCGTGCGCGCGGAGCTGGTCGAACGCGAGATCCAGCCGGCACTCGACGCCGGGTCCGTGGTGGTCATGGAGCGCTTTGTCGACTCGCCGCTCGCCCACCTGTGCACGATCGCCGGCCTCGACGTCGGTGAGCTCGAGGGCCTGGCCGACTGGGCGACGGGCAAGCTGCGCCCCGACCTCACGGTGCTGCTCGACGCCGAGCCGGGGCAGCGCGACCAGAACTCGTCGGTGTCGGTGAACGACCAGTGGCGCGTGCAGCACCTGCTCGCCGAGATGGCCGCGGCCGACCCCGACCGCTACGTGGTCGTCGATGCCGACGGCACCGACGACGAGGTCGCCGCACGCGTCCGCACGGCCGTGCTCGCGGTGTTCGTCGGCCGCCTGTCCGGGCTCGCGCCGTTGGAGCCGGCCGAGCGTCCGGAGCTGGACCACAGCACCCACGCGGTGGCGACGGCCGACGTCGTCGAAGGTGCCGTCGCGGAAGCCGAGCTCGCGCCCGCGCAGGAAGTGTCCGAAGTGGACGCCAAGTGACCGGGCCGATCGGCGTCTGGGCCGAGCTCGTGGGCCAGGAGCCGGCGGTCGAAACGTTGTCGTCGGCTTCGACGGCGGCCGCGAAGATCGTGGCGGGGGAGCCTGCTCCGCCGGGTGCGATGACGCACGCGTGGCTGATCACGGGCCCACCGGGGTCCGGCCGTTCGGTCGCGGCGCGCACGTTCGCGGCCGCGTTGCAGTGCAGCACCGGCACAGGCTGCGGCGCGTGCCCCGGCTGCCGCACGACGATGGCGGGCACTCACGCCGACGTCCGGCTCGTGGTGCCCGAAGGCCTGTCGATCTCGGTCGCGGAGATGCGCGCGCTGGTGCAGGCCGCCGCGCGGCGCCCGACCACGGGCGATTGGCAGATCGTGATCATCGAGGACGCCGACCGGCTCACGGAGGGCGCGTCCAACGCGTTGCTCAAGGCCGTCGAGGAGCCGCCGGGGCGCACGGTGTTCCTGCTGTGCGCGCCGTCGGACCACCCGGACGACGTGTCGGTGACCATCCGCTCGCGCTGCCGTGTGGTGACGCTGCGGACGCCGCCGCCCGAGGCCATCGCGCAGGTGCTGATCGCGCGCGACGGTGTCGATCCCGAGCTCGCGCAGTGGGCCGCGTCGGTCTGCGGCGGCCACGTCGGCCGCGCGCGCCGGCTCGCCACGGACGACTCCGCGCGCCAGCGCCGCGCCACCGTGCTGCGGATCCCGACCGGCCTGCGCCGCCCCGCCGACGTCTTCACCAGCGCCGACCAGCTGATCAGCGCCGCGGAAGCCGACGCCGGCGAGGAGAGCAAGGCCCGCGACGAGAACGAACGCTCCGAGCTGCGCACCGCCATGGGCGGCGACGGCATCGGCAAGGGCGTCGCCGGTGCCAAGCGCGCCGCCGAGGCCGCCGTGAAGCAGCTCGAAAAACGCCAGAAGTCCCGCGCGACCCGCACCCAGCGCGACACGCTCGACCTCGCGCTCGTCGACCTCGCCGGCTTCTACCGCGACGTCCTCGTCACCACCACCCACTCCGGCGCGACCCTCAACCACCCGGACCACGCCGACGACATCCGCGCCGCCGCCGGGGCCTGGACGCCGGAATCCACGCTGCGCCGCCTGGAAGCCGTCCTCGAATGCCGCGAGGCGATCGAGCTGAACGTCAAGCCGCGCATCGCCGTGGAAGCCATGGTGACGACGCTGCGCCAGGGCTGACTGCTCAGCAAACGACAACGGCCCGGTCACCCACTAAAGGTGATCGGGCCGTTCTCACGAACCCCCGGGGATCAGTCGCGCGGATGTGGTGACGGTTTGCGCGGAGCGTCGTCGGAGTGGAGCTTCACCGGCGCGGCGATCCGGCGGCGGTTGGGGAAAGCCGCGACCATCACGACGCCGAGCAGCAGCATCGCCGTACCCGCCCAGAAGAGCGGCACGGTGTCGTACGCCGTGCCCGTGTACGCGAGGTTCTTGATCGGGCCCTTGGGTGCCGGGCCGCCGGCCGCGGGCGGGGGTGTGGTGGCCGTGCCGCAGACGACGCCGCCGGTGGGGGCGTAGGCGCGGGCGACCTGTTCGCCAAGGGACAGCTGCGCCAGGGACGACGGGAGGTTGTCGCCGGCGCCGGCGGGGAGCAGGGTTTTCAGGTTCTTCGTCGGGAGCACCTGGAGGTCGAACAGCCGCGCCGAGGCGCCGAGCTGGTAGCCCTTGTACGGCGTCGTCGCGACGGAGCCTTTCTGGTCCAGACCGGCGATCGACAGCCGGAGGACGCCGAGGTCGAGGACGGTGCCCGCGGTGTCGCCGACCTGCTGGATGCCCTTCGTCAGCGTGGACACGAGGCCGCCGACCACGGGGATCGAGTTGAGCTGCCCGAATTTGTCGCTCAGGCCCGCGAGCGGCAGGCCGATCGGGATGTCCTTGGTCGGGTGCGCCGCGTCGAGCGTGTACAGGGTCTTGCCGCCGGCCTCGATGGTCAGTACGGGCGCGGTGTAGTCGACCTTCGAGGTCTTCTCGTCGCCGGTCGAGGTGACCGTGAGCGTCGGCTGGCTGGCGGCCTTGATCGACAGCTCCAGCGGCGTGCCCTTGAGGATGTCGATGTCGGCGGCCTGCAGCGTCGAGGTCGACTGCACCGCCTTGTTCTTCGACCCCGGGATGTCCACGAGCTTCACCTGCGAACGCGACGACAGCGTGTTCGGCAGGCTCAGCAGCGAACCGGTGCCGTTGGCCGCGGTCTGGCCGCCGCCCGACAGGAGGCCGCCGAGGCTCTGCAGGCCCTTGGCCGGGTCGAAGCCCTGCGCGAGCTGCGTGCCCTGCGGCAGGTTCAGTCCACCCTGGCCCAGCAACGGGATCTGCGGCAGCGACGGGATCACGTTCAGCAGCGAAAGGCTCGCCACCGACGTGCTCGCGTCGGCGATCGTGCCCACGCACGGGCCCAGCGAGTCACTCCAGCGGGCGTGCGCGGTGCCGTTCAGCACGCCGATGTTCAGCAGCGGGTTCGACGGCGCGTTGAGCCCGCCGGACAGCGGCTGCGGGTTGTCCGGCAGCGCGGTCTGCACCACGGAGCCCGGCGTCTGCGGTGCCTGGCCCCCCACAGCCACCCCGAACGGTGACGCCTGCGCGATCGACTTCTCGTACGCCAGGTACGCCTCGGAGTTCGCTGACGCGCTCGACAGGCCCATCCCGGCCTCCAGCGCAGACTGCTTCGGCAGCGTCTGCCCGAAGCCGGGCAGGATCGTCGACGTCGGCACGGAGTTCGGCAGCAGGCGCAGCACGCCCAGCGCCGTGCCCGCGTCGCCCACCGCGTGGCCGAGCGGCTGCGGCCCGATCGGCGCGGACGCCGGGGGCTGCGACGGGTTCGCCGGCTGCGGGATCGGCGTCGTCGGGATCTCCTGGGCGCTCGCCGGCGCGGCGATGAGCAGCAGCAACGCCGCTGCCGCGGGCAGGGCCACCGTGCGGGGCAGTCTTCGCCGCATGTGCCGAGTCCTCCGGGTAGGCCGATCGGGGAGTGAGACCGAGGTCATAGGACCCTAACGACGCGGCCCCCGCAAGGTGACGCCCACGGCCTCCGCTACACTTGTTCCCGTCGGACGGCGCTAGCCACCCGGCATGCCGCCTTAGCTCAGTCGGCCAGAGCGATTCACTCGTAATGAATAGGTCAGGGGTTCGATTCCCCTAGGCGGCTCCGCAGGTCAGGGCCCATCCGAGACACCTCGGATGGGCCCTGATTTTTGTAATGAGTGTCTAAGACGCCTTGTCTTGTTGATCGCCAAGTTCACCCGTCAAGGGGACACCTGATCTCTCGTGACGGCGCCGCACTCTCAGCTGTGCGGACCTGCCCCGGCGCCCCGTTCGGCGAGTAGCTCCAGCCCGCCGGGGCCGAGCCGCAGCACCGACGGGACCAGCTCCGTGGTCTCGTACGGCGAACCGAGCACCTGCTCCCGGATGGTGTCCGCCAAGCCGCTTCCCTCCCTGGCGACGAACATCTCGTCCGGGCAGGTCAGGCCGACGAGCAGGTCGCCCGCACCGAGGTGCCGGGACAGCTGGGCGTGCAGGTCGGGCAGGGCGAGCGCGGAGGCCGCCATCAGGTTGTCCCTGGCGACCGACACCAGCACCTCCTTGCCCGAACGGCGGACCTCGAACTTCAGGCCGCGGGCCAGGGCGCCGTACCCGACGTCGAACAGCTTCTCGAGCGGCGGTGCGCCCATCTCCTCGTGCTGGTGCCGGGTGACGTGCCGCATCCCGATCTTGCCCTGCGGGGTCCGCGCCACCACCGCGAGCGCGACCGACAGCCGGCCGGGCACCAACGGCTGGTGCGGCAGTGTGTCGAGCAACCCGGCGCGAGGCGAGGACGCACTCCACAACACCGGCAATAGTTCCTCGGCGTTCTCCTGCTGCCGTGCTTCGTGCGTTTCAGCCATCACGGACCGTGCTTCGGCGAACGCTCGCTCCCAGTCATCGGGAGCGGGCCGGGCGAAACTGTAGGTGCACTCGGCCTTCCGGAACTGCTTGGCCATGAACTTCTGATCAGCCGCGGAGGGCTGCCATTCGCTGTACACCGCCGAAACCGCGGACGCGCGCACCTTGTGCTGCTGCCGAACGCTCGCCCAAGCCTGCTCGACGGCGTCGTCGGCCTTCGTGGGCGCGTCGGCCAGCACCGGCTCGGCGAAGCCTTTGATCCGGAAGACGACGAGGTTCCGGGACACATCGTCGTTCACCGGATCTCCTGGAAGGCAAAGGTTCTCGGCATCCGGCTTGTCTAGCACGTCGACGCGCGAATGGGGCGTAAAGCCGCAAAATGAAGCTGATCAAGCCCGGTAAGCCCCGCGCGGATCGCTCGAGCGGTTCTCAGTGCACGATTCCGAAGGCCCGACATGGCGATCAGGCGGGCTACGGCCACGGTGCTGTCCCTCATCCGCATCTTCAACGGCGCCCCCGGTTTGGTCGCGCCGGAGGAGATGGCGAAGCAGCTGGGCAGCGCGATGGACGACGACAAGACGTTCGTCTACCCGGCGCGGATGTTCGACATCCGGACGCTGGTCCTCGGGTTCAACCTGCTGCTGGTACGCGGCGGGCCGCGGCGCAGTGCGTTGCTCAAGCAGGCCGTGCTGATCCACGGCGTCGACACACTGGCTGCCTTCTGGTGGTCCGTCGAGCCGGCCGTGTCCAGTGGTGTCGCCGGTGCCGGTGGACCTCACTATCCACAGTGGAGACTGGTGGGGGACGCCCCATGAAACGGCCCGACGAGAGCCGTTGCATGACTTCCGCTCGCGGAGCGCGACGTGGATCACGCGCCGGGGCCGCCTGACTCGGCCATCCGGCCTGTGGCTTCGGACCGGAAAGCCGATGCCGGTCCTCCGGGGCCCGGATTGACTCGGTGGCATGAACGAAATCGGGAAAACCGCGATCTGGTTCGCGGCGATCGCGGCGGCACTGGCGACCGTCACCGCGTGTGCGCCGGACGGGCCGGAGCACGTCAAGAACGTCTCGTACGACACCGGCGCCATCGGCAAGGCCGACACCGACGCGCGCCTGCCGTCCTGGATCCCCGACGACGCGACGGCCGTCACGGAGGTCATCCGCACCACCGGGTCCGAACGGATCCTGCGCTACACCCCGGGTGCCTCGGGCTTGCCCGCGACGTGCGTCAAGGGTCCCGCGGCGGCGACCCGCGCGACCCTGTCGGCCGACTGGTGGCCCGCCGGCCAGGAGCACCGCACCGACCGCGTCTGCGACACCGACTGGCACGTCATCGCCGACCAGGGCCTGATCTACGCCTACAAACCGGAGACGCTCGATCAGCGTCGCTGAGAGCCGCATAAAAAGACGGATCGGGCTGCCGAGGCGTGATGCCCGGCAGCCCGATCCGTGGTGTCCGAAGTGGTCAGTCCTCCGGCGGGGTCAGCTCGATCACCGTGGCGGAGGCTTCGCCGCGCGGGGTGCGGTAGGTGATCTTGTCGCCGGCCTTGGCGCCGACCAGGGCGAGACCCAGCGGGCTGTCCGAAGTCAGCGAGTCGACGTCCTCGCCTGGGATGGTGACGACGTTGAGCACTTCCTCGTCACCGTCGGCGAAGCGCAGCGAGACGCGCGTGCCGTCGGGGAGCAGATTGCTGTTGTAGGCGCCGTGTTCGAGCTTGGCGGCGACGTCGGAGATCTGGCGCTCCAGCCGCGCGGCGGCCTCGGCCCGGTCGATCACGTCGGCCTGGTCGGCCGCGTCCCCTGTGCGTTCCTGCTCGCCGAGCTGCGGTGCGAGCGCCGCTCGTTGTGCGCGCAGATCGGCTATTTCCTTCTCCAGCTGGCGGCGCGCCGCCTCGCTGAGCCCCTTGTCCCCTGAGATCACCATGCCGGGCATTGTCCGCTGTGCGGACCGGGGTGGCCAATCCGCTTTTTCACCCGAGAGGGCACGATGGGACGTCTGCCCTAGGATTCGGGCCTGTCGTCCTGAATAACGTAACGAGGATCACCGTGACCGCCGTACCCGGCCGCAGCGCCCAGCTGTCGCCCAACCAGCTGCAGAAGCAGGAGCAGATCGTCGAGGCCGCACGAGTCGTGCTCGCCAGAGACGGGCTCGCCGGGTGCACAGTACGCGCGATCGCCGACGCGGGCCCGCTCACGAAGAGCGCGATCCACTACTACTTCGCGGATATCGACGTGCTCATCGACCGCGCGATGGCCGCCCACATCACCACGTTCGCCACGGACCTGCGCGCCGTCGGGGAGAAGTTCGCCGACCCGCGCGAGCGCCTGTTCGAGGTGACCAAGGCGTACCTGGCGGAGTTCGCGGAGCGGCCCAACGGCGCGTTCCTGTGGTTCGAGTACTGGATCGCGGCCGGGCGCGCGCAGCACCCGCAGGCGATCGACGCGATGCTGACGTCGATCACCGAGCTGTTCGCGGAGCTGCTGGCGCCGCTCGACGTCGACGACCCGCGGGCGCGCGCCCGCGCGCTGCTCAGCTACCTGCTCGGCGCCGTGGTGCAGCAGCGGGTGCGGCCGCGGCCGGTCGAGAGCCTGCGCGGCGACGTCGAGGCGCTCTGCTTCGCCGGTTATCGCTGACGCCGCTTAGGGTGCTGGCATGCCTCTGTTCTCCTTCGAGGGCGCCAGCCCGCAGGTCCACCCGGACGCCTGGATCGCCCCCACCGCCACCCTGATCGGCGACGTGACCGTCGAGAAGGACGCATCGGTTTGGTACGGCGCCGTGATCCGCGCCGACTTCGGGCCGATCGTGATCCGCGAGGGTGCGAACGTGCAGGACAACTCGGTGATCCACTGCGGGGGCACGCTGACGGAGATCGGGAAGAACGTGACCGTCGGGCACCAGTGCCTGGTCCACGACTGCACGATCGGCGAACAGGCGCTGATCGGCAACGGGTCGACGGTGCTCGACAGGTCCGTGATCGGAGCGCGGTCGCTGATCGCCGCGGGCTCGACGGTGACGCCCGGCACGGAGGTGCCCGAAGAAGTGATCGCGATGGGCAGCCCGGCCAAGAAGTTCGTGCCGCTCACCGACTCGGCGCGGATGTGGGTGGAGCACAACGCCGGGATCTACCAGGACCTCGCGCGACGGCACCGGGAGGGCTCCAAGCCCGTCTGACGTGCACTAAACTCCGGCACACAGCTGCGACTGGCGCCATCAGAGGTGGAGCACCACCGGGAAGCGACGACGAGGCCGGCACCGCGCGCCTGGGTGCCCGGCCGGTTTAGAGCCGGAGACGTGATGACACATCAGCCCGCCCTTTCCACGCTCGCCGCCGCCGACCCGCAGATCGCCGGGCTCGTCGAGGACGAAGCGAAGCGCCAGCACGACAAGATCCGCCTGATCGCGTCGGAGAACTACGTCTCGCGCGCGGTGCTCGAGGCCACCGGCACCGTGCTCACCAACAAGTACTCCGAGGGCTACGCCGGCAAGCGCTACTACGAGGGCCAGCAGTTCATCGACCCCATCGAGAACCTGGCGATCGAGCGCGCGAAGGCCGTGTTCGGCGTGGACCATGCCAACGTGCAGCCGTACTCCGGCTCCCCGGCCAACCTTGCCGTGTACCTGGCCTTCGCCCAGCCCGGCGACACCGTGCTCGGCATGGCCCTGCCCGACGGTGGCCACCTGACTCACGGCTGGTCCGTGTCCGCGACGGGCAAGTGGTTCAACCCGGTCCGCTACGGCGTGCGCAAGGAAACCGGCCGCGTCGACTTCGACCAGGTGCGCGACCTGGCTCTGGAGCACCGGCCGAAGCTGATTTTCTGTGGTGGCACGGCCATTCCGCGGACGATCGACTTCCCGCGCTTCGCGGAAATCGCGCGCGAGGTCGACGCCGTCCTGGTGGCCGACATCGCCCACATCGCCGGCCTCATCGCGGGCGGGGCGCACCCGTCGCCGGTGGGCCACGCCGGTGTTATTACGACCACCACGCACAAAACCCTGCGCGGCCCGCGTGGTGCGATGATCATGTCGGACGCTGCTCACGCCAAGGCGATCGACAAGGCCGTGTTCCCCGGTCTGCAGGGCGGCCCCCACAACCACACGACGGCGGCCATCGCCGTTGCGCTGGGGGAGGCGCAGCAGCCCTCGTTCGCTACTTACGCGCAGACGATCGTGGCGAACGCCGCTGCGTTGGCTTCGGCCTTGCTCGACCGCGGCTACGACCTCGTTTCCGGCGGCACGGACAACCACCTGCTGCTGATCGACCTGACGAACAAGAACGTGGCCGGCAAGCCTGCCGCTCAGGCCCTGGACCGCGCCGGGATCGAGCTGAACTACAACACGGTGCCGTTCGACCCGCGCAAGCCGTTCGACCCGTCGGGCATCCGGCTGGGCACCTCGGCCATCACGACGCGGGGGTTGCTGCCGGAGCACCAGGTGCAGGTGGCGGAGTGGATCGACCGCACGGTGGTCGCGGCAGCTGCTTCTTCTTCTCCGGAGGCGGAGTTGGACCGGATCGCTGCTGAGATCCGGGAGTTTCTGACGCCGTTCCCGATTCCGGGTTACGTCGCCTGACGCTGCTTTCGCTGAGCGAATGGTCCCCTCGCGCAATGGTGGTTGGTGCGGGGGGACCTTTTGCGCTGTTGGTTCGGTGCGAGGGGTCCTCTGGTGCCGTGCCGGTGGTGCGATGGGACCTTTCGCGCTGCGTACTAGGTGCGAGAGTGCCTTTCGCACTGCGGACGTGGCGTGGGTGGATCGTTGGTGCGGGTGTCGGCGTGGCGGGGGGACCGTTTGCGCCAAGCCTTCCGCGCGAGGGGACCTTTGGGCTGTGCCGCCGGTGCGAGTGGGCCTTTCGTGCGGAGCCGACGTCACGAGAGAACCGCTCTTGGTGTGGGCCTGGTGCGAGTGGGCCTCTCGCGCGAGGGCTAGGCGTGGAGGGAGGGGATCCTTCGCGCCGCGCGCTTGGCGCGAGAGGGCCTTCCACACTCCACGCTTGCGCGAGGGGACCCTTCGCGCAGGGAGTGATTGGCAAGGAGGGCTGGTGGTTCGGTGTCGGCGGTGTGAGTGGGACCTTCGCGATGCCAGCGGTTGCGCGATAGGTCCCTTCGCGGCGCCAACATGGCGCGAACGGTGCTTTCGTGCGGGTTCTCCTGCCTGAGCGGGCCGGTCGCGCCGGTGCATGAGAGGACTGGCTCGTGTCGGGGCGCGTGGGCGCAGGGGTCCACTCGTGCTGAGGTACCGGTGCGAGGGGACCGTTGGTGGCGTGTTGGTGGGGCGGGTTGACCGGTCGCGCTGAGCGGGCGGGGTGAGGGGACCGTTCGTTCTGTGTCGGCGTCGCGAGGGGACCTTTCGCGTGGCGAACGGACCAGCCGGCGCCCGAGAGCGGAGCCGTCGCGATCGGGGCGTTGGCCGGCTGCGCGCGATGATGAGCCGATGCCGCCTCTGTTGCTGCCGACCGAGCTCGTCGTGCGGTACTGCGCCGTCGACCGGGAGCTGGTCGGGTCCGCGTTGGTCGACACCCCGCGCCGCCTGGACGAGTTGACCGGGGATATCGCGCGGCGGGGGATTCCGACGCCGCTCAGGCTGGGGTTCAACGAGGAGCTCGGAGTCCTCGACGGCAACCACCGCATCGCCGTGGCGCTGCGGCTTGGGCTTGCCGAGGTGCCCGCGGCGCTGAGGAGCGAGCCCCGAAGCCCCCGGCCGGGCCACGCGAGGCCCATGCGTGAAGCCGACTTCGCCCAGCTCGAGGCCCACCTCTAACTCCCTGCGACCAGCGTCACACCTTATTTACTTGCCTCATGCAAGCTTCCCGGGAACAGTTGCACCCTGAAAGTAGTTGATGGATACAAGCAACTGCTCGACCGGACTTGAGGGAGTACCAAGATGACCGCCACCATCACCGCGGAAGGGGGCACCGGCAAGCTGTCGCACCGGCAGATCCTCACCGTGCTGTCCGGGCTGATGCTCGGCATGTTCCTGGCCGCGCTGGACCAGACCATCGTGTCGTCGGCGATGAAGACGATCGCGGACGAGCTGCACGGCCAGAGCCTGCAGGCGTGGGCCACCACGGCCTACCTGATCACCGCGACGCTCTCGACGCCGCTCTACGGCAAGCTGTCCGACCTGTTCGGGCGCAAACCCATGTACCTCACGGCGATCTCGCTGTTCCTCGCCGGCTCGCTGGCCAGCGGGTTCGCGAGCTCGATGTACGAGCTGGCCGCGTTCCGCGCGTTCCAGGGTCTCGGCGCCGGTGGGCTGATGTCGCTGGCGCTGGCGATCATCACGGACATCACGGCGCCGCGCGAGCGCAGCAAGTACCAGGGCTACTTCATGGCCGTGTTCGGGATCTCGAGCGTGGCGGGACCGGTCGTCGGCGGGTTCTTCGCGGGGCTGGACTCCTTCGCGGGGGTCACGGGCTGGCGCTGGGTCTTCCTGGTCAACGTCCCGATTGCCCTGGCCGCGCTGGTCGTGGTGAGCAAGGTGCTGAACCTCCCGCACACCCGCGTGCAGCAGCGTGTGGACTTCCTCGGCGCCGGAGCGCTGACGCTGGGCCTGGTGCCGCTGCTGGTCGTCGCCGAGCAGGGGCGCGAGTGGGGCTGGGGTTCGCCCGCGTCGCTCGGCATGTACGCGATCGGGCTCGTCGGGGTCGTCCTGTTCATCCTGCAGGAACGCAGGATGGGCGACGCGGCTCTGCTGCCGTTGCGGCTGTTCCGCCGGCCGGTGTTCCGGGTGGCCACGCTCGTCACGGTGATCCAGGGCGCGGGCATGTTCGGCGCGATGATGTCGCTGCCGCTGTACCTGCAGATCGTGAAGGGCGCGACGCCGACGCAGGCGGGCCTGCAGATGCTGCCGCTCACCCTCGGGATCATGGTCGCGAGCCTCGGCTCCGGCGCGGTGATCTCGCGGACCGGCCGCTACAAGGTCTTCGCCGTGGCTGGTCTGGGGCTGATGGCGGCGGCGCTGTTCGGGCTGTCGACGATCGGCGCGGCCACGCCGCTGGGCGTCGTGATGGCGATCGCGTTCGTGATCGGCCTGGGCCTGGGCGCCTCGATGCAGACGCTGCAGCTCGCCGCGACCAACGACGTCGCCCCGCAGGACATCGGCGTCGCGACCTCGTCGGCCACGTTCTTCCGCCAGATCGGCGGCACGGCGGGGACCGCGGTGTTCCTCTCGATCCTGTTCGGCACGGTCGGTGACCGGATCGCGGCGGCGGTGCGCTCGGCGATGGCGACCCCGTCGTACGTCGCGGCGCTCGCCCAGCACCCGGAGTTCGCCCAGCAGATGGCGAACGGCGGCGTCGACGTGAACGACACCTCGTTCCTCGCCCACCTCGACCCGGTGCTGGCCCGCCCGATCCTCGACGGGTTCGCCGGCTCGATGAGCACGGTGTTCCTGGTCGGCGGGATTGTGCTGACGGTCGGGTTCGCCCTGGTCTGGCTGCTCAAGGAGAAGCCGCTTTCGGACAAGTCGGCGATGGAGCAGCGCTCGGAGCAGGAAGCGCTCGCGCTGGCGCACTGAAATAGATCAACGAAAGGGCCGTTCACCCCAGCTCGGGGTGAACGGCCCTTTCGCGCGTTCTCGGTCGCTCTCAGTGAGCGGGACCCTCGACCTCTTCCTTCGCCAGCCGGTCCTGCTCCCGCTGGTACGACCGCGAAATCTCGGCCTCGGCCTCCGCGCGGCCCACCCACGACGAACCCTCGACGCTCTTACCCGGCTCGAGGTCCTTGTAGACCTCGAAGAAGTGCTGGATCTCGAGCTTGTGGAACTCGTTGAGGTGGTGGATGTCGCGCAGGTGCTCAAGGCGCGGGTCGTTGGTCGGGATGGCCAGCACCTTGTCGTCCGGACCCTTTTCGTCGGTCATGCGGAACATGCCGATGGCGCGGCAGCGGATCAAGCAGCCCGGGAACGTCGGCTCCTGCACCAGCACGAGCACGTCGAGCGGGTCGCCGTCCTGGCCGAGCGTGTCGTCGATGAAGCCGTAGTCCGCCGGGTACTGCGTCGCCGTGAACAAGGTCCGGTCCAGCTTGATGCGACCGGTCTTGTGGTCGACCTCGTACTTGTTGCGCTCCCCCTTGGGGATTTCGATCGTGACGTCGAACTCCACGGCCGTCCTCGCTGCTTCTCGAATCTCGGTATCCCACACGTCGTGGGCGGCAACCGTAATCACCTCATTGACGTCACTAGTGTGGACTACGCGCTGCCGCCGGGTCCCGTGGATGTCGGCTAGGCAGCATGTGACCTTGGCCCCTTCCGGGCAGGTGAGAAGGAGTGGTGGGTGTCGGACAACGACCAGCCGATGTGGCCCGATGGTGACGAGGACACGTCGTCGCGCGGCGGTGGGGCGACCGCGCGCTTTCCCATCCCCAAGCCCGGCCAGACCGTCACGGACCAGCTCGCCGTGCCGAACGTCACACCTCCCGCCGGTTCTTCACCCGGCGCCGGCGGGCGTCCGCCGGGGTCGTGGTTCAAGCCGAACGTGGCTCCTGAACTGATTCCGGGACTGAACACTCCGGTCGAGCCGCGCCCGGCTGGTGACCGAGGTGGACAGCCGGGGCAGCAGCCGCCGCAGGGACAGCAGCCGCAGTCGGGGCCGCAGGGACAGTCGGGGCCGCAGAGCCAGCCGGGGCAGTCCGGGCAGATGCGGCAGCCGGGACAGCCGCGGCAGGACCTCGCCGACCGGCTCGGGCCGCGGCCAGGTGAGCAGCCGCGAGTCCGGCAGCCCCAGAACCAGCAGTCTCAGAACCAGCAGGCACCGGGGCAGCAGTCGCAGGGCGAGAGGAGCCAGTCCCAGCCGGGGCAGGGCCTGTTCGGTCAGCAGAGTCAGGGCGGCCAGCTCCAGCAGGGCCGGCAGACGCAGCAGGGGCCGGGTCAGCAGCAGTCCGGCCACGCGCCGTGGGGCCAGCAGCAAGGTCAGGGTCAGCAAGGCCAACAGCAAGGCCCGTGGTCGCAAGGGCTGCAGCTGGATCGCTCGGAGGGCCAGCGGCCGCAGACACAGAGCCAGCAGGGCAAAGAGCAGTCCTCGTCGGAACGGTCGCAGGAGACGCCGTCCGACCAGGCCACTCAGCAGCTTCGGGTGCCGCCGCCCGGCGTGCCCTGGGTGCCGGTGGAGCGACCCGCGCGCCCGGGCGACGGTGATCAGAGCCGCAGTGACGAGACCCGCGGCGACGAGAACCGTGGCGACCAGAACCGTGGCGACCAGAACCGTGGCGACCAGAACCGGAGCGAAGAGCCGCGCCGCGTCGGGTCGATGTTCGAGTCCGTGGCCGCGGAGCCGCCGGAGGAAGAGGCGAGCGAAGACAGCGGCGCCGCCAACAGCGAGAGCGGCACCGAGTACATCGACGTGTCCAAATGGGACGTCTTCCGCAACGAGCAGAAGCGCGAAGAACCCCAGCGCCAAGAACCCCAGCGCCAGAACACCGAGTCCCCACGCGAAGAACGTTGGGACGTCTTCCACACCGCCCAGGGCGGCAACGAACCCGAAGGCCCCCGGGACGCACCCCAGTGGGACAGCCTCCAGAACCAGGGCCCCTGGTCCCAGGACAAGCCCGACAACCCCCGCGGCCTCCCCGAGCCGCCGCGCGGCGCGGTCCCCCCGGCGTCGGGGACGCAGGCCCGCCCGGTGCGCATCGAACCGTCGGGTGAGCAGTTCCCGGCGGAGTCGACCGTCGGCATCGAGCGCCCCGCCGAAGGCTTCGCCGGCGGCTACGACGACCAGGAGCCGCCCCACAGCGAGCCGCAGCGGGACACCCCGCCGAAAGAGCCGAAAGCCAAGAAGGGCAAGAAGAAGTTCGTCGTCCTCGGCGTCGTCGTGGTGCTGGTGCTCGCGGCGGCCGGGGTCGCGTCCGCGATGCCGCAGGTGTCCAACAAGCTCGGCCTGCCGTGGGCGCCCAACGCGCCGAAGGGCGACAGCCCCGACCCCGCGTCCGTGACCCTCGCGCTGCACGGCCCTGACACCTCGGGCCAGGGCCCGTCGGCGAACGGCGTCGCTTCCGCCCTGGCCGGACCGTCTGGAGCGTCGGCGCTCTCGCAGCTCAGCGGCAGCGTGATCGACCCCGCCAACGGCTCCGTCCTGTGGGACCACAGCTCGACCACTCCGCTGACGCCGGCGTCGACCACGAAGATCCTCACGGTGTCGGCCGCGCTGCTGTCGATGGACCCGACGAAGCGGATCGTCACCAAGGTCGTGCAGGGCTCGTCGCCCGGCACGGTGATCATCGTCGGCGGTGGCGACCCGTCGCTCACGGCGCTGCCCATCGGCACCGACTCGCCGCTCTACCCCGGCGCGGCCCACGTGGACGACCTCGTCGCCCAGATCAAGAAGGCCGACCCGAACGTCCAGAAGGTGCAGGTCGACGTCAGCGCCTACTCGGGCCCCACCACCGCCCCGGGCTGGGAGCCCGGCGACGCGCCGTCGACCTACGGCGCGCCGATCGTGCCCGCGATGGCCGACGGCGGCCGCCTCAACCCGTCGGTCGACGAGACGCCGCGCTCGGGCAACCCGGCGACCACGCTCACCCAGCTCGTCGCCGACAAGCTCGGCGCGCAGGCCGCCGGCACCGCGAAGGCGCCTGCCGATGCGAAGGTCGTCGCGCAGGTGCAGTCGGCGCCGTTGCCGGACCTGGCGTACGCGCTCCTGCAGATCTCCGACAACGTCCTCGCCGACGCTCTCGGCCGCCAGGTCGCCATCACCGCGGGCGCCGAGGCGTCGTTCTCCGGCGCGGCCGCGTCGGTGAAGAAGGTGCTGGCCGACCACGGGTTCGACGTCACGGGCCTGCAGCTGTCCGACACGAGCGGCCTGTCCAACCAGAACAAGGTACCCGCGCGGCTGCTCGCGCAGGTGCTCGCCGAGGCCGCGGCACCGGACGGCAAGAACCCGGACACCCCGAAGCTGCGCCCGTTGCTCGCGGGCCTGCCCGTGGCCGGCAGCCCCGCCGGCACGCTCGCCACCCGCTACGCGACGCCGAACTCGGCCGCGGGCAAGGGCTGGGTCCGGGCGAAGACGGGCACGCTCACCGGCGTCAACACCCTCGCCGGCTACGTGCTCGACAGCGACAACCGCGTGCTCGCGTTCGCGTTCATGTCCAACGGCTCGGAGAAGAACCCGGGGCAGGCCGCGCTCGACGTGCTGGCCACCACCCTGCGGAAGTGTGGCTGCAACTAGGCGAATCGGTGCCGGATTCAGTCGGGCAAAGTGCCCTTGTGCAGGTAGCGTCGGACAGGTGAGCCAGGAAACCGAGACCCCACGGCGGCCGATGGTCGACTGGGACCTCGCGGCGTCCACCGGAGCGCGGTTGGTGCGCGGTGGTCCGCAGGTGCCCAAGGAAGAGGCCGCGCGCGCGGTCACCGACCTGCGTGACCTCACGGCCGAGGCCGAGGGCCACGTGCGGGAGCTGACGGGCCTGGGCAAGGACCTGCCACTGCTGCCGGGCACGGTCGTCGACCGGCCCGGCTGGGTGCGTTCCGCCGCGTCGGGGCTCGAAGCGCTCACAGGCCGCGCGCTGCCCGAAGCGCAGGGCGGCCCGCTCGGCCCGATCCTGGCGTCGGGCGCGGGCGTGCAGACGGGGCTGGTGCTGTCGTTCCTCGCTTCGCGCGTGCTCGGCCAGTACGACCCCTTCGGCGGCCCCGAGCGCGAAGGGCAGCTGCTGCTCGTCGCGCCCAACGTCGTCGCCGCAGAGCGCGCGATGAAGGTGCACGCGCCCGACTTCCGGCTGTGGGTGTGCCTGCACGAGTGCACGCACCGGCTGCAGTTCACGGCCGTGCGGTGGCTGCGCGACTACTTCGCCGACGAGGTCGAACGCCTCGTCACCGGCATCGCGGGCCATTCCGCCGACGGCCTTTCGGACCTCGTCGGGCGCCTGCCCGAGGCGCTCAAGCAGCGGGGCAAGGGCGTCGGCATCGCGGAACTGCTGCAGTCGCCCGCGGAACGCGCGATCTTCGATCGGCTGCTGGCCCTGTCGACCCTGCTCGAAGGCCACGCCGACTACGTGATGGACGCCGTCGGCCCGCGGGTCGTGCCCAGCGTCGAGGTGATCCGCTCGCGTTTCAGCGCCCGTCGCCAGGGCGGCGGTGTCTTCGACCGCATGCTGCGCGCGTTGCTCGGGCTTGACGCGAAGATCCGCCAGTACGAAGAAGGCGCGAAGTTCACGAAGCACGTGGTGAACGCCGTCGGCATGGAGGGGTTCAACGCGGTCTGGCGCTCGCCGAACACGCTGCCGACCCGGGCCGAGATCAGCGATCCGGCGGCCTGGGTGCGGCGCCTGCACGGGTGAGCGCGCTCGCGGCGGTCCGCCGGGCCGTGCGGGAGTTCCTCGCGACGCACGCGCCGCCGCCGGAGGTATGCGTCGCCGTCTCGGGCGGGGCGGATTCCCTTGCCCTGGCGGAAGCCACGGCGTACGTCGCGCGCCACCGGAAGCTGCGCACGCGCGCGCTGATCGTCGATCACGGGCTTCAGGACGGCTCCGCGGAAGTCGCCGCGCGAGCCGCCGCGGCCGTGAAGGAGCTCGGCGTGGACGAGGCGGAAATCCTTACCGTGCACGTCACGGGCAAGGGCGGTCCCGAAGCCGCCGCGCGCACCGCGAGGTACCGCGCGCTGCGCGCAGCGCTGCCCGGCGGCGAAGAAGGACTCGTGCTCCTCGGCCACACCCTCGACGACCAAGCCGAAACGGTGCTGCTCGGCCTCGGCCGTGGCTCCGGACCGCGGTCGCTGGCCGGCATGCGCCCGCTCGACCCGCCGTGGGGCCGGCCGCTGCTGGGCGTCACGCGCGAGCAGACCCGCGGTGCCTGCGCCGAGCTCGGCCTCGAACCCTGGCAGGACCCGCACAACGCCGATCCGCGCTTCACCCGCGTCCGCCTGCGCGCGGAAGTGCTGCCGCTGCTGGAAGAGGTGCTCGCCGGCGGCGTCGCGGCGGCATTGGCCCGAACGGCCGCACAGCTGCGTGACGACACCGAGGCGTTGGACACAGTGGCGGACAGGATTCTCACCCGCGCGGGAGGGCCCGAAGGGCTGGACGTGACGGTGCTCGAGGGCGAGCCCGCGGCACTGCGCAGACGGGTTCTCCGCAGGTGGCTGCTGGGCTCGGGCGTGCGGGAACTGACCGACGCGCACCTGCGCTCGGTCGACGCGCTCGTGGCCCGCTGGCGCGGGCAGGGCGGCGTCTGGCTGCCGGGCAACTTGGAGGCGCGCCGGTGCCGTGGCAGGCTCTCGCTGTCCGGACTCGAACCCACCACCCGAGGGGAATGACCGTGTACGAGGGCGAGATCGCCTCCGTGCTCATCACCGAGCAGCAGATCAAGGACAAGATCGCGGAGCTGGCGGCCAAGATCGCCGCGGACTACCCCGAAAACGGCCAGGGTGATCTCCTCCTGGTGGGCGTGCTCAAGGGTGCCGTGATGTTCATGACCGACTTCGCCCGCGCTCTGCCGGTGCCGACGCAGCTGGAGTTCATGGCCGTGTCGTCCTACGGCTCCTCGACCTCGTCGTCGGGTGTGGTGCGCATCCTCAAGGACCTCGACCGCGACATCGCGGGGCGCGACGTGCTGATCGTCGAGGACATCGTCGACTCCGGCCTCACGCTCTCGTGGCTGCTGAAGAACCTCGCGAGCCGCAACCCCGCGTCGCTCGAGGTCGTCTCGCTGCTGCGCAAGCCCGAGGCCGTGAAGGTCGACGTGCCGGTGAAGTACATCGGCTTCGACATCCCCAACGAGTTCGTCGTCGGTTACGGCCTCGACTACGCCGAGCGCTACCGCGACCTGCCCTACATCGGCACACTGGACCCGCACGTCTACACGTCCTGAAGCCCGGCGGTGAACCTCGCGGGGCTTTCGGACGTGTCAGAGGTGGTAACGCGCCGGCGGTGTTGCGGCGATCACACACGGCGGGGAACCTGGGGTTCGCCGATCGCGTCATAGGTGCAGACCTGGTGCGTTAACCTATGCGAAGACCTATGCCAAGCGAGCGGGGAGCTCGCGCGGGGGAACGGAGAGAGGGCAATGGGCAACAGCAGCTTGGCCGATGCCAACGCGTTCAAGAGCGCCGCTGTCAACGGCCAGGTCGGCATCGACCCGGACGCCGCACAGACCGCGCTCAACAAGATCCGCACGGGCAAGGACGCGGTCGAAGCCCTGCTCAACAGCGCGGGCTCGCTGGCGCAGCCGCCGAAGCTCGGCGCCAACCCCGTCGGCCAGGCGATGGCCGAGAAGTTCGTCCAGCGCGCCGACGGCGGTGGCGACTCCTATTCCTCGGCCCTGCAGAACCTGCTGAGCCAGTACGAGGCGGCGGAGCAGGGCATCCTCACGGCGATGGCGCGCTACCACGAGTTCGACCAGTCCGCGGCCGACCCGTTCCGCAAGGCCTGACGAGGGGGATCACGAAGTCATGGCTGGAAACCAAGACAGCAGCAACGGCCAGCAGCCGCCGGCGCAGAACGTGCCCGCCAGCGGGTCCGCGGTGCAACTCGGCGACAACTCGGTCTCGCAGAACATCGTCGACTCCGCGCGCGGTCGCGCCGGCGGGTTCGAGATGGGCGGCGACCGCGCGATCGCCAACCCGCCCAACTGGAACGCGCAGGAGAGCCACCAGCTCTACAACGGCGCGATCACCGACAACGACCCGGGCACGGCCGAGGCCACCGGGCAGCACTGGACCAAGCACGGCACCGAGCTGAAGACGGCGTCCGACGACCTGTTCAACGCGGTCGCCGAGCTCGGCAACGCGTGGGTCGGCGACGGTGCCGCGGGTGCGCAGGGCGCGCTCGTGTCCATCGCCAACTCGGGCACGCAGGCCTCCGACGCCGCGCACACGATGGCCGACCGCCTCGCGAAGCAGGCCGCGGCCGCCGCCGAAGTCAAGAAGATGCCGGCGCCGCTCGACTACGACCCGAAGCAGGCCATGTCCGCGGCGCTGGCCGGCGGTCCCGCCGCGCTGGCCGCCGACCAGAAGGCCCAGGCCGACGCCGCCAACGACGTCAAGGCCCAGCAGGTCGCGTTCTTCAACGCCTACACGCAGTCGATGAAAGAGGTCGACAACACGACCCCGAGCTTCGGCCCTGACTCGCTCGGCATGAAGCCCACGCCCTCGCACTTCAACGGCAACGACTTCGGCAACGTCGGCACGATCGCGGCGCCGGTCGGCGCCGGTACCCTCGGTGCCGGCAGCTACGCCGTCGGCGGTGGCACGGGCTACACGGGCCACTCCGGCAGCGGCGCGGCCGCGGGGGCGTCCGGTGCGGGTGGCCCTCTGGTCACCGGCAACTCGGGCACCTACGGCACGTCCGGCTTCGACGGCGGCATGGCCGCGTCGGCGGGAGCCGGCGCGGGTGCCGCGCCCGCTCCGGCCCCGGCCCCGGCTCCTGCCACACCGGCCGTGTCCGCCGGTGGCGGTGGCGGTGGCGGTGCCGCTTCGGCACTCGGCCTGAGCGCGCTGGGCGGCGGTGCCGGCTTCGCGGGCGGCAAGCTCGGGCAGGGCTCGCGCAGTGGCGCGCGCAAGAACGAGGAGAGCACGTCGGCGGCCGCCGAGCACCAGAGTGCCCAGGGCGCCGCGCCCGCGCAGCAGCAGGGCGTGGTCTCGGCCGGCGGCACGATCGGTGGCCAGAACCCGCCGGGCATGAACCCGATGGGTGGCGGCATGGGCGGCGGCATGGGTGCCCACGGCGGCCAGGGCCAGGAGGACCAGGAGCACACCCACGCGTCCTTCCTCATCGAGCCGGACCCGGACGACGCCTTCGGCGCCAACGAGGCCACGCCTCCGCCGGTGATCGGTGCCTGGTCGGACGACGACGACAACTGACGCACTTCCCGCGGGCGCGTGGCCTTTCCGGCCGCGCGCCCGCGTTTGTCTCGAACGCGGCTGTTTAGAACACGGCTGTTTGGAACACGGCGCAGCACCACCGAAAATGTCTTGAACACAACGTCCTGAACACAAGGTGTGACACGGGGTTTGGGGGTTTGGTCGATGCCGAACGCGGAGCTGCTCACCCCGCTCGAGGTGGACTTCCTGTGGGAGTCGGCCGCGCTGGGTGAGCTGCCCTACCCGCTGCGGATCCGTTCGCACGGCGCCACCGTCGATGAGCGCGACGCACTGCGAGCGCGCACGCTCGGCGGCCTGGTCCAGCGCGATCTCGCCGACGGCCGCGGCCGGCCCGCGCCGCACGTCGAGGAGTACTTCGGCATCCTCGCCGCGCCCGACACGAGCCTCGACACGGTGCAGCTGCTCGATCCCAACGCCGAACCGCTGCTGGCCGTCGCCGGCCTCGTCGGCGAGCAGGGCCTGCTGGCCGTGCAGGACCAGCGCGGCTTGCACCTGCAGCCGTGCCCGGCCGACGGCTTGGCCACCGCCATCGTCTCGCTCCTGCCGGGCGCCCCGCGCGGCACGGAGAAGTCGATCACGGTGCCGCTGGAGCAGCTCGTGGGCAGCTCCGGCGTCGACTTCATGCAGCGCCGTGGCAACCAGGTCGACGCCTCGGGCCGCGCGAGCGTGGACGAGGACCGCAAGGCACTGGCCCGCCTGCACGCCCAGCCCCGGCTGCGCGGCGGGCAGATCGGCGCCAACGCGCGCAACCGCCTCGGCGGGCGCAGCCGGTCGCCGGTGCTCAGCTGGTTCGACACCGAGACCGGCCGCTACTTCACACAGGCCACCCGCGGCCGCGACGGCCGCGACTGGATCACCATCGCGCCGGCCGACGCCGCGACCCTGCGGCACCGCCTCGGCGAGATGATGGCCGGCGCGGCGGGGCAGGAAAGCGCGGCGGCGTTCTGAGGAGCTGCTGGTAGTTCAGCACTTCAGGCCGTTCCTGCCCGGGGCACGCTCGCGCTACGCTGAGCAAGAGATCGATCCTGGAGGGTGAGCACCACCGCATGCACCAAGAGTTCTTCTCGCCGTTGGCGTTCGACTTCCTCTGGGAGTCCGCGGGACTCGGCGAGCTGCCCTACCCGCTGCGCGTGCGCTCGCACGGTGCCACTGAAGACGAACGCGTTTCGCTGCGGCACCGGGTCGACGTCGAGCTCAAGGCGCGGGGCGTCCGTGACGCCCGAGGCCGCCTCGAACCGCCCGTGGACGAGTGGCTGAACCTGCTCGCCCGCGCGCCGATCACGCTCGACGCGCTGCACATCCCCGAGTTCCAGGCCCACCCCGTCGCGCTGCTCGCCGCGGGTGACGGGCGGGCCGCCGGCGTGGTGGCCATCCAGGACGCCGACGGCATCTGGCTGCGCGAGACCCCCGCCGACGGCCTGGTCTCCACGATCGTCGACCTGCTGCCCGGCGGCCGCCGCGGCAGCGAGGCATCCGTCACACTCCCGCTGGACGAGGCGTTGCACACACGCCCGATCCGCGTGCCCGTCGCGGCCGGCGGCCTCGGCGCGGCGGAGGAGAAGGGGCGACGGGCGAAGCGCCAGTCGCTGAGCGAGCGCGCGACGGTCGACCCGCGCGAGACGTACGCGCTCATCTCCGGCCAGCCGCGGCTGCGCGGCGGTCAGCTGGCCGCGAACAGCCGTACCCAGCTCGGAGCCCGGCAGCGGTCCCGCGTGCTGGGCTGGTTCGACACCGCCACGGGCCGTTACCTCAGCCTGTCGCGAGCGGGATCCGACGGCCGCGAATGGGTGACGGTGGCGCCCGCGGACCCGATGACGCTGCGCACGCGACTCGGTGAGATGGTGGCTTCAGTGGCCGCCGACACACGCTAGGGTGACGCGAACCGGCACCATCCGGGAACCCTCGTGCTGTATCGCCCGTTGACCTGCGTGAGGCTCACAAGGGTCGATCGTCCGGACGGGCGGTACCCTGGTGGGACTGGCCCGGGCACCACGGGTTGTCAAGATCGTGATGGCGGGTATCACAGGAGCCGCCCAACCAGGGAGGGTCGAGGCCGCAAGGGCCGAGTCGTATGAACCGGAAGAGCGTGCTCAGGAACCCACTGCTGTGGATCGTCGCAGGGTTGCTGGCGTTGTTCGCCTACAACACGATCTTCGACAGCGATCGTGGCTACACCCAGGCTCCGATCTCCGTGGCGAACGCACAGATCAATGCGCACCACGTCAAGGAAGCCAGCATCGAGGACAAGGAACAGCAGGTCAAGCTGTCCTTGACTCAGAAGATCGACGTCAACGGCACCCAGACTGACCAGATCGTCGCGCAGTACCCGGCGAACGCGGCTCAGGAGATCTACAACGAGCTCAACTCCGCGACGCTCGACAAGCAGCCGATCAAGTTCGACACCAAGGTGACGCAGCAGAGCATCCTGACGCAGATCCTCATCTTCGCCATCCCGCTGGCCCTCGTGCTGGGCCTGCTCATGTGGATGATGAACAACGCGCAGGGCGGCGGCAATCGCGTCCTCAACTTCGGCAAGTCCAAGGCCAAGCAGCTGAACAAGGACATGCCGAAGACCACGTTCGGTGACGTGGCGGGCGCGGACGAAGCCGTCGAAGAGCTGTACGAGATCAAGGACTTCCTGCAGAACCCGGCGCGCTACCAGGCACTCGGAGCGAAGATCCCCAAGGGCGTGCTGCTCTACGGGCCGCCCGGTACCGGTAAGACGCTGCTCGCGCGAGCCGTCGCCGGTGAAGCGGGCGTGCCGTTCTACACGATCTCCGGTTCCGACTTCGTCGAGATGTTCGTCGGTGTGGGCGCGTCCCGTGTCCGCGACCTGTTCGAGCAGGCCAAGCAGAACGCGCCGTGCATCATCTTCGTCGACGAGATCGACGCGGTGGGCCGTCAGCGCGGTGCCGGCCTCGGCGGCGGGCACGACGAGCGCGAGCAGACGCTGAACCAGCTCCTCGTCGAGATGGACGGCTTCGACGCCCGCGGCGGCATCATCCTGATCGCGGCCACCAACCGGCCCGACATCCTCGACCCGGCGCTGCTGCGCCCGGGCCGGTTCGACCGCCAGATCCCCGTGTCGGCGCCGGACCTGCGCGGCCGCAAGGCGATCCTCGATGTGCACTCCAAGGGCAAGCCGATCGCGCAGGGCGTGGATCTGACCGGCCTCGCCAAGCGCACCGTCGGCATGTCGGGTGCGGACCTGGCCAACGTGCTGAACGAAGCCGCGTTGCTCACCGCCCGCAAGAACGGGCACGTGATCGGCGAAGTCGAGCTCGAAGAGTCGGTCGACCGTGTGGTCGGCGGGCCGGCGCGCAAGAGCCGGATCATCTCCGAGAAGGAGAAGAAGATCACGGCCTACCACGAGGGCGGGCACGCGCTCGCCGCGTGGGCGATGCCGGACATCGAGCCCGTGTACAAGCTCACGATCCTCCCGCGCGGGCGCACCGGCGGCCACGCCCTGCTCGTGCCGGAGGACGACAAGCAGCTGATGACCCGGTCGGAGATGATCGGCCGCCTGGTGTTCGCGATGGGTGGCCGCACGGCGGAGGAGCTCGTGTTCCACGAGCCCACCACCGGTGCCTCCTCCGACATCGAGCAGGCCACGAAGATCGCCCGCTCCATGGTCACCGAGTACGGCATGAGCGCGCGGCTCGGCGCCGTGAAGTACGGCCAGGAGCAGGGTGACCCGTTCCTTGGCCGCTCCGCGGGCCGGCAGGCCGACTACTCGCTCGAGGTGGCGCACGAGATCGACGAGGAGGTGCGCAAGCTCATCGAGACGGCGCACACCGAGGCGTGGCACGTGCTCAACACCTACCGCGACGTGCTCGACAACCTGGTGCTGGAGCTGCTCGAGAAGGAGACGCTGCAGCGCAAGGACCTCGAGCGGATCTTCGCGACCGTCGAGAAGCGCCCGCACATCACCGTCTTCAACGAGTTCGGGGAGCGCACCCCGTCGGACAAGCCGCCCATCAAGACCCCGGGCGAGCTGGCGATGGAACGCGGCGAGCCGTGGCCCCCGCCGGAGAAGGAGAAGCCGGTCCTGCAGCCGGAGCCGACGCCTGTCGGCACCGCCGCGGGCGCGGGTGACCTCCCCGGTGGGCCGCCGTACGCACCGCCGACGCCGCCCGACCCGAACGCCAACCCGTACGCTCCGCCGCCCAACGGCGGCCGTCCGAACGGTGGGCCGAACGGCACGGGTCGCTGGCCCCAGTCGTATGGTGGTCAGCAGCCGGGCGGTCCGGCAGGCGGCTACTACCCGGGTGGCCCGAGCGGTACGCAGAGCGGTCCGCCCAACTACGGGGCGCCTCCGGGCTGGACCCCGGCGACATCCCCGGGCAGCCAGCCTTGGCGCCCAGCCGAAGACCGTCCGCGTGAGCAGGGCTGGTTCGCCGACGGCGCGAACGGCCAGCAGCCGGACGAGGGGCAGCAGCGGCGTGACGTGGACGGACCAGACAAGCACTAGCAACGACGGCCTCCGCCCGGTCCCGGTCTTCGACCAGGACCGGGCGGAGCGTGCTGTCCGGGAACTCCTGCTGGCCTGCGGCGAGAACCCCGACCGCGACGGCCTGCGTGACACGCCGGCCCGCGTGGCCCGCGCGTACCGCGAGATGTTCGGCGGGCTGTACACCGATCCAGACGAAGTGCTCGCGAAGACGTTCGATGAAGCGCACGAGGAGCTCGTGCTCGTCACTGACATCCCGATGTACTCGAACTGTGAACACCACCTGCTGCCGTTCCACGGCGTCGCCCACGTCGGGTACATCCCGAACGCCAACGGCAAGGTCACCGGGCTGTCCAAGCTCGCCCGGCTCGTCGATCTCTACGCGAAGCGGCCGCAGGTCCAGGAACGGCTGACGTCGCAGGTCGCCGACGCGCTGGATCGCAAGCTGGAGCCGCGCGGCGTCATCGTGGTGATGGAGGCCGAGCACCTCTGCATGTCGATGCGCGGCATCCGCAAGCCGGGTTCGCTGACGGTGACGTCGGCGGTGCGAGGGCTGATGCGGACGTCGGCGACGTCGCGCGCGGAGGCGATCGAGCTGATCAAGGGGCGGCGCCCGTGATCTCGGGCCTGCCCCGGCCCGGGCGGTGCGCCGTGATGGGCGTGCTGAACGTGACGCCCGATTCGTTCTCCGACGGCGGCCGCTACCTCGACCTCGACCAGGCGCTCGAGCACGCCCGCGACATGTGGGCGCGCGGCGCGGACCTGATCGACGTCGGTGGCGAGTCGACGCGGCCGGGGGCGTTGCGCGTGGACGCGGAGACCGAGGCCGCGCGGGTGCTGCCGGTGATCCGGCAGCTGGCGTCCGAAGGTGTCGCGCTGTCCGTGGACACGACGCGTGCTTCCGTCGCGGAGGCGGCCGTCGAGGCGGGGGCGCGGGTGATCAACGACGTGTCCGGCGGGCTCGCCGACGCGAACATGGGACGCGTCGCCGCGCAGTGCCGCGTGCCGTGGGTGCTGATGCACTGGCGGGGGCACAGCAAGGACATGACCAAGCTCGCGACGTACAACGACGTCGTGGCCGAGGTGCGCAGCGAGCTTCAGTCCAGAGTGGACGATGCGCTCGCCGCCGGCGTCGACGAAAGCGCGATCGTGCTCGACCCGGGGCTCGGGTTCGCGAAGCACGCCGAGCACGACTGGGCGCTGCTGCACGGCCTGGATTCAGTACTGTCACTGGGTTTCCCGGTGCTCGTCGGGGCTTCGCGCAAACGGTTCCTCGGGCGGCTGCTGGCCGAAAAGGACGGTGAGCCGCGGCCGCCGGACGGGCGCGAGAACGCCACCGCCGCGATTTCCGCGCTGGCCGCCGCGGCCGGGGCGTGGGGAGTGCGCGTGCACGAGGTGGGCGCGTCGCTCGACGCGGTCGCCGTCGCGGCCGCGTGGCGGAAGGGGCGGGCCGATGGCTGATCGCATCACGTTGACGGGGCTGCGGGTGTTTGGCCGCCACGGCGTGTTCGAGCACGAGAAGCGCGACGGGCAGGAGTTCGTCGTCGACGTCACCGCGTGGCTGGACCTCGGGCCGGCCGCCGCGTCCGACGACCTGACCAAGACGCTGCACTACGGCGAGCTCGCCGAGTTGGCCGCCGGGATCGTGGCGGGCGAGCCGTACGACCTCATCGAGAGCGTCGCGGGCAAGATCGCCGACGAGGTCATGCGCGACTCGCGGCTGAGCGCCGTCGAGGTCACGGTGCACAAGCCGGCGGCGCCGATCCCGCTGACGTTCGACGACGTCGCGGTCACCGTCCGGCGCGAGCGGTGAGCCGCGCCGTCCTCTCGCTCGGCTCCAACCTCGGCGACCGGCTGGCCTACCTGCGCATCGCGCTGGACACCGTCGGGCCGGCGCTGGTGTCCGTGTCGAGCGTGTACGAGACGAAGCCGTGGGGCGTCGAAGACCAGCCCGACTTCCTCAACGCCGTGTGCGTCGTCGACGACCCCGCGCGCGACCACTGGGCCTGGCTCGCCACGGCCCAGGCCGCGGAACAGGCGGCCGGCCGCGTCCGCGAGCTGCGCTGGGGCCCGCGGACCCTCGACGTCGACGTGGTGACCGTCGACGCCGTGAAGTCCGACGACCCGCGCCTGCTCCTGCCGCACCCGGGTACGCCGGACCGCGCGAGCGTGCTGATCCCATGGTTGGAAATCGAGCCGGATGCGGTGTTGCCGCTCCACGGTCCCGTCGCGGATCTCTTGCGGGCTCGGCCGGAGGACGACAAAGCGGGTGTCGTCCTCCGGCCGGACCTGCGGCTTCGGTGACTCGGCGCCGTTCGCCCGCCGTTCACCGATTCGGCGGTAACGCACTCACTCAGGTACGCACTCAGCTACGCAGCGTCGCCAGCATGAAGCCGACCTCGGGCTGGGCGCTCGGGATCGGCGGCCAGCCGTTGATGATCGCCAGTAGCTGCCAGTAACGCTCGGCCCGGGGATCGCCGCCGGAGGCGAACTTGTCGGCCAGGGCGCGGCGGAACGCGGGGTCCGCCGGGTCGTCGTCCGGGCCGGCCGAGGCGACGGCGATGGTTGTGGCCAAGGCGCGGCCCTCCGGTGAGTCCGCGCCCAGACCCGCGTCGAGGGCGGCGCGGGCGTCCGCGGACCAGGCGAACCAGTTGTCGCGCTGGGCTTGCGTGACCTCGGTCGACGCACCGGCGTCGCGGTCGGCCGCGTGGCGTTCGCTCATGCCGCGGATCAGGCGCCGGAACTCCGGGTCCTGCACGAGCTCGGCGAACTCCAGCCAGGCCTCCAGCTGCTCGGGCGACGGGTCGTCCGGCAGCTCGGGCTTGGCCGAGCCCATGCGGTCGTAGAACTCGGGGTCCACGGCGAGGCCCTTGGTCATCTCGGCCCAGAACTCGTCGACGAGACGCTTGCGCTCTTCGTCGGACATCTGTGCGAGGCGGTTCATCAGCTTCACTTCCTCCAGTTCGGAATCGCGTTTCGCCACCGCCCGCAGCACGGCCCGGCGCAGCCGGAGCCTGCGGATCTGCTCGTCGAGGGCCTCGACGTGGCGCACGGCCAGGTCGCGCACCGACGACTCGCGCTCGAGGGCGCGAGCGACGTCGGCGAGGCCGAGCCCCAGCTCACGCAGCGTCCGCACCAGCTCCAGCCGTGCGAGCGCGTGCGCGTCGTACAGCCGGTAGCCGGCGTCGGTGCGCTCCGTGGGCGGGAGCAGGCCCTCGTCGGAGTAGAAGCGGATGGTCTTGACCGGCAGTCCCGTCCGCCGGGACAGCTCGCCGATCGTGAAGACCGCGGTGGCACCCACACGACGCATGGTGGAGTCTCCAGTCACTGGAGGGTCAAGGCTTCTCGGTACGGTAGACCCCATGCACTTCACCCGGCCCCGTGAGCTGGTGGTGGCCGCGGTCCTCGGCCTTGTCCTGGTCTACGTCGTCTTTCAGCTCGCCTACGGTGATCTGCCCCGACTCCCGACGCTGGCAGGAGTCACGTTCGCAGTACTCGCTGTGATCGAGGCGATCATGGCTTACACGATCAGGTCGAGAATCAAGGCCGGACGGGTGACGGCCTCGATCGGCATTGCACGCTCAGTAGCGCTCGCGAAGGCGTCTTCGTTGGCCGGATCCTTCATGACAGGGGGTTGGCTGGCGGCGTTCGCGTATGTTTTTCCCCGACGTGACGAACTCGTCGCCAGCGTCTTCGACACCCGTGCCGCGGTGGTCGGTGCGGTGTGCTCCGCGATGCTCGTAGCTGCGGCTTTGTGGCTCGAGCACTCCTGCCGGACCCCTCCCGGCGACGAGCGCCAGGACAATCGTCCGACGACCGGTTAACGACCAGATCCTGCCGCTCGAAGTACCGACTAGGTCTCGTTCGGGTCACTAGAAGGTACGGTGTCTGTCATGACCGGCGTGGGTGACGACTCGCGCGGCCGCCTTCTGGGTAGGCCGTGGCTCGTCGTCGGATTCGTCCTCGCCATCGGAGCCACTCTCGCACTGGTGCTCAGCGACGACCTCCGGTTCCTCCGGTTGGGAATCGTCGCAGCCCTTTGGGCCGCCTTGATCGGCGCCTTCCTCGCCGTGAGGTATCGCAAGCACGCGGCGCACAGCGAGGACGCGGTCGCCGAGGCGCAGGCGGTATACGAACTGGAACTGGAACGCGAGATCGCGGCTCGGCGTGAGTACGAGCTGGAGATCGAAGCCGAGACGAGGGAGACCGCGGAGGTCAAGTCGCGCGAAGAGCTCGATGCGTTGCGCGCCGAAGTGTCGGCGCTGCGCGAGAGCCTGCAGTCGCTGTTCGGTGGCGAGGTGCTGCTGGAACGCGTCGCGCTCACCGCGCAGGCCACGCGCATGCGCTCGCTCAACGACGACCAGCGGCTCGTGTCGGCAGGCTCGGAGTCGAAGAACGGCAACGGCAAGAAGCCCGCGCAGCTGATGGCGCCGAAGAACCCTGTGGTCGAGGTCAGCAACGACCGGCCCACCGAGCTGATGGACCGCGTGCTCGACACCCCTGGCACCGACCGGCGGCGCAAGCCCGCCAACGGCTCGGGCCAGCCGGGTCAGCACGGTCCCGGTCAGGGCCAGGGGCCGAACGGCAAACCGCCCGCTGCGCTGAACACCCAGCGCACGCAGCAGCTCGCGCGGCCGAAGCAGAACCGGCCGAAGCCGGCTCCGCAGCCGTCGTCCCAACCCGAGCCCGAGTCGGCCGCCGCGCGCGCCGTGAAGGCCGCCGAGCTGCGCGCCGAAGCCGCGCGTCGCCAGGCGGCCGCGGCCGAGTCGCAGCCGACGCGCACCGTCGCGCCGGTCTCGAAGCCCGAGTCGCTCGAGGAAACGCGCCAGGTGCCGCGGGCCGAGGTTTCGCGCCCGGGCATGCGCCAGGTGGAGCCGCCCGTGTCGCGCGCTGAGGTGTCGCGGCCGGACTTGCGTCGCGTCGAGCCGCCGGTGTCGCGCGCCGAGGCGTCGCGACCGGACCTGCGACGTGTCGAACCCCCGGTCTCGCACGCCGAGGTGTCCCGGCCCGACCTGCCCCGCGTGAGCCGCCAGGACCAGCCGACCGGCGAGTCCACGGGCACGTGGAAGCCGGCGTGGGACGCGTCCGCCGACTTCGGCGAGCGCCGTCGCCCCTCCGGCGACACCCCGCCGAATCCCCGCGAAGCCACCGCTTCACGCACCGACCTCCCGCCCGTGGCGGAAACTCCGGAGCCGTCGCACGCGGAACCGGGCCAGCGCAAGCCTTCGCGCCTGGAGCAGTTCTCGCGTGCGGACCTGTCGCCCCTGGCCGACTCCGCGCCGTCGACGAGGCACGGGGCTCACTCGAACTCGGGCGACGAACCCGAGGAGCCGGTCAACCCGACCTTGCCGGAGTCGGTCCGCAGCAGCGCCGCCAAGATCTCCGGCGGTCGCCGCCGCCGCTCCGACGACGAGCCGGCCGAAACGCCCGGCAGCGGCCGTCGCCGTCGCCCGGACGGCGAGCGCCCCGCGTGGGAAGGCGTGGTCAACGAGCGGGCTTCGCAGAGCCGCCGCAACCTGCCCCCCGTGGAGGCCCCGGAGGACACCCCCTCCCGCGGCCGCCGCGCCGCCGACGCCGCTCCCGCGAGTGGCTCCCACACGGCGGGCCGGTCGGTCACGGAACTCCTGGCCGCCAATGGCGCTGCGGAATCAGCGCCGCGGCGTCGTCGTCGCGCAGAGGACTGAACGTCCCGGAAAGCCCCGGCTCAGCATGATTGGGCCGGGGCTTTTCGCTGTGTACCAGCCTTCCGCAGGCCTCACGCCGCCGCGCAGTCTTTGCTGACGAAACCTCGGTCGCGCAGCGCCGGGAAGCGCGGCGGCTGTGGCCGGAACCGGAGAGCGCGGTCGTCGGTTCGAGCCGGATTCGTCGCGGCGCGAGAAGCCAAACCTCGGCCGCGCAGTGGCTTCGAACCCGGGGAGCCGCTCGCAGCAGCCGTGGCCGGAGCCGGTGAACGCGGGTGCGGGCCGAGCCGGATTCGGTGCTCGTGGCCCCGTCGGCCGGAAACATCCGGCCGCCGCGAGATGAGCGGCGACACCCGCACAGCCGTTGCCCACCCAGGAAAAACCGCGGCCGCGAAGAGCCACAGCCAGCACCACACACCTCACCCCCGTATGGTGACCGCTCGTGAACGGAACCCTCCCCACCACGAAGGGCTCAGCGGCGAGACCCGGTGCTCGCCTTCCGCGTCGGGTCACGGTGTTGTTGCCCGTGGTCGGGTTGATCGTCGTGGCGTTGTGTGGCCTGTTCCTGTTCGGGCTGGCCACGGCGCGCGTCGGCGTGGGGGCGGTGTCCATCGGGGTGCTGGCGGCGCTCGTGCCGGTCGCGGTGGTGGTCGCGGGGTTCCTGTGGGTGGACCGGTGGGAGCCGGAGCCCGCGAAGTTGCTGTTGCTGGCTTTCGCGTGGGGCGCGTGCATCGCGACGATCACCGCGCTGGTCATCAACAGCGGCGCCGAGGCCGTGGGCGACATCCTGCTCGGCAGTGGCAACGGCTCCAAGGTGAGCGCGCTCGTCTCCGCTCCGCTGGTGGAAGAAGCGGCGAAGGACGCCTTCGTGCTGCTCATCTTCTGGCGCCGCAGCGCGGAGTTCGACGGGGTGGTCGACGGGATCGTCTACGCGGGCTTCTCGGCGGCCGGCTTCGCGTTCACCGAGAACATCTACTACTTCGGCCGCGCGTTCGCCGAGTACGGCTTCGGCAACGGCGCCAACGCCGGCGTGCTCGCCGCGTTCTTCCTGCGCGGGGTGCTGTCGCCGTTCACGCACCCGTTGTTCGCTGTGATGGCGGGCATCGGTTTCGGGGTGGCGGCACGCACGCGGCAGCGGTGGCTGCGGGTCGTCGCGCCGCTGACCGGGTACCTCGCGGGCGTCTGCCTCCACGCGCTGTGGAACAGCGCGGCCACGCTCGGCGGCTCGAAGGCGTTCCTCACCGTGTACTTCCTGATCATGGTGCCGCTGTTCATCGGCGTGGTCTACGTGATCGTGCTGCAACGGCGGCGCGAACAACGCATCGTGGCGGCCGCGTTGCCGAAGATGGTGGCCGACCGGTGGATCGCGAAGTCCGAGGTCAGCCTGCTGGCGAGTCTCCCGGGGCGCCGCGCGTGGCGCAGACAGGCCAGACGCGAGTCCGGCAGAGCGGCGGCGCGGGCGGTCGGGGTGTACCAGGCGAGCGTTTCGGAGCTCGCGTTCCTGGGGCGCAACAGCATCCGCAGTGAAGAGGACCAGCAGCGTCAGGAAGAGCTGCTGCGCACCCTCAAAACTGCGCGGGCCGACGCCGTGCGCCTCGCCACCGCGGGCGAGCCGCGATGATCGTCATCCCCCTCGCGGGGTAGCTCGATCGAGCCGAAAAACCCGTGCTCAGCGGGGGTGTGGCGGCCCTCCGCCACGCAGATCCCCGAGACGCGATTAAATTACCTCCGCGATTGAACGACCGGGTGAAGCTCGTCACCAGAGCTCCGCCATCCGGACGCGACGGGGCTACTCTCGCGCCGTCGTCTGGTACCCGCGACGGAAGAGCGGGACTGGAACGAGCCAAGGAGTTTCGAGCCATGAGCGTCCACAGGCGCACGCCATGAACCGACCGGCCCGCCTCGCGGTGGGCGTGGTCTCGGCCGGCCGGGTGGGCAGCGTCCTCGGCGCCGCACTGGCCAGGGCCGGGCACACGGTGGTCGCCGCCTCCGGCCTGTCGGCCGAGTCGCTGGCGCGGGCCGAACGCCTGCTGCCCGACGTCCCCCTGCTGCCGCCCGACGAGGTCGTCCGCCGCGCCGACCTGGTGCTGCTCGCGCTGCCCGACGACGCCCTCGAGGGCATGGTCCGGGGGCTCGTGGCGACGGAGTCGCTGCGGCCGGGCCAGATCGTCGTCCACACCTCCGGTGCCCACGGAGTCGACGTCCTGAAGCCCGCCGCGCAGGCCGGCGCGCTGGCGCTCGCGCTGCACCCCGTGCTCACGTTCACCGGCCGCGCCGAGGACCTCGAACGCCTCAGCACCGCCAGCATCGGCGTCACCGCGGCGCCCGACGACGAGGTGGCCTGGAACGTCGGCGAGGCGCTGGCTGTGGAGATGGGCACCGAGCCGGTGCGCATCCCCGAGGCCGCCCGCGCGCTCTACCACGCGGCGCTCTCGCACGGCGCCAACCACCTGATGACGCTCGTCGCCGACTGCACGGAGATGCTCCGTGAAGCCGGAATCGGGCATTCGGAACGACTCGTCGCACCACTGCTGTCGGCCGCATTGGATAATGTGCTGCGCCACGGCGACCGCGCCCTCACCGGCCCGGTGGCGCGTGGTGATCTCGGCACCGTCCGCAAGCACCTCACCGTGCTCTCGGACTCGGCGCCGGCGATCGCCCCGGCCTACCGGGCACTGGCCCGGCGCACGGCCGAGCGGTCCCGCGCCGCCGGCCTGCTCGACGCGGCGACCGCCGCCGAGCTGACCGACCTCCTCGACGACCCCGCCGAAGGGCAGACCCCGTGACCACACCGAAGTTCAAGCGCGCCACGCTCAACGCGTACCAGCCGCCCGAGCACATCAGCCAGGTGACGCGCGCGCTGCGCAGCGTCGGCCACAAGGTGGCGCTCGTGCCCACGATGGGCGCGTTGCACGCCGGCCACCGCGAGCTGATGCGCCGCGCGAAGCGCCTGCCGAACACAATCGTGGCCGCGTCGATCTTCGTGAACCCGCTGCAGTTCGGCGCGGGCGAGGATTTCGAGGCGTACCCGCGGCGCATGGAGGAGGACCTCGCGACGCTGGGCGAAGCCGGCGTCGAGCTGGCCTTCACGCCGAAGGCGAGCGACCTGTACACCGAGAACGCGATGGTCACCGTGCACCCCGGCCCGCTCGGCGACGAGCTGGAAGGCGCCGTGCGGCCCGGGCACTTCACCGGGGTGCTCACCGTCGTCGCGAAGCTGTTCAACCTGCTGCGCCCGGACTACGCGTTCTTCGGGGAGAAGGACTACCAGCAGCTGGTGCTGATCAAGAAGATGGTGGCCGACCTGAACATCGACACCCGCGTGATCGGGGTGCCGACGGTCCGCGAGCGCGACGGGCTCGCACTGTCTTCTCGCAACGCGTACCTCACGCCGGAGCAGCGGGAGGACGCCGTGGTGCTTTCCGCGGCGCTGACCGCGGGGGCGCACGTCGGCCGCGACGGGGCCGAAGCGGTGCTGGACCTGGCTCGCCGGACGCTCGCCGAGCGTCCGCAGGTGGAGGTGGACTACCTGGAGCTGAGGGGAACCGATCTCGGGCCGGCGCCCGTCGACGGTGAGGCACGGTTGTTGATCGCCGCCCGGGTGGGGAGCACCCGGCTGATCGACAACGTGGGAGTGCTGCTCGGACGGGCTGTGGACCATCCGAGTGTGGATCTGGACGCAGGGGAATAGGGAGAGTCCACGATGTACCGCACGATGCTGAAGTCGAAGATCCACCGGGCCACCGTGACGCAGGCGGATCTGCACTACGTGGGGTCCGTGACCGTAGACGAGGACCTGATGGAGGCCGCCGACCTCCTGCCGGGCGAACAGGTGTCCATTGTGGACGTCACGAACGGGGCCCGGCTCGAGACCTACGTGATCAAGGGCGAGCGGGGCAGCGGCGTGCTCGGCATCAACGGCGCCGCGGCGCACCTGGTGCACCCCGGTGACCTTGTCATCCTCATCTCCTACGGCCAGATGGACAGCGTGGAGGCGCTGAACTACGAGCCGCGGGTGATCTTCGTCGACGAGGACAACCAGATCGTCGAACGCGGAACCGACCCGGCCCACGCGCCGGAAGGGTCGGGGCTGCTGAGCGGCACCGTCACGCTGCCCGAGGAGGACACGATCGCCTTTCCCGTGGCCGAAACCGCGGACGCGCGCCGCCTCGACGCGTTGCTGCACGCGGAAAGCTAAGTCATTGCTGTGATCCACTGAGTCGGCGGCGAGACCGGGGCCGCAGTAAAGGAAGTCCGCGTTGCTGCTCACCGTCGACGTCGGCAACACCAACATCGTCCTCGGCCTGTACGAGGGGCAGCGGCTCGTCGGCGACTGGCGCATGCGCACCGACGCGCGCATGACCGCCGACGAGCTCGCGCTCACCATGCGCGGCTTGCTCGGCCCGAACGCTGACGCGATCACCGGCATCAGCGCACTGTCCACAGTGCCCGCCGTGCTGCGCGAATTGCGGGTGATGCTGGGGCGTTACTACTCGCGGCTGCCGAAGATCGTGGTGGAGCCCGGCGTGCGCACGGGCGTGCCGCTGCTGGTGGACAACCCCAAGGAGGTGGGCGCCGACCGGCTCGTGAACACCCTCGCCGCCCACCACCTGCACGCCACCGCGTGCGTGGTGGTCGACTTCGGCACGTCCACGAACGTCGACGCCATCTCCGCCAAGGGCGAGTTCCTCGGCGGCGCGTTCGCCCCCGGCATCGACATCTCCGTGGACGCGCTCGCCGCCCGCGCCGCCGCGTTGCGCAAGGTGGAGCTCGTGCCGCCGCGGTCGGTCATCGGCAAGAACACCGTGGAATGTCTGCAGTCCGGCATCCTCTACGGCTTCGCGGGCCAGGTCGACGGCCTCGTCAAACGCATCGTGCGTGAGCTGCGCAGCGAGGAAACCGAGCCGGTCGCGGTGATCGCGACCGGCGGCCTCGCGCCGTTGGTGATCGGCGAATCGGAGACGATCAAGGAACACGTCCCCGATTTGACGTTGCTGGGCTTGCGGTTGGTTTATGAACGCAACGTGCGCTAGATCTTCGCCAGGAATTCCTCCCACGTGCGGGTGCCGGTTTCCGCGTCGAGGTTGAGGTTGTCGCCCGCGCGGTAGGCGCGGCCGGCCTTGCCCGGCAGGCGGACGGGCAGCTTGGGGCGGCGCTTTCCGTTGGCCCGCAAGTAATCCTCGACGAGCTCGCGCATGGCGTAGACCTTCGGGCCCGCCAGGTCGGGGACGCGGCCGGCGGGCGCGGCGAGGGTCAGTTCGGCGAGGCGAGCCGCGACGTCGTGGGCGTCCACCGGCTGGAACCGCATGCCGCCCGGCACGGGGACGAGGGGCAGTTTCGCGGCGGCGCGCACGGCGTCGAGGCAGAAGCCGTGGAACTGGGCGGCGCGCAAGATCGTCCACGGCAGACCCGAGGCGATCACGGTCTTCTCCGCCTCGAACTTGCGCGTGAAGTAGCCCAGCGGCACGCGGTCCGCGGCGATCACCGAGATGAGCACGAAGTGGCCCACCCCCACGCGCTTGGCGGCTTTCACCAGGTTCGCGGTGGCCACGTCGTCGCCTTTGGGCCCGCCGGCCAGGTGCAGCACCACGTCCACGCCGTCGACCGCGGCTTCGAGGCCTTCGCCGCTGAGCAGGTCGCAGGCGAAGTACTCGATGCCGTCGGCGGGTTCGTGGGCGTGCCGGCTCAGGACGCGCAGCTTCGCGTCCCGCAGCAGCGGGGTGACGAGAGTGCCGAGCGTGCCGGTGCCGCCGGTGACGAGGATCGTGCTCATCGGGTTCCTCCGTTCCGGTCACGTGACCGGGATTGTCGGTGTCTACTTCGGTGAACCCGCGCGACGGAGGAATGTGACACGTGGACGAAAAGGCCCGGTTGGCGCAGCAGTTCGAGGAGAACCGCCCGCGGCTGCGTGGCGTCGCGTACCGCATGCTGGGCTCGCTGAGCGAGGCCGAGGACGCCGTGCAGGAAGCGTGGCTGCGGCTCGACGGCGTCGACTCGGCCGAGATCGAGAGCCTGCCCGCCTGGCTCACCACGGTCGTCTCGCGCCAGTGCCTCAACCAGCTGCGCACGCGCGAACGCCGGCGTGAGGACTCGCTCGACGCCCAGGTCTTCGAGCGAGGCGACGACTTCGACCTCGAGGCAGAAGCGCAGCTCGCCGACTCGGTGGGGCTCGCGTTGCTGGTCGTGCTCGACTCGCTGGGCCCGGCCGAGCGCATCGCGTTCGTGCTGCACGACATGTTCGCGGTGCCGTTCGAGGACATCGCCACGATGCTCGATCGTACGCCCGCCGCCGTGCGCCAGCTGGCCAGCCGCGCCCGGCGCCGGGTCCGGGGCGAGCAGCCGGCTGCCGACGTCCCTCGCAGCCGCCGGGCCGTCGAGGCCTATCTGGCGGCCGCGCGCAGCGGCGACTTCGAGGCGCTGCTGCAGCTGCTCGACCCCGACGTGGTGCTGCAGGCCGACGCCGCCGTTTCGGGAGCTCCGGCGCCCGTGGTGCTGCGCGGGGTCCGCAGCGTGAGCAAGGGCGCGCTGCTCGCTTCGGAACGCGCGCGGGGCACGCAGGTGGCGCTGGTCGACGGCTCTCCCGCGCTCGTGCTCGCGCCGCGCGGCCGCCTGGAGGTCGTGCTCACGTTCACCTTCGACGGCGACCGCATCACGGCCATCGACGTGATCGGCGACCCCGAGCGCCTCCGCGCGTTGGAGATTTCAGTTTTCTAGTGCAGCACCTTCAACCCCACGACCCCGGCGACGATCAGCACCAGGCACGCGATGCGGCCGATCGTCGCGGGGTCGTGGAGGGCGAAGATGCCGTAGACGGCGGTCCCCACGGCACCGATGCCGACCCACACCGCGTAACCGGTGCCGAGGGGAATGCTGCGCAGCGCGTACGCGAGACCACCCATGCTGGCGATGAGGGCGACGAGGAAGACCACCGTCGGCCACAGTTTCGTGAAGCCCTTGGTGGCCGACAGCGCGGCCGCCCAGACGGTCTCCAGGACGCCGGCGAAGACGAGAACAACCCAAGCCATGATCAGAACCTTTCGCAGTGATGAATTCACTGCGCCGTCTTGTCCTGACCGGGTACGACGCGGTGTCTTCGGCCCCGGCTCCGCCGGGGCGTGCGAGATCGCCTTTGAGCCGGCTCCTTCCCTCCCGACATGATCGGCCCCGGGGGGCCGACCACATCGGGACGGAAGAAACCGGCGCGATCTCGCGTCGTGGGTCAGCTCTTGCGGGCGCGGAACACCGTCGTCACCAGGGGGTAGTCGAACTCGCCCGCGCCCGCCTCCGGCACCGACAGCAGGTGTTCGCGCGCGGCCGCCAGCGCCGCGTCGCGTTCGGCCGGATCGGCGACGATCAGGTTCGAGTGCGTGCCGACGGTCGCGAGCAGCGAGTCGATCGTGCGGCGGTGCGTGTGCGGGAACTCGTGGTCCTCGAACGGCTCGAAGCCGGCTGCCGACAGGCGCTCGTTCTCGTCGCGGAACAGGCGGCTCACGCCCGTGCGCACGAGCCTCGAGAACTCGACCACCCACTCCACCGTCGCGTCGTCGTGGTTCCACAGCGCCACGACGACCCCTCCCGGGCGCAGCACGCGGCGGATTTCCGCGAACGCGGGCTCGAGATCGAACCAGTGCAGCGCCTGTCCGATGAACACCGCGTCGACGGACTCGTCGGCCAGCGGGATGTCCTCGGCCTTGCCCATGAGCGCCGTCGTGTCCGGCAGCAGCTTGGAAAGCTGGGCGAGCATGCCCTCGTCGGGCTCGACCGCGGTCACGGTGAGGCCGAGGTCGACCAGCCCCTGCGTGAGCTTTCCGGTGCCGGCGGCGAGGTCGAGCACGTCGCGCGCGTCGTGCGCGGCGCCGGCGAGCCCCCATTCCACGGCGGCCTGCGGGTAGTCGGGCCGGTGCTCGGCGTAGGCGGCGGCGTGGCCGCCGAACGACGAGGCGCGGCGGGCGTGGAGTTCCTGGTCATATGTGGGATCGGTCACGAGAACCGAGACTAATACGGGAAAAGGCAGCGCCGGTGCCTCGAAGGGTAATCCGGTTGGCGTCGCCGACCAGCGGGTTCGTACGCTATGGGCCATGACCGAATTCCCCGCGCCCGACGCGCTGCCCGAAGACGACCTGCCCGAACAGATGCGGGTGCGCCGGGACAAGCGCGACCGGATAATCGCGGAGGGTGTCGATCCTTACCCCGTTGAGGTTCCCCGCACTCACTCGCTCGCCGAGATCCGGGCCGCGCACACAGATCTCGCACCCGACACCGCCACTGGTCAGACGGTCGGCGTCACCGGCCGGGTGATGTTTCTGCGCAATACGGGCAAACTGTGTTTCGCCACTCTTCGTGAGGGCGACGGCACGGAACTGCAGGCGATGCTCAGCCTCGCGAAGGTCGGTGAGGGGTCGCTCGCGTCGTGGAAGAGCGATGTCGATCTCGGTGACCACGTATTCGTCGCCGGCGAGGTGATCACTTCCAAGCGCGGTGAGCTTTCCGTGATGGCCGACAAGTGGCAGCTCACATCGAAGGCTCTGCGGCCGCTGCCCAACACGCACTCCGACCTCGCCGAGGAAACGCGAATCCGGCAGCGTTATGTCGACTTGATTCTGCGCGATCGGGCCCGCGATGTGGTGCGCACTCGCGCCGGCGTGGTGCGTTCGCTGCGCGAGTCGTTCCACCGCCGCGGATTCACCGAGGTCGAGACGCCGATGCTGCAGACGCTGCACGGCGGCGCCGCGGCCAGGCCATTCGTCACGCATTCGAATGCGTTCGACCTCGAGCTGTACCTGCGCATCGCGCCGGAGCTCTACCTCAAGCGCTGCGTGGTCGGCGGGATCGAGAAGGTTTTCGAGATCAACCGCAACTTCCGCAACGAGGGCAGCGACTCCTCGCACTCGCCCGAGTTCGCGATGCTGGAGTACTACGAGGCCTACGCCACGTACGACACGAATGCCGTGATGACCCGCGAACTCATCCAGGAGGCCGCGGAGAACGTGCTGGGCACCCAGGTCGTCACCCTCGTCGACGGAACGGAGTACGACCTTTCCGGCGAATGGACGACACTCGGCATGTACGAGTCGCTGTCGGAGGCATTGGGTGAAGAAGTGTCACCCGAGACTCCCGCCGAGCGGTTGCACAAGATCGCCCAGGCGCGCGAGATCGAGGTGGACCCGAAGCTCACCCACGGCAAACTTGTCGAAGAACTGTGGGAACACCTCGTGGGCGACGATCTCACCGCGCCCACATTTGTGCGTGATTTTCCGCTCGAGACATCCCCTCTGACCAGGCAGCACCGCAGCCGGGCCGGGGTCGCGGAGAAGTGGGACCTCTACGTGCGCGGTTTCGAACTCGCCACGGGTTACTCCGAGCTGGTGGATCCGGTCGTGGAGCGGGAGCGCCTCACCGAACAGTCCCTCCTGGCGGCACAGGGTGATAGCGAGGCCATGCGTCTCGACGAGGATTTCCTTCGCGCCCTGGAGTACGGAATGCCGCCGAGCGGCGGTGTCGGAATGGGAGTCGACCGGCTGCTCATGGCTCTGACCGGTCTCGGTATCCGGGAGACGATCCTCTTCCCCCTCGTGCGGCCTGAATAACCCCACCCGACGGTAGGAACCGGCGGGGTTTATCTCAAACGAGATTTGCACGCCGGGGGATGAGCGGGTATTAATGTGAGTGACAAAGACTTCTGTCCCGGGGCTCGCCCCGTAACCAGATCATTCGCGTAAGCCCCGCAGGAGGAATCAGATGGCACAGAAGGTGCTCGTCTCCCTGGTCGATGACCTCGACGGCAGTGAGGCCGAAGAGACCGTCGAGTTCGGTTTGGACGGTGTGACCTACCAGATCGACCTCTCCTCGGAAAACGCCGAAGAGCTGCGCGACGCACTGGCCCAGTACGTGGAGCACGCCCGCCGCGCCGGCGGCCGCAAGCGTGCCGCGCTGCGCCCGATCGCTGGTGCGAAGGCCTCGGCCCGCCCGGCCACGGTCGACCGCGAGCAGAACCAGGCCATTCGCGCCTGGGCGCGCAAGAACGGTTTCGCGGTTTCCGACCGGGGCCGGATCCCGTCGGAGGTCGTGGAGGCCTACCACCAGAAGAACTGAGGGGCACAACGAGGAGGCGGCCGCCGGATTGATTCCGGCGGCCGTTTTGCTTGTCCGGTTTCTGTCCGGTCGGATTGACCCCGGGGCGTTCGGCGACTTCAGCGGCTTGTGTTCACCGCGGCGGAGTGTTCAAGAACGCTCGTTCTGCACCGGGACGGCTCGGCGAGCCGACCGGGCGAACTCGCCGGGCGAGGATCCGGTCACCGCCCGGAAATCGCGGGTGAAGTGAGGTTGATCGCTATAGCCGAGCCGGGCGGCGAGGTCCGTCAAATCGGGACTGTCGGCGTCGGCGAGGTTGCGCGCGGCGTCGTTCAGGCGGTATATCCGGATCGCCCACTTGGGCGTGCAGCCGACGTGTTCCGCGAACAGCCGCTGAAGTGCACGTGCGGACAAGCCGGCGCTCGCGGCGAGTTGATCGACGCGCGTGATTTCCGGATCCCCCGCGATTGTTTCCACCGCCGCGGCGGCCGTCCGCGCGGCGGGTGGAAGAGCCGAGTGCTTTGCGATCAGCAAGTTGTCGACTGCAGCGATCATTTCCTGATCGCCACTCGCATTTCGCGCCGATTCGGCCGCTTCGGTGCCGCCGCGGCCGAAGACGTCCTCCAGCGGTACGGATCGGTCCGTGAGGATCCGCACGGGCGCGCCGAGGAATGGGCGGAAGCACCCCGGCCGGAACCGCACGCCGAGGCCGTGTGCGCGGCCCTCGAGCCGGTGCGTGAACAGGGTGTGGCCGGGGCCGTAGACGCCGCACGCGCCGGGGAAGAAGGTCACGTGCACCGCGATGTTGGGCAGCACGTGCTGGTCGTGGAAGCCGTCGAGGTCCCAGTGCAGCACCCAGTGGTAGTCGACGAACTCGGTGAGCGCGGGCGCCGGCGCGTGACGGGCGAGCGTGAACTTCGTGCGGGCCACGTGCTCGTCGACGATGCCGCGCGGGATCCGGCGCATGCGCTTCACGCTAGTGCGTCGCGTACGTTCAAGACGGCCGTCACCCGCCGTGCTTGGCTTCGCGGATGACCGACCACTCAGCCCTGCTGCGCCCGGCCGCGGCCGAGTTCCTGCGCGTGGCGGCCGCCGCGAAACCGCTCACGGCGCCCACCCCGTACCGGCTACGACGTGCGCGGCCTGCTCAACCACCTCCTCTACTGGGGTCCCTGGCTCGCTGCTGCCGGCCGGCGCGAGACGTACACGGCAACCGGCACAGAAGCCGACGCCGTCCTCGTCGGCGAAGACTGGCTCGCAACACTGGGGAAGCAGACCGAAGACCTCGTTGACGCCTTCGCGCCCGCAGCCGCGTGGGAAGGCCTGGTGACGCTCGGCTCGGCCACGATGCCCGCGGCCGTCGTCGGCGACATGGTGCTCGGCGAGTTCGTGATCCACGGCTGGGACCTCGCCCGCGCGGCCGGCACGCCGCTGAACTGCACCGACGAGGCCGCGGAAGCCGTGCGGGCGTCCGCCGTCGCCATGGGCGAGCAGGCACGGGCGATGGGCGTCTACGGCCCCGAGGTACCGGTTCCGGCCGAGGCTCCGGCGCTGAGCCGCGCGCTGGGCGCTTCGGGCCGCAACCCGGCCAGGCGTGTGTGACCTGCGCTTATCGCGAGCAGACGCGCGGGCATTCCTCGCACTCGGCCTCGCCCGGCAGCAGGTAGGAGAAGCAGCAGCTCTCCCGCCGCCGTTCCCAGGCGCGGTGCCCATCGGCGTCCACGGCCATGCGCAGGGTCGAGGCGGAGGTCAGCGGGCGGTACCGGTCGTCCAGCACCAACGCGGCGTCGGCGACACCGGCGCCTTCCGCGTCCGGCGTCCCGCCCTGACGGCCGGCCCACCACAGCGAGTTGTCCAGCGCGTCGGTGGCCGCGGCCCACAACATGCGGCGGCCCAGCCGGCTGCTCGGCGCGTACGCACGCACGAAGCGTGTGGCGTGCGCCACGAACTGGGCGCGCAGCACGCCGGCCAGCGCGCGTTCGTCGGCCACGACCGTCGCTTCCGGGCGAGCGGAGCCGGGGTCGGTGGGCAGGCAGTAGAAGCTGTCGCCCAGCACGGCCATGCCCTCGGGGTGCGGACGGTCGTCGCCGAGGCCGAAGGCGAGCTGCTCGGGTTTGAGTGACGGCACACGGCGTTCGTGGTGCAGCAGCAGCGCGCCGACGTACGCGGGCACGTGCAGGTACCACGACATGACGTAACTCGCGGCCGTGCGCTCGGGCGCGGCGCCGTGGTTGTGGAGAAGCCACTTTTCCAGCCGTTCACGCCATTCGGTGAAAAGCTCGGGGTGTTCGAGCAGCTCAGCGCAGTGGAACCACCCGGTCGGGACGTCTCGCCGCAGCTCACCGCGCTCCTGCAGCCCCCCGACCCGCAGGAGCGAACTGGCGAGGCCGTCTCCGACGTCGCTGGCATCCCTGGAAGACCGCTGCTGGTTCACCGCGGCCTCCTTACCGGCCGAACTGATTAGGCGTGCCTAACCTTACAGAGATTTCGCGGTTGCGCCAATCGGGTGCCCACCTGGTGGAAACGGCCAGCTCCCGGATGTGTTCGCGCTGAGCGGACAGGGGGGTGCGGGCGGAATCCGAACGCGGGGCCGTACGTTCGAGAAGAAGTAAAGGTGCAGGGCAACCGGATGTTGGATGGTGACCGGACGGGTCGCCGGCCGGGTGTTGAAAGGCCACCGCAAGCCGTAGTGGTACGCAAGCGCGACCGCTTGGCTACTACAGTGGTCTCACGGTGCTGTCCGACGCGGGTGTGAATCCGCGCCGGCAACGGGCCGCCGACGCAGCAGTCGAGGGAGTGCGCATGTTTGAGAGGTTCACCGACCGCGCGAGGCGGGTGGTCGTCCTGGCCCAAGAAGAGGCCCGGATGCTCAACCACAACTACATCGGCACCGAGCACATCCTCCTGGGTCTGATCCACGAGGGTGAGGGTGTCGCCGCCAAGGCGCTCGAGTCGCTGGGCATTGCCCTCGAGGGAGTGCGCCAGCAGGTCGAAGAGATCATCGGCCAGGGTCAGCAGGCGCCGAGCGGGCACATCCCGTTCACGCCGCGGGCCAAGAAGGTGCTTGAGCTGTCGCTGCGCGAAGCGCTGCAGCTCGGCCACAACTACATCGGTACCGAGCACATCCTGCTCGGCCTGATCCGCGAGGGTGAGGGCGTCGCCGCACAGGTGCTCGTCAAGCTCGGCGCGGACCTCAACCGGGTGCGCCAGCAGGTGCTGCAGCTTCTGTCGGGTTACCAGACCGGCGAGAAGTCCACCGAGAGCGGCTCGGGCCGCGGCGAGGGCACCCCGTCGTCGTCGCTGGTGCTCGACCAGTTCGGCCGCAACATGACCGTGCTCGCCCGCGAGGGCAAGCTCGACCCGGTCATCGGGCGCGGCAAGGAGATCGAGCGGGTCATGCAGGTGCTGTCCCGCCGCACCAAGAACAACCCGGTGCTCATCGGCGAGCCGGGCGTCGGCAAGACGGCCGTCGTCGAGGGCCTTGCCCAGAGCATCGTCAAGGGCGAGGTGCCCGAGACGCTCAAGGACAAGCAGCTCTACACGCTGGACCTGGGCTCTCTGGTCGCCGGCTCCCGCTACCGCGGTGACTTCGAAGAGCGCCTGAAGAAGGTGCTCAAGGAGATCAAGACCCGCGGCGACATCATCCTGTTCATCGACGAGCTCCACACGCTCGTCGGCGCGGGTGCCGCCGAGGGTGCCATCGACGCGGCTTCGATCCTGAAGCCGATGCTGGCCCGCGGTGAGCTGCAGACGATCGGTGCGACCACGCTCGAGGAGTACCGCAAGTACATCGAGAAGGACGCCGCGCTGGAGCGCCGCTTCCAGCCGATCCAGGTCGGCGAGCCGTCGCTCGAGCACACGATCGAGATCCTCAAGGGCCTGCGCGACCGGTACGAGGCGCACCACCGCGTCTCGATCACCGACTCGGCGCTGGTCGCGGCCGCCACGCTGGCCGACCGCTACATCAACGACCGGTTCCTGCCGGACAAGGCCATCGACCTCATCGACGAGGCCGGCGCCCGCATGCGCATCCGCCGCATGACCGCGCCGCCGGACCTGCGCGAGTTCGACGAGAAGATCGCCGACGTCCGCCGCGACAAGGAGTCCGCGATCGACGCGCAGGACTTCGAGCGGGCCGCGCGCCTGCGTGACGAGGAGAAGACCCTCCTCGGCCAGAAGGGCGAGCGCGAGAAGCAGTGGAAGGACGGCGACCTCGACGTCGTCGCCGAGGTGGACGACGAGCAGATCGCGGAGGTGCTGGCCAACTGGACCGGCATTCCGGTGTTCAAGCTCACCGAGGAGGAGACCACCCGGCTGCTGCGCATGGAGGACGAGCTCCACAAGCGCATCATCGGCCAGGAGGACGCGGTCAAGGCCGTCTCCCAGGCGATCCGCCGTACGCGTGCCGGTCTGAAGGACCCGAAGCGCCCGTCGGGCTCGTTCATCTTCGCCGGCCCGTCCGGTGTCGGTAAGACCGAGCTCTCCAAGGCGCTGGCGGCCTTCCTGTTCGGCGAGGACGACGCGCTCATCCAGATCGACATGGGTGAGTTCCACGACCGCTACACCGCTTCGCGGCTCTTCGGTGCCCCTCCGGGCTACGTCGGCTACGAAGAGGGCGGGCAGCTGACCGAGAAGGTGCGGCGCAAGCCGTTCTCGGTGGTGCTCTTCGACGAGATCGAGAAGGCGCACCAGGAGATCTACAACACGCTCCTGCAGGTGCTCGAAGACGGCCGCCTCACCGACGGCCAGGGTCGCACCGTCGACTTCAAGAACACGGTCCTGATCTTCACCTCGAACCTGGGCACCTCGGACATCTCCAAGTCCGTGAGCCTCGGCTTCTCTTCCGGAGCGGACATCACCAACCGCTACGAGAAGATGAAGCAGAAGGTCAACGAGGAGATGAAGAAGCATTTCCGGCCCGAGTTCCTGAACCGGATCGACGACATCATCGTCTTCCACCAGCTCACGCAGGAACAGATCATCATGATGGTCGACCTGATGATCGGGCGGGTGGAGAAGCAGCTCAAGGCCAAGGACATGGAGATCGAGCTGACCGAGAAGGCCAAGGCCCTCTTGGCCAAGCGGGGCTTCGACCCCGTGCTCGGCGCGCGGCCCCTGCGTCGCACGATCCAGCGCGAGATCGAGGACCAGCTGTCGGAGAAGATCCTCTTCGGCGAGATCGAGGCCGGTCAGATCATCCTGGTCGACGTCGAGGGCTGGAGCGGCAACCCCGAGGACCGCGACGACGAAGCGCACTTCACCTTCCGCGGTGAGAAGCGCCCGTCCTCGGTTCCGGACGCGCCGCCGGTCAGCATCGGCGCCTCGGAGCACGACACCGAGAACGACTGATCGCTTGACGAGGTGAGAAGGGCGGTTCCCCACGGGGAGCCGCCCTTCTCCGTATCGTCGAGTCCATGGGGGACTCACGACTCACGAACCACCTGCGCGTGTCCACGGCGCTGGCGCTGCTGAGCGACCGGCAGCTCACCGAACGGCTCGCGGACGCCGAGGTCGTGTCCGAAGGCATCGGCGGCACGGGCGTGCGGCTCGACGTCGACGGCACGCCGGTGTTCGCGAAACGGGTGCCGCTGACGGAGCTCGAACTCCGGCATCCGCACTCCACGGCCAATCTCTACGACCTGCCGGTGTTCTGCCACTACGGCCTCGGCTCGCCGGAGGGCTCGGCGTGGCGGGAGCTGGCGCTGCACGTCATGGCCACCGGCTGGGTGCTCGGCGGTGAGTGCGAGTACTTCCCGCTGCTGCACCACTGGCGCGTGCTGCCACTGCGCGCCAACCGGGTTCCCGATCGTCCGCTCGAAGAGGACGTCGAGTACTGGGGCGGTTCTTCGGCCGTGCGCCGGCGGCTGGAGGAGCTGGAGGCTGCCGAAGCGAGCGTGGTGCTGTTCTGCGAGTACTTCCCGACGACGCTGCACGCCTGGCTGCCCGCGCAACTCGACCAGGCCGAGCGCGTCGAACAGCAGTTGTTCGAGACGGCTGCTTTCCTGAAGGCCCAAGGCGTGCTGCACTTCGACACCCACTTCGGCAACTTCCTCACCGACGGCGAGCGGGTCTACCTGACCGACTTCGGACTCGCCTTCGCCACGCGGTTCGACCTGAGTGCCGAGGAGCGCGCGTTCGCCGAGCTCACCCTCGAGCACGATTCCGCGTACTTGGCCATGTACTTGACGCAGTGGCTGGTCACGGAGGTATGCGGCACCTGGGACCGGGCCGAGCGGGTGGCCGCGGTCCGGCGCGCGGCCGCCGGGGAGCTGCCGCTGCCGGAATCCGTGGCGTCGGTGGTCGCGCGCCACGCGAAGACGGCTGTGGAGTTCACCGACTTCTACGACCGGCTCCGGGTGGACCGGGAGGCACCGTTCCCGAGGCTCAGTTCAACGTTCCGGCGCTGACATCGAGGTCGTCCGCGGTGGTCAGCGCGGTCGTGATCACGGCGTCCAACGCTTCCGCCGACTGCTGCACGTCGAGTGACGGACTACCCGCCCCGACCTGCTCCGGTGTCGACGGCACGTGGACGAATCCGCCCCGGAGCGTGGGGAAGTCGTTCGCGAGCAAGTGCATCAGGCCGTAGAAGACCTGGTTGCACACATAGGTTCCCGCCGTGTGCGACACCGCCGCCGGCACGCCCTTCGCCTGGATTGCCGCCACCGCCGCCTTGACCGGCAACGTGGTGAAGTAGGCCGTCGGGCCGTCCGCGATCACCGGCACGTCGACGGGCCGGTCGCCGGCGTTGTCGGGAATCCGCGCGTCGATCAGGTTGATCGCCACTCGCTCCGGCGTCACCGCGCTGCGCCCACCCGCTTCTCCCGCACACACCACGAGACTCGGCCGGTGCTGCTCGATCGCCGCACGCAAGGCCGGCAACGACGCGCCGAACTCCACCGGCAGTTCCACAGCGACCACGTCGTCCCGCCGAGCGGCCACCAGCCGCGCCGCCTGCCACGAGGGATTCGTGGCCGAGCCGCCGAACGGCGCGAACCCCGTGAGCAACACAGTCATGCCGAAACTCCCCTCGCGAAGCAGTGAAGGCCTCCCCGGGCAGACCGGGGAGGCCTTCACGAAAGGTACAGATCAAGCAGCGGGCTTCAGGTCGCCCGGGTACAGGTACTGATCAGCCGGCTTGCCCGAGCCGTAGATCCAGGCGTCGAAGAAGCCCTGCAGATCCTTGTGCGACACGGACTCGCAGTACTTCTGGAACTCCTGCATGCTCGCGTTGCCGTTGCGGTGCAACGAGTTCCACGTCTTGAGCACCTTGTCGAACGCGGCCTCGCCCATGTACTTGCTCAGGGCGTGCAGCGCGACCGGGCCCTTGGAGTACACGTAGGTGAACTCGTTGCCCGGGCCCATGTCGTAGAGCTTGCCGTTCCAGAACCGGTCGGACGCGGTGGCGACCTGCTGCCGGTACTGGTCGTCGAGGTTCACGCCGTTCTTGGCCTCGTCCCACAGCCATTCGGCGTAGGAGGCGAAGCACTCGTTGAGGCAGACGTCCTTCCAGTGGTCCACGGCCACGGTGTCGCCGTACCACTGGTGGGCGTTCTCGTGGACGATCGTGTCGACGTTGCCCGCGCGGCCCGAGTAGATCGGCCGGCTCATGGTCTCCAGCGAGAACCCGATGGGCTCGGCCAGGTAGATGCCGCCGGCGGCGTCCACGGGGTACTTGCCGAACTTCGACTCCAGGAAGTCGAGGATCTCCGGTAGCCGCGCGTCGGCCTGCTTGGTCGAATCGGGCGTGCCGGGCGCGAACGCGCTGACGATCGGCGTGCCGTCCTTGCGCTTGCGCTTGTCGAACGTCCACTTGTCGATGGCGACCGTGGTCATGTACGGCACGGCGGGCGTGGTCTCGGCCCACACGTGCGTGGTGCCCTTCGCCGTCTTGTGCGTGCCCAGCTCACGGCCGTTCGCGATCACACCCCACTCGTCGGGGACGGTGATGGCGAGGTGGAAGGTCGCCTTGTCCAGGGGGGTGTCGTTCACCGGGTACCAGGTGCTGGCCGACTTCGGCTCTCCGGCGGCGAACGCGCCGCCGTTCTTGGCGTACTGCCAGCCGTTGTTGCCCAGCAACGGGTCGCTGATCGGGGCCGGCACGCCGTGGTAGCTGATCACGGTGCGGAACGGCAGGCCGCGCAACAGCGGGAGCAACGGGGTGATCGTGAGCTCGTGGTCGCCGCTGCGGGTGAACTTGGCCTTCAGGCCGTTGACCTTCACCGAGTCGACGGTGAGGCCGTTGAGGTCGAGGTTGAACGAGCTCAGCGTCTGGGTGGCCCGCGCGCTGATCGTCTGCACGCCGGTGAGCTGGTGGCTGTCCGGCGCGTAGGTCACGGCAAGGTTGTAGTCGGCGACGTCGTAGCCGCCGTTGCCGTCTTGCGGGTAGTAGCTGTCGCCCGCTCCGTCGGCACCCGGGGTGCCCCAGCCGTACCCGTCCTGCCCTGCGGAGGCGATGCCGCCGCCCAGGCTCAGCGCGGCCAGCGTGGCGACGACCGTCACTGCCGGGCGACGCCAGCGGTGCTGCAGTCTCATAAACGCTCCTGTCTGCTGCTCGGGAAACCGTTTGCAACGTATCGCCGTGAAGGGCCGTTGATGGCGACTGGTGGTGTTTTGTCCTGAAAGTCCACACTTCCGTCGGTTCCCCTGCGGCCGTTCGGACCCGTCCTCAGCATCCGTCTGGAAAGCTGGTGCCATGCGCGTGGCGCTACTGGGTCCGCTGCGGGCGGCCTGCGACGACGGCACCCCGGTGGACATCGGCGGTGCGCGCCTTCGCATGCTCTTGGCCCGGCTCGCGCTCGACGCCGGCCGCGCGGTGCCGGCCGAGGTGCTCATCGACGGCCTGTGGGGCACCGAGCCGCCCGCCGACGCCGCCAACGCGCTGCAGTCGCTGGTCTCGCGCCTGCGCCGCGCGCTGCGGCCGGCCGGGGCCGAGCTGGAGTCCGGCGCCGGCGGCTACCGGCTCGCGCTGGCCGCGGACACCGTCGACGCGCACCGGTTCGAGCGGCTCGCGGCCGAGGGCCGCCGGGAGCTTTCGGCGAGCCGCGACTCGCGCGCGGCCGAGCTGCTGCGCACTGCTCTGGACCTCTGGCACGGCGCCGCGCTGGCGGACGTGCTCGACGCGCCGTTCGCCGCCGCGCCCGCGACGCGGCTGGAGGAGCTGCGCACGGAGGCCGCCGAGGATCGCTTCGACGCCGAGCTGCGCCTGGGCCGCCACGCCGACGTGCTCGCCGACCTCACCGCGGCCGCCGAGGCCCACCCGTTGCGTGAACGGCTCGCCGGACTGCGCATCCGCGCGCTGTGCTCGGCCGGGCGGCAGGCCGACGCGCTCGCCGCGTACGGCACGATCCGCGCGACGCTGGCCGACGAGCTGGGCGTGGACCCGTCGGCCGAGCTGCAGGAGATCCACCTGCAGGCGTTGCGCGGCGAGCTCGCGCCCGCCGCGACGGTCACCGACCGGCTGCCGGTGCGCCTCACGAGCTTCGTCGGCCGCGGCGACGAGCTCAAACAGCTGTCGGAGCTGCTCGACGGCTCCCGGCTCGTCACGCTCGTCGGCCCGGGCGGTGCGGGCAAGACGCGCCTGGCGACCGAGGCCGCGGCGCGCCACCCGGTGCACGGGCCCGGGCGCGTGTGGTTCGTGCCGCTCGCCGGTGTCCGCGACGCCGACGATGTGCTCGGCGCGCTGCTCACCGCGTTGGGGATCCGCGACATGCGCGCCACCGAAACCGAGGTGCTGCGCAAGCCGATCGACCTGTTCGAGCACGCCGTCGAGGCGCTGAGCGGCGGGGAAACCCTGCTGGTGCTGGACAACTGCGAGCACGTGGTCGAGGTCGCCGCGCAGCTGGCCGACGACCTGCTGCGCCGCGTGCCGGCGCTGCGCATCCTGGCCACCAGCCGCGAACCGCTCGCCATCACCGGCGAGGCGCTGTGCCCGCTCGGCCCGCTGCCCGTGCCGGCCGAGTCGACGCCGCCGGGCGAGGTGGGTGCGCTCGACTCCGCGCGCCTGTTCCTCGACCGCGCCATCGCCGTGCGGCCGGACTTCACGCTCGACGAGTCCACAGTGGACGCCGTGACGCAGATCTGCCGCCGTCTCGACGGCATGCCGCTGGCGCTGGAGCTGGCGGCGGCGCGCCTGCGTTCGATGCCCGTCACGAGCATCGCCGAACGCCTCGACGACCGCTTCCGCCTGCTCACCTCCGGCAGCCGTACGGCTCTGCCGCGGCAACGCACACTGCGCGCCGTCGTGGAGTGGAGCTGGGACCTGCTCACCGACGCGGAGCTCGCCCTGGCGCGGCGGCTGGCCGTGTTCGCGGCGACGTTCGACGAGGACGCCGTGACCGCCGTCTGCGCCGACGGCGAGCTCCTGCCCGCCGAAGACGTGGTGTACGTGCTGGGTTCCCTCGTCGAGAAATCCATTGTGGACACCGTCGGCGGGCGGTACCGCATGCTGGAGACGCTGCGGGTGTACGCCACCGAGCGGCTCACCGCGTCGGGGGAGACCGAGCGGCTGTCCGCGGCCATGGTGCGCGACCTCGTCGACCTCGTCGAACGCACCGAGCCCCTCCTGCGCACCCGCGAGCAGCTCGCCGCGATCGCGGTTTTCGAGCACGAGAACGACAACCTCACTGCGGCACTGCGCGCCGCCATCGAGTCCGAGGACGTGGATTCCGCCGGCCGCCTGCTCTACGGCATGTTCTGGTACCTGTCGATCCTGGGCCAGAGCGAACGCGCGGAGCGCTTCGTGGTCGACGTGCTCGCCTTCGGCGACCGCCTGGCGCCGGACGTATCCGCCAGCCTGCGGCTGAGTCAGCTGATGATGCACATGATGACCGGACCGCAGGCGCTGGCGGACGCCGCTGACCTGATCGAGGAGTGCGTGCGCACGGGCGCGGTGAAGGGCAATCCGTGGCTCGCGCTCGCGGTGCCGATGGTCGCGTTCCTCAGCGGCCACCGCGACGTCGCCCGCCGGGAGATCCAGCGCGCCGTCGACGGTGACGACGCGTGGGGCCGGGCTGCCGGGAGCTGGGCCGAGAGCTTCCTGCTCGCCGACGAGGGCGACCTGGAGGGTTCCGCCCGCGCCCGCGAGCAAGCCCACGCCGGTTTCCTCGAGATCGGCGACCGCTGGGGCCTGGCGATGACGTTCAGCTTCCGCGCCGCCAGCCTGTCCCAGCGCGGTGACCACGCCGGGGCCATCGCGGCATACACCGAAGGCCTGCGGCTGGCGATGGAGCTCCGGTCGCACGACGACGTCATCCAGCAGTGGTGGCGGCTCGCCGTGGAACGCTCGCGCAGTGGCGATTACGCAGGCGCGTGGCGCGAGCTGACCGCGGCAGAACGCTATGCCGAGAACAGCGGGATCCGGCAGCTGAGCCTGATCCTCGCGTTCGGTCGGCTGGAACTGCTGATCCGCGAGGGCCGGCTCGACGAGGCGCGGACCGTCGGCGAGCACATCTCGCGAAGCCGGGACGATTGGCCGTTCCCCGGCAACTTCGAGGACGAGTGGTTCGGCATGGTCAACGCCAGGATCGCGTTGGCGGCGGATAAACCGGACGAAGCCGCGCCGCACGCCGCGGCCGCCATCCGCTCTACTGTGGAGCGCGTCGACATGCCCGACGTGGCGAGGATCGTGGAAGTCTTCGCGGAGATCCGCTACAAGCAGGGTCACTTCGAGACGGCGGCGCGCGCGTTGGCGCTGACCGCGTTGATCCGCGGCGAGTTCGACCTCGGGAGCCCGGAAGTGCTCGCGCTGATCGCCGGGCTCGAGGAGAAGCTGGGCGCGGATCGTTACGCGGAGATCGTCGCGGACACTCGCGCGATGGATCGAGCCGATGGAATTGCCTGGCTCGCCGAGGAAGCCGGCTTCTGACGAGCTCGGTCCCCTCCACCACCCCCGCGGTGAAGGGGACCGAGTGCCCCCATCTTCTGTTGTGGTCCTTTTTCGACAGTCGCTCAGACCCGGCGGCGGTAGGCCCAGGTCGCGAGCGGGAAGAACACCACCACGGCCCCGACCATCCACGCCAGCGCCCCGCCGAGCGGTCCGGCGACCGCGCCGCCGTTCATCAAGCCCCGCAACGCGTTGGCCATCAGGCTCACCGGGCTGATGTCCGCCCAGGCCCGCAGCCACCCCGGCATCGTGGCGGTGGAGACGAACACGTTGCTGCCGAAGGTGAGCGGCATGATGAACACGAACATCAGGCCCTGCGCGGCACCCGGCGACTTCATCAGCATCCCGACGAACACCGAGCCCCAGCAGAAGCACAGCCCGAACGCCAGCACCAGCAGGATCGCGGCCAGGAACTGCATCGGCCCCGTCTCGATGCGGTAGCCCATCACCGTCGCGACGACCATCAGCACGGCCAGGCACACGACGTAGCGCACGAGGTCCGCCAGCACCGCGCCGACCAACGGCGCCGAGCGCGCGATCGGCATGCTGCGGAACCGGTCGAACACGCCCTTGGTGACGTCGGTGTTCAGCTGCACGCCCACGGTCAGGCTGGCTTGCAGGATGTTCATCACGACCAGGCCGGGCACCAGGCTCTGCAGGTAGTTCGAGATGGACCCGCCCAGCGCGTTGCCGAACAGGTAGGTGAACATCAGCAGGAAGATGATCGGCATCAGCGTCACATCGGCCAGCTGCTCCGGGTTCTTGCGGATCTTCAGGATTCCGCGCCAGGCCAGGGAAAGTGCGTGCTGCGTGCCTTTCACCGGGCTGATGCGGCGGGGCGGATCGAGCGCGAGCGTGGTCACGCGAGGCTCCCTTCGAGCTGGGCGTCGGCAGTGGTCGGTTCGGCGGAGCGGCCGGTCAGGGCCAGGAACACCTCGTCGAGGCTCGGCAGCCGCAGCGCGAGCTCGTCGGAGGTGATGCCGGCCTCGTCGAGCTTGCGCACGAGCGTGGACAGCAGCACCGGGTCGGAAACCGGCGCGGTGAGCAGGCCCGTGTCGTTGTCACGCGTCGGCCGGACGCCGGTGATCTCGCCCAGGATGCGGGCGACGGCGTCGAGGTCGGCGAGCGACGTCGGGCGCACCTGCAGCGTCTGGCCGCCGACGCGGCGCTTGAGCTCGTCGGCGCGGCCGTCGGCGACCACGTGGCCGTGGTCGAACACGGTGATCTTGTCGGCCAGCTGGTCGGCTTCCTCCAGGTACTGCGTGGTGAGCAGCACCGTCGCGCCGTCGGCGACGAGGCCGCGGACCACGGCCCACACCTCGTTGCGGGCGTGCGGGTCGAGCCCGGTGGTGGGCTCGTCGAGGTAGAGCACCTCGGGCCGCCCGACGAGGCTCGCGGCGAGGTCGATCCGCCGGCGCATGCCGCCGGAATAGGTGCGGATCGGGCGCTTGGCGGCGTCGGACAGCTCGAAGCGCTCCAGCAGCTCCTTCGCCCGGGCCTTCGCGTCGGCCCGTGACAGGTCGAGCAGCCGGCCGATCAGCACCAGGTTCTCGATGCCGTTGAGGTCTTCGTCGACGGACGCGTACTGGCCGGTGAGCCCGATCAGCGAGCGCACCCGCACCGGGTCCTGCACCACGTCGAAACCCCCGACCGTGGCGTGCCCGGCGTCGGGCTTGATGAGTGTGGCCAGGATGCGCACGGCCGTCGTCTTGCCCGCGCCGTTGGGCCCGAGCACCCCCACCACCTTGCCGAACGGGACCTCCAGATCCACCCCGTCCAGCGCCTTGGTCTCCCCGAACTGCTTGACCAGGCCCTCGGCCTTGATCGCAAACGACATGTGGTCCTCCTCCTGCTGTCGCCCTCCGAGCAACACAGTGGACGGCCGGCCTGTCAGGGCGCGCACAGCACGCTGACAGCGCCTGTCGCGGACCTGTCTTCCGCTGTCAGGAGTTGCGGAGGTGTTGTGGAGGTGCGGTGTCCGGGGCGCGCTTGCCCGGCCGGAGTCGGCATACTCGGCCCATGGTGATCAACGACCAGGTGCGGGCGCGGCCACGGAACCAGCTGGTCACGGGCGTTTTGCTGCTGTTCGGCGTGCCCCTGCTGGCGATCGCGGCGCTGCGCACGGTCGGGTACGACGGCGGCTGGTACACACTCGTGCTGCTCGCGCTCACCCCGTACGCGGTCGTGTACGGAGCGCTGCTGGGCGGTGTTTCGCTGGTACTGCGCCGGTGGTGGATCGGTGGAATCGCGCTGGCGCTGGCGATCCTGCTGGCCGTTTTCGTGGCGCCGCGCGTGATGGCCGACGAGCAACCGACCGTGGCGGGGAAATCGCTGCGCGTGATGTCGGCGAACCTGTACCTCGGCCGGGCCGACGCTGCCGCGATCGTGAAGCTGGTGCGCGACAACCGGGTCGACGTGCTGAACCTCTTGGAGATGACGTCGGCCGAAGTGTCCGCTTTGGACAAGGCGGGGCTGTTCGGCCTGCTGCCCTACCGGGTGCTGCACGCGGCGCCGGGCGCGGACGGGTCGGGCATCGTGTCGCGCTACCCGCTCACCGAGGAGAACTACACGGGCGATTCCACCGCGAAGCAGCCCAGCGCGGAAGCCGACCTCGGCGGCGGCACGGTGGTGGAGCTCGTCGCGGTGCACCCGCAGTCGCCGGACACGGGCGTCGACCAATGGGAACGCGAGACGAAGGACCTTTCGCGCGCCGCCGGCGAGCACGGCCTGCGCATCCTGGCCGGCGACTTCAACGCGACCCTCGACCACGCGGCCCTGGCCACCGTGCTGTCGCGCGGCTACCACGACGCCGCCGACGAACGCGGCGACGGCCTGCAGCCCACGTGGCCCGCTGATGCCACGCCGCTCGTTACGCTGGACCACGTGCTGGTGGACAAGCGTGCGGCCGTCGAGGACTACCGGGTTTTCGACGTGCCCGGAACCGACCACCGCGCTGTGTACGCCCAGGTGCGGTTGCCGTGACGATCTCGCTGCGTCCGGTCTCGGGCCCGGACGAATACCCGGAGCTGCTGGCGATCTGGCGCAGTGCGGTCAAGGCGACGCACGATTTCCTGACCGCCGCCGACGTTTCGTTCTACGCTTCGCGGGTGCCCGGATACTTCCCGCGGGTGGAGCTGACCGTGGCCACTGTGGACGGTGTTGCCGCGGGGTTTTCCGGGATCGCTTCCGGGAGCTTGGAAATGCTGTTCGTGCACGCCGATCACCGCGGCGAGGGGGTTGGGTCCGCACTGTTGCAGGCGGCTTTGTCGGCGTCTCCATCGCTGACGCTCGACGTCAACGAGCAGAACTCGCAGGCGCTCGGGTTTTACCTGCACCAAGGGTTCGTGATCGCCGGCCGCTCGGCGACGGACTCCGAGGGCCGGCCGTTCCCTTTGCTGCACCTCAGGCAAGCTTGAGCAACGACTGCAGCGCGCCGGCCGCGATCGACACGCCGCGGCCGTGGCGGATCTGCGGCTCGCGCGGGTTGATGCGAACGAGCGCGCCCGTCGCGGCGCTCGCCAGCTCGGCGTAGCGGCGGACGGTCGGCACGGCCTGGCCCGCGCCGAGCTCGACCACGGTGAGGTCGCGCCGGCCGCGGCGCCAGGCGGTGAGCTCGTCGAGCTGTGCCTGGCTGCGCGTCGGGACCCACTCGAAGTCGCCGAACATCAGGATGTTGGGCCGGGCGAGGCCGCCGCAGCGCGGGCAGCTCGGCAGGGGTGGGCGGGCGCGCATGGTCGTTTCGTCGAGGTCGACGTGGACGTCGGTGGCCGGCCAGATGTCGTCCGTGCAGCCGTCGAGGCACTGCAGGTGGTGGATGGACCCGTGGGCCTCGGCGACGTGGCCGAAGCCCGCGACCTGGAACTGGCCGTCCACATTGGACGTGAAGACGCGGACCCCGCCGGGCTTCCGGTCGCCCCATTCGCGCAGCAGCTCGAAACCCCGGTGCGGCACCGTCTTCCGGTAGAGGTCGAGCCGGTGGCCGTAGAACCCCCAGGCCAGCTCGGGGTCGTCGGCGAAGTGCCGCGGGTCGGCCAGCTCCTCGAAGCTGAGGCCGAGCCCGGCGTATCGCGGGTACGCGCGCCAAAAGCCCTCGTCGCCGCGGAAATCGGGCAGGCCGGAATCGACGCCCATCCCGGCGCCGGCGCACACGAGCAGCGCGCCGGCACCGTGGATCAGTTCGGCCGCTCGGGCGAGGTCGTCACTCACCCGGCTTCGAAGCCTGGACGACCTCGAACTCGAGCAGGCTCGCACCCGACGACACCGGCTTCGCGCGCTCGCCCGCGTGGGCCTCGCGCGCGGGGCCGGCCGCCCACGCCTGGTAGTGCTCCTCCGACTCCCACTTCGTGTAGACGAAGTAGCGCGTCTCGCCGGAAACCGGGCGGAGGAGCTCGAAGCCGAGGAACCCGGCCTGGCTGTCGACGGCGTGCAGCCGCGCGGCGAACCGCTTCTCCAGCTCGGGGCCGGCGCCTTCGGGGACCTCGATCGCGTTGATCTTCACCACTGCCATGGCTCCAGCCTACTTCCGTCTTCCGTGCGAGAAAGTGGTAGTAACTGTCAAATAGGTGTGGCTATCATGTTTGGGTAGGCATTCGTGGGATGGGGGCACACCATGCGGGTTCTGATCTCGGGGGCGAGCATCGCCGGCCCGGCGCTGGCGTTCTGGCTGCACCGCTACGGTATCGAGGCGACGCTGGTCGAACGCGCGCCCGCGCCGCGGCCGGGTGGGCAGGCCGTGGACCTGCGCGGCGTGGGGAAAGTCGCCGCGGATCGAATGGGCCTGCTGGAGCAAATCCGCGCCGCCTGCACCGACACGGGTGGCCTTTCTCTCGTCGACGCCTCGGGCCGCCGTCGGGCCACCCTCACCGTCGACCAGTTCGGCGGCGACGGCCCGATCGCGGAAATCGAAATCCTCCGCGGGGACATCGCTCGCGTCCTTCGGGAGGCGACGGACAACGAGTACCTCTACGGCGACCGGATTGTCTTGCTCGACGAGCAGTCCGACGGCGTCCACGTCACTTTCGAATCCGGCGGCTGCCGGGTCTTCGACGCCGTGATCGGCGCCGACGGCCTCCACTCGGGGGTGCGCTCTCTGCTGTTCGGCGACGTGCCGTTGCGGCACCTGGGCCGCTACCTGGCGTTTTGGACCGCACGCAACCACCTGGGTCTGGAGAACTGGTCGCTGGTGCACAACGCGCCGGGCCGCAGCATCGGCGTCCGCACGATCAACTCGAACCAGGCTTTCATGGCCTTCGCGTCGTTCCATGCCGACGACCTCCACCACGACTACCGGGACATCGGCTGGCAGAAGTCTTTGGCGCGCTCCCGGCTGTCGGGCTTGGGCTGGGAGGCCGCTGAGCCGGTGTCGCAACTCGACGACGCTGCCGACTTCTACTTCGACTCCGTCAGCCAGGTCCACCTCCCGTCGTGGTCCCGCGGCCGCGTCGGCTTGCTCGGTGACGCCGCCTTCTGCGCCTCACCCTCGTCCGGCCAAGGCACCAGCCTGGCCCTGGTCGGCGGCTACGTCCTGGCCGGCGAGCTCGCGGCCGCGCCGGATGTCCCAGCTGCATTGGCTGCATACGAGAACCGCCTCCGGCCGTGGGTCCTGGCGAACCAGAAGATGGGCCGCACCAACGCGCGCGCCGGGTCGCCTTCGAGCGCCCTTGGCGTTCGCCTGCAGCAGGTGGGCATGCGTCTTCTGCCGCACCTGCCGGAGCGCCTGCTGTTCGGCTCGATGCTCGCGGTGCTGAACGGCTTCGATCTGCCGGACTACTCGCGGTACCTGACGTCGGTGGCCTGACTGGGTGATTCATGCCACTCTGGGGTACATGGGGGAAGATCACGAAGCACTCGCACGCGACCTGCAGCGCATCATCAAAGCCACGGCCGACGCGGTCGGCTCGCGGCAGGCCAACGAGCTGATCGACCGCGTCACCGGGCACCTCGGGGTGGCGCTGACGCAGGCGCTGGTGGTGACGCGCAACTACGAGGACTGGGAGCACGCCAACATCCAGGCGGGCGTCGACGCGTACCTCGCCGAGCGCGGTGTGCAGACGGACTGGTTCGGGATCGCGGGCGGGCAGCGTGGCCACGAGGACCTGGTGGGCATGCTGTTCGCCGCGCGGAACCACCAGTTGTACGAGCTGGGGGCCGTCGACTACACGACCGCGACGATCGGGCCCGACGCGGCGGCGGAGGTCGTGCAGCTGGGGCTGGTGGGGACGGCCGCGCCCGACGGGACGCCGGTGATCGTCGGCGTGCGGGGGACGAACCAGCAGTACGGGCAGATGTACTGCCGCCTGGAGGTGATCGCCGGGGAGCGCGCCGCGGCGACGGCCACGCGCGACCGCATCGAGCAGCTGATCGCGGAGCACGACGTGTTGCGCGGCCACGTGCTGGCGTTCGGCGTGAGCGAGCACCGCGGCAACGAGCTGCTCACCTTCCTGCCCCGGCCCGCGATCGGTCCGGAAGAGGTGGTGCTGCCCGAAGGTGTGCTCGACGCGGTCGAGCGGCACACACTCGGCATCGCGGAACACGGCGAACGCCTGCTGGCGGCCGGACAGCACCTCAAGCGCGGCGTGCTGCTGCACGGCCCGCCGGGCACCGGGAAGACGCACACCGTCCGCTACCTGATGGGACGGCTGCCCGGCAGCACGGTCGTCATCCTCACCGGCTCGGCGATGCGCTTCGTCTCGAAGGCCGCGACGCTCGCGCGCCGGCTGCAGCCCAGCGTCGTCGTGCTGGAGGACGTCGACCTCATCGCCGAGGACCGCGACCACTCCCGCGGCGGCACGCCATTGCTGTTCAGCCTGCTCGACGCCATGGACGGCGTCGGCGGAGACGCCGACGTCACCTTCCTCCTCACCACCAACCGCGCCGGCGACCTGGAGAAAGCGCTGGCCGACCGGCCGGGCCGGGTCGACCTCGCCGTCGAGATCCCGCTGCCCGACGCCGCCGGCCGCGCCGCGCTGCTCGAGCTGTACTCCCGCGGCCTCAAGGTGACGGCCGACCTCGCCCCGATCGTCGAGGCGACCGAGGGAGTCACGGCGTCGTTCGTGAAGGAACTCCTCCGCCGCGCGACGCTGCGCAGCCTCACCACCAACCCTGACGCCGAGGCTGTCGTCGGCGATGCCGAGTTGGGCGGTGCGCTGGCGGAGATGACTGACGCGCGCAACGCGCTGACCAGGTCGCTGCTGGGCGCCTCGGCTCAGGGGCGGCAGGGCTAGTGGTTGTGGTCGGCGCGGGATAGTCCGCGCCGGCGACGCTCGGGGCCGCAGCGTGGCGGGCCGGCGGTCATGGTCGGCGCGAGACAAAAGCCCAGCTCACGGGTGGAGTGTGCCCGGGTAGAGATCCTCGTCCGACGGGAGTTTCGCCGTGCGGAACCAGTCGTCCAGGAAGGGGCTCAGGTCTTGGCCCGCCAGGTGGTTCACGAGTTTCGTGAAGTCGGCCCACGCGGCGTTGGCGTGGCGGTGCTCGGCGGGCCAGTCGCGCAGCAGGGTGGAGAACGGGCCGTCGCCCATGCGGCGGCGCAGGGCGTGCAGGGCGAGGATGCCCTTGTCGTACACGGCTCCGAACTCGTGGCCGGGGCCTGGGTCGACGAGTTTGCGGTTCCAGAAGTCCGTGCTGGCGTGGGTGATTTCGAGGGCCGCGCGGTAGCGATCGTCGAGGTTTTGGCCCTCGCGTTCGGACCAGAGCCACTGGGCGTACGACGCGAAGCACTCGTTGAGGCAGACGTCCGACCACGAGTCGAGCGACACGGAGTCGCCGAACCACTGGTGGGCGTTCTCGTGGACGAGGGTGAGGACGTCGGCCCACTTCGCGTACGTCGGGCGCGTCTGCGTCTCCAGTGAGAAGTGGATGTCCTCCGCGAGGTAGATGCCGCCGGCGGCGCTCTGCGGGTACGGGCCGAACTTGCTGCTCAGGAACCCCAGGATGTCGGGCAGCCGGTCGCCGCTGGCCTCGAGCGACTCGGCGCCCGGCGCGTACGCCGACACCACGGGCGTGCCGTCGGGCAGCGAAGAGCGCTTCACCGTGAACTTGTCGATCGCGATCGTCGTGAGGTAGCTGGCGACCGGGTTCGGCTCGGTCCACGTCGTGGTCGTCTTGCCGCCGGCCGAAGAACTGCTCTGCTCACGGCCGTTGGAAATCACCGTCCAGCCGTCCGGCACGTGCGCGGTCACGCTGAACGTCGCCTTGTCACGCGGGGTTTCGTTCACCGGGTACCAGAACGCCGCCGAATGCGGCTCGCCCACCATGAACGCGCCGCCGTCGGACGAGCGGCTCCAGCCGGTCTCGCTGCCGCCGTCGTGCTCGGTGTTCGACGGGTCGCCGGAGTACCGCACGCGCGTGCGATAGGTCGAGCCCGCCCGCAACGGCTGCGGCGGCGTGATCACCAGCTCGAAGTCCTTCTCCCGGCTGAACTTCGCCGGTTTCCCGTCGACCTCGACCGATGCGACGTCGAGCCCCCGCAGGTCCAGGTTGAACCGGCTGAGGTCCTGCGTGGCCTTCGCCGTCACGGTCGTGTCGCCGTCGAGGTGGCCGCTCGCGGGGTCGTAGCCGACGTCGACGTGGTAGTCGAGCGCGTCGTAACCGCCGTTGCCGTCTTCGGGGTAGTACGGATCGCCGGCGCCGCGCGCCCCAGCGGACGGATGCAGTGGCGCGGTGTCCGGATTGTCCGCACTGCACGCGGAGAGCGCGAGCACACCGGCGAGGGCGAAGACGGCGGTTCGGTGGCTGCGCATCGTTTCACCCTATTTCCAACCGTCCTCCCCGCCACCACCCTCAAAGGAGTGGCTTCGCCACATGTGCCTGTTCGGGTGTGATTGGCTACCGGACGAAACGGCAGGAGTCTCCATGCGACCTGGGCTGATCCACTTCGGCGGCGACGACACCACGGGCATGTCGGTGCTCCTGCTGCACGGCTTGATGGGCCGCGCCCGCACGTGGTGGCCGGTCGCCCAGTGGCTCAAGCCCTACGGCTCCGTCCACGCCCTCGACGCCCGCGGTCACGGCCGCGCGCCGCACACCGGACCGTGGACCACGGAGCAGTTCGCCGAGGACATCGCCGAGGTCCTGGGCGAGATTGGCCCGTCCGTGCTGATCGGCCATTCCATGGGCGGCCTCCACGCCTGGGCGACGGCGGCCAAGTATCCGGAGCTGGTACGCGCGGTCGTGAGCGAGGACTTCGCGCCCGACCAGCGCGGCCGCACCGTCGAGACCTGGCGCGGCTACTTCGACAGCTGGCCGGTGCCGTTCGAATCACTCGCCCACGTCCGCGAGTTCTTCGGCACCGCGGGCGACTACTTCACCGAATGCGTCGAGGAACGCGAAGACGGCTACCACCTGATCGCGAACCTGGCAAACCTCTACGAGATCGCCGCCGAATGGGGCCGCCGCGACTACTGGTCCATTGTGGACTCGATGGAATGCCCCCTGCTCCTCGTCGAAGGCGAGCACACGGCCATGCCGGCCGGACAGCAAGCACAGGTCGCCGAACGGGTGCCGGGCGCGAAACACCTCGTCATCCTCGGCTCGGCACACCTGCCCCACGTCGAGGCACCGGAAATCTACCGTGGTGCGGTGGAAGCGTTCCTCGCCGGACTCTGAGCAAGCCGGCGGGTCACGCGGACCGCCCTCGCCGGACCGCGTGACCCGCCGGGGTCAGTGGGCGAGTTCCACCCGCCACGCGGCGGCGGACTTCCCCGGCGGCACGATGAGCGGCCACACGTCCGAGCCGAGGAACCCCGACTCGTCCGCCGCCCGCGCCGCCGTGCAGCTGTCGCGGGGCAGCCCGTGAGAGGACGCCAGAACAGTCACGGCGTCTGTTGTGGACTGTCCAAACACACCATCGGTCGGCACGCCGTAACCCGAAGCGCGCAAGAATCGTTGTGCTGTAAGCACGCGAGGCCCAACGTCGCCGGGCTTCAGCAACGGCCACTCCGGCACCTCCGCCCGCGAAGCCGCGACACCGAGCACCCGGGAAACGGCCGTCCGCAGCTCCGGAAGCCGGTCGTAGAGCACCTGCCCGCAGCACTCCGTGGAGTTGAAATCCCGGTGGCCCTTGATGAAACTCGGCGAAATCCCGTATTGGTCGGCGATGTAGGCGACCAGCGAGACCAGTGAATTCCACAACGCCACCGGCACGTCGACCGTGCTGTACAGGCCCTCGTTCTCGATCCCGAGGCATTCGCTGTTGTGGTTGCCGACATTCGCGCCCTGCACGTGCTGCTTGCCGCCGCGCAGGATCTCGAGGCTGCGGTGCCGGCCTTCCGTCACGTAGCCGCCGCGGCTGTTCGTGAACTGCTGGCCCGTGTCGATCCAGCCGCGGGTGTCCATGTGGAAGTTCTGGATGTCGCGCGAGATCTGCAACGCGTGGGCCAGCGAATAGTCGGTGTTGTTGCCCGGATCGACGGTGTGGTGCACCACGATGTAGGTCGGCTTGTGGTTCTCCACCACGATCGCGCCCGTCGCGGGCCGCGCGTTCCACGCGTGCGTCGGGTGGATCTGCGGCGCGGTCACCGCCGTCGCCGTCCGTGTCGCGAACAGGCCGAACGCGCCCGCCGCGGTGACCGTGAGCCCGCCCTTGAGCACGGCACGGCGAGTGGCTTCCCCCATGTGAATCTCCTCCGCCGGAACAGAGAACGTCGGGGGAAAGCTAACCCGCCACGGAGCTCATGACAACTTTTTGCCGACTTTCGTCGTACCCCGTGAGAACCAGTCCGTCAGTGCTCACCCGGCAGTGCGAACAGCCCGCTGTCCGTCTGCTCCAGCAGGCCGTCGACCAGCAACGAATCGAGGCACCGGTCGCGCTGCCCGGCCTCGTGCCACACGATGTCCAGCCGCGCCTTCTCGACGGGCCCCTCGCTGCCGCGCAGCACGTCGAGCAGCAGGCCGCGCACCTGCCGGTCGGTGCCCGCGAACTTCTGCACGGGCTTGGCCGGCCCCGCGTACTCCGGCCGGCCGTTGTGCTGCCACGAGCAGATGTCGAACACTGGGCAGTCGGCGCAGCGCGGTGCACGCGCGGTGCAGATCAGCGCGCCCAGTTCCATCAACGCGGCCGACAGCTTCGCCGCCGGCGCGTCTTCGCCCGGCAGCAGCGCCTCGACGTCGGCCATGTCGCGCGTGTTCGACGCCGGACCCGCGTCGCCGGCGCCGTGCACCGCCCGCGCGACCACGCGCCGCACGTTCGTGTCGACGACCGGCGCCCGCTTGCCGTAGGCGAAGGCCGCCACGGCCCGCGCCGTGTACGCGCCGATGCCGGGCAGCGCGAGCAGGGTGTCCACATCGGACGGCACGACGTCGCCGTGCTCGGCCGCGATCACCGTGGCCGCCGCGTGCAGCCGCAGGGCGCGGCGCGGGTAACCGAGCTTGCCCCACGCGCGCACGACCTCGCCGGTGGTCTCCGCGGCCAGCGCCGAGGGCACGGGCCAGCGCGCCATCCACTCGAGCCAGATCGGCTGCACGCGCGCGACCGGCGTCTGCTGCAGCATGATCTCGCTCACCAGCACGCCCCACGCGGAGCACTCCGGCTCCCGCCACGGCAGGTCTCGCCCGTGTGTGTCGAACCAGTCGATCAGAACGTCCGCGTCCACAGCCACGCCGACCATTGAAACCGACGCGGCTCAGACGACCTCGGTCAGGCTCCCGGTCTTCACGTCGTAGACGAATCCGCGCACGTTGTCGGTGTGCGGCAGGAAGTCGCTGCGGCGCACGCGCTCCATCGACACGCGCACGCTGTCCTCGACATTGCGGAACGCCTCCACCGACCAGGTCGGCCGCAGGCCCGTGGCCTGTTCGAGCTCGTCCTTGAAGTCGTCCTCGGTCACGGTCGAGAGGCCGCAGTTGGTGTGCTGCACGATCAGGACCTCGCGCGTGCCGAGCTTGCGCTGGCTGAGGGCGAGGGAACGGATCATGTCGTCGGTGACCACGCCGCCCGCGTTGCGCAGCACGTGGGACTCACCTTGGATGAGGCCGAAGATCTCGAACACGCGCACGCGCGCGTCCATGCAGGTCAGGATGGCCACGTGCAGTGAAGGCTTGGGCGAGGAGCGGTCGCCCGGCACGACGTTGCCGAGTTCCTCGTTGCGCTTGAGAAGAACGTCGATGGAGGTCATGGTCACCTTTCGGCCACGCTTCCCCGACTATGCGGGCGGTCCCTCCCATGGAACCCGTCCGGAGCGCCCGTTACAACGGGATAGGTCCGAAGTCACCGGAAAACAGGGGCATTCCCCCTGCTGCCGGAGGTCAGCCCCCGAACCACGGCTCCTCGACGGTCCGCGGCGGCGCCGACGTGCGCCCGAGCCGCAGCTCGGTGGGCAGCGTGATCACCTTCGGGCCCACACGCTCGGCCGAGCCGAGCAGCAGCCGCCCCGCGACCTTGCCCTTCTCGAGCACGGGCTGGTGCACGGTGGTGAGCCCGAGGCGCTCGGCCTCGGCGATGCCGTCGAAGCCGGTCACGGTGAGGTCGAGCGGCACGCGCAGGCCCCGTCGCTCGGCTTCGGCCAGCGCGCCGAGCGCGAGGATGTCCGACGTGCAGATCACGGCCGTGACCTGCGGGTACGCGTCGAGCAGCTGGCGGGCGCCGGTAGCGCCGTCGTCGACGGTGTGGTCGAAGCGCTCGACTACGGGCACGGTGGCCCAATCAACGCCGGCCGCAGAGAACGCCGTGGCCAGGGCTTCGAGGCGGATGCGCTGCACGTGGAAATGGGCGCTGCTCTGGCGCTGCGCGGTCACGAAGTCGTCGTTGCGCTCGCGCGCCAGGCGCATGCACAGCACGCCGACCTGCCGGTGGCCGAGCGAAACGAGGTGCTCGGCCAGGCGCGTGACGGCGGCCGCGTCGTCGGGGCCGACGCGGTCCACGCCTTCGATGCGCGGCTGGTCGATGATCACCGTGGGGACGGGCCGCTCCAGCACCGCGGCCAAGTGCGGGTCGTCGTCGGGTACGGAGTAGACGACAAATCCGTCGACGCCGGCGCGGTGTACGGCGGCGACGTCTTCGCGGCCGGGGCTCGCGGGCACCAGGTGCAGGCCGACCCCGGCGTCCTCGCAGGCGAGGGCGAGGCCTTCGAGCACACCGACCGCCGCCGGGTCACGGAACGCGTACGACAGGTTCTCGGTGAGCAGCAGCCCGACGGCGCCGGCCTTGCGCGTGCGCAGCGAACGCGCTACCGGGTCCGGGCCGGGGTAACCGAGGCGGCGGGCGGTCTCGAGGATGCGCCGGCGAAGTTCGGGAGACAGCTGGTCGGGGCGGTTGTACGCGTTGGACACGGTGGTCCTGGACACCCCGAGCTCCGCCGCCAGCGACGCCAATGTCGCCTGCCTCCGGGTGCGAATAGGACGGCCCATCCGCAAACCGTAACGGTTCAGATCGTTTTCCAGAAGCGACACCCCTGTGGTGAGTGTCTCGATCCGCTGAGTGACGGACGGGCCTTCTGCCACCCGGTGGAGCGGGCACTGTCATTCGGATGGGGTAAAGTGAATCTGACAACGATTTCCATTAGCTGATCGGTTCGACCCAGGAGAGTCTTCGATGAGTTCCCGCCTGAGTACCCGCCGCGCCCGCGGCGTGCTCGCCGCCGCTTCGGCTCTGACCGTGTTCGCGCTCAGCGCGTGCTCCAGCACCGACTCGGGCTCCGGCACCGGTTCCGGCTCTGGTTCCACGACGGGCCAGATCAACGTCGTCGCGGCGACGGACGTGTGGGGCAGCGTCGTCACGGCCGTCGGCGGTGACAAGGTGGCTGTCAAGTCGATCATCCACGACCCGACGGCCGACCCGCACTCGTACGAGTCCACGGCCGACGACGCGCTGGCGGCCAAGAACGCGCAGCTCACGCTCGCCAACGGCGGCGGCTACGACGACTTCTTCGGCAAGCTGGCCGACCAGGCGGACGGCGCGAAGAAGCTCGTGGCCTACGACATCGCCGCGACCGGCGACGAGAACGAGCACGTCTGGTTCGACCTGCCGGGCGTGGAGAAGGTGGCCGACCAGGTCGCCTCGGCGCTCAGCGCGATCCAGCCGGCGTCGAAGCAGACCTTCGACGACAACGCCAAGGCGTTCAAGGGCCAGGTCGACGCGTTGGTCAAGAAGACGGAAGCCGTCGGCGCCGCGCACCCGGGCACCAAGGTCGTGGTGACCGAGCCCGTGGCGCACTACCTGCTCGAGACCGCGAAGATCACCGACGCGACGCCGAAGGCCTTCTCCGACGCGGTCGAGAACGAGACCGACGTGCCCGCCACGGCCGTCAACGACTTCACCCAGCTCATCAAGAACAAGCAGGTCAAGGCCCTGATCAACAACGTCCAGACGGTTACCCCGCTGACCCAGCAGGTGGTGTCGGATGCGAAGGCGTCGAACGTCGCCGTGGTCGACGTAGCCGAGACGCTGCCTGCCGACGTCACGGGTTACATTGACTGGATGACCAAGGAAGTGGACTCGCTGTCCGGGGCTCTGAACAGCTGATGTCCGCCGCGCTCTCGACGGTTCGCCCCGCGGTTCGCGTCCGCGGGGCGGGCCTGGCGTTCGGCAGCCGCACCCTCTGGTCCGGGCTCGACCTCGACGTCGAGCAGGGCGAGTTCCTCGCGATCCTCGGTCCTAACGGGTCCGGCAAGAGCAGCCTGCTCAAGGCGTTGCTCGGCATGCAGAGCCTCTCGGCCGGCAGCGTCGAGATCGCCGGCGGCCGCCCGGGCGGCGCCAACCGCAAGGTCGGCTACATCCCGCAGCAGCGCGCGATCGACGACGGCCTGACCCTGCGTGGCGTCGACCTCGTGGGGCTGGGCCTCGACGGGCACCGCTGGGGGACCGGCGTGTTCGGCATGCGCGACCGCCGGCGTCGCGTCGCGGAGGCGATCGAGGCCGTCGGTGGCACGGCGTACGCGAAGCAGCCGATCGGGCGGCTTTCCGGCGGTGAGCAGCAACGCCTCCGGGTGGCGCAGTCGCTGGTCGGTGACCCGTCCGTATTGCTGTGCGACGAACCGCTCCTTTCGCTCGACCTCGCGCACCAGCGCGCGGTCAGCGAGCTGATCGACCGGCGCCGGCGCACGGCGGACACGGCCGTGCTGTTCGTGACGCACGAGATCAACCCGGTGCTGCAGTTCGTCGACCGCGTGTTATACCTGGTCAACGGCTCGTTCCGCGTCGGCAAGCCCGACGAGGTGATGAACTCCGAGACGCTGTCCGAGCTGTACGGCACCCGCGTCGAGGTGCTGCGCGTCGGCGGGCAGATCCACATCGCGGGTTCGCAGAGCTCCCTGTGCGAAGACCAACCGCACCACCACGAGCAGGAAGCAGTGGGCTGAGCCTTGGACGGCATGTTCGACTTCGCCAAGACGTGGGAGCTGATCACCGAGCTGGACGGCGTGCAGACGGCGCTCATCGCGGCCGCCGTGCTCGGGCTGCTCGCCGGCATCCTCGGTCCGCTGATCGTGATGCGCCGCATGTCCTTCGCGGTGCACGGCACGTCTGAGCTGGCCTTCACCGGCGCAGCGGGCGCGCTGCTGATCGGCGTCGGCGTCGAGTACGGGGCGCTTCTCGGCGCGGTGGCCGCCGCCCTGCTGCTGGGCATCCTCGGCACCCGCGACGCCGACCGCGACTCCGTGATCGGTGTGATCCTGTCCTTCGGCCTCGGCATGGGCGTGTTGCTGCTGTCGTTCTACAAGGGACGGTCGGCCAACAAGTTCGGCATTCTCACGGGCCAGATCATCACTGTGGACTCGACGAACCTGACGTCGCTCGTGATCTCGGCCGTCGCCGTGCTGGCCGTGCTGGCGTGCGTTTACCGGCCACTGCTGTTCGCCAGCGTGGACCGCAACGTCGCCGTCGCGCGCGGCGTGCCGGTGAAGACGCTGACGGTGGTGTTCTCCCTGCTCGTCGGTGTCGCGACGGCGCTGAGCGTGCAGATCGTCGGGTCGCTGCTGGTGGTCGCCCTGATGGTGACGCCCGCCGCGGCCGCCGCCCGCGTCACGGCGAGCCCGTTGCGCGCGACGGTGCTGTCGGTGATCTTCGCGGAGGTCGCGGCCCTGGGCGGCATCATCCTGTCGCTGGCCCCGGGCAAACCGGTGAGCGCCTTCGTCACGGCCATCTCGTTCTTGATCTACCTGATCTGCCGCGCCATCTCCTGGGCTCGCGACCGCCGCACCGGCGTCCGCGTGACCGCTCCGGCCGAGCGGACACCCGTGGCCGTCTGACCTACCCGACGGGGTGCGCGGCCATCGCCGTCTTCACCGCGTTGATGAAGCCGTCGTCCGTGAACGGCACCAGGCCGCCCGCGACGTTGCGTTCCACGGCCTGCAGGACGACCACCTGCGAGTTCACGAACTCGTTGACCGCCTGCGCCTGGGGAGTTTTGTCGGTTGAGTAGGCGAGGTAGGTCAGGTTCGTGAAAGCCGCGGAGAGGTAGCGCGAGGACGCGAGGCTGAAGGAGTCGCCGTAGATGAGCGTGGGCTTGGCGATCGTGCCCACCAGCGGGGGCGAGTTGTGGTGCACGGGCTGGTCGATGTTGGCGAGGAAACCCGCCGCGCGGTCGGTGACGCCGTCGGGCTTCAGGCTGTACTGCGTGTTCGACTTGGTGCCCGACTTGCCGATCAGCAGCGGCAGGTCGGCGACGGCGTCGTACACACCGTCCGGAGTGGACAGCCAGCTCGTGGTCACGCCGGGCTGCACGGTCTCGGCGAGGGTCCGCGTGAGGACGAGGCCGCCTTCGTCACGCCAGTGCGTGTCGTTGGGGGCGTAGATCGGGTGGCCCACGCGGGCGGCGGACGCGGCGAGCGCCGGGCGCAGGTCCAGCGAGTGGCCGACGGTGGTCATCTTGTACCAGTCGTTCGGCGCGGCCGCCTGCGAGCACTCCTTGCCCGGGAAGCTGTCGGGCAGGAACTGGGGCACCATCGTCGTCTTGTCCGGCGTCACCACGAAGATGAACTTGCGCCCGGACGCCTCGACAGCGGTGCGCAGCTCGTTGACCTTCTTCAGCGTCGTGTCGATGTCCTGCGTGGGCGTGCACTTCGACTCGGCGTCGTAGCCGTAGTACAGCCAGCCGTCGAGGCCCTGCACGACCTTGCGGTAGCCGGCCTGGTTGCTGCCCGGCAGGCTCGGCGCGGCCGGACCCTGGTTGGGCGCGCCCGGCTGCTGCAGCGGCGGCGCGGGGATGGGGCCGGAGTCGGACGACGAGCCCTGGTCGAGCGGCGCGTCCTCGCCGAAGATCGCTTGGCTGACGCCGTCGGCCGCGTTGATGGCGCTCGCGCGGAAGGACAGCTGGTCGACAGCCCACGTCGGCAGGCCGGTGAAGAAGCCGAAGCCGTCTCCGATGCTGGGGAAACCCGCGAGCTTGTGGTTCTCGATCTCGGTCGGGCGCACCCCGAACACCCACAGCATTGTGGGCGTGGTGAAGAACAGCAGCGCGCAGATCAGCGCTGTGAGCTGCCGCTTGCCGTGCCGCGGACGGTGCAGCGCGTGCTCGCGGGGCAGGTACGCCTCGTGGACGGCTGGCAGCTGATGGGGTTCGGACGCCACTCGATCACGGTAGCCACTTCGAGTGAACGCGGTGTGGGCAACCACCGAAAAGTCAGCCGAGCATGAGCAGGACCTGCAGCTCACCGACGATGAACCCGATCACGCCACCCACGGCGATCAGCTTCCACTCGTCCTGGCGGAACGCCGGGCGCAGCAGCCCTTCGAACTCCACGGGCGTCATCGCGAGCATGCGCTGCTCGATGACCTTGGCGACGTCCATGGCCTGTGTGAGGTAGCCCTCGGCGTAGCGGACGGTCTGCGGCAGCTCCGCCAGCGCCCGCCGCGCGGCCTCGTGCTTCATCTCTTGCAGCCGGCGCCCGCCGACGGCCAGCGTGAGCACGGGCTTCGCGAGGCTGGCCTGCTCGTCGACGGCATGGCTCACCGCGCGTTCGACCATGGCTACGAGCCGGTCGGACTTCGGGCCGCGCAGCAGGGCTTCGAGCAGGTTCGCCGTGGTCAGGACTTCGCCGGCGATGAGCTCGCCGTACTGCCGGGCGACCTCCGCGCGGCGGCGCTGGAACTTGCCCTGCAGGATCACCCGGCCGACGCGCACGGGTTCGCGGGGCAGGAAGATCATCTTGATCGCGAGCCAGTCGGTGAACAGGCCGATGCAGCCGCCGAAGATCGGCAGCACGAGCGGCTCGAGCGTCAACGCCCACACGATCGCCTGCACGATGCCGAGGCCGAACCCGAAGAAGATGCCGGCGCGGGCGATGAAGGCCATCTCGGGCCGCGAGGTCTCGCGGATCAGGCGCACGAGCAGGGCCTTGTCGCGGGTGAGGCTTTCGACGGTCATGTGCCGCACGTCGAGCACTTCGTCGAGGTTGTCGCGCACGTCCTCCAGGAATTCGCGCACGAGCCGCGGCGCGTTGGCCTGGACCTGCTTGATCAGCAGCTCCTGCGCGAGCGTCGGCAGAACTTCCCACAGGCGCGGGTGGTGCTCCTCCAGCACGTCGCGCGCGATCGCGTCGACGGCCCGCAGCATCGGCTGCTCCAGCTCGCGCGTGACGATGACCGGGTCGATCTTCTCGAAGATCTCCTTGAGGTCGAGCAGGTTCGTGGTCAGCAGTTCGGTGGCGATGGCCGCCATCCGGCCGCCGTGCTTGGGCACCACGCCCTGCCAGCCGAGAAACGGCTTGATCCCGACGAATTCGAGCGGGCGGAACATCATCTCGATCGCGACGCGCTTGGTGACGTAGCCGATGAGCGCGGCGATGAACGGCATCGTGGCGTAGACCGGCCAGTGCCGCGCGAGGTCGTCGAGGACTGCGTCCAAACCGGCCTCCCTCCACTCGCCGGAGAAACCGTATCGCAGTTGTCAGTGCAGCAGGGCCAGCGCCTGGAGCTCGCCGACCAGCCCACCGATGACCGCACCGACCGCGATCAGCTTCCATTCGTCCTGCCGGAACGCCGGGCGCAGCAGTTGTTCGAATTCCAGCGGGGTGAGTTTGCGCATCCGGTCGACGATCGTGTTGCGCACGTCGAGCGCGTTCACGGCGTAGTCCTCGGCGTGGCGGATCGTCTCGGGTACGCGCCGCGCGGCGATCGCGGCGGCCGTCTGCTTCATTTCCTGAAAGCGCTTCGTGCCGATGGCGATCGCGACGAACGGTTTCACCACGCTCGCCTGCGCGTCGATCGTCTTCTGCACTTCCCGCGTGATCATGGTGAACAGGCGGTCGGACTTCGGGCCGCGCAGGACGGCTTCCAGCAGGTTGGGCACGGTGATGATCTCGCGGGCGATCATGTCGCCGTAGTCGGCGGCGACCTGGTCGCGGCGTTTCTGGAACACGCCTTGCCATGTAAAGAGGCCCAAGAACCGTTTCGGCTCGCGAGGCAGGAAGATCATTTTCAGGGCGAGCCAGTCGGTGAACCAGCCGATGCCGAGACCGAACAGTGGCAGCACGATCGGCGATTTCGTGAACGTCCACACGAGCAGCTGAACGCAGCCGAGAATGAAGCCGAACACGATTCCGGAACGCGCGATGAACCGCATTTCGGGTTTCGAGATGTCGCGGATCAGGCGGTTGAGGAGCGCCTTGTCGCGCACGAGGTTGGTCACGACCATGTGCTTGAGGTCGAGCACGTCTTCGATGTCGGCCGCGATTTCCCGCATGATCTTGGTGATCGCGCGCGGCGCTTCGGCCTGAACGCGCTTGAGCAGCAGCTGCTGCGCGGTCGTGGGCAGCACCTCCCACAACCGCGGCTGGTAGGTCTCCATGACCTCGCGCGTGACGTCTTCGACGACTTCGAGCAGCGGTTCTTCGATTTCCTTGGCGACCTGCGCGGGGTCGAGGCGCGCGAAAATCTCCTTCGGGTCGACGAGGTTCGTGGTGAGCATTTCCGTCGCGGTCGTCGCCATGCGTTCGGCGTTCGCGGGCAGCACGCCCTGCCAGCCGAGGAACGGTTTGACGCCGGCGAACTCGACGGGCCGGAACATCATTTCGATGGCCACGCGCTTGGTGACGTAGCCGATCAGCGCGGCGATGAAGGGCATCGTCGCGTAGACCTGCCAGTGGTGCACCGCGCTTGCCTCCCCGTGTCGCGCTCACGCGCACGGTAGCGGGCGGCGGGCAGTGCGCCGGGGAGCCGCGTCGGGCGTTCACCGGTTCGGGCCGGCTCGGCTGTGGGGTGGGCTTCGGGCCGGCTCGACTGCGGATCGACGGTGGTGGCTTGTCGGGGCCACGTATTCGCCGGGCTCGTGCTGGTCGGGCCGAAGATCGATCCGGCGCGTTGTTTCGGACTGTCCATTCCGGTCTCCCGCTGTTTCCGTGTTGTTATCCCCGTCGTCCCTCCTCGTCTGCGATGCCATGCGTGACCGGGGGTAGCGCATTTTGTAATGCAGCCGTTTGGCGGTACGTAAACACGGACCTGCCCTCACTAAGGTGGCCCGATGGTCGCGCCTGAGAAGTCCGAAGCCACTCCCAAGAGCGCCCCGTTCGCAGTCGCGGTCAGGGGTTACAACCAGCGCCAGGTCGACGAGCGGCTCACCGCGCTCGCGCGCGAGCTGAGGGAGACGTCCCACAGCCGCGATGACGCCATCGCGACGGCCGGTGAGCTGTCCAAGGCCCTCACCACTACGCAGAACGAGCTGTCCGAGACGAAGGCCGCCCTTGTGCGGCTGAGCTCGAGCCCGTCCGGCGCCGGAGCGATGGCCGAGCGCGTGCGCATGATGATGCAGCTCGCCGAGGAAGAAATCGCCGACCTCCGCGCCGCGGCCGAAGCCGACGCCGCCGCCACCCGCGCCGAGGCGGACAAATACGCGCACGAGTCGCAGCGGACCGTCGAGCGTCTGGGCAAGGAAGCGGAAGCCGAGCGCGAGCGGCTGCTTACGGAGGCGCAGGCGGACATCGCGTCGCGCATCGCTTCGGCCGAGGCTGACATCGACCAGCGCACGGCTGCCGCGGACGCGGACATCGAGCGTCGGACCCGGACTGCCGACGAGGACATCGCTTCGCGCACGGCTGCGGCGAATGAAGATATCGCTACGCGCACGGCTGCGGCTGACGAAGACATCGCCACGCGCACCGCTGCCGCGGACGAGGACATTTCTTCGCGGACGGCCGCCGCCAACGAAGACATCGCCACGCGGACCGCTGCCGCGAATGAAGACATCGCGACCCGCACGGCCACCGCCGATCGCGCCCGCACCGAAGCCGACGAAGCCGCCGCCCGCGCCCGCGCCGAAGCCGACGAATCGGCCACCCGCGCCCGCGTCGAGGCCGACGCCGCCGCCGAAGCCGCCTCCGCCGCCGCCCGCGCCGAAGCCGACCGTGCCGCGTCCGAGGAGATCGCCGCCAAGCGCTCCCAGACGGACACCGCCCTCGCCGACGCCCTCCAGAAGCAGACCGAGGCCACCGAAGCCCGCACCCTGGCGCTCGACCTGCGCTCGCGGGTGGCGGACCGATTGGCCGCTACGAATGTCGCCGTTCAGGAAGCCCTGCGCCTGCTGAACCCGGCGGACCAGGCGGCTACGGAGCCGGAGTCCGTTGAGGACGCTGCCTTTGGGTCGGAGGACGTCGCCGCTCGCTGACCCCACCCTTCCGCGGGCCCACCACACTTGGTGGGCCCGCTCTTTTTTCAGGGTCGCCGATTCCCGCCGCACGGATGTTCGCCCCGAGAATGTCGATATCCACCAGCGCCGGTTGCGGAGGTTTTGTCTCTTGATCCTCGAAGACGAACGCGCGGCGCTGTGCACCTACGCCCGCCGCCTGGCGTCGGACGGCCTCGTCGTCGCCACCTCCGGCAACCTCTCCATCCGCGACGGCGCCCTCGTCGCCGTCACCCCCACCGGTGTGGACTACGCGACTTTGCAGCCGGCCGACATCCCGATCGTCGGCTTGGACGGAGAGCTCGTCGATGGCAGTCTCCGGCCCACCAGCGAACTGCCCATGCACCTGACCATCTACAACCACGCCACCGACCCCGACGGCGCCCCGGTGAACGCGGTCGTCCACACGCACTCCGCCCACGCCACCGCCGCGTCGACGCTGGTCGACGAGCTCCCGCCCATCCACTACCTGGTGGCCACCCTCGGCCCCACCATCCGCGTCGCCCCCTACGCGACCTACGGCACTCACGCTCTTGCCGCCCACATCCTCCCGGCGCTGGAGGCTCGCCGGGGCTGCCTGCTGGCCAACCACGGCACGGTCACCTACGGGTCCACACTGGCTGCGGCTTATGACCGTGCTCAGCAATTGGAGTGGCTCTGTCAGGTGTGGCTGTTGGCCCGCTCGTCCGGTACCCCGGCTTTGTTGCCGGCGGCTGAGATTGAGCATGTGGTGGAAAAACTTCGCGGTTACGGCCAGGGCTAAAGCGTTGCCCGCATCCGCTGAATTCCGCGCAGCACACTTTCGCGATTCTTCGCCGACTTGAGCCATGCCGGCAGCTTGGCGACCATCGTCATCCGCCGCCGCCACTCACCCTCGCCGACAACGACCTTCTCCCGAAGCCTCGCACCGACAAAGGCCTCGAGATAATCAAGGTGCGCTTCGTTGTACGCCCACAGCACATTCCCGCCGCAATCGCCTTGCAGCCACAGCGGCTCCCTCAGATACGGATCGCGCACGGGCCCAGTCGGCACCGGCCCATATCGCGTCCCACCGGTCTGGTCCCGGAGATACCCGCACCGCCCACACACCAGCCGTCGGGCCTCCCGCAGCTCCGCACCCACCCCCGGCACGACAACCACCCTGGCGCATTCCGCACACCGCGGGCAGCGCACCAGCACCTCACCGGCGGCGAAATGCCATGCGGTCAGCCGCTGATCGCGGAACCGCTGCTGATCGGCTGTCACGCTGGACCCTTCGTTGCCCACGGAGGTACAGGGTGCGCAGACAGCCGCCGATTCCCATTGCGAATTTTCGCGCGGCTAGAACTGGTAGTACAAGAACGGACTGAACGTCCCCGTCGCCACCAGAATCGCGGCATAAACCAACCCGGCCGTCATCACGCCCACCCGCAAAGCTGTCGCCGGACGCGTGCGCGAAGACTCCAGCAGCGGTCCCGTAACGGGATGCGCCGGCAGCACAAACACCGTCAGCGCCAAGAGCAAAATCACCAACCGCTGGTTCGTCAGCGCGCTCGAGACCACATCGCCGAGCCCGCCGAAGTCCGGCAGGAGCATGTGGCCGATCATGCTCAGCGCGTGCGGCAGGTCGGTGGAGCGGAAGAACACCCAGCCGAACACCACGAGGACCAGGGTCAGCACCCGGCGGGCGATGCGGGCGGCCGGGCCGGCCGGGGTGTCGCCCAGGTTGAAGCGGCGTTCGATGACCAGGAGGGCGCCGTGGTAGCAGCCCCAGACCAGGAAGGTCCATTGGGCGCCGTGCCAGAAACCGGTCAGTACGAAGACGATGCAGAGGTTGCGGTAGGTCTTGCCGGCGCCTGAGCGGTTGCCGCCGAGGGGGATGTAGACGTAGTCGCGGAACCAGCGGGACAGGGACATGTGCCAGCGGCGCCAGAATTCCGTGATGGTGACCGACGAGTACGGTCGCGCGAAGTTCTCCGGGAGGCGGAAGCCCAGCATGCGGCCGAGGCCGATGGCCATGTCCGAGTAGCCCGAGAAGTCGAAGAACAGCTGCAGCGTGTAGCCGATAGCGCCGAGCCAGGCCGTCGCGAAGGTCATCTGGTCGGGGGGCGTGGAGAAGCACGCTTCGACCATCGGGCTGAGCGAGTCGGCGACGATGGACTTCTTGCAGAGGCCCAGCGCGAACCGCGGGAAGCCGGCGGCGATGTCGTCGAGGCGGTGGGAACGCTGCTGCGGCAGCTGGTCCGCGATCTCGCGGTAGCGCACGATGGGACCGGCGATGAGCTGCGGGAACATCGCGATGTATGCCGCGAATGACACGGGGTTGCGAAGCGCGCGACGCTCGCCGCGGTAGATGTCCACGACGTACGAAATGTGGTGGAACGTGTAGAACGAGATGCCGATCGGCACCACGATGCTCGCGACGCCGACATCACCGCCGAACCAGTGCGCGACGGCCGCGATCTGCTGCGTCGCGAAGCCCGCGTACTTCCAGATGACGAGCACCAGCACGTCGAGCGTGACGAGTCCGATGAGGATCCGCTTGCGCCGCGAGCTGCGGACGTCCCAGGGGCTGGGTTCGAGCGACGGGCCGGCGAGGAAGTTGACGGCCATGCAGCCGAGCAGCAGGAACAGGTACGGACCGGCGCCGATCGTGTAGAACAGCAGGCTCGCCACCGCGACGATGCCGTTGCGCCAGCTGCGCGGGCACACCAGCACGGCGATCAGCACCGCGGGCATGAAGTACCACAAGAACAGCGGCGAAACGAACGACATCGGTGACGGACCCCCTCGGTTCCGGAGCTGACCTTAGCCCGAGCGGGTGGCCCGGTGGAGTGAAGGCCAGCGGATCCCGACGCGAATCACTGAGGGTGATAGCCGAAGGGGCAACCGGACCGGTCGTACCGAAGGGTTCAGACCGCTGCCGGGCCGCCCGATGACAGGCAGCCCGGCAGTGGTCGAAGAAACGTCAGCTCAGCCGGCCCGCCGCACGGCGACGGCGCGCGACCTCCGCCAGCAGCACGCCGGCGGCCACCGAGGCGTTCAGGGACTCGACGCCCGCCGCCATCGGGATGGACACCGTGGCGTCGCAGGTCTCGCGCACCAGGCGCGACAGGCCGCGGCCCTCGGAGCCAAGGACGATGACCAGCGGGTCTGCCGCGAGCTCCAGGGAATCGATGTCCACGGTGCCGTCCGCGTCGAGGCCCACGATCATCAGGCCCTTCGACGCCCACGCCTTCAACTGGCGCGTGAGGTTCGTCGCGACGGCGATGGGGAGCTTGGCGGCCGTGCCGGCGCTCGTTCGCCACGCGACGGCCGTCATGCCGGCGCTGCGACGTTCGGGCAGGAGCACGCCGTGAGCGCCGAACGCGGCGGCCGACCGGATGACCGCGCCGAGGTTGCGCGGGTCCGTCACGCCGTCCAGCGCGACGAACAGCGGGGTGCTGCCCGAGTCGCGCGCGGCTTCCATGAGGTCGTCCGGGTGGGCGTACTCGAACGGCGGCACCTGAAGGCCCAGGCCCTGGTGCATGGCGCGGTTGGTCTTGCGGTCGAGCTCCTCGCGCGGGATCTCCAGGATGGAGATGCCCTTGTCGGCCGCGAGGCGCACGGCCTCGTTCACGCGGTCGTCGATCTCGATGTTCACCGCGACATACAGCGCGACGCCCGGGACGTCGGCGCGCAGGGCCTCGACGACCGGGTTGCGGCCGGCGATGAGCTCCGGACGGTCGGCCTTCTTCTGCCGCGCCTGCTCCCGCGTCTTCGCGGCGTTGGCGGAGCGGTACGCCTTGTGCCCGGGCCGGTCCTCGGCCTTCGGCGTGGGGCCCTTGCCCTCGAGCGCCTTGCGCCGCTGTCCGCCGGAGCCGACGACCTGGCCCTTCTTGGTGCCGGTCTTGCGGACGGCGCCCTGACGCCGTGAGTTCCCTGCCATGTGTAACCGAGTCCTTAATCCACCGCAGTGGAACGGATCAGGAGTTCCTGACCGTCCACTGCGGACCGTTCGGGGTGTCTTCAACCACGATGCCCGCCTGCGTGAGGCGGTCACGGGCGGCGTCCGCGCGCGCGAAGTCCTTCGCGGCGCGCGCCTCCTGGCGTTCGGCCAGCAGGCCTTGTACGAGTTCGTCGAGCGCTTCGCGGACGGGGGTCTCGCTGCCGCCGCCGTCGGCCCAGCGGTCCGAGAGCGGATCGACGCCGAGCACGTCGGTCATCGCGCGCACCGACGAAGCCAGCTCGAGTGCCTTGGGGGTATCGCCCGCGTCGAGCGCGGCATTACCGTCGCGCACCGTGTTGTGCACCACGGCGAACGCGGCCGGCGTGGCCAGGTCGTCGTCCATCGCGGTGGCGAAGTCCGGCTGCACGGCGCCTGCGAGCACCTCGCCGGCCGCCGCCGCGCGCCGCAGGAACGCCTCGATGCGGCGGTAACCCTGCGCCGCCTCAGCGACCGCGTTGTCGGAGTACTCGACAGTGGAGCGGTAATGCGGCTGCACGAGGTAGTAACGCAGCTCGGGCGCGCGGTAGCGCTCCAGCATCGCCGGGATCGACACGGTGTTGCCCAGCGACTTCGACATCTTCTCGCCGGACATCGTCACCCACGCGTTGTGCAGCCAGTACCGCGCGAACGGGTCGCCGACGGCGTTCGACTGCGCGCGCTCGTTCTCGTGGTGCGGGAAGACCAGGTCGACGCCGCCGCCGTGGATGTCGAACTCCGGGCCGAGGTAGTTGGTCGACATCGCCGAGCACTCCAGGTGCCAGCCCGGCCGCCCGTCGCCCCACGGCGTCGGCCACGACGGCTCGCCCGGCTTCGCGCTCTTCCACAGCGTGAAGTCGCGTGAATCGAGCTTGCCGCGGGTCGGTGTCTCGCCCTGCTGCACCTCGTCGAGCTGCTGGCCCGAGAGCTTGCCATAGCCGTCGAACGACTTCACGGAGAAGTAGACGTCACCTTCGGCCGCATACGCGTGGCCGCTGTCGATCAGCCGCTGCATGAGCGTGATCATCTGCGTGATGTGCCCGGTCGCGCGCGGGTTGACCGACGGCGGGAGGCAGCCAAGGTCGTCGTAGGCCTTCTCGAACGCGCGCTCGTGCTTGGTCGCCCACTCCCACCACGGCCGGCCCGCTTCGGCGGCCTTGGTGAGGATCTTGTCGTCGATGTCGGTGACGTTGCGGACCAGGAGCACGTCGAGTCCACTGTGGAGCAGCCAGCGCCGCAGGACGTCGTAGTTCAGCACTCCCCGCACGTGCCCGATGTGGGGCACGCCCTGCACCGTGGCGCCACACAGGTAGATGGACGCCGTTCCGCTCCGGACGGGAACGAACTCCCGAGAGGCACGGGTCGCGGTGTCGAACAGGTGTAGGGCCACCCATAAAGGGTACGGGGTCGGTGTGGGCGACGTCGCAAGACGTCAAAAGACGTCGTGCTTGCGCAAAGCCCCGAGAAGTGCGTCCGGTCGTTCGGCGGTGGGCAGCGGGTCGACGAGCTCGAACGCGCAGCCCAGCGCGCGGGCACCGCCGTCGGCATCTTCGCTGTCGCCGATCATCAGGGTCTCTTCGGCGCCGACGCCCAGCTGGTCGATGGCGGCGCGGAAGATCTCCGGCTGCGGTTTGACGGCTCCGACCTCGAAGGACAGCACGAACGACGAGACGTGGGTGTCCCAGCCGCGCTGCGTGAAGGCGGGGCGGATGTCGAAGGCGATGTTGCTGAGGACGCCGACCTTGCGGCCGCCCGCGGCGCCGAGTTTGAGGGCGGCTTCGGTGTCGGGGTAAGGCGTCCATTCGCTGGGGGTGATCAGGCGATTGTAGAGGGCTTCGGCCTGGTCGCGGTGGGGGACGCCGGAGCGGGAGAGGACTTCGAGATAGACCTTGCGGTGGAGGTCGGGGTCCAGGTCTCGGTCGTTCCAGGCCTGTCGGTATTCGGCGTCGAGTTCGACGACCTGGCCGACGGGGGCGGTCATGCGGCGCATGAGCTCGGTCTGGGCTTCGAGGTCGAGGGTCTGGCCGTGGTCGTCGATGACGTCGGTGAGCCAGGAGGAGTCCTGCTCCAGTCGGAAGAGGGTGCCGGAGAAGTCGAAAAGGACTGCGTTGATGGCCACGTGGTCACTTTATCTAGATCTGGTTCTCGCGGGAGCGGCGTCGGGTTTGTGTGGGGTGGGTTCTCGGTCCTCGCGGGGCGGGTTGCGGTGGGGTATGCGGGTTCGGGGCCTCGCAGGGCGTGTTGCGTTGGGCGTGCACCCCGAAGCTGGATTGTGTTGACGGCCGGTGAGCTTGTGTCAAGGCGGGAAAGCGTGCCTTGACACAAGCTCGCCGGCCGCAAAGGGGCTTCGGATCGGGGTGCCGGGGCGGGTCTGGGTGCGGGGTTTCGTCGCGTGGTTGGGCGGCGGTGGGGAGGGTGGACGCGGCCTGGGTGGGTGGTGAGTTGGTTGGGCGGGTGGTGGTGGGTGGGGGTCGTCAAAGCGCCCCAATGTGGCGTTCGGTGCGTTGGGCGCAACGAACGCCGCGTTGGGTGCATTGGGTGCAACCAACGCCGCATTGGGGCGCGCGAAGGTGAGAGAAGTGGCGGAGCGGTCGAGCGGACTGGGGAGGGGTCAGTCGCGGAGGAGGAGGGCGGTGGCGAGGGCGGCGATGCCTTCGCCGCGGCCGGTGAGGCCTAGTCCGTCCGTGGTGGTGCCGGAGACGCTGACCGGGGCGCCGATGGCCGCGCCGAGGGCGTTTTGGGCCTCGGCGCGGCGTTTGCCGACGCGGGGGTGGTTGCCGATGATCTGGACGGTGGCGTTGGCGACGCGCCAGCCCTCGGCCTCGATCAGGGTGCGGACTTCGGCGAGCATGTCGGTGCCGTGGGCGCCGTCCATGCGGGGGTCGCCGGTGCCGAAGACGGCGCCGAGGTCGCCGAGGCCGGCGGCGGACAGCAGGGCGTCGCAGAGGGCGTGGGAGGCGACGTCGCCGTCGGAGTGGCCGGCGCAGCCGTCGACGCCGGGCCACAGCAGGCCGGCCATCCAGCAGTCGCGGCCGGGTTCGATGGGGTGGACGTCGACGCCGTTGCCCACACGCAGGTCGGTCACAGCGGGGCCTCCTGGTCGCCGCCGGCCACGAGGGCTTCGGCGAGCGTGAGTTCGAAGGCGCTCGCGACGCGCATGGCGTCGGGATCGCCGGGGACGGTGATCGCGCCGGACACGGAGCCGAGGCCCGGGTCCGGGCTTTCGGCGAGTGCCGCGCGAAACGCGTCGAGCGAGAAGCCGACGGGGGTCTGGGCGGTGCGCAGGCCGTCGCGGTCGACGGTGGCGGTGATCAAGCCGGCGTCGGTCGCCTTCACGGTGTCCGCCATCGGGAGCACCGGGACTACGACAGACGCACCTGCACGGACCGTGGTCAGTACATCACGGACAGTCCGTTGTGGAGTGAAGGCGCGCAGGGCGTCGTGAACGAGAACCACCGCACCAGGGGAAAGCAAAGGCTCGACGGCGGGGAAAACCTGCCGGAGCGACGCACCGGGGACGAACCGGCAGCGATCGGACAGCTCGGAAACGAGGTCCGAAAGTGCGTCTGAAAGGGCGTCCGAAAACGACTCAGCACACCGAGAAGGGGCTGACACGACCACCAGATCGAGCTCCGGTGTCCCGAGTAGCCCCCGCACGGTGTGCTTGAGAAGAACTTCACCGTTCACCGTCGTGAGAGCACGCTCTTCATCGGCGATGTGGTGTGCGACAGTCACGAACGCGACGCTCTGCACCTGCTGGTTCATCGAGTCGTGATCGTAGAGAAGTGGCTGCCCGGTGCCTCCGCCGGGAGCCGGATGACCCAGGGGGTCAGACCGTCGCGGTTTCCAGAACTTCGTCGAGGAGTGTTTCCGCCTTGTCCTCGTCGGTGCCTTCCGCGAGCGCGAGCTCGCTGACCAGAATTTGCCGCGCCTTCGCCAGCATGCGCTTCTCGCCGGCTGAAAGTCCGCGGTCCTTCTCTCGCCGCCAGAGGTCGCGCACCACTTCGGCCACCTTGTTCACGTCGCCGGAGGCGAGCTTCTCCAGGTTGGCCTTGTACCGACGAGACCAGTTCGTGGGCTCTTCGGTGTGGGGAGCACGCAGTACGTCGAAAACCTTGTCCAGTCCTTCTTGCCCGACGACATCACGCACACCGACGATCTCGGCGTTGTCAGCAGGCACGCGAACCGTAAGATCCCCTTGCGCGACTTTGAGGACGAGGTACTTCTTCTCCTCGCCCTTGATCACGCGGGTCTCGATGGCTTCGATGAGTGCGGCACCGTGGTGCGGGTAGACGACGGTCTCTCCGACCTTGAAAACCATGTGTCCTCTGCCCCTTTCGCTGATTCCATCTTAGCACGGTCTTCAGATGGCCACCTAGCGGCCCGGGATCGTCGTCGCAGGTCAGCGGCTTGGCGGGGGTTGACAAACCTGAATCGCCCGTGCTCATGCAGGTAATGGGGAAGCCATTGATCGGCAGGTGCGAAATCCTAATTGGACGGTTGATCTTGGGTCGTGGCGCACCCGTTGGGGCCCACCGGTTCCGCGCGCGCGGCGGCGCCCGGCTAGTCTTCGTCGTGACGAGGCCGTGAGATGGAAGGACTCCGACGTGAGGCTGCAGAAACGTCGCGTGCTCGGCGCAGGTGTGTCGGCGCTCGGTGCCGCGCTCGTGCTCGCCGGTTGCGGGGCCGGCCAGATCACCCAGACCGACACGCAGCAGCCTGCGGTCAACGGCACGTACGCGCAGGTGAAGACGCTGGTGTTGCGTGACGCCGCCGTCCAGTACCCCGCGCAGGGCGCCGCCTACTCGGCCGGCCAGCCCGCGCCGCTCACGCTCACGATCGTCAACCAGGGCGCCCAGGACGACCAGCTCGTCTCGGTCAGCTCGGAGGGCACGAAGTCGCCGGCGCAGATCAGCGGCGCCACCGACATCGTCGCCGGCCACACGCTGGTCATCGGCCCGGACGACGCCGTCGAGTCGACCAACGAACAGGCGGCGCCGACCACGTCGAGCTCCGCCTCCACGCCGTCCAGCGACACCTCCTCGGACGCTCCGACCGCCACGAGCAGTGCGTCCCCTGGTGACGGCGGCGCGGCCACGAAGCTGAACCAGGGCACGGTCGTGCTGCAGGACCTCACGCAGCCGCTGTGGCCGGGAATGACGATCAACGTCACCTTCACCTTCCGCAACGCGGGCCCGATCACCGTCGCGATGCCGGTCGCCGCGCCGGCACACGTCGAACCCTGACGGTTTTTGTCGGTGCCCGCCGATAGCCTCGGCGCGTGGTGAAGAAGACCAACACCGTCTACCGGTGCGCGGAATGCGGGTACGAAGCCGCGAAGTGGCTCGGCCGCTGTCCGGAGTGCCAGGCCTGGGGCTCGCTCGAAGAGCGGGGCGGGGTCAAACCGGCGATCACGCGAGTGGCCGCGGGTGCGCCCAGCGCGCCCGCGCGGCCCATCGGCGAGGTCGACGTCGAGACGGCCCGCGCGAAGGCGACGGGCGTTTCCGAACTGGACCGCGTGCTCGGTGGCGGGCTCGTGCCCGGCGCCGTGGTGCTGCTGGCCGGCGAACCCGGTGTCGGCAAGTCGACCCTGCTGCTCGAAGTGGCGTTCCAGTGGGCCAAAACGGCCGGGCGCTCCCTGTACGTCACGGGTGAGGAGTCGGCCGGGCAGGTCCGGCTGCGCGCCGAGCGCACGGGCAACGTGCACGGCGAGATGTTCCTCGCGGCCGAGAGCGACCTGTCGGCGGTCCTGGGCCACATCGACGCCGTGAAGCCGGGCGTGCTGATCGTCGACTCGGTGCAGACGATGGCGTCACCGCAGGTGGAGGGCTCGCCGGGCGGGGTCACGCAGGTGCGCGCCGTCGCGGCGGGGCTCGTGGCGGTCGCCAAGGAACGCGGGCTGCCCGTGGTGCTGGTGGGCCACGTGACGAAGGACGGCTCGGTCGCCGGCCCGCGCGTGCTGGAGCACCTCGTCGACGTCGTGCTGCAGTTCGAGGGCGACAAGCATTCGACGCTGCGCATGGTGCGCGGCATCAAGAACCGCTTCGGCGCGGCCGACGAGATCGGCTGCTTCGAGCTCACCGAGGGCGGCATCGTCGGCGTGCCCGACCCGTCCGGGCTGTTCATGAGCCGCACCGCCGAACCGGTGCCGGGCACGGCCATCACGGTCGCCATGGAGGGCAAACGGCCACTGCTGGGCGAGGTGCAGGCGCTGGTGTCGAGCACGAGCATGCCGCAGCCCAGGCGCGCGGTGAGCGGCCTCGACTCCTCGCGCGTGGCCATGGTCCTCGCCGTGCTGGAGAAACGCGGCCGGCTGAAGCTGGGCGACAAGGACGTCTACGTCGCCACGGTCGGTGGGATGAAGATCACCGAGCCCTCGATCGACCTGGCGCTGGTCCTGGCGCTGACGTCGTCGATGCACGACGTCGCGTTGTCCCAGCGGCTGGTGGCCGTCGGCGAGGTCGGGCTGGCCGGAGAGGTGCGCCGGGTGCCCAACGTCGCGCGCCGCCTCGCCGAAGCCGCGCGGCTCGGCTACACCCACGCCCTCGTGCCACCCGACTCCGGCAAGCTGCCCGACGGCATCCGTGCCCTCGAAGTGGGCGACGTCGCCAGTGCCCTCAACGCCGCCAACCACGCGAAGTGATCACGACCCGAACTGGCTGGTGATCTCGAAGCTGAACTTCGCGTCGCTGAGCGTCTCGCCCGGGTGGATCCCGTAGAAGTTCTGGTTCGTGACGTCGCTCGCACTGAGCAGCTGGGAAGTCGAGTTGTCGATGGTGACGACCAGGTGGTGGTTGCCGTAGCTGACCAGGCAGTTGTCGATGCCGCCTCCCTCGCTCCACGACGTGGCCTGGCTGCGAAGGAGGTCGATGATCGCCGCGCGCACCGGGCGCGGCGCGAGCCCCGAGGCGAGCACGGTGAGCAGGCGCATCTGGGTGTTGCCTGGCCCGGCGTAGGCCGCGACCGCGGACCCGGCGGTGGGCGGCAGCGGTGTCTTCGCCGTGGACGTCGGGCCGGCTGCTAGCTGGAAGAGGCCGGGGTACGACTGCATCGGCGGGAGGACGTCCGTGAGGTAGTCCAATCGCCGGGGCGGCGGGTACGCGGACGAGACCTCCTTCAGCAGCGGCCCCCGCTCCGTCGGCAGGTTCGCGACGAACGCCGGGGTCGGCCGGTACCAACCGGCGGGGACGTCGGTGTTCCAGCCGCCGGGGTAGGGGAACGGCTGCTCGAAGTCGCCGCCCGGGGCGATCTGCGTGGTGGAGTCCGGGCCGGGCAGGCTTGCCTGGTCGGACGGCAGGCCCGTGATGACCACCGGGCCGCCATCGCGGGTCCACTTGCGCATCCACAGGTCCGACCGGTCGGCGGGGATCCAGAACTCGACCTTCTGCTGCACGGCGAACGCACTGCGGTCGGCCACCCACTCGATGTCCGTGTAGGTGTTGGTCACGTGGGTGTACTGACCGGGACCGGGCTGCACGTCGGTGGTCGCCGTGGCGGCCGGGGCGACCGTGGCGGGACGCTCGACCACCTCGCGGGCCACGACCACACCACCGGTCACGACGGCGACGGCCGCGGCCACGGCGATCCAGCGCCACGTGCCGCCAGGCTTCTTCTTCGCCGGTGGGGCGATGTGCGCGCGGCCGGTTTCGGCGGCGGCGGCCCGCAGCAGCGTCGCGCGGGCGCGGTCCAGCTCCGCGGGGTCGGTGCGGACGTGGGGGTGCAGGGCGTCGAGGGCTTCGTCGAGCTCGGCGTCGGACCACAGGTGGCGCACATTGTCGTCGTTCACAGTTCCTTCGCCTCCTCGGCGATCTCGGTGGTGCTCTGGACGAACGCGGCGTTGGCCCGAAGCCAGCGCCGGATGCGGTGCAGCCGCGAGCGGATCGTGCCAGGCGGCACACCCAGGGCTTCGGCGACCTCCGTCGGCTCGAGCCCGGCCCACGACACGAGCAGCAGCGTGTCGCGGTCGGCGGCGTTGAGCTTCGCCAGCGCGCCGGCGAGCTGCGCCGCGCGGGTCTGCGCGTCCACCTGCTCGGCGACGCGGCCGTCGTGCCCGGCCGTGGAGTGCTCGCCGACCGCCGCGAGCCGCGCGGTCGCCCTCAGCGCCCGCGTCTCGCTGCGGATGTGGTGGCGCAGCAGGTTCGTCGCGATCCCGTACAGCCACGAGCGCGCCGTGCCCAGGTCCGGCCGGTACGACTCGCGCCGCCGCAGCGCGACGAGGAACGTCTCGGCCACGAGATCGTGGGCGGCATCATCGCCGACGCGGCGCGCGAGGTAGCGGTGCAGCTGGCGCGAGTGTGCGTCGAAGAGCCGCCCGAACACAGGCGCCGGATCGGGAACGCCCAGGTCGGGACGGTCGAACGAGTCCGGCAACGCCGCCTCCGGACCGTCGTGGATCACCTGCATGCCCAGTGTTGCCCGCAGAGCTCCACAGCGTTCACAGCGGCGTTCACGGAGTGACCGGAGTCACCATATCGGGTGGTCGCTGAACTTCTCCAGCGTCGTGACGGACGGGCGGACGTAGAACAGGCCTGCCGCGTAGCCGAGCAGGCCCAGAGCGAAGTTGGCGAAGGTGGCCAGCACGTCCGTCGCGCCGAAGCGGTCGTGGTCGCTCCACAGGTCCACGAGCGCCGACGCGGTGAGGGCGAGCAGGCAGGTGACGACCGTAGCCGTGAAGCAGGTGATCAGCGCCGTGCGCGCGGCTCGGGCGCGGGCGACCACGAGGTAGTCGCCCCGCAGGCAGCTGCGGCAGGCGAACACGACGATGGCCGTCATCACCACCGCGAGCGTCGGCAGCAGCAGTCCGATGACGCCGACAGGGGCGTCGGGGAGGCTGTGCCCGTGCAGCGGGCGGTTGACGAACGCCGTCACGCCGAACACGAACGCGGTGCCGGCCAGCAGCGCGATGCCGGTGACCACGGAGCCGGTGCGCACGCGGCGGGCGAAGAGCGGGGGCAGCGGGGCGTAGTCCGTGGCTTCGCCGTAGTACTGCTTCATCCCGTCACCTCCTGCACCGACCTGCGTCCGAGCGCCGAATGAACGTGCAAATGCTCGTGAAGGTCACCTTAAGGGACGGTAGGTCTCTCAAGGTGACCTTCACGGCACTTGTCACCGACCTGTGCTAACGCGGTTAGGCCGGTGACAGGTGTTCACAGCTTCTCGGCGAGCAGGTTCGCGCACCGGATGAGGCCGATGTGCGAGTACGCCTGCGGGTGGTTGCCCAGCGAACGCTCGGCGATCGGGTCGTACTGCTCCGGCAGCAGGCCCGTGGGGCCGGCCGAGGCGACGATCTGCGTGAACAGCTCCTCGGCCTCGTTGCGGCGGCCGGTGATGAGGTACGCCTCGATCAGCCACGCGGCGCAGATGTGGAACCCGCCTTCGCCGCCGGGCAGGCCGTCGTCGCGGCGGTAGCGGTACACCGTGGAACCGCTGCGCAGCTCGGCCTCGATCGCGGTCACCGTGCGCTGGAAGCGCTCGTCGGCCGGGTCGATCAGGCCGGTGAGGCCCACGAACAGCGACGCGGCATCGAGGTCGGTGCCGTCGTACGCCGTGGTGAACGCCTGGACCTCGTCGTTCCAGCCGTGTGCCAGCACGTCGGCCTTGATCTGCTCACGCAGCTCCGGCCACGCGGCCGGCACGTCGCGGCCGTACTCGTGGCCGAGCTTCACCGCGCGGTCGATCGTGACCCAGCACATCACCCGCGAGTACACCCGGTGGCGCGGCACGTGCCGCTCTTCCCAGATGCCGTGGTCCGGCTCGTTCCAGCGCCGCGTGACGGCCTCGGCCATCGCGCGCACCATCTGCCAGTCCTCGTCGCGCAGCTCGCCGCGCGCGTCGGCCAGGGTGACCACGAGCTCCACGACCGGGCCGAACACGTCGAGCTGCACCTGGTGGTTGGCCAGGTTGCCGACGCGCACGGGGCGCGAACCGGCGTATCCGGGCAGCGACTCGATCACGGCCTCAGCGCCGATCACGCTGCCGGCCAGCGTGTACAGCGGGTGCAGGCGCTCCGGACCGGCCAAAGTGGACAGCACGCCGTGGAGCCACTGCAGGTAGCCCTCGGCCTCCTCGTTGGACCCGAGGTGCACCAGCTCGCGCACGGTCATGGACGCGTCGCGGATCCAGCAGTAGCGGTAGTCCCAGTTGCGGACGCCGCCGATCTCCTCGGGCAGCGAAGACGTCGCCGCCGCCAGGACACCACCGGTGTCGGTGTTGACCAGACCGCGCAGTGTGAGCGCAGAGCGGCGCACCAGCTCGGCCTGCACCGTCGGCAGCTTGAGCTTCGCCGCCCAGTCGCTCCAGTAGCGGCCCGCGCGGTCGCGACGGTCTATTTCGGACAGTTCGTGGGCGCCGAGATCCGTGGTGCCGCAACGGAGTTCGAGCACCACAGGGTTGTCCGGTGTCGGCTGCACGAGCGCCGTGGCGGTGTCGTGCAGGCCGTCGGACGTGATGGTCCACGCCACGCCCGGCGAGCGGAGCACGAACGGCTCCGACGTGCCCAGCACCCGCAGCCCGTCGCCCTCGGCGACCAGCTTCACGGGCACACCGCCGAACTCCGGCCGCGGCGCGAACAGCACGTCCGCCGCCGTCTCGCCCGAGATCACGCGCACGATGTCCGTGCGGTGCGAAGGGCTTTCCGGCTCGAGGTAGTCGGTCACGAGCAGGCGCGACCAGCGCGTCTCGACCGTCATCGTGTTCGGCAGGTAGCGCTGGCCCAGCGGCAGGCCGTTGCGGTGCGGCTTGATCGAGAAGGCTCCCGCACCGGGGCCGCCGAGCAGGTCGGCGAACACGGCAGGCGCGTCGGGGCCGGGGTGGCACAGCCACGTGAGCTTCGCGTCCGGCGTCACGAGCGCGACGGAGCGCTCGTTGGCCAGCATCGACAGCCGCTCGATGGGCGGAGCCGACTCGCCGTAGAGCCAGTTCCGCCGTTCCTCCAGGAGGAACCCGAGAACCAGCGCGACGTCGACGGTGTCGGGCACGCGGTAGGTCGCGAGCGTCTCGCCCTCGCCCACCTTGATGCCCAGGTCGGGGCCCGACAGGCGCGCGAACGCCTTCTCGTCGGTCACGTCGTCGCCAAGGAAGATGGCGGCGGTGGCGCCCACCTGGTGGCGCAGGGTGTCGAGCGCGCGGCCCTTGTCCGTCTGGACGACCGCGAGCTCCACCACCTCCTTGCCGTCGGTGGTCGACACGCCTTCCCAGGTCGACGGGCCTTCGTGCACGTCGGCGAGCACACGGCGACCGGCCTCGTGCTCGGCTCGGCGCACGTGCACCGCGATGCTCGCGGGCTTGACCTCGAGCGACACGCCCGGCACGTCGAGCACCAGGTTCTCCAGCTCCGCCTCGAGCCGGCGGTGCAGCGCACGCGCCTTCTCGTCGAGGGCGTGGATGAACCCGATGTCGAACTCGGAGCCGTGGCTGCCCACGAGGTTCACTTCGGCGGGCAGGCGCGACAGCGTCGCCAGGTCACGCAGCGCGCGACCCGAGATGACGGCTGTGGTGGTCTCGTGCAGGCCGGCGAGAGATCTGAGTGCACCGACGGACTCCGGCAGCGGCCGGGCCTCGTCGGGGTTGGCGGTGATGGGGGCCAACGTGCCGTCGTAGTCGCAGGCGACCAGCAGGCGCGGGGTACGGGCGATCTGCACGATCGCGCGCCGTAGCTCCGCAGGCAACGCCTCGGCGGTCAACACTCCTCCTCAGGAGGTCCAGCGCGGTACGGGGGAGGTCAGTCGACCGGCTCCGCACCCAGCGCCTGCAGGAACGAGCGCGCCCACCGGTCGACGTCGTGGGTGAGGACCTGTCGACGCATGGCGCGCATCCTGCGTCGGCCCTCGGCGGGGTCGAGCGTAATAGCAGCCACCAACGCGTTCTTCACCCCGTCCAGATCATGGGGGTTGACCAGGAACGCGCTGGTCAGTTCGGCGGCCGCGCCGGCGAACTCGCTGAGCACGAGCGCGCCCCCGAGATCGTGGCGGCAGGCGACGTATTCCTTGCAGACGAGATTCATCCCGTCGCGCAGCGGCGTTACCACCATCACGTCGGCGGCGGAGAAGAAGGCGGCCAGCTCGGTGCGGTTCACGGACTGGTGCAGGTAGTGCACGACCGGGTGACCGACACGCGCGAACTCGCCGTTGATGCGGCCGACCATCTGCTCGATCTCGCCGCGCATGCGCTGGTAGTGCTCCACGCGTTCGCGGCTCGGCGTGGCCAGCTGCACGAAGGCGACGTCCTCGGGCAGCATGCGCTCCTCGTGCAGCAGCTCGTGCAGCGCCTGTAGCCGCAGGTCGATGCCCTTGGTGTAGTCGAGGCGGTCGACGCCGAGCATCACCGCCTTCGGGTTGCCGAGGTCGCGGCGGATCTGCTTGGCGCGCTCGACCACGCCCTTGCTGCGCGCGAGGGTGTCGAGGCCGGCGGCGTCGATCGAGATCGGGAACGCGCCGACGCGCACGGTGCGGTCGCCGACCTGCACCATGCCGGGCCGTGACCGCACGCCGACGGCGCCGCGCGTCGGCTCGAGGCCGACGAGCTGGCGGGCCAGCCACAGGAAGTTCTGCGCGCCGCCGGGGCGGTGGAAGCCGATGAGGTCGGCGCCGATGAGCCCGCGCACGATCTCGGCGCGCCACGGCAGCTGCATGAACAGCTCGACGGGCGGGAACGGGATGTGCAGGAAGAAGCCGATGCGCAGGTCGGGGCGCAGCTCGCGCAGCATCGTGGGCACGAGCTGCAGCTGGTAGTCCTGGATCCACACCGTCGCGCCCTGGGCCGCGACCTGGGCGCTGGCCTCGGCGAAGCGGCGGTTGACCTTCACGTAGCTGTCCCACCACGTGCGGTCGAACACCGGCGGCGCGACGACGTCGTGGTAGAGCGGCCAGAGCGTGGCGTTGGAGAAGCCTTCGTAGTAGTCACGGACCTCGGCGGAGGTGAGGGTGACGGGGTGCAGGACCAGGCCGTCGTCGTCGAACTCCTCGACGTCGACGTCGGGGACGCCGGGCCAGCCGACCCATGCGCCTTTGCGCGAGCGCAGGAACGGTTCGAGCGCCGAGACGAGCCCGCCGGGGCTCGCCGTCCAGCGCTGGCCGCCGTCCGAAGCGCGCTCCAGGTCGACGGGCAGCCGGTTGGCCACCACGACGAAATCGGCGGACGGTGCGGTCTTCTGCTCGACAGTCACTACAGCTGCTCCCTCGTCATCCGCGGGTCGCGGCCCCAGTGAAACCCTAGCGCGCGCCAGGCGACCGGCCGGTGATCAACCGCTTACTCCAGACGCCGCTCCGGCGGCTCCAGCGGTCCCGCCATCCGCGGTCCGGCGAGCTTGCGTTCGAGCCGCCCGAGCCGCATCCGGACGGGTTGCGCGAGGTATTCACCCAGGACAACGCCCGCTGCCAGCGCGAGCCCGATGGCGACGGCGGTCATCAGCGACGAGATGTTGCCGCCGGGCTCGACCCCCAATTGGTATAGACCACGATAGGTGGACAGGCCGGGCAGCAGGGGAGTGATACCGGACACGGCCACGACGAGAGGGGTGACCTGCAGCCGACGGGCGAGCAGGCCGCCGCAGAAGCCGACGAGCGTGGCCGCGATGGCCGACGAGCTCACCGCGTCGAACTGCGTGAGCATCAGCGAGCCGTAAACGAGTGCGCCGATGGCACCCGCCGCCGCGGCGACCAGCAGCGCGCGCAGCGTCGAGTAGGAGGCCAGCGCGAAGCAAGCGGCCGCGCCGGCGCCGGTGACGACCACGATAGGCAGCTGCTGAGGGGTCGAGTTGATGACCTCCGGCAGCGGCGTGCTCGGCAGGCCGAGCATCACGGCGATCTTCAGCGCCAGCACCACGCCGGTGATCAGGCCCGCGGACATCAGCGCGGTCTCCATCGTGCGGCCGGCGGCCGTGACGTTGTAGCCGGTGATCGCGTCCTGCACCGCCGAGACGGTGGACAGCCCGGACAGCAGCACCGTGACGGCCGCGGCGACCACGAGCGTCGGGCGGTCGGTGGTGAGGACGTTGCTGCTCACGATCGCCATCGCGGACAGCGTCGCGACGAGCCCGCCGACGACCTGCTGGAAGAAGAACGGCAGGTGGTAGCGGTTGAGCAGCCGGCCGAGCCGGTCGACCACCGAGGAGATCACGAACGCCACCACGGCCACGTCGGGGCCGCCGCCGAGCAGCAGCGTGATGAACGCGGCCAGCCCGCCCCACGCGATCGTGGCGACCCAGCGCGGGTACGGGTGCGGCGCGGCCGTGATGCGCTCCAGTTCCGTGTGCGCTTCCTCGGCGCCCATGTTGCCGCGGACGATCTTGCGCACGAGGATCTCGGCCTGCGTAAGCCGTGTGTAGTCGAGGCTGCGCGAACGGACCACTCGCAACGCGGTGACGGGCGCCAGGTCCGTGCCGCGGTGGCACGTGACGGTGATCGACGTGAAGATCACGTCGACCTCGCAGTGGGGCAGCCCGAGCGCGGCGGTGAGCGCGAGGATCGTGGCGGTGACGTCGGACGCACCGGCGCCGCTGGCCATCTGCACCTCGCCGATGCGCAGCGTCAGGTCGAGGACGAAGTTGACCGTCGCGTCGTCGGGCGGCTGCGGGCCCAGCGTCTCTCCGCTTTCGACGGCCGGCTGTTCCGCCGTCGGCGCCTCGAGGATGTGCCACGCGCGCCGCCGCAGGAGATTCGGCCGGTGCCGCTGGTTCGAGCTCGGCCGGGGAGGCTCCAGGATCGGCCATCGTCTGCGGTGAATCCCCTGGTCGGCGCGTTCGTTGATCTTAATGATCGATCCCACCTCCTCGTCCGTCTGGCGTCGTTCTCCTCGACGTTCCCGGGGACCATCGGCCGACGCGTCCCGACCGTTGCACTGATCCGGAAGTGGTGTGCACCACGTCTGCCCTCGATCGTCTCGCAGGGTCGTCCGGGGCGCTCGTTTTCGGCGGTTGAGCTGGGGGTTCGGGGTGGTCTGGAGCGGGTTTGCGCCGGGTGTGCCGGCCGGCGCGGGCCGTGAGCGCGGAATTCCTGGTGAAACCGGTTCCAAAATGTGCTTCACGGAATTCCGCTGACTGAATTTCGCGAGCGGCTTTTTGGGTGCATCCGCGCTGGTGGAGCGGGTTTTGACTGCCGGTAAATTGCGACTGATACCACTCGGTATTTGCACTGACCGGCAGGCAAGAATTGTTGATCTGTGCCACTGATCACTCTTTGGTGCATTCTCGTATTTCGTTTCGTAATGTGCCCGTGTTCTCACGGTTACCTGTGATTCGCTCTCCTCCCCCGAAGGAGCTCTACCCCGAAATGGCACTACACCGATTCGAAGTTCGATCCGATGCCGCGCCGTCACGCAAACGGCGCTTCGTCCGCGCCGCCCTGACGGCGACCGCACTTGCCGCCGCGATGTCGGCCACCGCCGGCCCGGTCCTCGCGAGCACCGCGTCCGCCGCGACCGCCGCCCCGGCCGCCTCCGCGTCGGCCAGCGCTCGGGTTGGCGCCTCTGCGCTCGGCCGCGCGCTGACCCAGCAGGGCAAGCCCTACGTCTGGGGCGCGGCCGGTCCGAACGCCTACGACTGCTCCGGCCTCGTCGTGTGGGCGTTCAAGCAGGTCGGCGTCGCGTTGCCGCACAGCTCGCGGCTGCAGTCCACGGCGGGCGTCGCCGTCTCCAAGGCCGCACTGCAGCCCGGTGACCTGGTGTTCTTCTACACGCCCGTGAGCCACGTCGGCATCTACGCCGGCGGCGGCATGGTCCTGCACGCCAGCCGGCCCGGAGTTCCGGTGAAGCTGTCGCCGCTGGCCTCGATGCCGTTCCACAACGCCCGCCGCGTCTGACGGGTCTCGAACTGCCCCGAGACAGATCAGCGACCTGTGGGGCGGAAGGAGCCGGCAAGGGGACTTGAACCCCTGACCTACCGCTTACAAGGCGGTTGCTCTACCAACTGAGCTATGCCGGCAGCGCCTGAACCAGGCCGCGAAAGTATATCGGTGTGGTGCCCGGCCTCCGGCCGCGGGAGCGAGCTTCCCGGGCCGGTCACCACGCGCCGCGGCGCTCGCAGGTCCACGTCCCCCGGGCCTCGAGCACGCGGGTCAGTTGTTCACGTCGGCCTCGGCCGGGTTCGAAAACTTGGCCGAGGCCGACGTGATTCTGGGTCCTCGCAGTTGTCGAAAGCGGGGGTTCCCGTTTTCCCGCGAGCCCGAGAAGTGAGCCGGGCCACACCGCAATGGTGAGAGCCGGCTGTTGCTTGACCGCGTCCGGGATATTCCCCGCGGCGCGGTGAACCGGTAGAAAACGATGCCCGTCAGCCATGTTCACGTGTACGAACGTGTCTAGCACCGTTGCCGGAACCGGTTTGCCGTCATCCCCTCGTTTCGGGGGAAAAGGTGGCCTCACGGTGAGCAACCCACTCGTCGTACCGACGCAAAATTCGACGAAGGCCTATTCGGGCATCTCGCTGCTGGAGTCGGCGAATGGTCTGTCCTCGGCGATCGAGTCGGGTGACTGGGCGTCGGTCGCGATGGGGGCGGTGGCGACCGCGCTCGACGCGTTGTCAGTGGCGATGGACCCGTTCGGCGCGGCTCTGGCGGCCGGTGTCGGGTGGTTGCTGGAGCACGTGGGCCCGCTCAAGGAGGCGCTCAACGGGCTGACCGGCAACCCGGACCAGATCAAAGCGCAGTCGGAGACCCTGGGGAACGGCTTGAACTGGCAGCCGATGCCCCTGCGCGGCAGCGCGAACGCGGAAGCCGGCCCGAGTTCCGCCGGAGCCGCCGGGGCCGGCTGAGCCGGTCTTGGGCAGCGGGCGGCACCCGCCCGCTGCCCCTACTTGACCACGATCGGGTTCACCGGAGAACCCGTCCCGCCCACCACCTTCAGCGGTGCCGCCGCGTAGAGGAAGTCCCACTGGCCGTCGGCGCGGCAGTCGGCGACCAGTGCGCGCAGGTCGCAGATCTCGGTGAACACCAGGCCGAGGTTGCGCATCAGTGCACAGTGGACGAGCAACGTGGTGCCGTTGCGCGGGTCGATGAGCACCTCGTTGCCGATCGTGTCGGTGGCGAGGTTGGCGATCTCCATGGTCTGGAACCACTCGGCCAGCTCAGGGGTGTAGACCAATCCCGGTTCCTGATAGGACTCGCCGAAGAACTCCTCCCGTGGCACGGAGTAGAAGAACTCCAGCCAGCCCGTGTTGATCAGCAGCACGTCGTGCGGCCGGATCTCCACGCCCTGCGCGGCGGCCGCGGCGGCGAGGTCCTCGTGGGTGAAGGTCTCGTCGCGGTCCAGGTGGCGTTTGCCGCGGAACCCGGCCATGTCCACGAGCACCCCGCGGCCGACGACGCCGCGTTCGGCGATCGGCAGCACGCTCGCCTTGCGCAGGCCGCCGATCGTGGTCGCGGCGTCGTAGCCGTTGTAAAGCGTGTCGTCGTACCAGACGTGGCCGAGCGCGTCGTACTGCGTCGAGCCCTGCAGGTGGCTCACGACGACGTCGTCCGCGTACCGCGCGCCGCCGGGCAGGTCCGGTGGTTCGGGGGCGTACCAGGAACCCTGGTCCTGCACCATGTACCGCCGCGGCGCCGCCCGCGCGGGCGAGGACGGGTCGCCGTGCTCGTGGAACATCGGCGTCTGCAACGTGAACACCCGGCCCTGGCGGACCGTCCCGAGCCCGGCGAGCACCTCCGCCGGGCCGAGGTGGTTGAGGGTGCCCACCTCGTCGTCCTCGCCCCAGCGGCCCCAGTTCCGTGGCGCACCCGCGAGCAGGTGCGCCACGGCCGGGACCTCGTCCGTCACGCCTTGCCCCACAGCGCGGCGTACTGCTTGTCGTAGTCGGCGACGATCGGGAACAGCTCGCTGCCGGCCTCGGTGGGGTAGTTGTCCTTGGTGACGACCCACATCGGTGGGTGGATGGTCGGCACCGCGACGCCGGCGAACTTGCGGGCCATGCTGTCGACGATCGCCCACATGTCGCCGTAGAGGTCGTACGGGATCGCGCCGGCCTCGGTGCCGTTCTTCAGGTAGCCCAGCGAAGCGCCGTACGGGGCCTGGCCGAAGACCTTGACGTCGTCGAGGCCCGCGGCCTTCAGCGCCGCGGGCAGACCGACGCCTGCCGCGTCGTCGGCGAGGACCACGAACTTGGTCTTCGGGTGGCTGCGCAGGTAGGACACCATGCGGTTGGGCGCGTCCTTGCCCAGCGACGTCAGCGGCAGGTCGATCGAGTCGAACGTGCAGCCGGGGCACAGGGTCTTGAGGTTGGTCTGCAGGCCGGACTTGATCGAGCTGAGGATCTTGAAGTCGGGGATGTTCGCGTACAGCACCGAAGCGCTGTCGCCGCCGTTGACCACGGCCCACGCGGCGTCGATCTTGCCCTTGGGCGAGTTGTCGTCCGGGGTGTCGATCACGTAGGTGATGCCGTCGCCCACCGGGTCGAGCTGGCAGCACGCGCCGGTGATCGCACCCTGCGACTGCAGCTGCCCGAGCTGCGAGCGGATCACGGACTTGTCGATCGCGTTGTAGATGACCCCGTCGACCTTCTGGCGCAGGATCGTGTCGAACGCGTTCTGGAAGCCCTGCGGGGTGCCGTTGGTGTTGATCGTGGTGAGCGACCAGCCCAGCAGGTCCGTCGCCTTCTTGATCACCTCGCCCTGCAGCACGCACTCGGGCAGCCCGCAGCTGACGAACGCGATCTTCTTGCCCGCGGGTACGGGTTTGCCGATCGGGTCGGTGACCTGGATCTTGGTCGGCCGCTGCGACGCGGCGGCGAGGATCTGCTTGGCCTGCGTGAGATCGGCCTTCGCACCGCTGGTGCCGGCCGACGCGCCGGCGCCGCCCGAACCGCAGGCCGAGACCAGTCCGGCGACGGCGAGCGCCGCGGCCATGAGCGCGAACATCTTGCCGCGCAAGGGTTTTCCGAGCATGAACGACTCCTTTGTCGACGGGGAAAGCTCAGGAAACGGGCTCGGTGGTACGGCGTAGGCGGCGTTTGATGCCGCGCAGCGTGCCGCGCTGCTTGCCGGTGACCGCGAGCGCGGCGATCAGCACGATGCCGGTGAAGGTGTTGGACGCCCAGGTGGCGGCGCCGGCCAGCGCCAGTCCGGTGTCGCCGGTGCCCAGCAGCACCACGGCGAGCACCGTGCCGCCCGCGTTGAAGCGGCCCTCCTTGAACTGCGTCGCGCCGAGGAACACCGCGGCGAACGCCGGCAGCAGGTACGGCGTGCCGGACGCGGGGTCGCCCGAACCGACCGACGAGCCCAGCACGATCCCGGTGAACCCGGCGATCAGCGCTCCCGCGACGAGCGAAAGGAACCGCAGCCGGAAGGTCGGCACGCCGGCGAGCCGCGCGGCGCGCTCGTTGAAGCCGGTCGCGTACAACCGGCGGCCGGTCACGGTGTGCTCCTGGACGTGCCAGATCACGGCCGCGAGCACGATCGCGTAGACCACGGGGATCGTGATCCCGGCCCAGCTCGCCTGCGCGATGTGCGCGTAGCCCGGTGCGGTGAGTTTGTCGTCGTTGATCGGCGAATCACCGGTGATGAACGTGTTGGCCGCCTGGATCAGCGAGCCGGTGCCGAGCGTGCCGATCAGCGAGTCGATCTTGAGCACCACCACCACGAACGCGTTGACCAGGCCCACCACGAGCGCCACGAGCATCGCGACGACGATCGCGCCGCCGAGCCCCATGCCCGCGTGCACCACCAGGTACGCGGTGGTCACGCCGGTCAGCGACATCGTGTACGCGAACGAAAGGTCGAACACCCCCGCCGAAAGCGGCACCACGAGCGCGAGCGCGGCCATGGCGGTGATCGAGTAGTTGTCCACGACCTGTTTCACGGTCGCCCCGGCGAAGAACACCCCGCCGAGCTTCACGGTGAACAGCACGATCGCGAGGACCAGCAGGTACACCGCGCCGATCCGCTTGAAGCTCAGGTAGTGGGCCACGTTGCGGCCGTGGTGCGGCGCGGCCGGGAGCGCGCCGTCCGCGGTGCTCGGCGGCGCGTCCGGTTCGGTGGTCGGCAGTCTGCTCATCACGGGGCGGCGATTCCTTCCATTGCGAGGACGAGGGCCTTCTCGGTGATCGCCGTCCCGGCGAGCTCACCCACCACGGCGCCCCGGTCGAAGACCAGCACGCGGCTGCACAGGCCGAGCAGGTCGCCGACGTCGGTCGACGACACGATCACGCTGAGCCCTTGCGCGACGCGTTCATTGATCAGCGCGTACAGCGCGCGCCGGGTGCCGATGTCGACGCCGGCGGTCGGTTCGCACAGCAGCAGGATCGCCGGTTCCTGCGCGAGACAGCGCCCCACGAGCACCTTCTGCTGGTTGCCGCCCGAGAGCGTGGTGATGGCGGAGTCCCGGCTTTCCGACTTCACCCGCAGCCGCCCGATCCAGTCGTCGGTCACGCGGGATTCGCGTCGGCGTCCGAGGACGCCCGCGGAGGCGATGCGCGGCACGATCGACAGCGTCAGGTTCTCCCGCACGGAAAACTCGCCGATGATCCCCTCGGCCCCGCGGTCGGCCGGGACCAGCGAGCAGCTCGGCACACCACCGCGGCCGAGCCGGTTCCACCCGCTCTCGTCCGACGTCCGGTATTCGCCGGCGACGGGGTACTGCAGGGCCCCGGCGAGCGCGTAGGGCAGCTCGTCGCGACCGGACCCGGGCAGCCCCGCGAGGCCGAGCACCTCGCCGGCCCGCAGCCGCAGCGCGGCCCCGGTGAGGTATCGGCCGGACAGCCCGCGCACTTCGAGCACATCCGGCACCTCGGGCGCCGGTGCGGCGGCGGGTGTGACGTTGTGGGAGACCTCGTCGCCGAGCATCAGCTCCACCAGACCCGGCCGGTCGAGCCCCGCGACGTCGCGGGTGGCGACGCGCCGGCCGCCGCGGAACACGGTGACCCGGTCGCAGATCTCGAACATCTCGTCCAGCCGGTGGGTCACGTAGAGCACGCTCGCGCCTTGGCGGCGGACCTCCTCGACGATCTCGAAGAGCCGGTGCGCCTCGTTCGGCGGCAGCACCGCCGTCGGCTCGTCGAGCACCAGCAGGGCCGGGCCGGTCTCCCAGCCCTGCAACGCGGCCGCGATCGCGACCCCGGTCCGCTCGATCGGGGTCGTCTCGGACAACGGGGCCCGCACGTCGAGCTCGATCCCGAGGCGCGCGATCAGCTCGCGCGCCTCGGCCTCCTGCCGGTCCCACCGGATCGTCCGCAGCCGCGTGCGGGCGAAGCCGGACCGCAGTGCGAGGTTCTCCACGGCGTTGAGCTGCAGAACCAGGCCGAGATCCTGGTGCACGAACCGCATCCGCGGGTGCCGCGCGCCGCCGGCCGACGCCGTGAGGTCGAGCTCGTCGCCGTCGAGCCACGCACGGGCGCCGCAGCCGGGATCGGCGTCCTGGAACCCGGCGAGGGTCTTGATCAGCGTCGACTTGCCCGATCCGTTGTGCCCGGCGAGACCGTGGATCTCGCCGCGGCCCACGTCGAGGTCGACCTCGCGAAGCGCCCTGGTGCCGCCGAAGGTCTTCGACAGGTCGCGCACGGCGAGCAGAGTGTCCGATGTGGTCATGACGCGTCCGGTCAGCGGCCGGCGGCCACGGGGCCCCGCGTGGCGGCGCCGGCGAGGGTCGCCAGCATCATGCTCACCCACAGCGTGTGCTCGGTGGTCTTCTCGATGGCGTGGCTGTCGTTGGGCTCGGGCACGAGGAATCCGCTCGGTACCCAGCTGCCGTCCTCGCCCTGCGACTCGACGTACCAGCGAGCCATGCGCACCACGTGCTTGAGGTGGTCGCCGGTGGGGTCGATCTCGGCCGCCATCGCCGAGCCCCAGCCGAACTTGCAGATCTGCATGGATTCCCACCAGTTGTACTGGTCCTGGGTCCCATTGGCCGACAGCTTCAAGATGCCGGTGGCGATCTCCTTCGCCCGCTCGTTGCGGGTGACCATGTAGTAGCGCGTGAGGAACGCCGCGCTGATGCCCGGGGCGTAAAAAGCCTGGCGCGGCTTGCGGAAGTCGATCTTGCTGATGAACTCGTCGTCGTGGTCGGCCACGGTGCGCAGGCCCTGCGGGCCCCACGAGGCGTAGAGCACGTCCGGCAGCTCCGGCTGCGCGGCCCACAGCCGGTCGAACCAGCCGAACGCGCCGTCGGCCACATCGGACTGTCCACTCGCGAGCGCGGCCAAGCCCATCTGGGCGGTGGGGAAGATGAACTGCCGGCCCGTGCGGGCTTCCGGACGCTCCATGTAGGACCCGCCGGTCTCGGGGTCCTGGAAGGTGGTGCGCATCGTGTCCACGAGCGCGAGCGCGGTGTCGTAGCGCTCCAGCGCCCACGCGCCGTGGGCCAGCAGCGAGTGCGGGTAGGTCGCCCACCGGTGCACGAACGCCTCGCGCGGCACGCCCTCGCGCAGATCTCCCTGCGCGGTCAGGGTGTTGCGTTCGATCCACGACAGCACGCGGGCCGCTACCTCGCGCTCGCCGACGACCGCGAAGACCCACGGCATCCGGTAGTAGCCGTTGCGGATGTCGGCCGCGGCGGGCTTGCCGTCGTCGGCGACGTGGTCGAGCAGCCACCGCACCCCGCGGGCGCGGACCTTGCGCAGGCTTTCCTGCGCCGCCCTGATCTCCTGCTCCGACACGGCGTTCTGGTCACGGGTTTCCTGGGCAACGCTCATCACGAGCCGTCCTCTCCGTTTCCTGGTCTTCCGGTGTGCGTGTTCCGGTGTGCGCGCGGGGCGGATCGCCGGTTCCCGGACGGGGAACCGTTCCTGCGCGAAGGTTTTCGGTGGGTCTTACTTGATGGCGACGGGGTTCACCGGGCCACCGGTGGCGTGCACGATCTTGAGCGGCGCGGCGACGTAGAAGAAGTCCCACTGGCCGTCGGCCGCGCAATCTTCGGCGAGGTCTTCGAGGTCGCAGATCTCGAGGAACAGCACACCGAGGTTGCGCATGAGCGCGCTGTGCACCAGCAGTTTCGCCCCGGTTTCGGGGTCGAGGGAGGTCTCGACGCCGATGGTGTCGGAGCCGATATTCGGAATCTCCTGCTCGTGGAACCACTCGGCGAGCCCGGGTGAGTAGACGAGTCCCGGTTCTGGCCAGCTCTTGTGGAACTCGGCGGTGGGCGTCTCGCGGAAGAAGACCGTGCGGCCGGTCCGGACCAGCAGGATGTCGCGCTTGCGCAGCTCGACGCCCTGCCGTTCGGCCGCGGCCTCGAGGTCGTGGTGGGTGTAGGTTTCGCCGCTGTCGAGATAGCGCTTACCGCGATGACGGGCGAGGTCGATGAGCACTCCGCGGCCGACGACGCCGTGCTCGGCGATCGGCAGGATGCTGTCGCGGACGAGGCCGCCGATGGTCGAGTCGGCGTCGTAGCCGTTGAAGAGCCGGTCGTCGTACCAGACGTGGCCGAGCGCGTCGTAGTTGGTGGAGCCCTGCACGTGGGTGGTGAGGTAGTCGTCGGCGAACCGGCCGCCGCCGGGGATGTCCGGCGCCAGGCCACCGCGCCAGGTGCCTTGATCTTGGACGTTGACCCGCACCGGCCGCTGCCGGTGCGGTGCGAACGGGTCGCCCGCCGGGTCGCACATGCGGGTCTGGAGGGTGAACACCCGGCCCTGCCGCAGACAGGCCGCGGCCGCGAGAACTTCCTTGGGGCCCAACAGGTTCAAGGCCCCGATCTCGTCGTCCGCGCCCCAGCGGCCCCAGTTCGTCGGGGCCCCGGACAGGATCTCGGAAAGCTGTTTCACCGGCTGATCGCTCACGACGGACCACGCTCCTTGACGTCACTGTCGGGCTCGCGCTGGTGCTGTGCAGCGAACATAAGTGGCCGGGGCAGTGATGTCAATAAACTAACATCGGCGTGACAGGAAAGTACCAACCCGAGGTCAGGTGAAGGCGTGGTCCTCGTCGACGGGCACCGTGATGACCTGCACGTGGTGCTCCGCTAACACCTTTTGGTGCATTTCGGACAGACCGTCGTCGGTCACGAGCACGTCGACGTCGTCGAGGGAACAGGCCCGCACCATCGCCGAGAGGGCGAACTTGCTCGAGTCGGCCACCAGGATCACTTCGTCGGCGGCGTCGACGAGTGCGCGCTTCGACACCGCGTCGAAGTGGTTGCCGCAGTACACGCCCTCGGCGGTGAGGCCCGACGCGGCGAGCAGCAGGGTGCGCACCCGCAGCTCCCCGATGGCGGCGATCGTCATGGGTCCGGCGAACGACTGCGAGCTCGGGTGCAGGGTGCCCCCGAGGCTGATCACGTCGAGGTTCTCCTTGCCCGGCAAGGTGTTGATGATCGGCAGCGACGCCGTGACGACCTGCAGCCGCAGCGTCGGCGGGAGCAGGTTCGCGACCTCGTTGGTGGTGGTGCCGGCGTCGAAGGCGACCGCGCCACCGTGGGGCAGCAGCTCGATCGCCCGGCGCGCGATCGCTCTTTTCGCCGCTCGGTGGCGCCCGGATCGGGCTTGGAAGTCGGTGCCGCCGATCGCGCTCGCGGGCAGCGTGGTGACACCGCCGTGCACGCTGCGCATGCGGCCCTCGCGGACGAGCAGGCGGACGTCGCGCCGGACGGTCATCTCCGAGACGCCGAGTGCCTCCGAAAGCTCGGCGATCGTGCAGAAACCCTGCTCCTCCATGCGTTCGACGAGGCGGCTGCGCCTCTCCTGGGCGGGCTCAGGGGGCATGGCGCTCCTCCGGACCGGCGCCCCGCGCGCGATCGTGGCACGCGCCCGTCGACCCTGGGTGTGATGTTAGTCAATGTCAATAATCGAACATTAGCCGCGAACGGCGCCCAGGAGCAACCACCATCGTCCAGGCCCGAAAGCCGGTGCGGTTCCGCGGCTTTTTGTTCGCCTCCGGTGGTTAGCCGAACGGGTAGTCGGCCACCACCCGCCCGGCCGCGAACTTCTGCCGACGCGGCGACCGCCCCGGCTGCTTGACTGCGGCCACCTCGATGACGAGACGGGAGAAACCGTGGTGGCACCTGATCGAATTTCCCACACGCTGCCCGGGCTGACGGCGCCCGCGGAGATCGTGGTCGACCGCTGGGGTGTGCCGCACATCTACGCGGCCAGCACCTACGACGCGTTCCGCGCCCAGGGCTTCAACGCTGCCCGTGACCGGTTGTGGCAGATCGACTTCTGGCGCCGGCGCGGCCTCGGCCGCCTGGCCGAGGTCTTCGGGCCCGAGCATGTGGAGCGGGACCGTGCGGCGCGGCTGTTCCTCTACCGCGGCGACATGCACCGCGAATGGCTCGCGTACGGCTCGGACACGAAACGCGCGACGACGGCGTTCGTCGAAGGCGTCAACGCGTTCGTGGAGCTCACGCGCCAGAACCCCGAGCTGCTGCCCGCCGAGTTCCGGGAGCTCGGTTACGAGCCGGCGCTGTGGGCACCCGAAGACGTGGCTCGCATCCGCAGCCACGGCCTGTTCTACAACGTCCGCGAGGAGGTCGCCCGCGCTCGCACCCTGCGTGACCTGCCGGCGGAGGCCGAGGAGCTGCGAAGGCGGCGCGAACCGTGGCGGCCGGTGGAGATCCCCGAGGGGCTCGACCTCGCCGCGATCCCCGACGACGTGCTGCGCGTCTACGACCTCGCGACGACCGCGCCCGGGTTCGCGCCGCCCGCACCGCAGGACCCGCAGGGCGACGTGTTGCCGGAGGGCAGCAACAACTGGGTCCTCGCCGGTTCGCGGACACGCTCGGGCCGGCCGCTGCTGGCCAACGACCCGCACCGCGCGGCCGCCGCGTTGCCCGGCCTGCGCTACATCGCGCACCTCAACGCGCCGGGCTTCGACGTGATCGGCGGCGGCGAGCCCGCGCTGCCCGGCATTTCGATCGGCCACAACGGCCGGATCGCTTTCGGGCTCACCATCTTCGCGATCGACCAGGAAGACCTCTACGTCTACGAAACCGATCCCGCCGACCCGACGAGCTACCGCTACGACGGCCGCTGGGAACCGATGCGGCGCGTCACCGAGACCATCGCCGTACGCGACGGCGAGCCGGTGGAGGCCGAGCTGCTCTTCACCCGCCACGGCCCGGTCGTGTACCAGGATCCCGAGCGGAACACGGCGTTCGCGGTCCGCGCCGCCTGGCTCGAGGCCGGCATGGCGCCCTACCTCGGCAGCATGGACTACATGCGCGCCGGGGACTGGGACGAGTTCTCGGCCGCCATGAACCGCTGGGGCGCGCCGCCGGAGAACCAGGTCTACGCCGACCCGTCGGGCCGCATCGCCTGGCAGACCGGCGGTCTCACCCCGATCCGGCCCAACTGGGACGGCACACTGCCCGTGCCGGGCGACGGCCGTTACGAGTGGGCCGGCTTCTACGACACCGACCAGCTGCCCGGCACCCTCGACCCGGAGGCGGGATTCCTGGCCACGGCCAACGAAATGAACCTGCCCGCCGACTACCCGCCCGACCGGCACATCACCTACGACTGGTACGCGCCCTACCGCAAGCACCGCATCGACGAGGTCCTCGCGCAGACCACCGACGCCACCCCGCAGAGCATGGTCGACCTGCAGAGCGACTTCCTGTCCGTGCCCGCGCGCCGGATCGTGGCGCGGCTGCGGGAACTGAGCGTGGCCGTCGACGGGCTGGACCTGCTCACCGGCTGGGACGCCGTGCTGGCGCCGGATTCCGCGGCCGCCGCGCTGTTCGAGGTCTGGTACCGCCGCCACCTGCGGCCCGAGCTGCTGGCCCGGGCGCTGGAACCGCTGGTCGGGGACCAGGCCGACGCGACGGCCACGCGCATCTCACCCGCCGAGGACCTCCTGGCCGACGCGCGCATCGACCTCGAACTGGTCGAGAACTCCGAGGCACTGGGCGAGATCGTCGCCAAGACCCTGCCCGCCGCCGTGGCCGAGCTCGAAGGCCTGCTCGGCGTCGACCGCGATGCGTGGGCGTGGGGCCGGCTGCACGTGGCTCGCGCGCAGCACCCGCTGAAGGCCCTGCTCGGCAACCTGCCCGAAGACCGGCTCGCCACTGAACCGCTTCCGCGCGGCGGCAGCGGCGACACCGTCGGGAACACCGCGTACGGCCCGAATTTCGTGCAGTCGGCCGGCGCGACGTTCCGGATCGTCGTCGACGTCGGCGAGTGGGACTCCTCGCTCGCCATGAACGCGCCGGGCCAGTCCGGCCGGCTCGACGACCCGCACCTGACCGACCTGTTCGCACCGTGGGCCCGCGGGGAGGCGTTCCCGCTGCTCTACAGCCGGGAACGGATCGACGCGGAGGCCGAAACCGTCATCGAGCTGAATCCGCCCGCCTGAAAACCCTGTGAACGCACAGTTTGACGCAAGACAGTCCGACGCACCATCGCCCGACACAACACCGTCCGACACAAGAGGAGGACCCATGGGTCACCTGCAACTCCCGCCCGGCAAGAAGATCGCCGTGAACCTCGGCACCGACTTCGACGCGCAGTCGCTGTGGCTCGGCGGGTTCAACCGGCCCAGCCCGTCGTTCATGTCGCGCGGCCAGTTCGGCGCCGAGGTCGGCGTGCCGCGGCTTTTGGAGCTGTACAAGCGCTTCGACATCACCACGACGTGGTTCACGCCGGGCCACTCCGTGGACACCTTCCCCGAGCAGTGCAAGGCGGTGCTGGAGGCGGGCCACGAGTTCGGCCACCACGGCTACTACCACGAGATCCCGCCGGGCATCGAGCGCGACACCGAGCGCCGGCTAGTGGACCTGGCGTTCGCCACGTACAAGAACGTGCTCGGCATCCGCCCGACGGGCTACCGGTCGCCGTACTGGGACTACAGCGAGAACACGCTCGACATCATCGAGGAGTCCGGCTTCCGCTACGACACCAGCCTGATGGCGCGCGACCTCGTGCCCTACCACCCGCAGCGCTGGCAGATCAACTGGGAGAAGGGCAACGTCGCGGGCAAGGCCAGCTCCGTGATCGAGATCCCGGTCAACTGGTACCTCGACGACTTCCCGCCGCTCGCCTACACCGGCGTGTCGACCGGCATGCAGGACACGGAGACGATCTTCCGCCGCTGGCGCGACATCTTCGACTACGCCTACGAGCGCGTGCCCAACCCCGTGTTCGCCTCGTGCGTGCACCCGCAGATCATCGGCCAGGCGCACAACATGCTCTGGTACGAAAAGCTCGTCGAGCACATCGTTTCCCACGACGGCGTCTGGTTCGCCACGTGCGACGAGATCGCCCGCGCGTGGGTGGACGACGAGGAGGACGAGCGGCTGATGGCGCTGCCGGACGTCCGTGGCGTGGAGCCCCCGCCTGCGGACTCGAGCTGGGCCCGCCAGGGCTGAGCCACCTGCTGAACCCGGGTCGTCGAGACGGGCCCGGACCGGTGAAACGCGCCGGTCCGGGCCGTTTCCGCACGGCCGGAGCCGTGACGGGCCCCGGTGGGTGTGGGACGCTGGCGGGCGAGCAGAGAGGACGAACGCTCGTGGACTACCTCGTCGACGGTGGTGGCCTGCAGGCGATCGACGACGCCTTGCGCCCGATCCTCGACGAGATCCGCGAGCTGCTCGCGGCCGACGTCGCGCTGGTCGTCTACGAGGCCCGGCGCAGCGGTCCGCCGCACGTCGTGCTGTCGGGCACCGCCGACTGGTTCCTGCCCAACGAGCCCGTGGTCGTCAACCAGGAGCTGCCGCGCCACGAGCCGGCGTCGCTGGTGGAGCTGGAGATCCGGTCGAAGCTGCGCCGCCACGCGGTGCGGCTCGGTGCGTGTGTGGTGGTGCCGTGGCGTGACGCGTATGGCGTCGGCGCCGTGATCGTCGGGACCGCCGGCGCGCCGGTGCCCGACCCGGCTTCGCTGGCGGACGACGCGCTGCGCAAGCACTACCGTTCGACGATCGCCCGGGCGTTGCGCGAGGCGCGCCGGTCGGGGGCGGTGCAGCTGAACCGCTCGCTGCGGGGTGCGGCGCGGCTGGTGGCCGAAGCGGCGGTGGACGGCCCGAACGTGCCGGCGGTGTTGTCGGCGGTGCTGACGTCGGCGCGGGACTTGCTGCGGTCGGAGGTCGCCTACCTCGCCGTGCCCGACGGCGGGCCGGGGACGTTCGTGTTCGACCAGGTGCTGGGGATCCGGACGCCGGCGTTCCGCAGCCTGCGCGTGCAGCTCGGCCAAGGCCTCGGCGGGCTGGCGCGCGAGCTGGGCAAACCCATCCGGTCGGCCAACTACGCGGCCGACGCGCGGCTGCAGGCCGCGCCCGTGAGCGAAACGCGTGACGAGGGGATCATCTCGGCGATGGCGGTTCCGGTGCTGGTGGGCCGGGAGATCGCGGCGGTGCTGTACGTCGGCGACCGGCGGATGCGCGCGTTCACGTCCGTCGACGAGGACCTGCTCGAGGAGTTCGCGGGCCACGCTTCGCTCGGGTTGCGACGGCGGCTCAGCGAAGGGCATCGGGCCGAGGCGGTGGAGCGATCGGTGCGTGAGCGCGTGGCGTACGACCTGCACGATTCCGTGGTGCGGGGGCTGGTGACGATCGGGTTCGAGGCCGAGCAGGCGGGCTTTGCGGCGACAGACCCGGAGACCGCGACGCGGCTGGCGGCGATCGCGCACGCGGCCGAGGCTTGCCTGGCGCGGTTGCGCGGTGAGCTGGGCACCCTGGTCGTCGGGAGCGGTGCGGGCGTGATGCAGGCTTCGGAGGTGCTGGAACGGATCGACGGCCTGCCCGACCGCGGGGTGCCGCGCAGCCTGGAGCTCGAGGGTGACGACGTGGACGTGGCCCGGGAGGTGGCCGAGGCGTTGGTGCGGGTGGGCCAGGAGGCCGTGGCCAATGCCGAGCAGCACTCGGGCTGCGACCGGCTCGCGGTCCGGGTGGTGACGGCGGTTTCGCGCGTGGTGAGCCTGCAGGTCACGGACAACGGCACATTCGACGACGCCGCCCGCAGCCCGGCGGCCGGCCACTTCGGGATGCGGGCGATGGGCTCGGCCGTCGAGTCGCTCGGCGGTTCGCTCGCCGTGCACCCGGCGCCGGTCCGCGGCACCGTGGTCGAGGCGACGATCCCGGTCTGGCCGGTGCCGTCGTGATCCGGTTCTGCGTGATCGACGACCACGAGGTCATCCACGACGGCCTGCGCGCCATGGCCGAACGCGAACCCGACCTCGAATTCCTCGGCGGCGCCACCACCGTCACCGACGGCGAGGTGCTGGTGGAACAGGTTCAGCCCGCGGTCGCCATCCTCGACCTCCGCATCGGTGAACGCGACGGTGGCAACGGGATCGACCTGTGCCGAACGTTCACCGGCCGGTACCCGGCGCTGTCCGTGGTGATGTTCAGCGCATACGGCAACGGCGAACTCCTCGCCAAGGCCATCGAGGCGGGCGCCGCGGGTTACCTGCTGAAGGAGACGTCGGTCGGGCGCGTGCCGGGGATCCTGCGCGAGATCACCACTAGGGGGAGCTGGTTCGAACCGCGGATCGCCAGCGAACTCCTACACCGCCGCGCCCGCGGGGACGCCGCGCCACCCGCCTTCAGTAGTCGCGAACTGGACATCGTCCACGGCATCAGCCGGGGCGAGAACAACCACGAGATCGGCGAACACCTGCACCTCAGCCCGCACACGGTGAAGTACCACATCGCGTCCATGCTGCGCCGCCACGACGTCCACCGTCGCGCCGAACTGGTGCGGCTCGCTTCGGACCTGCATTTGCTGGATTGACGGCGGGCCGGCCCGAAGGGACCGGCTCGAACCGTGAAGGGCCGGGGCGTTGCAATTGATCTTGCTGAATCGAATCGTGCTGGACCGACATCCGTCGAATCACCACGTGCGGGCCGGAAACCCGTGGCAACGAAAGCTTTCCGGCCGTCGGGTGTCAGGAAGCGACGGCCAGGCGGACGCGGCGGTCGCGGGCGTAGGACACGAGTTCGCGGACCTCGTCGGTGGTGATGATGCGCACGGCGTCGTCCAGGAGTTCGGCGGTGGCGACCTGCAGGGGCCAGCCCGTGAGCCCAGGGACGGGGACGTGCCAGAACCACTGGCCCTGCGTCAGATCTTCGGCGGCAACCTCGTCCACAGCGTTGCCCATCGTGTTCCCCACGGCGTTCCCCCAAGCGGCGTTTTCGAGAGCGGAGTTTTCCTCGGAACTCATACGGGAACCCTAGCGACGACCACCGACAAAAAACCGTCCACCGTGGACGAGCGCCTGACCCGCGTTTTTGCGGCCGGGCGCGCGCTGGCCTAGGCTGCGCCGATCACCGGAAGAACAGGAATGGCGAGATGCCCCTGCTTGACTCCGGGTCGTACCGTGATGTCGACCTGCCGACGATCGTCCGCATGGAGCGGAGGCTGCCCTGGTTCGGGTGGCCGCACCTGCCGCTCGGCCTGCTGGTCTGCGTTGCCGCGATCCTGGCCGCGTACCGCGTGCCCGTGTCGTACCACACCACCACGGCGCTGGTCGCCGGCGGCGGCGTGCTGGGCGGCTTCTGCGGCTACGGCTGCGGCCTCGTGATGGTCAGCACGCCCGACCTCGTGAAGACCGGCCGCCTGCGCTGGCGTCGCACGCGCGTACTGCGGGGGCTGCTGTTCGCGCTGGGGGTGCTCTCCGCCGCGTCGCTGGTCCTCGTCGCGGTGTGTCACTTCGTGCTGCTGGCGGGGGCGTCGGGGCTGCACCCGTTCACGCTCTCGCTGCAGGCCGGCGTGTACCTGGTGCTGGCCGTGGCCAACACGCTGCTCGCGGTGCTCGAGATGCTGGCGCTCACGAAGGTCCTCAATGGAGTGTCCATCAAGGACGGTGAGCTCACCGCCGCCGCAGCAGGACTTCCTGCGTGACGGAGGCCACCAGCCGGCCGTCGGTGGTGTAGAACTCGCCGTGGGTGAGGCCGCGCTCGTTGGTGAAGCTGCGGCTCTCCATGTCGAACAGCAGCCACTCGTCGGCGCGGAACGGGCGGTGGAACCACACGGCGTGGTCGAGTGAGGTCAGCTGCGCGCGGCCCGGCTCGTCGCGGTGGGGCAGCGCCGCCGTGCCCGCGAGGCGGATGTCGGAGATGTAGGTGAGCGCGCACACGTGCGCCAGCGGGTTGTCCGGCAGCCGGCCCTTCGCGCGCACCCAGATGCGCTGGCGCGGCCCGCTGCCGACGTCCGGCAGCCCCGCTGCCGGGTCACTGATGAATCGTGCCTCGATCACCGACAGCATGATCGGCAGCTCGTCCTCGTCGCGGACCTCGACGTCGTCGGGCGCCGGGACCTCGGGCATGCGGGCCTGGTGTTCGCTGCTGCCGGCCGGTTTCTGGAACGACGCCGAGAGGCTGAAGATCGTCTCGCCGTTCTGGATCGCCGCCACGCGCCGGGTGGTGAACGAGCCGCCGTCGCGCGTGCGCTCCACCTCATAGACGATCGGCAGGTCCGTGCGGCCGCCGCGGATGAAGTAGCCGTGCAGGGAGTGCACGTGCCGGTCCTCGGGCACGGTCGCGCCCGCCGCGGTGAGCGCCTGCGCCGCCACCTGCCCGCCGAACGCTCGTTGCGGCGAACCCTCGTGGCTGGTGCCACGGAAGAGGTTGCGCTCGAGCGGTTCCAGCTTGAGGAGCTGGTCGATGCCGGGGTGTACGGGGTCGGTGATCACCCCGTCATCCTAAGCGACCGCTCACTCCGCACGCCCCGTGAGCTGCGTCAACAACGGCAGCAGTGCGGCGGGTTTCTCCACGTGGGCGTTGTGCCCGAGCCCCGTCAATGTGACGGAGTCGGCAGCCAGCGCGCGCAGCTGCTCGGGGCGTGACATCGGGTCGTCGGCGCCGGCGGCGAGCACGACGGGGCACGTCGCCTCGGCCAGCAACCGCGGCATGTCCGGCGCGCCCACGCCGAACGCGGCGGAGTCCAACGCCAAGCGCCAACCGTCGGCGGTCTCCGTCACGCCACCGGGATCGGCGGGCGCCAGGCCCGCGAGCCCGGCGACCTTCAGGTACGCGACCTCGGCGTCTTCCCGCGAGGCGAACAACCGCGGCGGACGCGCGGCCATCGCGGCGGCGCGCTCCAGGTCCTCGGCGCTCCACTCCACCTTGACGCCCAGCGCCAGCACCCCGGCGACGTCCAGACCGTGCCGCCCGGAAGCCAGCTCCAGGGCCACCACGCCACCCAGGGAATGACCCACGACGACCACCGGCCCGGCGGCACCCAACCCGGTGGCCACCGCGCCCGCCATCGCCGGGAACGAGTAAGCCGGCAACGGCGCCGAACCACCGTGACCGGGCAGGTCGGGCGCGAGCACGCGCCGGTCCAGCAGTTCGGCCAGCCCGTCCCACACCGCGCCGGTCGCACCCAGGCCGTGGAGCAGCAGCACGGCGGGCTCGCCGGACCCGTCGGTGCGCAGCTTCAGCGTTTCCACCAGTCGGATCTTTCCCCACCCACGGGTTCCGGGGCTAGGGTCGAGACCGTGTCGAGTGCCCTGATCGCCGACCCGGACACCTACGTCGAAGGCGTGCCCTACGACGTGCTCGCGAAGCTGCGGCGCGAGACGCCGGTGACGCGCGTCGGCGACTTCTGGGCCGTGCTGCGCCACTCCGATGCGCGCGACGTGCTGCGCAACCCCGCCACGTTCTCGTCGCAGCTCGGCGGCACGCAGATCCGCGACCCCGCGACGCCCGAGGACCTCGGCTACGTGCGGCGCATGATGCTGAACATGGACCCGCCCGAGCACGGCCGGCTGCGCGGGCTGCTGACCAAGGCGTTCACGCCGCGCGCGATCGGCCGGCTCACCGAGCGCATCGAGGGCTGGGCCCACGACCTGGTCGCGGCCGTCGCGGACCGCGGCGAGTGCGATTTCGCCAAGGACGTGGCCGCCGACCTGCCGCTGCTCACGCTGGCCGAGGTGTTCGGCGTGCCCGAGCAAGACCGGCGGCTGATGTTCGACTGGAGCAACCGCGTGATCGGCTTCCAGGACGCCGAGTACGCGGTGAGCGCCACCGTCCGGCCGGAAGATGTCACGGACCTCGCCCGCGCCGCCCTCGCCGTGCGGCCCGAACCGGGGCCGGACGGCTCGATGCCCGATCCGCGCACGCGCGCCGGGATGCCGGACCTCTACGCATACGCCAACGCCCTCGGCGCGTACAAACGCAGCCACCCCGGCGACGACGTGATGAGCAACCTCATGCAGCACGTCGACGACGACGGCGGCCGCGTCTCGATCGCGGAGTTCGAGAACCTGTTCTGGCTGTTTTCCGTGGCGGGCAACGAAACCCTGCGAAACGGCTTGCCCGGCGGGCTCGCCGCGCTCCTGCGGCACCCGGAGCAGTACCGCAAGCTCCTCGACGACCGCTCGCTGCTGCCGGGCGCCGTCGAGGAGATGCTGCGCTGGTGGACGCCCGTCATGCACTTCCGTCGCACGGCCACCGAGGACACCCGGCTGTCCGATGTGGACATCAAGGCCGGCGACAAGGTCGTGGTCTGGTTCTCCTCGGCCAACCGCGACGAGACCGTGTTCGCCGACCCCGACGCGTTCGACGTCACGCGCGCGCCGAGCGAGCACCTGACGTTCGGCCACGGCCCGCACTTCTGCCTCGGCTCGCACCTGGCGCGCGTGCAGATGCGGGCGCTCTTCGAGGCCGTCCTGGAGCAGCTCGGCGAAGTCCGTCTCGCGGGCGAACCGCGGCGGCTGCGGTCGAACTTCCAGAACGGCCTCAAGAGCCTCCCCATTCAGTGGGGATGACCGCGCGTCAGGACGAGCTTGGCGACGCCCGTCGACGTGAACCCGAGGAAGATGAACGCCAGGATTCCGTACTGCACGAGGGAATCCCCGGCGAAACCCGTGGACAGCTCCACGATCAGCAGACCCAGCATCACCAAACCGATCACGAGGTACGCCCAAGCCGTGCCCCGCGTGCGGGGAAGCCACCGAAGTCCCATGTCTAGCTCCCGGAGTTGAGGTCGCGGATCAGGTCCTGCACGTTCTGGCGCAGGTGCGAAAGCGCGTCGCGCACCTCGGTCGCGACGCCGCCGGCGTGGTGGTCGACCGGCCCGGCCACGGGGTGCACCTCGTCCTCGCCGGGCAGTGGCACACCGGGGCATGTGGTCGAGGCGGGCCGTGAGTTCTTGGTGAGGAAGGTGTTCACGAGCCCGTCGACGCACGGGTTGCCGTTGATCGCGTACTCGCCGTGGAAGGGCGCGTCGTCCACGGAGATCAGCGGCACGCCGGCCGCACGAGCCCCGGCGCGGCCCTGCTCGTAGCCGGTCTGCGGATCGAACTCGCCCTGCACCACGAGAACGTGGCTCGCGACCGACGCCGGCAGGTCCGGCAGTTCGTGCTGCGGCGCTTCTGACCAGTAGCCGCACGGCTCGCTGAGCCCGTAGGACCAGCCGTACAGCGGGTCGACGGGACCTTGGCGGTCGCTGAGGTTCTTGTACCAGGCCGCCGACCGCGTCGGCTGGTCACCGCAGGCCACGGCGTAGCGGGTGCCGCCCACCGGCACGTAGTCGGGCGTCGCCGCGACGACCTTCGCCACGGTCAGGTCCGCGGCCGGCACGCCGAACGCGGTGCGCGACTCGGCGTCGAGGTCGGCCGCGAGGTCCTTCGGCGGCGCCGGGACGGTGCCGTCCAGCGCGGCTGCGCCCTGCGTGAAGACCAGCGCGGCGAGCAGCCACTGCAGTTTGCTGCCGTTGCCGACGAAGATGTGGTCGAAGTTGTCGGGTGACATGTCCTTGCCCGCGTAGTACGCGCGCACCTGTTCGTACTTCTGTTTCACCGCTTCCGGCGTTTTGCCCAGCTGGTCAGGGAACTGGCGCGAGAGCCACGGCACGTACACGTCGTCGAACTGGCGCTGGTCGACCACGGGGAAGGCCTCGAAGTCGGCCTGCAGGCGGCCTTCGAAGTTCACGCTGGAGTCGAGGACGATCTTGCCCGCGTGGTCGGGGAACATCGACGCGTACTTCGCGCCGAGCCAGGTGCCGTAGGAGTAGCCGAGGTAGTCGAGCTGCTGGTCGCCCAGCAGCGTGCGGATCAGGTCCATGTCGTGTGTGGTCTGCCACGTCGTGATGTACGGCGTGAGCGCGTCGCTCTGGCAGGCCTCGGCGATCGCACGCGGCGTCGCCTGATGCGCCGCGATGCTGGCGGCGGAGCGGTCACGGGCGTCGAGGGCGGTGCCGGGCAGCCGGCCCGTTGGTACCTGGCACGACAAACCCTTGTCGCTGCTGCCTTCCTGGCCGGTGCCGCGCGGATCCATGCCGATGAAGTCGTACTGCGCGTTGACGGTCGGCTCGAGCCCGGCGAGCTGGCCGGCCAGCGAGGTGCCCTGCCCGCCCGGGCCGCCGGGGTTCACGAGGATCGCACCCTGCCGGTCACCGGTCGCCGCGACGCGGCTGATCGACACCTTGAGGTCGGTGCCCGCGGACGGGTTCGCCCAGTCGCGCGGAACGGTGATTTCGGCGCATTGTGCGGGTTTCGCCCCGGTGGCCGGTTTGAACGCGCAGTCGCCCCACGTGATTTTCTGGCTTGTGTAGGGGTCTTCGGCCGCGGTCGCCACCGCCGGGACCGTGGCTGCCGCGGTGGCGGTGATGACCGCCGCGACCAGTACTGCGCTGGGAGTTCGCACCGGGAAGTCCTTTCGTCCGTGATCCGCTTGCCGTCGAGTCTCGTGCGCGCGCGGACGCCGGCGATCAGCCTCGGGTACGAACTTCCGGTGCCGCCTCGGCCGTGCGAACGAGGCGGGCCAACGCGCGCGGTGCTGCCGCAGCGGGGAAACTGGCGGCATGACCATTCCCGCGCCCGGCCCCGGCGTGGTGGGCCGACGGGTCGTGCAGCGCGTGCTCGACCAGCTGCTCGCCACCGTGCCCGTGGCGGTGGTCGCGGTGCTTGTCGTGCTCTACGTGCCCCCGCCCGGCTCGCTGCTCACGTTCATCAAGATCGTGGCGTTCACGACGTTCGGGATCTGGACCATCGCGAGTCTGTACCTCGAGATCTGGTGGCCGCACCGCCACGGCGGCCAGACGCCGGCGATGCGCTGGCTGCGGATCCGTGTGGTGCTGCCGGACGGCGGGCAGCCGCCGTTGCGCGCCTACGTGATCCGCGCGGTGCTGATGGTGGTGGACGGGTTCTGCTGGGGCCTCGCGGGCGTGGTGATCATGCTGGTCAGCCCGCGCCGGCAACGCCTTGGTGACCTGGTCGCGGGAACGCTGGTAGTGCGAGTACCGGCGCGTGTCCCGGCCTCGACCTCGGCCTCAGCGGACGAGCCCGGTCTCCCAGGCCCAGATGGCGATCTCGGTGCGGTTGCGAGCCCGAAGCTTGCGCTGGGCGGCCGCGAGGTGAGTCTTCACGGTGGAGAGCGACAGGACGAGTGACTCGCAGATCTCGGCGTTGGTCTGGCCGCCCGCCACGGCTTTCACCACGTCGAGCTCGCGGTTCGTGAGCGGACTGTCCGGTTCGGACCGTTCTTTGCCGGCGCTGCCGACGAAATGGGCCAGCAACCGCGTGGTGATGGCCGGGGAGACGAGCGCTTCGCCGTGCGCAGCGGCGTGCACGGCCTCGATCAGCAGCGTCGCGCCCGCGTCCTTCAAGAGAAATCCGCACGCGCCCGCGCGCAGGGCCGCGTGGACGTTCTCGTCGAGCCCGAAGGTCGTGACCATCACGACGTGCAGCGGATCGGCGACGTCGGGACCGGCCAGGAGTTTCGTGGCCTGCAGCCCGTCGACGCCGGGCATGCGGATGTCCATCAGCGTGACGTCGGGACGCAGCTGCCGCGCCAGCCGTACGGCGTCTTGACCGTCGGCGGCCTCGCCGACCACCTCGATGTCGGGCTCGCCTTCGAGGATGAGCCGGAAGCCGGTGCGGACCATCGCCTGGTCGTCGGCGATCAACACGGTCACCGGCACGGGGTTCCTCCTGCTCAGGCTGTTTCGAGCGGCAGCCGCGCGGCCACCAGCCAGCGGTGCCCGGCCGCCGGGCCCGCGGAAACCGTACCGCCGACGGCGGTGACGCGTTCGATCATGCCGATCAAGCCGTAGCCGCCGGGACGCGTGGGCTTGGCGGCGCCGTCGTTGCCGACCTCCACCACGAGGTCGCGCTGGTCACGGCGCACGCTCACGCGCACGTCGGTGGCGCGCGGCGCGTGGCGGCGGACGTTGGTGAGGGCCTCGGTGATCAGGCGGTGGACGGTGGTCACGACCTCGGGCGTCGCGCTGAGGCCGCCGAGGTCGTCGGGCACGTCGAGGGTGACGGTGCCGTCGTCGGGCACCGCGCGGTCCACGGCCGAAGCGAGCCCGGACGGTGGACTGAACAAGTTCTCCCCGTCAGTGCGTAGCGTGCCGACAAGTCGGCGCATCGACGCCAGCGCCTCCGCGCCCGCCTGCTCGATCTCGGAGAACGCGCTGGTGTCGCCGCCTTGCCGTTCGGTCACGCGGTGCGCGGCCTGCACGCGCACGACGATGCCGGTGATCTGGTGCGCGACCAGGTCGTGCAGCTCGCGCGCGAGGTTCAGCCGCTCCGCCGCGCGCACCTCGACGGCTTCGGCGCGGGCCCGCGCGTCGGCGTCGCGCAGCAGCAGGCCGATCGCGAGCGCCGCACCCCACGCGACGGCCGCGGCGGCCGAGAACAGCGCCGCGGGCGAGCCGATGCCGTAGCGGAACACCGGCGCCGTCACGGCCGCGATCCCGCCGAGGACGGACAACGTCGCGGCGGGCGGGCGTTGCAGCCGGTGGCAGCACGCACCGACTACCAGCGCGATCGCGAGCGCCTCCGCACCGCTGGGCTGCACCGGCAGCCGTTGCCCGAGCGCCGCGACGCCCGCCGTGACGGCCGTGCCGAGCAGCGACAGGCACGAAACCGCCGTCGCCACGAGCGCGACGTGATCCGGGAAACGGCGGCGCAGCACCGCGAGCACGGCCACCACGGGCCCCAGCCCGGGCGCGAAGTCCACGGCGATCAGCGCGAGCGTGCCCTGTGCCGAGCCGGAGCGCGCGAACACCACGGCGTCGAGCACCACGAGCACGCCGAGCGCCGCGATCTCGGCGACCAGGGCGATGCGCGGGCCCACGCGCTGGGTGGTCATGGTCCTGATCGTCTCGTGCCGGGGCGCGCTTCGCCTCCTGCGCGGGTGCGAAGCGCCTCGGCCGTGAGGCTGAGCCGGGCGTTCAGCCGAAACTCACCAGCGACAGCCAGGTGCCGAGGAACTCCGTGTCGCCCGTGAGCTTCGCGGTGGTGGCGGGCACGCGGGCATAGATGATCAGCAGCAGGTCGGTCAGCGGCGCCTCGACGGTCACGGCCGGGTTCCCGACGGTGCCGGGGTGCCACGCGGGCAGGTCGCCGGTGAGGTCGACGGTCCACGACGCCGCGTGGTCCGTCGGCGCGAGGTGGATCGTGTGGCCGGGTCCCTGCAGCGCGCGGCGTTCGGGGAAGTAGTCGAACATCACCGGCAGGGAGCCGAGTTCCAGCCACTCGTCCAGGATGTCGTGGGCGACGTCGCCGTCGAGCGTGAAGCTCCGCCCGAGGGCGAGCGTCACGTCGGCGCGGTGCATGGCCGTCTCGTGCAGGAAGCGGCGGGCGTAGAAGGCGGCTCGCGGCGCGCCGGCGGGGACGGGGGTCCAGACCTCGGCGTCGGGCCCGGCTTCGCGCAAGGTCGTCGCCAGGGCCCGGGCGCCGTCGGTGAGCCAGCTGCCCGGCCGGACTTCGTGGCCCGGGTTACGCAGGTAGTCATCGGCGGGGGCCTCGGACGCGCGCGTGCGCACGATTCCCTCGGCGTACCGGTGCCCCGCGCCGACGTGGTTGAGCAGCTGGCCCAGGCTCCAGTCCGGGCACGCCGCGATCCGCGTCGCGAGGTCAGCGCCTTTCGCGGTGGCCTGCAGCAGCTCGGTCTGCGCCACGATCTCGGCGGCCCGGCGTTCGAAATCCATGGTGGTCGTCCTTTCGGTTCGCTTCACCACGGAGTCGGCGCCGGTGCCGCCGACCGGACACGGTGGCTCAGGATTCTTCCGGCGCCGGGTCGATGGCCACGGACCGGGCGAGCGTCTCCAGCGGCGCGAGGGCGTCGAGGCGGCCCTGCAGCGTGGCGGACAACGCGTCGAAGGCATCGCTGCCCAGCGGAACCCGCAGCGGCGGGTTCTCCTGGGTGCTGAGATCGTGGATCGCGCCGGCGACCTTGCCGGCGTCGCCCTGGTAGAGGTCGAGGCCCGCTGTGCGGAAGTAGCCGCGCACGGCCGCGACCGCGCCTTCCTGGTAGGCCGGATTTCCCTCGGGGAAGCTCGCCGCGTGGTGGAAGTCGGTGCGGATGGCACCCGGCTCGACGATCGTGACGCGGATGCCGAACTGGGCCACGTCCTGGGCGAGCGACTCGCTGAAACCCTCCAGACCCCACTTGACCGCGTTGTAGACGGTGTTGCCGGGGAAGGTCATCTGGCCACCCATGCTGGAGATCTGGAAGATGTGCCCGCCGCCGTGCTCGCGCAGCGCGGGCAGCACGGCGCGCGTGATCGCGATCGGCGCGTGCAGCATCGTGGTGAGCTGGCTCTGCACGAGCTCGGGGCTCTGGTCCTCGAGGGCCCCGATCACGCCGAAGCCGGCGTTGTTCACGACCACGTCGAGCGGCCCGCGGGCCAGCACCCGGCCGAGGACCTCGTCGATCGCCGGGAGGTCGCTGACGTCGAGCTGCTCGACCTCGATCTGCGAGCCGTACTTCTGCTCGAGGTCGGCCACGCTCTCGGGCCGCCGGACCGCGGCGACGACCCGGTCGCCGCGATCGAGCACGACCTCGGTCAGCGCCCGGCCCAAGCCGCGGGAGGCCCCGGTGACGAACCAGCGACGGACAGCACTCATCTGCAACTCCAGGAACTCGCGCGGTGGGGGAAGCCGGGCGCGAGGCTAGGAGGAGCGGGTCCGCGGCGGCACCGGCAGCGTGGTGGCGGAGGCTTTCGGGAACACGTTGTGTCCGTCGGCCTCAGGCTTTTCCTTCCCGGGCCCGGGAAAGGCACGACTGTGCTACTCACTCGGGCACCGGCGGCTACGCCGTGCGTTCGAGAGAGGTGACGCGGTAGGTCAGGTGCGTCATCGTCGGCGTGGTGACGGCGTCGGTGCGCTCCAGTGCCACGCGGTGGTCGGCGAGGTCGTCGAACAGCCGCACGCCGTCGCCGAACAGCAAGGGCACGAGGTGCAGCCGCAGCTCGTCGACGAGGCCGAGGCGCAGGTACTGGCTGATCGCCGAGCCGCTCATCAGCACGACATCGTGTTCGCCCGCGGCTTCTCGGGCTTGAGTCAGCGCGGCTTCCGGGCCGTCGGTGACGAAGGTGAACGTGGTCTTTCCGCGCTCCAGCGGCTCGGCCGCGCGGTGGGTGAGGACGAACGCCGGCCGCTCGAAGGCGCCGTCCGGGCCCCAGACGTCGATGCCCATGTCGAACGTGGTGCGCCCGAGCACGAACGCGCCGGTGCCGGTGAAAAACCCGGCCATCACGTCGTGGTCGGCCTCGGTGCCGTGGGCCATCCAGGTGTGCAGCAGCTCGCCGTCGCGGCCGAGGCGGTTGTCGGTGTCCGTGCCCGGGCCGGCGACGACCCCGTCGAGCGACATGCTGATCTCCGCGACAACCTTCCCCATCGGACTACTCCTTCGTGGTCCCGGTGTTCGTGGTCCAAGCGTCGCCCCATTCCGCGTCGCGCGCGGCGCGGTAGCGGGGGCCGTGGCGTTTGGACACGGTGACGCCGGAAGCGAGGCCATCCACCGTACACAGGTCGAGCTGCACGAAGCCCTTGTGCTTGCGCGGGTGCCGCAGGATCCGCGCGTCGGCGCGGTCGGCCGCGACGCCCGCCGGCGCCGCGACGACGTAGGAGAACTTCTCGTCCTCGAACCCCAGCGTGCCCGCCTTGATGCGCCGGTGCACGCCACTTCGCGGCAGGCGCGCGGCGAAGTGACACCAGTCCTCGCCGGGTTTGACGGGGCACTCGCCGTCGTGCGGGCACGGCGCGAGCACCGTGTGGCCGAGGCCGCGCAGCACGTCGCGCGCCGCGCGGATGCGGGCGAACCCGGCGGGCGTGCCGGGCTCGATCAGCGCCACCGCACCACCCGACGCGGCGAGCCAGCGCACCACCTCGTCGCGCGTGCGTTCCGGCAGCTCGCCCAGGACGTACGACAGTGTCACCAGGTCGGCGGCCGGCAGCGGCGACGACGGATCGATCAGCCCGCGCTGCCACGTCGCCCCGCGGACCGCCGCGTCCGCGGCGCTCGCCGCGAGTTTCCGGCCCAGGGTGAGTGCGCCGGCGACCTGCTCGACGACCGTGCACTTTTCCAGCGTCGGCCACGCGCGGGCCGCGGCCCAGATCGCCGCGCCCGTGCCGCCACCGACGTCGAGCTGCGTGCGCGGCGCGAACTCGGGCGCGGCCGCCGCCACTTCACTGAGCACGGAGCTGACGGCCGCGTACGTCGCCGGCATGCGGTAACCCGCGTAGGCGGCGACGTCGAGCTCCGAGGTGAGGATCGGCGACGTCGCGGCTTCGCCGGAGCGGTAGCGCGAGCTGAGCTTGTCGACCGCCTGGGCGAGCCGGGATTCGGGGAAGCGGCCGAGCTCGTGGTCGAGGGCGGTTCGCAGGTCGTTGGGAAGGTGCGCCACGACGGAGAATTCTCCCATGCCCGATTTGTCCCCCAAGCGGGCGCCTGACCTGCTAGTTTCGGCCGCGGGAAAAAAAGTTCGGGCGCCTTGTCGATCCAGCGGCCGCCCGTTCGACGCAGGGGTGACGGCAAAACCGAAAAGAGAGGATCTCCCAAATGCGGTTCATGGTGATCATGAAGGCGAGCGAAGAGTCCGAGGCCAACTCGGTGCCCACGACGGAAATGCTCACCGAGATGGGCAAGTTCAACGAGGAACTCGTGAAGGCGGGCGTGATGCTCGCCGGTGAGGGGCTCCTGCCGAGCTCGGAGGGTGCGCGCGTGCGCTTCGCGGGCAACACCGAGCCGACCGTGATCGACGGCCCGTTCGCCGAGAGCAAGGAGCTCGTGGCCGGCTTCTGGATCCTGCAGGTGAAGTCGAAGGAAGAGGTCATCGAGTGGGTGAAGCGCGTGCCCAACACGGACGGCGCGCACCACGAGATCGAGATCCGGCGCATCGCCGAGGCCGAGGACTTCGGCGACAACCTGACGCCGGAGCTGCGTGAGGCCGAGGAGAAGCTGCGCGCGGAAGCGGCGAAGAACGCCTGATGCGCTTCCTCGTGATGGTCAAGGCCAACGCCGACTCCGAGGCGGGGGTCATGCCGAGCGCCGAGCTGATGGCGCAGATGGGGAAGTTCAACGACGAGCTGGCGGCGTCGGGGCACCTCGTGCAGGCCGAGGGCCTCGCCCCCAGCTCGAAGGGCGCGCGGTTGGTCTACTTCGACGGCGAGCCGCAGCCGCAGGTGGTCGACGGGCCGTTCGCGGAGACGAAGGAGCTCGTGGCCGGGCTGTGGGTCCTGCAGGGGGAGTCGGTGGCGGAGATCGTCGAGCTGCTCAAGCGCGCGCCCAACCCCGACCTGCAGGCGGGGGTCGTCGAGATCAGGCCGCTCGTTCCGTGACGCCGCGCCCGCCCGAGGCTTGCTCTCGGGCGGGCCAGCCTGTCTGATGGGCCCGTGGAGACGCACGGTGCCGTGGAGGCGGTCTGGCGGATCGAGTCGGCGCGGGTGATCGCGGGCCTCGCGCGGATGATGCGCGACGTCGGGCTCGCGGAGGAGCTCGCGCAGGACGCGCTGGTCGCCGCGCTGGAGCAGTGGCCGGAGACCGGTGTGCCGCGCAACCCCGGCGCGTGGTTGATGACCACGGCCAAACGCCGCGCCATCGACCAGTTCCGCCGCAACGAGACGTTCGGCCGCAAGCTCGACGAGCTCGGCCGCGAGCAGCAGGTCTTCGAGCCGGACCTCGACGACTTCGACGCGGTCCTCGACGAGGAACACATCGAGGACGACATCCTCCGGTTGGTCTTCACCGCGTGCCACCCGGTGCTGCCCACACCGGCGCGCGTCGCCCTCACGCTGCGCATGCTCGGCGGCCTCACCACCGACGAGATCGCCCGCGCGTTCCTCGTCAAGGAATCCACTGTGGCGCAACGGATCGTACGCGCGAAGAAATCGCTGGCCGACGCGAAGGTGCCCTTCGAGGTCCCCGTCGGCGAAGAGCGCATGGCCCGCCTGTCGTCCGTGCTGGAAGTCATCTACCTGATCTTCAACGAGGGCTACTCCGCCACCCACGGCGACGACTGGCTGCGCCCCGCCCTGTGCGAAGACGCCCTCCGGCTGGCCCGCGTGCTCACGGGGCTCATGCCAACGGAACCCGAGGTCCACGGGTTGGCGGCGCTGCTGGAGATCCAGGCTTCGCGGTCGGCCGCGCGGACCGGGCCGTCCGGGGAGCCGGTGTTGTTGATGGAGCAGGATCGGGGTCGTTGGGACCAGTTGCTGATCCGTCGTGGGCTTGCGGCGTTGGCTCGTTCTGAGGAACTGGCCGAGGGTGCTTACGGGCCCTATTCGGCGCAGGCGGCGATCGCCGCGTGTCATGCCCGGGCGCGGGTGCCGGAGGAAACGGATTGGGCGCGGATCGCCGCGTTGTACACGGGGCTTGCGCAGCTGACGCCTTCGCCGGTGATCGAGCTGAACCGGGCGGTGGCGGTGTCGATGGCTGAAGGTCCGGAGGCCGGCTTGGAGCTTGTGGACAAGCTGAAGGACGAGCCGGCGTTGAAGAACTACCACCTCCTGCCGAGTGTCCGGGGGGATTTTCTGGTGAAGCTGGGCCGTCGGGCCGAAGCGAAGGCGGAGTTCGAACGCGCGGCGGACATGACGGGGAACGCCCGCGAGCGCACTCTGCTGCTCGACCGCGCGGCGGCTTGCTGATCTCGCGTTGTTTACGCTTCCACGAACACGATCCGTTCCGGCGGCACCACCAGCTTCACCGTCTGCCGCTTCACCTCCACCAGAGTCGCGAGCTCCGTCGACTGTCCGTCCGGGACGGTGAACAACCGGTCGTCGCGCGTGTCGAGGAAGTGGGCGAAGCCGGCCAGCGAGACGCCGCCCGTCTCGTCCAGAGCAAGGTAATCGGCCAGTCGGCGGAACAGCTTGGGCAGCAGCACGAGCTCATCCTGCAGCTGAGCCCGAGACCGGAGCCGAAAACCCTCAGTGGTCACGTCCGTTGCCCACACACCGCTCCCCGACGCTCGCGCGGACGAGGCAGCGTCGGCCAGCGCCTGGCGCAGATCGACGTACAACAGCGAATAGAACGTCGGATACGTGAGACCCTCCGAAATCAACTGGAAATTCACCGAGTTCTTCACCGTTTTCGCATCGAGGAACACCTCGCTGCCGTCCACCGAACGGCCGGGTCGCTGACCCGGGAAGGCGAACGCGACCGCGCGGCCGTACTTGTCGGCGAAGCGCGTGAGGATGTGCCCCGCGACTTTCTCCGGTTTCGCCGCCGTGACGACGCCGCCTTCGTCCCGCGTGACGGACGTGAAACCCAGCAGTGACACGAGCCGGTCGGCCGCGGCGTCGCCGAGCCCGGCGGGCTGGTGCAGCATCTCGCCGCCGCGTGGACGGTAGTGGGTCTCGAGCGCGTCGATTGCGTCGAGGCGCAGCTGCATACCGCCGCGGGAGTTGAGGCGGACGCGCAGGCCGGCCTTCTTCGTGGCGGAAGGGTCGTCGGGGTAGAACCGCACGGAGTCGCCGTCCGGTGCGGCACCGAGGAGCTGGAACGTGCCTTTGATCAGCGTCAGTGGCATGTGCACCACGGTAGGTCGCGCGGAGCCGGGTGTGTCCGGTTTTCATCCGGACAGCCCAGTCACCGCCCACAGTGGACGGTGACTGGTTGCCGGGAAACGCGCAAACCGTGTCAGGGGATCATGAAACCGAGTACGGTCGCCTGCAGCAGTGAGATCACGCCGACCACGGCGGTGAGGGCGAGCGACCACAGGAACGTCTGGCGCAACAGTGCTCCTTCCTTGCCGCTCTGCCCGATCGCCGTCGCGCCGATCGACAGGTTCTGCGGCGAGATCATCTTGCCCATCACGCCGCCGGAGGTGTTCGTGGCGCCGGCCAGCACGGGGTTGAGGTGCAGCTGCTGCGCGGAGATCACTTGCATGGGCCCGAAAAGGCTGTTGGTCGACGCGTCGGAGCCGGTCAGGAACACGCCGAGCCAGCCGATGTAGGCGGAGAAGATCGGGAACAGCACGCCTGTCGTGGCCAGCGCGAGGCCGAGCGTCTGCGTGGCGCCGGAGTAGTTCATCACGAACGCGATGGCCAGGATCATGAAGATCGTCGCCAGCGCCCAGCGCATCTGGTGCAGCGTGCTGCGGTACGTCTGCACCAGTTGCTTCGGCCGGGCGCCCATCGCGAAGCCGGCGATCACCGTGGCGATGAGCGCGATCGTGCCGGGGGAGAAGAGGAAGTCGACGGTGAACGTCGCCGCGTACGGCGTGTCCTTCGGTGTGATCGGCGCGTGCTGGATCACGTGGTTGTGCAGCCCCGGCCACGCGAACACCCAGTCGGCCTTGTGCAGCAGCTTCGTGAGGTCCAACCACACGGGCAGGTGCGCGAAGATCGTGCCGATGCGCGACAGGAAGATCGCGAGGATCAGGATCACGTACGGCATCCAGGCGTAGAGCGCACCGCGTTCGGACTTCGCCGCGCCCAGGCTCGTCGACTTGACGGGTTCCTCGCCCTCGAAACGCCACACGGTCCTCGGCTGCCAGAACCGCGTGAGCACGTACAGCGCGGCCATCGCGGCGAGGGCGGCGAGCACGTCGACGAGGCTCGCGCTGATGTAGTTCGACGCCGCGAACTGCATGAGCGCGAACGCCAGCCCGGCCGTGACGACGGCGGGCCAGACCTCCAGCATCTTCTTCCAGCCGGCCAGCACGACGATCAGGAACGCCGGGATGATCACCGCCAGGAACTGCACCTGCCGCCCGACCATCGACGAAAACGCGGCCGTCGCCTCTTCCGGCTTGAGGTGCATGATCGGCCCGGTCAGGCGGCCCAGCACGATCAACGGGTTGCCGAGCCCTCCGAAAGCCACCGGCGCGGTGTTCGCCAGCAACGCCAGCACCACGGCCTTCACCGGCGGGAAGCCGAGCGCCGCCATCATCGCCGCCGTGATCGCGATCGGCGACCCACCACCCGCGACGCCCTCCAGCAGCGCGCCGAAACTGAACGCGATCAGCAATGCCTGCAGCCGCCGGTCCTCACTGAACCCGGCGAGCACGCGCTTGATGCTGTCGAAGCGGCCCGTGGTCACCGTGACGTTGTGGAAGTACACGGCGTGGAACGCGATCCACGCCACCGACCACACGCCGAAGACCACGCCCATCACAGCCGAGTCGAGCGCGAGCCCCGCCGGCATCCGGTAGAGCAGCAGCGCCACCTCGAGCGCCGTGATGAGCGCCAACGCCGCCGACAGGTGCGCCGACAGCTTCACGACGCCCAGCGCCACCAGCAACACGATGATCGGCAGCGCGGCGAGCACCGCGGACACCCACAGCCCGCCCGCCGGTTGGTAATCCTGGATCCAGGTCACGCGTCAGCCCCTTCGCTGATCCGTCCGGCCCTCCCGACGGCGGCGGTTCCGGGAGACCCAGGGGTTTCGTTTCCTGCCGACCACGGCGGACGCCGAGCCGGCCTACGCTGGCGGCGGGTGTTTCGGCTGCGGCCGGTGCCGAGCCTGGGGTGAGGCGGGTCTACTGGTCACGACGGCGACCGGTTTGGCGTGTGTCCGGCCGGTTCGGGCTGGGGTGCGCGGAGTTGCCGCGGCACGAGCCCGGCGGAGGGTCGAGCCGGTCGCGGTGGCAGCCGGCTTGATGTGTCGGTCGTGGGTGGACCGAAGCCGAGCCGGAGCTGGGCTGGGACGAGACGGGGAGCCCTACCGGCTCCGGACGTACCCCAGCCGAAGCGAAAGCGCCGCAGCCGTCCCCGCCACGGTCGCGCCCAGTTCCTCCACGCGGCGCAGCACCCGGGGCGCCGGACCGGCCACGCTGATCGCCGCGATGGGCCGCCCGGAGTGGTCGCGGACGGCGGCGGCGACGCAACCCACGTCAGGCTCGTTCTCGACGTCGTCGATGGCCCACCCGCGGCGGCTCGTGCGGGCGAGGTCGTCGAGGAGCCGGCCGGGATCGATGATGGTCTTGAGGGTGAGGCTGTCGAGCTTCATGCGGCGCACGCGCTCCACCCGGTCCATCTCCGGCAACGCCGCGAGCCACGCCTTGCCCAGCGAGGTCGCGTGCTGGGGGCGGCGCGTGCCGAGACGGCAGGCGAGCGTGACGGCGCTGGCGCTGCGCTCGGTCGCGACGTAGACCATGGTGTCGTTGTCGGGCACGGCGAGGTAGGTCGTCTCGCCCGAACGTTCGGCCAGCGACGCCAGGTAGCGCGGCGCGCAGCGGTGCAGGTCGGTCGCGGCCATCGCGCGGGCGCCGAGCTCGACGAGCCGCGTGCCGAGGCGCACGCGGCCGGTCACGGTGTCCGCTTCGAGGTATTCGAGCCGCTTGAGGGTGCCGACGATGCGGTACGCCGCGCTTCGCGAGAGCCCCAGTTGCCTTGCGATCGCGTTGGTGGAAATCTCCTGGTGCTGCCCCACGTGTTCCAGCACCGCGAGCCCTCGCTCCAGCGTGCCGCTCTGGTCCAGCCCTCGTTCCGTCACGCCGTTCGCCCCTTCGCCCAAATTCCCGCTCATCGGCACGTGTTTCCGCTAAGCGGGGTTGGACGCTAACACCTCGGATGTATGGACGGAAGATCTTGACCTACTTTCGTATTGCGGCAGGTCAAGGTTGGCCTGAATGGTTCAACCTCCGATCGTTAGGACGACTAACAAATCATTCACGAGTCCGAATAGGACAGCCGCCGGCACCCGGCCCGGAAATCGTTACCCTGCGTACGTGCGAGCGGTGATCGGCGTCCGGATGCGGACCACGGCCGTCGCGGTGGTGGTGCTGGCGTTGGCCATCGCGGTGGCGTGCGTGGTCGTCGTCGTGCTGCTCGAAGAGTCGCTCGACCGTAGCGTGACGGAGAGTGCGCGCAGCACTGGCCGGCAGGTCGCCATCCAGCTCGTCCGCGAAGGCTCACGCGACCTCTCCGCCAGCGACGTCGCCAGCACCGGCGACACCGAGGCTGTCACGCAGGTGCTCGACAAGGTCGGCACGCCCATCGCCGGCGACCCCGCCATCACCGGCCATCCGCCCCTGACCTCGGACCGGCCCGAGCCCGGCCGGGAAACCGTCGAAACCCTGCCGCTGGACCTGAACGGCGACGGCGCCGACTACCGCGTCGTTTCCCAAGGCGTCAGGGGACCGGGTGGGCCTTACACCGTCATCTCGGCGAGATCCCTCGAACCCGTCACCGAAGCCTCAACCCGGCTCACCCTTCTGCTGGCCCTGATTTCCCTGCCCGTCCTCGCCATCGCCGGATTCGCCGTCCACCGATCCGTCGGCGCGGCGCTGCGGCCGGTGGAACGTATGCGCCGCACCGTCGCCGAAGTGTCCACAAGGGACCTCGCCGCGAGAGTCCCATTGCCACCCGGCAACGACGAGGTCCACCGCCTCGCCGTGACCCTCAACGAGATGCTCACCCGGCTGCACTCCGCCCAAGCCGCGCAACGCAGGTTCGTCGCGGACGCCAGCCACGAGCTCCGCAGTCCACTCTCGACGATCAGCACCGCCCTCGACGTCTCCGGCCGCCACCCCGAGACGACCGGTGAGCTCGTCCCCGTGATCACCCGGGAAACCGCGCGCCTGCGTGAGCTCGTCGACGACCTCCTCATGCTCGCCCGCACCGACGACACCACCGACCGCCCCGCCACGACCGAAGTGGACCTCGACGACATCGTCCGCGCCGAGGGCAGGCGCATCCGCGCGGAAGGTCCCGTCACGATCGAGGTCCGTGCCGGGCCGGCCAAAGTCCGCGGCAGCGAAGCACAGCTGAGGCGGGCCGTGCGCAACCTCGTCGACAACGCCCGCGGCCACGCCCGCGAACGCGTCCGCATCGCCAGCTGGGTCCACGAAAACACCGCCGTGGTCGAGGTCAGCGACGACGGCCCCGGCGTCGCGCCCGAAGACCGCGAGCGCGTCTTCGAACGGTTCGTCCGGCTCGACGCCTCGCGACAGCGCGGCCACGGCGGCACCGGCCTAGGCCTCCCGATCGTCGCGGGCATCGCCGCGCGCCACGGCGGCCACGCGTCCTATGTGGACGTCACCGACCCCAGCTACCCGGGTGCGCACTTCCGGATCGAACTGCCCTGCCTCGAGGAGGACTGACCGTGCGGCTGCTGATTGTCGAGGACGAGCGCGAGCTCGCCGAAACCCTGCGCCGGGGACTCGTCGCGGAGGGGTTCACCGTCGACGTCGTCCACACCGGACCCGACGGCCTGTGGTCGGCCACCGAGCACGACTACGACACCGTCGTGCTCGACATCATGCTCCCCGAGCTCTCCGGCTACGAAGTCCTCAAACGCCTGCGGGCCAGGGAGAATTGGACGCCCGTCCTCATGCTCACCGCCAAGGACGGCGAGTACGACGAGGCCGACGCGTTCGACCTCGGCGCCGACGACTACCTGTCCAAACCATTCTCCTTCGTCGTCCTCGTCGCCCGCCTTCGGGCCCTGCTCAGACGAGGTGCCCCCGCCCGCCCCGCCGTGCTCGCGGCCGGCGACCTCAAACTCGACCCCGCCGCCCGCACCGTCCACAGGGGAGAGCGGCGGATCGACCTGACCGCCCGCGAGTTCGGTCTGCTCGAGTTCCTGCTCCGCCGCCGGGGCGCTGCGCTGACGAAGAACGAGATCCTCGGTCACGTTTGGGACGCGCACTACGAGGGCGACGAGAACGTGGTCGAGGTCTACGTCGGCTACCTCCGGCGCAAGATCGACGCCCCGTTCGGCACCCACACCATCGAGACCGTGCGCGGGGTCGGCTACCGGCTCGTCACCTGAGCGAACTCTTCCTGAACACCCACCACCCCGGCTTTCCTGGTACGACCGTGCCAGTGGATGCTGTGCCCGTGGCTACCGGCACCCTGGTCAGCAGTGCGCCCTCCGTGGAGCAGGGCGAGCTGATCACCTTCACCTACACGACGCCCCAGTCGTCGGTGACCCCGAAGAACTGGGTCGGGCTCTACTCCGACCCGGGCGGCGGTCCCGTCGACCAGTCCTACGTCGGCCCGTCGACGCTGTGGGAGTACACCCCGCTCGCGACCGGCACCGTCTCGTTCTCCACCGGCTCTCTCGGCCCCGGGAACTACCTCGCGTTCTACCTCGCGAACGACGGCTACGCCTGGCTCGCCGAACCCGTGCGCTTCGTCGTACGTCCGACGCCGCAGACGCCGCCGCCCGTGTACCAGGGCGCGTTCGGCCGCAGCGGCCCCGGACCGTCGCAGTTCAGCAGCCCGGCCGGCCTCACGGTCGACGCGCGGGGCCAGGTCTGGGTCGCCGACACCGGCAACGACCGCGTGCAGGCCTTCACTCGCGACGGCCGGCTGGTGCGCGTACTCGCCGGCCGGTTCAAGGCGCCGCAGGCCGTGGCCGTGGACCACGCGGGCAACGTCTACGTGGCCGACACCGGCAACAACCGCGTTGTCCAGTACTCCTGGTGGGGCGGCTTCGCGCGCGAGTACGGCGCCGGCAAGCTCGACAACCCGCGTGGCGTCGCCATCGACACCGCGGGCCGGCTGCTCGTCTCGGACACCGGCCACCAGCGCGTGGCCCGCTTCGACACCCACACGGGCAAGGCGCTCACCGACATCACCGAGAAGGTCAGCTCGCCGCAGGGCATCGTCAGCGACGGCGCGGGCGGCGCGTGGATCGTGCAGAACGGCCGCGCTGCGAGCGGCAGCGTCGCGGTCGTGCACTACTCCGGCGACGGCAAGGCGATCGGCTCGATCGGCGGCGGCCAGAACAGCGAGTTCGGCGGCCTGTCCAACCCCGCGGGCGTCGCGCTCAACACCCAGGGCGACGCGTACGTGACCGTCCCCGACTACGGCTGGGTCGCGCAGTTCCGCACCACCGGCCCGTACCGCGCCGAGTTCGGCACCGACGGGCCCGGTGCCTTGAGCTTCCCGCTCGGCGTGGCCGTGGACGCGCAGGGCCGGATCTTCGTGGCGGACACGGGAAACGATCGTATCGTCCACTTTGGAGTGAGAGCGTGAGCGAGTTCACCCGGCGCCGGGTTCTGGGCGCTGCCGCGGCCGCCGCGGCAGCCGCCGGATCGCTCGCGCTGCCGGCGAACGTCCGCAAGGCGCTGGCCGAGCCCGCGCGCCGGCCGGGCAGGCTCGAGGACATCGAGCACATCGTGATCCTGATGCAGGAGAACCGCTCGTTCGACCACTACTTCGGCACCATGGACGGTGTGCGCGGCTTCGCCGACCCGCACGCGTTGAAACTCGCCGGCGGCAACTCCGTCTTCCAGCAGCCCTACAGCGGCCACCCGGACGGCTACCTGCTGCCGTTCCGCTACAACACGCGCGAGACGAGCGCGCAGGCCACACCCGGCCTCCCGCACGACTGGACCGACCAGCACACCGCGTGGAACAACGGGAAGATGGACCGCTGGATCGAGGCCAAGGGCGCCAAGACCATGGCCTACTACGATCGCGACGACATCCCGTTCCACTTCGCGCTCGCCGAGGCGTTCACGGTCTGCGACCACTACCACTGCTCGGTGATCGGCCCGACGAACCCCAACCGGCTCTACATGTGGACCGGCTGGATCGACCCGCACGGCACCGCCGGCGGACCCGCGAACACCAACTTCATGTCGTCGGACAACCCGGCGCTGTCCTGGAAGACCTACCCGGAGCGGCTCACCGAGGCCGGCGTTTCCTGGCGGATCTACCAGGAGGAGGCCAACTACGACGACAACGCGCTGGCCTGGTTCCGCCAGTTCGCGGACGCGCCGAAGTCGTCGCCGCTCCACAAGAACGCGATGGTGAAGAAGTCGGCGGGCTGGTTCGAGTACGACGCCCGCAACGACAACCTGCCCGCCGTTTCGTGGCTGGTGGCGCCCTCGGCGCAGACCGAGCACCCGAACTGGATGCCCGCGGCGGGCGCGCAGTACATCGCGTCGAAACTGGACGCGATCGCCGCCAACCCGGACGTGTGGGCCAAGACGGCGTTCATCCTCACCTACGACGAGAACGACGGGTACTTCGACCACGTCGCCCCGCCGACCCCGCCCGCCGGCACGCCGGACGAGTTCGTCGGCGGCGTGCCGATCGGCCTCGGGTTCCGCGTGCCGACCGTGGTGGTGTCGCCGTGGACGGCCGGCGGGTACGTGAGCTCGGAGACGTTCGACCACACGTCGTTGATCCGGCTGCTGGAAGCGCGGTTCGGCGTGCGGGAGCCGCACATCAGCGCTTGGCGCCGCCGTACGGTCGGTGACCTGACGTCGGCGTTCCGGTTCGACCGGCAGCCTTCGCGCTACCCGCGCGACAACCGCGCGTTGCACTATCCGGCGACGACGGCGGACCTGCTGCAGGCGCAGGTCCAGGTCCGCGACAACCCGGCGCCGTCGGTCCCGACGGGGCCGCAGTCGATGCCGAACTGAGCTGCTCTACTGCGCTGGGCGGCCGAACTCTCCGTAGCAAGTCTCGCCGGAGAGCAGGGCTTGATGCGCCAATGCCACGCGCCTGGCCTTGGACGGCCGCAGCCGTGGCCTGGCCGCGTCCAGGCCCAGGAACTCGAAGCCGCCGAGCTCGTCGCCGGCCGGGTCGATGGCCCGGATCTGCGCGCGGCTGAGGGTGCCGCCGTCGAAGATCAGCTGCAGGCTGTCGCGCCAGACGCCGTGGGTCGGCATCCAGTCGACGAGCAGCAGCCGCCCCAGCGTGAGCTCGAGGCCGAGCTCCTCACGGACCTCACGGTGGCAGGCGGCGAGCGGGGACTCGTCGTCCTCGACCATGCCCCCGGGGATCTCCAGGAACGGCTTGTAGGTCGGGTCGACGAACAGCACCCGGCCCTGATCGTCGCGCACGAGCGCGCCGGCGGCGACGTTCTTCCGCGGCAGCCGCCCGGCGATGCCGGGGTTGAACTCGGCCTCCGGTTCCCCGTCGGCACGCAGGTCTTCGGCGAAAACGGCCCGGTCGCCGCGGTGGTGGGGCTGTTCGTCGGTCACGGTGCCTCGCCGGCCAGGAGCGCGCCTCGGCCGGCGGACGCTGCTACGCGTTGATGATGCCCTAGGCCGGCCGCGATCAGTTCTTCGAGATCGCGGCGACCGCGCGGACCACCGCGGTGCAGCGGTTCTCCACGTACTCGAGCCCGCCCTCCTCAGCGATGCGCTTCGCCTCGGCGGAGACGATGCCCTGCTGCAGCCACAGCGCTTTCGCACCGATGGCGACGGCGTCGGCCGCGATCCCCGGGGCCTCGGCGGCCGGGCGGAAGACGTCGACGAGGTCCACCGGCTCCGGGATGTCCTTCAGGGACCGGTAGACCTTCTCGCCGAGCAGCTCTGTGGCCGACGGGTGCACGGGGATGATGCGGAAACCGTGGGCCTGCAGCGTGGCCGGCACCCCGTGCGCGGCCTTCGCCGGGTCGCGGCTCAGGCCGACCACCGCGATCGTCGTGGCGTTCGCGAGGATTTCTTCAGGTTGCATGTCGGTTGAACGCCGTTCGAAAGAGGAGGATTCCGCGTCAGCCGATCTTCGAGCCGTACATCTCACCGAGGTTGTCGGCGATGAGCTCGATACGCGCGCCGTCGGGGTCGGTGAAGTAGATGGACGTGCCGCTCTCCTCCAGGTACTTCACGCCCGCCTTGTCGAGGCGGTCGCGCGCGCCGGCCCAGTTCTCCGGCGTCAGCGAGAGCGCGAGGTGGTGCAGGCCGCCGAGGACCTCCGCGTACGGGCCGAGGTCGAGACCCGGCAGGTCGAAGAAGGCGACCGCGTTGCCGTTGCCGACGTCGAAGAAGAAGTGGCTGGAGCCCGGGTAGTCCCGGTTCTCGATCAGTTCGGTGAGCGGGAAGCCGAGCACGTCCTGGTAGAAGTTGATCGTCCGCTCGACGTCACTGGAGAGCAGCGCGGTGTGGTGGATGCCGCGGCCCGCGGTCGTGGGCCGGACGGCGGCCGGGTGGAGGTGCTTGTCCCGCAGCTGGTCGCGGGCTTCGGTGAGCTTCGCGACGTCTGTCTCGGTTGGTGCCATTTCCGGTCACGTCCTCTCTGGGGCTGATGCTTCAAAACCTACTCTCCCAATCTCTCGCGCGCAAGAAGTTTCTTCGCGAGATATTTCGGCGTGCCGTCCAGCGGAACGAACGCCTTGGTCGGCACCGGCCGGTCCGGGAGAGTTCGACGGCGTGGAGCACCTGCGCGAAGTCGTCGACAGCCTGGTCCGGGCCCACGAACGGCGCGAGCCCGTCGAGCCGTTCGCGGGTGGGACGGCCGAGGACGCCTACCGGATCCAGCTCGAGCTCGTGCGCCGCTGGGTCGAGGCCGGCGACGTCGTGCGCGGTCACAAGGTGGGGCTCGCGTCGGCCGCGATGCAGCGGCAGATGGGCGTGGACCAGCCCGACTACGGTCACCTCACCGCCTCGATGTTCCACCTCGAACACCAGCCCATCCCCGCGGGCCTGTTCCTGCAGCCGCGGATCGAGCCGGAGGTCGCGTTCGTACTCGGCGCGCCCCTGCGTGGGCCGGGTGTGACGGTGGCCGACGCCGTGCGTGCCGTCGACTTCGTGCTGCCGGCGCTGGAGATCGTCGACTCGCGCATCCGCGACTGGCGCATTTCGCTGTTCGACACGATCGCCGACAACGCCTCGTCCGGCGGTGTCCTGCTCGGCAGCCGCCCTACGGCCCTGGCTGACGTGGACCTACGGCTCACCGGCTGCACCCTGCACGTGAACGGCACGCTCGCCGCGACCGGCGCCGGCGGCGCCGTGCTGGGTTCGCCGGTGAACGCGCTCGTGTGGCTGGCCAACACCGTCGGCCCGCTCGGCGTGACGCTGGAGCCGGGGCACGTGGTGCTGCCGGGATCGATGACGCGCGCGTTTCCGGTGGGGCCGGGGGACACGGTCGTCGCGACGATGGCCGGGCTCGGCAGTGTGACCGCGGTGTTCGCGGCCGAGGAGGACGCGTGCTGTTGACGGACGAGATGCTCACGGCTCCCGTGGCCGCCGGGATGCGGGTGCAGCCGGTGCTGGTTTTCCGGCTGGTTCAGGGTGTGGTGGGTCCCGGGGTGACCGCGCTCGAAGCCGTCTCGCGCGTGTACGGCGGCGTTGCGCTGCTCGACGACGGTGCCGTCACGGCCGTCCGGCTCGGCCGCGTCGGGGTCTCGCCGGACGGACTCGACCTCACGCTGGAAGCCGTGCTGCTGGAAGTCGACGGCCAGATCGTGGACACGGCTACGGGGGCCGCGGTGGGCCACCCGGCGCAGGCGCTGGCCGGTGTCGACGCGGAGGAAGGCCTGCTCGTGATGACCGATGGCCTCATCGAACCGGTCGAGGTCCGTCCCGATTTCCGGCTGGCCACGCACTTCACGCACCTGGGTGTGATCACGCTCTAGGCACCGCCGACAACGCGCACGGGCGCACCTCGTGCCCGATCCGAGTGTCCATACAGGACAGACGAGGTTCGCGCGGCCGTCGAGGCTCGCGGGGCCGCCGGCTGCGCAAGCTCCTGCAGCCGGTCTTCAGCAGTGAAAGGCGGTGGCCTGACTGCTGTCCGACCGGGCGTCCTTCGTGACGGGGCAGGCGTGGGCCGTGGACGGTGGGTTGGTGGCGCAGTGAGTCAGGCCTGTGCCGCCACCCGCGCGATGCCGTCCAGCACGCGGGGCCACACGGGTTCCGGCAGGTCGTGGCCCATGCCCGGGACGACGTCGAGGTCGGCGCGAAGAGCGCGGGCCGTGGCGCGGCCGCCGGAGACGTGGACGAGCGGGTCGCGCGCGCCGTGGATGACGAGGGACGGGAGGGCGAGGCGGCGCAGGGCGGCCGTGCGGTCGCGGGTCGAGAGGATCGCGGCGAGCTGGCGCGCGGCGCCGCCCGGGTTGACGCCGCGGTCGAAGGTGCGTTCGGCGCGTTCGCGGATGCGTTTCTCGTCGAAGGGGTAGCCGGGGGAGCCGATGAGGCGGAACGTCTTGACCAGCAGCTCGACGTACTCCTCGCGGCTGCGCGGCTGCGGCGCCAGCATCGACGCAGCGGCGCGCGGGCTCGGGTGGCCGATCAGGCGGTTGCCGGTGGTGGACATGATCGACGTCAGCGACCGGACGCGGCCCGGGTGCCGGATGGCGAGCGTCTGCGCGATCATGCCGCCCAGCGACGCGCCGACGACGTGGGCGCGCTCGATGCCGAGGGCGTCGAGCAGGCCGGCGGTGTCGTCGGCCATGTCGGCCACCGAGTACGGCGCCGCGCGCAGCAGGTAGGCGCGCACGACGTCGGCGCGCCCGGACATGCGCTGCGAGCGCCCGGCGTCGCGGTTGTCGAAGCGGACCACGCGGAAGCCCCGGCCGGCGAGCTGCTCGCAGAAGTCGTCGTCCCACCAGGTCATCGGCGCGGCGAGGCCCATGATCAGCACCAGCGGCGGGGCCGTCGCGGCGCCGAACTCCTCGTGGCAGAGGGTTACGCCGTTGGCCTGGGTGGTCGACTCACTCATGCCCCTTCTTACCGCGTACGTGCGTAGCGGGCTCGGAGGAACGGGCTGAACTCCGCGGCGTCGCCCATCTTCACGTCGATCTCGTGGATGAGTGTGTCGCCTTCCGGTTGGAGCCGATGCCACGCGACGCCACGCGGGGTGCGCTTCTCGAGGTGGAGGGTCCCTTCGCGCCACCCACCGCGGCCGGGCTCGCCGGGCGGGAAGCCGTAGCTGTCGAAGCCGTACCAGAGCGTTTCCTGCGTGGCCGGGTCGACGGTGAAAACGTTGTGGCCCAGGAAGTTGCTGCCGTCCTCGCGCGTCTGGACGTACTCCTGCACCACCGCGAACCCGTCCAGCGCGGCTCGGTAACTGGCTGTGGCCTTCGCGGTGGCCGCGGGCGCCCATGGCGACGCCGCGAGCTCCTCAACGCCCGCCCAGTCCCCGACCAGCGCGCCCAGTGCCTCGTGCGCGTCGCCTCTTCGTGGCATCTCCATGCCGTTCCCCTTTCGACAGGTGCCTGTCAATATGAGACGCTAGCACGCATGACCGACCGGGCGCAGCGCCTCACCCAGCTCGTCAACGACGTCTTCCTGACCAACGGCACCCTCCTCACCACCGGCGACGCCCTCACCGCCCCGGCCGGCCTCACTGCCGCCCAGTGGCAGGTCCTCGGCTTCCTCGAAGACGGCCCCACCACGGCCGCCGACCTCGCCCGCCGCCGGGGCCTGCGCCGGCAGAGCGTGCAGGAAACGGTGAACCGCTTGCTGCGCAACGGAATGCTCACCCGAGCGCCGAACCCCACTGACGCCCGCGCGCCCCTGCTCCACCTGACCCCTGCGGCGCGGAAGGCTCTCCGTGAACTGGAGACCCGCCGTGTCCGGTGGGCCGACGCCGTGGCCGCCGGGTTGTCACCCGAAGACCTCGAGATCACGCTGCGCACGCTCCACCGCCTGCGCGAGCGCCTCGCCGAGGTGAAAACCGGTTGACCACCCCAGCCCCCGCCCGGTTGAGTACCGCCCAGCACCCTCACGAACGGAAAGGAGGTGGACGCCATGTTCGGCTACTCGATCACGCGTTCCCACCTCCGGCTGAGGGTGCCGAGGGCCTGACGGGAGCGCGGAACTCCCGGAAGGAATCTCATGACCGATCTGGTCGTGCGCCCGCTCGTCGCGGGTGAGGAACACCTGTTCACCAACCTCCCTGCAACCCAGTGTGTGGGCAGCGCCCTGCTCGGGCGGGACTACGAAGAAATGGCCCAACACGGCGAATACCGTCCCGAGTGGACCTGGATCGCCGCCCGAAACGGCAAACCCGTGGCACGCGCGGCCTGGTGGGCGAGCAAAAACGACGAAGCGCCCCTGGCCCTCGACTGGTTCGACTTCACCGACTTTGACGCCGGCGTGGAAGTCCTCCGCCAAGCGCCGTTCCGTGCCGAGTACTCCCTGACCGTCCCGCCCGGCTGGCGTGACGACCCAGCCGTCAAACCCGAGGTCGAAACCCGCATCGAGGCCGCGGAAGCCGCGGGGATGGAGGTGCTCGTCGAGCGCTACCGCTACACCTGGACCGTCGCCGACGGCCTCCCGGAACGACCCCGTCGCCTCGAGTTCCGGGCAGAGCCGCAAGACGACAAGATCCTCGCGGTCTTCCGCCGCGTCCACCAGGGCAGCCTCGACGCGCATGTCCGCCGCACCACCGCCGAGCACGGCCTCGACGCGGCGGCGCAGGAAGACCTCGACCTTCTGCGCCGGCTGCCGAGCCCGCGCGACTGGTGGCGCCTCGCGTACACGCCCGAAGGTGACCTCGTCGGCCTCACCATTCCCGCTCGCAACCCGACGGTCCCGATCGTCGCGTACGTCGGTGTCGTGCCGGAGCAGCGTGGCCATAACTACGCCTACGACCTGCTCGTCGAGGCCACGCACGAGCTGGTCGGGCACGGCGCCGAGACGATCGTCGCCGCCACGGACGTCACGAACAAACCCATGGCGGCGGCGTTCGCGAAGGCCGGGTATCCGGTGAAGTACCACCGCATTGATCTGGTGTGAGCGGCGGACCGGCGTTACCCTTCTCGCTAGAGCGATCTATCAAATCGCACAGGGGGCGATCGGTTATGCCTGACAGAGGTCTCACCGCACTCCGCGTGATCCTCGCGTTCACGCTGCTCACGACCACGTTCCACTACGCGCACAACGTCATCCGCGCGCAGGACTACCCGCAGATCCCGGGGATCCCCGTGCTCGCGGCGCAGATCGTCGTCGCGTTCGGGTGGGTGCTGTTCACGGGGTTCGGGCTGGCCGGCTACCGCTACTACGTCCGCGGGCGGTACTGGCGGGCGTTGGGGTTTCTGCTGGTCTGCTCGCTGGGTGGCCTGGTCAGCGCGGGTCACTTCCTGGTCGGCGTGCCGCAGATCCCGGCGTTCTGGTTCGCGACGATCTTCACCGACACGGCGGCCGCGATAGCGTTGTGGCTCTTCGTGTCCTGGGCGGCGGCGCAGCTCAACCGGGTGAGTATCGCCGATCAAGCGTCTACACAACATTGACGCTAGTCAGCAATATGTAGACAATCAGGGAGTGACCACCACCACGACTGTGACGTTCGAGCGCCACCCGGACACCTACCGGCACTGGAAGCTCGACGTCGACGGCGAGGTCGCCTGGCTCGAGATGGACGTCGACGAGCAAGGCGGCCTCGTGCCGGGCTACGAGCTGAAGCTGAACTCCTACGACCTCGGCGTGGACATCGAGTTCTACGACGCCACGCAGCGCCTGCGCTTCGAGCACCCCGGCGTCAAAGCCGTGATCGTGACGAGTGCCAAGGACAAGGTGTTCTGTGCCGGGGCCAACATCCGGATGCTCGCGTCGTCGGCGCACGAGTGGAAGGTGAACTTCTGCAAGTTCACCAACGAAACCCGCAACGGCATCGAGGACGCCACCGAGTTCTCCGGTCAGCGGTACCTGGCCGCGGTCAACGGGAGCTGCGCGGGTGGCGGCTACGAGATCGCGCTCGCGTGCGAGAAGATCCTGCTCGTGGACGACAACTCGTCGACGGTCGCGCTGCCCGAGGTGCCGCTGCTCGGCGTGCTGCCCGGCACCGGCGGCCTCACGCGCGTGGTCGACAAGCGCCGGGTGCGCCGCGACCTCGCCGACGTGTTCGCCACGCGCTCGGACGGTGTGAAGGGCAAGACCGCCGTCGACTGGCGGCTGGTCGACGAGCTCGTGCCCCGCGTGGGGTTCCGCGAATCCGTGCTGGCCAGGGCTCGAGAGCTGGCTGCCGAGTCCGAGCGCCTGCCGGGTGACCAGGGCGTGTGGCTCACGCCGCTGAACCCGGAGGTCACCGACGACGGCATCAAGTACCGCTTTGTCGACATCACCTTCGACCGCCCCGCCTCGCTCGCGACGATCACCGTCCGCGGCCCCGAGGGCGAACCCGGTGACCTGCACGCCGAGGGTGCCGACGGCTGGCTGCTGCGCCTCACCCGCGAGCTCGACGACGCGATCCTCCGCTTGCGCGCCAACGAAACCGAGCTCGGCACCTGGGTCCTGCGCACCGAAGGCGACCCGGCCGGCGTCTTGGCCCACGAGCAGCAGGTGCTCGGCGCGAAAGACTGGCTGAGCAACGAAATCCTGCACTACTACAAGCGCACGCTGAAGCGTCTCGACGTCACCAGCCGCACGCTCATCGCGCTCATCGAGCCGGGCAGCTGCTTCGCCGGCGTGCTGCTGGAGCTCGCGCTGGCCGCCGACCGCCAGTACATCCTGGACGGTCCGCCCATCGACGACGAAGACAGTGAAGAACGCGCGTCGATCACCTTGTCGGAAGCCAACTTCGGCCCGTTCCCCATGGGCAACGGCCTCACCCGCCTGCAGTCGCGGTTCTACGGCGACGACGACCACCTCGCGTGGCTCGTGCGCGAGCGCGACCACGCGCTGACGCCGGCCGAGACCGTGGAGCTGGGCCTGGTCACCGACGCGCCGGACGACCTCGACTGGGAGGACGAGATCCGGATCGCGCTGGAGGGCCGCGCCTCGCTGAGCCCCGACGCGCTCACCGGGATGGAGGCGAACCACCGGTTCGTCGGCCCGGAAACGATCGAAACGAAGATCTTCGGCCGCCTCACCGCGTGGCAGAACTGGATCTTCACCCGACCTAACGCGTCTGGTCCCGAAGGCGCGCTGCGCCGCTACGGTACGGGCCAGAAAGCGATCTTCGACAGGAAGCGGGTCTGACCGAGATGCCCGAGCGGATCGACTACGACGCCAAGATCCCCAACAACGTCAACCTCGCCGACGACCGGAGGTTGCAGCGGGCGCTGGAAGGCTGGCAGCCGAAGTTCATGAACTGGTGGGGCGAGATGGGTCCCACCCTGCAGACGCACGGCGTCTACCTGCGCACGGCCGTGAGCGTCGGGCGGGAGGGCTGGGCGCACTTCGACCACGTGAACGTGCCGGACTACCGCTGGGGCATCTTCCTCGCCGAACGCGACCCCGACCGGCGCATCGCGTTCGGGGAGCACAAGGGCGAGTCCGTGTGGCAGCAGGTGCCCGGTGAGTACCGCGCCGACCTGCAGCGCCTGATCGTGATCCAGGGCGACACCGAGCCGGCGTCGGTCGAGCAGCAGCGGCTGCTGGGCCTGACCGCGCCGAGCCTGTACGACCTGCGGAACCTGTTCCAGGTCAACGTCGAAGAGGGCCGGCACCTGTGGGCGATGGTCTACCTGCTGCACGCGTACTTCGGCCGCGAAGGCCGTGACGAGGCGGAAGGTCTGCTGCTGCGCAACTCCGGCAGCCCCGACGCACCGCGCATCCTGGGCGCGTTCAACGAGGAAACGGCCGACTGGCTGGCCTTCTTCATGTTCACCTACTTCACCGACCGCGACGGGAAGTACCAGCTCGGGACGTTGAAGGAGTCTTCCTTCGACCCGCTCTCGCGCACGTGCGAGTTCATGCTGAAGGAAGAGGCGCACCACATGTTCGTCGGCACCACGGGTGTCGACCGCGTGGTGCAGCGGTCCGCGGATCTCATCCGCGAGCACGACACGCTCGACATCGCCTCGCACGGCGGCATCCCGCTCGACATCATCCAGCGGTACCTGAACTTCCACTACACGGTGTCGCTCGACCTGTTCGGCAGTGAGACCTCCACGAACGCCGCGAACTACTACACCGCGGGCCTCAAGGGCCGCTGGCAGGAGACGCGCCGCAAGGACGACCACAAGCTCACCGAGGACAGCCGCGACCTCGACCGCCCCAACGGCGACGGCACGTGGACCTCCGACGAGCTGCAGGCCATCCTGCTGCTGAACCTCGACCTGCGCGGCGAGTACACGGCCGACTGCCAGACCGGCGTGAACCGCTGGAACAAGATCCTCGCGGACGCGGACCTCGACTTCCGCTTCAAGCTGCCGCACCCTGGTTTCAACCGCGAGGTCGGCATAAACTCCGGCCACCACATCACTCCCGACGGCAACATCGTCGACGAGGCCACGTGGGAGGCCAGCCGGCACCGGTGGCTGCCGACGACCGAGGACCTGACGTTCGTCCGCTCGCTCATGCATCCGGTGTACGAGCGCGGGAAGATCGCCAGCTGGGTCGCGCCGCCGAGGCAGGGCATCAACGGCAAACCGTTCGACTACGAGTACGTGCACCTCACCTAGAGGGGGCCCCATGAGCAGCGGGTTCAACGCCGCCGAGTACCTGCTGGCCCAGGGGCGTCCCGACGCACCCGCCGTCGTCTCCGCGCGGCGGACCCTGAGCTACGCCGAGCTGACCGACGAGGCCTACCGGTTCGCGTCGGGCCTGCGTTCCCTGGGCGTGCGCCCGGAAGAGCGCGTGATGTTCTGCATGGTCGACGACGTCGAGCTGCTCACGGGCATCCTCGGCACGATGCTGGCCGGCGCCGTCGCGGTGCCGGTGTCCACGATGGTCACGGGCCTCGAGCTGGGCAAGGTCCTGGCCGACTCGCGGGCGCGCGTGCTGTGCGTGTCCGGGGAGTTCGCCGCGCAGGCCGTCGGCGCGCTGGCGGCCGCGCCGGAGGTCACCGACGTGGTGCTGGACCGCGCGGAGGCGGCGGCGTTCCCCTCGGGTGTGGCCACGCACGCGTGGGCCGAATTGACCACTGTGGACGATGTGGACCTGGAACCCGCTCGCACGTGGGAGGATTCGCCCGCGCTGTGGCTGTACACGTCGGGCACGACGGGCCAGCCGAAGGGCGCGATGCACCGGCACGCGAGCATCCGCGCGGTGTGCGAGACGTACGCGCACTCCGTCCTGGCGACGGCTTCGAGTGACCGGTTCCTGTCCGTGCCGAAGCTGTTTTTCGCCTACGGCTTGGGGAACTCCGCGTTCTTCCCGCTCGCCGCCGGCGGCACGACCCTGCTGGAACCGGCGCGGCCGACGCCGGCCTTGTTCGCCGCCCGCGCTCGCGCCGACAAGCCGACGTTGTTCTTCGGCGTGCCGACGTTCTTCGCCGGCGTGCTGGCCAGCGACGTGCCGGACGACTCGTTCGCCTCGGTTCGGTTCGCGGTGTCGGCCGGGGAACCGTTGCCCGCCACCATTTTCACGCGCTTCCGCGACCGCTTCGGCGTCGAGATCCTCGACGGGATCGGCTCTACGGAAGCGTTGCACATCTTCCTGTCCAACCGCCCGGGCTCGATCCGGCCGGGCAGCACGGGCACCGCCGTGCCGGGCTACGCCGTGGAGATCCGCGACGAGAACGGCGCGCTCATCGAGGGCCCCGGGCAGCCGGGCGAGCTGTTCGTTTCGGGCCCGTCGACGGCGATGGGCTACTGGGCGCGGTACGAGACCACCAAGCGCGTGTTCCAGGGCGAATGGCTGCGCACGGGCGACAGCTACGTCCGCAACGAGGACGACACCCTGACTTGCCTGGGCCGCTTCGGCGACATGCTGAAGGCGGGCGGGATCTGGGTGTCACCGTCCGAAGTGGAGGAACGGCTGCTGCAGCACCCGTCCGTCGCCGAGGTGGCCGTGGTGGCCGCGCCGGACGCGGACGGCCTCGACAAGCCGGTGGCGTGCGTCGTCGCGGCGCCCGGTTTCGCCGTGGACCCGGATGTGCTGATCGAGTTCTGCCGCGCGGGTCTGGCGGCGTTCAAGCGTCCGCGCGGTGTCGTGGAGCTGCCGGAGCTGCCGAAGACCGCGACGGGCAAGATCCGGCGCAATGTGATCCGCGACCAGGTGCGCGAGTCGCTGCTCGTGGTTCCCGCGAAACCGTGATCGACTGGCCGGCATGATCGACGGTCGCTTCGTGGTCGACGCCCACGTCCACACCCCCCGGCTGCCCACGCTCAAACCGGCCTGGATGGACTGGGCCCGCGACTTCGCCGGCACGTACCCGTGGCGCACGGTCTACGACGACGCGGGTTCGGTGATCCCCGCCGCGATGGACGAGCTGATGGACTCCGAGGGCGTCGACCGCGTGCTGCTGTTCTGCGAGTACAGCCCGCGCGCCACCGGCATCCAGCCGATCGAGGACAACCTGCCGCTGGTCGCGTGCAACCCTTCGCGGTTTCGGTTGGTAGCGAACGTAAATCCGCACCTGCACCACCCGCTTCGTGACGAGGTCGCCCGCCAGCTGGACCTGGGCGCCGTCGCGCTGAAGCTCCACCCCGTCCACGGCGGCTTTTCGCCCGCGGACAAGGAGCTGTACCCCGTCTACGAGCTGTGCGCATCCGTCGGCGTGCCCGTCGTTCTGCACTCGGGCCTGTCGGTGTTCCCGGGCGCCCGCGCGAGCTTCGGCGACCCCGCCCTGCTGTCCGACGTGGTCGAAGACTTCCCGGCCGTGAACTTCGTCTTCGCCCACGGCGGCCGCGGCTGGTGGTACGACACCGCGGCCTTCATGGCCCAGTCGCGCCCCAACGTCTGGCTCGACCTCGCCGGCCTGCCGCCCAAGAAACTCCCGGACTACTACGCCCGCTTCGACCTCCCGCGGCTGGCCCGCAAGTGGATCTTCGGCACGGACTGGCCGGGAGTGCCGGGAACCGCCGTGAACGTCCGGTCGATCGCCGGGCTGGGCCTGCCGGAGGAAACGCTGGGGGACGTGCTGGCGGGTAATGCGCTGAAGCTGATGCCGGGGTTGAAGTAGCGCCACGTGCACCGGGGTGACCTGCGGATACGCGGAGTCGCCCGATTCGGCGGTCGTTCCGGTGATCGGGAGCCGGCGGGGGTGGTCAGTTCGTCTGCGTTTGCGGACGAAAGGACGTGGGCATGGCCGAGGACGGGGAGTTACGCCGGATTTCGGAGCTTGTCGTACGCGTGGTGGCCGCCGACCCGGGGCTGCGCGGCGACGCGGAGGACGCGTGCCAGACGGCGTGGGCCGAGTTCCTCGGGCGGCCGGACGCCGTGCACGAGCGCACACGCCTCGGCGCCTGGCTGACCACCGTCGCCCGGCGCCACGCCATCCGCGCTGTCGGCCGGCGGGCGCGGTCGGCGGAGGTCGAGGCGGCGTTTGCCCCGGCGGGCGCCGAGTCTCCGGAAGCGGCCGCGCTGGACAACGACGTGGCCACCGCCCTGTGGCGCACGGTCGACAGCCTGCCGGACCGCCACCGACGGCTGGTGTGGCTGCTGGCGCATCGGCCTGAGCTGTCGGTGCGTGAGGTGGCGGCTGAGCTGGGGATTTCGCCGAGCAGCCTGGGCAAGGTGCGGAGCCGGTGTCTTGCCGTGTTGAGGTATCGGCTCACTGCGCAGGGGTACACCTACCCGTGAGGGAACTCGCCCACCCGCGCAAAACCGCAGCTCAACAACCCAAAATCAATCCAAAATCTCATGCAGACACAAAACGTTCCCCTCCGAATCCGAGAACCACGCAGCCCTCTCATGCCCCACCTGCGCCACGTGGTCGACAGTCTTCAGCCCCTCCACGTCGACATCCTGGAACGTCACCCCCCGCCGCTCCAGCACCGTCATCTCCGCCGGCAGGTCGACGACCTCGAAGCTCAACGCGGTGTTGGGGCTCTGCGTCCCCTCGGGCATCAGCCGAAGGCCGATCGTCCCGGCCCCCGCGGCGAAGTACTGAGTCCCGTCCTCGCCGGTGTTCACCGGGGCGAGGCCGAGGGAGTCGGTGTAGAAGTGGGCGGCGCGGGTGGCGTCGGACACCGGGAGCATGGTGGTGATGGTCGAGTCGGTAAGCATGTCAGCAGCATGCGCCGACCAGGCAAAACGTCGGTAGGGCGCGTTTTTCAGCCGTTGGCCGAGCGCAGGGTGCGCATGGCGGCGGCGAGAGCCGCCGCGTCGTCGCCCAGGGGGCTCAGGACGATGCGGCGCAGGATTTCCGCGCAGGCCGAGCGGGCCTTCAGGGCCACGTCGAGGCCGTGTTCGGTCAGGGAGGCGAATGTGACGCGACGGTCGTCCGGGCTGGGGATGCGGCAGATGAGGTCCGCGGCGACCAGGCGGTCGGCGACCTTGGTGAAGCCGCCGCTGGAGAGCGCGGCCTCGGTGGCCAGGCGGGTCATCGGCATGCGGTGGTCGGGCGAGCGCACGAGTCTCAGCAGGATGTCGAACGACGCGGGCGCGAGGCCGAAGCGATCGGCGATCTCGCCCATCAGCTTGTCCTGCGTGGCGAGGTAGCCCTCGATCACGAGGCCCCACCAGGTCACGATCTCGTCGTCGTCCGTGCGCGGGTCAGGTGTCACGGCGCACACGCTACCGCACAGTCTCACCGGAATATATCTTGCGCGCGAGAGGTTTTGCGGGTTAGCGTTGAGCAACAGCACCCGAGGAGACCTGATGTCCATCAAAACGAGCGGGTTGCACCACGTCACCGCCATCGGCGGCAACCCGCAGCGCAACGTCGACTTCTACCTCCGGACCCTGGGGCTGCGGCTGGTGAAGACCACCGTCAACTTCGACGATCCGGGCACCTACCACCTCTACTACGGCGACCAGTCCGGCAAGCCGGGCTCGCTGATCACCTTCTTCCCCTGGTCCGACGCGCCCGCCGGTCGCCTGGGCACCGGCCAGGCGACGACCACGGCGTTCTCCGTGCCGGAGACCTCGCTCGGCTGGTGGCAGCAGCACCTGAAGACGCAGGGCGTGGAGACGAGCCAGATCCGCAACGCCGACAACGAGGAAACCCTGACCTTCCGCGATCCCGACGGTCTGCAGATCGCCCTCGTCGCGCACCCGCAGGGCGACCCGCGCGACCCGTGGGACACGAAGCTCGTCCCGGCGGAGAACGCCATCCGCGGCCTGCACTCCGTCACGCTCTCGGTGTCCAAAGAGGACGCCACGGCCGGCATGTTCACCGACGGCCTCGGCCTTTCCTTCCACAGCCAGGACGGCAACCGCTTCCGTTTCGAGGCGGGTGAAGGTGGCCCCGGCGCGCTCGTCGACGTGCTCGTGACACCGGAGACTCCGCGCGGCCTCGTCGCCACCGGCACCGTGCACCACGTGGCCTGGCGCGCGCCCGACGAGCCGACGCAGGCGGCCTGGCGCGAGGAGCTCGTGGACAAGGGCGTCAACGTCACGTCCATTTTGGACCGCCAGTACTTCCGCTCCATCTACTTCCGCGAGCCCGGCGGCACGCTGCTCGAAGTGGCCACGGACGCGCCCGGCTTCACGTACGACGAGCCGCTGCTCGAGCTCGGCCGCGCGCTGAAGCTCCCGCCGTGGCTGGAACCGCGCCGCGACGAGATCGAGCACATGCTGCCCAAGCTGAACCTCCCCAGCGAAAACAACCCGGAGCAGAAGTGAGCACCTTCGAGCACAAGTACGCGGAAGGCGAGCCGGACAAGCCCGTGTTGCTCCTGCTCCACGGCACCGGTGGCGGCCCCGACGACCTGCTCGGGCTCGCCCGCGAGCTGAGCCCCGGCTCGGCCACGCTCGCCCCGGCGGGCCCGGTGTCGGAGTTCGGTGCCGCACGGTGGTTCCGCCGGCTCGCCGAGGGCGTCTTCGACTACGAGGACGTCGTCAAGCGCGCCAACGACCTCGCCGATTTCGTCGAGGCGGCCAAGGGTGAGTACGACCTGAAAAACCGCCGCCTCGTGGCCGTCGGCTTCTCCAACGGCGCCAACATCGCCGCCGCGGTCACGCTCCTGCGTCCGGAAGTCCTCGCGGAAGCCGCGCTGTTCTCCGGAATGTCCCCGGTCCCGCAACCGCCCGGCCACGACCTTTCGGGCACCCGCGTGTTCCTCTCCAACGGAGAGCAGGACCCGATGGCCCCCTTGGCTTCCACCGAGGAGTACATCCGCTTGCTCAAGGAGCGGGGCGCCGAAGTGACCACGCACCGCCAGCCCGGCGGGCACCAGATCACGCTCGACGGCGTCCGCGCGGCCCGGGAGTGGCTCGCTCGCTAGGGTCGAGCCCATGACTTCTGGGGCACTCGAACGTGCGACGAACCTGCTGAGCACCACGATCCTGTCCGACGGTCACAACGACCTGCCGTGGGAGCTGCGGCTGCAGGGTGGACCCGACCCCGCAGCCGCGGCCGCGGCGCTCGACCTGACCGTGCGCCAGCCGTCGCTGCACACCGATTTCCCCAAGCTGGCCGACGGAAAGCTCAGCATGCAGTTCTGGTCGGTCTATGTGCCGTGCCAGCTCGCGGGCGACAGCGCCGTGACCGCCGTGCTGGAGCAGATCGAGCTCGTGCACCAGCTCGCGCAGCGCTATCCCGACCGGCTTGAGCTCGTCACCACGGCCGACGAGGCCGAAGCCGCGTTCGCCGCCGGCAAGATCGCGTCGCTGCTCGGCGCCGAAGGCGGCCACAGCATCAACGAATCCCTGGGCGTGCTGCGGATCCTGCGCCGTCTCGGCGTGCGGTACATGACGCTCACGCACAACTTCAACACCCCGTGGGCCGATTCCGGCACGGACGAACCGGCGCACGACGGCCTCACCGACTTCGGCCGTGAGGTCGTGCGGACGATGAACGAGATCGGCATGCTGGTCGACCTTTCGCACGTCGCGCCGAGCACCATGCGCGCCGCGCTGGAGGTCAGCACCGCGCCGGTGATCTTCAGCCACTCCTCGTGCATCGCCGTGAACGACCACCCGCGCAACATCCCCGACGACGTCCTCGCGCAGCTGCCCGGCAACGGCGGCGTCGCCATGATCACCTTCGTGCCCGCCTTCATCTCCCCGGCCGTCTCCGCGTGGGACGAGCAGCTCAAGGCCGCGATGGCCGCCGCCGGCCAGGAGTTCCGCGACCTCGGGCAGCGCGGGCGCTTCGCCGAGGCGTGGGACGGGCCGGCGAAGCCGAAGGCGACCGTCGCCGACGTTGTCGCGCACGTCGAGCACGCACGCGAGGTCGCCGGCATCGACCACATCGGCCTCGGCGGCGACTACGACGGCGTCGGCACGCTCCCGGAAGGGATGGAAGACGTCTCGAAGTACCCGGTGCTGTTCGCCGCCCTGATGGAACGCGGCTGGAGCGACGAGGACTGCGCGAAGCTCGCCGGCCGCAACTCGCTGCGGGTGCTGCGCGAGGTCGACCTCAAGCACTGAAACACCGGTACTCACCCGTTAGGGTTTCAGAACCGGCGATCGGCTGACCGCGGGCGGACAATCAGGGCATGTCCCACGCGCGAAGTGACAACCCTGAGGTGCCGGGTGTCGAGATGCCCGGGACCGACCCGATCACGACCGCACCTCCCTCGACCACGAAACGCAGGCCCACCCGGGTCAGCGGGGCCTGGATCTCGGCGGTCGTGGCCATCGTGCTGCTGGCGTTCCTGCTGGTGTTCATCCTGCAGAACCTCGACAGCGTCACGGTGCACTTCCTCGGCATGGCGGGCAACCTGCCGCTCGGCATCGCGATGCTCCTGGCCGCGCTCGGCGGCATGGTGGTGATCGGCCTGGTCGGCGGTGCCCGGATCATGCAGCTGAGGAAGCAGACCAAGCGTCAGCGGCAGCGCTGATCGGGGCGGTCAGGGTGGATGCCGCAGCCGCGACATCCACGGGGTAAATCTGTGTCAAGCGATGATCGAGATCATCTCGAGCATCGTCGCGCAAACGATTTCGTCGCCGTTCACCGTCACGCGATCCTCGACGTCGGCGGGTTTCACCATGCGCGTGCACAGCCGCCAGAAGGTGTCCGCGTCCGTGGTCACCGACGCCAGCGGGCTGCGTGAGGTCGGCGCGGCCCGGTCGAGCGTCCACCCTGCCGCCGACGCTGCCGAAGCGCGGGCGGTCCACTGGCCACCGCTCGGTCCAGTGACGGTGTAGCCGACCTGGCGACCGCTGCGGGCTTCCACGCCGCGCAGCGTGTGCGGCAGGGCGCGCATGAACGTGTCCACCACCGGCGCCCGGAACTCGGGCTCGTCGAGCAGCGTCGCGCCCACGGCTTCGCGGATCTGCTGCTGGTGCACCCACAGCTCCGTGTACTCGCGCGCCACGTCGAGCCACAGCGGCGCCGGCTCCGGGCCCGCCCACGTGACGGGCCCGCCCAGCTCGTCGAGGTCGTGGCGCTTCCACATGTCGGTGAGCTGCGCCGTGCTGTCCACGAGCAGCGCGAACAGCACCTCGGGCGAGAGCCGGCGGCACGCGCGCACCCACTCGTCGTTGATCCGGTGCAGAAACGACGGGAACGGCTCGGCCTCGCGGGGCTCGTCGACGTGGTAGCCGTCGCGGTCCCGGGAAAGCCGCCCGAGCTTGTCGCCCAGGATGTGGGCGGCCACGTCGTGCACGGTCCAGCCGGGGCACGCCGTCGGCGCGGCCCACTGGTCGGCGTCGAGGTCGGTGAGCACGCTGACCAGGGCTTGTTCCTCGCGGGCGAACAGCGGGAGGACGTCGATCGGCGGTCCCCAGGCGGTGGCGGTCATGCGCGCCATCCAACACCGGACGATCACGGGGCCGCATCGCCTACCCGCAGGTAGCATCAGCGCGGAGCACGAGGGGAGCACTCCTGTGGACAGTCAGCGACCGCACGGCCGAGGCTCGGCCGACGACGTGGTCAACGTGGCCCGCCGCGCCGGGCAGCTGGCCGGCTGGGCCGCGCGCACCGGGTTCGGGCTCACGCGCAAGCTGCCCGGGGTGGACCAGGCCGAGCGCGGGATCCGGCACGTGGAGCGCAGCCTGCTGAGCGAGCTCCGCCGCCGCCTCGACGAGGTCGACGACCCCTACCACGCGGCGCTCACCGCGGCGTCTGCCATGAACCGCGGTGACGGAGGCGGCCGCGTGGTCGAGTCCACCGTGACGCTGGTGCCCGCCCGCGAGCACGAAGAGCCGCTTCGCGCGGCGATGGCCGAGCTGCTCAACCACTCCATCGGCTTCGGCCGCGAGCGCGCCCGCGAGTACTTCTACGCGATCATCCTGCGCCAGCTCACGCCCGACGAGGCGCGCATCCTCGCCGCGCTGTCCGACGGTTCGCCGTTCCCCGCCATCGACGTCGCCGAGCGCACGAACCTCGGCGGCGCGGGCCGGATCGTGCTGCGCAACGCCTCGACTGTCGGCAAGGCGGCCGGGGTGTCGCTGCCCGACCAGGTGCCCGGTTACCTCACGCGGCTGATCGGGCTGGGCCTCGTCGACCTCGACGAAGAGGTGCCGGCGCTGGAGACGCAGTACGAGATCCTCCTGACCGACGAGACCGTGCGTGAGGTGGAGAAGCAGGTGAAGCGGGTCAAGGTGATCCGCCGGACCGTGCACATCTCCCGGCTCGGGGCTCAGTTCTGGCAGGCCTGCGACCCGAGCCTCGGCTAGCGTGGGCGCTTTCCTTTCGGGCCTGCTCGACGACTTCGCCCGCCACTGGCCGCTCTACGTTTCGATCCCCGTCGTCGCCGCCCTCATCGGGTACGGCACGAAGCTCGTGGCGATCCGCATGATGTTCCAGCCCGTGGAGTTCCTCGGGATCAAGCCGTTCCTCGGCTGGCAGGGCATCGTGCCGAAACGCGCGGCGCGCATGGCGAGCATCGCGTGCGACACGATGACCGAGCAGCTCATCAAGCCGGCCGAGATCGTCGCGCGGCTCGACGCCGAGCGGATCGCGCGGGAGATCGAGAAACCGTTGCAGGCGGCGGTCGAGGACATCGTGCGCGAGGTCGCGGGTCATTACCAGCCGGGGCTGTGGGAATCGCTGCCGGTGGGTGTGCAGCGGCTGGTGATCCAGCGCGTGCAGACCGAGTCGCCGCACATGGTCAAGGCCGTGCTGGAGCTCATCAAGTCCGATGTGGACAGTGTGTTCGACCTCAAGGGCATGGTCGTCACCAGCCTGGTAAAGGACAAGCGTCTGCTCAACCGGATCTTCCAGGAGGCGGGCGAGCAGGAGTTCAAGTTCATCGCGCGCTCGGGCCTGGTGTTCGGCGGGCTGATCGGCGTGATCCAGATGGTGGCGTGGGTGCTGTTCAAGTTCCCGCTGATCATGCCGTTGTTCGGGCTCTTCACGGGCTGGTTCACCGATTGGCTCGCGCTGCGCATGATCTTCTACCCGCTGGAGCCGAAGCGGTACTTCGGCGTGCGGTGGCAGGGCCTGTTCCTCAAGCGGCGCGCGGAGGTGGCCGAGGCGTACGGCGCGCTGATCGCCAAGGAGATCATCACGCCGCATAACGTGATCGAGGCGATCCTGCAGGGTCCGCTGTCCGACCGGGTGCTTGCGTTGATCCAGCGCCAGCTCGACGCCGAGATCGGCCGCGCGGCGAACGTCGCGAAGCCGCTGCTGGTGTTCGCCATCGGCAGCCGCCGCTACCAGGACGTGAAGTTCGCGATCTCCGAGCAGATCATGGCGCGCCTGCCCGACACGATGCGCTACATCGAGGACTACGCCACCGACGCGATGGACATTCGCAACGTGCTCGTCACCAAGATGAAGGAGCTCTCGCCCGAGGAATTCGAGCAGCTGCTGCGCCCGGCGTTCCAGCAGGACGAGTGGATCCTCATCGCGACGGGCGCTGTACTCGGGTTTTGTGTAGGAGAGGGCCAAGTTCTGCTGCTGGAGCACCTCGCCTCCTGAGCGCGCCGCTAGGGTGCTGCCGTCGGGGCGGGACGTCGAGGGGTGCGGCATGGGCGAGGGAGCGGCTCCGTGGCCGCAGGAGATCCGGCTCGCGATGACCATGGTCGGGGGCGCGAGCCTGGCCGTGTGGATGAGCGGGGTGGCCGCCGAGACGTCGAAGCTGTTGCAGGCGTCGCGCTCTTCCGAGCCGAGTGGTGGGTACCGGAAGCTGCTCGACCTGCTGCGCGCGAAGGTGCGCCTCGACGTGCTCACCGGGACGAGCGCCGGCGGCGTCGGCGCGGCGGGGCTCGGGCTGGCAGAGGCGTTCCGGTCTTCGCCGGCGCCGTTGCGCGACGCGCTGGTGGCCGACGCCTCGCTGGCGAACCTGATCCGCGACCCGAAGGAGGCGCAGCCGCGCTCACTGCTCGACGGCGACCAGTTCCTGGGTTGCCTCGACGGCGCGTTCCGCGCGATCGTCTCGGGCGGCACGACGCCGGCCGAGGCGCCGGACATGACGCTGCTGCTGCCCGGCACGATGATCGACGGTGAGACCGTGCGCTACGACGACGCGCTCGGCAACCTCGTGCGCGACACCGAGCACCGCATGCTGTTCCGCTTCGTCGGTCCACTGTGGAACAACCAGGTCACGGCGCCGCTCGCGCTCGCGGCGCGCTCGACCGCGTCGTTCCCCGGCGCGTTCGAGCTGGCGCGGCTGCCGGTCGGCCCTCGGGTCGCGGACCGGCAGCACCCGGACATGACGGACTACACCGAGCTCACGCGCTCGCACTGGCTCACCGACGGCGGCGTGCTCGTGAACAAGCCGCTGCGCCCGGCGTTGCGGGAGATCTTCGAGCTGCCGTCTTCGTCGGACGTGCGGCGGCTGCTGCTCTACGTGGTGCCCACCGTCGAGGCCGAGGCGGCCGCGGTGCCGGTGGATCCGGCGAACCCGCCACTGCTGGGCGCGGCGCTGGCGAAGGTCGTCTCGACGGTGATCAACCAGACGATCAGCTCCGATCTGGAGGAGCTCACCGCGCACAACGACGCCGTGGTCGCCACCCGCGACACTCGCGTTTCCCTTGCCGCGCTGGGACTTCGCGGCGGCGAACTGGTGGACCGCCGCGTGATGGCGGCCTACCTCGACCGGCGCGTCGCCGAGGACGCGGCCGAGCTGGTGCGCACGGCCACGCGGTACTACGCGCTGTCCACTGTGGATAGCAAGGATCCAGGCTGGGCCAAGGGGATTTCGACGGAACTGCGCTCGGTAGCAGCCGACGGTCTCCGGCACGGCATGCCGGCGAAGGCGCCGGGAGCCGGGTGCCAGGTCGAGGACCTCGCCGCCTTCCGCACCACGGCGCTCGACGATTCGGTTGCCACGGGCCTGCAGCTGGTCAACGCCGCGTTCCACCTCTGCCCGGACGGGCAGCAGGCCGCGACGCTCAACGACGTCCGCGCACGCCTGCACGCGGCGCGCAGCAAGGCCGCGCGGGGCATCCGCATCTCGCCGTGGGTGGCGAAACACGAACCGCCGGCCGCGGGCACCTCGGCGGCCGACTGGATCGCGCAGCTGGCGCGGGAATGGGCTCAGCTGGGCAAGTCGGACGCGCTGCGCGAAGCGTGGCCCCTGGTCACGGGCGCGCTACGCGACGCGGCGCCGGTGCTGCGGGAGCTGGCGAGCGACCCGCTGGCGACGGCGGCGGTGCTGAAGATGAACGGGCAGGCGCCGCCGCAGCAGACCGACGGGGCCAAGCTGGACGCCGAGGTCGCCGGCGTGGTGGCCGACGCCGTCGACACCGTCACGACGCTGGTCGGCTGGTTCGGCCTGGCCGAGGATCCGGCTCAGGATCCGGCTCAGCCGGAGGACCCGGCGCGCCAGGGCGACGCAGCCCAGCGTGCGGTCCCAGCGCAGCTTGCGGTCGCAGCCCAGCCTGCGGTGGCAGTACAGCCCACGGAACCAGCGCAGCTTGCGGTCGCAGTGCAGCCCGCGGTGGCGCCGCAGCCCGCGGTCGTAGCCCAGCCGGAGGACGCAGCCCCGCCCGACGACCCGGCGCAGGCCGCGGTTGCAGTGCAGCCCACGCACCCGGCCCAGTCCAACGACCCGGCCCAGTCCGTCAACGACCACACCCTGATGTCCCGCCTGATCCTCCTGCACGTCGCCACCCGCGGCCTGCTCGCGCAACCGCCGTCGGTCGACCAGCGCGTGGACCTGGTGCAGGTCAGCGCCGATTCCCGCACGCTGCTCGACCTCGGTCGCCAGCGCGGCTGGGACAAGCTCACCGGCCTGCAGGCCGACTACTTCGGCGCGTTCTACAAGTCCTCGTGGCGCGCGAACGACTGGATGTGGGGCCGCGTCGACGCCGTCGGCTGGCTCGTGCAGTGCCTGCTCGACCCGCATCGGCTGCGGGTGCTGCGCAACGTCGTCGGCCCGGAGGCGTTCCGCGCCGAGGTGCGCGAGGCGTTCACCGCGGTCGGCTGGCAGCTGCCGAGTGTGGCCGACAACGTGCCGGCCGCCGACGTGCAGTCGCTCGTCGCGCAGCTCGGCGAGGAGCTCGCCTTCCTGGGCCTCGACGCGCAGCTGGCGGACGCGGCGTTCAGCGACGACCTGCCGACCAGCCTGCCGGTGACGTCGATGGTGCTCGCGCGCGGCCGCCAGCTGGAGATCGCGCGCGAGGAGCTGCCGGTCGTCGCCAAGCAGGCGGCCGACGACGCGGCCGAGGGCAACGGCAAGCCGTCCGCGGTCTTCCGCACGGTCATGGCCACGCCGCCCGCGGACGCCGCCGCGACACAACGCGCGTTCCAGGCCTGCCAGGTCTCAGCCGAACGCTTCGAAGGCGAACGCGGCACGATGCTGCTCACCAAAACGCTCGTGAAGGCCGGCGCGACGGGCGTCAACGCCGCCGCGGGCGCCACCCGCGTGCCGACGTCGCTGCAGCCCGCCGCGAAGGTGGCCCAGGCGACCGGGCGCAGCGCGTGGTGGGTCACGCAGGGCGCGTCGAAGCTCGGGCGCCCGTGGAACCTCATCGCGGCAGCTGTGACGGCCGTGGCGGGCCTCGTGCTCGGCGGCAACGGCGGCCAGGTGCTGCAGTGGGTCGGCCCGCCCGTGGCCGCCGGTGCGGTCGTGTTCCTCGTGGTGAGCCTGCTGACGCTGAAACGCACGTGGCGCATGGTGCTCACGCTGCTGTGCGTGCTGGTGGTGGCGGCGTTGCTGTTCGCGGCGTTCCTGCCGCCGCTGGCGCAGCCGATGTTCGGCTGGCTCGGCACGGTGGTCGCGGGCTGGCGCCGCGGCGAGGCGCCCGTGTGGTGGCTGCTCGTGGTGCTGCTGCTCGTGCTGCCCGCCGTGTGGACGCCGATCGCCGCACTGCGCCGCCGCACGCGCACGCGGAGTACTCGGCGCCAGGTCAAGGGCAGCGGGATCACCCGCCGCACCTGAGTGGTCACGGCCGAGACGCGCCGTCTGGTCAGGGGCGGTGTTCATCCGTCTTGCGCCGAACCGCGTGACGCGTCATGGTCGGGGAGTACAGGCCGCTCGCCACGGCGAGCGGTCCAATCCCACGTCTTGCCCCGAGACGCTGTCGATCAAACGTGTTTGTGGGGCTCCTCACCGAACATTTCACGTCCCCGCAGGTGAGCAGGGTGGGCGTGGCGCGCGTCGCTGGCGGCGTGAAAATTCTCTGTTACGTTTCCTGAGTATGTCCGGAAAGCACTTGATCGAACCCCCGACCAAGGCCGATGGCGCCGCCCTCTGGCGAATCGCGCGCGATTCGCAGAAGCTTGATCTCAACTCTCCGTATGCATACCTGCTGTGGTGTCGCGATTTCGCGGAGAGTTCGGTGGTCGCCCGAGTCGAGGCGGAGGCGGTGGGTTTTGTCATCGCCTACCGGAGGCCGTCCGAGCCCGACGTCGCGCTCGTGTGGCAGGTCGCGGTCGACTCTTCGCAGCGCGGGAAAGGCCTGGCCGGGCAGTTGCTCGACGCCTTGTACGCCCGCCTGGTCGACGACGGGGTGCGTTTCCTCGAAACCACGATCACCCCTGACAACGAGGCTTCGATCCGTCTCTTCGCGTCGTTCGCGAAGCGGTGGAACGCCACGCTGAAGAGCAGCAGGCTGTTCGAAGCCGAAGATTTCCCGGAAGATGGCGAAGGTGGGCACGAGCCCGAAAACCTTTACCGCATCGGGCCGTTGATCCGTCAATAAGCCGTGAATTTCGGGTCGAGTAGGAGCAAAGAAACGTCATGAGCATCTTCGAAGAGCTCGAATCAGAAGTCCGAAGTTACAGCAGGGGGTGGCCGGTCGTCTTCGACCGCGCGCAGGGCAGCTGGCTGTACGACGAGGACGGCAAGGCCTACCTCGATTTCTTCGCGGGTGCCGGCGCACTCAACTACGGCCACAACAACCCGAAGCTCAAGGCCGCGCTGATCGACTACATCCAGCGCGACGGCGTGACCCACGCGCTCGACATGTACACCGTGGCCAAGCGCGATTTCCTGGAGGCGTTCCAGCAGAAGATCCTCGCGCCGCGCGAGCTGGACTACAAGATCGTCTTCCCCGGTCCCGGTGGCGCCAACGCGGTGGAAGCCGCGCTGAAGCTCGCGCGCAAGGTGACCGGCAAGGAGTCGGTCATCAACTTCACCAACGCGTTCCACGGCATGACGCTCGGTGCGCTGTCGGTCACGGGCAACTCGATGAAGCGCGGCGGCGCCGGCGTCCCGCTCGTGCACGCCACCCCGATGCCGTACGACCGCTACTTCGACGGCACGATCCCCGACTTCCTCTACTTCGAGAAGCTGCTCGAAGACTCCGGCAGCGGCCTGAACGAGCCCGCCGCCGTGATCGTGGAGGGCGTGCAGGGCGAGGGCGGCATCAACGCCGCGCGCCTCGCCTGGCTCAAGGGCCTCTCGGACCTGTGCGAGAGCCACGACATCCTGCTGATCCTCGACGACGTGCAGATGGGCTGCGGCCGCACCGGCCCGTTCTTCAGCTTCGAGGACGCGGGCATCAAGCCCGACATCGTCTGCCTGTCGAAGTCCATCGGCGGCTACGGCCTCCCGATGGCGCTCACGCTCATCAAGCCGGAGCTCGACGTCTGGGAGCCCGGCGAGCACAACGGCACGTTCCGCGGCGTCAGCCCCGCGTTCGTGACCGCCACCGAGGCGATCAACCTCTACTGGAGCGACGACGAGCTCGAGAAGTCCACGAAGGCCAAGGGTGAGCGCATCGCCGCCGCCTTCAAGGACATCGTGGAGGCCTACCCGGACGCCAACCTGGTGGCGAAGGGCCGCGGCCTCGCGCGCGGCATCGAGTTCGCGAACGGCGACCTGGCCGGCGCGGTGTGCAAGGAAGCGTTCGAGCGCGGCCTGCTGATGGAGACGTCCGGGCCCGACGGTGAGGTCATGAAGCTCCTGCCGCCGCTGACGCTGACCGACGACGAGCTCACGCAGGGCCTGTCGATCATCAACGACTCCATCGCCGCCGTCCTCAAGTAATCCCGAACAACAGGTAAGGAGCGACCTTTGCTGGTCCGCACGCTCAACGAAGTCACCGACACCGACGCCGACATCAAGACGCCCAACTGGCGCAGCAAGCGCATCATCCTCGCCAAGGAGGGTCTGGGCTTCTCGGTGCACGAGACCACGCTGTACGCGGGCACGGTGAACGACTTCTGGTACGCCAACCACATCGAGGCCGTGTTCATCACCTCCGGCGAGGGCGAGGTGGAGAACAAGGCGACCGGCGAGGTCTTCCCGCTGGCGCCCGGCACCATCTACGTGCTCAACGACCACGACAAGCACCAGGTCCGGCCCAAGACCGAGATCAAGTGCGTGTGCGTGTTCAACCCGCCGGTCACCGGCCGCGAGGTGCACGACGAGAACGGCGTGTACCCGCTCATCGTCGAAGAAACCGCCTGAGCCTTCCCGGCTGCTGCCGCGACCACCACGCCGAACGAACGCGAGAACCAGGAGGAGAGCAACTGTGACGCTGACGGACACCCGGGTCGAAGACGGGTACCCGACCCGGATCGCCGGTACGCCGGAGCAACTTCCGCGCGTGCACCCCACGGTGTGGGGTACCGAGGCAGACGGTCCCATCGACGCCGCGACCCTGGCCAACCACGAGGCCAAGGGCTACACCGTCGACGAAGGCCTGCTCTCGCCCGGTGAGGTCCAGACGTACTGGCAGGAGCTCGTGCGGCTGTCCTCCGATCAGGAGCTGCGGGCCGACGAGCGGGTGATCACCGAGTCGAGGACCGGCGAGGTCCGGTCCATCTTCGACGTCCACGTGATCTCGGACCTGATCGCGGAGCTCGTGCGCGACCCGCGGGTCCTCGACCGGGCCCGGCAGATGCTGGGCTCGGACGTCTACATCCACCAGAGCCGCGTGAACTACATGCCGGGCTTCAAGGGCACGGGGTTCTACTGGCATTCGGACTTCGAGACGTGGCACGCCGAGGACGGCATGCCGACGCCGCGGGCCGTCAGCTGCTCGATCGCGCTCACGGACAACTACCCGTACAACGGCGGGCTCATGGTCATGCCGGGCTCGCAGCGCACATTCGTGCAGTGCGCGGGCGAGACGCCGGACGACAACTACAAGAGCTCGCTCAAGGACCAGCGCGTCGGTGTGCCGGCCGAGGACGACATCACGAAGATGGCGGCCGAGTGCGGCATCGACCAGTTCACCGGCACGGCGGGCACGGCGTTGTGGTTCGACTCCAACGTGATGCACGGGTCGTCGAACAACATCACGCCGTACCCGCGCTCGAACATCTTCCTGGTGTTCAACAGCGTCGAGAACGCGCTACAGGAACCTTTCGCGGCAGCCAGCCCGAGGCCGTCGTTCATCGCCGGCCGCGACGCCACCCCGGTGCGCCGGTGACGAGGGTTACCTCCGCGCGGCGGCGGGTCGCCCGTAGCCGTGAATGTGCACCCTGTTACTTTGTCGCCACTCCGCACGGGCCTCGTGGGTCCGTCGCGGAGGAGCTGTCCGTGGCAGTCCGGGTTCCTAGCTCGGGGTGAGCCCACCCGTCCCGCCCGGGCAGCATTGAGGTCGGGTGGACCGCGCCCCCTGGCGGCCCAGCCGACGTCACCGAGTCCGGCCCCGCACCATCAGATCGGGACTGATGGTGCGGGGCCGGATTCGTTTTGCCCGGGGCTAAGTCCGTTACGACATTCGGGCTACGGCCGCTGCTCGGGCGGGAAAACCGTGCGCACAGCCGAGGAAACAGCGACTGACACGTGGGTGTCCGGCGTGTGGAGTTCACGAAAGAGTTGTGTCTGTCAGCTCAACACCACGGTAGGTTGTGCCTCCTGGCGGGGGAGACGCCGGAACCAACCGGGGAGGTGCGCGCGAGCATGGCCGAAAACGCGGGCGCGCACGTGCAGCTGCTCGGCCCCGTCACACTCCTCGACGGTGCACGTGCAGTTTCCATCGGCGGTCCCGGTGTGAAAGGCCTGCTCGCGCTGCTGGCGTTGAAGGTCGGCAAGGTCGTACCGCTCGAGGAGATCATCGACGCGCTGTGGGGCCACGACCCGCCCGCCACCGCGCGGACGATCGTGCACGGCAACGTCTCGCACCTGCGCCGCGTGCTGCGCGACCTGGGAGGTGACTCCGTCGCGGAAATCCTCACCAGCCCGCCCGGCTACCAGCTCGCGGTGGATCCGGCGCGCGTCGACGTGCACCACGCCCGGGCCCTGCTGGACAGCGCCGTGCTGGAGCCGCCGGAGCAGGCGTCGACGCTGCTGGGCTCGGCTTTGGCTCTGTGGCGGGGACCCGCACTGTCCGGCGTGCCCGATTCGGTGCGGGCGCCCGAACTTGAGGACCTGCGCCTCGCGGTCCACGGCGCGCGCGTGGACGCCGACCTGGAGCTGGGCCGCCACAACGAGCTGATCGTGGAGCTCAGCCCGCTCGTGCGCGCCGACCCGCTGGCCGAGCGCACGGCCGGGCAGCTCATGCGCGCGCTCTACTACGCCGGCCGCCGCGGCGACGCGCTGGAGCTCTACCGCACGGTCTCGCGCGCCACGCTGCGCACGCTCGGCGTCGAACCGGGTGGCGACCTGCGGTGGCTGCACGAGCGCGTGCTCAACGACAACCTGAACGTCGCCGTCCCCGAAGCCTCCGCGCTCGTGAAAGCGCCTTCACAACTGCCGGCCGCGGTGCCTTCGCTCGCCGGCCGCGACGCCGAGCTGGCGTGGCTGGACGGCCTCGCCCAGACCGGCGAGAGCACCGTCGCGGTGGTGTCCGGGACGCCCGGCGTCGGCAAGAGCGCGCTGGTGGTGTGGTGGGCCCACCGCGCGGCAGCGCGCTTCCCGGACGGCGTGTTGTTCGCTTCCCTGCACGGTTTCGACCCGCGGCACGCGCCGCTGGAGCCCGCGGAGCTGCTCACGCAGTTCCTGCTCGGCCTGGGCGTCGCGACGGGTGATGTGCCAGAGCAGCTGCACGAACGCGTCGCGCTGTACCGGTCGCTCATCGCGGGCCGCCGCATGCTGGTGCTGCTGGATGACGCGCGCTCCGCCGAGCAGGTGCGGCCGTTGCTGCCGCCGGGTTCGCGGTCGATGACCGTGGTGACGAGCCGGTCGAAGCTCGAAGGCCTGGCCGTGTCGAACGCGGCGCGGCTGCGTGTTCTGGGCACTTTGGCGCCCGACGACGCGGTGCGCCTGATCGAAGAGCTGGCCGGGCCCGCGGATTTCGACCTGAACCACGCCCTGGCGCGCTTGTGCGGCTACCTGCCGCTGGCCCTGCGCATCGCCGGCGCGCGGTTGTCCTCAAGTCCACAGTGGACCGCTCAGGACCTCGTCGACGAGCTGGGCAACGAACGCACCCGCCTCGCCGCTCTGGAGGTCGACGGCGCCGACGGCGGCGTGCGTGCCGCGTTCGACGTCTCCTTCCGCGGCCTCCCTTCGGACCTGGCGCGTCTCCTGCTGCAGCTGGGCGTCCTGCCGGTCCGCCGCGTCGGCCCTCACCTGGCGGCCGCGGTGGCGTCGATGCCCGTCGACCGCGCGCGCCGCGCCCTGCGCACCCTGGCGGCGCACAACCTGCTGACCGAGACGGCCCGCGACGTCTTCGCACCCCACGATTTGGTGCGGCTCTACCTGAGGGAGCTCGCGGAGTCCGAACTGGACAGTGGTTCGACGGAAGCGGTCCTGGTCCGCGCCGTGCACTTCTACCAGGCCGCCTCCGACACGGCCCGCCGTCGAATGCTGCGCATAGTCGACCCGCTCGACCTGACGGACCTGCTGCCCGCCGACGCCCTCCCGGAGCTGAACACGTTCGACGAGGCCCAGGACTGGTTCGAGGCCGAGTGGCCCAATCTCCTGGTGGTGCTGGACGCCGCGTATTCCGCCGCGTTGTACGGCGACGTCTGGCGCCTCGCACGGGTTTCGCACACCTACCGAGTGGTCTGGCCCCTCTTGGACGAGTGGACCCGCCTCGTCGACCTGGGCCTGGCCGCCGCCGAGGCTTCCGGCGAGACCCTTGGCCAGTGCTGGATGCTCATCTCGCGCTGCGCCATCGCCCTGACGTTCGAGCTGCCCCAGGCCCGGCCCGCCGACGCCGAACGCGCCCTGGACCTCGCTGTGAAGCTCGGTGACAAACGCTCCGTCACGGTCGCCAACATCCACCTCGGCAGCGTGCTGTCCCTGCTGTCCCGCCACGACGAAGGCATCTCCCGCCTGCTGGAGGCCATCGCCGAAACCGAGCGCACCGGCGACCTCGAGCTGCGGGGGCAGGCGCTGAACAACTGCGCCGAGACGGAGAAGCGCGCCGGCCGCTTCGAGGACGCCGTGGTGCATGAGCTGGCTTCGCTGGCGATCGACCGGGAGCTGGGGAACGACAGCTACGCGGTGGTTTCGCTGAACAACCTGGCCGACCTGTCGCAACGCTTGGGGGACTCGGCTACTGCGTCGCGTTATGCGTGGGAGGGGATCGATCTCGCGCACGCCCGCGGGTTCGACCTTCACGAGGCGATCCTTCGGGTGACTCTGGCACGGATCTTGCGCGCTTCGCCGGCGACAGCGGGGTTGGCTCGGGAGCAGTACGCCTTGGCGGCGGTGCTGTACGGGCGGGTGAATCCGGCTCAGGTTCCGGAAGTGCAGGCGGAGGCTGCTGAGCTGGAGTGAGCGGTTTGACTGGTTCGACCGATTCGCTGATCACTCGGCTACCTGCCGATGACCTACGCATTCACCACTTCCGCGGCGCATCTGCACGTCGCCTCCTGGGCCCTCTCCGAAGTTGTCCACACCCATCTCGGAGTTGTGGACAACTCGCCCCCTTGGCGGCCTGGCCAGCGTTTTTGTCGGAGGCCGCCGATAGAATGGGCTTGGGGACGCCCCCCTCGGGAGGGCGGGGGCTGTCTGTCGGGGCCGGAGGTCTGCCGGGCGCTGGGAGTCGCCGACCGTCGGCGTGTGGAGATCGGTTGAAGATCGGCCCGCGAGGGTTGCGCAAGAGGTTTCTTGCACAGCGTTCACCTGCGTTTGCGCAGGTCGGGGATACCCTGGCTGGGCATACTTAGTGGTTTCTTAGCGTCCGAGGGTGTGGGCCGCGTAGGGTCGAAGGCGGTGTCGGCGGAGCCCTAGGGGAGGGGCAGGCTGTGAAGCTGGCGCCGCGGGTCCGCAGTCGCGTGCGGCGGGTCCGGAAGAGCCGCCAGGAGCGGCTCGGCGGCGGTTGGCCGGCCGACTTGGGGGTAGGCCGGCCGGCCGCCAGGCCCCGAGGCGACGGGAGCACCTGGGGGCGGGCAGTCGAGCATCGCGGGGCCGAGCGATCGAACCGGACGTCCCCAGCGAAACCCGGCCCGATCTCACCCCACGTTCGCCGTGCACAGCGCGATGGTCGAACCACTGCTGTCGGCCACCGTCTTGCCGTCCACCAGGATCGTGCAGGAGATCTGGTTCACGACGCTGGCGTTGGCGGTGTCGGCGGTCAGGCTGAGGATCGGGGTGCCGCCGCTGAAGGAGCCGTGGCCGTGCCACTGGTCGGTGCTCGCGGGGGCCGACTCGGTGCGCTGGTCGTTGAGCGTGCCGTAGCGGACGGTGGCGCCGCCGGCGGAGGTGACGACGAAGTCGACGTTGTGTTCGTCGCCCGGGGTCGGCGGGATGTGGAGGTCGCCGGCGCTGCTGGTGCCGAAGACCGACGGGAACAGCACCATCGTGGCCGACAGCAGGGCCGCGATCACCGCGACGATCACCGCCGTCACCGCGATGCCCCGGCCGGCCGCTTTGCCGCGCGTGGACTGGACCGTGCCGACGATCCCCAGCACCAGCCCGACGCCCGCGAGCGGCCACGCGACGAAGCCGTAGTCCGCCGCGATCGCCGCTCCGATCGCGACCAGGCCGAGAACCAGGCCGACGATGCCGAGCACGTTCGGCTTCGGCTTGGGTGGAGTGCGGTTCGGCGGCGTGGGCAGGACGCCACCGGGTGCGGCCGCGAGCCGGGGATCGGGCGGGATCACCCGCCAGGAGCCGGAGTCCGAGGAGCCGCCGCGGTGGGCGGAGGCGGCGGGTTCGGCTCGCCACGCGCCGGAATCCGAAGGTCCACGACGGCGGGCACCATCGCCGGAAGATCCGGATCCGCCACCGTGTGAAGCGGCAGTGCGGGAATCCGCAGATCCCCTGTCCCGCCGTGAAGAATCCGCAGAATCATGACCCTCGGCGGCGCCACGCGAACCGTCCCGGGCCCGGTCTTCGGAACCGGTGCCAGGCGGCGCGGAAGCACGTCCGGAAGAGCGGCCGTGGCGCGCGGGGGCGGGCGGGTGCCGCGGGTCGGGGGAGGTCATGCGTGGGGGCCTTCCGGGTCGAAGTGCGACGACGTTAACCCACGCCGACCAGTGGAAGGCGAAATCGTTACGTAGCAGAAAACGTCATCTATTCACCTCGCCGTACACACACCGGTCATTTACTATCCTGTGCCCCAGCAAGTGACCTGGTTGGTCGAGGGAACCCACAATTGAGCATGCGCCGCGTATACCGATTATCGGCATGATTGATGAACAAACCGCGCGAAATCAGTGGTCGAACAAGCTCACTTCGGGCGTGATCTCGAGCAGTTCGTGCACCGGGCGGCCGCGGCGGCCGTCGATGGTCGTCGTCCGGACCACGCGCAGGCGGGCGGTCACCGGGCGGTCGAGGTTCTCCTTGATCTGGTCGAGCAGGTCCTCGGCGACGGCGCCCTGGATCGTGCCGCCGGACTCGCGCTCCAGATAAAAGATCCGACGCCGCGTGCGGACGCCGTCGAGGCGGCCGGAGACGGTCTCGTAGCCCACGGCCTCGCGCGACTCGCGCAGGCTGTCGCGCAGGATCCGGGCCTGCTCGGTCGTCACGCTGCGCGTCACGTGCTCGCCCGCGGTGGGCGTGAGCGCCATGCCGATGCCGGCGTGCTTGCTCACCGCGTTGACGATGTCGCTCACCGCGTTGCGCACGGTGTCGCGCTGCAGCAGCACCGCGTCGAGCGCGCCGTCGTCGGAACCGTTGGCGGGCAGGAAATCGCAGAGCTCCTTGACCGCGCGCTCGGACAGCGTCTCGATGCCGTCGTGGATCAGCGCGTCGTCGAGCGCCGGCTCCGGGAAGCCGAAGAAGATCGCGTTGCCCGCCTGGCCCTTCTGGATCAGCGGCGCCTTGTCGCGGTCGGCCTGCTGGACGAAGGTGACCTCGTTGGACGGGTTGCGGATGATGTGCCCGATCTTCGCCGTCGCGTCCTGCAGCGCGCGGCTGATGTCGGAGAACGTGTACGCGTCGATGTGCGTCTCGCCGATCACCGACACGTGCAGCAGCGGCGAGCGCGACGTGCGCTCGAACTTCGCGTTGGCCGCCATCGCCGACGCGCGCGCGAGGTCGTCGAGCCAGGTGCCGCCGGGGATCTCGTCGGCGATGCGCCGGAACTCGTTCCTCACCAGACCATCTCCGGGAACCCCTTGCCGCCTTCGGCCCACACGGTCTCCCACACGTCCTCGTCGCCGGGACGGCACAGGAACCCGTCGAGCATCCCGCCCACCGGCTGCACCTGCTCGAGGTACATCGCGGGCTGCCCGACGATGACTCCGCGCAGCGTGAGCAGGCCGTACAGTGCCGTTCGCCCCTCGTCGTCGAGCCGCTTGAGCGCGCCCCACTCGTCGGGCAGCAGCACCACGTCGAGGCCGCGCGGCGGGTGGCCCGTGCGCGTCACGAACGCGCCGCCGATCCACGCGCGGCCCGAAGAGATCACCTGACGGGCGACGCCGAGGTAGGCGTTGAGCGCGCTGAACAGGATCTCGCGATCGTTCTGGTGCGGGGCGTCGAACACGAGCCGCTCGTAGACGTCGGCGAGATCGGCCTGGTGACGGCCCGGCGGCAGCAGGTTCTGCGGCGTCCAGTGCGGGAGCGCCATCGGACCTCCTGACCTCGCGAACCTCGACGAGAGGCTCACGGCTCCCGCTCACACCATTGCTCACAGTGCGTAGCCGAACTTACCAGGTGGGTGTCAGCCACCTCGCCCAGGTCGGCGCGGCGCGGACTCGCGGGGCTCGTCGTTGTGCGGCCACTCGTCCGCGGGCTCCTCGGCGGCCGGCCAGTTCAGGTCACCCGAGAGGTGCGGTTCAGGGTCCGGCAGTCGCCCGATGCGGTGACCGGAGGGCTCGTCCGGGGCGTACGGCTCGTCCGGGTCCACCGCGGGGTAGTCGTTGTAGACCCGTTCGGGTTGCTCGTCGTAGTCGTAGGTCGGCACCGGGATGTACTGGGTCCGCTCGGCGTCGCTCGGCTCCGGGACGGCAGGCAACGAACCCGACGTCGAGCCCGCGCCCGCAGCCGAAGCGGCAGGCTCACGAGAACGCTTCGGCCGTCCCGCCCGCATGATCAGCCACATCACCAGCGCCCCCAGCAGGAACGCGATGAGCAGCCACAGCCAAATCTGCCCGAAGAGCCAGAGCATCCCCATCACCTCTCTTCGACTGTGATCTCGACGCGCCGGTCCCCACCTTCGCCCGGCGCGGCCGTGCCACTTCCCCGTACGAGCAGCCGGTTCGCCGGCACTCCGCCGGCCGTCAGCATCCGCATCACCGCTCGCGCCCGGGTCTGCGAAAGCCGGACCGCCGCCGCGCGCCCGCCCGGACCCGCGGCGACGTGCCCGGTGATGCGGTAGCGCAGGTCGTCGGGCGCGCCCTTCAGCAGCTTCGCGACGGCGCGCGCCGCCTGCGTCCCCGCCGGTGTGAGCTGCGCGGTGTTCGGCTTGAACTCGATCGGCGTGTCCGCCAGCTGCGCGTCCAGTTCCTTCTGAACCCCGGCGCGATCGGTCGGCGGCGCGGACGAAGTCGTGCTCGGCGGCGCGCTGCTGCTACTGCGCGGCGGACTCGTCGTCGAAGGCGGTGTGGGTGTCACGGACGGCGGCTTCGGGGCCGCCCCACCGGAAACCTCCGCGGACTCGACCCCTTCGACGCCCTGCACGATCCCCAGCGCACGCCCGGCCTGGTCCGCCGGGAAACCCGACAACGTCGCCTGCCGGCCCGAGAACGACACGTCGCCGCCCCGGATCCCGGCAGCGGCGAGCGCGGAGCGTGATCGTCCGGCGAGGTCGCCTTCGATCCCGTCAGCCCGCACCCACGTGACCACCCCGGCGAGCACTGCCGTGACCAGCAGCGCGACGGGGATCAGGCGGAGCCAACCGCGAGCACCGGACATAAAGGGACCATAGGCCGGTCACGGCCCGTTGGCGACCTGGTCGGGCGCGCCATTCGGGTGGCGCTCGCCCGAACTGTGCCGGTGGTCAGGACGCGGTGGCGTTGCCCTGGAAGTCGCGCACGTCGAGCTCCAGCGCGGCGGCCTCGGCCTGCACCAGCGGCGAGAGCTGCGGCCGCTTCGGTGACAGCCCGTCACCCATCGACTCGCCCTTGAGCTGGCGGCGGATCCACGGCAGCAGGTGCGCCTTGGTCCAGTTGAGGTCCGAGCGCCGCGAGGTGATCCACGTGGCCGGCTCCGCGGTCGGCGGGTACGGCTCGCGCCAGTCCTCGATCACGGGCAGGCCGAGCACCTCGGCGGTCAGCAGCGCGATGCGGCGGTGCGCGTCGGGCGTGAAGTGCAGGCGGTCGTCGCTCCAGGCGCGGCGGTCGTGCAGCGGCCCCATGGTCCAGAGGTCGACCATCGTCGCGCCGTGGCGGGCCGCGATCGCCCACAGATACGTGTTGTAGATGCCGATCTTGCCGCGCAGCACGCTCATCACCGAGAGCGCCTTGGTGTCGGGACCGTTGAAGATCACGACGGGGATGCCGGCCTCGCGCAGCTTCACCACGCCGGCCTCGAAGCGGGCCGCGATGGCGTCGACGTCCGCGCCCGGCACGATCACGTCGTTGCCGCCCGCGCACAGCGTGACCAGGTCGGGCTTGATCTCGAGCGCGATCGGCAGCTGCTCGTCCATGATCTCGTCGAGCATTTTGCCGCGCAGCGACAAGTTGGCGTACTGGAAGTCCGGCCGCCCCCCGGCGAGCATCTCGGCGAGCCGATCGGCCCAGCCCCGGAACGAGCCGTCGGGCAGCTCGTCGTTGAGGCCTTCGGTGAAGCTGTCACCGATGGCCACGTAGCTGTCGATTCCGTACACGCTGGGATCCCCTTCCCCGGACTGACCGCGCCTACCCCGCGTTAAGTTGTACACCACAACTAACAATCGGACGTCCCCGTACCTTCCCGGCTGCCACCCCTGATTCAGCCGGAAGGCACAGTCTCTTACCTTCTCGTCTCCTCGCGCGCCCGTATTACGCGAATTTCACCTCGATCCGGGGTGATGAACCGCTCAGTCGAGCACTGAACGGACACGCTGTGTGGCGAAGGTCTCCCGCTTCGGGCCTGCCACCCCGGTATCCGGCAGGCTGGGGATGTGACGGACGAGACGACGCCTGCGCGCGAGTCGCTCGCGCAGATCCTCGGTGGCCGCCGTGGGGCGATCGACGCCAGCATCCCGCCGGTGGCCTTCGTGGTCGGCTGGCTGGCCACCGGGCAGTCGATCTCGTGGGGCGCGATCGTCGCCATCGGGGTCGCGGTGGCCCTCGGCGCCTACCGGCTGATCCGCGGCGACAAGGCGCGCGCCGTCGTCGTGAGCCTCGCGGCCGTGGTGATCGCCGCGCTCATCGCGTTGCACACCGGCCGCGCGGAGGACTTTTTCCTGCTGCAGCTGCTCTCCAACGCCGCGAGCGCCCTGCTCTTCGCCGCCAGCATCGTGGTGCGCTGGCCGCTGCTGGGTGTGATCGTGGGGCTCCTGATCGGACAGAAGACGCGCTGGCGCCGTGACCCCGCACTACTGCGCGCGTATTCGTGGGCGAGCTGGGTGTGGGTGCTGCAGTACTTGATCCGCGTGGTGGTCTACGGCCTGCTGTGGTGGGCCGGGGAGGTGGTGGCTCTCGGCATCGCGCGCACCGCGCTCTCGTGGCCACTGGTCGCGGCGACCGTGGCAGTGAGCGGCTGGGTTCTGTACAAGGCGTTGCCGGCCGGGCACCCGGGCCTGCGGCTCACGCCGGAACCGGGTCCGGAAGACGGACCCAGGACATAAGGCGGCCCCCGGCGAGGGGGGAGGGTCCGGGGGCCGATGCCTACGGTACCCGGACCGGAGGGGTTGAGTCGACGGTTTGGACACTTCGAACCAGGTTTTGGTCGTATTCACCTTGCCGAAGGCCGCACCGCGGTCTCTCCCCAGGCGTCGACGGCGGCCAGCCACGCGGCGCCGAGCACTCCGTCGGAGCTGGTCAGCACGTCGAGCCCGGCCAGCCCGGCCTTCACGAGCGGTCCCACCGGACCGGTTCCTGTAAGGACGCTGCCGACGAGCACCACGGGAGTTTTCTCGCCCGGGTCGCGCGTGGCGAGGGCCGTGGCGACCAGAAGATCGGCTGCCCTGGCCACGATTTCCGTTGCGGAGGCTTCTCCGGCGGCCGCCGCGGCGCTCACGAGGGGCGCGAACCGAGCGAGCCGGACGGGCGCTTCGGCGTTGACCTTCATGATGAGCGCACGCACCGTGGCCAACCGATTCGCTTCCGTGACAAGCGAATTAGGGAAATCGTGATTGTCTGAAGTGGCCACGTCGTCCCGGGAGTCCACAGGAGACGGTCCGAACGCCTCGGCGAGCACGGCGCCCGGCAGCCCGGTGAGCTCCGCCCCGCGGCCGAGCGCCTCCAAAGTGGATCGCACCGCCTCTCGCCCGAGCCAGAACGCCGAGCCCTCGTCGCCGAGCAGCCAGCCGTAGCCGCCCGCGGTGGCGGTCATCCGCCGTCCGCGGATGCGGCCGGCGATCGAGCCGGTACCCGCCACGAGCACGGTGCCGTCGGGGGCCGACGTCGCCGACGCGTACGCGACTTCGGCGTCGGCCACCGTCCGAACCGCACCGTCCAAACCGATCCGTGCCCACGCCCCGGCGAACACCGCCGCGACGGCGGGGTCGGACAGCTTGCTCACCCCGGCCAGTCCGACCACGGCGGCGCGCACGTCCGTGCGCCCGCCCAGCGCCCGCTCGATCGCCGAGGCGATGCGCGCGGCCGCCTCCGCAGGCGGGTGCGAGTTGGGGTTGGCACCGCCGGCCGTCGCCGAGCCGAGCACGGCGCCGGCGGCGTCGACCGCGATCGCTCGCGTCGACGTGCCACCGGCGTCCACGCCCACGACGAGACTCACCGGGTCTTGGTCACCTTCAGCAGCCCACGCGGGCTGTCCGGGTCACCGCCGCGCGCGAGCGAAAGCCCGAGCGCGATCCGCTGGATCGGCAGGATCTCCAGGATCGGCGCGAGCTCCTCGGCCGTCTCCGCCACGGGGATCCGCAGTGCCGCCGGCACGTCGGCCGACGCGGATCCGACCGCCAGCACGTCGGCGCCGCGCTTGCCGACGGCCTCGAGCACCTCGCCCATCGCCTCGCCGCCGTGGCCCGCGCTCGTCACCGCGAGCACGGCGGTCTCGCCGTCGACGGCCGCGACCGGGCCGTGGAGCAGGTCCGCGCCGCTGTACGCGCGGGCGGCGAGGTAGCTCGTCTCCGCCAGCTTCAGCGAACCCTCGAGCGCCGTCGCGTACGAGTAACCGCGACCGGTGGTGAGTACACGGTCCACGAAGCGGTAGCGGTCCACCGCGCGCTGCACGCCTTCGGCCGCGCCGTCGAGCGTCTGCTGGGCGAGGTCGCCGAGCTTCTGCGCGTCGGCCGCCTTGCCGCCGCGCACGGCGTCGATGAACAGGTACAGCGCGAGCAGCGTCGCGGAGTACGTCTTGGTCGCGGCGACCGCCTTCTCCAGACCGGCGCCGATGTCCACGCCCAGCTCGGCCGCCGCGCGCAGCGGCGAGTCCGGCGTGTTCGTGACCGACACCGTGAGCGCACCCTGGCGCCGGGCCGCTTCGGTGACCTCGATGAGGTCGGGCGAGCCGCCGCTCTGGCTCACGGTGACGAAGAGCACGTCCTTCAGGTCTGGCCGTGCGCCGTAGAGCGTCGTGGTGGACGGTGACACGAGACCCGCGGGAAGCCCCAGGAGTACCTCGATCAGGTACTTGGCGTACAAAGCAGCGTGGTCACTCGAACCCCGTGCGGCGAGCAAAGCGAAACGGGGCGGCTTTTGTGAAATCTTTTCAGCTACTTCGGCTATTTCGCCCTGCCGCTCGACCAGCCCGGCCAGTACGGCAGGCTGCTCCGAGATTTCCGCGGCCATGTGCTCGCCGGGATGTTGTTGGGTCATCACTTTCCTCTCCGCCGGGACCGGAGCCCCGGGTGTGCTGAGCGGCGTGCGGTCAGGTCTAGACCAATGCTAGCCGGGCGGAGCGTTTGTGGTGAAGGGTACGTTTCTTGACGGGGAAGTGGCGCGATAGTGGCGATAGTGAGGGAAAGCTGAGGGAGCCGGTCATGTTGGAGACATCCCCCGCGAGTGAGGCGGGGACCACGGCGGGTGTGCGCGGGCAGCGCGAACCCAAGTACTGGGCGCTGAAACAGCACCTGCTGGATCTGCTCGACGCTCTGCCGCCGGGCTCGCCGATCCCGACGGAACGGGCGCTGGCGGGCGAGTTCACCGTGTCGCGCACCACCGTGCGGCAGGCGCTGGCGGACCTGACGGCCGAAGGGCGCTTGCACCGCGTTCAAGGGAAGGGCACGTTCGCGGCCGAGCCGAAGCTCGCGCAGCGGCTGCAGCTGTCCTCGTACACGGAGGACATGCGCAAGCAGGGCCTGAAGCCGTCGTCGAAACTCCTCGAAATCGAGGAGTTGCCCGTGGAGGGCGAACTCGCGAAACTGCTCGGGATCCGGCAAGGTGCGAAAATTCTTCGCCTTCGCCGCCTCCGGTTGGCGGACGCCCAGCCGATGGCGTTGGAGACGACGCACCTGCCGCTGGGCCGCTTCCGTGGGCTGCGCAAGCACATTTCGGCCGGCGGGTCGCTCTACGCAGTGCTTCGTGAGCACTACGGCGTCGAACTCGAGCGCGCGGAGGAGACGATCGAGACGTCGCTCGCCGGTCCGGAGGAAGCCGAGATGCTCGGCGCGGACGTCGGCATGCCGGTGATGATGCTGACACGGCACTCGTTCGCCACCGACGGCAAGCCGGTGGAGTTCGCGCGCTCGGTCTACCGCGGCGACCGCTACAAGTTCGTCACGACGCTGCTGCCGTGAGCGGGGCCGGCGGGCCCGCGAGCAGTCGCCGGGCCGGGCGTGGGTGGTTGCGCCCGGACCGGCGTCGCGACACCGTGTGCGCATGAGCTTCGAGCGTGCGCGGTGATCGCACGGTGACGACAACCGACAGCGGTATTCGCTGGGGCACCCCCTTGGCCCGCGGGGTGCTGTGGACGACGATCCTCGGCTCGAGCATGGCCATGCTCGACGGGACGATCGTCAATGTCGCGCTGCCCCGGATCGGCGAGGAGCTCGGCGCCACCGTCGCCGGCCTGCAGTGGATCCTCGACGGCTACATGCTGGCGCTCGCCGCGTTGATCCTCGTCGCGGGCTCCCTCGGCGACCGCTACGGCCGGCGCCGCATGTACCTGATCGGCGTGGTCTGGTTCGGCATCGCCTCGGCGCTGTGCGCGATCGCCACCTCGACCACGGAACTGGTGATCTTCCGGATCATCCAGGGCATCGGCGGCGCGCTGCTCACCCCCGGCTCACTCGCGATCCTGCAGTCGTCGTTCAGACACAACGACCGGGCGCGCGCGATCGGCGCGTGGTCCGGACTGGGTGGTCTGGCCGCCGCGGTCGGACCGCTGCTCGGCGGCGTGCTGGTGCAGGTCTGGTCCTGGCGGCTGGCGTTCCTGATCAACCTGCCGCTGGCCATCGTCGTGGTGCTGATGGCGCTCAAGTTCGTGCCCGAGTCGCGCGACGAGACGGCCACCGGCCACCCGGACTTCACCGCCGCCGCGACAGGCGCGATCGGGCTCGCGGGGATAACCGGAGCGCTGGTCGAAGCGCCTGGCCGCGGCATCGGTGACCCGATCGTGCTGATCGCGCTGGTCGCCGGCATCGCCGGGCTGGGCGTGTTCCTCTGGCTGCAGCACCACTCCCGCGAACCGCTCGTGCCGCCCAGCCTCTTCCGCGACCGGACGTTCACGCTGTCCAACGCGCTCACGTTCGTGGTCTACGCCGCCCTCGGCGCCGTGATGATGCTGCTGGTCCTGCAGCTGCAGGTCTCCCTGAACTACCCGCCGACGCTCGCGGGCCTTGCCGGGCTGCCGATCACGATCATCATGCTGCTGCTCTCGGGCCGCTCGGGCGCGCTGGCCCAGCGCATCGGCCCGCGCCTGCAGCTGGTGGTCGGACCCATCGTGATCGGCATCGGCATGCTGCTGCTGATCCGCGTCGGACCGGGGTCCTCGTACCTCGGTTCGGTCTTCCCCGCGGTGGTCGTGTTCGGCCTCGGACTGGCGTGCACGGTGGCGCCGGTGACCGCGACGGTGCTCGCCGCAGCCCCCGACCGCTTCGCCGGTGTCGCGTCCGGAGTGAACAACGCGATCGCCCGAACGGGTGGTCTTCTTGCGGTCGCGGTGCTCCCCGCGGCGGCCGGACTCACCGGTTCGGCCTACCGCGACCCCGTCGCGCTGACGGCCGGCTGGCGCATGGCACTGCTCATCTGCGCCGTCCTGGCGATCGCAGGAGGCCTCATCGCGTTGGGGATTCACAACGGCGTGCTCGGTTCGCCGGACGATTCCGGAGACGCCTCCGGTGGCGCGGCCGGGCCCGAGGCCAAGCGGACCGTGGACGACGAGTCGCCTCACCTCGGCGAGTGCTTCTCGTGCGGGGTGGACGGACCGCCGACCCACGTCCGCCCGGGCCCGGCGCGCGACTGACGCCTACGCGAGCAGTTCGGCCAGCAGTTCCGGGTCGACGTTGCCGCCGGAGATCACCGACACCGTCTTGCCGCCCGGCAGCTCGCCGGCGTGGTGCAGGAACGCGGCGGTGGCCGTCGCCCCGCTGGGCTCGGCCACGATCCGGGCCCGCCGGGCCAGCACGCGCGTGGCGTCGCGGATCTCGTCCTCGGTCACGGTGACGATGCCGTCGAGCACGCTCTGCAAGTGCGCGAACGTCAGGTCCGACGGCTGGGCGCGCAGGCCGTCGGCGATCGTGCGGGCGCGCTGCTCCATCGGCCACTCGATGCGGCGGCCGGCGCGCAGGCTCTCGGCGGTGTCGCCGGCCAGCTCGGGCTCGACGGCGATGACCTTCGCTCCGGGGCACAGCGCCTTGATCGCCGTGCCGACACCCGAGGCGAGCCCGCCGCCGCTCACCGGCACGAGCACGGTGTCGACGTCCGGCAGGTCGGTGGCGATTTCCAGGCCCGCGGTGCCCTGCCCGGCGATCACGTCGAGGTGGTCGAACGGCGGGATGTAAGTGAGCCCGCGCTCCTTCGCCAGCGCCGACGCGACCGGCTCCTGCTCGGCGATCGGCACCTCGATCACCTCGGCGCCCCAGCTCCGGGTGGCCTCGACCTTGAGCCGCGGCGCCACGTCCGGCACCACGATCACGGCGGGGATGCCGAAGGCGTTCGCGGAGTAGGCGACCGCCTGCGCGTGGTTACCGCTGGAGTACGAGACGACGCCGCGTGCGCGCTGCGCGTCGTCGAGTGAGGCGATCGCGTTGTACGCGCCGCGGATCTTGAACGCGCCGATCTGTTGCAGGCTCTCGGGTTTGAGCCACAGCTCGCCTTCGGCCCAGTGCTGGCGCAGCAGCGGAGTGCGCACGGCGTGGTCGGCTACCCGCTTCGCCGCGGCCTCGATTTCGGAGATCGTCACCAATCGCATGTGGTGAGTATGTCAGGAAAGTGTGAGCCATAGTCTATCCACTGTGGACGGTCAACGTGTCCTCGCTCACGGATGGGCAACGCGGGGAGTTCCTCGCGCGACTTACTCGTTGAACACCACAGGGGAAATCGCGCGGGTACTAGTAGATCGGGATCATGAGTCAGCAGCGGGAAAAGACATCGGAGCAGGGCGAGAAGAAGAGCTTCCGCCCGGCACAGGTGGTGGCGACGGCACTGGCCGCCGTCACGGCCGCGTTGCTGGGTTCGACGCTGGGCGTGGCGGGGACCGTCGTGGGGGCCGGGGTGGCGAGCGTGATCACCACGGTCGGCGCCGAGCTGTACCTGCGTTCGCTGCAGCGCACTCGCGAGGCCGCGCTGAGGGCGCGCGCGGTGCTCGTGACGGCGGGGCAGCGCAGGGGCAGCAGGCCGGGCCTCTCGCCGGTCGACGACCCGGCGCAGATGCCGACCGTGCTGATGCCGCTCGACCCGTCGGAGATGCCGACGGTGCGGATCTCGAAGCTCACGGGGCCGGATCAGACGCAGCCGGACGAGCCTTCGGAATCGTTCGCCGACAAGCTGAGGAAGCTGCGCTGGCCGCTGATCATCGGCACGAGCGTGGTCGCGACGGCCATCGCGATCGCCGTGGCGGTGGGGGCGGAGCTGGCCTTGCACGGCGAGGTGGGATCCGGCGTCTTCAACCACGGGAACCCGGGCACGAGCCAGCAGCAGAAGCAGGACGACAACCCGCCCGCGACCTCGGAGAACAACGCGCCGCCCAGCGAGACCGAGTCGAACACGCCGCCGCCCTCGTCCTCGTCGTCGAGCACGTCCACGAGCGAATCGCCGACGTCGCAGAGCTCGGTGAGTGACACGCCGCCGCCGTCGAGCACGGGTGGGGCGTCGACCACGCCGAGCGCGCCGCAGACGAAGGGTGCGCCGTCGGGGACGCCGTCGCCCTAAGCGAGCTGGGACTTCAGCGTTTCCGCGGCCGCCTTCGGGTCCTCGGCGTCGATGATGGCGCGGACCACCACGATCCGCGACGCCCCGGCGGCCAGCACCTCCGGCAGCCGCTCGGTGTCGATGCCGCCGATCGCGAACCACGGCCGGTCGGTACCGGTTTTCGCGGTGGCCCGGACCAGGTCCAGGCCGGGTGCGTGCCGGCCGGGCTTGGTCGGCGTCGGCCAGCACGGGCCGGTGCAGAAGTAGTCCACGCCGTCCTCGGCGGCGGCCGCCGTGGCCTGCTCGATCGAGTGGGTGGAGCGGCCGATCACCACGTCGTCGCCAAGGACGCGGCGCGCGAGCGGCACGGGGATGTCGTCCTGACCCAGGTGCAGCACGTCGGCGCCCACGGCGAGGGCGACGTCGGCGCGGTCGTTGACCGACAGCAGCGCACCGTGGCGCGCGCACGCTTCGGCGAGCACCTCGAGCGCCGCGATCTCCTGCGCGGCCTCGAGCGGGGCGCCGTTCGTCTTGTCCCGCAGCTGCACGATGTCGACGCCGCCGGCCAGCGCCGCGTCGATGAACTCGGCGAGGTCGCCGCGCGACGAGCGGGCGTCGGTGCACAAGTACAGCCGCGAATCGGCCAGGCGGGTGCGGATCTGTGATCCGGTCAGGGCGGGCATGGCGGGGACGTTACCCGCGCGCTACGGTGGGGTGGTCCGCACGGGAGCCCGAGGCACGGGCTGAGAGGGAGCTGCCGCTCCGACCGTGGAACCTGATCCGGGTCATGCCGGCGCAGGGAGCGTGATTCCATGAGTGAGACCCTCACCATCGTCGGCGGTGGTGTCATCGGCCTGTCCGCGGCTTGGCGCGCGGCGGCCCGCGGCCATCGCGTCACGGTGGTCGACCCGGCCCCCGCGCGCGGTGCGTCCTGGCTGGCGGGCGGCATGCTCGCGCCGGTCACGGAGGCGTGGCCGGGCGAGGAGCACGTGCTCAGCCTTGGCGAGGAGTCGCTGCGGCGCTGGCCCGCGTTCGCGCGGGACCTCGCGGCGGAGGGCACGGACCCCGGGCTGGCTTCGCACGGCACGATCGTGGTCGCGTTCGACAGCGCCGACGCCGGGCACCTCGACATCCTCGCGGAGTACCTGGCCTCGCTGGGCCGTGACGTCGAGCGGCTCACCGGGCGGGCGGCGCGGCGGCTCGCGCCGGGCCTGGGCGCGGTGCGTAGCGGGCTGCACGTGCCGGGTGACCTGGCTGTCGACAACCGGAAGCTGCTGACGGCGCTGCTCTCCGCGTGCGCGAAGCGGGGTGTCGAGTTCTCGGCGTCGCGGGTGACTTCGCTCGACGATGTGACCGGTCCCGTTGTGCTGGCTGCCGGCGCGTGGACAGGCAAGCTGCACCCGCTGCTGGCCGACGCCGTGCGGCCGCTCAAAGGCGAGATCCTGCGACTGCGGCCGCGTCGGGGCTGCCTGCCGCCCCCGCCGTACACGGTGCGCGCGATGGTCGAGGGCCGGCCGATCTACCTCGTGCCGCGCGCTGACGGCGAGCTGGTGCTCGGCGCGACGCAGTACGAAGCGGGCTTCGACGAGACCGTGACCGCGCGTGGCGTGCGGGAGCTGCTGGAAGGCGGCGAACGGATCCTGCCGGGCATCATGGAGTACGAGCTCGTCGAGACCGCGGCCGGGCTGCGCGCGGGAAGCCGCGACGCGCTGCCGTACATCGGCGAGCTCGGCGAAGGCGTGTACGCGGCGACGGGGCACCACCGCAACGGTCTGCTGATGGCCCCTGTGACCGCAGACGCCGTGGTCGCGTGGCTGGCCGGCGAGGCCCCACCGGACGAGATCGGGGCGGCCGCGCCCGCCCGTTTGCTGCAGAAGGAGCGAGTCTGATGGAGATCAAGGTCAACGGGAGCTGGCGCGAGTTCCCCGACGGCGCCACCGTGTCCGAGGTGCTCGACGCACTCGACGTGGCCCGCCAGGGCGTTGCCGTCGCGGTGAACGGCGAGGTCGTGCGCCGGGGCGAGTGGGAGGCGTCGGTGGTGCCGAAGGGCGCGAACATCGACGTGCTGACCGCGGTGCAGGGAGGCTGACGATGGACGACGCTCTGGTCATCGGCGAACACAAGCTGTCGTCGAGGCTGATCATCGGGACCGGTGGTGCCGGGAACCTGTCGGTGCTGGAACGCGCGCTGGTCGCGTCGGGCACCGAGCTGACGACGGTCGCCATGCGCAAAGCCGACGCCGACGGCGGCACCGGTGTGCTCGGCCTCGTGCGGCGCCTCGGGATCAAGCTGCTGCCCAACACCGCCGGCTGCCGCACCGCCGCGGAGGCCGTGCTGACCGCCCAGCTGGCCCGCGAGGCCCTCGACACGGACCTCATCAAGCTCGAGGTCCACGCCGACGACCGCACCCTGCTGCCCGACCCGTTCGAAACCCTGGACGCCGCGGAGCAACTGGCGGCCGACGGCTTCACCGTGCTCGCGTACACCAACGACGACCCCGTGCTCGCACTTCGGCTCGAGGAGGCGGGCTGCGCCGCCGTGATGCCCCTGGGCGCCCCGATCGGCACAGGCCTCGGCATCCGCAACCCGCACAACATCGAGCTCATCGTCGCGCGCGCCATGGTCCCCGTCATCCTCGACGCGGGCATCGGCACCGCTTCCGATGCCTGCCTCGCCATGGAACTCGGCTGCGACGCGGTACTGCTGTCCACCGCCGTGACGCGCGCCAAGGACCCGGAACGCATGGCCGCGGCGATGCGCGCGGGCGTCGAGGCGGGCCGCCTGGCGCGCGACGCGGGCCGGGTACCGCAGCGCTTCTGGGCGCACGCGTCGAGCCCGCCCCGCTGACGTGTGCGGCTGGTTTCGCCCTGGCGGGGTAAACGCGGGTAAGCCGCCTGGTGCAAGTGGGCCGCGTTTGCCGACCCGGTTGGTGATTTCGTCCGCGCTTAACGCCGAACGTGCACCGTCAGGCCTTATGGTGGACGACACCTTTCCGGCGCAAAGGCGGCGGGCAACAGCGGTAGGAGGAGCCAGCCGTGACTCTATCCTCGGTCCAGGACGTCTCGGGCAGGTTGTACCTGGCCGTGGGGCGGCTGTCGCGCTCGTTGCGGCAGGCGGGGGTCCCCGGGCCCGGCCACGGCGCGATCTCGGCCCTTGCCACGCTCGTTCACTTCGGTCAGCTGCGCCTCGGTGACCTCGCCGCGAAGGAGGGCGTCGCGGCGGCCACGATGTCGCGCATAATCGCCACCCTCGTCGAGGCGGGCTACGTCACGCGCGAATCCGACCCCGTCGACCGCCGCGCCTGGCTCGCCCGCGCGACGGAGGAGGGCGAGCGGCTCGTGTCCGGCGTGCGGTCCACGCGCGTGCAGGAGCTGAACCGCCGCCTCGACAAGCTGAGCCCGGAATACCGCGAAGCCCTCACGATCGCGTTGCCGGCCCTGGAGGCCCTGATCTCCGACGACAGCTAGGGCGCGTCTCCTGAATGCGTGTCCAGGTGATACACGCTGACAGGACGACGGCGGCTCGGTCGGTGATGGCGCATCATGCCGTGATCTCGCGGATGAGTTCTGACCCGCGCAGCGGAATCGCGCTCAACGCCTCTCGTACCTGGTCAGGACCACCCCACCGGGAAACGTGCGTGTCTCCACCAGGTTCAGGTTCACCCAGCTGTCAAGCGTGGTGAAGAACGGCGTGCCGCCACCCACCAGGACCGGATGGGTGACGATCTCGTACTCATCGACCAGCCCAGCCCGCATGGCCGCCCCGGCCAGCGTTGCACCACCGACCCTCATCGGCCCGCCGTCCTCGGCCTTGAGCCGGGTGATCTCGGCGATCGCGTCGCCAGTCACCATGCGGGTGTTCCAGTCGACCTTGTCGATCGTCGTGGAGGAGAACAGCACCTTCGGCGTGTCCCGCCAGTTCCGCGCGAACGCGATCTCCGCCGGAGTGGCGCCCGGCTGTTGGTCACCTGTCGGCCAGTAGGAACTCATCGTCTCCCACAGCCTGCGCCCGTACAGGAACAGGTCGATCGCCTGCTCCTGCTCGAGCCACCACTGGAACAGCTCGTCACTCGGCCCGCTCCAGCCAAGGTCGCCGCCGGCCGCGGCGATGTAGCCGTCCAGGCTCAGGTTCATACCGTAGATCAGTTTCCGCATGACGCCATCCTTCCGTCGGTCGGCCTTAGGCGTACAGACCGGCGCGACGCCGGGGTTCTCATCGGTGCGAGCTCTCGGCCCGCAGAACTGCTGCTGCGCCGCCGCCCGGAAAGACAACGTGCCCCCGCCCTCCCAAGGCAGGGTTCCGGCAAAGTCGTTGTGGTGTTTAGGGGTGGATGCCGAGCAGGGTGAGTGGGCGGGTGGTGTCTCGGGTCATGTGGCGTAGTCCTGCGGCGATGTTGGTCCAGCCTGTGTGGCGGAGTGCGCTGGTGGCGAGGTTGCGGAGGGTGGCCATGACGCGGGGTGCGGTGCCGGTGCGGGCTCGGGATGCGTCTTCTTGGTAGGTGACGTCGCGGGTCCAGTGGAGTTTGTTTTCGATGTGCCAGTGGTTGCGGACGTAGGCTCCGATGTGGGCAGGGTGGGCCCAGGTGGCGGTGATGTTGGTGATGCCCAGGGCGGTGTGGGCGGTGTGTTTTCCGCTGGTGTGGTGGGTGGTGTAGCGCTCGATGAGGAACGCGTGGGTGGCGTGGGGGAAATCGATCGCGGGGTAGTCGAGGAAGTCACCGAGGGGCGCGAGCTGGGTGGTGCGGCGTTCGCTGCGGCCGTGTCCGCGTTCTTCGGTGACGTGGGTGGGGATGTCGTGCCAGGGCAGGGTGTAGAGGCGCTGCTGGTTCTGTTTGACGGTGAATACGTAGTAGGCGCCGCGGGCGTGGAGGTAGCGGGCGTGGGCGGTGGTGGTGTGCAGGGCGTCGGCGGTGACGACCCGCCCGGTCAGGCCGATGGTGTCCAGCAGTGTGGGGAACCAGGTGATTTCGCTGGCCCCGGCCGGGACTTGGCGTTGCCCGAGCACGATGGCGTTGTCGTGGGTGATGGCGGCGAGCAGGTGCACTCCGGCGCCGCCGGTGCGGGCGAAGGTGCCGCGCAGGGATTTCCCGTCCACCGCGATCGCCGGTGGCAGGGTGTCGGGGCCGGGCTGGGCGGGATCGTGGTCGGCCAGCCAGGCACTGATCACGTCGTCGAGGATGTCGCCGTCGAGGCGGCCGGCCACTCGTCGCAGCGTGGCTTCATCCGGTGCCACATACCGGTCCGCGCGTGAATCGAAGCGTGTTCCCAGTAGCGCCAGCACGTGTTGCGGTGCGTCGGCGGCCCATTCCCCGATCGCGGTGAACGATCGTGCCCCGGCCGCCACCGCAACCGCGGTCAGCGCCAGAATCGATTCGATTGAATGCCGCACCCCCCGCCGATGCCGCGGGTCCGGCACCCTGGCCAGGTGTTTGCGCAGGTCACCCGGCCATCCAGGAGCAGCGTCCACCGTGATGAGCGGGGTCAGACGATCAAACACAGCAGGGATCAGGCACGATGACGCAGCGGGCACGGCTCTCTCACACGATCATGGGACCTAGACAATCACATGATCACCAAGAGCCGTGCCCGCCCTGCACCCAGGCCACAAGACTTTGCCGGAACCCTGGCCCTCCCAAGGGGGGCGTCCCTGTTCCAGTCTACCGAGGTCAGCGGCCCGAAAACGGGGTTCGGTGAATCTGTGGACAACCTCGGGACGGGTGTTTCGGCTGTGGACAAATCAGCGGTTTGGCGGCAAGCGCGCCCGATGATGTGGTAGTCGGCAATTCCCTAGCGAGCCAATCCCGCGATCCTTTCGGCGCCGACGCGAGTTCCGCTCGGCCTGCGAAGTCTTCGGCACTGGCGCGCTCCGCTGGGCCGGTGAAGTCGAATCCGGCTTCACCGGCAACGGCTCCAACGGCGCCGACACCATCGCCGCGGCAACCGGCTAACGGTCCTCCGGCGCGAGCCGCCAGAACGCCGACACCGGCCCCACCTTCGCCCCCATCGGGTACGAGTGTTCGACCGCGTGCGACACGAACCACTTGCCGTAGCGCGCGGCCTCGACGACCGACATCCCCTTCGCCAGCCCGGCCGTCAGCGCCGACGCCATGGTGTCGCCCGCGCCGTGCGTGTGCGGGGTGTTGAAGCGCGGGCCGGGCAGCTCCACGAACGTCGAGCCGTCGAAGAGCAGGTCGACGCACTCCGGGTCGGACACGAGGTGGCCGCTCTTCACGAGCACGTACTTCGGGCCCAGCCGGTGCAGCGCCACGGCCGCGGTGTGCATGCCTTCGCGGTCGGTCACGGTCAGGCCGGTCAGCAAGCGCACCTCGTCGAGGTTCGGCGTCAGCACGGTCGCGCGCGGCAGCAGCTCCTCGCGCAGCGCGGAGAGCCCGTCGGCGTCGAAGAGCGGGTGACCGGTCATCGACGCCGCCACCGGGTCCACCACGAACGGCACCTCGTGATCGCGCCCGATGCCCGCGTTGTCGCAAGCCGTCGCCACGGCGTGGATGATCTGCGCCGACGCGAGCATGCCCGTTTTCGCCGCGCCCACACCCATGTCCGACGCGACGGCCTCGATCTGGCCGGCGACGACGTGCGGCGGGATGTCCGCGCGATCGTGGACTCCCAACGTGTTCTGCACCGTCACGGCCGTCACGGCGACGAGTCCGTGCACCCCACAAGTGAGGAATGTCCGCAAATCGGCCTGGAGTCCGGCTGCGCCACCGGAGTCGGAACCGGCGATGGTCAACGCCGACGGCGGGCTCGGGTTTTCAGTCATGGGCACTTTCCGACTTCTGGTCTAGTCCATTTGGTCAGCTGTCCTTCATCCACAGTCCATCACGGTGGCACAGTGTGAGTGCCATCGCACTATCGGTGGGTGAAGGGGTCAGGATGAAACTCGCTTCAGTGGTCGTGGCGGTCGGCGCGCTCGTCGCCACGTCGTTGTCCGGGGCAGCCGTGGCGAACGCGGACAGCCCGAAGCTCTCGCACGTGACCACGGTCGGCGTGCACAACACCTACGACCCGGCCGCGTACCCGTTCCTCGCTCAGGCGCTGGACAACGGCTCGTCGCTGATCGAGCTCGACGTGTGGCCGGACTTCATCACGCACGAGTGGAAGGTGAGCCACTCGAACCCGTTGGGCAACAGCAACAACTGCGTCGCCGCGTCGACGACCGCCGATCTCTACAAGGGCGGGACGAACAAGAACCTCGAGTACTGCCTCGACGACATCCGCATCTGGCTCGCGGCCCACCCGGACCACACGCCGCTCACGCTGAAGCTCGAGATGAAGACCGGTTTCTCGGACAACACCGGCATGGGCCCGGACGAGCTCGACGCGGCGTTCCGCGCCCACCTCGGCAGCGCCGTCTTCAAGCCGGCCGACCTGCTCGGCAGCTACGCGACGCTGGACGACGCGGCCAAGGCGGACAACTGGCCGAGCGTGGACGCCTTGCACGGCAAGGTGCTGACCGAGATCATCCCGGGCACGGTGGAGGAGCAGAACCCCACCGACACCCTGCACACCGACGTCGAATACGCGAACTACCTGCTGGCGCAGAAGAACGCGGGCAAGCTCGGTGACGTCCAGATCTTCCCGACCGTGCACGGCGCCGTCGGCGGCGACCCGCGTGACAAGTACGCGGCCAACCTCAAGCCGTGGTTCGTGGTCTTCGACGGCGACGCCAACGCGTGGGTCACGCAGACCGGCCCGTGGTGGTACGACGCCAACCACTACTACGTGGTGATGACCGACGGCCAGAACGTCGCCCCGGCCATCGACGACCACAACCCGACCGTCGACCAGGCCAACCAGCGCGTGGCCGAGCTGGCGGCGCAGCACGCGTCCGTGGTCACGTCCGACTGGACGGGCCTGACCACGGTGCTGCCGCAGGTTGTCGCGCGCGGCTGAGTTCCACCCTAGAAAGTCCACAGTGGCCCCTCGTTGGCGCGAGGGGCCACTGTGCGTCCACATCAGACGGTGAGCACCAGCTTCCCGGTGACTCGGCCGCCCTCGCCCACCTCGTGGGCCTTCGCCGCGTCTTCGAGCGGGAACGTCTGGTCCACGTGCACCTTCAGCCGGCCGGCTTCGACGAGCTCCACCAGCCCGAGCAGCCCGACGCGGTCGGGCTCCACGAGGATCGGCGCCGTCTGCACGCCCAGCTTGGCCGCCTCCTCCTGTGCCCGCGCCCCGACACCGCCGGGCACGCTGACGAGCAGGCCGCCCGGCCTGAGCGACGGCAGCCAGCGCAGGTCGCTGTCCTCGCCGACGAGCCCGAGCACGACGTCAAGATCCGCCGGCGCCGCGTTCTCATCGCGGTAATCAATCGGCTCGTCCACGCCCAGGGACCGCAGGAAATCGTGCTTCGCCGCGCTGGCCGTGCCGAGCACGTATGCACCGCGCGCCTTCGCGATCTGCACGGCGAGGTGTCCAACGCCGCCGGCGGCCGCGTCCACGAGCACCCGCTGTCCACTCCGGACTTCCGCCACATCCACCAACGCCTGCCACGCCGTGAGCCCCGCCAGGGGCAACCCGGCCGCCTCCGCGTGCGACAGCCCGGCCGGCTTGCGCACGAACTGGTGCGATGGCGCAGTCACGTACTCCGCGTAGGCCGCGGCCTCGCGCGGGAACCACGGCATGCCGAGCACCTCGTCGCCCTGCTTCACCCCGGTGGCCCCGAAACCCACCTCTTCGACGACGCCGGACACGTCCCAGCCCAGCGTGTACGGCGGCTCGCCCAGGAACACCTGGTGCGCCCGCGTCTTCCAGTCGACGGGGTTGACGCCGGCGGCGTGCACGCGCACCAGTACCTCGGTCGGGCCCGGCGCCGGACGGTCGGTTTCGGTCACCCGCAGCACCTCCGGGCCGCCGAATTCCCGCTGGGTCACCACGCGCATCTCGGATCTCTCCTTCTGGTCGGTTGTCCCCTATGCTCGGCCCCGTAGTCACTTTTCGCCAGAAGGCACTTCCCGGTAAAGTAGGTACCTGATGGAAACCACCTGTGACCAGGACGGATCCTGGGACGTCTACCTGAAGAGCTGTCCCTGCCGCGACGTACTCGACCTGCTCGCGAACAAGTGGACGGCCCTCGTGCTCGGCGTGCTGGAGCAGCGGCCGCACCGCTTCGGCGAGCTGCGCCGCGCCGTCGGCGGCATCAGCCAGAAGATGCTCACGCAGAACCTGCGTAACCTCGAACGCGATGGTTTCGTCAGCCGCAAGGTCTTCCCGACCACTCCGCCGACGGTGGAGTACGCGCTCACCCCGATGGGCGCGGAGGTCAGCGCACACCTGGTGGCGCTGAGCACGTGGTCGCAGTCGAACTTCGACCGGATCCGCGACGCGCGCAGCACCTACGACACGCGCTCGCTCGAACCCGTGAACTGATCCCGCGCGGTACAGGAGTTTTCCTCCCGTACCGCACGGAACGTCCAGTTCGGACTCAGGTGAAGCGCGGCGGTGGCTTCAGCACGCTCTTGCGGTAGTCGGTCACCGCACGCGATTCGGCGATGCCCGGTTTGGGGTCCAGGCCCCATTTCCGGATCACTTTGAGGGCCGCGGCCGGTTTGTTGGCCGAGACCAGCTGGTCGACCTCGAACTGCAGGTCCAAAGGCATCTGGGCCCACAGTGCGCGGGCGGCGGCGTCGTCGGTCACGGGTCCAGTGTGGCCGGTCAGTCGGCCAGCCGCCAGAACGGGGACACCGGACCCACCCCGGCGCCGAGCGGATAAGCCTCGGCGACGCAGCGTTCGATGAACTGCTTCGCCTCGGTCACGGCCGTCGGCACGTCGGCGCCCTTGGCGAGCGACGACGTGATGGCCGAGGCCATCGTGTCGCCGCCGCCGTGGGTGTTGTCGGTGTGGATGCGCACGCCGCTGAGCTCCAGCACGTCCGTTCCGTCGGTCAGCAGGTCCACGCAGTCCTCGGCTTCGTGGAGGTGCCCGCCCTTCACGAGCACCCATCGTGAGCCGAACTCCAGCAACGCCTCGGCCGCCGCGCGCTGGGTTTCCGCGCCGGTGACCGTGATGCCGGTGAGCAGCCGCACCTCGTCGAGGTTCGGCGTGATCAGCGTGGCGCGCGGGAAGAGCTCCGTGCGGATGGCTTCCAGCGCCTCCTCGCGCAGCAGCGCGTGGCCGGTCATCGACGCGGCCACCGGGTCGACGACGAACGGCGTGTCCGTGTCGCGTCCGATGTGGACCTCGTCGAGCGTCTTCGCCACGGCCTGGATGATGCCGGCCGTCGCGAGCATGCCGGTCTTGGCCGCGTTCACGCCCATGTCGCCGGCCACGGCCTTGATCTGCGCCGTGACGACGTCGACCGGGATCTCGGTGAAGCCCTGCACGCCGAGGGAGTTCTGCACTGTGACGGCCGTGAGCGCGACGAGCCCGTGGACGCCGTGGGCGAAGAACGTACGCAGGTCGGCCTGCACACCCGCACCACCGCCGGAGTCGGATCCGGCGATGGTGAGGGCGGTGCGGGGTGTTTCAGTCATGACTACTGCCTCTAATAGCGGGTGGAACTACTGCCCGACGACCGGGAGGTAGACCTTGTTGCCCTGCTCGCCGAACTCGGCCGACTTCTCCGCCATGCCGGCCTCGATGGCCTCCACAGTGGACAGCCCGTGCTCCTCGGCGTACTTGCGCACGTCGTGGGTGATCCGCATCGAGCAGAACTTCGGGCCGCACATCGAGCAGAAGTGCGCGGTCTTCGCCGGCTCCGCGGGCAGCGTCTCGTCGTGGTACGAGCGCGCGGTGTCGGGGTCGAGCGCCAGGTTGAACTGGTCGTTCCAGCGGAACTCGAAGCGGGCCTTGGACAGTTCGTCGTCCCACTCGTGTGCGTGGGGGTGGCCCTTGGCGAGGTCGGCGGAGTGGGCGGCGATCTTGTAGGTGATCACGCCGGTCTTCACGTCGTCGCGGTTGGGCAGGCCGAGGTGCTCCTTCGGTGTGACGTAGCACAGCATCGCCGTGCCGTACCAGCCGATCTGCGCCGCGCCGATGGCCGAGGTGATGTGGTCGTACGCCGGTGCGATGTCCGTCGCGAGTGGTCCGAGGGTGTAGAACGGCGCCTCGCCGGTGAGCTGTTCCTCCAGCTCCACGTTCTCCTTGATCTTGTGCATCGGCACGTGGCCGGGGCCCTCGATCATCACCTGCACGTCGTGCTCACGCGCGATGTGCGTGAGCTCACCGAGGGTCTCGAGCTCGGCGAACTGCGCGCGGTCGTTGGCGTCGGCGATCGAGCCGGGGCGCAGGCCGTCGCCGAGGGAGAACGTGACGTCGTACTTGCGCAGGATCGCGCAGAGTTCCTCGAAGTTCGTGTACAGGAAGGATTCCTGGTGGTGCGCGAGGCACCACGCGGCCATGATCGAGCCGCCGCGGCTCACGATTCCGGTCACGCGCCGGGCGGTGAGGGGGATGTAGCGCAGCAGCACTCCCGCGTGGACGGTGACGTAGTCCACACCCTGCTCGCACTGCTCGATGATCGTGTCGCGGTAGACCTCCCACGACAGCTTCTCCGGCTCCCCGTCGACCTTCTCCAGCGCCTGGTAGATCGGCACGGTGCCCACGGGCACGGGGGAGTTGCGGACGATCCACTCGCGCGTCTCGTGGATGCGCTTGCCGGTGGACAGGTCCATGATCGTGTCGGCACCCCAGCGGGTGGCCCACACCATCTTGTCGACCTCTTCCTCCACTGAGGACCAGACGGCCGAGTTGCCCATGTTCGCGTTGATCTTCACCAGGAACTTCTTGCCGATGATCATCGGCTCGCTCTCCGGGTGCTTGCGGTTGGCGGGGATCACCGCCCGCCCGCGCGCGACCTCGTCGCGCACGAACTCAGGTGAGCACCGCTCGCGCGCGGCGATGAACTCCATCTCGCGCGTGATCACGCCCGCTTTCGCCCAGCCGAGCTGGGTGTTGTGCGCGCGGCCGTCGGCCCAGCCCGTGCGCAGCGGGTGAAGTCCATTGTGGACGTCGATCTTCGCGTCCGGGTCGGTGTACGGCCCGGACGTGTCGTACACGTCGAAGTGCTCACCGTTCGACAGGTCGATGCGCCGCGCCGGAACCCGCAGGCCCGATTCGGTGCGGTGGTAGACCTTGTGCGAACCGGTGATCGGCCCCGTGGTCACGGAAGGCGTGATGGCAGGCTCGTTCTCCAGCGTCGTCAACGACGTTCACTCCCTACGCCGGCATTACCCGGTCAGGTTCATGCGGTCGGCGGCACCGGGTGTCCACAGACAGACACCAGCCGCCCTCTCAGCCCGCCAAGGCGCGAGCTCCCGCGTTGGTTATGAGGTTGTCCCTCGACCATGCCACGGCGGATCATGCGAGCACAAGCCACCCCCGCGTCCGGTGTGTTCTTCACCGGATCGGAGCATCCGGCCGACAGGCGGTCACATGACCGTCACCTGCGCCGACTTCGGGGCGCCTCGTGAGGAAAGTTCTGCTCGCCGGACTGGTGGCGGTGTTGGCGATGAGCGCGGCCCGGTTCCGGTTCCTTAGCGGTCAAGAGGCCCCAGGCCACCGCTCTCCGTGGATTCCGCGCGATTCCGCCGACTACTCCCGCGGCCGGCGCGATTACCTGTCCACCGTTGCGCACGGCTCCGTCTTCATTGACGAGCCCACGCCCCCGATCGTGCTCACCGTCTCGCCGGCCCACAACCGCCGGAAATCGCGGCCAAGCCGCCTGTGTCCTCAGTAACTCACCTTGGGAAAGCCCCCACCCATCCTCGGGGGAACGGCCCTTGGCCAGTCTACCGCTCCCCACCGACAAAATAATCTCCGAAGCCGAGTTGTCCACAGCGAAGCCGAGTTGTGGACAACAACAGAAAACCCGCCCCCCGCAACAAAAAACGCGCCGGCGCAACACCGATCACGGCTGCGCAGGAAAGCCTCGGGCGAAAAAGAGAACCGTCGTCGTTCGGTGCCTTCGTCAGACACCATGCCGGATCAGGTCTGGGATAAAACCCCGCCGTCGTGCGCGAGCATTTCCTCGGCCGCTGACCCGCTGAAACGACGAATCTCCCGGCCCTAACCCGGGACCGGGAGACTCGTCGACAAAGAAACTCAGGCTTCGGCCGGCTCGTCCTTCGGCGGCAGCCAGCTCAACCCCGGCACGCCCCATTTGTTCTTCTTCAGCATCTTCTTCGCCGCCCGCGCGTGGCGGCCCACCAGGCGATCGAGGTACAGGTACCCGTCGAGGTGGTCCGTCTCGTGCTGCAGGCAGCGGGCGAAGTAGCCGGTGCCCTCGACGGTGATCGGCTCACCCGTCACGTCGAAACCGGTCACGCGCGCCCACGACGCGCGGCCGGTGGGGTAGGACTCGCCGGGGACCGAGAGGCAGCCCTCCCAGTCGTCGTCCGGGTCCGGCATGGTCTCGGGGACCTCGGACGTCTCCAGCTTGGGGTTCACCACCAGGCCGCGGTGTTCGACGCCCTCGTCGTCGGGGCAGTCGTAGACGAACAGGCGCAGGTCGAGGCCGATCTGGTTGGCCGCGAGGCCGACGCCTTCGGCGGCGTACATCGTCTCGAACATGTCCTCGGTCAGCGTGCGCAGCTGCTCGTCGAACTCCGTGACCTCACGGGTCGGCTGGTGCAGCACGGGATCGCCGGCGATGCGGATGGGGTGGACGGTCACGAGCAGCGAGTTTAGTCGGACCCGTCTGATACACCTGGATCGGACCGTGACGCGCCGCGCCGGATGCCCATGTCGAGCCTGGGTTCCGTGGTTGAATGGCGCCCGCGGAAGGACAGCCGAAACCGATTGCGAGGACCGCATGGACGCCGCGGAGTCGATGGCTGGAGAGCAGCCGTCGCCGCCGGAGATTGTGGGCGGCCTGACCGAGCGTGAGGTGGAGATCCTCGCGTTCGAACGTCAGTGGTGGCGGCACGCCGGTGCCAAGGAGAACGCCATCCGGGAACGGTTCTCGCTGTCCTCGACCCGTTACTACCAGCTGTTGAACACACTGCTGGAAAAGCCTGAGGCCATGGCGGCCGACCCGATGCTGGTGAAGCGGCTGCGCAAGACGCGCGCCGCCCGGCAGCGCAAGCGCGGCGCCAGGCGGCTGGGGATCGAACTGTCATGAGCATCTTCTCGGGACTGTCCCGGCCCATGCGGGCCGCGGGCGTCGCGCTCATCGGCGTCGCCGTGATCGCCGCGATCGTCGGCGGCGTCACCGCGCTGTCGGGTAATGGATCGAGCGACAACAACGCCGGGCCCACCAGCTCGAGCGGGTCGCCTTCGTCGTCGCAGCCGGCGCCGGGCTCGTCGTCCTCGGCGGCGCCGCCTTCGTCTTCGGCCCCGTCTTCACCGGCTTCGTCGGCACCTTCGGCGCCGCCGGCCGGCCAGTCGGGGCAGCCGAGCCAGCCTGGTCAGCCCAGCGGACAGCCGGGCCAGCCCGGCCAACCTGGCCGGCCCGGTGGTCAGCCGGGGCAGCCGGGCAACGACCAGCAGGCGTCCAACAAGTGGGTGACCGTGCGGGTCTACAACAACTCCACGATCCCGCACCTCGCCGAGCAGGCCGCCGACGACTTCCGCGCGTCGGGCTGGAACGTGCCCGAGGTCGGCAACTACCCGCAGGGAGTGATCCCGCACACCACGGCCTACTTCCGGCCGGGCACCGACGAGGAGGCCGCGGCGAAGCAGCTGGCCGCCGAGTTCGGGTTCCAGGCCCAGCCGCGGTTCGACGGCATCCAGAACTCGAGCCCGGGCGTGATAGTGATCATCACGAAGGACTACCAGAGCCCAAAGGGCAGCTGACCAGCGAAAACAACGGGCCCCACCGCGAAGGTGGGGTCCGTTTTCGTCAGCGTTCCTGCTGCGCCTGCGCGTACGCCTGCAGCGTCGCCAGCTGCGCCGGGTCCAGCGACGGCCGCACGACCTCGCGTGCTTTCGCCAGGTGGGCGGCGGTGACCACGTGTGCCTCGAGTGACTCGCGCATCGCCGTGAGCGCAGCCTCGCGGATGAGCGCGGCGCAGTCGGCGGCGGAGTAACCGTCCAGGGTGGACGCGATGGCCGCCAGATCCACATCGGACGCCAGCGGCGTGTTCTTCGACGTCGCCTTCAGGATCGCGGTGCGCGACTCGGCGTCGGGCGGCGGCACGTAGATGCGCCGCTCCAGCCGGCCCGGCCGCAGCAGCGCCGGGTCCACGAGTTCGGGCCGGTTCGTGGCGCCCAGCACCACGACCTCGCGCATCGGCTCCACGCCGTCGAGCTCCGTGAGCAGCGCGGCGACCACTCGGTCGGCCACCCCGGAGTCGGACGACTGCCCGCGTCGCGGCGCCAGCGCGTCGATCTCGTCCAGGAAGATCAGCGACGGCGCGGCGTCGGCGGCTCGCCGGAACAGGTCGCGCACGGCCCGCTCCGACTCGCCGACCCACTTGTCCAGCAGTTCGGCGCCCTTGATCGCGAACACGTTGAGCGCGCCCGTGCCGGCCAGTGCGCGCACGAGGAACGTCTTGCCGCCGCCGGGCGGGCCGTACAGCAGCACGCCCCGCGGCGGGTCGATGCCCAGGCGGGCGAAGGAATCCGGGTAGCGCAGCGGCCACAGCACCGTCTCAGTGAGGGCCTGCTTGACGTCCACCATGTTGCCCACGTCGTCGAGCGTCAGCCCGCCCGTGGCCAGGTTGTCCGAAGTGGACAGCGAGATCGGCCGGACGGTGGCGAGCGCGTCGAGCAGGTCGTGCTCCGAGATCCGCGGCTCGGCGACGTCACGCTGGCGAAGCGCGGCCCGCAGCGCGGCGTCGCGGCGCAGGGCGATGAGGTCGGCGGCGACGAACCCGGGCGTCTTCTCGGCGAGCACGCCCAGGTCGGCGCCCGGTTCCACGGGCACGTCACGCAGCAGGATCCGCAGCAGCTCCACCCGGGTTTTCGCGTCGGGCAGCGGCAGGCCGAGCTCGCGATCGAGCAGGTCGGCGGTGCGCAGCCGCGGGTCCACGGACTCGGCGCGCTGCGTCGTCGCCACCACGGCGATGCCCTCGCGGCGCATGGCCGCGCGCAGTTCTTCCAGGACGACGGTGGCCACCGGTGGCGGCTGCGTGGCGGGCAGGAGCGCGTCGACGTCGTTGATCAGCAGAACCCCGGGCCCGTCGCCGTCGGCAGCACGGGTCACGGCCTCGCGCAGGCGGGCGTGGGCCGTGTTCGGCTCCAGCACGGCGATGTTGGGCGCGACCAGCGACACCACGCGCACCTTCTCGGCCTGCGCGACGGACCGCACCAGCGTCGCCTTGCCGACACCCTCCGGCCCGGACAGCAGCACGCCCAGGTGCGCCGACGTGCCCAGCCGCTCGAGCAGCTCCGGCCGCCGGAACGCCAGGTCGAACCACTCGGCGAGCTTGCGCGCGGCCCCTTCCGCGCCGACCAGATCGGCGACGGGTGGGATCGGTTCCGCGAGCTCTTCCGGCTTCGTCTCCTCGACGACCTCCGCGTCGAGGTAGTCCTCGGCCGCCGTCACCGCCGTGCTGCGGACGAGGGCCGTCGCGCTGCGCGTGGGGACGGTGTCGGTCGGCGTCTCGCCCGTGCGGGCGCCGTCGCGCCAGCTGACCACAGTGGACGGTCCCACCACGACCACGCCCGCAGGCTCCGTGGCGGTGACGGTGAGCAGCTCGTTGGTCCACGTCGCGCCGATCGCGCGCGACAGCTGCCCGCGCACGGCCGCGACGTCCGAACCCGGCGCCGGTGCGAGGTCCTGCGGGAGCAGCGAAACGGCGTCGCCCCGCGTGAGCACCTTTCCGGTGAGCGCGAGCCGCAGCGTCTGCGGCGGCACGGACACGCTGGCCAGCCGCGAACCGGAGACCGTCACCGTCTTCGCAGCCGCGACGTCGGCCGGCGTCACCACGATCTCGGACCCCTCGGACACGCCGAGGTTCGACATCGTGACGTCGTCGGTCAGCACCACCCCCGGCGTGCCCTCCTCGGCCGGCGCGGCGAGCGCGGCGCTGCGGCGGGCGCCGGTGAGGTGCACGGCGTCCCAGGCGCGCAGGCCCAGCGCGTCGAGCACCTCGGGGTGCATCCGCACGACTCCGCGCCGGGAATCCAGCGCGGACGGCGTGTGCCTGACGGTCAGCGTGATCTGCGGGTCGCTCACGCCGTTCACCCTAGCGACGCGGACCCCGCCCAGGCGTCGAACGACAGGATCTCGCCCACCGGTGGTCGCGCGGCGGGGGAGAACTCACGCTGCGTCGAGTGCGCCACGGCGATGAGGCCGACCTGAGTGACGTCGGCCGGGATCCCCAGCAGGCGTGCGACGTCCGGCTCGTGGCCGGCGAGGTGGTAGCTGCACAGCGAGCTCGCGAGGCCGCGCGTGCGCAGCGCGAGCTGGAAGCTCCAGATCGCGGGGTAGATCGAGCCGTAGAACGACGACTGCTCCGCGGCCGACGCCGGCGGCCGGCCCGGCATGCACGGCAGCACCAGCGCCGGCACGCGGTCGAGGTTGTCCACGAGGTGGCGGGCGGAGGCGAACATGCTCGTGTCGGCCAGGTGCGCGTAGTGCTGCCACACCTCGTGCGCGGCCTTCCTGGTGATCGCCGCGACCTCGGCGCGCAGCTCCAGGTCCAGCACCGCGACCCAGCGCTGCGCCTTCAGCAGCCCACCGGCGGCGGGCGCCTGCTGGGCGATGCGCAGGCAGTCTTCGATCACCGCGGGGTCGACCGGACGGTCGAGGTCCAGCTTGCGGCGGACGGACCGGGTGGTGGTGAGCAGTGTTTTGGCGTCCATGGCGTCCCTCCAGATCGATACTTACAACGTAAGCGTACACCGTAAGTACTTACGCCGTAAGCTACGATTCGGCCGTGGTGCGCGAAACCCTGACGCGGGAAAAGGTCCTCGACGAGGCGCTGGCCCTGGTGGACGCCGACGGCATGGGCGCGCTGTCGATGCGCAAGCTCGCGGCTCGCCTCGGCGTCGAGGCGATGTCGCTCTACAACCACGTAAAGAACAAAGGTGACCTGCTCGACGGGCTCACCGCGCGCGTCTTCGAGTCCGTGCCGCTGCCGGTGCCGTCGTGGAGCTGGGAAATCCGCGTCCGCCGGCTCGCCGAGGGCCTCTACACGGCGTTCACGCGGCACCCGGCCGTGGTGCGCGCGCTGGCGGCCGAGGAGGCGAACCCGCGCTCGCCCGGTGCGTTGCGCGTGATCGACGCCCTGCTGGGCGCGCTGCTCGACGCCGGGCTCGACGAGGAGGCCGCCGCCCGCGGCTACCGGTCGTTGATGGGACTCACGTTCGGCGCGGCGCTGGCCGACTCCGTCGCCGGGGGCGTCGCCCAGCGGGACGAGCCCGTCGGCGACTGGTTCAGCCGCATGGTCACGCCGGAGGAACTGCCGAACCTGTACCGCGTGCTGCCGTCACTGGCGGACGTCGACTGCGTGCAGGACTTCCACGACCAGCTCGACCTGCTGCTCACCGGCCTGCGCGCGGCGGCCCGCTAGGCGACCGGCGTCAGCGGCGCCGGATCCCGATCCGCCGCCAGCTGCGGCGGCGCTGGTTCGGGCCGGAAGTCGAGTTCGAGCTCGAATTGCCGGTGCCCGAGTGGTCCCGGTCCCGCAACGCTCGCGTCGCCCGCACGAAGTCCGAGCTGTTGCGCGGCAGCCGCACCGCGCGCATCGCCGCGCCCGCGACCCGGCGAGACGCCGGACGCAGCCGTAGGCGCCGCTGCGAACGCGCACGGCGGATGGCGCGGCGTTCGCGCGGCGGGACCGTCCACGCCTCGGGGTGCGCGGCGAGCCAACGGTTCCGGTACACCGCGTACGGGATGTGAAGCAGGTACAGCACCAGCGCGATGGCCAGCGCCACCAACGGGAACTGGATGATCGCGGCGGCCAGCAGGCCGACGCCCACCAGCAGAGGCGCGATGGCCCTGGCGGGCACCTTGACGGTCTTCAGCGACAACGTCGGGATACGGCTGATCAGCAGCGCGGCGACGGCGATCGTCCAGGCGATCACCACGTACTGCTCGGACCACCAGCCCTCGCCCCACTGCAGCGTCGCGATGAGCGGCAGCATGGCGACGAGGCCGCCGGCCGGCGCGGGCACGCCGACGAAGAATTCCCCCGCGTACGGCGGCTTGTCGGTGACGTCGAGCAGGGTGTTGAAGCGAGCGAGGCGCAGGATCATGCAGACGGCGAAGATCAGCGAAGCCACCCAGCCGATGCGGTCGCCGTGCGACTGCCACACGTACAGCACCAGCGCCGGCGCCACGCCGAACGAGATGCCGTCGGACAGCGAGTCGAGCTCGGCGCCCATCTTCGACGTGGCGTCGAGCAGGCGCGCGATGCGCCCGTCGAGGCTGTCGAGCACCGCCGCGATGCCGATGGCCGCGATGGCCATGGCGTAGTTGCCCGTGAGCGCGAACTGCACGGACGACAGCCCGGCGCACAGCGCCAGCACCGTGATGGCGTTCGGCAGCAGCCGAATGCTCGGGGTGGTCACGCGGACCATGAGATCAGCCTTCTGCCAGTGCCGGGAGTTCGGCGATCACCGTCTCGCCGCCGACCGTGCGCTGGCCCTTCTCGACGAGCACGCGGCTGCCGGGCGGCAGGTAGAGGTCGACACGGGAGCCGAACCGGATGATGCCGTAGGTGGCACCCGCGGCCACCTTGTCGCCCTCGTGGATCTCGCACAGGATGCGGCGCGCGACGAGGCCGGCGATCTGCACGACGACGAGCTCGTGGCCGTCGACGGTGCGCATGAGCACGGAGTTGCGCTCGTTGTCCTCGCTCGCCTTGTCCAGGTCCGCGGAGAGGAACTTGCCCGGCCGGTAGGCCACCTTCTCGATGACGCCGGGGGCCGGGATCCGCTGGACGTGCACGTCGAACACCGACAGGAACACGCTCACGCGCATCCGCGGCTCGGCGGGCAGCCCCAGCTCGGGCGGCGGCACGGCCTCCTCGAGGAGGGACACCAGACCGTCGGCCGAGGCCACCGCGATGTTGTCCCGCTGCGGCGCGACGCGGGCGGGCTCGCGGAAGAACGCGGCGGTGGCCGCGGTCGCGAGCGCGCCGACCACACCGAGGCGCTTGGAGAACCGGCGCAGCACCAGCGTCGCCGCCAGCCCGCCGAAGACGAACGGGCGTCCGGCGGGGTGCATCGGCGGGATGGTCTCCCGCGCGAGCTGCACTGCGTGCGTGAGGGGATTGCCGGTGGGCTTGCCGCTCATGGATCGGTTCCCCGCTGTTCGTTGCGTTCGGAGGGAGAGGACGGGTTTCACGTCCGATTTGGGAATCACCACGCTACCGCCCGTCGGCGGACGGACACGTCCAGGGCCGGTGGCCGCTCCCCCGTAAGGGTTTCCCCGACGCGGGTGGGCGTGCCCACAAACCGGTAACGACTGATCGAATTCCTCGACAACTCTCAGTAGTACCCGCCGTTCGGGAGCCGTGCCCGGGCCTGAGTCCGCCGAGGAAGCGATGTCCGTACCCGATCCGCTCACCGAGCTGCTGTGCGCGTGGCGACGGGAGATCTCCGCCGCGCCCATGCCCGTGCTCGTGGACACGGCGCAGGCTGTGCGCGTGGTCCGGGAGGCGATCCGGGCGGGCCGGGTGCATGCGTCCCCCGACGACGCATGCACCCGGACGCGGAACTGATCAGTTTAGGCGGTTTCCGGGGGTTACTGACGGTTCGTGCGGAAACCGTTACAAACGGTCACCGGGTCACCTGTAGTTGTCGCGCCGGTAGTTGTCGTGCGGCCAGTCGTCGCGCCTGGACCGCCGGCCGATCGAGCTGACCAGCCGCAGCACAGCCAGCAGGACGATCGCGCCCAGGATCGCGACGCCGAAGCTCGGGAAGTCGAACTCGAAGCGCTGCTGCTCACCCGTCGCCAGTCGGTAGATGAAGCCGCCGAGAGCCGCCCCGAGCACCCCGACGAGCACGCTGACCAGGCACCCCTGCCGGCGCCGGTCCGGCCCGCCGACGACGAGGTTCGCGAGCCAGCCGACCAGCGCACCGAAGACGATCCAGGTGAAGAAGCCCATGTGGGTGAGGATACCTGGGGCGCGGTTACACAAGGGATATTGTGCAATTGTGGTTGTGCAACTACTCTTGTGGATTGTGTCTGATCCCGTTGAGGTCCAGCAGATCCGCGACTCCCACGTGCTGGCCGCGATGTCCCACCCTTTGCGTCGGCGACTCCTCGACATCCTGAAGCTCGACGGCCCCGCCACCGCTTCGATGCTGGCCGAACGCACGACTTCCGCCGTCGGCAACATCTCGCACCACCTGAAGGTCCTCTCGGCCGCCGGCCTGGTCGAAGAGGCCCCCGAACTCGCCCGCGACCGCCGCGAACGCTGGTGGCGCCGCCCTTCGCGCGCCCTGTCCTGGTCCACTTCGGACTTCGTCGGCGACCCCGTGGGCGACGCGGCCGAGGTCGTCGCGCTCGACCGGCAGGCTTCGCTGTCCCGCTCGTGGCTCTCGGACCTGGAAACGGAACCCCCCAAGTGGCGCGACGCCTGGTTCACCAACGAAACCTGGGCCCGGCTGTCGGCGGCGGAGGTGATGGAGCTGAGTTCTCGGGTCCTTGCGCTGTTCGCGGAGTACACCGAACGCCCGACCCCGGACGACGACGTCGAGCGGCGCCCGGTTTTCCTGTTCGCCCGAGGCTTTCCCGCGCAGCCGTGATTCAGGCGGTTCAGCGGCTCGGCCGGGATTTCCGGCTCTTGTGGGCCGGCGAGACGGTGAGCATGGTGGGCAGTGCCGTCGCCGGGACGGCGCTGCCGCTGGTGGCTGTCGTGGGGTTGCGGGCCTCGACGTTCGAGGTGGCGCTGCTGACCGCCGTGGCGTGGCTGCCGTGGCTGGTGGTCGGGCTGCCCGCCGGCGCGTGGGTGGACCGGGTGCGGAAGCGACCGGTGATGGTGGCCTGCAACACCGTGTCCATGCTTGTGTTCGTGAGCGTCCCGCTCGCGCAGGTGGCAGGGGTGCTCTCGGTCCCGTATCTCCTGGGAGCCGCGCTGGCTGGTGGTATCGCGAATGTGTTCTTCTCTGTCGCCTACCGCAGTTATCTTCCGGCCATTGTGGATGGTGACCAGCTACTCAAGGCCAACACCCGGCTGCTCGGCAGTGAATCGGTCGCGCAGGTCGGCGGGCCGGGGCTCGCCGGGGTGCTGGCGGCCGCGTTCGGGCCGGTGAGCGGGGTGCTCGTCGATGCGGTCAGCTTCGGCGTCTCCGCCCTGTGCCTCAAAGGTATCCGCCGAGTCGAGCCGAAACCCGTTGTCACGCAACGGGTCCGGCTGCGGACCCAGGTCGCCGACGGGATGAGGTTCGTCGCCGATGACCCGTACCTGCGGGTGCTCGTGCTCTTCGGTGCGGCGTCCAACCTCGCGCTCGACGGGTACGCCTCGATCCAAGTCGTTTTCCTCGCCCGCGACCTCGGCGCCGGGGTGGGCACGATCGGAGTGGTGCTCGCGCTGGTGGAGGTCGGCGGGGTCGTCGGGGCGCTGCTCGTAACCAGGCTGGCCGGTCGGTTCGGAACGGCGCGCGCGTTCCTGTTGTGCGAAGTGCTCGCTGCGCCGGTGATGCTCATCGGCCCGCTGGATGGCCTCACGTGCTTCGTCGTGGCCGGCATCGCCGTCACCGGAGGATTGGTCGGGTCCAATGTGCTCACCGGGACGTTTCGCCAGCGTTACTGCCCACCCGAGCTCTTCGGCCGCATCACCGCGAGCTCCGCCGTCGTCAACTACGGCACCATCCCGCTGGGCGCGTTCCTCGGCGGTGTCCTCGGCGAAGCGCTGGGTGTGCGCGAGACGATGTTCATCATGGCCGGCGTCCAGCTCGCCTCACTGGTGATCCTCCTCAAGAGCCCGCTGCGCCGCGACAGGGACTTCCCTACAGCAGCAGCACGTCCACTTCAGTCCCTTCAGCCACCTCACCAACCCCCTCCGGCAGCACGATCAGGCAGTTCGCCTGGGTGAACGCCGCCAGCAGGTGCGAGCCCGGCCCGCCCCGCGGTCCGACCACGCCGGTCACCTCGCCCTCGGTCGGCGTGTAGAAGCCGCGGCGGAACTGGCGCCGCGAGCTGGGCGACGACATCGCCTCCGAAAGCCGCGCGCGCACCCGGCGGCGGTCGACGTCCGTGTGGCCCATGGCCGACAGCAAGGCCGGCCGCAGGAAGGCCTCGAACGACACCAGCACGCTCACCGGGTTGCCCGGCAGCGTCACCACGGGCACGCCGTTCCAGTGGCCGCAGCCCTGCGGCCCGCCGGGCTGGATGGCGATCTTCTGGAACCGCACGCCCTGGCCCGTCAGCGCGTCCTTGACGACCTCGTACGCCCCGGCGCTGACGCCGCCGGAAGTGATCAGCAAGTCGGCGTCCGCGAGCTTCGGCTCGATGATCTTGCGGAACTCCTCGACGTCGTCCACCACGCTGCGCACCACGGCGACGCGGCAGCCCAACTCGCGCAGCGCGGCGGCGAGCATCACGCTGTTGGATTCGTAGATCTGCCCGTGCCGCAACGGGTTCGGGGCCTCGACGAGCTCCGTGCCGGTCGACACCACGAGCACGGACAACGGCCGGTGCACGGCCAGCTCGGCCAGCCCGACGGCCGCCGCGAGGCCCAGCTGCGAGTGGCCGAGCACGGTGCCGGCGCGCAGGGCCACCACGCCGCGCTCCACGTCCTCGCCGGTGCGCCGCACATGGTCGCCCGAGGACGCCGCCTTGGAGATCCGCACGTCGACAGTGCCGCCGTCGGTGTCCTCCACCATCACGATCGCGTCGGCACCCGGCGGCAGCGGCGCGCCCGTCATGATCCGGTGCGCGGTGCCCGGCTCCAGCGTCGCGACGTCCACGCGCCCGGCGGGGATGTCGTCGGCCATGGGCAGCGTCACGGGCGACTCGGCGCTGGCACCGGCGACGTCGGCTGCGCGCACGGCGTAGCCGTCCATCGCGGAGTTGTCGAACGGCGGCAGCGACACCCCCGCGTGCACGTCCTCGGCCAGGACGAACCCGGCGGCTTCGGCGAGGGGCAGGGTCGTCACGGGCGTGCGGCCGAGCAGCTCGGTCACGGTCTCGCGGTAGGCATCGACGGAGATCACGCGGACCATCCTCCCCCTCGCGCGCGGGCGTGCAACACTCTCCCGCGGCAAGAGTCGGGGATCAGGGGAGTTCTGATGCAGGTACGAGTCCGCCACCAGCCGTCGTTCGCGGTTGCGCGGCTGGAGCTGACGCCGGGTGAACCGGTGCAGGTCGAGTCGGGCGCGATGATGGCGACCAGCTACGGCGTGACCGTCCAGTCGCAGGCCAACGGCGGGATCATGAAGGGCCTCGGCCGCGCGTTCCTCGACGTCATCACGCTGCGGCCGGGCGAGGCGATCACCGTCGGCACCGGTCACGTGGTGGCCTACGCCGACACTGTCCAGTACCAGCTCCGCAAGGTCGCGCAGGGTGTGATCCAGTCGATGAAGAGTGGTGAAGGCTTCGTGTTCGACTTCGCCGGCCCCGGCCAGATCCTCATGCAGACGCGCAACCCGTCCTCGCTGATCAGCTGGATCCTTTCGCACGTCCCCTCCCGCTGACATGCGCGTCCACACGAGGCACACGCCGAACTTCGGCGTCGCGCGAGTGCACCTCGCGCCCGGCGAGGCCGTGCAGTCGGCGTCGGACACGATGCTGGCGACCAGCTTCGGCGTGCGCGAAGGCGCTCCGCCGTCGGCGCGGGGCGGCGCGCGCAAGCCCGGCGTCTCCGTGTTCACCGCGCCCGCCGAGGGCGGCTGGGTCGACCTCGCCCCGCTCGGGCCAGGCGACGTCTACCCGCTGGAGCTCACAGGCAATACCGGCTGGTCGGTGCACCGCGACGCCGTGCTCGCGCGGCCGTCTTCCGTGCGTCACGACCAGACGTGGGCGCCGTTGCAGCAGCTCTTCGGCGCCGACGCCGGGTTCCTCGAACACTACAGCGGCACCGGTCCGCTCGTGCTCACCGCGCCGGGACCCGTCGACTCGTTCGAGCTGTCGGCCGGTGAGTTGGTCACCGTGCGACCGGACTACGTGCTGGCCTACCCGGACACGCTGCAGTGCCGGCTGCGCGCCGTGGACCCGAGCGGCCCCCAGTCGCTGCGTACCGGCGAAGGTCTGGTCCTCGATTTCGCCGGACCGGGCACCGTTCTCGTGCAAGCGCGAAACAGGCGGGTTTCCCGGGGCTGACGAATCTGCGAATCAACCATTGCCGAGGGGCGTAATTCCGGTAGCGTGAACTGCACTTCCAGCCGCTACGGACAGCGGATCTTGTCCTGAGGGAGGGCGCCGTGGCTGTCGGCACCGTCAAATGGTTCAACTCGGAAAAGGGCTACGGGTTCATCGAATCCGCCGAAGGGCCTGATGTGTTCGTCCACTATTCGGCGATCCAGGCCGAAGGATTCCGGACGCTCGACGAAGGGGACCGGGTCGAGTTCGAGGTCCAATCCGGCCTCGACGGCCGCAGTCAGGCGGCGGACGTCCGCAAGGTCTCCTGATTCCGGGGTAGCCGACCGGTTGGGCGAACCGCCCATCGCTGCGGAATGCAGGGCGTTAAGCTGCGCAGCGTGACAGGCGATGTGTCGGGGGACCTCACCGGTCGCCGGCTGGGCAACTACCGCATCGACTCGGTGCTCGGCAAGGGCGGCATGAGCGTGACCTACCAGGCCACCGACGTGCGGCTCGGCCGGAAGGTGGCGCTGAAGGTCATCGGCGACCACCTGGGCACCGACGCCGAGTTCCGCGAGCGGTTCGTGGACGAAGCCCGCAACACGTCCGCGATCGACCACGCCAACGTCGTGCCCCTGTACGACTTCGGCGAGCTCGAAGGCATGCTCTACATCGCCATGCGCATGGTCGACGGCGGCGACCTCGCCGGGCTGATCTCTTCGGGCCCGATCGCGCCAGCGCGCGCCCTGGCGCTGCTCGATCAGGTCGCCGACGCGCTGGACACCCTGCACAACCGCGGCCTCGTCCACCTCGACGTGAAACCCGCCAACGTGCTCGTCACCAGCAAGGAAACCTCCCGCGAGCACGTCTACGTCGCCGACTTCGGCCTCACCCGCCGCGGCGCCACCGGCCACCGCACGCGCGGCGGCGACTTCCTGGGCTCCCCGACCTACGCCGCGCCCGAGCACCTGCGCGGCGAGCCCCTCGACGGGCGCACCGACCAATACGCGCTGACGTGCGTGCTCTTCGCGTGCCTCACCGGCACCCCGCCGTTCAAGGGCGACGTGCCGACGGTGATCAAGGGCCACCTCAACGGCGAGCCGCCCTCGGTCTCGCACGTGGTCGCGCTGCCCGCCGCCGTCGACGACGTGATCCGCAAGGGCATGGCGAAGAACCCCGCCGACCGGTACCCGAACTGCGTGGCGATGATCGCCGCCGCCCGCGTGGCGCTGGGACCGCTCGCGACGTCGGACACGCCGCCGGGGCCGCCGGGTTCGGGTGGGGCCGAGATGCAGAACGGACTGTCCGGCTTGGGTGGTCTCGGTGGTCCGGGTGCGGCCGGTGGCCAGGGCAGTCAGGGTGCTCACGGTCCTCAGGGGGAGGGAGCCGGCGTGCCGCCCTTCGGACAACAGCCGGGATACGGCCAAGGCGGGCCGCAGGGTCCCGGTGGGCTCGGCGGTCAGGGGAACGACCCGGCGCACGGCGCCCAATGGTCGGGACCCGGCGGACCTGGCGTCCCAAGTGGACCAGGCCAAACCGGACCCGGTGGCCAGGGCGCACCCGGCCAAGGCGGACCCGGCGACGGAAACCCGTGGGCCGGCCCCGGCGGCTGGTCCGGCGCCCCGCAGAACCCCGGCCAGCCCCCCGGCGCCCCGCCGCAAGGCCCGCCCCCCGGCTACGGCTACCCCGGCATGCCGCCGCAAGGACATCAAGTACCGCACGGATATCCGGGCCAACACGGTCACCCGGGACAACCCGGCCCGCAGCCCGGCTACTCCAACCAACAACCGGGCTACCCCAACCAGCAACAGGGTTACCCCGGCATGCACCCGGGTTACGGCCCGCCCGGCGACCCGATGCGGCTGCGTCCGCCGTCGCCCGCCGGTGGCGCCGGTGCGTTCCAGCAGTCGCGCAGCGGCGGTGGCCGGAAGTGGCTGTGGATCGGCCTCGGGATCGTCGTGCTCGCCGGCCTGATCGTCGGCGCGATCTTCCTCTTCGGCGGCGGCGACAGCGGCGGCGGCACGACCACCCCCACGACCGCGCCGAACATCCCCGTCGGCCCGGGCGGACCCAGCGGTTCGCAGTCCGGCTCGCCGTCGCTCAACCCGCCGCCCGCGTCGATCCCCATCCAGCCGAGCCGCTGACCCGCGATCTCATCTCCGGCAGGTGACCACCTCGAATTCCCGCTGTGTTCGACTCCCGGGACACGCCGGAGGTCGAGGGGGCCAGCCGTGGATTTCGGTGACCGGCAGGACTTCGAGGACGCCGCACGCGGGTTCGTCGCGACGCTCGACCCCGTCACCATCACCGGCGCCGACGGCCGCGCGGTGTTCGACCTGCGCCCGTACGCCTACCTCGACGGCGACTGCCCGGACACGGTGAACCCCAGCCTGTGGCGGCAGGCGCAGCTGTGCCGCACCAACGGGTTGTACGAGGTGACCACCGGCATCTACCAGGTCCGTGGCTTCGACATCTCCAACATGACGATCGTCGAAGGCGGGCGCGGCGTGATCGTGATCGACCCGCTGATCTCGGAGGAATGCGCGGCGGCCGCGATCGCCCTCTACCGCGCCCATCGCGGTGACCGGCCGGTCACCGCCGTCATCTACACGCACTCGCACGCCGACCACTTCGGCGGCGTGCTGGGCGTGTTGCCCGGCGGCGCGGGTGACGTCCCGATCCTCGCCCCGGCGGGCTTCCTCGAGGACGCCGTGGCGGAGAACGTGTACGCGGGCACGGCGATGAGCCGCCGGGCCACGTACATGTACGGCATCACCCTCGACGTGAGCACCACCGGCCAGGTCAGCGGCGGGCTCGGCATCGCCACGTCGACGGGCCGGCTCGGGTTGCTCGCGCCCACCGTCGACATCACCGCGACCGGGCAGGAAGAGGTACTCGACGGCGTCCGCGTCGTCTTCCAGCTCACGCCCGGTACCGAGGCGCCGGCCGAGATGAACTTCCACTTCCCGGACCACCGAGCCCTGTGCCTGGCCGAGAACGCCACGCACAACCTGCACAACCTCCTCACGCTGCGCGGCGCGCTGGTCCGCGACCCGCGCGTCTGGGCCCACTACCTCGACGAGGCGATCGAACTCTTCGGCGCCGCCACCGACGTGGCGTTCGCCTCGCACCACTGGCCCACCTGGACACCGCCCGCGTGGTGAAGTTCCTTTCACAGCAACGAGATCTCTACGCGTACCTGCACGACCAGACCCTGCGCCTGCTCAACCAGGGCGCCACCGGCATCGAGATCGCCGAGGACTTCACACTGCCGCCGGAGCTGGAGAACGCGTGGCACGCGCGGGGTTACTACGGCTCGGTCAGCCACAACGTCAAGGCGATCTACCAGCGTTACCTCGGCTGGTTCGACGGCCACCCCACGTCGCTGTGGCAGCACCCGCCGCAGGCACTGGCCACGCGCTACGTGGACGTCCTCGGCGGGGTGGCCGCCGTCCTCGGCAAGGCGCAGGAGTACGCGGACGCCGGCGACCTCCGCTTCGCCGCCGAACTGCTCAAGCACGCCGTGTTCGCCGACCCGGACAGCTCCGTCGCCAAGAACGCCCTGGCCGAGGTCTACCAGCGCCTCGGCTACGGCGCCGAGAACCCGACCTGGCGCAACTTCTACCTCGTCGGCGCGCTCGAGCTCCGCAAGGGCATCACCCCGCCGCCCCTCGACATCGGCGGCGGCATGACGGCGGCGCTCACGGTCGAGCGCTCTTCGACTCCCTCGCCATCCGCGTCGACGGTCCCCGCGCCGCCGCCGAACCGCTCACCATCGAGTGGCGCTTCACCGACCTCGCCACCACGATCCGCACCACCTTGTCCAACGGCGCGCTGATCCAGACCGCGAACCCGACGTCCGCCGTGGACGTCGACCTGACCCTCACGTTGACCAAGGAACAGCTGCTCGGCCTCCTGTCCGGCGGCGACCCGGATGACCTCGACCACACCGGCGACCCCGCCGTCCTCGGGCGGCTGCTCGCGCTCCTCGACTCGGACGACCCGGGCTTCGCCATCGTCACGCCGTGACAAGCGTGGATCACTGACCTGCGGTTCTTGCACTCTCACCGTGGGAGTGCTAAACACGGCATTGGCACTCGACGCCGTTGAGTGCCAAGCGTGCGGTCACCGACTGCGCGCTTGAAGGTCGGGACGGTGAGGCTGGCCCAGGTCAGTCGTCCGTCGCGGGCACCGAGCCTGGCCGAGGACGTGTCCTGCTGCCGCCGCTGACGGGGTCTTGAGCTGAGACGCTCGAGACGACGCAGCGCGGCGGTGGCGCCCAATACCGGAGGACCACACCGCAATGGCCAAACTGATCGCGTTCGACGAGGACGCCCGCCGCGGTCTTGAGCGCGGCCTCAACATCCTCGCCGAAGCCGTCAAGGTGACGCTCGGCCCGCGTGGCCGCAACGTCGTGCTCGAAAAGAAGTGGGGCGCGCCGACGATCACCAACGACGGTGTCTCCATCGCCAAGGAGATCGAGCTCGAGGACCCGTGGGAGAAGATCGGGGCAGAGCTCGTCAAGGAAGTTGCCAAGAAGACCGACGACGTCGCGGGTGACGGCACCACCACCGCCACCGTGCTCGCCCAGGCGCTCGTGCGCGAGGGCCTGCGCAACGTTGCCGCGGGTGCCGACCCGATCAGCCTGAAGCGCGGCATCGAGGCGGCCGTCGAGGCCATCACCGAGCAGCTGCACAAGATGGCCGTCCAGATCGAGACCAAGGAGCAGATCGCTGCTACGGCCTCGATTTCTGCCGCTGACCGCACCATCGGCGAGCTGATCGCCGAGGCGCTGGACAAGGTCGGCAAGGAAGGCGTCGTCACCGTCGAGGAGAGCAACACCTTCGGCCTCGAGCTCGAGCTCACCGAGGGCATGCGCTTCGACAAGGGCTACGTGTCGGGCTACTTCGTGACCGACCCGGAGCGCCAGGAAGCCGAGCTGGAGGACCCCTACATCCTCCTCTTCGGTTCCAAGATCTCGAACGTCAAGGACGTTCTGCCGCTGCTGGAGAAGGTCATCCAGTCCGGCAAGCCGCTGCTGATCATCGCCGAGGACGTCGAGGGCGAAGCCCTTGCCACCCTGGTCGTCAACAAGATCCGCGGCACCTTCAAGTCCGTCGCCGTCAAGGCCCCGGGCTTCGGTGACCGCCGCAAGGCCATCCTGCAGGACATCGCGATCCTGTCCGGTGGCCAGGTGATCTCGGAGGACGTCGGCCTCAAGCTGGAGAACGCGGACCTGTCGCTGCTGGGCCGCGCCCGCAAGGCCGTGATCACGCGCGACGAGACCACGATCGTCGAGGGTGCGGGCGACGCCGACCAGATCCAGGGTCGCGTCAACCAGATCCGTGCGGAGATCGAGAACTCGGACTCCGACTACGACCGTGAGAAGCTGCAGGAGCGCCTCGCGAAGCTGGCCGGCGGCGTCGCCGTCATCAAGGCCGGTGCCGCGACGGAGGTCGAGCTCAAGGAGCGCAAGCACCGCATCGAGGACGCGGTGCGCAACGCCAAGGCCGCCGTGGAAGAGGGCATCGTCGCCGGTGGTGGCGTGGCTCTGATCCAGGCCGCCGAGGCTGCCTTCGCGGGCCTGAAGCTCGAGGGCGACGAGGCCACTGGTGCCAACATCGTCAAGGTCGCCGTCGAGGCGCCGCTCAAGCAGATCGCCATCAACGCCGGCCTCGAGGGCGGCGTCGTGGCGGAGAAGGTCAAGTCCCTCCCGCAGGGCCACGGCCTCAACGCCGCCACCGGTGTCTACGAGGACCTGCTCGCCGCCGGCGTGCCGGACCCCACGAAGGTCACCCGCTCCGCGCTCCAGAACGCCGCCTCCATCGCGGCGCTGTTCCTGACCACCGAGGCTGTCGTCGCGGACAAGCCGGAGAAGGCTTCCGCCGCTCCGGCCGACCCGTCCGGCGGCATGGGTGGCATGGACTTCTGAGTTCGGCTGCTGTTTGACGCTAGATCCGGAAAAGCCCGGTCCACTTCGGTGGTCCGGGCTTTTCCCTTTGTTGGCCACGGGTTTGTGCCTGCGGTCGGGCTTCGGGGTGTGGCTTCGATCGGGCCGGTCGGTCCTGCGGCATCGGTGTGGAAGTCGGCCGGCGTGCTCGCGTGGGCGTCGGCTCGTGGCCGCCGGCGCCGGATTTTTTTGGTTTCGTCCGATGTGGACACAGCGAACGGCCCGGGCGCTCCCCGCGCCCGGGCCGTTCGCTCCCCCTTGGTTGTGCCACCCCTTCCCCCCAGTACCGCGGCCCTCCCCGGCCGCGACGGGTCAGGCGGCTTGGGTCGCTTCGGGCGTCAACACGGCAGCGGCGACGTAAACCGGCAACATGATCCCGGCCGACAGCACCGTCGCGGCCACGACCGCGATGCGGACCATCGTCGGGTCGACGCCGAGGTAGTCGGCCCAGCCCCCGCAGACCCCGGTCAACATCCGGTCGGTGCGGCTGCGGAAGAGCTTCTTGGTTTCCGGGGTGTACACGCTGTTCGTCATGCCATGAATACTCCGCCGCGTGGCCCCTCGGCACATCGGGGAACGGCCCGGAGCCCGACCCTGGACTCCGACCCTGAGGCGGGGTCGGGGAAATTCGGGTGCCAACGCTCACTGCATCGTCTCCTGCCGCGCCGGTGTGCGTTTCGCCTGCGACCTCCGCGACCTCCGCCGTGGCCGCCACTCGCGAGCCGAGGCGTTGGTGGCCGCCGAGGAGTTGGAGCGTGAGCTGGAGTCGTTGGTGGCTGGCGGGGTCTCCGCTGCCGGAGGAACCGGACCAGGAGTGGGCTGATGCTTGGCTGGTCCCCGCTCACCTGGGCTGGTGGCGGTGAAGGTCAGCGCAGCGCGCGCACCCGGTCCAACCGGGCCAGCCAGGCCTCGGTGACGTCGGGCGCGGCGGCGAACTCCTCGAAGCGATCCGGCACCGGCGCCTGCGGCAGGACCGGGAGGTAACCGTCCACGGGGGACAGCGACGTCGTGCTGACGTCGCCGGTCAGCAGGGACATCGTGCCCAGGCCGCAGGCGAAGTCGAGCTGCGGGAGGGCGCCCGCGAGGGCCAGGCCGGCGGCGAGGCCCACGCTGGTCTCGACAGCGGACGACACGACGCACGGCAGCCCGCACGCCTCGGCCACCTCCAGGGCGCGCCGCACGCCGCCGAGGGGGGCGACCTTCAGCACGGCGATGTCGGCGGCCCCGGCGACGGCGACCTTCAGCGGGTCCTCGGCGCGGCGGATCGACTCGTCGGCGGCGATGCGCACGGACACGCGGCGCCGGACGGCGGCCAGCTCGTCGATGGTGCGGCATGGCTGTTCGGCGTACTCGAGGCCGCCGGCGGCCTTGTCGAGGGCGGCGAGCGCGGTGACGGCGGTGTCGACGTCCCAGGCCGTGTTGGCGTCGACGCGGATGGCGCCGGCCGGGCCGAGGGCGTCGCGGACGGCTTCGAGGCGGGCGCAGTCGTCGGCGAGTGTGGAGCGCTTGTCGGCGACCTTCACCTTCGCCGTGCGGCAGCCGGAGGCGCGGACCAGCGCGTGGGCGCGGTCCGGCGGCACGACGGGGACGGTCGTGTTGACCTCGACACGTTCGCGCACCGCGGCGGGCCAGCCCTGCTTGCTCGCCTCCAGGGCGCTCGCCAGCCACGGCACGCTCTCGGCGTCCGAATAGTCCGCGAACGGGCAGAATTCACCCCACCCGGCGGGTCCTTCGAACAGGACGCCTTCACGGACGGTGATGTCCCGGAACCGGTTGTGCAGGGGCAGCGCGTAGACCTTCATCACCGCAGATCATGCCACTGGCGAAGTCACGTGCCGATCGGGCGGCGACCGGCCAGAATGAGACGTGTGGACGGCCTCGACTTCCGGGTGCTCGGCCCGGCCGAGGTCGTGGCCGGGGGCCGCGCCGTGCCGCTGGGCGGGAGCCGCCCGCTGATCGTGCTCGCCGGGCTGCTGCTGCGCGCCAACCGCGTGGTGTCCGTGGACGAGCTCGGCCGCTGGCTGTGGAACGACGACCAGCGCCGTTCGAAGGGCGCCCTCCAGACGTACGTGCTGAGGCTGCGACGCGCGCTAGGCCCAGGTGTTGCGATTCGCACAGAGCGTGGTGGTTATCTACTGGATCTTGATCCGTTGGCAACGGATCTTGGTCGTTTTCGCACACTCACAGCCCGGGGGAGGACAGCTTTCGAACAAGGCGAACACCGTCGTGCTGCGGGGTTGTTCGCCGACGCACTCGCGGAGTGGCGCGGGCCGGCGCTGCAGAACGTCGAGTCCGACGCCCTGCACCGCGACGAGGCCGGCCAGCTCGCCGAGGAACGCACCCGCGTGCGCGAGCTGTGGGCCGACGCGTTGATCGCCGTCGGCGAGTTCGGCACCGTCGTCCCGGAGCTGACGCGGCTGACCCGGGAACACCCGTTACGGGAACGGCTGCACGAGCAGCTCGTACTCGCGTTGTTCCATTCCGGACGGCAGGCCGAGGCGCTCGAGGTGTACCGGCGGATCAGCGCGGTGCTCGCCGAGGAGCTTGGCCTCGATCCCGGGGCAGGCCTGCAACGCGTGCACCGGCTCGTGCTGGGTGGGGCGCCTTATCAGCCGGCGGTCGAGCCGCAGGTGCCGCACCAGTTGCCTGCCGACCTCGGTGCTTTTGCCGGCCGTGAGGCGGATTTGAAGGCGCTGCGTGCTTTGCTTCCGGCGGAGGACAGCACGTCGACCCCTATCGCCTCCATTGAAGGCATGGGTGGCATGGGGAAAACCACGCTGTCCGTCCACTTCGCACACGAGATCGCGGATGGGTTCCCGGGCGGACAGGTGTTCCTGAACCTGCGCGGGTACGGTCCTGGCGATCCGGTGGAGCTGATGGCGGCGCTGGAAACTTTACTGTCGGCGCTGGGTGTCCCTGGTGACCAGATTCCGGCCGATGTGGACGGTCGCGCCGCGACGTGGCGCACGCACACGGCGGGGCGGCGGCTGCTCGTGGTACTGGACAACGCCAACAGCACCGAGCAGGTGCGGCCGCTGCTGCCGGGGCCGGGCTGCCTGGTCGTGGTGACGAGCCGCTGGCAGCTGCGCGGCCTCGTCGCGACGCACGGCGCGCGCCGGATCGCGCTCGAGGAGCTGGACGAGGCGGGCGCCGTCGAGCTGCTGGCCTCGGCGATCGGCTTCGACCGCGTCAACGCGGATCCTGTTGCCACGTCACGCTTTGTGGAGTACTGCGGCGGGCTGCCGCTGGCGATCCGGATCCTGGCCGTGCGGGCGGCGCAGTTCCCGGACTACCCGCTGGGATCCTTTGTAGATGTGTTGGACGCCGAACCTGATCGGCTCGGGTTGTTCGACCTCGGTGATGGCGAGGAGACGAACATCCGATCGGTGTTCTCGTACTCGTACCGAGCGTTGCCACCGGCTGCCGCGCGGTTGTTGCGGTTACTGGGCCTGCCGTCGGGGCCGGATGTGACGCCTGCCGTCGCCGAGGTGCTGCTGGGGTCGCCGCCGGGGTCCGCTTTGGACGCCCTGGTGTCCGCGCACCTGCTCACTCAGCCGCAGCCGGGCCGCTACCAGTTCCACGATCTGATTCGGGCGTACGCGGCAGAGCTCGCGTACCATGTGGACAGTGCCGAGGAGACGTCGGCGGCACGGTTGCGACTGTTGGATTTCTATCTTTCTTCGGCGTTGAACGCTTCGCGGGCGATGCGGCCCGAGCGGATCTACGGGTCGCTGGAGTTGCGTGTGGACGGTGGACTCGCGTTCGCCGACTACCACGCGGGGCTGGCGTGGTTCGGCGCGGAGTACGGGAACCTCGTCGCGGCTGTGCATCTGGCTTTCCGGCTGCGGGAGTACGCGCATTGCTGGAAGCTCACGTGGCTGATGTTCACGTACTTCGCCGGGCGCGCCGGCGTCGACGACTGGCGGGCGCTCAACGAGCTGGCCCTGCGGGGCACGAGGCTGTCCGGCGATCGGGGTGGCGAGGCCGGGATCCTCAACTGTCTCGGCGTGATCGACGGGGTTGTGCGCGATTACCCGTCGGCGCGGCGGTACCTCGAGCAGGCGCTGGTGCTGCAACGCGAGCTCGGCTCGCGCGAGGGCGAGGCGCGGGCGCTGTACAACCTGGCCATGGCGGCCGATTCGTCGTCCGACTTCCCCGCGGCGCTCGCCCACGGCACGCGGGCGCTGGAGATCGTCCGGGACCTGCGGATGACCGGCTTCGAGGCCAACGTGCTGCGCGCGCTGGGGGATTTGTGCTGCCGGTTCGGGGATTTCCCGCGTGCCTTGGCTTTGGCAGACGAGGCATTGGCCTTGGCGCCTGCTCCTCGTGACGGCCGCTTCTCCCTGACCACCCGCGCCAAAGCCCTCCTCGGCGTGGGCCGGTCGGCTGAGGGCATCGAGTGCATGTCGGACGCCGTGGACATGTTCTTCGCGATGGACGAGCACTACGAAGCCGCCGACGTCCTCGCCCAACTCGGCACGGCCCACCTGCGCCTCGGCCACCCCGCCGCCGCCCGCGACTGCTGGCTCCGCTCGGTCCACCTCCTCACCGACCTCGCGCACCCCGACGCGGCGGACGTCCGGGCGAAGCTGGCTGCGATGGTTTCGGGCTGAGCTGCCGGCTGTGGCTGGCTTGCCGTTCGGTGTGGCGGGATGCCGGTGGTGGAGGCGATGTGCCGGTCAGCGGGGAATGTTGCTGTGGGGTTTGGCAAGTTGCCACTCGGCTTGGCGATTGTCGCTGGTTTGTCAGGCCGTGGGAGTTGCCGCGGTGCCTGGCAGGTTGCCGGATGCATTGATGCTGGCCAGAGCTTGCCGGGAGTTGCCGGTTCGGGTCGCGAGTTGCCGGGCATGGTGGGGATTGCCGTGGGGCGTGGCAAGTTGCCAGGGGCACGTGGTGCGGTGGTCTGCGTGCCGACCCCCAGAGACAGCAGGCAGACCACCTGCACCCGTACGCCTTAGCCAACCGGATGGCGCTCACTGTGCGCTCACTGTGCCGGTGGCGGCTTGAGGTGCAGGAGGTTCGAGAGGGTGATGGCGTTGCGGGGAGCTTCGACTTTGACGTCGTTGTCGAAGTAGACGTGGACGTCGCGGTGGCCGTCGGCGTGCCAGGCGGTGATCTTGGTGGCCCAGGTGCGCAGGGCGGATTCGGTGTAGCCGCTGGTGTAGAGCTCGACGTCGCCGTGGAGGCGGATGTAGGTGAAGTTCGTGGTCTGGTCCTCGCGGTACGGCCAGCGGCCGGCGGTGTCGGCGACGACGAGGGCGACGTCGTTTTCTCGGAGCAGGCCGAGGGCTTCCGGGGTGACGAAGCTGGGGTGGCGGACTTCGAGCGCGTGCCGGATGGGCCGGTTCTTGCCGGGTTCGAGGTGGGGTGGGGTCTTGAGCTTGTCGTCGTGCTTCGCGCCGAGCGCGGCGGCTTCGGTGGTGGTGCGGGGCAGCAGACCGAGGAAGGTCTCGACGCGGTCGGGGTCGAACTCGAGCCGTGCGGGCAGTTGCCACAGGACCGGGCCCAGTTTTTCGCCGAGCGCGAGCACGCCGGACGCGAAGAAGTTGGCGACGGCAGGTTCGACGTCACGCAGCCGCTTGAGGTGCGTGATGAAGCGCCCGCCCTTCACGGCGAACACGAAATCGGCCGGGGTCTGGTCGGCCCAGGCGGTGTAGCGGTCGGGGGTCTGCAGTGAGTAGAACGACCCGTTGAGCTCCACGGAGTTCAGCCGCCGCGACAGGTACTCCAGCTCGCGGCGCTGCGGCAGCCCCTCGGGGTAGAACTCGCGGCGCCACGGCGGGTACCGCCACCCCGACGTCCCGATCCGAATCCCGGCGATCTCCCTCACCGCCCTTCTCCGCGGCGTGATTCCCCTCGGCAGATTCCGGTAAACCCGCCCGCGCAACCGCCGCCCGGACACCCGCACCGGACTTCGGGACAACCGACCCAACCGAGAGGACATCTGTCTCACGTCCTGTCTTGCTCAGTGTGGTGGAGAGTGCGGTGGACTGCCTCGCCCCGCCGCCGTGCAGGCAGCTCGCGGTGAGGTGGGCTGCTGCGGGGGATCACGGTGTGGCGCTATGGCCGGAGTTGCCCGGCCGGGTGCGGAACCCGGCCGCGAGGACCTTCGGACGCCGGTCGCCCAGGGCCGCGGCATTGGCCGGGCCCGCGCGCGCCCGGCGGACGGCCACGCCCGGCACCGCTGGCGATGGGCCTGCCCAGGCGGCTCGTCGGCTGGAGGTGGGTGCGTCGACCGGGCTCGGGGATCGGGAGGCCCGCCGGTGTGGGCTGGTGATGGGCGTGCCCGGGCGGCTCGTCGGCTGGAGCTGGGTGCGCCCGCTGAACTCGGGGATCGGGAGGCCGGCTGGCGCGGCTCGTGATGGGGGCGGCGAGCTGCTCTGGGCGGCTCGCCGGCTGAAGGTGGGTGCGCCGGCTGGGCTCGGGGGCCGGGAGGCCTGCCGGCGCGGGTGGGGTGGCGTCAGGCCCACGAGAAGGTCCATAGGCGGGTCTGCACGAGGCCGCTGGCGTACTCGCGGAGGGTGCCGGGCTGGGAGAGGTACGTGGGGAGGCTGAAGGCTCGGTGCTCGGCCGCGACGGTGAGGGCGCGGGCCTGCGTGCGCGGCGGGGCGGAGACGGACAGCGTGAGGGAGTCGAAGCCCAGGGAGAGCAGGGTGGCGCCGAAGCGGTCTTCCCAGCTGCGCAGGACGGCCGAGAGCTCCGCGACCTGGTCGGTGGACTTGATCATGCCCGTCCAGCCGAGGAGGGCGGGGATGTCGGCCGGGCGGTCGGTCTGGACCAGGCCGAGGCGGTGGGCGCTGCGGTTGGCCAGGATGGAGCCGGTGTTGCCCGCCTCGGCGAGGGGGTCGGCGCGGCGGTGCGAGCGGCGCGCGAGGCCGGGGAAGCGGGTGCCGAAGGGGCGCAGGCACGCGCCGTCGCAGCACGAGGTGTCCCACCAGCGCGCGAGGGCGTCGGCGGGGTCCACGGAGTCGACCCGGTGGCCCGCCGGAGTGAGGCGGCCGCGGTCGTCGAGCCAGTCTTCTCCGCGCGCGGCGAACCGCTGGTCGTGCGGGATGAGCACGGGCCAGAGCCCGGAGCGCTCGAACTCCGCGACGCACTCCAGGTACCGGTGCGGCCGCGCGAGCGGCTCCTCGGACACCCAGATGCGCCCGTGCCACCGCCCGGGCGGCAAGGTCTGGACCGGCGGTGCCCCGAGGCCGGGGCGGAACGGTGCGATCGTCATGAGCTTCCCCTCGAACTGGTGTTCGGTCCTGCTTGTCGAACAGTAGTTCGAGGGACCGACAATTTCCAGGGAGAGTTTCGCTCATCCGTTCGAGTGAATATGGAAAGTTGCAGGTTAGGGCGGATTACGCGGGGCTGCTGTGACGGATGAGGTCACTGCGGCAGATGGGTGATGCGAAAGTTCGCTGCGCACGGGCGACTGGGCGCTGTGAGGCACCGCAGGGGCGACGGGGTGGTAGCGCGTTCATCGCGGGCGGGGTGCGCGATGGCGAGCGGTGCGGGACATGGCGGATGGGATGCGCGGCGGTGGGCAGGGCCGGGCCGGCCATGGTGCGTGGGGGCGACCGCAGGCAAGTCGCGGAGTGGCACCAGTCCGGTGAGGGGCGCTCCGATCTTCGATTGCCACCGCGGTCCGGGCTCGGCTTCCAAGCCCAAGCCCAAGCCCAAGCCCAAGCCGAGCCAGCACCCACGCCATCCGCCCAGACCAACCGGACCGCAAGCGCGAACCCAACCCACAGGTCAGCGCGATACCCGATCACCACGAGCGAAGAACCGGTAATTTCCCGTCCAGCCGATGTCGAGAACCCGCCACCGGCTCCGTCTCCCGGGCACGAGCGGCCGCCGGGGCCGTCACCGCAGAGCACCAGAAAGGACCACCACCATGGCCGTCGCCGAGGACATCGACCGCGCTACCGACTCGAAGTGGGACTGGGTGGCCGAGCAGACGCGCAAGTACGTGAGCTCGGGCGGCCAGGAGGGGCACGAGCAGAACGGCGTCTACACCCTCATCCTCGCCACCACCGGCCGCAAGACCGGCGAGCCCCGCCGCACCTGCCTGATCTACGGCACGCAGGGCGAGGACTTCGTCGTGGTCGCCTCCAAGGGCGGGGACGACGACCACCCGGCCTGGTTCAAGAACCTCGAGGCCGAGCCGAGCGTCGGTGTGCAGGTCGGCGCGCGGAGGTTCGACGCGCGCGCCCGGATCGCCGGCAACCAAGAGCGCGAGGCGCTCTGGCCGAAGATGGCCGAGATCTTCCCGCTGTACAACGAATACGCGCAGAAGACCGAGCGCGTCATCCCGATCGTCCTGCTCACGCCGAACCGGTGACTACAGCGGCCGGCGCAGGTCCTCCGCATCCACGATGTGGTACGCGTACCCCTGCTCCGCCAAGAACCGTTGCCGGTGCGCCGCGTACTCGGTGTCCACTGTGTCCCGGGAAACGATCGAATAGAAGTGCGCCTGCCGTCCGTCGCCCTTGGGGCGCAGCAGCCGGCCGAGCCGCTGCGCCTCTTCCTGCCGGGAGCCGAAGGTGCCCGAGATCTGGATGGCCACCGACGCTTCCGGCAGGTCGATGGAGAAGTTCGCCACCTTCGACACCACGAGGGTCCGCAGCTCACCGCGGCGGAAGCGGTCGAACAGCTCCTCCCGCTCCTTGTTGCGCGTCGACCCCTGGATCACGGGCGCGTCCAGCTCCGCGCCCAGCATCTCCAGCTGGTCCAGGTACGCCCCGATCACCAGGGTGGGCTCGCCGGCGTGACGCTCCACAATGGACTCGATCACGGGCATTTTCGTCATCGCCGTCGCTGCGAGCTTGTACCGCTCGTCCGGCTCCGAAGTCGCGTACGCGAGCCGCTCGGCGTCGGTCAGGGTCACGCGGACCTCGGTGCACTCCGCGGGCGCGATCCACCCCTGCGCCTCGATGTCCCGCCACGGAACGTCGTAGCGCTTGGGTCCGATCAGCGAAAAGACATCACCCTCACGGCCGTCCTCGCGCACCAGGGTCGCCGTCAAACCCAGGCGACGCCGTGACTGCAGATCCGCCGTCATGCGGAACACGGGCGCCGGCAACAGGTGGACCTCGTCGTACACAACGAGGCCCCAGTCCCGCGAGTCGAACAGCTCCAGGTGCCGGTACTCGCCCCTGGTCTTGCGTGTCACGACCTGGTACGTCGCGATCGTGACCGGGCGGATCTCCTTCTTCTCACCGGAGTACTCGCCGATCTCGTCCTCGGTCAGCGACGTGCGCGCCACCAGTTCGCGCTTCCACTGCCGCCCCGCGACGGTGTTGGTCACCAGGATCAGCGTGGTCGCCTTGGCGTGCGCCATGGCCGCCGCGCCCACCAGCGTTTTGCCCGCGCCACAAGGCAGAACCACCACGCCCGAGCCGCCGGCCCAGAAGGCCTCCGCCGCCTGGCGCTGGTAGTCGCGCAGGTGCCAGTCCTGCTCGTCGAGATCAATGGGGTGCGCTTCGCCGTCCACGTAACCCGCGAGATCCTCCGCGGGCCAGCCGACCTTCAGCAGCGCCTGCTTGAGCCGCCCGCGTTCGGACGGGTGCACGAGCACCGTGTCCTCGTCGATGCGCGCGCCGAGCATCGGGTTGATCTTCTTGTGCCGCGACACCTCTTCCAGCACCGCGCGGTCGGTGGTCGACATCACCAGGCCGTGGGCCGGGTCGTTGGTGATCTGCAGCCGCCCGAAGCGGCCCATCACGTCGACCACGTCGATCAGCAGCGGCTGCGGCACGGGGAAGCGCGAGTAGGTGGTGAGCGCGTCCACCACCTGCTCCGCGTCGTGGCCGGCGGCGCGCGCGTTCCACAACGCCAGTGGCGTGATGCGGTACGTGTGCACGTGCTCGGGCGCGCGTTCCAGCTCGGCGAACGGCGCGATGGCGATCCGCGCGTCGTTGGCCTGAGGGTTGTCGACCTCGAGCAGCACGGTCTTGTCGGACTGGACGATCAGGGGGCCATCAGTCACCCGTCCTTTATACGTTCCCCCGAGCCGTCCCCTCCCGTCGCGGCCGTCAGGGTGCCAAGATGATCGGCAGGAAAAGCTGGAGGGGACCTTTGACCACACCACCGTTCGGCGTGCCGTCGGCCGCCAACCCGTTCCAGCCGCCGGGCGCGATGCCGCCTCGGCCTGGCGCGCCCCGAGCGCTCTCGAGCACCGCGAAGGTGCTGGTCGCAGCAGGAATCGTGGTGGCGCTCGGCGTGGGCGTGCTCGCCGCGTTCGGCGTGGCCGCGATCGCCCGCTCGTCGGGCACGCCGGTGGCTGGCAGCTGCCTGTATCTCTCCGACGAGAGCGTCGGCACGCAGAGTTACCACGGCGTGAGCTGCTCCGAGCAGCGCGCCACCTACCGCGTCGACGACGTCGAAAACGGCACCTCGAGCTGCCACGGCAGCGACTACGTGCGCTTCCAGCTCTTCCGCGGCACCAGCAGCTCCAGCAGCTCGAGCCGCACCAGCGCGCCGCGCGAGACGCTGTGCCTGGCACTCAACGTCTCGTCCGGCGACTGCCTGCGCGACGTCGACGACGAGGCCGAGATCAGCAAGGTCACCTGCAGCGACCCCGACGCCGAGGCCCGCGCGGTCGTCCACCAGGGCAGCAGTGACGAGGACTCCTGCGGCGCCGCCGACACCGCCCTCGTCTACGCCGGCCCGCCCGAGCGCACGGTCTGCCTGCAGCCCGCCGGCGAGAACATCTAGGTGTATTTGGCCAGGACGTTGGTAGCGGAAGGTTCTGGTTGACGTGGGGAGAGCCTCCGGTTGAGGTGTGGCTTGTCTAGGACCCACGTCAACCGGAGGCTCTCGTGTCTCACCGTAACGCCCGGACCACGTTCCTCGGCAGGTTGCTGATCGTCCAACGTCACCACGCGGGCTGGCCCCAAGCCCACATCGCCGCCGCGATGGGTATCTCCCGTAAATGCGTGAAGACCTGGCTGGAGCGTTACGCCACCGAAGGCGAACCCGGGCTGCGGGACCGATCCTCACGCCCACACACCTCTCCCCGGCAAACCTCCAGCGAGCTCGAACAGCAGATCATCACCTTGCGGCAGCGGGAACGCCGCGGCCCGGCCTGGCTAGGCCACGAACTCGGTGTCCCGACACGGACGGTGTCACGGGTGCTGGCCCGCCACCAGATCCCGCGGCTGGCCGCATTGGACCCGATCACCGGACTGGTGATCCGGGCCAGCAAGACCACCGCCGTGCGCTACGAACGCGACCGGCCCGGCGAGCTGGTCCACATGGACGTCAAGAAGATCGGCCGCATCCCCGACGGCGGCGGCTGGCGAGCCCACGGCCGGGCCCAGCGGGAAGCCACCCGCGACCGCAGCACCAAGATCGGATACGACTACGTCCACTCCCTGGTCGATGACCACTCCCGCCTGGCCTACTCCGAGATCCTCCCGGACGAGAAAGGGCCAACCTGCGCCGGCTTCCTCGACCGGGCGATCACCTACTTCGCCGGCCACGGCATCACCCGCATCGAGCGGCTGATGACCGACAACGCCTGGGCCTACCGCTGGTCCCTGCGCCAGGTCTGCGCCGAGCACAACATCCGGCAGAAGTTCATCAAACCCCACTGCCCCTGGCAGAACGGCAAAGTCGAGCGCCTCAACCGCACCCTGCAAACCGAATGGGCCTACCGCCAGGCCTTCACCAGCAACACCGACCGCACCGCAGCCCTTGCACCCTGGCTCGAGCACTACAACACTCAACGCCGCCACAGCGCACTCGGCGGACACCCACCCACCAGCCGACTGCCACCAACCTAATGGCCAAATACATCTAGGGCTGGTCCTCCTCCGGCAGCATCGCCTGCACGTCGAGCCGGCTCGGAAGCAGGCCCGAGGTGTGCATGAGGTCGGCCACGCGCTGCAGCCGGATGCCCGACAGGGTGGTCGGGTAGGTGCCCAGCGAGACCAGCGCCGCCGTGGTCGGGTCGATGTCGGAGAACGTGGGCAGCGCGTCGCGGACGATCGCCGGGTCGGCGGCCGTCTGCTGCGCCTGCATGAGCACGCGCCGGAAGACGGCCAGCGTGCGCGGGTTGTCGCGTGCGAACGCGCCGGTCGTCGCGTAGCCCGAAGCCGGGAAGTCGAGGGTGGCGCCACTGGACCCGTCGGCGAGGATCTGCGCGCCGAGCTCCTTCTCCGCCCGGGTGATGTACGGCTCCACCATCAGCGCCGCGTCGGCGTCGCCGGCCTGCAGCGAGTCGGGCATCCGGTCGAACGGCTCGGGCACGAAGTGGATCTTCGCCGCGTCGACGCCGGCAGTCGCGAGCACGGAACGAGCGGTGAGCGCGCCGATGTCGTCGAGGTCGTCCACGGCGATCTTCGGCGACTTCTTCGCCGTCGGCTCGGTGTAGTCGGAGTTCGGCAGCGTCACCAGCGCGATCGTGTTGTTGCCCGACGTGTACGCCTCGCCTTGCAGCTGCAACGCGGTTCCGGCGTTGGCGGCGCGGAAGAGAGACACGTCGCTGGCGAACGTCACGTCCAGCTGCCCGGAGCTGAGTTTCGCCAGGCCGTCCTGGGTCCCGAGGTCCACGAGCGTCACGTTCAGCCCGGCCTCGCGGAACTTCCCGGCGGCCGCCGCGATGCGCAGCGGCGCGGTGTCGATCGGCCCGCCGACGCCCACGCGCAGAGTGGTCCGCTCCAATGGCGCCGGCGCCGCCGCGTCACCGGAATCGAACAGCGAGCAGCCGCTGATGGCCAGCAAGACCGCCACCAGCGGCAACACCAGTGCACGCACGTTCATCCGCTCTCACCTACCGGGAGAATCTCGGCATCACGCTGGATCGTATGGGCCGCTGCCCATACGATCCCCGACAGGGCCGTGACCCCGCCAGTGCGGCTTCCCGATCCGATCGAGCCAAGTTACTGCCGAGTAGACTCGATTCGGACACCCCCGATGTCGTCCGCGGATGAGGTGCCGCGGTGGAAAAGGAAGCTTAGGTGAGCCGTCGCGACCAGCGTCCCCGAACGGGCGACGCGACGGATCCCGCTGCCGCCAGACAGGTCGGGGGCCGCTGGCGCCTTCGCAACTGGCACCTGCGGACCAAGCTCTTCGTCGTCCTGCTCATCCCCGCGCTCGCCGTGATCGGGCTGGTGGGCCTGCGCGTGAGCACGGACCTGCGCGACGCCCAGCAGCTCGCCGAGTTCGCCGCCCGCGGCCGCGTGGACAGCACCGTGGCCGAGGTCCTGCACCAGCTGCAGCGCGAGCGCGACGTCACGGTGCGGTTCGTCGCCGGCAACCGCCAGGGCGCCACCACCGACCTCACGGGCCAGCGCACGCGCGTGGACCAAGCGATCGGCACGTTCGAGAAGACGCTCGTCGACAGCAAGCCGCGCCTCGACGCCGTGGCCGCCAGCAGCCTGCAGCAGAGCGACGACCGGCTGCGCGTGCTCAGCGGCCTGCGCTACTCCGCCGAACACTCCGCGTTCCCCGCCGACGCCGTGCTCCGCTCCTACAGCGAACTGATCTCCGGCCTGCTCGACATCAGCGACATGGCCGCCGCCGACGTGTCCGATCCCGATCTCGCCCGGCTTCGCCTGGCCGGCAACGCCCTCGCGCGGATCAAGGACCAGATGTCGGTCAAGCGCGCGATCATGTCCGAGGCGCTCGCCGAGGGCAGCCTCAACCGCGACCGCACGCGTGCGCTGCTGGGCGCGGAGGCCGAGCTCAACGCCGCGCGCAACGACTACCGCACCTTCGCGACGCCCGACCAGCAGCGGATGTACGACGACACGGTGATCGGCCTCGTCGTCGACATCGGCAACGACATGGTCGAGTCGGCACTGACCCGCACGGAGAACGGCCAGTCGCTGCAAGGTCTGGACCCCAACCAGTGGGACACCGCGGCCACCTACACCGTGAACCTCGCCCACCAGGTGCAGGAAGCGCTGCTCGTACAGCTCCAGGAGCAGACCGATTCGCTCGCCGCGCGCGCCCGCACGTCGACGATCTGGGACGGCGGCATCGTGCTTGCCGTGCTGCTCGTGGCCGGCATCCTGTCCGTGGTCATCGCGCGCTCGCTGCTGCGGCCCTTGCGCGTGCTGCGGCGCACGGCGCTGGACGTGGCCGACCACCGGCTGCCCGAGGCCGTGCAGCGGCTGCTGACCGATCCCGACCCGGCGCCCGAGAACCTGCGCCACCGCGCGGCCGTCGCGCCCGTGCCGGTGTTCACGCGTGAAGAGGTGGGCCAGGTCGCGCGCGCGTTCGACGCGGTCCACGGAGAGGCCGTGCGGCTGGCGGCCGAGCAGGCGATGCTGCGCGAGAACGTCAACTCGATGTTCGTCAACCTCTCCCAGCGAAGCCAAGATCTCGTCGAACGACAGCTGTCCGTGCTCGACCGCATGGAGGCCGGCGAGCAGGACCCGGACACGCTCGCGGGCCTGTTCGAGCTCGACCACCTCGCCACGCGCATGCGCCGCAACAGCGAGAACCTGCTGGTGCTCTCGGGCACTGACCTCGTGCGCGAGGACAGCGGACCGGTGGTGGCCGACGAGATCGTGGGCGCCGCACTGTCCGAAGTGGAGGATTACCAGCGCATCGAGCTCGGCTCCGCGCCGACGCTCGCGGTGCGCGGCGAGGCCGTGAACGACCTAGTGCACGTGGTGTCCGAGCTGCTGGAGAACGCCACGCGCTACTCGTCGGAACGAACCACCGTCACCGTCGAAAGCGCCGAAACCCCCGACGGTGACTGGCGCATCGAGATCACCGACCGCGGCGCCGGCATGCCGCAGGCCGAGATCGACCGCACCAACGCGCGCCTGGCCAACCCGCCGGACGTCGACGTCGAGGTCTCGCGCCGGATGGGCCTGTACGTGGTCGCGACGCTGGCTCAGCGCCACCACATCGACGTCTCGCTGCGGCTGGCCGAAGGCACCGGCATCACCGCGACGGTGCTCGTGCCCACCGAACTGATCGTCGACGCGCCGCCGCTGCCCGAGCCACCCGCACCCGCCGCCGCCGAACCCGAGCCGACGCCGGAGCTGCTGCCGCCGTTGGCTCCGCTGGTCGCCGCCTCCGCCGGACCCGCTGTCGAGGAAGAAGCCGAGGCTCCGGTGGAGGCGCCGATCGTTCCGGTGCTCGAGCCGGGTCCGCCGCGGCGCGCGCCGGTGGTGGAGAGCACGCCGCCGTGGCCGGCGCAGGAGGACCGTTCGCACCTCGATCTGGACGCGCCGACGGAACGGATGCCCGCGTACCGGGACGTGTTGTCGCGGTGGTTCGACGCGGCTGCGCCGCCGCCCGAGGGAAGGGCGCCGGCGCCGCCGGAACCGTTGCCGGTGGCGGAACCCGTGGCAGAACCGGCACCACAGCCAGAACCGGAACTCCAGCCAGAACCGGAACTCCAGCCAGAACGCGAACCCCCAGCTCCCGAACAGGCCGCACGGCACGCCCGCACCGTGCTGGAACCGGACCGCGTCGAACCGGCCTTCCCGGCCGTGCAGTTCCCGACCACCGACCCGGACGAGAGCCCGGCCCCGCCGGAGTGGCCGACCCCGGACGAGCTGGAGCAGGAGGACGGCGCCGAGGACACGTGGCCGTTCCTGCGCGTCTCCGATGTCGAGGACGCAGCCGAGGACGCAGCCGAGGACGCAGCCGAGAACGCAGTCGAAGACGGCATGCAGGCCAGCCCCGGGCAGGTGCCCGAGCAGCGGCCGATACTCTCGCTTTCCCCCGAAGCGGTGCGCGAGCGGATGACGAGCCTTCAAGGCGGGTTCAGGCGTGGCCGCCACGCACGGGGGGACGAGAACCCCACGACCTGATCGAACGGATGACCCATGAGCTCGAAGACCGCCCTGCTGGAAGTGATCGCGCTGGGTCCGGAAGACGCGCAGCGCGCTCAGGAAGGCGGGGCGGACCGGCTCGAACTGGTCGCGGACATGGCGCGGGACGGGCTCACGCCTTCGGAGCAGACCGTGCGCGACGTTCTCGCCGCCACCGACCTGCCGGTGCGCGTGATGCTGCGCGGCAGCGACGGTTTCGCCGCCGGTGACCTCGAGGCCCTGCGCGCCGACACCGCGAAGCTCCTGGCCGCCGGCGCGCGCGAGTTCGTGTTCGGCTTCCTCACCGACGACAACGAGATCGACGTCGACGCGTGCCGCTCACTGCTGAAGGAGCTCGACGGTGCGCCGTGGACCTTTCACCGCGCCATCGACCGCGCGCGCGACCCGCTCGCCGCGTTCGACGTGCTCGCCGATCTCGGCTGCGACACGGTGCTCGCGGCCGGCAGCCCGCACGGCGTCGGGAGCGGGCTTTCCGTGCTGCAGCGGCTCGCGCGGCGCACTGAAGGCCCTTCGCTGCTCGTCGGCGGTGGCCTGCGCGCGCAGCAGGTGCACCTTCTGCGCGCCGGGGGAGTGCGAGGGTTTCACGTCGGTAGCGCGGTGCGGCCCGGTGGCTGGGAGTCCCCTGTGGACGCTGGGGCGGTTCGGGAGTGGGCTGAACTCGTCAAAAGCTGAGCTAGGGTGTGCAGAAGTCTCCCGCTCGGGTGGCTTGTCCGGGCAGTACGAGCCGAAGGCGCGGGGCGTGGAGGCTAGTCAGGACGGCAGACGCGACGACACCCCGCTTTCGCGCGCCTGGCACCGGGTCAAGGACGAAGCGCACCTGCTGCACTCAACCGTCACTGTGATGGCCCTGTGCGAATCGGCCGTGGCGTGGCTCGGCGTTGCCGGGGCGAGTGTGCTGGTGAGCACCGGCCCGGGCAGCCAGGAGGTGCGGGTGGCCACCGACGACCTCGCCACCGTGCTTGCGGAGCTCGAGGTGATGGTGGGGGAGGGCCCGGTGCGCAGCGCGCGCGAGCTGCGTTCGCCGGTGCTGGTGGGTGACTTCGACGCGGCCGAACAGTCGCGCCGCTGGCCGCTGTACGCGCCGCTGGCCGTGCAGACCGGGGTGCATGCGCAGTTCGTGCTGCCGCTGCGCGTGGGGCTCGTCGACGTGGGCACGGTCGTATACCACCGAAAGGCTCCGATACCGCTGGAGCCTGTTTTGCTGGCCGACGCATTGGCCTACGCTGAACTGACGCTCCTTCTCTTGCTCGACGAGCAAGTCGGCATGGCGGGCGACGAGTCCGTGGACCTGTCACTGCGCGCGGCGCAGGTCCACCAGGCCACGGGCATGGTCGCGGCGCAGCTCGACGTCCGTCTCGACGACGCGTTCGCCGCGTTGCGGGCGAGGGCGTTCGCGGAGCAGCGCCCTCTGTCCGACCTCGCCGCCGAGGTGGTGAACAGACGATTGCGGTTCGAACGAGAAGGGGGAACTCGGTGAAACTCGCGTTCGGTGAGGTGGGAGATGGTTCGGGTGGCTGACGGGCAGCTGGTGGACACGTTCGTGGAACTGGCGGACACGCTCACCGACGACTTCGACGTGATCGATTTCCTCCACCTCCTCGCTGCCCGCAGCGTCGCGTTGCTGCCGGTGGACGCCGCCGGCATCCTGCTGGCCGGCCCGAGCGGCGGGCTGCAGCTCGTGGCCAGCTCCGACGAGCACGTACGCCTGCTGGAGCTCTTCCAGCTGCAACGCGACGAGGGCCCCTGCCTCGACGCGTTCCGCACACACACCCCCGTGAGCGCGCCCGACCTCGCGCTCGACGACGCCGGCTGGCCCGCCTTCGCCGCGGCCGCGGTCGGCCACGGTTTCCACTCGGTGCACGCGCTGCCGATGCGGCTGCGCTCCGAGGTGATCGGCGCGCTCAACCTCTTCTCAGCCCGCCCCGGCGAGCTTTCGAGGGAGAACCTGCAGGTCGCGCGCGCCATGGTCGACGTCGCGACGATCGGCCTGCTGCAGGCCCGCTCGATCCAGCAGCACGAGGTGCTCGTCGAGCAGCTGCAGACCGCGTTGAGCAGCCGGGTCGTGATCGAGCAGGCGAAAGGTTTCATCGCGGAACGGCTGAACGTGGAGATGGACGAGGCGTTCACGGTGTTGCGGCGGTTTGCGCGGGGCAACAGCCGGAAGCTGAGTTTGGTGGCGGCCGATGTGGTGAACCGGTCGGAGACCGTGCGGGAGCTGTTCCTGAACCCGCCGACGCGCTGAAACGTTTCGACCGGTCGGTGGAGTGCACAGCGGTGTTTCGGCGCTAACGTCGGTTGCTTCGCCCTGGACCTCGGCGGAAATCGGTTCCGGTCCGGCAGGTGCAGGAGGCGCGCCATGGGCGTGCGTATTCAGTTCGGCGTGCTCTCGAGGAATCGGCGAGGGGTTTCCTCGATCGCGGCGCACCCGCTCGTGCTGGGTGTGCGGCTGATCCGAAGGCTCTCGCATCGCCGGGCCGGGAGCCCGCATTGACGCGTCAGTCGTCCTTCTTCGTCGGCTCCGGGCCGTTGTGGATCAAACGGCGCAGCTTCGTGAGCGCGCGGTGCTGGCTCACGCGCACGGCCACGGCGCTCGGAAATCCCAGCGCCGCGGCCGTTTCCTCGGCCGAGTAGCCGAGGACGACCCGCAGCGTCAGCAATTCACGCTGCTCCGGCGCCAGATGCCCCAGCAGCTCCTCGATCTGCAGCCGCGAGTCGGTCTGGGCGAACTCGTCGGGGCCGGGGCGGTCCTCGTCGCCGGCGTCGGCATACGGGTCGGCGCGGTTGCGGGAACGGCGGCGGAACTCGTCGACGACCTTGTTCCTCGCGATGCCGAACACGAACGGCAGGAAGCTGTCCGTCTCGTACCGATAGCGCGGGAGCTCCACGAGCACCGCGATCAGCACTTCCTGCGCACAGTCCTCGGCGTTGCCGGCCAGGCCGAGCCGGCCGCGGCAGTAGCGGAGCACGAAGGGACGCAAGAACTCCACGAGCTCGGCCACGGCGGCGCGATCGCCCGCCACGGCAGCCGCGACGAGCCGGCTGTCCGGGCGCGGCGACGGCGCGCGGTCGTCGGTGGCCATTCACATCGTTCCCAGGTCGGGCGGGCCGCCGGACCGAGGTGGCGCGGCGGGGAGAGCACGCTCGACAGCCAGGGGCCGGGGACGCTTCGCGAGCCTCCGACAGCCTGCTCCGAGGGGCCGGGATTGTCCATCGGAAAGACCCGACGCCGCGCGGAGCGTTCGTTGAGGACTGGCGGAAACCGCGTCAGTGCACCAGGGCCGCGCCCCAGCCGCCGTCGACGCTCAGCACCTGGCCGGTCACGAACGAGCTCGCCGGACTCGCGAAGAACAGGATGGCCTCCGCGATGTCCTCCGGCTCCCCGAGCCGCGACAACGCGTACTGCGCCGTCAGCATCGCCTGCAGCTCCGGGTTGGCGAAGACCGCGGCGGACATGTCCGAGCGCGTCACCGCGGGGCGCACGGCGTTGACCCGCACCCCCTTCGGACCCCACTCCGCGGCGAGCGCGCGGGTCAGGCTGTCGACGGCGCCCTTCGTCACGGCGTAGAGCGTCTGCCCGGCGATGGCGCGGTCGCTGCCGATCGCCGACGAGATGTTCACGATGCTGCCGCCACCGTGCTCGGCCATGTGCGCGGCCGCGCGGCCGGCGAGCAGCATCGGCGCGCGGCTGTTGAGCCGCCACAGCTCGTCGGCTTCGGTGACCTCGTCGGCGGGGTGAAGTTCTCGGCGCCCTCGTTGTTGACCAGCACGTCGAGGCGGCCGACGTGGCCGATCGTGGTCTCGAACACGCGCTTGGCCTCGCCCGGCGCGGTCAGATCGGCCGCGATGACCTCGGCGCCGCCGGGGAGGCTGTCGGCGACCTTGCGCAGCGATTCGGCCGACCGGCCGGTGAGCACCACGCGGGCGCCGGCGCGGGCCAGCAGCTCGGCGGTGGTCGACCACCAGATCCGGCCGAGCTCACGGGCGAACGCGGCGTCGCCGCTGCCGTCGTCGACCTCGATGTGCCGGGCGATGGCCGCGCCACCGCCCCAGACGATCACCCGGCTGGCGGCGACCGCGGCCACGTCTTCGCCGGTGGCGCCGCGGCGCTGCTGCTCCTCCACGGTCCGCAGCACGGCCTCGTCGAACTCCTCGAGGTCCGCGGAGTGGAACCCGCGGATGGTCCGGTCGTACCCGGCCACTTCGCGCAACGCCGCCAGCACCTTCGCGTTCGCCCGGCGGATGGTCAGCACCTCGGCGAAGAACCGCGTGTACCGCTCGGCCCCGTCATGCGCAGTGTTCAGACAGTCCGTATACCCGAACGGACTACGAACATGTGTTCGATCGAGAACTACCCCAAAGCCGTCTTAAGGTGTATTACGGAAACCGGCACAGTTTCAGGACGGCCGCGGCGAAAACCTGCCGAAATTGCTCTCGTGAAACATAAACGGACTGTGAAAAGCTCAGCCAAAAGTAGGTTCCTCGGCGGCTTATGCTCCTTCCCAGGTCGAGGCACGGAGTGTTTCGGTCAGGTCCCCCACCGTTTGAGAGGAATTGCCATGCGCTTGCGCAAGCTCGTCGCCGCAGCGGTCCCGCTGCCGGCGTTGCTGTGCCTTTCACTGGCCGGCGTGGCCCACGCCGATCCCTTGATCACCATGAGTGCCAACACCGCGCCGCTCACCTCGAGCGCCCGCAGTGGCGATGTAGACGCTGGCCAGCAGATCAACGCCGCCCTGTCGCTCAAGCTGCACAACCAGCAGGCCCTCCAGCAGTTCCTCTCCGACGTCCAGAACCCGGCCTCGCCGCAGTACCACCACTTCCTCACTCCGGAGCAATTCAATACGGCATTCGGCCCAACGCAGGCTGACGTCGCGAAGGCTGTTTCATTCCTGAAACAAAACGGCGCGAAGGGGATCGAGGTTTCCGGTAACCGGCAGGCGATCACGTTCACCGGTTCGGCCGCACAGCTGGAATCCACATTCCACACCCGCCTCGGCAATTACACCGACACCACCAACGGCCGCAAGTTCTTCGCCAACGACTCCGCCCCCGCGCTGCCCGCCTCCGTTTCCTCGGTGGTGCAGGCCGTGGTCGGCCTCGACAACCACGCCGTGAAGGAGCACTCGGCCACCACCGCCGCTCCGAAGGTCGTGAAGGCCGTGACGCCGAGCATCCTGAAGACCGCGTACTCCACCAGCGGCCTCTCGGCCACGGGCTCGGGCGTGAACGTCGGCTTCGTCGAGTTCGACGGCTACCGCAAGTCCGACATCACCAGCTACGACTCGAAGTACGGCCTGTCCGGCGGCACTGTCACCACCGTCCCGGTGAGCGGCGCCAACTACGACTCGAGCCCGGGCGACGGCGAGGTCGAGGTCGACCTGGACATCGAGGTCGTGCACGCGCTCGCTTCGAAGGTGAGCTCGTTCGTCTACGAGGCCCCGAACTCCAACGCCGGCGAGCTGGCGATGTACCAGAAGATCGCCTCCGACGCGCGGGTCAACGTCGTTTCCATCTCGTGGGGCTCGTGCGAGTCGGCCGAGGGTTCGTCGGCCGCCAACAGCGTGAACAACGCGATCGCCTCCGGCACCGCGGAGGGCATCAGCTACTTCGCCGCCGCCGGTGACGACGGCACCACCGACTGCGCCCGCCAGACCGGCAGCCTTTCGAAGGCCGTCGACTTCCCGGCGTCCAGCCCCAACGTCACCGGCGTCGGCGGCACCCAGCTCACCGTGACTTCCGCCAACGCCTACAGCAGCGAGAAGGCCTGGAACGACGGCGCCTCGGCCGGCGCCGGCGGCGGCGGCATCTCGACGCTGTTCAACGCGCCGTCCTGGCAGTCGCAGCAGAGCACCACGAAGCGCAAGGTCCCCGACGTCGCCGGCGACGCCGCTTCGGGCTCCGCGTACACCATCGTCAGCGAGGGCAGCAGCGGCAACGTCTGGGGCACCTCCGGCGCGGCCCCGCTGTGGGCCGCCTTCACCGCCCTGCAGAACCAGGTCCACGGCGGCTCCCTCGGCAACCTGAACCCGACCTTCTACAGCATCGGCGACGGTTCCTCGTACTCCACGGGCTTCCACGACGTGACCACGGGCAACAACACCTTCAACGGCACCACCGGTTTCACGGCCGGCACGGGTTATGACCAGGTGACTGGTTGGGGCTCGTTCAAGGGCACGGGGCTTTCGGGTCTGATCGGCTGAGTTTTTCCTTCTTTTCGTTGCGGCGGGGCCCTTTCCTTCGGGGGAGGGCCCCGCTTCGATGTTTGCGGCGGGGTACAGCAGGCCCGAAAGGAGGTCTCGAAAGTTGCCACGTTCTGCTGGCACAATTCGCGAATGCCGACATTGATCGCGACGCCTCGGGCGCGTGCGCTGGGCTTTTCGTTGAAGGCGGCCCGCGAGGAACGTCGTATGGGCCTGCGCGAGCTGGCCAGGCTGGTTCACCTCTCGGCGGGTCACCTGCACAACTGGGAAGTGGGGATTCGTGTCCCCAAAGAGTCCGAAGTCGGGGCTCTGGCGGGATGCCTGCGCCTGACAGTGGAAGAACGCGAGCGCCTGGTGCTGATGGCACGCCACGCTCGCGAGCCGAACTGGCTGGAGAATGTGGTTCCCGGTGCGCCGCCCTTGGCCGTGACCTACGCGGAGTACGAACGGACCGCCACCGCTATCTTCAACTGGCAGCTGAACCTGGTTCCGGGACTGCTCCAGACCGGCGAGTATGCGCGGGTGATCCTCGACAACCGCCGGATCTCCCGGGATGAGCTGGATGTCCGGATCCTGACCCGAGTCGCTCGTCGTGAGCTGCTGCGCGGCCCGGTGGAGTTCACCGCGCTCATCGGCGCCAGCGCGCTGTACAACGAGGTCGGCGGCAAGGCGACCATGATCGGGCAGCTGCGGCACTTGATCGAGATGGCCTCGCGGCGCAACGTCACGCTTCGCATCGTGCCGGAGCGCGTTGGGTACCACCGTGGCTTGCTCGGTTGCTTCGTGATCCTCGACTTCGAGAATCTGCCGGCGATCGTGCACGCGGAGCAGCTTGGCGGCGGAACGTATTCGTCGGAGGTGGCTGAGGTTGCGGCTCACCGGGAGGTTGCCAAAACGTTGCTGTCGTTGGCTCTCGACGAAGCGGCGAGCATCCGGCTCGTCGAGAAGGTGCTCGCCGAACTGACTGCGGAGCTGCCGACCGCCGAGCTGTGACTTGCTCCGGGCCGGTTATCCACAGCGACTCGGAGTTGTGGACAACTCGGGCCCTCATCGGCTTGCGGCCCGGTTTTGTCGGGGGTGGCCGATAGGATGGACATGGGCGCGCCCTAGGGAGGGCGGGGGTTTGTGTCGGCGGGTGGCTGCCCCCGGTGCAAGAGAAGGCTTGTGAGTTCCCGAAAAGACAAAGGCGGCGCATGACTTCCACCCGGCAAGACGGAGACACCTGGGACCTCGCGTCCAGCGTGGGCGCGACGGCGACCATGGCCGCGGCGGCGAGGGCGATCGCGACGCGAGAGGACGGCGCGCTGTTCGCGGATCCGTTCGCCGAGCCGCTCGTGCGGGCGGTGGGCATCGACCTGCTGACGAGGCTGGCGAGTGGCGAAGAGCCGCCGGGGGACCTGGTCGGGCGGGTGGCGATCGATGTCGCCAAGGTGCGCGGGAAGTTCTACGACGATTTCTTCCGAGAAGCAACCAAAGCGGGCATCAAGCAAGCCGTGATCCTGGCCTCGGGCCTGGATTCCCGCGCCTACCGGCTGCCGTGGCCGAAAGAGACGGTCGTCTACGAGCTCGACCAGCCCGACGTCATCGAGTTCAAGACCCGCGCCCTGGGTGAACTCGGCGCGGAGCCGGCCGCGGAGCGTCGCGCCGTCGGGATTGATCTGCGTGAGGATTGGCCCGCCGCGCTGAGGGCCAACGGGTTCGACGTGGCCGAAAAGACCGCGTGGAGTGCCGAAGGCCTGCTGGGGTACCTGCCGCCGGAGGCGCAGGATCGGCTGCTGGACACCATCACCGAGCTCAGCGCGCCGGGTAGCCGCGTGGCGACGGAGAGCAGGCCCAACCCGAAGCCGGGCGACGAGGAGAAGACCAAGGCCGGCCTGAACCAGATCGCGCAACGCTGGCGTGAGCAGGGGTTCGACACGGACATGGCGAAAGTCCGCTACTACGGTGAGCGCAACGAAGCCGCGCCCTACCTCGCCGGCCTCGGCTGGGAGCTGACGGGCGCCACGATCGCGGAACTCTTGTCCGCCAACGGCCTGCCCCTGGACGACGACTCGCTGCGCCTGAGCGACGTGCGCTACGTGAGCGGCACCAATGTTCACTCGGGTGGGTGAGACAACCCGCCGGGAGCCGGGATAACCTCCGGATCATGCGCACGATTCGCGACGCCACGCGGGAACTGCTCCGGAACCTCGGCCTGACCACGGTGTTCGGCAACCCCGGCACCACGGAGATCGCGTTCCTGACCGAGTGGCCCGACGACTTCACCTACGTCCTCGGGCTGCAGGAGTCGGCCGTCGTGGCGATGGCGGACGGGTACGCGCAGGCGACGCGCAAGCCGGTGCTCGTGAACCTGCACTCGGCCGGTGGCGTGGGCCATTCGCTGGGCCACGTGTTCACCGCCTTCCGCGACCGGGCGCCGCTGATCGTGCTGGCAGGGCAGCAGACTCGTTCGCTGCTGCCGGACGAGCCGTTCCTGGGGGCCGTCGAGGCGGCGAACTTCCCGAAGCCCTACGTGAAGTGGAGCATCGAGCCGGCGCGGGCGCAGGACGTGCCGGCGGCGATCGCGCACGCGTACTACATCGCGACGCAGGCACCGCAGGGTCCGGTGTTCGTCTCCGTGCCTGTGGACGACTGGGACGCCGAGGCGACCATGCCGCTGCCCGTCGGCAGGAGGACACAGAGCTTCGCGCCCGATCCCGCGGCGCTCCAGGAGCTCGCGAAAGCCCTGGACCACGCAGAAAACCCGGCGCTCGTCGTCGGTGCCAGTGTGGACGGGGACGGCGCCGTGCCGGACGTGGTCGCGCTCGCCGAGAAGCTCAAGGCCGGGGTCTGGGCCGCGCCGATGTCGTCGCGGTGCTCGTTCCCCGAGGACCACGCGCTGTTCCTCGGCTTCCTGCAGCCCGAGCGCAAGGCGGTGGCCGAGGCGCTGCGCGAGCACGACGTCGTGGTGGTGCTGGGCGCGCCCGCCTTCACCTACCACGTGTACCGCGGCGAGCCGGAGGAGCCGCTGCCGCCGCTGTACCTCGTGAGTGACGACGAGCAGATCCTGGCCCGCGCGGGCAACGGCACCGGCATCCGCTCCACGCCGAAGCTCGCCATCCAGGCGCTCGCCCAAGAAGTCACCGCGAAGAGCCGCGAAATCCCAGCCCCACCGGCAAAGCCTGCCAAGCCCGCCGAAACCACACCGATCTCGCCGGACTTCGCGTACGCCACCGTCGCGGATCTGTTGCCGGACAACGCGATCGTCGTCGAGGAGACGCCGAGCCACCGCAACTGCCTCCACGACCACCTGCCGATCACCTCCACCGACACGGGGTTCCTCACCGTCGCGAGCGGGACACTCGGTTACGGCCTCCCGGCGGCCGTCGGTGCGGCGCTGGGGCGGCCCGATCGCAAGGTCGTCGCGATCCTCGGCGACGGCTCCAGCATGTACTGCGTGCAGGCACTGTGGACGGCCGCGCGCGAGAACGTGCCGGTCACCTTCGTGGTGCTGGACAACGCGCAGTACGCGGCCGTGCGGATCCTCGGCGAGTCGGCCGGTGGCAAGAAGGTGCCGGGCACCGAGCTCGGCGGCATCGACTTCGCGCAGCTAGCGCAGAGCATGGGTGTGCCGGCGCGGACCGTGGAGAAAGGCGCCGACCTGCGTGACGCGCTGGCGGAAGCCCTCGCCGAAAACGGTCCCGCGCTCGTGCACGTCAAGGTGGACCCGAATCCGCAGAAACTGTATTGATCTTCGCGATTGACCCGACCGGGTGACGCTGTTTGGATGACCGGGTGCAGCCTCTACTGACTCCCGGACAGCAGGAACTCGTCGCACAGGCCGGCAAGCTCGCCGACGTCTTCGCCGAGCGCGCCAGCCTGCACGACCGCGAGAACTCCTTCCCCCACGAGAACTACGACGACCTGCGGGAAGCGGGTTTCCTGCGCCTGTCCGTGCCGGAGGAGCTGGGCGGCTTCGGCGCGGGCCTGCCGGAGATCCTGCCCGTGCTGGAGCGCCTGGCGATGGGCGACGGCGCCACCGCGCTGGCGTTCACGATGCACCTCTCGCCGCTGGGGCAGTGGGCGAGCGTCTGGCGGCGCACGCAGTCGCCGCGCCTGGCCGAGCTGCTCACGAAAGCGGCTGAGGGCGAGCTGATCTGGGCGTCGGTCACCAGCGAAACCGGCCTGCGCAACGACATGACGGACTCGAACACCGAGGCCGTCCGCGTCGAAGGCGGGTTCGAGCTCACGGGCCGCAAGAGCTTCGCCACCAACACCGCCGTGGCCACGCACTGTTCCACCACTGCGCGCTACGAAGACGCCGACGGCGGCCCACGGCTGCTGCTGTGCCAGATCGCCCTCGACCAGCCCGGGGTCCGGATCCACCAGACCTGGGACACCATGGGCATGCGCGGCACGCAGAGCAACGACGTCGAGCTCACCAAGGTGTTCGTCGAGGACAGCGCCGTCGTCCACTCGCTGCCGGTGAAGCACCTCGACGCGCGGGTGCTGGAAACCGTGTGGTCGTGGGCGATGCCGGCGTTCTCGGCCGTCTACACGGGAGTCGCGGCGGGTGCGCTCGACTGGACCGTGCGCTCGCTTCAGAAGCGCGGCAAGACGGGCGATCCGGTGCTGCAGGACGTGATCGGCGAGTGCCAGATCCTCCTCGACAGCTCGCGGGCGCTCATCCGCGGCCACGCCGAAGACGTGATGTCGCGGCGCCTCTTCACCGGCGACGTGCAGGACGGAGTCGCCCGCTGCGCGGTCGTGAAGTACGTGGCGGCCAACAACGCCGTGCAGGTGATGCAGCGCCTCGTCGACGTGCTGGGCGGCATGTCGTACACGAAGAAGCTGCCGTTCGAGCGGATGTGGCGCGACGTGCAGGCGAGCACGTTCATGCCGATGGGCAACCTCGCCACGCGCAAGCTGGTGGGCGCCAACGTGCTCGGCGTGCGGACGCTGCCGGAGATCGGCCCCGACGAGACCGGCCCGGACTCGCGAGCGAAGGCCTGAGACGCCAGAACGGGGCACCCGGCATGGGTGCCCCGTTCAGCAAGAACATCCTCAGCTCTTGGCTTCGGCCTTCACCGCGGCCTCTTCGGCGACCTCGGACTCCACCAGCTCACGCTCGGCTTCGCCCGCCACCGCCGCCGAAGCCGGCCCGTGCAGCAACCGAGCCACCTCGCCGCGCAGCGTCACGAACTCGGGGGATTCCCGCGTCGTGATCTGGTCCCGCTCCGCCGGCAGGTCCACGGGCAGGTCGGCGACGATCGACGCCGGGGACTTCGACAGCACGAGCACCCGGTCGCCCAGGTACACGCTCTCGTCGATGTCGTGCGTCACCAGCAGCACCGTGGTGCCCTGCTCGCGCTGCACCCGCCGCAGCAGGTCCTCCAGCTCGAAGCGCGTCTGCGCGTCGACGGAGGCGAACGGCTCGTCCATGATCAGCAGCGCCGGCCGCGAAGCCAGCGCCCGCGCGATCGACACGCGCTGCTGCATACCGCCCGAAAGCTGCCACGGGAACTTCGCCCCGACCCCGGCCAGCCCGACGGCCTCGAGCGCCGAAGCGGCCCGCTTGCGCCGTTCGGCCTTGTCGAGTTTGGTCCAGCGCAAAGGGAATTCGACGTTCTTCCCCACCGTCAGCCACGGGAACAGCGAGCGGCTGTAGTCCTGGAACACCACGGCGAGGTCGTCCGGCACGCCGGTGACCAGGTCGCCGTGCAGGCTCACGGTGCCCGACGACGGCGGCAGCAGGCCCGCGATCGCGCGCAGCAGCGTCGACTTGCCGCACCCCGAAGGGCCGACGATGCACGCCAGCTGGCCCGCCTCGACGGTGAACGACAGCTCGTTCACGGCGACGTGCGCCTTGTCGCCCGTGCCGTAGCGGTGGCTGAGGTCGGAGACCTCGAGCATGGTCGACATTCTGACTACCTTCCGGAAAGTTCTAGTGACGGCCGGGCTGCCACTTGAGCACCCGGCGCTCGACGGCGAGCAGGGCCGCGTTGAACCCGTAACCCAGGATGCCCAGCAGCACGATCCACGCCCACATCTGGTCGAAGTCGTACGCGCGCTGGGCGGCGATCAGCGCGTAGCCGATGCCGTTGAGCGAGCCGACGAGCTCCGAGATCGCCATGAGGATCAGCGAAATCGACAGCGAGAGCCGCAGACCCGCGAAGATCTTCGGCATCGCGGCCGGCAGCACGACCGTGGTGATCCAGTAGAACCGCGGCGTGCGGAACGCCCGCGCGGTCTCCACCTTCACCTTGTCGACCGAGCGCACGCCGTCCACCGTGTTCATCACGATCGGCCACACGGAACCGAAGATGATCGTGGCGATCTGCATCCCCGGTCCGATGTGGAACAACACGATGAACACCGGCACCAGCGCCGGCGGCGGGATCGCGCGGAAGAACGCGAACAGCGGGCCCACGTAGTCCATGCCGGTCTTCGAGCGCCCGAGCGCTGTTCCCAGTGCGACACCCAGCACCACCGAGAGCAGCCAGCCGCCGAGCACCCGCGCGAGGCTGGGCAGGATGTGGTCGAACACCGCCTGGCCGAGGAAAACGTGCGAGGCCGGGCCGGAGAACCACAGCTTCACCGCCGCCGCGACGATCTTGGTGGGCGGCGGGAAGAACACGCTTTCCGTGAACTGCGTGATGACCTGCCAGATCACCACGAGCACCACGAACAGCAGCCACTTGCGCGCGAAGCCGCTCAGGCCGCGGCTCACGCGGCCGCGCGCGGCGGCTACCGGTTTGCCGACGACGGTCACGCGACGTCCCCTTCGTCGTTGCTGCTCCAGCGGAACAGCCGCTTGCCCAGCCGCTCGAGCCCTTCGTTGGCGAGGTATCCCAGCACCCCGGCCACGACGGTGCCCGCGAGCACCAGGTCCATCCGCCCGGAGCCGGACGACGCCTCGAGCACGAACTGCCCGATGCCCAGCTTCGCGCCGGCGAGGAACTCCGTGCTGATCACCAGGATCAGCGAGATCGCCGCCGACATCCGGATGCCGGTGAACACGAACGGCGCCGCGTGCGGCAGCGCCACCGAGGTCAGCAGCCGCGACTTCGGCGTGCCGTAGGAGCGCGCGGTCTCGATGAGCACCGGGTCGATCTCGGCCATCGCGTAGATCGTGTTGAACAGGATCGGCCACACGGCCGCGTAGACCGCGAGCGTGATCTTCGCTTCGGGCCCGCCGCCGACCACGATGAGGATCAGCGGGATCCAGGCCACCGAAGGGATCGGCCGGAGGAACTCGACGATGGCCTTGGTCGCGTCGCGCAGCCAGCGCACGCTGCCGAGCACCAGCCCGGCCGGCACCGCGATCACGATGGAGATGGCCATCGCGATCAGCCACGCGAGCACGGACGCGATCACGTCACGCACGAACTCGGCGTCGCCGAACAGCTCGCCGATGCGCGCGAACACGATCGTGGGCGGCGGCACGTCGTTCTGGTCGATCAGGCCGGCCCGCACGACGACCTCCCAGATCAGGAGGAAGCCGAGCAGGCCGACCAGGTTCCGAACGAGTCGCACGTCAGGAAGCGCTCGGCTGTGCCACGATCATCTGCGCGACGTCGATCTTGGCCGGGATCGACCCGAACTGCTGCAGCAGGTCCGGCACGCGCTGCAGACGACGGGCGTCCAGAGTGGACTGGAAGGTGAGCAGTGCGGTGAGCGAGGCGGTGGCCTCGTCGACCTTCGAGAACTGCACCATCAGCGGCTCGATCTTCGAGCGGTCCGCGGATTCCTTGGTGGCGCGCAGCATCGCCCGCTGGAACGCCGCCACGGTCTTCGGGCTCGACGAGGTGAACTTGCCCAGCGAGCCGTAGCCCGCGGTCGGGAAGTCCTGCGTGGCACCGGTCGCGGTGTCGATGATCGGCACCGTGCCGTTGGTCTTCGCCGACCCTGTGATGAACGGCTCGGTGAGGAAGCCCGCGTCCACGTCGCCGCGCTTCACGGCCGCGCCGATGCTCGGGAACGGCAGGGAAACCCACTGCACCTTGGAGAAGTCCACGCCGTTGTCGCGCATCACGGACTTGGTCAGGGTGTCGCAAATGGTGTTCTGCGCGGTGATGGCGATCTTCTTGCCCGCCAGGTCGCGCACGCTCTTCACCGAACCGTTGGGCATGGCCACGATCTCGGTGCTCTTCGGGCCGGCGGAGGAGGCGTCGGACACGAACTTGATGTCCGCGTTGCCCTTGCTCTTCGCGATGAAGAACGGCGTGTAGCTCGCGTACGCGATGTCGACCTCTCCGGACATCAGCTTCGTCACGGAGGCGTCACCGCTGGCGGCGTCGACGGACTCGACCTCGAGGCCTTCGTCCTTGAAGTAGCCGTTCTGCACGGCGAGGTGGAACGGCGCGACGTCGATCGTCGGCATGATCGAGACCTTGATCTTCGTCTTCTCGAGCCCCGACGCGCCGTTGGTGCTGCCCGAGTCGTCCGAACCCCCGAGCAGGCCGCAGCCGCTCGCGGTCAGTGCGACGCCGCTCGCCATGGCGAGGGAGAGGAAGCCACGGCGCCCGAGTCTTGCCTGGCTGCTCCCGGCTGTTTCAAACAATGCCACTCCTTGGAGAATGAGGTCACATGGGTGTTGACCGTGCTGGGTTTGGTGGGTGTGGCTCATTGTCCGGAGTCACGCGGCTACTGTAGAGAAGCGCCGCATCCATCACAATGGGTGTTCATCAACGGTCCGACAGTGGCGTGAATCACTCGATCAGGGGATCGAGGTGGTCGAGTTGAAGATCATCCGGCACGTCGGAGCCAACTACGAATCGGCTTGATCCGCTACTTGGGTGTTCTGGATCGGCTGTCAAGAGGGTTACAAATCACCGAGTCGTTCGCTACCCTCTGCTCCGGCAGTGTGAGGTGTGGACCACCGATGTAGTGAGAGTCAGCCTCGCTGAGAGGCACTCTGCGCAGGCCGGCACTCGTCGGCGGACTGGTGGCTTAGGCCTATTGGACCAGTGATCGACCAGTGCGGGGACCGAACGCCATGCAAGTACTGAACCGATTCCGCGTCCAGGGCGGCGCGAAACCGCACCTGGAAGTGGATCTTTTCCCCCGAAAGGGTGTAATGGCCCAGGCCCACCGGGCCGCTGAGGTGCCGGGCGGCCTGCCGGGAGCGTGCGGGTAGTGGTCGCGGGCACGACAGGCTTCAACTCACAGGGTCCCTCGGGCCCCGACGAAGATGGTGGTGCGGCGGTGCCGAACGAAGACACCGCGGGGGTGGGAGGGGCCCCTGCGCGCGAAGGTGGGGCGAATCCCGCACGACGGGGTTCGGTCTTCGCGCTGAACAACTGGCGGCTTCGCTCGAAGCTCGCCCTGATCCTGATCATCCCGACGCTCACCGCGCTGGTGCTCGGCGCGTTGCGGGTGGCGGACGACGCGCAGCAGGCCGTGCAGCTCGGCCACACCGCGGACCAGGTCGCGTTCGCGGGCAAGGTGACCGCGGTCATCCACGACCTGCAGGGCGAGCGCAGCCTCGCCGTCGCGCGGATCTCCTCCGGCGACGCGCTGCGCCAGACCGGGCTCGACGCGCAGATCGCGAAGGTCGACCACGACGTCGAGGACCTGCGCAACTCGTTGGTCAACTTGAATCCAGATGACCAGGCCACCGCTGATCGGTACGCCCGCGGAATCCAGCGCCTCGACGCGCTGCGCCCGCTGCGCGCGGCCGTGGGCTCCTCGTCCTACTCGGACGTCGCGGTGCTGGACACCTATTCCTCCATCCTCAACTCGCTGATCCAGCTGGGCCGCGAGGTGACCACCGCGGTCACCGACCGGGACCTGCTGCGCCTGGGCAACAGCACCCAGGCCATCAGCGAGGCCAAGGAGTTCACGCTCCGCGGCGACACGGCCCTGGAGATCGCGGCCTTCCGCAACGGCTTCCCCGGCGACCTCCTCGACGAGACGCGCGCCGCCGAAGCCAGTGGCGACGCGTCGATCGCGGCGTTCCTCGCGAACGCCACCGACGACCAGGTGCAGCTGTACTCCGACACCGTCTCGGGCCCGGAGGTCGACGACCGGCGCCGCATCCAGACGCAGGCGTTCTCCTTCGCGCAGCAAGGCGAAGCGCTCAACATCGACCCGACGCAGCTCGGGCAGGACAGCACCGTCGCCTCCGACAAGATGCGCGCGGTCGAGACGAACCTGCTCACGCAGCTGCGCACCCAAGCCGACGACCTGGCCAGCTCGGCCGTGCGCTCGGCGTGGGTCGGTGGTGTGATCGTGCTCGCGGCGCTCATCGCGGCGCTGATCCTCATGCTCGTGATCGCCCGCCTGATGCTGCGGCCGCTGCGCGTGCTGCGGACCACGGCGCTCGACGTGGCCTACACGAGGCTGCCGGAGACGGTTCAGTCCATTCTGGACGATCCGGATCCGGTCAACGCCTCCAAGAAGGCCGTCGACCCGGTTCCGGTCACCTCACGCGACGAGATCGGCGAAGTGGCGCGCTCGTTCGACGTGGTCCACGGCCAGGCCGTGAAGATGGCCGCCGAACAGGCCCTGCTGCGCGAGAACGTCAACGGCATCTTCGTGAACCTCTCGCGGCGGTCGCAGCGGCTGGTGGAACGCCAGCTCGGCGTGATCGACCGGCTCGAGGCCGACGAGCAGGACCCGGACCACTTGGCGAGCCTGTTCGAGCTCGACCACCTCGCCACCCGGTTGCGGCGCAACGGTGAGTCGCTGCTGGTGCTCTCGGGCGCCGGTCTCGCGAAGTCCGTGCCCAAGCCGGTGCCGGCGGCCGACGTGATCGGCGCCGCGGTGTCGGAGATCGAGCAGTACGCCCGCATCGAGGTCGGCATCGTCCCCGAGGTCGCCGTGCAGGGCCTCGCGATCCACGACCTCGTGCACGTGCTCGCCGAACTGCTCGACAACGCGACCTACTTCTCCGAACCGGAGACGAAGGTCACAGTGCGGGCTGTGGTGACTCGCAAGAAGGCCCTGGCCATCCAGATCACCGACCACGGTGTCGGCATGACGGAGGACCGCCTCGCGGAGGTCAACCAGCGCCTGGCCGACCCGCCGGACCTCGACGTGTCGGTGACGCGGCGAATGGGTCTGTACGTGGTCGCGCGCCTGGCCCAGCGCCACGGCATCGAGGTGCGGCTACGCGAGAACGAGGACATCGAGGGCGGCGTGATCGCCCGCGTGGTGGTGCCGGCCGAGCTGCTCACGCAGGTGCGCGTGGCCAACCCCATGCCGCGCCACACGCCGCCGCCGCTGAACCGCAACGAGGTCTCGCACCCGAGCCTGCCGCCGGGCAACCGGCAGCAGTTCGACCAGTTCGACTCGCAGTTCGACTCGACGCCACCGCCCCCTTCGGCACCGCCCGCGGCTCCGCCCGCACCGGCCGTGCCGGCGCAGTCCAATGGTGGCCTCGTGCCGCTCGACCAGCCGATCAGCCTCGACGACCTCGTGGCCGGAAACCGCGCTGCCGGGCCGTTCCTGAGCCCGGAGGCGTCGCTGCCCGAGGTGCCGGCGTGGCCGACGGCGGAGGATCTCGCCCCGCTCACCCAGCAGCCCAACGGGGATGGTGCGAGCCTGGCGGAGACCCAGTTCCCGCCGCTGGTGCTCCCGAAGCGCGAACCGAAGTACGTCGCGCCGGAGGAGCCGCAGCGGCAGGAGCCGGCCGTGGACGACGGCGCGTCGGCCCTTGAGGACGACGTGCCCACGCGGCGCCTGCCGATCTACCAGTCGGTGCTTTCGCGGTGGTTCAGCGAGGGCAGCGACGACAGTGAACCCGGTGCGGCCGACGAGCTCGGCGCCCCGGCAGCCGAAGCGGCTCCGGCCGAGGCTCCGGTCGAACCGGAAGCCGCCGGGGCCCGCGAGGCCGCAGCGGCCAACGGGTTCTCGGCTGCCTCGGTGGCGGCTGACGAGCCGGCCGGGATCGGCGGCGCCTTCGACAGCCGTGAGGAGGAGCCGATCGAAGCAACGCCTCTCTACCCCGGTTCCGACGACGGCTGGAGCAGCGCGTCGGACGAGGGCTGGCAGGCCGCGCAGTCGCTGCTGGAGAAGAAGGCCGAGGAGATCACGCCGGCGGGCCTGCCCAAGCGGGTGCCCAACGCGTACCTCGTGCCGGGCTCGATCGGCGGTGACTCCGCACCGGATGACCAGCACAATTCGTTCACCGACGCGACTTCCGGTCTGCCCGGAACGGGTGCTATCACCCGCTCGGCCGCCGCGGCCCGCAACAGGATGGCAAGCTTCCAGCGTGGGTACACCTCCGGACGGCACAGTTTGAAGGAACGGCCGGCCGACGAAGCCCGGCTCGACGACGAAGGCGTACGAGTCACCGGGTCCGGGTATGTGAGCGACAGCAGTGAGGAGCGACAGTGACACGGGCGGGTGCAGTGCAGCCGGGGGGCGGCTCGGCGCAGCCGAACGGCAGGGCCGGCGGCGGCGTGGCGGGCAGCTTCGCGTGGCTGATCACGGACTTCGTCCACCGGGTTCCGGGCGCGGCCCACGCGGTGGTCGTTTCGGCCGACGGGCTCCTGCTCGCGGCTTCGCGAGGGCTGCCGAAGGACCGGGCCGACCAGCTGGCGGCGGTCGCCTCCGGGCTGACCAGCCTGGCGCGCGGCGCGGCGAAGGTGTTCGAAGGCGGCCCGGTCGCGCAGACCGTGGTCGAGATGGCCAACGGCTTCCTCTTCCTGATGTCGGTCTCCGACGGCTCGTGCCTCGCGGTGCTGGGCGCGCCGGACAGCGACATCGGTCTCGTCGTATACGAGATGACGTTGCTGGTCGAACGAGTCGGCCAGCAGCTGACGCCGGAAATGCGCGCGCAACTGCAGGGCGCTGCGATCCGCCGCTAGGCGGATCGGGAACTTCAGGAGCAGACCGTGGACGACGGGCGCTTGAGGGGCGATGGCCGGCTCGGTGACGATTTCACCGGCGGTTGGGCCGAGCGGGACGAAGGCCGGGAGGACTGGAAGTCCTTCCGGGACCGAGTGGACCGCGAGTGGCGCGCCCGGCGCGCCACGGGATCCGACGCGGATCCGGTGCGGGAGCCGCCGAACTGGCTGACGGACTCCAATGCCGGGCAGCAGCCGATCACCGGCGAGTACCGCGACCGCCTCCTGGGCGGTCCGGGCGCCGAGCTGTTCGGCGGCGCGAGCGGGCCGCTGTACGACTCCGCGGAGTTCGCGGCGTTCAGCGCGCAGCGCGACGGCTCGCCGGGACCGTCGTCCAACGAGCTCGCCGAAGCCCTGCCGCAGCAGGCCGCGGGCGAGTACGTGGACGAACCTCCGGCGGCCGAGGTGGAGACGTCCGGGCTCGTGCGCCCGTACTTCCGCACGCGCGGCCGGACGAGGCCGACCTACGACCTCGCGATCGAGGCCCTGGTCTCGACCAGCGAGCAGGGGCGCGTGCTGGACCGCGTGCGCGTGCCCGAGCACCGGTCCATCTGCGATCTGTGCATCGACACCCGCTCGGTCGCGGAGGTGGCGGCGCTTCTGCGCCTGCCGCTCGGCGTCGTGCGGGTGCTCATTGGTGACGTGGCGGGTCTCGGACTGGTGCTGGTGCACACCACCAGCAGCACTTCCTCGGGCGACCGCCCCAGTATCGAGTTCATGGAAAGGGTGCTCAGTGGGCTTCGGAGAATTTGACTCCGACGCGAACACACCGCAGGTGACAGGTCCGACCTCGTCGGCCAAGATCGTGGTCGCGGGTGGGTTCGGTTCGGGCAAGACGACAATGGTCGGGGCGATTTCGGAGATCGACCCGCTGACCACCGAGGCCATGATGACCGAGGCGAGTGTCGGCCACGACGACACTTCGGCCACGCCGAACAAGACGACCACCACGGTCGCCATGGACTTCGGCCGGATCTCGCTCGACTCGGACCTCGTGCTGTACGTGTTCGGCACGCCGGGCCAGCACCGGTTCTGGTTCATGTGGGACGACCTCGCCGTCGGTGCGATCGGGGCCGTGGTGCTGGTGGACACGCGGCGGCTCGCCGACGCGTTCCCGTCCATCGACTTCTTCGAGAACCGGAAACTGCCGTACGTGGTCGCGATCAACTGCTTCGACCGGTTGCTGCACCACCAGATCGAAGACGTCCGGCACGCGCTGACGATCTCCCCGTCGGTGCCGATCATGGCCTGCGACGCGCGCGAGCGTGACTCCGCCAAGCAGGTGCTGATCTCGGTCGTGCAGCACGCCATCGCTCACGACACGGCACTGAGGGCAGGCTAGAACCCCAGTACCCGAAACCGGGTGCGGCCGTTGGAGTGAACTCCACGTGCTTCACCCGCTTCGGGGAGTGGTGCCTCCGACCGGGGTAGGGCTCCCCGCCCGCTCTTCGGTACGGTCGGGGCCGGCGAGGCCCGAACGGGCAGCCGAACGGCCGGTGACCTGCGCAGACACCCCGCTGCGCACAGTTGCCGGCGCCACCACCGAGTGACCCACGTATGCGTGATCCCGTATGGGTTCGCGCGATGCGCGTGCGTATGGGTACGCACAGTGCACGGGTGCTCGCCCGACGCGGGCTCGACAGTGTCGGGCGGGTGAATACGCTGGAACGGCGTCTTCACGCCCGCCCGGCGATCATGGCGGTGTTCGGCGGTGTTCGACCAGTTTGGAGGGACAGTGACCGTTTCCGGCCAGGAAGGCCAGGGCACGTTCAGCTGGCTGATCACGGATTTCGTGCGCCGGGTGGCCGGCGCCGCCCACGCCGTGCTGGTGTCGGCCGACGGTCTCCTGCTCGCGCCGTCGGAAGGTCTGCCGCAGGAGCGCGCCGAGCAGCTCTCGGCCGTCGCGTCGGGCCTCGTGAGCCTGACGCAGGGCGCCGCGCGGTGTTTCGAGGCCGGTGGTGTGAACCAGACCGTGGTCGAGATGGAGCTCGGGTACCTGTTCCTGATGTCGGTGTCCGATGGGTCGTCGCTGGCCGTGCTGGCCGCCCCCACGTGCGACATCGGCACGGTCGCGTACGAGATGACGCTGCTCGTGGAGCGCGTCGGCCAGCAGCTCACGCCCGAACTGCGCGCCCAGCTCCAGGGCGGGGTGCGTGGTTAGTACATGAGGATCTCCGGCTTCGGCGAACAGGACACGGGCGCTTGGGACGCGCTGCACAAGGGCACCGACCGTGAAGGCGTGGACTCGCCGAGCCATTTCGAGCTGAGCACGCTGAAGACGATGCTGCCGCACCGGCGGCCCGCTGCTTCTGCTGTCCCGCCGCCTGCTCCTGTTCGTCCGGTTGCTCCTGTTCGTCCGGTTGCTCCTGTTCGTCCGCCTGCTCCTGTTCGTCCGGTTGCTCCTGTTCCTGCTGCTCCTTCGTCTTCTGAGCACTACGACGATGACGGGTACGAGTGGGTCGAGGACGGGGAGTCGGGGTACTGGGAGGAGACCGGGACTTCCTCGGGGTACTACGACGCCGAGTCGTACTTGACGCACGAGGACCGTCAGGTTCCGGAGGACTCGGCTTATTACCAGGCTCCGGAGCGGCGGCATTTGGCTGCGGTGGAGGAGCCTGCGGGTGGGGCCGGGTATGAGCAGGATGCTGCTCATGCGTCGGGGTACCAGCGTGTTCCGGAGTCCGCTGGCTACCAGCAGGCGCCTGCTACGGATGCCGCGTACGCCTCGGGTTATTACCAGACTCCGGTTGCTGACGACTACGCGTCGGGGTACCGGCAGGCTCCCGCTTCGGATGCTTACGCCTCGGGGTACCACCAGACTTCCGCTTCGGATGCTTACGCCTCGGGGTATCAGCAGGCTCCCGCCTCGGATCCTTACGCCTCGGGACACCGGCAGGTTGAGCCGTACCCCTCCGGCTATCACCAGGCTCCCGCTTCGGATCCTCACGCCTCCGGGTATCAGCAGGCTCAGCCGTACCCCTCCGGCTACCACCAGCTTCCTGCTTCCGATGCCGGTTATCCGACGGACTACAACCGTTCTGCCGCACCGGCGTCGTATCCCGCCGAGCACCACCAGACGTCTGCCACCGAGTATTCCTCGGGCTATTTCGAAGCGCCCGCCTCCGAGTCGACCGGCCGCCACGCCGTCGTGGCGCCTTCGCACTCGGACCTGCGCGGCCGCCGCGCCGCCGTCGACACCGCCGACCGCGACCGGCCCTACCGCCCCACCCCGGCCGACGTCGGCTACCTCCCGCCTGCCGACGCCCAGCACCGCCTCGCCGAACCCCCGGAGCGCACCACCGGCCGCCGCCGCGCGCCCGAAACCGTTGTGCCGCAGCATGATTCGTACCCGGCTGAGCCGTACTCGCCTGACTCGTACCCGGCTGAGCAGGAATCGCCCGAGCGTGCCGCGCACCAGTCCGAGGCTGAGCAGTACGCGCCTGAACCCGTTGCGGCACACCAGGATCAGTACGCGGCCGAGCCCTACTCACCTGAGTCCGAGCAGACGTGGTCTCGCGAAGACGTGCCCCCGGTGGCAAAACCGGCCAAATCCCGCGTCCGCCCCTACGCCCGCACCCGCGGCCGCACCCGCTCCGACCACAACCTCGCCCTCGAAGCCCTCGTCTCCACCAGCGACGACGGCCGCCGCTACCGGGGCGTGCGCTCCATCGAGCACCGCCGCATCTGCGACCTCTGCCTGGACACCCGCTCGGTCGCCGAGATCGCCGCCCACCTCCACCTGCCCCTCGGCGTGGTGAAAATCCTGGTCGGCGACATGGCCGACATCGGCCTGGTCCTCATCCACCAAACCGAACTCGTCCTGGGCGACCGCTCCTCGCGCGATTTCATGGAGCGTGTCCTGCGGGGCCTGCGCAACCTCTGACGGGGGAGCGCCGTCCGACGGATGAAGCTGCTAGCTTCCGCGCATGGTGGACCACAGCGACAGCGCCGCTCTCCGGACGCTGGTGACCGAAGCCGGCAGTGAGATCCTGCTGTTCGGCATCACGCCGCCCCGTCTGAGTACCGATCCCGAGCGGATCCGGGAGATCACCGCGGCGACGTTGGCGCGGTTGGACTCCCTCGAGGTCGACGGTCTGGCGCTGTACGACATCGACGACGAGAGCGACCGCAACCCGGCGGAGCGGCCGTTCCCCTACCTGCCGACCCTTGATCCCGCCGTGTACCACGCGGAATACCTCGGCGAGTGGCACCGGCCGGCGGTCGTCTACCGCTGCGTGGGCAAGTACACCGAGGCGCACCTGCGGACCTGGTTGCAGACAGCCGACTCTGACCGCGTGCTCACTGTGTTCGTCGGCGCGTCTTCGAGGGACAAGGAGGTGCGGACCCGCCTGTCCCAGGCTCAGGCGCTGCGCCGGGACGCCCGCCCGGACCTGCTGCTCGGCGGCGTCGCCATCACCGAACGCCCCGACGAGCACCGGCGACTGATCACCAAGCAGCAGGCGGGCTGCGCGTACTTCATTTCGCAGGTGATCTACAGCTCCGACGCGGCGAAGAGCATGGTCTCCGACTACTACTACGCCTGCCGCGAGCAGCAGCTGGAACCGAAGCCCGTCGTGTTCACACTCTCGGTGTGCGGCTCGGTGAAGACGCTGGCCTTCCTCAAGTGGCTTGGCGTCCACGTCCCACGCTGGCTGGAAAACTCCCTGCGTCATGCCGATGACACACTGGCCGAGTCCTACCAGCACTGCCTGACGACCGCCCGCGACCTGACCGCCTTCTGCCGCAAACTCGGTCTGCCCTTCGGCTTCCTGGTGGAAAGCGTGTCCATCCGCAAGGCCGAGATCGAGGCATCGGTCGCCCTCGCCGGCGAACTGAGCCGACTGCTCGGACGGGGCAGACCATCCGCGTGAGGCAGGGCGGCGCAACCTCTGAGGACGGTGGAGGACCTACTCCTCCACCAACGCGGCCGAAGTGATCCGGTGCAACGGGTACCGCTCGTGATCCGTCCCCTCCAGCACGCCGCCGCCGACGCGGACCGGGCGGACGACGCGTTGGCTGGCCGTGCCGCGGGAGTCGACGAAGCCGATCCACACTTCGCGGCGTTCGAGGGTTGCGCGGGAGAGCAGGTCCAGTGTTGCGGTGGTGTCGGCGCCGCCGCCGGAGTGGGCGCGGACGGCGGAGCCGCGGCGGCGGGCGGTGGCCGCGTCGCCGGCGCGGAGGTTGGCGACGATGCGCGTGGCCTGGTCGTCGGTGAGGACGGCCTGCTCGCCGGGGCGCGAGCGGGCCGCGCGGGCGCGCGCGGGGAGGCGGCGGCCGGACGGGCGGATGTCGACGACGCGGCCGTCGGGGCCTTCGGCGGCGGGCGCGAAACCCGCGCCGCGCAAGGCTTCCAGGACTTCGCCGAGCGGCACGGGGCTGATGAGGACCGTCGGCGCGATCATGCGCAGGTCGTACTCCGCGGCGACGGGGTGGGCGAGGACCTCGGCCAGCAAGGCCTCGTCGTCACAACGAAGGAACGACCCGGCGGCGCCGCCGCGGAGGCGGCCGTGGCGGCGGGCGACGTCGTCGATCAAGTACGTGAGCGACTGCGGCACGGGGGTGGCGGACTTGGAGCGGAACAGCGCGTGCAGCTCGTCGGCGGTACGGCCGGTGTCGAGGGCGCGGCGCACGGTCGGCTCGGTGACGCGGTAGACCGTCGCGTGCCCGGCCGACTCGATGTCGGCGACGGCGGCCATGGCGGTCGCCAGCTCGGGCTCGAGCGGTCCCGGCGCGACGACCGTGAGGTCCGCCTGCACCAGCACGTGGTCGACGGGCTTGGGCAGCGCGTCGTGCATCGCCTCGACGGCGCCGGGGCGGTCGTCCTCCAGCAGCAGCCGAGTGGCGGTGGTCAGCGCGCCCAGGCCGACCAGGCCCAGCGCCGACGCCTCGGCCATCGTCCAGCGCACGGTCTCGTCACGCAGCCGTCCGCCCCGCCGCGGCGCGCGCCACGCGAGCACGGCCACCAGCTCGTCCACGCTCTTCACGCCGGAGCCAGGCGCCAGATCCCCCAGAGCAACCAGCACCCGACGGCGCGCAACCGGCGCCAGCGGGCGACGCAGATCCTCCGACAACGGCGCGATCGGCTTGTCCTTCGCGTCCCGCCCGCCGGCCAGCCCGGGCAGCCGTGGCAGCTCCAGCCACGCCTGCGCGAGCGTCATCCAGCGCTGCACCGTCGGCGACGCGAGCCACGAATCCGTGAGCGTGGTCGGCACCCACTCGGGCGTCGTCGCCTCGCTGTCGGCCACCAAGCCGGCGCCCACGGCCAGCTCCGCGACGAAGGAAGCGCGCGCCTCGTCGGACTCGAGGTCCTTCGCCATCTTCCGCAGCTCCCGCACGCCCAGTCCGCCGGACTTGAGCACGGGCGGCGGTGTGGCCGACCAGGAACGCAGCAGTGTCTCCGTCTGCCGCAACAACTCCATCGCCTCGCCGGCCGCCGTGGAGTCCACAGTGTCCGTCTGATGTGGATGGACGGGCAGCTTCGGCTCGACCAGTGTGGCCGCCTCGAACGCCGCCCCGCCGCGCAGCAACAGCCCCAGCTCGCGCGGCAGCTCCACCGTCTGGTCGTCGCGGCGCAGCAACAGCGAGCGCGCCAGCAGCTTCTGTACGGGCGTGGCCGCGTCGGACAGCGAGACGTCGAAGCTCGCGTCACGCGTGCGCCCGATCGGCGGGCCCGCGGCCAGCGCCGTGAGCACCTTGCGCTCGTCCTCGCCGACCTCCGCCAGCAGCGCCGCCAAGTCGGAAGCCGCCAACGCCGGCGACGGCGCCCCGAGGCCCGCCGGGAACGGCCCCAGCGCGTCACGCGCCGCCGGAGGCACCCGCAGCTCGTCGTCCGTGCCCCACACCAGCGCCCGCGCACGCAACCGCGTCAGCGGGCCCGAAATGTCTGTTCCGACCAGTGCCGCGACCGAAGCCAGCGAAACCGGCGCGGTGTCCGCTCCCGCCACGAGCAGGCCGTCGAGCACCGCCAACGTGAACGTGTCGAGGTCCTCGCAAGCTCGCGCGACGGAGCCCGGTGTGCCGGCGCGCGTGGCCAGCACGGTGGTGTCGGAAGGCGGCGGGGTCGACAGATCGCGACGGGTGCGCAGCAGGTCGGCGAGTGCGTCGTCGGACTCCGCACGCAGCCAGTCCGCCAGAGAGGTCGCGGGCATAGACGTCCAGGATACCGGGCGGGTGAGCGGGCGCCGGGGGTGTTCGGGCAGACTGTGGGCGAACCGACGGCACCAGGTCAATGGAGGGCGTTGTGGCGAAGGGCGAGAACGGCAGGAAAAAGGGCATCGACCCCACCTGGCCGGCGGAAGACGGTGAGCACCCCGTGTCGGAGCTCGCGTCCGACCGTCAGGGCGCGCTGTCGCCGTTCGGCGACCTGACGTTCCCGCTCGACTCGGTGCCCTACGTGCACCCGGAGACGGAAATCAACCGCTGATTCCCCACTTCTGGGGAAACGACCGTAGTTACTGGTCGGTCACCCGGTTGGGGTCAGGTGGCGGCGGTCACGGGGCTAGTGTTCGAAGTGTCCTAGCCACAGGTTTCCCAGCGGGGAGTTAGTGCCATGCCGGTTCCCGGTCCCGGGTATTCGATCACCGTCCGGGTCGAGGCCCCGGCTTCCTCCACGGCCGCCGGTGACCTCACCACCGCCGTCGGCCGCGTCGGCGGGGTGCTCACGGCGTTCGACGTCGTCGAGTCGCACGCCGACACGATCGTGGTCGACATCAGTGCCAACGCGCTGTCGGAGAACCACGCGCAGGACATCACCCAGGCGCTCGACTCGCTGCCGGGCGTGAAGGTCCGCAAGGTCTCCGACCGGACGTTCCTGATCCACCTCGGCGGCAAGATCGAGGTCACGCCCAAGGTAGCGCTCCGCAACCGTGACGACCTCTCCCGCGCGTACACGCCGGGTGTCGCCCGCGTGTGCCAGGCGATCGCCGCGAACCCCGAGGACGCGCGCCGCCTGACCATCAAGCGCAACACCGTGGCCGTGGTCACGGACGGCTCGGCCGTGCTCGGCCTCGGCAACATCGGCCCGGCCGCCGCGCTGCCCGTGATGGAGGGCAAGGCCGCGCTGTTCAAGAAGTTCGCGGGCGTCGACGCGTGGCCGGTGTGCCTGGACACGCAGGACACCGAGGAGATCATCAAGATCGTCAAGGCGATCGCGCCGGTCTACGCGGGCATCAACCTCGAGGACATCGCCGCGCCGCGCTGCTTCGAGATCGAAGCGCGCCTGCGTGAGCAGCTCGACATCCCGGTGTTCCACGACGACCAGCACGGCACGGCGATCGTGGTCGTCGCGGCACTGCGCAACGCGCTGCGCGTGGTCGGCAAGGAGATCGAGGACTGCAAGATCGTGGTCAGCGGCGTCGGCGCGGCCGGCTCGGCGATCATCCGGCTGCTGCTGCAAAAGAACCCGGGTGACATCGTGGCCGCCGACATCGACGGCATCGTCCACCCGGACCGCGGCAACCTCGACGACAACCTCACCTGGATCGCGAACCACACCAACCGCGACAAGCAGGCCGGCACGCTGCACAAGGCCCTGGTCGGCGCCGACGTCTTCATCGGCGTCTCCGCTCCGAACCTCTTCGGCGCCGAGCAGGTGGCGACGATGAACAAGGACGCCGTGGTCTTCGCGCTGGCCAACCCGGACCCGGAGATCGACCCGCTCGAGGCGCAGCAGCACGCCGCCGTGGTCGCCACCGGCCGCAGCGACTTCCCGAACCAGATCAACAACGTGCTGGCGTTCCCCGGCGTCTTCCGCGGCCTGCTCGACGCCGCCGCGCACAACATCGACGACAACATGCTGCTGGCGGCCGCCGACGCGATCGCCGACGTGGTGGACCAGAGCCGCCTCAACGCGTCGTTCATCGTGCCGAGCGTCTTCGACAACGCGGTGGCCCCGGCCGTCGCGGAGGCCGTGAAGGCGGCCGTCCGCGCGGAGGCCACGGCCGGCTGAGTTCCTCAGGCCCTGGAGGCCCCGTCATCGCTTACCGCGGTGACGGGGCCTTTTTGTCGGCCGGGACACCGCTGGCATAGCCTCGTGGGGTGAGTGAACTCAGCCACGTCGACGAAACCGGCGCCGCGCGGATGGTCGACGTCTCCGGCAAGACTGCGACCGCGCGCACAGCGCTCGCCGGCGGCACGGTGCACACCACCGCCGAAGTGGTGGATCTGTTGTCCGCCAACGGGTTACCGAAGGGCGACGCCTTGGCGACGGCCCGGATCGCCGGCATCATGGGCGCCAAGCGCGTGCCGGAACTCATCCCGTTGTGCCACCAGATCGCGTTGTCCGGCGTGAAGGTGGAGTTCGAACTGGACGGGAGCGCCGTCCACATCAGCGCGACGGCGAAGACCACCGACGTCACCGGCGTCGAGATGGAGGCCCTCACGGCCGTCGCGGTCGCGGGGCTCACGCTGCACGACATGATCAAGGCCGTGGATCCGGCCGCGACGCTCGACAACGTCCGGCTGATCCGCAAGGACGGCGGCAAGACCGGCACGTGGGAGCGGCAGTCATGAGCGAGGCACGGGTGATCGTGGCGTCCAACCGCGCCGCGAAGGGCGTCTACGAGGACAAAACCGGGCCGGTGCTCGTGGAGTGGCTCGCGGCGCGCGGTTATGCGGTGCCCGGCCCGGTGGTCGTCGAGGACGGCGAACCGGTGGGGATCGCCTTGCGCGCGGCGGTTTCCGAGGGCGTCGCGGTGGTCCTGACCACAGGCGGCACGGGCATTTCGCCGACGGACCGCACTCCGGACGTCACGCGCGAAGTGCTGGACTACGAGCTTCCGGGCGTCGCGGACGCGATTCGCTCCGCGGGCCTGCCGCACGTGCCGACGGCCGTGTTGTCGCGCGGCCTCGCGGGTGTCGCGGGCCGCACGCTCGTCGTCAACCTGCCCGGCTCGCGCGGCGGCGTGAAGGACGGGTTGGGCGTGCTGGAGGGGATCCTCGACCACGCCGTGGACCAGCTCGCCGGCGGCGACCACCCACGACCTGCTTCAGAAGAGCTGGCCAAGGCCGAACAAGCCGCTGAGTCCACGGAGAACTCGGCGTCCGTCGCCGACGCACTCGCCGCGGACTCGCTGCCGGCGGATCCGCTCGAAGCCAAGACCCCGAGCACACCCGCGGTCCGCATCCTCCGCGCGGAGGTCAGCGACCAGCTGTTGTCCGTCGACGAGCACGCCCGCCTCGTGGAGGACGACGCGGCCGGCGCCGTCGTCACCTTCGGCGGGGTCGTGCGCGACCACGACGGCGGCAAGGGCGTGCTCGACCTCGTCTACGAAGGCCACCCCACCGCGGGCGAGGTGCTCGCCCAGGTCGTCACCGAGCTCGCCACGGGCTGGACGGGTGTCCGCGCCGTGGCCGTGAGCCACCGCGTCGGTCCGCTCGCCATCGGCGACGTGGCGCTGGCGTGCGCTGTCGCCGCCGAACACCGCGGCCAGGCCTTCTCGGCCTGCGCGGAGCTCGTCGACGAGGTGAAGGCCCGGCTCCCGATCTGGAAGCACCAGCACTTCACCGACGGCTCCGACGAATGGGTCAACTCACCCTGATCCGCTGCGGCAATGGCCGTTCGTCAGACCCCACGAAGGGCCCCACCGCCGGGGGAAATTCGCGGTGGGGCCCTTTCGTCGGATCACAGCCAACCGAACGCTGCGCCCTGAAGGACTTCACGACCTCACGAGGAGGTCAGGAGTCACTTGGTGGCGATCTTCTGACCGACCAGGATCAGGTCGGGGTTCGGGATGTAGGACTTGTTCAGGGTCTGCAGCTTCTGGAAGCCACCCTGAACGTTGAGCTGCTTGGCGATCTTCGACAGGCTGTCGCCGGACACGACGGTGTAGTCACCGTTCGGGTTCGAGCTCGGCACGCCGGTGACCGGAGTGCTGGCGACCTTCTTGGGGGCGCTCGTGCTCTTCTTGGGGGTCGTCGACTTCTTGGCAGTCGACTTCGAGGTCGACTTGGTCGACTTCGTCGACTTGTGCGCGGCGGTCGAGCCGCCGGCACCCTTGCCGTAGCAGTTCGGCCACGCGCCGCCGCCCTGACCCGCGAGAACGCGCTCGGCCACGGCGATCTGCTGCTCACGGGAAGCGCTCGACGCGCTGCCGGTGCCGCCGTAGGCCTTCCAGGTGCTCTGCGTGAACTGCAGGCCGCCGTAGTAGCCGTTGCCGGTGTTGGTGTTCCAGTTGCCGCTGCTCTCACACTGCGCGACAGCGTCCCAGTTGGTCGCCGACGCGGGGGTCGCGGCGATCGCGATGGGCGCGCCGACCGCGATACCCGCGACAGCGACGCGGGCGATGGTGCGGGTGGCGGCGGACATCTTGCGGTGCTTGCCTCGGTAAGACATGAGAATACTTCTCGGTTTTCCTGCGCCTACGAGCCCGAAGGCTGAGGGCCGGGTTGGGAGCCCGTCCGCCCGTTGCCGGGCGGCAGACGCGGACTGCGCACGACGCGCGGTCTTCGTCCCCTCGTCCCTGTCCGGAAATGCTTTCGCTCGGGGTATGGGTCCGGGGATCCGCTGGACAGGGCTAGGCACTACGGATTCCCGGTCTTGCTCGGTTGGTCGGGGCCAACCGAAAAGCGACGGTACGTAATGAGAGCCGTGATCGGAAATCATTCGGCATGTGACCTACGTCACAGTAACAGCACGCAACCTCTCGCGATCGGCATGTTTGCGCAGGTCAGAGGGCCGTTATCTGCCCGTTTTCTGCCCGAGATATTTCACAGATCGTGAGGCTTGGATCACGTCGATAAGGCGTCAACGGTCCATTCGCGCGGCCTTTGAGTTGGGCACCTTAAACCACTCAGTGCGAAGTCTGCCAGTGCACGTCGAGTGGTTCTGTGGGTGTCCGGGAATACGCCGTGAGCGAACTACTCCGGAGAGTAGGTATTGACAAAAATGGCCGCTCAAGGCGCCTTGAGCGCCGCTCGGCGTGGTCCGGACCAAATGGCCGGACAGGAGGGTTCAAGGGCCCAGTGAGCCACTGAGCCGGGTCTGGCGGGGTCTCGCGAGGGTCAGCCGCCGGCGAAGGGTGGGAGCACGTCGAGTTGCGCTCCGTCACTGAGGGCGCGATTCTGATTACGGACGGCAACCTCGTTCAACAGGAAGCTCGCCGCGTCGAGGATGCGCGGCAGCGGTCCCGGATGCAGTTCGCGCACCAGGCGGACGGCGTCCGCGACGGTCGAGCCCTCAGGAAGCTTCAGCTTCTCCTCTTCCACTCCCGCCGCCGCGCGGGCGGAGGCGAAGTAGCGGACCAGCACGGTCATCGGTTCCAGAGACTGGGGTGACATGTCATCCGCCGATCGCACTCATGGGCCGGATCGGCTGCGCGAACCCGGCTTCGTTGATCTCGTGGCCGGCGAGCTTGCCCCACATCGTGGCCCGCCACGCGTCCGCTACCTCTTCATCGCGCGCGCCCGCGCGCACGAGGGCGCGCAGGTCCGTCTCGTCGTTGGAGAAGAGACAGGAGCGCACCGCGCCGTCGGCCGTGAGCCGGGTGCGCTCGCACGCGGAGCAGAACGGCCTGGTCACCGACGCGATCACACCCACGTCGCCGGGTCCGCCGTCGACCAGCCACCGCTCGGCCGGCGCGCCGCCGCGGGCGGCCGGGAACGGCGACAGCGAGAACTCCTCGCCCAGCATGCTCAGGATCTCTTCGGCCGTGATCATCTCGCCGCGGTTCCAGCCGTGCTGCGCGTCGAGCGGCATCTGCTCGATGAACCGCAGGTGGTAGCCCTCTTCGAGGCAGAATCGCAGCAGTGGCACGGCGTCGTGGTCGTTGAGCCCGCGCATCAGCACGGAGTTGACCTTCACCGGCGCCAGCCCAGCGTCGCGCGCGGCCGCGAGGCCCGCCAGCACGTGGGAGAGGCGGTCGCGGCGGGTGATCTGCTCGAACAGGGCGCGATCCACGGTGTCGAGCGACACGTTGATCCGGTCCAGGCCGGCCTCGGCGAGGCCCTTCGCCCGTTTCGCGAGCCCGATCCCGTTGGTGGTCATGGAAACCCGCGGCCGAGGCTCGAGCGCGGTGATCCGCGCCACGATGTCCTCCAGACCCGGGCGCAGCAGCGGCTCGCCGCCGGTCAGGCGGATGTCGGTGACGCCCAGCGTCTCGACGGCGATGCGCATCAGCCGCACCAGCTCGTCGTCGCTGAGCACCTGCTCGCCGGGCATCCAGTCGAGGCCTTCGGCGGGCATGCAGTACGTGCAGCGCAGGTTGCAGCGGTCCGTGAGCGAAACCCGCAGATCCGTGGCCACGCGGCCGAACTGGTCGAGCAAGCCGGGATGATCGGGCCGGGGTGCCGAGGGCGCGCCGGACGAACCTCGTGTACCGGGGACGCGAGGAAACCCGAGATGTACTGCTGTCATTACGCACAGCCTAACTCGTGAACGCCTGAAAAGCCGACTCGTCCTTATCACCGGGTCGGCCGATGAAGGGCCTCTCGCGAGCCGTCGGTGACCTCCTCGTGACCGCCCGCTCACAGACCCGGCCGGGCCGCTCGCGCGCCGGCGCCGGCGCCGGCGCGACTGTCCGGAATCGACCGCACCGCCCCCGACCTCGCAGGACGGGGCGCAGAACTCCTGGCAGCGGGGCGGATTGCGGCGCGAACCCGACTGTCCACACCGGCTGTGACGTGGGTCATCGGCCGACTCGATCAGCGGTCGCGGGCGAGGGCTGCGGACCGTCCGGGCAAACCCCGAGCGTTACCAGAACGCAATACTTGAAGCGTCACACAACGAAGTGCTCGACAATTCACGTTTCACGTAGCTTTTCCTCAACTGCGGCGATAATCTTCCGGCCATGCCGCAATTTCGGTTGTCCGAGGCCGCCCGGCTCCTCGGCGTCAGTGACGACACCGTCCGGCGCTGGGTCCGCGGCGGTCAGTTGACCGCGACGGACGACGCCGCCGGCCGGAAGGTCGTCGACGGTGCCCAGCTGGCGGGGTTCGCCCGCGCGCAGGCCGCCGGTCCCGAGGACCCGTCGGCAGTCGGCCGCTCCGCCCGCAACCGCTTCGTGGGGCTCGTCACCGAGGTCACCGCCGACAAGGTGATGGCACAGGTCGAGCTGCAGTGCGGGGCGCACCGAGTGGTGTCACTGATGAGTTCAGAAGCCGTCCGCGAGCTCGGGTTGCGCCCGGGTGTGCTCGCGGTGGCCGTTGTCAAGGCGACCACCGTCGTGGTGGAGACCCCGGAAGGAAACAGATGAAGAAGCTCGCCATCGCCGTAGCGGCGGTCGCGTTGTTGGCCGGTGCGTGCAGCGCGAACGACGAGGCCAGCACCAGTCCGGGCTCCGGCGGCCCGGCGGTGCCGTCGCCCGCCGGCTCGAGCGCGACGGGCACGCTCACGGTGTTCGCCGCCGCGTCGCTCACCGAGTCGTTCAACGAGCTCGGCAAGGAGTTCGAGGCGGCGCACCCGGGTGTCACCGTCAAGTTCGACTACGAGGGCTCGTCGGCGCTCGTGCAGAAGCTGGACAACGGGGCCAAGGCCGACGTGTTCGCCTCCGCCGACCAGGCCAACATGGACAAGGCCACGCAGGGCGAGGTGATCGACGGCCAGCCGACGGTGTTCGCCACCAACAAGCTGGCGATCGCCGTGGCCAAGGGCAACCCCAAGGGCATCAAGACGTTCGCCGACCTGAACAAGGCCGGCCTGACCGTCGTCGTCTGCGCGGCCCAGGTGCCGTGCGGCTCGGCGACGAAGAAGGTCGAGACGAACACTGGCGTGACGCTGAAGCCGGCCAGCGAAGAGACCGACGTCAAGCAGGTGCTGGCGAAGGTGCAGTCGGGTGATGCCGACGCGGGCCTGGTCTACGTCACCGACGCGACCTCGGCCGCGGACAAGGTCGACAAGGTGGACTTCCCGGAGGCTTCCGGCGCGATCAACAACTACCCGATCGCCGTCGTGAAGGACGCTCCGCAGGCCGCTCTGGCCAAGGAGTTCAACGACTTCGTGCTCGGCGCGCAGGGCAAGGCCGAGCTGACCAAGATCGGGTTTGGCCCGGCTCAGTAAGGGGCGACGCGGTGCGGCGGTCGAGCAACGGCCGCCGCATTCGCGGGTTCCCCTTGTTCTCTGGATCCCCGCCGTGGTGGCGCTCGCGCTCGTGGTGCTGCCCGTCGTCGGGCTGCTCGTGCGCTCGGACGTCGCCCGGTTCCCGTCTCTCCTGATCTCCGAATCGTCGCTGGCCGCGCTCAAGCTGTCGATGATCACGGCGCTGCTCTCGACGGTGGCGTGCGTGATCCTCGGTGTGCCGCTGGCCGTCGTGCTGGCTCGTTCGCGCGTGCGCGGCACGCGGCTGCTGCGCTCGATCGTGCTGCTGCCGCTGGTGCTCCCGCCCGTGGTCGGCGGCCTCGCGTTGCTGTACCTGCTCGGACGCAAGGGTTTCCTCGGCATCCTGATCAACGCGTTGACCGGCCAGCAGATCCCGTTCACGACCGCGGCCGTGGTGATCGCGCAGACGTTCGTGGCCATGCCGTTCCTGGTCGTGAGCCTCGAAGGCGCGCTGCGCGGCTCCGGCGACCGTTACGAGCAGGTGGCTTCGACGCTCGGCGCGCGGCCGTGGACGGTGTTCCGCCGCGTGACGCTGCCGCTGCTGCTGCCGGCGCTCGGCTCCGGCGTGGTGCTCAGCTTCGCCCGCGCGCTGGGTGAGTTCGGCGCGACCATCACGTTCGCCGGTAGCCTGGAAGGCGTCACGCGGACGCTGCCACTGGAGGTCTACACGCAGGCCGAGGTGGACGTCGACAGCGCGGTGGCGCTCGCGTTGCTGCTGATCGTGGTGGCGATCGTGGTCATCGCGGTGGCGCGGCCGCGGTCGTTCGAAGGTGGTTTCCGGTGACGCTCTCGGCTCGGATCGCGCTCTCGCGCGGCACGTTCTCCCTCGACGTCGAGTTCACCGTGCCCGAGGGAACGGTGCTGGCGCTGCTCGGCCCGAACGGCTCGGGAAAGTCCACTGTGCTCGGTGGCCTGGCCGGGCTCGTGCCCGTGACGTCGGCCGACATCACGTTGTCCGGCCGCGTGCTGGCGGGGGACAAGGTGAACCTGCCGCCGCACGCGCGGGGGGTCGGGTTGCTGTCGCAGGACGCGTTGCTGTTCCCGCATCTGTCCGCTTTGGACAATGTCGCTTTCGCCCCGCGTTCGGCCGGTGCGAGCAGGGTGAAGTCCCGGGAGGAGGCCCAGATGTGGCTGGCGGAGGTGGACGCGTCGGCGTTCGCGCGCCGGCGGCCCGGCCAGCTCTCGGGTGGCCAGCAGCAGCGGGTGGCGATCGCGCGGGCGCTGGCTTCGACGCCGTCGCTGCTGCTGCTCGACGAACCGTTCGCCGCTCTCGACGTGGACGCGGCGCCCGCGATCCGCGGCCTGCTGCGGCGGGTGCTGCGCGGCGGGCCGACCACGGTGCTGGTCACGCACGATCCGCTCGACGCGCTCGCGCTGGCCGACCACGTGGCCGTGATGTCGGGCGGGCGGATCGTCGAACGCGGGCCCACACGGGAGGTGCTGGCCGCGCCGCGCACGGCGTTCACGGCCCGGATCGCGGGGCTCAACCTGGTTGCGGGCCTCGCGGAGGCCGAGGGGCTGCGCACGAAGTCGGGTGACCTGGTGTCGGGGCTGCTTTCGCCGGACGCCGTGGTGGGGGAGGCCGCGGTCGCGGTGTTCGAGCCCAGCGCGGTGGCCGTGTACCCGCACGACGGCGAGCACCACGGCAGCCCGCGCAACACCGCCGAGGCCCTGGTCGCGGCCCTGGAACCGCACGGGCCCGTGATCCGGCTGCGCGTGACCGGCGGCGGCTGGGCCGAGGGCCTGACCGCCGACCTGACGCCGGCGGCGGTCGCCGACCTGGAGCTGGAGCCGGGCTCGTCCGTGACGCTGTCGGTGAAGGCCGCGACGGTGGCGGTGCATCCCGCGCAAGCCTGACTGCGTTGTGCCGCAATGGAAATCCTCTGCGGGCGCACCGTGGCGGGGTGCCGTGGTACGGTGCGCCTGTTTCGATCAAGTACCGCAGAACAGAGGACGGCGAGGGTGACTGAAGGACGCTGGACGTACCTGAGCGACATGGACGGCGTCCTGGTTCGCGAGGAGCACCTCGTGCCGCGCGCGGACGAGTTCCTCGGCGAGCTGCGGGACAACGGCATCGGCTTCCTGGTGCTCACGAACAACTCCATCTACACCCCGCGCGACCTGCGGGCGCGGCTGCTGCGCACCGGGCTCGACATCCCGGAGGAGTCGATCTGGACCTCCGCGATGGCCACGGCGCAGTTCCTCGACTCGCAGCGCCCGGGCGGCACGGCGTTCGTGATCGGCGAGGCCGGGCTGACCACCGCGTTGCACGAGGTCGGTTACGTGCTGACCGAACGCGATCCGGACTACGTGGTGCTGGGCGAGACCCGCACGTACAGCTTCAGTTCCATCACCAACGCCATCCGCCTGATCGACGGCGGCGCGAAGTTCATCGCCACCAACCCGGACGCGACCGGCCCGACGATGGAGGGCTCGCTGCCGGCCACCGGGTCCGTCGCGGCGCTGATCGAGAAGGCCACCGGGCGTTCGCCGTACTTTGTGGGCAAACCGAACCCGCTGATGATGCGCTCGGCGTTGCGGCGCCTCGGCGCGCACTCGGAGTCGACGCTGATGATCGGCGACCGCATGGACACCGACATCCACGCGGGCATCGAAGCGGGGCTGCAGACGGTCCTCGTGCTCACCGGGATTTCCACTCCGGAGTCGGCCGAACGCTATCCGTACCGGCCGACGAAGGTGATCGACTCGGTCGCCGACCTGATCGGGCGAACCCTGGACCCGTTCGGCGAAGGCTGACCGGCGTGCGCGCCGGAGCAGGGCCTATCGTCGAACGATGAGCGTGTATGTGGTGGGCGACGTCCACGGGCACCGCGACGCCCTGGCCGACGCACTGCGCGCCGAGGGGCTCGTCGACAGCGACGGCAAGTGGAGCGGCGCCGAAGACCAGCTGTGGTTCCTCGGCGACTTCGTGGACCGCGGTCCCGACGGCGTCGGCGTGATCGACTTCGTGCGTTCGCTGCAGGAACAGGCGCCGGAGGCGGGCGGCTCCGTGCAGATGCTGCTGGGGAACCACGAGATCCTGCTCCTGGGGATGTACCACTTCGGCGACCGCCAGGTGCCGTCGGACTTCGGGCCGCGCAGCTTCGCCCGCAGCTGGGAGATCAACGGCGGCCTGCTGTCCGATCAGGACCGCCTGACGCCGGAACACATCGAGTGGCTTTCGGCGCGTCCGTTGGTGGCGCTGGTCGACGACCACCTGCTGATGCATTCGGACACGCTGGAGTACCTCGACTGGGGCTCGGACATCACGTCGATCAACGCGTCGGTGGGGGAAATCCTGACCGGCAGCGACATCGAGGCGTGGTGGGACGTCTGGCGCCGGATGACCACTCGCTACGCCTTCCGCGGCCCGGCCGGCGAGGAGAACGCGGACGCGTTGATGGAAGCCCTGGGCGGTTCGCGGATCGTCCACGGTCACAGCGTGATCGCCGACCAGCTGGGCATCCACCCGGCACAGATCGAGGGGCCTTACCTGTACGCCGGCGGCAAGGCCCTGGGCATCGACGGCGGCTTGTTCGTGGGCGGCCCGTGCCTCGTGGTGCCCTTGCCGTTCACGCCTGAGCCGTAGGGACGTCGACGATCTCCTTGCCCAGCGGCATCAGCGACACGGGGATCAACTTGAAGTTCGCGATCCCCAACGGGATCCCGATGATCGTGATGCACAGCGCGATGCCGGTGACCACGTGGCCGATCGCCAGCCACAGGCCGGCGAAGATGAACCAGATGATGTTGCCCAGCACCGACCCGACACCCGCGTCGCGCCGGTCGACCACCGTCCGGCCGAACGGCCACAACGCGTAGTTCGCGATCCGGAACGACGCCAGCCCGAACGGGATGGTGATGATCAGGATGCAGCACACGATGCCCGCGAGGACGTAGCCCACGGCCATCCAGAATCCGCAGAGCACGAGCCAGATGATGTTCAGCAGCAGGCGCATCAGACGTGCAGCTCCCCACTCACCACGGTGACCGCCCGCCCACTGATGCGGACGCGGTCGTTGTCGAGTTCGGTTTTCACGATCCCGCCACGCTGGGAGATCTGCTTGCCGGTCAGGTCTTTTCTGCCCAGCTTCCTGGCCCAGTAGGGCGCCAGGGCGCAGTGGGCGGATCCGGTGACGGGGTCTTCGTCGACACCGACGCCGGGGCCGAAGAACCGGCTGACGAAGTCTGTGTTGTCGCCGGTTTCGTCGGTCTCGCTGGGTTCGCCGGGGTCGCCGCTCGCGGTGATGATCATGCGTCCGGTCCAGGTGCTCTTGAGCTCCGTGAGGTCCGGTGTGGCTCGGGCGACCTGCTCCGGCGTCTCGAGCTCGACGAACAGGTTCTCCCTGCTGCGGCCGACGTACAGCGGCTTCACGTCTTCGTCGGCGAGGATGCGGCTGACGTCCTCTTGCGTCTCCCGCGGCTCGTCGACGGGGAAGTCCATCTCGATCCAGCCGTCTTCGTGCTTGGTGCATCGGAGGATGCCGCTGCGGGTCTCGTAGGTCTGGGTTCCGCCGAGGACCTGGGTCGCCGCGATGGTCGCGTGACCGCACAAGTCCACCTCGGTGGCCGGCGTGAACCACCGAAGGCTCGTCGTGGTGCCGTTCTTCCGGACGAAGGCTGTCTCGGAGTGCTTCATCTCGCCGGCGACCTGCTGCATCCAGGCCGCGTCCACGTCCCTCTCCAGGACCACCACGCCGGCCGGGTTCCCGGCGAACGCCTCCCCGGTGAACGCATCGACCACGTAGAACCGCATGGTTTGACGGTACCGGGGTGGGGTGGGTGGGGGTGTCAGGGTTTTACCCTGGATTTTGTGGTGTCGCTTTGTCGACCTGGGTGTTCTCTTCTTGCCTCGCGGGGCTTCTTCGCGGTGGGCTCGCCTTCGCAGCGCTGGTTGCTGCGGTTGTGCCGGCGTCATCGTGACTCCGGGACTCGGCTCTCGCGCGTTGGTGAGGCGCCGTTTCGGGGCCTCAGTGCACTCGGGACTCGTGTGACGCACGACGTTCACTCGCGGCCGCACCCGCGTCGACCGTTCACTCGCGGCCGCACCGGCGTCGACCGTGCACGCCCGGCCGCACCGGCGTCGACACTGTCTGAAACACAACGCGGCGCCACCCTCAGGTGGCGCCGCGCTCCGTCAGCCTCTACTCACCCACCGATGACCGGCGGTGTGATCTTCTCCCCATCGGGTCCGCGCTCGGGGCGAACCTCGAACACCTCGTCGGGGTCTTCCTGGTTGGGGAGCTTGTTCTTGTGCTCCTTGTCGTCTTCCTTCTTCTTGCCGGCCCCAGCGGCGCCGGCCGCTCCGCCTGCGCCGGCCTTCCCGGCTTTGCCCGCGTTGGCCGCCGCGGTCGCCCCACGCTCGAGCCGCTCGCCTGCGCCCTTGCCGGACTCGGCGCCTTCGCCCGCCGCGCCCTTGCCGGCCGCGCCACCGCCGGAGACGCGGCTGCCGGCGAACCCGCCGCCGGATCGCCCGGTTCCGCCGCCGGCCCGCCCGCCGCGCAGGGTCTCGTCGCCGGCGCCACCGGCGCCGCCCGGCCCACCCCCGCCGAACGCCAACGCGTCCGGGGACAGCCGCCCGAAGCCACCGCCGCCCGCAGGCGGGCGGAAGCCAGTGCCACCAGTGCCGCCAGGCCCACCGAAGGACCCGGCACCGGTGCTGGAGCCCGCGCCGGGAGTGAACGCGTTGCCGTTGAAGCCCGCCGCCCCGCCACCGGGGCCGCCGCCTCCCGGCGCACCTCCACCGGGCGACCCGAAGCTGCCGGCTCCACTGCTCAACGCACCCGCGTGCCCTCCGAGGCCGACACCGGGCTGGGCGCTGCTGGCGTGGGTGCTGTCGTCCCCACCCCCGATCGGCGGCGGCGCCGTGAACTGGGGCTGGGTCGTGGACGTCTCGTGGTACGTGTTGTCCAGCCCCTGCATCACCTGCACGGCCTGCTGATGCGCGGCGTCCGCCTGCTTCTGCTTGGCGGCGATGGCGTTCATCGTCTGCGCGGCGGCCGCGGGATCCGCGACGCTCAACTGCTGCGTCGCCTTTTGCATCTCGGCCTGCTGGTCGAACTTGACGGGCTCCGGCATGTTCGTCTGCGCGTGCCCAGCCGCGGCGGCCTGCTGCGAGTAGCGGTTGGAGCTCAGCTGCGCGGCGCTCGCGGTGTTCGAAGCGTAGGTCGCGGTGTTCTGGAAGAAGTTGTGCGCCTGCGACGCGCCCGAGCCCTGCCACTCGATCTGGCTGCTGTTGGCCGCGTCGTTGATCGAGTTGGACACGGCGGCTAGCCAGTTGCCGAGGTCGTTGGCGACTCGCCCGCGGGCGTCGAGTTCGCCGGGGTCCATGTTCGTGTGCACCATGTCGTACAGCTGCTGGTGATCGTGCGCCGCGTAGTTCGCGTTGGGGGCGGGGGCGTCGCCGCGGGTCGCTTGGCCTTGCAGCAGCTGATCACCCTGGGTGACCGAGTAGTTCGACGCCGCCTGGCCCGTGCGCTGATCGACCGAGTCGCGGATGTTTTGCTGATCCTCGGCGCCGAAACGCCCGGGCGCTGCCTTTTTTGACAGGTCCGCGTGAGTTTGGCTGTAGTAGTCGGCTTCGTACTCGCGGGGTTGGGCGCGTTCGCTCATCAGCTGGCCTCACCGGTGCTGCGGAATGTCTGGGCGTGGGCGCTGTCGGCTTCGCGGTAGTTGTCACGTGCGATCTGCAGAGCCTGCTGGACTTGCTTGATGCTTTCCCTGAGCAGCTCAAGGTTAGGGATCAAGGATTGTGGGTCACCGCCTGCAACCTTGACGTTGAAGTCGGCGACTTGGTGTGAGTAGTCGCTCGAACCCATTTTGGCACGTGACAAGAGCTGATAGAAGTTTTGCTGTATGTCCGTGTAACCGTGAAGGAAGTCATCGCACACCTTGTTATAAGCCTGAAATCCGGCCTCGTTGACTGCGAAGCCGCCCCCTTTGGCGAGTGCGGTGAACTTCTGGGCACTTTCGTTGAGGCGGTGTACGCCCTCGGTGTCGAGAGGGTTTACCAACAGATCCGGAACGTTGTCCTGCCCGGAATTGGTCGAGGCGGGGAGGTGACCGCCGAAGTCGGATGCACCCGTCATCGCTTGTACCACTCTCCTGCCTACGCTACGTGCTCCCCCGCCCACTCTAGATCGATCACCGCGAGCTGTCAGCGAGTTCGGAACAACCGCGCACCCTTCATCACGTGTTCTTCGGCAGGAGAAGCTCGACTGCTTCGGCAACGTTCCTGGCTCTTGTGCACGCTTCGTCGGTGTTGCCGCTGGTGAGTGCCGCGGAGACCAAGGCGCGAGAATTCGGTTTGACCTCGATCCTGACGGCGCAGAGGCCGGCCTGACGAGTCGGTTCCAGTTCGAGGATTGCCCGTCGTGTGCGGACATGGCCGGGTTGGGCCATCGAGGGGTTCGAGAGGTTCGTGTCGTAGCTCTGCCCGTCCTGCAAGACCAGGCCGAGATTGTCCTGGGTCTTGTCCGTGCTGCAGCCATGTTCCGGATCGGCGATCGACGGCGTGGAGGCCGGATAGCCCTGCCCGGCGAGGGCCTGGTCGAGCGTCTTGCACGGGCTCATCCCCGCCAGCGGGGTGTCCGACTGCGTGCTCGGCGCACTGCTCGAGGCGGACCCTGACGGGCTCACTGGGGTGGGGTTGCCGCCCACTGGGCCGTCGCAGGCGGTCAGGGCGCAGGCGAGAGTGGCGAGGCCGACGAAGGTCACGAAGCCACGGATCGGTCCGGTCACCCGGTGAACACTACGGGTAGGTGATCGTCGGACGCGAGCCTGTTGCCGAACACAGTTGTGGTGGTGTTCGGGGTGGAAGTCTGGATCGTCAGCTGTTCTTGGGCAGGAGCAGTTCGACCGCTGAGGCCAGGGTCCTGGCCTTGGTACATGCTTCGTCGGTGGTCCCCCGAGAGAACGATACAGCGATCGTTGCTCGTGATTTCGGCTTGACCTCGATAGAGACCGCGCAGACGCCGGTTTGCTGGGTGGGCTCTCGTTCGAGGATCGCTCGTCGAGCGCGGACGCTGCCGGAAGTGGCTTTCGCGGGGTTGGCGATGCTCGTGTCATAGGCCTCCCCGTCCTGTAGACCCAGGCTGAAAACGCCGGCCCCTTCTTGCTGCGTGTCGCATGCGTGCTCTGGATCGGCGATCGACGCTTGAGCGGCAGAGAAGCCCTGACCGGCGACCGCTTGGTCGAGAGTCTTGCAGGTGCTGAGTCCGGCCAACGGAGTGTCCGAAGCTCCTGAACTGCTCGGCACCGGCGCTGACGACGAGGCCGGTGCCGGTGTACCGCCCACGGAGGAGCCGTCGCATGCGGTGAGCGAGAGTGTCAGAGTTCCGAGACAGGCGAGAGCCACGAGGCCACGGGTGGGTCCGGTCACGGCGTGAACACTACGGGCGGGTGATCGTTGGACGCGAGCCCGCGGCCTGGCGTCGGTGCGGGTGATGCGGTAGGGACGGCCTCCGTATGTACGACGCAGCCGGCACTCGTGCCCGGCGTCTGCGGGTGGTGGGTGTCGACGCGACGCTTTGATCGTTCACGCCTCGCTGGGGAGCAGGAGCGCCACGGACTCTGCGATCTTCCGCGTTTGAATGCACGCCTGGTCAGTGTCGGTCGAGGTGAGTGCTCCGAACACGACTGCCCGGGATTTCGGTTTGACTTCAATGCTGACGGCGCAGGTGCCGGCCTGGTGATTGGTCTCGAGCTGGGTCCGGTCATCTGGTGAACACTACGAGTAGCTGATCATTGGGCGCGGGCCTGCTGCCGAGTGCGTTCGAGCAGCCGGATCGTCAGGATGGATGTTTGGGCCGTCAGCTCGTTTGGGGGGGAGGAGTTCGATCGCTTCGGCGACAGCCCTGGCCCTGGCGCAAGCCGCGTCGGTGGTTCCGGGGGCGAGCGAAGCGGAGACGAGAGCACGCGACTTCGGCTTGACTTCGATACTGACCGCGCAGAGGCCCTCTTGTCCGGTCGGCTCCAGTTCGAGGATTGCCCGTCGATCGCGAACGTCGCCGGTTTGAGCCTTTGACCGATTCGAGAGGTTCGCGTCGTAGCTCTGTCCGTCCTGCAGAACCAGGCCGAGATAGTCTTGTGCTGGCTTGTCGGTGTCGCAAGCGTGTTCCGGATCGGCGATCGACGGGGTCGAGGGTGAATATCCCTGCCCTGCGAGTGCCTGGTCCAGCGTCTTGCACGGGCTCATCCCGGCCAGGGGGGTGTCCGATTGCGAGCTGGGTGCACTGCTCGGTGCGGACCCGGATGGGCTTACCGGAGTGGGGTTACCTCCCACTGAGCCGTCGCAGGCGGTCAGTGCCCAGGCGAGTGCGGCGAGGCCGACGAAGGTCACGAAGCCACGGATCGGTCCGGTCACCGGTGAACACTACGGGTAGCGCACGACATCGCAGGCGACCTACCGGAGCCCTTCTTCGATGGTCTCAAAAAGCCACCTTCGCAGGTGAGACCCGTCAGATGGCACGAACCGCAGCCGGAAGCCCCCATCGCGGAGCGGCTCGGAGAACGTGACGTACCGGCCGCCATCCGTATCGACGAACGTGGCCGTCGAGACGGGGCGGAGGGTGCCGTGGCGGGGGCGCAGGGACAGTTCCACCGTGCCATGCCGGTGCAGGGGCCACTGGGAGTAAGAGCCCAGAGCGTCCCGATCGCGGCGAGACGGAGCCGAGGTGAAATCCCGGTCTGAAAAGTCCGAAGCATCCGAATCTGAAGAATGCCGAGCCGGAGCCTGCGTAAGAGACACCGGAGCAACCGGCAGTGGCGGATAGGTCGGGAACATGCTCAACACCGTCTCCACCAGCCGATCCGGTCGCGTCTGCTGGAACCGGATCCCGTCGGGCTCGGACGACGAAAACACCCCCAGCCCCTCGCCGATGCAGGCCCGGTACAGCACCGTCCCGGAAGGCAACTCGGCGGCGCGGACGATGATCAGCACCTCAGGCCGCGTCCAAGCCTGCAAGGTAGTCAGAACGTCATGGTCCAGCTTGTCCGCATGAGCCAACCCCCGCGAACGCAGCGAAGCCCATGCCTCATCCGACAGCCGCTTGTGCTCATCCAGAGTCAGCCCAGGGCTGCGGATTTCAAAGGGGTGCCACGAAGCCGGCAGGCCACTGCGGCGGACGGCGACGTCGACTTCGGTCCAGCTCAGGGAGAACTCCTCCGGCACGGCCCAACCCCAACCCCTCGTGAAACGAACCCGCACCGAGCGTAGCGGAAGGTGGGTGCCCGGCCGGGTGGTCGTCGAACCCCCGGGTTCCTAGACTCGCGGGTGTCGACGAAGACCCCACCGGGAGGCAACCATGCCCGACGCGCCCGCCCTGCCCAGTTACGCCTCCGGGACGTCCGACGTCCCCCTGCTGGGTGACACCATCGGGGACAACTTCGACCGCACCGTGGCCGCGTTTCCCGAGCGCGACGCGATGGTGGACCGCGCGGCCGGCACGAAATGGTCGTATGCCGACCTCAAAAAGGACGTCGACCAGCTCGCGCACGGGCTCGTCGCGACCGGGATCGGCAAGGGGGACCGCGTCGGGATCTGGTCGCCGAACCGGGCGGAGTGGACGCTCCTCCAGTACGCGACGGCCAAGATCGGCGCGATCCTCGTCAACATCAATCCCGCGTACCGCTCGCATGAGCTGGAGTACGTGCTCAACCAGTCCGGTGTGCGGATGCTCGTCGCGGCGGACAAGTTCAAGACGTCGGACTACGCGGCGATGGTGGAGCAGGTCCGGCCGAACTGCGCGGGGCTCGAGGTCGTGGTGCTGCTGGGCACCGACGCGTGGACGGACCTCATGGCCAAGGGTGCGGGTGGCGACCCGGAGGCCCTGGCCGAGCTCCAGAAAAACCTGAGCGCCGACGACCCCATCAACATCCAGTACACCTCCGGCACCACGGGCTTCCCCAAGGGTGCCACGCTGTCCCACCACAACATCCTCAACAACGGCTACTTCGTCGGCGAGCTGTGCAACTACACCGAAGAAGACCGCGTGTGCATCCCCGTGCCCTTCTACCACTGCTTCGGCATGGTGATGGGCAACCTCGCGTGCACCAGCCACGGCGCGTGCATGGTGATCCCGGCGCCGGCGTTCGACCCGCGGGCGACGCTGGAGGCCGTGGAGGCGGAGCGGTGCACGTCGCTGTACGGCGTGCCCACGATGTTCATCGCGGAGCTCAACCACGCGGACTTCGGCGAGTTCGACCTGTCGTCGCTGCGCACCGGGATCATGGCGGGCTCGCCTTGCCCGGTCGAGGTGATGAAGCAGGTGATCGACCGGATGGGCATGACGGAAGTGTCGATCTGCTACGGCATGACGGAAACCTCGCCGGTCTCCACACAGACGCGCGCGGACGATTCGGTGGAGCGCCGCGTGTCCACGGTCGGCCGCGTCGGGCCGCACCTCGAGTCCAAAGTGGTCGATCCCGAGACGGGCCTCACCTTGCCGCGCGGCGTGCCCGGCGAGCTCTGCACGCGCGGCTACTCCGTGATGCTCGGTTACTGGGAACAGCCCGACAAGACGGCCGAGGCGATCGACGCCGCGCGCTGGATGCACACCGGCGACCTCGCCGTGATGGACGAGGCCGGCTACCTCAACATCACCGGCCGCATCAAGGACATGGTGATCCGCGGCGGCGAGAACGTGTACCCGCGCGAGATCGAGGAGTTCCTCTACACGCACCCGGACGTCCTCGACGCACAGGTCATCGGCGTGCCCGACGTCAAGTACGGCGAAGAGCTCATGGCCTGGATCCAGGTGCGCGAGGGCGCGCAGCCGCTCACCGCCGAGGCCGTGCGCGAGTTCTCGCAGGGCAAGCTGGCGCACTACAAGATCCCGCGCTACGTCCACATCGTCGACGGGTTCCCGATGACCGTTACGGGCAAGGTGCGCAAGGTCGAGATGCGCGAGCAGTCCGTGACGCTGCTGGGCCTCGAAGACGCCGCTTCGGCGAAACACGCATAGGGCAGGCAACCGGACAACAGGGTCGCGCGTGTTCCCCCTCGGAGACCGACGAAGGGGAACATCGTGAAGGTCACCCGAAGAGTGTTCGCCGCGGGGGTCGCGGCGGCGACGATCACCGTGCTCGCACCAGCGGCCGGCGCCATGGCCGCGCCGGCCGGGCCGATCGAGCTCGCGCCACGGGCGGGCGACACCTACACCGGGATCGAGGCGATCAACGACCGCGGCACCGTCGTGGGCGAGTCCTACCCGCGTGAGACGCGGATTCTGTACCACCCGATGAAGTGGTCGACCACCGGCGAGGCCACCGCGCTGCCGACGCTCGGGGGCGCGCTGGGCCAGGCCGTGGCGGTGAACCAGGCTGACGTGGTCGTCGGCGTCGCCGACGACGGGCAAGGCGCTCAGCGCGCCGCTCGCTGGGCTGCTGACGGCACCGTCACGGAGCTGGCCACCTCAGGCGTGGGCGGTGGCGCGGACGCGATCAGCGACACCGGCCGCATCGTGGGTTCTTCCTACGACGGCACTTTTCCCACGCGCTGCTGTGGGAGCGCGACGGCACCGTCCGCGAGCTGCCCGGCCTGCCCGGCGGCGGCTCGACGTGGGCCGACGAGATCACGCCTGACGGTCGCCGTCGTCGCCGGTACCGCCGACGACGCGGGCGGCGACACCCACGTCGTGCGCTGGGACGAGCGCGGCCGGATCACCGACCTCACACCGGAGGGCGAGTACGGCCGTGTCGTCGGGATCTCCCGTGACGGCACGATCACCGGCTCGATCACGATCGGCGGCAACCCCGTCGCCAAGCGGTGGGACCCCTCGGGCCGCGTTGTGACGCTGGGTGGAACCGAGCGCCGAGCTCGGGGTACACGTCGGGGATCAGCGACAACGGCACCGTCGTCGGGATCGTCGACCCGGACTTCGGCGGCAGCTACGCGACGCGATGGGACCGTGCGGGCCGCCCGACGTACTTGCCGAGCGACACCCGCAACGCGGCCGCCAACGCCATCAACCGCGCCGGCACGATCGTGGGTCAGGCCGAGGGCGTCGGCGCGAAGTGGGCGCCGGACGGCACTCGCACGAGGCTGGAACCGTTGCCGGGCCACACTTCCGCGGCGGCGCTGCTGATCAACTCGCGCGGCGTCACCGCGGGGATGTCTTACGGCGACGTCTGGCACGGCGTCATCTGGAGGTGACGCGGCGGGCCGTCCCCGAGGGGTCGGGGACGGCCTGTGCGTCAGGAAGCTGCTGCAGCGGCTTCCGCCAGCGTCTTCTCGTCTTCCTCCCCGAAGGTCTCCTCCAGCTGCTCCGGCGAGTAGTCCAGGTCGATCTGCTCCACCGGCGTCCCGCGGGCCGATTCGATGGCGCCCAACCGCCGTTGCGCGCGGTCGGCCGCGTACTGGACGAACTCCTGCGGGTCGTTGTCGAACGGGACTTCCTCGAACTGGTCCTGCACCCACTGGATCATGTTGAGCGCGTGCGGCAGCAGTTCGCCCATGCGCTGCTGCACTGCGTCCCACATCGAGTCGTCGGCGGCGACGTGGCGGCGGCAGGTGAAGGTGCCCCACGCCATGTGGCGGCGTTCGTCGTCGCCGATGCGGCGGACGAGGTCCTGCATGCCGGGCAGGATCTGGTTCTGGGTGCAGATGAGCTGCCACGAGTAGTAGCCCGTCAACGCGAGACTGCCCTCGATCACGTGGTTGTACGTGACGCTCGCGCGGATCTGGTTGAGGGGACTGGGATCGTCCTCCAGGGCGCGCAGCGACTGCGGCAGCTCTTCGTAGAAAAGCTTGCGGTAGTGGGGGTTTTCGGCGACGTACGGGTGCAGATCCTCGTCGAGGCCGACGGCGTCCATCCAGCGGCGGAAGACCTCGACGTGCTTGGCCTCCTCGAAGCAGAACTGCGTCAGGTACATCTCGTCGCTGAATCGGCCGGTCGAGGACATCGCGCGCATGAAGGGCTGGATGTCCTCCGTCACGGCCTCCTCGCCGGCGATGAACTGCGCCACGAGGTATGTCGTCGAGCGGCGCTGCTCCGGCGTCAGGCTCTCCCAGCCCTCGCGTTCGCGGCTGAAGTCGAGGTCGGCGGGGTTCCAGAACTTCTTGTTGCCCTTCACGAACAGGCGCAGCGGGAACGAGTCCCAGTTGAGCCCACCCTTGCGCAGCGACGAAAACCCGCTGCGCAGCTCGGGAAGCGTGTCCGTCATGTCCGGCCCCTTCGTGTCACTCCATTGTGGACGATTCCGTGGACGAGTCTGTCGGTGAAAGGAAGTTTTCGATCGCCGGCGCCAGAACCGCCACCACGGCGTCGGCCGCCTCGGTCGCGGCGTGCGTCGGCAGCACCAGGTGGCTCAGGGACAGCCGCACCACGGTCTCCGCCAGCAGTGCGGCGGACTTCTGCGACAGGCGGGGCTCCAGCGAGCGGTACTGCTCGGTCGCCAGGTCGGCGGCGGCCGTGAGGATGGGCTCGCCCTTGGTGGTGAGCAGGGGGAGCAGGTCCTCGCCCGCCTCCGTGCCGAGGGCGGCGGCGACGAGCCGGTTCTCGCGGGCGTGCTCGATCGTGTAGACGACGGCGCCGTGGATGCCGGGGATCAGCCCGTCGGCGCTCTCGAAGCGGCGGCGGATGCCGTCGAGGAACTCCGCCGCCGTACGCAGCGCCACGGCCTGCGTGAGCGCCGCCTTGCTGCCGAACTCGTTGTAGACGGTCTGCCTGCTCACGCCGGCGCGCGCCGCGACGTCGGCCATGCGAAGCGCCTGGTAGCCGCGGTCGGGGAGCAGATCCGCGGCCGCGTCGAGCAGTGCTTCGCGCAGCGATGCCTTGGTGCGCTCAGTGAAGCTCGTCACACCGTCAGCTTGACACAGATCGCGGTCGTGTCAAGAGGGTTTACTGACCACAATCGGATGTACAAGCCGGTTCTGTCGGTGGTCCCCGCTACCGTGGCGGACGTGGGCATCACCGTGGGCTTCGACCTGGACATGACACTGATCGACCCGCGGCCGGGCATGGTCGCGGCGATGAACGCGCTGGGCGCGGAGTCGGGCCTGCCGCTCGACGGCGACCACTTCGCCGCCAACCTCGGCCCGCCGCTCGACGACATCCTGCGCGGCTTCGAGGCGCCCGAGGAGCGGATCCCGGGCCTGGTGGATCGGTTCCGCGCGCTGTACCCCGGCCTCGTCGTGCCGAGCACGGTCGCGCTGCCGGGCGCGGCGGAAGCGCTGAAGGCCGTGCGCGCGGCGGGCGGGCGCACGCTCGTGGTCACCGGCAAGTACGGGCCCAACGCGTGCCTGCACGTCGAGGCGCTCGGGCTTGAGGTCGACGAGCTCGTGGGCGAGCTGTGGTCCACGCAGAAAGCCGTGGCGCTCAAGGAGCACGACGCGCGGGCGTATGTCGGAGATCACCTCGGCGACGTCCGGGGTGCCCGCGCGGCCGGCGCGCTCGCGGTCGGCGTCACCACCGGGCCGTGCACGAGGGAAGAACTGCTCGCCGAGGGAGCCGACGTGGTGTTCGGCTCGCTGACGCAGTTCCCGGAGTGGTTCGCCCGCGCGTTCTGAGGCTCAGCCGTGCTTGCCGGCGCGCGCCTCGCGGACCAGCGCGATCAGGCCGAGCAGCAGGCCCAGCGGCGTCACCACGCCGGCCACCGCGCTGAGCCACACCGGCAGGTTCTCCAGACCGGCGGCGAACATCACGAAGACGGCCAGCACGGCGAGCAGCCCGATGGCGAACAGGCCGATCCCGATCCGCATGAGGATCGGTTTGCCCGCGGTCTGCTTTGCTGCGTTGTCCATGGCGCTGAGGGTAACGGCCGTATCCGCTTCTCCCCAGGGCATGTGGCGAGATACGCTAAGCGGACGCGCGCCCTGGGTACGCCCGGGGCGCGTTCGTCGTGAGCAGCACAGCAGAAGGACTGGTGAGGGAAGTGCCGACCGGCAAGGTCAAGTGGTACGACGCGGAGAAGGGTTTCGGGTTCGTCACGCAGGACGGCGGAGCCGACGTCTACATCCGCAAGGCCGCGCTGCCGCAGGGCGTCGAGGGGCTCAAGGCCGGGCAGCGGCTGGAGTTCGGCGTCGCCGACGGCCGTCGCGGGCCGCAGGCGCTCTCCGTCCGGCTGCTGGACCCGCCGCCGTCGGTCGCCGAAGCACGCCGGCGTCCCGCCGAGGAGCTGCACGGTCTGATCGAGGACATGATCAAGCTCCTCGAGCTGAAGGTCCAGCCGGACTTGCGCCGCAACCGCTACCCGGATCGCAAGAACACCAAGCAGATCGCGGAGATCATGCGCGCGGTCGCCCGGGACATCGACCCTTAAACCTGCATCTTTTGCGGTGAAAGGGCACCTCGACGGGTGCCCTTCACTCGTCGTGCCGTCAGGCGGGCTGAACCTGCAGCGACCACAGGGCCGAGGTGATCGGCTCCGCGTCGTTGGGGTCGCCCGTGCGGCTGACCACGGTGGCCTGCGCGATCTCCACCACCACGATCTGGTCGTCCTTGGTGGGCGGGGTCGCGGTGTAGGCGTAGCGGTCGCCGCTGGTGATGATGTCTTCCTTCAACGGCTGGGGCTGGCCCTTGCCGTTGACGAACTGCACCGTCACCTTCCACGGACCTTCCGCGACCTCCTTCGGCACGGAGATCTGCACGGACTTGCCCGGGCGCAGCTTCAGCGTGCCCGCGGCGCCGGGGTTGGCGGCGCAGATGCCGGTCTTGACGTCGCAGTTGCCGATCGGCCCGACGTTGATCGTGTGCCCATCGCCATAGAACGTCACCTCGGCCGGCCCTGGCGCCGAGCAGCCGGCCACGGCGAGACCACCGGCCGCGAGCACGGCTACCAATCGGGAACGTCGCATGGTCCGAAGATTACCGGCGCTCTCGGGACGCGCCCTGCGCGGGGAAGCTGCCGGTCGGTTCGGGCCGCAGTGGCCGGTTTCCGCCCAGTCCCGGCACGAGCGAGCCGCCGCGCTGCACGAGGTAGGTCTGCGTGAGGCCGACGCCGAGCAGCACCGTGACCACGAGGAAGCCGATCCAGTACGTCGGCGGCAGCAGCAGACCGACGGCGCCACCGAAGCACCAGGCCAGCTGCAGCACCGTTTCCGAGCGCCCGAACGCCGACGCGCGCGACTGCTCGGGCAGATCTTCCTGGATCACGGCGTCGAGGCTGATCTTCGCAAGCGCGCTCGCCGTGGCGCCGACGAGGCCGACGACCGCGGCCGTCGCGAGTCCGGGCAGGAGCGTGGCGATGAGCGTCACACCCGCGCACGCGGCCACGCACCACACGATCACCTGGTCCGGCGCGCCGAACTGCAGGCGTGAGCCCAGCGCGTTGCCGACGAAGCCACCCGCCCCGGCCGCGGCGCCGATGATGCCCAGCAGGAGCAGCTGCATGAACGGGCTGTGGCCCGTGCCCTCCGTCTGCGCCTTCACCGCGAACGCGGCGAACATCATGAGGAAGCCGGTGAGCACGCGCACGGATCCGTTGCCCCACAAGGCGACCACGATGTGGCGGCCCATCGGCTGGCGCTGCTTCTTCTGCGTCGGTTCGGGCCGCGCCGACAGCGACGTCGGCACCTCGCCCTCGGTCACCTCGACCCACGACGGGATCCGCATCGACTGCACGGCCGCGGCCACGCAGATCAACGCGGTGAACCACAACGCGCCGGCGGAACCGCTGATCGCGTTGACACCGCTGGCCAGCCCGCCGAACACGCCGGCGGCGACGAGGCCGAAGATCGTGAGCCGCGCGTTGGTCTTCGACAGCGTGATCTCCGGCGGCACCACGCGCGGCGTGATGGCGGCCTTGAGCACGGTGAACGACTTCGACAGCACCATCATCCCGAGCGCGGCGGGGTAGAGCAGCCAGTCGTCGAAGTGCAGGGCCATGACCACGGCCATCAGGCCCTGGCCGATCGAGGCCACGCACATCGCGAGGCGGCGGCCGCGCTGGATCTTGTCCAGCGCCGGGCCGATCACGGGCGCGACGAGCGCGAACGGCGCGATGGTGATCAGCAGGTACAGCGCCACTTTGCCCTTGCTCTCGCCGCTGGTGGCGGCGAAGAAGAGCGTGTTGGCGAGCGCGATGGCCATGGCGGCGTCGCTGGCGTAGTTGAGCATCACCGCGTACATCAGCGACGTGAGGCCCGACTTGTCCGCGCCGTCGGCCTTGGTGGCGCGCTGGAACATGCCGATGGCCTGTCCGCTCAGCTGCCGGCTGCGCAACGCGGCGACGCGCGTGACGGTGATCTTCTTCGGCAGCTTCGGGATCGAGCCGGCACCTGGGACGGCGGTGGTGCGCAGTTCCTCGTCACGTTCGGGGTCGACGCGGGGTTCGCCGGCGTAGCCGCCGGTGTCGTAGTGCTCGTACTCGCTGCTGCCGGGCCGAGGGCTGTCTTGGCGGGGCCGGACGGGCTCGGTGCGGCGGTCTTGCGACGGGTACGGCCGCGCGCCCCTGGGTGGCGGCGGTCGGTGGCCGAGGGGGACGGCGCCGGTGGGGGCCTCGTCGGCCGTCGGGGTGCGGGGCTCGTCGTAGAACGGGCTTCGGGCGCGCGGCTCCCGGCCTTCGGGCGGGAGCCGCTCAGGACGAGCGCGGGGTTCGTACCGCTCTTCGTGCCGCTCGGGCCGTGCGCGCGGCGGGTCGGCCGGGACGCGCCGGGTCGGGGGTTCCGCCGCGACGCCCCGGGTCGGTGGTTCGACCGGGTGCGCGGCGGGGTCGACGCGGGTGGGCTGCGGCGAGTCGCGCCAGGAGCGGGCCTGGGCGGCGCTGGGCTCCGGCGTCCACTTGCGCTTGGACTTCCGGCCGCGACCCTTGCCCGACCGCCCGGAGAAGGTGCCGTCGGGTTCGGAGTGCGAACCGAAGAGTGCCACGCGTCAATCCTGCCTCATCCGGGTGCCGTTCCGCCCGATCACGTGCCGTTCTGTGTCCCGGCGGCGCCGGCGGGGACGAACTTCACCCGGTACATCGCGGGCCAGAGCTTGCCCGTGACGAGGAATTCGTCGGTGCCGGGGACGGCCGCGATGCCGTTGAGCACGTCTTCTCCGGGGTTGACCGGGGTGCGGAGTCCGCCGGCGTCAATGCGTCCGGTGATGTGTCCGGTTTTGGAGTCGATGCGCAGGATGGTGCCGGTTTTCCACACGTTCGCGTACACCGTGTCACCGACACACTCGAGTTCGTTGAGCTGGTCCACGCCGACGTCGACGCTCCCGGTGATCGCAAACGTCTGCGGGTCACGGAACGTGAGCTGCGAGGTGCCGTTGCTCATGACCAGCCGGCCGCTGGGCTGGTGGCACAGGCCCCAGCCCTCGCCGTCGAAGGGCACGCGGCGCAGCTCGGCCAAGGTTTTCGAATCGCGTTCGATGGCGAAGCCGTCCTGCCAGGTCAGCTGCCACAGCTTGGGCCCGAGGATCGTGATGCCCTCCGCGAACAGCGGCGACGGCAGCGCCACGCGCGTGGTGGGCTTCTGGCCGGCGGCGCCCGCGGTGAGCGCGGACGCGCCGGAGAGGCCGCGGCTCTCGTACAGCGTCGTGCCGGCGAACTCGAGGCCCTCGGTGAAGGCCGACGTGTCGTGCGGCAGCGTCTGCAGCACCTGCACAGTGAGCTCTTCGGGCGGGGGTTGTGTCGCCTGCGTGCCGGCGCAGCCGCCGAGCAGAGCCACCGCCAGCAGCGGCCAGATCAACGGGGTTCGCGTCAGGGGAGTGCGCACGGGAACAGCCTGGCACGGGCCGCGCGGATGCGTGCGGCACAATTGGGGCCATGACGTTGCTGTTGACCCTGGACGACGGCTCTATCCAGCGGAAGCTCGCGGACGCGGAAGACTTTGCGCGCGAAGCTGTGCTGGCGGACGCCCCGGCCGAGCAGGTCGGCGAGCACGTCGCCGTGACCTCCGAGGACGCCGTCTCGGCGACCCACCTGTTCGAGGCGTCGGTGCCCGGCTACCACGGCTGGTGCTGGGCCGTGACGGTCGCCGTCGCCGGCCTGGACGAGCCGGTGACCGTGAGCGAGCTCGCCCTCCTGCCCGGCCCGGACTCCCTGGTCGCACCCACGTGGGTTCCCTGGGAGCAACGCGTGCGCGCCGGCGACCTCGGCGTGGGCGACATCTTCCCCACCGACAAGGACGACCCGCGCCTCGCGCCCGCGTACCTGCAGTCCGACGACCCGGCCGTCGAAGAGGTCGCCCACGACGTCGGCCTGGGCCGCGTCCACGTCCTCTCCCGCTACGGCCGCCAGGACGCCGCCACCCGCTGGCACGGCGGCGAGTTCGGCCCGCGCTCCGACATGGCCCGGAGCGCTCCGGCGACTTGTGGGTCCTGTGGGTTTTTCGTGCCGCTCGCCGGGTCTCTGCGCGGAGCGTTCGGGGTGTGCACCAACGACATCGCCCCGGCGGACGGCCACGCGGTGGACGTCGAGTACGGGTGTGGGGCGCATTCCGAGGTGGAGGTGGAGATCACCTCGTCGATCCCGGTGGCGGAACTGGTTTATGACGATTCGTTGATCGACTTTGTGTCGGATGGTGAGCCTGAGGCCTCTGCGGCTGCTGCTTCGTCGTCAGAGGTGGCTGCGGAGGCTTCGTCGGCTGCTGCTGAAGAGGCTTCCACCGCGGCGACGGTGGAGCCGGAGGCTGCTGCTGAGGTTGCTGCTGTTGAGGTCGCTGTCGGGGAGGCTGCCTCGGCTGGGATCACCGAAACCCCGGCCGGTGAAACTCTCGCGACGAACGCGGCTGCGGAGACTGCTTCGGCCGCTTCTTCGGACACGATCGCAGCGGACGCTTCGCAGGCCGCGGTCTCTGCCGAGCCGGCCGCCGATGCTTCGGCGGACTCGATCGCCGTCGCCGAGCCGACTGCGGTTGCCCCGGAGCCGGAAGCAACTTCCGACACCACGGCTGCGCCCGCGGAAGCCGAGGTGGTTTCGACGACCTCAGCTCCCGAGTCGGCGCCCGCCGAACAGGACGCCGAGGCTTCGGCCGACTCGATCACCGAGCCGACCGCGGTCGCCCCGGCGCCGGATGCAGCCGCCGACACTGCGGCCGCGACCTCGCAGCCTGAGGCGACTGTCTCTGCCGAGCCGGTTGCGATGACCCCGGCTCCGGAGGCGGCTTCCGCCGCCGAGGCTGGGACTGCGGACCCGGAGGCGATTGCCTCGGCCGAACCGGCCGAACCGGCCGCGACGGCCTCGGCTTCGGAGGCGGCTTCCGCCTCCGAAGCGGCGGGGTCGCCCCCGGCTGTCTCGCCTGAGGTCGAAGCTGCCGAGCCGGCGGTGGAAGAAGCGCCTGCTGACTCGGTCGCTGAAGTTGCGGCGGCCGAGGCGGATCCCGCCGCCGAGCCCGCCGCTACCCCGGCGGCCGATGCGGTTGAGGACTCCGCAGCTGTGACCTCGGAGCCCGAGGTCGTTGCCCCCGCTAAGCCAGCTGCTGCGGCCTGGGAAGCGGTGGGGCTGTGGGCGGATCACACCGCCGAGCAGGGTTCGGAACCGGCTGACGAGGCTCACGCCGGAGCTTCTGAGGAAGCTGCCACCGAGCTGGCTGCTCCGGATGGCGCGGGCGCGGAAACCACAGCGGTCGCCGACCTTGCGGCGCCCGAGGCCCAGGCGGTTTCCGCGGCCGACGAGATCGCGGAGAGCGCGGCGCCGGAAGCGGCGACGGTCGAGGAGTCGGCTGCGGAGTCGTTCGAGGAAGCTGCCGGCGATTCCGCCGAACCCTCCGACGCAACGAACGCGACCGAAGCCACCAACGTCGCCGAAGCGCGCGAAGATGCCGAAGCGATCGGAGCGAGCCCGGCCGCTGAAGCTGGCCAGGCCAGCGACGCGAGCGACGCCAGCACGGTGGCCGAAGCCGCCGAGCTGGGCCAGGTTGCCGAAGCAGGCGAAGCGGCTCACGCCGCCGAAGCTGGCCAGGCCACCGAAGCGGACCGCGTAGCCGAAGTACAGGCCGGCGAGGGTGACCTGGGCACTGAGAGTGGTGACGGCCCCCGGTGAATGAGGGCATGGGGGCGGATCCGTTCGGGACGGGGCGGCTGCGCGAGGCGATGTTGCGCGCGTGGCGGGACTCGCCGACGCGGTTTGTGGAGGACACCAACGCCGAGCGTGACTTGAGGGTTGGGGCGTATCGCGATCGGCTGTTCGTGGAGCTGGCGCAGAACGCGGCGGACGCGGCGCAGGCGGCCGAGACCCCCGGCCGGGTCAGGGTGTCCGTTGTGGACGGTGAGCTGAGGTTCGCCAACACCGGGGCGCCGCTGGATACGCGGGGTGTGGAGTCGTTGGCGTCGTTGCGGGCGTCGGCGAAGGAACGGCTGGACACGGTCGGGCGGTTTGGCGTCGGGTTTGCGGCGGTGTTGACCGTGTCCGACGAGCCGCGGGTCGTTTCGGCGCGAGGTGGGGTGCGGTTCTCCGCGGAGCGCACGCGGGAGGCGGCCGGGCGGGACGGGGATGTGCCCGTGCTGCGGCTGCCGTGGCCTTCAGAGGAGGCACCGCCGGAGGGGTTCGACACCGAAGTGCGGCTGCCGCTGCGGGAGCCGGAGAGTGGGAAGGCGCTGCTGGACGCCCTCGAGGAAGAGATTTCCGACCTTCTGCTGGCCTTGCCGTGGTTGGGTGAGGCTGAAGTGGACGGTCGCGTTTGGACGCGCACCGGCACGGATCAGGTTGAGATCGCCGGGCCCGAGAAGAGTCGAAGGTGGCTGACTCGCGAGGGCTGGGCCGTGCCGATCGACGTGGACGGGGTGCCGCAGCCGCTGGACGAAGACGTGCTGCATGCGCCGACGCCGACGGATGAGGCGTTGTCGCTGCCGGCGCGGTTGATCGCGCCCGTGCCGCTGGAGCCGTCGCGGCGGAGGGTGTTGCCCGGGGCGGCGCTGGATGAGGCGATCGCGGCGGCGGCGAAGAAATACGTCGGGCTCGTCAGGGCTGTGCCGCAGGAGCATCGGTTCGTGCTGGTGCCCCAGGCCGGATTCCCGCGATCCACAGTGGACGCGCAGCTGAGGGATCAGGTTTTCGCCGAGCTGGCAACGCAGCCGTGGCTGTCCACTATGGACAACAAGGAGGTGTCCGGCCGGCAGGCGAAGGTGCTCGACGTCGACGTGCCGGACCTGCCGCCGCTCTTGGCCGACCTCGTGCCCGGCCTGGTGGCCGCGCCGGCGGGGGCGGCGCGGGTGCTGAAGCCCGTGTCGGCGCAGGCGATCGGCGTCGAGGACGTGATGGAGGTGCTCACCGGGATCGACCGTGAACCCGGGTGGTGGCACCGACTGTACGCGGCGCTCGCCGTGGCTGTGGACACGCACGACGTGTCGCCGGCACAGCTCGACGGGCTCCCGGTGCCGCTGTCCGACGGACGCACGCTGCCCGGCGCGCGCGGCACATTGCTGCTCGACGGGTCAAACGAGCTGCTCGAACTCCTGTCCGATGTGGACGTTCCGGGGCTGCGGCTCGTGCACCCCGCGGCGGCGCACCCGTTGCTGGAACGCTTGGGCGCCAAGCATGCCGACGCCCGCCAGCTGCTCGAAGCCGAGCAGGTGCAGTACGCCGTGGAACGCAGTGTGGAAGACGTCCGGTCCGGTTTGGACGGGATGAACCTCGCGGGTGCCGTGCTGAGGCTGATCGCGGAGTGCGGTGACGACGCGCCGGAGTGGGCCGGTGCGCTTGCCCTCCCGTCCGAAGACGGCTGGCGCCGGGCCGACGAGCTCGTGCTGCCTTCGTCTCCTCTTCTCGACGTGTTCGACTCCGAAGTGTTCGAAGAGGATGGTGCCCTGTCCGTTCTCGACGAGGAGTTCGCCGAGGACTGGCCACAGCCGACACTCGAAGCGGTCGGCGTGCTCGACTCGTTCGCCGTCGTCCGCGACGAGGAGCCGCACGAGCCTGACCACGGCCTGCCCGACGAAGACTCGTGGTGGGACTCGTTCGAACGCCCGCCAACGACTGTCCTGGCGATCAGAGACCTCGACCTCGTCGCCGACGACGCGTGGCCCGCCGCGCTGCGCCTCATCGCCGCGCGGCCCGAGACGTGGCAGGCGCTGCACGCGCCCGAAGGCCACGCGGGCTGGTGGCTCGCTCGTTATGCCCTGCTCGCCGGCGAAGCCCCCGGCTCTTGGCGCCTGCCTGCCGCGGCCGACCTCGCCGGCCTCTACGACGAGGTGCCAGACCTCGAGCTCTCCGTCGAGCTGCTCCAGGCCGCCGGCGTCCGGACCACGCTGGACCTCGCGACGGCCGAAGACGTCACCGACCTGCTCGACCGCCTCGGCGACCCCGCCCGCACGCTCACACCGGGCCTCGCCGCGCGCGCCCACCGCGCGCTCGTCCAGTCGCCCGTGGACGTCGACGACCTCGACGCCCCGGTCCGCGTCCGCACGGCCGGCGCGAGCGTGGCAGACGCCGACAAAGCCGTGGTCCTCGACGTCCCGTGGCCGGCGTCCGCGCTGCCGGCGACCAAGATCATCGCCGCCCCCGAAGACCCCGAACACCTCGCCGAACTGCTCGACGTCCCTCTCGCCGGCGCCCTGCCGAACGAGGTGACCAGCACCGGCGAGTACGTCGCCTGGGCCGACCTGCCCGCGATCCGCCTCGTCGCCGACCAGCTCGGCCTCACCGTGCCCGAGGGTGGCCCGCTGCTGCACGATGTGCTCACCGTGATCGTCGACGGCACCACCGCCGACGTCCCGTGGTGGTCGGACGAGGACAACCGGCTCCACGCCGCCGACACGTCAGAAGGTCTGGCCCGCGCGTTCGCCTGGGCCACCGACCACTGGACCGAGCGCTACCGCATCACCGCACTGCTCGACGACCCGGCGCCGCACACGTTCCTGAACTAGAGGCGCTGTGTCGACCTAGAGGCGCCGTGCCGAACTACAGCCGCTGCGCCGACTTCGACCCCCGCCGGGCCGCCGCGCGCTGCCAGAAGATGATGCCGAAGCCGATGAACCCCAGGACGATCCCGGCGAACGCCGTCCACACCCACACACCGTCGGCGACGAAAAAGAGCACCACCAGCGCGACGGCCCACAGCGAGGTACCTACGATCACCACCGGGGTCAGGTCGGTCAGGCGCTTGGGCAGGTCCGGCGTGTGCCGCAACGAGCCCGTTACCTCCGCGGGATTGATCGGTTCATCCACGTGGTGAAGGGTACCCCCGGGCGTTCACGCAACGAGCACGACAGCAGCGAGCAAGACAGGGGCACGGCATGACGGATCAGCGCGAGCGGGAGGCCGTGTCCACTCTGGACCGGTTCTTCAAGATCACCGAACGCGGCTCCACGGCCGGGCGGGAGATCCGCGGCGGCGTCGTCACGTTCGTGACCATGGCCTACATCGTGGTGCTCAACCCGCTCATCATCGGCAGCTTCGCCGCGGGCACGCCCTCGGCGCACGCCGACGTGCTCGGCCACATCCTGCCCGTGCCGGCCGTGGCCGCGGTGACGGCGCTGGTCGCCGGTGTGATGACGATCCTGATGGGCCTGATCGCCAACTACCCGTTCGCCATCGCCACCGGTCTGGGCCTCAACAGCCTGCTCGCCGTCACGCTCGCACCCCAGATGACCTGGCCCGAGGCCATGGGCCTGGTGGTGATCGAGGGCGTGATCATCGTCCTGCTGGTGCTCACCGGCTTCCGCACGGCCGTGTTCCGCGCGGTGCCGCCGGCGCTCAAGTCGGCGATCGCGGTCGGCATCGGCCTGTTCATCTGCCTCATCGGGCTTGTCGACGCCGGTTTCGTGCGCCGCCTGCCCGACGACGCGCACACCACCGTCCCGGTCGGCCTCGGCATCAACGGCTCGGTCGCCTCCTGGCCGACGGCCGTGTTCGTGGTCGGCCTGCTGCTCACCGCGATCCTCGTGGCGAAGAAGGTCAAGGGCGCGATCCTCATCGGCGTGCTGAGCTCGACCGTGCTGGCCATCGCCGTCGAGGCGATCGTGAAGGCCGGTCCGTCGAACGGCACCAATCCCAAGGGCTGGAACCTCGGCTACCCGGCGCTGCCGTCGAACGTCCTCGGTATCCCCGACCTGTCGCTGGTCGGCGACGTGTCCTTCGGCGCGTGGACGCGGCTGCCGATCATCACCGTCGTCCTGCTCGTGTTCACGCTCGTGCTCGCCGACTTCTTCGACGCCATGGGCACCATGACCGGCCTCGGCAAGGAAGCCGGCCTGATCGGCAAGGACGGCCAGTTGGCAGGCGTCGGGCGCGCCCTGTTCGTCGAAGGCCTCGCCGGCGCGGCCGGTGGCTTCGGCTCGGCCAGCTCCAACACCGTCTTCGTCGAGTCCGCCTCCGGCATCGCGGAGGGCGCACGCACGGGCCTCGCCAACGTCGTCACCGGCGTGCTCTTCCTCGCCGCCATGTTCCTGACGCCGCTCTACCAGATCGTGCCCGTCGAGGCCGCCGCGCCGGCGCTGGTGGTCGTGGGCGCGCTGATGATGGGACAGGTCCGCGAAATCGACTTCACGGACTTCTCGATCGCGCTGCCGGCCTTCCTGACGATCGTCGTCATGCCGTTCACCTACTCCATCGCCAACGGCGTCGGCGCGGGCTTCGTGAGCTACGTCGTCATCCGCGCCGCCACCGGCAAGGCCCGCCAGGTCCACCCGCTGATGTGGGTGATCGCGGTGGCGTTCGTGGCGTACTTCGCGGTGGGTCCGATCCAGGCCGCGTTGAGCTGAGCGTGGAAAGGGCGTCGCACTGACCGGTGCCGAAAGCGGTCGGCGCTGAGCTGAGCGTGATCGCGGAGGGTGGCGGGGTTCACCCTCCGGCGCCATTTTCGTGAGGTAAGCTAACTATATGTCCGGTGACACGCATGAGCGCTCCCTCGCGAGCCGCCTGCGTCTCGCGGTGGTCCGGCTCAACCGCCGGCTCCGGGCACAGCGCGTGGGCGACGACGTGACGTTGACGCAGACCGCGGCGCTGTCCACCTTGCACAAGTGCGGCCCGCTGACGCCTGGTCAGCTGGCCGCCAAGGAAGGCGTCCAGCCGCCCTCGATGACGAGGGTCATCGCCGCGCTCGAGGAGATGGGGTTCGTCGAGCGGCGCCCGCACCCGACGGATGGCCGGCAGGCCATCGTGGAGCTGTCCGACAGCGGCATGGCCTACGTGAAGCAGGCCATTTCCGTCCGGGAGGCGTGGCTGGATCGGCAACTGGCCGAACTCGGCGAGGAAGAGCTGGAAGTGCTCTCCCGCGCCGCTGAGATCATCGACAGGATGGCGGGGAACTAACACCGGTGGCGACCACGGGTAGCGAAGCAGAGCGTACGACCGAACCCATTGCTACCCGGGACACGGCGCCACAGCCGGCCAGCCCGCCTGTCTCCGGACCACCCGGCACCCCAACACAGCGCACCCCGAGCCTGCCCGACGGCGCCGATCGCGTGCGCAAGGAGCCGGCCGAACCCGACAGACCCGCGGAGCCGAAGCGCGGCAAGGGCATGTTCGCGTCGCTGCGCGTGCGCAACTACCGGCTGTTCTTCACCGGCCAGGTCATCTCCAACGTCGGCACCTGGATGCAGCGCATTGCCCAGGACTGGCTGGTGTTCCAGCTCTCGGGGAACAACCCGGTCGCACTGGGGATCGCCGTCGCGTTCCAGTTCACGCCGACACTGCTGCTGTCGCTGCAGGCCGGCGTGATCGCGGACCGCGTGGACAAGCGGCGGCTGCTGATCCTCATCCAGAGCGTCAACTGCCTGCAGGCGACGTTGCTGGGCGTGCTGAATCTGACCGGTGTCGTGCAGATCTGGCACGTGTACCTGTTGTGCATGATGCTCGGCATCACCTCGGCGATGGAGGTGCCGACGCGGCAGTCGTTCGTGGCCGAGATGGTGGGCCGCGACCAGATCGCCAACGCCGTGGCGCTGAACTCGTCGATCTTCAACCTGGCGCGCATCGTCGGCCCGGCCATCGCCGGGTTCGCGATCACCTGGGTGGGCACCGGCTGGCTCTTCATCGCCAACGCGGTGAGCACGATCGCCGTGGTCACCGGGCTGGCGATGATGAACCCCGCCAAGCTTTTCCGCGGCCCCGCGATCCCCCGCGCGAAGGGCCAGCTCATGGAGGGCCTGCGCTATGTGCGCCACCGCTCCGACCTGGTCACGGTGATGGTGCTGATGTTCTTCGTCAGCACGTTCGGCATCACCTACTTCACGTCGCTGCCGATCGTCGCCGCCAACGTCTTCCACACCCAGGCCGACGGTTACGGTCTGTTGTCCACGCTCGTCGCCGTGGGGACCTTCGTGGGCGCGCTGTTGTCCGCGCGCCGCGGGATCAAGAGCCGGCCCCGCGTGCGGCTCATGCTGATCTCCGGCGCGCTGCTCGGCCTGTTCGAGTTCGTCACGGCGTTCATGCCGACCTACCTGACCTTCGGCCTCGGCCTCATCCCGCTCGGCTTCGCCACCATCACGTTCCTGAACACGGCCAACGCGCTGGTGCAGACGTCCGTCTCGCCCGAGATGCGCGGCCGCGTGATGGGCATCTACGTGCTGGTGCTCATCGGCGGCAACCCGATCGGCGGTCCGATGACCGGCTGGATGGCCGACGCGTTCGGCGGCCGCTCGCCGTTCTACATCGGCGGCGCGATCTCGCTGATTGCCGCCGTGGTGTGCGCTCTGGTGCTTATCCGGCGAGGCGGCGTCTCGCTGCCCGTGCGCCGCTTCGGCAACGGCCTGCGTGTGCTCAAGCGCGAACGCGTCTGACCTGCGGCTTTCGAAGGGCATCTCGGTTCGCCGGGGTGCCCTTCAAGCATTTCAGGGACTTTTCACGCCCTCCCCCGGACGAGTGAGAGGTGGGTCTCCGCAAGAGAGGGCTTGCCGGGGCTGCTGAGGTTAGGCTAACCTCATATGTGTCCGCTTCGTGGTGGGAGCGGCAGTCAGTTCGGGAACGGACGGAGCCCCGCCCTGGGAACCCCAGGAGCGGGGCTCCGTTCATTTACGAGGGTTCACAAACGAGGGTCTCGGGCAAAGCGTCCTTCACCGGCTCATGACGGGTTCATGGTCGGGTCGGCCGAGGGCTCCGTCAAGAGGTGCCCACCTGGTGGGGTCGGCAGCCGCGAGAGCTCCAGGCCGAAGTACACGCGGTACGCGGTGCGCACGGCGTTGTCGGTGCCCAGCAGTACCTCGTTGCGCACGCCGTCGACCGTTTCGATCAGCCGGTTCCCCGACAGCGTCACGCGGCCCTGGGAGGTCGGGCGCGAGCACGTGAGCCGCCGGGTGAAGCCCGAAAGCGGCGACGTCGACTGCCACCACGCCATCGGCACGAAGTCCGTCAGCGGCCGCGTGCGCGCCTCCAGGCGGTAGACGGGCGTGCCGTCCATGACCACGTCCACGTCGCCGAACGGGGCGTCCAGGAAGAGGAACTCGCCGTCCGGATCGGACTGGACCTCCACGGCCGACAGGCGCAGCGGGCCACGGCTGAAGCGGCCGAAGCCGACGTCCACCAGCCAATGCTCGCCGTCGAGCTTCACGACCACGGTCGCGTGGTCCAGCGGCGGCCCTGGCTCGCCCTCGTCGGTGAAAACCTGCGCGCCGCGCAACGCGGCGTCGAAGCCGAGCTCGCGCAGCAGGGCCGAGAAGAGCCCGTTGAGCTCGTAGCAGAAGCCGCCGCGCCGGCGGCGCACGATCTTGTCGAACAGCGCTTCCTCGGCCAGCTCGATGGGTTCACCGAGGTGCACGCTCAGGTTTTCGAACGGCACGCGTTCGAGGTGGCGCTCCTGCAGCTGCCGCAGGGCCGCGAGGTCGGCCTTGGCGGGCAATGCGAGGTCGAGGCGGGCGAGGTAGGCGTCGACGTCCATGACCCCAGCCTCACACCTGGAGTGCACTCGAAGTCAAGCGAGAAACGAAAAACGGGGCCCTCCGTGAAGGAGAACCCCGCTTTTGCCGAAGCAGCAGGCTCAGCTGAGCAGCAGGCCGTTGCCGCCGGCGACGGCGTTGTCGAAGCGCTTGCTGATCTCAGCCCAGTTGAAAATGTTCCACAGGGCCTTGACGTAGTCCGGCTTCACGTTCTTGTAGTCCAGGTAGAACGCGTGCTCCCACACGTCGACCAGCAGGATCGGCGTGGTCGGCAGGATCAGGTTGTTGTGGTGGTCGCGCAGCTGCTGGGTGATCAGCGTCTTGCCGATCGGGTCCCAGGAGAGCGCGCCCCAGCCGTTGCCCTGGATCGTGGTGGAGACGGCGGTGAACTGCGCCTTGAACTTGTCGAAGGAGCCGAACGCCTCGTCGATCGCCGCGGCCAGTTCACCGGTCGGCTTGTCGCCGCCTTCCGGGGAAAGGATCTTCCACCAGACGACGTGGTTCGCGTGGCCGGCCAGGTTGAAGGCCAGCGTGGTCTCGAGACCGACGATGTTGCTGAAGTCGCCGGCTTCGCGAGCCTCGGCGATCTTGTCGAGGGTGTCGTTCGCGCCCTTGACGTAGGTCGCGTGGTGCTTGCTGTGGTGCAGCTCGTTGATCTGACCCGAGATGTGGGGCGCGAGGGCGCTGTAGTCGTAGTCGAGATCGGGCAGGTTGTACCGGGCCATTGGCCCTCCTTCAGTCTTCGACACAAGTTCCTACTACCGAACCTAGTAGCACACCCGGGTTCGCGGCGACCGGGGGCGGCCTCCGTGCCACAGGGTGGACCCACTCGTTCGACTACGGCGTACCCGGGTGGGCACGGTGCGAAACCGAGCTTTGTACCTCCACCAAACTGGAGGTCAACTTCTTGTGATCAGCCTCATCCGCCCGGGCGTCCGGCGAGCCGGTAGCGGTCCAGTTCGAGCGCCAGCTCGTCGAACACGGCGACGTTGTGCTCGAAGGCGACCAGTGTCTCGTTGATCACCCGGGCGCGGGCGTCGTCGTCCCACGGGGCGGCGTCGAGCTTCGCGCGGTAGCGGTCGCGGAACGCGGGTGCGCTGCCGATCTCGTCGAAGTGGTAGAACAGCGAGCCCGCCTCGGCGAGGTCGAAGTTCTTCTCCAGCAGCCGCCGGATGATCTGACCGCCGGCGATGTCGCCCAGGTAGCGCGTGTAGTGGTGCGCCACGTACCCGCCGGCCCACGCCGAGGCCTCGGCGATGCGCGCGGCGTACGCCTCGGTGCTGGCGAGCGGCCGGATCTCGGTGCGCCAGGCCGGGCCGGCGAGGCGCGCGAGGTCGCGCTCGAGCGCGGGCAGCCGGCGCAGCTCGTCGAACACGAACTCGCGGCCGACGGCGTCGCCGGTCATCGTGTCGCTGACGCGCTCGATGGCCTGGTAGATGAAGTAGTACTGGATCGCGAGCTGCGTGTAGCCCTCCAGCGAGAGCTCGCCGCCGAGCAGCGCGTTCATGTACGTGGAGTGGTTGGCCCGCTCGTGCACGCCCCTGGTCGACTCCCGCAGCCGTCCGGAGAACGGCCGGGCTTCGAGCTCAGTGGTCACCGACATGGCGGCCTCCCTCTTTCTGACAAGCTGTCAGATAGAGCGTAGGCCACGACGAGGGCTTAGGCTACCCTAAATCGGACGGTGATCCGGAAGTTCACTCGAACCGACAGCCTGCAAGACGAACCGCACGGCCGCCTCGATCACGCCGGCCAGCCGCTCGGCGGGCACGTCGATCACCTGCCGCGTCCCCAGCGCCGCGGTGATCATGGGGACCACCACGTCCACGTCCTGCGCGGGCCAGCTGCCCGCGTCGACGCCGGCGAGCAGTACCGCGCGCAGCTGCCCGGTGATCGGGTCGGCGTGGGCGCTGATGCGCCGGTAGGCCGCGGGTGCGAGCGCCGACTCCAGCGCGCCGCCGGGCGGCAGGTGGTGCTCGGCGAGCACGCGCAACTGCAGCCGGACGAACGTCGCCAGCTGCGCGATCGGGTCCGTCTCGGCTTCCACGGCCGCGCGCAGCCGCTCGACGTAGCGCGCCGCCTCATCCTCGACGAACGCGACGAGCAGGCTTTCCTTGTCGGGGAAGTGGTTGTACAGCGCGGTGCGGCCCAGCCCGGCCTCGGCGGCGACGCCGGCGAGCGTGATCGCGTCGAAGCCACGCTCGTACAGCTGCGCGCGCAGCACCTCGAACACCCGCGCGCGAACCTCGCGCCGGTGCGCTTCGAGCGAGCCGCCGAGTACCTTCGGCACCGTTGTTCCCCTGCCTGCCTGAGACCTGCTCCAGCCACCATAAGGCCGAACGGGGGCTCGTACTCAGTCGGTGAGCGACCAGGTGTGCACGGGTTCGCCGGCGGCCGAGAGCTCGAGGTAGCGGCCCAGCATGCGGTTGAGCGCCGTCTCGCGGTCGGCGCCGCGGTCCTGCGCGCGCAGCACGTAGTCGCGCTGCCAGGTGGCGCCGCTGCGCCGCGCGAGGCAGCGCCGTTCGATCACGCCGAGGTATTTCACGCGGGCCTCGTCGGACACGCCGGAGCGGCGCAGGCCCTCGTGGGCGAGCGGCAGGAGCACGCGCAGCGCGAGCTCGTCGGGCGGGATCCACCCGATGCCCGGCCAGTACAGCTGCGCCTCGAAGCCCTTGCGCGCGCCCGCGTAGAGGTTCTCCTCCGCGGCCTGGAACGACATCTGCGTCCACACCGGTCGCTCCTGCTCGGCCAGCGCGCGCTGGGCGCCGTAGAAGAACGCGGCGTTGGCCACGATGTCCACGACCGTGGGCCCGGCCGGCAGCACGCGGTTCTCGACGCGCAGGTGCGGCAGGCCGTCGACGACGTCGTACACCGGCCGGTTCCAGCGCCAGATCGTGCCGTTGTGCATGCGCAGCTCGGTGAGCTTCGGCGCCTGGCCCGACTCCAGCGTCTCGATCGGGTCTTCCGTGTCGGTCTGCGGCAGCAGGCCGGGGAAGTACCGCACGTTCTCCTCGAACAGGTCGAAGATCGACGTGATCCACCGCTCGCCGAACCACACCCGCGGGCGAACGCCCTGGTTCTTCAGCTCTTCCGGGCGGGTGTCGGTGGCCTGCTGGAACAGCGGGATGCGCGTCTCGTGCCACAACGCCTTGCCCAGCAGGAAGGGCGAGTTGGCGGCCAGCGCCGTCTGCACGCCGGCGAGGCACTGCGCCGCGTTCCAGTGCGCCGCGAATTCCTCAGGCGCCACCTGGAGATGCAGCTGAACCGACGTGCACGCGGCTTCCGGCAGGATGGATTCCGCGAAACTGCGCAGCCTTTCGGGCTGTTCGCCCGGAAGCGCGGCGCCGTCCATGGAAAGCGCGATTCGCTCACCGCGCGCGGCGAAGATCTGGTCGTTCAGCGACGAATACCGCGCGTTGTTGGTGAGCCATTTCTGGTCGAAGTGTTCTTGACGCAGTGTCGGCAGGATCCCGATCATCGCGAGCGTCGAACCGGCGTCGGCGGCCTTGGCGGACGCTTTGCCGAGGTACGCGCGCAGATCGTCTTCCAGCTGCAGAGCCGAATCGCCGGCGAGCGGGCGCGGCGGCACGTTCAGCTCGAGGTTGTGCTGCCCGAGTTCGGTGGTGAACGACGGGTCGTCGAGCGCTTCCAGCACCGCGGTGTTGGTCATCGACGGGCGCAGTTGCCCATCGACGAGGTTCAGCTCCACTTCGAGCCCGATATTCTTGCGGGGAAAGGAAAAACTGCCGTCCGTGAGCATCCGGGCGAGCGTGTCGAGACAGCGTTGGACTTTGCGGCGGTACCGTCCTCGGTCCAGCTGGTCGAAAGGTTTCGCCGAAAGGTCGGTACCCATGTCTGACGCGCTCCTTGGCTGCTGTCCGCGGGTGTCCGGGCGGGGACTGCCAGGCCGCCAACCGTCGCACAGAGCGGCGCATCCGGGCTAGCGGCCAAACTGGTGCTCTCCGTCACGGGAGGTTGACTGTCCGCAAAAATGGCCCATTCGTACCAGAGTTATCCGGTCGTTCGGACCAGCTTTGTACCGGGCGGGGTCCCGGCATGCGGATGTCACACTGTGCGGTGTGGCTGAACTGATCTTCACCGAGGATCCCGAAGATCCCCGGCTCGACGATTTCCGCGACTTGTCCACTGCGGACCGGCGGCCGGACCGTCCCGGTGGGCGGGGGCTCGTGATCGCGGAAGGCACCGTGGTGGTCGAGCGGATGCTCGCTTCGCGGTACCCCCTGCGCGCGTTGCTCGGCGTGGAACGGCGGGTGCGTGACCTCGACCTTTCCGGCGTCGACGCGCCCGCGTACGTGACTTCGGCGGCAACGATGGCTTCCGTGGTGGGGTTCCACCTCAACCGCGGGGTGCTGGCGGTGGCCGATCGTCCGGCGCCGCCTGCGGTTTCGGAGATCATCGCCGGGGCGCAAGTGCTCGCCGTGCTCGAAGGGGTCGGCGACCACGAGAACCTCGGTTCGATCTTCCGCAACGCGTCCGCGCTCGGTGTCGACGGTGTCCTGCTCGGGCCGGGCTGCTCGGATCCGCTGTACCGGCGCAGCGTGCGCGTGTCGATGGGGCACGTGCTCCGCGTGCCCTTCGCTCCGCTGGACGGGTGGCCCGACGGACTGAACCTCTTGCGGGTAAGCGGTTTCACCGTGGCGGCGCTCACACCGCGGCCGGGATCCGTTCCGCTGCGCGGACTGCGCGAGAAGGTCGGCGAGCGGGTGGCGCTGATGCTCGGCGCCGAGGGACCCGGGCTCACTGAAGAGGCGATCACGGCCGCGGATCTGGTCGTGCGCATCGAGATGGTGCCGGGCGTCGACTCGCTGAACGTCGCCACCGCCGCCGCGGTCGCGTTCCACGAGGTCGCCGCCACGCGTTGAGGTGCTCACCTTTCCGGGATACCCATTTCGCGCCGGTAACCACAGGCGGAGATGTCGATCGGTCAACGACCGTGGCCCATCCGGCCCCGCCCGCGCGGCAGTCCCTGGCATCGGCGGGCCGGCGCGGCTATTTTCGCGCGGTGATCAACATTCGGGTGAGCCGGATTTCGCCGGTTGTTGATCTACGCGACGGAGTCGGACGACTTCGAGGTCGCCGCGGCCGTGGAGGAGCTGCTCGACGTGCGGCTCTGATTTCGGTCGGTTTCCGCGCCGGGTGCCGGTCCCGCCGGGAGGCTCGCGGGGCTTACGCTGCTGCGGGCAGGTGCGGGCAGACGCAGTCGCGTTCGAGGGCAAGCACCTGCAGGTGGGAAATGCCCAGCGGGAGGACGTCAGTGGAGCTGCGGATCCGGGGCGAGCGCGCGGTGCTCGCCGGCCCGGGTGGCGAGGGTGCGCGCGAAGTCGACCCGCGGCGGTTGGCGATCGGGCCGGACCTGGCGCAGGCGCTGCACGAGTGGGCACGCGTCGCGTCGGCGGTGTCGCGGGCGGGGGGCGACGCGGAGGTCGCGACGTCCGTCGTGTCGCAGCGGGGGCGGCAGCTGGCCGGGCGGCTGGCGACGGTGATGGGGACGACGGTGCGGTTCGTGGATCCGGTGTCCGGCGTCGAGACGGTGATCGACCCGCCCGCGCGCGTGGTGGCGCGGCGGCGTGGGGTGCCTGGAGCCGCGACTGAGCCGACGCCTTGGGTGACCGGGCTGACGGTGTCGGCGTTCGCCGCGGTGCTCGTGGCCGTGGCGATGCTGGCGTTGGCAGGAACGCTCGCGCAAGAGACGAACAAGTGGATCGCGCTGGTGGCGTCGGTCGTGGTGACCGCAGGGATCGGGCCGTCGCTGTGGCTCGGGCGGCGGCTGCCGATCGTGCGGTGGGCGGTCTACGGCGCGAGTGCCGGGATCATCGCGGCGTGGCTGGGTGTGCTGGCGATCGTGCTCTGACCGGCCGATACTGGCCCGATGGCGCCCCTCGACGAGTTGCGCAAGCTGTGCCTCGCCCTGCCCGAGGCGACCGAACGGCTCAGCCACGGCGAGCCGACGTGGTTCGTGCGCGGCAAGAAGACGTTCGTGACGTTCGCGAACCACCACCACGACGACGGGCGCCTGGGCTTCTGGTGCCCGGCGCCGCCCGGTGCGCAGGAGGATCTCGTGCGCACCGAGCCGGAACGCTTCTTCCGCCCGCCCTACGTCGGGCACCGCGGCTGGCTCGGCGTACGCCTTGACGTGGACGTCGACTGGGCCGAGATCGACCACATCGTGCGCGACGCCTACCGGCTGGTCGCGCCGAAGTCGCTGGCCGTGCTCCTCGAGGACTAGCCGCGCTGGGAACGCACGCCCAGCAGGACGTCTTCCCACGAAGGCACGATGGGGTGGTTCTTCTTGGGCTTCGCGCGCGGCTGGTCGTCGTCGGCGGCCTCGTCGTCGGACGGGACGCGCGGGATCTCCCGGGTGTCGTCGTCCTCCTCGTGCGGCTCGGTGGGCGCCTCGATCGCCAGCCGCTCGTCCTCGGCCGAGTCCAGCGTCGGCTGCACGACGGCGTCACGCGCCGGGTCGAGGGCGCGGACCGTGCGCGGCGGGCGGTAGGAGTTGGGGTTGAGCAGCACCTCGGCGTTCTCGTCGAGGGCGTGCACGGTGCCGCCGTGGGCGCCGGGCGAGAAGGACCAGTGGGCGCGGTTGTCGGAGCGCCCGGCCTTCCACTGCAGGACGACGACCCACTTGCCGTCGTCGCCGCGCCAGGAGTCCCAGCGGGCCTGGCTGTAGTCGTGGCCGCGGACGCCGAACGCGTACGCGATCACCTCACCGAGCGTCTGCACGTCGGGGCCGTCTTCGCGGACGGGGTGGGCGCTCTGGGCGAGGTCGGCCGTGCGCGAGCGCTCCAGCAGTACGGGGTAGGCGTACCTCTCCACGCGCTGCGCCGAGACGCCGGCGCCGCTCGCGACCTGTTCGACGGACTCGCCGGCGCGGATTCGCGCCTGGATCTCGCGTGGCCGCATCTGGCTCTCCAACTCGATTTCGATCTGGCCCAGCCGGGCGATGTCCCCCCTAGCCGCCGCTCGCAGTGTTTCATCGGCCGGGAGCAGGAAGCGGGTACGGCTCGCCGGGTCCTCGAGCACGATGGACTTGCCGTCCTCGTGCAGACCGACCACCCGTAGCGCCCGCATTTCTCGCCTCCCCGATCTTCACCTTTGTGGGTGCTCACGTTAGAACGGCGCGTCGGCTTGACGTGCGAGGCGCGCCGATGCATCACCCAACCGTCACCTTTTTGGCGACGGTCTCCGTCATCCTCCCGGGCCCGCTCACCGGGCACCCGTGGGACACGCCGACCACGTTCCGTCACGAATGAGTGGTGTTCCGTGTTCGTCGCGCAACGCACGACGGGCCCCTCCCGGAGTGAGAGGGGCCCGTCGCGTACGGAACTCAGCGGTGCGGAACTCCGCAGTACAGAACTCAGCCCAGCCGCTCGACGACGTACTCGATGCTCTGCGTGAGCTTCGTGATGTCGTCGGGGTCGATGGCCGGGAACAGGCCGACGCGCAGCTGGTTGCGGCCCAGCTTGCGGTACGGCTCGGTGTCGACGATGCCGTTGGCGCGCAGCACCTTGGCCACGGCGGCGGCGTCGACCTCGTCGGCGAAGTCGACGGTGCCCACGACCTGCGAGCGCAGGTCCGGGTCCTTCACGAACGGCGTGGTGTAGGAGGTCTTCTCGGCCCACTCGTAGAGCCGGTTCGACGAGTCCTGCGTGCGCGCGGTCGTCCAGGCGAGCCCGCCCTGGCCGTTCATCCACTCGATCTGGTCGGCGAGCAGGAAGAGCGTGGCCACGGCCGGGGTGTTGTACGTCTGGTCCTTGCGCGAGTTGTCCAGTGCTGTGGTGAGCGACAGGAACTCGGGGATCCAGCGGTCGCCGCCGCCCAGCTCGCCGATGCGCTCGACCGCGGCCGGCGAAGCGAGGGCGATCCACAGGCCACCGTCGGACGCGAAGGACTTCTGCGGCGCGAAGTAGTAGACGTCGAAGTCCTCGGCCTTCACCGGCAGGCCGCCGGCGCCGGACGTCGCGTCGATCGCGACCAGGGCGCCGTCACTGCCCTCGGGGCGACGCACCGGCACCGCGACACCGGTCGAGGTTTCGTTGTGCGCCCAGCCGACGAGGTCGGCACCGGTTTCGTACGCGATGTCGGGCGCGCTGCCCGCTTCCGCCTTCACGATGATCGAGTCGGCGAGGAACGGCGCCTTGTTCGTGACGCTCGCGAACTTCGAGGAGAACTCGCCGTAGGTGAAGTGCTGCGCGCGCTCGCGCACGAGCCCGAACGCGGCGGCGTCCCAGAACGCGGTGGTGCCGCCGTTGCCGAGGATGACCTCATAGCCCTCCGGCAGGGAGAACAGCTCGGACAGCCCCGCGCGCACGCGCCCGACCAGCGACTTCACCGGCTTCTGGCGGTGCGACGTGCCGAGGTAGGTGTGGCCGGACTCAGCCAGCTTGGCGAGCTGCTCGTCACGGACCTTGGACGGTCCGCAACCAAAGCGCCCATCGGCCGGCTTGAGGTCTTCGGGGATGCTCAACTCCGCTGCGTCGGTCATGTGGGCAGTCTCTCAGGTCGGGATGCGCCTGCTCAATGCGGTGGGGAGGTGTCCGACATGTGGAATCGGACACCCCGGCCGCTCCCGGCGAACGGGACACACCCAGGCCGGAACGCTCAGCGCCACCCGTTCTCGTCGACACCGCCCGGAACCGGCGCGGCGGGGTCGTACGGGGTGCGGGTGAAGATGAACGTCGCGAGGTCGAGGTGGTTCGCCGTGCCCGACGCGTCGCGGCCGACGGTGAGGGTCTCGCCGGTGTAGTACCCGTCGAGGCCGAGCCAGGTGTCCGGGCCGGTGGGCCGGAAGCGGGACGCGCGCCCGCCGCCGTTGGCGGGGTCGAGCGAGATGAGGTCCGACCCCAGCACGCGCAGGTGGTACGGCGTCGGGCCCCAGTGCCACAGGCCCGTGAGCGCGAGCAGTGCCGGGTCCACAGTGGACGGCTCCCACTCGTCGGGCAGCGCGGGCTCGAGCTCGTCGGTCATCGTGAGCAGGTCGAGGGTCAGCTGCGTGATGCCGACGCCCGCGGTCGCGTTGGTGAGGCACAGCGCGCCGGTGCCGGTGGCCGGGTCGACGAGCGACGCGGCGAGGAAGCCCGGCATCGAGCCGGTGTGGCCCGCGAGGTGGCGGCCCTCGTAGCGCACCACCATCACGCCGAGGCCGAAGCCCGTGGTCCAGACCTCGGTGTCGTCGACGGTGTTCATCATCCGCATCTCGGCGACGGTGTCCTCGCTCAGCACGCCACCGGTGTGGCCGCCGATGAACGAGGTCCAGCGGCCGAGGTCCTTGACCGTCGACCAGAGCTGGCCGGCCGGGGCCATCGCGCCGGCGTCGGGCGAGGGCTCGGGCAGCAGGACGTCGGCGAACGGGTGCACGGCGAAGCCCTCCGCGTGCGCGCCCTGGGGGTGCGGCGTTGTGCGGGTCATGCCCAGCGGCGTGAGGATCTCCTCGCGCACGACGTCGAACCACGGCTTCCCACGCAGGCGCGCCACCAGCTCACCCAGCACGCCGAAGCCGACGTTGGAGTAGTGGAACTTGAAGCCGGGACGCAGTTTCGTCGCGTCCTTGTCGAGGCTCGCCACGAGCGCGCCCCAGTCGCCGCCCGGCGTGCGTTCCCACCACTGGCCCGGCGACTCTGACGTGAGGCCGGAGGTGTGCGAGAGCAGCTGCGCCACCGTCGCCGTGGCGAACGCCGTGCCGGGCAGGTGCTTCTCGATCGGGTCGGTGAGCTCGAGCCGGCCCTCGTCGCGCAGGCGCAGCACGGCCGTGGCGATCATCGTCTTGGTGATCGAGCCGAGGCGGTACTGCGTGTCGTCGTCGGGGCGCGCGGAGCCGACGCGGCCGCGCGCGCCGGACCACACGAGGTTCCCGTCGCGCACCACGGCGGCGACGAGGGACGGCGTGCGGGAGGACGCCTGCTCCCGCGCGAGCCGGCGGTACAGGGCGAGTTCGGTGGAAGCGAGCATGCGGGCCATTCTGCCCCGCGCGGCTCAGCCCAGCAGCTGCCGGTCCAGAGCCGTGGTCACGGCCGCGGTGCGGTCGGACACGCCGAGCTTGCCGAACACCCGCAGCAGGTGCGTTTTCACCGTCGCCTCGCCGATGTGCAGCGAGCGCCCGATTTCGGCGTTCGTCAGTCCCTTCGCGACGAGCCGCAGCACCTCGACCTCGCGCGCCGACAGCGGCGACGCGGGTTCCGGGTTCCGCACGCGGTTCACGAGCTTGCCCGCCACCGACGGCGCCAGCACCGTCTCGCCGCGCGCCGCCGCCCGGATCGCGCCGGCCAGCTCGGCGCGGGACGCGTCCTTGAGCAGGTACCCCGCTGCGCCCGCCTCGACGGCCCGCAGGATGTCGGCGTCGGTCTCATACGTGGTGAGCACGACGATCCGCCGCTTCGGCGTCTCCTTGAGGATGCCGCGGATCGCGCCGACGCCGTCGAGACCCGGCATGCGCAGGTCCATCAGCACGACGTCGGGCTGCTTCACGCGGTCGAGCGCGATGGCTTCGTGGCCCGAGCCCGCCTCACCGACGACGGTCAGATCGGCCTCGGCCTCGAGCATCCCGCGCAGGCCTTCGCGCACCACGGGGTGGTCGTCGACCAGCATGATCGTGATCACGCGGGTACCTCCAGCTCGAGTTCCGTACCGCCGTCCGCGCCGCCGCGCAGGCTCAGCCGGCCGCCCACCTGCTCGACGCGTGAGCGCATCCCGCGCAGGCCGAAGCCCTCGGTGGGCGCGTCGGGGGAGAAGCCGCGGCCGTCGTCGCGCACGCGCAACCGTACCGTTCCGTCCACAGCGGACAACCGCACCAGCACCGAGTCGGCGCCCGAGTGCTTGCGGACGTTGGCCAGCGCCTCCTGCGCGCCGCGCAGCAGCACGACCTCGGACGCCATGGCCAGCGGTGGCAGGGGATCGTCCACTTCGTACTCGACGTGGAGGCCGGCTTCGTCGGCGAGGCGCTCGGCCGCGCGGCGCACCGCGTTGGTGAGGGTCCCGGCCGCGAGGTCCGAAGGTGCGAGAGCCGCAACCATCGCGCGGGCCTCGGCGAGGTTCTCGCGGGCCGTGGACGACGCCAGCGCGAGGTGCCGGCGGACCGCCACCAGGTCGGTGTCCAGTTCGGACTCGATGGCCTGCGCGAGCGTGACGATGCTGGTGAACCCCTGCGCCAGCGTGTCGTGGATTTCGCGCGCCAGGCGTTCGCGTTCGGCCGCCGTGCCGGCTTCGCGCGAGAGCCGCGAGACCTCGGCCTGGCTGTCTTCCAGCTGTCGGATGAGCTCGGCGCGCGCGGCGCTCTGCTTGATGACGTCGGTGGTGAACTTGCCCGCCAGCACGCTGAACACCACGAGGATCGCGGTCATCGGCAGCAGGATCGGCAGGCTCGGGTTCTCCCAGCCGCCACGGACGACTGCGGCTACCGGGTCCAGCAGGATCAGCACCGTCGTGAGCACGATGCCCGGGCGGATCTCCTGCAGCATGAACAGCATCGGGCACGCCATGAACAGGATGAACGAGGCCGTGGTGTCGGAGAAGATCGCCGTGGCCACGAGCACCACGAGCACACTCGTCGCGGCAGCGCGGGGAACGGGGTTGTCGTCGGTGCGCACGATCCGGCGCCCCGCCGCGAAGTAGCCGAGCAGCAGCGCCGCGAGCACGGTCTCCGCGACCACCTTCTCCGCCAGGGAGACGTCGTCGAAGAACACCAGGAGGGCGGTCGCCAGGTAGACGACCGCGAACAGCACCTCCCAGACCCAGAACGAGCGCTCCCACGCGTCGTCCGGGGGTGTCACTTCGCTTCGTTCGTCCACCGGAACGTGAGCCTCGCGAGCACGAGCCCAGCCACGCACCAGGCGCCGAGCACCAGCGCCACCATCGGAAGTTCCCATGACCCCGCCATCTCCTGACTCGCGGCCGCCTCCGGGAGGAAGACCGACCGGAAACCCTGGCAGATCCATTTCAGCGGGAAGAAGGACGCGATGTCGACCATGATTTTCGGCAGGTGCGTGATCGGCGTGACGAACACGCCCGAGATGAACTGCAGCACCAGGTAGACCAATTGCACCACGGCCACCGTGCCGTTGGCGGTGCGGGTGAGCGAGCTGATCGAGATGCCGAGCAGCGTCGAGGAGATCACGCCCAGCAGCATCACCCAGACCAGCGTGGCCCACTTCTCGCCGTCGGCCGGCAGCTTCAGCCCGAACAGCAGCATCGCGACCGCGGCCATGATCACCGTCTGCGCCACGCTCGTCACGAGCACCATGATCATCTTGCCGATGAAGTACGACGCGGCGGGCATCGGCGTGCCGCGCAGGCGTTTGAGCGCGCCCACCTCGCGGTCGGCCGCGATCCCGATGCCGACGCTGTTGAACGATGTCGACACGATGCCCGCGCCGATCATGCTCGCGGCGAGCAGCTGTCCCGACGAGACGCCGGCCTGTCCGGTCGGTCCGTCCAGAATGGACCCGAGCAGGATCATCAGCACCGCGGGCAGGGAGAAGGTGAAGACCACCTGTTCCTTGTTGCGGAAGAACTGCCGCAGCTCGAAGCTGCCTCGCGCGGCGCCGAGGGTGAAGGTGCCCGGGAGGGCGAGTGCGGTGGTCACGATTTCTCCCCGATCAGTTCAAGGTAGATGTCCTCCAGGCTGGGGCGCGTCACGGTGAGGCCGGTGAGCTCCCTCGTCCCACCGGACACCTGCGTGACGAGTTTCGTCGGGTACGCGGTGCGTTCCTCGTGCTCCCCGGTTTCGTCGCTCCACCGCACGATTGCCTCGGCCTGGCCGCGGCCCCCGAGCGTTTCCGGGGTCCCCTCCGCGACCGCGCTGCCGTCGGCGATCACCACGAGCCGGTCGGCCAGAGCCTCCACCTCGTCGAGGTAGTGCGAGGTGAGCAGGATCGTGGTGCCCTCCTTCGCGAGACCTTCGATCAGGCCCCAGAACTGCCGCCGCGCCTCCGGGTCGAACCCCGTGGTGGGCTCGTCGAGGAAGAGCAGCTCGGGTCGGCCGATGATGCCGAGCGCTACGTCGACGCGACGGCGCTGCCCGCCCGAAAGCGACTTCACGCGGGCGCCGGCCTTCTCGGTGAGGCCGACCTGGTCGATCACCGCCTCCGGGTCTCGCGGGTTGGGGTAGTACTTCGCGAAGTGGCGCACGGTTTCCGTGACGCTCAACTCCGCCGCGTCGGTCGCCGTCTGCAGCACGATGCCGAGCCGGGAGCGCCACGCACGGCCGGCCTTGCCGGGGTCTTCGCCGAGCACGTCGGCTTCGCCGGACGTGCGCTGCCGGTGTCCTTCGAGGATCTCGACGGTGGTGGTCTTGCCCGCGCCGTTGGGCCCCAGAAGCGCGAATACCTCGCCGTGGTGGATGTCGAGGTCGAGCCCACCCACGGCGACGTGGCCGGGGTACTCCTTGCGCAGTCCGCGCACCCTCACTGCTGTGGTCATGGCTCAATCCTGCGGCCACGCAGTGTCGCCGCGGAACGTCCGGCCAGTGGAATCCGGCTGTCCACCGAACGGTGGACACGAGCCGGTGTTTCCCGTGGAACCAGCGAAAACGCCGTTGCGAACCCCGGAGATCACCCACTGCACGAACGCCCGGCAGACGGCAACCGCCGCCGAGGTGAACCGCCCCTATTGACAAATTGTCTAACATGACAGAATGTCTCACAAGCAGGTGACCGCCAGTGACGGTGTCCGCCTCTCGGTCCGCGTGACCGGCGCCGCGGACGGACCCACGGTCGTGCTCGTGCACGGCTACCCGGACAACGGCTCGATGTGGGACGGCGTGGCCGCCGAGCTCGGCCGCCGCCACCGCGTCGTGGTCTACGACGTGCGCGGTGCGGGCGAGTCCGACAAGCCGAAGGCGCGCAGCGCGTACCTCCTCGACCAGCTCGCGTCCGACCTCGCCGCGGTCGTCGACGCCGTGCAGCCGACCGGCAAGGTCCACCTGCTCGCCCACGACTGGGGCTCGATCCAGACCTGGCACGCGGTCACCGGCGACGAGCTGCGCGGGCGGATCGCGTCGTACACGTCGATCTCGGGCCCGAGCCTCGATCACGCCGGTGCGTGGTTCCGCTCGCAGCTGCGGCGGCCGTCGGGTCTGCCGCGTGCACTGAGGCAATTCCTGCACTCGTACTACATCCTGCTCTTCCAGCTCCCGCTCGTGCCGGAGCTGGGCTGGCGCTCGGGGATCGTGCCCGCGTTGATCCGCCGGCTGGACCCGGCCGAGGGACACATCTCGACGGCCGACGCCGTGCACGGGCTGAAGCTGTACCGCGCCAACATGTTCACGCGCCTTTCCCGGCCCGCGCCGCGTTCGGCCGACGTGCCGGTGCAGGTGCTCGCGCCGTCGCGCGACGCGTTCGTGACCACGCCGCTGCAGACGGAGATCTCGCGCTGGGTGCCGGACCTGCGCGTGCGGCGGCTGACCGGTTCGCACTGGATCGCCCGCAGCAATCCGGACGTCATCGCCTCGGCGACGGCGGAGCTGATCGACCACGTCGAGGGCGGCGAGGAGAGCCGGGCGTTGAAACGCGCTCGCGTCGGCGACGCCGGGCGTGGCCGCTTCGCCAACCAGCTTGTGGTCGTCACCGGGGCCGGCAGTGGCATCGGGCGCGCGACCGCGCTGGCGTTCGCCGACGAAGGTGCCGACGTGATCGTCACCGACGTGGACGAGGTCGCGGCGACGGAGACGGCGAAGCTGGTGCGGGACAAGGGTGTCGAAGCCGGCGAGTACACAGTGGACGCTGCCGACGGCGACGCCGTGGCCCGGTTCGCCGAGCAGGTGCGCGCGGAGTTCGGGGTGCCCGACATCGTGGTGAACAACGCCGGGATCGGAATGTCCGGGCCGTTCCTGGCCACGTCGCTCGCCGACTGGGAGAAGGTGGTGGACGTGAACCTGTGGGGCGTGATCCACGGGTGCCGCGCGTTCGCGCCGATGATGGTCGAGCGCGCCGAGGGCGGGCAGATCGTGAACCTCGCGTCAGCCGCCGCGTACCTGCCGTCGAAGGTGCTCACCGCGTATGGCACGACGAAAGCCGCCGTGCTCGCGCTGAGCGTCGGGCTCCGGGCGGAACTGGCGGGTGACGGCATCGGTGTCACGGCGATCTGCCCGGGTCTGGTGAACACCAACATCACCAGCACCACGCGATTCGTCGGCGTCGCACCGGACGAGGAAGCGCGGCGGCAGAAGGCGTCGACGAAGCTCTACGCGCGGCGCGGCTTCGGCCCGGAGAAGGTGGCGCGCGACATCCTGCGGGCCGTCGAGCGCGACCGCGCGATCCAGCCGTCGACGCCGGAGGCGAAGGTCGCGCTGGTCCTGTCACGCCTCACGCCCGGCCTGCTGCGCGCGGCGGCGAAACTGGACGTCACCCCGTGAGCCGCCCGCGCCGGATGACCCCGCAGGCCCGGCGCGACGACCTGATCGCCGCCGCGCTGGACCTGTTCGGCAGCCGCGCCCCGGAACTGGTTACGGTGGACGACATCGTCGCGCACGCCGAGGTGTCGCGGCCGCTGTTCTACCGCTACTTTCCGAGCCTGCGCGAACTGCAGGTCGAGGCGCTGCGCACGGTGACCGACGGCCTCGTCGACGGCCTCGCGCACCTCGAGAAAGGGCCGCCGGAGGACCGGCTGCGCACGGCCGTGCGGAGCCTCATCGACGTGGCCGACCACTACCGCGCGGGCTACGTCGCCTTGCTCCGCAGCGGTTCCGTGATCGCGACCTCGGAGACGGACGCGGCCATCGACGAGGTGCGCAACCGCTCCGTGGAGCTGATCCTCGACGCGCTGGGCCTCGCCGAGCCGTCGCCACTCGTGCTGCTCACACTGCGGTGCTGGACGGCCGTGGTCGAGGGCGCGCTGCTGTCGTGGCTTCAGGAACGCGACGTGCCCCGCGAAATCCTCGACGGCTGGCTCGTCGACCAGCTCACGGCGATGCTCACCACGACCGCCGCCCACGATCCGGCGCGCGTTTCCCCGTGAAACGGCGTGAAGGGCACCTCGAGAGTCCCTCGAAGTGCCCTTCACGCCAAACGCGGGTCAGTGCTTGGTGACGGTTTCCCAGCCCTCGACGTCCTCGGGCTTGCGGGGCTCCGGGCCCACGTACTTCGCCGACGGGCGCACGAGGCGGCCGGTCCGCTTCTGCTCCAGGATGTGCGCCGCCCAGCCGGCGGTGCGCGCGGAGGAGAACATCGCGGGCATCATGTGCGGCGGCACCTTCGCGAAGTCCAGGATCACGGCGGCCCAGAACTCCACGTTGGTCTCGATCGGGTGGTCCGGGCGGCGCTCGCGCAGCTCGGTCAGCGCGGCCTGCTCCAGCGCCGCGGCGACCTCGTAGCGCTCGGAGCCGAGCTCCTGGCAGGTGCGGCGCAGCACGCGGGCGCGCGGGTCCTCCGCGCGGTACACGCGGTGGCCGAAGCCCATCAGGCGTTCCTTGCGGTCGAGGATGCCCTTGACCAGGCCGGCGGCGTCACCGGTCCGCTCGACCTCTTCGATCATCGGCAGCACGCGCGCGGGCGCACCACCGTGCAGCGGGCCCGACATCGCGCCGATGGCACCCGAGAGCGCGGCGGCCACGTCGGCGCCCGTCGACGCGATCACGCGCGCGGTGAAGGTCGACGCGTTGAGGCCGTGCTCGGCGGCCGAGACCCAGTAGGCGTCGAGCGCCTTCACATGGGCCGGGTCCGGTTCGCCGCGCCATCGGACCATGAAGCGCTCGGTAATCGTCGCGGCCTCGTCGACCTTCGACTCCGGCACGGCCGGCTGCGAAATGCCGCGCGCCGACTGCGCGATGTAGGACAGCGCCATCACCGACGCGCGCGCGAGCTGGTCGCGGGCCTGCTCGTCGGTGATGTCGAGCAGCGGTTCGTAACCCCAGATCGGCGCGAGCATCGGCAGCGCCGCCTGCACGTCCACGCGTACGTCGCCGGTGTGCACCGGAAGCGGGAACGGCTCGGCAGGCGGGAGCCCGTTGCCGAACCGGCCGTCTACGAGCAGGCCCCACACGTCCCCGAAGCTCACCTTGCCGGCGAGGTCCTCGATGTCGACACCGCGGTACCGCAGCGCGCCGCCGTCCCGGTCGGGTTCGGCGATTTCGGTGCGGAACGCCACCACGCCTTCGAGGCCGGGGCGGAAGCCGTCGTCGGCCTGGTCGGAGTTCGTCTGCTTGATGGTGGAGGTAGTCACTTCGCGAACCTTTCGATGCGCATTTCCCCGGCTTTGTCTGACCACTCGCGCTGACGGGATACACGCAACTCGGCGCGCCTCATCGCACGTTTGGACAAACTTTGCTCCTCTGCCGAGCCGTGGGCAATGAAAGATGTGGTGGTTTCGGTCACGATTCCGAGAACGATTCAGTCCAGGAAGGCGTGTCGCGGCAAGTTCTTCGGCAACGGGCTGTGACCGAGCCCGAAGACGCGCGGTGTACCGGAGGTAAATCCTGTGTTTCCGAACCCGGCGACGCGGCGGGCCCGGTGATACAACCTGTCGCATGCACCTGAGCCCGCAGGAACGCGACAAGCTGCTGGTCCACGTCGCCGCCGATGTCGCGCGCCGCCGGCTTGACCGCGGCGTGCTGCTGAACTACCCCGAGGCCGTCGCGCTGATCACCGACCACGTGCTCGAAGGGGCGCGCGACGGGCTTTCCGTGAGCGAGCTCGCATCGAGCGGACGCAGCGTGCTCTCGCGTGCGCAGGTGCTTTCCGGAGTGCCCGAAATGGTCGACTCCGTGCAGGTGGAGGCCACTTTCCCGGACGGGACGAAACTCGTCACCGTGCACGACCCGATCGTCTAGGAGAAGCGCGTGCGGCCAGGCGAGATCATTCCCGGCGATGAGCCCGTGGAGCTGAACCCCGGACGGGAGAGGGCGCGGCTGCTCGTGCGCAACCTCGGTGACCGGCCCGTGCAGGTGGGTTCGCACTACCACTTCGCGGCGGTGAACCCGGGTCTGGAGTTCGACCGCGAAGCCGCGCGAGGGCACCGGCTCGACGTGCCGGCCGGGACGTCGGTGCGGTTCGAGCCCGGCGTGGAGCGGGAAGTCGATCTTGTTCCGCTGCGGGGAAACCGGCGGGTGCCGGGGTTGCGCACCGAATATGCCGGGGAGTTCTGAAATGCCCCGAATCGATCGTGAGCGTTATGCGGAATTGTTCGGTCCGACCACCGGTGATCGGATCCGGCTGGCCGACACGGACCTGCTCATCGAGGTGACCGAAGACCGGTCGATGGGCCCGTCGGGTTCCGGCGACGAGGTGCTCTTCGGCGGCGGCAAGGTCATCCGCGAGTCGATGGGCCAGGGCATGGCCACGCGCGCGGAAGGCGCCCCCGACCTGGTCATCACCGGTGCCGTGATCCTCGACCACTGGGGTGTGGTGAAGGCCGATGTCGGCGTGCGCGACGGGCGGATCGTCGGCATCGGCAAGGCCGGCAACCCCGACACGATGGACGGTGTCGACCCGGCGCTCGTGATCGGTCCGGCGACGGAAGTCCTGTCGGGCAACGGGAAGATCCTCACCGCGGGCGGCATCGACTGCCACGTGCACTTCGTCTGCCCGCAGCTCGTGGACACCGCGCTCGCCGCGGGCCTGACCACGCTCGTGGGTGGCGGCACCGGGCCGAACGAGGGAACCAAGGCCACCACCGTCACGCCCGGCGCGTGGAACCTTGGCCGCATGCTGTCCGCAATGGACGGTTACCCGGTCAACGTCCTGCTGCTGGGCAAGGGGAACACCGTCCGGCACGAGGCTCTGCGCGAACAGCTGGCCGGCGGTGCCGGCGGGTTCAAGCTGCACGAGGACTGGGGCACCACCCCCGCCGCCATCGACGCGTGCCTCACCGTGGCCGACGAGTCCGGCGTGCAGGTGGCCATCCACACCGACACGCTGAACGAGGCCGGCTTCCTCGAGTCCACTGTGGAGGCGATCCGCGGCCGCTCGATCAACGCGTACCACACCGAAGGCGCCGGCGGCGGCCACGCGCCGGACATCATCCAGGTCGTCTCGCTGCCCCACATCCTGCCGTCCTCGACCAACCCGACGCGCCCGCACACCGTCAACACGCTCGACGAGCACCTCGACATGCTCGTGGTCTGCCACCACCTCAACCCGTCGGTGCCCGAGGACCTGGCGTTCGCCGAGAGCCGGATCCGGCCGAGCACCATCGCCGCCGAGGACGTGCTGCACGACCTCGGCGCCATCTCGATGATGAGCTCCGACTCGCAGGCCATGGGCCGCATCGGCGAGGTGATCATCCGGACCTGGCAGACCGCACACGTGATGAAACGCCGCCGCGGCGCCCTGCCCGGCGACGGCGCGGCCGACAACCTGCGCGCGCGTCGTTATGTCGCCAAGTACACGATCAACCCCGCCATCGCCCACGGCATGGACGACGAGATCGGCTCGGTGGAGGTCGGCAAGCTCGCGGACCTCGTGCTGTGGGAACCGAAGTTCTTCGGCGTGCGCCCGCACGTGGTGCTCAAGGGCGGTTTCCCGGCGTGGGCGGCGATGGGGGACGCGAACGCGTCGATCCCCACTCCGCAGCCGGTGCTGGGGCGGCCGATGTTCGGCGCCGTGCCGCGGGTGGCCGCCGCGTCGAGTCTCCATTTCGTGGCGCCGGAGGCCCTCGATTCGGGGCTCGCGGAGACGTTCGGCATCAACCGGCCGCTGGTCGCCGTCGCGAACACGCGGGTGCGGACCAAGGCCGACATGGTGCTCAACGACGCGACCCCGGACGTGCGCGTGGAGCCCGACAGCTTCGCGGTGCTCGTGGACGGTGAGCTGATCGAGCCGATGCCGGTGACGGAGCTGCCGATGGCCCAACGCTACTTCTTGTTCTGATGGACCTCTCAGCGCTGATCCTCGCCGACTCCCGGTTCCCCGGGGGCGGCCACGTGCACTCCGGCGGCCTGGAGGAAGCCGTGAGCCGCAAGCTCGTGAGGACCGAGGCCGACCTGCCGGGCTTCCTGCTCAGCCGCCTGCGCACGGCGGGCGCGCTGTCGGCCGCGTTCGCCGCGGCCTCGGCCCACGCCGCCGGCCGTGGCGTCCATAGTGGACACTGGCGGCGGCTCGACCAGGAGCTCGACGCGCGCACGCCCTCTCCGGCCCAACGCGTGGCGTCGCGGGCCCAGGGCCGGGGCACCGCACGGGCCGGGGCCGTCGCGTGGCCGTCGCCGGTGCTGACCACGCTGCTCGCCGAGACGCCGCGGCCGCACCACCCGATCGTCTGCGGAGCGCTGGTGGGCATCGCCGGTGGCGAGCCGGCCGAGGCCGCGGCGGCCGTGGCGTACCTGGCCGTGAGCGGGCCGGCGAGCGCGGCCGTGCGGCTGCTGGGGCTCGACCCGTTCGCCGTCAACGCCGTGGTGGCCCGGCTCGGCGCCGAGGTGCGCGCCGTGGCCGGGGCCGCCGCCGGCGTCGCCGGGCTGGACCCGGCGGACCTGCCCGCGCCGGGCTCACCCGCGTTGGACCTGTTCGCCGAGGCGCATGCCCGGCACCACGAGGAAGAGGTGCGTCTCTTTGCCAGCTGAACACGGCCACGGTCATGGTCACGGTCACGCCCATCCGGTCAGCTTCGATCCGACGGAGACCGAACCGGACCACTACGAACCCGCCCCGACGGCTGGGCGCGCTTACCGCATCGGCATCGGCGGGCCCGTCGGCAGCGGCAAGACGGCGTTGACGGCGGCACTGTGCCGCGCGCTCGGCGGTGAGCTCAACCTCGCTGTGGTCACCAACGACATCTACACCACCGAAGACGCCGACTTCCTGCGCAAGGCCGGCGTCCTCGCGCCCGAGCGCATCGCGGCCGTGCAGACCGGCGCCTGCCCGCACACCGCGATCCGCGACGACATCACCGCCAACCTCGACGCGGTCGAGCAGCTCGAGGAGCGCTTCCCCGGTCTGGACCTGGTCATCATCGAGAGCGGCGGCGACAACCTCACCGCCGTGTTCAGCCGCGGCCTCGCCGACAGCCAGGTGTTCGTGGTCGACGTCGCCGGCGGCGACAAGGTGCCGCGCAAGGGCGGCCCCGGCGTGACGACGGCCGACCTGCTGGTGATCAACAAGATCGACATCGCCCACCTCGTCGGCGCGGACCTCGACGTGATGACCTCCGACGCGCACCGCATGCGCGGCGAGCTGCCGGTCATCGCGCAGTCGCTCGTGGACACGCCGGACGCGCACGCCGTCGCGCAGTGGGTGCGGTCGGTGCTGCCGGTGCGCGCGGGGTGAAGGCCCACGCGCGGGTGGTCGCGTGCTTCGAGGACGGCCGCACGGTGCTGCGTGAGCTGCGCTCGATGGCGCCGCTGACGTTGTTCCCGCGCCGCCGCACCGGGCGGCAAGCCGTGGTGCACCTCGTCAGCTCCGCCACCGCGCCGCTGGGCGGCGACGAGCTGCTGCTCGACGTCCGCGTCGGGCCCGGCGCGGAGCTGCGGCTGTCCGGGGTGGCGGCGACGCTCGCGTTGCCGGGGCCGTCCGGTGGCCGCAGTTCGTCCACTGTGGACATCGAGGTGGCCGACGGTGGTTCGCTGGCCTACCTGCCCGAGCCGACGGTCGTCACCGCCCGCGCGGACCACGTGGCCGTGCTGCACGCGAGGCTCGGGGAAAATTCCCGTTTCCACACCCGGGAAGTCCTGGTACTGGGCCGCGCGGGCGAACGGCCCGGCCGGCTCACCACGTCCACGCACGTGCTCCGCGGCGGAGTGCCGCTGCTGCGCCAGACGCAGACGATCGGCGACCCCGCGCTGGACGGCGGACTGGCGGTGCTGGCGGGCAAGCGGGTGCTCGCGACGGACCTCGAGGTGGGTTTTCCCGCGCGTCCCACGGCTTCGGGCGACTGGTGGGCGTGCACCTCGCCGGCCGTCGGGGTCACGCTCACCACGGCGCTGGCGGAAGACGCCGTGGTTGCTTTGCGGCTGTTGCCTTGAAACGCTTGGGCTGCTAAAACTTCGTGCCCAGCCAGCGCACGTCGACCGGGAACGCCGACACGGTGTTCCAGCGAGGGGAAGCCCTGCCAGTCCACGTCGGTACCGAGCGCGCGGCGGCGTCCGCGCTGTGTCGCGCACGCCGGACCGCGGATCGGCGCGTGCCGCCGTGACGCACCGGTGCAGAACAATGTTCAAGCGCGAGGTGCAGGGACGATTCCCAGGGGTGGCAACGACTTAGCGTTCGGTGATCGCCTGTGATGGGGCCTGCGCGAGCCGGTGTTCCGCTGCTCGATACCGTGATCGCCGCGGGTTCGACGGCGCGACCGTCCGCCGGACCGTGCGCGTGGGCCGCGTTTCGTGAATGCTCGGCGGAGTGGCCACCGCGATTACCGGAATCAATTTTCAAGCGCTCCCGCGTCCGTTCGATCGGTAATTGGGATTTTCACAAGATGGACGTCGGTGCCGCCCCTGGGCGGCGCGCGGCGGGAAGGAGGGCCGGTGGCCCGTACCTACGGTGGCGTCCCGCCGGAGCAGAGACGCGCCGAGCGCCGGGAGCGGCTGCTGACGGCCGCACTGGAGCTGTTCACCTCGACGGGCTTCCGGCAGGCGAAGATCACCCAGTTGTGTACTCGTGCCGGGGTCTCCACCCGGAATTTCTACGAGGAGTTCGGCAGCAAGGAAGAGGTGCTGCGGACCCTGCACGACCGGATCAACTCGCTCGCGCTCACGCACGTCTCCGCCGCGCTGGAGGAGGTCAAGGACGCCGACGCGATGACGCGCATCGCGAAGCTGCTCGACGTCTTCGTCGCGACCGTGACCATCGACCCGCGCATGCCACGGCTGAACTACGTCGAGGCCGTGGGCGTGAGCCCGGAGCTGGAGGCGCAGCACCAGGTGTGGGTGGACCGCTGGGCCACGTTCATCGAGACGGAGGCGCGCCGCGCGGCCGAAGCCGGCGCCGCGCCCGATCGGGACTACCGGCTCACGGCGATCGCGCTCGTCGGCGCCGCCACGGGTCTGCTGCGCGAATGGCAGGCGCACGAACCGCCGTTGCCGGTAGAGGCCGTCGGCACCGAGCTGCGGGGGTTGATGCTGGCGGCGATTACGCGATCTTGATCGATTCGGGGCCACGGGGTTAACCGCGGGTTACGCCACCCGGTCCGGTGAGGGTGGCAGGAGTCACCGTTCGGTGGGTTTCGCCGCAGCTGAGGAGCCAATACCGTCTCCGGATACCGATGAGTCGACACCCTCACCAGGGGTACGGAGGTTGGGGCCCATGATGCCGGAGACCGACGAGGTGGCCGACGTAGCCGACGCGGTGGTCCGGCTGCCTGGGATGCGGGTGGCCTACGACGGCGCTCCGTTCGACGAGACGGCGCTCGCGGCCACCTGGACCGAGCAACTGCAGAACTGGCTGGGCCAGGCGATCTCCGAAGGCGTCGCCGAACCCAACGCGATGGTCCTCGCCACGGCGGACCACGAGGGTCACCCCTCGTCGCGCACGGTGCTGTGCAAGGGGCTGGACGAACGCGGCGTGGTGTTCTACACGAACTACACGTCGGCGAAGAGTCACGACCTCACGGCCACGCGGTACGCGTCGGCCACGTTCCCCTGGTACTCGCTGCAGCGGCAGGTCACGGTGCGGGGTGAGGTGGAGAAGGTCGGCTCCGCGGAGACGGCCGCGTACTGGGCGCAGCGTCCGCGCGGGTCTCAGCTTGGGGCTTGGGCTTCGCCGCAGTCGCGGATCGTCGACGGCCGGCGGGCGTTGGAGAACGCGCTGCGCGGGATCGAGCGGCGGTTCGGGGATGTGGAGCAGATTCCGGCGCCGCCGCACTGGGGTGGCTGGCGGATCCGGCCTGACTTCGTTGAGTTCTGGCAGGGGCGGGAAGACCGGATGCATGACCGGTTGAGGTTCAGGCGGACGGATGATGGGTGGCAGGTGGAGAGGTTGGCTCCCTGATCCATCGCTTCTTTGGCTGAGTGGGTGGGTGGCTGCTGGTTGCTTAGGGTGGGTACGTCGCCGTTCCGGTGAGCGGTGGGCACCCCGATCTTTGATTGTGAAGGGCGCGGGGATCGAGGTGCAGGGGCGGGTCTGGGTGCACGGGTGAGTTGGGTGCATCGATGGCCGTGGGGTAGGTGGGTTCGGCTGCCGGGTTGTGGTGGGTGAGATCTACTGAAAGCGGCATTCCGGACGAATGTCCGGCGATCAAAATCACCCGCGGGGCGATAGTTAGCGCGGCTAAGATAGTGAGTCGTGAGTTCTGATCCGGGGGCGGCGCGCCCTCGTCGGGGGGCGCGGGGAGTCCTCGGGCGCATCGTGGTCGATACGCGGCCGTTGAAGATTCCGGCGTTCCGGCGGTTGTGGATGTCGACGGCGGTGACCGCGGTCGGGTCGCAGCTGACGGCGGTGGCGGTGCCGAAGCAGGTGTTCGACCTGACGGGGTCGTCCGGGTATGTGGGGCTGACCGGGGCCGTGGCGCTGGTGCCGCTGCTCGTGTTCGGGTTGTGGGGCGGGGCGATCGCCGACGCGGTCGACCGGCGGAAGCTGCTGCTGGTCACGAACATCGGTGTGGCGGTCTCCTCGGCGCTGCTGTGGTTGCAGGCCTTCGCGAACTTCCGCTCCGTGACGCTCGTGCTGGTGCTGCTCGCGGCCAACCAGGCGTTCTTCGCGATCAACATGCCCACGCGCGGCGCCGTCGTCGCGCGGCTGGTGCCCCCTGAACTCCTGCCGTCAGCCAATGCGCTGAACACGACGATGTCGACATTCGGCGCGGTGTTCGGGCCGCTGTTCGGTGGGGCGCTGATCCCCGTGATCGGCCTGTCGACGCTGTACCTCGTCGACGTGTGCGCGTTGCTGATCACGCTCATCTCCGTGTGGCGGCTGCCGCCGATCCCGCCGCTGAACGGGCCGTCGCGGCGCGCGGGGTTCGGCGACGTGGTCGACGGGTTCCGCTACCTGGCCAAGCAGAAGGTGCTGCTCGCGTCGTTCGTCGCCGACATCATCGCGATGGTCGCCGGCATGCCGCGCGCGCTGATCCCGGAGATGGCCGAGCGGACGTTCGGCGACCCGCCGGGCGGCGGTCCGGCGCTGGGTCTGCTCTACGCGGCACTCCCGGCCGGCGCGATGCTGATCGGCCTGTTCTCCGGCTGGCTGCACCGCGTTTCGCGGCAGGGCGTGGCCGTCGTGGTCTCGATCTGCCTGTGGGGCGCGGCGGTCGCGGCGTTCGGGCTCGCGCACTCGCTGTGGCTCGCGGTGATCTTCATGGCGCTGGCAGGCGGCGCCGACATGGTCAGCTCCGTCTACCGCCAGGCCATCCTGCAGACCGCCACCACCGACGAGATGCGCGGCCGCCTCCAGGGCGTGTTCACGGTCGTCGTCGCGGGCGGGCCGCGGCTGGCCGACCTGACGCACGGCTGGGCCGGCGCCGAGTGGGGCACCGAAGCCGCCGCGACGGGCGGTGGGCTGCTGGTGATCGTGCTGGTGCTCGCGGCGATGCTGGTGCTGCCCGCGTTCTGGCGCTATCGCGCGCCCACGGGAGAGGCCAAGCCGGAGCCGGTCGCGGCGAAGGGTGCCGAACCGGTCGCGGGAGAATAGTCCGAACGGCCTAACATGCCGGGCATGCGTGTTTACCCGGTCGCCCTGTTGCTCACCGCCGCCGCGCTCACTGCCTGCTCCTCGGGTGAGCAGCAGGCCGCTCCGCCGAAACCGTCTTCCACGACGCCCGCGCCGCCGGGTTCGACGTGCTCGCTCCTGTCGGCCAGCGAGGTCGGCAACGCGATCAAGATCCCCGGCGTGACGTCGAAGGTCGGCCCGAACCAGGAAAACGCCGCCAACGGGGGCAAGGCCACGAGCTGCGAATACCTCGTCGGCGACAAGCAGGCCGGCGCGCTGGCCGTGACCCGGTACGAGGGCCGCCAGGCCGACCCGGCCGAGATGGTCGCGGCGATCAAGAAGGCCAAGCCGGGCGCCGTCGACGTGCCGGGCTTCGCCAACGGCGCCGTGTACTACATCGACGAGCAGAAGACCGCGACGCTCGCCACGGCCAAGATCGCCAAGGGCGTGCCCGTGCTCGTCAACTACACCGGTCCGGTGAAGATGACCCAGCAGATGATGGTTCCGCTGGTCAAAACGGCTGTCACCGCCGTCTGACTTTCGCGAGGCGGCCGGACAAGGCAGACTATTCGCCCATGACGGACGTTGAGGCGGACGGTCCGCAGGTGGGTGGACCGGGTCTCCGGCGCGTGATGGGGCCGAAGCTCCTGTTGTTCTTCGTGGTCGGCGACATCATCGGTACGGGGATCTACGCGCTGACCGGCCAGGTCGCCGGCCGGGTCGGCGGTGCGCTGTGGCTGCCGTTCCTGCTGGCTTTCGTGGTCGCGTTCATGACCGCGTTCAGCTACCTGGAGCTGGTCGGCAAGTATCCGCGGGCCGCGGGCGCCGCGCTGTACACGAACAAGGCGTTCGGGGTGCCGTTCCTGACGTTCATGGTCGCGTTCGCGGTGATGTGCTCCGGCATCACGTCGGCGTCGTCGGCCGCGGTCGCGTTCGGTGCGACGTACCTGGCGGCGTTCGTGAAGCTGCCGATGGTGCTGGTCGGGATCGTGTTCGTGATCGCGCTGGGACTGATCAACTTCCGCGGCGTGGGCGAATCGGTGAAGGCCAACGCGGTGCTCACCTGCATCGAACTGTCCGGTCTGCTGATCATCATCGGCGTCGGCGTGTGGGCCGTGATCAACGGCGACGGCGAACCTTCGCGGCTGGTCGAGATCAACACGGCTGACAAGACGTGGCTGGTGGCCATCACGTCGGCCACCTCGCTGGCCTTCTTCGCGATGGTCGGCTTCGAGGACTCCGTGAACATGGCCGAGGAATGCCACGACCCGGTCCGCATCTTCCCGAAGGCGATGCTCTGGGGCATGGTCATCGCGGCGACGATCTACGTGCTGGTGTCCATCACATCCTCGCTGCTCGTCCCGGCCGACGACCTGGCCGCGGCCAAGAGCAGCGCGCTGCTCACCGTGCTCGACGTCGGCGCCCCCGGCTTCCCGCGCGAAATCTTCTCGGCCATCGGCCTGTTCGCGGTCATCAACTCGGCGCTGATCAACATGCTCATGGCCAGCCGCCTGCTCTACGGCCTTGCCAACGAGCGCGTGCTGCCGTCGGTCTTCGGCCGCGTGCACCCGACGCGCCGCACGCCGTGGGTGTCGATCATCTTCACGAGCGCCATCGCGATCCTCCTGGTGTCCTTTGTGGACATCAGTGCGCTCGGCGGCACCACGGCGTTGCTGCTGCTCGTGGTGTTCGCCATCGTCAACGTCGCACTGCTCGTGCTGCGCAAGGACAAGGTGGCGCACAAGCACTTCCGCGCGCCCACCGTGATCCCCGTGCTCGCGGCGATCTTCTGCCTCTACCTCGTGAGCCCACTGTCGGGCCGCCCGGCGAGCGACTACCGCGTGGCGGCCATCCTGCTCGGGGTGGGTGTGGTGCTGTGGTTCGTGAACTGGCTGGTCAAGCGGGGTCTTGACCGGCGCGACGTCAAGCGTGAGCCGGTCGGCTGAGGCGTTCGAAGTCGGTGAGGTCGTGGGCGGCGAAGATGGTGACGTCGCTCGTCAGCCGCAGCTCGCGGAGGCGCTGCTGGTTCTCGATGCGCTGCTCGGGCACTGTCTGCACCAACCGTTCGAAAAGCTTCAGGCCCGGCGGGATCCGGGCCGGTTCGTCGATTTCGGAGTGGTAGAAGTAGGCGTCGCCGGCGTTGAGGAGCCAGCCGGTGTCGGTGTGGACGGCGACGCCGGCGTGGCCGGTGGTGTGGCCGGCCAGGGGGATCAGCGCGACGTCGGGCACGCCGTCGAGCTCGCGGACGGCGGAGAAGCCGAACCAGTCGTCGCCGGCGTCTTCGTAGGGCGTCCACTGTGGACCGTGGGCGAGCTGCGCGCGCCGGTACCGCGGGTTGCCCGCGTGGTATGCCGCCAGCTCGGCCGCGTAGACGTGCACGCGGGCCTGCGGGAAGTCGACGAGGCCGCCCGCGTGGTCGAGGTCGAGGTGGGTCAGCACGATGTCGCGCACGTCGGCCGGGTCGAGGCCGAGGGCGCGGATCTGGCTCACGGCGGTTTCCTCGGCCCGGGACACGGGCTTCGACAGGGTGAGGAACCGGCGGCCCAGCCAGCGTTCCGGGTCGGCGACGGCGGGCGTGCCCATGCCCGTCTCGATCAGGACGAGGCCGGTGGCGGTCTCGAGCAGCAGGCAGTGGCACACGAGTGTGGCGTGCCGGAACAGGCCGGGGCGGCCGTCGACGAGCCGGCCGCCGATCGGGGTCATGGTGCCGCAGTTCAGGTGGTGCACGCGCATCAGGCGAACTCCCTCTCGACGGTGGTGTGCAGGTGGGCGGCGATGTCGCGAAGAGGCGTGACGTCGCGGCGGGTCTTGGCGAACAGCAGCGCGCCTTCGATCGACGCGAGCACCACGGTGGCCAGGGAGGCAGCGCGGTCAACCGCAAGACCCTGGGCGGTGAAGTACTCGGCCAGCCGCGTGTGCCAGCCGGCGTAACCGTCCTGGCAGGCCTCGCGGATCGGTTCGCTCTCCGCGGCGGCCTCCAGTGCGACTGTCGCAAGTGGACACCCGCGCCGGAAGTCGGACTCGGTGAGCGAGGCGGCCAAGGCGTCGACCACCGCGTCGATCGCCGACGCCGGATCCGGCGCGGCCGCGACCACGGCGGTCAGCACGTCGGCCACCCGTTCGCTCGACAGCCGTACGGCCTCGGCCGCCAGCTGCTCCTTGCCGCCGGGGAAGTGGAAGTACAGCGAGCCCTTCGGGGCTCCGCCCGCGGCGACGAGCTGCGTGAGGCCGGTGGCGTGGTAACCCTGCGCCTGGAACAGCTCGGCGGCGGAGTCGAGCATGCGGCGGCGGGAGTCGGTGCGGCGGACCATGCGGCTCACCGTAGCTCAAACTATGACGACCGGTCTAGTTAGTTTGACCGGCCGCATCCACGTGGTGTCCGCCGGTAATGTCTGCGGCATGGCCAACCCCACCGGAGAGCAGTTCGAAATCACCCGCGGCAACGCGCGCGCCATCGTCACCGAGATCGGTGCCGGCCTGCGTGCGTTCGAGGTCGGCGGCGTGCCCTACGTCGAGGAGTACGCGGCCGATGAGATGCCGCCGAAGGGCCTCGGCCAGGTGCTGCTCCCGTGGCCGAACCGCACGAAGGGCGGCGAGTGGGAGTTCCAGGGCGAGATGCAGCAGCTGGAGATCACGGAAGCCGCGCGTGGCAACGCGATCCACGGCCTCACTCGCCACAAGGAGTGGGAGCTGCTGGAGCACGCGGAATCGTCGATCACGCTCGCGGTCGACGTCGAGGTGCAGCCGGGCTGGCCGGTGCCGTTGCGCGCCACCATCACCTACGAACTGCAGCCGCGCGAGCTCACGATCACGCACGAGATCCGCAACGAGGGTGAGCAACCCATCGGCGTTGGCGTGGGCACGCACCCGTACTTCCGCATCGGCGACGTGCCGACCGACGAGCTCACGCTCACGCTGCCGGCTTCGCGCGTGCGCCCGTACGTCGGTGACCAGCAGATGCCGTACGCGGACGAGCAGGATGTCGCGGACACCGAGTACGACTTCCGCAGCGGCCGGGTGCTTGCGGGCGTCGACCTCGACACGGCGTTCGGCTCGCTTTCCCTGGCCGACGACGGCACGCACCACCACGTGCTCTCGTACGAGGACCAGCGGCTGGTGGTCTGGACCGGCCCCGACTTCCGCTGGGTGCAGGTGTTCACGCCCGACGACCTGACCGGCCGTGGCCGCGCTGTCGCGCTCGAGCCGATGACCTGCCCGGCCGACGCGCTCAACACCGGCACCGACCTGATCGAGCTGGAGCCCGCGACGTCGTGGTCGGGCAGCTGGGGCATCCGCGTTCCGTGACCGTGTCGCCCGAGCTGCTGACCGGGGCCGACGCCGGTGAGCTGCTCACGCTGCAGCGCGCCGCGTACCTCAGCGAGGCCCGCGCGCACGACAACTTCGAGCTCCCGCCGCTGGTGGAGCCGTTGGAGAGCGTGCGCGCGGCGCTCGCCGACCCGTCGCTGCCGGTGTGGGGCGTGCGCGCCGGCTCGCGGCTGATCGCGACGGTGCGGGTCCGGGTGAACGGCGACGTCGGCGAGGTCGGCCGGCTGGCCGTGGCGCCGGACCGGCAGGGCGAGGGCCTCGGCACGGCTTTGCTGCTCGTGGCGGAGGAGCTGGCACCTGCGGAGGTCGCGCGGTTCCGGCTGTTCACCGGCGAACGTTCCGCCGGGCCGCTGCGGCTGTACGCGAAGCTGGGCTACCGCGAGACCCACCGCAGCCCCGAGGCGGACTACGAGCTCATCCACCTGGAGAAACCCCGCGAGCGGGCACCGGCGGCAATTCGTTAGCGTGTCAAACTATGGCTTCTAAGGCGATTGTGGGGGGCTACGTCGTCCCCGTCGGTTCGGCTCCCATCGAAGACGGCACCGTGCTCATCGAAGACGGCCGGATCGTCCAGGTCGGCGCCGCCGCCGACGTGGACGTGCCGGAGGACGCCGAGCTCGTCGACGCGTCCGGCAGCTGGGTTCTGCCCGGCTTCATCGACGCGCACGCGCACCTCGGCGTCCACGAGGACGGCGAAGGCTGGGCCGGCAACGACACCAACGAGATGACCGACCCGAACGGCGCGCGCTTCCGCGCGGTCGACGGCATCGACCCGTACGAGCCGGGCTTCGACGACGCGCTGGCCGGCGGCGTCACGAGCGTGGTGATCAAGCCGGGGTCGGGCAACCCGATCGGCGGCCAGACCATCGGCGTGAAGACGTGGGGCCGCAGCATCCTGGACATGACGTTCGCCGAGCAGGTGAGCGTGAAGAGCGCACTGGGCGAGAACCCGAAGCGCGTGTACGGCGACAAGAAGCAGACGCCGTCGACCCGCCTCGGCGTGGCCGCGATCCTGCGTGAGGCGTTCACGAAGGCCCGCAACTATCAGGCCAAGCGCGAGCACGCCCTCGCGGAAGGCAAGCCGCACGAGGTCGACCTGACGCACGAGACGCTGTCGAAGGTCCTCGACGGCGAGCTGTACTGGGACCAGCACGTGCACCGCGCCGACGACATGGTCACGGCCATCCGGCTGGCCGACGAGTTCGGCTACAAGCTCGTGATCAACCACGGCACCGAGGGCCACCTCATCGCCGACCTGCTGGCCGAACGCGGCGTGCCCGTCATCCTGGGCCCCCTGTTCACCACCAAGTCCAAGGTCGAGCTGCGCAACCGCTCCCTGCGCTCGGCCGGCATCCTGGCGCGCGCGGGCGTGAAGATCGCCATCACCACCGACCACCCCGTGGTGCCGATCAACTTCCTCGTCTACCAGGCCGCCCTCGCCGTGAAGGACGGCCTGGACCCCGAGACGGCGCTGCGCTCGCTCACCGTGCACCCGGCCGAGATGCTGGGCCTGGACGACCGCATCGGCTCCCTGGCGCCCGGCCTGGACGCCGACGTGGTCCTCTGGTCGGGCGACCCGCTGGACGTCATGAACCGCGCCCTGCGCGTCTTCGTCCGGGGCCGCGATGTCTACCACTACGACGAGTCCACGGGCGAGGGCGTCGCGGCGGACCGCCGGTACCGCGAAACCCGCTGACCTGCGCGTGGGTGCTGCCCGCTTCGGCCGGCAGCACCCACGAAGCGGGGGTCAGGCAGCCTTCAGCGCCCTCGCGATCAGCATCCGCTGGATCTGGTTCGTCCCCTCGAAGATCTGCGGGACCTTCGCCTCGCGCATGTATCGCTCGACCGGGAAGTCGCGCGTATAGCCGGCGCCGCCGAGGACCTGGACGGCGTCGGTGGTCACCTGCATGGCGCCGTCGGTGGCGACGAGTTTCGCAACGGACGACTGACGCTGGAAGTCGAGGCCGCGGTCGCGGCGGCGGGCGGCGTCGAGGTAGGTCGCGCGGGCGGATTCGACGGTGGCGGCCATGTCGGCGAGCAGGAACTCCAGGCCCTGGAACTCGATGATCGGCTTGCCGAACTGGGTGCGGCCCTTGGCGTAGGCCACGGCCTCGTCCAGCGCGGCCTGCGCCAGACCCACGGCGCACGCGGCGATGCCGAGGCGGCCGGAGCTCAGTGACGACAGGGCGATCTTCAGGCCGGAACCCTCGTCGCCGATCCGGCGGGAGACCGGCACCCGCGCGTTGTCGAAGATCATCTGCGCCGTCGGGGAGCCCGTGAGGCCCATCTTGCGTTCGCGAGGAGCCGCGGACAGACCGGCAGTGGCGGCGTCGACGAGCAGGCACGAGATGCCGTGGCCGCCGTCGTCGCTCGTGCGGACCATGGTGGTGTAGAAGTCGGCGGCGCCGGCGTGGGTGATCCAGGCCTTGGTGCCGTTGACCACGTAGTCGTCGCCGTCGCGGCGCGCGCGGGTCGACAAAGCGGCCGCGTCGGAGCCGGCCTGCGTCTCCGACAGGGCGTAGGCGCCCAGCAGTGCGCCGCCGAGCATGTCCGGCAGCCAGCGGGAGCGCTGCTCGTCGGACCCGTGGTGGGCCAGCGCGTAGCAGGACATCGTGTGCACCGACAGCCCCACGCCGACGGTCATCCACGCGGCGGAGATCTCCTCCAGCGCTTGCAGATACACCTCGTACGGCAGGTCGGAGCCACCCCAGCGCTCGGCGTACGGCAGCCCCAGCAGCCCGGACTTGCCCAGCAGCGTGAACGCGTCGCGCGGGAACTCCTCAGCCTCCTCGGCCGCCGCGGCGCGGGGCTTCAACTCGTCGCGCGCGATCTCCCTGACCAGCGCGAGCAGGTCCTCGGCCTCGGGGGTGGGCAGCAAACGTTCCGCCGGCATGGCTCCTCCAGTGGCAGGAGTACTGAAAACAGTACTGGGGGCCGTTTGAGAGTACCGTACGGAGGTGGGAGCTGTCCTGCGTTAATGAGGGATAGTGACGCGATCAGGAAAGCTGGTGGCCCCCCGATGGCAGTACCGTCTGACCCCGAAGCCCGACGTCGCCCGACGGCGCGGCAGCAGGCGTTGCTCGCCGAGCTAGAGGCGCTGTTCCTCGCGGAGGGTTTCGCCGGCTTCACGCTCGACGACCTGGCCGCCCGCCTGCGCTGCTCCAAGTCGACCCTCTACGCGCTCGCCCCCAGCAAGGAGCAGCTCGCGGTGAAGGTCGTCGCCCACTTCTTCAGGGGCGCCGCGAAGCGCATCGAGACCCGCATTGAGGGCATCGACGACGCGCGCAAGCTGATCGGGGAGTACCTCGCCGGCGTCTCGGAGCACCTGAACCGCGCGTCGCCCGCCTTCATGACCGACATCGCGCAGTTCGAGCCGGCCCGCGACACCTACCAGCTCAACAGCCGCGCCGCCGCCCGCCGCATCCGCGCGTTCATCGACAAGGGCGTGGCCGACGGTGTGTTCCGCGACGTGCACGCCCGCCTCGTCGCCGAGATGACGGGGCTGATCGTCGAGGGCATCCAGACCGGGGTGCTCGGACGCCGCACCGACGTGTCCGACGCCGAGGCGTTCACCGCGCTCGGCGAGCTCCTCCTCGGTGGGTTGAACAAGGACTGAGGACAGGATTTGTCACGAAACCGTCCTCTACACTCGCGCTCGTGATCGTGGTGGGTGGAGAGGCGCTGGTCGACCTCGTTCCGGGTGAACTGCTGGACTCCAATGTGGACGGTGGGCTGCGCGCTCTGCTGCCACGGCTGGGTGGCGGGCCCTACAACGTCGCGCTGGCCGCCGCGCGGCTCGGTGTGCCGGCGTCCTTCCTGTCCCGCGTGTCCACCGACCGGTTCGGTGTCGCGCTCGTCGACCGGCTCGTCGACTCCGGCGTGGACACCTCGCTGCTGCAGCGCGGCGACGAGCCGACCACGCTCGCCGTGGTGGCACTGGACCAAACGGGTGCCGCTCGCTACACCTTCTACGTCGAGGGCACGGCCGACCGGCTCGTGACCGACCCGGGCACGCTGCCCGACGACGCCACCGCCCTTTCGCTCGGCACGCTCGGCCTGGTGCTGGAGCCCGGCGCCAGCGCGTACGAAGCGATGCTGCGCCGAGAGGCCGCGCGCGGCACGCTCACCGCGCTCGACCCGAACATCCGCGAGGCGCTCATCGCCGACCCGGCCGCCTACCGCGCACGGTTCGCGTCGTGGCTGCCCGATGTCCGGTTGCTGAAGATCTCCGACGACGACGCGGCGTGGCTCACCGAAGGAGCCGATCCGGTGGCGGCCGCGAAGACGTGGGTCGAGTCCGGTGTGGACGCGGTCGTCCTGACCCGCGGCGCCGAAGGGCTGTCCGTGATCACCGCCGCAGGTGAGCTGGCCCACGTGCCTTCGCGGCGGGTACCGGTGGTCGACACGATCGGGGCGGGCGACACCGTTCAGGGCGCGCTGCTGGCGTGGTTGCACACCCGCGAGGTCCGTGACCTGGCCGCACTCGACGCCGACGCGTGGCGCGAGGCTCTCGGCTACGCCGCGAAAGCGGCCTCGATCACCGTCTCGCGCAGCGGCGCGGAGCCGCCGACGGCGCGGGAAATGGCTTCCACCGTGTGAACCTGGTCCCAAAGGGGCTATTGAGGGCAACGCAGCGGCTGCGCGCACACCCTTATTTCGACTAGCGTAGGGGGGAATTCATACCCCAGCGGGGCGGTGTGCAGCGAGGCGCGTGTTTCCTCGCGTGAACACGTGGCTACCTGTGGAACGTACAGGCGCCGCCGGCCCGTGCCAACGTGAGAGGGACCTGCATGTCCGACGCGACGAATGCGGGGCAGTCCGGCGGCGAAACCGCGACGCTGCGCCTGCCGAGTGGCGAGCACGAATTCAAGGTCGTCCACCCGGTGGAGGGCGCACCCGGGATCGAGCTGGGGAAGCTGCTCGCGCAGACGGGGTACATCACTTACGACCCCGGGTTCGTGAACACCGGTGCCGCGTCGTCGGCCATCACCTACATCGACGGTGATGCTGGCATCCTGCGCTACCGCGGGTACCCGATCGAGCAGCTCGCCGAGAAGTCCAGCTTCATCGAGGTGTCCTACCTGCTCATCTACGGTGAGCTGCCCACCGAGGCCCAGCTCGCCGACTTCACCGAGAAGGTCCAGCGGCACACGCTGCTGCACGAGGACCTCAAGGCCTTCTTCTCGGGCTTCCCGCGCGACGCGCACCCGATGCCCGTGCTCTCGAGCGCGGTCTCGGCGCTGTCGACCTTCTACCAGGACTCGCTGAACCCGTTCGACGAGCCCAACGTGGAGCTGTCCACCATCCGCCTGCTCGCGAAGGTGCCGACCCTGGCTGCCTACGCGTACAAGAAGTCCGTGGGCCAGCCGCTGCTGTACCCGGACAACTCGCTGGGCCTGGTGGAGAACTTCCTGCGGATGACCTTCGGCTTCCCCGCGGAGCCGTACGAGGTGGACCCGGCCGTCGCCAAGGCGCTCGACCTGCTGTTCATCCTGCATGCCGACCACGAGCAGAACTGCTCGACGTCGACGGTGCGTCTGGTCGGCTCGTCGGAGGCGAACCTGTTCGCCAGCATCTCGGCGGGCATCAACGCGCTGTTCGGCCCGCTCCACGGCGGTGCCAACGCGGCCGTTCTCGACATGCTCGAGGGCATTCGCGACGAGGGCGGCGACGTCGCCTCGTTCGTGAACCGCGTGAAGAACAAGGAAAAGGGTGTCAAGCTCATGGGCTTCGGGCACCGGGTCTACAAGAACTACGACCCGCGCGCGAAGATCATCAAGAACACCGCCGACGAGATCCTCGGCAAGATCGCGGGCGGCGACCAGCTGCTCGACATCGCCAAGAAGCTCGAGGAGACGGCGCTTTCCGACGACTACTTCGTCGAGCGCAAGCTGTACCCGAACGTGGACTTCTACACCGGCCTCATCTACCGGGCGCTCGGGTTCCCGACGAAGTTCTTCACCGTGCTCTTCGCGCTCGGCCGGCTCCCCGGCTGGATCGCGCACTGGCGCGAGATGATCAACGACCCGCAGACCAAGATCGGGCGCCCGCGCCAGATCTACACCGGTCACGCGTCGCGCGACTACAAGTCGATCTCGGAGCGCTGAGTTCCCCGCTCTGGACTGTTCTGAACGCCCCGCCGTGCAGCCGCACGGCGGGGCGTTTAGCGTTGGCGGGTATGACGAGCCTGCTGTGGTTCCGGCGAGACCTGCGGCTCGGCGACCACGCGGCGCTGCTGGCGGCCGCGGAGGCCGGCGAGCCGGTGCTGGCGTTGTACGTGCTGGACGAGAAGCTGCTGAAGCCATCGGGCGCGCCGAGACGGGCGTTTCTGTTGGGGTGTCTGGAATCGCTGGACGCCGCGCTGGACGGCCGGCTGATGGTGGTCCACGGCGATCCGGTGCGGGAAGTCGTGCGGGTGGCGCGGTCGGTGGGCGCTTCGGCGGTGCACGTCAGCGCCGATGCCGGTCCTTATGGCCGGCGCCGTGACGCCGCCGTGGCGGAAGCCTTGGCGGAGCACGACATTTCGTGGGTGGTCACCGGGTCGCCCTACGCGGTGGCGCCGGGGCGGGTGACCAAACCGGACGGTGATCCGTACCGGGTGTTCACGCCGTTCCACCGCGCGTGGACACGGCACGGCTGGCGGCGGTCGGCGGATACGGGTGCGTCCCTTGTGGACTGGGTGACGCCTGCTGCGTCGCGGAAGCTCCCCGCACTTCCGGACCTCGGGGAGATGGCGTTGCCTGCGCCCGGCGAACCGGCGGCACTCTCGGTTTGGCACGATTTCCTGGACTCGGGCGTGCGTTCCTATGCCACCGACCGCGACCGCCCCGACCGTCCGGGCACCACGCGGATGTCGCCCTACCTGCGCTGGGGCGCCATCCATCCACGCACGATGCTCGCCGACTTGTCGGGTGATTCCAGCGACGGCGCCCAGGCGCTGCGCTCGGAGCTGTGCTGGCGCGAGTTCCACGCGGATGTTCTGTGGCACCGCCCCGAAACCGCCCGTGAAAACTACGACTCTCGCTTCGACCGCATGGACCACGACTCCGATTCGGACGCGTTCGACGCGTGGTGCGCCGGCCGCACCGGCTACCCGATCGTCGACGCCGGCATGCGCCAGCTGCTGGCCGAGGGCTGGATGCACAACCGGGTCCGGATGGTCGTCGCGAGCTTCCTCGTGAAGGACCTGCACTTGCCTTGGTGGTGGGGCGCGCGGCACTTCATGCGTCATCTGGTGGACGGCGATCTCGCGTCCAACCAGCTGAACTGGCAGTGGGTCGCAGGCTCGGGTACCGACGCGGCGCCTTACTTCCGCGTCTTCAACCCGACCACGCAGGGGGAGAAGTTCGATCCCGACGGCGATTATGTACGGCGTTATGTGCCGGAGCTGCGTGGGGTGGCGGGGAAAGCGGTGCACAAGCTGAAGGATCGGCCGTCGGGCTATCCGGAGCCGTTGGTGGATCACGCGCACGAGCGGCAGGTGGCATTGCAGCGGTATGGGGCGATCACGGGCTCTTGAAGTTCTGAGGTCCTGAGTGGACGGCCCGGACCCCCGGACCGGGCCGTCCACTCAGGGTCAGAGACCGGCGATCGCGAGCGCGAGCTTCTGCACGATCTCCGGCTGGCCGTCGAAGTCCTTGTCGGCCGTGTTAATCGAGTAGACGACCCTGCGTTGCAGATCGCGGGTGGCCCAGATGCCATTGGTGTAGCCGTAGCGGCTGCCGGTCTTGCCCCAGACGGTGACGCCGTTGACGGTCTCGGTCATGAGGCCCTGGCTGTAGATCGCGGGGTCGTCGGTGCCGAAGGTGGTCACGGCCGGCACGGTGAACATGCGCTGCAGCACGGGTTTCGGCACCAGCCGGCCCTGGAAGAGGGCGATCAGGAACTTGTCGAGGTCGGCGGTGGTGGAGATCATCTCGCCCGCGGCCCAGGGGATGGACTGGTTCATGCGGGTCAGGTCCACGAGCTGCCCGTTCACGAGCTGGTAGCCGTGGGCGTACGGCGCGGGCAGGTTCGGGTCGTTGCCGGGCACGGAGGTGTCGCGCAGGCCGAGCGGGCGCAGGATGCGGTCGCGCACCTCGTCGCCGTAGGAGTGGTGCGTGAGCTTCTCGACGAGCAGCCCGGCGACGAGGTAGTTGGTGTTCGTGTACTGCTGGCTCGTGCCGGGCGCGAAGACCAGGTCGTGCTGGAACGCCGTGGCCAGCACCTGCTGCGGCGTGAAGACGGTGTAGCGGTGGTCGACGATCCACTGTGGATCCTCGGGCAGGTCGACGCCGGGCAGGCCGCTGGTGTGGTTGAGCAGCTGCGCGACGGTGATCCGCGGGTAGTTCGCCGGCAGCAGGCCCGGTAGGTAGCGCTGAACGGGCGCGTCGAGGTCGAGGCGGTGCTCGGCGGCGAGCTGCAGTACGACGACAGCAGTGAACGTCTTGGTGATGCTGCCGATGCGGAAGTGCGCGTTCGCCGGGACGGGTGCCCCGGTGCTCAGGTCGGCTGTCCCGGAGACGCCGCTCCACGCGCCGGCCGAGCCGCGGACCTGCACGAGCGCGCCGGTGGCCTGGGCGTTGGGCAGGCCGGCGATGGCGCCCGCCAGCGAGGCCGGGTTCATCGGCGGCAGCGTGGACCGCGCCGGCGCTGAATGTCCCGGCGCGGCGGGCTCGGCGAGCGCGGCCGGGGTCACGGCGGCGGTGAGCAGGAGGGCGGCGCTCGCGGCCGCGGCGATGCGGATCAGCGGGTTTCTCTTCATGACAGCGAGTCTTTCGACTCGCGAACGACCTGCCATCGGGGAGAAACCCGGGCTCGGCTACCTAAGGGTCAGCCGGGCGGGGTCATTCGTGCACTGTCAGCCGCGCAGGGCCTCGAGCAGCTTCAGCCGGCTGCCCACGCGCAGCACGCCGTTGCGGTAGATCCGCGCCCCGACCCACGTCACGAGGGCGATCAGCGCCGCCGTCAACACCAGTGACAGCACGATCTCCCACAGCTCGGCCGAACCCGTGGCAATGCGCGCCGGCATCAGGATCGGCGACAGCAGCGGGATGAGCGAGAGGATCTTCGTCGCCGCGCCGTCGGGTGACTGCGTGAGGAGGTTGATGCCCGCTACGAACCCGATGACCAGCGCGATGTTCACCGGCGCCACCACCGTCTGCGTGTCTTCCTGGCGCGAGACGAGCGAGCCCGCCGCGCCGTAAATCATGGCGTAGAGCAGGAAACCGAGCAGGTACCACACGACGCCCCACACCACGGCGCCGACGGCGATGCCCGAGATCGACCCCAGTACACCGGTGCCCAGCGCCGCGAGGAGCCCGACCACGGCGAGGATCCCGAGCTGCGCCAGCCCGACCAGCCCGAGCCCGATCACCTTGCCCAGCAACAGGTGCCACGGCCGCACGGCCGCCAGCAGGATCTCCACGACCCGGCTCGACTTCTCCTCGACCACGCCCTGAGCCACGAGCATCCCGTACGTGATGATGCTCAGGTACAGCAACACCGCCACCACCACGCCGACCACGAGCTTCTGCCCGGCCCGCGGATCGCGTTGCTCCAGCGGCAGCACGTCGACGTGGGCCGCGGACACCGCCTGGTGCACGGCGACCGGGTCGAGGTGTGCGGCCGAGAGCTGTGCGTCGAGCACCTGCTGCTGAACGATCCCGTCGAGGGTGTGCTGCAGCGTCGGGTTCACAGTAGACTTAACGGTGACCCGCAGCCGCGAGGCGCTGCCGGACACGAGCGCGTCGACGTCGCCGCTGCGTACCTGCGCAAGACCGTCCTGTTCGGACGCGACGGTGACCACGTCGATCGTCTCCCCGCCGGCCTTCCCGGCCAGCTGTAGCTGCTGCGCGATCCCTTGTGCCTGACCGGTCAGCGCGACCTTGGTCGTGGTGGCGGACCCGAGGAGAAACGCCTGCAGCGCAACATATCCGACAAGCAGCAGCAACAACACCGCCGTGCTGACCACGAACGCTCGCGTGCGCAGCCGCGTGTTCACCTCGCGTTTCGCCACGAGCCGCACGGCCCGCACGGCGCTGATGCGGCTCACGCCGGGCCTCCCTGGGCGACGGCGTCGCGGAACAGCTCGGTCAGCGATCGCCGCTGCCGGCTGAACTCCGTGACCGGCCCGGTGGCCAGCGCGGCGGCGAGCACGGCCTGGTCGTCGGCGCTCGATGCCAGCTCCAGCACCGTCGTCGCGCCGGAAGACTCGACCACGCGCGCGCCGGGCACGGTCGACGCCCAGCCGGGCCGCGCGCCCGGCGCCGTGACCACGAGCCGGCTGCCGGCGCCGCGCGTGAGGTCCTCGACCGTGCCGACGGCGACCATGCGCCCGTCGCGGATGATCCCGACGCGGTCGCACAGGCGCTCGACCAGGTCGAGCTGGTGGCTGGAGAACACCACGGGCACGCCGGTGGCCGCCTTCTCCCGCAGCACCACGCTCATCACGTCGACGGCGATCGGGTCGAGGCCGGAGAACGGCTCGTCGAGCACCAGCACGTCGGGGTCGTGCACGAGCGCGGCCGCGAGCTGCACGCGCTGCTGGTTGCCGAGGCTGAGCTTCTGCACCTCGTCCTTGCGGCGCTCGCCCAGCCCGAGCCGCGCGAGCCACAGCTCGGTGGCGCGGTGGGCGTCGTTGGTGCTCAGGCCGTGGAGCTCCGCGAGGAAGACGAGCTGGTCGAGCACCTTCATCTTCGGGTACAAACCGCGCTCCTCGGGCATGTACCCGAAGCGCGTGCGGGTTTCGTGCGTCACCGGCTCGCCCGCGAACCGGACCTCCCCGGAGTCGGCGGCGAGCACGCCGAGCGCGATGCGCATGGTGGTGGTCTTGCCGGCGCCGTTGCTGCCGACGAAGCCGAACAGCTCACCCGGCCGCACATCGAACGTCACGCCGTCGAGGGCGAGCTTGCGGCCGTAGCGCTTGGAGATCGCGTCGATCTCGAGTGCTCCTCCGGGCAAAACCGCCCCCTCTCCGAACACCTGTGTGGACAGTGGTGAGCCGCGCGTCGCCAACTCTAGCGAACGGCGCGGGTCCTCTCCCGGTGTTCAGGACAGTCCGGCCAGGGCCTTCTCCACGAGCTCCGCCACGCGGGCGCGCGCGGCGTCGGCTTCGGCGGGGACGAGCGACAGGCGGGTGCGGCGTTCGAGTACGTCTTCGACGTCCAGCGCGCCCTCGTGGCGGACGGCCCAGACGACCTCGGCCGCGGTGATCTGCGTGCCGTCGAACAGCGGGGCGGCGAACGTCCGGTCGACCTCGCCGAGGGCGGCGACGCGGGGAGCTTCCGTGCCGTACTTTGCGACCAGGCGGGCCGGAGCGTCCACAAGGGACAGCCGGGCGCGTGGGGCGGCGCCCAGCAACGGCAACCGCGAGGTGCGCGACGGGCCGGCGTGCAGGCCCGAGTGCACCAGCGTGGCGTCGACGGCGTCCTCGGCCATGCGGCGGTAGGTGGTGAGCTTGCCGCCGACCACGGTGAGTACGCCGTCGGTGCCGGTGACCACGGCGTGTTTGCGCGAAAGATCGGCGCTGCTGCCGGCGGAGCCGGCGACCAGGGGGCGCAGGCCGGCGTAGGAGCCGATCACATCGGCGCGGGACAGCGGCCGGGCGAGCACGGAGGACGCCACGGACAGCAGGAAGTCCACATCGGACTCCGGCACCTCGGGCACCGGCGGGATCTCACCCTCGATGGGCTCGTCGGTGAGTCCCAAGTAGACGCGGCCGTCGACCTGCGGGAGCAGGAAGACGAACCGGTTGCTCTCCCCGGGCACGGCGACGTTCACCGACGTCCCGCCCACCGCGGCGGCGCCCGGCGAGAGGACCAGGTGCGAACCGCGCGACGGCCGCAGCCGCACGGCGTCGGTGAGCGTGCCCGCCCACACACCGGTCGCGTTGACGACCTGGCGCGCGTGGAGTTCGTACTCGGCCGAGCCTTCGCGCACGCGCACGCCGGTGCCCGAAAGCGACACGGCTTCCACGTGCGTGAGGATCCGCGCGCCCAGCATCGCGGCCGTGCGGGCGAGGTTCACGACCAGGCGCGCGTCGTCGACGAGGGCGCCGTCATAGGCGAGCAGCGCGCCGCGCAGACCGGCGGGCGCGAGGCCCGGAGCCAGCGCCACGGCCTCGGCCACCGGGATCTGCCGGGGCCTCGGCAGCACCGACGATGGCGTGCGCGCGGTCCGGCGCAGCGCGTCACCCGCGCGCAGACCGGTGGCGATCACGGCCTGCTGCGGGCGGGAAGTACTGGGGTACAAGGGGAACAGCTGCGGCATCGCGCGCGTGAGGTGTGGCGCCGTGCGCGTCATCAGGATCCCGCGCTCGACAGCGCTTTCGTGCGCGAGGCCGAACTCGCCCTTCGCGAGGTAGCGCAGGCCGCCGTGCACGAGCTTGCTCGACCAGCGTGACGTGCCGAATGCCAGGTCGTGGGCCTCGACCAGCGCGACCGACAATCCGCGGGCCGCCGCGTCGAGCGCGATGCCGGCGCCGGTGACGCCGCCGCCGACCACTATGACATCGACTCGCTCACCGTTCGTGAGCCGGTCCAGCTCACGCTCGCGCCGGCGTGCGTTCAGCGAGCCGGTGCTCATGCCGCCTCCGCGGGGAGGAGTGCGTCGGCGGTGATCATGCCGCCTCCGCGGGGAGGAGTGCGTCGGCGGTGCTCATGCCGCCTCCGCGGGGAGGAGAACGTCGGCGGTGCTCATGGCTTGAGGGCCGCGTCGACGAGGTACCGGAACTCGTCGAGCAACGCCTGCTCGTCGAGGTCCGCGGTGGCGGGCCGCAGTGAGAACGCGAACGACTGCACGACCAGCAGGATCGAGCGCGCCTGCGCGGTGACCTCGGCCTGGCGCACGGAACCGTCGCGGTGCCCGGCCTCGAGCAGCTGGCGCAGCACCTGTTCGGCGAAGATCTGCGTGGCCCCGAGCCGCTCCACGATGTAGGGCAGCACGAGCTCCGGGTCGACGTCGAGCAGCGTGCGGAACAGCGGGTCGGCCGCGAGTGCGCTGACGCCGGCCGCCGCGATGAGCACGAGGCGCTCGCGGGTGTTGGCCGCGTCGTCGCCCGCGTGGCTGGCGTGTTGGAGCAGCCCGCTGAACTCGCGCGTCATCAGCGCGGCGAGCACACTGCGTACGTCAGGGAACCGGCGATACACGGTCATGCGGCTCACGCGCGCGGTGCGCGCGATCTCGGCGAGCGTGGTGCGCCGGACACCGACCGCGAGCACGCACTCGCGCGCGGCGTCGAGCAGCACGTCGTCGGCAACGCGCGCTGAGGTCTGGCGGCTGCGGGCCCCCGCGAGGGCCGAGGGAGTCTCTCCCGGTGGGGAGTGACGTTTGACGTCCATATGTCACACTGTAGTCGTGAGTGATCTCATAAACCACCGTATCCGGCAGTCGTGGACCGGCGACGGCGCTGGCACCGCCTCGCTGCCCGATCGGGCGGTCCGGTGGCTCGGCCAGCGTATCGGCCCGGTGGGTGCTGATCGAGGGCGTAAGCCGGATTTCGTCCCGAACCTGACCGGTTCTGCCCTTCCCGGCCAGGCTCGCGAGGACCTTTCGGCCGTGGTCGGCGAGGAGAACGTGCTGGTCGACGCCGACTCGCGCCTCGAGCGCGCGGGCGGTCTGTCCTATCTGGACCTGCTGCACCGCCGGCTCGGCGACTCGGTGCCGGCGCCCGACGCGGTGGTGCTGCCCGCTTCGCCCGAGCAGGTGCAGGCCGTGCTCGAGGTCTGCGTGCGCCACGACGTGGGGGTCGTGCCGTTCGGCGGCGGCACGTCGGTGGTCGGCGGCGTCGCGGCGCTGCGCGGCGACAAGGAAGCCGTGATCGCGCTCGACCTGGTGCGGCTCGACGCGCTGGTGTCGGTGGACGAGCAGTCGCACCTGGCCGTGCTGCAGGCCGGCGTGCGCGGGCCCGAGGCCGAGCGGCTGCTGGGTGAGCACGGGTTTACCCTCGGCCACGTGCCGCAGTCGTTCGAGCGAGCGACCATCGGCGGGTTCGCGGCCACGCGCTCGGCTGGGCAGGCGTCGGCGGGTTACGGCCGCTTCGAGGACATGGTGGCGGGCGTGCGCGTGGCGACGCCCCAGGGCGAATGGCGGCTCGGGGTCGCGCCCGCGTCGGCGGCGGGGCCGGATCTGCGGCAGCTCGCGGTGGGCAGCGAAGGCACGCTGGGTGTGATCACGGAGGTTGCTCTGCGGGTGCGGCCGGTGCCTGTCGCGCGCCGGTACGAAGGCTGGGTGATCGACGGCTGGGATCTTGGTTCTGAGGCCATGCGCACCCTCGCCCAGAACCACGCGACGGCCGACGTCACGCGACTGTCCGATGTGGACGAGACGGCGGTGTCGTTCGCGCTGAACGCTGGCCTGAAGACGTCCGCGCTGCGGGCGTACCTCACCGCGCGGGGTGTGAAGCACCCGTGTCTGCTGATCGTCGGCTGGGAAAGGGACGTGCAGGCCCGCCGCCACCGCACGACGCGGTTCCTGCGTCGCGCGGGCGCCCTGCGCATCGGCACCGCGCTCGGCGAGTCGTGGCGGCACGGCCGGTTCTCGGGCCCGCGCCAGCGCGACGCGTTGATGGACCTGGGGGTGTGCGTCGAGACCCTGGAGACCGCCGCGTACTGGTCTCGGCTGGACGACCTGCACGACGCCGTCCGGGCGGCCCTCGTGGCTTCGCTCGGCCGCGCGATCGTGATGTGCCACGTTTCGCACGTCTACGAGACGGGCGCTTCGCTGTACTTCACGGTCCTCACCTCCCGCGACGACGCCGACCCCGTCGGCCAATGGCAGCGCGCCAAGCACGCCGCCTCGGAGGCGATCGTCGGCCTCGGCACGATCACCCACCACCACGCCGTGGGCGCCGACCACGCGCCTTACTTGGAGCCGGAGATCGGCTCGCTGGGGTTGTCCGTGCTGCGCGCCGCGAAGTCCGTGGTCGACCCGACGGGGATCCTGAACCCGGGAAAACTGCTCGGCTGATTCGGGCGCGGCCGGAAGACTGACCGGCATGATCGGATCGTTCCCGCAGTACGAACAGTTCGCCGACGAGTTCCTCGACCACGCCCGCGACGGGTTCTACAACGCGCACGTCGACCGCCCCGCCTGCCTGGAGCTGCTCGGTGACGTCGCCGGCCGCGACGTGCTCGACGCCGCATGCGGCCCCGGGCTGTACGCGGAAGAGCTGGCGGCTCGGGGCGCGCGCGTGACCGGGTTCGACCTGAGCCCGCGCATGGTGGAGCTGAGCCGGGCGCGGGTGCCGGGCGCGGCGTTCCGCGTGCACGACCTCGGCGCGCCACTCGGCTGGCTGGCCGACGCGTCGGTGGATCTCGTTTTGCTGGCGCTGGTTTTCGAGTACGTGGACGACCGGGTCGCGATGTTGCGTGAGCTGCACCGCGTGCTGCGGCCCGGTGGTGCGCTGGTGCTCTCGCGGATACACCCGACGGCCGACTGGCTTCGCCACGGTGGCAACTACTTCGAGCCGCGCGTGGTGGAGGAGACGTGGGTCAACGGCTGGCACGTGCGGTTCTGGCTCTCGCCGCTTCAGGACACGTGCGCCGAGCTGCGGGAGGCGGGGTTCCTGATCGAGCGGCTGGTCGAGCCTCGGCCGCAGGTCGCCGGGGCCGAGGTGGATCCCGTGCGGTACGAGCGGCTTTCCTGCGAGCCGACCGGGTTCCTCGCCATCCGGGCGATTCCCGACCCGCGCGTCAGGTGAAGATCTGCTCCGGCTCCACAATCGTGCACTTCAGGCCGTGCTCACCCGCCGGGTCGCCGAGGAGGAGGGCGGCTTCGGACTGGGCGACGTCGGCGACGCGGACCGGGTGGCCGTCGACGAGGAGTGGGTAGCGGACGGCGGAGGCGCCGACGTAGGCGTGGACACCCTCGACACGCGTGCCATCGGAGGTCTCGACGGAGTAGCCGTCCAGCTGGGCGAGGTGGTAGCGGGTGCCGCGGCCTTCGCAGACGTCGAGGACCGCGCGCTGCTCGGGCGTGACGAACCACAGGAAGTGGTGTTCGACGTCGGGCAGTGCGGTGAGGGTGGCGGGGCGCTGGTCGTCGACCTTGCGCAGGCCCGAGGCCCACACCGCGGCCAGGCCGGTGCAGCGCACGCGAGCCGCCACGACGGGACCGGTCAGGCCGAGCTCGTCACGCAGCCACGTGATCTTCGACGGGCAAGCGTTGGACCCGTACGCCAGCACGGGCAGCCGGTCGCGCCAGCCGGCCGGCGCGGTGTCCAGCGACCACCCGACGCCGTCGAGGTGGACGAACGACGTACCCGGCCGTGCCCCGGGGTAGGGGACGGCCGGGTAGTCGGCGTCGGTGAAAAGCCTCAGAACTCCACCACGCTGCGCAGGACGTCGCCGTGGTGCATGCGCTCGAACGCCCGCTCCACGTCGCCGACGCCGATGCGCTCGGTCACGAACTTGTCCAGCGGCAGGCGGCCCTGCAGGTACAGGTCCACGAGCATGGGGAAGTCGCGCGAGGGCAGGCAGTCGCCGTACCAGGACGACTTTAGCGAGCCGCCACGGCCGAAGAAGTCGATGAGGGGCAGGTCGTTCAGGCGCATGTCCGGCGTCGGCACGCCGACCAGCACGACGGTGCCCGCGAGGTCGCGGCCGTAGAAGGCCTGCTTCCACGTCTCGGGCCGGCCGACGGCGTCGATGACCACGTCGGGGCCGAACGAGCGCGTGGCGTCCTGCATGGCCGCCACCACCTCGTCCTGGCTGAGGCCCTTGCTGTTCACGGTGTGCGTGGCGCCGAAGCCCTTGGCCCACTCGAGCTTCCGGTCGTCGGTGTCGATGGCGATGATCGTGGTCGCGCCCGCGAGGTTGGCGCCGGCGATGGCCGCGTCGCCCACGCCGCCGCAGCCGATCACGGCCACGGAGTCACCGCGCGTCACGGCGCCGGTGTTGATGGCCGCGCCGAGGCCCGCCATCACACCGCAGCCGAGCAGGCCCGCCACGGCGGGTTCGGCCCGCTCGTCCACCTTCGTGCACTGTCCACTGTGGACGAGCGTCTTCTCGAGGAACGCCCCGATGCCCAGCGCGGGCGACAGCTTCGTGCCGTCGGTGAGCGTCATCGGCTGCTCGGCGTTGAACGTGGAGAAGCAGTACCACGGCTTGCCGCGCTTGCACGCCCGGCAGGTGCCGCAGACGGCGCGCCAGTTGAGGATCACGTAGTCGCCCGGCGCGATGTCCGTGACCCCGGCACCGACCTTGTCGACCCGACCCGCGGCCTCGTGGCCGAGCAGGAACGGGAAGTCGTCGTTGATCCCGCCCTCGCGGTAGTGCAGGTCGGTGTGGCAGACCCCGCAGGCCTGCACCGATACGACCGCCTCGCCCGGACCCGGGTCCGGCACCACCACGGTCTCGAGCGCCACCGGCTCGCCCTTCGCGCGGGACACGACTCCCTGGACCTCGTACGGCATGCGCTCACCCTTTCCGGCACCCTTGCTTTGCCGGGGCAGCTAATCACGGAACATGCACGCGTGGCCATACCACGATGCGTCGGTTTCCACTCCTGGAAAGCCCGTTCAGGCCGGCGTCACGATGTACACCACTCCGCCCGGCCCGCTCGCCACGCTGCCGTCGGCCGTGTAGCGCTTCGTGCGCTGCCAGATCTTCTCGAACTGGTCGCGCTTGTACACGTTGCGGACGCGTGCGTCGGTGCTGGAGGCCGGGTCGTTGACGATCACGTCGCCGGCCTGGGTGAAGCCGACGACGACCATGATGTGGCCGGACGTGCCGTAGCCGGCACCGTCGAGCTCGTCGGAGAGGAACGACTGCGACGTGATCACGGGGATGCCGCGGGCGATGTAGTCCTCGAGCTCGTTGAGGTCGTGCAGGCGCGTGATGTGGCCGCGCAGGCCGAGCGAAGCGGCGTACGCGGTGTTGAACGGCCAGTTGCCGGTGCCGTCGTAGGCGTAGTCGTAGGTGTTGCGCGCGGCGTAGACGACGGACGGGTCGAGGTAGTCCGAAGGGATCCAGCTCATCTGCTGCGCGGTCGGCTTCTTGCCCCAGTACTCGGCGACCATCTCGGTGGACGTCGGGCTGCACCAGGCCTCACCGCCGCCGCCGTACTGCGGGAACTGTCCTTTGTGGATGTTCTGCGCGTACGCCGGCACCTTCAGCTCGATGCCCCGCGCGCGGCCCGGCTTGGTGGCCGCCACGTCGAAGCGGTCCGGGACGTTCGAGGTCACGGCGCCCAGCGTGGACACCGTCGGCGTCACCCGCGTGCCCGCCTCGCGGTAGAGGCTCACACGCAGCTGGTACGAACGCAGCGTGACGCCGGTCTTCGTGGCCAGCGTGTCGACGTCCACCGACGCGTTGTCGTCGCTCTGACCGTCGACGCTCGTGCGCTGGATGTCGGTGTCGCCGCTGGCCCAGCGGCCCATCACGTACCAGGTCGTCTCGACGCCGGCCGACGTGCGGCCCTTCGCCTCGACCTCCAGCCACGTCTTCGCCGGCGTCTGCGCGTTCCACGACGCGATGAGCTGCGTCGCGTCGAACCCCTGCCGGAACACCGGCGACGTCCACGAGCCGTACTCGTAGGTCCTCGACGTGCCCAGCCCCGGCTCGGTGTGCTCGACGGTGCCCGCGGGCCGCGTGATGCGCAGCCCGTCGCGGCCCAGCGCCAGCCCGTCGAGCCGGCCCGCGTAGAACGTCCCGCCGGACCACTCGTGGTAGTTGATCGCCTCGTCGTTCGCCGGGTGCGCCGGCGCCGCGTCGGCGACCTGCGTCGCTCCTGCCGTCACCATGGCGATGGACAATAGCGTGATCAAGCTCCGCACCCGCATGCCGTGCTCCGTCCCCGAGACCCCAGTGATAGCGAAAGATTTTCGCCGGTTGGGACAGGTTCGTAAAGAGCCGACCAGAGCAAGGCTGTGAAATCGGTGGTGGTCGCCGGGACAATGAGATGTGCTGAATTCGTTCACCGACCTGTGGCTACCCGCGCCGGCCGCTGCTGTCGACTGGCTGCGCGAGCTGTCCGGCGAAGACGGCCTGACCGGATTCATGCAGCCGGCGATGCCGGACGCGGCCTGGGTGCTCAACGCCATCTACGAGCACGAGCGAGGCCCGGCGGACATCACCTATCACGAACGCCACCAGGCGCAGATCGCCGAGGGCGTCGTCGAACCGCACATCATCGGCGACCTCGACCTCGACGCCGTCTCGGTGACCATGGGCGGTGGACTGGGCCGTCCGGAGCATCCGGGACCCGGCTGGAGGCGGCTGCGCTGGGCGGAACTCGCCGAACGCGTCGGCGATCCGATCGTGCCGGAAGGGCTGCTGCCCTGTTTCCGGTGCTTTTCCTCGGCCAAGAAAGATCGCAGCTGGCCCCTTGGCATCATTCCGCCCACCGAGGGCAGCCTGGATCGCGAGACCTGGACCCGGCTGATCGGCCTCCTCGCCGAACACAGCGGTCCCGACACCCCGTGCGTTGCCTTCTTCGGCCCGGCGACTCGCGGGTTCGAGGACTGCGAAACGGTCCGGGTACTCACCGGGCGCCTCGGCGACGCCGCGGTCCTCTACAACGACCCCGAGACCGACTTCAGCCCGTCCAACCTCTGGGCCGAAGACCGCTCGTGGTGCCTCTGCACCGACTACGACCTCTGGGGCACCAAAGTCGTCGGCTCACCAGGGCTGATCGAAGCACTGCTCAACGACACCGAGATCGAAGCCATCCGGCTCCCCTGGGCCGCCTAGAGCACCGCTTGCGTCTGGGTCACTTTCGCGACCAGCTTGCCCTCGTCGTCGTGGATTTCCGTCTCGACGACGACCACGCGGCGGCCCGCGTGGAGCGGGCGGGACGACGCGATCGCATGCCCCGAACGGACGGCGCGCAGGAAGTTGGTCTTCGACTCCAGGGTCGTGGTGCCCGAAGCGCCCGAAGGGAGGTTGAGGAAGGCGCACACGGCGCCGGTCGCGTCGGCCAGGGACATGAGCGCGCCGCCGTGCAGGACGCCGCCGAGGGTGCACAGCGACTCGGACCACGCCAGCCGGCTGCGGACCAGGTCGGGGGCGTGCGAGAGGGCTTCGATGCCGAGCCGGGAGGCGAACGGCATGGTCTGGTGGAACAGCGAAGTGCCCTCGGCGTCGGTCATGTTCATGACCTAACCGCAGCCGGGGGGAGGCGCGTCGATTACCCGGGAGGTAATCAACCGAGCGGGTTGGTGAGCAGCAGTTCGGTGTTGTGGTCGCCCGCCGAGCCGACGCGGCCCAGGTCCACGTGGATGTCGTTGTATGACAGCTCGCGGTACAGCGAAGCCAGGGCGGAAGGCGTGCGCGCGGAGTAGTCCACCGCGTAGGGCGCGGAAGCCTCGATCAGCGTGGTGAAGATCGACAGAGTGCCGTCGCCGTTGTCGGCCAGTTCGAGGATGCGGGCGTGCTGCGGGAAGTCGACGTGGGAGGCGGTGTTGATCTCCCAGAAGCTCTGCGCGGGCGTCTTGCCGACGTGCGGGGTGATCTTGTTGAGGTGCGTGTGGCCGTTGACCCATGCCACGACGTTCGGGAAGCGGTTGAGCAGCCCCACGAACGTGTCGCCGTTCAGGCGCGGCTCCAGCAGGTGGCGCGAGTCGGGCAGGAGGTTGCCCATGGTGTCGCTCGTGTGGTGGCTGAACAGCACGAACAGCTCGTCGGTCACCGATTGGGCGACCTTGCGGCCGAAGAAGTCGTAGTACGTCGAGGAGTTGCGCTTGAGCGTCGACTCCACCCAGTTGAACTGGCCGAGCCCGATCGAACCGTCCGCGAAACCGCCCAGCGTGGTGGTGTCGAGGCTGATGCCGGTGACGCCAGGGGCGATGCGGAACGTGTAGTAGACGTTGCGACCGTCGGCGTTGTTCGCCGAGAAGCCGTGGCCGACCGGACCCGGACCGGTGTTGCCGGACTCGAGATGCGCGGTCACGAACTCCGCCGTGGTGAACGGCCGCCGGCGCGCGTCGGGTGTGACCTCGCGGATCGTGCCGGTGCCGCCGAACAGCTCGATCAGCGGCACGCTCTTGCCGCTGTTGATGGCCGCGCCGAGCTTCTTCGCGGTGTCCTCGTCCTTGCCGATCACCTTGTACCGGCTCGTGTACCAGCTCTCGATGCCCGGGATACCTTCCGGCAGCGTGCCGACCACGCTGTCGTCGTGGTTGCCGAACGTGCAGAACCACGGCACGTCGAGCCCCGGCGCGGTGAACGGCGCGATGCCCGCTTCGAGCAGGCCCGGCAGCTGCGGGAAGCCCTTCTTCGAGTAGTCGTCGGCGAGCGGGGTCGACGGGTTCCAGAACGCGTCGTTGCCCGAGGCCTGCACGCCTTCGTACCGGCTGGGGTCGCCGGAGTTCGGCGTGATGGCGCCGCCGTTGAGGCTGGTCAGGAACCAGTCGAGCTCCAGCAGCTCGTGGTTGTCGGTGTTGTCGCCGGTGGTCACGAGGAAGTCGAACGGCCGGCCGGTGAACGGTCCCTTCGCGACGCTGTTCACCCGCTGCACCAGCGCGCTCGTCGCGGCCGTGCCGAGGGCTTCCTGCGGCCGGTGCGCCGAGCTGACGTACGGGTGCAGGTACTCGAACCGCGCGGGCGACTCGGTGTCGGTGATGTGCAGGTCGGTGAACTGCACGAACGCGCCCAGCGCCGTCCGCCGGTCGTCGCGGCCGTCCTTCGGCGCGGTGAGGTCGCCGCGGACCACGAGCGGCCAGCCCGGGCCGCCGGTGAGGCGGGAGTACGTGGCTGTACCGGGGGAGACGGCTGCGGCGACCTGTTCGAGGGTCGTGCCCGTGGTGCTGACGGTGCGCGAGGCCGTGCGCTTGAGCGCCCGGTCCAGCGCGTTGGCGGTCGGGGTGCACAGCAGCAACCCCACGCCCGCGGCACCCGCCGCGGTGAAAGTCCGCCTGGTCAGCTGGGCCATCTTCGCTCCCGGTGTCGGCTGCCCAGCACGCTGCCGGACGGCGGTGGACCTCCGGTGAACGAAACATGAATCCCGCTCACATTCACCGTGACAGTGCGGCTGACTCTGTCACAGGTACCGCGGTTCGACTACCCGACGAAGGTGGGTTCAGAAGCAAAGTTTCAGCAGTAGAACGCGCACGACGTACTCGTCGCCGCGATCGCCGTGAAGAACAGCACCAGGAAGATCACCGCGGGGATCGCGGCGATGATTCCGCAGACGAGCCCGGCGATGCCCATGCCCTGGCCCGCGTAGCCGGGCTTCTGCGCCTGCACCATGCCCGCCCACGACAGCCCGATCGCGGTGAACGCCGCGATCACGTCCCAGAACGGCACCCAGAACGTGATCAGCGCGAGGATCCCGATGATCATCCCCGCGATCGCCATGCCGCTCGTCCGCAGCGGTACGTAACCCGGGAACGGCCCGTACGGCATGGGCTGCGGTCCCGAGTACGGCGTCGGGTACGGCCCCGAATACGGCGCGGAGTACGGCACGGGCAGCGGCGCCGAGGGCTGCTGCGGGGGCTGCTGGGGCGTCGGATAACCGTCGGCGCCGTAGTACTGGCCCTCTTGGCGCGGCTGCTGCTGGTACGGATCGGTCATCGGGTGCTCCAGGTTCCGGGCGTCGGGTACAAAGAGCTTATGGGGGATGCGGTGGTCGTTGGGGGCGGAATCGGCGGATTGACCCGCCGCGATCGGGTGGCGCGTCAGCCCGAATGCCGCTGCAGCCGCCGGTGCCGCTGCCGCGGCGGCTCAGCCCTTCACACCCGACTCCGTGACCCCGCGCACGAGGTAACGCTGCAGGAAGGCGAACAGCAGCACGATTGGCAGGATCGACACCGCCGCGGCCAGGAAGAGCAGGTTCAGCTGCGGGTTCTGTGAGGTCAGCAGGCCCGACAGCGCCACCTGCACCGTCCACGAGTCCGGCGACTGCGCGATGATCAGCGGCCACAGGAACGCGTTCCAGCTGCCGATCACCGAGATCACGGCGATCGCGGCGAAGAAGCCGCGCGAGTTGGGCACCACGATGCGCCGGAACACGCCCCAGCGCGTGAGCCCGTCGACGCGGCCGGCTTCCTCCAGCTCGCGCGGGAAGTCCAGGAAGTACTGGCGGAACAGGAACGCGCTGAACGCGCTGAACAACCCCGGGATCACCAGGCCGCGCAGGTCCGAGAGCCAGCCGAGCGTGGACACCACGACGAAGCTCGGCACGAACGTGACCGACGTCGGGATCATCAGCGTCGCGAGCACCGCGTAGAACACGGTTTTCGAGTGGTGGTAAGGGATCCGGGCGAACCCGTAGCCGGCGAGTGAGCAGATCACCAGCAGCCCCGACGTCTGCAGCGTCGCCACGACCGCGGAGTTGAGCAGGCTTCGCGCGAACGGCACGTCCTCCAGCGAGAACAGGCGCGTGAAGTTCTCCCAGTGCACCTGCCGAGGCCACAGCGTCCAATCAGGAGCCGTGATCTCCGCGCGCGAGGCGAGCCCGTTGCGCAGCAGCAGGTAGAACGGCAGCAGGAACAGCACCGCCGCCACGATCAGCGCCGTCCAGCGCAATGCGGCCTTCACGACAGCGCCGTTGACGAGAGGGCACCACGGTCGAAGCGGAACAGCCTGCCCTGCGACAACGTCACGAGCGCGATGAGCAGCGCCAGCAGCACCGCGCCCGCGCTGCCGCGGCCCAGGTCCTGGCCGCCCGAACCCAGCGACGTGTAGTAGAGGTACACCAGCGGCGGCCGCGCGAACGGTGGATAACCACGGGAGTCGCCCATGATGTTGTAGAACTCGTCGAACGCCTGGTACGCGTTGATCAGGTTCAGCAGCAGCACGGCCACGGAAGTCGCGCGCAGCTGTGGCAGCGTGATGTAGCGGAACACCTGCCAGCCCGGCTTCGCGCCGTCGAGCCACGCGGCTTCGTAGAGCCGGACCGGAATCCGTTGCAGCGCGGCGAGGAACAGGATCATGTAGAAGCCCAGCTGCAGCCACAGCCGCGCGGTCACCAGCACGATCCAGTACAGCGGCGGGTCGACCGTGCCCGTCCACGCCACCGGATCGGCGCCGAACAGGCCCAGCACGGTGTTCGCCAGGCCGTAGCGCACCCCTGAGAACAGCGACGTCTTCCAGATCAGCGAAGCCACCACGTACGAGCAAGCGAAGGGCAGGAAGAACACCGAGCGGAAGAACGCGCGCGCGAACCTCAGCTGGTGCACGCCGACCGCGAGCGCGAGCGACAGCACGAACGTGAGCGGCACGATCACCACCGCGAACACACTGAACGTGCCGAGACTGGCCAGGAACGGCCCGTCGGTGAGCATGTGCGCGTAGTTGTCCAGCCCCACGAACACGCTCGGCGTCACGGTGTTGCGCGCGTCGAAGAACGACAGGTACACGCTCCAGCCGATCGGCAGGTACGCGAACACGGCCAGCCCGATCAGGAACGGGCCGACGAACCCCCAGAACGCCAGCGTGTCCCGGGTCTTCCGGGCTGGGGCTTTCAAAGCAGCTTCACCCGAACAAGCGCTTCAGCTCGGACTGCGCGACCGTCACCGCCGCCTTGGTCTGCGCCACCGGGTCGGCGCCCTCCTTGGCGATCTTCGCGACCGCGTCGGACAGCGCGGTGTTCGCCTGCTGGGTCCACACGGGACCGCCGACGAGGTGGCTGTTCTCCTTCACGAACCGCGCGACGTCGGCGGCCGGGCCCGAGCGCAGCGTGTCGGCCTTGTCGATGAGGCTCTGGCGCGCCGGCACGTGGAACCCGAAGCGCGTGGCGAACTCCAGCTGGTCGGTCGTCTGGTCGACCCACAGCCACTTCACGAACGCCTTGGCCTCGGCCACGTGCTTGCTCTTCGCGTTGACCATCGCGCCGTACGCGCCCACGGGCACCGAAGGGGCGCCGCTGTTGTCCAGCTTGGGGAAGGGCAGCACGGCGAAGTCGTCGTTGAACGCGTCGCGGATCTTCGGCATGTTCCACAGCCCGGTCCACTGCATCGCGCACAGGCCGTCGATGAACGCGCCCGGGTCGGACCAGTCGGTGGGCGCGCCGAGCAGCAGGGAGCTGTTGGCGTTCAACGCGCGCAGCTTGCCCAGCGCGGTGGCCGCGCGCGGGTCGTCGAAGCCGACCTCGCGGCCGCCGGGCTTGAGGTAGTCGAGCCCGGCCGACCACAGCAGCGGGCCGGTCAGCGTGGCGACGCCGCCGTCGTTGCCCACGAACAAGCCCTTCACGCCGTCGCGCGAGAGCTTGCCGGCGGCGTCCACCAGCTCGTCGACGGTCTGCGGCGGCTGCACGCCCGCGGCCTGCAGCAGGCTCGGGCGGTAGAAGAGCACCTGCGTGTCGGTGGCCTGCGGGATGCCGTAGACCTTGCCCTCCACGGTCTGCGCGGCCAGCACGGCGGGGCTGAAGTCGTTCTTCACCGGGCCGATGAGGTCGTCGAGCGCCACGACCTGGTTCTGGCGCACCCAGTCGATCTTCACCTGGGCCTCGAACACGTCGGGCACGGCGCTGTTCTGCAGCGCGGTCACGATCTTCGAGTCGTAGTCACCCGGGTTCCACTGCACCTTCACGGTCGCGCCCGGGTACGAGGCCGCGTAGCCGCGCACGGCGTCCTGCACGCCGTCTTCGCCGTACGCGTGGTACCACTGCTGCAGCGTCACCTTCGCGGCCGGTTTCGACGGCGGCGGTCCGGCCGACATCGCGGTGGACGGCGGCGGGTCGCCTGGGCGCCCGGTGTTCGAACCACACGCGGCCGCGACCGCGCCCACTGCTGCCGTTCCCGCGAGAGTGAGGAACGACCTCCTGCTGCGTGACTGCATCCCCGTACTTCCTCCGACGCGCTCCGACGCCTGTCTTGAGAGCGCAAGACTCTCTCAAGACAGGCGCCGGATCATCCGCGACTCGCCGGAGAATTACCCGTTAGAGCTGTGAGATGTCGAGCTTTCCCTCTGAGTAGGACGCGCGGATGCGCTTCTTGTCGAACTTGCCGACGCTGGTCTTGGGCACTTCGTCCACGAAGGTCCAGTTCTCCGGCAGCTGCCACTTCGCGACCTTGTCGGTCAGGTAGTCGCGCAGCTGTTCGGCCGTCACGCTCTGGCCTTCCTTCACCACGACGGTCACCAGCGGGCGCTCGTCCCACTTCTCGTCGGGGATCCCGACCACGGCCGCCTCGGCGACGGCGGGGTGGCCCATGACCTGGTTCTCCAGGTCGACCGACGAGATCCACTCGCCGCCGGACTTGATCACGTCCTTGGCGCGGTCGGTGAGGGTGAGGTAGCCGTCGGGGCTGATCTTGCCGACGTCACCCGTGCGCAGCCAGCCGTCGTGGAACTTGTCCGGGTCGATGGCGTTGCCGCCGTAGTAGGCGCCGGCGATCCACGGGCCCTGCACCTCGAGCTCGCCCACGGCGTCGTTGTCCCACGGCAGTTCCTCGCCGTTGTCGCCGATGAGCCGCGCGGCCACCGACGCGGGGAACCGGCCCTGCGTGTAGCGGTAGGCCCAGCGCTCCTCGCCGGTCGCGCTGCCCGGCGGACGCGCGACGCTGCCCAGCGGCGACGTCTCGGTCATGCCCCACGCGTGCAGGATCGGCACGTCGTAGCGCTCCTCGAACGCGTGCATCAGCGAAGGCGGCGCGGCCGACCCGCCGACCACGACCTCGCGCACGTGGGAGATGTCCTGCGGGTTCGCATCGAGGTGGGCGAGCAGGCCCTGCCAGATCGTGGGCACGGCCGCCGCGAACGTCGGCTTCTCGGCCGCCAGCATCGCGGCGATCGGGGCCGGCTGCAGGAAGCGGTCGGGCATGAGCAGCGACGCGCCGACCATCATCGCGGCGTAGGGCAGGCCCCACGACATCGCGTGGAACATCGGCACGATCGCCAGCGCGGTGTCCTCCTGGGCCAGCCGCATGCTGTCGGTCATGCAGACCTGCATCGAGTGCAGCCAGATCGAGCGGTGCGAGTAGACGACGCCCTTCGGGTCGCCCGTCGTGCCGGACGTGTAGCACATCGCGGCGGCGGAACGCTCGTCGATCTCGGGCCAGTCGAACTCGCTCGGCTGGGCGGCCAGCAGCTCATCGTAGGAGTGCACGGTGATGCCGTTGGGCGCCTCCAGCGTCGAGGCGTCGCCGTTGGCCACGATCACGTGCTTGACCGTGGTGAAGTGCGGCAGCTGCTTGGCCAGCAGCGGCACCAGCGTGCCGTCGACGATCACCACGTGGTCCTCGGCGTGGTTCGCGACGAAGGTGAGCTGCTCGGGGAACAGGCGGATGTTCAGGGTGTGCAGCACCGCGCCCATGGCCGGCACCGCGAGGTAGGCGGCCAGGTGCTCCGCGTTGTTCCACATGAACGTGCCGACGCGCTGGTCGCCGGTCACGCCGAGGGTGCGCAGCGCGTTGGCCAGGCGGGCGGCGTGCTGCCCGAGCTCGGCGTAGGTCTCCCGGCGGGCTTCTGAACCGGTCCAGGTGATGACTTCGCTCTTCGCGTGCACCTTCGTGCCGTGCCGCAGGAGCTTCGCCAGCGAAAGCTGCCCGTCCTGCATCGTGCTCAACATGGGTGACTCCCGTGGTGCTCGTTCGCCGGTGAACTGGGGTGCCGCCGACTCTAACGGCGGACGGGACGCGGGGGCATGGTCAACTCGGGCAACCGTTCGGTCACGGCCATCCCCGTATCGGGTGGCGGCCTCCTGCGTCCATGATCAACTTAATACCGGACTTTTCCTTGCGGGACAACAAAAAATGGCGTCGTAACCGTCTCGAAATAGAGCCTCATTCGGGTGAGGTAATGGTGTCGAAAACGAGGGACGTCTGACGTTTCCGCAGGCCGCGAGGGGTCATCTCGTGACTTGCCCACCGGGTGGTCGGAGGGTGATAAGTGCGTGTCGGTTGCGCGCTCTTCGAGGGTGTGGCGTTTACTGGGGCCGTGGTAAGAGACGGCTGGCCAGCGCTTGCGCTTGCAAGCATCGGAGAAAAGCCGTCGGCCGCGTAAGCGGAGACCTGAGAGGAAAGGACACTACGTTGGCTCTGCCCACGTTGACTCCGGAGCAGCGCGCCGACGCCCTCGCCAAGGCGGCAGAGGCGCGTAAGGCGCGTTCGGAGCTGCTCGCGTCGATCAAGTCCGGCACCACGAGCATCGAGAAGGTGCTCAAGCAGGCCAAGGAGAACAAGACCATCGGGAAGACGAAGGTCACCCAGCTGCTCAAGGCCGTTCCCGGCCTGGGCGCGGTCAAGGTCGCCGCGCTGCTCGAGCAGGCGGGGATCGACCCCGACCGCCGGGCCGCGGGCCTCGGCGAGCGCCAGCGCGAAGCTCTTATCGACGCGCTGAAGTAAGAACCCGGTCTCCCGCGGGGGAAGTGCGCCGAAGGTGTTCTTCCGGCAACACTTTCCCCGCGGAGCTCCCGGATCCTGGGACGCTGGAGCGGTGACGACCAGTACCGCACCGGCGACCCCGGTCGAGACAACCGTCCGCTACCAGCGTGGCGACTTCCTGTTCGCGACGGCCCGGCGAGCGCTCCTCGCCCAGGGTTCGGTCGCCGTCGTGACCGATACCGATCCACGGCGGCTGGCCAGGACCGTGGCCGAAGAGCTGACCAGCTCGGGCGTGCCGCTCGCGGTCGGGACGCTGCCGTTCGACACCGGCCCGGGCACGACCACGCCGGGTCATCTCGTCCTGCCGCGCACGGTCCACCGGGCGCAGGCCGAGGGCGAAGGCAGTGCTGTCGCCGCGTCGGAAGAGCTGCCCGCCCCGAGCGTCACCCGTGAGGTGCCGTCCGAGGAGGGCCACAAGGCCAACGTGCGGGCCGCCGTGGCGGCCCTGCGCGACCGTGGCCTGCGCAAAGCCGTGCTCGCCCGGGCCCTGGAGCTCGAGTTCGCCTCGCCGGTGCCGGTCGAGAAGATCGTGCGCAACCTGGCCCGCGGCAACCCGCGCCACTTCACCTACGCCGCCGAGCTGCCCGGCGGGCGCACGCTCGTGGGCGCCACGCCCGAGCTGCTGCTCTCCCGCGCCGGCGACTCCGTGTTCACGACCCCGCACGCGGGGTCCATGCCGCGCTCGGCGGATCCCGTCGCGGACCGCGCCAACGGCGAGGCCCTCCTGGCGTCCGCGAAGGACCAGGAAGAGCACGCCGTGGTGATCGACTACGTCGTGGAGGCCCTGCGGCCGTTCTGCCGCAAGCTCGACGTGCCGCCGGCCCCGGAGCTCGTGTCGACGCCCGCCATCTGGCACCTGCGCACGGCCATCACCGGCGAGCTCGTCGACCGCGCCGTCACCGCCCTCGACCTCGCCGCGGCCTTGCACCCGACGCCCGCCATCTGCGGCACCCCGACCGCTGCCGCGCGCGACCTGGTCCAAGAGCTGGAGCCCTTCGACCGCGGCTACTACGCCGGCAGCGTCGGCTGGGTCGACGCGGTGGGCGACGGCGAGTGGGCCGTGGCGATCCGCTGCGCGGAGGTGGCGGACACGTCGATGCGGCTGTACGCGGGCGGCGGGATCGTGCCGGCGTCGGACCCGCAGGCGGAGTTCGACGAGACGATCGCGAAGTTCCGGACCCTGCTGGGCGCGATGGGTCTCGACTGACTCACCCCACCCCACCGCCTGCTCGGGGCACTCAGGGGAGCCAGTGCTCCTCGGTGACCTCCAGCGCCTCCGTGGTGAGGGCAGCCACGGCCGCGCGGTGGCCCTCGGCCGCCTTGAGGTCCGCCAGCCGGGTGCGAGCCGGGTCCAGCGCCGGGTCGCCGGAGGACACGAGCTCGGCCGGTGCGTCGTAGGGCGAGAACGTGATGCTCTGCAGCGGGATCTTCAGGCCCTTGCCGGTGGCCTTCATGACGGCCTCCTTGCGGGTCCAGTAAACGAAGAAGGCAGCGGATCGCGAGGCTTCGGGCAGCTCCGCCACGGCCTGCTGTTCGGCCGGGCTCAGGGCGTACTCGATGAGCGACTTGTCGGCCCGGCGCGAAGAGGTCTCGACGTCCAGCCCCACCGGCACGCCGTCCGTGGCCGCCACACCGATCAGCTGGCCCGAGTGCGAAATGGACAACGTCAGGTCCGAGCCGGGCACGCGGGGCCGGCCGTGGGGCTTGCCGCAGTCCTCGCAGGTGGCGTCGAAGACCACGGACTCCACCGGCACGCCCAGGCGCGCCGCCGTGAGCGTCTTCGCCAGTACGCGGCCGGTCAGGAAACGGCGCTTGTCCAGCTCCAGCCGGTAGGCCTCGAAGCGGCCGCGCTCGAGCTCGTCGAGCAGCCGAAGGAAGCGGTCCTCCGCTTCGAGCGGCTCCGACCACCGGACCACGATCTGCGTCACCTGGCACCCTCCTCGTCCACCCTCGATCTTCCCGGCGCCGGGGCGCGTTGTCACGGTAACCGGCCAGGTACTAGGGGGACCCCAAGACCACGCGGTACCCTCGGCTAAGCAAGCGCTTAGCCGGACGGCTTGGAAAGGGACGACTCGATGGATTTCACCCTGAGCACCGAAGAACGCGAAGTGCGCGACTGGGTGCGCACGTTCGTGCAGCGCGAGCTCGTGCCGCGTGAGCAGGAGGTGCTTCGCCGCGAGCGCGCCGGCCGGCCGGGGGTTACGGCCGAGGAGCTGACGGAGCTGCAGCTCAAGGCCAAGGAATCCGGCTTCTGGGGCGTGCTCACGCCGGAGGAGTACGGCGGCATGGGGCTCTCGGCCGTGATGGCCGCGCTGCTGGAGGCCGAACTGGGTCGCACCTTCGTGCCGTTCCGCTTCGGCGGCGCCGCGGACAACATCCTGTTCCACGCCAACGAGGAGCAGAAGCAGACCTACCTGCTGCCGACGATCTCCGGCGAGCGCAAGTCGTGCTTCGCCATCACCGAACCCGGCGCCGGCTCCGACGCGAAGGCCATCCGCACCACCGCGCGCAAGGACGGCTCCGACTGGGTCATCAACGGCGAGAAGACCTTCATCACCGGCGGCAACGAAGCCGACTTCGTGATGGTCTTCGCCATCACCGACCCGGAAAAGGGTGCCAACGGCGGCGTCACCTGCTTCCTCGTCGACCGCGAGATGGGCTGGAAGTCCGAGTACATCGACACGATGGGCGAGTGGGGCCCGGCGGCGCTGGTGTTCCAGGACGTGCGCGTGCCCGAGTCGCAGATCCTCGGTGAGGAGGGCCGCGGCTTCGAACTGGCGATGCAGTGGATCGGCCAGGGCCGCTACCTGCTGCCCGCCCGCGCGATCGGTTCGTGCGAGCGCCTGATCTCCATGGCCATCGAGCACGCCAACACGCGCGAGACGTTCGGGCAGAAGATCGCCGAACGCCAGGCGATCCAGTGGATGATCGCCGACTCCGGGGTGGAGCTCGAAGCGTTGCGCTGGCTCGTGCTGCACGCCGCGTGGCAGGTCGACCAGAAGATGGACTCGCGCCACGCGCAGTCGATGGCGAAGCTCTACGGCGGCCAGAAGGCCAACGAGATCGTGGACCGCGTGCTGCAGATCCACGGCGGCATGGGCTACACGCGCGAGCTGCCGGTGGAGCGCTGGTACCGCGAGCTGCGGCTGCTGCGCATCTACGAAGGCACCGACGAGATCCAGCGCCGCACCATCGCGCGCAACCTCCTCAAGGGCCACGTGAAGGTCGGCGGCGCGCTCGGCTGAGCCGTAAAGCCGAGTGTGAAAACGGCATGAAAACCGTGAAGGCCTCGTGGTGGGACGCGCGGTCCGGCCACGAGGCCTTCAGGGGATGAATGGTGTTCTCAGCGAATCACTTGCTGCTGTTGCGGAGGGCGATGGGGACGCCGGCCAAGTCCTCTTCGTTGCAGAGCACCTTCACGTCGTAGTAGGGAGAACCTTGGCGGTCGTCGTAGTCGAGGTGAATCGCCAGCACGTCGAGCGGTTCACCGAGCCACTCCTGAGCTTGACGCAGCCACACGGCACAGCGTTCGAGTGCGGTCGGCAGATCGTCGTCACGGAACTCGACCGGGCGATACGGCACATCCTGTACCTGGTCGCGGGGGTTTGTTGGAGCGGGCAGGCTAGGTGCGAGACCCGAGTCGTCCAGTTCCAGTTGGATCGTTTGCTCAGTCACCCTTCGAGCGTCCCCCACGTTCGCCCAATCAGCAAGGCGTAGGTCGCTAAAACCCCGGCTGAACAGGCATGTCCCACACCTGGGCGACCACTTCCAGGCACTGTCGCAGATCGGGAACAGCTACGGCAATGGGGTGGCCGAGTGCGCCCAGCGCCAGCTCCGCGTAGTGCGTGGCCAGCCCTTCGAGCGACAACGGCCCCAGCGGCGAGTACCAGCGCGCCACCCCGCTGCACATCTCCAGCAGTGCCAGGCGCGTCACAGCCGGGTGGGCGGTGTGGAACACGCCCGCCGCCACGCCGTCGGAGATCGCCTGCGCCCACAGACCCTCGTATTCGTCCCGCAGAGCGACGACTCGCGTACGCGCGGCATCCGAAAGCGCGTCGACTTCGTTGTCCACCACGCGGGTTTCGGCGGGCCGCGCGGCGTGGGCGAGCACGTGCAGCGCGACGAGCGAACGCAGGCGCGCCACGGGATCGGCCGCGCCGGCGGTGGCCTTGTCCGCCGCGTCGAGCAGCCGCCGCAACGCGGTGGTCATGATCTCGACGAGCAGGTCCTCCTTGGTGCCCATGTAGTGGTACAAGCTCGCCGACGACAGCTCGGCCTCGCTCGCGAGGTCGCGGATGCCCGTGCCGTGGAAACCCTTGGCGGCGAACAGTTTCACCGCCGCCGCGCGCACACGCTCGCCGCTGCTCACAGCCACGTCCCCGTGGTCCGGTCCCATGCGCCCGCGCGCAGGTCCGCCACCTTGCGCAGCTCGCCCTTCGCGATGCGTTCGGACGGGGTGCGCGGCAGTCCGTCGGCGAACGCCCAGAAGCGCGGCACCTTGAAGTACGCCAGCTTCTCGGCGCAGAACTCGGCGAGCTCTTCGGGCGCCACCTCGCCTTCGCAGACGACGTAGGCCTTCACCTCTTCGCCGCGCAGCTCGTCGGGCACCGCGAGCACGGCCGCCAGGCACACAGCGGGGTGCAGCAGCAGCGCGCGTTCCACCTCGTCGGCCGAGACGTTCTCGCCGCTGCGCCGGATCATGTCCTTGGTGCGGCCTGCGAAGAACACGCGGCCCTCGGCGTCCATGCTCGCGAGGTCGCCCGTGTGGAACCAGCCGCCGGCGAACGCGCGCGCGGTGGCTTGCGCGTCGTCGTGGTAGCCGTGCATCAGGCCGATACCACGGATGAGCAGCTCGCCGGTTTCCCCGCGCGGCAGGGGTTTCCCGTGCTCGTCGGCGATCAGCACCTCGCGGTCGCGGCTGGGCCGGCCGATGCAGCCGGTGCCCACGGCGACGTCGTGGTCGGCCTCTGGCACGCGGATGTCGCCGCCGGTCTCCGTCATGCCGAACGCCTCGTACCACGGCGCGCCCCACCGCTGTTCCAGCTCGGCGTGCAGCTCGCGCGGGATGGCCGACGCGCAGATCGCGCGGACGCGGTGGTTGCGGTCGTTTTCGTGCGGCGGCTGGCGCAGCAGGAGTGTCGGCATCAGGCCGAGGCAGTAGAACCACGTGACGCCGTACTCGCGCACCTTGGCCCAGAACGTGGACGGGTGGAAGCGGTCGAGCACCACGAGTGTCGCGCCGCTCGCGAGTCCCAACGCGACGTTCCACTGTGGATCGATGTAGTGGAACGGCTGGGCGGTCAGGAGGATGTCTTCTTCGCCGACGGCGGGGAATTCCGTGGCGAGGCTGACGGCGAGCGTGGTCCAGTACCGGTGCGGCAGTACACAGCCCTTGGGGGCGCCGGTGGTGCCGGAGGTGTACTGGATGTTCACGGGCTGCTCGGCGACGACGTTCGTGACCGGCTTCGCGTCCGAAGCCCGCAGATCCGCCGGCGTCAGCACCCGCTCCACGGCGGTGTCCGGCGCGATCTTCTCCAGCAGCTCCACGAACTCGTCGGCCGCCACGGCGAACCGCGCGCCGGAGTGGCGCAGCACGTGGGCGCCGTCGAACTCGCGGTAGTTCGTGTTCACCGGCACCAGCACCGCGCCGAGTTTCGCCAGCGCGAGCCACAGCAGCGGGAACTCCGGCTGGTTGCGCAGCATCACGGCCACGCGGTCGCCGGGCCGCACGCCCAGCTCGTGCAACGCGGCGGCGAACCGGCCGCTGCGCTCGTCGACGTCGGCGAAGGTGAACCGCTCGCCCGTCGCGTCGAAGACCCACGCGGTGCGCTCCGGCCACAGCTGCGCGGCGCGGTCGAGCAGCGCCACGAGGGTGTCGGCCTGCTGCAGGGTCTTCACGCACGGCTCCGGAACGCCTCGGTGGACTCGCGCACGGCGGCCGAGTGCTCGGTGATCAGCGCGTGGCTGACCTCCAGCTCCAGGGCCGATTCCAGTGCGTGGTCGATGCCGGAGTCGAGCGCCCGCTTGGCCATGGTGGCGGCCTCGGCGGGGTGGTGCGCGATCTTCTCGGCCCAGCCCAGCGCCAGTGTCATGAGCTCGGCGGCGGGCACGGCGGCGTTGACCAGACCCAGGTCGTGGGCGCGCAGGCCGTCGAAGCGCTCGCCGAGCAGGAGCAGTTCCTTGGCCTTCATGGGCCCGACGAGCAGCGGCAGCAGGCGCGAGGCCGCGCCCGTCACGCTCAGCCCGAGCGAGACCTCGGGGAAGCCGAACACGGCGTCGTCGGCGGCCAGTACCAGGTCGCAGCCGAGTGCGAACTCCGCGCCGGCGCCGAGCGCGTAGCCGTGCACGGCGGCGATCACCGGCTGCGGCAGCGCGCGCAGCCTGCGAGTCACGTCCTGCAGCCGGTCGAGCCGGGCCCGCGAGTCGCCTTCCGACGTCGGCTCCTTGAGGTCGTGGCCGGCGCAGAAGGCGCGGCCGTTGCCGGACAGCAGAACCACGCGGGCGGTGCTGCGCGCGACGCCGTCCAGCGCGGTCAGGAAGTCGTCCACCAGAACGGGCGCCACGGCGTTCAGCCGCTCGGGGCGGTTCAGCCGGATGTGTGCGATGCCGCCCTCGACGGCGAGGTCCACGGTGCTCATGGCAGCGAGCCTAGACGTTCGATCGATCGATCGATAGGGTCTCGTTCATGCGGGTCGACGCGGTGTACGAGAACGCCCGGCTGCTCACCGGGGACAGCGCCATCGGGGACAGCGCCACCGGGGACAGTGCGCTCGCCGTGCTGCATGGCCGGGTCGTGGCGCTGGGCGAGGACGCCGAGGCGCTGTCTGCGCGCCGGCGGATCGACCTCGGCGGCGCGTACGTGGTGCCCGGGTTCCACGACGCCCACAACCACATGGCGTGGTTCGGCATGGGCCTGGACGACGTGGCGCTGAGCGACTGCCGCACCGTCGAGGAGGTCTACGACGCCGTGGCGCGCCGGGCCGCGGAGCTGCCCGCCGGCAGCTGGGTCATCGGCAGCGGTTACGACCAGAACAAGCTGGCCGGCGGCGCGCACCCCGACCGCCACGGCCTCGACCGCGCCGCGCCCGGGATGCTCGTGCGGCTCAAGCACACGTCCGGGCACATGACCGTGGTCAACTCCGCCGTGCTGCACCAGCTCGACCTCGCGCACGTGCCGGTGGGCGGCGACGTGGTGCTCGACGCTTCCGGGTCGCCGACCGGGCTGTTGCGCGAGCAGGCCCAGCTCCTGCTGCGACCGCTGACCTACCCGGCGCCGATCGATGCCGTGGTCCGCGGCCTCGACCGCGCGAGCGAGCAGTTCCTGGCCGAGGGCATCACGAGCGTGCAGGAGGCCGGCATCGGCGGCGGGCTGGTCGGGGAGACGCCCGCCGAGCTGGCCGCGTACCAGCTGGCGCGCGAACGCGGGGTGCTGCGCGTGCGGAGCACGGTGATGGTGGCCGCGAGCGTGCTCCACGACCTGTCGGACGGCGCCGGGTTCGGCCTCGACTTGGGCCTGCGCACGGGCTTCGGCGACGAGTGGCTGCGCGTCGGGCCGATGAAGCTCTTCGCCGACGGTTCCCTGGTCGGGCGCACCTGCGCGATGCACGAGCCGTTCGCCGGCGAGCCGGGCAACCGCGGCTACTTCCAGGTGCCGGAGGAGGAGCTGGCCCGCACGATCCGCCTTGCGCACGACGCCGGCTGGCAGATCGCGACGCACGCCATCGGCGACCGCGCCATCACCGTGGTGCTCGACGCGTACGAAGCCGCGTTGGCCGCTTCGCCGCGCGAGGACCACCGGCACCGCGTCGAGCACTGCGCGGTGCTTCAGCCGGCGGAGCTGGCGCGCCTGGCTCGGCTGGGGCTCATCGCGTCGCCGCAGGGCCGGTTCGTGAACGAGCTGGGCGACGGCATGCGCGCGGCGCTCGGCGAGTCACGGGTGCCGTGGTGCTACCGCCTGCGCAGCGTCCTCGACGCCGGCTGCGTGCTGCCCGCGAGCTCCGACCGTCCGGTCGTCGACGGCGCGCCGCTGCTGGGCCTGGCCGACATGGTGCGCCGGCGCACGTCGTCGGGCGCGCCGTTCTCGCCCGAGGAAGCGCTCACCCCGCAGGAGGCGCTGCGCGCGTACACCTACGGCTCGGCGTACGCGACCTTCGCCGAACACGACCTCGGCACGCTGGATCCGGGCAAGCTGGCGGACTTCGCAGTCCTTTCGGGTGACCCGCTGTCCACTATGGACACTATGGACGATCTCCGCGTGCTCGCCACCGCCGTGGGCGGCGAACTGCGCTACGAGGCATCGTGACCTATCGCTTGCCGACGAACGCACACGCTTCGCGCGCCAGCGCGGGCCAGTCGAGCGACGACTCTTGGTCGAGCGTGAACCACTCCTTCATCGGCGTGCCCTTGTTCGCGTCGAACCGCACGCCGTGGCCCTCGGCCACCAGCGCGTCGACGCGGCGCTTCGGCAGCTTTACCACGAGGTGCCCGCGCACGAGCATGGCGAAGATGCGGTTGTCCACGCGCAGGGCACTCGACCCGAACCCGCTTCCGGGCCGCGGCGGCTCGACGCCCTCGGCGTCTTCGCCGCCCAGCAGCTCGTCGATCAGGTCCTCGAATCGGTCTTCGGGGCTCATGTCCGCACCGTAACCGCCACCACCGACAAGATTGGGGTTCCTCGCATGCCCGTCCGCGACGCCGTCTTCGAAGACGCCGAAGAGATCTGCGCGCTCATCGAAGAGCACGCCGTGTACGAGGACAAGCACGACCTGAAGCTCGACCGCGCCGAGATGAGCGGGTACCTGTTCGGGCCCGAGCCCAAGGCATGGGTCGTCCTCGCGACGCTGCCGGACCGCCCGGACGTGGTCGCGGGCTTCGCGTTCTGCAGCTGGAACTTCTCGACGTGGGAAGCTCGGCCGGGGATCTGGCTCGACGACCTGTTCATCCGCCCCGAACACCGCCGCCACGGGCTGGGCCGCGAGCTGCTCGACGAGCTGCGTTCGCGCACCACCGGCCGCGTCGAGTGGGACATGCAGGCGAGCAACGAGAAGGCCGAGGCGTTCTACACGCAGCTGGGCGCGGAGCCCGTGCCAGGCTGGATCCGGTACCGCTGGCGGCCGTGAGTGCCGCTGTCCGGACCACGCTGGTCCGGACCGAGTCGTTCAGCGTTGAACCACATTCGGGCGCCCCACGGCGTCCGGACGGTGAGGGGTGAGCCCGTATCGTATGCGGTATGGAAGATGGTTCCGTCCGGAGGTCGTCGTCGGTCGAGGACTACGTGCGCGTGATCTACGGGCTCGTCGAGCGCGGTGAGGCCGTGACCAACGCGACGCTGGCGGGACGGCTCGAGGTGAGCCCGTCGTCGGCGTCGGGCATGGTCACGAAGCTTTCGCAGCTCGGGCTGGTGGCCCACGTGCCCTACCGGGGTATCGAGCTGACCGCCGAGGGGCGGCTGCTGGCGCGCTCGGTGTTGCGCCGGCACCGGCTGATCGAGACCTACCTCGTCTCCGAGCTGGGCTACACCTGGGACGAGGTCCACTCGGAGGCCGACGCGCTGGAGCACGCGGTGTCCGACCGGCTGGTCGAGCGCATCGCCGTCAAGCTCGGCAACCCCCTGCGCGACCCGCACGGCGACCCCATCCCGGCCCCCGACGGCAGCGTCGAGGAGGTGCCGATGCGCATCCTGGACGACCTGCCGCCCGGCGCCGTCGGCGAGATCGTGCGCGTGTGGGACACGGACCCGGAGCTGCTGCGCTACCTCACCGAGCACGCCATCGGCCTGGGTGAGCGCATCGAGGTGGTGGAGCGCCAGCCGTTCGGCGGGCCGATGGTCGTGAAGGTGGGCCAGCCGCCGGACGCGGCGACGCACGCGATCGGCAAGGAGATCGCGCAAGCGCTGTCCGTCGCCGTGCGCTGAGGCTGAGCCGCTGCGCTGACGGGCGTACGCGCCGGTGTCGCTCCTCGGCGGATGTGGGCTACCCCCGCCGGCGCCGACGATGGTCGCCATGACCATCAAACCGTTCCGCTTCGGGATCGTCGCCGGGTACGCCCCCGACCTCAAGGCCTGGACCGACCAGGCTCGCCGGATCGAGGAGCTCGGCCTCGACACCCTGCTTGCCACCGACCCCGTCGGCGACGCCGACCCGCTCACGCTCGTGCCCGCGGCCGCTGCCGTCACCAGCCGCCTCACGCTGGGTACCTTCGTGCTCGCCGACCCGTTCCGTGACGCTCGCCAGCTAGGCTGGCAGGTGTCCACGTTGCACCGCGTGACGGGCGGCCGGTTCGAGCTCGGCCTGGGCGTCGGGCGGCCCGGCGCCGGTGCGTTCGCACGCGGCCTCGGCCGGGAGTTCGCGTCGCCGGGTGAGCGCATCGCGCGCCTGGCCGACACCATCGCGTTCCTGAAGGAGACGCCCGAGCGGCCGCGCCTGCTGCTCGCCGGCGGCGGGCCGAAGATGCTCGCGCTCGCCGCGCGCGAGGCCGATGTGGTCACTCTGTCCTGGGCACCCCGGACCACGGAATCCGAAGCCGATTCTATTGTGGACAACTTTCACGAAATGGCGGGCACGCGATTCGGGGCGATCGAACTTTCGGTGAATCTGATAGCCGTCGGAAATGCGCCGGCACCCCACATCGCGAAGTACACCGGAGTGGATGTTCCCGAGCTCGCCGAGCGCGGCGCCGTCACGGTTCTGCCGGAAAACCCTGGTGTGGCAAGGGAAACTCTTCTCCGGTGGCGCGAACGGTGGGGGATTTCCTACGTCACCGTGAATTCCGGCTACGCAGAACCCTTGGCGGAGATCGCTCGTTCTCTCTCCGCAGGCGGGTGAGTGCCCTTCCGATCATGTGGAGTCCGGCCTACGCTCCGAGGTTTCGGGAAGCGACATGGTTCGGAGCGTGTGCGATGACCGGTCAGCGAACGTCGACGATGGACAGGGCGGAAACGGCGGAACGGGATCTCGGGCGGCTGCTCGAGGCCGGCCCGTTCGCGGACGCCCTGCGAGCGGCAATCAGGGCGAGGGGGCTGGGACTGGACAGGATCAGATATCGGTTGCGTGGCAGGGGAACTTCCCTGAGTCTCGCGACATTGAGCCACTGGCAGTCGGGCCGGTGCCGCCCGGAGCGGCCGGAATCGTTGCAGGCCCTAAGGAATTTGGAAGACATCGTCGGGGTGCCGCCAAATTCCCTGCGCAGGTTGCTCGGGCCCCCACGCTCGCGCGCGCAGTTGCACCGCTGAATTCGCAGCTGGAACACAGCGACCCGCCCGCCGTGACTTGACCCACGCGCGAGATCGCTCAAAGGCGATCTCGCGCCCCTCGGCGGAGCCGAGGCCAACGATGCATCGATCTCGCGCCGGGGCTGGGTTTGAGGGGTTGGGGCAGGGCGGAAGCGCGCGGCAGGAGCAATCCGAGCAGGGCGTGAGTGCGCGGGTCGTCGATCTCTACGATCAATCCCATGCGTGCGGTCGTGATCGAGCAATTCGGGGTGCTGCCCCAGGTGGTCGAGGTGCCGGATCCGGTGGCGCCGCCCGGTGGGGTGGTGATCGCGGTGGACGCCACGGGTGTGTGCCGCAGCGACTGGCACACGTGGCAGGGCCACGACGAGGCCGTGAAGCTGCCGCACGTCGCCGGCCACGAGCTGGCGGGGCGGATCGCGGCGATCGGTGCGGGCGTGCGCGGCTGGGAGGTCGGCGCGCGGGTGACGGTGCCGTTCGTGTGCGCGTGCGGTAGCTGTGCGCAGTGTGCGCGCGGTGACCAGCAGATCTGCGACGACGAGTTCCAGCCGGGAGCCACCCATTGGGGGTCGTTCGCGGAGCTCGTGGCGATCGAGCACGCGCAGGCCAACCTCGTCGCGCTGCCGGACGCGATGTCGGCGGCGGAGGCCGCGGCGCTCGGCTGCCGCTTCGGCACGGCGTTCCGCGCGGTGCTGCGGCAGGGCGGTGTGCGTGCGGGCCAGTGGGTTTCCGTGTACGGCTGCGGCGGCGTCGGGATCTCCGCCGTGCTGCTGGCCGCGGCTGCGGGCGCGAAGGTCGTGGCCGTGGACGTCTCGCCGGCCGCGCGGGCGCTCGCGGAGCGGTCGGGTGCGGTGCTGAGCGTCGACGCGGGCGTGTTCGAGGGGCCGGAGGCGCTGGCCGAGCACGTCCGGTCGCTGACCGGCGGTGGCACCCACGTGTCACTCGACTGCCTGGGCTCGCCGGCCACCTGCGCCGCGTCGGTCGGCAGCCTGCGCAAACGCGGCCGCCACGTGCAGGCGGGCCTGATGCCGCCCGCGCAGGGCGTCGCGCCGATCCCGATGCACCGCGTGATCGGCGGCGAGTTGGAGATCGTGGGCATCCATGGCCTGCAGGCGCACGAGTACCCGGAGTTGCTGAGCGTGGTCGAGCGGTCGGGCATCGACCTCGCGGGCCTGATCGGCACCCGGATCGGCCTCGACGACGTGCCGGCCGCACTGGTCGCGATGAACGACCCCGTGCCCGCGCGAGCCGGCGTGACCGTTGTCGAGTTCGGGCGGGCGAGTTCGGGCGACGCACGGTGATGACCCTCGACCGTCGCGTCACGTGTCCATCTTGTAGCTGATCGACACCTGGCCTGTTACACATGAATGTGGGAGTGTCGAGGCGGCGGTTACGGCGAGGGGTACCGCCGCAGGAGCACCCGGCTGGACCCTTCGGGTAGCTCCTGCGGTCTGCCGAGCCCTGCCTGTGCGATGCGACAATGTTCGCGATGGAACTGCTGCCACGTCCCCGGGTCGAACTCGCGCCTGGCGCGGTCCACGTCCCCGACTGGCTCGACCTCGACGAACAGCGCTCGCTCATCGAGTCCTGCCGTGGCTGGCGCGGCTACCGCCAGACTCGCCTGCCCAGTGGCGGCGTGATGTCCGTCCGCATGGTCTGCCTCGGCTGGCACTGGCTCCCGTACCGCTACTCCCGCACCCGTGAGGACGGCTCGCCGGTGGAACCGTTCCCGCCCTGGCTCGGCGACCTCGGCCGGCGCGCGGTGGCCTCGGCGTACGGCGACCACGCCGGCTATGACCCCGACGTCGCACTCGTGAACTACTACGACGCCGCGGCCAAAATGGGCCAGCACCAGGACAAGGACGAGCGCTCCCTGGAGCCGGTCGTGTCCCTGAGCCTCGGCGACACCTGCGTCTTCCGCTTCGGCAACACCGAGAACCGCAACCGGCCCTACACGGACATCGAGCTGCGCTCCGGCGACCTGTTCGTCTTCGGCGGCCCTTCGCGGCTGGCGTACCACGGCGTGCCGCGCACCCTGCCCGGCACGGCCGACCCGGCGCTGGGCCTGACGGGGCGGCTCAATCTGACGTTGCGGGTGTCGGGTTTGTGAGGTTGTCCTCCGGGAGCACGACGAGCCGGATGGCCATGTCCCGCGCGCCTGGCTCCGCTTCGATCGTGTACTTCCACAGCAGCGCCCGGAAGTCGGTCGCAAACGCTTCCACCTGGTCTTTGGTGAGCGTGAGTCCGGCCCGGTAGATCTGGTTCCAGCCTTCCGAACTGTCGTAGCCGGCGTATGCGCGGACGACGAGGTCGAGGTCGTGGCTCATCTTCAGCGCGCCGATCTGCGTGGCGGCCGTGCGCTCGTCGTCGGTCAGTTCGAGGCCGGGCGGGGTGTAGATGTTGGTCATCATCGAGCGCCACCACCGTTCGCGGCCTGCCGAGCGCTCCTCGATCTCGGCGATCAGCTTCTGCTCGGCGAGCTTGCGCAGGTGGTAGCTCGTGGTGCCCGTGCTCTCGCCGAGCGCCTTGGCGACGCTCGTCGAATTCGCTTCGCCGTGTTTGCCCAGGTAGCCGAGGATGTCGCGGCGCACCGGGTTGGCCAGTGCCTTCTGGAGGGCCTTGAGGTCGGGGCCGGTGAGGACCCGCTGTTCCGGTGGTTCCGCCATGCCACTCAGCGTAGTGCAGAGAACCATTGCAGAAAAAGTTTGCAAAAAGTCTCTGCAATTGACTAGCCTGGCCGGGACGAAGGGGGAAGTCATGAAGCGGGGTTGGGTGCCGGCGCTCGCCGGAGCGGGATTGCTGCCGTGGCTGGGAATCTTGGCCGCGACTCTGCCCGACACGTATGCGGCGCAGCACTGGCGGCTCGCGTGGGTGGGGCTCGACGTGCTGGAGTCGGTCGGCCTGCTGCTCACGGGCTGGTGGCTGCTGCGCGGCGATCGCCGCGCGCCTGTCCCTGCGGCCGCCACGGGGGCGCTCCTGCTGGTCGATGCATGGTTCGACGTGACCACGGCCGGGCCGGACGTCGCGGCGTCGGTGGCAATGGCGGTGCTCGAGGTGTCACTGGCGGTGTTCTGCCTGGTGTCAGCCTTCGCGGCTCAGCGCGAAGCGCACGCGCTGACCGGGCCGCAGCTGCGCGGCGACGTCGAGGTCGGGTTCGCGGACGACGGCGGGCACGGGATAACCGCCGGTCACGGGGTGGTCGGCGAGGAACAGGATCGGCACGCCAGAGGGTGGCACCTGCAGTGCGCCCGGCACGGCGGCTTCCGGCGGCAGCTCGCCGGTGCGAGCGCGGTCGAGCGGCGGCCCGTCGAGGCGGACGCCGACGCGGTCGAGGTCGGCGGTCACCGTGTAGCGGGAGGTGACCAAAGTGGACAGTGCGGTCCGCGTGAACCAGTCGAGGCGCGGCCCGGGGGTGACGCGCAGGACCGGTTCTTCCGAAAGCCGGGCCAGGGGAGCCAGGTCGACGACCGGCTGCCCGGCGACGACGTCCCCCACCGGAAGGGTCATGCCCGGAGCCAGGGGCGGCGGCCCGAGACCGCCCATGGTGTCGGTGGCCCGCGCGCCGAGCACCGGCCGCACGTCGAAACCGCCGCGGACGGCGACGTAGCAGCGCAGGCCGCGGGTGGCCGTGCCCACCACCAGCTCCTCGCCGGCTCGCAGCACGATAGGTCCGTTCGGTGCGGCCGCCCGCCGCCCGGCCCGCACCGCGACCTCCGCCCCGGTGACGGCGACCAACGCGGCTTCGGAGACCCTCAGCCGCAACCCGCCGAGCGTCACTTCCAGGGCCGCGTGCGTCTCGGGATTGCCGACCAGCCGGTTCGCCAGCCGCAACGACGAACGGTCCGCCGCCCCCGACCGCCCGACCCCGACGGCGGCGAGACCGGGCCGGCCCAGGTCTTGAACGGTCGCGAAGGGACCGGTCGCGAGCAGTTCCACCTTCCCGGTCATCACACCGCCTCGAACCGCACGCGCGTGCCCGGTGTGAGCCGGTTGGGCGGGTCGCGCTCGACGTCCCAGACCGGCAGCGAAGTCGTTCCCACCAGGTGCCAGCCACCGGGGGACGGGCGGGGGTAGACCGCCGAGTACTCGCCCGCGATGGCGACCGAACCGGCGGGCACGCGGGTGCGTGGCACGGAACGGCGCGGCAGGTGCAGTGCGGGATCCAGGCCCGTCAAGTAAGCGAAGCCCGGCGCGAAGCCGCAGAACGACACCACGTACGAAGCCGAGCTGTGCAAGGACACGACCTCCCGCACCGACAACCCCGAAGCCTCCGCGACATCGGCGAGATCCGCCCCGTCGTATCGCACCGGCACGGTGACAGCACCCGAAGAGCCGGTGACAACATCCACAGTGGACACCGAAGACAACAACCGCGTCAACGAAGCCACCTCCACCACCGCAGGATCGAACCGCACCAACAGCGTCTGCGCGGCCGGCACCAGCTCCACCACCCCGGCCGGCAGATCCGACTCCAACGCCGCCTGCAACCCGAGCACGTCCTGAGCCTCCACGAGAACCGCGGAACCGCCGTACGGCAACACGGCCATCACACGAACGACTCCACCGTGACCCCCGCCTCCGTCAACGAAGCGCGAATCCGCCGCGCGATGTCCACGGCCCCCGGCGTATCACCGTGCACACAAAGGGAAACCGCCCGTAGGTCGAGCTTCCCGCCGGCCACATCGATCACCGAACCCGTCGTCGCCATGGCCGTGGCCCGTGCGGCGACCTGGTCGGCGTCGTGCAGCACCGCACCCGGCAGCTTGCGCGACACGAGCTGCCCCTCCGGCGTGTAAGCCCGGTCCGCGAACGCCTCCGCGTACCCGGTCACCCCGGCCGCCGAAGCCGCGCGCAGCATCTCCGAGTCCGGGGGACACAACAGCGCCAACCCGGTGCCGAACTGCCGCACGCCCTCCACGAGCGCCGCCGCCTGCGCCGGATCCACCGCCGCCGTGTTGTACAGCGCACCGTGCGCCTTCACGTACTTCACCGAAGACCCCGCCGCCCGCGCGAACGCGTCCAACGCGCCGATTTGGTACAGCACGTCGTCCGTGAGATCCGCAGGCGAGATGTCCAGCGCCCGCCGCCCGAAGCCGGCGAGGTCGCGGTACCCCACGTGCGCCCCGATCGTCACGCCGCGCTCGGCCGCGCGGGCGCACACCCGCCGCATCACGCCGGGGTCGCCCGCGTGGAAGCCGCACGCGATGTTCGCGCTGGTCACGATGTCGAGCATCGCCTCGTCGTCGCCCATCCGCCACGCACCGAAGCCTTCGCCGAGGTCGCTGTTCAGATCCATGTCTCTCCCGTCTCGCGCTGGTCTGTCAAGAACATGTACCCCGGCGCGTGCGTGATGGCGAACGGCGGCCGCGAAGCCATCACCGCCGCCTGGGGGGTGACGCCGCAGGCCCAGAACACCGGCACGTCACCGGGTTCCAGGTCCACGGCGTCGCCGAAGTCGGGACGCGCCAGGTCCGCGATGCCCAGCGCGGCCGGATCGCCGACGTGCACCGGGGCGCCGGGCAGCGAGGGCGACGCGGAGGTGATCCGCACGGCCTCGTCGAGCAGTTCGGCCGGGACCGGCCGCATCGTCACCACCAACGGTCCGTGCAGCCGCCCGGCCGGCGTGCACGGCCGGTCGGTCACGTACATCGCGACGCCGCGCCCCTGTGTCAGGTTCCGCAGGGGCACGCCGCCCGCGACCAGCGGCGCCTCGAACGAGTAGGTGCAGCCGATGGAGAACGCCACCATGTCGCTGCGCCACAGGCCCGTCGCGTCGCCGACCTCGCCGGTCAGCACCCCGTTGTGCCACACGCGGTAGCGCGGCAGATCGGTGCGCAGGTCGGCGCCTGGCGCGAGCCGCGAGCCTGGGTCGCCGGGCCGGCTGACGTCGAGCACCGGGCACGCGCGCGGGTTGCGCGCGCAGAACAGCAGTACGTCTTCGGCCCAGTCCTGCGGCACGGCGATCAGGTTGGCCTGCGCGTAGCCCCGCGCCCAGCCCTCGGTCGGTCGCTCGGTGCCCGCGCGGAAGAGCGCGCGGGCCTCGGCGGGCGTCAGCGTGGCGGGGTCGCGGAACGTGGTCATGACCCGATCCCGGTCAGTTCCCGTCCGCGGGTTTCGGGCAGGCCCAGCAACGCGAGCGCGGCGATCGCGTACCCGACGGCGCCGAGCGCGATCGCGCCGCCCGCGCCCATGAACCCGACCACCGCGGGGAACGCGGCGCCCACCGCGCGCCCGAAGTTGTACGTGAAGCCCTGGCCCGTCGCCCGGACCTCGGTCGGGTACAGCTCCGCGAGGTACGCGCCGAAGCCGCTGAAGATCGCCGACGTCGAGAAGCCCAGCGGGAAGCTGATCAGCAGCATGAGGCCGTTGGCGCCGTAGGGCAGTTGCACGAACAGCACGATCAGCGCCGCCGACAGCACGGAGAACAGCAGGAAGGTTCGCTTGCGCCCCAACAGGTCCGCGAGGTACCCGCCGCAGACGTAGCCGATGAACGCGCCGGGGATCAGCAGCGCGAAGTACCCGCCGGTGCCGACCACGGAAAGGCCGCGGGAGGTCTTGAGGTACTGGGGCATCCACGTGAACAGCGTGTAGTACCCGCCCTGGACACCGGTCGCGAGCAGCGCCGCGAAGAGCGTGGTGCGCAGCAGGCCGGGGCGAAAGATGCCCGCGAGCGAACCGCGCGCCTTGATCTTCAGAGTCGTCAGGCGGCGTTCGGTCACGTGCTCGGCGTCGGCCACGCGGCGGCGCACCCACAGCACCAGCAGCGCCGGCAGCGCACCGACCCAGAACAGCACGCGCCACGCGACGGCGTCGTCGAGCACGCTGAACAGCACGGTGTAGACGATCACCAGTAGGCCCCAGCCCACGGCCCACGCGCTCTGCACGAACGCGACGGTCCGGCCGCGGTAGCGCGCCGAGCAGTACTCGGCGACCAGCGCGGCGCCGACGGCCCACTCGCCACCGAAGCCGAGGCCCTGCAGGCCGCGGAACACCAGCAGCGTCTCGAAGTTCGGTGCGAAACCGCAGAGCACCGTGAAGACCGTGTACAGCGCGATGGTCAGCTGCAGCGTGCGGACACGGCCGATGCGGTCGGCCAGCACGCCGGCGCCGATGCCGCCGATCGCGGAGACGACCAGCGTGGTCGTGCTGAGCAGGCCGGCCTCGCCCGAGGAGATGCCGAAGTACGCCGTGATGGCGGCCAGACCGAACGGCAGGGTCTGGTAGTCGAAGGAGTCGAGCCCGTAACCGCCGAAGGCGGCGAAGAAGGCGCGCTTGCCCTTGGGTCCGAGGGAGCGGAACCACTCGAACGGCCGGGCCGCACTCGTGGTGCCTGCTGTCACGTTCGTGTTCATGGGTACCTCGCAGGGAGAGTCTCATAGTGGCACGAGTCACATGTCAGTCACCGTACGGATTGTTGAACAATTCCACAAGTCTCTCATTTTATTGTTCTCAACCCTGCGGCTACGCTGGGCGACGTGGTCACCGACGAGAGCCCGCTGGGCCTGGAAGCCGACCGCGGCCTGCTGAGCCGCACGAGCACAGCGGAGCGGGTCGCCGCAGTGCTGCGCACGCGCATCGCCGAGGGCTTCTTCCTGCCCGGCAGCCGGCTGTCGGAGCAGGACATCGGCAACGCGCTGGGCGTCTCGCGCAACACGCTGCGCGAGTCGTTCCGCCTGCTCACGCACGAGCGGCTGCTCACCCACGAGCTCAACCGCGGCGTCTTCGTCCGCGTGCCGACGGTCGACGACGTGCGCGACATCTACCGCGTCCGCAAGCTCGTCGAGTGCGCCGCGGTCCGCGGGATCACCGAGCGGCCGACCTCCTACGACAAGATCACGGCCACGGTCGCCGAGGGTGACGAAGCGGCCGAAACCGGCCGTTGGCAGGACCTCGGCACGGCGAACATCCGGTTCCACAGTGAGCTCGTCGCGTTGACCGGGAGCGAGCGCGTGGTCGAGCTCATGCAGGGCCTCACGGCCGAGCTGCGGCTGGTGTTCCACGTGATGGCCGACCCTCGGCGGTTCCACGAGCGCTACCTGCCGCGCAACCGCGAACTGCTCGGGCCGCTCGGGGAAGGGGACGGCCGGCGCGCGGAAAAACTGCTCGCGGCTTACCTCTCCGACGCCGAAGCGCAGCTCGTCGAGGCGTACTCGGAGCGTTCGGCGGACGGCGCGAGTCTGTAGCTCACAGTGGTGGTCCAAACCGGACTGCGCGCGGTTTAGCGCCGGGGCGAGATCCGTGTCAGGGGCCCGAAAATCGCCATGACCCAACGGAAAAGTGTGTGCTGCGCCATGGAAAACGTTTGCCACGGGTTGCGCGTCCGCGACGCAGGAACGGCACTACTTCCGTCGGAAAAGGGATGAAGCACTTGCTTACATAGCGTGCTTTCGTGCGGATGGGCACCCGATTGTGGCCGTTCGGGTCGTCCGTAGTCTGGGTGGTGTCAAGATCGCGGACACCTGATTAACGTCTTCAGCAGGTCGCGTGAAGCGATGGCACCCCAGGCCCCGGAACCCCCAGACGGGGTGTGGGCGCCTTCGCGAAGACCGAATCGGGATGGTCGCCCCCAGTGCCCGATCCGGCGTGCGTGGCCAGGAGATGGTGGAGATGGTGGAGCAACGGCGAACCGTGGTCCCCGGGGGGAGATCACGGTCCGCCGTTGCGTACTGTGCCGATAGTTACCAATCCGACCACAGTCACGGCCGAATGGCTTCGTAGCAACGGTTACGTGGCGCGCGGGGGGTCGGCCTACTTTTGTCCGGATTAGTAACTGCGGGTCAGTCCACTTCGGATCCTCAGCCCGCGTACCGGGCGAACACCTTGGTGTAGTCCCACGGCTGCTGCGAGACCTTCGAGCAGCTGTCGTCCGGACCACCCGTGCACGGCCGGTCACGGTTGGCCGACCAGAACGTCAGCCGCGACAGGTGGTGCTGGTTCGCGTAACCCAGGATGGTGGTGAAGTCCGCCACAGTCACCGTTTCGTTCTGGTCGGTGATGCCGTTCATGGACGAGATGCCCATGTGCCGGTAGGCGTTGTCGTCGGTGTAGCCGAAGGCGTTCTTGACGACGTTCTTCAGCCCGTCGGCCGCACGCGTGGTGAGGGTGCCCATGTTCTGCCCGGCGCCGCCGAAGTCGAACGGCATGATGACCCAGCCGTCGGCCGCGAAGCCGGACTGCGCCGCGCGGTTGACCAGGCTCGAGTCCGGGCCGCTGGTGCCCGTGCCGAACGTGACGTAGATCTTGATGCCCGGATTGTTGGCGCGCACGGTCTTCAGCGCGTCGACGGTGCGCTGCTGCACCGTCGGGTTGCTGTAGGCGTCGGCCTCGATGTCGATGTCGATCGCCTTGAGGCCGTAGGCGTTGATCACCTTCTGGTACGCCGACGCGAGCTCACCCGCGCTGCCGCACGAGGACTCCAGCTTGTTGCCGCTGTAACCGCCGAACGACGGGATCACGTCGCCGCCCGCGCCGCGCACGGTGTTGATCGTGCCCTGGTCCACGCCGCCGGTGAGGGCACGCGCGCCGTCCCACTGCGGGTTGCAGTAGCCGTTGGACAGCACGAACGCCAGCGTGAACCACTTCACGCCCGTCGCGTTCATGATCGTGGTCGGATTCGGAGGCGCGCCCCAGCCGTTGTAGATGTACGGGGCCACGGCCATCGCGCCGGCGGAGGGCGGCGGGGTCGTGTCGCCGCCGCCAGATGGCGCGGTCCACTTCTGGTTGGCGGTGCCGGTGCACGTCCAGATCTGCAGCCGGGTGCCATCGGCGGAGCTGTTGCCGGTGGCGTCGAGACACTTGTCGGCCGCCGTGTTCACGATGTCGTGGGCGGCGCTGACCGTCCACTGCTGCGCGCCGGTGCCGTTGCAGTCGTACAGCTGCACCTTGGCGCCGTCGGTGGTGGCCGCCGAGGCCACGTCGAGGCATTTGCCGAGCGCCCGGATCGTGCCGTCGGAGCCGACGTTCCACTGCTGTGCCGTGGTTCCGTTGCAGCCGTAGAGCTGCACGGCGGAACCGTTGGCGCTGTTCGCGCCGGCGACGTCGACGCACTTGCCGCCGAGGCCGGTGATCTGCCCGGTCGCCGCCTGCGCGTCGGCCGGGATCAGGGTGACGGCGGAGGCGGCGAGCAGGCCGCCGATCGCCGCGAGGACTCTTCTTCTCATCGGGGACTCCTGGGGAGGGTTACGGTGCGGTCCACTTCTGGTTGGCCGCGCCGGTGCACGTCCAGATCTGCGTGCGCGTGCCGTTGGCCGAGGTGTTTCCGGTGGCGTCGAGGCACTTGTTGGCGGCGGTGTTCACGATGTCGCGGGACGAGTTGGCCGTCCATTGCTGTGCGCCGGTGCCGTTGCAGTCGTACAGCTGGACTTTCGAACCGTCCGTTGTGGACGCCGCGCTGACGTCGAGGCACTTGCCCAGCGCCCGGATCGTGCCGTCGGAGCCGATGGTCCACTGCTGTGCGCCCGTGCCGTTGCAGTCGTAGAGGTCGACGGCGGTGCCGTTGGCGCTGTTGGCGCCCGCGACGTCGAGGCACTTGCCGCCCAGCCCCGTGATCTGGCCGGTGCGGCCGGTCGGCGGCGTGGTGGTGCCCCCGCCCGCCTGCGTGCCGTTCCACGTGAACGTCGCCGAGGTGTGTCCCGGCAGCGTGTAGGTGAACGACTGCCCGCCCCAGTTCACGCGCACGCTCTGGTTGCCCGTGCCCGAGTTGTACGCGATGAGTGCCTTGGACCCGTCCGGGTTCTTCCATGCGACGTTGCGCACGGTGGCGTTGTCGTTCGAGTCGATCCGCACGGCGCCCGGCTTCACGAACTTGGTGAGGTGGCCCATCGTGTAGTACTCGACGGTGTAGTCGACCTGGCCGTTGCGCGAGTCTCCGTTGTGGACGGTGATGAGCCCGGTGCACGTGCCGCAGCCGCCGTTGTGCGGACCCATGTTCTGGTCCACGGCAAGGCTCCACTTGGTGACCGACCGGCTCCAGTTGCGGGTGTAGTCGATGATGTTGTTCATGTCCTCGGCCTGCTGGTTGGCGATCCAGGTGCCGCCGGAGTGCTCGGTCGAGTACGCGTTCACGTTCGGGTACTGATTGTGCACGGTCGTCTGCTGCGCGACGTTGCCGCCGTATCCGTGCCACGCCATGCCGCCGAAGTTCGGATCGTTGCGGATCGCGGCGTCGTCCATGGTCGGTGCCGCGTACGCCTGGTACTGGTCCCAGTTCCAGTCGAGCGCGAGGACCTTCGTGGGCAGCCCCGCGGTGTGCAGTGCCGGCAGCAGGTTGTTCTTCGTGAAGAAGGCCAGGCCGGAGCCGTTCCAGTTCGTGGACGGGTAGCCGTTGCAGCACGTCGGTTCATTCGACACGGAGAGGTAGTCGATCGGCACGCCGGCGCTGCGGTAGGCCTGGAGGTACTTGACGAAGTACTGGGCGTAGGCGTTGTAGTACTGGGACTCGACCCAGCCGAGGTTGTAGCTGTCGTTGTCCTTCATCCAGGGCGGCGCGCTCCACGGCGACACCATGATTTTCATCTGCGGGTTGAGCTGCTTGGCCTGCTGCGTCAGCGGCAGCACATCGGCCTGGTCGTGGGCGATCGAGAAGTGGGTGAGGTTCGGGTCGGTCTGTCCGGCGGGCACGTCGTCGAACGTGTAGCTGAACCGGGCGAGGTCCGACGCGCCGATCGGGTTGCGCAGGAAGCTCAGGCCGATCCCGTTGTTCGGGTCGAAGAGTTTCTGCATCACCGAGCTGCGGGTGCTCACCGACAGCGCGCCGGAGGAGTTCATCAGCCACGCCGCGGTGTCGGTGAACGACGCGCCGCCGCCTTCGAACTGCTGGTATGTGGTGTTCTCGTTGACGTTGATCGTCTGCTGACCGCTGCCCGTGCCGGCCGAGAACGAGACCGGCGCCTGCTGCTGCAGGCCACGGGTCACGTTCACGCCCCGGGAGTCGTCGGTCGTGGTGAGCCAGACGTTCACGGTTTCGTTGGCCGCTTGCGCGATCGGGACGGCCATTGTGGACAGTGTCAGGGCCGCCGCGCCGAGCAGTGGGAGCAGGTGGCGTTTGCGCATGCCTACGACACCGTCCACTTCTGGTTGGCGGTGGCGGCGCAGGTCCAGATCTGCAGGCGGGTGCCGTTGGCGGAGCTGTTGTCCGTGGCGTCGAGGCACTTGCCGGAGGCGGCGTTCACGAGGTTGCCGGTCGAGTTCCGGCTCCAGCGCTGGACCGCGCCGCCGGTGCAGTCCCAGATCTGGGCCTTGGTGCCGTTTGCGGTGCCGGCGGCGTCGAGGCACTTGCCGAGCGCGCGGATCGTGCCGTCGGAGCCGACGGTCCACTGCTGTGCGGTGGTGCCGTTGCAGTCATACAGCTGCACGGCGGTCCCATTGGCGCTGTTGGCCGCCGCGATGTCCACGCACTTGCCGCCGAGGCCGGTGATCTGGCCGGCGCCGCCCGTCGGCGGGTCGGTCTGGCCGCCGCCGACCCAGGTGCTCGCCGACGACTCGCCGACGCTCACCGCAGTGTTGTGGTTCTCGATCGGGTTCACGTGCGTGTTCGGGAACACGACGTAGGTGACCGGGCCCTCGGTGCCGCCGGTGCTCGGGTCGGGGTCGATGCCGAGGCTCACGGCCGTGGCGTAGGAGGCCTCGCCGATGATGCTCGTCGGGCCGGTGTCACCGACGACCGCGTAGGTGACTTTGTTGTTGTAGATGACGGCGACCACCGAGCCACCGTCGATCCCGTACTGGCGGTAGTCCCAAGTGGACGTTGGCTGCGGCAGCACGATGTAGGGCAGCTGCGCCGCGTTCAACGGCTGGTCGGTGGACGTGTGGAAGGCCGTGTCCGGGTAGAAGCAGCAGTCGGTGTTCTCGTTGCACTGCGTCGTCCGCTGGCCGTCGCAGTCGATGTCCATGTCGGCCTTGAAGAACACCGCACCACTGGACTGACAGACGGGCACGGTGGCCGCGCCGCCTTCGTCGTAGCTGTACTTGCCGTTGGAGATCTGCTGGCACGAGTTGGTCTTCGCGAGCAGCTGGGCCGCGGTGGGCGCGGCGGCGAGTGCAGCGGGAGCCGCCGGTGTCGCCGGTGCCGCCGGTGCCGCTGAGGCTGAGGTTGCGGACAGGAAGGAAAGCGTCAGCAGGAAACAGCCTGCCAACGCGACGAGGAATCGCCGCACGGTGGGGTTCTCCTTGGGGGGAAGGGAGATTTCGGTTGTCCACAGGCGAGGCGAGTTGTGGATAACTTGACCCTGTGTGACCGCTTGGCCACTTCTTGTCAGACCTCGCCGGTAGAATGGGATGGGGACGCCCCCCTTGGGAGGGCGGGGGCTGTCGTCGGGCGGTTTTGGGGAGGGGAGAAAAGCCCGGTGGGGACCAGGCCAGTGGGGAACGGGCGGACCGAGCGCGTTCGCGGAAGCCCCGGCGGTGCCTCGGGTGGAGGCGGGCCGGTGGGGATCCGGGGCTCCGGGTGACGCGATCCGGTCGGGATCACGTCACCCGGGCGAACGGGGGAGCCGGTGGGGACCCGAGTGGAACACCGCGCGAGGCTGCCGGAGGAGGGAGAGGAGGCGAGCAGCCCCGCGCGGCGGCTTTCAAAGCACCGGGAACTCGTTGTGGCGCAACGCGTATCGCCGGTGTCAGTGGATCAGGGTGCGGTCCACTTCTGGTTGGCCGTGCCCGTGCAGGTCCAGATCTGCAGGCGGGTGCCGTTGGCCGAGCTGTTGCCCGTGGCGTCGAGGCACTTGTTCGCGGCCGGGTTCACGATGTCGTGCGCCGCGGTGACCACCCACTGCTGGGCGCCGGAACCGTTGCAGTCGTAGAGCTGCACGGGAGTGCCGTCGTTCGTGCCGGCGGCGGTGACGTCCATGCACTTGCCCAGCGCCCGCAGGGTGCCGTCGCTGCCGACGGTCCAGTTCTGCGCGGCGTTGCCGTTGCAGTCGGTGATCTGGATCGGTGTGCTGTTGGCGCTGCTGGCGCCCGCGACGTCGACGCACTTGCCGCCGATGCCGGTGATCGTGCCGGTGCGCCCGCTCGGCGGCGTGGTGCCGCCGCCGGTGCTCGTGGTCACGTGCACGTAGTCGACGACCAGCTGCTGCGGGAACTGCGTGCTGCCGTTGGGGTCGCCCGGCCAGTAGCCGCCCACGGCGAGGTTCATGATGATGAAGAAGTTGTGGTCGTAGACCCAGCGGTTGCCGTTGAGGTCGGCCGGCGTGCGGGTCTGGTAGACGTTGCCGTCGACCGTCCAGACGATCTTGTTGGGTGACCAGTCCACGGCGTAGGTGTGGAAGTCGTCGGAGAAGTTGGGGCCGCTGTAGCCGGCGCCGATGCCGCCCGCGCCCGAGTAGCCGGGGCCGTGGATGGTGCCGTGCACGGTGTTGGGCTCGAAGCCGACGTTCTCCATCACGTCGATCTCGCCGTCGGTCGGCCAGTTGCCGCCGCCGAGCATCCAGAACGCGGGCCACATGCCCTGGCCGCGAGGGAGCTTCATGCGGGTCTCGAAGTGGCCGTAGGCCTGGCTGAACTTGCCGGAGGTGTTGAGGCGCGCGGACGTGTACTCGCAGCGGCCGTACCAGCAGTTGTAGTTGCCCGGGTTCTCGCGCTTGGCCGTGATCACGAGGTGGCCCTGGCCGTCGAGTGCGGCGTTGTTCGTGCCGGACGTGTAGTACTGGCGCTCGTGGTTGTTGACGTTGTCGCCGGTTTCATAGTTCCACTTCGAACCGTCGGCGGGGCTGCCTGCGGACCCGTTGAAGTCGTCGGTGAAGCTGGTCGCCGCCGCGGCTTCTGTGGGCGCGAAGACGGCGGGCGTCGCCTGCACTCCGACGGCCAGCAGTGAAGCGGCCGCGAAGAGCCCGGCCCAGCGGGAACGTCTCAGAGAACGTGAGATGGACATCATTGTCACCTCTTCTTGCGGAGGGGACCGCGCTTTCACGCGCAGCACGAAAACGCGGTGGGGCGGAGGAGGGCACGGCGGGGGACCGTGCGGTTCTCGGCCGAGCGCTTCGTGTCCACTCCGGAGGTGGACCGCAGGCGGGCGGCGGCAGGGGTCGGACTAATCGGACTACTTTGTTGTGCCTGGCAACAAAGTAAAAGCAGTATGCATGGTCCGTACCACTGCGGCAATGGCGGATGTGAGAATTTTTTCAACCCGAATTAAGGGCCGCCGGTTACCGCCCAGGTGATCGACGGAGGCGCGGACAGTGATCACCGGCCGGTCACCTGGGGTTCTCGGAAGTGTTCGCTGGGTGACAGCGGGGTCCTAGGCCGCGCCGGCGCCCGAGCGGATCACGGGGGCCGGCTTGACCAGAAGCCGTGGATCGGCGCCCTGTTCCAGCAGGTCGGCGACGGGCAGGGTGGCGGCGCCCGTCGCGACGGCGTCGAGACCGAGGTACCCGAGCTGGATCGTGGTCTCGCCGAACGGGTGGCTCAGCGCGTGGGCCGACGCGGTGGAGCGGATCAGCGGCAGCAGGCGCTCGCCGAGGGCGAGGCCGGCCCAGCCGCCGACGACGATGCGCTCGGGGTTGAACAGGTTGATCAGGTTCGCGATGCCGGCGCCGAGGTAGCCGGCCGTCTCCTCGAGCACCTTCTGGGCCGACTTCGAGCGGTCGGCCGACGCGAGGAGAGCGGCGAACTGGTCCTGCTCGGTCTCGCCGGGCACGGGCTTGCCGCGGGCGCGGCGGTAACGCGCGAGCACGGCCTCGGCGCCGATGTAGGCCTCGAGGCAGCCGTGCGAACCGCAGCGGCAGGCCTGCCCGCCGTAGACGATGGTGGTGTGGCCCCACTCGCCGGCGCTGCTGGTGGAGCCGCGGTAGGTGGCGCCGTCGGCGATCACGGCCGCGCCGACGCCCGAGCCGATGAGCACGATCACCGCGTGGCGCGCGCCGCGCCCGGCGCCGAACCACATCTCGGCCTGGCCCTGGGTTTTGGCGCCGTTGTCGACGAACACGGGCAGCTCGATGCCGGCCGCGCGCAGGTCGTCGGCCAGCGCGACGGAATCCCAGCCGACGGTGGGCGCGTGCACCAGCACGCGTTCGCCCTGCTCGACCGTGCCGGGCACACCGACGCCCACGCCGATCACGGCCGACTCCTCGGCCCCGGCGGACGCGATCACCTCGCGCAACCCGGAGACGACGGCCGCGACGACCGTGGCCGGTTCGGTACGCGCCGGTGACAGCTCGTGTTCGACCGTGGCCAGCCGCTGCATCGCGAGGTCGAACAGCTCCACGCGCACGCCCGTCTCACCGATGTCGACGCCCGCGACGTAGCCGTACGCCGGGTCCACGCGCAGCAGCACGCGCGGCCGTCCGCCGTCGGATTCGACCAGGCCGGCCTCGGTGATGAGCCGCTCTTCGCCGAGCTCGGCGGTCACGTTGCTGACCGTTGCCGCCGAAAGGCCGGTGAGCTGGCTCAGTTCGTGCCGCGACAGCGGGCCGTCGAAGTACAGTTTCGACAGCAGCAGGGAACGGTTGTGCCGCCGCAGATCTCGGACGGTCGTGCGCTTGGTCGCCATGTGACACCCATCTGGCCTCGAACTCTCCCGGCACCAGGATGCCTGATCACCGTAAGTTGTGGCCATGTATTAACTAGTGAACTAAGTCCCGAACATATGGACGTCTGGCAGAATCCCCCAGGTGACGAGGGTGCTCCGGCAGACAACCCGTGATCTGAGGCGGCACAACCGCGCGGCGCTCCTGTCGTCGCTCTACCTGAGGGGGCCGGTCAGCCGGCTCGAACTCGTCGCCGAGTCCGGGCTCAGTCCCGCGACCGTGACGAACGTGGTCGCGGAGCTCATCGGCGACGGTGTGGTGGCCGAGGCCGGTTCCGTCGAGTCCGATGGTGGCAGGCCACGCACGCTGCCGCGCGTCCGGCCCGAGTACGGGCAGGTCGTGGGCGTCGACGTCGGCGAGACCCACGTGCGCGCCGGGCTCTTCGACTGCGCGCTGGGGACTCTCGCGACCGTGCAGCACCCGCTCGCGGGCAGCAACCCCGACCCGGCGGAAGTGGTGGAGCTCGCGCGGGCCGGCGTCGCCGAGGTGCTTTCGGCCGGTGCGTCTCGTGTGCTCGGCGTGGGCGTCGGCGTGCCCGGCGCGGTGCGTGACGGCGGCATCGTGCACGCCCCCACGCTCGGCTGGGCCGGCGTCGCCTTCGCCGACCTGCTGCGCGCTCACGCACAGTTCGCCGACGCGCCGCTGCACCTCGACAACCGCGCCCGCACGCTCGGCCAGGCCGAAATGTGGCTCGGCGCGGGCCGCGGTGCCGACCGCGCCGTGATCGCGCTGCTCGGCGTGGGCGTCGGTGCCGCTTTCGTCACCGACGGTGGGTCTTTTCCCGGCATCACGACCAGTGAGTGGGGCCACACCGTGGTGCAGGCCGCGGGCGCCGCCTGCCGCTGCGGCTCGCGCGGGTGCCTGGAGGCGTACGTCGGTACCGAGGCCGTGGTCCGCCACTACGCCGAGACCCCGGGCGCCCAGCCGCTGCCCGGCGCGGACAGCGAGAGCCGGCTCGCCCGGCTCGTCGCGCTGGCCGAAAGGTCTGGTCCAGCTGCCGAAACACTCGCCGCGACGGGTGAATACCTGGGCATCGGTATCGCCAATCTGATCAACCTCCTGGCGCCCGACCGGGTTGTGCTGGCAGGCTCGGCGGGAGCGATCATGGGCCCGGCGATCCTGCCGCACGTCCGCGACGCCGCCGCCCGGCACGCGCTCGGGTACCTCGCCGAGGCGACCGTGGTCGAGCTCGGGGAGCTGGGCCCGGAGGCCGTCGCGCTGGGTGCGGCGACGTTGCCGATCGCGGCGCTGCTGGCGTCGGGCGGGCGTTCAGCCGGCTGAATCTCCTTGCCCCGCAAGGAGATCGACAGGCGGACACCGAGCGTGAGCCTTTCTTTCAGTACTTAAACTTAGGCACAAAATGTTACCGCCGTGTTATTGACGTGACCCGAGTCACCCGGGTTGACTCCCTCCTGTCGCGCGGCCGGACCGAGCTCTCCGAGCGCGGGCGGAATCCGCAGCACCAGGACCTAGGAGGACGAATGCGAGTGAAGCGCTCCGTCGTCGCAGCGCTCGTCGCCGTGGTGGCAGCCGCGGTGCTCGCCGCTTGTGGCGGCGGCTCGAGCAGTGCGGGTGGCGGCGGCAACGCCGCGGCCGTGCTGAACGTCGGCATGCCGAACGGCCCGCAGGCCGAAAACAACAACCCGTTCCTGGAGACCTCGGCGGCTGCGTCGCTCGGGTACCGCTACGTGATCTACGAGCCCCTCGTGATGCTCAACCGCGTGAAGCCGCAGGAAGCCGGCAAGCCGTGGCTGGCCACGAAGTGGGACTGGTCGGACAACTACAAGAAGCTGGTCCTGACCATCCGCGACGGAGTCAGGTTCTCCGACGGCACGCCGATGACCGGCGACGACGTGGCCTACACGTTCCAGCTGCTGCGCGACAACAAGGCGCTGAACATCGACTCGGTGCCCTATAAGGACATCACCGCGAGCGGAAACCAGGTCACCCTGGGCTTCGACACCTCGCAGTTCGTGAACCAGGTCAAGATCCTGCAGACGATCGTGGTGCCCAAGCACATCTGGTCACAGATCAAGGACCCGTCCACCGACACCGTGAAGAACCCGGTGGGCACCGGCCCGTTCACGCTGAAGTCGTTCACCCCGCAGACGATCACCGTGAGCCAGCGCACCGGCTATTGGCAGCAGGCGCCGGCGGTCAAGGAGATCCGTTACACCTCCTACAACGACAACAACGCGCAGGTCGCCGCTCTCACCAGCGGTGCGGCCGAGTGGAGCTTCGTCTTCATCCCGAACTACAAGACCGTCTACGTCAACAAGGACCCGCAGCACTACAAGCTGTGGTTCCCGGCCCAGCTCGCGGTGCACGGCCTGTGGTTCAACACCGAGAAGGCGCCGTGGAACAACGCGAAGCTGCGCCAGGCGATCAACAAGGTCATCAACCGCGACGACATCTTCAACCAGGGCGAGGCCGGCTACTTCTACCCGAAGAACGACCAGGTCACCGGCATCCCGACGCCGGCGGGCGACTCGTTCATCGCGTCGCAGTACAAGGGCCAGACCGTGAAGGTCGACGTGCCGGGCGCCAAGTCGCTGCTCACCGGCGCGGGCTTCTCCTACAACGGCAACCAGCTCGTGGACCCGAGCGGCAAGCCGGTGACCCTCAAGCTCACGGTGCCCTCGGGCTGGTCGGACTACATCACCGACCTCGAGATCATCAAGGACAACCTGTCGCAGATCGGCATCACCGCCACGGTCGAGAAGATGAACCAGGACGCGTGGACGAAGTCCGTCGACACGGGTGACTTCGAGGGTCTGCTGCACTGGACCAACGACGGTGCCACGCCGTATGACCTGTACCGCGACGTGATGGACGGCAACCGCTACAAGCCGACCGGCCAGGGCGGCATCAACGGCAACTACGGCCGCTTCAAGAACGACCAGGCGACCCAGGCACTCGAGACCTACGCCAACGCCGCCGACGACGCGAGCCGCGCCACCGCGATGAACACGTTGCAGCAGATCATGATCGACCAGCAGCCGATGGTTCCGCTCATGGCGGCCAACTCCGGCGGCGAGTACAGCACGAAGAACTGGACGGGCTGGCCCGACGAAGCCAACCCGTACGGCCCCGCGCAGCCGACCCTGCGCAACGCGCTGGACATCGTCATGCACCTGAAGCCCGCGGCCTGATCTATGGCCGAGGACAACGCAGTGGCCACCCGGGAAGCCACCTCCGCCTCGCTCGAGGCGGGGGTGGCCTCCCCGGCCGGCGAGATCGAAACCGGGGCCTCGGACACGATCGTGCTCGAGGCCTCCGGGCTGACCAAGCACTTCCCCGTGCGCAAGCGCGGGCGCGAGGTGCTCACGAAGGGGCGCCGCAGCGTCCAGGCCGTCGACGACGTCGACGTGGTGCTGCGACGCGGCCGCGTGACCGCGCTGGTGGGCGAGTCCGGCTCGGGCAAGTCGACCGTGGCGCGGCTGCTCGCCCAGCTCTACCCGCGCACGAGCGGCGACATCCGGCTGCACGGCAAGTCCACGACCGTGAAGGGCGGCAGGGCTTTCCGGGCTTACTGCCGCAAGGTCCAGATGATCTTCCAGGACCCGTTCGCGTCGCTGAACCCCGTGCACACCGTGCGCTACCACCTCACGCGGGCGTTGAAAATCCACGACCGTGCGGGCGCCGACCTGGAGCAGGCGCTGTTCGAGCTGCTCACGCGGGTGCAGCTGACCCCGCCGGAGCGCTACGTCGACAAGTTCCCCCACGAGCTTTCCGGCGGCCAGCGCCAGCGCGTCGCGATCGCGCGGGCGCTCGGCGCCGACCCCGAGGCACTGCTGGCCGACGAGCCGGTGTCCATGTTGGACGTCTCCATCCGCCTCGGCGTGCTGAACCTGTTGCGGGACCTGAAGGAACGCCTGCATCTCGCGATCCTCTACATCACGCACGACATCGCGTCGGCGCGCTACTTCGCCGACGAGACGCTGGTGATGTACGCCGGGCGCATGGTCGAGGGCGGCGACTCCGAGACCGTGACGCAGCAGCCTGCCCACCCGTACACGCGGCTGCTGATCGAATCCGCACCCGACCCCGACCGGCTCGACCCGGGCACGGAAGCCGCACCGGGTGAAGCGCCGAAGGAGAAGGGTTCCGGCGAGCCGCCGAGCCTGATCGCGCCGCCGTCGGGCTGCCGGTTCCACCCGCGGTGTCCCGTGGCGATGGAACGCTGCAAAACCGACCTCCCGCCGCGGTTCGAGGTGGACGACGCCCCCGGCCACTGGGCCGCGTGCTGGCTGTACGACTCGGCGGTGCGCCCGTGAGGTACCTGCTCCAACGGCTCGGCTTCTACCTGTTCACCGCGTGGGCCGCCGTCACGATCAACTTCTTCATCCCGCGGCTGATCCCGGGTGACCCGGTGCAGTCGCTCATCACGAAGAACCAGGGCACGCTCAGCGCGGACGCGATCCAGTCGCTGTACGTCCTGTTCGGACTCGACAAGAACGAAAGCCTGATCACCCAGTACTTCCACTACTGGGCACAGCTCTTCCGCGGCGACCTCGGGCTGTCGTTCACCTTCTTCCCCTCGCCCGTGTCCGAGGTGATCGGCGACAGTCTGCCGTGGACGATCATCCTCGTCGGGTTCACCACGGTGGTGGGCTTCCTGATCGGCACCGGCCTCGGCGTCGTCGCCGGCTGGCGGCGCGGGTCCTGGGTGGACGGTCTGCTGCCCGTCACCACGTTCCTGTCGTCCATCCCGTACTTCTGGCTCGGTCTGATCGCGATCACGCTGCTGGCCGGCCCGGGCAGCTTCTTCCCGGCGTCCGGCGGCTACGACCCGGGCCTGGTGCCCGGGTGGGGCGGCGACTTCATCGGCAGCGCGATCCAGCACAGCCTGCTGCCGGCGATCACGATCCTCATCAGCTCCATGGGCAGCTGGATCCTCGGCATGCGCAACATGATGGTCACCGTCGCGTCGGAGGACTACATCACCGTCGCGCACGCCAAGGGCCTCAAGGAACGCCGCGTGATGGTGAGCTACGCCGCCCGCAACGCGCTGCTGCCGAGCGTGTCGGGTTTCGCGCTGGCGCTGGGTTTCATCGTGGGCGGCACGCTGCTGGTGGAGATCGTGTTCTCCTACCCCGGCGTCGGCTACGAGCTGTTCCAGGCCGTCGGTTCGCAGGACTACCCGTTGATGCAGGGCATCTTCCTCATCATCACGCTCTCGGTGCTGGTGGCGAATCTCCTCGCCGACGTCGCCTACCTCGTGCTCGACCCGCGCACCCGGAAGGAGGGCTGAGCCGTGGCACTTCCCGTAGCCGACCTCAAGGCCGCCGCGCCCGAGCCGCTCCCGGCCGACGCGATCGCCGGGCCCGCGGCCAAACGCCGTCGCTTCCGGTTCCTGACCGGCGGCAAGACGATCACCGGGCTCGTGGTGCTGGCCTTCTTCGTGGTCATCGCGATCATCGGGCCGTGGATCGCGCCGTTCGACCCGTCCGCGCGCAGCAACGACCTGCTCGAATCTCCTTCGGGCAAACACTGGTTCGGCACCACGCACCTCGGTCAGGACATCTTCAGCCAGGTCATCGTGGGCACGCGCAGCGTGATGCTCGTGGGGCTCACGGCCGGCATCGTGGCGACGATCCTCGCCGTGATCGTCGGTGTCACGTCCGGGTATCTCGGCGGGACGCCGGGTGAAGGCCTGTCGGCATTGTCCAATGTGTTCCTCGTGATCCCGGCGCTGCCGCTGATCATCATCATCGGCACGGCGCTGCCCAGCGGCGGCGACTACCTGGTGGCCGTGATCATCGGCCTCACCTCGTGGGCTTGGGGCGCGCGGATCCTGCGAGCGCAGACGCTTTCCTTGCGCCGTCGCGAATACGTCGAGGCTTCCCGCGCGAGCGGCGAGTCAACGTGGCGGATCATCTTCTTCGAGATCCTGCCGAACCTCACCGCGGTGATCGCGTCGAGCTTCGTGGGCACGGTGGTGTTCGCGGTGATGTCCGAGATCACGCTGGCGTTCGTCGGCGTCTCGAGCTTCTCGGAGTGGAACTGGGGCACGATCCTGTTCTGGGCACAGAGCCAGCAAGCGCTGGCGCAGGGCGCGTGGTGGTGGTTCGTGCCGGCGGGGCTCGCGATCGCGATCCTCGGCACCGCATTGTCGCTGCTGAACTTCGGCATCGACGAGTTCGTGAGCCCGCGGCTTCGGTCGAGCGGCAAGACCAAGGCGAAGAACGCCGAGGGCAAGACGGTGCGCCTGCGTGTCGGCTTCACGCCTGTGCTCGGCCGGGAGAAACAATGATCGAACCCGTACTCGAGATCAAGGGCCTGGACGTCGACTACGGCCTCGGCGCCGACGCCGTGCACGCGGTGCAGGACGTGCACCTGACGCTGCACCGCGGCGAGGTGCTCGGTCTGGCCGGCGAAAGCGGCAGCGGAAAATCCACTTTGGCCTACGGCCTGACCCGGCTGCTCCCGCCGCCGGGGGTGATCCGCGGCGGCAGCGTGGTCTACCACCCCGGTGACGGCGAGCCGTACGACGTGCTGAAGCTGACTCCCAAGCAGTTGCGCGACTTCCGCTGGGCCGAAACGTCCATTGTGTTCCAGGGCGCGATGAACTCGCTCAACCCGGTGCACAAGGTGTCGGTGCAGCTGATGGACGTGATCAAGGCCCACGATCCGCGCAGCACCAAGGCGGCCCGGCTCGCCCGGGCCCGTGAGCTGCTGCGCCTGGTGGGCATCGCGGCCGACCGGCTCGACGCGTACCCGCACCAGCTTTCCGGCGGCATGCGCCAGCGCGTGATGATCGCGATGGCGCTGGCGCTGGAGCCGCGTGTGGTGATCATGGACGAGCCCACCACGGCGCTCGACGTGGTGATGCAGCGCCAGATCCTGGCGCAACTCGTGGAACTGCGTGAGCGGCTGGGCTTCTCGGTCCTGTTCATCACCCACGACCTGTCGCTGCTGGTGGAGTTCTCCGACCGCATCGCGATCATGTACGGCGGCCGGATCGTGGAGCAGGCCCGCGGAGTGGACCTGTACCGCGATTCGCTGCACCCGTACAGCGACGGTCTGCTGCACTCGTTCCCCGCGCTGCGCGGGCCGCGTCGTGAGCTCACCGGCATCCCCGGTTCGCCGCCCGACCCGCGGTCGCTGCCGGTCGGGTGCGCGTTCTCACCGCGGTGCCCGCACGCGTTCGACCGCTGCACCACCGAGGTGCCAGTGCTCGGCGTGCCTGCCGATCGTGACGATTCCGCGCGCACCGTGGCGTGCTGGCTGCACCCGGCCGACCCCGTCGCCGCCGTCAAGTCGTAGATAAGGAGACCCCTTGACCGAGACCACCGACGCTGCGACCCGCGAGCAGCAGGCGCTGATCGACTCGCTGCCGCCGGACTTCCGGTGGGGCGTGGCGACGGCCGCGTACCAGATCGAGGGCGCGGTGGCCGAAGACGGGCGCACACCGTCCATCTGGGACACCTTTTGCCAGGTCCCGTGGGCGATCGACAACAACGACAACGGCGACGTCGCGTGCGACCACTACCACCGCATGCCGGAGGACGTGGGGCTCGTCAAGGAGCTCGGCGCCGACACCTACCGCTTCTCCGTCGCGTGGCCGCGCGTGCAGCCGCACGGCAAGGGCCCGGTCAACGAGGCCGGTCTCGGGTTCTACGACCGGCTCGTGGACGAGCTGCTGGCCAAGGACCTCGCGCCGTGGCTCACGCTGTACCACTGGGACCTGCCGCAGGAGCTCGAAGACGCGGGCGGCTGGCCGGCGCGCGATACCGCGTACCGCTTCGCCGACTACTCGATGCTGGTGTTCGACCGGCTTTCCGACCGCGTGCGCCACTGGACGACGCTCAACGAGCCGTGGTGCTCCGCGATGCACGGCTACGTGCACGGCGTGATGGCCCCGGGCCGGCGCGACTTCGCGGCCGGCATGAAGGCCATCCACCACCTGCTGCTCGGGCACGGCCTGGCCACGCAGCGCATGCGCGAGGCCGCACCCGAGGGTACGCAGTTCGGCATCACGCTCAACATGGGCACGTCCGACGCCGCGTCCGGCAGCGAGCTCGACCGCGAGGCCGCGCGCAACGCCGACGGCATGGGCGTGCGGGTCTACCTCGATCCCTTGGTGCGCGGTGAGTACCCGGCGGATGTTGTTGCGGACCTGGCGGTTCGCGGTTCTTCACTGCCCATTGAGGACGGTGACCTCGCGGTCATCTCGACCCCGCTGGACTTCCTGGGCGTGAACTACTACTTCGGCCAGCAGTACTCCGGCATCGACGAGCAGGGCCGCACCGTCGGCGAGGACGGCTTCCCGGTGCAGCGCGCGGTGCCGTTCGGCGAGCCGACCACGGCCATGGGCTGGGAGATCCTGCCGGGCAAGTTCACCGAGCTGCTCACCCGCCTCGGCCGCGACTACCCCGGTTTGCCCCTGTACATCACCGAAAACGGCTCCGCGTTCGACGACGCGCCCGACGCCGACGGTTTCGTCCGCGACGAGGGCCGCACGGCCTACCTGGCTTCGCACCTGGCCGCGGTGGCTGCCGCACGTTTGGAAGGCGCGGACATCCGGGGCTACTTCGCGTGGTCTCTGCTGGACAACTTCGAGTGGGCGTACGGCTATGCCAAGCGCTTCGGCCTCGTGCGCGTCGACTACGAAACGCAGGTGCGCACGATCAAGCAGAGCGGCCTGTTCTACCGCGACACGGTGCGGCGGGTCCGCGGTTCCTGACTCACCCCGGGGGTGAAGAGAAGGGCACCTCGATTCTCGTCGAGGTGCCCTTCGCCGCGGTTGGGGGCTGAACGACTTCGGCTCTGCGCGAACTTCCCTTCGCGCGGCAGGTTTCCAAGCCACGATGGCGTTCTCCCGCCCGATGAAGGAGCCGCCCCGTGGACCCGACCTTGCTCGACGCCGAACACCGCCTCCAGGCCGCGCAGCTGGCCGGTGATGTCGGTGCGCTCGACGAACTCCTGGACGACCGCCTGATCTTCACGTTCGGCTCGGTCGCTTCGAAGGCCGACGACCTGGCTGGTCACCGCAGCGGCAGCGAGGTCCTGACCGAGCTCGTGGAGGAAGACCTGCGGGTGTTCTCGGAAGGGACGACCGGCGTCACGTGGTTTCTCGGCCGTCTGTCGGGTTCGCTCGGCGGTGAGCCGTTCACCGCGCGGATGCGCTACACCCGCACGTGGCTGCGCACGTCGGACGGCTGGCGGGTGATCGCCGCCCACGCCAGTTACGCGTGAAGGGCGAACCGTTCGGCGAACGCGGACAGCTCGTCGAGCCGTTCCTGCGGATCGGCGCTCCCGGCCGAGACGACCACGCGGGTCACGCCTTCGGCGGCCAGCGCGTCGATGCCCTCTGACGTGAGCTCGGTCGAGCCCCAGCGCGTGTAGTCCGGTGTGCGGCGGCCTGCCTTCTCTGCGGTCGCACGGACCAGGTCGAACAAGGCGACGCGGTCGTCAGGGGTGAGCGAGCCGCCCGGGAACCAGCCGTCACCGCGCAACCCGGCCCGGCGCGCGGCGGCGTGGCTGGACCCGCCCACGCGAATCGGGATGGTGCCGACCGGTTTGGGGTAGCTGCAGAGGTCGTCGAACTCGACGAATTCGCCGTGATGGCCCACGCCTTCGGGGCCGCCCGTCCACAGTAGACGGAGAACGTCGAGCGCCTCGTCCGCACGACGGCCTCGCGTCCGGTAGTCCACCCCGGCCGCCGAAGCCTCGTGTGGCAGCGCGCCAACGCCGACTGTCACCAGCCGCAGTCGGCCGCCGGACAGGACATCGAGCGTGGCCAGGCGTTTGGCCAGCGCGACCGGCTGGTGGTACGGCAGCAGCAGCACCCCGGTCCCGAGCAGCAGCCGGTCGGTGACCGCGGCGACGTGCGCGAGGCATTCGAGCGGGTCGGCGTAGGGCAGCGTCGGCGGGATCTCCCACCCGCCGAGCTTGACGCCCGGGCGCGAGGCCAGGTGTTCCGGCAGGAGGAGGCCCTCGAAGCCGCACGTCTCCGCGTGGCGCGCGAAGGCCACGAGGCCCCCGAGCCCGTGGAACGCCGGGTTGTAGCTGACCGCGAACTGCATCGTGCCTCCGCTCGAGTGGATGGCGGAGACGCTAAACGTTGCCCTGCGCGTCAAGGCAAGTCCGAAGATCACCCGGCCGAGGGTAAGGCTGTCCCCACCCCGCCGACGCCAGCGCGCACCATGGTTGAGCCACCCCCGCCGGACCTACGTTCGTAGAGCATCAGGTGACGATCGAGGGAGAGTGGCCATGACGGCGGGGACGGATCTGCGACCACCGCGGGTGCCGGCGCAGCAGCCGCGCACGACGAAGAAGCGCCGCCCGTGGATCGGGGTTCTGGGGCTGGTCGTGGTGGCCTTCCTGGCGTACTCGCTGCCGCCCTACCTCGCGCTCGACCCGGCGCAGTCGCGCGTCCCGGCCCCGGCCGGGTTCGGCGCGCACTACTGGTTCCTCGTGGGCCACGTGGTGTTCGGCTCGATCGCGATGATCTGCGCGGTCGTCCAGATCTGGCCGTGGATCCGCCGCCGCTTCCCGGTGGTGCACCGCTACGCCGGCCGCGCCTACGTCTTCGGCGGCGTGCTGCCCTCGGGCGTGATGGCCCTGACGATCGGCGCGGCCAGCCCCTTCGGCCCCGCCACGCGAGCCAGTGACGTCATGCTCGCGGTCATCTGGATCGGCTGCACCTGGGCCGGCTACCGCGCCGCCCGCGACCGTCGCTTCGGTGACCACCGCCGCTGGATGATCCGCAGCTTCGCGCTGACCATGTCGATCATCCTCAACCGGCTCATCTCGCCGATCGCGATCATCATCCTGGAACCCCAGATGGCCACCACGTTCGGCGGCAGCGAGGTCGCGTTCATGCAGTCCGTCGCGGCCATCGCCGCGTGGGTGAGCTGGACGGTCGCGCTGGTCGGCGCCCAGCTGTGGCTGGAGCGCAAGCCGAAGAAGGCCGTCGCCGCCTAGCCTCGGCCCATGCGACTCGGCCTGCTCTACCCGACCAGGAACGCCGGTGAGGACGACGCGCACCCGGCTGGCGCAGGCCGCGCTCCTGCCGGTGACCGTCCGGCTCGTCGGAACGCAGCCCACCGCCAAGGACGCCGGTCCGCTTTTCCGCCCCTAGCGCGGCAAATTCTCCGCGTACAGCCCGGCCAGCGCGGTCCAGTGACGTTCCGCCGCGGCACTGTCGTACGTGTCGTTGTCCGGCACCGCGAACCCGTGCTTGGCGGGATACGTCTCCAGAGTGTGCCGAACACCCTCGCCGACGAACGCCCCACGCAGCCGCTCGAACTGCTCAGGAGGGAACGCACTGTCGTCCTGCGCCGCCGCGACCAGCACGGACGCGCGGATCCGGTCGGCCAGCAGGTGGGGGCTGTCGGGATCGTCGGCGGCGAGGTTGCCGCCGTGGAACGAAGCGGCGGCCGCGACGCGCGACGGAAAACGCGCGGCGGCCCACAGCGAAAACCGCCCTCCCATGCAGTACCCGGTCGTCCCCACCAGCGAGCCTGCGACTTCGCTGCGCCCGGACAGGAAGTCGAGGTACGCGCCCGTGTCGCGCACCGCCATCTCCGCCGTCACGCTCCGCGCGAGTTGCGTCAGCCGCTCGCGTTCCGAGGGCACGCTGAACACCGTGGTGACGTCGAATGGCGCGTATGGCGTGCGGTAGTAGCCGTCCGGCAGGAGGACGGCGTAGCCGAGCGCGCAGAGCCGGTCCGCCATCTCGGCGAACGTCTCGCGAACCCCGGCCGCGTCGGCGTACAGGATCACCGCGGGGCCGGCGCTCAGCGGCGTGTGCAGTGTGGCCGTGCAGAGGCCGTCCGGAGTGGTGATGGTGACCGCGATCCTCGACATGTCGCCAAAACTACCGGCCGCCCCGGAACAGGAGCACGGATATCGCGCTGAGCGGAAACTTCAGGAGCGCAGCGACCGCGCGATGATCGTCCGCTGGATCTCCGACGCGCCTTCGTAGATCCGCGGCGCCCGGACCTCCCGGTAGAGGTGCTCCAGCAGGTGCCCCCGCCGCAGCGCCCGCGCGCCGTGCAGCTGCACTGCGGAATCCACGACGTACTGCGCCGACTCCGTCGCGAAAAGCTTCGCCATCGCCGCCCGACCGGCCAGGCCGGTCTCGCCCGCGTCGTACGCGGAAGCCGCGGCGTAGACCAACAGCCGCGCCGCCTCCGTCCGCGTCGCCATCTCCGCGAGCGTGTGCGCCACGGTCTGCTGCTTCGCCAGCGGCCCACCGAAAGCAATGCGTGAGCCCGTGTACTCCACGGTCGCGTCTAGAGCGGCCTGCGCCATCCCCACCGCGAACGCCCCGACGCTCGGCCGGAACAGGTCCAGCGTCCGCATCGCGACGGCGAAGCCGCGGTTCTCCTCGCCCAGCAGCTCGTCGCGGTGCACGCGCACGCCGTCGAACTCCAGCGTGCCGATCGGGTGCGGGCTGACCAGGTCGAGGTGCTCACCGGACAGGCCCGCGCGGTCGCCCGGCACGACGAACGCGCTCACACCCCGCGAGCCGGCGTCCGGCGTCGTGCGCGCGAAGACGGTGTAGAAGTCGGCCTCGGGTGCGTTGGAGATCCACATCTTCTGTCCGGTGAGCCGCCAGCCGTCGCCGTCGGGCTCGGCCGCCAGCTGCAGGGCGGCCGCGTCGGAACCGGCGTCGGGCTCGGTCAGCGCGAACGCCGCCACCGCGTCGCCCGCTGCTACGGCCGGCAGCCAGCGCGCGACCTGTTCGTCCTTTCCGGACTGCAGCACGGGGTAGCTTCCCAGTCCCTGCAACGCGAGCGCCGTCTCGGCCTCGGTGTTCACGGTCGCCAGCGCTTCGCGCAGCAGGCACAGGTCGAACGCCGCGGCCTGGCGCGTCGGGTTACCCGCCGAGACGCCGGGGAACAGCCGCGCCAGCAGACCGTGCGAGCCCATCGCCTTGAGCAGCGGCCGGTTCACCGCGCCTTCTTCGCCGGCCTCGGCGAGCGGTCGCAGCTGTTCCGTGGCGATGGTGCGAACGGACGCTGTGAAAGCCTGCTGTTCCGGCGTCAGTGCGAAGGCGTTCATCGATCCCTTTCCGGTCGCCAGCGGGCGTGCGCGGTCTGGTGCCCACCGGTGCGTACGAGTTCCAGCCGTGGCTCCGGCCCGTCGGTGCGCCCTGTTTGCGGCCGGCGCTTCCCGGCCGCCCACGGCTTCGGCCACGGCATCACGTAGTCCTGCTCCGCCGCCGCGTGCAACGTCCACTGTGGATCGTAGAGGTGCGTGCGCCCGAGTGCGCACAGGTCGGCGCGGCCGGCGAGGATGAGCGCGTTCATGTCGTCGTACGAGGAGATCGCGCCGACGGCGATCACGGCCGTGCCGTACTTGAGCCCCACCTCGTTGCGGATCCGGTCGGCGTACGGCGTCTGGTAGCTGCGGCCGAACTTCGGCTTCTCCTCGCTCACCACCTGCCCGGTCGACACGTCGACCGCGGCGGCCCCGTGCTCGGCGAACGCCGTCGCGATGGCGACGGCCTCGTCGGCCTCGATCCCGCCGTCGTACCAGTCGCTGGCCGAGATGCGGACCGTCATCGGCCGCTCGGCCGGCCACACCTCGCGCACCGCGTCGAACACCTCGAGGGGGTACCGCAGCCGGTTCTCCAGCGAGCCGCCGTACTCGTCGGTCCGCTGGTTCGTGAGCGGCGAGATGAACGACGACAGCAGATACCCGTGTGCACAGTGCAGCTCCAGCAGGTCGAACCCGGCCCGCGCCGCCGAGCGCGCCGAAGCCACGAACTGCTCACGGATCTCCGCCAGCTCCTCGACGCTCAGCTCACGCGGCGTCTGGCTGTCCGGCCGGTACGGCAACGGCGACGGTCCGCAGACCTCCCAGTTGCCGTCCGGCAACGGGTCGTCCATGCCCTCCCACATGAGCTTCGTCGAGCCCTTGCGCCCGGAATGGCCCAGCTGCAGGCCGATCTTCGCCGGCGTGCTGCCGTGCACGAAGTCGACGATGCGTTTCCAGGCCTGCTCCTGCTCGTCGTTGTACAGCCCGGGGCAGCCCGGCGTGATCCGCGCCTCGGGCGACACGCAGATCATCTCCGTCATCACCAGGCCGGCGCCGCCGAGCGCCTTGCCGCCCAGGTGCACGAGGTGGAACTCGCCGGGCACCCCGTCGACGGCCACGTACATGTCCATCGGCGACACGATCACGCGGTTGGGCAGCTCCAGCTCACCGATCTTCACGGGCTGGAACATCGGCGGCGCGGGTGTCGTGCCCAGCGAGCGCGCGAACCACTCGTCGAGCTCCGTGGCGAACTCCGGGTCGCGCAGCTTCAGGTTGTCGTAGGTGACGCGGCGGCTGCGCGTGAGCAGGTTGAACGCGAACTGCTCCGGCTCCTGGTGCGTGTACTGCGCGAGGTTCTCGAACCACTCCAGGCTCGCCTGCGCCGCGCGCTGCGTCGACTCGACGACCGGCTTGCGCTCGGCCTCGTACGCCGCCAGCGCGTCGGGCACGGTGTCCTGCTCGTGCAGGCACGCCACCAGCGCCAGCGCGTCCTCCATCGCCAGCTTCGTGCCGGAGCCGATGGAGAAGTGGGCGGTGTGGGCGGCGTCGCCGAGCAGCACCACGTTGTCGTGCACCCAGCTTTCGCAGCGGACGGTGCCGAAGGTGTTCCACTTCGAGTTGTTGGCCAGCACGTGGTGGTCGCCGAGGACGTCGGCGCACAGCTCGCGGATCAGCTCGATGGACTTCTCGTCGCTCTCGCCCGGCCCGAGGTCGGTGGCGGCGATCGGCGCGAACGCCTGCTGCCACACGTCCTCGTGCAGCTCGAGGATGAACGTGCTGCCGTCGCGGCCGTAGGGGTAGCCGTGGATCTGCATGATCCCGTGGGGCGTCTCGAGCACATGGAACTTGAAGGCGTCGAAGACGAGGTCGGTGCCGAGCCAGATGTAGCGGCAGCGGCGCGACTCGAGGGTCGGGCGGAACGAGTCCGCGAACCGCCGGCGCACGCCCGAGTTGACGCCGTCGGAGGCGATCACGAGGTCGTAGTCGCGCGAGAGCTGCTCCGGGTCGGGGGCCTCGGTGCGGAAGCGCAGGTCGACGCCCAGCTCGCGGCAGCGTTCCTGCAGGATCGCGAGCAGGCGCTTGCGGCTCATCGCGGCGAACCCGTGGCCGCCGGACGTGTGGACCTCGCCGCGATAGTGCACGTCGATGTCGTCCCAGCGCGCGAACTCGCGGCTCATGGCCTCGTGGACCTGCGCGTCGGCGGTCTCGATGCCGCCGAGCGTCTCGTCGGAGAACACCACGCCGAACCCGAAGGTGTCGTCCGGCGCGTTGCGTTCCCACACCGTGATCTCGTGGCCTGGCCCGAGCTGCTTCGCGAGGGCGGCGAAGTACAGGCCCGCCGGGCCGCCGCCGAGAACCGATATCCGCACGAGAGCAAGGATATGTCGTCTGACATACGATCGTCAAGAATGCGATACATGAGCTAGGCTTCCGCGACATGGAGCGCATCAACCCGCCCGAGCTGGGCCGTCCGTCCGGTTTCTCCCACGCCGTGTCCGCAACCGGACAGCTCGTGTTCCTCGCCGGACAGACCGCTCTCGACGCCGAGGGCAGCATCGTCGGCGACGGCGTGGTCGAGCAGTTCTCCCAGGCGCTGGGCAATCTGCTCACGGCCCTGCGCGCGGCCGGCGGTGAGCCCGCGGACCTGTGCAGCGTGACCATCTACATCGTCGACATGGACGACTACAAGGCCCACGCGCGCGAGATCGGCAAGGTGTGGAAGAGCCTCGCCGGCACCGAGTACCCGGCGATGGCGGGCATCGGCGTGAGCCGGCTGTGGGACGTCGAGGCTCTGGTGGAGGTGCAGGGCTTCGCGGTGCTCAGCCGCTGAGGACCTGCAGCAGGTACTCGCGGGCCGGGGCTTCCAGGCGTTCGTGGAGCGCGAAGAACACCTCGGCGGCGCGGATGCCGGACCAGTCGGCGGGCAGCAGTTCGGCAGGCAGCCCCGGGTCGAGGTAGGGCATGCGCCGCCACCCGGTGAGCACGCGCACGTAGTCGGCGAACGCCTCGTCGCCGGGCACCGTGCGGCGGCGCTTCCAGCGGTCGAGCACGGGGGCGTGCTCGTCGAGGAACGCCGTGTACAGCTCGTCGAGCTGGTCGAGGTCCCACCACTCGCGGACCTTGTCCTGTGCGTTTCCGAACGCCAGGTGTTCGGCGCGGAACAGGTCGGCGTAGCTCGCGAGGCCCAGGCGGGTCAGCGCCTCGGCCGTGACCTGGTGCAGGTGCGCGGGCGCGATCCACACGCCGGACGACGCCGTGCCGAACCCGAGCCGCGCCAGCTGCGTGCGCAGGACGTGGCGCTTGTGGCGCTCGGTCTCGGGCACGGAGAACACGGCGAGCAACCAGCCGTCGGCCAGCGTCGCGCGGTCGCGGCGGAAGATGCGGTCGTCGCCTTCGCGCAGGATCGCCAGCGCGGTGTCCGACAGCTCGTAGCCGGCGGTCCCGTCGCGCCGCACGGCGTCGAGGATGCTCCGGCGCTTGAGGCGCGAGATCGACGAGCGCACCGCCGGCTCGTCGACGCCGAGCGCCGCGAGCAGGTCGATGAGCGACGCCACGGACAGCCAGCCACCCTCGATGCGGTGGTAGAAGCCGTATACGGACACGATCAGCTGCCGAGGCTGGGCGGCACGCCCGGCGTCGAGCTCGGTTGACTCCGGTACGGCCGTCACCTGGTCACCATAACAACCGCGGGCCGTGACTGCGGGTACCATTTGGCGCGCGATGGTGAACCTGGGTGAAGCACCGCTGTTCGGCCGGTTGACCCGCCGAGGCCGGCTCATGGCGAAACGCACCTGCGACCGCAGGGGCCACGCGTTCGCCATCGGCCGGTTCCTCTTCCGCACCCCAACTGCCTGGGAATACGCCGCCGCGGTGGCCTCCGGCAGCGATCCGGCCGCCCAGCGGTGGCTCGGCTGGCTCGCGGATTCGGTCATCGCCGAGCCCCTTCGGTCCGAAGCCCTCCGCGTGACCCCCGGCACCGGGCCGGCTTGGACCTATCCGGATCCGCAGTCCGTCGACATCGTGGCCATCGACCTGCGGGAGAACCGGTGCGCCGGGCTGGTCAGCGTGCACGCCGGGGAGAACGGCGGTCCGGAGACGGGCGGGTACCTCGCGCCGGCGTATCGCGGACGCGCGCTGGGGCGGGATCTGTTCACGGCTGGGTTGGTGCTGGCGCACTCGCATCTCGGGCTGCCGCGGGTCCGGGCCGGGGCTGAGGTGGGGAATGTGGCGAGCGGTCGGTCCCTGGAGGCCGCCGGGATGCGTCGGGCCGCGGGGCCGCCTCGGTACACGCTGCCGAACGGGCGGGTGAGCGAGGCTTGGTGGTACCAGCACGATGCGCCGCGGCCGCATCGGTGTGAGGGGCCGCAGGCGGAGTGGTTGGCTTTTTGAGGTGACACTTCGGCCGGCACCGACGCTTCCCGGCCCTACCGTTCCCAGCATGGATTCCCGCGAGCTCCTCACCAACGCGCCCGTGCCGCCCGTCGCCGTGAACATGGCCTGGTTGCGTGCGATGGTCGCCAGGTTCAGCAGCGGCGAGGATCACGCCAGGCGACGCGAGCTGGTCATCGAGGAGCTCGCCAGGGCGGAGCCGCGAGCGCTGAGAGAAGCAGCGAACCCTGACCGAGGACCGGTCGAGATACTCGCCGAGGTGCTCGGGTTCGAGGTCGACCCCGGAGATGTCGACAAAGTGGCGAAGGCCTACCAGCCCCACTTCCCCCAAACCACCGAGGCCGACGAAGCCGTAGCGCGGCTGGTCGAAGCACTGGGGCAACCCGACGAGCGAACCGCCGCCAAAGTCGGCCTACTGGTCCAGTCCGCGGCCACGGAGAGCCTGGTCAAGAGCACCCAAGGCCCACCTGTCCCCAGCACCCGCCGCTGGGTCGACGGCACCGAAGTCACCGTCGATCTCAAGGATTTCCCCTTCGGAACCGGCCCCCACGCGTGCCCCGGAGAAGCCCACGCCAAGGCCCTCGCTGAAGGAATCAGCAGCACCCGTCCGTGAACTCCTCCGAATAGGTCTTCAAGGTGTCGATCACCAACGCCCTCTCGACCGGCGACAACGGCGCCAGCGCCCGCTCCCAGGCCCGCGCCCCCGGGGCCAGCCAGGCGTCGACGGCGGCGCGCTGCGAAGGGCTGATGCTGACGATCGTGCGGCGGCGGTCGGCCGGGTCTTCGTCGCGGGCGAGCACGCCCTGGCGTGAGAGGTCGCCGATCATGAGGCTGGCGGTGGTGGGGGCGATCTCGAGGCGGCCGGCGAGTTCGGTGACGGTCATGGGGCCGTCGAACAACAAGATGGACAGCAGGCACAGGTGGCGCGGCGCGAGCGACAGGTCCGCGAGCTCGGGTGGCACCGGGGTGCGCTTGCCGCGGCCGGCCAGGCGGGGCATGAGCAGCAGCAATTCGCGCACGCCGTCCTCGAGGCTCGGTCCGGTGGTCATCCCGCTCCTTCGACCAGAACCACGCAAAACACCTTGTCGCGCAAGAGGGTACCTCGCATTGACATCAGTTTTGCTAACAAAGTAAGTTTGGTCGCAAAACCAAACTGGAGGGACACCACCCCATGTCGGACTGGAACCAGCAGATCATCGACGAGTTCCGCGCCAACGAGGGCAAGGTCGGCGGGATGTTCGAGGGCGCGAACATGATCCTGGTGACCCACACCGGCGCGAAGAGCGGCACCCAGCGCGTCGCGCCCCTGGTCTACACCACCGACGGCGACCGTTACGTCATCGCCGCGTCCAAGGGCGGAGCGGACACCAACCCGGACTGGTACCACAACCTCGTGGCCAACCCGAAGGTCGCGCTGGAGATCGGCACCGAGAAGTTCGACGCCACGGCCAAGCTGATCGAGGACCGCGCCGAGCGTGACCGCCTCTACGCCGGCATGGTCGCGCACATGCCGGGCTTCGCCGACTACGAGAAGAAGACCACGCGCCTGATCCCGGTCTTCGTACTGGAGCGCTGAGCGCGCCCCAACCGCTCAAACGCTCGCCGGCGCCGGCGACGCGTCGGCAGGAACCGCGGCCCGTGCGGCTTTGCGGGCCTGCCGGCGCGTGAGCAGCCGCTTGCCGGTCGCGATCATCGGCTGTTCGACCCAGCGGTGGATCAGGTCGGCGATCGCGAGGTCGACCAGGAACACCGTCACGGCCGTGATCAGCCGGTTGTGACCCAGCGCCGGCACGGCCTGCACCACCACGAAGTGCACCGGGCCCTGCAGCAGGTACAGCGAATACGACCGCTCGCCGACGAACCGCATCGGGGCCGTCGAGAGCAGCCAGCGCGCGGGGCCCGGTGACAGCAGCACGATCAGCAGCAGCATGGTGAGCACCGCGTACGCGAGCAGCACCAGCAGGTTCTGCCGCGTCTCGCGCCAGAGCGGGTCGAGGTTCGCGTGCAGTGCGAGGAACCCGGCGACGATCGGGATCGCGGCCAGTGGGTGCGTGAACGGCCGCAGCACGGCGAAGCTGCGCCGGTAGTGCAGCAGGATCGCGAGCAGGCAGCCGCCGAGCAGGATGGCGTAGTGGATGCTCGAGCGGTAGATGGCCGTCGGCGAGAAGTCGAGCAGCCAGCCGCCCGTGGTCAGCGGCACGAGCGTCAGCAGCACGGCCATCGCGGCGAGCACCAGCGCGAGCTTGCGCCGCGCGGCGCCGATGCCGATCGCGACCAGCAGGAACGGCCACACCAGGTAGAACTTCTCCTCGATGCCCAGCGTCCACGAGCCGGAGAAGAAGTTGTCGGAGCCGTTGCCGTGCGAGCCGGGGAAGAACTCGTTGAGGAAGGTCAGGTAGTACTTCAGCGCGTGGGGGAAGTCGCGCGCGAGGAACTCGCCGCGCAGCAGCACGAACGCGATGATCCCGCCGAGGATCACCAGGTACGGCGGCAGGATCCGGAACACGCGCCGCACGTAGAAACCGCTCAGCGAGATGCGCCCGGTGCGGTCCTGCTCGCGCAGCAGCAGCGTCGTGATCAGGAACCCCGAGAGCACGAAGAAGATGTAGACGCCCACCCAGCCCGACGGCCACACGAACTTCGGCCCGGCGAAGTGGAAGAACACGACGATCGTCGCGGCGATGGCGCGCAGGCCGTCGAGGCCGGGGAACCTGCGCATGCCGAGGTACTCGTCATGGCTCATCGTTCGCAAGAAATCGACCCCAATCGCCTGGCTGCGGTGGGAGTATAGGTGGACGATCACGGGCACCCGCGCGGCGGGTTCGCGCCCGTGACCTGCGAATTACTCTGGGTGGTGGGGGCTGTGACGTTGCTGGTGATCCTCGTGGGAGCCGTGGTGGTCGTGGTGGCGACCGCGGCGATGTTCGACGTCCGGGCACGCCGACGCGGCCGTCGCGCCGCCGAAGACGGCTGGGACGCGCTCAAGGAGACGCGCCGCGATTTCCACGCCGCCGAGCTCGCGCGCTACCAGAGCAGCGACTTCTCCTGGCTCGACCGCGTCCGCCGGAACAAACGCTGACGGCCGGCGGACCCGTGAAGGATCCACCGGCCGCTGCGGCGAAGCAGGACTAGCAGTCCTCACCGATCCGGCCGGCGTAGCGCTGCTGCCACGTCGAGTCGCCCTCGACCGTGATGACCACGTCGTAGTAGCCGTTCTCGGTCGGCCAGTTCACGATCGCCGGCAGCAGGCCGAGCACCGTGACGGTCTTGGTCCCGCCGCTGAAGTCGTTCGCGGTCAGCTTGTAGTGCATCGGCTTGAGCAGGTTGTCGTTGTGCAGCGTGAAGCGCACGTGCTGCTCGCGCACCAGCACCGTCGGCTGCAGCAGGTCGGCGTCCACGCGCGGGTCGTGCCCGGACGAGGTGACCTTGCCCGCGAACGAACGCACGAAGCCGTCGTTGGCGTAGATCGAGAACGCGTACTCACCGCCGGTGGCGGAGGTGTCCCAGGTGTAGGACTGCGACTTGCGCTCGGTGACCGTGAACGGCGTGCTGGTGAACGGCTTGAGCTTGTCCGGGAAGACCTGGAAGCTCACGGCCTTGCCCTTGTCGCCGCCGGCCAGCGTCATCTTCGCCGTGACCTTGCCCTTGTGGTCCTGCGTGACCGTGGCGTGCGGGTGGAAGCTCAGCGGCCGCGGCTTCATGTGGCCGGCCGCGACCTTCACCGGCTGCTCGGCCGCCGGGTCCGCGAACGTCGCCGGCCCGGTCTGCGGGTGGGCGAAGTCGAGCGCGCTCGTCAGGTCACCGGCGATCGAGCGGCGCCAGTCGCTGATGTTGGGGCAGGTGAACGGCTTGCCGAGGTGCGCCGCCCACTTCTCCAGGAACTTGATCGTCGACGTGTGGTCGAAGACCTCCGAAGCGACGTAGCCACCGCGCGACCACGGCGACACGAGCAGCATCGGCACGCGCGGGCCGAAGCCGAGCGGGTACGAGCCGGTGTACTCGCCAGCGGTGCCGGCCTCGGGCCACGGCGGGAGCACGTGGTCGAACTTTCCGTCGTTCTCGTCGTAGTTGAGGATGAAGAGCGTGTGGTTCCAGATGTCCGGGTTGCCCTGCAGGATGTCGAGCACCTCTTTGACGTAGCGCTCGCCGTGCAGCGTGTCGGCGTCCGGGTGCTCGGACCAGCCGTAGGGCGCGACGATCCACGAGACGGCCGGCAGCGGGTGCTCGGCGCCCGGCTGGCAGGCGTCGCGCAAGTCCTTGAGGACGGCCCGCAGGTTGGCGTCGGAGTCGTCGTTCGGCGTGGTCTTGCCGGCGTAGTAGGTGGCGTTGCCGCGCCAGATCAGGCCGGTGCCGGGCTGCAGCTTCGGGTCCAGCGGGCTCAGGCCGTTGGGTTCGAAACCCTTGAAGTACTTGAGCTCGTTGTCGCCGTAGTCGCCGATCCACGAGCTGAGGTAGCCCTGGCGGCCGGTGCCGCTGTTGTCGGAGTAGAGGCGCCAGTCGATGCCGGCCTGCTGCAGCTGCTCGGGCACGGTGATCCACGGGCGGCTGTAGTTCGACTCGTCCGTGTTGCCGGTCTCGGTGTTGGACGTGCCGCTCCACAGGTACTTGCGGTTCGGGTCGGTCGGGCCGAACTCGGAGCAGAAGTTCTGGTCGGCGATCGTGTACTGGGCCGCCACCGAGTGGTAGAAGCTCATGTAGCCGTCGCTGTGGTAGTTCATGCAGCTCGCGCCGTTGTGCTGCACCCACTGGTCCCAGCTGCGGTGCGCGACGTCGCCCCAGGCGCCGTGGTCGTTGCCCCACATGCCGTCGTCGACCTTCGGCGTCACGGTGGCGCCGGTCTTGTCCTTCTGCTGGAAGACGGTGGTGCCGTCCTGGAACTTCAGCGCCTGCTTGTCATTGAAGCCGCGCACACCGGGGAACGTGCCGAAGTAGTGGTCGAGCGAACGGTTCTCTTGCATCAGGATCACGACGTGTCTCAGGTCGGACAGGTCGCCTTTGAACCCTCGCGGCAGGCCGTTGCTGCCCAGGGTGGCGGCGTCCGCGGTGCCCGCGTCGGCGATCCCGCCGAACATCAGCGCTCCGGCGGCGACGCCCGCGCCCTGCAGGAACCGGCGGCGGGTGGTGCCGGAGTCGGGCTCGGGGGTGGGGGTGGTGGGGTCGGCGGACAAGGCAAAACTCCTCACGCGGGGGTGGTGTCGACCGTCCATCCAATCCAGCCGACACCAACGCCGCGTGAACACCTGCGGAGCGGTCACTGGCAGGCGGCCGACGGTTGAGGGCAGACGGTCCCACGAGACCGCGCGAAGTGCCCCGAAACCGCACAAAACGCCCAGTTGTGGTCAGGCGTTGGCGGGCGTGCGGAGCGAGTGGAGAAAGGGCAACCGCCGGGGGTGAGAAGTGAAAGAAACGGCCGGCGAATTCATCGGGGAAATGAATTCGCCGGCCGCGGTTTCAGAAAATCAGTTGTACCAGTCGAGCAGCGTCGGCAGGAGGGAAACGCTCTTCACCCGCACCTGCGGTTCGCCCAGCACATTTCCCCACGGCACGGTCATGTGCCCGGAAACGCCGCAGCCGATGTCGAACCAGCCGCCCTTCGGGTGCGCCGAGTCGAATCCCCAGCCCTGCACGCAGGCGGTCTGGTTGTTCGTCACGGTGAAGCTGTAGCCCTGCTTGCGGCCCGGCGAGCCGAACACGCTGCAGCCCGAGTGCGACGCCTTGCTCCAGACCTGCGGCGCGCCGCCCGCCTGGTGGGTGCCCGAACACGCGTTGGCCGACTGCGGTGCCGCCTCGGCCGTGGCGCCGGTGAGCAGCACGCCCCCGGCGACCGCGGTCGCCGCGACGACCGCGCCCAGCCGGGAAAAACGGCGCGAAGAATCCTGAATACCCATTCGCGGTGAACCTTCCCAGTAGTGCCAGCCCCCAGAATTCGACTGGCCTGGCGCAAATGTACTCAGCGCGCCGCGGGCGTCGAGAGCTCCGGTGAAAACTTAAGATCGACTTAGGAGAGCGGCTGCCCGTACACGAAACTGCGCAACCGGCCTGTCGCGGTGAGTGGGACAAACAGTTTGGCGTGGGCCGCGCGTACCGGGTCCGGTCCGGATTCGTCCAAAACGGACAGAACGCGGATCGTGTAGCGCGAGTCGGGGGTGAAGTCCGGGGCCTTCGCGTGGGCGTAGGCGCCGCCGAGGAGGTCGACGATCAGCACGGTCGGCACGGGCGCGCCAGGGCCGGCGTGCTCCAGGATCGCGTCGATCGTGGTGTCGGGCAGCTGCGCGACGACGCGGTTGTCGCCGAGGTACGCGTGGGGGTGCGGCGGCTCGGCGGCGATGGAGCCGGAGTCGGTGAACGGCATGGTCTTGAGCGTGTCCACGAGCGGTCCCAGCGCGTGCAGAGGTGCGACGAGCCGCGGGCCGTCGTCGCCGAGGTGGGCGACGCGGACATGGGCGATGTGCCTGCCGCGCAACGGTTCCGGCACCATCGGCAGGTCCGGGTAGGGGATCAGGGCGAGTGACGTGGTGAGCGTGTCGGGGAGATCGGCGGTCCAGTCACGCCAGGTGCGCAGGACGTCCGGCACCTTCGGGGTGTCGAAGTAGAGGCCGCCGCCGTACAGGCTGGTCACCGGGACGAGGCCGAACTCCAACGCGGTGATCACGCCGGCGCCGAGGTCGGTGGTGCGTTCGATCCTGCCGTCGGCGGTCACGACTTCGGCGGAGCGCACGTGGTCGGCGGCGAGGCCGTAGCGGCGCCCGAGCAGGCTGAAGCCGCCGCCGAGCGTGTAGCCGACCACGCCGACGCCGGGAGCCGAACCGCTGAGCGGCGCGAGCCCGTGCTCGGCGGCGGCCTCGAGCACCTTGCCCCAGGTGGTGCCGGCCCCGACCCGGGCGACGGCGTCGGCCGGGTCGATCTCGACGTTGGTCATACGCCGCGTCGAGATCAGCACCCCGTCGGCCGGGGCGCGCAGGCCGTGGCCGGTCGCCTGGACGGCCACGGGCAGGTCGCGGGTCGCGGCGTTGCCCACGGCCTCGGCGACGTCGGCGGCCGTCGCGGCGGCGACGACCAGCTTCGGCGCCGACTCGATGCCGGTCTGGAAACCGGCGATTTCCTCGCGATAGCCGTCCTGGCCAGGGGTGCAGGTTTGCATGACTCCAGCGTGGCTCGGGGCCTTTGAGAAGTCCAAGAGATAGTGCTTCCCAGGACTAGAATCAATGCTTATGGAACTGCACCAGCTCGAGTACTTCGTGGCCGTCGCCGAAGAAGCCAACTTCACGCGCGCCGCGGCCCGGATGCACGTCGCGCAGCCGGGCGTCAGTGCGCAGATCCGGCGCCTGGAACGCGAGCTGGGGCAGCCGTTGTTCGACCGGTCGGCGCGCGCGGTGCGGCTCACCGACGTCGGCGCCGCCGCGTTGCCCCACGCCCGTGCCGCGCTCGCCGCGGTGGCCGCCGTGCGCGAGACGGTGGCCGAGCACGAGGGCCTCGTCCGCGGGCAGGTGGCGATGGGGATCGTGACGTCGGCGGGGCCGGTCGCGTTGCCGGACTTCCTCGCCGGTTTCGCCGAGCGCTACCCGGGCGTCGAGATCACCCTGGGCGAGGCCAACTCCGACGTGATGGTCGAAGCGCTGCGCGAAGGCCGCCTCGACGTCGCCGTGATCGGCCTCGCCGACGGCGTGCCCGCGGGTCTCGCCGCGCAGGTGGTGCTCGACGAGGCCGTCGTCGCCGTTACCGCTGTCTCCGACGATCTGGCCGCCCGTTCGGAGGTCACGTTGGCCGACCTGGCCGGCCGCGGCCTGATCTGCCTGCCGAAGGGTACGGGCGTGCGCGGGGTCCTCGACCGCGGCTTCGCGACGGCGGGGGTCCTCCCGCGCGTGACGATCGAGGCCAGCGACCCGAACGTGCTGGCACAGCTGGCGATCCGCGGCCTCGGCGTGGCGATCGTGCCGGAATCCCTTGCGCGGTACTACGCCACCGAGCTCCACACGCTGCAGCTGCGGCCGCGGCTGCGCGGTCAGCTCGCGTTGGCGTGGCGGGCCGACGGTCCGAGTGGTCCCGCCGCGCGCACATTGATCGAGTTCGCGCGATCGGTGCTCTAGTGCGCCGTGAGCTCGCCGGTGAGCCGGTCGTGCATGCGGGCGCTCGGGGAGTTGAGGCCGACGATCTCGACGGTTTTGCCGCGTGCGGCGTACTTCGTGGTGATGGCGTCGAGCGCGGCGACGGTGGAGGCGTCCCAGATGTGGGCGTCGGTGAGGTCGAGGACGACGTGGGCGGGGTCGCCGAAGTAGTCGAAGCGGGAGACGAGGTCGTTGCTGGAGGCGAAGAACAGCTCGCCGGTGACCGCGTAGACGACCTGGTTGCCGTCCGGGTCCACGGCGGCGGTCACGTCGAGCAGCCGCGCGACGCGGCGCGCGAAGATGACCATCGCGGTGATCGTGCCGACGACCACGCCGATCGCGAGGTTGCTGGTGGCCACCACGACGGCGACGGTGATCACCATGACCGTGATCTCGCCGGCGGGCATCCGCTTGAGCGTGGCGGGGGCGACGCTGTGCCAGTCGAACGTGCCGAACGCGACGAGCACCATCACGGCCACGAGCGCGGCCATCGGGATCCGCGAGACGAGCGGGCCGAAGACGATGCACAGGATGATCAGGAACGTGCCGGCCAGGAACGTCGACAGGCGCGTGCGGGAGCCGGCGGTCCTGACGTTGATCATGGTCTGCCCGATCATCGCGCAGCCGCCCATTCCGCCGAAGATGCCGGTGACGACGTTGGCGATGCCCTGGCCGATGGCCTCGCGGGTCTTGCTCGACGGGGTGTCGGTGATGTCGTCGACGAGCTGGGCCGTCATCATCGATTCCATGAGCCCGACCAGCGCGAACGCGATCGCGTACGGCGCGAGCAGGGTGAGGGTGTTCATCGTGAACGGCACGTCGGGCACCCCGGGCACGGGCAGCGAGGACGGCAGCGCGCCCTTGTCGCCGACGGTCGGCACGGTGATGCCGGCGCCGATCGTGAGCGCGGTGAGGACGACGATCGAGATCAGCGGCGCCGGCACGACCTTGGTGAGCCGGGGCAGGAAGACCATCAGCAGCAGGCCGCCGGCGAAGAGCGGGTAGACCGGCCACGGCACGTCGATCAGCGACGGCAGCTGCGCCAGGAAGATCAGGATGGCCAGCGCGTTGACGAACCCGACCATCACGCTGCGCGGCACGAACCGCATCAGCTTGGCCACGCCGAGCGCGCCGAGCAGGATCTGGATCAGACCACCGAGGATCACCGTCGCGATGAGGTAGCCGAACCCGTACTCACGCGCCAGCGGCGCCACGACCAGCGCGATCGCCCCCGTCGCGGCCGAGATCATCGCCGGGCGCCCGCCCACGATCGAGATCACCACGGCCATCGTGAACGAGGCGCACAGCCCCACCCGCGGGTCGACGCCGGCGATGATCGAGAACGAGATCGCCTCGGGGATCAGCGCGAGCGCCACGACGAGCCCGCCGAGCACCTCCACCCGCGCCACCTTCGGCGACAACCACGCCGGCCGGGCCATTCGGAACACCTTCGGCACGCCACACGCCCTGACTCGCTGGGACGCGCCGCCGACGCGCCTGGGGTTTCACCCCCGGCTTCTCCAGCCCGGCGGCCACCGCGGGGCGCCGCCCAACCCGTCCGCGGGAGCGGGCCGCCCTCACTGGCGACTCGGGGCCTCACGTTAGATCAGCGTGAACCGCGTGGCCGCGACCTCCCCGGTCGAGTGCGGCGGGGATCACCTCGGCTGATGGCTCGGGAGCGTGGACGCGGCTCGGGCGGCTCTTGACTCGACGTAAACAGTCGCGTTTCCTTGATCCCGACGGGAGGCGCCATGGGTGACGCGCTCAAGAAGGCCATGGTCGGAATGGGGCTGATGGCCGGCAGCGCCAACGTGATCATGCAGCTCGGGCGGGCCCCGGTGGGGTACGGGGTGATGGAGAGCAGTGTCGAGAGCGGGAACCTGTTCAGGCACCCGGTCAAACGCGCGCGCACCACGGGGACCTATTTGGCGGTCGCGACGTTCGGGACCGACGACGAGCGCAAGGCGTACCGCAGGGCGGTCAACGGGTCTCATCGGCACGTCAGATCCACAAAGGACAGCCCCGTCGGTTACAACGCCTTCGATCCGGAGCTGCAGCTCTGGGTTGCCGCGTGTCTCTACAAGGGACTCGAGGACGTCCACGTGGCGTTCTTCGGTGGCGCCGCGCCCGAGGAGCTGTACGCCGAGGCCGTGGTGCTCGGCACGACGTTGCAGGTGCGGCCGGAGATGTGGCCCGAGGACCGCGAGGCGTTCGCGAAGTACTGGGCCGAGGGGCTCCAACGCGTCACCTTCGACGACCGCACCCGCGCGTACCTCGGGGACCTCGTCGACCTGCGGTTCCTGCCGCGGCCGGTCGCGCTGGTGTTCGGGCGGTTCCACCGGTTCGTGACGACCGGGTTCCTGCCCGCGTGTTTCCGCGAGCACATGCGGCTGTCGTGGACCGAATACGATCAGCGCACATTCGAACGTCTCATGCGCGGCATCGGACACGTCGTGCGGCGCCTCCCGCGCAGCGTGCAGCGGTTCCCCTACAACGCGTACCTGCGCGACCTCCGCAAGCGCTACCGCGAGGGCCGTCCGCTCGTGTGAAGCGGTTGACCGGCGCCCGCGTGGTGGGCGAAGGTAGGCCGATGAGCAGCGACGACGTACGCGAGGGTGTCAAACTGACCAATCTCGACCAGCCGCTGTTCGCCGACGCCGGTGCGACCAAACGCGACCTGCTCGACTACCTCGACGGCGTCTCGGAGCGGCTGCTGCCGGTGCTGCACGACCGGCCGCTGTCGGTCGTGCGCGTGCTGCGCGGGCAGGACGCGTTCATGCAGAAGAACCTGCCGAAGTACACGCCCGAGTGGGTGCCGCGCGTGAAGCTGTGGGCCGAGAGTTCGAAGCGGGAAGTTTCCTACGCGTTGTGCAACGATCGCCCCACGCTTCTGTGGTTCGGCAACCAGCGCGCGATCGAATACCACCCCACGTTGACGCTTTTCGAACACACCCAAGGTCCGACCCACCTGATCATGGACCTGGACCCACCCGAGGGCGCGCCGTTCGGACTGGCCGTCGCGGGTGCGCGCCTGGTCCGTCAAGCTCTCGCCGACGCCGGGCTGGCCGGCGCGTTGAAAACCAGCGGTTCCAAGGGCGTCCACGTCTTCGTACCCCTGAAGCCCGGCCAGGCCCACGAAGACGTCGCCGCCGCCACCCGCGCGATCGCCGCCCGCGCCGAACGCCTCGACCCGGAGCTCGCCACCACCGCGTTCATCCGCGAAGACCGCCACGGCAAGGTGTTCCTCGACTCCACCCGCGCCGGCGGCGCCACCGTGGTCGCCGCCTACAGCCCGCGCGTGCGGCCCGGCCTGACCGTGTCGTTCCCGATCCCGTGGGCCGCGGCCGACGACGTGACTCCGCGCGACTTCACCGTCCACACGGCACTCGACCTCCTCGGCGACACCGACCCGTGGGCGACGGAAATGCCCGCACCGCAGGCACTTCCGGACGACCTCGTCGCCGAAGGCCACACCATTCCGATCGCCCGCGTCGCCGCGATGCACGAGGGCAAACGGCGAGCCAAAGCCCGCCGCGAGGCCGACGGCTGAGGCAGCCAGGCAGCTAAGACAACTAAGGCAGAGCCAGCAAGTCCTCGTGCTCCACAACCACCGTGTCGAGCACCCGGCGATACCCCGACAAGTCCAACGACGGATTCTCCTCTGCCGCCGCGGAAACCCAGCCCGAGAACCACGTCTCGATCAATGCCGCATCCCCGGCTCCCAGCCGCCACGGCGTCGCCGCCCGCTTCACCGTGAACCCGCGCGCAGCGAACTCGGCAGCCGCGAACGCCACCGCCTCCGGCCCCAGCCGATCCTCCCGGCGCTGGTGGGCGTTGAACGCCGCCCCCACCGCCTCGTCGCGCGGGTCGGCCGGAGTGAGCGCGACCCGCCCGACCACCGACAACGTCAGCAAAGCCGGCACCCGCGCCCCTGCGCAAGCGTCGACCAACCGCCGGATCTCCTCGGCCGTGAACAGGTCCAGCAACGCCGACGCGGTCACCAGCGACGTTCCCGAAAGATCCGCCGCCGTCAGCCGTGTGACATCCCGAACCTCGCCTGTCGCATTCTGAACACCCGCGACAGCCAGCCGCACCAGCCCCGGATCCTGGTCGTGCAGGATCCACCGCTGCGGCTGCGGCAACCGGCCCGTGAGCCAGCGGCTCATGGAACCGGTGCCACAGCCCAGATCTCGGACCACGACCGGCGCGGCCAACGCGAGCGAGTCCACAAGGGACGCAGCCCGCGCGACGGAATCGGCGCCTTCCCGCAGCCGCAACCACTCCGGCGCGTAGCCGGACGGATCCACCTCGGTCAAAGCGAACGCTCGTACCCGGCCGAAGCGACGTGCGACTCGTGCAACGTCACCGAAATCCCCGACAGCCCGCGGGCACCTTCGCCGAGCTCCCCGGCGTGCACGGCGTCGGCCAGCCGGTCGGCGATCACCTTCGCCAGGTACTCCGTGGAAGTGTTGATGCCCTCGAACGCCGGGTCGTCGTCGAGGTTGCGGTAGTTGAGGTCGGCAAGCACGGAGCCCAGCTTCTGCGTCGCGAGGCCGATGTCGACCACGATGTTGTCGGCGTCGAGGTCGGTGCGGCGGAACGTGGCGTCGACGACGAACGTGGCGCCGTGCAGCTTCTGCGCCGGACCGAAGACCTCACCGCGGAAGCTGTGGGCGACCATGATGTGGTCGCGGACGGTGACGCTGAACAAGGTTTTCTCCTTAGGAATCACAAGAACTTACGGGTAAACGATCCGGTGCGCGAGCCCCGGCAGGTCCCCGCCGGCCAGGCGGGAGATCAGGTTCGGCAGATCTTCGAACGCGGTCTCGCCGGTCACGAGCACGTCGAACGCCGGATCGGCCAGCAGCCGCAGCGCCGTGGCCATGCGGTCACCGTAGGTGCGCCGCGCGGACCGGGCGGGGGAGACCGTGCCCACCTGGCTGCTGCGGATCGTCAGCCGCCGCGAGTGGAAGTTCTCGCCCAGCGGCACGCTCACGCGCCGGTCGCCGTACCAGCTCAGGTCCACCACCGTCGCCTCGCGGCCCAGCAGCTCCAGCGACCGCGCGAGCCCCGCGTCGGTCGCGCTCGCGTGCACCACGAGGTCGAGATCGCCCTCGGCGTCCTCCGGCCGCACGTAGCGGATGCCGAACGCCGCCGCGACCTTCTCCCGAGCCGGATCGGTGTCCACGAGCTGGACGTCCACTCCCGGGAAGCGGGAAAGCAGCCCGGCGACGCTGCTGCCGACCATCCCGGCCCCCACCACGGCGATCCGGTCGCCGACCAGCGGCGCGGCGTCCCACAGCGCGTTCACGGCCGTCTCCACGGTGCCCGCGAGGATCGCCCGCGCGGCCGGCACGTCGTCCGGCACCACCGTGACCGCCGAGGCCGGCACCACGAACTCGGTCTGGTGCGGGAAGAGGCTGAACACCGTCCGCCCCACCAGCTCACCCGGCCCGGCTTCGACGCGCCCGACGTTCAGGTAGCCGTACTTCACCGGGAACGGGAAGTCGCCCTCCTGGAACGGCGCGCGCATCACCTCGCGCTGGCTCTCGGGCACGCCGCCGCGCAGCACCAAACTTTCGGTGCCACGGCTCATGCCGGAAAACAGGGTCCTGACCAGCACTTCGTCCGGTCCCGGCTCCGGAATCTCCGCCGCCCGGATCTCACCGGTTCCGGCGGATTTGAACCAGAAGGCCTGTCCCGTACGTGTCATGGTCGTCCTCCTCTGCCGCGAGATCGAGGCGATATGGCTGTCACCACCACTACACGATCACGTTCCACCGTGGGTTCACTCGTTCGGCAGCAGGCCGCGGGTGCCGGAGCCCAGGTGGCGCTGCTGGGCGTGCTCGCCCTGACCGTCGGCCTCGGCGCCGCCGGCTGGGCCGCGGGCCTGGCGTACACCGTCGGCCTGTGGGCCCTGCTCGCGGGCGCCGCGCGCAAAGCCGGAGCCCGGTCACTGGGCCCCGCCGACCACGTCACGCTCACCCGCGCCATCCTCATCGGCGGCGTCACGGCGCTGGTCGCAGACCACCTGAACGGGGGAGTGCCGCTCGCGGTGCTCGTGCCGCTGGCGTCCGTCGCACTGGCGCTGGACGCCGTCGACGGGCAGGTCGCGCGCCGCACCGGCACGTCCTCGGCGCTCGGTGCGCGGTTCGACATGGAGTCCGACGCGTTCCTCATCCTGGTGCTCAGCGTGCTGGCCGCGGAGACGTTCGGCTACTGGGTCCTCGCCATCGGCCTGATGCGCTACGCGTTCGTCGCGGCGTCCTGGGCCCTGCCGTGGCTCAACGGCGCGCTGCCGCCCAGCCGGGCGCGCAAGGTGGTCGCCGCGCTGCAGGGTGTGCTGCTGGTGGCCGCGGGCTCGGGCCTGCTGCCGCACCTGGCGGGCCTGGCCGTCACGATGGCCGCCCTGGTCACGCTCGTGTGTTCCTTCGGCCGCGACGTCCTGTGGCTGCACAGCGCCCACCGCGCCGCCGCTCGCCCGGCACCCCGCGTCGCCCCCGCGACGTGCGTCGTCCGGCCCCGATCGACCCTGCGTCGCCGGCGCCACCTGGCGACGCGCAACCTGTAGCCGAAGAGACGGGGATCACGCGCCCGGGTTGCCCGGTTTTCCCTCGTGCCAGGGCCTTGCGGGTACCCACCTCAGGGGCAGGTCTGGGGTGTCCCCTCGTGTCAGCGTTGATCACGAACGATCTTCGACGGCACACGAGGGGTCTGGCGTGAAATTCGGCATCTGGACGGTCATCAACACCGGCGGCATCACCTACCCGGAGCTCGGCCGGGCGTTGGAGGAGCGGGACTTCGAGTCGCTGCTCGTCCCCGAGCACACGCACCTTCCGGTCACCGACGGCCCGCGACTCGACGGCAACGGCGCCGAGATGGACCCGACGTGGTTCCGCATGCCCGACCCGTTCGTCTCGCTCGGCGCGGTGGCCGCGGTGACGGAGCGGCTCAAGCTCATCCTCGCGGTGACGCTGCTGGTGCAGCGCGAACCGATCGTCTTCGCGAAGGAAGCCGCGACGCTCGACGAGCTGTCCGGCGGCCGCCTGATCGTCGGCGTCGGCGCGGGCAACGTGCTCGACGAGCTGCAGAACCACGGCGTCGCCCCGGCCGAGCGCGGCAAGGTCCTCGACGAGCGCATCGACGCCGTGAAGGCGATGTGGACGCAGGAAAAGGCCGAGTACCACGGCGAATACGTCGATTTCGACCCGATCTACAGCTGGCCCAAGCCCGTGCAGCGGCCGCACCCGCCGATCTACATCGGCGGCTGGAGCAAGGCGGCCGCGCGCCGCACCGTCGAGCGCGGCGACGGCTGGCTCGCGCCGCCCCTGCCCGTCGACGCCATGCGCGCCTACACCGAAGACCTGCGCGAACGCGCGGGCCGCCCGGTGCCTGTCACCGTCACCTACACCCCGACCGACGCCGGGGTGATCCACGCCTACGAGGACCTCGGCGTCGAGCGCGTCGCCCTGATCCTGCCCACGCTCTCGCGCGACGAGTCGCTGGTGGAGCTGGACAAGCTGGCCGAGTTCGTCTCGAAGTACTGAAGGGACCGGCCATGACCACCGTGCAGCTGCGCAAGCGGATGACCGCCGACCCGGCCGTGGTGTGGGAGCGGATCGCGGACTTCCACAACGTCCACACCTGGTTCCCCGCCACCGAGTTCAGCGAACCGGCGCCGGGTCTCATCGACACGCGCCGCCTGACCACCGAAACCGGTGCCGTCGTGTTCGAGGAGCTCATCGAGTCCTCCGCCGACACGCGCACCCTTCGCTGGCGCGTGCTCGGCGACAACGGGCCGATCCGCGACTACGTCGGCACGTTCGTCGTCCACGCCGCCCCGGAGGGTGGCGCCGTCCTGGAGTACACGGGCACCTTCACCGCGCCCGACGCCGTGCGCCCGTACGTCGAGGCGACTTTCCAAGCGGCGCTGGACAACCTCGCGTCACTGCTCGGCTGACGCGAGCTTCGCGGCCATGCGCTCGACGTCGCCGGTGCGGCCGTGGGCCTGGAACAGCTCGCGCGCCCGGGCCCACACGTCGCGGGCGGCGGCCAGGTCACCGAGAGCGGCGTGGGTGTCGCCGAGGTTGGCGAGGATCACGGGCTCGTCGTAGGCGTCTTCGGTGTCGTGGGCGAGTGCGAGGGCGGCGGTGTAGTGCGCCAGCGCCTCCTCGCGCTCGCCCATCGCCGAGGCGATGTACCCGAGGCTGTCGAGCGTCACGGTCTCCGCGCGGTGGTGGTTGTGCTTGCGGCACAGCACGAGCGCTTGTTCGCAGTGCTCGCGGGCTTCGGCCAGGAACCCGAGCTGTGCGCAGTACCAGCCGAGGGTGTTCAGCGCGTCGGCCTGGCGCAGGCCGTTGTCGGTGGCGCGGTAGTGCTCCAGCGCGACGGCGGTGTGGTGCAGGGCGCCGTCGAAGTCGCCGCTCTGGCCGAGCGCCCAGCCGAGGGCGCGGGCGGCGTCGGCGGCGAGATCCGCCTGCTGCGCAAGGGAAAGCGCTTCGCGCAGATGTCGGAGGGCGTGGTCGTGGGACCCGGCGCGGGTGTAGGCCGTGCCGAGGTACATCGCCGCGATGGCCTGCGGTTCCGGGTCGTGGAGGGCGCGGGCGGCCGCGAGCCCGGCCTGCCACGCTGTCAGGTCTTCGACGAGCCGGCCGTGGATCACGTGGTAACCGCTGACGCTCCACGCGAGCCGCCACACATCCTCGTGCGCGCCACGCCGCACCGCGGAATCCAGCGTCGCGCGGAGGCTGTGCTGTTCGTCGTGGAACCAGCGTGTTGCGGCCCGGCGGTCGGCCAGCGGGGGCGCGCTCGCCGCCGGGAGGTCGATCGACTGGCGTTCCGGCCGCAGCAACCGGTTCGCGACGCCGGCCGTGTGCAGCAGGTAGTCGGTGAAGCGCCGCAGTGCTTCGGCGCGTTCCGGCGGGGTGACGAGCTCGTCCGCGTACAGCCGCAGCAGGTCGTGCATCCGGTAGCGGCCGGGCAGGTGCTCCTGCAGCAGGTGCGCGTCGACGAGGCGGCGCAGCAACGCCCGGGGCCGCTCGAGACCGGCCAGCGCACCCGCGCCCGCGAGGCTCACGTCCGGTCCCGGCACGGCGCCGAGCAGCCGGAACACGCGCTGGGCTCCCGCGTCGAGGGCTTCGTAGGACCACGAGAACACCGCGCGGACGTTCGTGGCCAGGTCGCCGGCGTCCAGCGCGTCGAGCCGCGCCGACGCGTCCGCGAGCTCGCGCGCCAGCACCTCCAGGCGGAAGCGCGGGTTCGCGCCGGCCCGGCTCGCGACGACGCTGATCGCCAGCGGCAGGCCGCCGCACCAGCGCACGAGGTCGTTGACAGCCGCGGGCTCCGCGGCCACGCGCTGGTCGCCGAGGTGTCGCGTGAGCAGCTCGCGCGCCTCGCGTTCGGCCAGCTCGCCCAGGTCGAGCAGCTGCGCGCCGCGTACGCCGAGGCCGCCGAGCCGGTGCCGGCTGGTGATCATCACGGTGCACGTCTCACTGCCTGGCAGCAGCGGTTCGACCTGCGCCGCGTCGCGCGCGTTGTCGAGCACCACGAGCAGGCGCCGGCCCGCGACAAGGCTGCGGTACAGCGCGAAACCGCCTTCGGGTTCGGCGGGCACGGCCGCGGGCGCGACGCCGAACGCGTCGAGGAAGTGGCGCACCACGGCTTCGGGCCGCAGCGGTGAACCGGCCGGGTCGAAGCCGCGCAGGTTCACGTACAGCTGGCCGTCGGGGAACCGCGCGACATTCCGGTGCGCCCACCGCAGTGCGAGCGACGTCTTGCCGATCCCGCCGGCGCCGCCGATCGCGGAGATCGCGACCGTGCCCGAGCCGCCGGCCATCGCGGCGTCGAGCTCGGCCAGCTCCGCGTCGCGCCCGACGAACCACCGCGGCGGCGCGGGCAGCTGACGCGGCACGGGCGTCTCGCGCGGCGGGCTGAGCTCCGGGTCGGTGGTGAGGATGCGCTGGTGCAGCTCGCGCAGCGCGGGTCCGGGGTCGGCGCCGAACTCGTCGGCGAGCCGGTGGCGGATCCGGTCGAACTCCTCGAGCGCGCCCGCCTGCCGCCCGGCGCGGTAGCGGGCGAGCATCAGCTGGCCGGCGATCCGCTCGTCGAGCGGGAAAGCCGCGGCGCGCTGGGCCGCGTCGGCGAGCACGGCGTTGTGCTCGCCGAGCTGCAGCGCGAGGTCCGTGCGATCGAGCTGCGCGGACAGGCGTTCGGCGGCGAGCTTGTCGCGCACCGCGTCGGCCCACGGGGTGTCGAGGCCGGCGAAGGCGTCATCGCGCCACAGAGCGAGGGCCTCGTCGAACAGCTCCGGCCGCCGTTGCGCGCGCGCCTGCGCGACGAGCGCACGGAACCGCAGCACGTCGACGCTCCCGGGTGGTGTGGTGAGCACGTAGCCGCTCGGGCCGTGCTTGATCTCGACGCCCTCGGCCGCGGCGAGCGTGCGGCGCAACCGGGAGAGGTAGCTGGCGAGCAGCCGGTGCGCGCGGTACGGCGGCTCGTCCGCCCACACGCGCTCGACGAGCCGTTCCGTGGACACGGGCCGGTTGGCGTCGGCGAGCAGCGCGGCCAGCACCCAGCGCTGCCGCGCGTGCCCGAGGTCGACGGGCTCGCCGGCGACGTGCGCCTCCACGGGGCCGAGCAAGCCGAACCGGACCTTGGTCATGGCCCATGCTTACCGCAACCGGGCCGGGGCGTGCGACCGGGAATCCCGCGTGACCTGCGAGTTCCCGATTCCTCAAAAAACTTTCGAACTCACGTGAACCGAACTCGACCCCAGCCCCGTGTCACGGGCAAGAGCGGCTCCGGACGGTCCAGGAGCCCCGGTCGAACCCCCTGGAGTTCCCCCATGTTCCGCAAGCACGCCCTGTTTTTCGCTGCCTTCGTGACGGCGGGCGCGGCCCTGCTGTCGGCCTGCGGCGGCCAGACGGACGGCACCCCGAGTGCGGCCCCGGCCGGCGCCGCGGTGGACGCCGGCAACGCCGGTGGTCTCGACCTGCTGAGCGGCACCGCCCGCAGCAACAACGCCGCTCGTGACACCGGCGACCTCGCACCGGCCGGCGCGCCCGCGGACGTGCGCACCAAGTGGGTGTCGCTGCGAGCCGGCAAGGCGGGCAACCTGAACCCGGTCGTGATCAACGGCGCCGGGATGACGATCTACCGCTTCGACAACGACTCCCCGAAGCCGCCGAAGTCCACTTGCAACGCCGACTGCGAGAAGAAGTGGCCGCCGGTCAAGGTCACCAAGGGCACCAAGGTCTTCATCGCCGGCATCAAGAAGTCCGCGATCGGCGTCGTGAAGCGCGACGACGGCTCGCTGCAGCTGACGGTCGGCAACTGGCCCGCCTACACGTTCTCCGGCGACAAGAACCCGGGCGACACCAACGGTGAGGGCGTCGGCGGCACGTGGTTCGGCATGAGCCCGACCGGTGGCAAGGTGCTCGACGGTTCGGCCTCCGGCACCACGACCCCGCCCTCGGACAACCCCCCGACCCCGTCGGGCGACTCGAAGGCCGCCACCAGCACGATCCTGTTCGACGACGCGTTCTTCAGCGACAACGGCGCTTCGCAGGGCCTGTCCTTCGGTTCCGGTGACAACGCCTGCCAGAACCTGGCCCGCCCCGGCGTCACCTCCTCGCTGACCACCGACGGCACGCTCAAGCTGTGGACCGGCCCGAACTGCACCGGCAAGTCGACGGTCGTCGACAGCGACGTGAAGGACCTCTCCACGATCGGCTTCGACGACGCCATCCAGTCTGTCCACTTCGGCGCCTGATTTACTTCGAGCCGGTGCGGCCCCTCGGTCGCACCGGCTCTTTTTCCTTGGAGGAGCTATGACTTCGCGGTTCACGTGGGTGGCGACGCTGGTCGCGGGCGCCGTGCTGCTGGCCGGGTGCACCACGGCCGTCCAGGGCAGCGCGGGCGTCGACCGGCCCGACCCGGCCAAGGTCGCCGGCCTTGCCATCACCGACGGTCCGAGCGGCCCGAAGGCCGGCGTCGCGGACACCGACCTGCCTGTCGCCAACACCGACGGCGGCGCGATCGACAAGCTCGCCGCCAACGCCGTCGCCGACGTGCAGCAGTACTGGACCGAGCAGCTGCCGGAGAACTTCGGCAAGGACTACAAACCCGTCGGCCAGCTCATTTCCTACGACTCGCGCGGCCAGGGCCTCAACCTCTGCGGCTCCAGCACCGCCGGCCTCGTGAACGCGTTCTACTGCCCCTCCGGCGACCTGGTCGCGTGGGACCGCGGCGAGCTCCTGCCCATGCTGAACGACTCCTTCGGCCCGATGTCCGTGGTCGCCGTCCTGGCGCACGAACTGGGCCACGCCGTCCAGACGCGCCTGGGCTTGAGCCCCAACACCCCGTCGATCGTGAAGGAACAGCAGGCCGACTGCTACGCGGGAACGTTCTTCCGCTGGGTCGCGGAAGGCAATTCGCCACACTTCCAGGTGTCGACCGGCACGGGCCTCAATCAGATCATGGCGACGCTCTTCTTCATCCGCGATTCCGCCGGCTCCAGCTTCGACACCGCCGGCGCGCACGGCAGCGCGTTCGACCGCGTGTCCGCCTTCCAGTTCGGCTTCACCGACGGCCCGAAGCGCTGCGCCGCCATCGACAACGCCGAGGTCGTCAGCCGCACCAGCCAGCTGCCGTTCTCGTCCAAGGACCTCGACACAGGCGACGGCAAGGGCAACCTGGACGTCGTGGACCCGGCCAACCTGCAGGACCTGGAGTCGAGCCTGCGCGCCGCTTTCCCCAAGGGCGCCCCCAAGCTCACCTCCGACCCCGAGTCCTGCTCGGACGCTCGCGTGACCAGCCCCTCCGCGTACTGCCCGTCGACCGACACCGTGTCGGTCGACCTGGACTCCCTTCGCCGCGTCGGCACCCCACCGTCGCGCGGCACCTCCGGCGGCTTCGGCGACTTCGCCGCGTTCGCCGAGGTGGCGTCCCGATACGCGTTGGCGGTCGAAAAGGCCTACGGCCTGCGCTTGGACACTGCTTCCACGGGCCAGCTCACGGCCTGCCTGACGGGCATGTGGGCGGGGACGTTGACGCCGGACAAGAAGGCGACGCTGGAGCTTTCGCCGGGTGACCTGGACGAGGCCATCGCCGAGTTGCTGTCGCCGAAGAGCGTCATCGCTTCCGACCCTTCCGGTACGACGGTGCCCTCCGGTTTCGCCCGGGTGGAGGCCTTCCGCGACGGATTCACTTCGCCGACTGTTGCCACGTGCACCAGTAAGTACGGCGGCTGAGTTCTTCTTCTGCGGCCCTCCCTCGCTGGATTTTCGGCGGGGGAGGGCCGTTTTTGGTTGGTGGTTCCTGAGGCACGGATCTCGCCAAACCCACGGATCGCGCCGAAGTTTCGTTACCACGCAATGATTTCCCTCCGCTCCATGGTTCGACCATTCGGCAGCCCTTTCGGCGGCTGCCCACGATGGACCAAGGAGTGCCATGGGCAAGACCGTCCTCGTCACCGGCGCGGGCTCCGGCTTCGGCGCGCTGATCGTGCGCGCGCTGGCCGACGCCGGCCACACCGTCTACGCGGGCATCCGCGACCTCACCGGCCGTAACGCCCCCGCGGCCGCCGCGCTGGCGACCTACGCGTCCTCCCGATCGGTGGCCTTGTTCGCGGTGGAACTCGACGTCCGCTCACAGGATTCAGTGGACAGCGCCGTCGCCTCGATCCCCGAGCCGCTGGACGTCGTCGTCCACAACGCCGCCTACCTCGCCATGGGCCCGGCCGAAGCCTTCACCCCGGACGACATCGCGGAGGTCATGGACACCAACGTCTCCGGCCCCCAACGCGTCAACCGTGCCGTGCTGCCGCAGTTCCGCGAGCGCCGCCACGGCCTCCTGGTGTGGATCGGCTCCTCCAGCACCAAGGGCGGCGCCCCGCCGTACCTCGCGCCGTACTTCGCGGCCAAAGCGGCCATGGACGCGTTCGCCGTCTCCTACGCCGCCGAGCTCGCCCGCTTCGACATCGAGACCACGATCGTCGTCCCCGGCGTGTTCGCCCAAGGCACTTCGCTGTTCGCCAACGGCCACCCCGCCACCGACACCGCCCGCGCCGCCACCTACGAAAACCTCTACCCGGGCCTCCTCGACCACGTCGCCGCGCGGCTCTCCGACCTGGCCCCACCGGACATCGATGCCGGCGCCGTCGCCACCGCCGTCACCGACGTCCTCGCACTGCCCCACGGCACCCGCCCCTTCCGCCTCCACATCGACCCGGTCGACGACGGCTCCGAAGCGGTCAGCGCCGGCGCCGACCAGGCCCGCACGCAGTTCCTCACCCGCCTCGGCCTTTCCGACCTCCTCCACCCGCACTCGCTGTAAGGAGAATCGTGGACTTCTCACTAGAACTCATCGTCCTGCCCGTGTCCGATGTGGACCGCGCCAAGGCCTTCTACGTCTCCCTGGGCTTCCGCCTGGACGTCGACTACCAGGCGGACGACTACCGCGTCGTCCACCTCACCCCGCCCGGCTCCGCGACGTCGATCCTCTTCGGCACCGGCGTCACCACTGCCCCTCCCGGCTCAGTCCGCGGCCTCCACCTCATCGTCAAGGACCTCCCGGCGGCCGTCACCGAACTCGCCGCCGCGGGCATCCCCGCCTCCACCCCCTTCCACGACAAGGGCGGCGTCTTCCACCACACGAACCCGACCCATCTCGCCGACGGCCCCCACCCCACCCGCGCGTCCTACGGAACCTTCGCCACCTTCCACGACCCGGACGGCAACGAATGGTTCCTGCAGGAAATCACGGAACGGCTCCCTGGCCGCTGACCGTGGTGGGGCGCCGATGGTCCGCGTGGTCGGCCCTTTACGCTCCGGCCCGCACCGACAACACGATCGGCAACGGCACCCCACCCTCACTGAACCGCTCCAGCCCGAACCCCGCGTCCACGAACGCGTTGAGCAACTCCGGCAACGGCCAGTGCGCCGCCCCGACCTTGTCCCAGATCCCTTGGTCCGTCCACGAATCCTTTGTCCAGTGCCGCTCCCGGTAGCCCGGCCGGATCACCGCCGCGGCCGGGTCGCTGCGATCCGCGAAGCTGCCGCAGAAACACGGATGCACCCCGACGTGCACGAACACCCCACCCGGCCGCAGCACGCGCTCCACCTCGCGCAGCACGGCCGGATACGCCGGCATGTCGGTGTGCACCATGACGGCGACGACCGGGTCCACGCCGCCGTCCCGCACCGGCAACCGCTGCGCATCCGCGCGGGCGACCGGCATCCGCTCGCGCCCGTACCGCAGCATCCCGGCCGACAAGTCGACCCCGATGGGCGTCCACCCCAGCTCCCGCACCACGCCCGCGTGGACGCCCGTGCCACACCCGACCTCGAGGCACACCCCGGTGCCCGCCCCGAGCAGCTCCCGAAGCGCGGCGGAGATCCCGAGCGGATCCGACTGCTGCGCGCCCAGGAACTGCCCCTCGTACCAGTCCGCGATTTCGTCGTAGGCCGCCTTCACAAGCACCAGTGGACCGCTCGCGCCGCCGCGCCCGCCACCGTTTCCGCTCGAAGCGGATTACGATCTTGACGGAGCGTGAGCAACCAGGCTGAGGAGGTCGCCGTGCACATCCGAATCGCGGCCGTCGCCTTGGCCGCAGCCCTCCTCGCGACCGGCTGTTCCGCGAGCACGAACACCCCGCCCCCGCTCGAGGTCTGCACCACCGGCGACTACCAGCCCCTCGTCCCGCCCGGCTACCCGGAGATGCTCGCGGACCTCAAACGCCTGTACGACACGTCGTCGAGTCCCGTCGTCTTCCGGAGCCGCAAGGAGATCGCCGACTTCTTCGGCGACTTCACGTTGCTGGAGCCCGGCGTTATGTGGACCCCGCTCTGGCACCCGGAGGACGCCAGCGACGGTGACCGGACCGCGCACCTGCCTTCGCCCAATGAGTCGCTGCTGCTCGCCGGCGTCGCTCGGAAATGACGGCGTTCAGGCGTCCTTCTCACCGAAGGTGAAGCGAGACTGAAGGATCGGCCCCGGAATCGACGGGTCCGGGCCTCGCCCGTACCGCCTGGTGAAGGTGTCCACCGGCGAGGTCGTGAGGGTCCACCCGGCGGCGCCCAGAGCAGCGGGCGTATCAGGACGAGGGTCAGGATCGAACAGGCCGCCCAGGTGCGACCCGGTTTCCGCAGTGCTGGTGTCGAAGAGCGTGTGGTCGCGGAGGGAGTCCTGGCCGGGGAGGGTTTCCAGGCCGACGCGGCTGCCGGGGGCCGACAGGGTGTTGAGGGTGTCGATGAGGGAGGTCTCGACCGGCGCGGGGAGGTAGAGGAGGAGGCCTTCGGCGATCCACGTGGTGGGCACGGAGGGGTTGAAGCCCGCGGACAGCAGGGCAGAGGGCCAGTCGTCGGCCAAGTCGGCCGGGAGGAGGTGGTGGGGTACAGGCGAAAGAGCGCCCAGGGAGCCCAGGACCTTCGATTTGAAGGTGAGGACGTCGTGCCGGTCGATCTCGTAGCAGGTCACCGAAGGGGGCAGGTCCAGGCGCAGCGCGCGGGTGTCCAGGCCGGCGCCGAGGATGACGATTTGCGGGGTGTGCGGGGCGGAGTCCACCAGGAAGTCGTCGAAGGTGCGGGCGCGGACGGCGAAGAAGCGGCCCAGGTGGCCCCAGAAGGGGTCCGCGTCGCCGAGGGAGACGTCCTCGATGCGGGTGGGCAGGGCGACGGGGGAGTTGGCCGAGCGGACGAAATGCTCGGCGTACTCGTCGCGCAGCAGGCTGTGCGGGTGGTGGGTTTCGATGGCGCGCGCGGCCGCGACCATGAGGGCGGTGGAGCTGACGCCCGCCGCGAGATCTGAGTCCGACACCTGCTGAACACCTTTCGGCCGGGAGGTCGGCGCTCACGGTACCGGCAAGCCCACCCGAAACGGATGCCTCCATCGGGGTGATCAAAACCTGCGTCCTGCCTGGCGGGACAGGGAAAATCAGCGGCCGTCGATGAGGGCGGCGGCGTCCGGGACCTGCTTGCCGGCGAAGGCGGGGCGGGCGCCGTACGGGTCGGCGTCTGTCCACAGTGTCGTGGGGGCTTCCTTGCGCACCACGGGGATCACCTCGGCGGCGAAGCGCTCCAGCATCTCGAGCTGCTGTTCGTGCGGGAGCATCGTGGGCAGGCTGAACGACTGGAGGTCGTGGCCGAAGGCGGCGTGGAAGTACAGGATCTTGTCGATGATCTGCTGCGGGCTGCCGACGAGCACGGGACCTTCGGCGATGGCGTGGTCGATGTCGCGGAAGACCATTTCGTTGCCGGGCGTGTGGTTGCCCGGCTTGTTGAAGAACTCGACCATCTTCTCGTACACCGGGCCGAAGTGCTCGCGCGCGTCCTGTGTGGAATCGGCCAGGTACAGGAAGCCCGCGCCGGCGCCGACGAAGGCGTAGCGGGGGTCGTGGCCGTGGCGGTCGTACTCGGCGCGGTAGTGGTCGATGAGGATCTTGTAGTTGTCGCGCGGCTGGATGGCGTTGGCGCTGAACAGCGGGTCGCCCCACTTCGCGGCGAGTTCGGCGGACGTCAGGGTGGTCGCGGAGCCGTGCCACACGCGGGGAGCGCCGGCGAATGGGCGGGGCAGGGTGGTGACCCCGTCAAGCGCGCCGCGAAACTTTCCTTCCCACGTCACGTTTTCCTCGCGCCACAGCCGGCGCAGCAGCTCGTACTTCTCCGCCAGCTGGTCCCACTGCTGCCCGGGCTCGACGCCGAACATCGGCAGCTGCCGGGCCTCGTTGCCCTTGCCGATCACGATCTCGACGCGGCCGCGGGAGAGCTGGTCGATCGTGGCGAAGTCCTCGGCGATGCGCACCGGGTCCGAAATGGACAGCACGGTGACGCCGGTCTGGATCCGGACCCGGCTCGTGGTCGCGGCGATCGCACCGAGCAGCACGGTCACGCCGGCCGACAGGAACGGGCCCGCGTGCCGCTCGCCGAGCGCCACCGCGTCGAAGCCGATCTGCTCGGCCCGCTGCGCGGTGTTCAACGCCTGCGCGTACCGGTCCGACGTGCTGACGATTCGCCCGGTGACCGGGTTCTGCAGGTGCGGCAGGATGTCGAGGAGCTGGAATCGCACGGACGTCTCCAAGCGTGGGCAGTTGAACGTTCAGTCAAAACGCTACGCCGTCCGACTTGAACCTTCAAGCAATCTCAAAACCGTGCCGGACGCGGTCCAGTAGCCCGTCGAGGGTGTCCAGGTCGGTCTCGGAGAACGCGGCGAACGCGGCGCGCAAGTTGCGCGCGTGGGCCGTCGCGGCCTGGTCAAGGACCTTGCGCCCCGCGTCGGTGATACCGGCGTAGGCGACGCGGCGGTCGGTCGGGCACGGGCGGCGCTCGACGTAGCCGGCCGCCTCGATGCGGTCGATCAGCCGCGTGATGCCGCCTGTGGTGAGTGCCACTTCGCCGGCGAGTGCGCTCATCGTCAGCTGCCCGCCGTCGGAGCGGGCGAGCCGGATCAGCACCTCGAACCACGTGTGCTGCAGCCCGGTCTCGGCCTGCATGGCGGGCCCGAGCCGGCGTTCCAACTGGCTACTGGCCTCGACCAGCCTGCCGAACGTCGTGATCAGGCGGTCGTCGATCGGGTCCATGCCGCAAGTGTACGCGGAGAAGGTTGACGCGTCAGCTATTGCATCGGAAGGCATCTTGTGGTTACCGTGTCAGTATCTGAACAGTCAGATATTGAAGGAGCAGGTAATCATGCGGATCGCCATCATCGGAGCCGGCAACGTCGGCTCGGCTCTCAGCAAGGCCGCCGTCGACGCCGGGCACGCGGTGACCCTGACCGCGACCAGTCCGGAGAAGGCCGCCAAGGTCGCCGCCGAGACGGGGGCGCGGGGCGCGGCGAGCAACCTCGACGCGGTGGCCGACGCCGACGTCGTGGTGCTGGCCGTGCCGGGCAACGCCGTCGGCGCCGTCGCCCAGGAGATCGCGCCTGCCGTGCGCGGCAAGGTCGTGGTCGACGCCACCAACCCGCTCAACGCGACGTTCACCGACCTCGACATCGAAGAGACCGCCGCCGTGCAGACGCTGCAGCGCCTGGTCGCCGACGCCGCCGTGGTCAAGGCCTTCAACACCATCTTCGCCGGCCGCCTCGGCACGCCCACCGAGAGCGGTCACCGGCTCGACGCCTTCTACGCCGGCGACGACACCGACGCCAAGAAGGTCGTCGCGGAGCTGCTCACCTCGCTGGGTTTCCGCCCGATCGACGCCGGCGGCCTGCGCATGGCCCGCGCGCTGGAGGAGATGGCGTTCCTCAACATCGCCCTCAACGCCGGCAACAACTGGCCCTGGCAGTCCGGCTGGGCGCTGCTCGGCCCGACCGTCTGAAAAGGACACTCCGATGAACGAGCCGGTTGTCGAAATCCCGGTCGTCGAAACCCCGGTCGTCGAAACCCGAGGTGCCGAAGGGCCGTTGGTCGTGCTGCTGCACGGCCGCGGCTCGCGCGAGACCGAGATCATCGGGCTCGCCGACGCGTTGCCCAAGGGTTTCCGTTACGCAGCAGTGCGAGCACCGATCGCGGAAGGCGGTGGCTTCGCGTGGTTCGCCAACCGCGGCATCGGCCGCCCGACGCCGGAGTCACTACGGATCACGATGGACTGGTTCCGCGCCTGGCTCGACCGGCAACGCGGGCCCGTGCTGCTGATCGGGTTCAGCGGCGGGGCCGCGTTCGCCGGCGGCCTGGTCCTGGACGATCCGGACCGCTTCGCCGGCGCCGCCATCCTTTACGGCACTTTGCCGTTCGACGCGGGTGTGCCCACTGACCCGGCGCGGCTGGCGGGCTTGCCCGTGTTCCTCGCGCACGGTGAGCACGACCAGGTCATCCCGCGCGACCTGCAGGACCGGACCTGGCGTTACCTCACGGCCGAGTCCGGAGCGCCCACCATCGCGCGGCGCGACCCGGTGGGCCACGGCATCGCGCCCGACGCACTGGCCTCCCTCGGCGGCTGGCTCGCCGAGCGCGCGGACTTCCTCGAGCGGCGCCGTGTGCCCGGGCCTCAGCCGACGCGGTGGGACGGACTCGAGGACCTTCCACTGCGAACGGGAAAGCGGCCGGACGTCAGCGTCACCATCCCCCAGCAGCAGCTCACCGGCAACGCCCCGGCCGAGCTGCAGGAAAAGCTGTTCGCCCGCGTCAACGCGCTACCCGGGGTGAACAGCGAGCAGTCGGCCATCTCCGTGCCAGGCGCCCGCGGGTTCATGCTCGCCGACGGCCAGGCGGGGCCGGCCGACGCGTTCCTCGTGCCGCGGGCCGGCGAGTTCGCCCACCTGCACCCGCGCGCCGACGGTTCCCTGCACGTCGCCCTGCCGGTTTCCCTTGCCGCGGAAGCGATCGAACGTGGCTGGGCCGTCGCCCACCCGCTCGCCGGGATCCGGCTCACGCCGGGCATGGTCCTCGTCTACGGGCCCCGCGACGAGACCGAACTCGACGTCGTCACCGCCATCGTCTCCACCAGCCACGCCTGGGCGACCGGGCGCGAACTCCCCTCTGCCAGCTGAAAGCGAGCAATCATGGATCGCCGTACCGCGCTCAAAGGCGGAGCCGCCGCCGCGTTCGGTGCCTTCGCCCTCACCGCCGTCGCGAGCGGCAACGTGGCCGAGGCCGCCGGGCAGCCGCTGCTGCCGGACCCGGCCGCCCACCCCGTGCCGAATCCGCCTTATCCGCGCAACCTGACGCACGACGAGCGCAAGCACCTGGAGACGTTCGACGAGCTCGACTTCGACGTCTTCTCCCACGCCGACTGGAAGCGCCTCGACGAAAGCCACGCCCGCAACATCCGCGTGCACTGGCCTGACGGGCACTACACCGACGGCATCGACCAGCACATCGCCGACCTCGCCGCGATGTTCGTCTGGGCGCCCGACACGCGCATCCACTCACATCCCTTGCGCGTGGCCAAAAACGAGCTCACCGCTGTCACCGGCGTGATGCAGGGCACCTTCACCCGCCCCATGCCCGACGGCAAGGGCGGCTTCATCCAGCCGACCGGCCGGAAGTACGCGATCAACATGGCCACCGTCGGGATCTGGAACCGTCGCGGCACGATGGACGAGGAATTCCTGTTCTGGGACAACCAGACCTTCAACCAGCAGCTCGGCCTGGCCTGATCGGAGGAGCTCGTGAAGCTCGACCTCAACGGCCGGACCGAGCTGGTCACCGGGTCGACGTCCGGGATCGGCGCGACCCTCGTGGAACAGCTGCCCGACGGTGTCGTGGTCACCGCCATCATCCCGTGACCGCGTGGAGCCCGCCGGTCAGCGACCGGCGGGCTCCACGACAGCGATCAGGTCCACTTCGACGGCAATGCCCTTGGGCAGCGCCTTCGCGCCGACGACCGAGCGGGGATGGCGCCCGGCGTCGCCGAAGACCTCGACCAGCAGGTCGGACGCACCGTTGAGGACCTGTGCCACGCCGGTGAAATCGTCGGTGCACGAGACGTTGCCGACGACCCTCGCGATGCCGCGCACCCGGTCGAGGCTGCCCAGCGTCTGACGCAGCTGAGCCAGCAAGTGCAGCATGCACTCACGCGCAGCCGCGTAGCCGTCTTCGGCCGTGAGAGTTTCGCCGACCCGACCGAGCCAGCCTTCGGAGCCTTGCCCGGCCAGGTAGACGAGGGAGCCTTCCTGGTACGCGCCGACGTAGTTGCCGGCGACCGGCCGCAGCGCGGGCAGGCTCAGACCGGTGGCTCGCAACCGTTCTTCCGGCGTCGCACCAGGCACGCGCGGGCTCCTCTCGGGGGACATCCGGAACACGCTGGACATCCTCGGCACGCTAGAGGCCGCAACGGCGGAACACAGCCGAAGCGTCCGGCCTGACCGGACTCCTTTTGCCGCACCGCAAGCGCAATTCTCGCGTCCGGTACAGCCGGACAGAGGATCGCCGATCTGGCCCGGGCGGGGGTATTTTCCGCATCGGGCTCGAACGGAGGCACGCCATGGTCGTCGCGTCGAAAGGGAACGCGTCCGTCGCGAAGGCGATGGTCGTGCTCAACGCGTTCAGCCCCGTTCAGCCGACACTCAGCGTGCGGCAGCTCGCCGAACGCACGCAGCTTCCGCGCAGCACCACGCACTCGTTGTGCTTGGCCCTGTGCCAGGCCGGGATGCTCGAACAGGTGCCGCGGCGCGGGTACCGGCTCGGGTCCGCGCTGGTCGGGCTCGGCGGCCAGGTGATCGACTGCACCGGCCTGGCCACCGCGTCGGAAGGCCTGTTGCGGCGGCTGCCGTTGCGCACCTGTCAGGAAACGCACCTCGCGCAGTTCGTCGACGGCTGGGTCGTGTACCTCGACCGCATCACCGGCCGGGAGCCGCGGCCGATGCGCAACCGCGTCGGCCTTCGCGCGCCCGCGCACCGCACCGGCTGTGGCAAGGCCGCGCTCAGCGCGCTGGAGCCGGAGGTGGTGGAGCGGCTCGTTTCGCTGACCTGTGAAGCGGAACGGTTGCCCGCACCCGATTTCACCGAGCTGACCGCCGTGCTGACGACGGCGAGGCGCGACGGGTTCGTCGTCAGTCACTCGTTCCAGCGCGGCACCACGTCGGTGGCCGCCGCGATCACCGACCTCACAGGCAATCCGGTGGGCGCCGTCTCCATCGCCGGGTTGAGCGAGACGTTCACGCGCAAGGCAGTCGCGGAGGCCGCCCGCAACGTCACCGAGGCCGGCCTCGCCATCAGCTACCGCATCGCCGACCGGCTCGGCACCTTCCGGGCAACGGCGACGCTCACGTAACCCGTTCCAGGACGTTCTCGTGGAAACCGATCTCGTCGATCTCCGTTTCGAGGACGGAACCCGCGCTCAGCAAAAGCGGAACCTCCTCGTGCCCCGCCGCGACGACGTCACCCGGCTCGAGCCGCACATGTTGCGAGACTCGGTGGACCAACGCGACGAAGTCCAGATCCGCGGTGTCGGTCTTCTGCACCGGCCGGCCGTCGACGAAGCTGTGCAGGGCGAGCCGGGGTCGCAGACCTCCCGGCAGCTCGTCGGGAGTCACCAGCGCCGGGCCGAGTGACAGCCACGGCACGGTGACCTCGTTCAGGATCGAGAACCCCGCGATGGTGCCGAGCCGCCCGATGACCACCGCCGGCTCGGCCTTCCACGTGGCGGCCACGGATTCTTGGGGCAGCACGATCGCGTCCCGCGGCCCGGCGAACGACTTCGGCCGGGTCACGTGGAAGGACCGCCGGCCCAAGTCGACCCGGACCACCTTCCCCGGGCGCGCCGACAATGGCGCCCGGTCGCAGAACATCGCCTCGTGCGCCCGGCCCGCCGCGGCGACCGGCCATTGTGGATCAAGAAGCAGCGCGCCGACGTCCGGGTACGGCAGCTCGACGAGCGTGCCGTCGCCTTCGGCCCGCGCCGCGCGCGTGCCGCCACTCGTGCGGATCGTGGTCAGTTTCATGCCGAGCCTCCTGGAAGGTTCGAGCGGGTGACGTCCGGGTCAGTGGGACACCGGGGTGGCCAGGCGACATTCGGACGGTGAAGGTATGGATTCGTCGTTCCCGTGTATCAGTCGGTGTTCGGACTCGCGGAACCTTGACAGTATATATCCAGATTCGTAGGGTTCGACGTCACCGGCCGCTGACCGACGGTGGTCGACACGGTGTCGTGTGGGAGGAGAATCCGGATGTCAAGGATCCTGATCGTAGGCGGTGGCTTCGCCGGGGTGTGGAGCGCGGCGAGCGCCGTGAAGCTCCGCCAGGAACGCGGACTGTCCGAAAAGGACCTTCAGGTGACCGTGGTGAACGCCGGCGACGACATGGTGATCCGGCCGCGGCTCTACGAGGCGGATCCCGACCGCATGCGCGTGCCGCTCGACCGGGTGCTCGGCCCGATCGGCGTGCGCCGCGTCGCCGGCACTGTCGTCGGCATCGACACCGACGCGCGCACGGTCTCCGCGGTCCGTCGCGACGGGACCACCGCCACGCTGGGCTACGACCGCCTCGTGCTCGCTTCGGGCAGCCAGGTCGTGCGGCCCGCGCTGCCCGGCGCCGAACATCTCTTCGACATCGACACCCTCGCCGGCGCGGCCACGCTCGACTCGCACCTGCGCCGGCTGCCGGACCGCGAAGCCGGGCCAGGCAGGTTCACCGCCGTGGTCGTCGGCGCCGGGTTCACGGGGTTGGAGATCGCGACCGAGCTCGTCGGACGGCTGAAGGAGCTGGCCGACGACGTCCGCGTGGTGCTCGTGGAGCGGCTCGACGCCGTCGGGCCGGAGCTGGGCGAGGGCCCGCGGCCGGCGATCGAGAAGGCCCTGGCCGACCTCGGCGTCGAGGTCCGGCTCGGCGTCAGCCTGGAGGAGCTCGCCCACGACAAGGTGCGCCTGTCCGACGGCACGGTGATCCCGACGTCGACGGTCGTGTGGACGGCCGGCATGACGGCCAGCCCGCTCACGTCGTTCATCGCGGCGGAGAAGGACCACCTCGGCCGACTGGACGTGGACGAGTACCTGCGCGTTCGCGGTGTCCCCGACGTGTACGCGGCCGGCGACACGGCCGCCGCGTTGTCGCCGGCCGAGGGCCGCGTGGTGATGCAGAGCTGCCAGCACGCCCTTCCTCAGGGCAAGTTCGCGGGGCACAACGTCGCCGCGGACCTGCTGGACGAGGCCCTGGTCCGGTTCGAGCCGGCGCCGTATGTCACCTGCCTCTCGCTCGGGCCGGCGGGCGCGGTCGTCACGTCGGGCTGGGACCGCGAGGTGCAGATGACCGAGCACATCGCCAAGGACCTCAAACACACGATCAACGAGCAGTGGATCTACCCTCCGGTCGACGACCCGGCAGAGTTGCTGAACCAGGCCGGTCCGTACGCCGCCTGGCCGGAGTACGAGCCGGCTGGAACAGTGGAGTCGCTCGCGGTGTGAGCCGAGGTCGGTCGGAGGTGAGGTCCGGATGGAGCTGCGGCACCTGCGGTACTTCGTCGCCGTCGCCGAGGAGTGCCACTTCGGCCGCGCCGCCGACCGGCTGCACATCGCCCAGCCCGCGCTGTCGCACCAGATCAAGCAGCTCGAGGCCGAGCTCGGCGTCGAACTGCTGACGCGCACCACGCGGAAGGTGCAGCTCACGCCCGCCGGACAGCGGTACCTCGACCGGGCCCGCGCGGTGCTGGCCTCGGTGGACGCGGCGAGCGTCGAGGCCGGTCGCGTCGCCCGGGGTGACGTCGGCCGGGTGGCCATCGGCTTCACCGGCTCGGCCACCTACGAGCTGCTGCCCTCGCTCGCGCGGGTGCTGCGCCGCGACTTCCCGGGCATCGAGCTGGACCTCAAGGGCGAGATGCTCACCCCCGACCAGGTGACGGCGCTGGTGGAGGAGACCCTCGACATCGGTTTCCTCCGCCCGCCCGTCCGCGAGCCGGGGCTGGTGGTGCAGGTGCTGCGCCGCGAGCCGCTGATCGCGGTGCTGCCCGCCAGTCACCCGCTCACCGACCGTGACACTGTGCGGCTCGCGGACCTGCGCGACGAGCCGTTCATCTGCTACCCGTCGCGGCACCGTTCGGTGGTCTACGACGCCGTGTTCGACGCGTGTCAGCAGGCCGGGTTCGTGCCGTCCGTGGTGCAGGAAGTCGGCGAGACCTCCACTTTGGTCTCGTTCGTCGCGGGTGGGCTGGGCGTCGCCCTGGTACCCGCGTCTGTGCGCCATCTGCAGATCACGGGCTCGCAGTACCGGCCGCTGGCGGGCACGACCCGTGAGGTCCAGCTGGCCGCCGCGACGCGCGTAGACGACCTCTCGCCGCACGTCGCCAAGGTGCTCTCGCGCGCCCACTCGCTGCTCGGCGGCCCGCGCTGAGCCAGCGCGATTGATAAGCCGCATCTATCGATCCTGAAGTTGTAAGTATTTCTCATTTCCGAATCCGTCGGAAACAATCGTGAAATGCCAGGTATTCCCTGGTCGAGGTTTTCCCGGACTCAAGGAGGAGCCGTGACCCCGTTCATGCTGGCTGTCCAGTCGTTGCTGGACGGGGAGGAAGCCCCCGTGCCGGCCACCGAACCGGCCGCCCCGAGATCGGTGGCCGTGGCCACCGACGAGCAGGTGATCATCCGTTCCCTCGCCGAGCAGCTGGTGTGCGAAGCCAACGCGATCCTCCGCGAGCACGGGCCGGTGTTCAGCCTCGTCGACGACAGCAACGACGGAGAACTCGCTTTCACCGTGGGCTTTTCCGACCGCAGCGCGCGCATCCGCACCGCGATGTCCGGCCGGGAAGCGACCGTGCAACTCGTGATCGCCGGTGAAGCCGACGAGGTCCCGCGGCGCCTGGCCGGCGACGAGGAGCTCCGGGCGCTGCTGCTGAGCCTGCTGAGGCTGGACCCCCTCCCCGCCCACCACTGACCTGGAAGAGGACTGATGCAATACGAACTGCGGTATCAGGTCATCGAGCCGAAGAGGCAGACCTACCAGAACGTGATCGACCGGTTCGGCGACCAGCCGGCCAGCCGCTACCTCGAGGCGACGCTCGACGTCGAACCGCGCGAGAACTTCCACTACCGGCCCACGTGGGACCAGCACCGTGAGCTCTACGACGCGGACTACACCGTGTTGAAGCTCAAGGATCCTTACAGCTACACGGATCCGCGCCAGTTCTACTACACGCCGTACGTCACCAACCGGGCGAACCTGCACGACGAGTTCACCAAGCAGATGGCGTACCTCGAAGAGCGCGAGCTGCTGGCGAAGCTGCCCGCGGCGTGGCGCACGGTGCTCACCACGGCCATCCTTCCCTTGCGCCACTACGAATCCGGCGCGCAGATGGTGAGCGTCGGCGGTGCGCGGTTCGCGTACGGGACCTCGCTGGAGCAGTGCTGCACCTTCGCGGCGTTCGACCGCATCGGCAACGCGCAGATGCTCTCCCGCGTCGGCATCGCGCTGGGCGCGGGCACGGGTGACCTGCTGCAGGTCGCCAAGCGCGAGTGGCTGGACAGCGAGCACTTGCAGCCGCTGCGCCGGTTCACCGAAGAAGCCATGGTCACGCCCGACTGGGCCGAGGGCCTGGTCGCGGTCGACCTCGTGGACTCGCTGATCTACCCGGTGCTCTACCGCGAGCTCGACGAGATCGCGCTCACCAGCGGCGCCGGCGCGTACAGCCTGTTCACGCAGTACCTGCACACCTGGTTCAAGGACCAGCGCAAGTGGCTCGACGCGCTGATCAAGGCGTGGGCCGCCGACGGCGAACACGGCGTGGAGAACCGGGAACACCTGTCCCGCATCGTCGCGACGTGGAACCCCCTCGCGCACGAGGCCGCCACGGAGCTGGCGCGCGTCGTCGACCACCAGCTGCCCGACGCCGGCACGGTCGCCGCGCTCGCGCGCACCACGGCCGCCGCCGAACAGCGCTGGGCCCAGGTCACCGGAGGTGCGGCATGAGCGACACCCTGCGCCAGGTCGGCATCGACATCCAGGAGTCCGAAGAGAACCGCGGCCTCGTCGCCGCCATCCGGGCCGACAACCCGGAGCTGACCGTCCGCCACCTGCCGGGTCTGGTGAAGATCCAGGCCGCGGGCCAGATCGTGATCAACCGGGAGTCGGTGGAGCGAGAGCTCGGGCGGGAGTGGGAGACCGGCGAGTTCCAGCTGGCCATCGTCTCGTTCGCCGGGAACCTCTCCGAGTGGGACGACGACCGGATCATCGTGAAGTGGGAGCACTAGGACATGACTCAGACCGCACCGCGCCGCAAGCTGCCGCTCAAGGAGCGCTACGCGCTGCTCACCCGTGACCTGGACTGGGATCCCAGCTACGTCACGAAGGAACAGCTGTTCCCGTACACGAACTACGAGGGCATCAAGGTCCACGACTGGGACGGCTGGGAAGACCCGTTCCGCCTGACCGTGGACGCGTACTACAAGTACCAGGCCGAAAAGGACAAGCGGCTCTACGCCGTGCTCGACGGGTTCGCGCAGAGCCAGGGCCACCTGGGCCTTGCGGACGCCAGCTACCTCAACGCGATCAAGCTGTTCATCCAGGGCGTGACGCCGCTGGAGTACGCCGCGCACCGGCACTTCGCCTACCTCGGGCGCTACCTCGAAGGCCCGGCGCCGCGGTTCGCCGCGCTGTGCCAGAGCGTGGACGAGCTGCGCCACTGCCAGACGCAGATCCACACGATCAGCAACTACAACAAGTACTACGGCGGCTTCCACAGCTGGTCCAAGATGCACGACCGCGTGTGGTACTTGTCGGTGCCGAAGTCGCTGTTCGACGACGCCATGACGGCCGGGCCGTTCGAGTTCCTGATCTCGATCTCGTTCAGCTTCGAGTACCTGCTCACCAACCTGTTGTTCGTGCCGTTCATGAGTGGCGCGAGCTTCAACGGTGACATGCCGACGATGTCGTTCGGTTTCTCGGCGCAGTCCGACGAAAGCCGGCACATGACGCTCGGCCTGGAGGCCATCAAGTTCCTGCTGGAGCAGGACGAGGGCAACGTGCCGATCATCCAGGACTGGATCGACAAGTGGTTCTGGCGCGCGTACCGGATGTCCGCGCTGGTCGCCGGGATGATGGATTACATGCTGCCGAAGCCGGTGATGAGCTGGAAGGAGGCGTTCGAGCTCTACTTCGAGGACCAGATGCTCGGCGGCCTCTTCCCGGACCTGGAGTACTACGGCATCCGCCCGCCGCGCCACGTGCAGGACGCGATCGCCGAGAAGGACAAGCTGTCGCACGAGGTTTACAAGGTGCTGCACAACTTCTCTTTCGCCGCTTCGTTCACCACGCAGGCACCGAACGAGCAGCACATGAAGTGGCTGGCCGAGCAGTACCCGGAGACGTTCGACCAGCACTACCGGCCCGTGTGGGAGAAGCACCACCGCATCGAGGCCGAAGGTGGCCGGATGTTCTTCCAGGGTCTGCCGCAGCTGTGCCAGGTCTGCCAGATCCCCATGGTGTTCACCGAAAAGGACGACCCGGCGAAGACTTCCTTCCGCTCCAGCGAGTTCCGCGGCGAGCAGTTCCACACCTGCAGCGACGGCTGCCAGTGGATCTTCGAGCGCGAGCCGGAGAAGTTCGTGCAGGCGTGGCTGCCTGTGCACCAGATCTACCAGGGCAACTGCGGTGGCCCGTCGGTGCCGGAAGTCCTGGAGTGGTACGGGATCCAGGAAGGCGACAACGGCGAGTACAAGGGCTCGCCCGACCACAAGTCGTGGATCGGGTGGCACAACGGCGACGTGGAACAGGGAGTCTGACATGGCGGTGAAAGCTCTTTACGACTACGACTTCCCGTCGGCCGACCGCGCCGAGCTCTTCGGCGACGACCAGCTCGTCTACGTGCACTGGGAAGGCAACCCCCTGTTCTGCTCGGCTGCCTGCTTCCGCGTGCCGAAGGCCTTGGGCTTCGGCGAGTTCGTGGAGACGGTCGTCGGCCCCTGGGCCGCGTCCGACCCGGACTTCGACCCGACGGCGGTGCGCGACTGGCGGGTGAACGGCCGGCCACTCGACGGCTCCGCCGAAGCCCCGCTCACCGAACTCGGCATCGGCCACAAGGCGCTGCTGCAGTTCACCGCCTGAACGGAGAATTCGTCTTGACGACGCACACCATCCGCGTGGAACCGATCGGCGCCGAGATTCAGTGCCGGGAGGACCAGACCGTGCTCGACGCGTGCCTGCGCGAGGGCATCTGGCTGCCGCACGCGTGCACCCACGGCACGTGCGGCACCTGCAAGGCCCAGATCCTCGACGGTGAGGTCGACCTGGGCGACGCGTCGCCGTACGCGTTGCTGGAAAGCGAGCGCGACGAGGGTGCCGCGTTGATCTGCGTGGCCCAGCCGCGCGGCGACGTGGTGCTCGAGGGTGAAGTCGACATGGACGAGGGCGTCGGTGTCCACCCGGTGCGCGACTTCCGCGCCCGGGTGGACAGCCTCGACGAGATCGCGCCCGACGTCCGTCGTCTGGTGCTCGCGCTCGAGGAACCGATGCGGTTCAACCCCGGGCAGTACGTGCTGCTCGACGTGCCGGGTGGGCACCAGCGGCCGTACTCGATCGCCAGCACGCCGTCGAACGGGTCACTGATCGAGCTGCACGTGAAGCGCTCGGAAAACGGCGTCGCCACCGACGGCTGGGTCTTCTCCAGCCTGAAGGCCGGTGACGACGTGACGTTGTCCGGTCCGTACGGGCGATTCTCGTTCCGTCCACTTCGGACGCAGCCGATCCTGCTGCTCGGTTCGGGCACCGGGCTGGCGCCGTTGAAGTCGATGATCCGCCACATCGACGAGGACGGCGGCGGACACCAGGTCACGCTGTACCACGGAGTGGCCACCAAGGACGATCTCTACGACCGGGAGTACTTCGAGGAGCTCGAAGCGCGCACAGACTGGTTCACCTACCGGCCGGCGCTTTCGCGCGACGACTGGGACGGACGTTCCGGACGGGTTCCGGCGCTGCTGGCCGAGGACTTCCCCCGGGCGGGCGGGAACGTCGCCTACATCTGCGGCAGCCCGGACATGGTCTCGGACACCATGAAGGCGCTGATGAAGGCGCGGTTGTTCCCCCGGGACATCTACCGCGAGGACTTCTTCGACTCCGCCGACCGCGCCGCGGGCACCCACGTGGTGCGCAGTCCGCTGATCAGGCGCTGATCCGGCCCCTGTGAAAGGACCGCGATGAAAGTCACCGAAATCGAGGCGATCCCGTTCGCCATCCCGTACCGCAAACCTCTGCGGTTCGCGAGCGGCGAGGTGGACACGGCCGCGCACATCCTCGTGCGGGTGCACACCGACGAGGGTCTGGTGGGGACCGCCGAAGCCCCGCCCCGGCCGTTCACCTACGGGGAGACCCAGGGCTCGATCAAGGCCGTCATCGACTCGGTTTTCGCGCCCCAGCTGCTGGGGATGTCGCCGCTGGCCCGCGAGGCCGTGCACGCCAAACTCGACCGCACGGTGGGGAACCCGGCCGCGAAGAGCGCGATCGACATGGCGCTGTGGGATCTCATCGGGCAGAGCCTCGGCGTGTCCGTGACCGAGCTGCTCGGCGGCTACACCGACCGCATGCGCGTGTGCCACATGGTCGGGTTCGCGCAGCCGGGCGAGATGGTGGACGAGGCCGAGCGCGTGCGCGACCTCTACGGCATCACCACGTTCAAGGTGAAGGTGGGCCGCAAGCCGATCCGTCTCGACGTGGACGTCTGCCGCGCGCTGCGGGCCGCGCTCGGCGACGACGTCGAGCTCTACATCGACGGCAACCGCGGCTGGACGGCCTCGGAGTCGGCCGCCGCGTTGCGGGCGCTCGAGGACGTCGGCCTGCTGTTCGCCGAGGAGCTGTGCCCGGCCGACGACGTGCTCGGTCGCCGGTGGCTCGCCACGCAGAGCCGGATCCCGCTCTACGCAGACGAAAGCGCGACGCGGCCCGGCGAAGTCACGCGCGAGCTGCTGGCCGGCGCGGCGCACGGCGTCAGCATCAAAACGGCCCGCACCGGCTTCACGTACTCGCAGCGGGTTCTCAACCTGTGTGCCGGGCTCGGCGTCGAGGTCGTGCTCGGCAACCAGATCGACGGGCAGATCGGCTCGCTGTGCGCGGCGACGTTCGGGGCCGCGTTCGAGCTCACCTCGCGGCGGGCCGGTGAGCTGTCGAACTTCCTCGACATGACCGACGACCTGCTCGCCGAACCCCTGCGCATCGAGCACGGCGAGCTGCGCGTGCCGCAAGGCCACGGCCTCGGCATCCAGCTCGACGACGGCAAGCTCGCGCGCTACCGCCAGGACTGATTCCCACCACGAAGAGAGGTATTTGCCATGACTGAAGTCGTTTCGCCCACAGCCGCAGCTTCGGGTGCGTCGGCGACCGAGCGTTTCCAGGAGCGGGCCAAGGGTTCCGCCGCGGCGGACGCGGCCCGCGTGGACGCGATCGCGACGGACGCGCTGGCCGCGCTGCACGAGGTCGTCCGCAAGCACCAGCTGACCTACGACGAGTACAACGCCTTCAAGGCGTGGCTGATCCGGGTCGGCGAAGACGGTGAGTGGCCGCTGTTCCTCGACGTGTTCATCGAGCACGAGGTGGAGAAGGTCGCGAACGCCAGCCGCGAGGGGACCGCCGGGAGCATCGAAGGTCCGTACTACGTGGAGGGTGCGCCGGAGTTCGGCGCGGAAGGCACCCTGCCGATGCGCGAAGGCGAGGGCGGGCAGCCGCTGCGCTTCTTCGGCCAGGCGCGCTCGGTGGCGGGCGAACCGCTCGCGGGTGCGGTGGTGGACTTCTGGCAGGCCGACGACGACGGTCTGTACTCGCAGTTCGCGCCCGGCATCCCGGAGTGGAACCTGCGCGGCCGCTTCACCACGGACGCCGAGGGCAATTTCTCGATCCACACGATCCACCCGGCGCCGTACCAGATCCCGACCGACGGCGCGACGGGCGCGTTGATCGCCGCGGCCGGCTGGCACGCGTGGCGTCCGGCGCACCTGCACATCAAGGTTTACGCGCCGGGGCACCAGGTGATCACGACGCAGCTCTACTTCGACGGTGGTGAGCACGTCGGCGACGACATCGCCACGGCGGTGAAGGACGCGCTGATCCTCGCGCCGACCGCGGCTTCGTCGGGCGCCGGCGAAGAGGTCCGGTACGACTTCGTGCTCGACCCCGCCTGAGGCCGGCATGTTGTTCGCGGTGCGGATGGACGTCTCGTTGCCGCTGGACCTCGACCCCGGGTTCCGGGACGAGCTGCTGGCGACGGAGAAGGCGCACAGCCAGAAGCTGCAGCGGGAGGGGAAGTGGGTCCACCTGTGGCGGGTCGTGGGTGAGTACTCGAACCTGAGTGTGTTCGACGTCTCGGACAACGGCGAGCTGCACGACCTGCTGTGGAACCTGCCGTTGTTCAAGTACATGAGTGTCAGTGTGACGCCGTTGGCGCAGCACCCGTCTGCGTTGGTGGGCTGAGAGTTCTCGGGCGCGCGGGCCGGTTCGTCCGGCTCGCGCGCCCTTCTTGACATGGTTAATCGGGATGATTAATGTCCTGGTTATGAGGAGCCAAGGAAAGCTTGCCGTGAGCTTGTGACTTGAATCTGGATACTGAATATCCAGGTTCTGCGGTGTCCTGTGTGGTTGGACGACTGAGGGTACGAATCGGGCACGCGGTGGCAGGCTGACCTGGGTCAGGCTCTCGTGGAGAAAGGCTGGACGCATGGACGGGGATCCGACCAGAGTCGTCATCGTGGGCGGCGGGGTCGCCGGCTACCGCGCCGCTCGTGCGTTGCGGCGGTCTTTGCCGAAGGCGGCGGGGATCGAGATCGTGATCGTCAACGAGACGGACTACTTCCGGTACCTGCCGCTGCTTCCGGAAGTGGCTGCCGCCGTCGTCGACCCGCGGCGGGTGACGGTGTCGCTCCCGGCCGCCTTGCCCGATGTCCGGTTGGCTCTCGGCACGGTGACGGCGATCGCGCCGGAAAAAGATCGACTGTCCTATACGGACCCCGAGGGCGCGGTCCACGAGCTTCGTTACGACCGCCTGATCATTGCCGGGGGCAGCGTCACCAAGCTCCTGCCGATCCCCGGCGTCGCCGAACATGCGCACGGTTTCCGCGGTGTCGCCGAAGCCTTGTACCTCCGCGACCACGTGATCCGGCAGGTGGAGCTGGCCGCCGCCAGTGATTCACCGGAGGAGCGCGACGCGCGGTGCACGTTCGTCGTGGTCGGCGCCGGCTACACCGGGACCGAGGTGGCTGCCCAGGGCCCGCTGTTCACGAAGGCCATCCAGCGGCGGCACCGGGAGCTCGAAGGGCAGCGGACGCGCTGGCTGCTGCTCGACCTCGCTCCCCAGGTGCTGCCGGAGCTCGATCCGCGGCTTTCCCGGGCCGCGGATCGGGTCCTCCGCAAGCGTGGCGTCGAGGTGCTCACGGGCACCTCCGTCCGCGAGGCCACCACCGACGGTGTCTGGCTCACCTCGGGCGAGTTCGTGCCGACGCGCACCATCGCGTGGTGCGTCGGTGTCCGCCCGGACCCGCTGGTCGCCGGCGCCGGCTTCGAGACGCAACGCGGGCGCCTCGTCGTCGACACCACCCTCGCCGTCCCCGGCCACCCCCGCATCTTCGCCTGCGGCGAGGCGTCCGCCGTCCCCGACCTCACCCGCCCCGGCGAGGTCACCGCCATGACTGCCCAGCACGCCACCCGCCAGGGCACTCTCGCCGGCCGCAACGTCGCCGCCTCCCTCGGCTTCGGCATCGCGCGCGAGTACAAGCACCACGACCTGGGGTTCGTGGTCGACCTCGGTGGTGCGCAGGCCGCTGCCAACCCGCTGCACATCCCGCTGTCGGGCTGGGTCGCGAAGCTCGTCACGCGCGGTTACCACCTGCTCGCCATGCCGGGCAACCGCATCCGCACGGCGGTCGACTGGCTGCTGGACGCGCTGTTGCCTCGCCAATCCGTCCAACTGGGCCTGGTCCGGTCGGCCGCGGTTCCCCTGGACACCACGACTCCGGGTGAGCAGCGATGACGCCGGGGCCGGAGGTCGCGCGGCGGGTGAACGGCCATGCCGTGGTGAAGGATCCCCCGCTGGTGGTATGGATCGATCGGGTGCTGGCGGTGATCGTCGCGCTGCACTGCGCCGGCGTGGTGGCCCGCGCGGTGGTGCACCCGAGCGTGGCGTCGGTGGGTGTGGCCGTCGGGATCCTGGGGCTGTCGGCGGTGGGGATCTGGCGCCACTTCCGCACGCGCGGGCGGTCGGGCGCGGTGTTGCTCGGCGTCTCGATGGTGTTGTCGTTCGTGTTCGGAGCGTGGTTGGGGCCGGGAGTTGTCACAAATGGGGTGCTGTCCGTCGTCGAAGTGTTGGGCGCCGTGTTCGCGGTGGCCGTCCTGCGTAGGCGAGTGAGGATCACATGAGCTCACTGACCAGTCCGACCAAGTCCGACCCGGGCGCGCTCAAGGCCGCCGGCGTGGTGGCGAAGGCGGTCGACGACCGTTACCACGTGTCCAAGGGCCTGCGGCACCAGATGAACAAGGTGTTCCCGACGCACTGGTCGTTTCTGCTGGGCGAGATCGGGCTGTACGCGTTCATCGTGCTGCTGCTCAGCGGTGTCTACCTGACGCTGTTTTTCGACCCGTCGATGCAAGCGGTCACCTACCACGGCGTGTACACGAACATGCAGGGTCTGGAGATGTCGCGGGCCTTTGCCAGCACGTTGGACATTTCGATGGAAGTCCGGGGTGGGTTGTTCGTGCGGCAGGTGCACCATTGGGCCGCGCTGATCTTCATCGCGGCGATGTCGGTGCACATGTGCCGGGTGTTTTTCACGGGCGCGTTCCGGCGGCCGCGCGAAGCGACGTGGCTGATCGGCGCGACGCTGCTGATCCTGGGCATGTTCGAAGGCTTCTTCGGCTACTCGCTGCCCGACGACCTGCTGTCGGGCACCGGGATCCGGGCGACGTTGTCGGGGATCATCCTGTCGATCCCGGTGATCGGCACGTGGATCCACTGGGCCGTGTTCGGCAGCGAGTTCCCGGGTAATCAGATCATCCCGCGGCTCTACACGGTCCACATCCTGATCATCCCGGGCATCATGCTGGCGTTGATCGCCGCACACCTCGCGATCGTCTGGTACCAGAAACACACCCAGTTCCCCGGCGTGAAGCGCAAGGAAACAAACGTCGTCGGCATCCGGATCTTCCCGGCGTTCGCGCTGAAGGCGGGGGCGTTTTTCACGATCGTCACCGGCGTCATCGCGTTGCTGGCCGGGATGTTCCAGATCAACGCGATCTGGAACATCGGCCCGTACAACCCGTCGCAGGTCTCGGCGGGCTCGCAACCGGACTGGTATTTGGCGTGGGCCGACGGACTGCTGCGCATCTGGCCCGCCTGGGAGGTCTACCTCGGGAACTACACGATCCCGGCAGTGTTCTTCCCCGGCGCCATCGGGATGCCGCTGCTGTTCACACTGCTGCTGTCCTATCCGTGGATAGAGCGGCGGCTGTCGAAGGACACCGCGCACCACAACATCCTGCAACGCCCGCGCGACGCGCCCGTCCGCACGTCTCTGGGCATGATGGCGCTGGGCTTCTTCCTGGTGATCGAGCTGTCCGGCTTCAACGACATCATCGCCGACCAGTTCGACATCTCCCTCAACGCGACCACCTGGGCCGGCCGCATCGGCGTGCTGATCGTGCCGCCGCTGGCCTACTTCCTCACCTACCGCATCTGCCTGGGCCTGCAACGCGCCGACCGCGAGGTCCTCGAACACGGCATCGAGACGGGCATCATCACCCGCTCGCCCTCGGGCGGCTACCTGGAAATCCACCAGCCCCTCGGCCCGGTGGACGACCACGGCCACCCCATCCCGCTCGACTACCAGGGCGCCACGGTCCCCAAGAAGATGAACAAACTCGGCGCCGCCGGCCACGCCGTGCCCGGCTCACTCCTGACACCCGACCCACCGGAGGAAACCGCGGCTGTGCAGCACGTCAAACGAGGTCACTGACCACGCCGGCCACCGCGACCGCCGGGGCGAATCTCCCGAGAGATTCGCCCCGGCGGATGCCTGAGCCGTGCCCGGATTCGAGGGATTCGAGGGAACGGCTATTTCCCGATCCCGAGCGACGCCGCGGTGTCGTTGAGCACGCCACGCAGCTGCTGCTCGTCGAAACCGGGGACCGCCTTGATCCGGTTCGCCCAGTCACCGGCGCGCACACGGGGAGCGTCCGTACCGAGTACGAGCCGGTCCGCGCCGAAGGAGTCGGCGAAGAACTTGATCGCGGCCGGGTCGTCGGTCAGCGTGGTGTCGTAGTACAGCTTCTTGAGCTCCTGGCGGGGATTGGTCTCCAGCCACTGGTCCTGGTGGATCGACTCGGTGATCTCCTCGAACCGCCGCCAGAGGTAGCCGATCGAGCCACCCATCGTGCCGATGATCCACCGGATGTCCGGGTACCGCTGCGTCACACCCGACACGACCAGGTGCGTCGTCGCCAGCGTGGCCTCCATGGGGCCGCCGTACTTCGGCCCCATCATGAACGCGTCGAGCCCGGTGGAGAACGTGTCGGGCGTGCCGACCGGGTGCACGAAGATGACCGCGCGGCGGCGGTTGAGCTCGGCCCAGAGTTCCTCGTAGGCGGGGTCGTCAAGCGAAGTGCCGATGGCGGTCGTGCCCAGGCCGATCCCGGCGAAGTGGAGTTCGTCGAGGCAGCGGACCGCCTCCGCGATGGCCTGCTCCGTGTGCGGGAGGGGAATCGCGCCGAAGGCTTCGAGCCGGCCGTCGAAGTCGGCCGCCTCGGCGTAGAGGTCGTTCGCGAACTTCGCGCAGTGCAAGGACTTGCTCGCGTCTTCGAAGTACGGCTGGTTGTGGCCGAGCCCGAGCACCTGCAGGTTCACGCCGTCGGCTTCGAGCTCTTCGACCCGCTGGATCAGCTCGGGGCTGTGCTCGGGCCAGACCTTCTTACCGGCGACTCGGTCGAACTCCTTGGTGAGTGCGGGGGGAAACCAGTGTGCGTGAACGTCGATCACGATCGAGTTGTCCTTTCAGACGAGGAAGCTGACGGAGCTCGGGTTCTGGTCGAGCAGGGACTTGCCCGCCAGTTCCTGGCTGACGCGCATGTTGAACGCCGCGTGCCGCGACGCGACCCCGGCGTCGCGCCAGATGCGCTGCAACGGGTTCACCTCGGCGAAGGCCGACGAACCGTGCGCGGTCATCAGGAGGTCGACGGCGTGGAAGGTCTGGCGCATCGCGCGCGCCATGCCCACGCGCAGGCCCGTGCGCACGACCTCGGGCGGGTGCTCGCCCTTGGCCGCGTAGTCGTCGAGCTGGTCGGCCGCGTCCTGAGTGGACTTGACGGCCGCGGCGATCATGGCCGACGCCTCCGCGACGTCGATCTGGAACCCGACCGACTCCGACTGCGACGAGTACGTGGTGGTCGTGATGGACCGCTTCGGCGCCTTCTCGATCACGTAGTCCAACGCCGCCTGAGCCTGGCCGAGCTGGGCACCGGCGAGCGAGAGCGAGGCCAGGCCCGCGAGGCTGACCCGGTGGCTGACGTTCGGGCCCGTGTGCACGTGGTCGCCGTTGAACAGCCCGGTGGCCGAGCGCAGCCGGTGCTCGGGCACGAACACGTCGCGGGCGACGAGGGTGTTGCTGCCCGTGCCGCGCATGCCGGCGATGAACCACGTGTCTTCGACCGTGAGGTCCTTCATCGGCACCAGCGCGAGGTTCAGGTCGCGGCGGCCGGGAACCACGCTCGGATAGCAGACGCTGGCCCAGTCGCAGTGGTTCGAGCCCGAGGCGTAGCCCCACTTGCCGTTGAGCTTCACGCCGCCTTCGACGACCTCGACCTCGGACGTGGGAGCCAGCACGCCGGCGGTGGTGGCGAAGGGGTTCGTCGTCCAGACCTCGTCCTGCGCCTGCTCGGAGTAGCTGGCGGCCCACCAGTTGCCGGTGTTGAGGACCCCGGTCACCCAGGCCGACGAGGCGCAGCCGCGACCGAGCGCGATCGTCACCTCGAGGAAGGTCCGCATGCCCGCGTCGAACCCGCCGAGCCGCTTCGGCACGAACAGCTGGATCAGCCCGGCATCACGAATGGCCTCGAAGTTCGCGGTCTTCAGGCGGCGCTCGCGGTCGACTTCCGGGGCGGCTTCCCACAGCTGAGCACGCAGGCTGTTCGCACGCTCGACCAGCTCTTCCCGGCTGGGCACCTTCTGCGCGACAGGCGCAGCGGATTCCGTGGTCATGAATTCTCCTTAGTCGCACTGTTCATGGCGTCGTCGACCAGGTGCGCCGTTCAATTTGTCGAATCCGACTCCGCGTGCGGTGTGCCGATCCTTTGAATTGACGGTGTGAGCGTCCCGGCCACATCCGGACGCCCGGCGTCGGTGCCGGGCGTGAGCAGGAAGACGGGTGCCATGGCGCAGACGCTAGGTGCGCCGAGCGTCGAAGTCAGCACCGGTGTCCAGCGAGGCCGGACACGACTTCTCGCGATGTGGGCGAAGCGGCGCGACCGCGACCGGCGGTCGGAAACTTACTGTCGTCGATTTCGGATATCAAATGCCGTGTCCAGTTCTGGGGGACGAATACCTGGATTCCCGGGAACGACCGTGGCACGGTTCTCGCGCTCAGTGCATTTCGGCTGAGCGTCTCGCGATTTGCGTTTCGCCGACGACGGTGATTCTAGTTCGGAGGTACCTGGAAATGAGTGTGACGATGGCCGATGTCGGTCTCTTGCTCCTGCGGCTGCTGGTGGCGTTCATCCTGTACGCGCACGCCACCCAGAAGCTGCGCGGGTGGTTCCGGGGCCCGGGCCTGGACGGGATCGCGGCCGTCTTCACGGCACTCGGGCAGGTGCCGGCGCGGCCGCTGGCGAAGCTCGCCGCCTGGTGTGAGCTGAGTGCGGCGCTGCTGATCGTCGTCGGTTTCGCCACGCCACTCGGCGCGGCCATCGGCGCCGGCACGATGCTGGTGGCGGGTTTCGCCATGAGCGCGAAGAGCGGCGCGCTCTGGAACTCGCTGGGCGGCGGCGAGTACCCGCTCACCCTGGCGATCATGGCGATTTCGTTCGCCTTCAGCGGCCCGGGTGTGATTTCGCTCGACAGCGGACTCGATCTGCCGTGGTACGGCGCGGGTGAGCGCGCGGCGCTGATCGGCCTGGCCACGGTCGTGCTGGCGATCCTGGCCGCGTTGCCGCCGATCTTCCGCACGGTGAGGGTCCGGCGTGCGGCTGCGGAGAACGAGGTGGCGGCCACCGCGTAGCGGGCTGGGGGCGTCGACGAGGTCGGCGCCCCCAGCGGAAGTCTTCGATTCGGTGCCCTGGTTCAGTTCGGTGCGCTGCCGAAGATTCCCGCGAGCCCGCTCGTGATCTCGGCCCGGGCGGCTTGGGCTGAAGCGATGCGCTCGTCGAGTTCCGCGAGCCTGCGTTGCTGGAGTTCACGCCAGGTGTGCGGCGGCATCGCGCGGGCCGTCACGAGCTCCTTCGCTTCGAACAGCGAGAATCCGGAATCGCGCAGCAGCAGGAGCAACTTGACGAGCCCGACCGCCGATGCGGGGTAGCGCCGTTGACCCGAAACGCGCTCCGGAGGGGGCAGCAAGCCGATCTTCTCCCAGTAGCGCAGTGTCGAAGCGGTGACGCCCGTAGCCTGGGCCAGCGCCCCGATCGTCAGGCGCTCGACGGGCTCGTCCCCGGCCATCAGCGTTCGAGCGTCGCGTGCGTGCCGAACGAACGGCGGTGGTAGGTGAGCGGTTCGCCCGCGCAGCTGCACAGCGACAGGACCGAACCGAACAGCACGATGTGGTCCCCGCCTTCCACGTCCTGCTCGACGGAGCACGCGAGCCAGCTCAGCGCGCCCGCCAGCCGCGGCACCTCGCCCTCGACGTCCCACTCGACGCCGTCGAACTTCTCCTCCGGCGTGAGGTTGGTGGCGAACGTGCGGGCCAGCTGGGAATGCGACGAGCCGAGGATGTTGAGCCCGAACCGGCCCGACTGCCGGATGACGCGCAGGAGCCGGGACGACTTGACGAGGGACACCAGAACCATCGGCGGTTCCATCGACAGCGAGGCGAACGCACTCACCGTGCTGCCGTAAGGGGTGTAGTCGGGAGCCAGTCCCGTCACCACGGAAACCGGCGTGGCCACCCGTGCCATCACTTCGCGGAACTGCCGCGGCAGGTCTTCGGACATCGAGCTTCTCCTTGGTGCTCCGTGAATTCAGACGAGGAAACTGATCTCATACGGGTTGAGGCCCAGCAGGGCCTTCGCGTAGATCTCCTGCGAGATGCGGATGTTGAAGGCCGCGTGCCGCGTGGCGACGCCCGTGTCGCGCCAGATGCGCTGCAGCGGGCTGAACTCGCCGAACGCCGACGTGCCGTGGGCGGTCACGAGCCGGTCCACTCCTTCGCAGGCGCGTTTCACGGCCCACGCCATGTCCATGCGCAGCCCCGAACGGATGGTCTCGTCGGGGAGGTCGCTTTCGGCGGCGTGCTCGTCGAGGGTGTCCGCCGCCTGCCGGCCGATCAGGCGCGCCGCCTTGATCGTGGTCGCCGCTTCGGCGAGGTCCACCTGGAACCCGACCGACTGCGCCTGGACCGAGTACGTCGACGCGGTGATCTGGCGCTTGGGGGCCTTCTCGATCACGAACTCCAGCGCCGCTTCGGCCGCACCGATCTGCGAGCCCATCAGCGACACGGGCAGCACGCCGGCCAGCGCCGTGCGGTGCACGGCGTCGGGGGCGCCGAGGTTCTCGCCGCGGAAGCTCGGCATCAGCGGGAGCACCCGATGGTTTGGGACGAACAGATCACGCGCGACGATCGTGTTGCTGCCGGTGCCACGCATACCCGTGACGAACCAGGTGTCCTCGACCTCGACGTCGCTCATCGGCAGGAGCGCGAGCATCATCTCGGGCTTGACCGCGTTCGGGCTCGGGTACGTGACGATCGCCCAGTCGCAGTGGTTCGAGCCCGACGAGTAGGCCCACTTGCCGTTGAGCCTGATCCCGCCGTCGACGATCTCGGCTTCGCCGGTCGGCTGCAGGATGCTGCACGACGTGGCCAGCGGGTCGGTGCCCCAGACTTCCTGTTGGGCCTGCTCGGAGAACTGCGCGACCATCCAGTTGCCGGCGTTGAGCACCCCGGCGACCCACGCGGACGACGAACACCCGCGCCCGAGGGCGGCGGTGACTTCGAAGTAGGTGCGCATGTCCGCGGCCAGGCCGCCGAAGCGCCGCGGCGTGAAGAGCTGCATCAGCCGCGCGTCGCGCATCGCGGCGAAGTTCCGGTCGGTCAGCCGGCGGGTGCGGTCGACCTCCGGGGCGTCTCCCCAGAGCTGGGATCGCAAGGCGTCGGCCCGGGCGATGAGTTCGGCCGAGCTGGGGATGGTGTTGGTCATTTCGTGTTCCCTTGAACGGGGTTTATACCGACTTCGCCGGCACCGGAGGTGCGTTGGCGCTCTGCTCAGTGGGTGGGGGAGACGCGGAAGGTGAAGTCGAGGCGGCGCCAGCCGTTCGCGGGCTCGCGGCCGTCGGGCGCGGGGCCGGACTGCTCGGCGAAGTCGACGATCAAGCCGGACTTCACGCCGAACACCGTGTCGGAGTCGAGGTAGTCGCCGCCCGCGACGAACAGCTGGGTGACCAGCGTGCGGTAACCGGGTTTGGCGATGAGGAAGTGGAGGTGCGGCGCGCGGAACGGGTGGCGCCCGACCGAGTCGAGCAGGTGCCCGACGGGGCCGTCAGTGGGAATGGGGTATTTGGACGGCACGATCGTCCAGAACTTGAGCCGGCCTTCGGCGTCGGTGCGGAAGCGGGCGCGCAGTACCGGGCCGTCGACGTCGGGGAGCTGCACGTCGTAGAAACCGTCCTCATTGGACTGCCAGACGTCGACGATGGCGTCGGCGACGGGGGTGCCGTGGGTGTCGGTGACGGTGACGTCGGTCCACAGGGGAGTGCCGGGCAGGCCGTCGGCGAGGTCGGCGCCCTGGGCGGTCTCGGGCGGGCCCTGCACGTAGAACGGCCCGAGCACAGCTGACGGGGTGGTGTCGGGGGTGCGGGAGTTGGTGAGCACGTCGACGACGCTGGAGACGCCGAGGGTGTCGGACAGGAGGATGAACTCCTGGCGCTTGTCGTCGGAGATCTGGCCGGTGCGGGTCAGGAACCCGATGGCGTACTCCCACTCCTCCTGGGTGAGGTCGGTGCGGACCACATAGGAGTGCAGGGTCCGGACGAGTTCCTGGAGGAGTTCGCGCAGGCGGGTGTCCGGAGTGGCGGCGAAGCTCTCCACGACCTCGCTGGTGAGGCTGCGCAGGTCGGGCTTGCTGCCTTCGGCGGGTGCGGGGCGGGTGCCGGCCCAGGCTTGGCGCAGCAGGTCTTCGATGCCGTCGCGGGTGACGTCGCGCGGGTTCGGATAGGGCTTGGCGGTGGCGATCTCGGCGGCTGTGGCGATGTCGTTCTCGGTGAACCCGAGCTCGCCCAGTGAGTGCGGGACGGGCAGGCTGGCGATGAGGTCGTAGACGCCGGTCGCGGCGTCGGGTGTGCCGAGCACGTCGGCGATGCGGCGCAGGGCGTCGGGGGCGCCGGTGGTGTTGTAGGCCATGGCGTAGGGCAGGACCACGGTGTGGGTCTCGGAGTGTGGCAGGTCGAAGCTGCCGCCGAGGGTGTGGCAGAGCTTGTGGTGCAGGGCCATGCCGACCGAGCCCAGGCAGGTCCCGGCCAGCCAGGCGGCGCGCAGGGCTTCGCTGCGGGCGTCCACATCGGACGGATCGGCGGCGATGCGGGGGAGGGCGGAGGCGAGCAGCCGGATCGCTTCGAGCGCGAACTGGTCGACGATCGGGTTGGCGTCGGGCGAGTAGAGGGCCTCGACGGCGTGGGCCATGGCGTTGATGCCGCTGGTGAGCGACACCTGGACCGGCAGTTTCAGGGTGAGGTCCACGTCGTAGACGACGACTTCGGGCTGCACCTTGGGTGTGGTCTGCGTGGTCTTGCGCCCGTCGGCCGTCTCGCCGAGCACCGGGGTCATCTCCGAGCCGGCGTAGGTCGTGGGCACGATGATCTGCGGCAGATCCGTACGCAACGCGATCGCCTTCGCCAGACCGGTCGTGGAACCGCCGCCGATCGCCAGCAAACAGTCCACATTGTTCTCTACCGCAACCGCCAGTGCGCGCTCCGTCACGTCCACCGGTGTGTGCATCGCGGCCTCGTCGAACCGCGCGGCGAGCAGCGAACCCAGCGCCTCCGCGACCCGGTCCACCGGACCCGCCAGCGAAGGAATCCCCAGCAGCAACACGCGCGACGGCCCGAGCCGGCGCACCTCGTCGGCCAGCGTGGTGATCGTGCCCGCGCCGAAGACGACCCGAGCCGGATTGGCGGTGTAGCTGAACATCGAGGGCTCCTTTGCCTGGCGCGCCGGGTGCGGTGGCGATGACGGTAGGAGCGAGCGCCCGAGAAGTCAGCGTTCGTGTCCGGCGGCGCGGGACACATTTGATGGAACCGTTCGAAATCGCACTTATCGTGGTGGAATGACGAACGACGAATCACGTGGTGGCGTGGCTTCGGTCGCGAAGGCGTGCAAGGTGCTGCGCGCCTTCAGCCCGACGGTGGGTGTCCTGTCTGTTCGACAGGTGTCGGCCCGCGCGGGGATCCCCCGCAGCACCGCGCACGAGCTGTGCCGCACGCTCGTCTCCGAAGGCATGCTCGAAGGCGCCGGCGGCGGTTACCAGCTCGGCCCGCTGCTGCTCGAGCTCGCGGGCCAGATCATCGAGCGCACAGGTCTGCTGCGAGCCGGTGAAGGCATCCTCGACTCGCTGGTCCGCGCGCCCGAGCAGGACGCGCACCTGTGCCAGCTCACGCAGGGCTGGATCGTCTACCTGGACCGCAACTCCAGTCCGTCGCACGTGCCCGCGGCCAACCAGGTGGGCCAGCGAGCGCCGGCGCACCTCACGGTCTGCGGCAAGGTGGCGCTGTCCTGGCTGCCGTTCGACAAGGTCGTGGCGCACGTCGAGAAGTGCTGCGCCGAAAGCGCCGTGCCAGCGCCGGACCTGAAGCAGCTCGAAGCCGAACTCACACAGGCCCGGCAGGACGGATTCCTGGCCTCACGGTCTGTCCAGCAGGGCCGGACGTCGGTCGCGGCACCGATCTTCGACTCCTCGGGCACGCCGATAGGAGGCGTCTCGCTGTCCGGGCCGGCCGGGATGTTCACCACGGCCGTGGTCGAGTCGGCCCGCGCGTCGGTCACCCATGCCGCCGGTTTGATCAGCGCCCGGCTCATCAGCGCCGCACCGGCGTGGACGCGCTGACGGCCCTCCCGCCGGAGGGCCGTCAGCCCTGGTCAGTCTCGCGGCAGCAGCGCCACAGCCTGCATTTCGATCAGCAGGTGCGGATGCGGCAGCTGGTGCACGGCCACTGTCGTGCGCGTCGGCCCGTTTTCATCGAAGTACCGCGCGTAAACCTCGTTGTAGGCCCGGAAGTCGTTCATGCTCACGAGGTAAGCCGTGACCTGGACGAGGTCCGCCAACCCCGCGCCGACCTCCGCGAGCAGATCCCGCAAATTCTCGATCACGGCCGCAGTCTGCGCCTCGATGTCCAGCCGCGTCGCGCCGAACTCGTCGACTTCGGCGCCCGCGATGGTGTTGTCCGGCCGGCGGCTGCTCGTGCCGGACACGTAGACGAACCCGCCCGCCACCTTGAGGTGCGGGAACCGGCCCCGCGGCGTCGCCTTGCCGGCGACGGTCCTGGCGTCACTCATGAATTCCTCCTCATCATCGGACGGACGTCACGCGGAACCGCACGCGGCCGAGCCCGGACACCGTCGCGCTGACGGTGCCGGGCGCGACCAGCGCGACGGCCGGGGTCCCCGCGCCGGCCAGCAGCACGTCACCTGCGCGCAGGGGGATGTCGTGCCGTCCGGCCATGCGGATCGCCGCGGCCACCGCGCGCAGCGGGTCACCGAGGATCGCCGAGCTGGAGCCACTTTGGACAAGGCGGCCGTCGAGTTCGAGGACCATCCCGCGGTTGTCCAGTGACGCGGGCAACGGCTGCCAGGCACCGACCACGAACCCCGACGCCGAAGTGTTGTCCGCCACCACGTCGGCGAGGTTGAACCGGAAATCGCGGTAGCGCGAGTCGATGATCTCGACCGCGGGCGCGACAGCGTTGACGGCTTCGGTCACGTTGCCCGTCCACAGCTGCGGATCGATGTTGCGCGCCAGCCGGAACGCGATCTCGGGCTCGACCCGCGGGTGCACATACGCGCCCAGCCAGATCTCCGCGCCCTCTTCGACGTGCATCCGGGAGGTCAGCTGCCCGATGATCACCTCGGACACGCCCATCTGCGCCGCCTTGGCCCGGCTCGTGAAGCCGAGCTTCACGCCGACCCGCGTCTCCCCGCGCCCGAGCCGTCGCGACACCAGCGCGTGCTGCACCGCGTACGCCTCGGCCAGCGACAGGTCGTGATCGGCCGACAACTGCTGCTCGGCCACGCGGTCGCGCGCGGCGTCATCGAGGCGGGTGGCGAGCTCGCCGACGTGTGCGGTCATCGGGCCGCCTCCGTGAGGTCGAGGGCGACGTCGACGATCATGTCCTCCTGGCCGCCGACCAAGCCACGCCGTCCGACCTCGACGAGGATGTCGCGCGCGTCGAGGCCGTAGCGGCTCGCCGCACGTTCGGCGTGCAGGAGGAAGCTGGAGTAGACGCCGGCGTAGCCCAGGGGCAGCGTCTCGCGGTCCACGCGCACCGGGCGAGTCTGAAGTGGACGGACGAGGTCCTCGGCGGCGTCCTGCAGGCCGAACGGGTCGCAGCCGTGGTCCCAGCCGAGCAGGTCGGCGACGGCGATGAACGCTTCGATCGGCGTGTTCCCCGCGCCCGCACCCTGGCCGGCCAGCGAAGCGTCCACGCGGTACGCACCGTGCTCGACCGCGGTGACGCTGTTGGCCACCGACAACGACAGGTTCTCGTGGGCGTGGATCCCGATCTGCGTGCCGGGGTCGAGCACCTCGCGATACGCGTCAACCCGCGCGGCGACGTCGCTCATGGTCAGGCGTCCACCGGAATCGGTGACGTACACGCAGTGCGCGCCCGCGTCCTCCATGATTTTGGCCTGTGAAGCCAGTCCGTCAGGCGTGTTCAGGTGACTCAGCATCAGGAACCCGGCGACGTCCATGCCGTTCTCCCGTGCCCACCGGATGTGCTGGATCGCGATGTCCGCCTCAGTGCAGTGCGTCGCGATCCGCACACTCGACACCCCGAGGTCCCGCGCGGCCCGCAGGTCGTCAATGGTGCCCACACCCGGCAGCAGCAACGTGGTGAGCTTGGCCCGCGAAACCACGGAAGCCGCCGCCGCGATCCACCCGGAATCCGCGGCGGCGCCGTGGCCGTAGATCACGCTCGAACCGGCCAGCCCGTCGCCGTGCGCGACCTCGATCGCCGCGACCCCGGACGCGTCCAGCGCCGCCGCGATCGTCCGCACCTGCTCGACCGAGTATTGATGCCCGATCGCGTGCATGCCGTCCCGCAGCGTCACGTCCTGGACGTACAACTGCTCCGTCACCGCGTCGCCCCTTCCTTGAGCTCCAGCAGGCGTTCGGCCGTGCGCAGGGCCGCGGACGTCATGATGTCCAGGTTCCCCGCGTAGTCCGGCAGGTAGTGCCCCGCGCCGGTCACCTCGAGGAACACCGACACCTTCACCCCGCGGAACGCCCGCCCGAGCCCCGGCACGAACGGGTGGTCCACCGCGTCGAACTGCACCTGCTGCTTCAGCCGGTAGCCAGGAACGTACTTCTGCACCTGCGCCACCATGTCCTCGATGGAGCCCCTCACCGCGGCTTCGTCCATTGAGGACTGTTCGACCAGGCAGAAGACCGTGTCCCGCATCTTCATCGCGGGTTCGGCCGGGTTGAGGATGATCACGGCCTTGCCCCGCTCGGCGCCGCCCACGACTTCGAGCGCCCGCGCGGTCGTCTCCGTGAACTCGTCGATGTTCGCCCGCGTGCCCGGCCCGGCCGAGCGCGACGCGATGGACGCGACGATCTCCGCGTACGCCACGGGAGTCACCGCCGAAACCGCGGCGACGATCGGCGTGGTCGCCTGGCCGCCGCACGTGACCATGTTGACGTTCGCCGCTCCGAGGTGGGCGTCGAGGTTGACCGGCGGCACCACGTACGGGCCGATCGCCGCCGGCGTCAGGTCCACCATCGGCAGGCCGTACTCGCGCAGCACCTCGTAGTTGTGGCGGTGCGCGCCGGCCGAGGTCGCATCGAACACCAGCCGCACGCCGGCGAACTCCGGCAGCTTGACGAGCCCCTCCACCCCGTCGGACGTGGTGGCGATCCCGAGCCGCCGGGCGCGGGCGAGGCCGTCGGACGCGGGGTCGATGCCGACGAGGGCGGCGACTTCCAGCTGGTCCGACAGGCGCTTGACCTTGAACATCAGGTCCGTGCCGATGTTGCCGGACCCGATGATCGCGACGGGTGTGGCCATCAGGCGTCCTCCCCGGTGAAGGTCACGCGCACTTCGCCCACCTCTTCGAAGCGGGCCAGGTAGGTGCCGGGTTCCGGCACCGCCACCATCGGCCCCCACGCGCCGGCGAGCACGACCTCACCCGCGCGCAGCGGCGCACCACGCCGGGCGACCTCGGCGGCGAGCCACGCCACGGCGTTGGCGGGCGACCCGAGACAAGCCGCGCCCACGCCCGTCGACACGGGTTCGCCGCCGTGCTCCAGGCTCAGGCCCAGCGCCGGCAGGTCGACGTCGGAAAGCTTCTTCGGTGTCGTCCCGAGCACGACCGCGCCGCTGGACGCGTTGTCCGCCACGGTGTCGGCGATCTTGATGTCCCACCCGGCGATGCGCGAGTCGACGATCTCGATGGCCGGCAGCACGAACTCCGTCGCGCGCAGCACGTCGACCAGCGTCGCGCCGGCCGGGAGGTCGGCGCCCAGCACGAACGCGACCTCGCCTTCGACGCGCGGCTGCAGGAACTTCCCCAGCGGCAGCTCGGCGCGGTCCCCGAAGACCATGTCGTCGAGCAGCACGCCGAAGTCGGGCTGGAACACGCCGAACTGCTTCTGCACGGCCGCCGACGTCAGGCCGATCTTGCGGCCCGCCACGCGCCGGCCCGGCGCCGCGAGCTTGCGCTCCAGCACTGCCGCCTGCACCGCGTAGGCGAGGTCGATGTCCGCGTCGCCGATCAGGTCCCGCACCGGTTCGACGGGAGTGCGCGTCTGCTCGGCGCGCAGCAGCCGCCCGGCCGCGGTGTCCACCGCGGTCGTGAAGGCGGTTTTGGTCGTTGTCATCGAGGAAGCCCTCACAGTTGGATGCAGATATTGGTGGGCTCGCTGTAGAAGTGCAGCGAGTGCACGCCGCCTTCGCGGCCGATGCCCGAAAGCCCGACGCCGCCGAACGGCGACCGCAGGTCCCGCAGGTACCACGTGTTCACCCACGACATGCCCACGCGCATCGCGGCGGCGACGCGGTGGCCGCGCTCGAGGTTCGTGGTCCACACCGAAGACGCGAGGCCGTACGACGTGTCGTTGGCCAAGCGGATCGCCTCGTCCTCGGTGTCGAACGGGATCAGGGTCGCGACCGGCCCGAACACCTCCTCGCGCACCACGCGGGCGGAGTTGTCCACGCCGGTCCACAGCGCGGGCTCGACCCACGCGCCACCGGCGAGGTCCGCGCCGAGGTCCGGGATGCCGCCGCCGACGAGGAGCTCGGCGCCTTCCTTCTCGGCCACGGCGTAGTACGACATGACCTTCTCGCGATGTGTCTGCGAGATGAGCGGACCGGTCGTGGTGGCCGGGTCGTCGGGCCGGCCGAACCGCAGCGCCTTCGCCCGCTCGACCAGGCCGGCGGCGACCTCGTCGAAGACGCCGCGCTGCACGTAGACGCGCTCGGTGCACAGGCAGATCTGCCCGGTGTTGGTGAACACGGACCGTTCGAGCCCGTCGACCGCGCGCTCGAGGTCGGCGTCGTCGAACACCACCGCGGCGTTCTTCCCGCCCAGCTCGAACGACACCGGCCGCACGTGGGGCGCGACCGCGCGCATGATCACCGAGCCGGTGGCCGACTCGCCGGTGAAGGTGATCCCGTCGACGTCCGGGTGCGTCGTCAGGAACTCGCCCGCCGACGCGGGACCGAACCCGTGTACGACGTTGAACGCCCCGGCGGGCATCCCCGCCTCGGCCAGGATCTCCGCCAGCAGCGTGGCGCTCGACGGTGTCTCCTCCGACGGCTTCACCACCACGGCGTTGCCGCTCGCGAGCGCCGGCGCGACCTTCCACGTCAGCAGCAGCAACGGCAGGTTCCACGGCACGATCACGCCCACTACACCCAGTGGCTTGCGGATCGCGTAGTTCAGCGCCTGCCCGGTCGCCACGTCGGTGAGGAACGAGTCGAGCCCGGTGCCCGCGATGATGTCCGCGGCCGCGCGGAAGTTGGCCGACGCGCGCCGTACGTCGAGGTTCGTGGCCAGCGCCACGGGCTTGCCGGTGTCGGCGATCTCGGCAGCGAGCAGGTCGTCGAAGCGCTCCTCGATCCGGTCCGCGACCCGCCGCAGCAGGGCGACGCGCTCGGTCGCCGTGGTCTTGCCCCACGCGCCGTTCAGCGCCTGCCGCGCGCTGCGCACCGCGCGGTCGACGAGCTCCTGGTCGGCCTCGTGGACGTGCGCGATCAGCGACCCGTCGACGGGGCTCACCTTGGCGAAGGTGCGGGGGCCGTCGACGAACTCGCCCCCGATGAAGTTGCGCAACGCCCCCGGGGTTCCCTGCGGCATCACTGGTTTCCTTTCGTCGGAACTGTTCACGCGTGCTCGGGCACGGCGCGGTGCCAGGTCTCGCCGCGGTAGGTGACCGCGACGGACCCGCCGGTGGGCACGAGGACGACTTCCTCGGCGTTGTCGGGTTCCCCGAGGTCGCGCCCGGCCGCCCACGCGACGACCGCGCGCATGCACCCGGAGTGCGTGGCGACGGCGAGGTGCTCGTCGGCCGGCACTCGGTCGGCCGCGGCCGCCGCCGCGTCGAGGAACCGGCGCACGACGGCGTCCGGCGATTCGTGCCAGATCAGCGGGGTCTGCAGCCAGAACCCCATCGCGTCGCCGTCTTCGTGGGCCTGCCAGAACTTGCGGGCCTCCTCGGCCCAGCCGGCGCCGCCCGCGGTGGGGATGAGCTCACGGACTTGGGTGGGTTCGTAGTCCTGGCCGTCGACGCGGAGCTGGAGGTTGCGGAACTCCGGCGCGACGTCGTTGCCGCCGAGCCTGAGCCGGGGCGCGGTGGCGAGAGTCGAGTGCAGCACGTCAGCGGTCTGCTGGGCGCGCGCGGTGGGTGCGTAGGCGACGGAAACCGCCGCGCCGTCGGGAAGTTCGGCCGCGAGGCTTTCGCCACGCGCCCGGGCCTGCTCGATTCCGCGTTCGGTGAGACCGGCGTCGCTTTCGTAGCTGGCCGTCTCGCCGTGACGGACGAGGTGCAGGATCATCAGTGCCTCCAGATCGGGCGTCAGGGCCGGAACACGCGGTGGCTGGAGCGGGACGGGTGCAGGCCCACGCGGTCGAGGATGCGCTGGACCGAGCCCGCCGGGTCGCCGACCGCGAAGTGCTCGGTCTCCATGCCCACGGCACGCGCCCCGGCCAGGTTCGAGGGCAGGTCGTCGACGAACAGGCAGCTCTCGGGCTCTTCCCGCAGCTGCCCGAGCGCCCATCGGAACACCGACGGGTCGGGCTTGAGCACGCCGTAGCGACCGGCCTCCAGCAGCAGGTCGAAGCCGCCGAACTCGGGGAACTTCGCCGCCCAGTCCTGGCCGAACCAGTGGGCCATGTCGTTGGTGAGCGCGGCCAGGCGCACGCGGCCGCCGATGTCGCGCAGCATCGTGCGGACCTCGTCGCGCACGGTGATGCGCGTGCGCATGAACGCGCCGAGGTCGAGGTCCGGGCGTCGTTGCGACAGCTCGGCCCAGTAGTCGCGTTCCTGCTGTTTTCCTTGCTCGACTCCGTCGTAGAGCCTGTCCTCGCCGAACGGTCCTTTCGGGAATGTCGGATCGTCGACCACCTCGAACAGCGTGGGCACGACGACGCCGCCGAGGTCGAGCACGATGGTCGTGAGCCGCAGGGTGGGCGTGTCCGCCCGGGAGCGGACCGCGGCCGCGCGGCGGAGCGCACGACCGCGGCCGGGCCGCGACCAGGGTTCTTCGAAGGCCACGGATCAGTCCAGGACCGTGACGACGCCGGTGTCCCCGTCGACACGGACGCGCTGGCCGGTGCGCAGCGTCGAGACCGCGCGGCCGGTGCCGACTACCGCCGGCAGGCCGTACTCGCGGCAGACGATGGCGGTGTGGCTCATGATGCCGCCGACGTCGCTGACGGTCGCGGCGATCCGCGAGAACACCGGCGCCCAAGCGGGTGAGGTGGCGGGGCAGACGAGCACGTCGCCGTCCTGCACCTCGGCCAGCTCCACCACGGACCGCACCACGCGCACCGGCCCTTCGACCACACCTGGTGAACCGGCGACCCCGCGCAACGTGCCGGGGTCTTCCGTTTCCGAGTCGGCGAGCCAGCCCGCGACGGAGTCGGTGGTGATGCCCCACAACATGACCGTGAGCGGTTCGGCCACGGCCTCCGGCGGCGGGCCGAGCGCGGGCGGCGGCTCCCAGGCTTCCAGCGCGGTGAAGATGCGGCGGCGCTCGGCGATGATCGGGGTCCAGTGCGCGCGACCGCGGCCGGGGGCGCCGGTGGACCACGCGGCGACGGTGTCGAAGATCAGCTCCGCGACTTCGGTGCGCCGCAGGAAGAACAGGTCCTCGGGGTCGTCGAACACACCCATGTCCACCAGGGACCGGGCGAGTTCCTTCGACTTGCCCCAGAACGCGGCCCACATCCAGTGTTCGATGTAGAGCACGTGCTCCTCGATGTACACGAACACCTTGCGCGCCAGCGCGACCAGCTCGTCGAACAAGTCGACGTCGGCCGGGTTGAGCAGCGCGCGGTAGTCGCCGGTGATGCGCTCGCGCTCGGCCAGGACGCGCTCGGTCGGGCGGTCGATCACCTCGCCCTTGCGCAGGCGTTCGAGGTAGGTGCGCACGGCGCCGAACGGGATCTCCGGGTGGTCGTCCCAGGTGCCGAACCGGTGGTCGCCACCGGGGTGGCCGGGGTCGGCGTTGATGTGGAACCACGGATCCCTGGTGGTTTCCCAGTCTTCGGCCCAGGCCCGGCCGGACTCGGTGGCGCTCAGCACGGCGAGGGCGGCGTCGAGGTGAGCGGCGTTGAGGATGGTGTCGCTCACGCCGAGACGTTCGGCTTCCTTGGCGAGGCGCTTGAGCTCGTCGTCGGGGCGGTAGAGCTCCACGTGCAGGCCGCCGACCATCCGCGACACGGACTGGTCGCCGATGCCGGGGAAGGCGTTCTGGCAGAACTGGAAGAACGTGAGGTACGCGGCGTAACCGATGTTCAGCATCTCGAAGTGCCACTGGTACGTCTCGTACATCGTGGTGATCATGAGGCTGAAGTCGCGTTCCCAGCGGTACCCGGCCGAGTGTCCGAGGTGTCCGGTCACTGTGGACAGCGGCTCGCGATCGGGCAGCGGTGCGAAGCTCAGGCCGCGGATGAGCTCGATGCGTTCGGCGACCTTTTCCTTCCACTCCGCGTAGATCTCGTCCCACCGCTCGTAGTAGTGGCCCGCGCGCTCGCCGAACTCCTCGGCGCGTGCGGCGATCTGCTCGGCCGGCGCGGCCACCGGCGAGACGTACAGGCGGCCGTTGAGGATGCGCTGTTCGAGGCCGAACGCCGGCGGCACCGCGAACACGCGGGTGTTCATCGCACCGAGCGCCTGCCACCAGCACTCGCACTGGATCTCGTCGTAGGGGTGCAGCACGTAGGGGTGGTGCAGGGCGTCCTGGAACCAGAACTTGCCCTCGTCGGCCTTGCGGCGGTCCTCGCCGAACAGGTGGTACCAGTTGTAGAGCGATTCCCAGCCTTCGGCGCCTGGGGGTGGGTCGAGATCGAATGGCCCGGGGAAGGTGGCAGCGACCATCGTTGGTCCCTTTCTCGATGGGAGCAGATCAGTGCGGGGTGGGGGTTCTGGTCAGGGTTTCGTGCCGCCGGTCAGGGCCGCGAGCACGTGGGCGAGCGCGCCCCGGTTCTCCTGCGACACCTGCTTCGGCGGTTTGGTGCTCCACACCGTTTCCGGGCGGGCCTGCACCACGTGCACGTGGTCGCCGTCGATGGCGAACTCGCCGTCCTGCGGGGTGCCGGCGTGCTTCTCGATCAGCGCGGCGATTTCGAGCAGCTGTTCGATGTGTCCCTTGTGGAGGGACGGTTGCGACTGGTCCGCATCGTCGACGGGGACGGTCGCGATGCCCTTGCCGGTCTCGGGGTCGCGGGTGGCGCGGGTGGCCTTCTCGGCGATGTCGCGGGTGAGGATCTCGCGAGTGATCTTGTCGATCACGAACCGGTCGGGCGTCACCGTGCCGCTCACCAGCGGTTCGCCCAGGCCCCACACCGATTCGATGACGACCTTCGACCGGTCGCCGTTGGCCGGGTTGAGGGTCATGAACACGCCGGCCGCGGTGGCGTCGACCATGCGCTGCACGACCACGCCCATGGCGTCGTCGGTGCTCTCGACGCCGTCGCGCGCCCGGTAGCTGATGGCGCGCGCGGTGAACAGGCTCGCCCAGCAGCGCCGGACGGCAGCCGACACCTCGTCGGCGCCGATGACCCACAGGTAGCTGTCGTGCTCGCCCGCGAAGCTGCGGTCCGCGGAGTCCTCCGCGGCCGAGCTCGACCGCACGGCCACGGGCGGCTCGTCGTCGCCCGTGCGTTCGGCGAGTTCGGCGTAAGCCACCCGGATGTCCGCGTCGGCGCCGTGCTGCTCGGTCTCGGCGAACAGCAGCTCGCGGATCGCGGCCGACTCGTCGGTCAGCACGGTGAGGTCGGCTTCCGGGTGCAGCGCGCGGATCCGGCGGTCCAGCTCCTTGCCGAGGCTCCCGGTCACCGCCGCGCGATAGGCGTCCGTGGTCACCACGAACGCTTCGGGAACCCGGACTCCCAAGCGGCACAACGTGTCCAGCGAGCGACCCTTGCCACCGGCCTGTGCGGTGGTGACAGCGTTGTCGCCCATCCCGATGTGCAGAGTGCTCGCCGCGGTCATCGGTCGGCCCTTTCCTTGGTCAACTGGTCGCTGGGTTCGTCGTAGTCGGACACCAGCGCGACCACGGCGGCGTCGACTGTCGCTTCGCCGGTGGCCGCGGCGGCCGCTTCGTCGGTGTTCACGAGGACGGTGGCCCCGGGGCTGGCGTCGAGCAGGTCGACCGCGACGGTGATGGCGTCGGCGCCGATCGTGCGCACGAGCACGAGGCGGCGCGTCGCCAGCCCGGGCAGCTGCCGGTCGGACCACACCCGGCCGATCACGCGGCCGAGGATCACGACTGGCCCCCGCTCGGCAACTCCAGCACGGCTTCGCGGAAAGACTCCGCGCGACGCGTCTCGAGCAGCGCCGCCGCGGCCTCACTCGGGCGCGGGTAGATCTGGGCGGCCCGCAGGTCGCCGTAGCGCTTCACGGCGGCGGTGCCGGCGTCGAGTGCCTGGCGGACGGCGGCCAGCTGGCCCTGGATCGCGGCCACGAGGTAGCCGCTGGACACGCGGTCGACCGCGATGCACCGGACGTCGGCGGTCTTGATCATCGCCTCGATCCCCGCCGTGAGCGCCACGATGCCGCGGGTCTCGACGACACCGATCGCGCCAGCCGAATTCGTGTTCCCGGCCATGGATGTCTCCTTGTTCTTGGTGAGCCCGGTTCCTTGGTGGCTCAGTTGCCTTCGAGCAGAGCGGTGTGGGCGGCGACGGCCGCGACGGCGTCGCACGGGTTGGCGAACACGACCGAACGCACCTGCGCGCCCGACACGGCCTTCGCCGTCTCCTCGGCGATCTCGGTCGCTTCCTCGACGGTGGCGAGGTCGCCGGACAGCGCGACCGCGACGATGCCACCGCCGAGGCGCACGACGCCTTCCACCGTCACGTTGGTGGCTTTGACGATCGCGTCGACGGCGTCGAAGATCGGCACGAACCCTTCCGTCTCCACGAATCCGACCGCGGTGTTGGCCATGGGGCTCTCTCTTTCTGACTAGCGGGAAGTGGTGGGACGCCAGCGGACGACCGCGGCGCCGGTGCCCCAGATCGGGCCGTAGGACAGGAGTTCGCCGGGCTGTTCCAGCACGCCGGCGCCGAGCAGGAAGGCCAGTGCGCGGAACTGGCTGTCGGCCGCCGCTTCGCGGGCGAAACTTTCGCGGAGGTCGAGTGCCTCTTGCGCGTCGCCGCGCACGAGCGCGTCGAGGATCCGGCGGTTCCACTTGTCCTGCACGGGCGTGGCGATACCGTCTTCGGACGGCTCGATCCAGCGTTGGATGAGCCCGGCGGACAGGCCGGACACCACGACCACTCCGACCCGGCGACCGGTCGCGGCCGCCGCGGCGACACCGGTTTCGCCGAGCGTGGCGATGTTGTCGACCTCGGCGTAGAGGTTGCAGGACACCATCGCGTAGCGGAACCGGCGGCCGGGGTCGAGCAGGTTCGCGATGGTGACGGTGCCGGTGTCGATCGGGAAGCCGTCGTAGCGCGTGCGCCGCGCCTGCAGGCCGCGGTCGGTGGTCAGGCCGACCCAGCGTTCCGCGAGGTCGGTGTCGACCTGCAGGTCGTAGCTGATGCGCCCGTAGTCGTAGGCGTACCAGTTCTCGTCCAGCCGCTCGCCGCGCGGGTTGGGGTCGAGCTGGAACTGGTGCCCGAGCACGGTGAACCACTGCGTCGACATGAGCAGCACGGTGTCCACCCCGGTCGCGCGGAAGTCCTCGCCGACCTGCTCGACACCGGCGCGCAGGTCGGCCCAGCTCGGCGCGGGGTTCTTCGCGAGCAGCTGCGGCATGCCCGGCACGAGGGCGGCGGCGACCACGGCGTCAGCCACGAGCGCGCACCCCCTCGGGGCGCCACTCGACCACGGCGTTGCCGGTGCCGATGATCGTGCCGTAGCCCAGGATGTCGCCGGTGGTGTCCGGCCAGCCCAGCGCGGCCAGCAGCCAGCTCAGGCTGCCCGACTTCGTCTCGGCCTCACTGGCCTCGATGTGCTCGGGGATCGCCGTGCGCAACGCCGAAGTCGGTTGGCTGCGCACGGTTTCGAGCAGCTTCATGTCGGCGCGGTACTGGTCGTTGTTGTACGCGTACTCGCGGCCCATGTCCTCGGGCAGCTCGGTCTCGCGGTCGAAGTGCAAGTGCGACAACGAGTTCGACGCCAGCAGCACCGCCCGGCGGCCGGTCCGCTCGATCGCGACGCGGGTCGCGGTACCGAGCACGTCCATCTGCTCCAGCTCGGCGTCGGCGTAGAAGTACGGGTTGTTGTTGGCGCTGATCGACACGACCGGGATGTCCCAGCGCGGGTTCGCCATGTGCAGCGCGCCGATCGTCGCGTAGTCCACGCGCACGCCGGGCTCGCGCATGGCCCGCGTGACCAGGCCGTGCTCCTCGAAACTGCCCACCATGGCCTCGGCGAGCTCCACGTCGGTGCGGAAGTCGAAGTGGTAGCGGAACAGGTTCGGGAAGATCGGCTCGACCGACACCCCGCGCGGGTTGGGCACGCAGTTGACGTGGTGGCCGACCATCGTGATCCAGTGCGGCGCGTGCACCACGAGCACGTCCGGCTGCAGCTCCCGAATCCGGCGCCGGACCTCGTCGTAGGCCCACCGCAGTGTCTCCCAGCCGCCGGTGCTGCGCGGCTCGTTCTGCGGCGGGTTGTCGGCGTAGATCAGGTGCGGCGGGTGTGGAGCGAGGTAACCCGCGACGATGCCGGCCCGCCGTGGCTCCGGCGCGGCCGGCGGGGGCTCCGGCGTTCGGGCCCGTTCGCCGGCCGGCGATAAATGGAATACCCGTGACATGCTGGTTGACGTTAGGCCGCCGACGGCCCCGGGTTCGTGTCGTTGTCCGGTGCATCCGGACACGAATTTCACCCGCCGCGCGGGCCCGCTCAGGCCGGGGTGGCCTTGCCCTGACCTTCTTCGTAGCGCTTGCGGTCCTCGGCGCTCAGTTCGGTCCAGTGGCTCCCCGGAGCGCGGCCGAGCACCCAGTCGCGGACTCCGTCCAGGCGGGTGCGCAGCTCGGGCAGGGACACGCCGGTGAGCGCGCCTGCCCGGACGCGGGGGACGCCGTCCACGAACACAAGGTCGATGTCGCGTGACGAAGCCTGGAAAACCACGTGGTCGGCCACGGAACCGGCGCCGAGCCCGAAGGGGCCTGTCCGCAGCACGAGGACGTCGGCCTGCTTGCCCGGCGTGAGGCTGCCGACGCGGTCGGCGAGGCCGAGCGCGCGGGCCGCGTCGAGGGTAGCCATGCGCAGCAACGCGGGCGCGTCGACGGAGGGGAAGGTGGGCGTGCGAACGCCTGAGCGGCCGACCTGGCGCTCGGCCATCGCCTCGGTGAGGCGGCTGAGCGCGTGGCCGATCCTGAGGTGGGTGAGGAAATCACCGTTGACGGCGGCGGTGGCGTCGACGCCGAAGACGAGGGGTACCTGCTGGTGGACCGCGCGTCCGATCATCGGCACCACGCCCATGTGCCCGGCCTCGATCTGGGGCGTGCTGACGATCGTGCCGCCGTTCTCGCGCAGCATCGTGAGCTCGGCATCGGTCGCCGGGCCGGCGTGCACCCAGAGGACGTCGGGCCCGAGCAGGCCGAGCTCGTGCGACGAGGTGACCTGGCCCTGCAGGTTGGAGTGCAGCGTCGAGACGAGCCCGATCTCGCGGGCGGCTTTGACCTCGCGAGCGTGGGCTTCGAGCGTGACGTGGTCGATGTTGTTCAGCGCGACGCCGAGCTGCACGCGGTCGGTGGTGGTGCGGGCGGTTGCGAGCCGTTGCAGCACGGCGATGCGTTCGTCGAGGGTGTCGAACGAGCTGGTGCCCGCTTCGGGCCGCGGGCGGAAGCAGAAGCCGAAGACCGCGCGGATTCCCACGTTTTCCAAGGCTTCCAGTGACGCCTCGGCGTGTTCGGGCGAGTTGGTGGCGTGGCAGAAATCGAATACGGTGGTCACACCGTTGAGCAGTAGCTCCGAACCGGCGCCGAACGTCGCGTCGTGCATGTCCTGCGGGCGGTAGCGGCCGGCGAGGGGGTGGATGACGCCGAAGTACTCGCGGCCCCAGCAGCTTGAAGCCAGGCCGCGGATGGGGGCTTGCCACAGGTGGTTGTGGCAGTCGATGAGGCCGGGCAGCACGATCGAGTCGGCGGCGTCGATGACCTCGTCGACCTCGCTCTCGTCGATCTTCGGCGCGACGTCGAGGATCCTGTCGTCGCCGATCAGCACGTCGCCGCGGAAATCGCCGAGTGCCGGGTCCATCGTCAGAACCGAGCCGCCCTTGAGCAAGGTCTTCTTCACGGGCTGGTGCCTCCTTGGATGCGTTGCGCCGCCGTCGTTTCGACGGCATGGCCGAGGTGGTGGTCTGGTTGATGCCCGCCCGGATTCGCGCCGGTGAAGCGCTGCACAACCGTTGCTTGACGGGTCCGGAACGCCTGCTTATAGTACTGCAAACGTTTGTAAGACGAAAGGTGCACCGTCGTGCACGATCCTCGAACTCCTGCGTTCACGTCCTATGGCGACGCTTCCGAAATCTTCCACACTCCCGATTTGCCCTTCACCCCGGCAATCCGGATTTCGCCCGGCAGCGAACTGGTTTTCGTCGCCGGGTGTCCGGGTGTGCCAGACGGCGACGACGACTCGCCGGAGGTCGAAGCCGAGGTGCGCCGGGCTTTCCGCTACCTCGCAAGGGTTCTGGCGCTTGCGGGAGCGGGCCTGGAGCACGTAGTTTCCCTCACCAAGTTCCTGACCGATGTCGAACGGGACAACGCGATCGTCACGACCGTGATGCGCGAACTGTTCCCCGCGATGCCTACTTCGACCACAGTCGAGGTTTCCCGTCTCGTGCCCAGGGGTCTTCATTTCGAAGTCAACGCGATCGCGGCCGTGCCAGCTCGTTCTGGTCCCGTGGTCCTGGATCAGAGCGGCTGATTCTCATGACCAAAGATCTTCGTCTTCTCGGAATTTGCGGAAGCCTTCGTTCCGGCTCCTACAACCACGGCCTGCTCAAGGCTCTTGCTGACGAGGCGCCCGCCGGCGTCACCCTCGATCTCCTCGACGACTGGAGCGAGGTGCCGAACCTCAACGTCGACCTCCTCGAAGACGGGCAGCCGCCCGCGGTGGTGCGGGCCATCGCCGAAAGGGTGCGTGCGGCGGACGGCCTCGTGCTCGCGACGCCGGAGTACTGCAACAGCGTGCCGGGCGCGTTCAAGAACCTGCTCGACTGGCTGTCGTTCCCGCCGCCGTTCAACTGCCTGCGGTTCAAGCCGATCGGCTTGGTCGGCGCGAGCATCGGCACCGGCGGAACGCTGCGCGGCCAGTCGGCGTTGCGCGGTGCCCTCCTGTTTTTCGACGCGGTGCTGATGGGCCGGCCGGAAGTGGCGGTCAGCCTGGGCAAGATGAAGTTCGACGACGAGGGAAACCTGAAGGACGAAGAGGTCCGGTCCCTGCTTCGCCGGTTCCTGTCCGACTTCGCGGAATTCACCCAGAGCACCAACGCACGCGGCCTCGACCCGCGGGAACGGGAATTCGTTTTCTGACGAAGTGATGGTCTCTTGTGGACAGTCCGCTCGACCTCGGTGCGCCGCCGGGTGTCCGGCTTGAAGTGTTTCCTCGACATTCCCTACGGCCCTACCGTCGGTGCGGATCCGCGGCGGGTGGTTGTCGCCGGTCATTCGGCGGGCGGGCATGGGGTCGTGATGGTGCTGGCCACGCGCTGGGCCGAGAACTACGGCATCGATCCGTCGGTAGTCAAAGGCGGGTGCGCGATCACCGAGTCCATTGTGGATTTTTTCGACCGACGTTACCCATGCCACAAGGAGGTAGCATGCTCACGCAGTTGCAGAACGACTTTCGCGACGTCATGGCCGGAGTCGCCACGCCGGTCTCGGTGGTGACCGCGTTCCACGACGACTCGCCGCACGGGACGACGGTCAGCGCGTTCACGTCGCTGTCCATGGATCCGCCGATGGTGCTGGTGTCGTTGGACAAAACGTCTCGGCTCCTGGGGTTGATCCGGAAGTCGCGGCGCTTTGGGGTGAACGTACTCGGCGCGGCGCAGGCCGAGACGGCACGGTCGTTCGCGAAGAAGCTCGAGATGGGGGAGAAGTTCGCCGGTGTCGACTGGCAGCGCGACAACGAACTGCCTCGGCTGGCGGGTGTTCCCGGGTGGCTGGCATGCGCGGTGAGCCAGGAAGTCGAGGGTGGGGACCACATCGTCCTTTTCGGACGGGTCGTCTCCGCTTCGACGGCCACGGCGGCTCCGCTGACGTACCACTCACGGACGTTCGGGACGCATTCGTTGCTGGCTCAGAGTGCGTGACGTCCTTCTGTTTAGCGTTGTAAACGATTGCAGGTTCGGCGTGAACGCGCGTGAACGTGCTTGATCCCGCGCGTTCACGCCGGCTCAGATCGTGCGGATGATCGTCTTTCCCTGGCTGCGCCGGCCCGGCGCGAAAGCCGCGGCGGCTTCCTCCAGCGGATGGACGGCCCCGACCAGGACCCGCAGCCGCCCGTCGCGAACCCGCTGCGCCAGGTCGGCCAGCCGCGCCCGGTCGGCTTCGACCACGAAGAAGATGGCGCGCCCGTCCCGCGGCCACGCGTTCGGCAGCCCCGCGATGGTCACCAAAGTCCCACCGGCGCGGACGACCCCCGCCGAACGGTCCCCGATCTCCCCGCCGAACACGTCCAGCACCAGGTCGACCTCACCGACGTCTTCCAGCCGGTCGGCCTCCAGGTCAACGAACGAATGCACGCCGAGGTCCAGGGCCGCCTCACGGTTGTGCCCCCGCCCGGTCCCGATCACCGTCGCCCCCGCCTCCCGTGCGAGCTGCACCGCGATCGACCCGACACCCCCTGCCGCGCCGTGGACCAGCACCGTCTGCCCGGGTTCGAGCCGGCCGTGGTCGAACAGCGCCTGCCACGCCGTGAGCCCCGAGATCGGCAACGCCGCACCCGCGGTGTAGTCGATGTCCGAGGGCAACGGTGCCAGGTTGCGGGCCTCCACGGCCGCGAACTCGGCGAGCGACCCGTCCCGCGTCCAGTCCGCGAGCCCGAACACGCGTTGTCCCACCGTGAGCCCGGTCGTGCCGTACCCGAGCTCGGCCACCACCCCGGACAGCTCATGCCCGGGCACGCTCGGCGTCCGGTCCCGCCCGGCCCGGTCGGTCCACGTGCCGGGCCACTCGAGCTCACCAGGCGTGAAGCCGGCCGCGTGCACCCGCACGACCACGTCGTTCTCCGCGGCGTGCGGATGGGGCCGGTCCACAAGGGACATCCCGCCGACACCGGCGGCGCGATCCTGGACGGTGATGGCTTTCATGCTTCCCCTAACCCCGAATCCGGTGCGGTCATCGAGAACTTACCGCCGCGAGCTCGCCTCACGCCGCCGCGTGCAGCTCCGCGACCGCCTCGCCCAGCTCGGGGTACGCCGACGACACCGTGGCGAGGATGGCGACAACCGCGTCGTACACGAGGTTTTCGAGTTCGGTCGCGGGGACGTCGCAGTCGTGGGTGAGCCAGTCGAGCGTGGTTTCGTCGAGCATGCCCATGATGCCGCGGATCGCGACGCGCACGCGCGGCGGCGGTTCCGTGGTGAGGCCCAGCAGGTCGACCACGAACTCGGCGCCGGCGCGGCGGGCGCGTTCGAAGAGCTCGTCCACCTCCGGGTCCTGGCCGCCGGCGCGGATGAACGCGAGCATGGTGTGGACGTGCGCGCGCCGGTACTCGATGTGGCGGCGCAGCAGGCCGCGCATGCGTTGCTCGCGCGTGTGCTCGTCGTCGCGCGGGCGGTGCAGCTCGATGAGCTCGTCGAGCGCCTGCTGCAGCACCGCGAGGTACAGGCCGCGCTTGTCCTTGAAGTGGTAGAACAGCAGCCCGTGCGCGACGCCCGCGGCTTCGGCGATCTCGCTGATGTAGATCTCGTCGTAGGGCTTGCGGGTGAACAGGTCGGCGGCCACCTCGATCAGCGCCGCGCGCCGCTGCCCGCGGGGCGACGCCGTGCGCTTCTCGGAACTCATGTCAGCTGCCTCCTGTGCTCACCTCGTTGCGCAGGCTGCCGATCCCCTCGACACTCACCTCGACGACGTCACCCGCCCGCAGGTAATCACCCGACGCGAGTGCGACGCCGGCGGGCGTTCCGGTGAGGATGACGTCTCCCGCCGCCAGCGGGATCTTCGCCGAAACAGCCGCGACGAGCTCGGCCACCGGGAACAGCATCTCACTCGTGCGCCCTTGTTGCCTGAGCACACCGTTCACCCGGGTGGTGACGGCGAGGTCGTCGCCGAGCTCGTCCGGCGTCACGAGCACGGGGCCGAGCGGCTTGAACGTCGGAAACCCCTTGGCGCGCTGGAGAAGTGACAAGTCGACGACGGCGCCGTCGCGCATCCCGCGGAACTGGACGTCGCGCGCCGACACGTCGTTGGCGACGGTGAAACCCGCGATGCAGCGCGCGGCGTCCTCGACTTTGACGTCGCCGGCCGGTGCCCCGAGGACGACGGCCAGCTCGGCTTCGTAGTCGACCCGATCCGGTGCCTCGGCGGGCAGGACGATCGGCTTCCCGGTCCCGACGAACAGCTCCGGCCCCGGCGTGATCGGGAAAAACGCGGGCGTGGTCGGGACTTTCAGCCCGGCTTCCGCGATGTGCCCGGCGTAGTTGGCCCCGACGATCACCACCGTCTTCGGCTGCGCGACGGGCGCCAGCAACGTGGCTTCCGCGAGCGGCAACCGCCCTCGCACGGCGGCGTCCTGCGCGTTGTCCACCAGCAGCTCGGCGACGTCGTGGTGCGGCACGTCGAGCAGCAGCAACTCGTCGCCCTCGCCGCGCGCCAGCCCTTGCGTCGTCCGGTAGAGGCGCATCAGCCGGCCCCGGCCAGCACGGTGATGCGGCGCTCGGCGATGCGCCAGCGTCCTGCCTCGCGAGTCAGGACGTCGTGGACGCGGCTCACCGTCCGCAGGTGCGGCGGCGCGGCTGGGTCGCCGAGGGCGTACACCTGCAGGTCGCAGCCGCATTCGGCGCGGTCGCCGTCGAGGTCGAACCACGACGGCGACACCACGTGCAGCGTCGGCCGGTCCTCCTGCTCCCGGCGACGCATGGCCTCGCGAATCTGCCCACCCTCCGCGCGAATCTCCTTGGTGCTGGCCATGACCAGCGTCGCGTCGTCGGTGTAGCACTCGGCCGACGCGCTCGCGTGGCCCTCGTCGATGAGCCGGAACGACGCGCGCACCACGTCCTCGCACGCGAACCGCGCCTCACTCACCACGTCGGCACCGTCAGCTCGGCCTCGGACTTCCCGGCGCGCAGCTCGGTGAGCAGGGCGGCCGGGTCGAACACCACCCCGAACGGATTGCGCGCGAAGCTTTCGGACTGCATGAAGGCCGTGCCCTCCTCGGTGGTCGGGAAGTTGTCGATCTGGAGCTCGATCTGGTTGCCGTCGGGGTCGGCGTAGTAGACCGACGTCGTCGGCCCGTGGTTCACGGCCTGCAGCGGCCGCACCCCGTCGGCGTCGAGGCGTTCCCACGTCTCGAGCAGCTCACGCAGGCTGCCGTAGGTGAACGCCACGTGCGCCAGCCCGTGCAACGGCAGCGCCGCCAGCTCCTCGGCCGAGAGTTCGCTCCGCGGGCCGCCCAGCAGCGCCGCGACCTCCCCGTCGGCCATCGCCGACGTCGGATCCGCGACCGCGATGCGGTGGTGCTCGTCGTCGTAGGTCACGAACACCATGTCGGGTGTCTCGTGCACCACCCGGCCGTCGAGGGTTTTCACGTACCAGTCCCGCATCTTCGGCACCTGCCTGCTTTACAGGACGACGTGGGAGAGCTTCGCCGGTGAAGCCATGTGTTCCTCCTCCAAGGCCGTTTCGGTCTTTTCAAGCTAAAGCTGACTTGACTCCAAGTCAAGTTCTCGCGCGCGAACTCCGAACGCGAATCCGCGCGCGGGCTTCACCCGAGAGACCAATCGTCGCCGGACGCTCGTCCGGTACGGCCGAACGCCGATCGTCCGATGTGGACGCCACCGTGCCAAGATCACGGCGCTCTCCGAGAACGCCCCGAACCGGGAGGCCGAGGAATGACTTCGCCCCCTGACCGCCGACACCGCCGGCTTCCTCGACCGCGGCACGACCACCCGCGTCATCCCGGTCGTCGTCCAGCACCGCGTCTCCGCCTGAACACTTCCGCACCCCTCCCGGCAACAGCCGGATGTGAAGACACACAAGAGGTTCTTCCGCCGAAGCGCCGTGCTCGCCACGGCGGCCGCCTTGGGCGTCATGACGGCCACGGCGCTGCCGGCCTCCGCGGGGACGCCCGGGCGCGTCGAGTTGCCCAGCCCGAACCCCGGGGACATCGGCGGCACGCCGCACCCGCTCGACGCCGGCCGGCAGGTGGCGCTGCGCGTGTACCTGGCCGACCGGCCGGGGCTGGCGGATGCCGCGCGGGCGGTGTCCGACCCGGCCGACGCCCGCTACGGCCACTTCCTCACGCCCGCCCAGGTCAACCACGAGTTCGGCCCGACCACGGCGCAGGTCTCCGCCGTCAGCGCGTGGGTGAGAGCGCAGGGGATGACGGTCACCGCGACGAACCAGCACTACCTCGCGGTGAGCGCGACCGTCGTGCAGGCCGATGCCGCGTTCGCCACGCAGATCAGCGAGTTCGACACGGTCATCAGCGGGCCGAAGGGCTCGACGACGATCCGCGAAGCCGGTGTCGTGGGCGGGTTTTCGGTGCCGGCGGCGGTGGCCGGGAACATCGTCAGCGTGACGGGGATCGACCAGCTGGCCCTGGGCAACACAAGCACGAGCGCGGCCGCAACCCGAGCAAACGCCGCAAAAGCCACGGACTTCCCCTGCTCCCAGTACTGGGGCCAGCACACTCAGCCGATCCCGCCGGCCTTCGGCCACACCACCGCCCCCACCCAGCTCTGCGGCTACACCCCCGACCAGGTGCGCCACGCGTACGGCCTGACCTCGAGCCCGTACACCGGCAAGGGCACGACCGTTGCCGTCCTGCTCAGCGGCCACACCCCCACACTGGAGGCCGACTCGAACCGCTTCTTCGCCGCACACGGTGAGCCCGTCTTCGCGCCGGGGCAGTACACCGAGAACATCGGCCCGGACGCGGACAGCACGTGCGAGACGAAGGGCGGCGCGCCGACGGAGGAGGAGGCGATCGACGTCCAGTCGGCGCACCTCGCGGCGCCCGACGCGCACATCGTTTACCTCGGCATCGACTGCGCCGACTTCGACGTGGACCTGCTGCCGAGCTGGCTGGACGGGGTGACGCGGATCGTCGACGAGCACCTGGCCGACGTCGCGTCCGGTTCGTTCGGCCTGCCGGAGCTGGGCTTCTCGCCGGCGTCGATGGCGCCGTGGGACCCGATCCTGCAGCAGGGCGCGCTGGAGGGCATCGGGTTCGACTTCTCCAGCGGCGACGGCGGCGGTGGGGGTGTCGACGACGACCCGCTGTTCCCGGCGTCGGACCCGTGGAGCACGGCCGTCGGCGGGACGAGCCTCGCCATCGGCGCGGACGGCTCCGTGGTCGCCGACTACCCGTGGGGCGACCGCCTCACGTCGATCAACGCGGCCGGAACGGGTTACGACGCGCCGCCGCCCGGTGTGTTCCAGGACGGTTCCGGCGGCGGCATCAGCCGGAAGTTCCCCGAACCCGCCTACCAGAAGCACATCGTGCCTGACAGCCTCGCCACGCACGGCCGCACCGCCGCGGCGGGCCGCGTCATCCCCGACGTCTCGGCCGGCGCCGGCAACGGCTGGCTCATCGGCGCGACCGGCCTGTCCGACCCCGACGCCGGCTACGAGGAACTCCCCGAGGGTGGTGGCACGAGCGCGTCGGCGCCGCTGATCGCGGGCCTCGAGGCCGACGCGATGCAGGCCGCCGGGCACCCGCTCGGGTTCGCCAATCCCGTGTTCTACGGGCTGGCCGGTGGCAACGCGCTGCGCGACATCCTGCCCGTGGACCCGGCCGACCCGCCGATCGCGCTCGGCGCGCAGGACTTCACCGACATCGACCCCGGCCGGCTGACCACCTTCGGCGAGGACGACGCGCTCACCGCCACCCCCGGCTACGACGACGTGACCGGCCTCGGCGCGCCGACACCGGCGTTCGTCGGCGCTCTCGGGAGGAGGTTCTGAACACTTTGGGGACGAGCCGGCAATCCCCGGGTGGAAGGTCAGAGCAAAGACGAGGAGCGGCATGACGTCGGACGCGGAACTGATCGGCAGGTCGCTCGACGGCGACGGGGAAGCCTTCGTGGAGGTGATCACCCGGCACGAAGGCGCGATCGGCGCGTACCTCGCCCGGCGGGTCGGCCGTGACGCGGCGGAGGACCTGCTCGGCGAAGTGTGGGTGGCGGCCTTCGCGTCCCGGAGCACGTACGACCGGTCGTTCCCCGAGGCGCGCCCGTGGCTCTACGGCGTCGCGCTCAACACCCTGCGCCGGCACTGGCGGTCGCGGCCGGCCGAGGACCTCGTGCCGGACGCAGGGGATCTCGCGAACGGCTGGGACCCCTGGTCGGCTGTCGACGCCCGCGTCGACACGCAGGCGGGGCTGCGGGCGGCCCTGGCGGAGCTCAAACCGGAGGAACGCGAGGTCCTGACCCTGGTCGCCTGGGAGGACCTGACCGTCGCCGACGCGGCGCGGGTGCTCGGCCTGCCGGCCGGGACCGCGCGCCGCCTGTTGCACCAGGCCCGGAAGGCGCTGCGGAACGCGCCTGAAGTGGCCGCGCTCTTGACGAATCTCACCACTGTGAAGGAGGGCTTGTGATCATGGACGAGTTGGAACTGGTCGGCCGGCTGAAGGACGTCGCGCCGCTGCGCCCGCAGGCGTACGAACGGGCGCGGGCGACGCTCGGCGCGGCAATGACGGAATCCCCGGCCACACCGGTCGCGGCTCCGGCCCGGCGCGCGAAGTTCGCCTGGGCCCGCGGTTTCCGCCTGGGCGTGCCGGGCAAGATCGGCCTCGGCGCCGTCGGCGCGGCCGCGGTGGCGGCCCTCGTCGTGTCCGTCGCGGCTCCTGCACCGCAGTCCCCGGCCCAGGCTCCCGCCGCGTCGGCTCCTGAGTCTCGCCTCGTGACCCTGGCCGCGTCGGTGAAGGCGAGCGGCGCCTCCGTGCAGGGCGACGCGTCGCTGGTCATCCGGACCACGACCGCGCCCGACGGAAGTCCCTACGTCACCTACAACCTCTACACCGACAGCGGCGACGTCTACTTCACGGAAACGGCGCAGCAGCTCCCCGTCGCCATCGCGCACCACGATAACCTCGCCGAGCCCATCGACGCCGCCAAGGTCGCCGCCGCCCGCTTCGCGGCGACCGGCGACCTCACCGAGGCGCGCACCCGGATGGTCAACGCCGTCCCCAACGCCTGGGGCCTGGGCCTCAGCCCCGCCGACGCGCAGCGCGTGTGGGACAAGGCCATGGCCAAGGACGAGCCGATCCTCAAGGCGAAGGGCATCAAGACGCCCCTGCCGCGCCCCACCGGACAGGACCTGCAGAACCGCATCGACAACAACCTCTGGACCAACGCCACCGACGCCCTCTTCCGCGGCGCCGAGAACCCGGACGTCCGCGCGGGCGTCCTCCGCCTGCTCTCCACCATCCCGGCCGTCTCCGTCGCCAACTCCACCACCGGCGGCCGCCCCACCCTCACCCTGACCGCCGGCCCGGCCCTCTTCGGCGGCACCGACGCCGAGGTCCTCACCATCGACGCCCACACGGGCCTCCCGCTCACCTCCGCGTGGAATGACTTGTCCGCCACCTACAAGTCCTCGCGCGTCACGCTGGCGCAGGTTCGCGCCGGCAAGTTCTGACCCCTCCCCGGTAAACGGTGCGGGCCGTCCCTCTCAAGGGGCGGCCCGCACTGCCATGTCCGGCCTACTAGATACCCGGTCCCGGAGTCTCGAGTGGACAGTCGCTTTTGAACCCAAGTGCCGGTCCGTCACCACCTCTGCGGTCCCCGGAAGGGCTGGACGATCCGCTGCCGTATCACCCCTGAGGCAACTACTTGCCTGGATGGAAAGTAGAGACTATCTTTCTCTTCGGGAAAGTACTTGCCCAGGGGAGGCGGACCGTGAAGTGGACAGAACCGACAAGGGGGCGGCAATGGTGAACGAACCCACGCCGGACGAGGCGGTGGCGGCGCTGCGCACGATCCACGAGAGCCGCGAGCGGGTGATCGCCTCCGTCGCGAGCTCCCGGTGGCTGTCGATCACCGGCGGCGTGGCCGTCTTCCTCGGCTGTGCGGCCAGCGACCTGCTCCCGCCGGCGCAAGCCTGGGTGGGCTGGGCGATTTTGGGGCTCGTCGTCGTACTGGCCCTCGGCCTGACCACCCGGTCGGGTAGCGCCTTCCTCGGCCGCCCGGTGCTGGTGTCGGACCGGAGCTTGTCCGTCGCCGCGCGTCTGCTGCGCATCGCGCCCATCCTCGGCATCGGGATCGCCGTCGCCGTGGTCACCGGGACGCTCGACGCGCCGCACGGCAAGGTCTACTACGGTGCGCTGACCGGGCTCTACATCGTGTTCGTGGACCCCGGGTTCAAGCTGTGGCTGCTGCGCCGGCAGGAGAGGGACTGAACCGGTGGCCGACTTCGACCAGCTCCTGCTGGATCCAACAAGACTGGCCATCGTCTCCCTGCTCGCCGCCGCGGAATGGGCCGAGTTCGGATTCGTCCGGGACTCGGTGCAGCTCTCCGACTCCGCACTGTCCAAACAGGTCACCACACTGTCCAAGAACGACTACGTCGAAGTCCGCAAGGGCTACGTCGGCAAGCGGCCGCGCACCTGGCTCAACCTCACCACCGCCGGCCGCGCCACCCTCGCCGAGCACATCTCCGCCCTCCAGGCCATCGCCGAGAAAGCCCGCGCGGACGGCGCCCTTCATTCCCGTGAAGCGCAGGCTCCCTGAAGCAGGCCGACCGGGAAGGCGGCAGATGGTCCTCGGCCTCGGGGCGCCCTCGGGGCGACTGGGCACATCTGACCGCACACAGCCGCATAACGTGCGATCGCCCATCACCAGCGCTTGTGCTGGTAGACGGGCGATCCGCGTTGATGGAGCAGGGTGCCCCCGGCAGGATTCGAACCTGCGACACCCGCTTTAGGAGAGCGGTGCTCTATCCCCTGAGCTACGAGGGCATGTGTAGCCAGCCAGAAGCTTACCGGTCCCGGACCCTCTGACAAGCACCTACCTGCCTGACCGGCGGCCTCGCCCAGGTGGGGGACCCGATCGGCGGGGAACCGGCACACCGGAGACCGGATCTGGTGGCTGCTCGGGGCCGGCCGGCCGGGGAGACCGCAACGGGTTCCGGGAGGCCAGGTCAAACAACGTACGCACGATTGGTAACGATCAGGCCATCCGCCCGATAAGGCGTGCGCCGGGTCGTAAAGTTCCGGTTCCCATCGTTGAAAGGAAGCACGTGAGCACGCCCGACAACCCTGAGCAGTACCAGCAGTACTCGGCCGGCCAGAGCGCCCCGTTCGCCGCGCCGCCGGTTGGCGCCGGTTACGGGCAGCAGCAGCCCGTGGGCGCGCCGCGCAACGGGTTCGGCGTTACGGCCCTCGTGCTGGGCATCATCGCCCTCGTTCTGTGCTGGACGGTGTGGGGCGGCATCATCCTCGGCGTCCTCGCGCTGGTCTTCGGCATCCTCGGCGTGAAGCGCGCCAACCGTGGACAGGCGACGAACAAGGGCGCCTCCATCGCCGGCATCGTCACCGGCAGCATCGGCCTGGTCATCGGCTTGCTGCTCGCCATCCTGGTCGGCTCGATCTTCGCGACGTTCGGCAGCCAGATCGGCGACCTGCAGGACTGCGTGCAGAAGGCCGGCACCGACCAGTCCCAGATCCAGAGCTGCCGGCAGCAGTTCAGCGACACCGTGCAGAACCGCTGATCAAGCCGTAGGGCCGTCGGGGATCGGGTGATCCCCGACGGCCAGGCGTCAGTCGAGGAACTCGACGTAGCCGTTGGTGCCGTTCACGCGGATCCGCTGCCCGTCTCGGATCAGCCGAGTGGCCTGGTTGACGCCGACGACGGCGGGCAGGCCGTATTCGCGGGCGACCACCGCGCCGTGGGTCATCAAGCCACCCACCTCCGTGATCAGGCCGGCGATGGTGACGAACACCGGTGACCAGCTGGGGTCGGTGTAGGCGGTCACGAGGATGTCGGCCGTGTCCAGGTCGGCCTCGGAGAGGTCCAGGACGACGCGGGCGCGGCCCTCGACGGTCCCGGCGGACACCGGCAGGCCGGGCAGCGCGCCGGCCGGTGCATCCGAAGGTCGGTAGCTCCCGGAGACGGTCTCGCCCTCGGAGGTGAGGACCCGCTGTGGGGTGAGCGCCTGGTCCGCCGCGAACTGTTCCTTGCGCCGCCGGATGAGGTCGGCGTCGGCGACTCCGGTGCGGGCGACCTCGTGCAGTTCCTGGAATCGCAGCGAAAAGCTGTCCTCCGGCGCATCGAGCACGCCGGCCGCCACGAGCCGCTCGGCCTCGGCCAGCAGTGCCTTCTTGTACTGGAAATAGCGGCTGATCATCCCGTACTTGGGGTACTCGCGGTAGCCGACGAAGGTACGCAGCCGGTCGATCATCGCCTTGGTCTCTTCGGCTTTCCGTGCGCCGTCGGGCAGAACGCGCAACCGCGAAAGCAGTTCCTGTTCTTTCTGCGCGGCTTCCCGCAGCCCTTGGTCGAAGCGCCGTCGCGCCGCGCCGGGCTCGAAGTTGTCGACGTTGCCGAGCAGCACGGGCAGCAGCGTGCTCGGACGTTCGCTCCATCGTGGCCGCGCGATGTCGATTTCGCCGACACAACGCATGCCGTACGTGTCCAAGTAGCCCTGGATCGCCTTTCGCGCTTCACTTCCGCCCGGCAGCGCGGGCAGTTCGTCCAGGAAGCTTTCGTCCCGCACGGTCCGGAGGAACGTCACCACTTCCGGGTGCGGGCGGAGGACGTCGGCGACGTCCAGCAGGGCGAGGCCCATTTCCGACGAGACGTTGTCCGGCGCGGACTGCGAAAGCGTGTCGGCGGCGTTCTCCTCGCCCAGCCATTCGCGCAGCTGCTTGTTCAGCCACGTCGTCGCGTCCATTCCGGCCATGATCGCCTGGTGGCTGCGCGGATTGAACAACAGCCGCCGCAGTTCCTGCAGATCCGCGAGGATGAAATCGAACAACTCCGCGCCGCGTTTCTCCCGGATCTCACGCTCGAGCGCGGCCAGGGACGCCGTGCTCTCCGCGATCAGCCCGCGGACGATCGCGGGGTCCGTCTCGATCGGCTCGGGTGCGACGCCGAACGGCAGCGGCGCGGCGCCGCCCTCCGTCGGCTCCGGCAGGAAACCCCGGTCGAGCACCGTCTGCAGCGCGTCGCGCATCAGCGGGTCCGACGCCCCCATCATCTCCAGGTACCCGGCGCGTCCGGCCTTCGTCGCGAGGCCGGGGGTGGCGTCGACGAACAGCCGGCTGCCCGCCTCCGCCATGGGCCGTGGTGTGGTCAGCTGCCACACGGACAGGCCGAGCGGCCGCATCGCGTCGGTCATCATCTGCTGGTGCCCGACGGAGAGGTAGACGTGGTTGCCGTCGTCGGCGGCGGGCGGGATCGGGAACAGTGTGGTGATCGGCCGGCTCTGCACGATCTGGAGCTCACTGTCGGCCAGGCACCACTCGATGTCCTGGGGCCGGCCGAAGTGCGCCTCGATGCGGCGGCCCAGCCGCTCCAACTGCAGCACCTGCTCGTCGGTCAGCGCCGGGCGCTCCTGGTCTTCCGGTGCGAGCGCGTCCTTCCGGGTGCCGCCGCCGGGCAACGCGTGGATGGCGAGCTGCTTGGCCGACACCGTCTTCTTGACGATTTCCCCTTCGCGCACCCGGTAGCTGTCGGCGTTCACCAGCCCGGAAACGAGCGCCTCGCCGAGGCCGAAACCCGCGTCGACGGTCGTGACCTTCCGGTTCGACGTGATGGGGTCGGCCGTGAACAGGATCCCGGACGCTTCTGACAGCACCATCCGCTGAACCACCACGGCCATGTGGACCCGGCGGTGGTCGAAACCGTTGCGCAGGCGGTAGGTCACGGCCCGGTCGGTGAACAGCGAGGCCCAGCACAGCCGGATGTGCTCGAGGATCGCCGCCGGCCCGACGACGTTCAGGTACGTGTCCTGCTGGCCCGCGAACGAGGCCGTCGGCAGGTCTTCGGCCGTCGCGCTGGAACGCACGGCGTAGGCCGCGCTTTCGTCCAGCCGGCTCAGCGGCGCGAGCAGTGCCGCCGCGAGGTCGTCCGGAATGGCGGCCGCGGAAACGGCCTCGCGCACCTGGCCGCTCAGGGCGGCGATCGTCTCCCGGTCGTCGGGGTCCAGCCGCGCCAGCCGGTCCAGACCGCTTCCGAGCTCCGGCACTCCCGCCAGCACCCGGCGGAAAGCATGCGTCGTCACGCAGTACCCGGGCGGTACGCGGACGCCGTCGATCCGTGAAAGCTCCCCCAGATGTGCGCCCTTGCCCCCGACGAGGTCGATCTGGTCCCGGTCGATCTCCCGGAAATCCAGCACGAGCTCGGTCCCGCTCACTATTGGTTCCCCCGTACTTCGATGGTCGCCGGCGCGAAGAGCTCCGCGAATTCCGGCCGAGCCGACGATTTTGCAGGACCACCGGGGTCTTGCCGCAAGGCCGGGGGTGCGCTATAGGTTGGGAGTGGCAGGAGGAGTACTCACTCTTTCTGCCTTTTCTGTCGAGTCCGGACGCCCACCCCGCACGCCGGGTGGCCGCGGGTCCGGAACCACCTGCGCGCCCGACCGATGGCGTCGCCCGTGTGGGGGACCCCGGTAGGCGGGGACCAGCACGATCAGGGACCCGGCCGGACCAGTCACGTCACCTGGTCGTGTCTGGTTTCGAAACCTTGAACAACAGTAGGTAATCTTCCTTAACGGGAAGCGGGGAACCGCTTCGACCACCGGCTGCCGGAGGGCTTCGTTGATCAAGCTCATGTTCGCGGACGACGAGGAACTGGTTCGTTCGGGCCTGCGCGCCATGATGTCCGGGGCCGCGGACATCGAGATCGTGGGTGAAGCGAGCGACGGCAGATCCGCGGTGGAGGTGGCGCGGCGCTACCACCCCGACGTGGCGTTGCTCGACATCAAGATGCGGGCACCCGATGACGGGATCCGCGCGCTGCGGGCCATCCTCGCGCTGCCGGACCCGCCGATGGTCGCGATGCTGACGACGTTCGACATCGACGAGTACGTGAGCCTCGCGCTGCGGCTCGGGGCCAATGGCTTCCTGCTGAAGGACATCGACCCCTCGGCTCTCCTGCGCGCCATCCGTGACCTGGCCAAAGGCGGCGCCGTGCTGGACCCGGGCGTGGCGGCGCGCATGGTCCAGTCCCATCGCGACGAGCAGCGGGCCGCGCAGCCGGCGCGCAAACTCCTGGCGTCGCTGTCCGAACGCGAGCGCGAGGTTGTCGCGCTGATCGGGCAGGGGCTGTCGAACGCGGAGATCGGCGGGCGGCTGCACCTGTCGGAGGCCACGGTCAAGGGGTATGTGTCCGCGGTGCTCTCCAAGATCGGTGCCGCCAACCGCGTGCAGGCCGCGCTGCTGGCCTACCGCGGCGGGCTGCTCGACCAGTAGCGGATGGTCCTGACCGCGCTCGAGCTGCTCGGGCTGGTGGCGTTCGCGGCGTCCGGGGCGCTGGCCGCCGTCCGGGCGCGCCTCGACGTGTTCGGCGTGATCGTCGTCGGCCTCACCACGGCGCTGGGCGGCGGCATCATCCGTGACGTCCTGCTCGGCATCCACCCGCCCACGACGTTGCGGAACTGGCCGTACCTCGCCGTCTGCGCGGCGACGGCGCTGGTCGTGTTCGCGTTCCACCCCCAGGTCGCGCGGCTGAGGCGCGCGGTGCTGCTCGCCGACGCGCTGGGCCTGGGCGTCTTCTCGACGGCCGGCACGACGATCGCGCTCAACGCCGGCGCCACCGCCTACGCCGCGTGCCTGATCGGCATGACCAGCGGCATCGGCGGCGGCGCACTGCGTGACCTGCTGCTGCGCGAGATCCCGCTGGTCCTCCGCAAGGAGATCTACGCCGTCGCCGCGCTCGCAGGGGCGGTGCTCGTCGCGATCGGTCACGCTCTGCCACTGCCGTCGAGTGTGGTCACGGTCGTCGCGGCGGCCGTGGTGGTAACGATTCGGCTGGTGGCTCTGTGGCGGCACTGGAACGCGCCGGTGGCCCGGCCTGGTGATACCGACTCTTTGTGAGTTCTGCGTGTGTTCTTAGGCGGGTCTCAGCACTCTGCGTAAGACTGACGTCATGCGCATCCTTGTGGTGGACGACGATCGAGCCGTCCGTGAGTCGCTCAGGCGGTCCCTGGAGTTCAACGGGTACACCGTCGAGCTCGCCAGCGACGGTGCGCAGGCCCTGGAGACGATCATCGCCAACCGGCCGGACGCGATGGTGCTGGACGTGATGATGCCGCGCCTCGACGGGCTCGAGGTGGCCCGCCGCCTGCGCAGCACCGGCGACGACCTGCCCATTCTCGTGCTGACCGCCCGCGACACCGTCTCCGACCGGGTCTCCGGCCTCGACGCCGGCGCCGACGACTACCTGCCCAAACCGTTCGCCCTCGAAGAACTGCTGGCCCGCCTGCGCGCGCTGCTGCGCCGCGCCGTGCCGGACCCCCAGCAGGGCGAGACGAGCGAGGTGCTGTCGTTCGCCGACCTCACGCTGGACCCCGGCACTCGCGAAGTCCGCCGCGGCGGCCGCGAGATCAGCCTCACCCGTACCGAGTTCGCGCTGCTCGAGTTGTTCCTCTCGTACCCCAAGCACGTGCTGACCCGCGGAAGGATTCTGGAGGAAGTATGGGGTTACGACTTCCCGACGTCGGGCAACGCGCTGGAGGTCTACGTCGGCTATTTGCGTCGCAAGACGGAAGCCGGCAACGAACCGAGGCTGATCCACACGGTGCGGGGAGTGGGCTACGTCCTGCGCGAAACCCCGCCGTGACCGACGCCCCCAAGGGCACCGCCGTTTCGACCGTCGACGTCACCGACCCGCGCGGCGACCGCTGGGGCACGCGCCGCTTCTCGCTGCGCGGCCGCGTGACGCTGCTGGCCGCCGCCTGCGTGGCCGGCGCCGTGGCGCTCGTGTCGCTGGGCGCGTACATGATCGTGTCGAGCAACCTCTACCAGCAGCTCGACGACAACCTGCTCGCGCGCGCCCAGGCGGCCGTGAACTCGCCGCCGGTGCAGACGCAGCTCGAACAGGTGCCCGGCGCGTTCCTGGCGAGCGCCGACCTGCAGATCGGCCAGCTCAACGCGTACAGCAACAAGCTGATCTACCCGCAGGCCGGCTCGCCGCCGCCGTACGGCCCCCAGGAGCTCGCGGTGGCCACGGGGGAGTCGCCGCAGTCGCTGCGCACCGACCTGTCCACGGACACGCGCGTGGTCGCACTGCCGTCCGGGCACGGCGAGGCCATGGTGCTCGCGCAGTCGATGGAGCCGACGAAACGCACGCTCAACGAGCTGGCGGTCGTCCTCTTCCTCGTCGGCGGCGCCGGGATCGTGGTCGCCGCCGGTGCCGGCACGGCCGTGGCGCGCACCGGGCTGCGGCCCGTCGACCGGCTGACGTCGGCCGCCGAGCGCGTCGCCGCCACCGGCGACCTGCGGCCGATTCCCGTGAGCGGCGACGACGAGCTCGCCCGCCTCACCCAGAGCTTCAACACGATGCTCGGCACGGTCGCCGTCTCCCAGGAACGGCAACGCCAGCTCGTCGCCGACGCCGGCCACGAGCTACGCACGCCGCTGACTTCCTTGCGTACCAACCTGGAGCTGCTGCTCTCGGCCAGCCGGCCGGGCGCCCGCTCGCTGCCGGAGGAGGACCGCGCCGACATCGAGGCCGACATCCGCGGGCAGCTCGACGAGCTCACCCAGCTCATCGGCGACCTCGTGGAGCTCGCCCGCCAGGACGAGCCGCGCGAGCAGACCGAACGCGTGGAGCTGGTCGAGGTCGTCGAGCGCGCGCTCGACCGCGCCCGCCGCCGCGCCGGGGACATCGAGTTCGAAGTGGACCTGCAGCCGTGGGTCCTCACCGGCGACAACAGCTCCCTCGAACGGGCCGTGCTGAACCTGCTGGACAACGCCGTCAAGTTCTCGCCGTCCGGTTCGCGCGTGCGGGTGACGCTGCGGCCCCTCGGTGACGGAACGGCCGTGGTCGAGGTCGCCGACTCCGGCCCAGGCATCGCCGAGGAGGACCTGCCCAAGGTGTTCGACCGCTTCTACCGCTCCTCTGAAGCCCGTACGCTGCCGGGTTCCGGCCTCGGCCTGTCGATCGTGAAGCAGGCCACCGAACGCCACGGCGGCGCGGTCTACGCCATGCACGCCCCGGAAGGTGGAGCGCTGCTCACGATCCGGCTGCCGGGCGCTCCAGGCTGACTCCTTGCCCGTCCGGGGGATGCTCCGCGTGGCACGTCCCGCACACCGCATGTTTGATCGTGTAGGATTTTGTGTGGTTGATGGTTCGTGCTTGAGGAGTGGCGGTGCTCGCACGTCAGCGACAGGCGGTGATCCTCGAGGAGGCACGCCGGACCGGTGCGGTCCGCGTCAGTGACCTCGTTGCGCGGCTCGGCGTATCCGACATGACGGTGCGCCGCGACCTCGACGTGCTCGCAGGCCGCGGCCTGGTCGAGAAGGTCTACGGCGGCGCGACCTCGGTGGTCGGCAAGAGCACGGACGAGCCCGGCTTCGAGGCGAAGTCCGTGCGCCAGCGCGCCCAGAAGGAGGCCATCGCCGAGCTCGCCGCCGGCCTGGTCAAGCCGGGCACCGCGATCGGCCTGTCCGCCGGCACCACCACGTGGACGCTGGCCCGCGCGCTCGACCCCATCCCGGGGCTGACCATCGTCACCAACTCCATCCAGGTCGCCGACGTGCTGCGCGCGTCCACGCAACCCGACCGCACGGTGGTGCTCACCGGCGGCGTGCGCACGCCGTCCGACGCGCTCGTCGGCCCGGTCGCCGTGCACAGCCTGCGTTCGCTGCACCTGGACCTCGTTTTCCTCGGCGTGCACGGCATGGCCGAGGGTGCCGGGTTCACCACCCCGAACCTCACCGAGAGCGAGACCGACCGCGCGCTCGTCGAGGCCGGCCGGCGGCTGGTGGTGCTCGCCGACCACACGAAGTGGGGCACCGTCGGCATCTCCACGATCGCCGACCTCGAAGAGGCCCACGTCGTGGTGACCGACGACGGACTTCCCGACTCGGCGAGGGAGAGCCTCACCGAGCGGGTCGGAGAACTGATGATCGCCGAAACGGCGGAGAACCTCGAGGCAGAAGACGCGTGAAACGCACCTTGCGACACCTGGCGGACGGCCGGGAGATCATCTACTTCGACCACGACGGCGACCACGAGCGCACCGCCGAGGACACCCGCGACCTCCCGCCGGTGGCCGCGGCGTCGGAGATCCGCCTCGACCCGCTGACCCGTGAGTGGGTCGCCATGGCCGCGCACCGGCAGACGCGCACCTACAAGCCGCCGGCCGACCTGTGCCCGCTCGATCCGACGACGCCGGGGCGTCCCACGGAGATCCCGGAGCCCGACTACGACGTGGTCGTGTTCGAGAACCGGTTCCCGTCCTTTTCCCAGAACGCGCACGGCGATCCGTCCACTGTGGACGAGCTCGGCCTCGTGCCGACGGCGCCGGGCCGCGCGCGCTGCGAGGTCGTGTGCTTCTCCAGCGACCACGGCGGCTCGTTCTCCCAGCTGAGCCCCGAACGCGTGCGCCTCGTCGTGGACGCGTGGGCCGACCGCACGCTCGCACTGGGTGAGACCCCGGGCGTCGAGCAGGTCTACCCGTTCGAGAACCGCGGCGAAGAGATCGGCGTGACGCTCTCGCACCCCCACGGCCAGATCTACGGCTACCCCTTCGTCACGCCCAAAACCGAGCGGATGCTCGACGTCGCGCGCGCGTACCGCGAAGAACACGGGCGCGCGGTGATGGGCGACGTGCTGGCGGCCGAGCAGAAGTCCGGCGCGCGCGTGCTTGTGGAAGGCGAGCACTGGACGGCGTTCGTGCCGCCGGCCGCGCGCTGGCCGGTGCACATCCAGGTCGTGCCGCACCGCCAGGTGCCCGACATTCCCGCGCTCACCGACGCCGAGCGCGACGACTTCGCCCGCGTGTACCTCGACGTGCTGCGCCGCTGCGACGCGTTGTACGACCGCCCGTTGCCCTACATCGCCGCGTGGCACCAGGCACCCGTGCGGCGCGACCGCGACCTGGCGTGGCTGCACCTCGAGCTGTTCTCCGTGTTGCGGGCCAAGGACAAGCTCAAGTACCTCGCGGGTTCCGAGTCCGGCATGGCCGTGTGGATCAACGACGCCACGCCCGAGCAGATCGCGGAGCGCCTTCGCGCGGCGGGCTGAGTATCGGGCGCGGCATACTCATCTGCGAAACACAGGTTCGGCTCAGGAACCTCTCAGGCCCGGCCGCTTAGGTGAGGACATGACCGAGAACGACCCCCACGCGCACGACTCCGCGGCGGGTCGCCAGAACCCGGGTGCCCAACCGGGCACCGAGGGTCAGGCGGCCTGGAGCCAGCCCACCGCTCCCGGCGCGTCACCCGCGCCCGCGTCCGGTGAGCAACCCACGTACGGCGAGCAGGCGCAGCAGCAGAACCCCGGCTACGCCACGGCGAACCCGTGGTCGGCGCAGGGCGCGCAGACCGGTCCGATGGGCTACAACAACCCGTACCCGCCCACTGGTGGCACGACGCAGCAGCAGTACGCGGCCCCGGGGACCTACAGCGTTCCCCCGGCCCCCGCGCCCAAGAAGTCCGGCCCGGGCAAGCTGCTTGCGGCCGTCGCCGCGATCGCGCTTGTCATCGGCGGCGTGGCGGGCGGCACCGTCGGCTACCTCACGGGCGGCTCGTCCGGCCCGTCGGTCAACGCGCTCGACCAGCCGAAGCCCGCGCAGCAGACGGGTAACGCGCCGGCCGGCTCCATCGAGTCCGTCGCGCAGAAGCTGTCGCCGAGCGTCGTCGAGCTGCAGGTCTCCGGCCGCACGGCCGCGGGTGAGGGCTCCGGGTTCGTGCTCAGCACCGACGGCTACATCCTCACCAACAACCACGTGGTCGAGGTCGCCGCCAACGGCGGCCAGATCCAGGCCGTGTTCCAGGACGGCAGGAAGGCCGCCGCGAGCGTGGTCGGGCGCGACCCGACGACCGACATCGCCGTGGTGAAGGTCAACAACGTCAGCGGGCTGACCCCGGTCGAGCTCGGCCGGTCCGACGACCTGCGCGTCGGCCAGCCGGTGGTCGCCATCGGCTCGCCGTTCGAGCTCAGCGGCACGGTCACCTCCGGCATCGTCAGCTCCCTGCACCGACCGGTGCAGGCCGGCGGCGACGAGACCGACCAGACCACGGTCATGGACGCCATCCAGACCGACGCCGCGATCAACCCCGGCAACTCCGGTGGCCCGCTCGCGAACATGAACGGCCAGGTCATCGGCATCAATTCCGCCATCTACAGCCCCAACAGCGGGCAGGGTGGCCAGGGCGGTCAGGCGCAGGGCGGCAACGTCGGCATCGGTTTCGCCATCCCGATCGACCAGGCGCGCCGCACGGCCAACGACATCATCAAGACCGGCCACGCCACGCAGACATTCATTGGCGCCAAGGTCGCCGACGCCCCGCAGGGCGGCGCGCAGCTCGGCGACATCACGCCGGGCAGCCCCGCCGAGAAGGCCGGCCTCAAGTCGGGCGACATCGTCACGAAGATCGACGACCGCACCATCGACAGCGCCGACACGCTCATCGCGGCCGTCCGCACCCGCGCCCCCGACGAGAAGGCGACGTTCACCCTCTCCGGCGGCCGCACCGTGCAGGTGACCCTCGGCGGCCAGCCCGTACCGGCCAACTGATCGCTCGGTCGCCGGGCGCGACCGAGACCAACCACGGCTCGACCCCCTGGGCAGGGGCCGGACCCTTGAAGGCCACGCGCGACCGGGCACTCGATGCCGGTCGCGCGTGGCCGTTCTGCATTGCCGCGGTGTTCGGCGACAGGCTCGGACTCACGTGGCCTCGCGGCGGGTGACGGTTGTCGCCGGGGCTCAGCAAGGCTGCTCGCGGCGGAACTCCGCGGGCTGGTTCCCGGTGCGGGCGAATGCGCTCGACAGCTCGAAGAGCCTTTGGGCGGCAAGTTCGGTCACCGCCGACGGCATGGCGGCATCCGGCTCGCGGCGCTTCAGGCGCGGGCGGTTGCGTTGTCCGGAAGATTCCTCGGTCATTCCCAGCACTGTGACCAGGCTCTTTGCCCGGTAAGGAAAATTCGTGGGCAATCAATGTTTAGCCCGCGCAACCTGTGGGCACCTCACACCCCGCACGGAGACCTCTCCGTACCGAGTCGGAGGCGGTACGGAGAGGTCTTCGGCGTCTTCTCGGGGTTATTGCGCGGCAACGCTCTTCGCCGCGGGGTGACGCGGCTTCCGGTGCGCGAGCACCATGCGGGCCGCCCCGGTGAGGATCACGACGGCCCACACCGCCGCCAGCGTCAGCAGCAGCCCCGCCCACGTGTTGCCGTCGTGCAGGCCCGGCTTGGGGATGACGCCGTAAGTGCGCCACAGCAACGGGAACGCGATGAACCCGAGCACGGCCGTCAGCACCGCCCCCACCTGAACCGGTGCCCGCCACGCCGCGGGCAGCACACGCGAAAGCAGCAGACCGAGGAAGCCCGCCACCGGCGCGAACACAGCGTCGTTCACGATCGGGCCGCCGCCGATCCACAGCACGGTTTTGAAGCTCTCCGGCCACGCGGGCGCGGCGTAGTCGATGAACAGTGACGCGCCGAAGCCGAGTGCCGCCAGGCCCACGAGCGCGAGCAAGATCCGGATGACCTTCACAGCACCTCCAGCTTTTCGACCCACTTCGTCTGGAGCACGCCCGGACGGCTCGGCGCGATCACTCGGCACGGGTAGCCGTGGTCGACGTCGAGCACCTCGCCGTTGAGCTCCAGCGCCAGCAGGGTCAGGTCGTCGGCCGTGTGCTCGCCCGGGAGCGTGCTGGCGCCGTACAGGCCGGTCTTGTCGAGCGACGACACGCGCACCTCCGCGCCCGGCTCGGCCCCGACCGCGCGCAGCAGCGTCGGGAAGGAGATCCCGCGCCAGCTCGCCATCTGGCTCCAGCCCTCGACGCACGCGATCGGGAGGTCGGCGCTCACCTGGGGCAGCGCCCGCAGGTCGGCCAGCGTGAGCTGTTTCGTCCCGCCCCGCGTCACCACCGACAGCCGCCAGCTCGGATCTACCGCGGTCCGCGTCACGCGCGCCGCGACGGCCGTGCGGTTCACCGGCAGCTTCTGCAGGCCCTTGTCGGTCTTCCACGACAGCCCGGAGACGTCCTTCAGCCATGGCACCGTCGCGCCCGCGGTGGACAGCACCGCCACGCCCGTCGCGATCCACGTGGTCCGCAGGAAACCGCGGCGGGTGAACCCGTAGACCGGCTTCTTCTCGGCCTTCTTCGCCGGCCGCTCTTCGGGCTGAGCTGCAGGCTTCGTTTCAGGCTCTTCTGCCGGCACCGCCTCGCGGGTCAGCGCCCGCCGCACGATCGGCAGCTTCACCGCCACGTGCACCACCACCGACCCGATCGCCACCCACGCCACCGCGTAGTGCACTTCCGGGAAGTAGAAGTTCCACGGGTAGTTCTGTGCGACGTTCAGCAACCCCGAACTCAGCTCGAAGAACGCCGACCCCGACAGCACCAGGATCGACACCCGCTCCAGCGCGTGCGGCAACGACTTCACCAGCGGCCGCTCGAACAGCTTCGGGAAGACGCTCCACAGCTTCGCGAGCAGCAACGGGATCGCGGCGATGCCCGAGATCACGTGCGCGCCCTGCGTCAGGCGGTACAGCCACACCGGACGGCTGGGCCAGAAGAACCACTCCGGCGGGTGCTGGATCAGGTGGCTGAGCAGGCCCGTGACGAAGCAGACGAGGAACGCCAGCCCCAGCAGCGACCCGATCCGCGCCGTCACGCGCTCGCCGTGCGCCCCGCCCTTGAACTGCTCCTCACGCGGGATCGGCAGTTTCTCGATCCGCTCGTCGACGCGCGCTTTCGCTTGCTCCGCCCGGACTTTCGCGCGCGCGGCACCAGCCCGCGCCTGCGCGGCCCGCTCGCCGAACCGCCCCTGCGCCTCGGACACGCGCGCGTCGAAGCGCTTCCACGCCGCGACGACCCGGTGTTCCCGTGACGGCTCGGGTTCTGCTTCGGTGTTCACGGAGCCCCCGGCTCGTGCCTCGTCTGCGGGAGTTTCGTCGGCCAGATCCCGGCCGGTGGGCTTCTCGTCGGTCATGCCCGCTCCAGCCTCGCGAACCAGCGGTGGCCCCGGCTCGTGGTCCAGTCCACGCGGAACCCCGCGCGCATGGCGACTTCCGCGATCGCGTCGGCCCCGACCCACGCCCAGCCGAACCACGGCCCCGACGAGCCGGGCAGCAGCCGCACCGCCTCCCGCCGCACGCCCCGCCCCGGCGGCTCCAGCTCCACCAGCACGTCCCCGTCGGGCGCGATCAGCTCCCGCATCCGGTCCAGCAGCACGACCGGTTCGCCCCCGATGCCGATGTTTCCATCAGCCAGCAACGCGTGGTGCCAGCGTCCTTCGCCGGGCAGCGGCTGGAAGACGTCGCGCCGCAACGCCACCGCGCCCCGCTCCTGCGTCAGCCGCACGGCTGTGGGCGAGCTGTCCACTCCCAGTGCCACCACACCGCGCTTCGCCAACGCCGCCGTGAGCCGGCCCGGGCCGCAGCCGATGTCGAGCGTCGGGCCGTCGCACGCGCCGAGCAGCACGGTGTCGCCCAGGTCGCACCCGTCGGTCCAGCGGTCGACGGGCAGGTCGACCCGGTCGCCGTTGGCGAGCTCCAGCCAGCAGTGCTGCCCCAGCAGCCCGCGGTCGAACTCCGTGCCGGTACTCAGTTTTCTCACGCCACTTCCCGTCCTTCGACCGCACGCACGGCCGCCGCGAACCGCCCGCATGGCGCCTCCGCGGCCACGCGCACGGCGTCACCCATAGTGTCCACATCGGACAGTTCCGGCAGTGGCCCCGCCGCCAGACCGACCGCGGCCAGCGCCCGAAGCGTGCGAACGCCCGTGTCCTCTTGCGACATCGGCACGCCCGCCAGCACCTGCGCGTGGTGCGGGTCCCTGAGCCCGAGCCCCCACCATCCGCCGTCTTCGGCCGGCCCCAGCACTGCGTCGTGCACGCCGTGCAGCACTGGCTCGATCGACGCGCCCAGCAGCGCCGGCGTCACCTGCGGTGTGTCCATGCCGATCTGCAGCACCGGCAGCGCGGCGTGCACCGACGCCGTGTCGGCGTGCGCGTTGGCCAGCCGCGCCCCGAAGTCCCAGCCGCGCTGGGCGATCACCGTCGCCCGCCGCAGCGACCGGCCGATCTCGCTTCCGCGCGCGGCCGAGCCGAGATCACCGGTCATCGCGACCACGGGCAGCGCGCCCGGCGTCGCGCACACGGCATCGAGCGTGTCGAGCAACGCCGCCGCGGCGATCTCCGCGGCCTGCCGCGCCGTCGCGGGCGGGCACAGGCGGGTCTTCGCGAAGCCGGGCACGGGCGCCTTCGCGACCACGAGCACGCAGAACCGGGAGGTCATCGGGCCAGCACCCGCCCGAAGTCGCGGACCGCGCGCAGCGTGCCCCGCACCGACCCGGACACCTTCGACTTCGTGCCCTTCGCACGCTCCCCGTAGGTCACGTCGAACTCCCGCACCCGCCAGCCCGCGCGTTGCGCACGGATCAGCAGCTCCAGCGGATAACCGAAGGCGCGATCGGTGACGCCCAGCGCCAGCAACGCGTCCCGACGTGCGGCCCGCAGCGGCGCGATGTCGCGCACGGGCAGCCCCCGGCTGCGCAGCAACAGCGAAAGCACGGCATTGCCCGCCCGCGCGTGCCACGGCCATACGCCCGCGTGTGTCGGCACCCGGCGTCCCACCGCGAGGTCGGCGCCGCCTTCCACCGCGGCCACCAGGCGCGGCAGGTCGCCGAGGTCGAGGGAACCGTCGGCGTCGGCGAAGCACACGATGTCCGCCGTCGCGACCTCGAGCCCCGTGTGCACGGCCGCGCCGTACCCGCGCCGAGGCTCGTCCACCACCTTCGCGCCGAGCGCGGCCGCCACGTCGGGCGAGCCGTCCGACGAGCCGTTGTCCACCACGATCGCGCGGAATCCCGCCGGCAGCGCGGCCAGCACACCGGGCAGCGCGCCCGCCTCGTCGAGGCACGGGAGCACGACGTCTACCTGAAGATCGCTCACCCGGCGTACGCTAGGTCCGTAGTGGACGGTCGAGAACCCTTGCGGTGCTTACCGAATCATGACGCGTACCCAGTTCTTACCGAGTTCTCACGGCTGCCTCTTCCAGTCCCGTGAGAGACCTCGGCCGGGGTTATCGTGCGGTCGATGAGCGAGTCGACTTCGGCTGCCCGGCTCGCCGAGCCGCCCGCGCCACCACCCGAGCCCAGCCGCGCCGGCGCGCGCGGCGACGTGATCGCGGTCGGCGGCGCCCTCGCGCTGGTCGCCGCCGCGGCCGCCGTCGGTGTCTATTACAACCGTCCGAACTCCGGTGTGGTCATCTACGCGCCCACCGCGCCGATCTTCGCCCACTGGCTGCCCCACGTGGGCCCGGGCTCGGTGTTCGCCGTGCTGGTCGCGGCCGCCGTGGTCCTGTGGGGTCCCGCGGTCGCGGCCCGGCTGTCCTGGCGACGGACCCTCGCCGCCGGGTACGCGACGTCACTCGCCTGGATCTTCTCCCTCGCCATGATCGACGGCTGGTCGCGCGGCTTCACCGGCCGCCTGACCACCCCGCAGGAGTACCTCCACGAGGTGCCGGGCATCACGGACATCCCGCGGTTCCTGCGCGAGTTCAGCTCCCGCATCCTCGACTTCCAGCCGGACTCGTGGACCACGCACGTCTCCGGCCATCCGCCGGGCGCGACGCTGGTGTTCGTCTGGCTCGACCACCTGGGCCTGCGCGGCGGCGCCTGGGCCTCCACCGCCGTGGTCCTGGTCGCCGCGCTCGTCGCCGTCGCCGTGCCGGCCACCGTCGCCCTCCTCGGCCGCCAGAGCGCCGCCCGCGCCGTGCTGCCCTTCGCCGTGCTCTCGCCGGGCGCGGTGTGGCTGGGCGTCTCCGCTGACGGCCTCTTCGCCGGCGTCACGGCCACAGGCATCGCCCTGCTCGCACTGGCCGCCGTCGGCTTCACCCACGGTCGCCGCTACGCCGTGCCCACCGCGCTGGCTTCGGGCGTGCTCCTCGGCTACGGCGCCTTCCTCTCCTATGGCCTCGTGCTGCTCGGCCTCGTCGCGCTCGCGGTCACCGTGCTCGGCCGCCAGTGGCGCGCCGCCGCTCTCGCGGTGGTCGGCGCCCTGGCCGTGGTGGCCGCCTTCGCGCTGGCCGGCTTCTGGTGGCTCGACGGCTACCACCTCGTCGTCGAGCGCTACTACCAGGGCATCGCCACCCTTCGGCCATACTCGTACTGGGTGTGGGCCGACCTGGCCGCCGTCGCCGTCGCTGCCGGCCCGGCGGTGGTGGCCGCCGCTCGCCGCGGGGTCACCGGGGCGTTCCTGCCCGAGTCGCGCCGCGGCCTGCTGCGCGACCCGGTGCTGCTGCTCGGCATCGCCGCCGTGGTCACGATCGTGTTCGCCGACGTGTCCGGCCTGTCGAAGGCGGAGGTGGAACGCATCTGGCTACCGTTCGGCGCGTGGCTGCTGCCGATGACGGCCTTGCTGCCCGCACCCGGCCGCCGCTGGTGGCTGGCCGGGCAGGCGTTGACCGCCTTGGCGGTCAACCATCTTCTTCTGACGAGCTGGTGAGGTGAGGCATGGAGGACCAGGCCGGGCGCGTGCTCGTGGTCGACGACGACGAGACGGTGCGCGACGTCGTCCGTCGCTACCTTGAGGTCGCGGGCTTCACGGTCGACGTCGCGGGTGACGGCGCCGCGGGCCTCGCGCTGTTCGCCGAACGCGACCCCGACCTCGTGGTGCTCGACGTGATGATGCCGGGCATCAACGGTCTCGAGGTCTGCCGCCGCCTGCGCCAGGTGAGCCACGTGCCCATCGTGATGCTCACCGCCCTCGGCGAGGAGGAGAACCGCATCGCGGGCCTCCAGCTGGGCGCCGACGACTACGTCACCAAACCCTTCAGCCCCAAGGAGCTGGCGCTGCGCGTGGCCTCGGTGCTGCGCCGCGCCCGCATGCCGCGCGCCGCGCCTCCCGCGCCTGAGCTCGTCGACGGCGACCTGCGCCTGCAGATGACCGCCCGCCAGGCCACCCTCGGCGGTGCCGAGCTGCCGCTGACCACGCGCGAGTTCGACCTGCTCGCGTTCTTCCTCGGCCACCCCGGCGTGGCCTTCTCCCGCGCCGACCTGCTCGAGAAGGTGTGGGGCTGGGACTTCGGCGACCAGTCCACGGTGACCGTCCACGTGCGACGGCTGCGCGAAAAGATCGAACGCGACCCGGCCAAGCCGACACGGGTCGCCACCGTCTGGGGCGTCGGCTACCGCTACGACCGGGAGCAGTCATGATCAACACCGGTGAATCCGCCCTGGACATGCTCACCCACGTCCTGCACATCCTGCCGTTCGCGCTCCTGTTCGCGCTTCCGGTGGCCGCGGTGGGTGGGCTGGTGCTCTACAAGCTGCGCAACCGCTCGCTGGCCACCACGATGACGGTGCTGGTACTCATCCCCGTGATCGCCCTGCTCGTCGGCGTCATCGGCATCAGCGGCTTCATGTTCACCGAGGCCCTGATGACGGAGCTGCTCGTCTGCCTGCTCGTCGCCCTCGTCACGGTGCCCGCCGCGATCGTGCTCGGCCGCGTGATCGCGCGCCGCAGCGTGTGGGAGCGCGAGGCGCGTGAACGCGAACGCGCCGCCGAAGCGTCCCGGCGCGAGCTCGTCGCCTGGATCAGCCACGACCTGCGCAGCCCGCTCGCCGGCATCCAGGCCATGGCCGAAGCGCTGGCCGACGGCGTGGTCTCCGAACGTCACGAGGTCGCCGACTACGCGCAGCGCATCAGCGGCGAGACCACCCGGCTTTCGGGCATGGTGGGCGACCTGTTCGAGCTCTCCCGCATCACCGCGGGCGCGCTGGAACTCACCATGTCCGCCGTGCCGCTGCGCGACGTCGTGAGCGACGCGGTCGCCGCACAGTCACCCGTGGCCGAGCGCAAACGCGTGCGTGTGCTGGAGAACGCCGAGGCCTGGCCGGTCGTGTCCGGCAGCGACCCGGAGCTCGCGCGGATCGTGCGCAACCTCGTCTCCAACGCCATTCGCCACACTCCGCCGGACGGCACGGTCGCCGTGCAGCTCGACATCGACGGCGACCAGGCCATCCTCGCCGTCGACGACTCCTGCGGCGGCATCCCGGACGACGAGATCGGCCGCGTCTTCGACGTCGCCTTCCGCGGCACCCAGGCCCGCACCCCCGACCGCAGCGGCACGACCTCCGGTGGTGGCCTCGGCCTGGCGATCGCCAAGGGACTCGTGGAAGCCCACAGCGGTCACATCGGCGTGCACAACCACGGCCCCGGCTGCCGGTTCGAGGTCCGGCTGCCGCTGGCCAAGGTTGCCGCGTCCGTCTGACCGATCCATCGCACGACCGACCACAGTGGACGGACGCGGTCAGCCGACGGTGACCGCCTCCACCGGCTCCGCCACCCGGTCCGCGGTCACGCGGAAGAACTGCATCCCCGGGAAGTGCGCGGGCGCGACGATCGTGTCGGTGCCCGCGACCTGGCGCAGCCACTGCTGGCGCGTGAGCAGCGCGAGCGACGGATCGCTGTCGCTGATGAACCGGATGTTCGAGTCGACCAGCTGCGCCGGCGTGTGAAGCACATCGCCGAGCAGCACCACGCGACGGTCGTCCGCGGTGATGTCCACGACGTAGTGACCCGGAGTGTGCCCGGGCGCGTGCCGCGCGGTGACGCCCGGCGCGATCTCCGCGTCCCCGTTCAAGGCACGCAGATGTCCGTGGCTGCGCACGGTTTCCAGGCCGATCCGCGTCCAGTCGTGGCGCCCGACCGGCTCGACGAGCGCGGCCCAGTCCTGCGCGCCGTAGAGCACCGTGGCGTTCGGGAAGTACGGCTTCCCCTGCGGAGCCAGCCAACCGACGTGGTCGGAATGCAAGTGCGTCAACAGAACCGTGTCGATGTCGGCTGGCGAGCACCCGGCCTCGGCGAGCGCGATGGGCAGGCCGCCGCCCGCGCCCATGTCGCCGTCGTCGGGCCGCAGGCCCTCCGGGAACTCGATCTCACGCGGGCCGAGCCCCGCGTCGACGAGGATCGTCCGGCCGTTGCCGCGCACGAGGAACGCGCCCGTGGGCACGTGGACGGTGCCGTCTTCCGCGAACGCGCCGGGATGTCTCCCCGCGTCGAGTCCCGGGAAGAACGGCGCCGGCAGCCGGATCCGGCCGTCGGCCAGCGCATGGATCTCGATGTTCCCCACCTCGATGGACCGCATGCACACGACCAAGATCACTGCGCCCGGAAATAATTCCGGGAAGTGACCTTCGTCTCAAGCGGGTCTCAAGCGCCGACGGGCGCGCGCAACTCCGCCGTGGCGAACGAGGTGATGCCGTCCTCGAACGTCGTTTCCGCCGTGAACCCCAGCAATTTCCTGGCCAGAGCGGGATCGGCGACCACGTGCCGGACGTCCGCGGGCCGCGCACCGCCGACGATCCGCGGCTCTGGCCCGCCGTACGCACGCGCAAGTTCCCGCGCGAGGTCGCCGACGGTGTGCGGATCACCCGAGCAGACGTTGAGCGGCGTGATGTCTCCGCTCGGCCCTTCAGCGTGCAACGCCAAGGCGTTGATGCGGGCGACGTCGTGGACGTGGACGAAATCCCGTTGCTGCCGCCCGTCCTCCAGCACGGTCGGCGCCTCACCGCGCTCGAGCGACGAACGGAACAGCGACGCCACCCCAGCGTACGGCGTGTTCTGCGGCATCCGCGGGCCGTATACGTTGTGGTAGCGCAACGCCCACACCGTGCCGCCTGTCTGCCGCGCCCACGCGCCGGCGAGGTGCTCCTGCGCCAGTTTCGTTGCGGCGTAAGTACTCCTGGGCAGAAGTGGTGCACCTTCGGGCACAAGTTGCCAGTGCAGCTCCACGCCACAGTCGCCGCACGTGGGCTCGAACCGTCCGGCGTCCACATCGGACTTCCGCCGTGGCGAAGGCGGCACGATCCCGTGGCGCGGGCACGAGTAGCGGCCCTCGCCGTAGACCACCATCGACGAGGCCAGCACGAGCTTGCGGACGCCGGCCGCGTGCATCCCGGCGAGCAGCACCGCCGTGCCGTAGTCGTTGTTCAGCGCGTACGACGGCGCGTCCGACGGATCCACGCCGTGCCCGACGACGGCCGCCTGGTGGCACACCGCGTCGACGCCGACAAGCAGCTCGGCGACCTCGTCGGGGTCCGTGACGTCGCCGCGCACGAACAGGTGGCGGCCCGTGTACTCCGGCGGCGTGGCCGTGCCGTGCGCGGTGGGCAGGAGGGTGTCCAGCACCACGACCTCGTCGCCCGCGTCGGCCAATCGGTCCGCGACGTGGGACCCGATGAACCCGGCTCCACCGGTGATCAGTACTCGCACCCCGCCGAGGCTAGGGCGCGCGGACCGGACCACGCCCGTTCCTGCCGGACCACGTCACCGAATCGTCAGGAATCACCCGCCCACGGCGGCGGGCGGGTGCCCTCACCGGATACGGTGTCGGCATGGAACGGAGCGCACAGCGGCTGGGCCGGGCCCTCGTGGTGATCGTGGACGACCGGGTCGCCCACGGGGAGCACGAGGACAACACCGGACCGCTCGTCACCGAGCTGCTCGAAGAGGCCGGCTTCATCGTCGACGGCGTCGTGGTGGTCGAGGCCGAGACCGCCGGCATCCGCAACGCGCTCAACACCGCCGTGATCGGCGGTGCCGACCTCGTGATCACCGTCGGCGGCACCGGCGTGTCGCCGCGCGACCGCACGCCCGACGCCACGGCCGGCGTGCTCGACCGGCCGATCCCGGGCATCGGGGAGGCGCTGCGCGCATCAGGCCTCGCCGCGGGCGCGGTCGACGCCGGCATCTCCCGGGGCCTCGCGGGTGTCTCGGGCAGCACGCTGGTGGTCAACCTCGCCGGCTCGCGCGCTGCGGTGCGCGACGGCATGGCGACCCTGTCGTCGCTCGTGCCGCACGTGATCGACGAGCTCTCCGGCCTCGACGAGGTCTGAACCCCTCTCGCATCGGCCGCCGCGCCTGGCCCGTCACCCCGAGGGCCAGGCGATTCGCGTCTCTCTGCAGTTGTCAAACAGCGGGTGGGACGATGGGGTCATGCCACGTGAAGAACCCCGCCCCCCCGACACCGCGGCCGAGCGCCGCCGAGTCGATGAGATCTTCGGTGACGTGCTGCCCGAGACCACCTCGGACGAGCGAGGCCTGAGCGGGGACACCCCGGACTCCTGGTACCTGGAGAACCGGCCGCCGCACCACGACCGCTGACCCTCAGACGTCCGACTTGGTGGCCTGCTCACGCAGCAGGTCACGGATCTCCTTGAGCAGTTCGACGTCGGTGGGCTCCGACGGACCCGGCTCCTGACCGCGCTTGCGACGCTCCTGAAGGTGCTTCACGGGCAGCACGAACAGGAAGTACACGATCGCGGCGACGATCACGAAGTTGATCGCCGCGTTGATCACCGAGCCGAAGTCCAGGAACGTGCCCTTGTTCGACTCGAAGATGTAGAAGCCGAGGCCCTGAGCGGCGTCGCTGCCCCCGATCGCGTTGATCAGTGGCTTGATCAGACCCGTGGTGAACGCGGTGACGATCGCGGTGAACGCGGCGCCGATCACGACCGCGACCGCGAGGTCCACGACGTTTCCGCGCATCAGGAAGTCTTTGAAGCCCTTCAGCATGTGCCACTCCTCGAGAGGTTCAGTTGGGGGTGCCGTCGCCCATCGGAACAGGGACGGGTTAGCGGAGAGTAACCGTAACCGGTCGTTCCAGCGACGTCGCAGCGACCTCGGTGGCAACGTTCACAGGGAGCGCGAGGAGCACCAACGGGCCTTTGTCGGGTGCGATCACCCCCTGGCCCCCGCCTTCGGGACGGTGCACGGTGACCACCGTGGCGTCCTTCACCAGCTCAGCGGCGGTGTGCGTGGCATCGGGAGCCGCCACGACGTCCACGTGCTGACCCGGCCGCAGCAGCTCCGCCACGCCCGCGTCGGCGAGCCGGACGGCGACCGTGACCGTGCCGGATTCCCCCTTGGCGGGGAGAGTCGTTCCCAGCAGGCGGACGTCCGTGAGCGGCTCACCCGCACGGGCGGCGCCGGACAGCAGCCTGCCCACAGCCGCACTGACGTCACCGAGCGCGCCGGCCGGCCGGACGTCGTCGGGAAGGTCGGCCAGCCGGAGGTCGGTGGCGCGCAGCACTGAGCCCGCGGGCAGATCCCGCGCGGGCACGACGGTGGCGGTGGAAGGTGCACCACGGGCGGAGGCTGGGTGCAGAAGGACGAGCAAGCCGACCAGCAGCAAGGCCGCGGCCAGGAACCGGCGAAGCAGCCGGGCACGCCTGCCGCGCAGCAAGTGCAGATCGGTCAGGCGGTTGAGCAAGGTGTCCACGGTCGTCCCCTCGTCGGTTCCCGTGCGGCGCGGTGCTGCACGAAACCGACGTTAGGGACGGTGGTGACCAGCGGAAAGAGGAACTTCCGCGACCTGTGGACAACTACCCCCTTGTGGATAACTCCGGGGTCAGGAGGAGGTCGAAGCCGTTTTCGTCGTGGTCGAGGAGGACGATGAAGAGTCAGTCTTCGACTCGCTCTTGGTCTCCGTCTTGGTCTCGGACTTCGCCGGGGTGGCGGCCGTGGTCGAGGACTTCGACGCGTCGCGCGAGTCGGTGCGGTAGAACCCGCTGCCCTTGAAGACCACGCCGACCGAGCTGAAGACCTTGCGCAACGGACCGGAGCACTGGGGGCAGACGGTCAGGCTGGCGTCGGAAAAGGACTGCACCGCCTCGAAGCGGTGGTCGCATTCCTTGCAGGCGTACTGGTACGTGGGCACTGGAGCTCCTTCATGCAACTGGCACTCGTGAGACAAGAGTGCCAACCCAATTGTGCTGGACGGCATTCCCCGTGCGCAATTCCCCCTGGCTCACATCACTGTGGGAGCGGGCAACCGAACCAGGCCGGCGGGGGTCAGTGCCCCGGTCATCGGGACATCGTGGGCCTCACCTGGGAGCGAATCCACCAGCTCCTCGGCCCGGACCACGGCGAACCGGTCCGCGTCGCCCGAAGTGAGCGACCGGTCATAGTGACCAGCGCCACGTCCGAGCCGCACCCCGCGGCGGTCCACGGCGAGCGCGGGCACGAGCACCACATCGGCCTCCGACACGGCGTCGACCCCCAACCTCGGCCCCGAGGGCTCGAGAATGCCGCGCAGCCGGCCGGGCACGAGCGTCGACTCGTCCGTGTAGACGGCCCAATCCAGCGGTCCGACGACGTCCGGGATCACCGGCAGCAATACGCGTGAACCCGCCTTGACCAGGGCGTTGAGCAGCGAAACGGACCCCGGCTCGGTGTCGAACGGCACGTACGCGCACACGGTCCCCGCCGCCACCGAAGCGGCTGCGGAAGCCAGCGCCTCGGCCTCCGCCGCGTGCTCCGAAGGGCTCACTGAGGCGCGCGCCTGAAGAACTCGCGCACGCCACTCCGCCTTGCTCAGGTGCTCATTGCCCGGTGCCAGCATGCGACCACGTTAGGCTTTGCGCCCATGACGGGCGCCTCAACCTCCCAGACGTTCAGAACAGCCATCGTGCCTGCGGCCGGACTCGGGACCCGGTTCCTGCCGGCCACGAAGGCGGTGCCGAAAGAGCTGCTGCCCGTGGTCGACACACCGGGGATCGAGCTCGTCGCGAGCGAAGCCGCGGCCGCGGGGGCGAAACGCCTGGTGATCGTGACCTCGCCCGGCAAGGACGCCGTGGTCAAGTACTTCGAGGCGCAGCCCGAGCTGGAGAAGACGCTCGAGGCCAAGGGCAAGACCGAGCTGCTCGAGAAGGTGCGCCGCGGCACGGAGCTGCTCGACGTCGAGGTCGCCATCCAGGAGCAGGCCCTGGGGCTGGGCCACGCCGTCGCGCAGGCCGAGCCGAACCTGACCGACGAGGACGAGGCCGTCGCCGTGCTGCTGCCCGACGACCTCGTGCTGCCCACCGGTGTCCTCGACCGCATGTCGGCCGTGCGCGCGCAGTACGGCGGCAGCGTGCTCTGCGCGTTCGACATCCCCAAGGAGCAGATCTCGCCCTACGGCGTGTTCGACGTCTCCGACACCGGTGACCCGGACGTGAAGCAGGTTCACGGCATGGTCGAGAAGCCGCGGCCGGAAGACGCGCCGTCGACCTACGCGGCGGCCGGGCGTTACCTGCTCGACCGGGCGATCTTCGACGCGCTGCGCCGGATCGAGCCGGGCTCCGGCGGCGAGCTCCAGCTGACCGACGCCGTGGCGCTGCTGATCAAGGAAGGCCACCCCGTTCACGTGGTCGTGCACCGCGGCGGACGACACGACCTGGGGAATCCGGGTGGTTTCCTGCGCGCCGCCGTCGATTTCGCGCTTGAAACGCCCGAATACGGGCCATCGTTACGGACGTGGCTGACCGAACGGATCGGGACCGAACGCCCATGACGGACTCCCTCGACGCTGCCCCGGCCGAAGAGGCCCCGGAACCCGCGGAGGCGGAGCTGCGCTCTGTCGATGCGCAGATCGCGCTGACGCTGGACGCCGCCGTCCGGCCGCGGCCGGTCCGCGTGGCGATCTCCGAGGCGCAGGGCCTGCTGTGCGCGGAGGAGGTGGTCGCCGAGCACGCCCTGCCCGGCTTCGACCAGGCCGCCGTGGACGGTTACGCGGTGCGCAGCGTCGACGTCCGCGCCGCCGGCGAGGAGCCGGTGCAGCTGCCGGTGGTCGGCGAGATCCAGGCCGGGTCCCGCCAGCCGCGGCGGCTGCAGCCGGGGCAGGCGGTGCGCGTGGACACCGGCGCACCGTTGCCGACGCTCGCCGACGCCGTCGTGCCCACCGCGTACACCGACGGGCACCAGGCCAAGCTCACCGTGCACAAGTCGGTGCCTTCCGCCGCGTACGTGCGCCGCGCGGGCGAAGACGTGCAGATCGGCGACGTCGCCGTGCGCAAGGGCGACACCATCGGGTCCGCGCAGGTGGGCCTGCTGGCCGCCGTCGGGCGCGCGAAGGTGCTGGTCTACCCGCGGCCGCGCGTGTCGATCGTGTCCGTGGGCGACGAGCTCGTGGACGTCGACCGCACGCCCTCGACCGGCCAGGTCTACGACGTCAACTCCTACGCGCTGGCCGCGGCCGCGCGCGACGCCGGCGCCGAGGTGAGCCGCGTCGGCATCGTGCCGAGCGACCCGAAGCGGCTGCGCGAGATCGTCGAGGGCCGGCTGCTGATGTCGGAGATCGTGGTGGTCGCGGGCGGCGCCGGCGGCGCTTCCGGCGACGAGGTGCACGCCGCGTTGTCCGACCTCGGCCACATCGACATGACACGAGTGGGGATGCACCCGGGCTCGGTGCAGGGCTTCGGACGCCTCGGCCCGGACTCCGTGCCGACGTTCCTCATCCCCGGCAACCCGATGAGCGCCCTGGTGGTGTTCGAGGTCCTGGTCAGGCCGCTGATCCGCGCCGCGCGCGGCACGCGCAACCCGCACCGGCGGATCGTCGGCGCACGGCTGCTGTCGCCGATCACGTCGACGAAGGGCCGCCGCGGCTACCTACGTGGCCAGCTGCTGCGCGACGAAGCCAACGGCGAGTACCTCGTGCAGCCGCTCGGCACGTCGGGCGCGCACCTGCTGGCGTCGCTGGCGGAGGCGAACTGCCTGATCACGGTGGACGAGGACCTCACCGAGGTCGCGGCGGGCGAACAGGTGAAGGTCACGTTCCTCGCGCAGCGGGCGTAGTGGGCTCGTACTCGTACCCGGTCGAAAGCCGCCACCCGGGCTGGCCCGCGAAGCTCGGCGGACTGCGCGTGGCGGCCGGGGTCGTCAGCGTGCGGCCCGTGCGGCTGCGCGACGCCGGCGAGTGGAGCCGCATCCGCCTGCGCGACCGCGACCACCTCGAGCAGTGGGAGCCGACGGGGATCGGGCCGTGGCCCGACCGCAACGCGTTCTGGTCGTGGCCCTCGCAGTGGGCGGCCCTGAGGGGTCTCGCGCGGCGCGGGCAGTGCCTGCCGTTCACGATCACGGTCGACGGAAAGTTCGCGGGCCAGATCACGGTGGGTAACGTCATCCGCGCCTCGCTGCGATCGGCCTGGATCGGGTACTGGGTGTCGTCGGACATCGTGCGCGGCGGGGTCGCGACAGCGGCTGTCGCCCTCGTGACGGATCACGCCTTCGAAGCGTCCGGCCTGCACCGGCTCGAGGCGACCGTGCGGCCGGAGAACAACGCGAGCATCCGCGTCCTCACCAAGGCCGGCTACCGGCAGGAGGGCCTCTTCGAGCGCTACCTCGACGTCGCCGGCGCCTGGCGCGACCACCTCTGCTTCGCCGTGACGAAAGAGGAGATCGGCGACGGCCTCGTCTCCCGGCTCGTGGCTCTGGGACGCGCCGACCTGCTCTGATGGTGACTACGGGTCCGGTTCCGATCACGCGTTACCACATACTGTGAGATTCACCTAATCCGGTGAGGCAATTTCGTGATCGAGCCCGGCGAGTCTGCGTCCCGTGTGTGACTGTTGTGGCTAGCGTGACTACAGCAGAGGATCGGGGGAGGTGACGGGGGATGCCCAGCTCGCTGATCATCGTGGCGCTCGCCGCGGCATGGCTCGTCGTTCTCGTGCCCATGGTGGCTCGCAAGCGCCAGCAGGTGGCACGGACGCCGTCGTCCGCGCTCGCAGCGCGTGTCGTGCGCAGCGGGGGAGCTCGCAATGAAGGACAGGAGGAGTTCGCCGTGTCCGAAAGTGCGAAACCTTCGGTGGAGGACGACCTCGCCGAACTCGAGGCGGAGCTCGACTCCGACCTCGAAGAGGAAGAACCGGAACCCGAGCCGCTGCCGCAGCCGGCCGTCGACGTGCGCGACGAGCCCGCCCGCTCGCGCCCCGGCTACCGCCCCGGCCGCGGCGGCTTCGACCCGGAAGCGGCGGAGATCGCCGCGCGGGCGAAGTACGCGTTCCGCCAGCGGATCGTGGTGATCCTGCTTATCCTCGCCGTCGCGTCGGCCGCCTTCGCGGGCTTCGCGATGTCCGTGGTGTGGTGGGGCAACGCCGTGGTCGACGTGATCCTGGTCGGGTACCTCGCCTACCTGCGCCGCCAGGTCCGCATCGAAGACGACATCCGGCAGCGGCGGATGGCGCGGTATGCGCGGGAGGGCCGGGATGCGCGGGATGGCCGGGACTCTCGAGAAGCGCGGGAGCCCCTTCCGGCGCCGCGCCGCACTGAACGTCCTGCCGCTTCGGCCTCCGTCGCGCCTCCGGTCGCCGAGGAGGACGACGACTTGGAGGTCGTCTCCCCGACGCCCCGCGACATCGTGGAACGCAAGCCGTCGCCCATGTCACGCATCCGCCGCCAGGCTGTCGTGGTCGACCTGGACGACGAAGACCCGGCCTTCGAGGAGCTCGACGAGCCGGGGACCAGCCCGTACCGCAGGGCGGTCGGGGAGTGACCCCCGAAGTTCGGTGCTCTTGGGGCAGCTGATACGCTCTACAAGCACTGAACAAGGGGCTCATGCTCCTTGGGGGCTGTAGCGCAGTTGGTAGCGCGTCTCGTTCGCATCGAGAAGGTCAGGGGTTCGATTCCCCTCAGCTCCACCGCAGGTCAGAGGCCGTCCACTTTGGAGTGGACGGCCTCTTTTGTTGCCCTGATAGCAGCAAAGTACAGCAGTGGCGCTATTCGTCGAGACTTTCGCCAAGACGCTTGAGCGCCTCCCGGGTCTTCTTCGACGACGCCTGCGAGTAGATCTCCATCGTCATCGAGAACTGAGCGTGCCGCAGGATGCGCATGATCACCCGGGGGTGCACCTCCAGGTCGACCAGCAGGGTGCCGCAGGACCGCCGGCCGTCGTGAACGGTGATCTTCCGGACCCCGGAGCGCGTGACCCGGTTGTCCCAGGACCGGTTGAAGTTCCGAGGGTCGATCGGCAGCCCGTACTTGGTGGTGAAGACCAGGTCGTTCGAGTGCCAGGCCAGCTCAGCCTCCTTCCGGTCGGCGATCTGATCCCGCCGACGCTTCTCCAGGGCGGCGACGACGATGGACGGTAGCGGCATGGTGTCGTCCGAGGCGGCCGTCTTCGTCTCCCGGTGTAGCAGCTCGCCGCTGGCCCGTTGGAGCTGGTGACTGACGGCCAGCTCGCCGTTGTCGAAGTCGAGCGCGTCCCACGTGAGCCCCAGGATCTCACCCTTGCGCAGGCCCAGAACGACGGCGAGCACGTACCCCGCGTACATCGCGTCCCGGGCGTCCCGGGCCGACTCGAGAAACTTCCGGGCCTCCTCGCTCGTCCAAGCCGTTCGTTTGCGCTTGCGGACGGTCGGGAGCGTCACCAGCTCAGCGACGTTCCGGCCGATCAACTCCTCGCGTATCGCGTGGTTCAGCGCCGCGCGCAGGCATGCGCGGATGTCGGAGACGGTCCGGGACGACGGCGCGTCCTTGCAGCACAGGCGGGAGCTCAACGCACAGCACCGGCGACGTTTCTCGTCTCGCCGCGCGTCCTTGCCCTGCGCGCAGCACTGACAGATTCCCGGAATGGCGTTGATCCACTTCTGAACATCGCGCACACCTAGCTTGTCCAGCCGCTGGTCGCCCAATGCCGGGTTGATGTAGAGCCGGGTGAACAGCTCGTAGTTGACATACGTCAAGGGCGCGCGGTTCGGCTTGATCACCTCCGTCAGCCAGTAGTTCAGGTACTCGCGCAAGCGCGGCACGGATGTCGCCACAGGGCCGTTCTTGGCCGCCCGGTGAAGCTTGAGCCACTTTTCGTGGACCAGTTCACGCGTCGGGCCATACGCGTACTTGCGCTTCCTTTCGCCGGTCGGAGTGCTGACCCACACGTACGCGGCAAACCCGTTGCGGAACGGGTAAATCGATCCCTCGCCGTTGGCGCGTCCTTTGCTCGCCATATCAGGCCGCCTCCTCCACGAGTCGATTGATGTATTCGTCAACCCAGACAGGCAGGACCCGACGATTCCCGCCGTCCTTAATGGACCTGATCTGGCCGGTGGCAACGAGCTGCTTGGTCTTCGAAAGTCCGTAGCCAAGCATCTGGGCTACCTCGGACACTGTGTGCCACTTGGGCTGAATCGTCTGGCTCAAAGCGCACCTCCGGTTTCAAGGGCGGTTGTGGGCGTGCCGGGGTGCCGTGTGGCTGGCGGCGCACGTTGTGTGTGGTTCCCGGGCGCAGGTGGAGTGGTCGAACAAGATTGCTTACGTTCCGTAGTCGGTGGGGGATGAGTGCTGGCAGGTGGGGGGTGCGGGTTTGGCGGGTCTGGTGGCGTGGGGCCGTGGAGAAACCCGCAAACCCGCAAACCCGCAAAGTTCCCTTTGACCTGGGGTTTTGCTTGCGGGTTTCTCGTCGTGGGGTGGCGGGAGAAACCCGCAAACCCGCGGGTTTGCGGGTTTGGAGGGGTTCATGATCAAACAAACCCGCAACCGTGAGAGACCTTGTTTTCCCTGGTGAGAGAGTTAGAACGAGATCTTTTGCGGGTTTGCGGGTTTGCGGGTTTCTTTTGGCGGTTGCTCTAGGAGCCGTTGCGTACCACCCAGTAGGTTTTGCAGTTGCGGTGGCTGTCGACTTCGCTGCGTAACACGATGTCGGTGTGCCAGCGGTCCACCTGCCCTGCCAGCTTCCTGCCGAGGCTCTTGGTGGTGAGCGGCTTCCCGGAGGCGGTGACAGGGAACGTGCCGGCCCACGGATCGGTGCCGATGGTGGGTTCGCCGCTGACCCGCAGTTCCTGCGCGGTCATGTGCCGGTCGCCGTGGAGCTCCTCCCAAGTGAGGAAGAACGAGCGCCATTCGGCGTCTTCGTCGTCGAGGTCGCGGGTGGCGTCGGCGTTGGCGAGGAACCCGCGCACGCCGTGGTGTTCGAGGAACCCCCCGAGGTGCCGGGCCCAGGGGGTGAACTGGCGCATTTGCGGGACCGCGGTGGCCGGTGATGCGCCGTGGGCGGTCCAGTCGAGGATCAGGATCAGGACGTGGCGCAGCACGGTGGCGCGGTTGGCGGGGTCGAGGATCCAGGTGTCGAGGTTGGGGATGGTGAACCCGGTGCGGGTTTCCGGGCGGGGGCAGTTCGGGTCGAGCCGCACCCACACCGAGCGGGAGGCCATGTCGCCGCCGGTGCGCAGGTTGTTCCCGGTCGCCAGCCACAGCCGGTCGTTCGGGAACGTCGCGGCGGCGTTGGTGCCGAGCTTGCGGTCGGACCAGGTCCGCTCGGTGACGAGGCGGGCGAGCACGGCGGAATCGACGACGGCGCCTTCGGCGAGGTTGTCGAACACGATCACCCCGACCGCGTCCGACAGCACGGTCGTGATCGATTTTCGGAGTTCGTCTTCGGAGTCGGTCCAGGTCAGCACCCGCTGCCCGACCAACAGCCCGACACAGCCGGCGAGGATCGTCTTGCCCGAGCCGGGCATGGAGGCCTCGATCATCCCGAACGGGGACAGCGCGCGAGTGAACGGCCGTATCAGCGGCGTCACCAGCAACGCGAGGTAGTTCGCCCGGTCGGCGTCCGAGCGCCACGGGAAGTCACGCAGGAACCGCTCAAACAGGAACTCCCGTGCCTGCGCCACCTCCTGCGGGGTCGGGTTGTCGGGAACCGGGGCGAGGTGGTGGTTGCCGGCGAGGTAGAACCCGGTCGCCGGGTCATAGCCGGGTTCCTGCAACAGGGTGCCGTCCGGGCGCAGCACCGGGGTGGAAATGATCCGCCGCAACACCGGCAGCCCGGGCCAGGACTGGCGCGCCAGCACCGCGCCCAGCACCGGCCCGGGCGGGGTCACTTCGGTGTCCACCCAGTTCTCGCCGATCTTCTTCGGGCGGAACACCTCGGCGTGCTCGGCCAGCAACCCGGCCAGCAGCGGCGGCTTGAGCACCGAGGCGACGATCGGGAGCGCGACATCGTCTTCGGCGGTGGCGGGGTCGGCGGCCCCGGAGATCTCCTCGACCACCACGGGTGCCCCGTCCGAGACGTAGGTCTCGGGGATGATCCGGCGGTTCACCGCGTCGGTGAGCACGCGGATCGCCTCGGGGTCTTCCCCGACCCGCACGCGCGGACGCCCTTCGGCATTCACCGCCCACAACGGGCGGGACGGATTCGGCTGGCTGGACATGGAGATCTCCCTAAGTGCTGGTCGTGCTGGTCGAACACGACTGGCCAGTCCGGCTCTACCTGGAGCGGGCCCGGACCAGCAGTGTTCGGACGGTGTCCGGTCAGGCCGCGTGGGCGGTGGTGCGTTCGAGCGAGGCAGCCATGGCGGGATGTCCTTCCACGAGACAGGGTTCAGAGGCGGATGCCGGTCAGTCGCCCGGCGCGGATGAGTTGCGGTGCGAGGGTTTCGATCCGGCGCCAGTGGCGGCCGACCGCGTCCCGAGCCAGGGACCGGGCCCTGCCCTCGGACAGGCGCTTGTCGAGGCCCCTGTTCACGTGGCGGAAGTTGCCGATGTCGTGGGAGGCGTTGCCCCGGCTGGCGTGTCCGGCGCGGTGGGCACGCAGCCAGCGGTCTTCGGCCTCGAATCCGCCCCAACAGCCGACGGCGTAGCCGGTGAGGTTGTTCGGGTCCCACACGACGGCGCAGTGCCCGGAATCCCCGGTGTGCACGACCTCCCGGATCTGGAGTCCGGCGTCGGACCAGACGGCGGCGTGGCCAAGTTCGTGGATCGCGATGCGCAGCTGGTGCGGGTCGGTGGGGTCACGGCGGGGGCTGAACCATCCCATGCTCAACTCCTCTCTAGTCCAGCAACGCGGGCAGGCAACCGCAGTCGTCTTCGGCGTCGTGGTGGTAGCCGATGCAGCGATCGTCGGGGCAGCCACAGGCGTCGCCGTGCCACTGGCCGTCCATGAAGTAGTTGCGGCGGGCCCATTCGGTCGGGCTGACTCCGGCGGCGCGCAGCTGCTCGCGGGCGTGCTCGTTCAGTCGTGTGCTCATGCGGCGATCTCCTGTGTCCATCCGGGGTTCTCGTTCTGCCCGGGGCGGGCGTGGTCGAGTGCGGCGTGCTCGTCGGCGGTGAGGGTGGGTTCGCCGGCGAGGAAGTCGTGCAGGTGGCTGTCGGGCGGGAGGCCGTCCTCGGCGAGGCAGGGGTCGCAGGTGCGGTGCGCGCGGGGGAGCTCGGCCCAGCCGGTTTCGCCGCATGCGCGGCAGGTTCGGCGTGCGGCCATGGCCTTGTCGAGCGCGGCCTGGCGGCCGGGGGTCATTGCCCGGACCGGTTTCGCGTGCTCGATGAGGTACAGGTCGGCGTGCACGATCTTCGCGGCTTTGCGGCAGCGGAAGTACAGGAACGCGGCCGGGTCCTGCCCGCCCGGGCGCAGGCCGAGCGCGCGTAGCTGGCGGCGGGTCGCGAGCTTGTCTCGTGGTGCGATGCCGTGGGACATCAGGGGTTTGCCGTGCCAGGTGCCGCGGGTGAACTCTCGGTCGGGCGACCAGCACACGGCCGCGAGGACCCACGGGTGTTGACGTGCCATCGTGTGTCACCTCCATCACGGTCATGCGGCCCGGTGGCCGCGGGGCTTGATCCGGCGCTTGTTCGCGGCGCCGGCGCGCAGGCTGGTCTCGATGACGCCGTGGTCCTTGCCCAGCGAGGCCGTGTCGCCCCACGCGGCCACGGCGGCCTGCAGCTCGGTGCGGGCGAGGTGCTCGTCGAGCAGCCCGGCGCCGACGAGCTGCCCGAGGGCGTAGGCGGCGGTGGAGAGCACCTTGTTCCGCCGCCCTGGTGGCTCTCTGCGGACGCGATCGGTCTCGTCCTGCAGTGCCTTCGCCGCGTAGGAACTCGGCGCGACTATGGCCTTCTCGCGTGGCTCTGAGATCGCCGTGGAGGCGTGTTCGACGTTGGCTTGGACCAACCACCCCGGCAGCGGCACCGGGATGGTGTCGTCGAGCAGTTCGTAGGCGCCGTCCGGGCGGAGTGATCCGGCGCCGACGAGGTAGCCGCCCCAGCCGCGGGTGTCGACGTTGCTGGCGATGTGCTTGACGGTGGAGCGCAGCACGCACCCGGGCGGGACGGTGTAGAGCAGGTGCCGGCCACCGCCGGGGGTGGTGACGGTGAACGTGTCGGGCAGCGGCCCGCCCCGCTCGGCCGCCAGGTGGTGCAGCTGGGTCCAGCCGTCGGGGTCGCCGCCGCCGGTTTGCCCGGGCTTGGGCTGGTCGCAGTCGATCCCGAGCATCCCGGCCGGGCCGGGGAAGATCGCGATGTTCCACGGCGTCGCCGCCCACGCTCGCTCGATCAGTTCGGGGTCGGTCGAGGCCATCTGTTCCGGGGTGACGTGCCCGTTGGCGCAGCGGCCGGCCTGCGGGCAGCGGTCTTTGCGGTGCCAGTCCGGGCGCTTCGCGCCGGGCCGCAGCGGGTAGACCGGCCACCCCCTGCCAGCGAACTCCAGCGCCCACCGCCGCAGCGACATCACCAGACGCTCAGCCATCGGGGCCTCCTTTCTCCACTGTGGACACGGCTCACCCCGGCCAGCGAAGCGCCGGCCGGGGTGAGCGGGGTGTCGGTGTTCAGCTGTCGCCGGGGACGGTCGTGTTCGGGCTCAGTCCTGTTCCATGTCCGCGAGGTTGGCCACCAGCTGCCGAATCTGCTGGCATTCGATGACGGCGTGGATGTGGTCGGTCTGGGCGGTTTCGGTGCGTTCGTCGAACGTCGCCGTGACGATCACCCGATCCCCGTGCGGAAGCCGGCCGCGGATGTTCAGCTGCACCAGCGGGTCCGTGGCGTTGCGCTTGCCCGCGATCGCGTCGATCACGTCGACGATGTCCAGCCACCGCAGCAGGGTGCGGGCTTTGGTGGGTGAGTCGGGCGCGATGTTGTACACCGGGATGTTGTCTTGGCCGAGCCGGGCCAGCCAGGTGCGGGTGACCGGGCCGAAGCCGTGCTGGTTGAACATCTCGGTGAGCTCGTCGCCGTTGTCGACGGTGAGAGTGGTCATGGTGATCGGGTTCCTTCCGGGTCAGGCGCTTGCCGGGTACGGGGCGAGGACGGCCGCGGCGGCGTCGTGCGCGGCAGGGTTGCGCGCGACGAGGATCCGCAGGGCGCGGTTGACGTGGGCGGCGTCGGTCCGGGCTCGCCAGTTGGCGTGGGCGAGCGCGCGTGCTTCGGTGCCGAGTGCTCGCAGCGTCTCCAGCAAGGCTGGGTCGGCGTCGTCGTGCCGCTCGCACAGCTCGACCAGCTGTGTCGCCTCCGCCGCGACGACGCTGATGTAGGAGCGGTACGGCTCGTTGCGCAGCTTGGTGATGAGCGCCGCGAGGTCGCGGATCCGCTGCTGGATCTGCTCGTCGGGAGCGACGGTGAGCAGCCCGGGCAGTTTCGGCGCGTAGGTGGTGATGAGGGCGTCGAGCTGCTCGGTGATGGCAGCGTCGAAGTCGATCCGGATCGGTGCGGGAGTGTCCATCGTGGTCGGTCCTTCCTGGGGCGGATGAGTTGCGTCCGCAGCGAAGGCAGCGGGCGCGAGTCGGGCTGTGGGGTCGCGGATGTGACTCACCCCGGCCGCGGTGTCGCGGCCGGGGTGAGTCATGAGCGCGGGTGTGGTTGTGCTGTCTGCCGGGGTCGCGGCAGAGCGGCGGTTGGTCAGATGTACGGGAGGACCTCGGGCGCGTCCTTGTCGCGCACGAAGATGGTCTCGGTGCAGCCGGCGCATTCCCAGAGGGTCTTGCGCGAGAGCTTCCGCTGGATCCCGCTGTTGTAGTTGTGGCGTCCGTACTTGGCGATGTACGCGCACTTCGCGGGACTCGACTTACCCATGATCAGGTGTCCTTTCGGCGTAGTGCAGTTGCCTGGCAGTCGGCCTGACTGACGGGCGAGTGGTGTGTCAGCGCAGGAAGGTCTTGAGCGCCTTGGTGATCTCGGTGTGGCTGGCTTTGACGACGGCGACGTGTGCCTGCCAGATGCGCTCTTCTTGCGGGTCGGTGTCGGGCACGGCGGGCTCGTTCACCTCGGCTCGGGTGAGGGTGTCGCGCGTGTAGGCGATGGAGTCGGCCGCGGTGCGCCCGTGTTCGGGCAGCTCGGTGCGCACGTAGTCGTGCACGAGCGTGATCGCGGTCTTCAGGTTCAACTCGGATCTCCTTGCTCTGTGTTGTGGGGTGCCCGGCGGGTGTCAGCGGAAGGTGCTGCCGGACAGGCGCCCGGTGTCAGCCAGGCGGTGGGCGAGGCGGTCGATGCGGTTCCAGTTGGCGCGCACGAGCTTCTGGGCCTGGTGCTCGTACCAGCTGCCGCTGTGGGAGCCCTGGCGTTTCTTGCGGCGGAAGTCGGCCCAGTCGGAGCGGGAGCCGCGCCGCTCGCAGGAGAGTGCGGCGGAGCGGGAGTAGCCGTGGTTGCGGTGCAGCCATTCGGCCCCGGCGGCCCATCCGGCCAGCAGCATGACCAGGTAGCCGTCCACCTTGGCCTGATCACGCGTGTCGACGGAGTCGCCGTGGACCTGTCCGCGGTCGTCCCACAACCGCACGGAATGGACGGTGATCCCGGCGGCGGCACACGCGATCGCGTGCCCGACTTCGTGCGCGGCCACCGCGAGCAGCGACGCCTCATCGTCGGTGTAGTGGGCCATCACCAGCTCCGCAGGCCTTCGAACTTGCGGCGGGCGCCGATGGCCTGCTTCAGCACGCGCTCGGTGAGCTTCTTCATGCTCAGCCCGGCCGGGATGCGGGTGATCATGAGTGCGGCGGCGACGGCCAGCAGCTGCTCGCGGTCCAGGCGCAGCGTCTTCAGGTACGCGGCGCCCTGCTCCTCGGTGTCGGTCCGGCGCAGCTTCGCCGCGATCGCGGCGGGGTCAGGCTCGGTGGTCACGGGGATTGCCTCCTTGGTGCGCATGGGGTTTTGGGCGGGCGGGATGGTGGGTCACCAGCGGTGCAGGCGCCAGACGGCTTTGCCCAGCGGTACTTCGCCGGCCGCGTTGAGCGCTTGCTGGATCACCCGCGCGTCGCCGGCGTCGACCTGGTCGCCTCGGGCGTCGCGGGCTTCGCCGGTGCGGCGGTCGACGCGGAACATCAAGCGCTCACGTCGCGAGTTCCAGGCGACGGTGACGAACGCGCCCCGGCTGGTGACGGTCAGGTCGAGGTCCTTGTCGCTCAGTGCCATGGCTGTGCTCCTTCTCGTTGACGGGTCGGGAATCGGACTGGCGTGGGTCAGAAGTCGTTGGCGGACAAGCGCCGGGCCTTCACGAGCTGGTGGGTGAGGCGCTCGATGCGCCGCCAGTTGTCGATGACGACGCGCCCGGCACGCGAGCGCAGCTGGGGCACCGACAGGCGGGAGTCGGTGTGGGCGTGGCGGAACCAGTCGTGGTCGTAGGCGCAGCGCTCGTCGGTCCAGCGCGCGAGCGGCTCGGGCTTGGCGAACTTGTGCAGCCGTGCCCAGCGCGCGGCAGCCTCGCGGCCGGCGAGGCTCATGATCAGCAGCGTGTCGAAGCCGTCGGCGTGGGTGGGGCGGGCGTGCTCGATGAACCCGCCGGTCGGGGTGAGGATCACGCGCTTGATCGCGATCCGGCCGCCGGGGGTGGCGGTGGCTCGGCGGGCCATGGCGTGCGCGACCTGGTGCGCGGCCATGGCGAAGCTCTCTTCGTCGTACGAACTGGCGGACATGCCAACCTCCAACCATCACTGTGTGTAATCAATTTTGGGCATGGTGAGGCGTGGGCGAGGCAGGGAATCGGCAGGGAGCGGGCGAGGGAATCCGGGGTCGGGAAGGGAAAATCCCCTTCCCGGCCGCCTCAGAGGGCTCCCTATGTCTGATCAGCGACGATGATCGGGAAGGGAACGAGGGAAGCGAGGGAGCGCCGTGGTCCCCGGCCCGCTGTGGGCGGGGTTCGGGGATCGCGGGCGGGTTCCCTCCCTACGCGTCGGCGTCCCGCTTGGCGATCGCGGCGCGAACACGCTCCGTGAACACCGTGAGGACGCTGACCTTGGTGACCTTCACGCCCTCACCCTTGAGTGCGTCGGCGAGTTTCTCGGCGGTGAGGCCCTGGTAGGGCCGGTGGCCGGGGGCGAGTTCCCGCAGGCGGGCGGCCACGTCGGTGGCAGCCACCTTGTCCTCGTCGCCCAGCACGTCGAGCACGTCGTCGAGCAGGTCGCGCGGCGCTTCGATCTGGGCGGCCGGGCGGGCGTCGGCCACGGCGGTACCGGGCTTGAGCTGGGCCATTGCCCGTTCGATAACCTCGGTGGCCTGATCCCAGCCGCGGTCGTCGTCGACCTCGACGAAGAACGTCCGCACGATCTCGAACAGCTCCTCGGTCATACCGGTGGCGACCATGGTGCCGCGGTCGACGTTGAACCGCAGCTCCGTGGCCCGGATCCCGGCCGCGAAGCTGCCGTCACCGAGGAAACCGTCGTTGGAACGCCAGGTCTTCACCGAGAAACAGCCGTTCGCGCCGACGTTCTCCACCAGCTGCGACGGGATCGCGTCCGCCCGCGACGACTGCGTGTCGAACACGGTGCTCACGCCCGTCTTACGACCCCGCTTCACCACCTGAACTGCCAGGTCAGCGGCAGTTTTGCCGTGCTCAGCGTTGCCGAAGAGCTCATGGCACTCGGAGAACGCCACGAGCAGCGGGCGCATGTCCTCGTGCTGCTCCGAGATCTGGCGGGTGAGCTTCTTAGCGCCCAGCTCGGCCAGGCGCCCCTCACGCCGTTCGACCTCGGCATACAGCTGCTCCAGGTGCTCGACGGCCAGTGCGGCGTGCTCGGGGTTGGCTCCCTTCTGATACATCGACAGCCGCGGTGCGTACGCGTCGAAGTCACCGTTGAGCGCGAACACGTGCACCCGGATCTCGGCCAATGGGTCCAGCGAGACCCCGAGCACCATCACCCGCAGGGCGTTGGACTTGCCCTGTCCCGGCCGGCCACCGAACACCGCGTTCGACCCGTTGATCGGCATGAACACGATGTCGCCGCGCTGGGTGATGCCGATCGGGACACCCTCGAACACGTCGGCCATACCCTCGCTGAGCAGCGGATACGGCGGGGTCGGCTTGTCCATGACGCCGGAGTCGGCGACGTAGAGGTTGAGGTAGCCGGCCTTGCCGCCCTTCTCCTGGCCGTAGTCCGAGGCCCACACCTCGACCGCGTTGCGGTTGAGGTTCTTCGCCAGCACGTCGCGCTTGTCGGCGACCATCGTCGGGGTCACGCCCATCGGCAAGTCCACGATCGCCCGGTAGCCCTTGAACGCCCCTGAACCCTCGCGGGTCGGGGTGAGCTCGAAGCGCGGTACCCAGCCCTCCTTCAGTGCGGCCTTGAGCGCGGGAATGTTCAAGTGCCGCAACGCGGTCACGATCCCATCGGCCGTGACCAGCACGTTTGCGTCCGACCCGGTCCCGCCGGCCGGGGCCAGCCACGACGGGTGGGCCTCGGCCTTGCGCCCGATGTGGTGCAGCACGACCGCGGCGAGCCACGGCGCACCGAGCAGGAATGGACCCCACGCCACGGAAATCGCGATCGCGATCCAACGGACCACGTCGGTGACCGCGGTGAACGGGGAGACAACCATTCCCCAGTCCTTGAACGCGATGCCCAGCATGCAGCCGATCCCGAACAGGATCACGATCGCGACCAGCAGCACGATCCCCATGCCCTTCGCGACCCGCTTCGGCGCCTCCAGCCAGTCCATCGCCCGCTGGTGGCGCTTCTCCTTGGCCAGCTCCGCGCGCTCTTCCCAGTAGTGCAGCTCGTCGGTGTTGCCTGTGGTTTCGGCCGAGCGCATCAGCCGCTCGTAGCGGGAGTTCGTCTTCGCCTCCCACACCCGCTTCGCCACGATCAGGCCGCCGCCGATCGTGTAGGAGGCGTGCCGGCCGACGAACCGCAGCGACGTCTTCGTCGCGTCGTGGGTGACCGCAGTGCGGGTGACCCGGGCGACGGTGACCGCGTTGTCGCGGTACTGCCGGTAGCGCCACGCGGCCTGCGCCCGCGGGGAGGTGAGCAACGCCCACTCCTCGTCGGAGACGAGCTTGCCCACGATGGCCGGGCCGGTGGACTCGACCGTGCGCAGGGGGTGGACGGTGGCCAGCTCACCGGTGGACTCGACGGTCGCTGTGGGGGTGGTGTCGGTGGTGGTTTCGTCGTCGTGGTCGATGGGTGCCATGGGGTCCTCCTGCGGTGTACTCGTGCAGGTCCGGGCAGGGTCGGCACCGTCTGCCCGGTGGGCAGGGTGAACGACCCTGCCCGGACCCGGGTGGGTTTAGTCGATGAACTCGTGGGGCGCAGCCCTGTACTCGTTGCACAGCGCCACGGCGTACTTCTGGCCGCAGCGCAGCGTCTTGCGGATGTCCCCGATCACGGCCGGGCGGAAGCCCTGGGGCGGGTTCTGGAGCAGCGCCTTGAACTCCTCGCGCAGCTCGTCGAGCCCGCGTCGTTTCGGCTCGGGGATGGTCGAGCGGACCGTCTTGCGTCCGCCCACGCGGCGGGCCGGGGACGGGCGCTTGGGGTTCGCGGGCGGGTCGCCGGCGTCGTCGGCGCGCGGCGCGTCAGCGGGTGGCGGCGGGTCCAGCGTGCCGACCCCGGCCCCGTCCGCGTCCGGAGCGGGTCCGGTCGCTGTGGTCGAGTCCAGGCGGCGGTAGTGCAGGCCGGCCAGGTAGGCGGTTGCCTCGTCGGCGACCGAGTCCCCGAGCGGCGTCGGGTCGGGGACCGGCAGCCCCGCCACGGCGGCCGGGTGCAGCTTGCCGCCGCGCAGCGCGTAGCGGCCCGGGGCGAACACCAGCCGCGCGGTGCCGTCCTGGTCGACTTCGGCGACCGCGGACTTGATCGCCGCCCGCCGGGCCGTCTCGACCCGCTCGGTCGCCGCGCGGCGGGTCCGCTCGGCTGCCCGGCCGGCTTTCTGCTCGGCCCGCGCAGTGCGGCGGGCGGCGCGTTCGGCCCCTGAGCGGCGCGGGGCGGCCGACACCATCTGGTGCGCGATCACCCCGGCCACCGACACCAGGCCCATCACGACCCCGATGTCGAGCCCGCCGCCGGGCGCGCCGACACCGCGCAGGACGCTGATGGTGAACCCGTAGCCCGCGAACACCCACAGCCCCAGCTGCAGCGCCCACACCGGGCGGTCGGGGTACTTGATCCGGGAGACGTGCAGGGCCACGGAGAACGCGATCATGCCCCATTCCGAGAGGATCGGCAGCAGGCCACCGACCTCCCCGCCCAGGTGCGCCCGGCCGTACTCGGCCACGCCCGGGATGGTGATCGCGGCCGATACCAGCATCAGCGGGTAGATCAGCAGATCCACCACGTGCGCCCCGCACCAACGGGCCGCCCGCGCCAGCGCCTCGGTGCGGCGGCCGCGTGCCTGCGCGGCGTCGCGGCGGGCCTCTGCAGCCGAGACCCGATTCTCCTCGGCCTGCAGCCGGGTCAGCTCCCGCTGGTGTTCCAGCTGCAGGCGCTTGTCCTCGCGCGCCGCGTCGCGGCGCTCGGTGAAGTAGCTCATGCCTTGGCCTCCCTTCGGCCACTCGACTCGGTTCCGCCAGGCCCGGCCTGCTCGGCCGAGGTGGCGGGGATGGTGTGCAGCTGCCGCGGCTCGGGTGCCGTGGCGAGCGTGGTGCGCGCCTGCCGGGTCGCGCGGTGCAGGCGGATCTCGTGCGCGGCCCAGACTGCGGCGATCGCGGCGGAGAGCAGGTCGAGCCAGCTGGTGGTGAACGCGCCGATCACGACCGGCGCGCCCACCGCGGCGAGCTCGCCGAAGCGTCCGACCGTCCACACCAGAGCCTTCTCGGTCCGGGTGCGGCACGGGTGCTGCTCGGTCATGGCGTCACCTCCGGGTAGTGCGGGCAGTGGCGGCGACCGCAGAGGTGCACCGTGGTGCCGTCGTCGAGGCGGGTGTCGAACGTCATCCGCCCGGTCACGATCGCGGCGAGGTCGTGCCCGCCTTCCAGGGCGCCGGCGCCGTAGAGGCCGATCAGGCCCCAGCCCCACCAGGGCGGCATCCAGGAACGGCTGACCAGCACGCAGACCACGACGATGACGGCGATCACGAGCAGGTTGCCCGCCAGCATCGTCAGCGCCGTGCGGTGTGCGTCGGCGCGGGCCAGCTGCAGCGCGCCGACGGCGTCCTCACGGGTGGCCGGGCCGGGCATGGTGAGCTCAGGCATGGGCGGGCTCCTTTCGGGTCACGGGGAAGTTCGGGGGGAAGAACTGGTTCACCGGGCCGCGCGCCGGCTCGGTCGCCAGGCGCTGCAGGCTGGTGTTGAGCCGGGCCATCACGCCGGCCAGGATCGCCGCGAGCAGCACCAGCGGAATTCGGATCAGGTGCAGCACCACGAACCCGAGCAGCGCGGCCAGAAACCCGAGCAGCACGAGCGTTCCCTTGCGCTCCAGGACTTCGAACACGTTCATCACGCACCTCGCTCGGTGCTCGTGTACGCGCACTGCGGACAGCCGAACACGGCCTGAGGCAACGTGAACGTGCGCTCCGGCCAACCGCACTCGGGGCAGTCGGCGTCGATGCTCAGCACGACCTCGGCCGGGGTGCCCGCCTCGCCGCCGGGGTGGCGGCGCGTCGTCTTGGACATGGTCAGCACTCCTCGCTGGTCGGGTCAGTCAGGTGGGCGCTGGCCTCGCGCTGCATCTGCGCCCACAGCCGGTCGAAGTCGCCGACGGCGATGCCATCCGCGATAGCTCGATTGGCGAAATCGGAGGAGTGGATCAGGACGCCGCGGGCGGCCCACCGCTGGTCCTGGCGGCCGTAGGCGTAGCCACGCGCGTTGGCCTCGTCCACGCGCTGGACGTAGTCCTCCCAGCGCAGCGTGACCTTTTCCGGGGGTTTGGTGGGCTCGGTCATCAGCGGACCGCCTTGCCGTTGACGGAGATCACGTAGGTGGTCTCGCCGATGCCGTGGGCGGCGGGGATGCGTCGGCTGGGCCCGATGGTGACGGTGCAGGAGAGCGGGCCGCGGGTGCCGTCGGGGTTGAGGGTGCCGATGGCGACCTGGTCGCCGGGCTTGACCTTGGGCAGCTTCATCGTGGGTGTCCTTTCCGGACGGTTCGTGGGGTTCAGTGGGCGCGGGCCGCGTCGATCGACGCGGCCTCCTCGCGGCTTATGAGGCGGCCGTGCTGCGCAGGTGGCAGTTGGCGGCGGCGGGCTTGCGGCAGTGGGTGATGCAGCGGCAGGCGCCGGGCTTGCGCGGTGGTGTGGTGGCGTCGGTGTGGAAGGCGCCGACGGGCTCGGCCGGCTGGCGGTCCGGGCGGCCGGTCGCCGCCGGGCTCGGTGCGGGTGGGGCCGGTACCATGAGGTTTCCCCTTTCCGGGTACGTGAGTGCTGGGAGAGCGGGGTCAGACCCCGGCCCGGTGGGACGTGCTCGCGAGGCGTGGGCCACCGGGCCGGGGTCCTCAGCGCTTGGCCGCGGTGAGCGGCTTGCGCGATTCGCGCCGTGGCATGGCCTCGGACCAGGAGTGCGTGCAGTCGCGGCAGGTCTTGTGGACCCAGCCGTGGCGCAGCTTCGCGATGAACGCGGTGTGCTTGCAGGCGCTCATTAGTCCATCACCGCCGCGACCGCCTTGGCGCACGCGGGCCGGTTGCAGAGGTTGGTGTTCATGCTGGTGCGGCGTCGGCACGCGATGCATCGCCCCATCGTCGTGATCCCGTTCAGGGCGGGGTCGATGCGCTTGCGGTTGTCAGCCTCGCGGGAGCGTCGCATGATGTGTTCTCCTTCTGTGGTCGGGTTTTCCGGTTGCGGCTCAGGCGGGTCGATCGTCAGCGCAGGGCGTTCCATTCGTCGATGGCGGCGCTGTGGTAGGTGACGATGAGGTCCTTGACGTAACGGAAGTCGCCGTCCTTGCCCTGGAGGACCTCCTGGTCGAAGGCGGCCACGGCGGTCTTCCGCAGGGCCGCGAGCGTCTTGCCGTGAGAACCGAGCTTGCGGGCCTTGGCGGCGAGGTCGTCGCCGTCCTTGATCCAGCGCTGAAGCTCGCGCTTCTGCCAGTCTCCGTAGCTCATCGGTGCATGTCCCTTCGTTGTGGTTGACGGGCTTGCTGGCGGTGCACCGGGACGACCCCGGACGTCGAGGTCGGCGGGATCGCCCCGGCAGTCCTGGGGTGGGGATGGGTCAGGCGGCGTCCCGGCCGAGCAGAGCGATCTCGTGGTCCCAGTCGAACGCGGCGGCTTCGGTGCCGGTGGGCACGAGGGTTTCGGTCTCGTCGAGGCCGCGTTCGAGGTCAGCACGGGAGAACTCCAGCCGTGCCATGCCGTCCGGGGAGGACAGGACGATCTCGACGGTGTCGGCGAAGGCGGTGATCCGGACGTCGCCGTGACCGGCGCCGCCGGCGAGGCCGTCGGCGAGCAGGCCGCGGCTGAACAGCCACCGGATCCGCCGGCCGCCGGAGTCGGTGACGTTCAGCTGCACCGCGTACGGGTCGGCCGGGTCGTAGCGGAAACACACCCGCAGCTCAGGCCCGACCACGCACCGGTTGACGGGGTCGAGCAGGTGGGCGGTCATGAACACGTTCAGCATCCCGCCGCCTCCCTGACGTGCTTGCGGCAGTGACCGTCGCGTTTCGGGGCGCGGATGCAGCCCTTGACCATGCACGGCAGGGCGTCCTCGCCCCAGACCCACACACCGGTACCGGTCCAGTTCTTCATGTCGCGCACCAGCGCGTCGGCCTCGGCGCCGGAGGCGGCCCACTCGTCTTTCAGCTGGGCGATTTTGGTTTGGACGATCTTGCGTACCAAGACGGTTCTCCTGTTCTGCATTCGTGTGATGGCAGGGGGGTCACCCCGGCCCGGCGGAGTGTTCTTGGCGGAATAGGCCGCCGGGCGGGGCGAGCTCAGCGTGGGGGAGTGACCGTGACGGAGATGACCTTCGGGTCGCGGAACGGCAGCGTCTCCAGGGTGTTCGCTTCCTGCTCGGTGACCATCCGGGTTTCCTTCGGACGGCCGACTCGCGAGATCGTGACCTTGTGGTCCTTCTTGGCCATGCGGGTTCCTCTCTCCTGTGTGGACGGTGGGGACGTACCTGCGGGGTCGGGGTGGCGGGCTACTTGTTCGTGATCACCCACTCGACGAACTCGGGGTTCGCGGCCGGGTTGGTCGCGCCGAGCGTGTAGTCGAGCCAGTCGACGATGGCCGGGACGGTCTCGCCGGCGTCGCTCTTGTCGATCACGGCCAGCACGACGGCTTCGGCGAGCAGCTCGCGGCATCCGAGCTTGCGGCTGGCCTGGGTGATCAGGGTCGCGTTCATCGGGTGGTGGTCCTTTCGGTGTGGGTGCTGGGGATCGGGGTTCAGCGGGCGTCTTCGTCGGCGTGCGGCCAAGACGGCTCCAGCTCGCGGTAAAGGCGGACCGCCCGGGCGAGGATGCGGTGGTGGTCGAACGCGAAGCCGCCCTTGTCGGCGACGCGGGTGGCCATGTGGAGCGGCATCCACTCGGCCGCGGCGGCATCGTCGGCGGCGACGGGGTCCGGGGCGTCGTTCAGGATCACGCCGTAGGCCACCGACACGTACCGGCCGCGAGCGTCGCGGCCCGGTTCGTCGAACACCCCGACCTGGGCGACGAACGAACCCTCCGGCACCTGGATCCCGGTTTCCTCGGCCAGCTCCCGCGCCGCCGCGTCACGGGACGTTTCGTCGCGGTCGACGTGCCCGCCGGGCAGGGCGAGCTTGCCCTTGTTCGGGTTCCAGCCGCGCTGGATCACCAGCACGTGCCAGACCCCGTCCCGCTGGGTGAAGGCGGCCATGTCGGCGGCGTAGAACACCGGGGCCCGGTCGTCGAGACGGGCGGCGAGCTTCGCGGTCATCGAACCGATCAGCGACATCGAAAATCCTTTCGGGAGGGGTTTTCAGGGGTGGTTCAGGCAGCCCGCAGGTCACGGCCCGCGGGGGTCTGGGTGAGCAGCTCAGCGACGTAGGAGACGAAACTGCGCTCGGCACAGGGGTGGATCGCGTCGGTCTGCGGGTCCCGCAGAGTGGTGCGCAGCCACAGCGTCAGCCGCGCCACCGACCAGCCCTGGCGCCGCCGCGTGGCGATCGCGTCGACCAGGGCGTCCAGGAAGGCCGGCCGCACTCGCGGCGCCCGGGTGGCGGCCTGCTCGGTGAGCGGATTTGGTCCCGCCAGCACGGTCGAGAGCGGCGGCCGGCTGGTGTGCCGCGTGCGGGCCGCAGCGTGGGCGGCTTCGTCCTCGGCCCACAGGCGGGCCGTGGCGGCCACGTCGCGGTAGACCCGGGCGCGGCGGTGCATCACCGGGTCGGTGGTGCGGGTCGTGAGCAGGCGGGCGTTGCGGGTCAGCTGGCCGGCCAGCTGCTCCAGGCGGCGGGCCACCGCGATCGCGGCGTCGGTGTCGGTCTGCACCACGACGAGCGGATTGCCCTCGCCGCTCTCGGCCTCGGCCAGCAGGTGCAGCTGGGCCGCGACGTCGCGGTAGACCTCCGCCCGGACCGACACGACGGTGTCCGGCAGCCCGGCGGTGGCCAGGATCGTGGCGTTGCGGGTCAGGGTGTCCGCCAGGTCGCGGAAGCGGCCCGAGATCGCGGCGGTCAGGGTGCTGGTCATGAGCGGTCCTTTCGAGCGGGCCGAACCGGCAGAAGGCATGGCGGCCCCCGTGCGGGAATTCGGAAATTGCGGAAAAGTGCGCAAACGAGGTGCGCGGAAGGCCTCAGGCGGCCGAAGCGCTGGTGCTGGTCTTGATCTCGTCGAGCGCGGCGCCGCGGGCCTGGCCGATCACCTTGGCGAGCCGCATCGCCACCAGCCCGTGCGGGCCACTGAACAGCCGGCGCAAGTCGTTGTGTGTGCGGTCCAGCCATTCCCACCGGGTGGCCGGAGCTGCCGACGCGGGCGGCATCGTGGCTGCCAGCGGGGAGAACTGGGCCGGGAGGAACAGGCGGTCAGCCATCACGCCACCTCACCGAAGAGCAGGGCGAGCATCGCGGCGGTCTTGCCCTGGGCGACCTTGCCGCCGACGATCACGTTCTGCTCGAACAGCGGCACTACCGGCGCCACCGGGCCATCCAGCTCGGCCAGCGCCGCGTCGATTTCCGCGATCTCCGCGAACAGGTCGGCCAGCTCGGTCACGCCGTCGAGGGTGTCCACCGCGAGCCTGTCGCCGGCCACTCCGATCGTGTCCTCGAAGTAGTCGAAGTCCAGGTCAGCCGCGGCCATCTCGGCCTGGCGGCGGGTCTGGTGTGCGTTCCTCATTGTTCGTCTCCGTTCATCGTCAGTCATTACAAACTAGTACGTACTAGTCTGTACTTACTATCGGCCGTTCGAGTGAACTAGGCCATGGTGGTTTGTCTCGCTAATATGGGCGGCTATGGAGGCAGAACCCCGACTTCAGGCGCCGTTCGAGCAGGTAGCCGAGAAGATCGCCGAGGAGATCCGATCCGGCACCTACGCGTTGGGGGCGAAGCTGCCGAATCAGCGAGACCTGGCCGAGCGGTACGAGGTCGCGATCGCAACGCTACAAAAGGCTCTAGGACTGCTGCGCGAGCGCGGCTGGGTCAACTCGCGTGCGCCGGTCGGCACGTTCGTGGCTGCTTCCATCCCGGACACCGTGGAGCCAGCGCCGTCTTTGCCCGAGCTGTCCGCGCAGGTCAAAGACCTACAGGCCGAGGTAGCCTCGCTCCGAAAGTCCGTCGATGACCTCAGGGCGGCGCGCAGCTAGCCATTGCTCAAGTCTCGGAAGAACTTCGCGACGCTGTCGATGATGCCGCCGCCCTTGTCGGTGGCGGAGGTGACCATGCCTGCCGCGTCGTGCGGGTGGTTGATCACCAGGGCGAGTGCGGCGAGGACGATCACCACCCCGGCCACCTTCTTGAGGATCCCGCCGCCGGTCTTGAGGCTGAAGGGGTTCTTAGCCATCTCTATCTCTCCTCGGTGTTCTTGTTCGCTGTGATGCATTAAGAACACCGCAAAGATGGCTGCGTTGGTAGGCGATCTACAGTCGCGTCCACGCTATTCCGTAAAGGACTATTCCGGGGCGGCATACGTGCTGGTCAGAGCGTTCCAGCCATCCGAAAGAATCCGCAACAAATCTGAGTTCAAGGCTTGCCAACCCAACTCGTCGCGGATGCGCCGACTGTCCGCGAGCAGCACCCGCGGTTCGTTCGCTGGCGGATTCCGCTTGGTCCGGACGGGGCGTCCGGTGACCTGCTCGGCCGCGGTGAGAACGTCGTTGATCGACGTCTCCCGGCCGCTGCCGACGTTGTAGGCGCGCCACTCGCCGGCGGTGCATGCCTCGACGGCGAGAACGAACGCGTGGGCCATGTCCGCCACGTGCACGAAGTCGCGGACTGCCGTCCCGTCGCCGTTGAGGCCCAACTCACCAGCGAGGCCGGCCTGGACCGCGAGCACCTTGGGGATCAAGCGGGTGAGGTCACGATCGTGGCAGCCGTCAACGGCGCCAGCGATGTTGAAGGCGCGAAGGCTGATCGCTCCAAGCTGTCCCGTCGCCGCGACGTTTGCCGCTGCGAGGTCGGCCGCCGCCTTGGTCGCTCCGTACGGGTTCGTCGGAGCGATCGGTGCATCCTCGTTGATGGGCTGAGTCTCTGGAGTGCCGTAGACGGCCGCCGTGGACGCCAGGACGAGACTTGCCGGCGTTTCTCGGTCCGTGAGAGCGTCCAGCAAATTGAGCGTGCCGCCGACGTTCGTGCGCCAGTAGCTCACGGGATCGGTTAGGGACTCGCGCACTCGCGCGCGGGCCGCGAGGTGGCACACGCCGTCGACGCCGTGGACCGCGGCTCTGAGGCTTGCCGGGTCCTCAAGGCTCCCGACTGCCGTCGCCGCTGCCTGTCGTGGCGCCGTGGATGCGTCGCGCACGAAGGCCACCGGTTCGTGCCCCCGGTAGGCGAGGGCAGCGACGACGGCGTGTCCGAGGAACCCGGCCGCGCCGGTGACGAGAACGCGCACGTGTTCAGCTTGCCAGCAACGTGTTTCGGTGCTGCCAGGCCAGCTCGATACAAGCGCGCGAGATCGGCGAAAGCGGTTCGGACTTCAGCCGCTCCCGGGCTTCGGTGTTGAAGGGAATGCCGACCGTCGGCTGAGCCGCGTCGGTGCTGACGACAGCGCCTTCCTCGTTGACCGCGACCATGTTGGCGAAGAGCCGGTCAAACACCGGGCCGTCGATGACGGCGACGGTCAGCAATTCCACCCAAAGGGTCAGCGGTTCAAGCACCACTGCGCAGGCGAAGACCCGGAAGTCGCCGGCTGCGCGAGCAGCGGCGAACGAGCGGAACGGTTCGTCCTGGTCGTAGTCGATCGGGTCAAGAGAGTTGCCATCGTGCTCGGGGTTGCCGAGGAATTCCTCGGAGTACTCGCGCTGGATGTTGCGCCACATCGAGAAGTCGTTCGACTGGTGCGCAGGCGCCAAGGCGGCCGGCTGGAACACGCCGGCGGGGATGACGTGAAACATGCCACCTGCGACCGCCGTGGCCTTGGCGTCACGGCGGTGAAGGAACATCCGGTGCCCGTCGATCGGGTCGCGCCGGATGGTCAGAGTGTTGATGCTGGGCAGCATCGGGCGTGCCAGCAGGTCGAACGGGTCCTCGATATGCCGGCGCAACGGTAGGTGGGCAAGGCTGGGCCGCTTCCGTCCCGCACGAAGCCAGGCGTCGGCAAACTCGTGCGCCGCCGGTTCACACACGTCGAGCACGTCAAAATAGGTCGTGTAGTTGAAGCCGAATCGACCTCGATCGCCCGTCCAGTCGACGTCGAGAAGGCGATAGCTGACCCGGTTGTCCAACAGCTTGGGCCGTGCGAGGTCTCGAAGGGCTCGAGAGTAGAGCCTGAACTGCTCACCGTCCGCGGCGAGCGGCCGAACGCCCTTGGTCTGCTCCATGCCGCCTGTGATGGATGGCTTGGGTGGCGAGTCGGCGAGCCAGTTCAACTTCACGTCCGTCAGCTCAACCGGGCTGGAGGGCAGCCAAGCGGGCTGTGTGAGGACGGTCGTGCCGGCGATGACGTGCGATTTGGGGTACAGCTCGGAGGCGAGGTCACCGAGCACAGCACGGTTGGCATTCAACTCTTGTCGCACGAACTTCCATTGCTCTTGGCTCTCGTGCGGCGCGCCGGCCTCGCTGACCTGTCCGGGCTTGGGGATGGCGTCAGCCGAGCGGTCGGGTAGGACACCCAAGCGCTCCGGCGGAATGTGCAGCTTGCTGGCGATCAACCGCAGCTCGGCGACGCCAGGAACGAGCTTGCTCTTCTCGACCTTGGACACCCACGACTGCGTAGTACTCAGCAGGTCAGCGGCTTCCTGCTGAGTGAGGTTGTGTTGCTGCCGGTACCAGCGGATCACCTCGCCGGCATCGGAGCCATCAGGCGGAGTCGCGACAGACTGTGCCACGTGAAGCCATCCTCCAATTCGCGCAGTGTCGGTCACGCTGTCTCCTCGCATCCGCTCCGTGGTTCGCCTTGTACTTACTGTGCCACTTCCCCTGTAACTTGCGGGGAGGGCTCGTCGGCGTCAACGAACACCAAGCACGGGCGGGTGGCCTGAAGGCTGCTCAGCGGGTGTTTAACCCGCCCGGCCAGTGCTTATATTCGATCATATGTTCGATATTGTTGATGTGGCGGAGCGGGAGGGCCTGCCCGGAACCTCACGGGCGCGGCGGCGGAAATACACGCACGTTCCCGGTGCAGCTGACGCTGCGGCGGCCGACGGCACCGGTCGAGTCGGGCGGATCGAGCTGGCCATAAAGGGGGAGGTGCTCGGGTACGTCGAGGTGCATCGGCGCGAGGTCGAGCACCACGAGCCGCGCGGACAGGGCGGCGGAGATGCTGCCTTTTTGATTCAAGATTCCCGGCGGCGGATTAGTTTCGTCAAAGCTGCGAAGCGATCGAAATTGATCATTGGCAAATGAATGACGAACTATTGCATGAAGTGTCGCAGTTTTTCTGCGATTACCTCTGTCTCGGCAAGAGATGCCTCTTCGACGTCATCCCATTCCGTGCCGCCATCGGGAAGTGTGCCTGCGATGTGAAAGTGGACATGTGGGATCGCCTGATGGGCGGGAACTCCGTTGTTCTGCCATATGGCGATGCCTTCGGCCTGGTAGGCGCCGGTTATCGCTCGTGCGGCAGTGATAACTGATGCCATTATGGCTGAAGCCTCGTCCGATCTGATGTCGAGAAGAGTCTGTCGATGTTCAATAGGGATAACTAGCAGATGACCTAAGCCGCGTTGTTCTCTCGTCACCAGGGTAGCTGTTAGCGCCGTCCTAGTGAGGATGGTGAAAGGTCGTGCTCCACGCAAGTAGTCGCAGAACGGGCATGGTTTGAGTTCGGGAACTTGGATGGATGTACTCATGACGGCCTTAGCGACTTGAGGAAGGCTTGCAATTCGAGCATGTCTAGATTGCGAACCGCACGCTTTTCAACGACGATGTTCAAGCGACTGGCGACCTTCTCTTTTCGAGATGCGAACATATATGAGAGTGCGATAAATCGTATGGAATCCTGGGCTGGGAAGTACTGGGAGATACGCGCCTGGCCGCCACCTATAACGGCTATTGAAAGGGGGTCGCCGTTGCCTTTTGCGCGAACCTCGTCCCATACGTTATTGAGGCTTCGCCAAATGCCATCGACGCTGCCTCGGGCTTCGTTTCGCTTGTTCATCTCAGTGTAAGCCACGCAGAAGTACAGCTTTCGAATGGCCGGCGCGACGGTGACCGTCGTGCCTAAGGAGTAGGAATCCTGTTTTCCGGGCTTGCGGTCGTCCGGGGTGAATCGATGGACTACAGGATGTGCATCTAGTTCTGCTTCGAGTGCGCGATCAAGTGCAGCTCTGTCATTGCGGTAAACTCGTGTTAGAAGTTGGGCTTGTACGCCGCGTTCGTCAATAATATGTGGTATTTCGGTGTCGAAAGTATTAGTCATGCCGACTACGACATTACCTTCTTGCTCGAAGAGGTCACCTTCGACAATGTGGATTTCCGTATTGGGTGAACTGTAACTCTGCTGAACCGGGCGTGGCCACGATTGAAATAGTCCATAGCCGATTGATAGCACGGAAACAGCGGCGGCGAGGAATTTTCCGACAGGCGGAAGTGCGTCCGGGAACAGTGCATCCGTTACGCCGGTAAAGATCGCAAAAAAGCCCACTGAGGCAAGAGTTTGAATTGAGAACCGCGACCAGAAGCGTCGCTTGGTGAAGTCTCTAGCAATGCTCACGTTAGTCAAATTCCAAGCTTCGCGTACACTTCAGACTTGTAGTAGTGGGGACCAGACTTGTTAGCACCCGCGAAGTTGGGCGCGTAGTGATCTAAAGCATGCTGAATAATTTTTGGCGAAAACGATACGGAAACAGTGTAGTAGTCACTGTCCAAGAATCGATTCGGGATGAAGTTGCGGTCAATGGTTCGGTCTCCATCGAGATTTGCGACGACAACTGGAAGACCTAGCTTTGCGATTACCTCAGTTTCATAGAATAAGAACGACGCACCGTCACCTGCTTTGGACTTGCCTTTGCTGCTACCAAGAAAGACAACCTGTTTAGTGTTGGCAAGGCGAAGTCGTAGGCTGCGCCGAATTGTTTCGGGCAGACTAGTGTCGCGCGCCTGAGCGAGGTCGTGCGCATTAAAAAAGTCGAATTCGATATTTTCGTTAGCCTCCCACGCAGTCATGAGACGGTAGTATTTGATGTCCTCGCTTGCGAACGCAACGTAAGTCTTGTTCCGGTAGCTCACCCCAGGTCCCCTCTCGTTAGCGGCCACTAAGGCTACCGCGACACTGATCCATGTGGCGCACGTGGGCGGCCCGAAATTTGATCACATAAAACTGCATAGTTTCGTAAATCGATCTTGGGAACTAACCGTACGCTCATCTTAAATCGAGCTCAATGGGCTGAACATATGACTGCGCTAGCCACGAGTAGGCGGTGCCCATTCTGGGGCCGCGATGTCTGTCGCGTTGCCCGGTGCGGTGCGCGGTCTGCGTGCGGTTGCGCTTGCCGTGCTGCTTGCCGACGTTAGCGCCAGCCGCTGTCGGGGATGTTGCCGAACTTGGTGAAGTCGACATGGATCAGTGAGCGGGGATGGTCGTGCTCGTAGTGGCCGCGGCGGCTCGCCGGTGATGCGGTCGATAGGGCAAGCCGGTTGATCTGGCAAAACACCAGTATCGAGTGCACGGTGGAAGCGGGTGCCGAGCAGGCCACCGATTTGCGCACGGCCCAACCGTTGCCGCCACCGCAACCGCACGGTCCGGCGCACGAGCTGCTCACATGTGGCAGTGCAGCTGCGGTCTGCCCGTGTGCTGCGGTCGGCCATCTCCGCTCGCCTCGGCGCGACACCGCGCGGCGACGCTGCCCAGCTCTTCGGAGTCAGGCGTCAGTACGGGGCTCCGTAGTTGGCGGGCCACGTCGCAGTGGGTCAAGCCACCCCGGCCTCCCGGAGGGCTATCACGCCGCGTCAAGGGGCAGCTCGGCCGGCACGCTGCGGACCGCAGGAAGGTGCCCCCTTGACACGACGTGATCGGGCTGCGCCAGGTCGACGAGATGGCGAAGGGGCCACCCACTTGTCAGGAGTCCAGTTCCGATACGAAATCCAGGAACTTGATCCCGAGCTCGCTTATCGACTCCGGGTTAAATGTACTCAATCCAAAGAACGATCCACGGATGACGATCAGGCTTCTCGCCGCTAGGTCAGCGATCATTCCCTTTATTGCCAGAGGGTCATCTTCGGGAAATGCTTCTTGGAGTGCATCCTCCATCGATTTTTCTTTATTCTGAACTGCCTTAAGAATCCCTGGCCACTCAGCTGAGTTGAACCAACTTAGCACGCGGACGTGTGTCACAGTCAGGTCATCCGCTATCTGCAGCAGCAGCATTGCGAAGTCGGCCTGGGCATCCCACGAGGAGTCGATCGTCACGCGTGTAACGGCAGACGCCAAGTAGCGGAGCTTCTGGGGGTCACTCGTGCGAGAGGCGGCGCGAGCTCCAGAAATTCCGGCAGAGATTGCCGTATCGCGGACTATCAATTTCTCAATGCCATCTATTCTGCTGTCATGAAGGCCAATTTCTGCGACGAGGGCCTTTAGAAACTCTTCGGTTCTCTTTTCAATTTCTGGCCGCCAAACAATATCGACAATTGCGCTCGCTGCGGAACCAGCGACGGGGATGGCGCCAAGTGCTCCCAGCGTCAGCTTTCGTACGCGGTCGACCCACGACGGCTCCGGAACTGACAGCTCGCCGGATGGTTCAACATCGGACATAGCTCCAACCTTTCGCGCCAGGGGTGTCTCAGATTGCGTGAGACCTGCTCATCAAAGTCGCTGCCTGCCGCAATCGCGTTACGTACGGCGCACTGGCCGCCTCACTCGAGCGGGCGACATTCGTCCAACATCGCACCGTCGAGGTGGGTGACCGGTCTACCAACGGTGGCCAAGTTTCTGCAGTTCAGGCCCGTCGCGCGGCCGAGCGGGCCTGACCTCAGCGCGAGCGAAGGATTCAAGGGGACGCCGGTTCAAGGTGCGCTTGTCGTCGTTGGGCCAAATTGCTTGAGCCATCGCCGAACCGACGCCAGATCGGCGTAGCCCGCCGCGCGAAGGGCCTCCACGATGTCTCGTCCGCTGATCAGCGCGATCGGGTGTCCGTCGGAGCGGACCTCGCCGTATGCCTGGTAGTGGAAGTACGAGGTCGTCACGAAGACGCCGAACTGGCGGTGCCGCAGCCTGGAGATCAGGCGCGACACCTCGCGGACGCCGACCGAGTTGGTGTCGCTGTAGCACTTCGCTTCCAGCGCGAACTCGATCGCGATTGGGTCGGAAGACGGGCCGATCACGTACTCGCCAATGGCGTCGCGTCCTCCGTCCCGGCTGCGCTGTGTGACTTCGCAACTGCCGGTCGCAGGTGCGATGAGTCGCCACAGTTCGACTGCGCAGTACTCGAAGTCGTGTTCGTGACCGCGGAACGCCTCGCGGATTTCAGCGAGGATTGCAAGCCCGGCCGGGTCTGCCGGCGTCTGCTCTGCCCGCGTCCGGACGACCGTCGTCGACGGTGCAAGCATCGGCGAGTACTTCCGCCCGTCGATCCAGGCTGCCCAAGCTGCAGGAACGTGGGGACTCTCGGTGGCGCGTCCGTCAAGCACGTCGATGATCCACTGCCGCTCGATCCGGGAGACGTCGAGGACGGTGAACCGAGCGCGATAGTTCTGGAACCGCTGCCCACGGGTGCTGCGCCAGATTGCCTGCAGCTCATCGTCGGAAGACAGGCCTGGTCCGCCAGGCGCGAGCAAGCCGCGGAACATGATCCGTCGGCCAGGGGCAGACTTCTCGAACAGGAGGAACGGCGGAACGCGACGGCGGGCCTCCGCTGACTCGTGGCTCCAGTCGAACGAATCCCGCAGCAGGACGTTGCCGCGGCGACGCGTGTCGTGAAGCTCGTGACCAGGGCTGCGGTTGTCACCGTAGTAGGTGAAGAGTCCCGTCTGAGGATCCAATGTGTCGGGCCAGTCCGGCTCGCCGCCTGTCGTGTACAGGACGCCAAGCCGCACTGTGCCCTTGGCCGGGGAACCCGCGTAACGGAACCCGCCCTGGTTGCCCACTGGCAGCAGGCGGGCAAGCGGGTCATCGGCCATAGTCCCGCTCTGCCCACCGTCGTACACCTGATCGACGATCAGGTCAGCGTCAGCGAGCTGTTCGAACGGCACGACTCCATCCCCAGATGTCACCGTTGCAGGATAACGATCAGTGTGCGACGACCCATACAGGCGGGATCAGGTTGTAGCCCGGTGCGCTGGGCCGCGCACCTGCCCACGCTTTACCCTCGCCAAACGACGGCCGACGACCACCAAAGTTGCTCCGCGATGCTCGGTTACCTTTGCGAACAGTACAGGCAGCGACCCATATCGATCACCAACACCGAACATCGCCCACCATGATCCACAAAAGCGGGTGTCGCAGGCTCGATCCCTGCCCCGGGCACCCGTCGTCACCAGTGCGGATCGCCCATCTGCCTGCTTCCGATCCCGCGTTGCTTCCCCCCGGCTGGTTGGCTGCTGTACAGCAACGAAGTACAGCAACCGCACCGACGCTCAGCGTCCGCGATCGACCAGCAAGGACCCTCTGACCTCGGCAAAGACCAGCAACGGCTTTCGTGCTGATAGTTCGCATCGAGAAGGTCAGGGGTTCGATTCCCCTCAGCTCCACCCAATAGATGGCCCGCGCCCGCGGAGGGCGCGGGCCGTTTTGTGTTCCGCGTGTTTTCTGGGGGTGCAACCCCCAGGCCCCGCCCGGGAGGGCTTCGCCCCCCGGACCCCCCAGCGTGGTTGCGTTAGGTGGGCGTTGGCGGGATGTGGCCGAGGTTCTTGGTCGCGGCGATGAGGTGGCAGCCGATTGTGATCCCGATGAGGGTTTGTTTGTCGCTGCCGAACTGGATGGAGCCGGCGTCGGTCTGGTTGTGGAAGAAGGCGTCGTGCGAGCCGGGGCGTCGTGCATGCGTTGTGGCTGGGCTGTGGATCCGTACTTCGCCGCGACAGTACCGACGATTGCTGACATCGACCAAGCTGCCAAGTCGTGGCGGAGGTTGCCCGCACGAGGCTGGCTGTCTGTGGACGCTCCAGAGTGCAGCGGTCGTGGTTGCATCGTCGCAGGGGTCCTTGTCGTGACGGGGCGGTGGCGTGGGGCGACCCGCCCCGAGTGAAAGGGGGCGCAGTCGAGGCCTTTGTGAAACCGACAAACCTAATCTCGATCCGGCGATCCTCGCCGCGTTGCGTCGGGCCGCCACCGATGCCGCTGCGGAGGGTGGGGAGATCTTCGTCAACGGTGGGTGGCGGTCGCCGGAGTATCAGGAATGGCTGCTCGCGGAGGCCGTGGTGCGGTATGGCTCGGCGGCGGAAGCGGCACGATGGGTGGCTACTCCGGATACTTCTGCCCACGTGTCGGGGCGTGCGGTGGACGTCGGTCCGTCAGGGGCGCGGGTGTGGCTGTCGGAGCACGGTGCGGGGTATGGGTTGTGCCAGTTCTATCGGGATGAGCCGTGGCATTACGAGCTGCGGCTGGAAGCCGTTGGGGTGGTTGTCCGCCAATGTATGCGGATCCGTCGGAGGATCCACGGATGAGGCGGCGACAGGGCCTTTCCTGAGTGGACAGTTGGGCAAGCCTCAAGCAGGAATGCGGGCCGATTCGCCAGGCGTGTCAGCGCCGAAACGAGTGATGTCCGTGGCCAGGTCCAGGGGGCCGTTGTGGGCGCGGTCGGCGTCGGTGATCTGCGACTGCGGCACGAGCCAGCAGATCTCGAACTCCAGGCCGTCGGGGTCCTTGGCGTAGAGGGCTTTCGTGGTGCCGTGGTCGGTGGAGCCGACGAGGGCGCCCGCGGTGGCGAGGGCGGCGAGGTAGGTCTGGAGGTCCGCGAGGGTGGGGACTTCCCACGCCAGGTGGTAGAGGCCGACTGAACCCGAAGGGGCCGCGGTGGCGTCCGGGAGGGTGAAGACGCCCAGGTCGTGGTCGTTGTGGGAGTCGGGGGCCTGGAGGAAGACGGCGCGGTCCGAGGTGTGCACCGCGCGGAAACCCAGGACGTCGACGTAGAAGGCGCTGCTGCGGGCGGCGTCGCGGACCCAGAGGACGGCGTGGTTCAGACCGCGGATCGGCATGGCGACTCCTTCACAGCGACGACTTCACAGCGGCAACTTCACTGCGGCAATTTTCACAGCGGCAGCGCGAACGCGGAACCGCCGTCGTGCCACCACTTCCGGTAGAACCGCGAGTCCTCGACCAGGGCGAGGTACCCGGCGTCGATCTTGGCACACATCTCGTCCACCAGTGAAGCGATCGGGGAGTCGGTGCGCCACGCGAGGACGAGCTCGCGGTAGAGCGGGGTGCCGGTCAGCGACACCGTCGAGACGCCCGTGCGGTCGGTGCCGATGGGGTAGAGCAGGCAGATCGCGCGGCCCTCGGCGGTGAGGGCGAACGCGACGTGCGCCTCGTTCGTCAAGTGCGTGATGCGCTGGTCGAAGCCGGCCGACGTGCAGGTGCGGGCGAAGAACTCGTTCATCCCGCTGTCGTCACGGTCGGGCATCACCCACTTCTCGCCCGCCAGGTCGGCCAGCGCGACCTCGCCGCGCGCGGCCAAGGCGTGGTGGTCCGCGACGCCGATGAAAAACGGTTCCCGCAGCAGCACGCGGTACTCGACGCCGTCGGGCGGGATCAGCGGGAAGCCGGGGAACGCGCGCATCACGGCGACGTCGAGCTCACCCGAGCGCAGTAATGCCGTCAGCGCGGTGGTTTCGCGGATCGTGCGGCTGGTGACGTCGCGCCGGGGCAGCATGGTCGTCAACGCGTTCACCAGCAGGCTGAACTGCTGCGCCGGAATTCCGCCGACGCGCACGGGCGCGCCCGCTTCGTGTCGCGCGTTGAGGCGCGCCGAGCGTTGCAGGGCGTCGAAGCTGTGCAGCACCTTTTGCGCGTCGCGCACCAGCTCGGTGCCGGTGTGGGTGGGCAGCACGCCTTCGGCCGAACGGACGAACAGTGGCCCGCCGAGGAACTGCTCGATCCGTTTGAGCTGCGTGGTCACCGCCGGCTGCGTGAGGTGCAGGCGGGCCGCGGCTCTGCGCAGGCTGCCGGCTTCGGCGATTGCGACCACGAGTTCGAGGTGCCGGATTTCCAGGCGCATGGGGAAAACATTATCGCCGGATGCAATAGGGCCGATCCCGTGATGATCATGGCCACACCGCATCGCGCCTGGTTACGGTGCCCGGCGTGACATCTTTGGTCCCCGTTCCGCTCATCGGGAAAACAACGCTTCCCGTGCTGTTCTCCGACGAAGTGCTGCAGCGGTTCCTCCACGCCGCGGCCATCGAATACGCGTTCATCACGCCCGAGGAACCGAGACCGTGTTTCGCCGTGCTGCTCGGCGCCTTCGCAGAAGACGCGCTGATCGTCTCGGACCTCGCGTTCGGCCGCAACGCGCGGGTCACCGACCCGAGCGCACGTGAAGAGTTCGCGACCACGATCGTGCCGAAATTCGGCTCCGCGTATGAGAATTCGGTGCGCGCGTGGTGGCTGGATCCCGTCGATCTGCTGCGCATCACCCGCGAGGCCGACGCGCGTGGTCTGGACGTGCTCGGGTCCGTCCACCTGCACCCGGACTGGCATCGCCTCGGGCCTGAATGCGAACGCGGCCGCCCGCTCAGCGAACGCCCGACGCCGATGGACGCGTACGTCTTCCGCGGCACTGGCTGGCCGCTCAACGTCGTGTGTTACCTCGAACGGCAGCACGGCGAGTTCTACTACTCGCTGGCCGCGTGGAACGGCGACTGCGAATCGCTCCCGCTGCGCGTAGGGATGGTGACGGCGTGAACGAGTCGATTCGCGCGCTCTGGCGCACCATGGCCGACGGCTGGGCCCGCGGCGACGCAACGCAGTTCGCTTCCGTCTTCGCGTCCGACGTCGACTTCGTCAACGTGCGCGGCGAAGCGCTCGTCGGTCGCGAAGCCGTGGAGACAGGCCACGCGCAGCTGTTCGCCACGGCGTACCGCGGCACCACGTTGTCCGCCGAGGTCACGTTGATCCGCCGGCTGTCGCCAGAGCTTTCGCTCGTCCACGCGACGTCGGAGATCGGGCCCGCCGGCGTCGTGACGCACGCGCAAGCCGTGGTCCGCCACGACGGCGAACCGACGATCGCCGCCTTTCACAACATGATCCCGAAGGGACCCACCGCATGACCCGCCCTCGCCTGCGTCACCTCGCCTTCGTCGTGCAGGACGCGAAGCGCATGGCCGCGTTCTACTGCGAGCAGTTCGGCATGGAGCTGTTCCACACCGACCCCGACGGCAGTCACTTCGTGACCGACGGCTACCTCAACCTGGCGCTGATCCAGCAGCAGCTCGACGGCGACGTCGCCACCGGCTTCAACCACTTCGGTTTCCAGGTCCCGGAAATCCCGCCGATCGCGGAGAAGCTCGCCGAAGCGGGCGTGCCCCGACCGGTGCTGCGCGGCGGGGACCGCCCGTTCGCCGAGTACCGCGCGATCGACCCGGAAGGCAACTGGTTCGACCTGTCCGAGCACGGTTTCCTGCCGTCGGGCCTGGAGAAGTAGCTAGCGCAATGCGGCCACGAGGTCGGTTGCGATGCGGTGCTCCACGTCCGTGGGCACGGGCTGCACCTCGTCGGCCAGCCCGCCCGCGGCGACGGCGGCGAGGCTGCGGGCCTGCAGCGTGAGGCCGAGGTCCATGGCCTGGATGGAGTTCCCGTTGGCGGCCGTGAGGTTGAGCATCCGGCCCTGGTCGAGCAGCACGATCTCGCGGCCGTCGTCGAGGACGTGGCCCGTGCGTCGCGAAGGCGCGCCGTACTCGACGGTGCGGACGGTCCGCGCGTCGAGCTCCGCCCGGTCGATCTCCCACGCGAAGTGCCCGACGCCGGCGAGCACCGCGCCGTCGCGCAACGCCGCGAGCTCGGCCGCGCCCAGCACACCGGGGTGGCCGGTGGCGGTGAACACCAGCTGCGCGTCGGCCACGACCTCGGTGGCGGTGCCGACGCGGTGGCCGTTGAGGATCGCCTCCAGCGCCCGCATCGGGTCGGTGTCGCAGACCGAAACGCGTGCGCCGAGCCGGCTCAACGTGTCGGCGACGCCCTTGCCACACGGGCCGTACCCGAGCACCGCGGCCCGCGTCCCCGGCACCATGAGGTTGGTGGCGTTGAGGAAGCCCTGCACCACGCTCTGCCCGACGCCGAACTCGTTCTCCACCAGGAGCTTCAGCCGCGAGTCGTTGATCACGACCACGGGCTTGCCGAGCCGTGCTTTTGTTTCGCGCAGCCGGATTCCGCCGGTCGTGGTCTCCTCGGTGCCGCCGAGGTAACCCGCCGGCGTGCCGGAGCCGAGAAGCGAAACGGTGAGGTCACCGCCGTTGTCCAGTGTGAGGTCGGGCTCGACCTCGAGCACGCGCTCGATGTTGCGGACGTGCTCGGCCTCGCCGTCGCCGCGGCGGGTGAACACGGCGACGCCCAGCTCGCCGAGCGCGTCGGCGACGTCGTCGTGGGTGGTGCCGGGCGAGCCGGTGAGCCGCACGTCGACACCGGCGCGCACGAGCAGCGTGACGAGTGCGGCTGTCTTCGGCTCGACGTGCAGGCACATCGCCAGCCGCTTCCCGGCGAGCACCGGGGTCAGTTCGGCGACCGCCTGCGCGGTGAGAGGCATGTGCTTGAGAGCCCAGGCCGTGGCGGGATGGGTTTCGGGCATGACTGTGTTCCTCTTCGGTTGTGGTGACGTTCCAACGGGGACGGAAGACGTCGTCAGCCGTAGAAGTCACACCGGTAGGAGTGGTCGCCGTAGATCGGCGTCACGAGCTCCTGCCGACGAGTGCACACGCCACCACGATAACCCAGGTCAGAGCGGGTGCTCCAGCCACACGTTCGGCTCCACGTACACACCGAGGTCTTGCGCCACCGACCCCAGCACGGGCGCGATCCCACCGGGCACTGTCGTGAGGCCGTCGCCGGGCCGCACGCCGGTCCACTTCGCCCACTGGTCCAGCGTGCCGATCACGGTCATCGCGAACGGCGCGATCTTCACCAGCCGCGCGCCCAGCCGTTGGTGGTTGCGCAGCCACGGGTCCGCCGGCCGGCCCTGCTCGTCTCGCCGGGCGACGTAGTCCACAATGGACTCGACGGCGTGATCGGCTTTTCCTGTCGGGCGCACCGGCACCACAAGCCGCGACAGCCCCGCGCGCCGGGCCCGGTTCTTCAGCTCCGTGAGCGCCAGTGCCGCGACGCCCTGGCCCCGCGCGCGCTCGGCGACGTTGACCTCCAACGCCACCAGCGTGGTCGGCTCGCGGTCGTCCATCACGTCCTGCGCGGCCCACAACAGCGCACCGTCCCACCCGTGGTCGGGCAACTCGGTGCGCTCATCCGTCGGATACGCCACGGGGATCGCCGCCGCCCGGGCCACCGGCACGTCGTCTTCCAGTAGCACCAGGAAGAACTCCGGCCAGCGCGCTGCCAGCCTTGCGGACGCCGCGAGGTCGCCGATCACGTCGTGCGCCAGGAACTCCCCGCCAACCACGCCCAGCTCCAGCGCGGGCCGGCGCAGATCCGGACGCGTCGCGAGGTCCTCGACGCGCACGGCCGGCTCGCCGCTCACGACCAGGCACCGCTTCTCCCGCCGGAAGCCGAGGGCGGCTCCGGACGAGGGACGAGGTGACCGGCAACGTTCATGGCTCGCAGGGTAAACCGCGAATCCTCGGGACAGCCCCAGAATTTGATCAGCGCACCGGCAGGGCCTGCCTGCGCCGGGCGAGCGCGGACGGGTCGAGCGTCGCGCGCGTGCCGGCCTGATGGCCTTCGCGGTACCCCGAACCGGAGAGCCGGCGCGGCGCGGCCGCGCGCAAGTCGCCGTACTCGCGGTCGAACGCACTTTGCACGAGCGTGTTCCGGTCGCGCACCACCAGCTCGGCCGACTGCCCGCCCGAACCCGGATGCTCGCGCGCCGCCGTGTCCTCCGCCCGCACCAGCCGATCGTGGACGGCGCGCGCGAAGCCGTGCAGCCAGGTGCGGCGGTACGCGGCGAGCGATTCGCGGAACACCCGGTCGTCGGGCCGCACGCGCGTGAGCTGGGTGCTCGCCTGCAGCAACAAGCTCGTGAACAGCAGCTCCACGCGCCCGAGGTCGGACTTGAAGCCGAACACCGTGACCGCGTCCACACCCTGGCCCACGCGGTGCAGCAACGTGCGGCAGCGCATCGGGTACGCGATGTTCGTGAGCAGGCTCGCCTTGTCACGGCTGTACGGGTTTTCGATGGGGATCTTCAGCACGGCGATGTCGTCCGAGCCCTGCCCGGCGGCGGCGAGCATCGCGTTGTCGATGCCGTACCGGGCGATCAGCTCGGCCGCCTTCGTGTTGTACAGCTCGGCTTCTTCCGCGGTCACCGCCGGGTCTTCGGCCTTGGCGAGCAGCTTGCGGATGCGCTCCAGCTGCGTGTCGTGGGCGGGCATGATCCCCCTCTCCTGCTGGGCCGGGCCCGGGCGGGCCGGCGTGGGGTCCAAGGTAGGCGCGGGGTACGACAATATTCGATCAGGTGTTCGGACACGTGGCAGGGTGCCCGCGTGTCGATACGATCAGTGAGTGGATTCGCCCGCTGACGCCGTGGTCGTCGGCTCCGGCCCCAACGGCCTGGCCGCCGCCGTGCTGCTGGCCCGCGCCGGTCTCGCGGTCGACCTGCACGAAACCGCGCCGGAGCTCGGCGGGGGCGCGCGGTCGGCGCGGCTGTTCGACGCCGACGTGGTCCACGACGTCTGCTCGGCCGTGCACCCGATGGCCGTCGCGTCGCCGTTCTTCCAGGGCTTCGACCTCGCCGCGCACGGCGTCGAGCTGTGCCGGCCTGAAGTCGCGTACGGACATCCCGTCGACGAGCGCCGCACCGGCCTCGCCTACGCGGACCTCGACCGCACCTGCGCACGCCTCGGCGCCGACAGCGAGCGCTGGCGCCGCCTGATGGGACCGCTCGTCGAGCACACCGCCGAGATCACCGACCTGCTGCTCGGCGACCTGAGACGGCCACCGCGGCCTTCCGTCGCCGCCCTGCTCGCGCCGCGGATCCTCGCGCTCGGCACCGGCATCGACGAGGTCCTGTTCCGCGGTCCCGAAGCCCCCGCGCTGCTCGCCGGCGTCGCCGCGCACCCGATGGGCCGGCTGCCGTCGTTGGCCGGCGGGGGCACCGCCGTGCTGCTCGGGCACCTCGCGCACGCGGGCGGCTGGCCGGTCCCGCGCGGGGGCACGCAGGTGCTCACCGATGTGCTCGCCGCCGATTTCATGGTGCACGGCGGCCGCGTCCACACCTCCAGCCGCGTAACGGACCTGCGGGAGTTCGCGAAAACCCGCGCGGTGCTGCTCGACGTCAGCCCGCGTGGCCTGCTCGAACTCGCGGGTCCCTTCGTGCCACCCGGCTACCGTCGTGCGCTCGAGAACGTGCGCTACGGACCGGGTGCGGCGAAGGTCGACTTCCTCGTGTCGGAGCCGATCCCGTGGCGCGAGCCGGAGCTGGCCAAGGCCGCGACCGTCCACATCGGAGGGACGGCCGCGCAGGTCCGCGCCGGCGAGAACACCGTGGCCGGCGGGCAGCGCGCCGAGGAGCCGTACGTGCTGCTCGCCCAGCCGATGGCCGCCGATCCCTCGCGCGGACTTCCGCACAAGCAGCCGATCTGGGCCTACGCGCACGTGCCCAACGGCGATCCGCTCGACGCCACCGTCGTCGTCCGCCGCCGCATCGAGCGCTTCGCCCCGGGGTTCAGCGACACGATCCTGGCCGCACGCGGGGTTCCCGCGGTCGAGTTGGAGAACTACAACGCGAACTACGTCGGCGGCGACATCTCCGGCGCCGCCGTGACGCTGCGGCAGCTGCTCGCCCGCCCGGTCATCCGCTGGAACCCCCACACGACCCCGTTGAGCGGCGTCTACCTCTGCTCCAGCGCGACCCCGCCGGGCCCCGGTGTGCACGGCATGGCCGGCCTGCACGCCGCGAAAACCGCGCTGCGTAAGGAGTTCGGACTCGCGCTGCCCGCCGGCTGGTGATCAGCCGCGCGGCCGCACCATGCCCGTCTCGTACGCCACGACCACGGCCTGCGCGCGGCTCGAAACGCCGAGCTTCGTCATCAGCCGGTTGAGGTGCGTCTTCACGGTCGCCTCGCTCACCAGCAGCTCGGTCGCGATGTCCGCGTTGGTCGCGCCGGTGCCGACGAACCGGAGCACCTCCAGCTCGCGCTCGGTCAGGCACCTCAGCTTGGGTTCCGGGCGGCCGGGCGGCGGCGTGCGCGTGAACGCCTCCACGAGTCGACGCGTGATCGTCGGCCCGAACAGCATGTCGCCGCGCGCGACGGCCTCGATGCCGGCGATCAGCGTCTCCGGCGGGCTGTCCTTGAGCAGGAACCCGGCCGCGCCCGCGCGCAGGGCCGCGTAAACGTACTCGTCGAGGTCGAACACGGTCAGGATCAGCACACGCGGCTTCTCCGGCCCGGCCGCGGCGAGGATGCGTCCCGTGGCGGTGACGCCGTCGAGCCCGGGCAGGCGGATGTCCATCAGGATCACTTCGGGCTTCAGCCGCAACGCCTTGTCCACGGCTTCGAGCCCGTCGCGCGCTTCGCCGAGCACGTCGATGCCGGGCACCGCACCGAGCAGCGCGACGAAGCCCGCGCGGACGAGATCCTGGTCGTCCACCACGAGCACACTGGTCACGACGGTTCTCCGGTGGTCCGCCCGGCGGTCGGGTAGGGCAGGGTCAGCTCGATGGCGAACCCCGCGGGTTCGCGCGGTCCGATCTCGATCACGCCACCGTACATACGCGCGCGTTCCCGCATTTCCACCAGCCCGTGACCAGCGTGGTTTACGCGCGGCGGCGGCCCGCCGCCGGAGTCGACGACGAGCAGGCGCAGGCCCTCGTCGCCGTAGTCCAGCGTGAGCTCGGCGGTGGCGTCGGCGGCGTGCTTGAGCACGTTGGTGAGGGCCTCCTGCGCCACGCGGTACGCGCACAGCTGCTGGCCGGGCGGCAGCGGCCGCGGCGTGCCGGTGACGCGCAGTCCGAGCGTGAGGCCGGCGTCGCTCAGCCTCCCAACGAGCGACGGCAGGTCCGCGAGCCCCGGTTGCGGGCGGTACTCGCCGGGTTCGTACCGCGGCGGCCGGAGCACGCTGAGCAGGCGGCGTAGCTCGTCGAGGGCTTCGGTGGTGGTGCCGGTGATCGTGTCGAGCGCGCCACGAGCCATGTCCGGCGCGGTTTCGAAGACGTACTTCGCAAGATTGGCCTGGACGGAAATCACCGAAAGGTGGTGCGAGACGACGTCGTGCAGCTCGCGCGCGATGCGGATGCGTTCCTCGGCGACGGCCTGCTGCGCCTCCAGTTCGATCTCGCGTTCGGCCCGATCGGCGCGTTCGGCGGTGGCGCGCAGGCGGTTGGCGCGGACGTGGACGGAGTGTCCGATCAGGATGGTCGCGGACGCCTGCAGCAGGGCGATCACCGAATCGCCGACGGGGTGCGACGCGCCGCCGGCGATCATCGTCGCCTCGTACGCGGCCATCGCGAGCGCCGAAGACGGCCACGCCTTGCTCGCCGGGTAGCGCGCCCACACCGTGTACGCGGCGATCAGGATGCCGGGCTGGCCGAGTGTCGCGCGGAAACCGCAAAGGTAGAACGCGCCCATCAGCGCCGTCACGGCCAGCAGCGAGCCGATCGGGAACCGGCGGCGGACCAGCAGCGGCGCGGCACCGACGGCCGCGAGGACCAATCCGAACGCGCCCGGCCGGTCGCCCAGCTCGCCGCCGCGCACGGCCGCGCCCGCCAGCAGGAACACGGCGACAGCGGCCGCGAGCAGGCTGTCCGCCAGTAGCGGGTGCATGCGAAGTCCGCGCACCACCCCCACCCCGTACACCGGCACGGAGGCGAAGCTACCGGCCTGACCGGTGGAAACCCAGCCGGCTACGACCGGCGCGGTACGCCGGCGAGGCGCGTACCGCCAAGGTTTACCGCCGGCTGCGGCGGAAGAGGGATTCGCGTGGGCGGTTCGTCCGGATAGCGTCTGGCGCGAATGGTCACCCATTCGGCGTTGCTCGGCGGGGAGCGCCCGGGGCCGGGGAGACCACGGAGCTGCTCCCCGCCGAGCGTCAGCCCAGGTACGCGTCGAGCGTCACCGCGAGGGCCGATTCCGGAGACGGCGCGAAGCTGGCGCCGGCCAGGCCGCCCCACAGCCACAGCTGCGCGAGCCCGTGCAGGGCGGCCCACAGCGAAGCCGCGACGAGCCGCGGGTCGGTGCCGGGCTTGAGCCGGTCGTCGTGCGCGGCTTCGCGGTCGAGGCGCACGAGGTCGGCGAAGTAGTCGAAGACGGCGCTGCTCGCGGCCACGAGCCCGGGTTCGGCCGGGTCGATGAGGTCGCGGCGGAACATCAGCTCGAACATCGCGGGGTTGGCCAGGGCGAAGGCCACGTACGCGTGGCACGCGGCCGTCACACGTTCACGCGGGTTGCCTTCGGGCAGCTTCGCGCCGCGTTCGAGCAGCTGCGCGAAGCCGAGCGTCGCGACGGCCGACAGCAGTTCGGCGCGGCCGGAGAAGTGCCGCAGGGGCGCGCCGTGGGAGACGCCGGCTGCCTTCGCGATGCCCCGCAACGTCACGGCATCCACGCCTTCGTCGGCGAGCAGGGTCTCCGCGGTGGTGATCAGCCGCTGGCGGGCGCTCATATCTGCGCTTCGGAGAACGCGACGGGCAGCAGGTCGGGGCGCTTGGGGAAAAAGCCGTCGCCGGGCGAGCGGCCGATCAGGCGGTTGTGCAGGCGGGTGATGGCGACCGGCATGACTTCCTGCCAGAACCACTGCAGGTCCGCGCGCAGGCTCGGGCGCGCGGGGAAGCCGGGGAGCGGCTGGAGCCAGCCGTCGTCGTGGCCGACGTGGAGGCGGTTCAGGACGTGGCCGGCCACCCGCAGGTGGCCCGCTTCGGACAGGTGCAGGCGGTCGGGGCCGAAGTAGCGCGAGTCGTGGGCGGCGTGGTCGGGCCACAAGTCCACGAGCTTGGCGCCGTAGCTCACGGACGCTTCGCGGATGGCGTCGTTGAGGGCGGTCACGCGCGGGTGCATACGGGCGCCGAAGGGCATGCGGTGGGCGATGTCGCTCAAGGTGAAGGTGACCACCGTGGGCGCGATGTGCGTGCACCGGCGGATCGCGGCATCGACGCGCCGCGCGACGGTGCGGGCGCTCCAGCCGCCGCTCATCACGTCGTTGCCGCCGCCGAACAGGGCGATCAGGTCGGGCTCGTGGCGCTCGGCGGCAGGCAACTGCTCGACGATGATCTGGTCGAGGCGCCTGCCGCGCACCGCGAGGTTGGCGTAGCGGAAATCGGGCTCGTCCTGCGCGAGGCGGCCCGCGACGAAGTCCGCCCAGCCGCGGTACTGGCTGTGGTCCGGGTACGGATCGTCGAGCCCCTCGGCGCAGCTGTCGCCGACGGCGACGAATTTCTGAAAGCCCATGTCGATCTCCGTAACCCGTGGTTCACTTTGTAGACACTGTCTATCAAACTCTAGTAGACGGTGTCTACGTGAGGTTCACTTCCTCTCGGGGTTCCGGGGTTTCACCCGGATGGGTTTTGCCGAAATATATCGCTCGGCGATACATTGGGTTCATGGCGATGTCCGAGCAGGTCTTCTTCATCCTCACCGCGCTGGTCGGCGAGCCGCGGCACGGCTACGGCATCGTCGGCGAAGTCGCGGAACTGTCGGAGGGGCGTGTGAAGCTCAAGGTCGGCACGCTCTACGGCGCCCTCGACCGCCTCACCGCGGAGGGCCTCGTGGAGCGCGACCGCGAAGAGGTCCTTCAGGGCAGGCTGCGCCGCTACTACCGCCTGACCCGCTCAGGCGCCGACGCGGTCGCAACCGAGGCCGCCCGCCAACACGCCAACGCCGAGGCAGCAACGGCCCGCCTGCGCGGCTGGCAGGCAAGACACGCGTGAACTTCGTAGCTGGGGAGGGAAAGTGACGGAGCTGGAGAGACGGTACCGAGCCGTCCTGCGGCTGTTGCCGCAGTGGTACCGGGAGCGCTGGGAGGAGGACATGGTCGCGACCTTCCTGGCGGGGGAGCTGGGGCGGGTCGAGGTTGGAAACCCTTTTGTGACAGGAGAAATCGTCAACGACGGCGCTGTCGATTTCGATCACGCTGGGCTGGGCAGCGCGCTGGACGATCTTGCTGAGGCACGAGAGACAGCCGGTGGAGACGTGACGCTGGCGGGCGCCACAGGGCCGACGTCGGGTACCGGAGATGTCGGGGCTTCTGCTGGGTTAGAGAGCGGAAACCAGTCCGCGGCAAGCGAAGTAGGCGATCCCGCGACCCTCGACCAAGCCGAGTACGCCGCCGAGTTCGGGCGGCCCGCGCTGGCCGAGGTGGCGAGCGTCGCGGCTCTGGCGTTGCGGCTCAGGCTCGGGGGCGGCGGTGCGCCCGAGCGGTCGCTGGCCGTCGGGGCCGGGGTGCGGGTGGCGGTGCTGGGTGGGCTGCTCGTGCTGGCCGCGCCGTCGGCGTTCGACTTCTTCGCGGGGCCGTGGCTGGTCGCGTTTTTGTTCGTCCTCTTCGGACGGTTCCAGGCCGGGCGGGCGGCGGCGCTCGTCGGGGTCGCGAGCGCGGCTGTCTCGGCGGTGCGGACGACGGTCGAGGCGGTGGGCGGGGCGCCGTCGTTCGTGGTGAGCCAGTGGGTGGCCGTGTTGCTCGGGGTCGGGCTGGTGCTGGGGATCTCGGCGTTCCACGAGGACGAGCCGGCGCGGGACACGCGGTCGTGGCTGGTGGCGTTGGCCGTCGCGCTCGGGGCGGCGGTGCTGGTGATGCTGGTGGGTGCCACGCGGCCGGACCAAGCCTCGGTGCTCGATTGGCCCGCGGTGTCCTGCGTGGCTTGGTACGGGCTCGCGCTGGTGCCGCTGTTCTGGCCGCCGGTGCACGGCAGGCCGGTGACGTTGGCGCTGGCGTTACTGGGGGCGGCGGTCTCGATGGTGCGGCTCGCGACGGCGCTGGACCTGTCGTCGTTCCCCGGTTCCGGTGGGGTGGCGGCCGCGGCGTTGATCGAGGGCGTGGTGGTGCTCGTCGTGGCGGTGCTGGTGTCCGTGTGGGCGCTGCGGGCGTTGCCGCCGCGGCCCGGCGTGAGGGTGGGGTGAAGGCCGCTGGACCATGGCGGGCCAGTCCGCGATGATCTTCGCCATGAAAATCATGGTGGTGGGTGGAAGCGGATTGCTGGGACACCACGTGCTGGAGCAGCTGAGGCTGCGCGGGCACGAGGCGACCACGGTGGCCCGCACGCCCCGCGAAGGCGTCGACCGAGTCCTCGACGTCACGACGGCCTCGGAGGACGACCTTCGCGAGCTCCTCGCCGGCCATGACGGCGTGGTGTTCGCCGGCGGCAGCGACGACCGGAGGGTCGACAAGGGACCGGTCGCGCCGCGGCTGCACGCGGGCAACGTCGCGCCGGTGGTCGCGCTGCTGAAGGCGGCGCGCGAGGTCGGGTGCACGAGGGCGGCGGTGCTCGCGTCGTACTACACGTACTTCGACCGCGTGCACCCCGAGTGGGGCCTGGCGGCGAAGCACCCGTACGTGCGCAGCCGGATCGAGCAGGCGAAGCTCGCCCGCGAGACGGCCGGGCCGGACCTGCCGGTGGCGATCATCGAGGTGCCGTACGTGTTCGGCGTCGCGCCCGGGCGGGTGCCGGAGTGGTCGGTGCCGGTGGTGAAGTGGGTGCGGTCGTCGGCGCCGCTGTTCGCGCCCCGGGGCGGCAGCGCGGCGACGAGTGCGCGGGGCGTCGGCATCGTGACCGTCGACGCTCTCGAGGACGGCTCGGGCGCGGACCTCCCCGTGGTCGAGGAAAACCTGCGTTGGACGGACATGCTCACCCGCATGGCCGGCGCCGCCGGAAAGCCTCGCTCGGTCCGCACGTTGCCCGCCGGCGTCGTCCGGGCGATGTTCCGCCTCGGCGGTCGCGTGAACGGCCTCACCGGCAAGCAGCCCGGTCTCACCATCGAGCACCTCGACGGGCTGTTCCTGCGTGAGCTGTTCGTCGACCCGCCCGTCCACCGCTCCGTCGACGAGGCCATCCGGGAGACGGCGAAAGCCTGACGCAACGCCGGAACAAGGCCGAGGCTCAGCTCAGCCGCGAACGGTGCGTCCGGGCCACCGCCAGCCGGGGATCCGCCGGATCCAAGGCCGCGCACAGGGTGTCGAGCACCTCGAGGTCGTCCGCGCCACAGGAGGTTTCCCAGAACGACCAGAGCGTGTCCGGGTCGGTGCTGTTGAGGGAGACCTGCCGGATCTGCGCCGTGAGGGACTCGCGTTCCTCCACGATCGCCGTCGACGGCATCGACGCCGTGCCGGTCTGGATGTCGGGCCCGCAGTTCGAGTACTGGAAGCACACGCACCTCACCATCGACGTAGTCCCGGGCCGCGGCAGCGGGTTCTCCCTGGAGGCGCCGGAGGGCGTGCGTTTCCTCATCAGGTCGCGCCTTTTCAGCGACGCGGAGTCGGCGGCGCTGAACGGCTGAGCCCGAGCGGTCAGGTGTGGCCCGGATCCGGCGAAGAAGCCGGGGTCCGGGCCACAACCGGTGTCCTTTCCCGTGGGAGGAAACGGTTTCGGTGAGACGGCCACCGCCGATCCCCTGAATCCACCGGTTCAGACCGGTGCGGCCGCGGATGCCGCTGTGCTCACGCCGTCAGGCGACCCGCGACGTCGGCGATCAGGGCGAGCCGGTCGCGCTGGGGCTGGATGAGGTTTTCGAGCTGCACGCTCGCCCCGTCCCGGATGTCGGCGTTGAGCGGATCAGCGGTGTCGTCCTCGACGCGGCCGATGTGCCACTCCTCGATGTTGTCGATACCCAGCTCGACGCTCAGCTGTTTGCGAAGCTCGGTCAGCTCACCGCAGCTGTAGGTCAGCTCGGCGCCGACGGTGACCAGTTTTCGGGCGTGGAGGTGCTCCCAGTTCTCCACGATGGGCCGCGCGTGGTCATGGGCGTCGAGCAGCCGCTTGACCGCGACTTCCCAGCCGTGTGGCGGGTCGTCGAGGTCCGACCAGGCCTGGCCGATCCGGGCGAAGGACTCGGCGACCTCGGGCCAGGCGGACGCGGCGGCGCGCAGCACCGGCGTGGCCTCACGCCGGTAGACCGCCTTCGCCCACAGCGCGCGAGCCACGTCGAACTCGTCGCAGACCAGGCGCCGCCGATCGTCATCGGTGTCGCCGCGCTCGGGCATGGCTGGTTCCGGCTCGTCGCCGGTGAACTCGGCGAAGTGGAACTTCACCCGATCGACGGGCTGCCCGCCGGCGGTCATCCGGGTGGCCTTGATGAACTTGTCGTGGTGCGCGATCGGGGAGTCGTCGCCTGCTTCGGCCAGCACGACCTCCTTCGGCTGCCGCGCTTCCCACGCGGCTTTCTCCGCTCGCACCGCTTCGAGGACCTGCTCGGCCTCGAGGGCGTGGCGGTCAGCCAGATCCTTGGCGCTCGGCGGGGCCAGCTCGGTCATCAGTGCGGTGATCTCGGGCGGCAGCCCGACGTGCCGTGTTCCGTCCGCGTGGAGGTAAGAGCCCTCGACATCCGGCTCGAAAGCGCTGCGACGGTCGTGGAGGAGCATGCTCGTCAGAGCGGGAGCGTGCTGCTGCCACGCGGCGTGGCACCGCGTTGCCTCGTCGGGGTCGGTGAAGCAGCAATACGCGACGTTCCGCCCTTCGGCGCCAGGCTCGAGGGCGTCGTCGCGGACGCGCACGGAGGAATACGGACCGTAGGGCATCAGCGCTGCGATGTCGTCGCGGGCGCGCCGCGAAGCTCGGGAGGCGCGGCGCCGGGGCCACAGTCTCATCGTCGGAACCCTCCTGCCTGCGTGCAGTAGTGCTCCAGACCACACCGCAGAACTCCCTGAATCAAGATCAATCGGCTCGTGTCGCCACCAAAACGACCGAATTCTGCCGATCGCACCAGTCGCGCCAGGTCGTGTGCCGACCGTGCCGGGTAGGTTCTGCGACGCTCGGCGCAAGCGTTTGCGACCACTGCCTCGGCACGCCTCGCGGGCCGGCTTCAGTGGCGGCCAAAAGCACCTGACCTGCGGCGGGCCGCGTGCTAGCTTCGCGAACGTGACCACACTCGAACTCGCCGGTGTTTTCGTCGGACGGCCTGCCGTGCTCGGGCGGCGGCGGGAGCGGCCGGTGCTCAGCGCGATCGTCAAGGACCGCGTGGCCGCGCCCGAGCTGGAGCTCACGCGGCTGAACCTCGACGGCGACGAGCAGGCCGACCTGAGGGTGCACGGCGGGGTCGACAAAGCCGTTTACGTCTACCCCGCGCAGCACTACGCGGCGTGGACGGCTGACGGGTTCGACGTCGAGCTCGGGGCGTTCGGGGAGAATCTCGCGGTGAGCGGCGCGGACGAGACGCGCGTGCGGATCGGCGACGTCTGGGAGTGGGGCGACGCGCGGCTGCAGGTGTCGCAGCCGCGGCAGCCGTGTTTCAAGCTGGCCATGCGGACGGGACGCAAGGATGTCGTGCCGGCAATGATCGACTCCGGACGGTGCGGCTGGTACCTGCGCGTGCTGCGGCCGGGCCGCGTGCCGACGTCCGGGGCTGTGCGCGTGGTCGAGTCCGACGTCCAAGCGCCGACCGTGGCCGAGGTGCACCTGATCGCGTTCGCCAATTTCGCGCAGCTCGAGCCGCGCATCGCGGAAGCGGGAGTCCAGCGCGCGGAGAAGATCCTGGCGACGCCTGCGCTTTCGCCGTCGTACTCCGGCGGTATCCGCTCGTCGGTGGAGCGCTGGCGGATGCGCAACGCGGGCTGAAAGGGCCCCTTCCCTGAGAAACCCAGGAAAGGGGCCTTCGGTAATGCAACTACTTCCAGTCCACCTGCGGGGAGCGGTAGAAGTCGATCCCCTGCGCCACCCAGCGCGGCGACTGCTTCGCCAGCCGCACGCGGTAGGTGTCCCAGTCGCGTCCGGACTGCTGTGACCAGCCGATCTCGGCCAGGCCCGGCAGGCGCGGGAACGCCATGTACTCGATGTTGTCGTTCGTGCGGATGGTCTCCGTCCACAGTGGAGCCTCGACGCCGGAAACGGAGCTCTCGCCGACGCCCGGCACCAACGTCGCGGGATCCCAGTCGTAGGAGTCCTTGACCTCCACGAGGCCGGCCCAGTCCTGGCCCAGCGGCGTGTCCTCGGTGTACTTCATGTCGAGGTACGCGTGGTTCGACGGCGCCATCAGCACCTTGCCGCCGCGCGCGGCGAACGCGGCGAGGTCGGGGTTCGCGCCGCCCTGGTCCCAGTACTCCGGCATGGCCGTGGCGGGCAGGTCCGACTTCGCGATCTCGTGCCAGCCCGTGATGAGCTTGCCGTACTTCGCGACGAGCGGGTTCACCTTGGCGTAGAAGGCTTTGTAGTCCGGGTCGGACGTCGAGTGCGCCTCGTCGCCGCCGATGCCGAGGTACTTGCCGGGCGTGATGGCCGCCAGTTCGCGGATCACGTCCTCGACGAACTTGTACGTCGTCGGCGAGTCGATGCACAGCGAGCTGTAGCCGACCTCGGTGTCGGTGCGCGGCGGGACCGCGACGCCGTCGCAGTTGAGCTCCGCGTACACCGACTGGGCCGCGTTCGTGTGACCGGGCATGTCGATCTCCGGCACGATCGAGATGTGCCGCGACGCCGCGTAGGCGACGATGTCCTTGTACTGCGCCTGCGTGTAGTAGCCGCCGGGGTCGCCGTCCGCGGCGCCCTTGCCGCCCTCGGTCGCCAGGCGTGGCCAGCTCTTGATCTCGATGCGCCAGCCCTGGTCGTCAGCCAGGTGCAGGTGCAGCGTGTTGATCTTGTACTGCGCCAGCTGGTCGATGTACGTCTTCACCTGCGCCGGGTTGAAGAAGTGCCGCGCGACGTCGAGCATCGCGCCGCGCGTGCCGAAGCGCGGGTAGTCGAGCACGGTGCCGCCCGCGATCGTCCACTTGCGGAACTGCACGCTCTTCGCCTCGATCGCCGACGGCAGCAACTGCCGCAGCGACTGCACACCCTCGAACAGGCCGTCGGCGGTGTTGGCCTGCAGTGTCACGCCCGATTTCGCCACCGACAGCTGGTAACCCTCGGTGCCCACGCGACTGTCGGCGTGACCCAGGTCGAGCGAGATGGCGGGCAGGCCGGCGTTCACCGGCACGACCGGCAGCGGGTAGCCGGTGGCGGGGCGCAGCAGGCCGCGTAGGTAGTCGGCCACCTGGTTCGTGCCCTTGCCCGCGCGGATCACGGTCAGCGGGGACAGTGTGAAGTTCGCCTTCGGGTCGGCCTTGGCCTGCACGGGCAGCGGGACGATGTCGGTGACGCTGCGTTCGGGCGCGGCGGTCGCGGCCGTCGCCGACGCCGGCAGGCCGAGCGCCGCGAGGCTCAGCACGGTCGCCCCCAGCACGGCTCTGGACAAGCTCTTCCTCACGGACTACCTCCGGTCGGGGAGAAGACAGACCCTAAGAGGTATAGACCACTAGGCAGGCCGTGGACAACAGCCGAAAGGATCGCCCGGACCTCCCGCACCCGGTTGCCTGCCCCGTCACGCCCATCGCGAACGGTTCGGTGCGGCGGGCCACGCGACGTCGTCGATCGCCAGCCACGGCGCCACCGCGACGGCCGCGGGCGTCAGTCCCGAAAACGCCCTCACCTCGTGGTGCAGGTGCGACTGGTCGGCGAACCCACTCTCCGCGGCAACCTCAGCAGGTGCCCGCCCCGACGCCAGCAGATGCGCCGCGTGATCGAACCGCACCAGACGCGCGGCGCGTTTCGGCGTGATGCCGAGCTGCGTCCGGAACCGCGCCCACAGCCGTTTGCGGCTCCACCCGACCTCGTCCGCCAGCCCCTCGACACGCGCGAGCCCCCGGGCCGCCAACGTCTGCCGCCAGCTCTGGGCCACCTCCGGATCGACGCGGCGGGACCCCAGCCGCCGCCTCAGCAGCTCGGCCGCGAGTGCGAACCGGTCGTCCCACGACGCCGCCGCGCGCAGCCGATCCTCCCAGCGCGCGGCGTCGAGGCCCAAGACGTCCTCGAGTGAGACTGCCCCGTTCAGCGTGTCCCCGAGCACCGCCGCGGACACGGCCGGTTCGAGCCGGATCTGCAAGCACTCGCCGATCCGGCCGGCGGCCCGCAGCTCGCCGGGACACAGCCCGACGACGACGCTGCCGCGCCCACGCCGTCCGAAAGCCTCGTAGCCGAGGCCGTCGCTCAGGTCCACGAGCACCGTGACGGCCGGGTGCGCCACCATCGTGATGTCGACGGGCGCCGGCACCGCCTGCCGGAACCCGGCCATGCGGATGCCCGGCAGCCGTCGCGGCGGGACCGCGATGTCCACGCCCGTCCAGTCGAAGGCCTGCACGTGACCACGCTAGACGGCGTGGGTCACAGGCGGGTTGCCGCGAAGGCCAGCAGCAGCTCGCCGGTCTTCGCGGGCTCCTCGACAAGCGGCACGTGCCCGACGTCCGGCAGGTACTCGACGCGCGCCACGGCGTCGTAGTCGTGCGCCGACGACGGGTCCCACCGCGGGTCCGCCGCGCCGAACACCACCAGCGCCGGCACGTCGAGCGCCGCCAGCCGCTCGGGCAGGCCGCGCTCGGCGAGGTACGCGCCGTTGTGGTGCAGCACCTGCCGGAACGCGCGATAGGTGGTCCCGCGAAGCTCGGTGACCATGTCGTCCGGGATGGCCACGGGCCGGGCCATCGTCGCCCCGATTCCACGTCGGATGACCGCGTCCGAACGCCTTCGCCACAGCACCGGGCCGAACGGCGGCGCCAGCAGCAGCCGCAGGATCAGCGGCTGCGGCAGGAGCGCGTCGAGCCGCGGGCCGGTGCTGACCAACGCGAGTGAGCCCACCAGGTCAGGCCGCTGTTCCGCGAGCGAGGTGGCGACGTAGCCGCCGCTCGAATGCCCGGCGACGACGACGCGGGCGAGCCCCAGCTCGTCGAGCACCGCCGCCACCCGGCTCGCCTGCCGCGACACGGCGAACGACGGTGGTGGCGTCGACCGCCCGCAGCCGGGCAGGTCGACGCGGATGACGTGGTGGCGCTCGGCCAACGCCGGCACCACCTCGCTCCATGAGCCGCTCGTGGCTCCCGAGCCGTGGATGAGCAGCAGCGGCGGCGCGTCGGCCGGGCCGTTGTGGACCACGTGGAGGTAGTCGTTCATACCGACGACGATGCGCCCGCGCACCGCCGCCCGTCTTGGAGAAATGTCAGCGCTGCAGCACGGCCCGCAGGGCGTCGAGCACCGCCGGGTCCTCGATCGTCGAGGGCACCGGCTCCTCGCGTCCGTTGGCGATCCCGCGCATGGTCTTGCGCAGGATCTTCCCCGAACGCGTCTTCGGCAGCGCCTCGACCACGGCGACGTCACGGAACGCCGCCACCGGCCCGACATCGCGGCGCACCACGGCCACGAGCTCGTCGTGCAGCTGGCCCTCGTCGACGTCCACGCCCGCCTTCAGCACCACGAACCCGCGCGGCACCTGCCCCTTGAGCTCGTCGGCCACCCCGATCACCGCGCACTCCGCCACGGCCGGGTGCGACGCGAGCGCGGCCTCCATCGATCCTGTCGACAGGCGGTGGCCGGCCACGTTGATCACGTCGTCGGTGCGGCCCATCACGAACAGGTAGCCGTCTTCGTCGAGGTAACCGGAGTCGCCGGTGAGGTAGTAGCCGGGGAAGCGCGACAGGTAGGCCTCGCGGTAACGCTCGTCGTCGCCCCACAGCGTGGGCAGCGAGCCGGGCGGCAGCGGCAGCTTGATCACGATCGCGCCTTCGCGGCCCGCGGGCAGCTCGTCGCCGCCCTGGTCGAGCACGCGCACGTCCCAGCCTGGCACGGGCTTCGTCGCCGACCCGGGCTTCACGGGCATCGGCTCGAGGCCGCGCGGGTTGGCGGCGATCGGCCAGCCCGTTTCCGTCTGCCACCAGTGGTCGATCACCGGCGTGCCGAGGATGTCGCTCGCCCAGTGGTAGGTCTCGGGGTCGAGGCGCTCGCCGGCCATGAAGAGCGTGCGGAACTTGGCCAGGTCGTACTTCTTGAGCTCCGCCGCGCCCGGGTCGATCTTCTTCACCGCGCGCAACGCCGTCGGCGCTGTGAACAGCGCCTCCACGCCGTGCTCGGCGATCACGCGCCAGAACGCGCCGGCGTCAGGAGTTCCGACGGGTTTGCCCTCGTACAGGACGGTTGTCGCCCCGATCAGCAGCGGCGCGTAGACGATGTAGGAGTGCCCGACGACCCACCCGACGTCGGACGCCGTCCACCACGTGTCGCCCGCGTGGACGTCATAGACCGCGCCCATCGACCAGGCCAGCGCGACGGCGTGGCCGCCCGCGTCGCGCACCACACCCTTCGGCTTCCCGGTGGTGCCGGACGTGTAGAGGATGTAGAGCGGGTCCGTGGCTTTCACCGGCACGGGATCGGCCGGCTGCGCGGTCTCGACGAGGTCCACCCAGTCCAGGTCCGTTCCAGACAGCTCCGCGGGCGCCTGCTCGCGCTGGAACACCACGACGTGGTCCGGCTGGTGCTCGGTCAGCTCCAGCGCCGCGTCGATGATCGGCTTGTACTCGACCAGCCGCGTCGGCTCGATCCCGCACGACGCGGCGAGCACGAGCTTGGGCTTCGCGTCCTCGATGCGCGCCGCGAGCTCCTTCGGCGCGAAGCCGCCGAACACCACCGAGTGCACCGCCCCGATCCGCGCGCACGCCAGCATCGCGACGACCGCCTCGGGGATCATCGGCAGATACAGGATCACGCGGTCGCCCCGCGTCACACCGAGCGCCTTGAGCGCGCCCGCGAACACTGCCACCTCGTCGCGCAGCTCGGCATAGGTGTAGCGCCGCTTCTGCCCGGTGACCGGCGAGTCCCAGATCAACGCGGGCTGCCCGCCGCGGCCGCCGTCGGCGTGGCGGTCGAGCGCGTTGTACGCCGTGTTCAGCTCGCCGTCGGGGAACCAGCGGTAGAAGGGTTCCCGTGAGGCGTCCAGGGCTTTCGTCGGTGGCTTCGTCCAGTCGATCGCTCTCGCCGCGTCCAGCCAGAACCCCTCGGGATCGTCCAGGCTGCGCCGGTAGGTCTCGGAATAAGCGCCCACGGTGTCTCCCTCGACAGCGTCACTCGATCCGGTCGGCCGGACCCGTCACTCATGATGGCCCCGGCGAGGGTGTCGCGCAGGTTTCACGACGGTCACGACCCATAGACCCGGCAACCCCGCGAAGGCGGTGTGCGTCTTAAGCTGGACCACGGAGTTCGGCCGCGTGGCGGTACCACATGACCACCGAGAGTGAGGGGAACCAGGCGGTGAACGGATTCGCGAGCGCGCTGCTCTCGTTCGCCCACACCCTGTTCGGGCCGGGGTTCTGCCCGGGCGACTGGGTCTGGGCGACGACCACAGCCGGTGCGCTCGTCGCGCTGTTCCCCGCCCTGGGGGCGCTGGTGGTGGCCATCGTCCGCAAGGGCACGGGCAACCGCTACGACGCGACGACGCTCACCGTCTTCGGGTTGATCGGCGTGGTCAGCGTGTTGGTGCTGCCGTGGCTGCTGTCCAACGGCATCTCCGAGACGTTCCGCGCGATCAACGGGGGCGGGAGCGGCGGCCTGTCGCACGCCGAAGCCGCGTCGCTGAGCACCGACTACTGCTTCGCCGGCGTGCAGAAGACGTACCTGGGCGGGGGCAGCAACGTCTACGAGGCGCTGTTCTACAACCAGGGCCTGAAGCTGTCGTTCGGGATCTACCTGCTCGCGTTCACGGTGCTGCCCGCGGGCTCGCTGCTGTTCGTGATGCTGCAGGCGCGCACGGCGTTCCGGCGCGGGCCGAAGTGGCCGTCGCGGTTCTTCTGGATCCCGTTCGTGGTGATGGCGGTGGCGAGCGTCGGGATGACGGCCAACGTGGCTGTGCACTTCTGGCTCGGGTTCCTGCCGTTCAGCGTGCTGGGCCTGATCCCCGTCGGCCTGGTCGGGCCGCCGCCGTGGTCGGTGATCAACCGGCCGGAGCCGCGTCGGGAGCCGGACCGTGCGCCGTTGCCTTCGCCGGAGCGTCAGCCTGTGTCGCAGGTCGCGCCTCGTCCGCAGCTGCCGCCGCCCCCGCCTCCGCCCGTCAACAAGCCGTATCCGGCCACGGCGCTCGCTTCGGCGCCAGAGCCTGGGTTACTGGCCGCCGCACCCGGCCCGGTTCCGCTGCCGCCCGGCTCGCGCGGTGCCGGCGGTAGTCGTTACCGCCGTGTCCGCCGCCTGGGTCACGGTGGATTCGGCACGGTCTGGGAGGCCGTCGACACACAGCTCAACCGCACTGTCGCGCTGAAGATCGCGCACGCGCCGGACCGCGACACCGAGGAGCGCATGCAGCGCGAGGCTCGGGCGCTGGCTGTGGTGAACCACCCGAACTGCGTGAAGGTGTACGACCTGGTCGAGGAGCCCGACGGCCTCGCACTCGTGATGGAGTACCTGGAAGGCCGCCCGCTCGCAGAAGTCGTCGACGGGCAGGGTCCGCTCGACGACGTCGCCGCCGGCCGCCTCTGGTCCACGATGGCGGGCGCCCTCGTCGCGGCGCACGAGAAGGGCGTGCTGCACCGCGACATCAAGCCGTCCAACATCGTCCTCGACCCGGCCGGCCTGGCGCACCTCATCGACTTCGGCATCGCCCGCAGCCAGGGCGACTCCAAGATGACGGCCACCGGCATGATGATCGGCACGCCCGACTTCGTCGCCCCGGAACAGGCGATGGGCGCCCAGGCCAGCCCCGCGTCCGACGCGTGGCAGCTCGCCGCCACCATCAGCTACGCCCTCACCGGCCAGCCCCCGCGCGGCACTCGCGAGACGCCGATGGCCGCGCTGATGGCCGCCGCCCGCGCGGACCCCGTCTCGCGCCTGCCGGTGCGCTCCGCGCACGCGCGGATCTTGGGTGCGTCGCTCGATCCGGAACCTCGCCGCCGTCCGACGTTGAGCGCTGTGCGCCGCGAGGTCGAGGGGTGGCTGTCTCGTGCCGGGAAGTCTCCTGACGGCCCGGTCACGCAGATTGTCCCGCGGCGGCTGCACCACTGAAATTCGCTGGCGCCGTGCGGGATGATCGAGGCATGACAACCTGCCGAAAGGGCCATGGCGCGTAGATCGCCGGCCGCTGTGCGCGCGACGCTGCCTGTCAGACCTCGTCCGCATCGCCAGTTCTCGCGTATCCCGGGTCTGCCTCGATGGGCGTTGGCTGACGTCCACCGAGTCGAGGCGACGGTGCTGGGGCCTGGCGATGTCGGCGAAGCGCTCCGAAACCTGCAACGGCACGCCCGTAACCCTCGGCGGCTCGAAGCCCACCGAGTGGACGACTGTCCCTGCGGTGAGAACCTGATCCGCTGGACGTTGGAAGCGGCGCTAGGAGCCCTGCCGGGGCGAAGCAGGGCCGCCGTGCGTGCGCTCATCAAGCCGGCCGACGACGAGCTCCGCCGCAAGACAGTGCTCGATCCCACGGCCCCGCCGGAATGGCCGTGGTGGCAGCGGCGCGTCAGCTACTGACCAGGCTTCACGCCCGAGAACTCCAGCAGTTCCCTTGGCCGGTGCCGCACGTCCACCGCCCCAAACCCCGCTGACGACAGCCGCGCCGGCAGCGTCGAAGCGTCGACGACGTTCATCGTGTCGCCCAGGTGCAGCAGCCGGAACCGGAAGCTCAGCTGGCTGTCCGTGCCGCAATAGACACCTCCGCCCCGCAACACCCGGAACGACTCCGCGAAGATCGAGTCCTGCAAAGCCGACGTCGGCACGTGGTGCAGCATCGTGAAGCACACGACGGCCGAAAAGCGCCCCGCGTCGAAGGGCATGTCCGCGCCGCTGCCTTCGACCACGGAAGCGCGCGACCCGAACTCGGCGCGCAGCAACCCGGCAGAAGCCGGGTCGATCTCCAGCAGAGTCAGCCGAGGCACCGCGTCGAGCAGGACGCGCGTGGTGGCGCCGAAGCCGGGGCCGATTTCGAGGACGTCGTCGCCCAGGTCGTACTGCGCGAGCCACGGTGGGAGCACCTGGGCGATCATCGACGCCCACTTGTCGGAGGAGCAGAGGCGGCGGTGGATGAGGTTCATGGGCATGCCTCAAACGGTAGAAACCGCCACGCGTGACCGATAGGCGATAGGCTGCCAAGTCATGTCGTGGGACGGTCACGCCGGGGCGATGCTTCTTGGCGAGCTGCGGTTGCCCGCGGGCGCGTGGTACCCGTGGCACGAGCACCCGGTGCACCAGCTCGTCTGGGCGGCCGAGGGTGTGGTCGCGGTCGGCATCGGCGAGGCGCATTGGGTCCTGCCGCCCACGCGGGCGCTGTGGGTGCCCGCCGGCGTCCCGCACCGGACGGGGGCCGTGGCCAACGCGGAGCTGCGCGGCGTCTACGCGGACCCACAGCGCTGCCCCGTCACGTGGGCGCAGCCGCGGATCGTCGCGGTGGGACCGCTGCTGCGTGAGCTGCTGGAGTACCTCACGAGCAACCCCGCGCCGGAGGCCCGCGAACGCGCCGAGGCCGTGGTGTTCGACGTGCTGGAGCCGGTGGACGTCGCGCCGATCGTGGTGCCGTCGCCGGAGGATCCGCGGGCGCGTGACGTCGAGGCGATGGTGCTCGCCGACCCCGCCGACCGCCGCGGGCTGGCCGAGCTGGGCCGCGCCGTCGGGGCGAGCGAGCGGACGCTGGCGCGCGCGTTCGTGCGCGACTGCCGCATGACGTTCGGGACCTGGCGCACGCAGGCGCGGCTGCGGGCGTCGCTGCCGTTGCTCGCCGAAGGCCTGCCGATGACGACCGTCGCACACCGGGTGGGGTACGCGACGGCGAGTGCGTTCGTCGCGGCGTTCCGGCGGGCCGTCGGGGTGCCGCCAGGCGCCTACTTCACCGCCACAACCGTTATCGCCAGGAGGGCAACCACATCTCCGCGTTCCATTGCGCGGTCGTGATCGGCACCCCGTTCAGGATCGGCCACAGCCACACGAAGTTCGCCACCACGAGTCCCGTGTAAAGCGCCACGACGAGCAGACCGGTGCCCCGCCGCTCGAACCCGCGCCGGGCGCCGCCGAGGATCTGGCCCAGCACCAGCACGAGGCCGAGCACCAGGAACGGCGCCATCGGCGTGGCGTAGAAGAAGTACATCTGCCGGTCGATGTTCGTGAACCACGGCAGCAGGCCGGCGAAGTAGGCGGTGAGCACGGCGGCGTAGCGCCAGTCGGCGCGGAAGATCCAGCGCCACAGGCCCCAGCCGAGCATCGGCAGCGCGAGCCACCACATCGCGGGCGTGCCGATCAGCATCGTCGCGCCGACGCAGCGCGACTCGCCGCAGCCGGTGACGGCGCCGTCGTAGTAGTAGAGCATCGGCCGCAGGCCCATGGGCCACGTCCACGGCTTCGACTCCCACGGGTGCGGGTTGTCCTTGGGGGTCAGCAGCGTCTCGTGGAAGTGCAGGACGTTGAGCGTGTAGTCGCCGAGCGAGCGCAACGCGGGCGGCACCCAGGCGAACAGGCCGGGGGCGATGTCCTTGATCTCGGTGTAGTGCCGGTCGGTGGCCGTCTCGCTGGCGAACCACGCCCAGAACGCGGCCAAGTACATCAGCAGCGGGATCGCGACGATCGCCCACAACGCCGGCGCGACGTCCCGCCGGATCGTTCCCATCCACGGCCGCTCGACGCCCGCCGCGCGCCGCGCCGCGACGTCGAAGAACACCGTGAGCAGGCCGAACGCCGCGATGTAGTACAGCGCCGACCACTTCACGCCGAACGTCAGCCCGATCATCAGGCCCGCGGCGAAGCGCCACCAGCGGAACCCGAGCTTCGGCCCCCACACCGACTCGTTGACCCAGCCCTCACGCACCGCGACAGCCAGCCGTTGCCGCACCTGGTCGCGGTCGCACAGCACACACGCGAACGCCGCCACCACGAACAACGCGATGAAGATGTCGAGCATCCCCATGCGCGACTGCAGGTGCAGCACGCCGTCGCTGATCACGAGGACGCCCGCGATGCCGCCGAGCAGCGTCGAGCGCGTGAGCCGCCGCGCGATGCGGATGGTGAGCAGGATGATCAGCGTGCCCGCGAGCGCCGGCATGATGCGCCAGCCCCAGCCGTTGTAGCCGAACAGCCACTCGCCGATCGCGATGAAGTCCTTCGCCAGCGGCGGGTGCACGATGAGCTCGTAGCCGGCGTTGTCCTCGTACCCGCCGTTGCGCAGCATCTGCGCCGCCTGGGGCACGTAGTGCTTCTCGTCGAACACCGGCGTGCCGTGATCGGTGGGCACCCCGAGGTTCTGCAGGCGCACGACGCCGCCGATCACCGTGAGGATCAGCGTGACGAGCCAGCCGCGCAGGCGGTCGGTCGGCATGCCGCGGCCCAGCAGGGTGGCCTCGCGGTCGGTCGGCGGTCGCAGCGCGTCGACCGGGTCCGGCCGCACGCTCTCGTCGTCGGGACGGGTCAGCAGCGCGGTCACGGGGCCTGATACTACGACCCCGGGTGTGATGGTCGTGTCGTTAGGCTGGCGGGCATGGGACGTCTCGTGCTCGCCGCCACCCCCCTTGGCGACCCGGGTGACGCTTCGCCGCGCCTGGTCTCCGCCCTGGCCTCGGCGGACGTCATCGCCGCCGAGGACACCCGCCGCCTGCGCTCACTGGCTGCCGCCTTGGGCGTCGCCCCTTCCGGGCGCGTGGTGTCCTTCTACGAGGACGTGGAGGTCGCCCGGCTGCCTCGCTTGCTGGAGGCCTTGCACTCCGGCGAGACGGTGCTGCTCGTGACGGACGCCGGCATGCCCTCGGTGTCGGACCCGGGCTTCCGCCTGGTTGCGGCTTGCGTCGATGCGGACATCCCGGTGACCTGCCTGCCGGGCCCGTCCGCGGTGACGACGGCGTTGGCTTTGTCCGGGTTGCCTTGTGACCGGTTCTGCTTCGAGGGCTTCGCGCCGCGGAAGCCGGGGGAGCGTTCCCGGTGGTTCGCCTCTTTGGCATCGGAGCCTCGGACGGTGGTGTTCTTCGAGTCGCCGCACCGGGTGGGGTCTTTGTTGGCGGACGCTGCCGCGGCTTTGGGTGCTTCGCGGCGGGCTGCTGTTTGTCGTGAGCTGACCAAGACGTACGAAGAGGTCAAACGGGGCACTCTGGGTGAGTTGGCTGAGTGGGCTGCTGATGGGGTCCGGGGTGAGATCACGGTGGTGCTTGAGGGGGCTGTGGCGCCCGAGGTGTCGGTTTCGGACCTGATTTCCGAGGTGTCCGCCCGGGTCGCCGCTGGGGAGAGGTTGAAGGCGGTGGCTTCGGAGGTGGCTGAGGGGGCCGGGGTGTCTAAAAAGGACCTTTATGACGCTGTGGTCGCTTCTCGGAAGTGAGGTCGGTCGAGCGGGCGATCGCTTCGTTCCGAGTTACCCGCGGGCGGGGTCGTTGACCGGCGTCGATGCGATGGCGCGCGTCTTGCGTGATCGGTATGGGAAGGCGGGCGTCGTCGGCCTGTCGGATGCCGAGGTCGAAGAGGTCAGGTGCGATCAGAGCGTCGCCGAGCTTCCGCGGGAGTGGCGGAGGTTCCTGTCCCTCATGGGGCGTCGAGCCGGCGGATTGTTGTTTGAGGACACCGATCTGTTCTATCCGCACATCCTCGGCATCAAGAGAGAAGCGCTTGACGAGTTCCCGTCGCTTCGCAGTCGGGTCGCGCGTGCCGATGACCTCGTTGTGGTCGGGACGCACTCGGAGCGCGAGTTCTACGTCATCGGAGGCCCGCACGCGGCCGGCTCGGAAGTTGTCCTGTACATCAAAGGTGAAGAGGCGCCGTCCTATGGGTGGCCGTCGTTCACGGCGTTGCTGCAGGACGAAGTCGACCGCCGGTCAGCTGAGTAGGGCGGACACCGCGGCCCGCGCCTTCTCTGCGTCGGGTTCTTCGCCGGTGATGACGTCCGTGTAGATGAAGGATTCGCCCAGGCGGACGAGGACGTAGGCGAGGTCCGGTAGGGGCAACGGGGGAGCCAGCCGGCCCGCTGAGGTTTCCGTTGTCAGGAGGTCGAGGAGCTGAGCGATGGTTCGTGACTGGACCACGCTCGCCTTCGTTGTGAGTAACCGCAACGCTCGCTCCGGTTCCCGCTGCAAGAAGGTGCGGAAGGCCAGCGACAAGTTGACCGTCGAGACGAACGAACCGATCGCGTCCGCCACTCCAGCCCCGCCGCGGCCGGTGAAGGTGACGGTGTTGAACACCAGGGAAGTCTCGGCCCACAGGATCTCCGCCAGCAGGTGGTCGCGGCTGCCGACCCAGCGGTGGAGGGTGGCGCGGGAGACGCCCAAAGACACGGCCAGTTCGCGCATGTCGACGCGGCGGCCCGCGGCGAACCACGAGCGCGCCAGGGCGAACGCGGAAGCCGCGTCCGGGCGGGAGGGGAAGGGTGTGTCGATGGGGCGAGACGTTACCACGGAGTGTCGCACGGGTGAGACATCTGGCAGAATGTCTCACCACCCGACGACGAAAGAAGAAGTCATGCGTGCTGTGCAGGTGACCGAGTTCGGCGGTCCCGAGGTCCTGACCCCGGTCGAGCTGCCGGAGCCGACGCCCCAAGCCGGGCAGGTGCTGATCGACGTGGATCGCGTCGGGGTGAACTACGCGGATACGCATCAGGCGGAGAACTCGTACCTGGCGCCGAGCAAGCTGCCGCTCGTGCCGGGGGGCGAGGTGGTCGGGCGGACGCAGGACGGGAAGCGGGTCGTCGCGCTGCTCAACGGTGGGGGTGGGTACGCGGAGAAGGCCGTCGCCGAGGAGGCGATGGCGTTCGCGGTGCCCGAGGGCGTCGACGATCTCAACGCGTTGTCCATGCTGGTCCAGGGCGCGACCGCGTGGATCCTGCTGCGCAAGAACGCCCACCTGCAGCCCGGCGAGTCAGTGGTCGTCCACGCGGCGGCCGGTGGGGTCGGGTCGATTGCGGTGCAGCTCGCGAAGGTGTGGGGTGCGGGGCGGGTCATCGCGACGGCCAGCAGCGAAGAGAAGCGCGAGCTCGCGAAACAGCTCGGCGCCGACGTCGCGGTCGACTCCCGAGCCGAGAACATGACCGAGACGCTCATGCAGGCCAACAATGGCAAGCGCGTCGACATCGTGCTCGACATGGTCGGTGGCACCACGACGGACCAGAGCATCGCGGCGCTGGCCCCGTTCGGCCGCCTCGCGTTCTACGGCATGGCCGGCCGCCAGCAGCCCAAGCCCGTGGAGCTGCGCAACGTGCTCGGCCACAGCACCACGGTCACCGGCATGTGGCTGCCGCACGTCTTCCGCCTGCCCGGCAACGTCTTCGGCACCGCCCTGACCGAGCTCTTCACCCTCATCCAGGACGGCAAGCTCCGCGCCATCGCCGGCGGCGAGTACGCCCTCGCCGACGCCCGCGCGGCCCACGAAGCCCTCCGCTCCCGCGGCACGGTCGGCAAGCTCCTGCTGGATCCCCGCAAGTAACGACACGACGCTCGGCCGGGTAGGCCGGCACGAACGACCGGGCCGCCGCCCAGTGGGCAGAGCGAAAGGCGGCCGCTGGGCTAAACCGCAGGTGGAGTGGCCAGGAGAACTTCCAGAGGCGCAGCCTTGTGGAGGCACTCCTGCCACTCCGCCGCGCTGTCCGAATCCGCCGTGATACCGCCGCCGACGCCCAAAGAAATCCGGGAGCCGGAGATCTCGAAAGTGCGGATGGCGACGTTCAGCTCCAGGCCGGCCACCGGGGACAACATCCCGACCGCGCCCGTGTAAACCCCGCGCGCAACTGGTTCCAGCGAAGCGATCTCATCCAGAGCACGGATCTTCGGGGCACCAGTCACCGAACCCGGCGGGAAAGTCGCGTCCAGCAAAGCCGGATCCGAGACGCCCTCGGCCAGTACACCCTCCACCGTGGACGCCAGATGCCACACCCCCGGCGCCGGCTCCACCCTGAGCAGCGAAGGCACCACCACGCTCCCGACCGCGCACACCCGGCCGAGGTCGTTGCGCACCAAGTCGGTGATCATCACGTTCTCGGCGATGTCCTTCACCGACTGCCGCAGGAGCTCCGCGTTTCCATCGTCAAAGGAACCACGGCGCGGCAACGTGCCCTTGATCGGCGTCGAACGCACCCGCCGGCCGTGCCGCGACAGGAACAGCTCCGGTGACAGCGACACCACCGAACCCCAAGAGCCGGCGACAAAAGCAGCGCGCCGAGGGGACAGGCGAGAAACTCCCTCCGAGAACAACGCGGCGGGAGATCCCGAGAACGTCCCCGTGAACCGCGTGCAGACGTTCGCCTGAAAAAGCTCCCCAGCCTCGATAGAGGCGACGCACGATTTCACGGCCTGCTCGTGCGTTGCGGCAGAAGGCCGCTCCAGCGGCGAAGCAGTCCACGACAAAGAGCCAGCGCCGGAAAGCGCAGACTCCACAGTGGACAACAACGGCCCGGGCTCATCGGCCAGCGACTCGAACCAGCACGCACCCGAGGAATCCCACCGCAGCACGTGATCCGCCCACCCCCACGCCGAAGCAGGCACCCCCGAAGACCGCCCCGACGGGTCAGCCGAGTCGTACGACAGGTACCCGAACCACCCGCCCCCGACGCACCCCGGGGGCGCGGCAACCTCCAAAGAGCCGGCAGGAAACGCCCGAGCGGAAACCGAAACAAAGGGCGCCACCACCGCCGAGGACCCGAACCACGACCCGCACAACGCCGCCGGCTGCGGGCGCCCGGTGGAAGCGGCAGAAGCGGACAACAACGCGACGGCCCGTGAAGGTGTCACGTCCGTGGTCAACCGCTGCCGGAAGAAGCGCACTCGCACATCTTGCCAACGAACACCGACAAAAAGCCGAAACCGTGATCAGAGCAGCACGTCAGACATCGTGAACGGATAGACCACAGCGTCCTGCGCCACCGGTCCCGCCACGCCCGGCAGCGCCGAGAACGCGTGCTGGTGCAGCCCCAGCCGCGCGTGGAACCAGCCGGGCCGGCCGGGAATGCCGTTGTGCCGCACCAGCCACAGCACCACGTCGGGGTCGGCCCAGCGGTCGGGGTGCAGGCGGCGGGCCCAGCAGTCGTGGCCGGCGTACACGAGCACGCGCCGGATCCGGGCGGCGTGCCGCACGTGCTTGATCCACGACTTCACGAACCGGTCGTCGACGCTGACAGCGTCCACCTCAAGGGCGGGCGCGAGAGACCCCGGCGCGAACGCCCCCAGCTTGCTGGCCGTCCGCACGAAGTGGTCGGCCTGGTCGTGCACGGCGCCGGGCCGCGCGTAGTGCCGCGCGCCCGTGTGGATGCCCGCGTACTGGGCCGACGCGAGCATGCGCTCGGCGCCGGGGTCGCTCCAGTTCACGTTCTCGCTGATCGTCACCGACGCGAAGCGGACGTCGGCGGCACGCACCGACGCCCAGTCGAGCACCTGCTCTCGATGGGTGAGGGTGAGCCCACGCTCGCTCTCCGGTTCGGTCACTCTGCGCCCCTGCCAGCCCCACGACGGGTGAGAGGCCACCTTACGTCCCCGGCCCGAAAGCGGCGCGGCCGAAGACCCGGCGTGTCCCGGCTTTGATCAGGCGTTTTCCCGCTGGAACGTGCGCGTGCCCCACCAGATCGCGAGCACGGCCATCACGAGCACCACCACGCTGCCGGTGAACAGCGCGTCCATGGAGTAGTCGCCGCGGAAGCTGTTGCGCTCCACGTCCACCACATGCCGGAACGGGTTGATCTGCGAAATCGTGTACAGCCACTTCGGCGCCAGCCCCGCCGTGATCGGGATGAGGATCCCGGACAGCAGGAGCAGCGGCATGAGCACCGCGTTGAGCAGCGCGGGGAACGACTCCTCGCTCTTCAACGTGAGCGCCAGCGCGTATGAGCACGAAGCCAGCGTCAGCGCCAGCAGGAACACGATCAGCAGGCTCAGCAGCACCCCGCCCGCCGGCGCGTCGAGGTCGAACACCAGGTACGCGAGCACGATGATCAGCACCGACTGCACCACCGCCTGCAACGCGTTGGCCAGCACCTTCCCGAGCAGCAGCGCCGCGCGGCTCACCGGGGTGACGCGCAGCCGCTCGACCACGCCGGAGCGGTAGTCGGCCAGCAGTGAGAACCCGACGAACGAGCTGCCGAACAGCGCCAGCTGCGCGATGAGCGCGGGCGTGAGCACCATCCAGCCGTCGACGTCGGATATCCCCTGCGCGTTGAGCGTCTTCACGAGCAACGGCCCGAAGAAGAACAGGTACAGCAGCGGCTGCATGATCCCGATCAGCAGCCACGCGGGATTGCGCAGCGCCGCGGTCATGTCGCGGCGGAAGATCAGCCACGTGTCAAGCAACACCGGACACCTCCGGGGAACTCGGCTGCTCGGCGTCGCGCAGGGTGCGGCCGGTCAGCGTGAGGAATACGTCGTCGAGTGTCGGGCGCGTGACCTGCATGGACTCCATCACGATGCCCTTCGCGTCGAGCGCGCGCAGCAGCTCCGGCATGGCCGTGTCGCCGCGCGGCACGCGGAAGCGGATCAGCCCGTCCGCCACGTCGAACTCGTGCGCGCCCGCCAGCTGCCGGGCGACGTCGGCGGCCTCCGTCGTCACGGCAGGGTCGACGCCGATGACCACGCCGTCGCCCGAAACCCGGGACTTCAGCGAATCGGGCGTGCCCTCGGCGACGATCCGGCCGTCGTCGATCACGATCAGCCGGTCGGCCAAAGCGTCGGCCTCGTCGAGGTAGTGCGTGGTCAGGAAGATCGTCACGCCGTGCTCCGCGCGGAGCCGGCGGATGTGGTCCCACAGGTTCGCGCGGCTCTGCGGGTCGAGCCCGGTCGAGGGCTCGTCGAGGAACACGAGGCCAGGGTTGTGTACGAGCCCGAGCACGATGTCGAGCCGGCGCCGCTGACCCCCGGACAGCGTCTTCGTGAGCCGCTGGTCCAGCCCCGCGAGGTCGAGCTGCTCGCTCAGCACCGCGCCGCGCGCGATCGCGTCGGCCTTCGACATGCCGTAGAGCCGGCCCTGCAGCTCGATCTCCTCGGCGACGCGCACCTCCGGCGACGCGCCCCCGCCCTGCGCGACGTAGCCGATGTTGCGCCTGACCCCCAGCGGATCTGCGAGCAGGTCGTGCCCGCCGACGGTCGCCGTCCCGGCCGACGGTTTCAGCAGCGTGGTGAGCATGCGCAGGGTCGTCGTCTTGCCCGCCCCGTTCGGGCCGAGGAACCCCACCAGCTCGCCGGCCTCCACGTCGAGGTCGACCCCCTTGACGGCGTGGACTTCACCCCCGCCCCGGCCCTTGCGGCGGAACCGCCGCTCGAGGCCGCGTGCCGTGATCATGAAGAACCCCTCTCCTCCCAGAGATCAACTAGTCAAAGTTGACTAATCGACGAGCACACAGTGCCGGAGTCGCGAACGCTAGTCAAACTTGATTACTCCGACGGCTTGCGGAACAACGGTTCGTCGTCGTCGGCCATCACGTACTCGCCCTTCTCCAGGCGCTCGATCAGGTTCTCCAGCCACGTGTGGCTCGCCCCCGAGATGCCCGCCCACAGCCGGAACAGCTCCACGACGTGCGCCGGCTGGCCCCAGTCGGCCTGGTCGTCGAGCATCAGCCGCGCCCGTCGTTCCTCACCTTCGAGGTGCACGAGCCGCTGCCGCAGCAGGCTGATCGCGTGCTGGCGGGGCAGCGCGGGCATGAGCCCGATGCCCGCCGACATCTCCGGATGACCCACCTCGGGATCGGACAACGCCCGGGTCAGCAGCAGCTGGAACTCCTGCTCGCCGTCGTCGGTGAGCCGGTAGGCGACGCGGTCGGGCCCCGAGTCGCCCGGCTCGACGTCCACTTTCTCCAGCAGGTTCTCGGCCGCCATCTTCTTCAGCGCGTGGTAGATCGAACCCGGCTGGACGTTCGCCCATTTCTCCGCCGACCACGTGAGCAGCTCCCGGCGCACCTGGTAGCCGTGCGCCCGGCCGAACATGCGCACGACCCCGAGCACGAGCAGACGCGTCGCCGACACCGCTTCTCCCTTCGCGTACCGCCCACAAACGCCTTGGACGGTTTCCGTAGGCTAAACAGGTATGAGCACCTCTGTGTTGACAGCGGTGGCCTGGCCCTACGCCAACGGCCCCCGCCACATCGGCCACGTATCCGGATTCGGCGTCCCGTCCGACGTCTTCTCCCGCTACCAGCGAATGGCCGGCAACCGGGTGCTCATGGTGTCCGGGACCGACGAACACGGCACTCCGATCACCGTCCAGGCCGACAACGAGGGCCTCACCCCGCAGCAGACCGCCGACAAGTACACCCGTCAGATCGACGAGGACCTGCGCGGCCTCGGGCTTTCCTACGACCTGTTCACGCGCACCTCCACCGGCAACCACGCCGAGGTCACGCAGCAGATCTTCCTCGCGCTCAACCGCAACGGGTACGTGGTCCCCAAGACCACTCGCGGCGCGATCAGCCCGTCGACCGGGCGCACGCTGCCCGACCGCTACGTCGAGGGCACCTGCCCGATCTGCGGCTACGAGTTCGCGCGCGGCGACCAGTGCGACAACTGCGGCAACCAGCTCGACGCCGCCGAGCTCATCAACCCGCACTCGCGCATCAACGGCGAGACGCCGAAGTTCGTCGAGACCGAGCACTACTTCCTCGACCTGCCGGCGTTCACCAAGACACTCGGCGACTGGCTGTCGACGAAGAACGACTGGCGTCCGAACGTCCTCAACTTCACCAAGAACCTCATCGACGACATGCGGCCGCGCCCGATCACGCGCGACCTCGACTGGGGCGTGAAGATCCCGCTCGACGGCTGGCGCGACCAGCCGATGAAGCGCTTCTACGTGTGGTTCGACGCCGTGATCGGCTACTTCTCCGCCAGCGTCGAGTGGGCGCGGCGCACCGGCAACCCCGACGCGTGGCAGGAGTGGTGGAACAACGCCGACGCGCGCTCCTATTACTTCATGGGCAAGGACAACATCACCTTCCACGCCCAGATCTGGCCGGCGCTGCTGCTCGGCCACAACGGCGAGGGCGACCACGGCGGCCAGGCGGGCAAGTACGGCAAGCTGCACCTGCCGGACGAGATCGTGTCCAGCGAGTTCCTCACCATGAGCGGCTCGAAGTTCTCCACCTCGCGCGGCACGGTCATCTACGTGCACGACTTCCTGCGCGAGTTCGGCCCCGACGCGCTGCGCTACTTCATCTCCGTGGCGGGCCCGGAGACGCAGGACACCGACTTCACGTGGGACGAGTTCGTCCGCCGCACCAACTTCGAGCTGGCCAACGAGTGGGGCAACCTCGTGAACCGCTCGATCTCGATGGCGCACAAGAACGTCGGCGCCATCCCGCGTCCGGACGCCCCCACGGCCGCCGACGAGGAGCTGAAGGCGCTGTCGCGCAAGGCGTTCGACGTCGCCGGCGCCCACCTGGGCCGCTCGCGCTTCAAGGCGGCGGCGTCGGAGGCGATGCGCGTGGTCACGGCCGCCAACCGGTACCTGTCGGACCAGGAGCCGTGGAAGCTCAAGGACGATCCCGCGCGCCGCGACAGCGTGCTGCACACCGCGCTGCAGGTGGTCAGCGATGCGAACACGCTGCTCACGCCGTTCCTGCCCCACTCGGCGCAGAAGGTCCACGAGGCGCTCGGCGGCACGGGCGTGTGGGCCGCGCAGCCGCAGCTGCAGGAGGTCGAGGACCTCGACATCCCGGGCCGGATCAACCCGATCCTCACCGGTGACTACGCGGGCGAGCAGGCCAAGTGGGAGTCCCGGCCGATCGAGGTCGGCCGTCCCCTGCAGAAGCCGACGCCGCTGTTCACCAAGCTCGACCCGAAGCTCGGCGAAGACGGCCCCGACTGGGCCCCGATCGTCAAGTAGCACTGTCGACGCTGTGAAGGGCGCCTCGAGGACTCACGCGGGGCGCCCTTCGTCATGCCGTCTACTCCGCCTTCCTCCCCTCCACCGCCCTCAACGGAGCGGCTTCGCCGCGCAGTAGATTCACGGCATGGGTGAAGACAAGCGCGAACTGCCGCCGATTCCCGACCGCCTGCCCGCCGCGGTCGTGGATGCCCACACCCACCTCGACGCCTGCGGAGCGGTGACCGCCGCCGACGTGACGGCCATGGTCGACCGCGCCGAACGTGCCGGCGTGGCCCGCGTCGTCACGGTCGCCGACGACCTCGCCTCGGCGCGCTGGGCCGTCGACGCGTCCACGTGGGACGAGCGCGTGTTCGCCGCCGTGGCGATCCATCCCACGCGTACCAAGGAGTTCTCCGACGCCGACAAGTCCGAAGTGGAGCGTCTGGCGTCGGCCGGGCGCGTGGTCGCCGTCGGCGAGACCGGCCTCGACTACTACTGGGACTACTCGCCGCACGACGCCCAGCAGGACGCGTTCCGCTGGCACATCGACCTCGCCAAGCGCCTCGGCAAGACGCTGATGATCCACGACCGCGACGCCCACGAGGACGTGCTGCGCATCCTGGACGAAGAGGGCGCACCGGACACCGTCGTCTTCCACTGCTTCTCCGGCGACGAGCACATCGCGCGTCGCTGCCTCGACAAGGGCTACGTGCTCTCGTTCGCCGGCACCGTCACCTTCAAGAACGCCCGCGGGCTCCACGAGGCCGCCCGGCTCGCGCCGACGGGGCAGTACCTCGCCGAGACCGACGCGCCGTTCCTGACCCCCCACCCGTTCCGTGGGCGCCCGAACGAGCCCTACTGCACCGCATATACCATCCGGCACCTCGCGGCGCTGAGGGGCGAAGCGGTCCACGAAGTGGCCCAAGCGGTCCGGACCACTGCCGAGCGCGTCTACCAATTGCCCAGTGTCACAACGGGTTGAACGGATTGCGACGTTCGGGGAACGCACTAGCCCACACTGACGAGTGACACAGGTCACGACACTCCGGGGGGTGTTTGCGCAACCCGGCGACCTCCGTTACTGTCCCGTGATCGTGCCGGTCGGAACCGCAGACGCGGATCTGGCTGATACGCCCACAGTCACGTCAGTGCACGTCGGGGAAGCGGCACCGAGGTTGGTACGACTCGGGACCGTGACGATGGCGCTGACTGGGGGTGTCGGACTTGAGAGGCGCGCCGAATGGCGCGTCGCGACGAAGGAACAGGTCGTGGTGACACGTCCTGTCCTGGGAAAGGGAACGACCCAGTGACTGGTAGCAGGCAGGGTGCCTCGCGCCATAGCACCGAGAACCGTGGTGCTGCGCAGACCCTATTCTCTTCCGCCGGTTCGGTGGCCGTGCTCGAGCGAGAGCTCGACGACACCGCCTATGGAGAGCTTGGATTCTCCGACGAGCTGTACGTGACCCAACAGGACGTGCTCGCGGCCCTCGGGCCCGACGCCGACGCGATGATGGCCGAGATCGACGTCGACGTCGACGAGCTGATCCGCCTGATCAACGCCGAGACCACGATGCTCCCGCCGCTCGCCCTCCCGGACGAGCTCGCCGAGGACCGCACCGCTTCTCCGGAGGCCAAGAAGGCCGCCGTCGAGGACGGCCTGCGTGAGGCCACCCGCGTCTGGAAGCGCCGCTTCCTCAAGGGTGCGGTGCTGTCGGTCCTGATCGCCGTCGGCGGCGGCGGTGCCGCGGCGCTGGCGATGAACAAGAGCGTGACCGTCGACGTCGACGGCCACGAGGTCACCGTCCACAGCTACGGCGACACCGTCGGCGAGGTCCTGGAAGACGCCGGCCTTTCGGTCGGCGCCCACGACTCGCTTTCGCCCTCGCCGCAGGCCGAGGTCGGTGACGGCGGCGTCATCAAGCTCGAGCGCGGTCGTCAGCTGAACCTCGTCGTCGACGGTGTGTCCCGCCCGTCCTGGGTGCGCGCGACCACGCTCGGCGAGGCCATGACCCAGCTCGGCATGGCCGACATGATGGGCAAGGGCGCCTGGACGTCGATGCCGGGCACCGGCGAGCTGCCGCTCGAGGGCTCGACCGTGCAGGTCAAGACCCTCAAGCACGTCACGCTCTTCGACGGCACCAACGCGCCGCGCCAGGTCACCACCAACGCGGTGACCACCAAGGAGCTCCTCTCTGACTTCAAGATGAGCCTCGGCCCGGATGACGCGGTCGAGGGTGGCCTGAACGTCTCGCTCAAGGACGGCGCCGAGGTCCACGTCAGCCGCATGGGCGTCTCGATGGTCAACCAGCAGGAGACCATCGACCCCGACGTGCAGAAGGTCGACGACCCGACGCTCGAGCTGGGCAAGACCACCGTTGAGGACCCGGGCACCGCGGGCCAGAAGATGGTGACCTACAAGGTCACCAAGAAGAACGGCGAAGAGATCTCCCGCGAGCAGGTCTCGGTCAAGGTCCTCCTCGAGGCCAAGCCGAAGATCCTCAAGGTCGGTTCGATGAAGCCCGCCGACCCGGCGATCGGCGACGGTTCCGCCTGGGATCGCATCGCGGCGTGCGAGGCCGGCGGCAACTGGTCCATCAACACCGGCAACGGCTACTACGGCGGCCTCCAGTTCGACAAGCGCACCTGGGACGCCTACGGCGGCGACGCGTACGCGTCCTACCCGAACCAGGCTTCGCGCGCCCAGCAGATCTCGATCGCCGAGAAGGTCCGCGACGCCCGCGGTGGCTACAGCGCCTGGCCGGTCTGCGGCAAGCGGGCCTGAGTTCGGCGGTTCCCGAGGCTCGGTAGGCTTCCCCGGTGGTTGAACTGCTGGGGCCTGCCGAGATCCGCGGGCTGGCGGACGAGCTCGACGTCCGGCCGACGAAGAAGCTCGGCCAGAACTTCGTGCACGACCCCAACACGGTTCGCCGCATCGTCGAGTTGGCCGGAGTTCAGCCGGGCGACGTCGTCCTCGAGGTCGGACCCGGGCTGGGGTCGCTGACGCTGGGCCTGCTCGACGCCGGGGCCCGCGTGGTGGCCGTCGAGATCGATCCGAAGCTGGCGGCGCGGCTTCCGCGCACTGCCGCCGAACGCGCTTCTTCCGTCGCGGATCAGCTGAGCGTGGTCGGCGCCGACGCGTTGCGGATCAGCGCGGCTGATCTGCCGGCCGAACCCGTGTCGCTGGTCGCGAACCTCCCGTACAACGTCGCGGTCCCCGTCGTGCTGCACCTGCTGGCCGAGCTTCCCTCGCTGCAGCGCGGGATGGTGATGGTGCAGACGGAGGTCGCCGACCGCATGGCCGCCGGTCCCGGCAGCCGCATCTACGGCGTGCCCAGCGTGAAGCTCGCTTGGTACGGGCCGGCGCGCAAGGTCGGCGCCGTGCCGCGGTCGGTGTTCTGGCCGGTGCCGAACGTCGACTCGTCCCTCGTGGCTTTCGAACGCGGCACTCCGATGGAGGGCGTCGAGCGGCAACGCCTGTTCGCGGTCGTGGACGCCGCGTTCTCCCAACGCCGCAAGACGCTGCGCGCGGCCCTCGCCGGCTGGGCCGGTTCGGCCGATCGCGCCGGCGAGCTCCTCGTGGCGGCCGGAATCGACCCGAAGACGCGCGGCGAGCAGCTCGACGTGCACGACTTCGTCCGGCTCGCGGCTCAAGCCTGAAAGATCCGGCGCAGGTGGTAGTCCAGCGTCGCGAGGACTTCGGGCGGGGTGAAGCGGCCGTGCAGGACGTCGAGGCCCAGGCCGGTGAAGCCCGCGACCAGCAGGTTGGCCTCGTGCCGCGGCTGGACGCCAGGCGGGAGCGCCACGCGGCGCAACAGGCTGGTGAGCAGGTCTTCGATCGGCGTCTCGGCGTGCAGGAACACCTTCGCCAGCGCCGGGTCGCTGTGGGTGCGGCTGAAGTAGGCGCGGTGGACGCGTAGCGACAGTTCGCGCTCGGCGTCCAGCGGGAGCAGCTCCGTGAGCAGAGTCCGGACCACGCCGCGCACGCTCTGGTCGAGCTGTGCCGCGATGCGGGCCTGCGTGCGCTGCTCGCCGCGTTCATGGAGGTAACGCAGGGACAACACGAGCAGGTTGTGCTTCGTTTCGAAGTAGTACTGCACCAGCCGCAGTGACACGCCTGCCTCGGCGGCCACCTCGCGCATGCTCACGGAGTCGAGCCCGCGTTCGGCCGCGATGCGCCACACCGCCCCGGCGATCTCGCGCCGGCGCTGCTCGTGGTCGACCCGGTGCGCCACGGTCCTCCTCCGCTGTAGTGGTACGACTGTATCCGATACGCACGTATCACAAACGGGCGTGACGGACGTCCGGATTCGACTCGTGGACGGGAGTGGACGTCCGGCCGGGAAGACGAAGTGTCTCGCCGTGGCGAACTACCTCGCCGAACCGTCATTTACCCACGCGCGAGCTGCCCCGCGATTCCCGTGCCGGAATCGCGGCTCCACCAGGGATCGGCAGCGTCCACAGTGGAATAGGCGCCGGATTCGCCGCGCGGAAGAAATTCGGTGCCGGAGCTTTCGGGGTCCACGATGTGGCTGCGGGTGTCCCGGTATCCGGGCACCACCACTCGTGTGATCTGCACCAACGCGCTTGCGTTCACCCAATGGGATCGGCTTTACTCAGAAACGTCCATCCCGAGCGACTGAGAGACCTGGCTCGCCGAAGTCGCAGCAACCACCCCCCATGGGGCAGGTGCTACAGCCAGGACCGATGGAGGCTGTTTCCGATGCAGAGGGTAGCCCGCCCGCTCCTGTTGACCCGGCGGCGCGTCGTCGATGAAGGTCGCCGCACGGTATGTGCGTGTCGACGCTCCACAGTCATCGCCTGATCCTTTCTTCCGCAATTCTGCGCACCGTCCGAAAAGGACGGTAATTCGGTGACGCCCGGCGCGCCCGGAAACGGTGCTGCGCCTCATGCCTGGAGCTCTCTTCGTGATCACTGTCGAAAACGTGTCCAAGTCCTTTCCCCTCAACGGAAATCCGGTCGCCGCGCTGCGTGATGTGAGCGTCGACGTGCAGGCCGGTTCCCTCTTCGGCGTGGTGGGCCCCGCCGGCTCCGGCAAGTCCACGCTCGCCCGCTGCATCGCGCTGCAGGAGCGCCCGGACCGCGGTGTCGTGCGGCTCGACGGCCTCAACACCGGTGCGCTCGACGGCCGCCGGCTGCGTGAGGTCCGCCGCCAGCTGGGTGTCGTCGGCACCAAGCCGGAGCTGCTCGCCGAGCGCACCGTCGCCGGCAACATCGCCACCCCGCTGGAGCAGCTCGGCATCGACGGGCCGCAGCGCAAGACCCGCGTCGGCAACCTGCTCGACCTCGTGGGCCTCACCGCCCGTGCCGCGCAGAAGCCGGCCGACCTCACGCCCGGCCAGCTGCGCCGCGTCGCCGTGGCCAGGGCACTCGCCGCCGGCCCGGCCGTGCTGCTCGCCGACGACCCCACCGCCGGCATCGCCCCCGAGGAGGCCGGCGCCGTGCTGGCCGTGCTCGACCGGGCGCGCGCCGAGCTGGGCACCACCGTGCTGCTGACCACTCCGGACGCCGGCGTCGTCCGCCGCGTCTGCGACGACGTCGCGGTGCTCGAAGACGGCGCGGTCGTCGAACGCGGTCACGTGCTCGACCTCATCGCCTCGCCGGGCAGCTGGACCGCGCAGGCGGTGCTGCCGGCGATCGAGACCGCCCGCGCGCAGGCCGCGAAGTACGACCGGTCCGCCGACGTCGTGCTGATCGGCTTCGCGTCCGTCGGCGCCCTGCTGCCCGAGGCGGCCGGCCGCTTCGACGTGGAGGTCGCCACCATCGGCGGCGGACTCACGCGCATCGGTGACACCCCGATCGCTCGTTTCCGCATCGGTGTCCGCGGCGAGCGAGCCGACGCGGCGCTGGCGTGGATTGCCGACCGCGGCGCTCACGTGACGCCGGCCGTGCGGGCCGCGCAGAGCGTCGCCGCCTGATTCCAGCTGACCCCGTCGGTGCCGTGAAGGGCCCGTTGAAGGACTCCGATTCCTTCAACGGGCCCTTCCTCGCGCGGTGCGCGGGTCCCGGGGTCCAAGGTTGGCGTCGACGTGTCCGAGAGGTTGGGACAGCCGTCCTGAGGATGCCTGTTTTCTCCTGGTGGGGAGCCCAGGCGCCCGGCCACGTAGGCTTGACGGGTGCTCGCCGTAGTTCCACCACCAGTCACCGTCCGGGTCCCGGCCAAGGTCAACCTGCACCTGGCCATCGGTGACCTGCGCGAGGACGGCTACCACGACTTGGTCACCGTCTTCCAGGCGTTGTCGCTCACGGACGAGGTGACCGTCGCGGCCACCGACGACCCGGGGCTCGAGGTCTTCGGCGAGGGGGAGGGGTCGGTGCCCACCGACGCCACCAACCTCGCCTGGCGCGCGGCCCAGGAGCTCTCCGCCTACGCCGGCCGCGCCGAGGGAGACGACCTGAAGGTGCGGATCGTGCTGCGCAAGGGCATCCCCGTCGCCGGCGGTATGGCGGGCGGGAGCGCCGACGCGGCGGCGACGCTCGTCGGCCTGGCCTCGCTGTGGAAGCTCGACGTGACGCGCGACGAGCTGGCCGCCATCGCGGGCAAGCTCGGCAGCGACGTGCCTTTCGCACTCTACGGCGGCACCGCGCTCGGCACCGGCCGCGGTGAGCAGCTCGTGCCCGTGCTGTCGCGCCACACGTTCCACTGGGTGCTCGCGTTCGACACCGAAGGCCTGTCGACGCCGAAGGTGTTCGGCGAGCTCGACCGCCTGCGCGCCGAAGGCAACCCGCCGCGCATCGGCTCGCACACCCCGGTCGTCGAGGCCCTCGCGTCGGGCGACCCCCGTCAGCTCGCGCTGCTGCTGGGCAACGACCTGCAGGCGGCCGCCGTGTCGCTGCGTCCCGGCTTGCGCCGCACGCTGCGCGCGGGCGTGAACGCGGGTGCGCTGGCCGGGTGTGTGTCCGGCTCGGGGCCCACGTGCGCGTTCCTCTGCGCCGACGCGCAGGCCGCCGTCGAGGTGGCGGCCGAGCTGTCCGGCGCCGGCGTGTGCCGAACCGTGCGCGTCGCCCATGGCCCGGTGCCTGGCGCCCGGCTGGTCGGCGGCGACGACGCACCCCGTGGCACGCCACCGCGTGTGCACGCCTGAACATCTGTCCATTGTGGAAAGGATCGGCTGAATCGGATGGCCAACCTGGTCAACCTGGAGTCGGTGAGCAAGTCGTACGGGGTGAAACCGCTGCTGGACAGCGTTTCTCTCGGCGTCGCCGCCGGACAGCGCATCGGCGTAGTCGGTCTCAACGGTGGTGGCAAGACCACGCTGCTGGAGGTGCTCGCGGGTCTGAGCGAGCCGGATTCCGGCCGGGTGAGCCATGTTCGTGACCTGCGCATGGCCGTCGTCACCCAGCGAACCGAGCTGCCTTCGGGCAGCACGGTCGGCGACGTCGTACTCGAACGCTATGGCGCGGAACACGAATGGGCCGCCGACGCGCGCGTCCGGTCCATTGTGGACGGACTCGGCATCACGGCGATCGGTCTCGAAACCCCGACCGCGAACCTCTCCGGTGGCGAACGCCGTCGCGTCGCGCTGGCCGCGGCGCTGACCGGCGAGCTCGACCTCGTGGTGCTCGACGAGCCCACCAACCACCTGGACGTCGAAGGTGTCCGCTGGCTGGCCGACCACCTGCTGGCGCGCAGGATCGCCGTGGTGGTCGTGACCCACGACCGGTGGTTCCTCGACACCATCGCGAGCCTCACGTGGGAGGTCACAGGAGGGCGCGTCGAGCAGTACGAAGGTGGTTACGCCGACTGGATCTTCGCGCGCGCCGAGCGGGCGCGCCTGGCCGCGACGGCCGAGGAGAAGCGGCAGAACCTGGCGCGCAAGGAGCTGGCGTGGCTGCGCCGCGGCCCGCAGGCGCGCTCGTCGAAGCCGCGCTACCGCGTGGAAGCCGCCGAGGCGCTGATCGCCGACGTGCCGCCGCTGCGCGACTCCGTGGAGCTGATGGCGTTCGCCAAGCGCCGCCTCGGCAAGACGGTGCTGGAGCTGGAAGACGTGTCGTTCAGCGTCGGCGACCGGACGCTGCTGGACCACGTGACGTGGCGGATCGGGCCGGGTGACCGCGTGGGTCTCGTCGGCGTGAACGGGTCCGGCAAGACGTCGCTGCTCAAGCTGCTGGGCGGCGACGTCACTCCCGAGACGGGGCGGCGGGTCAAGGGCAAGACGGTCGCGCTCGCGCACCTGCGCCAGGAGCTCGACGACCTGCCGGCCGACCTGCGCGTGCTGCAGGCGATCGAGCAGGTGGCGGGGCGCGTGGTATTCGGCAAGCAGGAGATGACGGCGTCGCAGCTGGGCGAGAAGCTCGGCTTCCCGGCCGAACGGCAGTGGACGCCCGTCGGTGACCTGTCGGGTGGCGAGCGGCGCCGGCTGCAGCTGTGCCGGCTGCTGATGGCCGAGCCCAACGTGCTGCTGCTCGACGAGCCCACCAACGACCTGGACATCGACACCCTGCAGCAGCTCGAAGACCTGCTCGACGGCTGGCCCGGCACGATGGTCGTGGTCTCGCACGACCGCTACCTCGTCGAGCGCGTCTGCGACACGACCGTGGCCCTGTTCGGCGACGGCCACGTGACGAACCTGCCCGGCGGCATCGAGGAGTACCTCAACCGCCGCACGAAGCTGCAGGCGGCGACGCCGGGGCGCGGCGCGTCGGCAGCTCCGGAGAAGGCCGAGGCCAAGCGCAGCAACGCGGAGATCCGGGCCGCGCAGAAGGAGCTCGGCCGGCTGGAGCGCAAGCTCGACCAGCTGGCCAAACGCGAGGAGAAGCTGCACGCGGCACTGCTCGAGGCGGCCACGGACCCGGACAAGCTCATCGCGTTGAACACGGAGCTGAAGAGCGTGCACGCGGAGAAGGAAGACGTCGAGGCGACGTGGCTGGAGACGTCCGAAGCGCTCGAATGACGGCTTGATCGACGCTGTTCACGCCGCCGCAGGCGAGCGTTGACAACAAGACAGTAATCTGTCGCGCATGAGTCGGTTCGTGGACACGCTCGTCGAGACGGCGACGGGGCGGGGTCAGCAGCGCGGCATGGTCACGGGCGAGCCCAAGGAGCCGGTTCGCCGGACGTGGGCCGAGGTCCACGACCAGGCCAAGAAGATTGCCGGTGGGTTGGTCGCGGGCGGGTTGAAGCCCGGGAGCGCGGTGGCCGTGCTGGCCGCGGCGCCGGTGCTCATCGCGCCCACCGTGCAGGCCGTGTGGCTGGCCGGCGGCAGCGTGACGATGCTGCACCAGCCGACGGCGCGCACGGACCTCGCCGAGTGGGCCGAGGACACGGTCAAGGTGCTGGGGATGATCGGCGCCGGGCTGGTGGTGCTGGGCGAGCCGTTCGACCAGCTCGCGCCCGTGCTGGCCGAGAAGGGTATCCAGCACCGCCTGATCACGGAGCTGGCCGAGGCCGAGCCGCTGGCCGAGGTCGTGCCCACCGACGAGGGCGCCACCGCGTTGCTGCAGCTCACCAGCGGTTCGACGGCCGACCCCAAGGCCGTGCGCATCACCTACGGCAACCTCTACACCAACGTCAAGGCCATGGTCGACCGCGCGGAGTTCGACTTCGACGTCGACGTGATGGTGTCGTGGCTCCCGACGTTCCACGACATGGGCATGGTCGGCTTCCTGACCGTGCCGATGACCTTCGGCGTGGAGCTGGTGAAGATCACGCCCGTCGAGTTCCTGACCGGCCCGCTGATCTGGCCCGAGCTGATCTCCAAGTACAACGGCACCACCACGGCCGCGCCGAACTTCGCGTACGCCATCGTGGGCCGCCGCATGGCCCGCGTCGAGGACGACAACGCCTACGACCTGTCCAAGCTCCGCATCGCACTCAACGGCGCCGAGCCGATCGACGAGACGGCCGTCCAGACCTTCGTCGACGCGGGCGCACGCTTCAAGATGCCGGCCGAGTGCGTGTTCCCGGCGTACGGCATGGCCGAGGCGACTCTGGCGGTGTCTTTCGCGCCGCTGTTCACGGGTCTCACCCTGGACGTCGTCGAGGCCGACGCCCTGGAGGCGGACGACCGCGCCGTCCCGGTCCCTGAGGGCGACTCGCGGCGCGGCACGGACGCGGTGCGCTCCTTCGCCGTGCTGGGCCGTCCGCTGGACGGCCTGGAGGCGAGCATCGTCTCCGCGGACGGTTCGCTGCTGGGCGACCGCGAAGTCGGCGAAATCCGCCTCCGCGGCCCGGCCGTCACCCCGGGCTACCTCACCGTCGACGGCCCCCTCGACACCCAGGACGCCGACGGCTGGATGAAGACGGGCGACCTCGGTTACCTCATCGACGGCCAGATCGTGATCTGCGGCCGCCGCAAGGACGTCATCATCATGGGCGGCCGCAACCTGTACCCCACCGACATCGAACGCGCGGCCACGTCGGTCGAGGGCGTGCGCGCCGGCAACGCCGTCGCCGTCCGCCTCGACGCGGGCAGCCGCCGCGAACGCTTCGCCGTCGTCGTGGAGTCCAAGCTGGCCGGCGACGCGGACGCCGAACGCGCGTTGTCGAAGCAGGTCGCCGCCCGCGTCCGTGATGCCGTGGACATGCGCCCGTTCGCCGTGGTGGTCCTGCCGGCCGGCAGCCTGTCCAAGACGCCCTCGGGCAAGGTCAAGCGCGCGGCGACTGCGGTGCAGTACGCGGACAAGATCGCGCACAACGCGGACCACTGACCTCGGGTTCGACCGGCAACGTAGGCAGAACACGGAACCGGCCCACTCACCACAGTGAGCGGGCCGGTTCCGTGTTCTCGGGGCTTGGGAAGTCCGGAGGGCGGGGTTGTTTCAGGAAGAAGGACAAACGCAGGCCGGGAAAGCGCCGCGGGGGAACGACGTCGTCAAGGCCGGAAAGACCTACCGGTCCTGGAAGGACTCGGCGTTCTCCGTCACCTCCGGACGCGGGGCCCGGGAGGCGGTCGCCTCGTGTTCGTCGCGTGCGCCGGGCACGGCGGGAGCGCGCCGGCCGGACAGGTCGGCCAGCTGTTCCTCCACGGTGTCCAGGAACTGGTCGACTTCGCGTTCGTCGTAGCCGCGCTTGCCGATGAGCGGCTTGTTGAACATGACGTGGTGGACTTCGGCCGCGGTCAGGTCGTCCTCTTCGGCGATCGTTTTCGCGATGCGCCGCACGAACTCGTCGACCTCCTGTTTGGCATAGCCACGGCGGCCGATCGGGGCGTTACCGAAGGTGACCTCGGTGAGGTCCTCGGCGGTGAACGACATGAAACATTCTCCGATTCAGGGTCGGTGTGCGGACTCCCGCATTCCGTCCTAACCGGTCACCGAGGCACCGGGAACCCCGAGCGCGTCGGGACGACTCGATCAGGGCCCTATAAGCCGCCCATCGAGTGAGGAAAAACTACGCAGCGCCACTCATGATCACTAACAGAGAGCAACCGGCTGATCAGCCTGCGTGGAACTCGTTCTGGGCCGTGGTGAGCCCCTTGGCCACGAGCGCCTCGGCGGCGTCGGCGGCCACGGAGACCTCGAACGGGAGCTCCTTGCGCTCGACCGTCGAGAAGTCCTTCAGCACGAAATCGGCGGGATCCTGGCGGCCCGGCGGGCGGCCGATGCCGAAGCGCACGCGGTAGTACTCACGCGTGCCGAGCGACTTGGTGATGGAACGAAGGCCGTTGTGCCCGTTGTCGCCGCCGCCGAGCTTGAGCTTCAGCGCGCCGAACGGCACATCGAGCTCGTCGTGCACCACGACGACGCCCGAGGGCTCGACCTTGAAGAACCGCGCGGCGCCGACCACGGGCCCGCCGGAGAGGTTCATGAACGAACGCGGCTTCACCAGCACCACGCGACGGCCCGAAAGCCGCCCCTCCAGCACCTCGGCGCCGCTCTTGTGTGCCTTGAACTTGCCCCCGATGCGGGTGGCCAGCTCGTCGAGCACCATGAAGCCGACGTTGTGGCGGTTGCCGGCGTACTGGGGCCCGGGATTACCGAGGCCGGCGAGCACGATCAGCTCGCCGGCCCCAGGCAGGTCTTCACTCACGGAAGTGAGTTTATTCGGCGTCCCCGGCGGGAGCCTCGCCGCCTTCGGTGGCGGCCTCTTCGCCGGCGGTCTCTTCACGCTGCGGCTCGTTCACGGCCACGACCAGCGCTTCGCCGTCGGTCACCAGGTTCGCGCCCTGCGGCAGCGTGAGCTGCGCGGCGGTGATCTGGGTGCCGATCTCGAGACCCTCGACCGAGACCTCGATCTGGTCCGGGATGTGCAGGGCCTCGACCTCGATCTGCACGACGCCGAGGTCCTGGTTCACCAGGCCACCCGGGCCGGCGGTGCCGGTGACGACCACCGGCACGTCGACGGTGACCTTCTCGCCGCGGCGAACCACGAGCAGGTCGACGTGCTCGATGTAGTTCTTCAGCGGGTGCACGACGATGGTCTTGGTCAGCGCCAGCTCGCTGGAGCCCTCGAGGTCGAGGGTGAGCACGGCGTTGCTGCCGTTCTCACGGACGACGCGGGCGAACTCGAGGGCCGGCAGCGCGAAGTGCCGCGGGTCCGAGCCGTGCCCGTAGAGGACCGCGGGGATCTTGCCGGCGCGACGGGTGCGCCGCGCGGCGCCCTTGCCGAACTCGGTGCGCGGCTCGACGGAAAGACGTACCTCGGACACGGTGTAGCACTCCTTCAAATCACAATTCGGTGCAGCAGGTGGCGGCGGGGATCGTCGATCTCTGCTCGGGGCGGTGTTCACAAATCAGCGTTCAAAATCGGCTGCATACGGCGGCGAGTTTCCAAGCGTGCACATTCCACGGGGCTTCTCGAGCCGCCGCGTCGATCACGCTGGGCACCACAGGGTGCTCCCGCCTCGCCGAGACAACTCGAGAAGTGTAAACCCTCGTTCGACAAGGAGGTTGCGGTGGGTGGCCCCGCACGACTAAACCTTGGGTCGGCCGGCGGGCGACGACTCGATTCCGGTGGTGCAGGCGCGTGCCGCGGGCATGGGATGATCCCCGCGGAAAAGAGGGGCGAGAATGCGGGCTCGATGGATCGCCGCGGCGGTCGTACTACTGGGTGGGGTGCTGGCGGGTTGTCAGGTCGCGGTGACGGGTTCGGCGGGGGTTTCCGCCGCTGACCAGCAGATAGCCGACCGGCTGGCGCAGCAGCGAGATGCCGTGGACGCCGCGTTGGACGCGCTGGGCAAGGCGCCCGCGCTGGAGCTCGACACCACGGTGAAGGACGCGTCGGGCAAGCCGATCGGTCTCGGTTTCCGCATCACTCGCAATGGTGACGGGTTCGGCGCGCTGCCGTTCGAAGGTCACGTGGTGCAGGTCACCGAGCTCGCGGACGATCTCTACCTCTCCGCCGACGCCGACTACTGGAAGTCGCACGGCCTCGAGGAAAACAGCACGCAGTTCGGTGCCGGTTGGGTGCACACCGTCGGTACGGAGCTGCCGATGGACCCCGGCGCGCGGTTCGCCCCGGACCAGCTCGTGACCGGGCTGGTCAAATCGTTGTCGAGTCTCAACCAGACGGCCGACCCGGTGAAGCGCAAGCTCGAGGACGGCACGGAGGTCTACCAGCTCGGCGGCGGCCTCGGCGCGCTGCAGGTGACCACCGCGCAGCCCTTCCGCGTGGTCTCGTTCGCGCCGGCGCTGCTCGACCCGCTGGGCGGCCCGAAGCTCGGCACCGGGTTCCAGGTGAAGTCGCTGACCGGCGACGCGCTCAAGAAGTTCCACACCGACTTCGACAACACGGTCGGCGGGCTCGGACAGCCGTTCGACGGGCTCGCGCAGTCGAGCGTGGTGGTCACCAACGACCGCCTCGACTGCAAGGACTTCGTCGGCTCGTGCACCGCCACAGTCGACGTGACCAACAGCGTCGTCGGCAACAGCTCGGGCTCGAAGCCCGTGGTGCACGTGACGCTCACGATCGACGTCAGCGCCGATTCGCTCGGCTCGAAGACCTGCACCACGCAGGGTGACGCGGCGGCCGACGCGACCATCACGATGTCGTGCTCGGTCAAGTTCTCGCTGCCCAACCGCACCGCCAGCTACCAGGTGCTCGCGAAGCCGACGGCCGTCGGCGAGGTGCACGTGCCCTTCGACGCGAACGCGGTGAAGGCCGAGCTCGCGAAGTCGTTCGCCCTTCTCGGCGCCTGACCTGCACGCCTACCGCGGGGTGCGTTGGTTTCGTTGAAGTAGTGGATCTTCCGTTCGTACCCTCGACGTCGTCGAGGTGTCCTCAGGAGGAGCGGAAGATGAGCAAGCTGGTGGTGTTCGGCGCGACGGGGTACGCCGGTGGCCGGATCACGGACGAGGCGCTGCGGCGCGGGCATGCGGTCGTCGGGGTGGCGCGCAAGGCCGAGGGCCTGCCCGCCGAGGTCGAGGCCCGCACGGGCTCGATGCACGACGCCGGGTTCGTCGCCGACGTGACGAAGGGGGCCGACGTGATCGTGATCGCGACCCCGGGCCGGGTGAACGACGAGGGGCAGAAGCTGCTCGACGCGTTGCCGACGCTCGCCGACGCGGCCCGCGCGGCCGGTGCGCGGCTGTCGTTCGTGGGCGGCGCGGCCTCGCTGCTCGTGGCCGAGGGTGGCCCGCGGTTGCTGGACACGCCGGACTTCCCGGACGCGTACAAGCCCGAGGCGAGCAGCCACGCCGAGGTTCTGGCCGCCCTGCGCGAGCTGCCCGGCGACGTCGAGTGGTTCTACGTGAGCCCGGCCGCGGAGTTCGGCGCGTGGAACGCCGGCGAGCGCACGGGGTCGTTCCGTGTGGGTGGCGACGTGCTGCTGTCCGACGAGGAGGGCCGTTCGCAGATCGGCGGTGACGACTTCGCGATCGCGTTCGTGGACGAGATCGACGAGCCGCGCCACAGCCGGGCGCGGTTCACCGTCGCGTACTGACGGCGGACGGGGACCCTCGAAGCCGAGGGGCCCCGGCTCGGGTCAGCCCGGGGAGCCGACGGTGCAGAAGAACTTCGTGGCGTGGGCCGGGTCGAGGGCGTTCGTGACGAGGTTCCAGACGTTGAGGTCATACGCCTCGCCGATGTGGCCCACCGGGTCGAACGGACACGTGTCCTGCACGTATTCGTTCACCACACCCGGCTCGCGCACGAACGACGTGTCGGTGGGGGTCACGAGCTCGTCGTAGCGCGAGGTGATCACGGTGTACTTCACGCCGGCCTGTGCGATGGGACCGGTGGTCAGCTTCTTCACGGCGGCGCCGTCGGTGATCAGGTCGTCGCAGGCGGGGCAGCCGAGCGTGGACAGGGCCTTGCCGACGGCGTCGCGCTCGCCCTGCCCGAGCAGGTACGCGAGCTTGGTGAGGCCGGCGAACGTGGTCCCGTGCGTGGGCGGCGCGATGGACACGACCGAGCCGATCTTGTCCGCGATGCCCTGAGTCTTCGTGACGTAGAGGGACTGGAAGCCGCCCTCGGAGTGACCCACGATGTCCACTTGCGACGCCCCGGTCTCGGCGAGCACCTGGCCGATGAACTGCTTGATCTCGCCCGCCGAGTCGGCGATCGGGCGCAGGCCGCCGACCACGGGGAAGCCCGGGTAGGCGCCGTAGGTCTGGCTGAAGGCGCAGTAGCCCTTGGCCGCGACGGCCGACTGCAGGAAGTTGAGGTCCTCGTAGTAGGTGGCGCCCAGGCCGTGGAGGAAGACCACGGGCCGGGGGTGCGCCGCGCTCGGGCGGCACGACGGGTCGTTGTTGCCGCCGGCCGCCTGCGCGGGCGCGGCGGTGAACGCGGCCGCCACGAGCGCCACGGCGGCCAGCACGGCCGCTTTGGTCCGCAGTTTCCTCATGGAGAAGGGTCCTTCCTCACGGTCACCGGCGGCGTTGCCGGTGGTTCAGGGGGTGGGGTAGAGCGCGGCGACGACGTTCCTGCGGATCTCGAGGGCCGGGGTCGGCTCACCGGACTCGACGGAGAACGGCTTGCGTACGAGCGCGAAGTCCCGGACTCGCTCGGGCGGAGAATAACGTGCGTTCACCGACTCCACGTCACGGGCGATGACCGAGCGCAGTCGTTCGCCGGCGTGCCAGGTGTGTTTGTCCGGATTGATCCCGGTTTCGAGGGCGAACGCGGCAGTTCGTTCTCGATGGCGGCGGGGAGAGGTTCTTCCGGCAGGGTGATGACCAGAGGATCGTCCACTTTGGACTCGTGGGAGCGGGCGACGTCTTCGTGGAGCTGGGCGAACGTGCGCTCGTGCCAGGTGCCGTTCTCGAGGTACCGCTGTGCGCTTGACATCGAATACCTCCCGGTATTGGATACCTGAAGGTATTGAGTTGGCTTCGTGAAAGTCAAGCCCTTGATCAGGAGGATTCACCCCGATGCCCGCACCGGGCCGCACGCGGCCGACGCGCGCTGAAACGCGCCGCCGAATCCTCGACGCGGCGTTCCAGGTCTTCGGCGACCGGGGCATCGCGGCCTCGAAACTGACCGAGGTCGCGGCCGCCGCCGGTCTGACGAAGGGGGCGGTCTACTCCAGCTTCGCGTCGAAGGACGAACTGGTGCTGGCGTTGATGGAGGAGCACGCGGCGCACCGGCTTTCCGCCAGCCTCGAGAGCTTCGCCTCCGCCGGCACCGGCGCGGCCGGCCTCGCGGACGTCGCGGCGGTGTTGATGCACGAAATGCGCACGGATGCGGTGTGGCACCGGCTGTTGGCGGAGTTCTTCGCCCTGGCGCACCACGACGCTGACCGCAGACTTGCCTTGCGCGACCGTCGCCGCGCTGTCCGGCGGACGATCGCGGCGGCGTTGGAGCGCTTGGCTTCGGGGTTCGGCTTCTCCTTGCCGTTGCCGGCCGAAGAGTTCGCGGTGATCCTGCTGGCGCTGAGCAACGGCCTGGCCGTGGAAGGGGACATCGACGACGAAGCCGTCCCCGAGGGCCTGCTGGGTCGCGTCCTGACGTTGATCGCCGGCGACGCGGTGGCTGCCGTGCGTTCCGCGGCGGAAAGCGTGGCCGGGGACTGAAAACCGCGTCCGCTGCGTTGCCCGGGACCGCTCCCGAAGCGCATGGTTACCGTCGCGCGTATGACTGAGCCACTCGGAAGTCACGCCACTGATCGCGAACCGCCGTGCTCTGGACGGCGCGAGGTCCGGCTGTGACGCGCCGCGATGACGTGGCACGGCGGCTGCGCGGGATTCTCCGCCCCTCGACCGGAGCCGTGCGGGCGCAGCGGGACCTGGGTGACGAGCTGGCTTCCGAATCAGCGGCCGCCGCCGAGAGGGCGGGCGGAACCGGCGAAGAGCCCGGCCGCCGCGACATCGACGAGACCGGGGGAGGCATTGTCTCCCACTACGTTTCGGGCCCCTCCGAGGTTCGGCACCCCGGTTCCGGCCGGCACCCGGCGTCGGCAGACCACGCCGGCCACAGCGAGCGAGAGCCGGCCGGCTCTCGCAGCCTTGACCTCAGTGCGCACGCCGAACAGCTGCTGCGAAAGCGCATCGTCGTCCTGAGCGCCGAGATCGACGACGCGATCGCCAACACGATTACCGCGCAGCTGCTGCTCCTCGAGGATGCGGACGCGAGTGCCGACATCACCTTCTTCATCAACTCGCCCGGTGGCTCCGTCACGGCCGGCATGGCCATCCTCGACACGATGGACCTCGTCAAACCGGACGTCGCCACCTGCGCCATGGGGCTGGCCGCCGGCATGGCACAGCTGCTCGTGTCGAGTGGCACGCCCGGCAAGCGGTCCGCCATCCCGCAGGCCGTGGTCGCGTTGAGCCTTCCTCAGCTCCAGCCGGATCCGTCGCCGGTGCGGCTCGCTCTGCTCGACAAGTGGACCAGCGAAGTCGTGGGGTTGATCGCGGCCGGCAGCGGTCAACCCGTCGAGCGAGTTCGCGCGGATGCCGAGCGGCAGCGGCGATTCACCGCGGCCGAGGCCCTCGTGTACGGCTTGGTCGACCGGGTGACGGAGAACCGCGCACGGGGATGATCGAGTTGTGGATCACTCGGTGGTCAACGGCCGCGCAACCGAGCGACCACCGGTGCCAGCGTCTCCATCATCGAGTCGAAAACCGTGATGTACGAAAACCCGTACCGTTCCCGGCGCTCGACGAGCTGAGTGACGATTTCGTCGACCGTCCCGAGCAACAGCTGCGGAGCTTCGAGGAGCTCGTCGACGCCGGGTTCCGGGTCTGTCAACGCCTGCCATTCCGCGGCGGCGGCGCGGCGATCGTCGGTCACGACCACCCGCTGGACCAGCATGTTGTACTCGATTTCCCGACCTCCCGCGAGTGACCGGAAGTACGCCACCCGCGCATCCATCGCCGAAGCCGGATCCAGCACGAACGTCCCCGGCGGCTTACCCGGGGCTTGGCGCAGACCGGCGAACCCCACGATGTCCGCATCAGACGCCGCCAGCGACAGCACCCCGTCGCTGTTGCCCGCGATCAGCAGCGGCGGGAGATCCGCGCCGAGCCGAGAACGCAGCTCGGCCAAGCCGTCACGCAGGTAAGCGATCCGATCGGCAGCTTTCAGCCACGGCAACCCGGCCTCGTCGAACTCCGACTTCATGTGGCCCGAACCCAGCCCCAGCTCCAACCGCCCACCGGTCAGGACCCAGGTGTTCGCCACATCTCGCGCGAACAAAGCCACGTTGTAGAACGGCAGGTTCGACACCAACGTCCCCACGCGCGGTCGAGAAGTGGCAGCCGCCGCGGCCACCAGCGCGGGAAACGGCGCGGGGCGGCCGGCGCCCAGGTGGTCGGGCACGCTGATCGCGTCGTACCCGAGCTCCTCGGCCCGCCGGCACAAGCCGACGAACGACGAATCGACAGTCCGCAGACTGACACCGAACTTGAAGTTCCCCATGACGCACGAACCTAGCCGCGCCACGCCACGCGGCACACACAGTTTCGCCGCCGGCGGATCGAAATCCACCGACGGCGAAAAGGAAAACCCAAAACTGTCAGGCAGCCCCGTCGAACAACGAAGTCACCGAGCCATCCTCGAACACCTGCTGAATCGCCTCCGCCAGCATCGGCGCGATCGACAGCACCGTCAGCCCCGGGAACCGCTTCTCGTCGGGGATCGGCAGGGAGTTCGTCACGATGACCTCGCGCGCCTTGCACTGCGAAAGCCGCTCGGTCGCGGGGTCCGACAAGATCCCGTGCGTCGTGGCGATGACGACGTCGGCGGCACCTTCCTCGATCAAAGCCTCCGTGGCCTTCACGATCGTGCCACCGGTGTCGATCATGTCGTCGATCAGCACGCAGAGCTTGCCCTGCACCTTGCCGACCACGCGGTTGGCCACGGCCTGGTTCGGCTTGTCCGGGTCGCGCGTCTTGTGGATGAACGCGATCGGCCGGTCGCCCAGCTGCTGCGCCCACTTCTCCGCCAGCCGCACGCGGCCCGAGTCGGGCGAAACGACCGTGATGTCGGCGTCGCCGTAAGTCGCCTTGATGTGGTCCGCGAGGACGGACTGCGCCATCAGGTGGTCGACCGGGCCGTCGAAGAAGCCCTGGATCTGGGCGGTGTGCAGGTCGACCGTCATGATCCGGTCGGCGCCCGCGGTCTTGAACAGGTCGGCGATGAGCCGGGCCGAGATCGGCTCGCGGCCCTTGTGCTTCTTGTCCTGCCGCGCGTACGGGTAGAACGGCATGACCACGGTGATCCGCTTGGCGGAGGCGCGCTTGAGCGCGTCCACCATGATCAGCTGCTCCATCACGTACTCGTTGATGGGCGTGGTGTGCGCCTGGATCACGAAGGCGTCCGTACCGCGCACCGACTCCTCGAACCGCACGAACAGCTCACCGTTGGCGAACGTGTGCGCGGTCTGCGGGGTGATGGTCACGTTGAGGTGCTTGGCGACCTCTTCCGCGAGCTCCTGGTGCGCCCGGCCGGAGAAGAGCATCAGATTCTTCTTCGGCGTACCTTGCTTCGGACTCATGCTGGCGACTCCCCGTCGTTTCCTGCTTCCGACACGGACACGGCGGTGTCCTCACTCGCGGCGAGCGCGGCTTCCGCCGCCTCCGCCGCGGGCGTGCCCGGCCTGCGCCGGACCGCCCAGCCCTCGACGTTGCGCTGGGGCCCCGCCGAGAGCGCAAGTGCACCAGGCGGCACGTCCTCCCGGATCACCGCACCCGCTCCACTGTAAGCGCCGTCACCGATCCGCACCGGCGCCACGAGTGTGTTGTCCGCACCGAGTCGCACGTGGGAGCCCACGACGGTCTGGTGCTTGTTCACGCCGTCGTAGTTCACGAAGACGCTGGAGCAGCCGATGTTGCTGTGGTCGCCGACGGTCGCGTCGCCCACGTAAGTGAGGTGCGGCACCTTCGTGCCGGTGCCGATCTGCGCGTTCTTCGTCTCCACGAACGCGCCCAGCTTGCCCTTCGCGCCCAGCTTGGTGCCGGGCCGCAGGTAGGTGTAGGGGCCGACGTTCACGCCGTCGCCCAGCTCGGACTGGTCGGCGTGTACGCGGACCACGGACGCGCCGGCCCCGACCGTCACCGAGGTCAGCGTCGTGTCCGGGCCGACCACGGAGCCTTCGCCGATCGACGTGGTGCCCTTGAGCTGCGTGTTCGGCTCCAGCAGCACATCGCGCGAGAGCGTTACGTCCGCTTCGATCCACGTGGTGTTCGGGTCGGTCACGGTCACGCCCTCGCGCTGCCAGCGGCGCACGATCCGGCGGTTGTACTCGGCGCCCAGCGTCGCCAGCTGCACGCGGTCGTTCACGCCCTCGGTGACCCACGGGTCGTCGACCACCAGCGCGCCGACGCCCTTGCCGTCGTGGTGGGCGATGCCCAGCACGTCGGTGAGGTACAGCTCGCCCTGCGCGTTGTCCGTCGACAGCCGCGAGAGACCGTCGGTGAGCACCGCGGCGTCGAACGCGTAGACGCCCGAGTTGATCTCCGTGATCTCGTGCTGCGCCGGCGTCGCGTCCTTGTGCTCGACGATCGACTGGACCACGCCCGCGTCGTCGCGCACGATCCGCCCGTAGCCGGCCGGATTCTCGACCACGGCGGTGAGCACGGTGACCGCGTTGCCCGAGCCGGTGTGCTCGGCCAGCAGCGCGGCGAGGGTCTCGGTGTCGAGCAGCGGCACGTCGCCGTAGCTCACGAGCACGGTGCCGGTGAGGCCGGCGGGCAGCTCGTGCAGCGCGCACGACACGGCGTGGCCGGTGCCTTTCTGCTCGGCCTGCACGGCCGTGGTGACCTCGCGGCCGAGCACTTCGCCGACGCGCGCCAGCTCGGCACCGACGGCTTCGCGGCCGTGGCCGATCACCACCACCAGGTGTTCGGGGTTCAGTCCGGCCGCGGCGCGGACGGCGTGTTCCACCAAGGGGCGCCCGGCGATCGGGTGCAGCACCTTCGGGGTGGACGAACGCATGCGGGTGCCCTCACCCGCGGCGAGGATCAGCGTGCTCAGCGGGCCGCTCAACGAGACTCCCAACAACGATTTACCGGCTCGTTCCGACGGGCAACGATCCTACGTGGGCTCCTCGGCGCCCCACGAGGGGTCGGCCGGGATGCTCTCCGCGGGCCAGCTCGCGCCGGCGTCGCCCGCCATCGAATTCGCGGAGGTGACCTGGTTGCCCCCACCGCGTTTTGCTTCGTACATCGCCGCGTCCGCGCGCGCGAGCACCTGCTCGGCCCGCTCCTGCGGCCGCAGCGACACCAGCCCGATGGACAGGGTGACGCCGTGCGAAAGGTGGTGCGGCAGCTCCGCCACCGACTTCACCGCGCGCCCCAGCGCCATCTTCGCGGCCGACGCGGGCGCGCCCGGCAGCAGGACGATGAACTCGTCCCCGCCGTAGCGCGCGACAACGTCGTCGCCGCGCAGGGCGTCACGCAGCGTGCTCGCGACGACGCGGAGCACGTTGTCTCCCTCGGCGTGCGACTGCTTGTCGTTGACGCCCTTGAACCCGTCGAGGTCCACGAGCCCGACGGCGAGCGGCTGCGCGTCGGCCGACGACGCCAGCGCGCGCAGGCGTTCGTCGAGCGCGCGGCGGTTGGGCAGGCCGGTGAGCGGGTCCTGCAGCGCTTGCTGCGTGATCGCACCGTGTTCGGCCGACAGCCGTTCGTGTTCGCGGCGCGCGTTGAGCGTGGCGATCTGCGACTCGCGCAGCGTCCACATCTCGGCCTCGAGTGTGGTCGCGTAGTCGATCAGCGACTTGCTGGCGCCCGACGCGTAGTCCGGCGTGGTGTCGAGCCGCGCGAGCTCGCGGGCGATGTTGAGGCGCATCGACGGCTGGGAGATGTCCTCGGACATCGCCTTGCGCGTCTCGCGCAGCACGTCGAGCGCTTCTTCGCGGCGCCCGGCTCGGTCGAGGCAACGCGCGAGCGCGATGGCGACGATCTCCTGCTCGTGCGGGAAGTGGTGGCCGTGGCGCATCTGGTTGAGGCGGTCGACGTGTTCCGCGGCCGGGTTGTGCAGCGCCAGCGCCGAAGCGAGCACGCCCACCTGGTCCACGGCCGAGACGCCGGCCTTGCGCGGGAACAGCGATTCGGCGAACGGACCCTCGGCCGCCACCGCCATCGACGCGGCGGTGCGGAACTTCTCCGCCGCCTCGTCGTACTGCTCGATGCGCTCCAGGCGCAGGCCCCAGCCCACCAGCATTTTCACGCGGTTCATCAGTTGCAGCGTGATCTCGTGGGGGCTCGCGCTCTCGCGGATCGCCTGGTGGGCGCGGCTGATGACCTCTTCGGCCGCCTCGTACACGCCCAGCTGGTTGAGCACGATCCAGCAGTCGATGAGCGCCATCGACTGCATGCGGTTCCAGTTGCGCACGCCGACCTGGCGGTCGGGGATCGTGGAGTCGTCGAGGATCGCGAGCGCGCGGGCGATCTCAGTGAGCGCGGCATCTTCCTGCGCGGCCAGCACCAGCCGGCGCCCGCGCAACGCGTGCGCGTCGGCGCGCAGCAGTGACAGGCCGTGGCGGCGGGTGTGGGCGAGCATCTCGTCGAGCCGCGGCTCCGCTTCGGCGGCCAGCCCGCGCGTGACCAGGCGGGCGAACGCCGACGCGCGCAGCAGCTGCGCGACCAGAGTCGGTTCGCCGCGGCGCAGGGTTTCCTCGAGCAGCCCGTCCATGATCTCGACGATCTCGAGCTGCTTGTCGTACTCCTGCCGCTGGACGGCGGCGATCAGCTCACGCGCGCGGCCGACCAGCCACGCGTCGGACATCTCGACGAGAGTCGGACGCCGGGCGGTTCCGGGGTCGATCGCTCCATCGCTCAGCCGCCCCACACCCCCATCGCTTCGCTGTCTCGCCTCGGGTTGGTCACACGCCTGCTCCGCCGCCAGGATTCGAACCTGAACTGTCAGAACCAAAATCTGAAGTGCTGCCGATTACACTACGGCGGATCGATCCTGGTCAGGATAGCGATGATCGGCGACAGTGGTGGCGGGAGGGTGAAGCGCCCGCCCCCGGGGTACTTCACGGGTTGAACCGCGCCGGACCGGAACAGACATTTCGGGCCTCCCCAGGGCTCGAAACCTCCTGTACCGTAACTTACGGCATCGTAGGTTAGGTCACCCTTCGCAGGGGCTCGTAGGAAGAAGTGAACTGTATGACGGCCACCCTCGACCGTTCCCAGCCCGCTGGAGAGCCGCCGGCCCCGAAGGGCCCCAAGCCGATCATCGAAGGTCAGCGCGGCATCGGCGTGCAGCTGTCCGTGTACTTCGGCGTGCTCGCGCCGCTGGTGGCCCTGCTGGTCGCCGTCCCGTTCGCGTGGGGCTGGGGACTGACCTGGGTCGACGTCGCGCTGTTCGTGGTGTTCTACGGCGTCAGCGGCCTGGGCATCACCGTCGCGTACCACCGGTACTTCACGCACGGGTCGTTCAAGGCCAAGCCGTGGCTGCGTGTGGTGATGGCCATCGCCGGCAGCATCGCCTTGCAGGGCCCGGTGATCACCTGGGTGGCCGACCACCGTCGTCACCACGCGTTCTCCGACCGCGACGGCGACCCGCACTCGCCGTGGATGTTCGGCACCTCGCCGGCCGCCATCGCCCGCGGTTTCTGGCACGCGCACATGGGCTGGCTGTTCGAGCGTGACACGAGCAACCAGGCCCGCTTCGCGCCCGACCTGGTGAAGGACTCGGCCATCCGGAAGGTCGACGACCTGTTCTGGCTCTGGGCGCTCCTGTCGCTGACGCTGCCGGCGCTGCTGGGCGGCCTCATCTCGTGGTCGTTCTGGGGTGCGCTCACCGCGTTCTTCTGGGCCGGCCTCGTGCGCATCTGCGTGCTGCACCACGTGACCTGGTCCGTGAACTCCATCTGCCACATGATCGGCGAACGCCCCTTCGCGGCGCGTGACCGCTCGGCCAACTTCTGGCCGCTGGCGATCTTCTCCTTCGGTGAGTCCTGGCACAACCTGCACCACGCCGACCCGACCTCGGCCCGCCACGGCGTGAAGCGCGGCCAGATCGACATGTCGGCCCGCCTGATCTGGATGTTCGAGAAGTTCGGCTGGGTGCACGACGTGCGCTGGCCGACTCCGCAGCGGCTGGCGAGGATCGCTTCCGAGGGCTGAGTCTTTCTGTTTTCTTAGCGGACCACCGGTTTTCGGTGGTCCGCTTTTATTTGAGGGCTGGTTCGACCGGGCCGGGTTTCACCGCTCCGGATCGCGTTGGGTGGCCAGCCGGGCGGCGCGCGCGTACCCGTGGACCAGCGGCCGGGTGTCGTCCTTGCGCCACGCCAGCGCGAGGCGGCTGGGGGACACGCCGCGCACCGGGAGGGCGACGACGTCGCCGCGGGTGAGCAGGGGTGCGTTGCCGGCGGCGATGAGGCAGACGCCGCGGCCGTCGACGAGGGCCTCGTAGGTTTCGTCCGCGCTGCTGATCTCGGCGCCGATCACGGGGGCGTGGCCGCCGCGGGCTTCCGGGGCGAGCCAGTAGTCGCGCAGCGGGCCGGCGTCGGCGGGCAGGGCGAGGAACGGTTCGTCGAGCAGGTCGGTGAAGTCCACTGTGGACTGCCCGGCGAGCGGGTGGGCGGCGGACATCGCGACCAGACGAGGTTCCTCGGCGACCACGACCCAGCTGTAGCGTTCGGCGCCCGGCACCGGGAGCCACACGAACGCGACGTCGGTCGAGCCGTCGGCGAGCCCCGCCGTGGAGTCGTGCCAGCCGACCTGGCGGAGCGTGAGCCGGGCGTTCGGGTGCTCGTCGGTGAACCTCGACCGGATCGCGGGCAGCATGCCGCCGCGGCCGGGGCTCGTGCTCATGCCGACGACGAGCGTGCCGCGTTGCTCGGCCTTCGCCTGCGTGACGGCGTCGTGCGCCGCGTCCCACTCCGCGAGCACCCGGCGGGCGTGCGGCAGCAAGGCCTCGCCCACCGGCGTCAACCGGACCTCGCGGCGGTCGCGATCGAACAATGGCGCCCCGAGCTGGCGTTCGAGCATGCGGATCTGCTTGCTCAGTGCGGGCTGGGAGACGTAGAGCCGCTCGGCCGCGCGCGTGAAGTGGAGCTCCTCGGCGGCCGTGACGAAGTACCGCAGATCGCGGCCGTGCACGTCCATATCCAATGGTTATCACAGCAGGTCTTGGACCCGCGAGCGAATTTCGCCCAGAGTCGGTGGAAGCGAAAGGGGCTCAGGACATGAACAAGGTTTGGCTGATCACCGGCGCGAACAGCGGCTTCGGCCGCGCGCTTACCGAGGCCGCGGTGGCGGCCGGCGACGTGGTGGTCGCGGCGGCGCGGCGCACCGAAACGCTGGCCGACGTCGTCGCCGCGCACCCGGACCAGGTGGAGGCGGTGGCGCTCGACGTCACGGACCTCGCGGCGGTCGACGCCATTGTCTCGTCGGTGATCGCTCGGCACGGCCGGCTCGACGTGCTGGTGAACAACGCCGGCCGCAGCCACGTCGGCGCGTTCGAGGAGACCACCGACGAGGAGCTGCGGTCGCTGTTCGACGTGCACGTCTTCGGCCCCGCGGCCCTCGTGCGCGCCGCGCTGCCGCACATGCGCGAGCGGCGTTCCGGCGCGATCGTGCAGCTGAGCAGCATGGGCGGGCAGCTGTCGTTCGCGGGTTTCTCGGCCTACAGCGGCACGAAGTTCGCGTTGGAGGGGCTGTCGGAGGGGCTCGCCGACGAGGTGGGCCGCCTGGGGATCAAGGTGCTGATCGTGGAGCCGGGCGCATTCCGCACCGGTCTGTGGGGCAGCACGAGCCGCAGCGGCGAGATCGACGACTACGCCGATTCGGTCGGCCCCACGCGCCGCCTCGTCGTCGACGCCGACGGCACGCAGGCCGGCGACCCCGCCAAGGCCGCCGCCGCCATCCTCACCGCGCTCGACGCCCCGGACACCCCGCTGCGCTTGGCCCTCGGCGCGGACGCCGTCGACGCCATCGGCGGCCACCTCGACCAGGTGCGCGCCGATCTGACGGCCTGGGAGGGCCACGCACGCAACACCGCGTTCGCCTGAGCGCGCCGCGTCTTCGCCGGCGGCTCGTGTCGTGCCCGGACCATGCGGATCACGCACACCCGGGTTGACTGATCTTCGCTTCCGGCATGGCTTCGCGTGGTCCTACCGTTCGGGAAAGTGCTTGAGCAGAAAGGCTTTCCCGTGCGCGCAGCCACCCTGACCGCTTTCGGTTCCCCGCTCGTCGTCGGCGAGGTGCCCGATCCGCCGGACGGCGAAGTGCTCGTCGAGGTCCTCGCGACGATCGTGCCCCCGTACGCCGCCGAAGTGTTCAGCGGTGAACGGCGGTATCCGCTCGAACCGCCCGTGGTGCCCGGCATCGGGGGGATCGGGCGGGTGCGACGCGTCGGGACGGACGCGACCAAACTGACTCCGGGTGACCTCGTGTGGTGCGATTCGACCGTTCGCGCCCGCGACGATGCCCTCACCCCCGACATCACGCTGCAGGGCTGGAGCTCCCGCGGAGAGGGCGGCGCGCGCCTGTCGCGGTACTTCCACGACGGCGCGTTCGCCGAGCTCATGCGCGTGCCCACTGAAAACGTCCATCCGCTGCCCGCCGACGTGGATCCCGTGCGGTGGGCGGCGCTGGGCGTGCACGTGATCCCGTATGGCGGCCTGCTCGCGGGCGGGCTCGCGGCCGGAGAGACGGTGCTGGTCAGCGGCGCGACCGGCAATCTGGGCAGCTGCGCGGTGGCCGTGGCCCTGGCGATGGGTGCCGGCCGCGTCGTGGCGCCGGGCCGCAACCGGGCGGTGCTCGACCTGCTGGCCGACCGGTTCGGCACGCGCGTGCGGCCGGTCGAGCTCTGCGGCGACGCCGACACGGACCGTGCCGCGATGGGCGCGAACGGTCCCGTCGACCTCGTGCTCGACCTGCTCCCGCCGCGGGCCCCGGCGTCCGTCGCCCGCGCCGCCGCGATAACCGTGCGCGAACACGGCCGCGTGGTGCTGATGGGCGGTGTCGGCATGCTCGGTGGCGCGGATCTGTCCCTGCCGTACCCGTGGCTGATGCGGAACTCGGTGACGGTGCGGGGCCAATGGATGTACCCGCGCGCGGCCAACGTCGGGATCATCCGCCTTGTCGCGTCGGGTGCGCTCGACCTGGCACCGGAGCGGGTGACGCGGTTCGGATTGGCCGAGGTCGACAAGGCTGTCGCGCACTCCGCCGCTTCGGGCGGCGCCTTCTCACGAACGGTGCTCACTCCGATGGCGTGACACGCTGCGGCTACCCTGCTGCGCATGGCGGGGAGACGAAGGGCGAAGCGCGAAGCAGCGGTCACCGGTGCGCGACCGGCGGCGCCGGTGACGCGCGTCCGCATGACGGGCAGCGAGCGCCGGCAACAGCTGCTCCTCGTCGCGCGCGCGTTGTTCGCGGAGAAGGGCTTCGACGGCACCTCGGTGGAAGAGATCGCCTCCCGCGCGAACGTCTCGAAACCCGTCGTCTACGAACACTTCGGCGGCAAGGAAGGCATCTACGCGGTCGTCGTGGACCGCGAAACGCAGCTCCTGCTCGACCGCATGGTCAACACCCTCCACGGCGGCCACCCGCGCGTCATGCTCGAACAAGCGGCGATCGCCCTGCTCAGCTACGTCGAGGACTCCCACGACGGCTTCCGCATCCTCGTCCGCGACTCCCCGGTGGCCAGCTCCACGGGCACCTTCTCCACCGTGCTGAACGACATCGCGGGCCAGGTCGAACACATCCTCGCCCAGCAATTCGCGGCGCGCGGGTACGAGGAGAAACTGTCGGCGCTGTACGCGCAGGCTTTGGTGGGGATGGTGGCGTTGACGGGCCAGTGGTGGCTGGACGCGCGCAAGCCGAAGCGGGATGAGGTGGCGGCGCATCTGGTGAACTTGGCTTGGAACGGGTTGTCGCATTTGGAGCACAAGCCGAGGTTGCTGGGCTGAGCTGGGGACTTGTCCGAACGGCGCCGGTGCTTGACGATCATCCGATGAAGACTTTCCGGGAAGCCGTCGAGACCAAAGACCTCGACGCCGCCATCGCGTTGTTCGCCGAGGACGCCGTGTTCCGCAGTCCCGCCGTGCACCGGCCCTACCAGGGGCGCGAGCAGGTCGCGGCGATCCTGCGCGCGGCGTTCGCGGTGTTCGAGGACTTCGGCTACCAGCGGGAACTGAAAGACGACCACGGCCACGCCCTCGTCTTCACCGCGCGCGTCGGCGACCGTGAAGTGGAGGGCTGCGACTTCTTGCGCACCAACGGAGCCGGCGAGATCGACGAGCTCGTCGTCATGGTGCGCCCGCTGTCGGGGCTCAACGCGCTGGCCGCGGCGATGCAGAAGCAGCTCGGCGACAGCTAGAGCACGCCGCGCGCGTGCAGGTCGTCGAAGATGAGCTGTACCACCGCGGACACCCGGGGACGGTCCTCGAAACCCAGCCAATCGAAGGCGGCGATCTCGCTCGAAGCCGCCAAGGTGCCGGAAAACGTGCCGGTGTAACAGGTCATCCGCACCACCGTGCCCGCCGAGCGCCCGTCCGCCTGCGCCTCCCACACGCCGGCGGGCGCGAGCGACGACGGGTCCAGCGCGACCGTCAGCTCCTCCGCGATCTCCCGCACCAGCGCCTCGGCGTCCGACTCGCCCGGCTCGCGCTTGCCGCCCGGCAGGTACCACGTGTCCTTGCCCGAAGACACCGCCGCGAGCACGCGGCCGTCCACCACGTGCAGCCACGCGAGTTTGTCGATCATCCCAGCGCCGCTAGGGTTTCGGTCGTGGTGAGCACCGTGCCGAGCCGCGGGAAGATCTTCGTGGTGGACGATTCGTGTGACACGTCCGAAAGGCCCGTCATCGCGTCGGACACGGCGATCACGGCGTACCCGTGGTCCGCGGCGGCGCGTAGCGTCGACTCCACGCCGAACTCCGTCGCGATGCCGCCGAACACGACGGTGCGCACGCCCGCGTCGCGCAGGTGCGCGTGGAGATCGGTGTTGTAGAAGCCGCCGATCGTGGCCTTGACCACGAGCTTTTCGCCGTTGCGCGGCTTCAGCTCCGGGATCACGTCGCTGCCCGGCGCGCCCTCGGAGCCCGGGCGCATCGCCTGGATGATCACGATCTGCGCGCCGGCTTCGGAAAACGCGTCGCGCAGGCGCACGGCGTTGGCGGCGGCCTCGGGCCCGGCGAACGGCGTCGTCGGCATCGCGACGATGCGCTCCTGGAAGTCGACGAGCACGAGCGCCGTCGACGCGGGGTCGATCTCAGTCATACGGCAGATCCTAGGCCGATCCCGGTACGGTCTGTGTTCGTCCACTGGGGAAAGGATGTTCGTGATGAACCGGGAAGTAGTGGTCACCGGCGGTGGCACGGGAATCGGCTACGCCATCGCGGCGGCGTTCGCGCGCGCCGGCGACCGCGTGACGATCACCGGCCGCCGCGAGAGCGTGCTCGCCGAGGCCGCGGCGCTGCTCGGTGCGAAGGCGGTCGCGTTCGACGCCGGCGATCACGAGGCCGTCGAGGCGGCCTTGCCGGCCTTGCCGGAACGCGTTGAGGTATTGGTGAACAACGCCGGCGGTAACACCGATTTCCTCCGCGACGACAACATCGACCTCGCCACCCTGAACACCGCCTGGACGGCCAATTTCCGCGCCAATGTCTTCACCGCCGCGTTGGTCACGGCGGGTTTGCGCGACCGTATCGCCGACAACGGCCGAATCATCACCATCGGGTCCATCTCCGCACACACTGGCGCCGGTTCGTACGGCTGGGCCAAGGCCGCCGTCGAGGCGTGGAACTCGGATGTCGCCAGGGTTCTGGGGCCGCGGCGAATCACCGCGAACGTGGTCGCGCCCGGCCTGATCGTGGACACGGAATTCTTCCACGGCAAGCTCACCGACGAACGCCGCGGCCGGCTGGTCGCCACCACGATGAACAAACGAGAGGGCCGTCCGGAAGACATCGCGGAAGTCGTGGAGTTCCTCGCCGGTCCCGGCGCGGGCCACGTGACGGGTCAGGTCGTCCACGTCAACGGCGGCGCCTACCAGGGCTCTTAAGTGCCCGGGGTGACGCGGAGCAATTTGTCATCCGATCCGTTCGAGGTGGTCACGTAAAGCGCACCGTCCGGCGACGAACGGACGGCGCGCAACCGCCCGAACCGGTCGTCGAATTCCGGCGGCAGCGTCACCGAAGTGACATTCGCCGCGGCATCCAGGTGCAGTAGCAACAGTTTCTGCCCCTTCAACGCCACCACGGCCAACGCGCCTTCATTGGCACCCCACTGAGGTCCGGTCAGGAACGCGTCACCGGAGGTCGCCTCGGTGATCTCCCCGGAAGTCCAGAGTGGACGGACCGCGTCGGGGAACCGCGTGAGGTCCGTCATCGGCACGCTCTCGTCGTACGAAGAATCCGTCCCGCCCTTCGACGGATCCCATCCGTAGTTGGCGCCGCGCCGGATCAAGTTCACCTCGTCGTCGAACGTCGGCCCGTGCTCGGAAGTCAGCACCTGCCCGGTCCCGGGCCGGATCGCGACGCCCTGGATGTTGCGGTGCCCGTAGGTGTAAATCCGCCGCTCACGCGGATCCGTCGAAGCATAGAAAGGGTTGTCCGGCAACGCTTCCCCGGTCTTCGCGTTGATCCGCAGCACTTTCCCGCCCAGGCTGTGCCGGTCCTGCGCGATCGTCGACCGCGCCGTGTCCCCGGTCCCGACGAGCAGCGCGCCGTCCGGAGCCAGCGTCGGCCGGCAGCCGGAATGCCGGCCGCTGGGGTTCACCGGCAGTCCCGTCAGCAGGTCCCGCACCTTCGACGCACTGGCCCCATCGGGCGCGAGCCGCCACGTGACCAGCCGGACGTCGACTGCCCGGCCGCCCTCCTGATGCGTCTGGCACGTCGTGAACTCCCGCGACGAAGCGAAATCCGCCGCGAGCACCATCCCCATCAGCCCGCCCTCACCCTGCACGAGGACGTCGGAGAAATCGGCGCGCACCTCAGTGGTCCGCCCACCCCGGATCAACGCCAGCTTGCCCGGCCGCTGCGGCACCAGCAGTGAACCGTCCGGCAGGAACCCGACGTCCCACCCGTGCTCGAGCCCGCCCGCCACCTCCTCGACGCGAAACCCGGTGGCGGACGCCGCCGAAGGCGCGCTCGTCAACGGCGGCGGCGCACTCGCCGCCCCCGAACAGGCGGCAGTAAGCACCGCGACTGACGCGAGCAGCACGACTCCGGGCAGGCGCATACCGCCCAGCATGCCCGACAAATGCGACGTTCGCGTCTCAATCGCCGGGCCGGACCAGCCCCGACTCGTACGCGAACACCACCGCGTGCACCCGGTCGCGCAGGCCCAGCTTGGCGAGGACGCGCCCGACGTGGGTCTTCACCGTCGTCTCGCCGATGAACAGCTTGCCCGCGATCTCGCCGTTCGACAGCCCGCGCGCGATCAGTCCGAGCACGTCCTTCTCCCGCTCGGTGAGCGAATCCAGCTCCGCCGACTCGACGGGCCGCCCGGCCAGGTAGCGGTCGAGCAGCCGCCGCGTGACCGACGGCGACACCATCGCGTCGCCGCGCAGCACGCCGCGGATGGCCACCAGCATCTCGTCCGACGGCGCGTCCTTCACCAGGAACCCGCTCGCGCCGGCGCGCAGGGCCGAGTAGGCGTATTCGTCGAGGTCGAACGTCGTGATCACCAGCACCCGCACGTCCGGCAGAGCGGCGCAGATGCGCTCGGTCGCGGCGACGCCGTCGAGCACCGGCATGCGCACGTCCATCAGCACCAGGTCAGGTCGTCGTTCGCGGGCGATCCGCACGGCCTCCTCGCCGTCGCCCGCCTCCGCGACGACGTCGAGGTCCGGCTGGCTGTCCACGATCATCCGCAACCCGACGCGCACCAGCTCCTGGTCGTCGCAGATCAGCACGGACGTCATCGCGCCGCGCCTGTCCGCAGCGTCGCGAGCACGCGGAACCCGCCGTCGGGCAGCGGGCCCGTCTCGAGCTTGCCGCGGTAGAGCTCCACGCGCTGCGCCATCCCGGCCAGCCCGCGCCCCGACGACGGCAGCCCGGCCGCCACGGGCTCGCGGCCCCCGGTGTTCGTCACCTCGACCAGCACTTCGGTGCGCGTGAACTCCACGCGCACCCGGGCGGACGCGTCGACGGGAGCGTGTTTGAGCATGTTGGTCAGCGCCTCCTGGACGATCCGGTACGCCTGCAGCGCGGCGCCCGTGGGCAGGTCGGTGGCATCACCGGTCACCTCGAGCTCGACGTCGCGCCCGGACTGTTCCACGAGAGTGCGCAGCTCGTCGAGTGTCGGCTGCGGCGTGCGCGCGGGCTCGCCGGCGTGCATCACCTCGAGCAGCCGCCGCAGCTCCGCGAGCGCCCCGCGCCCGGTGCGGCTGATGGTGTCGAGCGTGCGGTCCACGGCGTCCGGGTCCTGGTGCCGCGCGAGCTTCGCGCCCTCCGCGTTGAGCACGATCACGCTCATGCTGTGGGCGAGCACGTCGTGCAGCTCGCGCGCGATGCGCGTGCGCTCTTCCGCGTCGGCCGCGCGTGCCTGCGCCTGCCGCTCCGACACCGCGAGGTCAGCGCGCAGCCGTTCTTCGTCGGTCAGCTGCTCCTTCGCGCGGAAGAACTCGCCGAGCGCCCACGCCGCGATATGCAGCGGCAGCACCCCGACGATCGTCAACGTGGGGTACTGCGTGGCGACGCCCCACGTGGCCCCCCACATCCAGTCGAGGCCCAGCACGGCCGCCGCGATGACCGCCGCGAACCGGCGGTCACCCTTCTTGACCAGCGTGAACAGCACCACCGCCATCGCCAGCTCACTGCGTCCGCGGTCGAACGCCCACACCTCGTTCGTGTAGACGGCCACCACCCCGGCGATGATCAGCACCGCCGTCGTCCGCGGCCACCGCCGTCGCACGAGCAACGGCAGCAGGAACGCCAGCGGCACCAGGCGCAGGGACCAGTCGCCGGCCGCGATGTTCGGCCCGAGCAGCACGAAGACGGCGTATAGCGGCAGGTCCAGCGTCCAGCGCTGCCTGCGTACCCACATCACCAGTGCTCGCACGTCTCCGAACGTAACGCTCGTCGGCCGCTCGCCGCGTCCTTCCGCGGTATGCCTCGCCTCCTCCGATGGGACGACCCACGCGGCCCGATCGGCCGATCCGCGGCCACACCCGGCGTCCCTAGTTTCGGGAACATGTCGATCACCACGGAGTTCTTCCGGCACCCCATGCTGACGGGTGCTGTCGCGGCGAGTTCGGGGTTCTTGGCCACGGCCATGACCCGAGGCCTGGGTCTCGAGGGCGCGTCTTCGGTCGTCGAGCTGGGGCCGGGGACGGGGGTGTTCACGTCGGCGGTGCTGGCGTTGCTGCCGGCGTCTGCGTCCTTCACGGCTGTGGAGATCAATCCCCGGCTGGCCTCTTCGCTGCGTTCGCGGTTCCCCTCGGTCTCGGTGGTGTCCGGCACGGCTTCCTCGGTGGGTTCCCTGGGGCTGGCCCCACCGGACGTCGTGATCTCCGGCCTGCCCTGGACCGCCATGCCGTCTTCGCGACAGCAGGAGATTTTGGACTCGACCTGCTCGATCCTGTCCCCGCGCGGCTGCTTCACGACGTTCGCCTACGCGCACACCGCCTGGACACCGCCGGCCCGCCGCTTCGCCCGCCTGCTGCGCAGCCGCTTCTTCGTGGTCGAGCGGACTCCAGTGGTGTGGCGGAACTTGCCGCCGGCGTACGTGTATCGGGCCGCTTTGCCGGTTTCCGCTGGGGTTTCCCGTGAACGCTCTGCTGCACCCGCTTCTTGACGCACCCGCGGTGGTCGTCTACGTCGTGTGTGCCTTGGTGATCACGGCGGAAACGGCTCTGCTGCCGGGAATCGTGCTGCCGACACTGTCCACTTTGCTGCTGATGGGTTTCCTGGTGCAGCGGGGGACTTTGTCCTGGTGGATGGCATTGGTGGTGTGCGTTTGTGCCGCTGTTCTCGGCGACCAGGTCGCGTACTGGGAGGGGCGGATGTTGGGCCCGCGGCTGCGCTCTTCGCGGCTGGGGCGCCGGGTTGGCGCGGCGCGCTGGGACCGGGCTGAGTCGGTGATCGTGCGGTTCGGCGTGCCGGCGGTGGTTTTGGGCCGGTGTTTGGCGGGGGTGCGGACGTTGGTGCCCCGCGTCGCCGGGTCGGCTGGGCTGCCTTATCGGCGGTTTGTGGTGGGGAGTGTTTGTGCCGCGGTCATGTGGGCGGGGGTGGAGTTGCTGGCGGGGCAGTTGGCGGGGTGGGTTGCGCCGTAAGCAAAGCCGCCGTTTTCGCGTCCGCCGGCAGGAACGTCTCCAGGCTCAGCTCCGCGATCGTCACGTCGACGGCCGTCGTGAGGCGGGTGATGGCGGTGATCAGGTGGAGGTCGCCCAGGGAGGTGGACAGCTGCAGGGGGACCGCGAAGCCGAGGTGGTCCGGCGAAGGCGGCGAAGGCGCGGGTAGGTACGACGTCAGCTCCGCCAGCAACTCGGCCTGACTCGGATCCGGCAGACCCTGGCGGGGGCGTTCGAGCACGTGTTGCGCCCAGTCGGCGAAGTTGTGGATGCGCGGGGCCATGCCGTCGGGGTGGAGGGCGAGGCGCAGGACGTTCACGGGTGGCGCCAGCAGGTCCGGCGAGACGCCCTCCGTCAGGAGAGTAAAGGCGTCGTTCGCGGAGACCAGGGTGCCGTAGCGGTCGATGATCAGCGCCGGGTACGGGCGGTGGCCGTCGAGCAGGGCCGTCAAGGAATCGAGGACGGGGGCCAGCCGGGGGTCGTCCAGTGGCGTCTCGGCGTAGCGCGGGGCGAAGCCGGCCGCCAGGAGCAGGGCGTTGCGTTCGCGCAGGGGCAGGCCGAGGGCTTCGGCCACGCGGACGACCATGCCGCGGCCGGGAGCCGAACGGCCACGTTCCAGGAAGCTCACGTGCCGCTGCGTGGTGCCGGCGGCCAGGGCCAGGTCGAGCTGGCTGAGGCGGCGGCGGGTGCGGGCGTCGCGCAGCGCGGTGGCGAAGGCCGGGTCCATGGGGCCAGGCAAGCAGAACCCGCGCCATTCCTTCAAGGGAATTGCCGCCGGACGCGCGGCGGAACAATCTCGACCGCATGCACTACGGACTTCTCCTGCCCGCCGGGCAGGCCCAGCTTCCCGTCACCGCCGTCGTCGAGCTCGCGCGCGAGGCCGAGCGCCTCGGCTTCGACTCCGTCTGGGCGGGCGACTCGCTCGTCCGCGCGCGGGCCGAGCCGCTCACCTTGCTGACCGCTGTCGCGCAGGCCACCGAGCGCGTGACGGTGGGGACCGCCGCGCTGTTGCCCGCGTTCCGTCAGCCCGTGCAAGCGGCCCTGACGATCTCGACCCTCGACCAGCTCTCCGGCGGCCGCCTCGTGCTCGGCCTCGGCGCGGGGTTCCCCGGCTTCAGCGAGCCGGAGTTCGACCTGGTCGGTGTGCGGTTCAAGACGCGCTTCTCCCACCTCGACGACGTCGCCCGCCTCTGGCGCGACCTTTGGACCGGCACGCCCCGCTCGTTCCACGGCAAGGTCCTCCACCACGACTGGCTCCCCGACGTCCCCGCGCCCTCCCGCCCCGGCGGCCCCCCGCTGTGGCTCGCCGGCGCGACGCCGTCCGCCCTCCGCCGCACGGCCGACCTCTACGACGGCTGGCTGCCCTACCCGCCCGACCCCGCCGACTACGCCCGCGGCCTCACCACCATCCGCTCCCTCTCCGACCGCCCCATCACCCCGGCGCTCTTCGCGACGGCCTTCATCGCCGACGACCCCGCCCGCGGCCGCCAGTCGCTGGACACCTACTGCCAAGCCACGTACGGCCGCCCGCTGTCCGTGATCGGCACCATCCAGACGATGCTCACGGGCCCGGTCGAGACCGTCGCGGCCGGCTTGCGCGAGTACGAACTCGCTGGTGCAGACCACATTCTGATCCGCATCGCCGCCCTGGACGCCGATGTAGTGGCCGACCAGCTGCACCTGCTGTCCGGACTCTTGCCGACCAATTTTCCGCAACACTGAACCCCCGAGCGCCTTCCATCCGTGTCGTGAATGGATCCCCACCCGGGGGATCCGTTGACACGAAAGGAAAGCCATGAAGATCACCGGAGACCCCGACTGGAACCGCGACACCACCCGTAACATCAACCGCCGCGCCGTCACCGCAGGCTAAGCCGCACCCTCTCCTCGGGGTTCGCCGCGCGGCGGCCGGCCACCCCAGCCGGCCTTGACTATCCGCCCCTCCGCGACGAACCCCCTGCGGCGCAACGCTTTTCACGCGGGCCTGTGACGCCCTGCCGAACCCGTTGCGCCGCGGCTGTCCCCTCGTTGCCCGGTGGTTGTCCGCGGTTGTCCACAACTGCGCTCGGCTGTGGACAAGGTCCCGCAGGCCGCCGGTTTTGTCGGTGTGCGCCGGTAGAATGGATCCAGGGTGGCCTTTGGGAGGGTGGGCTCTGCGTCGTGGGGGTTGTAGGGGTTCTGGGGCAGATACCGAGCGGCACACGAAAGGCGCCCGACGAGTGCGGGCTAGTACGCAACACCCCGCCCCGAAAGTGTGATCCTCGGAATCAGCCAACGTCGCGACGCTGCATCAAGCAGTAAGCAGCGCGGCGCCTTTGCCGGGACCGGTCCCGAGTGCCGGACGTACGGTGCGACGCATGCAGCGGCTCACGGTGGCTCTCGTGCTGGTGTTGATGGGTGTCGTCGCCTGCGGCGTGCCCGATCGGCAGACGAGCCCAACAGCGTCATCGGCGACAAAGCCGACCGCAAACCCGACCCCAAAGCCGACCGCACCACCGACCACCCCCTCGACCGCCGCGGCGAAGCCGACGATCGCCGGCCTGGCCGATCATCCCTGCCAGGCTCTGGCTCACGAAGACGCCGTCCGGTTGAACGTGGTCATCGACGGCGCGGAAGTCCCCGACCCGAGCGGCAATGCCTGCCAGTGGGGTGCACCAGGCGCACTGGTCACCTTGACCGCCTACCCGACAACCGACAAGACCCGGGACCCGGGCGTCCAGCAGCTCACCGTCAGCACGATCGCGGGGCACCGCGCGCTGCTGGGCCAGATCACGCACGGCCCGGACACCGGCTACATGATCTTCGTCATGACCGGCCCGGGCCAGTCGATCCGACTCTCCGCGGTCGGCTTCGGTCCCGGCGCACCGGGACCCGACCCGCTCACGGTCGGCAAGAACTTCGCCGCGGCGATCATCCACCGGCTGAGCTGACGAGAAGGCCTCCATCGCGCTGGGCACGGCGGCCAAGGCCTCAACGTCGGCCTCGGCGACGCCACCAACCTCGGCTGGAAACTCGCCCTCGTCGCTAGGTCGCCCCCGGACTGTCGGTGCCCCGACGTAGTCTGGAAGACGTGACCGACGCTCCACTGTCCGGACTCCTCCAAGCCATCCTCCCCGACCCCGCCCTGCGCGGGGTCGTCGAACGCGCCGGCGCCCCGCTGCTCGAGCTGCAGGGCGCCGTGACCGCACGTCAGCTGGTCGCCGCCGCGCTCGCCGAAGACGAATCCAGAGGCGGCGCGGGCCGCCACGTGCTGGCCGTGACCGCCACCGGCCGGGAGGCCGACGAGCTCACCGCCGCCCTCGAAGCCCTGCTCGGGCGCGAGAAGGTCGTCGACTTCCCCTCGTGGGAGACGCTGCCCCACGAGCGCCTCTCGCCGCGCGCCGACACCGTCGGGCGCCGCCTCGAGGTGCTGCACCGCCTGCACACGGGCGACGACGAGCTCAAGGTCGTCGTCTCCACCGTCCGCAGCCTGATCCAGCCCATGGCCCCCGGCCTCGGCTCGCTCGACCCCGTCGACCTGGTCGTCGGCGAGGAGCAGAGCTTCGAAGGCCTGCTGGAGCGCCTGGTCGAGCTCGCCTACACCCGCGTGGACATGGTCGAGAAGCGCGGCGAGTTCGCCGTGCGCGGCGGCATCCTCGACCTGTTCGGGCCCACCGCGCAGCACCCCGTGCGCGTGGAGTTCTGGGGCGACGAGGTCAGCGAGATCCGCGCGTTCGCGGTTTCCGACCAGCGCTCCCTGCCGGGCGAGATCCAGCACGTCACCGCGCCGCCGTGCCGCGAGTTGCTGCTCACCGCCGACGTCAAGGCCAAGGCCGCCGAGCTCGCCGTCACGTATGAGGCAGACGCGCAGCTGGCCGAGATGCTCACGAAGCTCGCCGACGGCATCCCCGTCGAAGGCATGGAAGCCCTCATTCCGGTGCTGTGCGCCGGCGAGCTCACCCTGCTCACCGACGCCCTGCCGCGCGGCAGTCACGTGCTGCTCGCCGACCCGGAGAAGATCCGCGCCCGCGCCCACGATCTCGTGCGCACCGGCCAGGAGTTCCTCGAAGCCTCGTGGACCACGGCCGCGGCGGGCGGGCAGGCACCCATCGACCTCGGCGCTTCGGCCTACCGCGATCTGGCCGAGATCGCCGAGCACGCGCAGGACACCAAGCGCGCCTGGTGGACGATCACCCAGCTGAGCAGCGAAGACCCCGACGTCTACCGAGTCGGCGTCGAGGCCGCGCCCGCCTACCGCGGCGAGTTCGACCGCGCGATGACCGACCTGCGCGCCCACGTGGCCGCCGGCGGCACCGGCGTGCTCGTGGTCGCGGGCCACGGCACGGCCAGCCGCGCCGTCGAGCAGCTCACCGCGGCCGAGGTCCCGGCCGCGCTGGCCGGCGAAGGCATCACCGAGGCCCCGCGAGCCGGCGTCGTCACCGTCACCTGCGGAGCCCTTGTCGACGGCTTCGTCTCACCCGAGCGCGCCCTCGTGGTGCTCTCGGAAGCCGACCTCACGGGCCGCGGCGCCAACGCCGGAACGTCCACAAAGGACCTCAACGCCAAGATGCCGTCGCGGCGGCGCAACGCCGTCGACCCGCTGGCCCTGAAGGCCGGCGACTACGTGGTGCACAACCAGCACGGCATCGGCCGCTTCGTCGAGATGGTGCAGCGCACCGTCGCCGGCGCCACGCGCGAGTACCTGCTGCTGGAGTACGCGAGCTCCAAGCGTGGCCACCCGGGCGACCGCCTGTTCGTGCCGACCGACCAGCTCGACGAGGTCTCCCGCTACGTCGGCGGCGAGCTGCCCACGCTCAACAAGCTCGGCGGCTCCGACTGGAAGAACACCAAGGCGCGCGCCAAAAAGGCCGTCAAGGAGATCGCGGCCGAGCTCGTGCAGCTCTACGCCGCCCGCCAGGCCGCGCCCGGCCACCCCTTCGGCCCCGACACGCCGTGGCAGGGCGAGCTCGAAGACGCGTTCCCGTTCACCGAGACCAACGACCAGCTCGCCGCCATCGACGAGGTCAAGGCCGACATGGAACGCGGCGTCCCCATGGACCGCGTGATCTGCGGCGACGTCGGCTACGGCAAAACCGAGATCGCCGTGCGCGCCGCGTTCAAGGCGGTGCAGGACGGCAAGCAGGTCGCCGTGCTCGTGCCGACCACGCTGCTTGCACAGCAGCACCTGAACACCTTCACCGAGCGCATGCAGTCGTTCCCGGTCACCATCAAGGGCCTTTCGCGGTTCACGCACAAGGCCGAGTCCGACCAGGTCCTGGAGCAGCTCGCCGAGGGTGAGGTCGACATCGTCATCGGCACGCACCGCCTGCTGCAGACCGGCATCCGGTACAAGGATCTCGGCCTCGTGATCGTCGACGAGGAGCAGCGCTTCGGCGTGGAGCACAAGGAACACATCAAGGCCCTGCGCACCCACGTGGACGTGCTCACGATGTCGGCCACCCCCATCCCGCGCACGCTGGAGATGTCGCTCGCCGGCATCCGCGAGATGTCCACCATCCTCACCCCGCCGGAAGACCGGCACCCGATCCTGACGTATGTCGGCGGCTACGACGACAAGCAGGTCGGCGCCGCCGTCCGCCGCGAGCTCCTGCGCGACGGCCAGGTCTTCTACGTCCACAACCGCGTCTCCTCCATCGAGAAGGCCGCCAAACGCATCCGCGAGATGGTGCCCGAAGCGCGCGTCGTGACCGCCCACGGCCAGATGAACGAGGACAAGCTCGAAAAGATCATCCAGGGCTTCTGGGAAAACGAGTACGACGTGCTCGTCTGCACCACGATCGTCGAAACCGGCCTGGACATCTCCAACGCCAACACCCTCATCGTCGAACGCGGCGACCTACTGGGATTGGCCCAGCTCCACCAGCTGCGCGGACGCGTCGGCCGCGGCCGCGAACGCGGCTACGCCTACTTCCTGTACCCGCCGGAAGCGCCGTTGACGGAGACCGCGCACGACAGGCTCGCGACCATCGCGCAGAACACCGAGCTCGGCGCGGGCATGGCCGTCGCGATGAAGGACTTGGAGATCCGCGGCGCGGGCAACATCCTCGGCGCCGAACAGTCCGGCCACATCGCGGGCGTCGGCTTCGACCTGTACGTGCGCCTGGTCGGCGAAGCTGTCGAAGCCTTCCGCCGCCACGCCGGCGCCGAGCCCAGCGAAGAGGAGGAACTCGCCGAAGTCCGCGTCGACCTCCCCATCGACGCCCACATCCCCCACGACTACGTCGAAGGCGAACGGTTGCGGTTGGAGGCCTACCGCAAAATCGCGGCCGCGCCCGACACCGCGGGCCTCGACGCCGTGCGCGAAGAACTCATCGACCGTTACGGCCTGCCGCCCGCCCCCGTCAACCGTCTGCTTGCGGTGGCTGCCTTCCGCCACACCTGCCGCGCGGCGGGCGTCACGGAGGTTGCCGTGCAGGGCAACACCATCCGCTTCGCGCCATTACCACTCGCCGATTCGCAAATGGTGCGGCTGAAACGCTTGTACCCCAAGGCGCTGTACAAGGCGGTGACCAACACCGTCTCCGTGCCCAAACCCACCGAAGGCCCGGCCGGCGGCCGCATGGGCGCGCCGACACTGCGCGATGTCGAACTGCTCGAGTGGTGCACGAAGCTCCTGGCGCAGCTCACGAAAACCCCCGCGCCCGTGTGACGCTGTGCCGGGCTCGGGACACCACGCCTCTTCGGGCGAACTACCAGCGGAAACGTTGGAGTGGAACCGGTTTCGACCGTACGCTTCCTCGCATGGACGACCGCTATTCGACTGTGCGCAGCCGCCAGCTCGGTGTCCGCCTGCGAGAGCTGATGGAAGAGCACCACTGGGGAGTGCGGGAAATGGCGCGCCGGTTGGACTGGCCGCCCACCCGCATCTCCAACATGTTCAACGCGCGGCGTGGCAGCAAGTACATCGACGTGGTCAAGATGCTCACGCTCATGGGCGTGATCGGTGACGAGGCCGCCGAGGTCTACGCCCTCTGCGACGACCTCGACGAGCCCGGGTTCCTGGAGACCTACCCAAATCTGCCGGCGCAGGTGAAAACGTTGGTGTGGCACGAAGAGCGCGCCACAGCGGTCGCGGAGTTCCAGTCGGTGATCGTGCCGGGGTTGTTGCAGACAGCTGCCTATGCACGGGCGCTGATCAATGAGACCGGAAACGTTCCGCGGCCGGACGATGTCGATGAGCGGGTCTTCGCCCGAATGTCTCGGCAAGTCACCTTGTCGAAGCAACCGCTTGCGGCATTCGAGTTCTTTATCCATGAGTTCGCTCTGCGGTTGCCGGTAGGCGGGGCGGATCGAAGTGTGATGTCAGGTCAGCTGCACCAGTTGCTCCAGCTCTCGGTACGACCGAACCTCTCTATCCGGATCGTGCCGTCCGAACTCGGGGGTCATCCCGCATTGGCCGGTCACTTCAAGCTGATGGACTCGGATGTCTATCGCCCGGTCGCCTACCTCGACAGCGAGGTTTCCTCGCTCTTCCTGGAGAAGCCCGAAGAAACGAACGCCTACCGCGATGTTCTGAAGCGCCTTCGTAGAGTTGCACTCGGTGAGGCACAATCGAGGGAGCTGGTCGCCAGCCTGGCGACGCAGCTCTACTCACCGGGAGCAGACCAGAATGGCCGTCGTCTGGCGTAAGAGCACCTACAGCAGCAACGGCGATGGTTGCGTAGAAGTGGCGACCGGTCACGAGGTGCTCGTTCGCGACACCAAGGACCGCGAGGCCGGCCACATCACCGTCCCCGCGGTCGCCTGGCAGGAGCTTCTCAGCCGCTTGAACTGAGCTGGAACATCGGCGGCTCACCTGTTGCCAGCTGTAAACGGACTTCCTCTTTCGGCGTAGGCACCGCGCCCGCGTCGGCCATCGGCAAGGGCCGGGGATGTCGCGGCACGCGTGAGCCCGAGCCGCCGCCGCGGCCGGAGTACACCAACAACCCGTGTTCGGGGTCGGGGACGGCGTCGAGGGCGGCCGTCACCGCGGGGAGGCCGCGGAACCGGTCGCGTTGTGCCTCCGTGGCGAACTCGATCTCGAGCGTGACGCCCCAGCGGTGGACGTGCCACGTCCACTGTTCGGCGCCATGGGTCAGGGCGGCTTCGGTGAGGTTGTCGCCGTGCGCGCGTTGCCAGCTGTGCGCTGCGAACTCCCCGTCGAGAACCTCGATCGACAACCACGAGTCCATTTGTCGACAATAACGCTTCGCGCACCCCGATGGTGTTGCGTTTCGGGGGCGGCGGTGTGAGAGGGTATGGCTTGTGATGCGGATCATGGGGCGCCTCGGCTCGAAAAAACGGTCAAGCGCGCTGGTGGGTGTTGTTGCCAGTGGCCTGCTGCTCGCCGGGTGCGGCGCCGGGCCCAGCCAGGTGGGCGCCGCGGCCGTCATCGACGGCCAGGTCACCACGATCGATCAGGTGCAGGGCCTGCTGGACAAGGCCGTCCAGGAGCAGCCATACGCGCAGCAGCTCGCCGCGCAGCACAAACTCGACCTCGTGGGCCGGGAGATCGTGCGCCAGCAACTGCTCCACGCCGTGGTGCGCAAGGCCGCCCAGAAGGAAGGCCTGTCTACCGACGACGCCGCCATCTCCGCCGCGATGTCGCAGGGCGATCCGCTGGCCGGAGTGCTGCCGGAGAACCTCGCGCAGGACCAGCCCGCGGCCGTGACGCAGCTCGTCTGGCGCGTGCGTGACCACCGCGAGGCGATCACCGACCAGTACTTGGAGCAGAAGCTCGCGGCGAAGTACCTGCCGACGCTGTCGGTGAACTTCGACTACACGAGCATCGGTGCGCCGACGTCCGACAGCGAAGCGCCGGCCATCGACGCGGCGACCGCGCGGAGCCAGGCCATCGCGAAGGCCCAGGAGTACGCGGCCAACCCCAACGCCATCCAGACCGAGATCCAGGGCGGCGCGCAGGGCAACGTCGGGCAGCAGGCGCCGGCGCTTTCGTCGCCGGAGGACGCCGCGACGGTGCTGTTCGGCGTTCCGGCGAACACGGCCATCGCATTCCAGCCGAACCCGACGTCGGCGCCGACGTGGTGGGTCACGGCCATCGTGCGGCAGCGCGCTACCGACAAGCCGGTGGCCACTGACCAGGTCCAGCAGCCGACGCCCGACCAGATCGGGGCGATCGGGGTGCGGTTGCTGCAGCCGTACGTGAACGACGTGGACTACAAGATCAACCCGCGCTACGGCGTGTGGGACCCGGTCGGCATGGACCTCGCGGCCAACGCGAACAGCTTCCAGGGCATCGTGCTGCCGGTCCGGGGTAGTGCTCCGGCTCAGCAGTGAACTCAGCAGTGAGCGGGTCGGTTGTCGTCGTCGCGCACGGGGCGACGGTGCCGGCCGAAGCGGTCGGTTTGGTGCGTGGCGCCGCTGTGTACGCGGCTTCGGACGTTGACGCTGTGCAGTTCGGCGTGACACCGGTTCCGGCGGGAATAACGGGTGACCTCGTGTTGATCACGGCTTCGTCGTCATCGCCGGAAGCTGCCGCGCTGGTGGCCGCGGGTGCGCGCGTGATCGAGGCCCCGGTGGCGCCGCTGGTGGAAGCCGCCGAGGTCATGGACCGCCTGCGCTCGCCCGGCGGCTGCCCGTGGGACGCGGTGCAGACGCACGAAACGCTCCGCCAGTACCTGGTCGAGGAGACCTACGAGCTGCTCGACGCCATCGAGGAGAACGACCGCGAGGCCCTGCGCGAAGAGCTCGGCGACGTCCTCCTGCAGGTGCTCTTCCACGCCCGCGTGGCCGCGGAGGACGCCGAGGATCCGTTCACGATCGACGACGTTGCGCGGGCGTTGACGGCGAAGCTCGTCGGGCGGCACCCGCACGTGTTCACCGACGCGGCGACGGTGGCCACGGTCGACCAGCAGAACCTGAAATGGGAAGAGCTCAAGCAGGCGGAGAAGCAGCGTCGCTCCATTGTGGACGGTATCGCGCTCGGCCAGCCCGCCATCGCGTTGGCCGCCAAGCTCGGGCAACGCAGCGGGCGGGCGGGGATTCCGCTGGACCTGTTCCCGGCCGGCTCGGACCCGGCCTCGCAGCTGTTCCGAACGGCCGCCACGGCGCGCCGGGCGGGCACTGACCCGGAGGGTGAGCTGCGGGCCGTCGCGAAGCAGTTCGCGAGTGACATCCGGGCGGCTGAGGAAGCGGCGCGGGACGCGGGCGTGGAACCGTCGACGTTGGAAGCGGACGGCTGGCGCAAGTTCTGGCCGTAACGGGCATTTCGGGCTTCTTTTGGGTGACACGGTGGTGCGGTAGGCGCCTGTTCGGCCACGCTGTGTGCCCTGGGCGGTACGTCACGCAGTGATCGCGCGCACTCCCGCGTGCCTTCTGTCCCGGGTGGACCGACGATGGTGGTTGGCCGGTCGTCGGTGGAGGAGTTGGGTATGAGCGTGCTGGACGGGATTCTCGAGGGTGTCCGCGAGGATCTGGAGGACCGCAAGCGATCGACGTCGCTGGCCGACCTGCAGGCGCGCGTCCGAGATCTGCCGCCGACGCGGGATCCGCTGCCGGCGTTCCGCTCGCCCGGCGTGTCGATCATCGCCGAGGTGAAGCGCAAGAGCCCGAGCAAGGGCGCGCTCGCCGACATCACCGACCCGGCCGCGCTCGCGGGCCAGTACGAGCAGGGCGGGGCGGCGGCCATCAGTGTGCTGACGGAGCGTCGCCGGTTCGGCGGGTCGCTGGCGGACCTCGAAGCCGTGCGGGCGCGGGTGGACGTTTCGGTGCTGCGCAAGGACTTCATCGTGGAGCCGTACCAGCTGTGGGAGGCGCGGGCGTTCGGGGCGGATCTGGCGTTGCTGATGGTCGTCTCGCTGGAGGGTTCGCTGCTCGACGACCTGTACGGCCTCGCGGTGGAGCTGGGCCTGACGCCGCTCGTGGAATCGCACACGGCCGGTGAGCTGGAGCGCGCGGTCGCTTGTGGCGCGCAGGTGCTGGGGATCAACGCTCGTGACCTCACGACGTTGGAGGTCGACCGGACCGTGTTCAAGGAGCTCGGCCCACAGATCCCGGCCGACCGTGTGCGCGTGGCGGAGTCGGGCGTGGCCGGTCCGGGCGACGTCGCGGAGTACCGCGGCTGGGGCGCGGACGTCGTCCTGGTCGGCGAGGCGCTGGTGCGCTCGGGCGACCCGGTGACGTCCGTCCGCGACTTCATCCAGGGTTAGGGCTTCAGGACGATCCGGCCGAAGACCTCACCGTCGTCCATCTTCCGGTGGGCCAGTGCGGCTTGGTCGAGCGGCAGGATTTCGTGGACGACGCCCTGGAACGTTTCGTCGTTGAACTGCTCCAGGCGCACTTTTTGCAGCGCCTCGCGGGGCACGGTGTCGGCGCTGAAGGTCATGAACGACAGGGACTTCCGGAAGTTCTGCAGGAGCCTAGCGGCGAAGTCGCCGGGTGGCATCCCGCCGACCACGCCGACCACGACGAGGCGGCCGTTGGGGTTGAGCTTGTCGAAGAAGTCCGGCAGGTTCGGGCCGGCGATCAGGTCGACGATGACGTCGTACTTGCCTTCGCCGGTCCCCGCGCGGTCCAGGACTTCCGTCGCGCCGAGTTTCTCGAGGCGCTCACCTCGCTCTTGGTTCGAGGTCGTGACGGCCACGTTCTTGGCGCCGTTTCGTGCCGCCAGCTGAACCGCCGACACCCCGATGCTCCCGGCCGCCCCGCGCACCAGCACGGACTCGCCGGCCTCGAAGTGCGCGTGCGCCAGCGCGAAGTGCGCGACGGCTCCCGAGGTGCCAATGGCCACCGCGTCCTCGCTGGTCAAGGCCTCGGGGATCGGCAGGAAATCGCTCGCCACCGCCTTCTCGGCGTACCCGCCGCCCGTGCCAGTGAACGCCCACACCCGCCGGCCCTTCAGACTCTCGTCGAGGCCCGCCCCGACCGCGACGACCGTCCCGGCGACTTCGCTGCCGGGGATGTGGCCGGGTTTGAAGCCGTAACTGCCGAGCGTGCCGCGCCGGATCACCGCGTCGACCCCGCCGACCCCGATGGCCTCGGTCTCGATCAGCACCTGCCCCGCACCGGGCGTGGGCTCCGGTGTCTCGATGACCCGCAACCCCTCGGGTGGGCCGAACTCCTGAATCGCCACTGCTTTCACCTGCGTGTTCTCCTCTCGATCTCGCCGCCGACGCTAACGGACGGGGGCGTCCGTTTCGGCTAAAGTGAGAGCGTGACGGCTCGTTTGCCTCAGACCTCGCACCCCGACTCCGCGGTCTCGGGGGGTGAGGCTTCGCCCGCGGATGCTTCGCGCACCCTCCGCTCCGACGCCCGCGACAACCGCGACCGCATCCTCAGCGCGGCCCGCGAGGTCTTCGCCGCCGAAGGCCTCGACGTCCCGATGCGCGAAATCGCCCGCCGCGCCGGCGTCGGCCCTGCCACGCTCTACCGCCACTTCCCGACCAAGGAAGACCTGGCGGGCGCGGCTTTCGCGGACCAGCTGCAGGTCTGCCGGCAGATCGTCGACGAGGGCCTCGCCACCCCCGACCCCTGGCTCGGCTTCTGCCTGGTGATCGAAAAACTCTTCGACGTCCACGTCCGCGACCGCGGCTTCACCGCGGCCTTCCTCTCGCGCTTCCCGCGCGCCTTCGACTTCACCACCACCCGCGACTCCGCCCTCACCTCGATCGCCGAACTCGCCCGCCGCGCGAAAACCACGGGCCACCTCCGCCCCGACTTCGTGGTCGACGACCTCGTCCTGGTCCTCATGGCCAACAACGGCATCCACGCCACCTCGCCCGCCGCGCGCGTCGCTGCTTCACGGCGCTTCGCCGCCCTGGCCATCCAGGCCTTTCGCGCCACCCCGCAGCTGTCGCCGCTCCCGCCCGCGGCTCGCCTGCCTCTGCACCCGGTGGTGTGACCACGGCGGCGCTGGTCGATGGATGTTGCTGCTTCTTGTCGCTTCGCCGTGCTGGCGGTCCAGGCCTTTCGCGCCACCTCGCAGCTGTCGCCGCTCCCGCCGGCGGCTCGCCTGCCTCTGCACCCACTGGTGTGACCCAAACCACACAGCCACGAGAACCGTGGGATGATTCGCGGCGTCTTGCCTGATGTGAAGCACCAGAAGCCCGCGCCAGAGGTGGACGAGGAGCAGCTCGTCCGCCGGACTGCGCGGGGCGATCGGGCGGCGTTCGAGGAGTTCTACCGTCGCACGGCGCCGTGGTTGGCGGTGCGGTTGAGGCGCCGCTGTGCGGATGAGCAGGTTGTCGCCGAGGTCATGCAGGAGACGTACCTGGCGGTGTGGCGGGCGGCCGGGTCGTTCGCGGGGGCGGCGGCCGGCGGGTCGGCGGTCGGGTGGGTGTGGACGATCGCCGTGAGAAGGCTGGTTGACGCGTTTCGGCGGAGGGCGCAGCACGCGCAGGTGCCGACCGTGACGCAGGTCGACGTCACCGCGCCGGCGGCGGAGGAGGAAGCGCTCAAGGCCACCGTCGGCGACGAGGTGGGTGACGCGTTGCGCATGCTCGCCCCCGAGCTGCGGCAGGTCCTGCAGGCGATGGTGCTCGACGGGCTGTCCGTCCGCGAGACCGCCGTGCTGCTCGGGCTGCCGGAAGGAACTGTGAAGACGCGGGCGCGCCGCGCGCGGATCGCCATGCGAGAGGCACTGACATGAAACACGTCCCGGATCGACTCCTCACCGGCTACCTCGAAGGCGGCACGCTGCCGGGCGACGAGGAGTGGGCCGCCGAGGCCCACCTGGAGACGTGTGCCGTCTGCCGCGCTCGGCTCGCACAACTGTCCACATCGGACCCGCTGATCACCGACGTCTGGAATGGACTCCAGGCCCAGCTCACCACCAAGCCGCAACGCGTACCCAGCCGCTTCAGGACCCGTAGCTGGGCGACCCCGGTGATGCTGCCGTGGCTGGTGATGACGGTGCTGGTGGCGGTCGTGGCCGTGCTGCTCGACCGCGGATTCCAGGGCAACCTGTCGTTCGTCCAGATTTTCGCGCCGGTGCTGCCGGTGCTGGGCGTCGCGGCGTCGTGGTCACGTGGCCTCGACCCGGCGTACGAACTGGTCGCCGCCAGCCCGCGGGCTGGTCTGGACCTCGTTCTTCGCCGCACCACGGCGGTGCTGGTGGCCGTGGTTCCCGTGCTGCTGGTCGCGGGTTGGCTCACCGGCACGAATCTGGGGCTGGCGCTGCTACCGAGCCTCGCGTTCACCACAGGAACCCTGGCGCTGGGCGGGCTCATCGGCGTGAGCCGCGCGGCGTCGGTGCTAGTGGCCGCGTGGATCGCCGTGCTGGTGCTGCCGATGTTGGCCAAGGGGTCTTCGTTCGCACTGCAACCGGGATCGCTCCCGGTCTGGGGCGGGATCTTCGCGTTGACGGCCGTGGTGGTGGTGCTCCGCCGGAGCGCGTTCACTCGGCTCAGCGCGCACCACTGAGGGAGGAAGGGGACAATGGACATGCGGGCAGTCGAAGCCGCTGAGGTCGCTCCGTCGACCTATGCCTGGGAAATCCAGGCGGAAGCGCTGAAAGTACGGGTGGGGCGGCGGAAAATGGCCGTCGATGGCCTGGATTTGTCCCTGGGCAAGGGAGTCCACGGCCTCCTCGGGCCCAACGGGGCCGGCAAGACCACGCTGATCAGAGCCCTGGCGACAGTGCTCCGGCCGGCGGAAGGCGGGCTGGCGCTGCTCGGTGAGTCGGTCGGGGGACACATCGACCAGCGCCGCCTGCGCCGACGGATCGGATACCTGCCGCAGACGTTCGGGTACTACAAGCGGTTCACGGTGCGGGAGTTCGTCGAGTACCTGGCGTGGCTGAAGGAAATGTCCAAACAGGACATTCCCGCCGCCGTGCAGCGCGCGATCGAGCGCGTGGGCCTCGCCGACCGCGCCGACGACAAGCTCAAAACCCTGTCGGGCGGCATGGTCCGCCGCGTCGGCATCGCGCAGGCTATCGTGAATGACCCGCAGATCCTGCTGCTCGACGAGCCCACCGCGGGTCTCGACCCGGCGCAGCGCGTGCGGTTCCGCGAGCTCATGGCGCAGCTCGGACAGGACGCGTGTGTCGTCGTGTCGACGCACCTGGTGGAAGACGTCGCCACGGCGTGCACCGACGTGGTGCTGTTCGCCGAGGGCAAGCTCGTCTTCCAGGGCACGCCCGACCAGCTGGCCGCCGCGGGCACTCCCGAAGACATCGGCGACAGCCCCATCGAACGCGGCTACTCGGCGCTGCTCAACCACGACCGGGGGAGGGGTTCCTGGTGAGCGTGCTGCGCACCGAGGCGCGACGGACGATCGCGCCCTGGCTCCTGTTCGTGCTCCTGGCCGTAGGGTTGGGGTTCTTCTTCCTGTTCAGCGGGCCGTGGTCGAGGGACGCCGTGGCCTGGGATCTGCAGTGGACACCGTCGGTGCTGTGGTCGCGCTACCTGCTTTCGCTGCTGTGGCCCATCATCGTGTGCGGCGCGGCGCTGCAGGGGATGCGCGACCGGCGGTCCGGAATGGAAGAACTGCTGACCACGACCCCGCTACCCGTCGGGCGGCGCACGGCGAAGGTCGGGCTCGTGATGGGACTGGCCGCTGTGGTCGGTTACCTCGTGATCGTCGCGGTCGGGCTCGGGCAGGTGATCGCGAACGACGGGCGGTTCACGTTCACGTGGGTGCTGCCGCTGCTGGTCGGTATCGCTTCGGTGGTCGCGGGTGTCGCCGTGGGGCTCGCCGTCGGCCGGCTGCTGCCGCACCCGTTGACGGCCCCGGCCGCCGGGGTCGTGGCGCTTGTGGTGGGCGTGGTGCTGCAGATCGCCGGGGAACGTGGCAGCTCGGTGGAGCAGGCGGTGCCGAATCGCATCGCGCTGCTCTCGCCCACGATCACGCAGCCGAGCAGCCCACTCGTCGAGCCGGTTCTCGCCGTGTCGATCGGCCAGCTGTGCTGGCTGCTGGGCCTGGCCGCGACGGGGTTCCTCGTGCTGGCCGCGCGGCGCTGGTCCGCGGTGCTGCCGGCCGTCGTCGGGCTGGCCGTCGCCCTTCCGCTCTTCCCGGCCTCGGCCGCCGACAATTTCACCGACAGCACCGGCGCGGGCAAGCCCGTGTGCGACGGTCCGGTGTGCGTCACCACCCTGCATGCCGACTGGCTGTCCACTGTGGCCGGTCCGGGCAAGGACGCCCTGGCTCGGCTGGCAAAGCTGCCTTCTGCGCCGACGCACATCGTGGAGACGACCGATTCCGAGTACGTCAGCCACGGCCCCGGTGACCCGACCGCGCTCGTCGTGCGCCGCGACAGCTACCTCCTGCGTGGCACAACCGGTCGGACCCTCGAGTACGAGATCCTCGCGAGCGCCCCCGTGTGCTCCGGTGCGGTCACCGACTCGGCGGCCCGCTATGTCGTCGCCTCGTGGCTGCTCGGCGACCTGGTCACCCCGCCCCACGCCGACATCTACGGCCCCTCGATGACCACGTCGATGCGTGACGCGTGGACGAAGCTGCGCGCCTTGCCCGCTTCCGAGCAGCTCACGCGCGTCGCCGCGGCACGCCAGGCCCAGCAGACCTGCTCCGGTGACCCGTACGCGCTGCTGACCGGAGCGTCGCGATGAGGTGGATGACGCTCTACGCCCGCTCGCGCCGGCTGCCCGCGTCTCTCGCGGCCCTGGTCCTGTGTCCGGTGGTGATCCGCGTCCTCGCCGGCGCCGACTGGTCGGTGGTGTTCGCCTCGCTGGCGCTGGGCGCGTCGATCGCCGTCGCGGCCACCGGATTGTCGGGCCAGGACGTGGACCTCGACCGCACCGCCGCGTTCGGCTGGTTCCCGCGGCGGCTGGTGCACCTCGTCGTGCTCGGCGCCCTCGCCGTCGGAGTCCTGCTGGCGGTGCAGGCGTCCGCGATCCCGGCCGCCGTGATCCTGCGCGACGGCCTCGGCCTCGTCGGCCTGGCGGGCTTGGCGGCTTTCGCGTTCGGCGGCCAGTTCGGGTGGACGTTCCCGCTGCTGTGGATCGTGGTCGCGTTGTTCGCACCGCATGATCCACAGGGCCTGTACGAGGTGGTGGCGTGGCCGCTGCAGCCCGCGGACGTCGCTGTGTCCTGGTGGCTCGCTGGCACGTTGTTCCTGCTGGGCACGGGGGTTTACGCGGTGGCGGGGGCCCGCCGCTGAGAACCGCCGGTTGCCGTACCCGCACGGGGGGCGGGTACGGCAACCGGCGCTAGGGCGCAACGATCACTGGTCTTGATCGCGGGCGAAGCAGTCGGTGGCGGCGATGATCGCCGCGGTCATGCTGCCGCCGCCGTGACCGGTGTCGTCGAGAACCACGAGTTCGCTTCCGGGCCAGGCCCGGTGCAGCGCCCAGGCTGTGCTGAGCGGACCGCTGACGTCGTAGCGCCCGTGGATCAACACGGCGGGAATCCCGTGGAGCCGCTCGATGTCACGCAACAGCTGCCCGTCGTCCAGAAAACAGCCGTGGGACCAGTAGTGGGTCACGATGCGGGCGAAGGTCAGCTGAAACGCCGGGTCGGCGATCGCCAGGCGCGGTGCGGCGTCGGGGGCCAGCGACATGTGCGTGTCCTCCCACTCGCACCACCCGTGTGCGGCCTTGGCGCGGACCTCGGGGTCGGGGTCGTGGAGCAGCCGGCTGTAGGCCGCTGACAGGTCGCCGTCGCGTTCGGCGGCGGGTACGCCATCGCGGAACTTTTCCCACTCGCGCGGGAAAACGCGGCCCATGTCACGAGTGATCCAGTCGGTGTCGCGGTGGTCGCCGTTGGTCACGGCCGCGAGCACCAATTCGGTCACGCGCTCCGGATGTGCCTGCGCGTAGGCGAGAGCGAGCGTGACGCCCCACGAGCCACCCCACACGAGCCAGCGCTCGATTCCCAGGTGGACCCGCAGGGCCTCGATGTCGGCGACGAGGTGCTGGGTGGTGTTCGCCGACAGGTCGACGACCGGGTCGGTCGCCGAAGGGGTGCTGCGCCCGGAGTTGCGCTGGTCGAACAGGACCACGCGGTAACGGTCCGGGTCGAACAGGCTCCGCGTTCCCGGAGAGCTCCCCGAGCCGGGACCACCGTGCAGCGCGACGGCCGTTTTGCCGTCGGGGTTGCCCGACACCTCCCAGTACAGCGAATGGCCGTCGCCGACCTCCAGCGTGCCCGACTCGTGTGGCTCGGTCGACGGATAACGCCCGTCCTCGGATTTGGTCACCATGCAAGCATGATCGCGCACCGGTGCCTTGCGCGGGGGCGGAAGCGTGAACGCACCGTTCGACGTCGAGGACGGGCGACGCCGGCGCTGGTTCCCCGGCACTGAACCCCCGCCGCCGGCCCCGTGCACCCCTCGCGATCCAGCCGGTGGACGCGGTGGCCGAGCAGCGGTGCGGGTTCTGGCCGACGATCCGGTAGCGGCCTCAGACGTTGCGGTTGTTCGGCTTCATCTCCAACGGCGGCACATCGGCGTTGTCGATGCCCATGCTGATGATGCGTTCCGGGTGGAGCCGGATGACCGCTCCGTCGAGGTGCCCGTCCGGCGCGAACACGTCGGTGAGCACCTCCGCGCGGCCGCGGATCTCCAGGCAGCGCACGCGCATCGGGTTCAGCGACGGACGGTCGTCCACCACGAAGGCGGCGCGGCCGTTGGCGGCGACGTTGCGGTACTTGCGGCTCTGCGTCAGGTGGTAGCCGGTGATGTCGATGGCCTTGGCGTCAGCGTTGTAGGTGAAGCCCACGGGGCTGACCTGCAGGGTCCCGTTCGGCTGCTGCGTGGCGAGCCGCCCGAGACCCTGCGTGGCGAGGTAGTCGAGTTCTGCTGAGGTGAACATGCACTCCACCGTGCAAGTTCAACCCCACTTGAAGTCAAGCGAACAGGCCGTCGCCCCAGTTCGAGGTGGGGGTGAGGCCCGGCGGAACCGCGAAGTGCGCCGAACCCGTGTGCTGCACGTACTCCATCATCGCGTCCTTCGACGACAGCGCCTGCTGCATGGGCACGTACTGCTTGCGCGTATCGCGGTTGAAAGCCAGGAAGAACAGTCCGGCTTCGAGGTGGCCGACGCCGTCGGAACCGTCGACGAAGTTGTAGCCACGCCGCAGGATCCGGGTCCCGTTCAACGTCTGGTGCGAAGCCAGCCGGATGTGCGCGTCGTCGGCGATCAGGGGCACGCCGCCCTCGCCGCGGACGCCCAGGTCGACCTCGTCGAACTCCGCCGTCTGGCCCAGCGGCGCGCCGGAACCCTTGGTGCGGCCGACGATCTGCTCCTGGCCCTCCAGCGGCTCGCGGTCCCACGTCTCGATGTGCATCCGGATCCGCCGCGCCACCAGGTACGAGCCGCCCGCCATCCAGGTCTGGCCGTCACCGGCCACGGCCCACACCTCGTCGCGCAGGAAATCGGTGTCCTCGGACTTGATGTTGTTGGTGCCGTCCTTGAAACCGAACAGGTTGCGCGGCGTGGCCTGCTCGCGCGACGTCGACGAGCTGCGCCCGAAGCCGAGCTGCGACCAGCGCACCTCCGTGACGCCGAAGCCGAGCCGCGCGAGGTTGCGCACGGCGTGCACGGCGACCTGCGGGTCGTTGGCGCACGCCTGGATGCACAGGTCACCGCCGGTGCGCGCGGGGTCGAGCTTGTCCTTCGGGAACAGCGGCAGGTCGATCAGTTGCGCCGGCCGCTTCGCCGCGAGCCCGAACCGGCCGTCGAACAGCGACGGGCCGAAGCCGATCGTCAACGTCAGGTCGGACGCCGGCAGGTCCAGCGCCTCGCCCGTGTCGCCGGGCGGGGCTTCGGCCGCGCCGCCGACGGCTCCGTTGGGCACGACCTCCTGCCCGGCCGTCATCCGCCGCGCCGCCGAAGTCCACGTGCGCAGCAGCTGCCGCAGCTCGCCGACGTCGGTCGTCGTCACGTCGAACGCGGCGAAGTGCAAGTTCTGCTGGGTCGGCGTGACGATGCCGGCCTGGTGCTCGCCGTGGAAGTCCACAGTGGTCACCGCGGCCTGTGCGGTGGAGCCACCCATCCTGTCGATGCCGACCCCGGCCGCCGCTCCCGCGCCGGCCAGGGCGACCCCCGCTCCCGCCAGGCCGAACAGCTTCCTGCGGGAGACGCGGGTGCCCTCTTCGTTCACTTCGACACAACCTCCGCGACCTTGCTCAGCGGCTCGCTCAGCGCGTCGACCGCCGAGGCGAACGCCTTGATCTCGTCCTGCGACAGCTGGTTGTAGTACTTGAACCCGTCACCCACGCGCGTCTTGTCCAGCAGCGACTGCACGTTGGCGAACTGCTTGTCCAGAGTGGACACCAGAGCCGGGTCGCGCTCCTGCAGGATCGGGCGCAGCGAAGCGATCGCGCCCTTCGAACCGTCCACGTTGGCCTGGAAGTCCCACAGGTCCGTGTGCGAGAACGTCTCTTCCTCGCCGGTGATCTTGCCGGTGGCGACCTCGTCGAGCAGGCCCTTGGCACCGTTGGCGAGGTCGAGCGCGCTCAGCTGCAGCGTCTTGGTCTTGGTGACCAGGTCCTTGACGTCGGTGAGCAGCTTGTCGGCGACCTGCGGGCTGTCGGGCTGCAGGCCGGTGACCCACAGGTCCTTCTCCAGCCGGTGGAAACCGGTGAACTGCTGGCCCGACTCGAGGTCGGCCTCGCGCACGTCGATCAGCGGGTCGAGGTCGCCGAACTTCTCCGCGACGGGCTCGATGCGCTCGTAGTACACGCGCGTGGTGGCGTACTCGGCCTTGGCCTCGTCGACCTTGCCGGCCTTCACGAGGTCGACGAACTTCTGCGTCTCGGTCTCGAGCGCGGCGGTGTTGTTGGCGACGTAGGTGGCGTAGCTCTTGGTGGCTTCGGCCTTCTGCGCGTTGGTGTCGGTCTGCTTCTGCGCGCCGCCGGTGATGGTGAAGTCGCCGCGGATGCCGTTGCCGACCATGCCCGGCTTGCACGCCGTCTGGTACTTGCCGGCTTCGGGGACCTCGACGATGAGCCGGCGGTTGAGGCCGGGGGCGATGTTCTCGACCTCGCCCATGATCCGGTCGCCCTCGGCGTAGAGGTAGAACTCGGTGACCTTGGTGCCCTTGTTGGTGATCTCGAACGTCACGTTGCCCGCGTTGGCGGTATTCACGGCGACGGCGCACGTGCTGTCGGAGGCCTCGACCTTGATCGGGCCCGCCGCGCCGGAGCCGCTCGACGCGGAATCGGTGCTGTCACACGCGGACAGGGCCACGAGGGCGCCGACTCCGGCCAGCACGGCCAGTGGGGTTCTGGGAGAAAGGGGCACGGTCACTCCTTGACAGCGGCCGCAGCGGCTTCAGCCGTGACGGTTTTCTTCTTGGTGGGCTTGAGGAAGAGCGGGAGCACGATCACCACGTAGGCGACCCAAGCGATCGCCTGCAGCACGGTGGTCTGCTGTGAGTAGTTGAAGATCCCCTTGAGCAGCGCGCCGTACCAGGAGGTTTCCGGCAGCGCGCTCGACGCGTCGAACGCGAGGGTGGTCAGGCCCGGGATGAAGCCGGCTTCCTGAAGGTCGTGCAGGCCGTAGCCGAGCACGCCGGCGGCGACGAACACCAGCAGCACGCCGGTGACCGTGAAGAACTTCGCGAGGTTGAACCGCACGGCGCCGCGGTAGAGCAGGTACGCGATCACGATCGCGGCGGCGATGCCGACCACGAACCCGATGAGCGGCTGGATCGTGTCCGACTGCGCGGTCTGCACGGCGGAGTAGAAGAACACGGCCGTCTCGAGGCCTTCGCGGCCGACGGCGAGGAACGACAGCAGCAGCACGGCGGCGGGGCCGACGTTGAGCGCGTCCTCCATCTTGCCGCGCAGCTCCGCGGCCATCTGCTTGGAAGCCTTGCGCATCCAGAAGATCATCGCCGTGACGAACGCGACCGCGACGATCGAGAGGCTGCCGCCGAGCAGCTCCTGGTGCTCGAAGCTCAGCTGCGCGGTGCTGTAGGTCAGGATCGCGCCGACGGCGACCGACAGCAGCACCGCGGCACCCACGCCCGGCCACACGAACTTCAGCGCGTGGCGCCGGTCCGTCTTGACCAGGAACGCCACCAGGATGCTGACCACGAGGGCGGCTTCGAGCCCCTCGCGCAACCCGATGAGCGCGCTCGAAAACACCACTGCTCAGCCCTCCTCCGCATACCTGACCTGATGTTTTTAGGTAAGGCTTGCCTGTAAGTCCAGAGGAGCGTACGCCCGGGAACCCCTGAGTGATCGGACAAAACGGACTACCCGGTCGGGTTAGGTTAGGGTAACCGCAGGTCAGCGGGGTGAACGGCGGATCCATAACGAATTGTGTGATGTGGGCGGCTGGGGCTGGGAGTTAACCGTCCGCTTGCCTTTTGTGAGGCGGAACGGCATCGGGGAGTGTTCGATCGGGGCCTGGCCGTGTCCGGCTCGGGACGCCTGGCGCGAGGCGTTTCGTGATCACCCGATGTGGCGTCACGCGAAGGTGGGAGAAGTAACCTGTCCGGGTGGCCGATACCACTCAGACGACGTCTCCGCCTCGTCGCTACGTCAGCCGGATCGCGTTGTCGCTGGGGCTGGTACTCACGGGGATCGTGCTGGTGGTGACGATCGGGGTGCGTAACCCGGCTCCTTCGGCCGCTCCGCCCGTTCCTGCTGCGACGTCGTCGTTCTCGGTGCCACCGCAGCGTCCCCAATCGGGTGCTACGGCTCCGCGCGCCGGTTTGGCCGCCCCGCCCGACCGTCCGACGGAATCGGACCAGGCGGAGCTGGACGCGTGGGCCGCGCGCGTGGCGGGCAAGACTCAGCTGTCCGCTCGGGTTCTCGCCGCGTACGGCCGCGCGGAAATGTGGATGCGCCGTCAGAAACCGGCTTGCCACCTGTCCTGGGCGACCCTCGCCGGCATCGGCCATCTGGCCACGCCTTCGCTGACCGTGTCTTCCTCGGGTGACATGACTCCCGCTGTCGTCGGCGCTTCCGTCGGCGCGGACACCGACTCCGGCGCCCTCGACGGCGACCGCAAAGCCGACCACGAACTCGGCCCGCTCCACTTCACCCCGGCGACGTGGAAGAAGTACGCCGAACGCGCCAACGGCGACGGCAAACCCGCCAACCCCCAGAACATCGACGACGCCGCCTTCACGGCCGCCCGCTACCTCTGCTCCGGTGGCGACGACCTCGGCACTCCCACGGGCTGGTGGCGCGCGATGTTGTTCTACAACGCTTCGGTGGATTACGTGCAGAGCGTGTTCTCCGCCGCGGACTCGTACGCTGCGGCGAGCGTCGCTCCCTGACAGCGGGTCGGGAAGACAGGCCCCCGCCCTCCCGAGGGGGCGTCCCCGAACCCAGTCTACCGAGGTCAGCGGCCCGGCAACGGGTTTCGCGGAATCTGTGGACAACCTCGCGGGCGAGAGTCACGGTGTGGATAAGTCGGCGAGTTGGCAGGGTGCCGCACTCGCGCCGTGCCAGAGCGGCGCGTCACTTGCACCTCAGGCGTGGGCGGTGATCCGCGTGCCCTTGAGGGCCTTCGCCGGACGCGGCGCGGCGGGAGTGGCGGGCGAAGCGGCGGCGGCGCGCTGGCGGCGGCCGGCCGGGAACCGCGCGTCCAGCTCGACGATCACCGGCGAGAGCGCCGCCAGCAGCAGGACGGCAAGGCCGGCGTAGACGGCGATGAAGGTGAAGACGTTCATCTCGAGCTCCTCGGGTCGTTCTCCGTGATGACTCAAGATTCGCCCACGAGGAGGGTCCGCCGGATCAGCCGACCGGCCGAGCGGCGGCGCCGAAAGGCCACACCCGCGCAACCGCTGACCGGCCAGAAGACCGAGCCCGACAGCGCCGATCGGGAAAGGCGCGGAGCCCGAACAGCCCGTCAGCGATCCTGCAACGTGATCCGCGCCGTCACTTCCGCGATCGCCTCCAGGTACTCCGGCACGGGGTTCATCGCCGAAGCCATCCGCAGTTGCGCCAGCGCCTCGGCCAACCGGCCGAGGCGCTGGAGGGTCCGCCCGAGGACGAAGCGGGCGTAGTGATCCGTCGGATCCAGCTCGAGGACTCGTGTGAACGCGCGTTCCGCCCGGCGCAGCTGCGCCGAGTGGAAGTACGCGCGGCCCGCGAGGAGCTGGACGCTCGGTTTGTCCGTCTCGTCGAGCAGGGGTTCGAGCGCCTTGAGCGCGTCGAGCGGGCGGTGGCGTTCGACCAGATCCTCGGCCTGGCGGAAGGCGCGGAAACGGTCTTCGCCGGTGGGCTCTGGTGCTGCTGCGGCGTCCGTCATGGTCACTCCGACGATACCGCTCCGGAGGGCCTCGCACGAGGCGGCGGACGGGTCGTGGTGGACTGTCCTGCCATGAGCAGCGGACAGGAACCCGGCTACCTGGGCCTGGCGCCCTACCTCTACTACACCGACGCGACGGCGGCGCTGGAGTGGCTGACCAGGGTCTTCGGCTTCCGGGAGGAAGTGCGGTTCGAGGACGCGTCCGGGGAGGTCTTCCAGGCGACGCTCTGCGCGGGCACCGGAACGGTCCAGCTCGCCGGCGTCGGTTCCGAGTACTGGGCGGCCAAGGGCGTCGAGGGACCGGTCGGGCAGCTCAACATCATCTACGTGACCGACGTCGACGCGCAGTACGAGCGCGTGCGTTCGGCGCTGGGCGAGGACGCCGAGCCGGAGCCGCCGCAGGACCAGCCGTACGGCGCGCGCGTGTTCACGGTGGCGGATCCCGGGGGCAACAGCTGGACGTTCTGGCAGCAGACGTCGGAGATCGTCGAGCTGCCGTCCGGGTGGCGTGAAGTGCGGCCGGAGGGCTCGGAAGCCCACTGACGGGCACTGAGCGGAATGGCCGTGCCTCCAACGGGTGAAAGCCGCGGACGGCTACTCTGGGCGGCGTCACCGCAGGCACGACCCACTGAGGAGCATGGCGTGGCTCTCATCGAGCAGGTAGGCGCGCGCGAGATTCTGGACTCGCGTGGCAACCCGACCGTCGAGGTGGAGGTGGCGCTCGACGACGGCACGCTGGCGCGGGCCGCTGTCCCGTCGGGTGCGTCCACCGGCGAGCACGAAGCAGTCGAGCTGCGTGACGGGGACACCGGTCGCTACAACGGCAAGGGCGTGGAGCGCGCGGTCGCCGCGGTGCTCGACGAGATCGGTCCGGACCTGGTCGGCGTCGACGCCGTGGATCAGCGGATCGTCGACCAGAAGCTCGTGGACCTCGACGGCACGCCCGCGAAGTCGCGCCTGGGCGCCAACGCGATCCTCGGCGTCTCGCTGGCCGTCGCGAAGGCCGCCGCCGAGTCGGCCGAGCTGGAACTCTTCCGCTACCTGGGCGGGCCGAACGCGCACGTGCTGCCCGTGCCGATGCTCAACATCCTCAACGGTGGCGCCCACGCCGACACCGACGTGGACATCCAGGAGTTCATGATCGCGCCGATCGGCGCCGAGTCGTTCCGCGAGGCGCTGCGCTGGGGCACCGAGGTCTACCACGCGCTCAAGGGCGTGCTGAAGGGCCGCGGCCTGTCCACCGGCCTCGGCGACGAGGGCGGCTTCGCGCCGAGCCTCGGCAACAACCGCGAGGCGCTCGACCTGATCCTGCAGGCCATCGAGAAGGCCGGCTACGCGCCGGGCCGCGACGTCGCGCTCGCGCTGGACGTCGCCGCCACCGAGTTCTTCGCCGACGGCGCCTACACGTTCGAGGGCACCAAGCGCAGCGCCGAGCAGATGTCGGCCTACTACGCCGAACTGCTGCGCGACTACCCGCTCGTGTCCATCGAGGACCCGCTGAGCGAGGACGACTGGGACGGCTGGGTCCAGCTGACCGCCGAGGTCGGCGACAAGGTCCAGCTCGTCGGCGACGACCTGTTCGTCACCAACCCGGACCGCCTCGAAGAGGGCATCACCCGCCGCGCCGCCAACGCGCTGCTGGTGAAGGTCAACCAGATCGGAACCCTGTCGGAGACGCTGGACGCGGTGTCGCTGGCCACGTCGTACGGCTACAAGTCGATGATGAGCCACCGTTCCGGCGAGACCGAGGACACGTTCATCGCGGACCTTGCGGTCGCCACGGGCGTCGGCCAGATCAAGACGGGCGCCCCGGCACGCGGCGAGCGGATCGCGAAGTACAACCAGCTCCTGCGCATCGAGGAGACGCTGGCGGACGCCGCGCGTTACGCCGGCGACCTCGCCTTCCCGCGGTTCACCGCGGAGGCCTGAGGGTTTCCATGGCCGACCGGGGGAGGGCGCGCAGCCGCCGCGGAGGCCGAGCCGACGGCGCCGGGTCCACGCGGACGCGGCGCGCCGAGGGAGGCGGGTCCACACGGGCCCGTCGCCCCGCGTCGGCCCGGCGTCGGACGGCGGAGGCTTCGTCAGCGGAGACGACGAGGGCTCGGCTACGCCGTGGCCTCGCGGCGAAACGCGCGTCGGGCGCGGCCAAAGTGCTCGGCATGTCGACCACCCGGCGCGCGGCCGTGGTGGCGATCGTCGTGTGTGCGCTGGCGTTCACCGTCGCGGTGCCGCTGCGGACGTATCTGAGCCAGCGGTCGGAAGTGCGTGACCAGGAGGCGCAGCAAGCCCAGCTGCAGAAGGAAGTCGACGTCCTGCGCGACCGCAAGGCCCAGCTGAGCGACCCGGCGCAGATCGAGGCGGAGGCCCGCCGTCGGCTGCGGTACGTGAAGCCGGGGGAGACGCCGTACATCGTGCAGCTGCCGGAGGACCAGCCTTCCGCGCCGCCTCCCGCGGCCAACCCGGCGGCGGTTCCGCAGGGGTCTTGGTACGAGAAGCTGTGGGACTCGGTTTCCGGTGGGTGACGGTCTGGTTTTGGGTTGAGCGGCGGGGTGCCTTCGGGTACCCCGCCGTTTCTCTTTTGCGGCTTGCCTAATCTATCGAAAATCGATAGATTCCCATCGTAACTCGATGGGAGGTTGGCCTGTGGGAAAGCTGGCAGTGAACGCGCTGCGCACGGTGCTCGCGGTGGTGCTCACCGGAACCGTGCTGATCCAGGTGCTGATGGTGTGGGTGCTGGTCACCGGGAGTGACCCGGAGGACGGGACGCTGCCGCTGACCGCGTTTCGCCTCCTCGCGATCCTGGGCCTGGTGACGGTGCAGGTCGCCGTGGTCAGCGTGTGGCGGCTGGTGACGATGGTGCGCCGCGGCACCGTGTTCACCCACGCCGCCTTCCGCTACGTCGACACCGTCATCGGCGCGATCGTGGCGGCGGCCCTCGTGTGGTTCGCGGTCACGGCCATCAATGCACCCGGCCAGCGCGACGACCCCGGCGTCACCCTCATCATGGGCGGGATCGGCGTCGCCATCCTGGGCGTCGCGCTCATCGTGCTGGTCCTGCGGATGCTCCTCGCCCGGGCCGTCGCGCGCGACGTCGAGGCGAAGCAGCTGCAGGCCGAGCTCGACGAGGTGATCTGATGCCCATCGCCGTCGACATCGACGTGATGCTGGCCCGGCGGAAGATGTCGGTGGGCGAGCTCGCGGACCGCGTGGGAATCACACCGGCGAACCTGGCGGTGCTGAAGAACGGCCGCGCCAAGGCAGTTCGCTTCGCGACGCTGGCGGCGCTTTGTGAGGTGCTGGAGTGCCAGCCGGGTGACCTGCTGCGGTGGGAGGCGGAGGATGACGCGGGGGACGACGCGGGGGTGGAGGTGTCTCGGGTGGGCGTGAAAACGCCTGGTGTCAGTGGGCTGTGACACGGCACGTGGATCGCGTGGACGCGCCATAACGCCCGCGATCCCCGCCGCGTCTGGCCTCGCTTGGGCACTTATCGGACGCCGCCGCCGGGACCACAGGCCCCCGCCCTCCCAAGGGGGGCGTCCCCATCCCATTCTATCGGCGGGGGCCGGCGAAAACGGCGGTCGAGGACGTGGGCGGCCGAGTTGTCCACAGGGGAGTCGAGTTGTGGATAAGTCGGGGGTTCAGGCGGAGGTGGCGGAGGGGCCGGGCGTCGGCGGCACTAACCTGGGGGGCGTGAACAGCAGCAACAGCAGCACGGAAACCCCCCGCTTCGAGCCGGTCTCCGATGCAGACCGGGAGATCATCAAGGAGCAGCTCGGGCGGCCGCCGCGTGCGTTGCGGGCCGTGGCGGCGCGGTGTCCGAGCGGGCACCCGTCGGTGGTGCAGACGAGCCCGCGGCTCGAGAACGGCACCCCGTTCCCCACGCTCTACTACTTGACGTGCCCGCGGCTGACGTCGCTGGTCGGCACGCTGGAGGCGTCCGGCGTGATGAAGGAGATGACCGCAAGGCTCGAGACCGACCCGGAGCTCGCCGCGGCGTACCTGCGCACGCACGAGACCTACCTCGCCGAGCGCGACGCCATCGAGTCCCTCGGCACGCAGGTCACCGCCGGCGGCATGCCGGGGCGCGTGAAGTGCCTCCACGTCCACCTCGCTCACACCCTCGCCGCAGGCCCGGGGGTCAACCCCTTCGGTGACGAGACCCTTGCCTGGCTCCACACCCAGGGCTGGCCCTCGGGCGAGTGCGCGGCAGTCGAAGAGGGGTAACGCTTCCGTCTCGTGTGCAGATAGTCCGGACAGGCGGGCAGTTACTGCATCTGTGGGTTCCCGTACGGGTGACCCGCCGCCAAGCTGAGTACGGAATCTTCACACGACGTAGGCAACCATCGGGCTCATCACCGGGTGACCCGGAGGAGGGTTCGGACCATGCGGGCGCCACGCGGACTCGGGCACATCGCCCGGAAGCTCCGCAATGGACCCCACGGCGACGCCCCTCGCGATGAGGCTTCGGCCGAAGTCGAGGCGAGCGATGTGGACGGTGGCGGCCAGAACCTCGGCGAGGAACCCTCTAATGCGGAGACCGCCGACGAGGGCTCGACCGAGCTGGCCGCCAGTGGGGCTCCCGCCGAGGAGATCACGGGCCAGGCCGACAGTTCGACCGAGGAAGCCCAGTCAGAGCTGGGCGCTGGTGAACACGCCGTGATCGCAGACGTGGACGACGAAGAACCGCCGGGCGATGAGGGCCGCGAAGAAGCCGAAGGCGGCAACAACGAGCATGCGGCTGATGGCGAAAACGCGCAGGGCCCGGGGATCGCAGCCAAGGCTGAAGATTTGGCTGGGGACGCTCGGCGCGAATCGGATACACCGGACGACGGAGCCCTCACCGACAACGCCGAAGCCAAACCAGCTCAAGCGACCGAACCTGAGGCGGCAGACGACGCCGAGCCGCAGGGGGCTGGGACCGGAGCCACCGCAGATGCCAGGGCCGACGCGACCGCGGCAGTCGGCGAAGCTGTAGTGCGAGTCGAAGCCGCTGAAGCTGTGCAAGCCGACGAAGGGCAAGGAAGTCAGGCCGCGGCGGGTGAAGGTGGCGCGGCTGAAGTCGAAGCGCGCGGCGAAGCTGCGGCCCAGGGTGAAGGAGTCGGAGCTGCGAGCGCCGCGGAGGGCGAAGCGGCCCAGGCTGAAGCGGGCGAAGTCGACGAAGCTCACGCCGAGGTAGCCGGTGGAACCGAGGTCGTGGCACCCGATGCCGAGGCAGAAGCGCAGGTCGGTGTTGCTCAAACCGCAGCAGGCGAAGTCGGCGAATTGGCCGGAGCGGGTGAAGAAGGCGAAGTCGGAGCCGCTGCCGAGGTCGGCGAAGTGGTCGGAGCAGGTGAAGACGGAGCCGGAGCCGCTGCCGAAGTAAGCGAAGCGGGCGAAGCAGAAGCAGCGGAAGCTGAGGCTGACGCTGACGCTGAAGAAGACCAAGACAGACCCCGCCGCTGGTCAAGGCCCGATCAAGCCCCGCCGAGTCACAGCCCGCGAGCACTGCGGATCGCCACGAGGAAAGCCCGGTACCGCAGCCGAAAGGTCACCGCGAAGCACCGGAACGCGTTCTCCATCGCCGTCGGGATCCTGGCGGTCGTGCCGGCGATCGCCGCAACGCTGGCCATCGGGGCGTGGACGGCCGGTCTGCCGACGACCCACACCAAAGACGTAGCCCTCGAGCAGGGTTACGACCCCCAGAACCCCCAGGTGGAAAAGGTCGCTGTCGACGGCAGCCTGCCCGACTCCCCCGTCCCGCTGCCGTTGCCTGCCTACGAGTTGCCCACCGGGCCCCTTGGCATCCCGACCACCGCCTTGGCCGCGTATCACAACGCGGCGGACATCCTGGCCCACGAGCAGCCGATCTGCCACATCGACTGGGCGCTGGTCGCCAGCATCGGGCGGATCGAGTCCAACCACGCGCGGGGTGGATACGTCGACGCGGCGGGCACGGCGCTCGAGCCGATCCTCGGCCCGGAGCTCAACGGGACCGGGCCCTTCGCGGCGATCCCCGACACCGATGGCGGCGTGCTGGACCACGACACCGTCTGGGATCGCGCGGTGGGGCCGGCGCAGTTCATCCCCGCGACGTGGCGCGAGTACGCGTCCGACGGGAACGGCGACGGCACCGCCGACCCCGAGAACCTGTTCGACGCCTCGCTGGCCACGGCGCGCTACCTCTGCTCCGGCGGCCTGGACGTCGCGAACCCGGACCAGTTGCGCACGGCGATCTACCGCTACAACAACTCCGACGTGTACGTGAACACCGTCATCCTCTGGGCCGAGGCCTACCGCAACGGCGTCGCGCCGCTGCCGGACAGCCAGATTCCCGTCGGGGCGCCCAATGCGGGCGTGAACCCGCCGCCGCCGGCTGTGCCGCCGCCACCGGTGTCCAGTACGCCGCCGAGTGGGCCGCCGCAGACGTCGTTGCCGCCGAACGGCCCCAGCAGCAGCACCTCGACCGACACCACTACCACTACCAGCACCACGCCGACCTGCGAATCCAGTACGACGCAGGACAGCACACCGCCGAGCAGCACCACCACGACCACGACCACCACCACGAGCCTCCCGCCGTGCGCCCCGCCGAGCTCCACACAGCCCGACGACAGCAGCGGCTCACCGAGCCCGACGAGCAACGCCCCAGCGTCCTGACCTCGACCCAGTAAGGTCGACGCCATGCCTCGTGTAGCCGCGATCGACTGTGGGACCAACTCCATCCGCCTGCTCGTCGCCGAGCTGACGCCGCGCCACGACGGCACGGTGGACCTGCGCGACCTGCACCGCGAGATGCGCATCGTGCGCCTCGGCCAGGGCGTCGACGCCACCGGGCGCCTGGCGCCGGAAGCGCTGGAGCGGACGCGAAAAGCCCTCGCCGACTACACGATCGCGGCGCGGCGCAAGGGCGTCGAAAAAATAAGGATGGTCGCCACCTCTGCCACCAGGGACGCCAGCAATCGCGACGAGTTCTTCGCCATGACGCGCGAGACGCTCGGCGTCGAGGCCGAAGTGATCAGCGGCGACGAGGAAGCGCGGCTGTCCTTCACCGGCGCGGTCGGGGAGCAGGACCCGGACGACGGTCCCTTCGTGGTCGTCGACGTCGGCGGCGGCTCGACCGAGCTCGTCCTCGGCACGTGGGACGGGCAGCGCGCCGAGGTGCTCGCGGCCAAGTCCGTGGACATCGGCTGCGTCCGCATCACCGAGCGCGACCTCAAGGGTGACCCGCCCACCGACGAAGAAATCGCCCGGGCGAAAACCACCGCCGAGACCATCCTCACCGAGGCCTTCGACGTCGTCGACGTGGCCAAGGCGAAGACCTGGATCGGGGTCGCCGGCACGGTGACCACGTTGTCAGCGGTCGCCCAGGAGCTGCCCGAGTACGACTCCGAGCGAACGCACCTGTCGAAGCTCTCCCACGCCGAGATCGACCGCCTCGCGACGAGCCTGCTGGCGGCCGACCGGGCCACCCGCGCGGCCAACCCCGTGATCCATCCGGGCAGGGTGGACGTGATCGGCGGGGGCGCGGTGATCGTGCAGGTGCTGGCCGAGCAGCTCGCGAAACGCGGTGGTCCGGACCAGCTGATCGTGAGCGAACACGACATCCTCGACGGAATCGCGCTGTCCCTCGCCTGAGTGGAGCAGCGCGGACACGCGCGGTGATCAACAAGACCTTGGTCGTACTCTGCCCGGGTGAGCGACAAGGTTGTCACTCTTTTGCAACCGAGCGATCTGGTTACAAACCGCCAATAGCCCGATAACCTCCATCTCACTTTTCGGGAACATGAGATGGAGGGGAACGATGCGGCGTTCACGCAGGCTCTGGGGAGCCGCCGCGGTGGTGACAACCTTGTCATTGGTCCTGGCCGCGTGTGGTGGTGGCTCCAGCAGTAGCGGGTCGTCCGGCGAGGTGGATCCCAACGGGACCTTCACCGTCTACGGCACCGAGCCGCAGAACACGCTGATCCCCACGAACACCAACGAGCTGGGTGGCTCGAAGGCCGTCGACGCGATGTTCGCCGAGCTGGTCGCGTTCAAGGGTGACAACGCGCAGCCCTACAACCAGATGGCCGAGTCGATCACCACGACCGACTCCAAGGTCTTCGACATCAAGATCAAGCAGGGCTGGAAGTTCCACGACGGCACCGAGGTCAAGGCCAAGAACTTCGTCGACGCCTGGAACTACGGCGCCTACTCGCCCAACGGCCAGATCAACAGCACGTTCTTCGAGAACATCCAGGGCTACGACGACGTCCACCCGGCCGACGACAACGCCAAGCCGACCACGGACAAGATGTCCGGCCTGGTCGTGAAGGGCGACTACGAGTTCCAGGTGACGCTGAAGGCGCCGTTCTCGGTCTTCGCCACCAAGATCGGCTACACGGCCTTCGCACCGCTGCCCGACGTGTTCTTCAAGGACCCCAAGGCTTTCGCGCAGCACCCGATCGGCAACGGCCCGATGAAGTTCGTCAGCCGCACGCCGAACGTCGACATCAAGCTGACGCGCAACGACGACTACAAGGGCCAGGACAAGGTCAAGTTCAAGGACCTGGACATCAAGATCTACGCGAGCCAGGAAACCGCGTACCAGGACCTGCTGAGCAACAAGCTCGACTTCATCGAGACGCTCCCGCCCTCGGCGCTGGCCGGCAGCAAGTACAAGACCGATCTCAAGGACAACCTGGTCATCGGTCACCTGCTCGGCATCAGCACCATCGCCGTGCCGTACTACGTGCCCGGCTACGACAACCTCGACCTGCGCAAGGCCATCTCCATGGCGATCGACCGCACGCAGATCACCAAGACCGTCATGAACGACACCTACGTGCCGGCCGACGGCTACGTCTCGCAGGGCATCGAGGGCTACCGCCCGGCCGTGTGCGAGTTCTGCAAGTTCGACCCGACCGCGGCCAAGGCGGCGTTCGCGAAGTCCGGCTTCAAGGGCAAGCTCACCATCGCGTCCAACGCCGACGGTGGCCGCAAGGAGCCGCTGGTGGCCGCGTGCAACAGCATCAAGAACGTGCTCGGCGTCGAGTGCGACTTCGTGCCGGCCACGGACTTCGGCCAGTGGCGCAGCATCGTGACGGGCCACAAGCTGACCGGCATGGGCCGTTCGGACTGGTCGGCCGACTACCCGTCGATCGAGGACTTCCTGAACCCGATCTACCGGTCGGGTGCCTCGTCGAACGACTCGGTCTACACCAACCCGGCCGTCGACCAGCTCCTCGAGCAGGCCGACTCCACGCCGGACAAGGACGCCGCGATCAAGATCTACCAGCAGGCCGAGGACGCCATCGCCAAGGACCTGCCCTCGATCCCGGTCTGGGACGAGAAGGGTGTGGCCGCGAAGTCCAAGCACACCAAGACCGTGACGCTCGACTTCCGCCGCCGCGCCGACTACTCGTCGGTCGAGGTCACCAAGTGACGCGCTGAGAAGACGTCCCATCACCAGGGCAGCCGCGGACCGTCTCAAAAGGACGGTTCGCGGCTCGCCCGGCGCGCACTCCTAGGAACTGACGCATGATTCGCTACGTCCTGCGACGCCTGCTCCAGCTGATCCCGGTGTTCTTCGGAACGACCTTCCTGATCTACGTGCTGGTGTGGGCCGTCCCGGGTGATCCCTTCTCGGGCAAGTGCGGTCAGACGGCCTGCCCCCAGGCCTACGTCGACCTGATGACCGAGAAGTTCCACCTGAACGACAACCTGATCCTGCAGTACCTCAAGTACCTCGGCAGCCTGTTCACGGGCGACTGGGGCGAGACCTTCAACGGCACCTCCGTCGGCGAGCTGATCGCCACCTCCTACCCGATCACGCTGCGCCTGGCGCTCGTCGCGGTGCTTATCGAGGCCGTGATCGGCCTGACCGCGGGCGTGCTGACCGGCTTGCGCGGCAAGGGTTTCCTCGACAATCTGGTGCTCGTCTCCACCACGTTCCTCATCTCGCTGCCGGTGTTCGTGACCGCGATCGTGCTACAGCTCGTGCTGGGCACCGAGCTCGGCATCATCGACACGAGCGTGTCGGACAACCCGGGCTTCGGCGAGCTGATCGTGCCCGGCATCGCGCTGGGCAGCCTCTCGATGGCCTACGTCGCGCGGCTCACGAGAACGTCGATCGCGGAGAACCGCCATGCCGACTACATCCGCACGGCCATCGCGAAGGGCCAGCCCAACAGTCGCGTGGTCGGCGTGCACCTGCTGCGCAACTCGGTGATCCCGGTGCTGACGTTCCTCGGCACCGACCTGGGCGCGCTGATGGGCGGCGCGATCGTGACCGAGGGCGTGTTCAACATCAACGGCCTGGGCGGGCTCATCTTCCGCGGCATCCAGAACCGCGAGAGCGCCACCGTCGTGGGCGTCGTGGTGCTGCTCGTGCTCGTGTACCTGCTGATGAGCCTGATCGTGGACCTGCTCTACGCCGTTCTCGACCCGAGGATCCGCTATGACTGACCCCAACCTCGTCGGGGGCACGGCTGTCGACGCGGCGGAGCTGTCGCGCATCGACGACTCCGCGACCGAGGCGAAGAAGCCCCGCAGCCTGTGGGGTGACGCCTGGCGCCAGCTGCGCCGCAAGCCGGCGTTCGTGATCTCCGCGGTGATCATCGTGTTCATCGTGCTCATCGCGGTCGCGCCGGGACTGTTCGCGCACGGTGACCCCGGGATGGGCGACCTGACGAAGGCCAACCAGGGCCCGTCGTCCGACGCCTGGTTCGGCTACGACAACCAGGGTTACGACGTCTACACCCGCACCATCTACGGCGCTCGCGCGTCGCTGCTGGTCGGGGTGTTCGCGACGATCCTGACGGTGGTGTTCGGCTCGCTGGTCGGCATCCTCGCCGGCTACTACGGCCGCCTGATCGACAGCCTGCTCTCGCGGCTCGGCGACATCTTCGCCGGCCTGCCGTTCGTGCTCGGCGCGATCGTCATTCTCACGACGTTCAACGCGCCTGGCTCCAACCCTGGCGCCGTGACGATCATCGTGCAGGTGGTCTGCTCCATCGCGGTGCTGACCTGGCCGGTCGCCATGCGCATCATGCGCTCGGCGACGCTGGTCGCGAAGCAGCTCGACTACGTGAAGGCCGCTCGTGCGCTCGGCGCCAGCACGCCGCGCATCGTGTTCCGGCACCTGCTGCCCAACACGCTCGCGCCGGTGCTGGTCTACGCCACCATCGCGCTCGGCGCGGCCATCGGCGCCGAGGCCACGCTCGCGTACCTCGGCATCGGCGTGCGGCCGCCGGTGATCTCGTGGGGCGTGATGATCAGCGACTCGCGCGACTACTTCCGGGCCGACCCGCACATGCTCTTGTTCCCCGGTGCGTTCGTCACCATCACCGTGCTCGCGTTCGTGATGCTCGGTGACGGGATCCGCGACGCGCTCGACCCGAAGTCGAGGTAGCGGCCGATGACCGATACACAGAACGAACTGCTGCTCGAGGTCGAAGACCTCCAGGTGGAGTTCCGCACGTCCGACGGCGTCGCCAACGTGCTCAACGGCGTGAGCTACTCCGTGCACGCCGGCGAAACCCTTGCGGTGCTGGGTGAATCCGGCTCCGGCAAGAGCGTGACCGCGCAGACCATCATGGGCATCCTCGACATGCCGCCGGGGGTGATCACCGGCGGTTCGATCCGCTACCGCGGCGAGGACCTGCTCACGGCCACGCCCGAGCGGCGGCGCGAGCTGCGCGGCACCGAGATCGCGATGATCTTCCAGGACGCGCTTTCGGCGCTGAACCCCGTGTTCACCGTGGGGTTCCAGATCGAAGAACAGCTGCGCGTGCGCCAGGGGATGTCCAAACAGGACGCCCGCAAGCGCGCGATCGAGCTGCTGGACCTGGTGCGAATCCCGGCCGCCGCGCGGCGCGTGAAGGACTACCCGCACCAGTTCTCGGGCGGCATGCGCCAGCGCGCGATGATCGCGATGTCGCTGGCGCTCGACCCCGTGCTGCTGATCGCGGACGAGCCGACCACGGCGCTCGACGTGACCGTGCAGGCCCAGATCATGGACCTGCTGGGCGAGATCCAGCGCGAACGGCAGATGGGGCTGGTCCTCATCACCCACGACCTGGGCGTGGTCGCGGAGGTCGCCGACCGGATCGCCGTGATGTACGCGGGCCGGATCGTGGAGCAGGCCGACGTGCGCGAGCTGTTCAAGTCACCGGGCCACCCGTACACGGCGGCGCTGATGGACTCGTTGCCGCGCCTGGATCTCAAGGGCCAGACGCTGGAGACGATCAAGGGGCTGCCGCCGAGCCTGCTCCACATCCCTTCGGGCTGTCCGTTCCACCCGCGGTGCAAGCGGGCGGAGCAACGCTGTTCGGAGGAACGGCCGTCGTTGCACAGTCTCGGGTTCGGCCGGGTCAGTGCGTGTCACTTCGCCGAAGAGGTGGTGGAAAGCCGTGTCTGAGCCGATTCTCAGCGTGCAGGAGCTGGTGAAGCACTTCCCGGTGCGCCAGGGCGTGCTGTTCAAGCGCACCGTCGGGCACGTCAAGGCCGTCGACGGCGTCTCGTTCGACCTGGCGCCGGGCGAGACGCTCGGCGTGGTGGGCGAGTCGGGCTGCGGCAAGTCGACGCTCGCGCAGGTGCTGATGCGCCTGGAGGAGCCGACCGCGGGCGGGGCGACGTTCGAGGGCCGCGACATCTTCAAGCTGAGCGGCGGTGAGCTGCGGCGGCTGCGGCGCCAGATCCAGATCGTGCTGCAGGACCCGTACACGTCGCTGAACCCGCGGATGACGGTCGGCGACATCATCGGCGAGCCGTTCGAGATCCACACCGAGGTGGCGCCGAAGGGTTCGCGCGCGCAGAAGGTGCGCGAGCTGCTGGACGTGGTGGGGCTCAACCCCGAGCACCTCAACCGTTACCCGCACCAGTTCTCGGGCGGGCAGCGCCAGCGCATCGGTATCGCGCGGGCACTCGCGCTGCGGCCGAAGGTGATCATCTGCGACGAGCCGGTGTCCGCTTTGGACGTCTCCATCCAGGCGCAGGTGATGAACCTGCTCGGCGACCTGCAGACGGAGTTCGGGCTGTCGTACGTGTTCATCGCGCACGACCTGTCCGTGGTGCGCCACCTCGCCACGCGCGTGGCCGTGATGTACCTGGGCAAGATCGTGGAGATCGGCACCGAGGACGAGATCTACGAGCGGCCCTCGCACCCGTACACGCAGGCGCTGCTCTCGGCCGTGCCCGTGGCCGACCCGGAGGTGCGCGGGCAGCGGCAGATCATCCGGCTCGAGGGCGACCCGCCGAGCCCGCTCGACCCGCCGTCGGGCTGCCGGTTCCGCACGCGGTGCTGGAAGGCGCAGGACATCTGCGCCACGGAGGTGCCCGAGCTCTCGCCGCGCACCGACGGGCACCTCTCGGCGTGTCACTTCGCGGAAGCCCGGTCCGTGGTGCCCTGACTTTAGTCGGGTTCCTCCTCCTGACGATTGCTGCGACGTGTGTCCGGTATGTACGTTGCATTGTCGGTTTTCGCGTTGGAGGAGGACTCGTGAAAAGACCCAGACTGCTTCTCGCCGTGTTGGCGGTACCCCTGCTCGGTGCGGCTTCCTTCGTGCCGGTCGCGTCGGCGGGGGTGTCCGGCCCGGTCACGGAGTTCACGGTGCTGGCGCGTTCGGACGTCGGCGCCGCCGTGGCCGCGGTCGAGGCCGCCGGCGGGACGGTGGTGGCCCGGAACGACGCCGTCGGGCTGATCACGGCTTCGGCGGCTTCGGGCTTCGTGGCGCGGGTGTCTTCCAGTAGCGCGGTGTTCGGCGCGGCCCGGTCGAAGGCGATCGGCTCGGCGCCGCGGGACGGCAAGAAGGTGAAGCACGACGCGGTCGAGAAGGAGGGCCGGGGGAAGGCTTCCGGTGCCAAGCGTGGTGCTTCTGGTACAGACCCGCTGGACGACGAGCTCTGGGGCCTGAAGTCCACCCGGTCGGACCTCGCGCGCACCGTGCAGCCCGGTGACAAGCGCGTGAAGGTCGGCATCATCGACACCGGCATCGACGCCAGTCACCCGGACATCGCGCCGAACTTCGACCGCGCCGACTCGCGCAACTTCACGCGGGACATCGTCGCGGATGTGAACGGCGCCGTGGTGGACGGTCCGTGCGAGTACCGCGGCTGCGTCGACCCCGTGGACCACGACGACAACGGCCACGGCACCCACGTCGCCGGCACGATCGGTGCGGCGGTGAACGGCTTCGGCGTCTCGGGCGTCGCGCCGGGCGTCTCGCTGGTGAACATCCGCGCCGGCCAGGACTCGGGCTTCTTCTTCCTGCAGTCGACTGTCGACGCGTTGACCTACGCCGGTGACGCGGGCATCGACGTGGTGAACATGAGCTTCTACACCGACCCGTGGCTCTACAACTGCCGCGCGAACCCGGCCGACTCCGCCGAGGAGCAGGCCGAGCAGCGCACCGTCATCGAGGCCACCACGCGGGCGCTGAACTACGCGCACCGCAAGGGCGTTTCGATGGTCGTCGCGCTCGGCAACGAGCACACGGACCTCGGCGCGCCGTTGCCCGACGCGACCAGCCCGGACTACCCGAGCACCTCGGCGCACCCGCGTCAGATCGACAACGCGTCCTGCTTCAACCTCCCGGCGGAAGGCCCGCACACGATCGGTGTGGGTGCTTTCGGGCCCTCGCAGGCGAAGGCGGACTACTCCAATTACGGGACCGAGCAGATCTCGGTTTCCGCGCCCGGTGGGTATTTCCGGGACGGCTTCGGGACGCCTTGGTTCCAGAAGGTGGAGAACGAGATCCTGTCGGCTTACCCGCGCAATGTGGCTGTGGCCGAGGGGAACGTCGACGAGGCCGGCAACGTGACTCCGGCCGGGGTCGCCGCGGGTGTGCAGAAGGCCGTCGCTCGTGACGGCCGGGTCGGGTACTACCAGTGGCTGCAGGGGACTTCGATGGCGACGCCGCACGCTGCCGGCGTGGCGGCGTTGATTGTTTCCGAGTACGGGAAGAAGTCGGGTTCCGGCTTCGGCATGGACCCAGATGCGGTGCAGCGCGTTTTGGAGGGGACGGCTTCCCAGGTCGCCTGCCCGGTGCCGCGGACGGTGGACTACCTGGACGAGGGCCGGGACGAGTCGTTCACGGCCACTTGTACGGGGAATGCTTCGTTCAACGCGTTTTACGGGCATGGTGCCGTGGATGCCTATGCGGCTGTGACGCATGGGGCCAAGTACGTGAAGCAGTAGTTCTCGCGGTTGACGGCCCTGTGTCAAGGTTTTCGGCCTTGGCACAGGGCCGTTTCGCGCCAAGTGGTGAATCGCGAATAGGGGCATTGACACCGCAAACCGGCGCGCCCAACGATGGGGGCGGCGCGTCGAGTGCCGCGCCTTGGGGGTGGGGGCTGTGCGTTGTGGTGGGTGGGCCAAGGTGGCCGTGGCCGGGATGGTCGTGGCGGGGCTCCTGGCCGGGGCCGGGGCGGCGAACGCCGCGACGACCGTGCCGATTTCCGCGCCCGGCGGGTACGCGAGTGATCCGTCCAGTACGCCGGCCGCGGGGAAGCACACGCGGGCGCTCGGGGCGGCGGTCACCGTGCCGGCCGGGGAGACGCGGTACGTCAGCAGCAAGCTGAACGTGGACGACGCCGCGCAGGTCACAGAGGTTTCGCACCTCGTGTACTGCCGGCGGCCGGGGCAGACCGTGAACGCGGCGCAGCTGGTGAGCGGGCAGAACGTGCTCGCGAACACCGCGACGACGTTGCTCACCCGCGGGTTCGTGACCGCGCCGGCGGACAGCGCGCTCACCTGTGCGGTGTATGCGCAGTTCGTGAACCACGCGGCGAACGTCAGCGGCCACATCTCGGTGCTCGCCTCCTCGTACCTACAGGACGTCGACGGGCCCATCGCCGCCGTGAAGCAGGCGTTCAACGGCAAGGTGCTGGTGAACTCCGCGGCGACCGCGAACTCCGTGTCGTTCACCGCGCCCGCCGGGGCGACGGTCGTGCAGGCGATCGGCGATGTGAACATCACCGTCTGCTACAACGCGGACAACGGCCTGTGCCAACGCTCGGCGGGTGCGCGGATGGACGGCGCGAACTCGCTGGTGGGCACGCAGCTCGTGGTGAACCAGCTCGACGCGAACGGCAATCCCTGCAACACCACCACCAACGGTCCCCTCGCGGGCGTGACCGTGACGAACACCGTCCACCACTTCAAGATCAACACCTGGGTGACGAACGTTCCGATCGTCGCGACGTGTTCGCGCGACTTCGTGGTGTACACCAGGGTCACGGCCAACGCGGCGCACAACTCGTTCCTCATCGAGGCCAACAACCAGAGCGTCGGCGCGGCTTTCGTGCCCTGAGCCGAGCGCTGCGGCAGGCGGCCCAGGGCTGCACACTGGCGACATGCGGATCGGTATCGGAATTCCCAACACGGTGCCCGGCACGAGTGGACCGTTGGTGCTCGAGTGGGCACGCCGGGCGGAGGAGCGCGGGTTTGCCTTCGTGTCCACGATCGGGCGGGTGGCGTACCCGTCGCTGGACTCGTTGACGGCGCTGGCCGGCGTGGCCGGGGCGACGAGCGGGATCGGGCTGGTCACCAACGCCGTGCTGGGGCCGACGTACCCGGACGCGGTCCTGGCGAAAGTGGCCGGCACCGTGGCGTCGTTGTCGGAAGGGCGGCTGACGCTCGGGCTCGGCGTGGGTGCGCGCGAGTCGGACTACCTGCCGGCGGAGCGGGATTTCGCCGGGCGCGGGGCGGCGTTCGACCGGCAGTTGAGCTACCTCAAGCAGGCGTGGCGTGGTGAAGCCGTGGCCGACGGCGACTTTCCGGGCGAGAAGAGGGCCGTGGTGCCGGAGCCGCCGGGGATTCCGATCCTGATCGGTGGGCACAGCAAGCGGGCAGTGCGGCGGACAGTCGAGCACGCGGCCGGGTGGACCGGCGCCGGTGGTGGGCCGGCGCGGGCGGAGCCGACGGTCAGGGAAATCCGCGACGCGTGGGCGGAAGCCGGCCGGGTCGGCGAGCCGCGGTTGCTCGGGTTGGCGTACTTCTCGGCGGCACAACCCGACAGCGGCGACGAGTACCTGCGCTCCTACTACGCCTACGCCGGAGACCACGCCGACACGATCGCCGACGGAGCCGTGCGGACGCCGGAGAAGATCAGGGCGATCGTGCGGGACTTCGAGGCAGCCGGGCTCAACGAGCTCACGTTCACGCCGACCGTGGCCGATCCGGACGAGGTCGACCGGCTGGCCGACCTCGTCCTCTAGACCGAAAGACCCGAACGACTCGAAAGAATCACCGGTTCGAAGCCGACTTCACGAACTTCCCCAGATCCTTCGACTGCTGGATCCGCGTCGGTTCGTGCACGTACATCATGTGTCCGGCCGGGTAGTAGGCCGTCTCGATGTTGTCGCGCAGGTCGTCCGGGATCTGCAGGTGGGCGAGCACGTGCTCACTCGCGAAGTATGCCGTGGCGCCGTCGTAATGACCGAACGCGACGTGGACCTTCAGGTGCGGGTTCGCCCGCATGGCGGCGCTCACGGAGTCCACAACGGACACGAACCGGCCTTCGAAGTCCTTGTACGACCACGCCTTGAAGACATCGCCGGACAGGATCTCGTACGGCAGGTCGTTCTTGTACTCGAGCTCGTCGCGGATGTAGTGGTTGAAGCCGGCCGAGTACGCGCCGATGATGCGCGAGATCGACGCGTCGTCGCTCATGTGCTCGCGGCCGCCGTCGACCTCCCACGTGGTGAACCGGCCGTCCATACGCCCGACGAGCAGGCCGCGGTCGCGCAGGAGCTCCGTGAAGAAGCGCACGTGCTCGATCCGCAGGTTGACCCGGTCCACATAGGACTCCGAAAGCCCCGTCAGCGAAGCCAGCGTGGCCACGGTCTCCGCGCGGTCCTGAGTGGACAGCCGCGCACCGCGCGCCAGGGCCCACGGCAGTTCCTTGGCCGCGAAGTCCTCGGCGTCGGCCAGGACGTCGTCGAGGGGGCGGTCGCCGTGGAAGCCGTGGTAGTGCGCGATGGCCGCGTAGGTTGGCACGTAGAGCGAGTACGGCAGGTCGTTGCCCTCGTGGAAGCGCAGCGTGCCCATGTCGAGCACGGACGAGATGAGCAGCAGGCCGTTGAGGTACAGGCCGTAGCGGTCCTGCAGGTGCCCGGCCAGCGCGGCCGCGCGCAGCGTGCCGTACGACTCGCCGGCGAGGAACTTCGGCGACAGCCAGCGTCCGTTGCGCGAGACCCACAGCCGGATGATCTCGGCGACCGAGTCGATGTCCTCCTGGAACCCGGTGTAGTCCTTCGACTCGCCGCCCTCGGTCACGCGCGAGTAGCCCGTGGAGACCGGGTCGATGAACACGAGGTCGCTGTGCTGAAGCAGGGTCTCGCTGTTGTCGTCGAGGCCGTACGGGGGCGCGACCAGGTCGTCGACGTCACCCGAGAGCACCCGCCGCGGGCCCAGCAGGCCCATGTGCAGCCAGATGCTGGACGAGCCGGGGCCGCCGTTGAACGCGAACGTGACCGGGCGCGAGCCCGGCTCGGCGTCGTCGAGCGTGTAGGCGGTGAGGAACACCTCGGCCTTGGGCTTGTGGCCCTCCGACTTGCCGTCCTTCAGCACCTCTTGGCGCAGCACCACGCGCCCGGCCTGAGCGGTGTAGGCCAGTTTGCGGCGTTTGACCGTGAGCGTGTGGTGCGTGGTCACGAGGTCGTCGACGGGCTCCGGCGGCTTCTCCGCCGTGGCCGGCTTTTCGGGGGTCTCTTCGGTGGTGTCCGACATGGACCCAACTTAGCCAACCGGGCTGGGGACGGCTGTGGAAAGCTGGCGGAATGCGCTGGCCCGTCACGATTCCCGAGGCCCGCGAGGTCCAGGACGCGCTCCGCGGCCGCGTGGACCTCACCGACGCCTGCCCGGCGCCGGCGACGGTGACCGGCCTCGACGTCGCCTACGACCCGGCCGGCACGCGCATCGCCGCGGCCGCGGTCACGCTGGCCCTCGACGACCTGCGCGTGGTCGAGGAACGCGTGATCACGGGCGAGGTCACCTTCCCGTACGAGCCGGGCCTGTTCGCCTTCCGCGAGCTGCCGCCGCTGCTCGACGCCATCGCGGCGCTCACGCACCCGCCCGAGGTATTCGCATGCGACGGCCACGGCCTCGCCCACCCGCGGCGCTTCGGGCTCGCGTGCCACCTCGGCGTGCTCACGGGGATCCCGGCCTTCGGCGTCGGCAAGACGCGGCTCGTCGGCACGCACGCGGAGCCCGGCCCGGAACGCGGCGACACCGCGCCGCTGCTGGACGGCGACGAGCAGCTCGGCGCCGTCGTGCGCACGAGGCCCGGTGTGAAACCGGTTTACGTGTCCGCGGGCCACCTGATCAGCCTCGACCACGCCTGCCGGCTGACGCTCGCGTTGACCCCGCGCTACCGCCTGCCCGAGACGACGCGCGCGGCCGACCACCTGTGCCGCGCGGCTCTGGCCGGCCGCTGATGGACACGCTCGCGGAGCTCGACGCCGCCGTCACCGGGTGCCGCGCGTGCCCGCGGCTGGTGGCGTGGCGCGAAAACGTGGCGCTCACCAAGCGGGCCGCCTACCTCGACGACGAGTACTGGGCCAAGCCCGTGCCCGGCTTCGGGCCGGCGGACGCGGCGCTGGCCGTGGTCGGGCTCGCGCCCTCGGCGCACGGCGGCAACCGCACCGGGCGGATGTTCACCGGCGACCCGTCGGGTGACTTCCTGTTCCGCGTGCTGCACGAGGTGGGGCTGGTGTCGCAGCCCACGTCCACTGACAAGCACGACGGCCTCACCCTGCGCGGCACCCGCCTCGTCTCACCCGTCCGCTGCGCGCCGCCCGAGAACAAGCCGACGCCGGCCGAGCGCGACACCTGCCGCCACTGGCTCGCCGACGAGCTGAGGCTCCTGCACCCGACCTTGAAGGCCGTCGTGGTGCTCGGCGCGTTCGGCTGGCAGGCGCTGCTGCCGGTGCTCGCCGAGGCGGGCCGGCCGGTGCCGTCGCCGCGGCCGGCGTTCGGCCACGGGGCCGTCGTCGAGCTCGGTGACTTACAGCTGCACGGCTGCTACCACGTGTCACCCCGTAATGTCCAGACGGGCCGTGTGACTCACGCGATGGTGTGTGACGTGTTCGCCTCCGCGGCCAGGGCCGCCGGCCTCTTCTGAATCGTTACCGCCTGCATGGCGACGCTGGTCACAGCAGGGCGGGGTACCCGAGCGATACGGCTCGGCAAGTGCGACTATGGAGACATGGCTGCTAAGTCGGAACCGACTCGGATCCTCATCCTCGGTGGTGGTTACGTCGGCCTGTACACGGCGTACGGGCTCCAGAAGATGCTGCGCGCCAACGAGGCCTCCGTGACCGTCGTTGACCCTCAGCCGCACATGACCTACGCGCCCTTCCTGCCCGAGGCTGCGGCCGGCGCGATCGAACCCCGTCACGTGGTGGTGCCCCTGCGCCGCGTGCTCAAGCGCTGCCACGTGCTCACCGCGCGCGTGACGAAGATCGAGAACGAGCGCAAGGCCGTCACGGTCGAGGCCGCCGACGGCCACATCGAGACGCTGAACTACGACGTGCTCGTGGTCGCGCTCGGCGCCGTCGCCCGCATCCTCCCGATCCCGGGCCTGGCGGAGCAGGGCATCGCCTTCAAGACCATCGGCGAGGCCATCTACCTGCGCAACCACATCATGACCAAGCTCGACGAGGCGGCGAGCACGCTCGACCCCGAGCTGCGCAAGCGCCTGCTGACCTTCACGGTCGTCGGCGGCGGCTTCGCCGGCATCGAGGCGCTGGCCGAGCTCGAGGACATGACCCGGTTCGCGGTGGAGAACTACTACCCGAACATCAAGCCCGCAGACATCCGCTGGGTGCTCGTCGAGGCCGCCGGGCGGATCCTGCCCGAGGTCCGCGAGACGCTCGGTGTGTACACGGTGCAGCAGCTGGAGAAGCGCGGCATCGAGGTCTACCTGTCGACGGCGGCGAAGTCGTTCGAAAACGGCCACGTCGTGCTCTCGGACGGCACCGAGTTCGACACCGATACGCTCATCTGGACGGCCGGTGTGAAGGCCAACCCGGTGCTCGCCGACTCCGACCTTCCGCTCGACAAGCGCGGCCGCGTCGAGGCCACCGCCGCGATGCAGGTCGTCGGCCACCCCGAGGTGTGGACGGCGGGCGACAACGCCGCGATCCCCGACCTCTCGCGTACCGAGCAGGACCCGACGGCCACGTGCCCGCCCAACGCGCAGCACGCCGTGCGCCAGGCGACGCTGCTGGCCAAGAACATCATCAAGGTCCTGCGCGGTGGCCAGCCGAAGGACTACTTCCACAAGAACCTCGGTGCGGTCGCTAGCCTCGGCCTGCACAAGGGTGTCGCCGACGCGCTGAACCTGAGGATCAAGGGCTTCCCGGCCTGGCTCTTCCACCGCGCGTACCACCTCAAGGCGATGCCGACGTGGAACCGCAAGACCCGCATCCTGTTCGACTGGATGCTCGGCGGCCTGTTCCGCCGTGAGGTGATCTCGCTCGGGCAGATCAACAACCCGAAGGAAGAGTTCGCCCGGGTTTCGAAGGGCTGAGTTCGTTCCTCCGCTGAAGCCGGACCTCCTGTCGGGAGGTCCGGCTTCTCGCGTTTTCGGTTACTGGACGAGGCGGTAGCGCGCCATCATGCAGTCGTCTTCGTGGTCGAGGATGTGGCAGTGCCAGACGTAGCCCTGGAGGTCCATGTCCATGTCCATGTCGTGCTCGGCCATGGTCATGCCGGACATCGCGTGCCGGGCCGGGGTGAACGTCGCGTCCGGGTCGAAGCCGAGCTCGTCGGCCGTCGGGAAGTGCACGAGGAAGCGCGTGACGGTGTTCTGCGGGCAGTTCACGGTGTCCTTCGGCCCCGCCTCCCACGGCGCGGGCGGCTGGGGTGCGCCGAGGAGGAAGTCATCCGGCGGCGGCGCCCACTCCGTGTGCATCGGCGGGCGCGGGTTCGCTAGTGAATAGGCGACCGGGTCGAACATCTGTCGGTTGAGCAGGTGCAGGTTCACCAGGTGCAGGTGCACGGGGTGGTCCTCGATGGTGAGGTTCACGACCTCCCACAGCTCCGTGGTTCCCTGGCGCGGCATGGCGATCGGATCGTCCTCGAAGCACAGGTTGTTGAGCGACATGCCGACCGGCGGCCAGCGCGTGAGCTTGAGGTCCTGGGTGAGCGTGACGACGCGGCGGCGGTCGGGCGCCGACGGTTTTTTCGTGACGCGCAGGCGAGTCGGCAGCGCCTGCTGGTGACCTTTCGCGCCAGTGCTGGTGAAACGCACGACGTCGGGCAGCGGCTGCGCGCCCGTGACGAGGGCGATGAGCGCGGCTTCGCGTTGGTCGTTGATGAGGTCGACGTGTTCGCCCTTTTCGAGGTCCGAGAAGTCGACCACGAGGTCGGCGCGCTCGCCGGGCGTGAGGCGGACGTCGGTGGTGACGACGGGCGTGTCGAGCAGGCCGGCGTCGTTGCCGATCACGTGGAACGGGCGGCGGTCGCGGAAGAACAAGTGGTAGGCGCGGAAGTTCGACGCGTTGAGCACCCGGAACCGGTACTGGCCGCGGGCGACGTTCGTGTACGGCGACACCTTGCCGTTGACCGTCATGCGGTCGCCGATCTGGCCGCCGTCCCAGTGACCCTGCGGGACGAGGGTCAGGGTGCGGTAGTTGAGCGAGCCGTCGGCGTGGAAGCGGCGATCGGCCAGGATCAGCGGTAGTTCGAACTCGCCGCTGGGCAGGTGCCACGCGTTGGTGCGGTCGCCGGTGTCGCCTTCGTCGCGCAGGAGGTACATGCCCGCGAGTCCCGCGTGGACGTTCAGGCGCGTGAGGCCCATGCCGTGGTCGTGGTACCAGAGGCCGGCGGCGGGCTGGCGGTTTTCGTGGCGGTAGGTGCGGTGCTCGCCGGGGAGGAAGACGTCCATCGGGTGGCCGTCGATCTCGGGCGGCGTGACGGCGCCGTGCAGGTGGACCGAAGTGTGGGGTTTGACGCGGCTTTCCTCGGACGCACCGTCGAGCGTGGGGTCGACGTCTTCCGCGAAGAGGTGCCGGCCGAGCTTGTTGTCGAACGTCAGCTCGAGGCGCTGGTTCGCGTGGGCCTCGATGGTGGGCCCGAGGTATTCGGCGCCGCCGTAGGACCAGGTGGGCGCGGGGGCGAGGTCGCGGTGGAAGCGGTGGGTGGACTCGGCCATGGCGAGGCGGTGGTCGCCGCGGATGGTCTGCGGGATCGGGAGCTCGTCGACGTAGGGCGGGAGGTCGGGCGAGGGGAAGGTGCGGAGGTCTACGTCGGTTTGCGCTCGGGCCGCAGTCGCCGGGATGGCCGCGGTGGCTGCTGTGGCTGCCGTGGCTGCGGTCGCTTTGAACAGCCGTCGACGGGAGATGCCTTCTGCCATGGGAGGTTCCTGTCCAAGTGATAGTGAGCTATCAGTTGGTAGTGTAGGGCATGCCCCCGCAGCCGCTGCGTGCTGACGCCGCCCGCAACGCCCGCCGCATCGTCGACGCGGCCTACTCGGTCTTCGCCGCCGGCGGCGTCACCGTGCCGATGGAGGAGATCGCCGCCGCGGCCGGCGTCGGGGTCGCGACGTTGTACCGGCGGTTCCCGCACAAGCAGGACCTGGTGCGGGCGGTGCTGGAGGCGCGGTTCGACGAGGTGATCGTGCCGGTGCTGTCGCGGGCTGCTTCCGCGGCTCCGCGCGACGGTGTTTATCTCGCGTTGGAAGCCGCGGTGGGTTTGGCGGCGGTTGAGCAGCCGCTGTTCGCCGCGGCCAACAACGTGGGTGCGTTGACGATGGATCTGGCTTGGCGCTTCTTCTCGCCGGTGGCTGCCCTGGTGGCCGCCGGCCAGGCCTCGGGCGTGTTCCGCGCGGACCTGGTGGCGGACGACGTCCCGCGGCTGGTGTTGATGCTGGTGGGGACGTTGCCGTCGTTCCCCGCCGGCGCTTCGGAGGGGTGGCGGCGGTATCTGGACCTGCTGATGGACGCGCTGTCGCCATCGGGCGCTTCGGGGCTGTCGCCGGCGTCCGCTGTGGCGGATCACACGCCGCGCATCTGACGGGCCGCGGGGGTCCCGCTAAGGTGTTCGTGCCCCCGTAGCCCAATTGGCAGAGGCAGTCGACTTAAAATCGACCCAGTGCGGGTTCGAACCCCGTCGGGGGCACCACGCAGACCATCATCACGTGGTGAACCCCCTCTGACCGGCACACTGGTCATCGAAGACACATACGACCTCTCGTCGATGCGCGGGAGGCCATGATGGGCACGTCGTCGGGCGTGACCGGGTTCGTGACCACGGTGATGGGCATCGTGATCGGGCTGACTTTTCTTTTCGGCTTCGGAAACGTCCTGGCGTTGGCTCTTCGGATCGGAGTCCCCTCGTACGTCGCTCCACTCGTTGCTCCGGCGGTCGACCTGACGGTCCTCGGGTTGCTGGTGGGCACCCGGCACCTCGCTCTTCACAGTGCTCCCGACCGTGTTGTGCAGCCAGCCCGGCGTTTGCTGCTCGCGGCCAGCGCTGTGACCCGTGCGCTGAACGTCGCCGATCCCGTCTGCTCGGGTCAAGGGGACAAGGCGGCATTCGACGCGGTCGGACCACTGCTGCTCATCGGCTGGGCGGAAGTGGGCCCGGGCTTGCTTGGGGGCCTCCAGGACGTCGAGGAATGGGCGAAGACGAAAGTCGAGGCTGCGATCATCGCGCCAGACGGGGACCACCACCGCTGCCGCCGAGGTGCCTGCCGTGCACACGCCGAAACCGCCGATTGAAACGGCTGTTGCCCCAAGCGTGTCAAGCGGCGCAAAGTCACTTCACCGTGTTCAGCCTGATGACGCAAAGCTGGAACTAAGCCCGCGTCCTGAACGCCGAGCATTGGACAACGCACCGGCGTCCAATTTCTACGGAGACGTTGCGAAAGCAGTTGGGGTGGGGGCTACGGCCGCGCGGTCGCTCTGCGCGACAGTGCGTTCCGAGGTGGTGCTGCCGGAGGCGCAATGAACCCTGTATGCCTGTCCGGCGCCGGCCCTCGTCACGTTGGTCTCGCTGCCACGCTGTCGACCGGGTGAGAGGACTTGCCGGTGAGGGAAGGGCTGTCACCCCCACTGTCATTCAGCTGTCAAACCCTCTGAACCTCGCCGTTCACGGAGGGCGACGTGGGCGCCCGGCTCACCTTCATCAGGTGATTCTCATTGCGACGAGACCGGCTCCGATACACGAGGGACTACGTCTCACCCACGCCGGCGGTCAGCCCATCCGCGCTACCCGGTCTGTTTGAGCCGACCGACGACGCAGGCCGGAGTCGTTCACCTCGGGAGGAGGCAAGCTGGTGGCGTCGGAGCAGCCGGATGGGGTCGGCCCGCAGGCGGACGGGAAATCAGACGAAGTCAAGGACTCGAAGGCACCGCAGTGGGGACGGTTGTTGATCGGCCTCCTCATCGCCCTCGTCTTGGCGACGATCATGGCGACGACCTACATTTCGGCGAACCATGGGGTCGTCGCTCACAACGTGCCTTGGGGGGTCACGGGGTCGTCATCGTTGACCACGGACGTGCAGAAGAATGTCAGCCTGGACATCCACCAGTACGCGAACGAGGCCGACCTGGAGAACGCGGCGAATAACGCCGAGATCTACGGCGGATTTGTCCCGCAAACCAACACGTTGATCATCAACGTCGCGGCGAGCCTGTGGGCTCCGTTCGTGATGCCGCAGGCATACCTGGAGGCTGCCCGGCAGGAGGGTGTGAAGCTGCAAGCGAAGCCGATCAACATGCTCCCGCCGGAGGACCCGGAGGGGGTTGTTCCCGGCCTGGCCCTGTTCGTTCTGCTGGTGGCCGGCTACCTCGGGTCCACGTTTGCGATGCAACGCACCAAGACGGCGGCGGCCCACCGCCGCGTCACGGTACTGCTCGGCTACTCGATCGTCGTCGGTCTGGTCGTCGACCTGATCGCCGGCCCGATCCTGCGGGCTTATCCCGATGTGGGCAGCAACTTCTGGAAGCTGTGGCCGGAGTTCGCGTTGATCTGTTTCGCGGTCGCGCTACTCGCTGCGACGTTGCAGAGTCTGATAGGTCCGCTCGGCACGCTGGTGACGGTCGTCATCGTCGTCTTCTTCGGCAATCCCTCAACCGGCGGCGGCAACGGGGTTGCGTACCTGCCGCCGTTCTGGCAGGACATCGGGGTCGTGCTGCCGCCGAGAAATGGCCTCTACCTGGTCCGCAACACGCTGTATTTCCACGGCAACAGCATCACGCTGCCGCTCATCGTCCTCGGAATCTACGTCGTGGTCTGTGCCGCGCTCGTGATCTTCTTCTCCTGGGGCAATGTGCTGTGGTGGCGCGCGGACAAACGTAAGGGTGGCAAGAAACCACGAGAGACCATCACCCCGGTCGAGGAGACCGGGACCGCCGCCACCCCGCCGGGCTGAGAGCCTTCACACTGTGTGCCAAGTCTCGCCACCCAATTGCCGGCTTACCGAAAGCCCCTGGACTTCATCGTCAGAGCCTTCAGATCGAGCGGCGTGACCTGGTTAGCCACGAGGGACACGGTGCCCTGGTCGATTGGGCGATACCGCGGACGACGACGGCGGCATGGTTCTGCAGAACCCTCCTGCTCCGGTGAAACAGCTCGACCAAGGCGATCACGTTGGTCATGCCGGTTTCGTCTTTGAGGTTGAGGCACGTGATCCCTCGGCGGTGGCGGGTCGTTGGCGATGGGTGACGGCGCGTCCGGCCGGTGTCGGTTCGTTGACGAACGGGGGGTCCGTTGTCAACGAGCCGGCAGCTCGGTCAGCAGGCTCGCGGTGCTACTTCTTGGCGGCGGCGACCTTCTTGCGCGCCGGGCGCTTGCGGGCCGGCGCGGAGGGCTTGGCGGCTTCGAGCTCGGCCTGCTCGTAGGCGTTCACGACGTCGGACGGGATGCGGCCGCGCTCGGAGATCTGGTAGCCGTTTTCGTTGGCCCACGCGCGGATCGTGCGCGAGCGCTCGCGGTCGGCCGGGGTGGCCGCGGTCGGCTGCCCCGCGGCGACGCGCACCTTGCGGCCACCGGTCTTGCGGCCCACGCCGATGTAGCGCGCGAGCTCGTCGCGCAGGGCGGCGGCGTTGTCGTCGGACAGGTCGATCTCGTAGCTGACACCGTCGAGTCCGAAGGGGACTGTCTGGGTGGCCGGGCTGCCGTCGATGTCGTCCAGCATTTCGACGAGAACCTTCTGGGCCATGAGTGCTCCTTGAAATTGGCGTGCATGCTGACCGTGACCAGGCGCACGAAGGCTGTGACTGGGCGGGATCATATCACCAAATATTTCTGGCCATTTCGGCGCGGTTGCATTGAGGAAATGACGGACTGTTTCCCGTCTGTGCGAACTTCGTGGTGTTTGGACGGAACCGGGCCAGCTGGTGGAGTTCCTACTGGATCCTGGGGTTCTCGTGCGCGTGCACCCCGGAGATCGCCCTCGGCTGGTGTGTTGCCGGCAGTGGAGGCGTCGTCCCGGCGGGTTTGGAGCCCATGGAGAAGTCGCCGCTCCAGACGGCCGCGACATGGGTATGCCGCCTGGGCCTTGCCTTCGAGCGCGTGGGCCAAGTGTGCGACTATCGCTCCGACAATGGCGCGGTGGTGCCAAGGAGAGGTTGAAGAAGGTCGCCAACCTCGTCGATGCGATCGAGAACTTCGTCGGCGGTGAACACGAATTGGCGCGCTTGGTGGCAGGCCGACACTTCTTCCCGGGTGATGGGCGTGGACGCGGTAGGCTGGTCGCGGCCGCGCAGCGAGTATGCGGCGGTCATCGCAGCCCGATCATCGACGCAGGCGAGAATACTCTCGACGACCTGGCGGCCGCTCCTGGCGCTGCCGCCGGCTTCGCCTGGTGCGATCGCTGCCAGTCATGGAAGCAGGTCCGCGAGGCTGCCTCTGCCCCGGGCATGACCAGACGGCAAGAGTAGTAGGTCCTGCTCGAGGACCTGTGCTATCGCCTAATCATTTCAAACCAAAATTTTGCAATTCATCGAAGGGGACACCCATGTCCAACACTGCCCTCTGCGCCCTGCCTGCGCTCGGCTTACTGCTGCGCCGGCAGCGTTGCGGCCGGTCAGGCGGGCGGCTGGGAAGACTGCTCTGCGGGCTACTACTGCCTTTTCGATGGCTGCGACGGCGCCGGGCGATGGCATTCTTGACGACCGGGTCGCCGAACCTCGCCAACCCGGGCCTGGACAAGGCAGCCGGCTCGCAGCGGAATTGATCGCCATGGAACTTCTGCTTGTACGAGGGACACAACTACGACGGCCGGCGAAGCTGTGATCCGCCGAACTCCAGGTACAACTTCACCTACTACGGTGGCAAGAAGTCCGACTCATCTGTGAAACGCTTCCAGCGGGCGACGATTCTCCTTGATCTGCACCTGTTGCGACGTCCTGCAACAGGTGCAGGGGACAGAGCCGCTTGTACCAGTTTTGGCTTCACTTGTCGTGGGCCTGCGTAGGCGGCGCCGCTCAAACCGGCGAGAACTGGTGCGCCGCAGGTTGCGCCGCGGCAGTACTGGAACGCGAGCTCGCGGTGGTCAACGACAACGGCACGATCGTCGGGTGGCGGCGGTGCGGGCGCAGTCCGATCGGCGGCCGACGTCATCCGTGCTGGGTGATGCCCGTCGGGATCGGGACCGGAGAGGGTCGGGCCAGCGCCCCAATCGGCGAACTCTCCGAGCGGCGGCGGCCGTGCACAGGGAGGCAGGGGTGATTGTGGGCGAGACGTTGACTGGCCTGGCGACCATGGCTGCCGTGAACCCGGTCCCGTGGGCGCGTTCGCAGATGGCGTTCACCCTTGCTTTCCACATCATCCTGGTCCCGCTCGGTGTGTCGTGGGCGTTCATGGTGCTGATCGCGAACTACCGGGCGTTACGGAAGGACGACCGTGCCGCGTTGGTGCTCGCACAGCGGTGGTCGAAGTACATGGCCGTGACGTTCGCGGTGGGCGCGGTGACCGGGACCGTGCTGAGTTTCGAGTTCGGGCTGCTCTGGCCGCACTTCATGGGGACCTGGGGCGAGGCCTTCGGCGTGCCGTTCGCGTTCGAGGGGCTGTTCTTTTTCACCGAGGCGATCTTCGTCGCGATCTACATCTTCGGCTGGCGCCGGCTGAAACCGTGGACGCACTTCTGGACCGGCGTGCCGATCGTCCTCGCCGGGGTGTTCGGCTCGGTCTCCGTGGTGGCGGCGAACGCCTGGATGAACGCCCCGTCCGGGTTCACGGCGAACGCGCAGGGCGAGATCGTCGACGTCGACCCGCTCGCGGTGATTTTCAACGACGCGATGCCGCTGCAGGCCGCGCACATGGTCGTCGCCGCCTATCTGGTCGGCGGATTCCTGATCTCGTCGGTCTACGCGGTCGGCATGCTGCGCGGCCGGGTCGATCGCTACCACAAGCTCGGGTTCGCCATCCCCTTCAGCGTCGCCGCGGTGGCGACACCGATCCAGATCGGCGTGGGCGACACCCTGGCGCGCTGGGTGTATGACAACCAACCGGTCAAGTTCGCCGCCATCGAACTGGTGCCGACGACCAGCTCGGACGTTCCCGAGACACTGCTGGGCCACCTCAATGCGGACGGCACGGTCACCGGCGGCATCCCGATCCCCGGCATGGCGTCGTGGCTGTCCGACCCGAGCACCGGCCGGTCGACCGTCGTCCAAGGCCTCGACAGCGTGCCGGCCGACACCCGTCCGACGATCCTGGAGGCCAACGTCGTCCACCTCGCCTGGGACGTGATGGTCGGTCTCGGCTCGCTGTTGTTGCTGCTGTCCCTCTGGTACGCCGCGATCTGGTTGATCCGGCGGCGCGCGCCGACGGGCAAGTGGTTCCTGCGCGCCGCGGCGTGCTCGGGAGTGCTCGCGGTCGTCACGATGGAGGCCGGCTGGGTGGTCACCGAGGTCGGCCGCCAGCCGTGGATCGTCTACAACCTGATGAAGGTCGAGGCCGCGGCGACCGGGAACGCCGGTGTCTGGATCACCTTCATCGCCGTGATCGTTCTCTACCTGGCACTCGGCGTCACGACGATCATGGTGCTCCGCTCGATGAGCAGGCGCTTCCGCCGGGCAGGCGGGTTCGCCGACATCGACACCCCGTACGGGCCGACGGAGAAACCCGAGCCAGCCGAGACCGTCGAGTCCGAGCCGTGAGTACCGCCGTGGCCACCGTGCTATTGGTCGCCCTCGCGACGTACGCGGTCTTCGGGGGAGCCGACTTCGGTGCCGGATTCTGGGACCTGACCGCCGGCGGGCCGACGCGAGGTGCCGCACCGCGCGGCTTGATAGAGCGATCGATCGGCCCGGTGTGGGAGGCCAATCACGTCTGGCTGATCTTCATCTTCGTCGTCACGTGGTCCGCCTTTCCGTCGGCGTACCAGTCGATCACGCTGACCATGTTCGTCCCGCTGACCATCGCGGCACTCGGCATCGTGTTGCGTGGCGCGAGCTTCGCGTTCCGCAAGTCTGTCGTCACCGTTCGCTCCCGTCGTGTCTTCGGTGGCGCATTCGCACTCTCGTCCGTGCTCGTGCCCTTCTGCTTCGGCGCGATCGCGGGCGGCATCGCTTCGGGTCACGTGCCGGCCGGCGGGAAGGCCGGCGATCCCGTCGACAGCTGGCTGAACCCGACGTCACTGGTGACGGGCGGCCTGGCGGTCGTGCTGGCGGCGTACCTGGCGGCGGTGTATCTCGTCTGGGACGCACGTCGAGCAGATGACACCACGATGGCGGTCTACTTCCGCCGCCGCGCGGTGGTGGCCGCCGTGGTCGCGGCCGTGGTCGCCGTGATCGGCTTCGTCGTCCTGAGCTCCTCGGCCCCGCACGTCTTCGACCGCTTGACCTCGTCGTGGGCGTTGCCACTGGTCGTGCTCAGCGTCCTGAGCGGGTTCGGCGCTCTGGTGCTGCTGGTCCGCGACGCCGCCCGAGGTGCACGAGTGCTCGCTGTGGTCGCGGTGGCCTGCATCATTTTCAGCTGGGGCGTGGCGCAGTGGCCCTACCTTCTGCCGGAGAGCGTCACCGTCTCTGCTGCCGCCGCGCCGACCGGAACCCTGGTCGCATTGCTGGTCGCGGTGGGGGTGGCGGTGCTGATCGTGCTGCCGGGCTTCGTGCTGCTGTACGTGCTCGACCAGCGCCGGCTGCTGCCCGAGGAAGGCGTCGAGGACGCCGCTGACCGCGCGGCCGGCTGAGCCGTGCCGCAATCACCTGCGAAGGGTGATTGCGGCACAGCCCCGTCCATCGATCGTCGGAACAGGCCCGGGATTTCGCGCGTCACGACTGTGAAGGAGCCTCCGTGAGTTCCACGACCTCGCCCTTCCCGCCGATTGCCGGCTGGCTGGCGCGTGCCCGGATCCCGGACCACCCACTGCGTCATCCGCTCGAGCGCTCGGCGCTCACCATCAAAGGCCTGACCTACATGCCGACCGGCGCGACGGTCGCGGCCCTGACGACGTCATTGCCCGAGGCGCCGGGCGGTGAGCGCAACTGGGATTACCGCTACACCTGGATCCGCGACACCACGTTCACACTCCAGGCGCTGCACTACCTGAACCTCGACTGGGAAGCCGACGAGTTCATGCAGTTCGTGGCCGACCTCGAGCCGAACCCCGACGGCGGCCTGCAGATCATGTACGGCATCGACGGACGCCGGGACCTGACCGAGTCCACTCGCGACGACCTGAACGGCTACGAAGGCGCCCGGCCGGTGCGGATCGGCAACGGTGCGTTCGACCAGCGCCAGAACGACGTCTTCGGCGCGGTTCTGGACTCGCTTCTGCTGCACACCAGCAGAAGCCAGCACCTGCCGCGCCGGCTCTGGCCTCTCGTCCAGTCGCAGGCGGCGGGTGCGATCGCGGCGTGGCGCGAACCGGACCAGGGCATCTGGGAGGCTCGCGGCAAGCCGCAGCACTACGTGTCGTCGAAGCTGATGGGCTGGGTGGCGCTCGACCGGGCCGCCAAGCTGGCGAACATCCGGGACGACGACAAGCTCGCCGGCCAGTGGCGCTCGACGGCGGACGAGATCCGTGCGGACATCCTCGAGCACGGCGTGAGCGACCGCGGCGTGCTCCGGCAGCACTACGACACCGACGCGCTGGACGCCTCGACCCTGCTCGCAGCCCTGTTCGGCTTCCTGCCGGGCACCGACGAACGAATGCGCAACACCGTCGACGCGATTGACACCGAGCTGACCGAGAACGGTTTCGTCCTTCGGTACCGCACCGACGAAACCGACGACGGTCTGTCCGGCAAGGAAGGCACGTTCCTGATCTGCTCGTACTGGCTGGTCTCCGCGCTCGCCGTGGTCGGCGAGATGGACCGGGCGACGAGCCTCATGGAGCGCCTGCTGCGGATCGCGTCGCCGTTGGGCCTGTACGCGGAGGAGTTCGAAGTCGACCGCGCACGGCACCTGGGCAACTTCCCCCAGGCGTTCTCCCACCTCGCCCTGATCGAGGCGGCCGGGCGGATCATCCTGTCCGACTTCCTGGCGGAGCTGTCGCTGTGACCGGGCAGCGCGACGAGAGCCGGAACGTCCTGGTGCTCGGCGGCGGGCTGGCCGGCGTCGCCTGTGCCCACCGGCTCGGTGACGAAGGCATCGGGGTGACCCTCGTCGACCGCAACGACTACCACCAGTTCCAGCCATTGCTCTACCAAGTCGCCACCGCGCAACTGCCCGCGGAGGACATCGCCCGCCCGCACCGGGTGATCTTCCACGCCTACCCGACGGTCGAGGTCCGCACCGCGCACGTCGCCGAGGTCGACGTCGCGAACCTCAGCCTGACGCTGTCCGACGGCGAGGTGGTCGGCGGATCACACCTGGTGCTCGCGGCGGGCGCGCAGCCCGAGTTCTTCGGTGTCCCGGGCGCCGCCGAGCACGCGTTCCCGCTCTACTCCGTGGCCGACGCCGAGCGGCTCCGGCTCCACGTGCAGGACCTGGTGCGGGCGGTCTCGGCAGGGGAACTCGAGGAGGACGCGCTCGACGTCGTCGTCGTGGGCGGCGGCCCGACCGGGGTCGAGATCACCGGCGCGCTCACCGAGCTCATGGCCGCCCTCGCGACCATGGACCGGATCCCGAAGCCCGGGCGGATCTTCCTGATCGACCGCGGCAGCACGCTGCTCGGCGCGTTCTCCAGCCGATCGCACAAGTACGCCCACAAGAAGCTCACCACGCAGGGCGCCGAACCCCGACTCGACACGGGTGTCGCGGCGGTGCACGCCGACCGGGTGGAACTCGACGACGGAACCGCCATCCGCACCCGCACCGTCATCTGGGGCGGCGGTGAGTCGGCGGCGCCGGTGGTGCAGGCCGCCGCCGGGCTCAAGACCGGTCGGGGCGGGCGGGTGGACGTGTCGCCCGACCTGACTGTCGAAGGGCACCCGGGCGTGTACGCGATCGGAGACGCCGCCAACATCCCGGCGGCGCACGGCACAACGCTGCCGCAGCTGGGCTCGGTCGCGCAGCAGTCCGGCGACTGGGCAGCGGGCAACATCCTGCGCGAGCGCAACGGACAGCCCACGAAGCCGTTCCACTACAAGGACAAGGGCATCATGGCCATGATCGGCCGCAACGCCGCCGTCGCCGAGGTCGGCAAGCACCGCCATCAGGTCGACGGGCCCCTCGCGTTCGCCGCCTGGCTCGGTGTCCACGCGATGCTGCTGAGCGGCGCCCACAGCAAGGCCGACGCGTTCATCTCGTGGGCCTGGGACTACTTCGAACGCGACCACGCCGCGACCGTCGAGTGGTCGGCGACGCCCAAGCGCATCGCCTGGGGAGACGACGCCGCGGACATCCCGCACATCTCGGTGCACCGTGGCCACTCTTCAAGGAAAGCTGATAGCTCCTGAGGAGGACAGCATGACCGAGCACTACGACGTCATCATCGTGGGATCCGGAGCCGGTGGCGGCACCCTCGCACATCGGCTCGCGCCGTCGGGAAAGCGCGTGCTGATCCTCGAACGCGGCGACTGGCTGCCCCGCGAGGCGCAGAATTGGGACGCCGAGGCGGTGTTCGTCGACAACCGCTACGTGTCGACCGACAAGTGGTTGGACGACAAGGGAAATCCGTTCCAGCCTCAGGTCCACTACTTCGTCGGAGGTGCGACGAAGTTCTACGGAGCCGCGCTGTATCGGCTGCGAGAGCGAGACTTCGGCGAGCTCAAGCATCACGGCGGCATCTCGCCCGCGTGGCCCATCGGGTACGACGAGATGGAGCCGTACTACACCCAGGCCGAGCAGCTCTACCAGGTGCACGGCAAGCGCGGCGAGGACTCGACCGATCCGCCCGCTTCCGCGCCGTACCCCTTCCCGCCGGTTTCGCACGAGCCGCGCATCCAGCGGCTGTTCGACGACCTGGCAGCGGTGGGGCTGCACCCCTTCCACGCGCCGGCGGGGATAATGCTCGACGAGGCCCGGCCCGCGTTCAGCGCGTGCATCCGCTGCGCCACCTGCGACGGATTCCCGTGTCTGGTCCACGCGAAGTCCGACGCGGACGTCATCGCCGTGCGACCGGCCATCGAGCACGACACCGTGACGCTGGTCCGCAACGCCCGGGTGCAGCGCCTGGAGACCGACGAGTCCGGGCGGACGGTGACCTCGGTCGTCGCCGACGTGGACGGCGAGGAGCAGCGGTTCGCCGCCGACGTGGTCGTCGTGTCGGCGGGCGCGGTCAACTCGGCCCGGATCCTGCTCGCGAGCGCCAACGACCGCCATCCGGGCGGCCTCGCCAACGGGTCGGATCAGGTCGGCCGCAACTACGTGTTCCACAACAGCCGCGCGTTCCTCGCGATCTCGACCGAGAAGAACGACACCCGGTTCCAGAAGACGCTGGGTCTCAACGACTACTACTTCGGCGACGCCGATTTCGACTACCCGATGGGCAACCTGCAGATGGTGGGCAAGTCGTCCGCACCGATGTACCGCGGCGAGAAGCCCCTCGAGACGGTGCTGGCACCGACGTTCGCGCTCCACGACGTGGCCGAGCACGCGGTCGACTTCTGGCTGTCGGCCGAAGACCTTCCCGTTCCCGACAACCGGGTGACGCTCGACCGCGACGGGAACGTGGTGCTGAGCTACACCCCGAACAACCAGGAGCCGATGGAGCAGCTCTACCACCGCGTGAAAAAGCACCTGAGCCGGCTGGGGATGCATCCGCATCATCTGATTCCGCGCGACGTCTACATGAAAAACGACATTCCGGTGGCGGGCTGCGCGCACCAGGCCGGCACCGTGCGGTTCGGGCGCGATCCGGCGACGTCTGTCCTCGACTCCGACTGCAAGGCTCACGAACTCGACAACCTCTACGTCGTCGACACGAGCTTCTTCCCGAGCATCGGCGCGGTCAACCCGGCACTGACGGCGATCGCGAACGCACTGCGAGTCGGAGACCACCTGCTGCAGCGACTCGGCTGAGCCCGATCAGCTCGAAATCCAGGGCGTACGCCAGCCGCCGAATCCGGCCGGGATCTCGTCGGCCGCGGCCGGGCCCCAGCTGCCGGGCGCGTAGGAGTGCACGGGCGGCGGCGCGTCGAGCAAGGGTTGCATGATCCGCCAGGTCTCTTCGACGCTGTCCTGCCGGGAGAACCGCGTGCTCTTCCCGATCATCGCCGCGTGCAGCAGGGTCTCATACGGTGTCGGGCCCTCGCCGCCCTCGGCCGCGAACTCCATGTCGAGGTCGATCGGCGCGATCCGGGCCACGTCGGCGCGACGCGCATCGACCTGGATCCGGACCCCGGTCGACGGGTCGAGCCTCAGCACGAGCTGGTTCGGCTGCGCCGCGTGCCCGACCAGTCCGAAACCCAGCTTGGGCGGGCGCTTGAACACCAGCCGCAGCTCGGTCTGCGTCACCGGCAGCCGCTTGCCGGTCCGGATGAAAAACGGCACGCCGGCCCAGCGCCAGTTCTCGATGTCGAGCCGCAGCGCCGCATACGTCTCGGTGGCCGAGCCGCGCGAAACACCGTCGATGTCGAGGTAACCGTCGTACTGGCCGCGCACGTAGTGGGCCGGGTCAGCCTCCTCCACCGCTCGGAACAGACCGACCTGCGACTCCTTCAGCGTCACCGGGTCGCCCCGCGAGGGCGGCTCCATCGCGGCAGCCGCGACCACCTGCATCAAGTGGTTCACGACGACGTCCCGCAGCGCGCCGACCGGGTCGTAGAAATGGCCGCGGTCCTCGACGCCGAAGCTCTCCGCCATCGTGATCTGCACGCACTCGAGGTAGTTGCGGCTCCACAACGGTTCGAGGATGGCGTTCGCGAAGCGCAGGTGGAGGATCTCCTCCAGCCCCATCTTCCCCAGGTAGTGGTCAATCCGGAACAGCTGCGACTCGTCGATGTACTGGTGCAGCTCCTCGGCCAGCGCACGCGCGGACTGCCGGTCGTGTCCGAACGGCTTCTCGACGACGAGCCGGGCGCCGGCGGTCAGACCGGCCTCCGACAGTCCCTTGACCACGCGTCCGAACAGGAACGGCGGGATCTCCAGGTAGAACACCGGAGTCCCAACACCCTTGACGGCGTCTCCCACCCGCTCGAAAGTGGCGGGGTCGGTGAAATCTCCACTGACGTAGGACAGCTTGGCGGCGAAGCGATCGAACACCGCCTCGTCCAGGTCTCCGGTCGCCTCGATCGACGACCGGGCCCGTTCGATGAGCTGGTCGAGCCCCCAGTCGTCAGCCGCCACCCCGACGATGGGACATGTCAGCAGGCCACGGGCCTCGAGCCGGTACAGCGAACGGAAGGTCATCACCTTCGCCAGGTCGCCGGTGATACCGAAAATCACGAGTACGTCCGCCGGCCGCGTCTGCGGCTCTGTGGCTGTCGATGTCATCCTTACCTCCACCTCGGGCATGGCCGCGTCCGGTCGCCACGATGGCGCCCGGAAAGCCCATGGCGCGTCGCCCGATCCGGATGACTCCGTCCACACGAGGCAGACTCGTCCCCGTCGACCAGCCAGGCTCCATCGAGGACGACTCGCACGGGCAACGCAGCTTCGTGGCCACCCGGCTCAGCTCGAAACCGAGCCGCAGACAGGCCGCGCTCGGGAACAGCGGCGGCCCTCCATATACATATCCGGGGCCCGCAGTGTCATGACGCGAGGATCTTGGCCTTCTCGGACTGGAACTCGGCGTCGGTGAGGACGCCCTGCGCCTTGAGCTCGGCAAGCTCCTTGAGCTGCGTGACCGTGTCGCGAGCGGGTGCCGCAGCTGGCTGCGACGGTGGCACGTCCTGCTGTTGCTGGGCGTACTGCTCGTCCTCCTGCCGGGACCAGCGTTGGCCCTGACGGCGCGAGACTCGATTCGACACGGCGGTCGCAGTCCCTGCGATCGCGGCAGTTCGTGCGAGACCTCGGAGGAGACCCGGCATGGTTCTCGTCCTTTCTCCGTCGGATCAGACGTCGGCTGCTTCGGCGGCATCGAGCGATGCGGCGATGGCATCGAGGGGGACGTAACCGACAGCCACCACCTCGGCCCCACCGCGGCGCAGGGCCTGCGTGAACGGCCGTGCCCACCGATTCTCGAACAGCAGGATCGCCGCGGACGCCCCGGGTTCGATCGCGGACGCGGCATCGGCCAGGTCACCGTCGTCGAACAGGCCCGAGGACGCGCCTTCGAAGGTCGCCACGTCAAGCCGGCCGTCAAGATCCAGGTCGCGCAACTCGACCGCGCGCACCGACCCATCGTCGTCCCGGGTGACGAACAGCAAATCGAGGATTCGGATCAAACCCTGGTCGACCAAGTCCACTAAAATTGGCAAGCCGTGGCCGGTTATCTTGCCGCCCGGGAACTCGACGATCAGATAGCTGACCGGCCCCATTGCCTCGACGGCATCGGTCATCACAGGCCTCCTGGCTACTTCCCGGCAGGGATGTAGTGCGCGCCACAGCGGACGCACACATCACCACTCGACTTTCGAGCTGAGCGCCGGCCCTGTCCTCATCCCAAGCAGGTGACGTCGCGCGGGCACGGCTTGGCGGGTACGCCACTTCCGATTTCGACCCCGCGCCTGTCGCGGTCATCGATGTCAGCACGAACCCCGGTCACGATGAAGATCATCTTCCACGAGTCCAGCGAATGGCAGCACTCGTATCTGTCCCACGTCGCGATGCAGTACGTAGAGCGCAACGCGGACAGACACCTCGATCGCTGGACCGCAAGCCGCCGGATGCGGGATCATTCCGCCGGGCGGACGAACCGGCTCGGATCGCCGGCCGCTCGCGCTCCGCTGTCCAGCCATCGGGTGAAACCCTGCCGGTCGCGCCGTTCCAGTTCGTCGAGGTACGCCTGCCTGGCGGCAATGACGGCGTACCGCGACTCTTCGTCGCGGACGTGCTCCAGCTCGACGTAACTCCGCCGCCACGCCAAGCAGAGCTCTTCGACCGACAGCGAGCTGACCGACACCGGCCGGACCGACACCGGCCGGACGGACCCGCGCTGGACCGACCCGCGCTGGACGTTCGGAAGAGGCGCGGGCCGCCGGTGCCGGCGGGGCTGGTCAGGCCGGGCGAGGACCTTTGGCCCCGACCAGAGGCCGGCGATTACGAGAATGGTGGTGGTCGTCAGGGCGAGGGTCGCTCCGGCGACGACTGCGATGGTCGCCGCGATCAGTCCGACGACCGCGGTGAAGACGGCGACCGCCGCGGCTGCTCGCGGGGCCGCGTGGCGAGGACCGAAGCGACGCTCCACCCAGCGGTCGTTGGCGCAGACCCGGAAGAACAAGCCCAAGGCCAGTGCTGAAGCCGCCACGGCGACCAGGGCCAGAGCCGGTACCAGCGTGAGACCGAGTGCGCAAATCACGCTCGTGCAACTCACTGTCGACCACCACACCACGCGAGCGAACACGGTTCACCTCGACTGTCGAGCGAAGCACCGGGAGCCAGGACACCGGCCCCGTGGGGCTCTACGCCGCCTCGGCGCGTGGTGCTCCGGCGGCGGGGAGTCCGCGATCCAGCGTGCAGGGGCGGGTTGAGTCCGGATAGGGTCCAATGTCGTTTTGCCGGGCGTTCCGCCGTGTGACGACGACACTGATGCCTGCGGTAGCGCCCTTGGGGCCGAACTCTCGGCGGTGTTGCCGGGGGTGGGTGCGGTGGTGCAGCCAGCGGCTGTTCTGCCGGCGAAATCGGTTCGTCATGGTCATGACCATCGGCCGCACCTGTGCCTCCCACGGCGTGTGCCTTCAATCGCGTGCGTTGCCCCGTACGCGCCGCGCAGTCCTCCGCGGTGAACGGTGTCACGGGTTTCGCGGTCAAACGCACGTCGGCCAGGTGTTCGCCGAGCAGTTCCGCGTACTCCTCGGCGACCCAGTACACGAGCAGCGTGACCACCACCGCGACCGTGAGCGCGGCGGTCACGATGGCGCCGTAGATACCGGCTGCGCGGTGCCTGCCGCGGCGCCCGGCCGGAGTCGGTCTGTCGTTCTGGTTCGTCAAACAGCGAGCAGCTTCGACTTGGCCTGTTGGTACTCGTCTTCGGTGAGGTCGCCGCTCTTGCGCAAGCCGGCCAGCCGCTCCAGCTCGCCGACCCGATCGGGTCCACGGTCCGACGGTGGCTTATCGCGCGCCGCGTCCTGCACGTAGGAGCGGAATGCCTGCTCCTGGCGCTGTGCGCGTTCCTGCGCGCGCTCGCCCATGCCACGGCCGCGGGCAACGAGGTACACGAAGATTCCGAGGAATGGCAGGATGCAGACGAAGATCGTCCACCCCGCCTTGGCCCAGCCGTTGAGGTGATCGTCTCGGAAGATGTCCGCTATCACGCGGAACAGGAGCATGAACCACAAGATCCAGAGGAAGAACCACAACATGGTCCAGAAAATGTTGAGCAGCGGATAGCTCGACACCGGATGCCTCCGATCATCAGTCCGATTGGCAGCGGCTCCGATGCCGCCGGAGTCACGCTCGACCGGACAGGGTGCCTGGCGCACCACCTGGAATGGATGAGGAGTACTGGTCGACCGAAACACGCCAGCGACGACCAAAACCATCGCGCCGGAGACCACAGGGGGCCGCACGTCGGCGGAAAAGCCTTAAATTCCAGCAGCACGTCGGTCAGCGCAGAATTGCGTGCCAGGACCGGACCGTGAAGGTAGGTCGCCAATACCCGGCCGGCCAGCAATTCGCGGACCTAGACGTCGGGTTTTCGGTTGCCGGGTGCGGTGGGAAAGATCCATGAAGCACGTGGAGGTCTGGCGGGGCGACCACGGTGACCCGGTGCCGCTGGTCGGCCCGCTGCCGGGGTCCGCGACGGCGACACCCTTGCCTACGAATTCCAGCTGCCGCAGCGTTTTGAGCCGTGGCCGGGGCGCACCCGGCTGGTGCGCGTGTTCGTCCTGTTGGACCTCGGGGTGGGCATGGCCGAGCCGTGCTGGCAGCGGATGCGGACCACCGATGGCCGCGTCGTCGTGGGGGTCGACGGGGACCTGCCCGCACCGGCCACCTGGTATGTCGATCTGCTGCACGTGACGGTCGAGCCCGGGCGGATCGTGCTGCGCGACCTGTACCTGGAGGTCATGGTGTCCACCGACGGCCGCCACCAGCGGCCGCTCGACTTCGACGAGTTCGCCGACGCGATCGACGCAGGGCACCTCGACCTGGCCACCGCGGTGGACGGGATGCGGCGCTGGCACCGCTTCCAGGAGCTGCACGTGCACACCCACCGCTTCCTCCTCGCCGGCTGGATCGACTTCCCGCCGCGCATGCTGGCCGGGCTCGCCGCGCTGCCGACGCCGGTCGTCGAGGTCACAGGTTGACGCCAGAGGAGGTCCGGTCCTCCCTCGTGTGGACGGAGGTGCGCGTGGCATCGAGCGACAGATCGGACGCCTCGACTCAGGAGCCGGTTACTCCTTTTGCGTGGCAGACAAGGACACCGATGAGGCGCTTGGGACGGCGGGGCTCAATCTCGCGCCGATCGTCGCAGGCCGGGCGACGGCGGGGCACTCAGTCGCACCGCGCCCGCGGGGCGGGTCCACAGTGATCAACGAAGGTGAGCGTGCGGCGGAGCGTGGTGCGTCGACCGCACGACACCTTGCACGGTTGCGGCTTTTTGTGTCGCGTGACTACTGGGCGTCGTCTCCGTCGAGGTAGTCCACCTTCGCCGCACGGTGTGCAAGGTGCTCCATTGCCGCCATCGCGGCCTCTAGGCTCGAGTACGAACCGTCGATGCGCACGGCGACGTCCCAGCCGTTGAACTGCCCGGGAACCACGGCGAGCTGTGCCCACTTGAAGCGCTCGGCCACCAGCTCCCCGAGGTCGCGTGCGCGGGTCTCCGGGTCGCCCACTTCCGGGCGGGTGTACCGCGAGACGATCTTCGGGTCAGATCCCATATCTTTCTCCCCAGCGGATCGATCAGGTTGCCCTATATCGAGCGTAGAGCTCACCCCGTTACGCCTCGCACAGGCTTTGACGGCCAGCCGGGCTCTCGGGCTCAGCCCACCAGCCGATCTCTCCTGCGAGCTAGCGCTCCTCAGATGCCATCAGCCGAACTTTGCTGCTGGCGCGCCAGGTTTGGAGTGTGCTCAGCGGCAAGATCGACGACTGTGAGGTCCCGCGGCCGTCGCCGCTCAAAGCTGGCAAACGCAGCGCCGGTGGGTGGCGGCAGATCGGGCTGTCGCTGCCGCTGACGTCGCGGCTGGGCGCACAGATTGCCCACCGGCGAGCCCGTGGCGTACACGTCGGTCGGTGGGTTCGGCCGCGGCGCACGCAATATCTGCCGGTGCAGCCCGAGGCGGTGGTGGAGGTCGAGGCCGATCCCGGGGTCGCGTCGTTCAGCGACTGGCCCCTGGTAGTTGCTGTTTTCCAGAGGCACCCGATTTCCGTCGTCCGGTGGCGCCGTCGTTCTCCCATACGCAGAAGCAGTCGTCGTCGCAGTCGGCCGCTTCGCCATGTTCCAAATCGGGTCGAAAGAACTCAGGAACAGTGTGCGCGCGAGTGTCCACTGTGGCCACGAAGGACGGCCGGTAAATCGGGGCGGAGCCAGGGAAGTATGCCGCCCGCGGGCCCAGTGAAGTGAGATCCACCCTAGGGAGTCGAAGGGCCACGGCTGGCGAACACGCGGGTAAACGTGTCCAGAAGCTTGCGGGGCCCCGAGATCTTCACCAGGCCGCACTTGATGGCCTGCACCAGCTCCAGGTAGGACGGGAGGTCCTCGGGCTGGAGGGTGATCACGAGGTCCGCACCGGAGGGAGCGGGGCCGACGCCGGCGTCGAGTTTGCCGTTGGTGACGACGGCGTGGACGGCGAAGTCGGGGGTGTGGATTTCCCAGGTCGCGGTGACGTCGGTGGCGCCGGAGGGGTCGAAGGCGGCGCGGAGTGACATGGCCAGGGATTCGGGGGTGACGATCTCGCCGGGGCGGGGTTCGCCGAGTTGGGTTGTGCCCCAGCGGCCGAGGGCGTGGATGGCCGGTTCGAGTTCCTGGCCGAGTGGGGTGAGGGCGTAGACGACGCCGCGGCGGGGCGCGGGCGCGATCTGGCGTTCGACGATGCCGGACTGTTCGAACTCTTTCAAGCGCGTGGCCAGCACGTTGGACGGGATGCCGGGCAGGCCGTCGAGGAGATCGGTGTAGCGGCGCGGGTGGATGGCCAGGTCGCGGATGATCAGCAACCCCCAGCGTTCGCCGACGAGCTCCAGGGCTCGTGCGAGGCCGCAGTACTGCCCGAAATCACGCCGTTTCATGTGTTAAGTGTAGCACCGTCCCGAACTGAGACTAGACTTCTCCAAAAGGACTGTACTTGCAAAAATGAAGCGACCGGATTACCGTCCTCGGCGTGACCAAGAAGGGGCCACGGAACCTGAAGGGGAACCAACGATGACTGCTCTGCAGAACGCGACGGTGTGCGTGACGGGTGCGAACGGTGGGCTCGGGTCCGCGTTCGTCCAGGCCGCGCTGGATCGGGGTGCGGCTCGGGTGTATGCGGCTGCCCGCAAGGAGAAAGAGTGGGGTGACGAGCGGGTCGTGACCGTCGACCTGGATCTGACCGACCGGGACTCGATCGCGACGGCCGCGGCGAAGCTGGGCGACACCACGATCCTCGTCAACAACGCGGCGATCTTCCCGCACAGCGACCTGTTGACCGCCCCGATCGAGGAGATCGAGGAGGTGTTCGAGGCCAACCTGCTGGGCCCGCTCGTCCTGACCCGCGAGCTGGCGCCGGCGCTGCGGACGGCAAAGGGCGCGCTGCTCAATGTGGGGTCGGTGCTGAGCTGGTTCGCCATCGGCAAGGCGCACAGCGTTTCCAAGGCCGGGCTGTGGATGGCCACCAACGCCCTGCGGCTCGAACTCGCGCCCGACGGCGTGCAGGTCCTCGGGGCCTTCTTCGGCCCGACCGACACTCCGATGCAGGCCGGCAACGACACCGGCGGCATGAACAAGCCTGCCGACGTCGTCAGCGCGATCTTCGACGCCCTCGAAGCCGGCGAGCACGAGGTTCTGGTCGACGACATGACGAAGAAGGTCCACGCCGGACTCGCGGCCGACGTCACGGCGCTCTACCCGGCGCTGGCCGGTAGGTGACTGTGTCCACTTCAGACAGAAGAGTGCTCGTCACGGGAGCGGCCGGTGGCACTGGAGGGGCCGCCGTCCGCGAGGCCATGGTGCTGGGGCTGACCGTGCGGGCGATGGTGCGCACGCTCGACGACCGCGCGCGGGCGCTGGCCGACCAGGGGGCGGAGGTCGTCGTCGGTGACTTCCAGGACATCACCACGCTGCGGTCGGCGCTCGAGGGCACGGACGCCGCGTATTTCGTCCACCCGATGCGGCCGGGCCTGATCCAGGCGACGGTCAACTTTGTCCAGGCGGTGAAGGAAACCGGCGGCTCGGCCGTCCTCAACCTCTCGCAGCGCAACACCAGCCGCGAGTCCACGGGGATCTCGACGCGGGAGACGTTCCTGTCGCAGGAAGTGTTCACCTGGTCCGGTGTGGACGTCGTCCACCTGCGCCCGACGATGTTCCTCGAATGGTTCCTCTACCCGTGGATCCTGCCGAACCTGCGCAAGGGGAAGCTGTGGATGCCTGCGGGTGTGGGCACGTCGTCGATCGTCGGCACCGAGGACCTGGGGCGCGCGATCGCCGCGCTGCTGAAGGAGCCGGGCGTCCACATCGGTCGGACGATCCCGCTGTCCGGCCCGGCTGAGCTCGGCCAGGCGAAGATGGCGGCCGAGCTGTCCGACGCGCTGGGCCGGGAGATCGTCTACGAAGACTGCGACCTGGACGAGTTCGTCGCCACGATTGCCGCGTTCGGCGTGCCCGATTACCTGGTCGGGTCGATTCGCGGAATCATGATCGACTACCGCGCCGGACGGCTCGGCGGCGCCGACGACACCATCGAAAAGCTCACCGGGCGGCGGCCGATGTCCGTCGCCGAGTTCGCCCGCAAACACGCCGCCCTGCTGAACGGAGTCGAGTGATGGCTGAAGTCGTGGACACTTTCGTCGAGCGGAACCGGAAGTTCGCCGAGACGCGGTTCGATCCCACGTTGATCATGCGGCCGAGCCTGCTGACGAGCGTCATCAGCTGTTTCGACCCGCGGGTCGACCCCGCTGTCGTGCTCGGCACGGAGCCGGGGGAGATCGGGGTGCTGCGCAACGTCGGCGGACGCGTCACGCCGGACACGATCGAGCAGCTGGTGATGTTGCAGCACCTGGCCGCGGCCGCGGGGGCGGGTCCCGGTGGGTGGAACGTCGTCGTGCTGCAGCACACCGGCTGCGGCATCACCCTGATCCGAGACCGGCCCGACCTGCTGGCTCCGTACTTCGGGTCGCCTGAGGCCGAGCTGCCCGACGTGGCGGATCCGCGAGCGGCGGTGGCTCGGGACGTGGCGTTGCTGAGGGCCGAGCCGCGCCTGCCCGGGTATCTGGTGTCGGGTCTTGTTTACGACGTCGGTACCGGTTTGGTGGAAACCGTCGTCGGGCCGTAGGCGACCATCCACTGTGGACCGGCTGATGCCGGTTCGTTGACGAACGGGGGGTCCGTTGTCAACGAGCCGGCAGCTCGGTCAGCAGGCTCGCGGTGCTACTTCTTGGCGGCGGCGACCTTCTTGCGCGCCGGGCGCTTGCGGGCCGGCGCGGAGGGCTTGGCGGCTTCGAGCTCGGCCTGCTCGTAGGCGTTCACGACGTCGGACGGGATGCGGCCGCGCTCGGAGATCTGGTAGCCGTTTTCGTTGGCCCACGCGCGGATCGTGCGCGAGCGCTCGCGGTCGGCCGGGGTGGCCGCGGTCGGCTGCCCGGCGGCGACGCGCACCTTGCGGCCGCCGGTCTTGCGGCCCACGCCGATGTAGCGCGCGAGCTCGTCGCGCAGGGCGGCGGCGTTGTCGTCGGACAGGTCGATCTCGTAGCTGACACCGTCGAGTCCGAAGGGGACTGTCTGGGTGGCCGGGCTGCCGTCGATGTCGTCCAGCATTTCGACGAGAACCTTCTGGGCCATGAGTGCTCCTTGAAATTGGCGTGCATGCTGACCGTGACCAGGCGCACGAATGTGGCGATCGATTGTGATCGTAGCATCGAATGGTCGCGGAAATGCAGGCGCCGAAACTGTGCGGAAACTCCCGGTGCGGTCGAGGCGGTGCCGCGGGTCAGGAAACGTCGACGGAAGGTGACCAGAAGGCCTCGAACTGTTCCGTCACGCCGCAGTACTGACCGGCACGGCGTTGCGCTTCGAGGTCCGCGAAGCTGTCCATTGTGGGGTCACGGCGATCGCGAGGGCCTTGGCGGCCATCATGCCTCCGCCGGACGGGGTGGGCGGTCCACTGCGCGGTCAGCCGTCGAGTCGTGGAGAGCACGACCGCTCACATTACTGGCACAGGAACAGGTTTCCGCCGAGATTGCCGGCTCAGGCCGAGGCGACCAGCGCGCAAGCCATTCCGAGGCTCATGCCCGTCCGCGACAACGCGCGGGTCGGGTCCATGTGCCACGACGGGACCGAGTAGGCGGCTTCGAGGAGGACCCACGCGGCCGCGGCGAAGGTGATGGGTGTCCACCAGCCGTGGCCCATCGCGGGCATCGTGAGCCACGGGCCGTGGTCGCCGGAGTGCGGCATGGCGGTGAGCATGAACAGCATCGTCGCGGTGGTTGCGACGTGGTGCAGATGCCGGGTCGTGAGGGACCAGCCGAGTGTGAGCAGGAGCACGGCCTGCCAGCCGGCGGCGGGGATGGGGGCGCCGACGGGGGAGGCCATGGCGATCATCGCGGCGCAGAGGACGAGTTCGGCCACGGAGTCGGCACGGGTCGGCACCCGGAGCGGCGGTGGGGCGTTGGCGGGCAACGCGGCGTTGGTGGGCAACGATGAACCCGCGGAGAGTGGTGCCTGGCCACGGTGGACATCCACTGGAGACTCGCGACGCTCGGCAGCGTCCGCCGGCAAAGCGGCAACCCCACGCCGAAGGTTCGCGAGTGGCGCCCACGCCAGCGCGGCGAACGCGGCCGTCAGCAGCCAGGACACGGACGCCGGCACGAGAGGGTTCCTTCCGCCGAAGCAAGCGAAGCGAGTACCCGGTAGACCACGCACAGTCGCGATTCGTGACAACCGGAGGGAAATGCCCCCGGACGAGACAGGAATTGTCGAAAACGGAAGGGCAGCGCCGTTGCCCCTCAGGCTCACCGGCCGTGACCTGCGTCTCAAGGGCGCGCGACGTAAGGGAGCCGACGTGAGCAGGCCACGTGGTGTTCGCGTTGGCTCAAACAGCCGTGAATAGCGTTCGGGGCGCTCGAGAAGTCTCCCTGGAAACCTGAATGAGGTAGACCATGCGCGAAAACCAGGTGGGCCCGAACCGACGGTCCTTCCTGCGGAACGCGGGACTCGCCGGCGTCGGCGCCACGGCGCTGGGTGCGCTCGGCGTCGCGCCGGCCGAGGCCGACACCGCGAACACCGCAAACAGAGGCAGCGGCAGATGGAACCCGGACGGCGAGAGCCTCCAGTTCACCGTCGCCGTGATGCCGGACACCCAGTACCTCTACTGGGGCAGCCAGAACAGCATCAACGCGGAGCCGCAGGCAGCCTCGTTCCGGTACGTGATCGAGAACAGCGGCACGCCGAACAACAACATCGTGTTCATGGCGCACCTCGGTGACGTGACGCAGGACGCCGACGTCACGTCGTTCCAGGCCGTGGACCAGACGTTCAAGATCCTCGACAAGGCGAACGTCGCCTACAGCGTGCTCGCCGGCAACCACGACGTGTCCGGTGACGACACGCGCGGCACCACGCCGTACCTGCAGACGATGGGCCCGCAGCGGTTCAAGAACCAGAAGTCCTTCCTCAGCTCGGACGCCAGTGGCTACAACACCGCCCACACCTTCCGCGCCGCCGGGCGCGAGTGGCTGCTGCTGGCCATGGACTGGCGCACGTCGGCCGCGGGCTTCACCTGGGCCAACGACGTGATCAAGAAGAACCCGCACCTGCCGGTGATCCTGACCTGCCACGAGATCGTCGCGCCGACCTACGGCGACGAGGTGTACCCGTACGAATCGGGCGACGCCGAGAACAACGCGGCGGTCACCGGCTACGGCCAGACCGTGTGGGACCAGCTGATCAAGAACAACGACCAGATCTTCCTCACCCTCAACGGCCACTACTGGCCGTCGGGCCGCATGACGAAGCAGAACGCCGCCGGCAACGACGTGCACCTGCACATCACGAACTACCAGAACCGCTACATGAGCGGTGGCGGCATGCTGCGCCTCTACCACTTCGACCTGCAGCGCAACACGATCGACGTCGAGACGATCGCGCCGTGGATCCTCGAGAAGGACCCGGCGAAGCGCAACAAGATGGAGGTGCTGGAGTCGCGGCTGACGACTTCCGTCGACCTGTTTTCGATGCCGTTCGACTTCGAGCAGCGCTTCTCCGGCTTCATCCCGGTGCCCGTGCGCTCGGCGCGGCCGGCGAACAAGGTGCTCGTGCCGGGCACGCTGGCGTACTGGCGTTTCGACAACGTCGGCGCCAACGGCAGCGCCGTCACCGCGAGCCAGAAGGTGCGCGACCTGTCCGGCCACGGCAACGACCTCACGCTCGCGTCGGTGGCCGGCACCGTCCCCGACGCGCTGACCTGGTCCGACGACCACCACCCCGACCAGCCGGGCCACGCCAGCCTGCGTTTCGTCGGCGGCAAGAACCCGCTGCACGGTGCGTACCTCAGCACCGCCGCGAAGGCGCCGCTGAACACCGAGACGTTCAAGCACGGCTACACCATCGAAACGTTCGTGAAGATCCCGCGCGACTGGGACGGCGGCAACAACGGCAACATGCCGGTGCTGGTCCGCCGCGGCGCGGCCGGCGACGCGGGCAAGCACGGCAAGAACACCGACCCGAAGGAGCCGGTGGCCCAGCTCATGACCACGAACAACGGTCGTGAACTGCAGTTCAACTGCTACCCGCTCAGCCAGACCTACCCGACCACCAACTGGAGCCACGGCATGCCCGAGGACCAGTGGTGGCACCTCGCCGTGGTCAACGACGGCCACCACACCAAGGCCTACATCGAAAGCTCGCCGGTCGCGGACAACCCGTCGACCGACTCGATCGGCATCGCCTCGCTCGGTCTCACCTGGCTGCTCGGCGGCCACGAGTACGGCGGCGCGATCGACAACGTGTTCCACGGCTGGATCGGCGACGTCCGCATCGTGAACCGGGCGCTGCGCCTGGACGAGTTCATGACCAAGTGATCCACCGGCGGCGGGTGGTCATCGGCGCCCACCCGCTGCCGTCCTCGGTCAGGAACTCCTTGCGGCGGCGAGGAAAGCTCGGATCAGGGCCTGGTCCTTCACGCCGCGGGCGGACTCGACGCCGCTGGAGACGTCCACTCCCCACGGCCGCACGGTGGCGACGGCGTCGGCCACGTTGTCCGGGGTGAGGCCGCCGGCCAGCAGCCAGTCGCCGTCGGGGATCTCGGCCGACCAGTCCCAGGTCTCGCCCGAACCCGCGTTGGGGGAGTCGAGCAGGAGCAAGTCCTCGCCGTATTCGCCGACGGCCGGGACCTCGCTGTGCTTCAGTGACGTGGCACGGATCAGCCGCACGGGCAGGTCGCGCAACGCCGCGAAGTCGGCCGGCGAGTACCCGGAGCCGTGCAGCTGAACGGCCCGGATCCCGGTCTCGGCCACGGCGTCGCGGACCTCCGGCACCGGCACGCCCTTGAACACGCCGACCGTGAGCACCTCGCCGGGCACACCCGCCGCGAGCTGCGCGGCCTCGGCCCGGGTGACCTGCCGAGGGCTCTCGCACAGCAGGAACCCCACGGCGTCGGCTCCCGCTTCGACCGCGCACGCCACGTCGGCCGCTGTCTTCAGGCCGCAGATCTTCACGAACACGCCCCGACCCTAACCTCCGCCGGCCGGTGACGAGCGGGCATCACGCGCGCACCGGCATCACAAGAGGTGACGGATCGGCCGCCTGGGCGGCGGCGCGGATGTGATTATGGGTCGACTTCCGCCCGACGAAGGAGCTCGCACGATGGTCACGGGTCCGCTCGGCAAGGCCCACTCCGGTGGATACGACGAGGGCCGGCAGCTGTACGGGATGACTGCGGGCTCGATCCGGCGCTGGCGCTGGAAGCGCGCCGCCGCCGTCGCCGGGACCGGTTCGGCCAGGTACGCGAAGATCGGCGACTCCATCAGCGCCGGCCAGGGACTCCAGCCCGCCACGCAGTCGCCGCCGGTGGTGATGGGCGACATGCTGGCGGCCCGGGGGTTCCCGGTGCGGGGTGCGTCGGTGATCCTGAACCCGCGGACCATGACGGCGGATTCGAGGCTGACGTTCACCGGGTCCTGGTCCGAGTTCGCGCCGGGTGCGCTGACGACGTTCGCCTCGTCCGCGACGAGTGGCGGCTCCGTTTCCCTCTCCGCCTTAGTCGCGGAGGCCGGCGACTACCTGGCTCGCGTCATCACCACACAGGACTCGCGCGAGTGCACGATCGCGATCGACGGTGGCGAACCCGGCCCGGTCCGGCTGAGCGGTGCGGCCGGCCTGGCGACACACCTCGTCGCGCTCCCCAAGCTGGCCGCCGGACGGCACACCGTCACGGTCACCGTGGCCGGCGAGACCGGCGAACTGCGGGTCGGCAGCATCGGGATCGAAGCGCTCGACGGCATCACGATCGGCGACTTCGGCATCTCGATGTCGACGACCACGGACTGGGTCGCCGGTGGTGAGGCGTACTCGGCGCTGAACCACGTGGTGGCCTGGGCGCCGGATCTCGCCCTGATCGCGTTGATGACGAATGACGCCAACGAGCAGACGGCGGTCGCGCCGGACCGGTACGCGGCCAACCTCGAGACGATGGTGTCCGCACTGGAGAACACCTGCGACGTGGTCCTCGAGGCACAGATCCCCGGCGATCCGGCGTGGGTCGACTTGTCCCCTTATCGCGACGCCGTGTACGACGTGGCGAACGCTCACGGCGTGCCGGTGCTCGACCTCTTCGATCGCTGGGGCAGCTACGCCGCCGCGTCCGGCGCGGGGTTGATGAACGACGCCTTCCACCCGAATGCGGCCGGCGCGGCGGACATCGCGGCGGCGGAGTTCGGCGTGGTTTCGGCTTGAGGAACGCGGGTGGGCCGGTGCCGTCGATCAGCCGGCCTGGCCGCACTGGTTCGTGACGGTGGGCCACCGCCGTCCTGGTCCTCGGGTCCGCGGTCGTTCGGTGACGGCGTCGCGGCGGCGGCTGAGGCCATGGGAAATCGATTGAGGATCAACGACAACCTTGGCAGGCTTGGGGGCATGGTGTCTCCTGACGATCAAGAACTGACCGACGCCGACTCCCCGGATTGGTCAGTTCGCGCAGCGGCGGGTCGGCGGCTCGCGGCATCGGACAAGATCGACGGAGTGGCGGACGTCCTCCACCGTCTCCTGTTGGATCGCGGAGACTCCGCAGTCACCCAGGAGACCGCGAAGGCTTTGCTCTCACGCAAGGACACCGCTGGCCTGCGCTGCGTGCTGCTGGCTAGCAGCCGAGCTGTCGAGTTCTGGACCAGAGATGAGCTCGTGGCCGCGCTGGACTGCAACCCCGAGTGGCTGACGACTGCAGGCGCGGATCGGCTGATCCAGCAGCTGCACGAGCTCGCCGCCGATGACGACGCCGGGGTCCGCGACGAGGCCCAGGGAATCCTCGCGCATCTGCGGCCGCGTAAGGAACAGGCCCGAGACTCGGACGACGACCAGCTCTGATCCGACACGACACACAGCCGAGTCCTCATTGTGTCCTGGCCAAGAACCGCCAGACCGGCTCCGCGCAGGAGTGCCACCGCCGTCCTGGTCCTCGGGTCCGCTGGACAACGGCGAGCGGGGATGTTGTCCTGAGGGACAACGCACCGGGAGGCGGCATGACAGCAGCGCAGCTCGCGGCCGGGCTGGCCGAGGTCTCGCAGCACGTGCTCGCGTCCAGCGGCGATCCCGACGAGGTCACGCAGGCCTGCACGCAGGCGTTGCGCCCGCACCGGCTCGTGGTGCATTCGCGGCGAGCGCGGCTTTCGACCCGGTTGGAGCACCTCTCGGCGGGCCCGATCTCGCTCAACCGCCTGCGCTACGGCGCCGACGTCACGGTCGCGCCCGCCGTGCCCGAAGAGGACAACTTCCTGCTGACGCTGCCTGTCGCCGGGTCCGCGAAGTTCACCTACGGCCGCGACACGGCCGAGCTCGCGCCGGGGCGTCCCGCGATCGTCGGGCCGTACCGCGAGTTCAAGCTGGACATCGACAGCGCGTTCGACCAGCTGATCGTGCGGATGGACCGGCGCTGGGTCGAGCGCACGGCCCGCCGGATCCGCGGGGTCGCGACCGCCGGCCCGGTGGACCTCCCGCTGTCGCTGCCGGAGCAGCCCGCGTTCCTGTACCGGCTGCTGGAGAGCGTGATCAGCCTGCCGACGCTGGGGCCGAGCGTCGCGCGCCCGGAGGTGGGGCAACAGCTGGGTGAGCTGGTGATCGAGTCGTTCCTGCTCACGCAGCTGCGCGAGGAGGAAGCCGAGCCCGGACGGGTGCCGTCGGCCCAGGTCAGGCGGGCGATGGAGTACCTGCTCGACCACCTCGCCGAGCCGATCAGCCTGTCGGAAGTCGCGCGGCAGAACGGGACGAGCCTGCGCAGCCTGCAGACCGGGTTCCGGCGCGACCTCGACACGACGCCCGGGCAGTGGCTGCGCGATCAGCGGCTCGACCGGGCCCGCCGCCTGCTCGCGGCGGGTGAGCCGGGGACCACGACGGTGACCGGCGTCGCGGCGGAATGCGGGTACTTCCACCTGGGCGAGTTCGCCGCGCAGTTCAAGGCGCGGTTCGGGGTCACGCCGTCGGCCGCGCTGGGCCGCCGCTGACGGTTGCGCGAATCCGATGCTCGCGCGTCGCTTCACCGATAGTCCTTGCCGCTCGCCGACAGCAGCATGTGCCGTACGCACTCAACGGTGAGAACGGAGCGGCGGATGCGATTCGTACTGGTGCACGGAGCGTGGCACTTCGGGGAGCTGTGGGACCCCGTCCGCAAGCACTTGGAGAACGCGGGCCACGAGGTCCACACCCCGACGGCCGGCGGCCTCGGCGAGAACGACGACAAGCACGTCGACCTGCGCGGTGCCGCGGCGCCGATCGTCGACTACATCCGGGAGCACGACCTGACCGACGTCGTGCTGGTCGGGCACAGCTGGGGCGGTTACGTGATCTCCCGCGTGGCGATCGAGCTGCCAGAGCGGATGCGGCGGCTGGTCTACTTCGCCGCGTTCGTGCCGGCGCACGGCCGGGCGCTCGTCGACGAGATCCCACCGCACCTCGTCGCCGCGCTTCAGGCGAGCTACGACGAACGCACTGACGGCGGTGTCGTGCTGCCGTTCCCCGTGTGGCGCGACGCGTTCTACGGCGACGCCTCCGCGGAGGAGGCCCGGCGCGTGTACGACGTGCTGCGCCCGCAGCCGTGGAGCGCCTTCACCGACCCGGCCGACATGACGGGCTGGGACAAGGTGCCGCAGGCGTTCAGCTACCTGGCGCCGTCCGAGGACAACGACATCACGCAGGGCGAGTGGGGGCGGCACCCGCGGCTGTCCAACCGGCTCGTGATGTTCCGGCTGATCGGGATGGAGGGCAGCCACGAGGTGCTGCTGGCGAACCCCGAGCTGACGGCGCGCAAGTTCATCGAGGCGGGGCGGGACTGACCGTCCTTTGAGGAGTGACGTGACGAGTGAGCTGATCGTGGTCGGCTCCGGTGCGACGTTGTCGATCGCGCCGGAGCGGATCGTTGTTGCGGGTTACACCGCCAAGGACGAGGCGGTTGTGGAGCACCACATCGCCGAGCTCGCGGCGATCGGCGTGCCGCGGCCGGTGAGCGTACCGGCGTATTACGTGCTTTCGCCGGGACTGTTGACCAGCTCGCCGGTGGTCGAGGTGGGTTCGGCGACGACGTCGGGCGAGGTCGAGCCAGTGGTGATCCGCCACGACGGGCGGTACTACCTCGGCGTCGGCTCCGATCACACCGACCGGGAGCTCGAACGCGTCGACATCGCGCGGAGCAAGGCCGCGTGCCCGAAGCCGCTCGGCTCGCACGTGGTGGACCTCGGGCCTGATCTGTCCGTCGTGGACTGGGATGGTCTGGTCGCGGAGTCCAGTGTGGACTCGTCGACGTACCAAAGCGGCAGTGTCGCGACCTTGCGCCACCCGTCGGACACGCTCGGCCGGATGCCGTCCGGACTGGACGACGGTGGCGACCTCGTGCTGTTCTGCGGCACGCTTTCCTTGCTCGGCGGGAAGTTCGTGTACGGCTCGCGCTGGCGCGTCGACCTGCGGCTGCCCCACGGCGAAACCCTGACCCACGTGTACGAAACCCAGCGAAGGAGGGCTTGATGCGCACCGGATCGCAGTACCTGAGCGCCATCGACGACGGACGTCGCGTCTACCTCGACGGAAAGCGGGTGGACGGCGTGGCCCGGCACCCGGCGTTCGCGCCGATCGCGAAGACGGTGTCGGAGCTGTTCGACCTCGCCGCCGACCCCGCGTCCGGCATGACGCGGCCCGGCCCGAACGGCGAGGTGGTGAACCGGCTTTTCACCGCCCCGCGCAGCCGCGAGGACCTCACCGCGTTCCGCGAGGCCGCCACCACGTGGGCGCGCCACACCCACGGCTGGGTGGGCCGCAGCCCGGACCACGTCGGCGCGTTCCTGGCCGCGTTCGCCTCGCACCCGGACGTGTTCGGCGACTACGCGGCCAACGTGACGGCGTTCCAGAAGCGCGTCGTCGAGGAGGACCTGTACCTGTCCTACGCGATCATCCCGCCGCAGGTTTCGCGCGCCACCACGGCGAGCGCGTGGGACGGTGATCTCGTGCAGGTCGGCGTCGCCGAGGAGCGCGCCGACGGGATCGTGGTGCGGGGCGCGCAGATGCTGGCCACGGGTGGGCCGGTCGCCGACGAGATCCTGGTGTCGTGCATCAAGCCGCTGACGCCGGAGGACACGGACTTCGCGCTCAGCTTCGTGCTGCCCGTGGACACCGAGGGCCTGAAGCTCTACTGTCGCCGCCCGTACGCACCCGCCGCGACCAGCCATTACGACTACCCGCTCACCACGCGCTTCGACGAGACCGATGCCCTGCTGGTCTTCGACGACGTCTTCGTGCCGTGGGACCGCGTGTTCGTCTACCGCGACGTCGCCGGCGTGCGCAACCAGTTCTTCGAGACGGGCGCGCACGTGCTGGGCAACTGGCAGGCGCAGATCCGGTTTTCGGTGAAGCTGCAATTCCTGGCCGGCCTGGCGCGCAAGGTCGCGGCGGTCAACGGCGTCGACAAGTTCCCCGGCGTCGTGGAGAAACTCGGCGAGCTGGCCAGCCTGGTGTCCCTTGTGGAGTCCGCTGTTCTGGCCGCCGAGTACACCGCCGAACCCGACTCGGCCGGCCTTTGGCGCCCCGGCAGCCGGGCGCTGTACGGCGCCATGGGCCTGCAGTCGGAGTTGTACCCCCGCGTGCTCGCCATCCTCCGCGACCTCGTCGGCGGCGGTGTGCTGCAGGTCCCCTCCAGCGTCGCCGACATGACCAGCCCGGAGACGCGCGCGGACATCGACCGCTACATCTACAGCCCAGGTACGCCCGCCGCCGACCGCGTCAAACTGTTCAAACTCGCGTGGGACGCCGTCGGCAGCGAGTTCGCCGGCCGCCACCACCAGTACGAGCTCTTCTACGCCGGCGCGCCCTTCGTGGTGAAGGGCTACTCCTTCCGCAACTACGGCTTCGACGGCCCCGTGTCCGAAGTGGACCGTTTCCTGGCCGGCTACTCCGAGGAGAGCCAGTGAGCAAACCCGAACGCGAGTTCTTCCCGGTGACTGAGGTCGACTTCACCACCTGCAAGGGCGACGACCCGCTCATCACCGAACGCGTCTTGTCCACGGACGAGGCCTCCGGCGTCGCCACCCGCATCCTGCGCTACGCGCCGGGCGCCGACTCGTCACCGATGGGCGTCCAGTCGCACGACTTCTGGGAGGAGGTCTACATCCTGGAGGGCTCATTCTCCGACCTCACCCTGGGGGAGACCTTCAGCGCCGGGATGTACGCCTGCCGTCCTCCGGGCATGCCACACGGCCCCTGGCGCACCGACGACGGTGTGCTCACCTTCGAGGTCCGCTACCGCGCATGACCACCATGCCTCCTGACTGCACTCCCGGTTCCGGCCCGGTTGATGCGTTGGCGATGAGGACGGCGATGGGCCGGTTCGCGACTGGGGTCGCGGTGGTGACTACCAGCGTCGGCGATGTTCCCCACGGGATGACGGTGAACTCGTTGACATCGGTGTCGCTGTCCCCACCGTTGGTGCTCGTCTGCTTGACGACCGGTGCGCGCACTACCGACGCTGTCGTCTCCGCGGACCGCTTCGCGCTGAACGTCCTGTCGACGCGACAGGAACAACTCGCTCTCCGGTTCGCTCGGCGCGGTGAGGACCACTTTTCGGGTTTACCGGTGAAGGCGGGATCGCATGATGTTCCGGTTATTCCGGATGCTCTGGTGCACTTGGAGTGTTCGGTTTATCGCGCGTTGACGGCTGGTGATCATGAGGTTGTGATTGGTGAGGTACTGAAGGTGTGTTCGCGGGGAGGGGAGCCGTTGGGGTTCCTCGGCGGGCGGTTCAGTGACGTGGTGGACCGGGGGCACGAGCCGGTGCCTTGGTTCTTCTGAACCACCCAGTTACTGTCGGCCGAAGCCATTTTCCGGGCAGACAGCCGGTCTGCCCAACCCAAGATCTCCTTAACCAATCCCCCGAACTTCGGGGAGCCATCTGAAGGTTGCCTTTTGATCTTTTGATCTTTAAAAGCAAAAGATTAAAAGAAGGATGCACATGGCTAGCCCCCGCTGCGCTCAATGGTTCTACGGGACTTGCCTTGTGCCAAGGCTGGAAAGAGTACCTTGACACAAAGCAAGTCCCGTAGAAGAAAGTGCTTCGCCGGGGGCCGGCCGGGGAAAGGTTAGCCGGAGATATCGACGGCTTTGTTGGGTGGTTGAGCTGGGTAGACGGAAAAGCAAAAGACCCGCGCCGGGTTGTATGGGTGGCTGGCTGGTGCAGGCGGCATCATCCAGCTGCCCCGAGAACCCCACCACCGACAACCACCCGCCCCGGGGTCACGCGTCCACACCGACCTGAAACCCACCACAAACCATCCACCCCACACCCCAGCATCCACCGGCCGACAATTCCCGCGCCTCACACCCACCGAATGTGCTTTCGTAGTCCCACAACACATCCGGGGGGAGCACACTCATGAACACCGAGCACGAGATCGATCGACTAATCCGACTCCTGGACTCCGACACGCTCGACGCGAACGCCATGGGTGCCGCCGATGCGCAGTGGGACCTGACCGCCCTCGGCCGCGAGGCCGACGTCGTCGCCCCCTTGCTCCTCGCCCTACCGAACTTCGGCTCGTTCGCACAGCTATGCGCCATCGAGATCTTCCAGCAGTTGCAAGACACCCGCGCGATCGGTGCGCTGATCGACTTGCTGGCGGGGGACAACAGCACCGTCCGGGAGTGGGCGGCGGGAGCCTTGGCTGACCTGCGCGCAACTGGAGCGGTGCCGGCCTTGAGGCGCGCATGGGAGACGAGCAAGGCGCGGGGTGACGCCCCGGTGAGGGCGAGCAGTGGGGCCTGCGCTTGGCGCTGACCGCGCTCGGCGCCCGGGTACCCGTGACGCCGGCGTTGGCACCGGCAGTCCGAGTCGGCGACGTGGAGGCATGGCCGTCGGCGCGGTTGGGGGAAGTGCTCGATCAACTCGCTGCGCGCGACCAGGCGACGTTGTCCTTCGGGTTGTGGCGAAGTGAGGACGACGGCCACTTCTACAACGAGGGAGACTTCGCCTACCACGCCGAGCTCGACTTCACGCAGCCGTGGCCCGAGCTGGTGCGGCAGGCGCACCATCGGGCCAAGGAGAGCGCGCAGCGGGTGGCGCCGCGGGACGACCTGTTCGCGGCGATCAGCTGGATCGCTCAGGCCGATCTTGGCCACGCGGCCCGACGGTAGCGCAGAGCGAGTATGACCGTTCAGGCATGGCGGGGGCGCGGATCGGCATTGGACGGGTATGGCTCGGGCGGCGACGATGGGTGGACCATCACCGCTGGTCAGAGGCGGTGAAATCGAGGAGGACGTCCGTGGGAACACCACGCAGCACCTACGCCCCCACCGATCCGCACGCGTTGAAGTTCCGGCGGGCGTTGCGGCATTTCCCGAGTGGTGTGTCGGTGGTGACGGTCGTCGACGGGGACGGCGGGGTGCACGGGATGACGGCGAGCTCGTTCGCGTCGGTGTCGCTGGATCCGGCGTTGTGCGCGGTGAGTGTGAACAAGCCGGGGCGGATGCATCAGTTGCTGCATGGCACGGATGGGCACTTCGGGCTCAGCATCATGGGCCAGGACCAGGGGGCGATCGCCGATTTCTACGCGCGCCAGCCGTGGAGTGTGGCGGTGGACGTGGAGATGGATCTGCACCACGGGTGCCCGACGGTGGGGGGTGCGCTGGCGTGGTTCGTGTGCCGGAAGTGGGCCGCGTACGACGGCGGGGACCACACGATTTTCGTGGGCGAGTCGCTGGACTACGGGTCGACGGAGCGGGAGGACTTGCAGCCGCTCGTCTGGCACAAGTCGGCCTACCACGACCTCGGTGACCAGCTCGAACGTCCCCGAGTCACGAAGCAGGGCTGAACCGGCGAGTCACCTGCACGGCCTCGGCCACGAGCTTGTCGATCAGCGCGCTCGCCGACGGGGTGGGCTTGCTGGAGGCGGGCATGGTGATGCCGACGCTGTGGCCGATCGGCTCGAGCGACAACGGCAGGCGCGCGATCCCCGGGTCCTCTTCGGTGATCAGGCGCGGCAGCGCGGCCACGACGTCTGTGTCGCGAAGCAGTTGGCGCACGGTGAGGAACGAAGTCGCCTCCACGCGGTTGGCGGGCAGGAGCACGTCGTTGTTGTGGAACAGCTCCTCGAGCTCACGCCGTAGCGCGGTCTCCGGGCCGGGCAGGATCCACGGGTACTCGGCGACCGTCGCGAGGTCCACGGTCTTCGCGCCGGCCAGCGGGTGCGAGGCGCGGACCACGAGGACCACGGACTCGTCGTAGAGCTTGCGGCGGAGGAACCCCTCGTCGGAGATCTGCGTGAGCCGCCCGACGATCAGGTCGAGCCGGCCCGCGCTCAGCTCCACCAGCAGCGACTCGGGGGTCCCGTCGCGCACGGCCACGGTCAGGTTCGGCCGTTCCGCCTTCAACGCGGCGATGGCCCGCGGGAGCAGGACGTTCGAGCCGAACAGGTGTGTCCCGACCACCACAGTGCCGCGTTCGGCGCCGGCCAGCTCCACGACGTGGCGGGCGGCCTGCCGGGCCTGGGCGAGGATCGCGCGCGCGTGCTCGGTGAAGGCCTCGCCGTAGACGGTCGGCGTGAGGCCGCGCGGGCCGCGCTGGAACAGCTCGACCTCCAGGATCTCCTCGAGCTCGCGTAGCCCACGCGTGGCCACGGGTTGGGTCACGTGCAGCTCGGCGGCCGCGCCGACGATCGTGCCGCGTCGCGCGATGGCGTCGAGCAGCACCAGGTGGCGGAACTTCATCCGGCCGTCGAGCAGACGTGGCAGCTCACGAGGGGTCATAACGAGCCACTATAGCCATATGCACATATCAACTTAAGGCTTTGGCATTTGTCAGGCATAGCTGGAGGTCGCGACGATGAGCAGGGATCACAGCCACGCGGGAAGGCGGACATGACGGTGCTCAAGAGCTTCGTGGACGGGCGGTTCACCGACAGCGGTGGTGACCTGTTCGACAAGGTCAGCCCGGTCGACGGGACCCTGGTAGCCCAGGTCGAGGAGGCCGACCAGGCGGTGGTCGACCGCGCGGTGCGCGCCGCACGGACCGCCCTCGACGGCGCGTGGGGCCGCACCTCCGACGCCGACCGTGCGCAGGTGCTCAGGAAGATCGCCGAACGCATCGACGAGCGGTTCGACGACCTGCTGGCGGCCGAGGTCGCCGACACCGGCAAGCCGCTCGACCTGGCCCGCCGGCTCGACGTCTCGCGCGCCGCCGCCAACTTCCGGGCCGCCGCCGACACGATCGCGTCGGCCGGGCTCGACTCGTTCCTCACCGAAGGCCCGGCCGGGCGTGCGCTGAACTACGCGCTGCGCAAACCGCTGGGCGTGGTCGCGGTCATCGTGCCGTGGAACCTGCCGCTGTTGCTGCTGACCTGGAAGGTCGCGCCGGCGCTGGCCGCGGGCAACGCCGTGGTGGTGAAGCCGTCGGAGGAGACACCCTCGAGCGCGACGCTGCTGGCCGAGCTCATCACCGAGGCCGGCGCGCCCGACGGCGTGTTCAATGTCGTCCACGGCTTCGGCCCCGGCTCGGCCGGCGAGTTCCTCACGGGCCACCCGGGCATCGACGGCGTCACTTTCACCGGCGAATCCCGCACGGGCTCGGCGATCATGCAGGCCGTGGCGCCGCGCGTGCTGCCGGTGTCGTTCGAGCTCGGCGGCAAGAACGCGGCCGTGGTGTTCGACGACGCGGACCTCGGCAAGACCGTCGACGGCCTCGCCCGCTCGACGTTCACCAACACCGGCCAGATCTGCCTGTGCACCGAGCGGATCTACGTGCAGCGCGGCATCTTCGACGAGGTCGCCGCCGGGCTCGCCGAACGCGCCGAGGCCTTGCGCTTCGGCCGCCCGGACGCTCCGAACACCACCACGGGACCGTTGATCTCGCGCCAGCACCGCGAGAAAGTCCTCTCCTACTACGAGCTCGCCGAGCAAGAGGGCGCGAAGCTCCTCGCCGGCGGCGGGATCCCGGACCTCGGCCCCGATCTCGAAGGCGGTGCCTGGGTGCGCCCCGCGCTGTGGACCGGGCTCGACAACACCCACCGCGTGCTGCGCGAGGAGATCTTCGGCCCGGTCGCGGCGCTCGTGCCGTTCGACACCGAGGACGAGGCGATCCGCCTGGCCAACGACAGCGACTACGGCCTCGCCGCCGCCGTGTGGACGACAAACCTCGAACGTGCCCACCGCGTCGCGGGCGCCATGCGGGTCGGCATGTCGTGGGTCAACACGTGGTACCTGCGCGACCTGCGATCGCCCTTCGGCGGCAACGGGCTTTCGGGCATCGGCCGCGAAGGCGGCGTGCATTCGCTGCACTTCTACACCCAGCCGACCAACGTGTGCGTGGCGCTGTGAACGCCCGAGTCGACGCGGCGATCGACACTGCGGTCTCCTTCCTGCAGCGGGCCGAGCGTGACCGCACGCCCGTGCAGCCAGTGCGCGACTTCCTCGGCGAAGACGACGTCGACGCCGCCTACGAGGTGCAGCGCCGGATCATCGCGGACAAGGTCGCGAGCGGCCGTCGCGTGGTCGGCCGCAAGATCGGGCTGACGTCGGAGGCGGTGCAGCGCCAGCTCGGCGTCGACCGGCCCGACTTTGGCGTGCTGCTCGACGACATGGTGTTCGGCGACCGCGCGGAGATCCCGCTTGAGCGCTTCTGCCAGCCGCGCGTCGAAGGCGAGGTCGCGTTCGTCCTCGGTGCCGACCTGCCGGATTGCGCCACCGTGGTCGACGTCCTGCGTGCCACGGACTTCGTGCTGCCGGCGATCGAGATCGTCGACTCGCGCGTGGCCGACTGGAACATCCGGATCACGGACACCGTCGCCGACAACGCGTCCAGCGGCGCTCTGGTGCTGGGCACGCGTCCGGTGAAACTGTCCGAAGTGGACCTCGCCGGGCTCGGCATGGTGCTGGAACACGGCGGCGAGCCGATCTCGACCGGCGTCGGTGCGGCCTGCCTGGGCTCGCCCGCCGTCGCCGTCGCGTGGCTGGCGCAGGAAGTCGCCCGCCGCGGCGAGCCGCTGCGGGCGGGGGAAGTGGTGCTGGCCGGCGCGTGGGGACCGATGGTGCCCGTGACGGCGCCCGGGAGTTACGTGGCCCGGTTCGAAGACATCGGAGAGGTCCGCGTCGGGTTCACCGCCGGGCCGGACGGAGGGAAACGCGCATGAGCACCCCGGTGGCGATCATCGGGTCGGGCAACATCGGCACCGACCTGATGTTCAAGGTGAAACGGCTTTCGAGCGAGCTCGAAGTCGCGGCGATGGTGGGGATCGACGCCGCCTCCGACGGGCTCGCGCGGGCGCGCCGGCTCGGGGTCGCGACGTCGCACGAAGGTGTGGCCGGGCTCGTCGCCCTGCCCGAGTTCGCCGACATCCGGCTGGTCTTTGACGCGACCTCGGCCGGAGCGCACCGGCACAACAACGCGGTCCTGAGCGCCCACGGCAAGCAGTTGGTGGACCTCACGCCCGCGGCCATCGGGCCGTACGTGGTGCCGACCGTGAACCTCGACGAGCACCTCGGCGCGCCCAACGTCAACATGGTCACCTGCGGCGGCCAGGCGACGACACCGGTCGTGGCCGCCGTTTCGGCGGTGGCACCGGTGGCGTACGCGGAGATCGTGGCGACGATCGCCGCCAAGTCCGCCGGTCCGGGCACCCGGGCGAACATCGACGAATTCACCGAGACGACCGCGCGGGCGCTGGAAACCGTCGGTGGCGCCGGACGCGGCAAGGCGATCATTGTGCTCAACCCGGCCGACCCGCCCATCACCATGCGGGACACGGTGTTCTGTCTCGTCGAGGAATCCGAAGTAGACGAGGCCGCCGTCAGCGCGTCCGTCGAGGCGATGGTCGCGCAGGTGCAGGACTACGTGCCGGGTTACCGCCTCAAGCAGCGGGTGCAGTTCGACCGGGTCGACGAGCCGTTCCTGCCCGCGCTCGGGCGCCCGTTCCGCGGGGTGAAGGTGGCAGTGTTCCTGGAGGTCTCCGGCGCCGGGCACTACCTGCCGGAATACGCGGGGAACCTCGACATCATGACCTCGGCCGCGCTGCGGACCGCGGAACGGCTCGTGCAGGTCGCCGCGGAAGGAGCCCTTCGATGACCGGCAAGCTCTACGTGCAGGACGTGACGCTGCGCGACGGCATGCACGCCATCGCCCACCGCTACAGCGTCGAGCAGGTGCGCACGATCGCCGCCGCGCTGGACGCGTCGGGCGTGGCGGCCATCGAAGTCGCGCACGGCGACGGGCTGGCCGGGTCGAGCGTGAACTACGGCCACGGCGCGGCCACCGACGCGGGCTGGATCGCCGCGGCCGCCGAGGTCGTGAAGAACGCGAAGCTCACCACGCTGCTGCTCCCGGGCGTCGGCACGATCGAAGACCTTCGGGCCGCGCGTGACCTCGGCGTCGGCAGCGTCCGCATCGCCACGCACTGCACCGAGGCCGACATCGCGATCCAGCACATCGGCTGGGCCCGCGACAACGGCATGGACGTCGCCGGGTTCCTGATGCTGAGCCACATGAACTCGCCCGAGGACCTCGCCAAGCAGGCGAAGATCATGGAAGACGCGGGCGCCCACTGCGTCTACGTCACCGACTCCGGCGGCCGCCTGACCATGCGGGACGTCGCCGCGCGGATCGACGCGTACCGCGAAGTCCTCGACGCGGACACGCAGATCGGCATCCACGCGCACGAGAACCTGTCGCTGTCGGTGGCCAACAGCGTCACCGCCGTCGAGCACGGTGCCTACCGCGTAGACGCTTCGCTGGCCGGCCAGGGTGCGGGCGCGGGGAACACGCCGATCGAAGCGTTCATCGCCGTCGCCGACCTGCTCGGCTGGGACCACGGCTGCGACCCGTTCGGCCTGCAGGACGCGGCCGAGGACCTCGTCCGTCCACTTCAGACTCGCCCGGTGCGCGTGGACCGCGAGACGCTGACGCTGGGCTACGCCGGCGTCTACTCCAGCTTCCTCCTCCACGCCGAACGCGTCGCCGGCCGCTACGACCTCGACGTCCGCGCGATCCTCCTCGAAGCCGGCAAGCGCGGCCTCGTCGGCGGCCAGGAAGACATGCTGGTCGACGTCGCGCTCGACCTCGTGGCCACTCGAGAGGCGGCCCCGGCATGATCGAGGACTTCGCGGCGCGGCTCGACGAAGCCGCCACCACCCGCAAGCCGTGCGCACAGCTGTCCACGGACCACGAACTGTCGTTGGACGACGCCTACGCCGTCCAGCGGGAGCTGGTCGAACGCCGCATCGCCCGGGGCGAGCGCCGCTTCGGCGTCAAGCTCGGCTTCACCAGCAAGGCGAAGGCCGCGCAGATGGGCGTCGACGACGTGATCATCGGCCGCCTCACCTCGGGCATGGTCCTGGCCGACGGCGACGAGCTCGATCTGAACACCCTCATCCATCCTCGCGCCGAGCCCGAGGTCGCGTTCCGGCTGAGCCGCGACGTCGAGCCGGGCGAAGTGCCGGGCCCCGACCTCGTGGACGCCGTCGCCCCCGCGATCGAGGTGATCGACTCCCGCTACCGCGACTTCAAGTTCTCCCTCGCCGACGTGGTCGCCGACAACACCTCGGCCGCCGCGTTCGTGCTCGGCCACTGGCAGCCGCTGAAAGCCGGCGTCGACAACCGCGGCGTGGTGTTCGAAGTGGACGGACGCATCGCCGGCGCCGGCTCGACCGCTGCCATCCTCGGCGACCCGCTGCGTGCCATTCCCGCCGCCGTCCGCATGGCTCAGCGCTATGGCCTCCCGCTCACCGCGGGCACGGTCCTGCTGGCCGGCGCGGCAACTCCCGCGGTCGCGCTCACGGCAGGCACCCACGTCAGCGCCACCGTCTCCGGCCTCGGCCGGGCCCGCTTCTCCGTCGCAGAACAGGGAGAACCCCGATGACCGAAGCCAAAACGCTCGCGGACAAGGCCAAACCCCGCGGCCGCTTCCCCCACGTGAAACGCGCCGGCGACTTCGTGTTCGTCTCCGGCACGAGCAGCCGCCTGCCGGACAACACGTTCGCCGGCGCCGAGGCCGACGAGTTCGGCACCACGACGCTCGACATCCGCGTGCAGACCGCCGCCGTGCTCGACAACATCGCCGACATCCTCGGCTCTGTCGGCGCGAGCCTCGCCGACGTCGTGCAGGTCACCAGCTACCTGGTCAGCATGAACGACTTCGGCGGCTACAACGAGGTCTACGGCCGCTACTTCGACGAGAACGGCCCGACGCGCACCACCGTCGCCGTGCACCAGCTGCCGCACCCGCACCTGCTCATCGAGATCCAGGCCGTCGCCCACGTGCCGAGCGAACGCACCGAAAGGAACTGATCACCGTGACCGACATCAATCCCGTCTTCAACTTCGCCGCGTGGGTCTCCGAACACCAGCACCTGCTCAAGCCGCCGGTCAACAACAAGCAGATGTGGGAACGCACGGGCGACTTCATCGTGCAGGTCGTCGGCGGGCCCAACCAGCGGACCGACTTCCACGTCGACCCGTACGAGGAGTGGTTCTACCAGGTCAAGGGCAACATGCACGTCAACGTCATGTCCGACAAGGGCCAGCAGACGGTCCACGTGCGCGAGGGCGACATGTGGCTGCTGCCCGGCAATGTGCCGCATTCGCCGCAGCGTCCCGAGGCCGGCTCGATCGGTGTCGTGATCGAGCGCGTCCGCGAAGAGGGCACGCTGGAGAAGTTCCAATGGTACTGCCTCAACTGCGAGCACCTCGTGCACGAGGTCGAACTGCAGGTGCGTGACATCGTCGAGGACCTGCCGCCGGTATTCGAGCAGTTCTACAACGACGAGTCCCTGCGCAAGTGCGCCAACTGCGGCACGGTGCACCCCGGAAGGTCCGCGCTCTGATGCCACAGGTGATCGACGTCCACACGCACTACGTCCCGCGCGGCTGGCCGCAGCTGGGCGCAGACGGCACGGGCCAGGAGAGCACTCTGCCGTGGCTGCGCGTCGAGAACGAGCGCGAGGCGACCATCATGGTCGGCTCGCGCGAGTTCCGGCGCATCCTCGCCAACTGCTGGGACGCCGGCGAGCGGCTGCGTGAGATGGGCGAGGACCAGGTCGACGTGCAGGTCGTCTCGCCGACACCGGTGTTCTTCTCCTACGACCGCACGCCGGCCGAGGCCGTGCGGATCGCGAAGGTCTTCAACGACCTCGCGCTGGAGATCTGCGAGCCGGCCTCCGGACGGCTGCTGCCGTTCTGCCAGGTTCCGCTGCAGGACCCGGATCTCGCGTGCGAAGAGCTCGACCGCTGCCTCGCCGCCGGCCACCGTGGCGTCGAGATCGGCAACCACGTGGGCGATCGCGACCTCGATGACGCCGGCATCGTCATGTTCCTGCAGCACTGCGCGGCCAAGGGCGTGCCGGTGTTCGTGCACCCGTGGGACATGCCGAGCTCGCCGCGGCTGGGCCGCTGGATGTCGCAGTGGCTCACGGGCATGCCCGCGGAGACGCACCTTTCGCTGCTGGCGATGATTCTCGGCGGCGTGTTCGACCAGGTGCCCGAGACGCTCAAGATCTGCTTCGCGCACGGCGGCGGCTCGTTCGCGTTCTGGCTCGGCCGGCTGGAAAACGCCTGGCACGAGCGCCACGACGTGATCGGCGGCTCGGCGAACCCGCCGTCGAGCTACCTCGGCCGGTTCTCCGTGGACAGCGTGGTGTTCGACCCGTCGGCGCTGCGCCTGCTGGTCGACGTCGTCGGCGTGGAGAACATCCTGCTCGGCAGCGACTACCCGTACCCGCTGGGCGAACGGCCGGTGGGCCAGGTGGTGCGAAAAGCACAGTTCCTGTCCGAAGCCGAACGCGACCTGTTGCTCGGCGGCAACGCCGCGCGGTTCCTGTCCCTGCCAGAGGAGGTCACGAGATGACCGCGTACAACTCCTACCTCAAGGCCGACGTGCTGCACACGCTGCAGGAGCCGGTGACCGACCTGGAGGGCGAGCGCTCGTTCCTCGTGGTGTGCCAGGTGCAGGAACTGTACTTCGGCCTGATCACCACCGAGCTGCGCTTCGCCGCGCGGCACTTCCGGGACGGTGAGACCCCTTCGGCCGCGGCGGCCCTGCGGCGAGCGGCGGACCACTTCGTGGGCCTCAACGCGTCGTGGAAATCGCTGGAGTGGATGACCGTCGGCGACTTCCTGCCGATCAAGAACGGCCTCGGTTCCGTCCACGGCAAGTCTTCGTCGCTGCAGTCGTGGAAGTATCGCGAGCTGGTGTTCCTGCTCGGCATCCGCCCGCACGCGCTGGCCGACCCGGTGTCGTCGATGCCGGACGAGCACTCGTCACTGCTGACGACCCTGCGCGAGCCGAGCGTCTACGACGAGGCGCTCGCGCTGCTGAGCCGGCGTGGACTGTCCATTCCGGACTCGATCGTGAAGCGTGACCCGCAGGAGGAACACGAGTCGCACCCCGACGTGGTGCGCGCGTGGACCGCGGTCTTCTACGGCGGCGACCCCGCGATGGTGGACCTGCGGTTCTGCGGTGAGGCCCTGATGAAGATCGCGGAGGGCTACGCCGAGTACAAGCACCTGCACCTCGTGGCCACGCGCCGCTCGTTCGGCCACCGGCCCGGCTACTACGGCTCCAGCGGCCTCGACTGGCTGGCGCAGACGGCGATCGAGGTGCCGTTCCCCGAACTGTGGTCCATGGACCCGGAAGATTCCTGACTGGAGAAAACCCTTGTCGGACTTGACGATCCTCGCGCTGTCGGGAAGCCTGCGCAAGGAGTCCCTCAACACGCGCCTGCTCACGGCGGTCACGCAGCTCGCGCCGCCCGAGCTCACCTTCGACGTCTTCGGTGACCTGGCGGCGATCCCGCCGTTCAACGAGGACGACGAACACCCGGCCCCGCCCGCCGTCGCGCAGCTGCGACGCCGGATCCGCGCGGCCGACGGGGTGCTCATCGCCACCCCGGAGTACAACGCGGCCATGCCCGGTGTGCTCAAGAACGGGCTGGACTGGCTTTCCCGTCCCGTGGACGAAGGTCCGGTGCTGGAACGCAAGCCCGTCGCGATCATCGGCGCTTCGCAAGGGCCGCTGGGCACCATTCGCGCACAGCTGAACCTGCGCTCGGTGCTGCACAAGATGAACGCCGACGTGGTGGGCCAGCCCGAGTTCGTGCTGCCCCACGCCCACCAGGCCCTCGCCGACGGCGAGCTGCCGGTGGGTTCGCCGTCGCTGCCGATCCTCACCGCCGTGGTCGACGGCCTGGTCGACCTGATCGAACACCGGCGCGCCCTGGCCTCGCTCGGTCGGTGAAGCGCTTTCCTCGTCGCCCGAACAACCCCCGTCGCCCGAAAAACCCCCGTCCCCTGAACAACGGAGTTCCCCCATGACCCAGTTGTCCCCGCCGCCCCGGCAGATGAGAAAGAACATCCTCGTCAGCGTCGCCGGTTCGGCCATCGAGTGGTACGACTTCTTCATCTACGCGTCGGCTTCGGCGCTGGTGCTGAACAAACTGTTCTTTCCGTCGGTCGATTCCGTCGCGGGCACGCTGCTCGCGTTCAGCACGTTCGCCGTCGGGTTCCTGATCCGGCCCGTGGGGGCGGCCGTGTTCGGGCACTTCGGTGACAAGTTCGGCCGCAAGCCGGCGCTGGTCACGGCCATGATGATCATGGGCGCGGCCACGACGGCGATCGGCTTGCTGCCGTCGTACGCCACCCTCGGTGTGGCCGCGCCGATCCTGCTCGTGGTGCTGCGCCTGGTCCAGGGCCTGGCGCTGGGCGGGCAGTGGGGTGGTGCGGTGCTGCTGGTGACGGAGTGCGCGCCGGAGGGCAAACGCGGGTTCTACGGCAGCTTCGCGCAGCTCGGGGTGCCGATCGCGTTGATCTTCTCCAACGTGATGTTCCTGATTCTCTCGGCCGCGCTGTCGCAGGACGCGTTCCTGGCGTGGGGCTGGCGGATCCCGTTCCTGCTGAGCATCCTGCTCATCGCGGTCGGGCTCTACGCCCAGTCGCGGGCGTCGGAAACTCACGCGGCGCCTTCGGAGGAGCCGGCGCAGCGGCGCGCGCCGCTGCTGGAACTGCTGCGCTCGCACCCGAAGCAGATCCTGCTCGCCGCCGGCGCGACCGTGATCAACGGCGGCGCGTACTACCTGCTCACGGTCTACATCCTGTCGTACGCCACGCAGGCCCTGGGCCTTCCGCGTGGCACGATCCTGGTGGCGGTGCTGATCTCCGCCGTTGCCTCGGGGTTGACGATCCCGGCAGCCGCGGCGTTGTCCGACCGCATCGGCCGCCGCAAGGTGTTCCTGAGCGGTGCCGCGGGACTGGCGGTGTGGGGCTTCCCGATGTTCTGGCTCGTGAACACCGGCTCACCCGTGCTGATCACCGTGGCGCTCGTCATCGCGCAGGTCATCTTCAGCCTCACCTACGGCCCGTGCCCGGCGTTGTTCTCCGAGATGTTCGGCGCCCGCGTCCGCTACTCGGGTGTCTCGGTGGGCTACCAGATCGGCGCGGTCGCCGGCGGTGCGCTGGCGCCCATCATCGCGACGTCGTTGTTCGCCGAGTTCCAGACGGCCAACGCGATCGCGTTGTACCTGGCGTTGATGGCCGCGGTGTCGTTCGTGGCGGTGTTCCTGGTCAGGGAATCCGTCCGTCGCAAGAAGACAGTCGCCACCCCGCTCGCCGCCCCGGTGGACTGACGAGCTGCCGGCGGGCGGCGCGCACACCGCGCCGCCCGCCGGGTCTCAGCTCAAGCGCACCAGGGCGCTGCCCTCTGCGGTCTGCTCGCCGAGCTGGTTGCGTGCGGACAACGCGATGAGCACGTCACCGTTGTCCCGCACCTCGGTCACCTTGCCGCCACACCAGACGGTGTCGCCGAAGATGTCGGGGCGGCGCAGGCGCACGGAGAACTCCCGCAGCGAACCGGCGTCACCCATCCAGTTCAGCACGGGGTGCGCCATCCAGCCGCACTTCTGCGGGCCGTTGTTGTACGCGCCGGGCATGCCGATCTCCTTGGCCACCTCGGGGTCCTGGTGTCCGAGGCTGGGCAGCACGCGCTCGCTGAAGTACGTGGGGTCGTAGTTGTTCGGCAGCCGCTCCGGCTCCTCGACGGCCCACGTGCGGTACAGCCACGAGATCTCGCCCGCCTTGTAGCCGGGCGAGCCGATGCAGCCGGCGTAGTACGCCGTCATGGTGATCTGGTCGATCGGGCCCTTCACGACCTCGGGCACCACGTCACCGACCTGGACCTCGGCCGGGTTGCGTGGCGCCGTGCCCCGACGTGCCTCCGTGATCGCCCAGCGGCGGATCTCCTCCAGCTCCTCGTCGCGGTAGACGTGCCGGTCGCGGGCCTTGTACGACAACCCGCCCGACGCCGCGGCGCGCGGCACGCGGAACGTGCTGGCCAGCGCCTCGGCCAGCAGCACCCCGTCGCTCTCGCGGCGGTACTCGGTGTGCACGCGCTGGATCGCGAACCGGTCGGCGTGGCGGCCACTGTGGACGGTCACCTTCCCCAGCCGCGCCTTCGGCAGGATCCGGTCGCCGCGGTGGATCGTCTCGTGGAACACCCACTCGGTGCCCGCGTAGATCGGCTGCACGCCGGGGAAACCGAGGCCGACGGCGCCGTCGTAGCTGGAGTACAGGAAGGTCGGCGGGGCGATCACACCGCCGTGCGGGCTCGTCGCCGCGTACTGCTCGTCGTGGAACAGCGGGTTGTGGTCGCCGAGCCCCCAGGCGTAGTGGCGGATGGTGTCCAGCGTCGCCTCGTTGTTCCACGGCTCGACGCGGATCTCCTGGCCTTCGAGCGCTGCCGCCTCCGACAGCATCTCGTCAGTGATCTCGGTGCTGAACTCAAGACGCGTGGTGGCCATTGGTGCTCGCCCCCTCTTCCTCGAAGTCGTTCTCCCAGGCCGCCCACAGCTTGTAGCCGACCTTGCCCCAGCCCGACACGCCCAGCACGAGGAACGCGATCTGCAGCGACTCGCGCAGCTGCTCACCGGTGAGCCCGGCCCGCTTGGCCGCGCGCAGGTGGTTGATCGCGCCGCCGGCGTTGCTCACGGCCAGGTCGAACATGACCAGCAGCAGCTCCTTCATCGCGAGCGAGAGCCCGTCGGCGTGCTGGGTGTAGATCCGCTCGCGGATGTCGGTGTAGTCGCCGGCGAACCCCTCGTCCATCGCGAACATCGTCGAGATGGCGGGCGGGATGTTGCCCAGCGACTCCTGGTAGTGCTGCAACCTGTCTTGTGCGGTCATGCTCTTCCCTTCAGCCTTCATTTCCGCCCGATCGCGTCGATCGCGCGGACCCCGTCCGCCAGCACGAGCACGGGGTTGAGTTCCACAAAGGACACCGGCTGGTCGGCCAGCGCCGTGAACAAGGTGGTGATCGCGGTGTTGAGTGCCTCGACGTCACTCGCCGTCTGGCCGCGGTAGCCGGACAGGAGCACGCCGAGCCGGGACTCACGCAGCGTCGCCAGCCGTTGCCCGGCGGGCCAGCCGTGCCAGAGCACGACCTGATCGTCGAGCAGCTCGGCGTTGACGCCACCCGGCCGGAGCACGGCGGACAGGCCGTACTCCGGGTCGCGCACCACGGCCACCAGCACTTCCTGCCCCGCGCCGACGCCTTGCTGCACCACGACGTCGTCGCCGTGTTCGGCGCACACCTTCGCGACCCGCTCGTACGCTGCCGTCAGGTCGTCCTCGGCGCGCACCACCGCGACGGCGCCGAGCTCGGACCGGTGCGCGATCGTCTGCCCGGCCGCCTTGACCGCGACGGGGTAGCCCCAGCGTCTCGCCGCCTCCGCCGCGGCCTCCCGGTCGGGTGCGGAAACCCAAGGCGCCCAGGGGAAATCCGCGGGGAGCAAGGCGGCGATGTCCGGCAGGCCGAGGTACCCGGTCAGGTCTTCGGCAGGTTCGGCCGCGGCTTGCGCACCCGCGTCACCCGCGAGCAGGCCCAGCGCTTGCACCGCCCGTTCCGGCGTCGGGACCACGGCCACCCGGGCCGCGGCGAGCCGCGCGAGGAGGGCTTCCGGGATCGGGTCGTCCTCGCTGAGGTGACTCAGCACGACGGGGCTCGCGGTGGGGGACCGGGCGGTGAGGACCTCGGTCAGCACCTCACGATCGTGCGCGAGGCTCGATTCGACCGCCACGACGACGTCCGATTCCGGCGCTTCGGACAACGTGGCCACGGTCCGTGCGAACGTCTCGGTCTCGCCGAGGAACGGCACGTCCATGGGGTTGTGCAGCTCGACCCGATCGGCCAGCACTTCCTGCAGCTGCCGCCGCGTCGCCGTACCCAACGCCGGCAGCGACAACGCCGGAGCCTGCTGCACGCGGTCGGCCAGCACCACCGCCCCCGCTCCCGACACCGACGCCGCGGCGATCCGCGGCCGCGCGGGCAGCTCACCGACGACCTGCGCGGTCACCAGGCAGTCGGCCAGCTCGGCGATCCCCGGCACCCGCACGAACCCGGCCTGCTTCAGCACCGCGTGCGAGATGTCGCTGGACCCGACCACCCGCCCGGTGTGCCCGCCGGCGGCGAGCTGTCCGAGGTCGCTGTCGGCGATCTTGACCAGGAACACCCGTTTCCCGGTACGCGCGATGGCTTCCGTCGCCACGGGCAGCCAGTCGAGGTCGGTGATGGCTTCGAGGAACAGCCCGACCGTGCGCACGTCGTCGCGGGCCAGGACGCCGACGAGCAATTCGAGGGCGCCGACGTCGAACTCGTCCCCGGTGCTGAACCAGTGCGCGATGCCGCCGCCACGGCGCAGGATCGACATGAGCAGCCCGTTGCCGCTCGCGCCGCTCTGCGTGATCATCGCGACCGAACCCGCGCGCGCCGGGCCGCGGCCGAGCACGCTCGAGAAGTTCAGGTGCGCGCCGGAAACCACGCTCATCGTGCCCACGCAGTTGGGGCCGATCACACGCAGCCGCCGGTCGGGCGAGGCCAGGAACCGGTTGAGCTCCTGGCGCGGCGCGCTGTCCGGGCGCTCGAAGCCGCTGCCGATCACGACCGCGACCCGCACACCGCGGCTGTCGAGGTCGTGCAACGCGCTCGGCACTTGGTCGGCGGGCAGGTTGACGATGGCGGCCTCGGCCGCGTCGACGGGGAGGTCGAGCACGGCCGGCACCGCCGGGTAACCGCCGACGACGGAGTGTCGTGGGTTGACGACGAACACGTCGCCCGTGAACCCGTAGCGGCTGAGGTAGGCCAGCGGCCGGCCCGCGGGCTTGGCCGGGTCGGCCGACGCGCCGACGACGACCACACTGCGGGGCGCGGTGACGAGGTCGACGAGCGCGCTCCCGGTGGCGAGCTCCGCCATCACGCGGCCCCGGTCACGGTGCCGGTCCACGCGCGCCGCAGCACGCCCAGCACCGCACCGGCGTCGGGGACTCGCTTGGGGTTGAAGAACAAACCACGGTCCTGCAAGACTTCCCCGGCCACCCGCTCCAGGTCGGACTCGGCGAGGCCGGTGTCCGCCAGCGTCCGCGGCACGCCGGCGCGCCGCTGCACGGTCGCGGCCAGCACCGCCGCGCTGCCCGTCTCTCCGAGCCCTTCGCCGAGTGCGCGGGCCAGGATCGCCTGCTTGGCCTCGGTGTGATCGTGGTTGTACTCGAGGACGTACGGCAGCATCACGGAGTTCGCGACCCCGTGCGGCACGCCGTACGCGGCGCCGAGCACGTGGCAGACGGCGTGGTGCAGGCCGACCCGCGCGTTGCTGATGACCAGGCCGCCGATGGCCGCGGCGGTGAGCGCGTCCTCCAGCAGGTCGACGGGCAGCCGTCCGGTCGCGCCGCCGATCAGGGGCAACGTCTCGGCGAACCGCCGCGCGCCTTCGGCCGCCAGCGCGTCCGTGAACGGCGACGCGGACTTGGAGTACAGGGCTTCGGCGCAGTGGGCGAGCCCGTTCATGCCGGTGGTCAGGAGCAGCTCGGCCGGGACGTCGGTGAACAGTTCGGGGTCGTACACCACCACCCGCGAGGCGACCTTCTGGTCCCAGAACACGCGCTTGATGCCGCGAGCGTCCGTCGCGCCGCCGCCAGGCGTGACTTCCGCGCCCGACAACGTCGTCGGGATGGTGAGCACGGGGATCTTCGGCTGGTTGAGCTGCACGTGCTTCAACACGTCGGGTGGTGTGAACGTGCTGCACTTGGCCTCGAGCGGAAAGCCTTCGGCCAGCAGGATGGAAAGCGCTTTCGCGGTGTCGCTCACGCTGCCGCCGCCGACGGCCACCAGCGCGTCGGGCGGGTCGTCGCGCAGCTGCCGCGCCATCGCCTCGGTGTCGGTGATCGGCGCGTGCGGCGCGATCTTGCCGAACTCGTGCCGGACGTCGAAGCCGCGCAACGCTTCGCGCGTCGCCTGCCCGGCGGCCGACGCGAGTGAACGCGGGCTGCCGACGAGGCACACCGAACGGGCGGACAGAGCGGTGAGCTCGTCCGGCACCGTCGCGATCGTGCCGGCCCCCACGGTGAGCACCTGCCTTGCCTGGTCGTAACGGAACACGCGGTTCAGCTCCTTTCCCCGGGCCGGTCGGTCCGGAAACGCGCCAGTGCGGCTTCGTCGATCTCGAACCCGAAGCCGGGTTCGGCGGGCACCCGCAGCACGCCGTCCCGGATTTCGGGCGGGGTGACCACGAGGTCGCCGTCTAAGTTGAGCAGGTAGGCCAGCTCGGCCGGATGCTGCGCGGTCACGGGGCTGGCGGCGGCGAACGCGGCGCTGGTGTACGTGCCGATCGCCGAGTCGCCCTGGCTGCCCACGATCGCCTGCGCGCCGACGGCCGCGCAGAACTCGCGGATCCGCGTGGACGCGCGAATTCCCGTACGGGCCAGCTTGATGCTGATCATCGTGCAGCGCCGGGCCAGGATCTCGGTGGCGACCTCACGCGGCGTCGTGCAGCTCTCGTCGCCGAGCACGGGCACGGTCGTCTTGGCGACCACGTCGGCGCGCCCGAGCACGTCCTCGGCCGGGCACGGCTCTTCGATCCACGCGAGCCGATGGTCCTTTGTGGACCCCAGAAAGGTCATCGCGTCGGCCGCGGAGTAACCGTGGTTGGCATCGACGTAGATCAACGCGTCGGGGTGCTCCTGGCGCAGCTGAGCGACCAGTCGCACGTCACGGTCGAGGTCCAGGCCGACCTTGACCTTGTAGCTGGTGATGCCGTGTTCCGCGCGCAGTGCCGCGGTCTCGGCCACGACCTCGTCGATCGTGCCCGCGCCGAGGATCGCGGTGCAACGGACCTCCGGTGCGTAGCCGCCGAGCAGGTCGTGGCAGGACACGCCGAGCGTCTTGCCCAGCGCGTCGAACATCGCCAGCTCCACCGCGCCGCGGGCGGTCGGGTTGCCGGCGAGGTGGCGCAGCCGGTGGCCGAGCTCTTCGGTGCCGAGCAGGTCGAGCGACTGCGCGGCCGGCGCGATCATCGTGTCGATCACGTGCGCGATCGACACGGTGGTCTCGCCGTAGATCATCGGCCGGGGGATGGCCTCGGCCAGGCCGACGACACCGTCGGCCGTGCGCACGCGCACCAGCAGGTGCTCGGCGTGGGTCAGCCGGCCCGTCGCGAACTTCACCTCGTGTTTCAGGGGAATCCGGAACGGGATGACGTCGATCGAGGAGATCTTGCTGGTTGTCACCTGTCGCACACCTCCGGGGGAGTTTTCACAGGAACGCGTTCTCGATGACCGAGCGGGTGAGCACCGCGGCGGCCGGGCCCCGCTCGACCTCGCGGCCGAGGTTGAGCACCAGCACGTCGTCGCACAGCTCCCGCACGACCGTGAGGCTCTGCTCGGCGATGACCACGGCCATGTCCGTGGTACGCGCGAGCCGGGTCAGTGACTCGACGAGCCCGCTGACCGCGATCGGGGACAGGCCGAGGGAGGGTTCGTCGAGCAGCAGCACCCTCGGCTGGGACACCACGGCCCGCGCAACGGCCAGCGACTGCTGCTGGCCACCGGAAAGCCGGCCGGCCGTGCGGCGGCGCAGGTCGCGCAGCACGGGAAAGAGCTCGTACGCGAAGTCGGTCCGTTCCGTGCGCTTCGCCCGGCCCCGCACCTGCAGGCAACCCGCATGCAAGTGCTCTTCCACGGTCAGCTCGCCGAAGAGCTCGCGCGACTCGGGGACGAACGCGAGCCCGCGGCGGGCCCGGTCCCACGCCGGCACACCGGTGAGGTCTTCGTCGCCGAGCCGGATGGTCCCGGCGTGCGGCGTGACCACGCCGGACAAGGCCTTGAGCAGCGTGCTCTTGCCCGCGCCGTTGGCGCCGACGATGCCGAGGTACCCACCCGCGGCGACCTCGAAGCCGAGGTCGTGCACCACCGGGATCCGCCCGTAACCGGCGTGGATTCCCTGCGCGGAGAACGTCATCGCAGTGCTCCTTCGGCTCCGGGGCCGATGTAGGCGGCGAGCACGTCCGGGCGCCGCAGCACCTCTTCCGGGCCGCCGTCGGCGAGGATCTCGCCCTCGGCCAGCACCACCGTGCGGTCGGCGACCCGCCGGACGAAGCCCATGTCGTGCTCGACGAAGATCACCGTCGCGCCCGAGGACCGGACGTAGTCGAGCACGCGGTCGGCCACCATTTCCTTGTCCTCCACGGGCATTCCGGCACTGATCTCGTCGAGCAGCAGGAGCTCCGGCCGGCTCATCAGCGCGCGGCCGAGGTCCACCAGCCGCCGTTCGGGCGCCGAGAGCAGGTCGACGTTCACCGCGGCCTGGTGCTCGATCTTCAGCTGCGCGAACACTTCGTGGGCCCGGTCGACAAGTTGCCTCTCGTCGGCCAGGAAGCTGCGGCCGCGGAGCACGGCGCCGAGGAACCGGCTGCGCCCCGCGAACGCGCCGGTGGCCAGCTGGTCGAGCACCGGCAGGCCGGCCACGAGCCGCGAGTCCTGGAAGGTGCGCCCGATGCCCAGCCCGGCCCGCCGCCACGCACCCACGCCTGTCAAGTCGGCGGAGCCCCGCGTGGTCCGCAAGTTGATCGCGCCCCCGGTCACGGGGACCAGGCCGCTGATCGCGTTGAACAGCGTGGTCTTGCCCGCGCCGTTGGGTCCGACCAGCCCGGTGACCGAGCCGCGCTCCACGGAGAAGCTCACACCGCCCACCGCGACCAGCCCGCCGAAGCGGACGAATACGGAGTCGAGATCGAGGATCGCGTCAGCCACGGCTGCCGCCCGACGAGCGCAGGTTCACCAGCGAGCGCAGCCCACCGGGCCGCAGCACGAGGATCACGAACAGCAGGCCCGCGTTGAGGTAGCTGCCGAAACTCCCGCTGCTGGGCAGGAACTGCTGCACCACCACCATGATCAGCACACCCGTGACCGTGCCCCACACGCTCCCGACGCCGCCGATCACGATCATCGTGAGCAACAGCAACGTCAGCTCGAGCGTGAAGTTCGTCGGCGTGATGAACGTGAGGACCGCGCCCAGCAGCACGCCGCCGAGCCCGCCGAGCAGGCTGCTGAACGCGAACGCCAGCATCCGCGTGAGCGGCACGTTCACGCCCATCGTCGCGGCGGCCTTCTCGTCGGTGCGCACGAGGGCGAACGCGCGGCCGATCTTCGAGCGCGTCATGCGCTGCACCACGATCAGCGCGACCGCCGCGAACACCACGGCGACGAGGTAGGCCTGATCGCCGCCGAGGTCGACGAGGATCCCATTGTCGCCTTGCGTGGGTGGCCACAGCTGGATCGCGAGCAGCGCGGCCTGGGAGAACGCGAGCGTGAGCAGCGCCAGGTACAGATCGCGGGTGCGGATGATGGCGACTCCGATGATGGTGCCCGCCACGGTCGCGGCCACGGCGCCGACGATCAGTCCGCCGACCGGACCGAAGCGAGGCTCGGAAACCGCGTACCCGTAGGCGCCCAACGCCATGAACGCGTTCTGGCAGAAGGCGAACTGCCCCGCCTGCCCGAGCACGACCGTGTACCCGAGCGCGGACACCAGGTACGCGGCGAACAGGCCCACCACGGTCTGGATGTAGCCGCCGCCGACGTCGGCCCACACGGCGACGACCACCGCGACGAGCACGACCCCGGCCGTGGTCCACAGCGAACCGACGTAGCGCTTCTCGCCGGCCGGCGACGTCACCGTGCTGGGCGTCGGCACGCGCAACCGGCCGAGCCACTTCTCCACCGGCAGCGCGGAATCGCGGACGGCGGCCCGCACTCGGCGGGGGACATTGACAGTGGTCATGCGCGTGCTCCGAACAGTCCGGTGGGCCGCGTCAGCAGGATCACGAGCATCACGCCGAGCGACACGAAGGCGCTGTAGCTCGCCCCGATCGACCCCGACACGACCGACTGCACGACCCCGATCAGCACCCCGCCGACGGCGGCGCCCGGCAGGCTGCCGAACCCACCGAGGACCACGGCGGCGAAGCTGTCGAACGTGTACTGCTGCCCGAGGTCCGGGGACAGCAGGTAGGTCGGGAAGATCAGCGCGCCGCTCAGCGCCGCGAGGCCGCCGCCGACGCACCACGCCAGCGTGGAGACCCGCGCCGGGTTCACGCCGACGACCGTGGCGCCGAGGCGGTTGCTCGCGACCAGCCGCATCCGCAGGCCGGCCGACGTGCCACGCAGCACCAGCGTGAGCCCGGCGACGAGCACGAGGCTCACCACCATGAGCACCACGTCGCTCGCCGACCAGCCGAGTCCCGGCACGATCGGCGAGCGGCCCGCGTAAGGCGTCATCGTCTTGGCCTCGGCCCCGAACGACGACAGGAACAACCCGCCGGCGACCTCGGTGACCGCGATCAGCACGATGATCTGGGCGAGCAGGCTCGCGCCGCGCAGGGGGCGCAACGCGATCTGGTCGACGACCACACCCGAAGCGACGCCCGCGGCGACGGCGCCGAGCATGACCACCCACGCGGGGAACCCGTGCGAGCCGAGCTCCCACGCGACGTAGCCGCCGAGCACCATCTGGCTGCCGTTGGCGAAGTTGACCACGCCGGTGGCGCGGTAGACGAGCGTGAAACCGAGTGAGACGAGGGCTAGGGCGAATCCGTTGACGATTCCGGTGCCGAAAGTGGCGGTGGTGACCATCGATCAGTCCTCACTGGGGCAAGGTCAGTTCGCGGTGAGCTGGTTCTGGGTCGTGTCGCTGCCGAAGAACGAGACCTTGCCGCCGGAGATGCCGTAGAAGTTGGTGCAGGAGTTGCCCTTGTGCGAGGTCGTGGAGAACGCGATGGGGCACGGCAGCTCGGGCGTCGAGAACGGCTTCATCGTCTCCAGGCCGGTGACCAGCCCTTCGGGGGTGGTGTCCTTGGCGTTGCGCAGCCCGGCGATGAACGCCTTGGCCGCCGCGTAGGCCTGCACTGTCCACACGATCGGCTCGGTGGTCGGGTGCTCGGCCTTCCACGCCTTCATGAAGTCGGCCGTGCACGGGTCCCCGACGGGACACGCCAGCGGGGTCAGCGCGTAGTAACGCACCTTCGGGTCCGACTTCGCGAGCTGGTCGAGCGAGGTGTTGGACCCGGCGAACGTGACCAGCGGCAGGTAGGTGGCCTGGTGGATCTCGGCGTTGATCACCGCGGCCATCGGCGGCGCGGTGATACCGAGCAGCACGGCGTCGACGCCGGCGTCCTTCAGTCCCTGCACCTGGCTGGTGGCGTCAGTGGCGTCGGCGGCGATCTTCTGCGTCGAGTCGACGGTGAGGCCGTACTTGGCGAGCGCGTCCTTGGCGCCGGACAGCGCGGCGTCGCCGTACGCGTCGGACTCCACCATCATGCCGATCTTCTTGGCGCCCATGGAGTTCACGAGCTTCGCGATGCCGGTGGCGACGTCGTTGGAGGAGAACGCCGGGGCGAACGTGTACTTGTTGAGCGGCGAGGTGAGCTGCGGGTTGATGCTGCCCGGTGTGTAGAACGGGGTTTTCGTGCTGCTCGCGACCTGCATGGTCGACAGCGCGGTGGGCGTGAAGGCGGGCCCGTAGAGCACCGAGACCTTGTCCTGCGTGATGTACTTGCGCGCCACCGTGACGGCGGTCGCCGGGTCGCTCGCGTCGTCGGCGTAGAGCAGTTCGACGGAGTGGCCGTTGACGCCGTTCTTGGTCAGGTCGGCGAAGGCGAGCTTGGCGGAGTCCTGGTAGACCGCGTCGAACGCGGCGTCGGCCCCGGTGAGGCCGAACTGCACGCCGATCTTGATGCTGTCGCTGCTCGACCCGCTCGAGCCGCAGGCCGTGAGCACCGCGGCGGCGGTGGCGACGGCGGCCACCAGCGCGAGTTTTCGCGGCCGCCTGGGAAAAGTCATCATCATTCCTCCGCGTCATTGGTTCGGATGATTCGAGACGACGACGCCGGCGGCGGCGGGGACCAGATCCGCAGGAGGCGCACTGTGAGTGCAGATTTTTACTGTCAACTCAGTCCAGTGTCAAGGCTCTCGCCGTTGCTCTTTGCGCCGGTCAGTGGCATACCTCCTGCTCATGTGGGATGCAACGGTCGTTGCGGAATCGACATCGGGGCCGATTTCGATCTTGGTTTGGAGTGGTCGATGTTTTACTGGTTGAACTGAGGGTAAAACTTGTAGAGTGGCGTTTCACCGTCCGATCGAGTTCCGCCAACCCGACCCCCGCCGGCGCAGGAGCGACACATGGCCTCACCCCCCGAGCAGTCCGACGAGCCGCGCAGCACTTCGGAGGGCGTGCACATCGGCTCGAAGCTGCGCGAATGGCGCCACGAGAGCCGGACGACGCTCACGGAGGTGTCCGAGGCGGTCGGGCTTTCCGTCGGCTACATCAGCCAGGTCGAGCGCGGGCGCGCGAACCCGTCGCTGGAAGCGCTGAAGCGGCTGGCCGACGTGCTCGGCCACACCGTCGGCGAGCTGTTCAGCAACGAGGCGCCGCCCGCGAATCCGTTGCGGTACTCGGTTTCCAAGAGCGGGCAGCGCAAACGCATCCAGTACCCGGGCTCCGGGATCATGAACGAGCTGCTCAGCCCCGATCTGCAGCACCAGATGGAAGTGGTGTGGGTCGAGGCGCCCGTGGGCGCGACCAGCGGCGGGCACCCGCATTCGCACGTCGGCGAGGAGTGCGGCATCGTGCTGTCCGGCGTGATGATCTTCTGGATCGGCGACGACGAGGTGAAACTCGAAGCGGGCGACGCGATCTACCTCGACTCGACGGTGCCACACCGTTGGCACGTCGGGGAAGGCGAACCGCTCAAGGCGGTCTGGCTGATCACGCCGCCCACGTTCTGAGCGTTGTCTACTGTGGACTCACCGCTGGATTGACTTGACCTCCGTGAACTCCTCGACGCCGAGGTAGCCGAACTCGCGGCCGTTGCCGGACTGCTTGTAGCCGCCGAAGGGGGCGAGGACGTTGAACTGGCCCTCGTTGACGTCGACCTGACCTGTGCGCAGCCGGCGCGCGATCGCGAGCGCGCGGGCGGGTTCGCCGAAGACGGCGCCGGTGAGGCCGTAGACGCTGTTGTTGGCGATCGCGATGGCTTCGTCTTCGTCGGTGTAGGTCAGGACGCTGAGGACGGGGCCGAAGATTTCTTCTTGCGCCAGTGCGGAATCCGGGTGGACGTCGGCGAGGATGGTCGGGCGGAAGTAGGCGCCGTGTTCGAGGCCGGGGACGCGGCCGGGGCCGCCGAGGACGAGAGTGGCGCCTTGTTCGAGGCCGCGTTCGACATGGTTGTCGACGCGAGTCCACTGGGTTTCCGACGCGAGCGGGCCGAGCCGGGTGGTCTCCTCGCTGGGGTCGCCGAGGCGGTAGTCCTCGGCCGCTTTCGTGAGCCGGTCGAGGATTTCGTCGCGGCGGGTCGCTGGGACGATCATCCGGGACCACGCGCCGCAGACCTGGCCGGAGTTGGTCCACGCGGTGGTGAGGGTGCGCTCGACGGCGAGCTGCAGGTCGGCGTCGTCGAGGACCACACTCGCGGATTTGCCGCCGAGTTCGAGGGCCACGCGTTTGACGGTTTCGGCTGCCAGCACCGAAATCCGCTTCCCGACGGCGGTGGAGCCGGTGAAGCTGACCATGTCGATGCCGGGGTGTTTCGCGATGGCCTCGCCGACGACCGGGCCGGTGCCGTAGACGATGTTGACGACGCCGTCGGGAATTTCGGCCGCTTTGACGGCCGCGGCGAGGATCGGCATCGACGTCGGCGCGAGCTCGGCGGGTTTGGCGACGACGGTGTTGCCCGCCAGCAGTGCGGGGGCGAGTTTGGTCATGATCTGCTGGAGCGGGAAGTTCCACGGGGTGATGACGCCGACGACGCCGACGGGTTCGCGTACGACGAGCGAGGTACCCACGGTTTCGGTCCACGCGAAGCCGGCCGCCAGGTCCGCTGTCGAGTCCGCGACGAGCGGCGGCAGACCGGCCTGGGCGGCGCGGGCGAGGCTGATCGGGGCGCCGATCTCGGTGGAGATGGCTTGGGCGAGCTCTTCGTTGCGTTCGCGGAGCTCGTGGGCGAGCGCTTTGAGCCTTTTGGCGCGTTCTTGCGGTGACGTGGCGGCCCACGCGGGCAGGGCCTTCGTTGCCGCGGCGACCGCGCGATCGACGTCTTCCGGGGTGCCGAGCGGCATGTGGGCGACGACCGTGCCGTTGGCGGGGTTGACGACGTCGAGGGTGGTTTCGGCGGGGACGTCCTCGCCGTTGATCCAGTGCTTCATGACTTCGACGGTGCCTGTGGTCGCGGGGCGTAGCCATGTTCGGAATGTCCGTGGCTGAGCGTGGCGTTCGGGCGGAGGATGGAGGGCATGGACCGGCCCGAACTGGCGAAATTCCTGCGCGCGCGACGAGAGGCGCTGCAGCCCGAGGACGTCGGACTGCGCCGCGGCCCGCGCCGCCGTACCAGCGGCCTGCGGCGGGAGGAGGTGGCCGCGTTGAGCGGTGTTTCCAGCGACTACTACAGCCGCATCGAGCAGCAGCGCGGCCCGGTGCCGTCGGAGCAGATCCTGGCCGCGATCGCGCACGGCCTGCACCTCACGCTGGAGGAACGTGACCACCTGTTCCGCCTCGCGGGCCACGGCACGCCCCAGCGCGCCGTCCGCGGCGACCACATCAACGCCGGCCTGATGCGCGTGTTCGACCGCTTGGAGGACACGCCGGCGCAGATCGAGAACGTGCTCGGGGAGACCCTGCGCCAGACCCCGCTCGCGGTGGCGTTGCTGGGTGACGAGACCGCGTACACCGGGCTTTCGCGCGCGCGGGTGTTCCGCTGGTTCACCTCGCCGTCCGCGCGGGAGCGGCTGCCGCTCGAAGATCATGCGCACCACAGCCGCACCCTGGTCGCACGCCTGGCGGAGGTCTTCGCCAAGACGGGCCGCTCTTCCCCGGCGGGCTCGCTGGTCGCCGAGCTGTCCGCGCGCAGCCCCGAGTTCGCCGCCCTGTGGGCCGAACACCCCGTGCTCGGCCCCTACTGCGAGCCGAAACGGCTCCTGCATCCGGAGGTCGGCGCCATCGAGGTCCACGGCCAGACGCTCCTGGACCCCGACCAGTACCAGGCTCTGCTTATCTTCACGGCCGTGCCGGGGACGGAGAGCCACGAGAAGCTGCAGCTGTTGTCGGTGATCGGGGCTCAGCAGCTCTGAACTTCGCCGAGCACCACCGCGAGATCGCGCCGGTTTCTGGACTGAGCGGTGTGCTCGGCCCGTCGGGCCGAGCACACCGGGAGGGAAGAAACCGGCTCAAAGCGATCTCGCGCGTCTCGGCGGAGCCGAGACAGACAACTCAGTCCGTGCCGGATTCCATCGCGGCGCTGTCCAGGAGCTCGACGTCGTCGGTCTTGCCGCGGGAGGCGATGGCCTGGGCGCCGCCCTCGGGCATGGCGCCGATGAGGCCCGTGGAGGCGGCCTGGGCGGCGCCGATGAGGGCCGGATGGGAGCCGCTGCCGACCATGCCGAGGCCGGCGTACTGCTCGAGCTTCGCGCGGGAGTCGGCGATGTCGAGGTTGCGCATGGTCAGCTGGCCGATGCGGTCGACCGGGCCGAACGCGCTGTCCTCGGTGCGTTCCATCGACAGCTTGTCCGGGTGGTAGCTGAAGGCCGGCCCGGACGTGTCGAGGATCGAGTAGTCCTCGCCGCGCCGCAGGCGGAGCGTGACCTCGCCGGTGATGGCCGTGCCGACCCAGCGCTGCAGCGACTCGCGCAGCATCATGGCCTGCGGGTCGAGCCAGCGGCCCTCGTACATGAGCCGGCCGAGGCGGCGGCCTTCGTTGTGGTAGCTGGCGACGGTGTCCTCGTTGTGGACCGCGTTGACGAGCCGCTCGTACGCCGCGTGCAGCAGCGCCATGCCCGGCGCCTCGTAGATGCCGCGGCTCTTGGCCTCGATGATGCGGTTCTCGATCTGGTCGGACATGCCGAGCCCGTGGCGGCCGCCGATCGCGTTGGCTTCCAGCACGAGGTCGACGGACGTCGCGAACTGCTTGCCGTTGATCGACACCGGCCGGCCGAGCTCGAAGCCGATGGTGACGTCCTCGGGCTCGATCTCGACGCTCGCGTCCCAGAACCGCACGCCCATGATCGGCTCGACGATCTCGATGCCGGTGTCGAGGTGCTCCAGCGACTTGGCCTCGTGGGTGGCGCCCCAGATGTTGGCGTCGGTGGAGTAGGCCTTCTCGGTGCTGTCGCGGTAGGGCAGCCCGTGGGCCACCAGCCACTCCGACATCTCCTTGCGGCCGCCGAGCTCCGTCACGAAGTCCGCGTCGAGCCACGGCTTGTAGATGCGCAGGGCGGGGTTGGCCAGGAGACCGTAGCGGTAGAACCGCTCGATGTCGTTGCCCTTGTAGGTGGAGCCGTCGCCCCAGATCTGGACGTCGTCTTCGAGCATCGCGCGCACCAGCAGCGTGCCGGTGACCGCCCGGCCGAGCGGCGTGGTGTTGAAGTAGCTGCGGCCGCCGGAGCGGATGTGGAACGCGCCGCACGTCAGCGCCGCGAGCCCCTCCTCGACCAGCGCCTCCTTGCAGTCGACCAGCCGCCCGAGCTCCGCGCCGTAGGACGTCGCACGCCCCGGCACCGACTCGATGTCGGGCTCGTCGTACTGCCCGATGTCGGCCGTGTAGGTGCACGGCACGGCGCCTTTGTCACGCATCCACGCCACCGCAACGGACGTGTCGAGGCCACCGGAGAACGCGATGCCGACCCGCTCGCCGACGGGAAGGGAAGTGAGCACCTTGGACATGGGTATGATTATGCATCAGGATGTATGACTGTGCATAGTCGGGGCGGGAAGTCGTGACGCAGATCGCTCCGGAGAGCCTCGCGGACCTGGCCCGACGTGGAAGACGGGTGCCACCCCATGAAGAGGATGACACCCGTCCTTCAGCACAAACCCTCAGACCTCACCCACGCGGATCGAACGGAATCCCCGCAGGCAGCGAGGCCGCCAGGAGGTCGTTGTACCGCGCGTCGTTGATCTTGATCGTCGCCGAGCCGAAGTCGGCGGACATGAGCTTGTCGCGCAGGGCCGTGGAGGGGTAGCCGTCGTAGCCGACGAGCGGGGGGTAGCGCCAGTTGTGGTAGTGGTTCTCCGGCGGTTCGTCGTTGTCGTTGGCCAGGCGGAAGAAGTGCGTGCCCAGGCCGTCCTTGTGGTAGACGACCTTCGGGTGTGAGCCGTCGAAGCGGACCTGCGAGCGCGGGTATGTGACCTGGCTGCTGTGCTGCGTCGTGGTCACGAACTCGACCTGGTTGCTCGCCTGGTTGATCCAGGAGATCACGTGCTCCCAGTCGTGGCGGTGGCCGCCGAGGCCGCTGCCGGCGACGGCCTGGTCCTTCTCGAAGTAACTGGCGTAGACCACTGCGCACCAGCCGTTGTTGCACTTCGAGCGGGAGTAGGTCTGGGAGTTGTCGAGGTCGGACTGGTCGCGGCAGCTGCCGTTGACCGCGCCGGTGGTGTTGAGGCCCGGGGCGAGCGTGCCGTCCGGGCCGATGGCCGGGGTGGCGTAGCAGCCGTCGGTGTCGTAGTCGTACGCGGGCGAGAACGACTGGTCGTAGCCGCCGGCGTTCTGGGGGAGGTTGTGCGGGGGATCGGCATACGCCGCGGCCGCCGGGATCACCAGCGCCAGCACGGTGGCGCCGAGGACCGCACCGAGCCGTTTGAAGGTTCGCATAAAGGTCGACCTTCCGAATGGGGACAGGGCGTTGATCATGCTGGCGCACCCGGCCCCCGGGGAGAAGGAGTTGGACCCGAAAAGCCCGCGACGAAGGTGGGTCGCGGGCCTTTCGGGCCGGTGAACTCTCACTCCGCGCGCAGAGATTCCACCTTTGTGATCTGGCGCAGCAGCGGAATCGTGCACGCCGTCACGACAAGAACCGCCGCCACGGCCGCGCCCGCCATGCTCGCGATCAGCCCGCCGTCGAGCTTCAACGGGATGTCCGCCGCGCGCAGGATCGGCAACGTCAGCCCGGTCCCCGTGAGAACCGCCAGCACCACCCCGATCACCACGGGCAGCGCCGTCTGCGCGAACGAACTGCGGGCCAGCACGCCCAGCGGAACACCCGAAGCGGCCAACGCGGCCAACGCCCGGCGCCGCTCGGTGATCTGCTCGACGGCCAGCATCAGCAGGCTCAACGCCGCCACCGCGAGCACGAACAGCGACGCCGTGAGCAGCACCGCCCGGATCGTGCCCAGCACACCGGTCGGCGCGCTCGCGCGCTCGTCCGTGTCCACCTCGACGTGCCAGGTCAGGCTCGCGACGGCGGTCGCCACGCGGTCGCCCAGCTCCGCGGTGGTCCCCGGACCCTTGACGAACACCGTGGTCAGCTCCACCGGCACCGGAAGGCCCGCGATGGCGCTGTCGGTCACCAGCAGCGTGCCGTCGAGGTTGCGCGCGGCCGAGCTCGCCGGCACCCGCACCACGCCCGAAGGGACGGTCCACTGAGGACCACCGGTATCCGAGCTGGACTCCGTGAAGCGCACCGAACCCGTCGGCATGGGGGCGTCGCCCACGGAGAACACCGAACCGTCCACACAGGACGGCAGCTGCGCCCGCAACGCCAGTGCGGCGCAGGACCCGATCTCCACACTGGTCCACTGGTCACCGGCGACCGCCGACGAGCGCCGGATCGTGCCCACCTGCGTCAGCCCGGCGACGCCCGAAACGCGTTGCTGCGCCTCGGCAGCCGTCGCCTTGTCCGCGAGCACGCTCACGTGCGCCGCGCCCGCCCACGACGGATCCGTCTTGGCCTCGGCCGCGTCCGCCGCGAGCAGGGAGTTGAGCACGACCTGCAGCAGGATGCTGCCGGCCACCACCACGACCAGCCCCGAAACGACCCGGCTCGGCGTGCCGCTGTCGAGCTGCAGCCGCCGCACCGCGAGCTGCCACGCGGGCGGCCCGCCGTGCAGCCGGCTCGCGATCCCCTCGACGATCCACGGCAGCAGCACGGTCACGCCCACCAGTAGGAACGCGGAACCCCCGGTGAGCGCGATCAGCACGCTGTCGCTGCTTTGGCCCGGCTCGGTCGCGTACGCCGTGCCGACGAGCAGCACGCCGACGCCGGTGATCACCCAGCGCCACCACATTCGCCTTCGCACGGGCTTACCCTGGCGCACCACGCCGAGCGGCTCCACGATCGTCCGCCGCAGGCCGAACAGCGCCGCTCCGACGGCCAGCGCGGGCACGAGCACCACCACCAGCACCGCGAGCGGCCACGGCGGCACGAAGTCCTCGCCGAACACGCGGTAGCCGAACAGGTCGAGTGAACTGAGCGTCGGACGCACCGCGAGGAACAGCGCCACGCCTAGCACCAGGCCGATCGTCGCGCCCAGCAACGACTCCCCGGCCGCGACCCAGCGGATCTGCCGCGCGTCCACACCGAGCAGCCGCAGCGCCGCCAGCCGCTGGTCGCGCTGTGCCGCCCCCATCCGCGACGCCGTGGTCACGAAGATCAGCAGCGGCAGCAGCAGCGCGATCACCACCGGCAGCACCGCGATGAGCGTCGTCGTCGCCACTGCGATCCGCGGCGGCTCCCCGCCGCCGAAGCCGTAGACGGTCTCTACGTCCGGGTTCGACTTCGCGTCGGCGACCGTGGTGCCGTACCACGCGGTGATCTCGCCGGCGTCGACGAGTCCGGGCTTGGTGATCGTGCCCGACGGCGCCGCGGGAAGACGGGCACGCAGCCCGGCGCCGTCCGGCTCGGCGAGCAGGCGCGCGAGCTCGGGCGACACGATGAGCTCACCTGGTTTCGGCACCGCGCTCAGCCCGGGTGGTACCGGCGCGTGCGGTCCCTCGGCAGCGACGGAGTGGATGTCCACGAACTGGTTGCCCCGGATCGCCGACCACTTGACGACGTACAGCGGGTCGACGCCGGGATTCGGCTGCGTGATCTCGGCGGTCGCGGCCGCGCGGTCCTCCCGCGCGTCGACGACCGAGCTCACCGACGCCGCCGGCAGCAGCACTGCGACGACGAGCCCGATGCCCACCGCCGTCATCGTGAGGCGCAGCAGCGCCTGTCCCGACATCCGGCCGCCCCCGACGGCCAGCCGGAGGCCGAGAAGGAGGTTCGCGATCACTGCGCGAACTCCCGATCCGCCACGCGCCCGTCGCGCACCACGATCTCGTGGTCCGAGTACGCGGCGACGCGCGCTTCGTGCGTCACGAGCACGACGGCCGCGTTGGTCTGCCGCGCGGCCTCGGTGAACATGCGCATGACCTTCTCGCCGTTGAGCGAGTCGAGCGCGCCCGTCGGCTCGTCGGCGAAAACCACCTTCGGCTGGGTCACGAGCGCGCGGGCCACGGCGATGCGCTGTCCCTGCCCGCCCGAGACGTCGCCCGGGCGCTTGTCCGCGACGTCGGACACCTGCAGCCGCTCGAGCCACTCGCGCGCGACGCCCTCGGCCTGGCGCCGCCCGACTTTCGCCAGGCGCAGCGGCAGCGCGACATTCTCCAGGCACGTCAGCTCCGGCACGAGCTGCCCGAACTGGAACACGAAGCCGAACTCCGTGCGCCGCAACGCACTGCGCTCGCGGTCGCTCATGGCGACGAGGTCGCGGCCGCCGTAGGTAATGGTGCCGGCGTCGGGGCGGACGATGCCGGCGAGGCAGTGCAGCAGCGTCGACTTGCCGGAGCCCGACGGGCCCATGATCGCGAGCACCTCCCCGGCCGCGACGGACACGCCGGCGCCGCGCAGCGCCTGTGTCGGGCCGAACGCCTTCTCCAGACCATCGGCGACGAGCAGGGGTTCCGTCATGACCGCACCTCGCTCGCCAGTTCGTCGAGGCGCGCGGCCGTGAGCTCGAGCCAGCGCAGGTCGGCTTCGAGGTGGAACAGCGCGTGGTCGCAGATCAGCTGCGTCGCGAGGTCGCCCTCACGCTTGCGGCGCGTGAGCTCGCGCATCATTTCGAGGTGCTTGCTGCGTTGCGCGTCCAGCACGGTCGTGGCGCTGCGTCCGGACAGCAGAGCCAGCACGACCTTGGTGTAGAGCGTGTTCTGCAGGTACGGCTCGGGGTTCTCCGGCGTCGCGAGCCAGTGTTCGACGTCGGTGATGCCGGCGTCGGTGATCGTGTAGCGCTTGCGCTCCGGCCCGTCGCCGGCCTCGACGCCCGCGACCTCCACGAGGCCGTTTTTGAGCAGGCGCGAGAGTGTGGCGTAGACCTGCCCGTAGGCGAGTGGCCGGTCTTGGCCGAACTGTTCGTCGTACGCGCGTTTCAGGTCGTACCCGTGCCGCGGTCCTGGCTCGAGCAAGGCGAGCAGGGTGGTCCCCACTGACATGTCTGGTCCCCTTCGGATGATCGCTATACATCGAGACTATACATCGCGTGTATACGCAGGTGATCGGGGTGTGTCCGATTTGCTCAGTGGCGGTGCGTGAACGGCTTGGTGACGCCCAGGTGGACGACCCTTGCGGTGGTGGGGACCACCGTGGGTGGGCGTGTGAGCTGTCTGTATGCTTCCGCATCGCTTGACTGGGTGGATTCTCACCTGATTGGTGGCCGTCGTGATCGGGGTGTGTTTTCTCACGCGGCTCCGACTTTCTGGTTCGGGCTTGGATGGGAGAACAGATGCAGGTCAGGTCAGGTCTGGTGCGAGGCGGGATCGCGGCTGCCGCCGCGGCCGTCGCGCTGATGGCGGCCGCTCAGGGCGCCACCGCGGACACCGGCACGAAGGCTGAAGACGGCGCGGCTCGTGGGCGTCTCGTCCCGGGCGCGTTCACCAACGGCTTCGGTGTCAACCTGAACGAGAACGGCAAGGACCACTACTACGACACGGTCCTGTTCGGTCTCAAGCTCTCCGACGGCAGCACGCTGAAGCTGTACTGCGTCGAGATCGAGACGAACATCGACGAGCAGCAGGACATGCTCGAGACGCCGTGGGACAAGTACCCGAACCCGGACTCGCCGTTCAACAAGAACAACGCGAAGATCAACTGGGTCCTGCACCACGGCTTCCCGACCGAGGACCTCAAGGGCATCGAGGCCGAGCTGCAGGGCGTCACGCTGCACGATGGCCTCTCGCAGGCCGAGGCCATCGCCGCCACGCAGGCCGCCGTCTGGCACTTCAGCGACGGCAAGGAGATCGACCGCGACAAGCCGGTGCAGTTCGGCAACGCGGACAACGGCGCCGACGTGCTCGCGCTGTACGACTACCTGACCGGCAGCGACAACGTCGGCATCGGCCAGCAGCCGAAGCCGTCGCTGAGCATCACCCCGGCCTCGGCCAAGGGCGAAGCCGGTACCAAGATCGGCCCGTTCACCATCGCCACCACCGGTGACATCACCGACCTCACCACGCAGCTGCCCGACGGCGTCAAGCTCGCCGACGCCGACGGCAAGGCCGTGACGGAGGGCGAGGTCAAGGACGGCACCAAGCTGTACCTCGACGTTCCCAAGGACGCCAAGGCCGGCACCGCCGAGCTGGCGCTCAAGGCCGTCGGCCACCTCGACACCGGCCGCCTCTTCGTGGGCGAGAACTACGCCAAGCACCCGGCGCAGTCGCTGATCGTCGCGGAGTCGCAGAAGACCACGGTCGACACCTCGGCCACCGCCACCTGGACCGAAGCCGGCGTCACCCCGCCGACCACCCCGGCGGCGCCCGCCACCACCCCGGCCGCCCCGGCCGGCGGCTCGGCACCCCTGGCGAACACCGGCGTGGACGCCTCGCTGCCCATCGGCATCGGCGCGGCCCTCGTCCTGGCCGGCGGCGCGATGCTGGTGCTGGTGCGCCGTCGTCGTAGCAACGCCTGATTGTTTTAGCTGAACGAAGAAGCGGGGCTGGTCCATTGTGGACCGGCCCCGCTTTCTTGTGGTCAGGGGATTTTCAACCGACGATCACTTCGGTGATCACACCCTCGTTCGCCACCAGGCGCACGCGGTTGTGCAGCATCGCCGCGTCGCGGGCGTGGGCGCTCGGCTGCTGGATGAGGAAACCGTGGCGGCTCAGCTCGATCACGGCCTTGCGGATCGGCATCCCGACGACGTCGGTCGGGCGAAAGTTCGGATCTCGCGGTGGTCCGCCGTCGCGGATGCCCTTGTGGCCCATGGGACCACGGTACTCAGAGCCGGTCCGCGTCCACGATCGCTTGGGTGAAGTCCGCAGGGGCTTCCTGGGGGACGTTGTGGCCGATGCCGGGCAGGACGCGGTGGTCGTACTTGCCCGTGAACTGGCCGCGGTACCCCGAGCCGTCGGCGGCGGTGCCGTCGAAGTCGCTGGCGACGGTGATGGTGGGCAGGGCGATCTTGGGGCTTTGCTGGAGCTGGGCTTCGAGCCGGTCGTACTGCGGTTCGCCGTGGGCGAGGCCCAGGCGCCAGCGGTAGTTGTGGACCACGATGGCCACGTGGTCCGGGTTGGTGAACGACTGGGCGGTGCGCTGGTAGGTCGCGTCGTCGAAGTGCCACTTCGGGGAGACGGTCTGCCAGATGAGCTTGTTGAACTCGTCGGTGTTGCGCGTGTAGCCGAGCACGCCACGTTCGGTCGAGAAGTAGTACTGGTACCACCAGCCGAGCTCGGCGGCGGGCGGCAGCGGGTCGCGCTGCGTCTTCAGATTGGTGATGAGGTACCCGCTCACGAGCACCAGCGCCTTGCATCGTTGCGGCCACAGCGCGGCCACCGCGCCGGCCGTGCGCGAGCCCCAGTCGAAGCCGCCGATCACGGCCTTCGGGATCTTCAGCGCGTCCATCAGCGCGATGACGTCGGCGGCGACGGCGGACTGCTGGGCGTTGCGGAACGTCGAACCCGAGCGGAACGTCGTGGTCCCGTAGCCGCGCAGGTACGGCACGATCACGCGGTAGCCCTGAGCCGCCAGCGCGGGCGCGACGTCGACGTAGCTGTGGATGTCGTACGGCCACCCGTGCAGCAGGAGCACCACCGGTCCGTTCGCGGGGCCGGCCTCCGCGTAGCCGATGTTCAGCACGCCGGCCCGCACCTGCTTGAGCGGCCCGAAGGACGTGTGCCCAGCCGCCGCCGCAGCCGGAGACGCGACGCCGGCGACCGATGCCGTTGCCACGCCGGCGGCGAGTACCTGCGAAAACTGTCTCCTGCTGATCATCCGAAAACACTCCTGAGCTCGAAACCTTTTTCCGCGTTGTGACGGTAGGCAGTGGCGGGGTGGCTTCGCGCCCGTCAGGTGACGCCGTGGGTGTACGTCATCCCTCGCGGCGTAGCGCGGCACCCAGCTCGCCGCGGGCGCTGATGCCGAGCTTCGGGAAGATCCGGTGCAGGTGCGTGCTCACGGTCCGGTGCGACAGGTACAGCCGCTGTCCGATCTCCCGGTTCGTGAGCCCCTCCGCGGCCAGCTGCGCGATGTTCAGCTCATGCGCCGTGAGGTCACCGAGCGCGTCCGGCTCGCGGTCCGGCGTCACCTCGCCCGCGGCGCGCAGCTCGCGAGCGGCCCGATCGCTGGACGCCGTGACGCCCAGTGCGTCGAACGTCTCCCGCGCCGCCCGCAGCACCGGCCGCGACTCCGCCGCCCGGCGACGTCGGCGCAGCCACTCGCCGAACGCGAGCTGCAGCCGTCCGCGTTCGAGCGGCCAGCCCGTGAGATCGGCCTGCAACGCGACGCGGAACAGCTCCTCCGCGTCCTCGTCGGAGGCGAGCACGGCGCGGGCATACCGCAGGCCGTGGTGCAGCGCGGGGGACGTCGTCGGGGCCTGTTCGAGCTCGGTGATCAGGCCGCGCACCACGTCGGCGCGATCGCAGTGGACGGCCGCCTCCGCCAGCTCGGCGACCACGTAACAGCGCAGCGCCAGCTGGTACGCGGGGTCTGCGGGATCGAAGACGCGCAACAACGCGGCCACGGCGTCCGCGTGCCGGCCCGCGCCGAGGGCGGCCAGACCGCGGGCGAGCTGCACCGTGGCCAGCACCGGCCGCGCGCCCGCCGCGAGGCCCACACGTTCGGCCTCCGCGGCGAGTTTCTCGGCCAGCTCGTGGTCCCCGCGTAACGCCGCGATCTCCGCCTGCACCGCCCTGGCCAGGCCGACCATGTACGGCTGGCGCGTCTCGTGCGCCAGCCGGCCGGCTTCTTCCGCGGCGGGCAACGCGGCCGCCAGATCGCCGAGCCGGGCGTGGCTCCAGGCCTGCACGGCCAGTGCGCGGCTCAGCAACCCGAGCCGGCCTTCGGCGCGGAGACCCGGTTGCGCGGCCAGGGAGAACCGGGCCGCGAGGTCGAACGCGCCCACCTGCAGCGCGGCGCTGCCGAGGAACCGGATCACGGTCGGGTCGGTGGTTCGGTCCGCCAGCTCACGCAACGCGGCCACCACCTCCGCCCCGCGCGTCAACGGCGTCACGTACGCCGCGATCGCCACCATCCGCGGGTCGGCCGGGTCGACGGGCAGCTCGTCGGCGATCGCGGTGATGCGTTCGCGCGCCAGTGCGCCGGGTTCGATCCAGAAGCAGCGCATGGCGGTGCTCCAGAAGATCCGCATGGCCAGGTCGAGATCACCGTCCCGGGCGACGGTGCCCGCCAGCGTCGCCAGCTCCGACGCGCCGGCGGCACCTTCGCGGACGCCGTCGTCGAACCCGGTCGGCAGCCACGTGACCAGGGCTCGTTGGCGCGGGGTGAGGTGCATTGTGGACGCTGCTGCCAGCAGCCGGTCGACCACGTCACGTCGGCCGGATTCGACGGCGAGGTCGGCGGCCTGGAGCATCCGATCGGCCCGGCGCAGGTCGGTCTCGCTGAGGCGCGCGGCTTCTTCCAGCGCCGCGATCGCCGCCGCGACGCCGCCCCGGCGTCGAGCGTCACCCGCGGCTGCTTCCAGTTCGGCCGCGACGGTTTCGTCGGTCCCGGTGGTCGCCGCCGCCCGGTGCCACGCCCGCCGTCCGGGCTCGGTCAACGTCGCGGCCAACGCGTGGTGCGCGGCGCGACGAGCGGCGGGTGTCGCCGACCGGACGATGGCGGCTCGGGTCATCGCGTGCCGGAACGTCACGGTCGTCGCGTCCACCTCGACGAGCCCCGCGGCCGGCCCGAGCGCGTCCGTGCCGGTGGCCTTGAGGGTTTCGGCCAGCGAGGTGCTGTCGTTGAGCGCCGCGACGAGGAGGTTCGTGCGCGTCGCTTCCGGCAGCTCGGCCACGCGGGCGGCGAAAGCGTGGTCCAGCGGGCCGGTGCGGGCGGCGGGCAGTTCGGTGAGCGCGAGGGGGTTGCCGGCGGCGTCTTGCAGAATCCGCTTGCGGGCTTCCGAGGCGAGATCCGGGGCGACGTGGTCGAGGAGCTCCTCGGCGTCCTCCGGCGGCAAGGGGCGCAGCGTGAGGGAAGGGAGGTCGTCGAGGCGGGTGGGTTCGTCGTCGCGGGCCGTTGCGATCAGGACGACGGGCTCGGACTCGACGCGGCGGGCCAGGAAAGCGAGCACGTCCTGGGTTGCACGGTCGAGCCAGTGGACGTCTTCCAGCAACAGGACCAGCGGCGTGGTGGCGGCTGTCTCGCTGAGGAGGTTGAGCACGGCGAGGCCGACGAGATAGGTCTGCGGCGCCGGGCCGTCGACGAGGCCGAGCGCGGTGCGCAGAGCCGTGCGCTGGGTGGCCGGGAGGGCGGTGGTGGTGTCACGGAGGGGGTAGAGGAGCTGGTTGAGGCCGGCGTAGGGGAGGTGCTGCTCGGGCTCCGCGCCCGTTGCGGTCAGGATCGTCGTGCGCGACGGGCCGAGCTGCCGGCGGACGGTGGCGACGAGAGCGGACTTGCCGACGCCCGGTTCGCCCCGCACCAGCAACGCGCCGCCGCGCTCGCCGACGCCGTCGACCAGCTCCGCCAGGCGTTTCTGCTCCAGCTCCCGTCCGAACAGGACCAAACTCCTTCCCTCGGCCACGCTAGGGCAACGGCTCGTCGCGGGCGGTGATCCACAGGCAGTACCACTCTTCGTGGGTGAGGGCCGGTTCGCGGTTCACGGCGTCGCCGCACGCACGGATGCGTTCGGGCCGGGTGCTCCCGAGTACCGGGGCGATCCGCGCCGGGTGGCGCATCAGCCACCAGAGGACGATGGTTTCCGGCGTGGTGTCGTGGTGGGCGGCGAGTTCCTTCACCAGCTGGGCGGTGGCCTCTTCGATCGGGGTCGCCTGGCGTCCCGTGTAGACACCCTGAGCCAGCGAACCCCAGGACTGGAGCTGAATCCCGTGCTCCACGCAGTATTCGAGGGTGCCGTGGGGAAAGCCGTTGGCGGCGGCCGTCGAGGTGTTCACCAGCACACCCGACTCGACCCAGTCCCGGCGCGCGAGGCTCATCTCCAGCTGGTTGGCCACCAACGGAAAGTCCATACGCGACTGCAACGCGGCGATCTGGGCGGCGCTCATGTTCGACACGCCGAAGTGCCGGACCAGCCCGTCCTCACGCAGGCGGTGCAACGCCTCCGCGACCTCGCCGAGGTCGGCCAGCGGGTCGGGCCGGTGCAGCAGCAGCACGTCGACGTACTCGGTGCGCAGCCGTTCGAGGCTCTGCGCGAGGCGGGCCACGATGCTCGCGCCGCGCAGGTCGTAGAAGCCGCCGTCGAGCCGGATCCCGCACTTGGTCTGGAGCACGATCCGCTCCCGCAGGCCCGGCGTGCGCGCGAGCACCTCGCCGAACACGGCCTCCGCCTTGCCGTGGCGGTAGATGTCCGCGTGGTCGAAGGCGGTCACGCCGATGTCGAGCGAGGCGGTGATTGCCGCCTCGGCGGCATCGACGTCGGCGGGCGCGTACGGTGCCGGGTCCCAGCTGCCGCCGAGACCCATGCAGCCGTACCACGCCGGGGGCGCGGGGGCGGTGATCGTGTCCACCCGCGCGAGTGTAATCAGCGAAGGAAGCGGAACGCCGCCCGAAGTTCTTTCGAGAACAGCTCCGGCTGCTCCCACGCGGCGAAATGGCCGCCGTTGTCGACCTGGTTGTAGTAGCGCAGGTCGTGGTAGGCGCGCTCGGCCCAGCTGCGCGGCGCGCGGTAGAGCTCGCCGGGGAACACGGTCACGGCGGCGGGGATCGAGACGTCGACGGCGTTGAAGTTGTTCGCGTTGTTCTCCCAGTACAGCTGCGAGGACGACACGGCCGTGTTGGTGACCCAGTAGAGGGTGATGTCGTCGAGCATCTCGTCGCGCGTGAGCACCTTCTCGGGCACGCCGCCGCTATACGTCCACGCCGCGAATTTGTCGTACATCCACGCCGCGAGGCCCGCGGGCGAGTCGGCCAGCCCGAAGCCGACGGTCTCCGGGCGGGTCACCATCATCGCCGAGTAGCCGGAGCCGCGCGTGTAGAGGGCGTTGAGCGAGTCGAACGCCGCACGCTCCTCAGTGGACAGACCCGCCGGCGCGGGACCACCGTCGGTGAGGATCTTCGCGATCTCCGGCGGCACGGTCGCGGGCATGTTCACGTGGATGCCTCGTAGGCCGGAGGGTCGCTGCGCCGCCATCACGTCCGACACGACCGAACCCCAGTCGCCGCCCTGCGAGACGTACTCGTTGTAGCCCAGGCGTTTCATGAGCACGTCCCAAGCCCGCGCGATGCGCGCCGGGCCCCAGCCGGTGGCGGTGGGCTTGCCGGAGAAGCCGTAGCCGGGCATCGAGGGGATGACGACGTGGAACGCGTCGGCCGCGCTGCCGCCGTGGCGCGTCGGGTCGGTCAGCGGGCCGATCACCTTGAGCATTTCGAGGACCGACCCCGGCCAGCCGTGCGTGATGACGATCGGCAGCGCGTTCTCGTGCTTCGAGCGGATGTGCAGGAAGTGGATGTCGAGGCCGTCGATCTCCGTGGTGAACTGCGGGAGGGAATTGAGCTTCGCCTCGACCTTGCGCCAGTCGTAACGGGTGGTCCAGTACTTCACGAGGTCCTGGACGCGTTGGAGCTGCAGGCCCTGCGAATCGTCGGGGACGGTCTCTTTCGTCGGCCACCGCGTGGCGCGCAGCCGGTTGCGCAGGTCGGTGAGGTCGCGCTGTGGCACGTCGATGCGGAAGCGGCGGATGGCGCTGGGCCCGGCCGTGGTGTTCGCGGCCGTTGCGGCGTTCGCGGTCCCGGCCAGCAGCGTCGACGCACTGGCCGCAACGGCAAGCGCCCCCGCCGACGTGGCGAGGAACCTCCGCCGGGAATGCTCGGACGTGTTCTCGGACATCACTGTTTCTCCTCAAGGGGAAAGAATGCGGACCGGACGGCCGTTTCCGACGCTAGCCGTTCTTGATCATCGCGGCCAGCGCCCGCATCCTGCCTCGAAAAGATGGCGATTTCCGTTGCTTTTCTGGCGTTATTCGTGGGTGGGTATTACGGAGTTCTTGCGCTGTCGGCGCCTCGAAACCCGTCGCCACGTGCGGATAGGCCGATCTTCGAGGTCGAGAAGGACGGCGCCGATCGAACGCGCTCGGCCACATTGGACGCCGCGGGCGCGGTCCGGATCCCGCCCGGAAGGCCTTACCCGGCGCCAAGTTTCCCCGACGCCGGGCAAGGGACCTCAGATCAACCCGAGCTGCGCCAGATCCGCCGCGTACTTCCGGATCAGCTCCACGGTCACGTGCGGGATGTCCTTGTCCGCGCCGATGCCGGCGTCCTGCACCGCCGAGCGGAAGCGGTCGGTCGGGATGCCGGCCCCGTCGACGGGGGAGGCCGGGGCGGAGAACGCGTGCAGCAGCGGCAGGAGGGAGTGCTGCTTCTGCTTCTCCGGCAACCCGCGGATGGCCGTCTCGAAGCGGGCGAACCACTCGGCGTAGTCGTCGATGCGCTTGATCGGATAGCCGACCGACACGAGCCAGCCGACGTAGGTGTCGAGGGAGACGCCGTCCTCGTGGGGGTTGAGGACGTTGTAGGTGCGGTAGCCCTCGGTTGCCTGGGTGCCGAGGGTGGTGATGGCCTCGGCGGTGAAGTCGGCGGGCAGGCCGTCGTAGTGGGCGGGGGCGGCCGAACTGTAAAACGACCCGGGCGCGATGCCCGTGACGATGAGGCTGAGCAGCAGTCGCGTGAACATGTCCGGGACGTTGAGCTGGCCGGAGTAGCGGCTGTGCGCCAGGATCATGTCGGAGCGGAACGTGGCGACGGGCAGGCCGAAGGCGTCGTTGGCCTCGCGCAGCAGGACCTCGCCGGCCCACTTGCTGGTGGCGTAGCCGTTGGCGTAACCGTCGTCGAGCACGCGCACGGGGCTCGTCACCCGGATGTCGGACACCTCGTCGGCCGATGACGCCTGGTCGGCGATCACGGCCACTGTGGACAGATAGGTGATCGGTTTCATCCGCGAGGTCAACGCCATCCGGATCAGCTCCGCGGTGCCCACCACGTTGGGGCCGAACAGCTGGTCGTAGGGCAGCACGTGGTTGACCAGCGCGGCCGGGTGCACGATGAGGTCGACGGTGTCGGCCAGCCGCCGCCAGGTTGCCTCGTCGAGGCCGAGGTCCGGCTCGCCGATGTCGCCCGCGAGCACCTCCAGGTGGTCGGCGGCCAGGTCGCGGAAGTGGCGCAGCAGCTTGGCGTCGCCGCTGTCGAACGCGTCCTCGAGCCGCCGGTGCGCGGCCTCGGCGGAGCTGCCGCGGACGAGGCAGATGAGCCGGCCGCCCGATTCGGCCAGCCGTTCCAGCCATTCCAGGCAGAGGAACCGGCCGAGGTAACCGTTGGCGCCGGTCAGCAGCACGGTGCCGATGGTGGCCGTGGGGCGCGCCAGCGTTGAGGCGCCGTCCAGGGTGGCGGCGTCGAGGAACTTGTCGAGCGTGAGCGCTTCGGCGCGAGCCTCGGTGCTGCCCGCGCCGTGGACCTTGGCGAAGGTGGGCCGCTTGGCGCCCGACTCGCGCGCGTCCTCGATGTACGACGCTAGCTTGCGCAGGTCGGTCGCCGGGCTGATGACCACGCCGACCGGCACCTCGACGTCGAAGATCTCCCGCAGCAGGTTGGAGAACGTGAGCGCCGACAGCGAGTCGCCACCCAGCTCGACAAAGTGCGCCTCGGGGCTCAATTCGCTCGAAGACGCGCCGAGCAGTGCCTGTGCCGCCCGCACGACCGTGTCGAACACCGGCTGCGAACGCCCGACCTGCCGCAGTTCGCGCAGCTCGCTCGACTCGCGCTCGGCGATCTCACGGTAGAGCTGGTCGAGCCGCTCGCTGTAGTGCTCCTTGAGTTTCGGCCTCGACAGCTTGCGGATTCCTGTGAGCAGCCCGTTTTCGGGGCTGAACGGCTGGGTCTCCACGAGGAAGTCGCGCGGGATCTCGTACGAGTTGAGGTCGGACTCCTTCGCGATGCTCTGCAGCGATTCGCTCAGCTGCGCCTTGAGCTTTTCACCGTCGCCAAACGCTTCGAGCGCCTCCGGCGTCGGCACGATCACCGCGAGCAAGTACGCGCGTTCACTGCTGCCGTACAGATAGATCTGCCCGATCGCCGGTGCGGCCGCGAACTCGGCCTCCAGCCGCGAGACGGCCACGAACTCGCCCTGCGACAGCTTCAGCACGTTCTTGCGCCGGTCGAGGTAGAACAGCGTGTCCGGCGCGGTCTCGACCATGATGTCGCCGGTCCGGTAGTAGCCGTCCTCGTCGAACACCTCGGCCGTGGCGTCGGGGCGCTTGTAGTAGCCCGGCACCAAACTGGTCGCTTTGACCAGCAGCTCTCCGCGCGGGTGCGGGGAATCCGTGGAGAAGTAGCCGAGCTCCGGGACGTCGTCGAGCTTGTAGTCGAGCACCGGCGGGCGGGTCGGCTTGTGGTCGAACAGCACGATGCCGGCCTCGGTGGATCCGTAACCGTCGTGCAGCTCGAGACCGAACACCGACTCGATGAAGGCCCGCATCTCGCCCGACAGGGGCGCGGAACCGGAGCCGGCCCAGACCATCCGCCCGCCCAGGAAGCTCGTGCGCAGGTCGAGCTTGACCTCGGCTTCCAGCTCGGCTGAGTAACCGGCGCCGAGCGCGCGACGGTCGAGCTCGCTCTGGTAGTGGTGGAAGATCATGTCGCAGATCCGCGGCACCATCACGATCTCGGTGGGGCGCGTCAGCGAGATGTCCTCGAACAAGGTGGACAGGTCGCTCTTCGCGGCGAAGTGGACGGTACCGCCGTCGGCCAGGGTGGAGACGAGCATGGCGCGGCCCATCACGTGGCTCAGCGGCATGAAGTTGAGGTCCACCAAGGGGAACGGGGGCCGTTCGGGGAAGAACTCGTGCCACAGGTTCGCGATGAGCCGGTCGGTGTACATCGCGCCCTTGGGCGTGCCGGTGCTGCCGGAGGTGTAGATGAGCAGCGACAGGCGGTCCGGGTCCGCGCCGGACATCGGCGCGGGCGCCGCGGTGGCGCCGCGTTCGAGCACCGCGCTCAGCGGCTCGACGACGATCGGGCTGTCGGCCGAGGCGAGCCGCGCCTCGGCGGCCTCGAACTTCTCGCGCTCGGCGTCGACCTCGGGGTGGTAGTCGAACACCACCAGGCGTCGCACGGTCGTGCTGTCGAGCACGAGGTCCACGGCGGTCCCGAGGCTGTCCACATTGGACGCGAGCAGCTTCGGCGCGGTCTCGGTGACGATCGGCTTGAGCGTGCCCGCCGTCGCGCCCGCCTGCAGCGGCACGGACACCACGCCGGCGCGGACGCAGGCGAGGTCGATGATCGCGTACTCGGTGCTCGTGAAGCCGAGCGTGGCCACGAAATCACCGGCCGCCACGGAAGCTTCGGCGTGGTGGGTCCACTCGCCCGCGATGGCGCACGCGCGCTGCCACGCTTCGCGGTAGGTCACCGTGTCGAACCGCGGCAGCAGCCGGCGCGTGGTGCGGCCCGTCGCCGGGTCGGTCACCGCCTCCGTGGCCCGTTCGGCGAAGGCGGCGCGGTCGGCGTACCCCGTCATCACCGTTTCGATCAGCTCCACCAACGACAACCCCGGTCGTCGGATCGCCTCGGCGATGCCGGCGTCGGGGGCGGCGTCCCGCAGCTGCGGCTCAGCTGCCAGCAGCTGCTCGACGCGGTGCTCGGTACTGGTGATCTCGGTCGGCGGGGTCGCCAATGCTCAGCCCTCCCTGGGTCGGCGTTCGTCCAGCGGGAGGCGCCGTCGGCTCCTTTTGGGCTAGTTGTTTGCGTCCCCTAAGTTTACTGATCGTGGTCGGCCGAACACCTGCTCGTGTTTGTGATCATGAACGCGTTGTGCCGGCTTGATCACGCCTGGTAGGGAAACGGTCAGTGGGCAACAGGGGTCCGATTCACTGAAACGGACGAACTGCGCAAATCGGATCAGGAGGGACTTCCGTTGCGCAGGAAGAAGTACGCGTAGCGCTCGTCCAAGTCGTTCTTCGGGACCAGGTGGACGGCGAGCGGCTGCAGGCCGCAGCGGGTGGCGGTCTGCCAGAACGCGTCGATGCCGTACGTGGTCATTCCGGCCAGCCCGTTGCGGTAGGCGCGGCGACGGGGTCCGGTGCGCCACGAACCGGGGTCGTACTTGATCTGGATCATCGCCAGGCCGTCGGGAGTCAGCAGCTGCCGGGCGATGCGCAGCAGCCGTTCGCCGTACTCCGGGGTGGGGATGAGCTCGAAGACGTAGCAGGAGAAGAAGACGTCGACCAACCCGCCGACGGCGTCGAGTGCTTCTTCCGGTTTCGCGACGTCGATCGCGACCGGCAGGAACGGCGTGTCACACGCGGCTTTCACTTGGCGTTCGCATTCGTGCAACGTTTCCGCCGCGATGTCGATGCCGATGAATTCTTCCGCGCGCGGAGCGAAGTGGATCGCATTCGCGCCACCACCGCAGCCCCATTCCAGAACGCGGTGCCACGGGCCGGTGAAGCTCGCCATCCGGGCGCCCGCGTCGAACAGGTCGAGGTGCTCGCGGCCGAGGCGCGACCACAGGTCGCTGCCCTGGAACACGGACGCGTCGCGCCAATGTGCGTTGGCCTGCCAGCGATCCCCGCTCGGCCGGCGCCAGTACGTCTGCGAATCGGCGGAGATCCGGGATTCCGGCTGACGGGCGCCGACGGTCGCGAGTACACGCTGCGCGAGCTCTTCGGCACTCGCGGCCACCCTTTTCGCGTTGGCCACGGAAACGTGGTTCAGCAGGTTCCGGAAGTTGGCCGGTTTCTGTCTTTCGGACATGGCGGGAAACCCTTTTCGCCGTCGTTTCGGTTCACTCGCTCAGTCCGAAACCGCGGAGTGAGCGTTACCGAAGCGCACGAAGTAAAAGCGAATTCGCAGAATGCCCAAAAACGATTTATCGGGATGAAAAGGACTCAGTTCACGCAGGGGACGCCGTCGCCGGTGATCGGCGGCGGGGTCTGCGCGGGCGCGGGGCTCACATACGCCGCCGGGTGCACCTGCGGCGCGCCGCCGGTGCTCGACGAGCCGCTGGAGTCCTCGTAGTCCTTGCCCAGGAACACGCGGAAGTGGTCGTTGTCCAGCGAGGTGTCGGGGCTCACGGCGATCCCGCCGAGCGTCTTCGCGATCTGTGTCGCCTCGGTCTTCTGGCTGTGGCCGTAGAAGACGATCGACATCTTGCGCGTGGTCGCGTTGGCCACCGTGCCCTTGGTGTACCCGGCGGCGGCGAGCTTGTCGGCCACGCTCGCGGCCAGGCCGCTGGTGTCCGACGCGTTGCGCACGTCCACGGTGTACTGGCTCAGGCTCGAGTCGCCCGGCGAGGCGGGTGCGTTCGACGAGGCCGCCGGCGTGCCCAGCTGCTGGTGCACGAACTGCTGCACCTGGTCGGGATCCACCTCCACCGCGTCGCCGTCCGACGGCGTCTTGAGCGAGATGTTCACGACCGGCACGGTGACGAACTTGAGCGCGCCCGCGCTCATCCCGTGCAGCTGCTGCGCGAAGCCGACGATGTCCCAGCCGGAGTCGACCACCACGGCCTTCTTCACGGCCGTGATCAGGTTGTCCAGCTTGCCCGGGTCGGCGAGCGTGCCGGCCGACAGGATCGTCTTGGCCATGCTCGCCATGAACACCTGCTGGCGTTTGATGCGGTCGAGGTCGCCGTTGGGCAGCCCGTGGCGCTGGCGCACGAACTGCAGCGCCTTCGCCCCGCCGACGCTCTGAGGGCCCGCCGCGAAGTTCGCGCCCGAGTACGAGTCGTGCACGGCCTTGCTCAGGCACACCGGCACGCCGCCGACGGCCTCGCTCAGGTAGTAGAAGCCGGCGAGGTTCACCGCCGCGTAGTGCGTGATCGTGAGCCCGGTGAACTGCTGCACGGTGTCGATCGCCGTCTTGGCGCCGGCCTGCGCGGAGTCCGTCTCCAGCTGGTTGCCGGACACACCCTGCGCGACCAGCTTGTTCTTCTCCGCGACGAGCCCGTAGGTATACGCGGAGTTGATTTTGTGCTTGCCGTAGTCGCCGGCGATCTTCACGTAGGAGTCGCGCGGGATGGAGATCGCGGTCGCCTGGCCGCCACCCGCGGGGATGTGGATGACGATCATGGTGTCGGTCGTGTCGCCACCGTCGTCCGCGCCGCCCGCGTGCAGCTGCGAGAGCACGTCGGCGGGCAGCGGATTGCCCTGCGCGTCGGTGCGCGTGTCGAGGCCGACCATGAGGATGTTCTGCTCGCCCAGCGGCGGCTGGTCGGTGCCGGTGATCACATCGGCCCTGGTCAGGCCGTCGGTGAGTGACTGCAGGGTCGACCACGCGTAACCGGTGCCGCCCAGCACGAGCAGGGACACGACCACGAGCACGACTTGGGCCGCGCGCAGCGGACCGGAGGCCTTGGTGCGACGCATCAGGGCTCCTTTTCTGCAGTTTCTCCGGCATCCCGGGGCCCGACGCCGTCCGGTGCTCGAAATGCCAACGGTAGCGGCCCCGTTTCCGGCCTCGGCCGGGGGGCGTTTTCGATGTCGTAACGGGAGTGGACAAGACCGGACAAAGGTCTGTGCCGGTGATTATTCGCGGTTCGCTCGCGGGGCCGGCGCAGAGTGTTCACGCGGGCACGTGAAATCGCCGCCGCGAGGACACGGGGTCTCCTCGCGACGGCGATCCGTCCGGTGGGGTGCCGCTCAGCGGAGCAGCTGGGCCTTGACGTCCGTCTTCAGCACTTTGCCCACCTTCGACCGCGGGAGGTCGGGCCAGATCCGGACGACCTTGGGAGTTTTGACGCTGCCCAGGAGCTCCTTCACGACGGCGCGGAGCTCGTCCTCGGACACCGACCGTCCTCTGTGGAGCTGGACGACCGCGGTGACCTGTTCGCCCCACTTCTCGTGCGGCAGCCCGACCACGGCGCAGTCCTGCACGGCCGGGTGTGTCATCAGGGCCTGTTCGACTTCGGCGGAGTACACGTTGAAACCGCCCGTGATGATCATGTCCTTGGCGCGGTCGACGATGTGGAGGTACCCCTCGTCGTCGAGGTAGCCGATGTCGCCGGTGTGGTGCCAGCCGTAGCGGCTGACGTCCTCGGTCGCGGCAGGGTTTTTGTAGTAGCCCGGCATCACGAGCGGCCCGCGCACCACGATCTCGCCGCGCGCGCCGGACGGCAGCAGGGACCCGTTGTCGGACATGATGGCCACGCGCGTGAGCGGTGTGGGCCTGCCCGCGGACGTGAAGCGTTCGCGGGCGAGGGATCCGTCGGCGTGGAAGTGCTCGGCCGGCGCCATCGTCGAGATCATCATCGGTGCTTCGCTCTGGCCGAAGAGCTGGCCCAGCACCGGGCCGATGCGCGTGATCGCCTCTTCGAGCCGCGCCGCCGACATCGGAGCGGCCCCGTACCACAGGCATTCCATCGAGCTGAAGTCCGTTGTGGACAGATCGGGGTGGTCCAGGAGGAGGTAGATCAGCGTCGGCGGCAGGAACGTGTGCGTGATGCGGTGCCGGTGCACCAGAGCCAGGAACTCGCCCAGGTCCGGCTTCGGCATCACGACGATCTCGCCGCCCAGCGTCAGCACCGGGAAACACAGCACACCGGCCGCGTGCGTCAGCGGCGCCAGCGCGAGATACCGTGGCCGCGGCGAGAACGGGTAGCTCATGAGCGTGAGCGCCGACATCGTCTCGACGTTGTGCCCGGTCAGCACCACGCCCTTCGGCCGGCCGGTGGTGCCGCCCGTGCCGACGAGCATGGCCACGTCGTCGGGCGGCACCACATCGAACGGTGACGATTCGAGCCCGTCGAGCCACTCCGTCAACGACACCGCGCCCGTCAACGACACCGCGCCCGGCATCGAACCGTCCAGGCACACCACCGTTTTCACCGCCGGGAGGTCCGGCAGGATGCGGGAGACGAGCGATGCGAACGAAGACTGCACCAGCAAGCACGTGCAGTCGAACAGGTCGAGCAGCTCCCTGTTCTCCGCCGCCTCGTTGCGCGGGTTGACCGGGCACCAGACCGCCCCTGCGCGGCTGATGCCGAAGACGCAGCCGAACGAAACCGGGTCGTTCCCCGAGAGGATCGCGACCTTGTCGCCCGGCCGCACGCCCGAGCGCGCCAGCGCCCGCGCGACCCGCCAGGACAGCTCCTGGACCTCGCCGTAGCTCAGTGAGGCCGTCTCTTGTGCCGGGTCGCCGTAGGTCAAGCACGGCGCCGAAGCGCCCAGCGAGGCGCCCTTGTCGAGGTAGTCGATCAACCGCACCGCTCGTCTCCCCGGCTCACGCGTGCACGGTCAGCACGGGGTTGGACACGAGCCCGAACGACCGCAGCACCCCGAGCAGCTCCCGGTGCCCGAACGCCTGGCACGCCGACGCGAACCCGGCCCGCCGCGGCGGCTGCTGCAGCAGCGAGTACGCGGCGTACGCCTGCAACAGGCCCGTCTGCTTGTAGTTGCAGGTCCCGTGGATCACGCAGTGGGCGCGGCCCAGCGGGCCCGACGCGTGCACCGAGTCCAGCGACGTGTTCAGCCGCTGGTTCTCCCGCGGCGGCATCTCGTCGCGCACGGCGGCGGCCTGCTCGTGCAGCACCTTCAGCTTCTCGGCTTCCGGCAGGTCCTTCACCTGCTCCAGCACAGCGGCCACGATCATCGGCACGCCCTGCATCAGCGCGCGGTCGAACACACCGCCGATGGCCTTCACGTTGGCCACGCGCGGGTCGCGCTTGAACCACACCGGGTGCGAAGTCCCGCCCCACGGCAGCGCGAGGCCGGTTTCGTGGTGACCGGGCACGACGACGTCGTGCAGACCGCCGTCGGCCGGCCACTCCTGGTACTCGTTCTGTTCCAGGTAGTACGCCGAAGAAAGCGCCGCGTTGACGAGGATGGTGCGAGTCGACGCGACAGTCGGGTAACCCTTCCAGAACACCAGGATGTCCAGGGTGTCCAGCCCTGGCGTCTCCAAGCAGATGTTCGCGGCGATCTCGCCGGTCGTGTACATCTGCGCGATGCCCGGCGACAGCAGCAGCCCCTGGGCCGCCATGTCGGCGCCGTAGCGCTCCTCGGCCGAGATCAGCCAGTCCTGCTCGCCGGTCGTGTCCAGGTAGTGCGCCCCCGACGCGAGGCAGGCCTGCACGACCTCGTGGCCGTACTCGCTGAACGGGCCGACGGTGTTGCACACCACCGACGCGCCCGCGAACAGCTCGGTGAGCGGCCCGACCTCGTGGGCCACCTCCACCACCTCGTGGTCGACGGTGTCGAGGCCGGGGATGTGGTCGAGCGACTCCTGAAGCCGGGCCTTGTCGCGCCCCGCGGCGACGAAGGGCACGTTGTACTCGCGCAGGTATTCGCAGATCAGGCGCCCGGTGTAGCCGGAAGCGCCGTAGACGACGACGGGCTTGCTCACGACGGTTGTCCTTTCGCAGAGGTCGCTGAAGTCAGTGGGGTCGGCTCGGGTTTCCGGTCACATGCCCATGCCGCCGTCGACCGGCAGCCCCGCGCCGGTGATGAACCGGGCGGCGTCGGAGGCGAGGAACACCACGGCGTCGGCCATGTCGGCCACCTCACCGAGCCGCCCCGCCGGCGTCTGCCCGACCACGGCGCCGATCGCTTCTTCGACGCTGGGGAACAACCCCACTTCGACGACGTCGTTGGCCAGCTGGTTGCCCATCTGCGTGGGCACGAGGCCCGGGTACACGCAGTTCACGCGCACGCCGTAACCGAGCTTCCCGGCCTCCATCGCGGCCACGCGCGTGAGCCGGTCGACGGCCGACTTCGTGGCGGAGTAGCCCGCGATCCCGGGAAACGCGATGGTCGCGGCCACCGAGGAGATGTTCACGATCGAACCGCCGTTGCCGGCCGCGCCGCCGGGGCGCATCGCGCGGAACGCGTGCTTCACGCCGAGCGCGGTGCCGAGCACGTTGACCTCGAGCATCTTGCGCACGTGGGCGGGGTCGAGGTCGGCGACGAGGCCGGTGATCTCGACGCCGGCGTTGTTCACCAGCACGTCGAGCCCGCCGTACTCGCCGACGACCGCGCTCACGGCCTGCTCCCAGCCCGCGTCGTCGGTCACGTCGAGGCGGACGAAGCCGGCCGTCGCGCCGGTCTGCTTGATCGAGTCGGCCGTGGCGCGGCCCAGCTCCTCCTGCACGTCGGCGATGACCACGGTGGCCCCGGCCTTCGCGAGCGCCTCGGCCATCCCGGCCCCCAGGCCCTGTGCCCCACCCGTCACCAGCGCGGTTCGCCCGCTCAGGTCGTACGAAACCATCGACATCTCCTCCTTGAGACATGCGGCGTAGGTCACACCGTAGCTAACTTTGGACAGTCGTCAAGATTTTCTTGGACAGTCGTCAAGGAATTTCCGCATCGGGTCCCGGGTCGCGCTAGACTCCCGGCGTGACGCAGGCAAAGGAGCGCATCTCGCGCCGGGGCGTGGACAAGTTCGCCCAGCGGCGCGAGCAGCTGGCGGAATCCGCGCTGCAGACGCTCGCCGAGCTGGGCTACGCCCGCACAAGCCTGCGCGAGATCGCCCAGAAGTCGGATTTCTCCCACGGCGTGCTGCACTACTACTTCGCCGACAAGGTCGAGCTGCTCACCTACGCGGTGCGCAAGTTCGAAGAGGTCTGCGTGACGCGCTACGACGACGTCGTGGCCGAGGCGCACACCGCCGAGGAGCTCGAACGCGGCTTCGGCGCGGCCATGGCGGCGACGCTGCGCACCGACGCCGTAATGCACCGCCTCTGGTACGACTTGCGCAACCAGAGCCTGTTCGAGGAGTCCTTCCGCGCCGACGTGCTCGAGATCGACGAGCGCAGGCAGGCCATGATCTGGCGCGTCGTCGAGCGCTACGCCGAGCTGGCCGGCGCCGTGCCGCAGGTGTCCGAGGCCGTCGCGTATGCCACGTTCGACGGCCTCTTCCAGCAGTTCCTGCTCCGCCACCTCGCCGGGCGGGAGACCGCGGCCGACGAGCTCGGCGAAGCCGTGCCGCGCGTGGTCAAGCAACTGTTCTGCACGGCCTGACGGCGCGGGTTTCCCGGCCGTGTGAGTGCGGCGGGCGGATCCGGTGCAGCGGGTTAGGATGCCGGACGTCGGTTGGGCAGGCGGGAGGGCCAGTGGTCGAGAAAGCGCGCTGCGCTGGGGGTGCGTGGTGACGGCGTCTGCTTCAGCCGAGCTGCCGCCGGAGCCGCAGGAGGTGGTCGGCCCGCTCACGCGCGCGGCGATCTTCCTGGTGGTCCGCGTGAACCCAGGCGGCGAGTCCGTGGCGAAGGACCTGCTGGCCGATCTGGCCGGGTTGCAGCGTTCTGTCGGGTTCCGGTCGCTGGACGGCGGGCTCACGTGCGTGGCCGGCATCAGCTCGTCGGCGTGGGACCGGATCTACGGCTCGCCGAAGCCGGCCGAGCTGCACGACCTGCCCGTGTTCGCCGGGGACAAGCACACCAGCGTGACGACCAAGGCCGACCTGTTGTTCCACCTGCGGGCCGAGCGGATGGACCTGTGCTTCGAGCTCGAGTCGCTGATCATGGAGCGGCTCGACGGTGTGGTCACGGTCGTCGACGAGGTGCAGGGCTTCCGCTACTTCGACGCGCGTGACGTGCTCGGGTTCGTCGACGGCACCGAGAACCCGACCGGCCGCGGCGCCGTCGAGGCCGTGCTGGTCGACGACGACGAGGCGTTCAACGGCGGCAGCTACGTGATCGTGCAGAAGTACCTGCACGACATGACGGCGTGGAACAAGCTCACCACCGAGCAGCAGGAGCTGGTGATCGGCCGGCGCAAACTGTCCGATGTGGAGCTGTCGGACGACGAGAAGCCCGGCGACTCGCACATCGCGCTCAACGTGATCGAAGACGAAGACGGCAACGAGCTGGAGATCCTGCGCGACAACATGCCCTTCGGGCGCCCCGCGTACGGCGAGTTCGGCACGTACTTCATCGGCTACGCCAAGACGCCCTCGATCATCGAGACGATGCTGGAGAACATGTTCGTCGGCTCGCCGCCCGGCAACACCGACCGCATCCTCGACTTCTCGACGCCGCTCACGGGTGCGCTGTTCTACGTGCCCGTGGCGGAGTTCCTGGAAGACCCGACTGTCGCGAGCGACGAGTCGGCCGAACCCGAAGTCAAGCCGGAGCCCCCGGCACCCAAGCCCGGCACCTCGCTGGGCATCGGCAGCCTGCGAAGGAGTCCCCGGTCATGAACAACCTGCATCGCGAACTCGCCCCGATCTCCGACGTCGCCTGGTCGGACCTCGAGGACGAGGCCCGGCGCACGTTCGCCGAGTTCGCGTCGGCGCGCAAGGTGGTCGACGTGGTGGTGGCCGACGACGCGACCCTTTCGGCCGTGGGCACCGGGCACGTCGAGGGCGTCGAGAGCCCGCTGGCCGGCGTGTCCACGCGGCTTCGCACGGCGCAGCGGATCGTGGACCTGAAGGTGCCCTTCACCGTCACGCGCGAGGCCGTCGACTCCGTCGAGTGGGGCGCGAAGGACCCGGACTGGCAGCCGGTGAAGGACGCAGCGCAGGCCATCGCGTACGCCGAGGACCGCATCGTGTTCGACGGCTTCGCGGGCGCCGGCATCGCGGGCATCCGGCCCGCGTCTTCGCTGAGCCCGATCGCGCTGCCCGGCGAGGCGAGCGCGTACCCGAAGGCGATCGGTGACGCGTTGGCGAAGCTGCGTTCGGCCGGCGTCGCGGGGCCGTACTCGGTGCTGCTGAGCAACGCCGCCTACACCGCCGCGATCGAGGCCGCCGACCACGGTTACCCGGTGCTGGAGCACCTGAAGCAGATCGTGGACGGGGACCTGATCCTGACGCCGGCGATCGAGGGCGCGTGCGTGCTCACGACTCGCGGCGGCGACTACGAGCTGCACTTCGGGCAGGACCTGTCGATCGGCTACACGAGCCACGACGCCGACAGCGTGCAGCTGTACTTCCGCGAGACGCTGACGTTCCTGGTCAACACGGCCGAGGCCGCGGTCGGTCTGACTGCTTGATTCCGAACGGGGAAGCCGCCTTGCGTGGGCGGCTTCCCCTTTGTTTCAGAGCTTTTCCGCTGCTTCGTAGAGGTTCTTCGCGTCCGCGCCGAGCGGGGCGCCCTCGAGGCTGAGGGTCTTGGACTCGCCGGTGGTCTCGTCGTAGTCGAGCTCGCCGCGGCTGGTGACCGAGAAGATCTCGCCGTAACCGGTCCAGCGGTTGAAGCCGTCGAACCACGGGCCGCCGCTGGAACCGCCGGCCATGTCGCACGTGGACATCCAGTGGTCGGACACGGTCGGGTCCTGGTGCGTGGGCAGGTCGCACCACATCAGCGCTTCCCCGAAGTACGCCTTCGAGCCGGGGTAACCGACGATCGCGGCCTGCGTGGTTCCCTTGTGGTCGAAGGAAATCCGCTGTGTGCCCGCGACCTGGGCGACGTGGCGGCCCTGCTGCTGGTCGAGCACGACCATGGCGACGTCGGGTTCGCTGCCCGTGGTGTAGGAGTGGCGGAAGGCGAGCGCGCGTGTCGCGAACACCCCGTGCGGGCGGCGGCCCTGGTCGTAGCCGGGCACGAACACGGAGTTCTTGATCGGGATCACCTGGTCCTCCCGGTTCAGCCCGGCGTACGCGCAGTGCCCGGCCGTCACGAGGACGTCGCCACTCGTGCTCGGCACGGCGGTGGCGGTGCACCAGCTGTCCAGCGGCGCCTCGCCGGGCGAGACCTCGGTGAAGAACAGCCGTCCGACCCCCTGCGGCCCCGGCCCGGCCCAGCGCTTCGCCACCTGCTCCACGCGGTCGATCGTGTCGGCCCCGGCGGCCTTCATCTTCTCGGGTGTCCAGTACGCGAGCGCGGCCGCACGGTCGGCGGCGCTGAAGGCGGTCACGTCGTTCTCACCGGCGGCGGAGGCGGTGGTGGCCGCCGTGGCGGCTGTAGCGGCGGTGGCCAGCACGGCCGCGAGGGTCACCAGGGTGCGGCGGATCGTCAAGATCGTCATTACCAGGAGACGGCCGGGGACGCGGGCGGTTCCGCCCCGGTCCGGTGAATTGCCCGGTCGTACTACGCGGCGGTGCCGCCGAGGGCGTCGAGGATCTTCTCGCACGTCGCGGCGAAGCGGGCGGCTTCGGTGGGCGAGACGACGTCGAAGAAGAGCTTGCGGACCTGCGCCGCGTGGGCGGGGGCGGCGTCGACGATGGCCTGGTGCCCGGCGGGGGTGAGGCAGAACTCGGGGGAGCGCGCGTTGTCCGTGGGCTCGCGGCAGACGAGGCCACGGCGTTCCATGCGCTTGAGGTGGTGGGAGAGGCGGCTTTTCTCCCAGCCGGTCGACTCGATGAGCTCGTACGCGCGCATCCGCTCGTCCGGGGCTTCGGACAGGGTGACGAGGATCAGGTAGTCGGCGCCGGAGAGGCCGAACTCGTTCTGCAGGTGGCGCGCGAGGGCGTGGTCGAGGCGCTGGCTCATCGCGAGGAAGGCGCGCCAGGCACGCTGCTCGCCGTCCCCGAGCCAGCGCGGTTCTGTCATGAGGGGCGATGGTAGCGGGGCCGGTTTCGCACCAGCACCGGCAACGCGGCCAGCAGCGCGAGGCCGCGCACGGCGCCGGCGACGGGGTAGGGGACACGCAGCCCGAAGGCCGCCGCGAGGAAACCGCCGGTCAGCGTGCCGAGCGGGATGAGGCCCCAGCCGAGGAGTTTGTAGACGCTGGTGACGCGCCCGAGCAGCGGCGCCGGGACGAGGTCCTGGCGGAGGCTGACGGTGACGACGTTCCAGAGCGTGGTCACGAAACCGTTGAGGGCGAGGAAAACGCCGAGGACAGCGGCGTTCGGGCTGAGGCCGATGGCGGCGAAGACCGCGGCGTTCGCGGCGAGGCTGGTGACGAGTGCGCTGAGTGGCCCGATTTTCGCGACGATCCGGGCGTTGACCAGACCACCGGCGACGCTGCCGACGGCCGCGGCCGCGAGCAGCACGCCGTAGCCGCCGGGGCTGACGTGGAGGGTCTGGGTGGCGAGGAGGACGAGGGTCGCGGTGGCGAGCTGGCCGCAGAAGGTGTTGACGCCCAGGAGAATCGCGAGGGTGCGCAGCAACCGGTGGTGCGCGAGCCAGCGGAGCCCTTCGGCAATTGGGGCTTTCCGCGTGGCTTGGTGCGTGCGGCGAGGCAGCTTCGCGACGAGCGCGGCCGACGCGGCGAAGGAAACCGCGTCGAGCCCGAACGGAAGGGCTGCCGTGAGCGCGAACAACGCGCTGCCCAGCGGCGGGCCGGCGAACTGGACGCCCACCGTCTTGACGACCTGAAGGGAACCGTTGGCGCGGGGCAGCAACGGTTTCGGGACGACCTCGGGCAGGAACGCCTGTGCTGCCGTGCCGAAGACGACATCGCCGGCACCGAGGGCGACGGCGGTGAGGACCAGCAGCACGATCGTCGCCTGGTGGCCGGCGACGAGCAGCGCGACGGCACCGGCGACGGCGGCTTGCGCGAGCTGCGCGCGCGTCATGAGCCGGACGCGGTCGTGCCGGTCGGCCCAGGCACCTGCGGGCAACGAGAGCAGCAGCCACGGCACGTACTCGGCGGCGGCCACGAGCGACACGAGCCGCGGATCGCGCGTGACGGTGACGGCCAGCAGGGGCATGGCCGTGACGAAGGCTCCGTTGCCGACGTTGTCGATCCCGTTGGCCCACCACAGCTTCCGGTACCCGGCCGGCAGTTTTGTCACGACGGCGATCCTGGTGGCGGAGCGTCGGCCGCGACATCTTTTAGCTCCTTGCTACATACTCGGCGGGGTGGCAGACATCGTCGAGGTGGGCGTCGCCGAGCTGGCGGCGACGCGGTTCGCCGTGTCGCCGTTGTCGGAGACGGTCGCGGCGTTGCTGCAGGTCATGGGGCGCACCTGGGGGCCGCTGCACCAGCCGTGGTTGCGGTGGGTGGCCGACGAGCTCGCGCGTGAGCCGCTCGACGTGCCGCTGGCGTGGGCTTTGCTGACCGCCAAGGGCTTGGGTTGGCCGAACTTCCTCGTTCCCGCTCCGGCGCACGCGACCAGCACGATCGACGACGATCTCGCCATGCTCGGGCGCACTGCGGCGCGGCAGGTGCGCGCCAGCATTTCGCGGGTTTTCGGGGACGATCCGCCGCCGGTCGTCGCGGAGTTCGCGGCGCGTCCGGCGGCGGGGTTGCGGGTGCTGGCGGCCGAGCTGCGCGTGGCGTACGAACGGCTGGTGGCGCCGCACTGGCCGCGGATCCGGGCCGTGCTGGACGCCGATGTCGTCCATCGGGCGCGGCAGCTGGCGGTCGGTGGCGCGGAACGGCTGTTCGCCGATCTGCATCCCGAGCTGAGCTGGTCGGCCGGGTGGTTGCGCCTGTCGGGGACGGGCCGGGACGTGGTCGTCAACCGGGGTCCGGGTGGTCTGGTGCTGATGCCGGTCGTGCTCGGCTCGCCCGATGTGCTGATCAAGCGCAACACCGCCACACAGACTACCGTGCGGTATCCGGCGCGCGGGGTTGGTGCACTGTGGACAGTCGGTGCCGCGCCGGTCGGGGACGCGCTGGTCAGGCTGCTGGGCCGGCCGCGGGCCGAGCTGCTGGAAGCCTTGCGGTCGCCCGCGACGACCACGGATCTGGCGGTGTCGCTCGGCGTTTCGCCGAGCGCGGTATCGCAGCACCTGCGCGTGTTGCGGGAGAACGGCCTGGTCGCGGGGCAACGGTCCGGGCGTTCGGTGCTGTACCTGACGACTCCGCTCGGCGAGGCGCTGCTCGGCCGGCGCGCTGTTACGTGATCCTGCGCAGCTGTTACGCCGCGCGGACATTCGCCTGACGGTCCGGGGACACGCGGGTTGCACCGTGGTCCGGGTGATCGTCGTGGGGTCGTCCGGGAGTGGGAATGCCTGAAATGCGTGCCAAGTTCGTGCTGTTGCTGCTGCCCGCGGTGCTCGTCGCGGGGTGTTCGACGGCGGCGGCGGAGTGGCCGACGGGCGTTGCCTCGGGTTCGTCCGACCCCGACACCGATCCGGCGCAGGGCGGGATTCCGTCGGGCAAGGACCTCACGCCGTTCGACACGAGCTACCCGGCCGTGTCGAAGCTGGATCCGAACCTACTGAAGGCCGTGCAGCAGGCGGCGACGGACGCGCGGGGGCGGGGGATCGAGTTCAAGGTGACTTCGGGGTGGCGGAGCAAGGCGTATCAGCAGCGGCTGCTCGAAGAGGGGATCCAGAAGTACGGGAGCCTCCAGAACGCGCGCCAATACGTGAACACGCCGGAGAAATCGACGCACGTCTCCGGCAAGGCCGTGGACATCGGCCCGACCGACGCCGACGACTGGCTCATCCGCCACGGCGACGACTACGGCCTCTGCCAGGCGTATTCCAATGAGCTGTGGCATTTCGAGCTGCTCACGACGCCGGGTGGCACGTGCCCGGCGCCGTTGCCGAACGCGGCGGGTTAACTTTCCTTGGTGCGGCGGCGAAATGTGTCGATCAGGAAGCACGCGACCGGGTCGCCGCCGCGTTCCGGGGTGCCGAAGCCGGGCCCCGGTGGGGTGACCACGCGGCCGTTCGACGTGGTGAAGGCCGTGCCGGTGGCCGACGCCGTGGCCGGCACCGCCTCGAACGCCAGCGAGCCGCCGATCACGGCCAGCGCCGCGACCCCCTTGCCGATGGTCCTCATCCGCTCCTCCTCCGGTTCGTGACACCGAGCTTGGCACGCGAATTCGTCACCGGTCAAACAGGTTGCGCATGAGGTAATACTTCGGTCAGGCCTCCGGCGCGCAGTCATCCTCCCGCGACGTTCATTACCTGGTGGACGCCCGTGCTCACTCAAGGTTGCTTTCTTGGGGGCAATCCCACTTCGGGCGGTAATCCGTCCGTGGTGTGGGCATATTTCGAGTGAGCAGGCCAGACCGGTGAATGAATCACCGGCGGCCGCGCTCCGCGGCGGATCGTCCGCTCGCGTACAGGGAGGGAGCCACTCCATGACCATCACTCTTCGCCGGGCCGCCACCATCACCGCTCTGGCCGGCGCGGCCGCCGCCTCCGTCGCGTTCATCGGCGTGGGCACGGCGTCGGCCATGCCCACCGACTTCCGCTGCACCGCGGCTCAGGTCGACACCACCATCGTCGCCGGCGACCCGGGCGCCGGCCAGCGCTACGCGAACGTCGTTTTCACCGCGAAACCCGGCGAGTCCTGCAACTTCCAGGGCGCCCTGCCGGTCTCCTTCACGGGCGCCGACGGCGTCACCGTCACCCCCGAGGCGGGCTCCTCGGACGCGCCCCTGGTGACCATCGCCGACGGTCAGCAGGCCACCATGCTCCTGCACTGGAGCGGCATCGAGGCGCCCGAGCACCAGGTCCAGCCCACCGCAGTCACCATCACGGCCCCCGGCACCACGACCCCTCGCGGCGACACCAGCGACCCGCAGATCACGCTGCCGTGGGACCAGTCGCCCCTCGACGCTTCCGCCGAGGCCCACAACGTCACGGTGGGACCGGTCATCGCCGCCTGACGCCGGGCTCGTCGCGCGGCCCGAGGGGTGCTGACGTGCCATGATCGGGCCACGCGGCGTCGATTCCTGGAGATGGCATGACTACCACCGGCCGGCGGGAGGCCGAGCTCAACAGCGGGATCCTCCCCGGCAACGTGCATGTGGACGACTGGGTGATGTTTCTGCTCGCCGTCGTCTCTGTCGGGGGCCTGGGCTACCTGCTGCTCGGGCCCCCGCCGCCGGCAGCGCTCGACGCGTGGTTCTTCAGCGTCGACTGCGTGGTCTGCGGCATCTTCCTGCTCCACTTCCTCTGGCGGTGGCGCAAGGTCGCCTGGCGCATGGCCTTCCTGACGCGCAACTGGTACGAGGTCTTCGCGATGATCCCGGTCGCGTACCCGCCGTTCGTCGCGCAGCACCACCTGATCGCCGGGCTGCTGCTGCTCATCCGCATCGGCCGCGCGGCCGACCGGGCCGTCGGGGAGCAGTTCTTCTACCGCCTGGTGGAGAAACTTTCCGACCCGATCGTGCGCGCCATCAAGAAACCCGTGACGATCGCCGTGCTCGACGAGGTCGTCAAGGTCCTCGAGACGGGCAACTACCCCGAGAACCTCGCGAAGTCCCTCAGTGAGAACAAGGTGGAACTCCGGGCCATCATCACGGAAAAACTCGCCGCCGACCCACAGCTCGGCCGCCTGCGCCGCCTGCCGTTCCACGACGAGATCGTCCGCGCGGCCGTCGACGCTTCCTTCCGGGTCTTGCTGGAGGTCCTCCTGGACTCCCGCATCGACGACTTCTTCTCCGCCGTGGTGAGGGACAACCGCGAACAAATCCGCCGCGCCGTCTCCCTCGGCCTGAGCGAGGTGGACGACTCCCCGGACGAAGGCCTGCTCCGCACCCGACCCCAACGCACTGCGGCACGGGAGTACGACCTCAGCCATCCCCGTCCGGAACCGACCAAGCCGCCTGAGAAGCAGCGGTGACCGGAGGCGGCTGCTGGGGTGCGGCCGTGTCCAGCGTGCACCCGGTCAGCACGCCGCCCAGCGTCGCGCCGGCGGCGAAAGCGAGCGTGACGGCGCGGACCGCGTAGCCGGCTGTGCAGTGGATCTCCATGTCGACCCCATTCATGTCGATGTGACGATTATGGGGTTCACGGTAGGCCCGACCACCTTTAACGTCAAGGTGACGAGAATTTCGTCAGGAGCTGCGCAGCATCGCGGGGTGCAGGATGGTGGCCGGGCCGCGTCGGAACACGGCCGCGGGGCGGCCGGCTTGGCGTGACACCCGTTCACCGGTCGGTACCAGAAAACCTGGCACGCTCATGATCTTGCGGTGGAAGTTTCGGGGGTCGAGGGTTTCGCCCCAGACGATCTCGTAGACCTCGCGCAGGTCCGTCACGGTGAACTCGGGGCCGCAGAACGCCGCCGCGAGCGTGGTGTACTCGAGCTTGCTCCGCGCGCGTTCCACGGCATCGGTGATGATCTTCTTGTGGTCGAACGCGACCGTCGCCCGCGGTCGCAGCACCTTGTCCACAGGCATCAGCACCGCCTCGCTCGCGTCTCCGCCCGCTGCGGGCTCCGGCAGGTTCGGCGAGAAGCCGAGGTAGCACACGGTGACGACCCGGCGACGCGGATCGCGCCCCGGTGTCCCGTAGGTGCGCAGCTGCTCCAGGTGCAGATCCTTCGCGTGCAGCCCGGTCTCTTCTTGCAACTCGCGTGCGGCGGCGACGTCAAGGTCTTCCTCGGCTGAAGCGAGGAATCCGCCGGGGAGCGCGAGCATCCCCTCGTATGGCGGGATTCCGCGCTTCACCAGCATGATCTGCAGCGCTCCCTCGTGGACCGTGAGCACGGCGAGGTCCACGGCGACGGCGACCTCGGGCGGGGTCCAGCCCTCGTCGTCAGGCATCGTCGGCGCGTTCCGCGGCGCCCGGGCGAGTGTCCATAGTGCACAGTGTAGCCGCCGGGAAAATATTCGTCGTATTGACGAGAATGTGCCGTGCGGTCTACCGTGCAACTTGCACTCATCACCTCCCGCCGCCGACCCCGTCCGACCGGGCCGCCGGTCACCCCGTGCTGCCCGGGAGGAAACGCCATGACGGAACGAATCGGAGCGACCCCATGATCGTCATCCTCACCGCGCTGGACATCGAGCACGGCGCGGTCCGTGCCCGGATGACCGGTGTGGAGCAGCGCAGCCACCGGGCCGGCACGCTGTTCGACGTCGGCACGCTCGACGACTGGCCGGGGTGCACCGTGGCCCTCGCGGTCACGGGCATGGGCAACATCACGGCCGCCGCGCTCGCGGAACGCGCCGTCGCGGAGTTCTCCCCGGCGGCGATCCTCTTCGTCGGTGTCGCCGGCAGCCTCCGCGAATGGCTCCAGCTCGGCGACGTGATCGTGGCGGACAAGGTTTATGCCTACCAGGGCGGCCGCAGTGTCGACGAAGGGTTGCTGAGCCGGCCACGGGCCTGGGAGCTGTCCCACCGCGCCGACCAGATCGCGCGCTCCCTCAAGCGCGACGGCACATGGAGCCGTTCTCTGTCGGCGGAGAGCCAGGGCAACACCCCGCGTGTCCACTTGGGACCGATCGCGGCCGGCGACGTGGTGCTCGACTCCAGGCTCTCCGACGTCGCGGAACTGTTGCGCAAGAACTACAACGACGCCGTGGCCGTGGAGATGGAGAGCGCGGGCCTGGCCCTGGCCGGTCACCTCAACGAGAACATCCCGGCCGTCACGATCCGCGGCATCAGCGACCACGCCGGAGGCGAAAAGGAACTCACCGACCGGGAAGGCTGGCAGGGGCCGGCTTCCCGCAACGCTGCCGCCTTCGCCGTCGCACTGGCCGCCGCCCTCGACGATGGTCGGGACGGTGAGGGCCGCGCGAAGGAGGAGCCGGCGGTGCCGCCGAGTCCCAGCCCGACGATGATCGCGCGAGACAACGCTCGCGTCGGCCAGCAGATCGGGATCAACCACGGCACCACGAACTTCGGCGGAGGGCAGTGGTGAACTTCCCTCCCGGCCAATCAGGTCCGGTTGCGCAGGACAACGCGCACGTGGACCAGCAGATCGGCGTCAACTTCGGGGAAACCACGTTCCACAACAACGGAACGTACTACGTCAACCAGGAAGACCCGCCCGAAAGGAAGTTCGCGGTCGCTCTCAACCACCTGCGGGGTGGTACGGCGCGTGCTGCCGAATCGATCTTCGCCGACCTCCTGCGAAACGGACACGCCAGCACGCAGACCGCGTACTACTACGCGCTCTCCGTCTTCAGCGAGCGCTCGCTGAACGAGATGGGCGACGAAATGTACTCGCGGTACCGCGATGCGAACCGCACAGCAGCGCGGTTTCCGGACGACGAGTGGCGGGCCGCGCTCGCCGTGGTGGCCGATCTGCTCTCGTGCGTGTGGCGGCAGGAAAGCGGGGAGGCGCTCGACCAGACCGCGCTGACGAAGGCCATCGACAACTTCAACGCCCTGTCCGTCGGCCGCCAGATCGAGATCACCCGGCACCTCGACATGATGCTCGGCGGCGCGATCCAGGACCACCTCGACGTGGTCGAAGCCCAGCGCGTGGCCGAGGCCCGAGTGGGCGGCGGCCGAGCGAGACGCGCGTGGAAATTCTTCGAGCCCGTCCCGGCGAAGCCGAGGCTCCTCGGCGTGCAGCCCGTGAACGTTCCCACGGCTACGTGGGCCCGGATCTGGCTGGGTGTCGCGGCGTTCGTGATCGCGGTGATCGTGGCGCTGTCTTCGATCGGTTCGGGGAACACGGCGCTGGGGTTGGTCGCGCTGGTCGTGTTCGGTGCCGGCGTCTACGGTGCCCTGCGATTCGGGCTCGACCGGGAGTTCCGTGCCAGGAAGCTGGCGTGGCTGGACGCCGAGCACGGATACACGTTGCAGCGACAGGCGATGGTGTCACCGGGGCACTGGGTCTCGACCGACTTCGTCCGGCAGATCCACGAGCAGGTGGACGCGCGGTTCTCCGAAGCCCGGCCGCACGTCGAAGGTCAGTGGCAGGCGGCGACCGAAGGGGTTCGCGAGTACCTCAAGTGGCGGTTCGTCACCCTCTACGGAAACGCCCAGCTCAAGGCTCCCATGGTGAACTGGCTGATCCGGTGGCACGCGAAACGCGTCGCGGACGGCTGGCTGACCGGCACGAGGTTCGGCTATCGCGCCGGCTTACTGCCGTCCTCACAAACGATCGTGTTGTTCCGCGTGGGTGTCGCGGCGGCGGTCGCCGGATTCGTGGGAATGGCGAGCTCGCAGGCCGGTTACGTCGGAGCCGCGGTCTTCGCCGCGGTCGGCGCCTTCCTCGTGTGGCGTCCGGTCGTTCAGGTCTATGCCGCACGGCAGTTGCACACGGAGCAGGAAGCGGCCGGCCGGCGGTTGTTCGCCGAGGAGCAGCAGGGCTACGACGCTTGGCTGGCAGTGCTCGCCGATCGGCCGTCGGACGCGGAGATGGCTGTGTGGCTGGACCTCGACAAGTCCCACCTCAAGACCTCGGCTCTGCGCCGGGCTTCGCTCGCGAACCGTGATGTGGTCGCTCACGTGGTTCTCACGGAAGGCGATCCGTCGGCGCTCCGCGCCCGGGAAGTCGGTGGGCCGATGCGGTACTCCAAGTATGTGGTCCTGGTCTTCCTCCTGACGCGCAGCGGGGTACGGGAGATCGAGGTGGATCTCGACTTCCTGAACGCGAACACCCACGACGAGCGGCGGACTTCCTTCCGGTACGACGCCCTGGCGTCCGCGCGGGTGTCCGAGGTGGGCGTGCGCTACGCCGACAACAAGCGCTACATCGTGCGGTCCGACGACACCGCCGGGCATCTGGACAAGCACACCCTGCGCAAACGGGCGTTCCGGCTGCGCCTGCTCGACGGGGACGACATCTCGGTGGTCGTCGAGACCTACCGCCGGCAGATCGACGTGACCGAGCAAGAGGACGAGGCCCGGCTCAATTCCCTGGCGCTCGAGGCGTCCGGCATCGTCGGTGCGCTGCACGTGCTCGAAGCCGTCGCCGCCGAGGGCCGGGACTGGATCGCCCGCGAGCAGGAACGTCGCCGGCGGCGGTCCGAGGACTGGCGCCGCGCCGGCGGACCGAGGTTGCTCGGCGACGGGTTGCGGGACCCCTTCGGTGAAGACGGCCCGGAGGCGGGACCGGAGGTCCCCGAGCCACGGTGACCCGGGGGAGGGAAACCCGGGGGCGGTCTTCGGGCCGCCCCCGGGCCTCGGCCGACGGCGCCGTCAACCGCTGAACGAGTGCTGCACGCCCCGGCCCGGGCGGTGAGAGGGCGGGAGTACGCTGGAGTCCTTCGTTGTCGTTGCTGCACAAGGGTTGTGTTGGCGCGCACACGGGGTGATCCGATCGTTTCCGAGGCAAGCTGGGGAGCGTCGGGAGCCGAGGCGCGGGTTGGAGAAGTGAACGTGGTGGATAGCGGGCAGCAGGTGCAGCCGTGCCGACGGCAGGAGTGCTCGGAGGACTCGCTGTGGCGCGGGCTGTGCGCCGCGCACTGGAGCCGGTGGCAGCGTGGCCTGGACGCCCTCGAACTGGCCGAGGACGACGTGCCGCCCCCGCCCGCGCAGGTGTGGTGGCCGCCGGAGCGCCAGGCGGTGCCGTTGAGCAGCCGGGTGCTGCCGGGGTCCTGACCTCGGCGGAGGATCAGCCCTGATCCGAAGGGATCTCCACCTCGGCCCACAAACTGGCCAGGTTCACCACGATCCCCTCCTGGCTGCTGCGCGCGATGATCACCACGGCGTCCTCGCCCGTGGGGTTCTCTTCGCGGTGCGGCACGTACGGGGGCACGAACACGTAGTCGCCCGGCGAGGTCTCCAGGCGGATCTCCGAAGCGCCGTCCGCGAAGACGAACACCGGGTGGCCCGACTGCACGTAGATGGCGGTCTCGGCCGCGCCGTGGTGGTGGTCGCCGGAGTTGGTGTGGGGTGTGACGTGCGTTTCGCCCATCCAGACCTTCTGCGAGCCCACCGTTTTGCCCGAGATGGCCTCGAGCCGGCGCATCCCGGTGGTCTGGTTGGTGTCCCCGGTCAACGAGCCGCCGCGGATGTGGCGCAACGGCTGGTGCCACTGGTCGGTCATCGGGCCTCCACGGTTGATTCCACCACCGTAAGGCGAGCCGGCCCCACCCGCAGCACGCCGTCGTCGAGGGGGACGCAGCGCACGCCGCCGCGGCCGCGCAGGCCGCGGAAGGCGCCGGGGGCGACGGAGACGTCCATCCAGGCGCACGGGTTCGCCGGGCGGCGGGCCTGGAAACGCACGGGGCCGTCACCGCTGTCCAGGGTGAACACGGCTCCCGGATGTGAGCGCGTGGCGGCGAGGTCGTCGACGCGGAAGCCGCGCAAGACGATGTTGCGGCGGGTCAGCAGAGGGTCCACCGGGCCGAACGCGTCGAGCGCCGCGACATCGAACACCGTCACGGCGGCGTCGCGGTGCGCGGCGTGGTTGAAGTAGCGGTCGCCGACCAAACCCAAGCCCGCGCGCACTTCGACGCACGAGCGCGACACCGGCCCGGGATCCGGCCGCGGACCGTCGGACGGGCGGCCCTCGAACGCGTGCACCGGTGACACGAGCAGCGAAACGATCTCCACCGGCGTGCCGTCCACGATCCCGACCCTACCCGCGCCAGGATCACACGCCCTCCGAGCGCATCCGGGAAAAGGACAACCAGGATCAAACGGTGGTAGCGTCTTCCGCCACCAAACACGGGGGAGACTGCCGTGAGCTGGTACGACCGCGTCTTCGTCGACACCGGACGCGCCGCCGCGATGTGGGCGGTGGTCGGGTTCCTCGTCACGTTCGTGGTCGTGCGCGGCATCACGCGCCGCATCCGCGCGAAGCAGCGCAAACCCCAAGGTAAAACCGGCCTGATCCACGATATTCACATCGGCGGCGTCCACGTGCACCACCAGGTGTGGGGCATCCTGCTGGTGCTGGTCGTCGGCGCGCTTGAATTCCGGTTCTCGCCAGACGCGCCGTGGGGCGAGATCCTGGCCGCGCTGTTCGGGGTGGGCGCCGCGCTCGTGCTCGACGAGTTCGCGCTCTGGTTCTACCTCGACGACGTGTACTGGGCCGAAAACGGCCGCAAGTCCATCGACGCCGTGCTCATCGGCGGATCGTTGGGCATCCTGCTGCTGCTCGAAGCGTCGCCGATCGGCGAGTCGCGCGGGGAGTCGGCGATGTGGTCATACCTGCTGGGCATCGCCGTGCACCTGGTCACGGCACTGGTCTGCCTGCTCAAGGGCAAGCTCGCCACGGGCGTGCTGGGGGTTGTCGTGCCGCTGATCGCCCTGGTCGGCGCGCTGCGGCTGGCGAAACCCGACTCGGCGTGGGCCCGGCGCCGCTACGCCGGGCGCAAGCTCGACCGGTCGCGCCGGCGGTTCGGCGCCCGCTACACCGCGCGCCACAACCGCCTGCGGGACCTCTTCGGCGGAACCCCGACCCCGGACCTGAAGAAGAAACGCGTCAGCGGGAACGCGGGATCCCGTCGCCCGCAGTGAGCATCCGCTGCAGCCGCGCGCGAGCCATGCGGTGCAGCATCTCGCCGAGCTCCTCCGTCGCGATGCGGCCTTCGAGGTCCCGCCGCGTCGCGCGCACCACGTCCGCCACCGTCGTGGCGGATACCCGTCCCGAAAACTCGCCGGTCAACCAGACGCCGACCTCTTCCACCGCGTCGCGGCACTGAACGGTCATCGCTTTGCCTCGCTTCTGCTCGTGGGCTGGCCCCGACGTGGATTCGACGACCGGCCCCGCGAGCCATGACGGCAAACCGCGAGAAGTTCTTCAGAACAAGAAAAACCGGTGGGGAGCAAGGAAATCGCTCCCCACCGGCCTTGGTGAACCCGGAGGAAAATTACCGACTCAGAAGGACCACAACTGGTTCGCGGCTCCCGTGCACGACCAGATCTGCAGCTGCGTGCCATCGGCCGAGCTGGGCCCGGTCGCGTCGAGGCACTTGCCGGAGCCGGTGTTCACCAGCTCGTTGGACGAGTTGTGCGTCCACTGCTGCGCGGCCGTGCCGTTGCAGTCGTAGAGCCCCACCTTGGTGCCGTTGGTGGTGCCGGCCGCGGCGACGTCCATGCATTTGCCCAGCGCCTGCAGCGTCCCGCTGGTGGAGGTCCACTGCTGCGCAGCGGTGCCGTTGCACGTGTAGATGTCGATCTTCGTGTTGTTGGCGGAGTTGGCGCCGGCAACGTCCACGCACTTGCCGCCGTAACCCGTGATCTGCTTGCCGCCGGTCGGCGGCGGGGTGGTGCCGCCACCGCCGGTGATGGCGTTGAAGATCCGCGAGTACGCGTAGCCGGTGGCCCGGTCGTAGTCCTGAAGCTCCCAGAACGACAGCTCCTGCACGCCGTTCTGCGCCGCGAACGTCTCCAGCTGCTGCGCGTCCGACTGGCTGAACTGCGCGCCGTCGTCGTTGCGCCCGGCGATCGGCGTGAGGCCCATCTTGGCGTAGGCCGCCGACGTCGAGATGCCGTAGAGGCTCGCGAGCTGGCCCGCGGCCGTGCGCGCCGACGCGAGCGCGTCACCGAGCACCGGCTGGCCGTCGTAGAAGTCCATCACCATCAGGTTCACGACGCTGACGTTGAGGCCCTTGTTCTTGGCGTCGCGCAGGATGTCCATCTGCGTGGAGCCGAGGCCGCTCGGGTCGACGGCGAGGGTGTAGTCCACCTGCACACTCGGGTTCTGCTGCTGCAGCGCCGCGAGCGCGGAGTTGCGGCGCGCGTTGGCCGCGGTGTCCTTGATGGTGTCTTCTTCGATGTCGAAGTCCAGGCGGGGCGTGCCGTACGTGTTGACCACGTTGGCGTAGGCCGCCGTGAGGCTCGAGGTGTTGGTGCAGGTCTGCGCGATCTCACCGCCGGCGGCGCCGCCGAACGACGGGATCACGTTGCCGCCCGCGGCCTGCAGCGAGCTGATCTGCGACTTGAACGAGCCGACACCCGTGCCATTGGCTTCCCACAGCTGGTTGCAGCCGGAGGAGGGTGTGAGGAACGCCAGGGTGTAGAACTTCGTGCCGGTCGCGTTCATGTCGGCGGCCATCTGACCGATGTCGCCGTCGCTGACCTGCAGGTACGGGGCCGAGTAGTGGGCGGGGAAAGCGGCGCCCGCGGCCGGGGCGGCCTCGCTCACGGCGGGGCTGACGGTGGCCATGGCGACGCCGGCCAGCACGGGCAGAGCCGCGGCAGCGAGCGTTCTGAGTTTCGAAATGCGCATTCCGTGAACTCCAGGGGACGGGGAGGGAGAATTGCGCGCACGATTACCCGCGGCCGGCCGAATTTTCGGGAAACGGCAGGACCGAGTACGGGCGGGCAATTCCGGAGAAACGGTGGGGGACCGAATTGCCAGCCACTTCGTGCGTGTTGTGAAGAAAGTTATACCGGTCGTCCCAGTCCTTGGCAACGGGTTGCGGAGCGATCACAGCAGGTCATGGCCACATCCTGTCCGACAGGTTCAGACCAGACCGGGCCAGTGGTGCGCCCGGTGTCCACAAGGGTGAACACCGGGCGTCCTGTTTGTCGCATTGGTCTCTTTGGTTGTTCCGGTGAATGAAGCTTTGCGCTTTCCGGGTGAAACGCATTCCGGCCGGCGAAATCCGGGTTAATTCACGCCCACGGCGCCGCGCGCGATCACTTCCGAGTACCACTGCGCGCTTCGCTTCGGCGTCCGCCGTTGTGTCGCGTAGTCCACGTGAACCAGGCCGAAGCGCTTGGCGTACCCCTCGGCCCACTCGAAGTTGTCCAGCAGCGACCAGTAGAAGTAGCCGCGCAGGTCCACGCCCTGGGCCAGCGCGTCGTGCGCCGCGCGCAGGTGCGCTTCGAGGAATGCGACGCGATCGGAGTCGGCGATCTCGCCGTCGTGCAGCACGTCCGGATAGGAGGCGCCGTTCTCCGTCACGTAGAGCGGCACCGGCCGGTAGTCGCGGTGCACCTGCAGTAGCGACGTGGTGAGCCCGGCCGGCTGCACCTCCCAGCCCGAGTCCGTGAGCGGCGCGGTCGGGTCAGGGACGAAGTGCACGTCTGCCGCGCCGAGCCATTCCTGGCCGGCGGGTGAGCTGCCGCGCCGAGGAGAGCCCGCGACGCGGTAGCCGCGGTAGTAGTTCACGCCGAGCCAGTCGACCGGTGCGGCGATCACGGCCTCGTCGCCGTCGCGCACCACGTCGGCGAACCCGAACGGCGCGAGGTCCGCCACCACGTCGGCCGGGTAACCGCCGCGCAGCACGGGGTCGAGGAACAGCCGGTTCTGCTGCCCGTCGACGCGCCGTGCGGCTTCGGCGTCCTCGGGCGAGTCCGAGTCCGCCGTGACCGGATACAGGTTGAGCGTGATCCCGGCGGGCACGCGCGGGGCGTCGCGGCGCAGCACGTCCATCGCGAGTCCGTGGCCGAGCAGCAGGTGGTGGGTCGCGGCGGCCGCGGCGGTGGCCGAGACACGGCCCGGCGCGTGGATCCCCTTCGCGTACCCGAGCATTGCCGCGCACCACGGTTCGTTGAGCGTCGACCAGCTCGCCACGCGGTCGCCGAGCACGCTCACGATCGTCTCCGCGTACTCGGCGAAGCGGTAGGCCGTGTCGCGCGAGGTCCAGCCGCCGAGGTCTTCCAGCCGCTGTGGCAGGTCCCAGTGGTACAGCGTCGCCCACGGCTGGATCCCCGCCGCCAGCAGCGAGTCGACCAGCCGGTCGTAGAAGGCGATACCCCGCACGTTCGGCACGCCGCCGGGCCGGATCCGCGGCCACGCCAGGGAGAACCGGTACGCGCCGAGGCCCAGCGAGCGCATCAGCTCCACGTCCTCGCCGGCGCGCCGGTAGTGGTCGGCCGCCGGCTCGCCCGTGTCGCCGCCGCGGATCGCGCCCGGCCGGGTGGCGAAGGTGTCCCAGACGGACGGTTCGCGGCCGTCCACAGTGGTCGAACCCTCGACCTGGAACGCCGCCGTGGCAGCGCCCCAGACGAACCTCGGCGGGAACGCGAGGCCCGTCTGCGCGGACGCGGACAGGGTTTCGGCGGACAGGGGTTGTGGGGGCATGGTCACCCTTTCACGGCACCTTGCATGATCCCGGCCACGATCTGGCGGCCGAGCAGGAGGAAGACGATGAGGATCGGGATCGTCGCGAGCGTGGTGCCGGCGAGCACGAGCGAGTAGTCCACGTAGTAGCCGCTCTGCAGCTTCTCCAGCGCCACCTGCACGGTCGGGTTGCCGACGTCGAGCACGACCAGTGGCCACAGGAAGTCGTTCCAGGACATCATGAACGTGAACATCGCGAGGATCGCCGCCGCCGGGCGTACGGCCGGGAGGCACACGTTCCAGAAGATCCGGATCATGCTGCAGCCGTCCACGCGCGCGGCCTCGATGAGCTCGTACGGCACGGCGTCCACTGTGTACTGGCGCATCCAGAAGACGCCGAACGCGGTCACCAGGTTCGGCACGATCACCGCCTGCAGCCCGCCGGCCCAGCCGAGCTTCGACATCGCGATGAACAGCGGGATGATGCCCAGCTGCGTGGGCACCGCGAGCGTCACCACGATGAACACGAACAGCGCGTTGCGGCCGCGGAAGCGCAGCTTGGCGAAGGCGAACCCGGCGAGCGAGGAGAACAGCACTGTGGTGAGCGTGACCGTGCCCGACACGATCACGCTGTTGGCCAGCGCCTTCCAGAACGGCACGGTGTCGAACACCCGCGCCGCGTTGGCGAAGAAGTTGCCGCCCGGCAGTAGCGGCGGCACGCGTTCGGTGAGCATCCCGTTGTCGCGGCTGGCGACGAGGAACGACCAGTAGAACGGGAACAGCGAGCCGAGCACGAACACGGCCAGCACCCAGTAGGTGGCCTTGCGCGGTTTGCCCAGCCGGCTCACCCGCGTGGTCAGCGTGGTCATGCGCCCCTCCGCTTCGGGGTTCGGGCGATCCGGCCGGTGAGCAGGTAGTTCAGGCCCGCGATGAGGACGATGATCAGGAACAGCACCCAGGCGATCGCCGACGCGTAGCCGAGGTCGAAGTTCTCGAACGCCGTCTGGTACAGGTACAGCGTCACCGTCTGGAACTGGTGGGTGGAGCCGCCGTTGTTCGAGCCGGGCATGGCGTCGAACAGCTTGGGCTCGGTGAAGATCTGCAGCCCGCCGATCGTCGAGGTGATGGTGACGAAGATCAGCGTCGGCTTCAGCAGCGGCAGCGTGACGTGCCGGAACCGCCGCACGGTGCCCGCGCCGTCGATCAGCGCCGCCTCGTGCAGCTCCTTCGGGATGGCCTGCATCGCGGCCAGCACGATCAGCGCGTTGTAACCGGTCCAGCGCCAGTTGACCATGATGGCGATGGCCACGTGGCTCGCGAACCGGTTGGCCTGCCAGTCCACAGGGGACAGTCCGATGGTCTGCAGGAGACCGTTCACGAGGCCGTATTTGGGGCCGAACAGGTTCGCGAAGATGATCCCGAGCGCCACCAGGCTCGCCGCGTACGGCAGCAGGATCCCGACGCGCCAGCCGGTAGCGCCGCGCAGCCGCGTGGAGAGCAACGCGGCCAGTAGCACGGCGATGATCAGCTGCGGCACGCTGGAGAGCAGGAAGATGCTCACGGTGTTCTCCAGCGAGTGCCAGAACTGCGCGTCGGCGAAGAGCTCCTTGAAGTTGTCGAGGCCGATGAAATCGGGGTTGTCGTCGCCGGCGTCCCAGTGGAACAGCGACACGTACGCGGTGTAGAGCAGCGGGAACAGCCCCACGATGCCGAAGACGACGAAGAACGGCGCCACGTAAAGGTAAGGCGACGCCTTCACGTCCCACCTGGACAGCCGGTCGCGCAGCCCCGGCCGGGGTGCGGGACGCCGCACCCCGGCCTGCGTGCCTTCGCGCCTGACGGTGCTCGTCACCGTGCGAGCTTCTTCGCGCCGTCGACGAGCTGCTGCCAGCCGTCGGCGGGCGACTTGCCCTGCTCCACGGCCTGCAACGCGGGAGCCGTCACGTTCTCCTGGATCTGGCCGTCGTTCGGGCCCTTGTACTGCGGCTTCGCGACCTTCTTGGCCTGCGCCACGAACAGCTCGCCGATCTTCGCGCCGCCGAAGTACGCGTCGGTCTGGTTCAGCAGCTCGGGGCTCTCCAGTGCCTTGACCTGGCTCGGGAACGTGCCCTTCGCCTGGAACGCCTTGAGCTGCTGCTCCGGCGCCGTCAGCCACGCGGCCAGCGCCGCGGCCTCACGCGGGTGCTTGCTCTGCGTCGGCACGGTCAGGTACGAGCCGCCCCAGTTGCCGCCACCGCCGGGGAACGCGTCGGTGACCGCCCACTTGCCCGCGTTCTCCGGCCCGGCCTGCTCCTTGACCACGCCGAGCATCCAGGCGGGACAGACCTTCGTGGCGAACGCGCTCTGGCGGAAACCGGAGTTCCACTCGTTGCTGAACGCGGTGAGCTTCGCCGACTCGCCCTTCCCGACGGCGTCGGTCACCTTCGCCCACGCGTCCTTGATGCCCTGGTTGGACTCGACGGTGAGCTTGTCGTCCTTGTCGAGGTAACCGACGGGCAGCTGGTTGACCATCGCGTTGAAGTTCTGGGCGGCCGAGTCGAACCACGCCTTGCCGCCGGTTCGCTGGGCGTACTGCGCGCCCGCGGCGAAGTAGCTGTCCCAGGTGGCGAACATGGTCTTCACGGACGCGTCGTCCGTCGGCAGGCCGGCCTGCTGGAGCAGGTCCTTGCGGTAGCACATCGCGTCGGGCCCGATGTCCGTGCCGTAGCCGATGAGCTTGCCGTTCTTGTCCTTGCCGGCGTCGTACTTCCACGACAGCCAGCGGTCCGGGCTCGCGTCGGCCGGGCCGATCTGCGTGAGGTCGTAGAACTTCGACGATTTGCTGAGGATGTCGGAGAGGTGGCCCTCCTCCACGGCCTGCACGTCGGCGAGGCCGGCGCCCGCCGCGAGCTTGGTCATCATGTCCTGCGCGTACGGGCCACCCTGGCCCGTCTTGCGGTGGGTGATCTTGATGTTCGGGTGCAGCCGCTCGTACTCCGGGATCAGCGCTTCGTAGCCGAACTCCGTGAACGTGGCCAGCGTGAGCTCCACGTGCTCGTCCGGCCCGGCCGCCGCCGGGATGTCGCTGCTGCTGCTGCTGCCACCGCCGCCACCGCACGCCGCCACGGCTAGCGCCGTCATCGTGATGCCCAGCGTGAGTGCCAGGCCCTTCCGGAACGTTGTCACCGTCGTCAACCCCTTGAAGGTTCAGTGTCTGGGAGCGCTCCCAGACGGTTGACGAGTCTGGGTCCGCTGGAGTTCCATGTCAAGGGTGGTTATCGGAGCGTGCCCTTCCGGGAGCGCTCCCTGAATCGTGCGGCTAAGCTGTCCGACGATCACGAGTGGAGGGGTGGTGCAGTGGCGCCTCGGTCCGAGGACGAGCGCCCGACGCTGGAAGACGTCGCGGCGTTCGCCGGTGTGTCGCGCTCCACCGCTTCGCGGGCGTTGAACGACGACACCTACGTCAGCGCGCGGTCACGCGAAAAGGTGCTCGCGGCGGCGCGCGAAATCGGCTACTCGCCGAACCAGGCCGCGCGGTCGCTGGTCACGCGGCGGACGGGCGCGATCGCCCTGGTGCTGTCCGAACCCGAGGCGCGGCTGCTCGACGACCCGTACCGCACGGCCGTGATGCGCGCCGGCTATCGCGAGCTGGCCGACGTCGGCTGCCAGATGGTGCTGATCTTCAGCGACACCCGCGAAGACCTCACGCGCACGGTGCGCTTCCTCGAAGGCGGGCACGTCGACGGGGTGCTCGTCTTCGCGCCGCACCGCGCCGATCCGCTGCCCCGGGCGTTGCGGCTGCTGCGCGTGCCCGTCGTCTTCGGTGGTCAGGCGGCCGACCTGCGCCGCGGCGTGCACGTGGTCGACTTCGACAACGAGGGCGGCGCGCGGCTCGCCGTGCAGCACCTCGTGTCGGCCGGCCGCCGCCGCATCGCGACCATCGCCGGGCCCCAGGACCAGGGCGCGCCCATCGACCGCCTCGCGGGCTGGCGCAAAACCCTCGTCGACGCCGGCCTCGACCCGGCGGATCTCGCGGAGGAAGCCGACTTCACCCTCGCCGGCGGCGCCCGCGCCATGGCTTCGTTGCTCGATCGCGTGCCCGACCTCGACGCCGTGTTCGTGGCCAGCGACATGATGGCCGTCGGTGCCCTGCGCACGCTTTCGTCGGCTGGAAGGTCCATTCCGGACGAGGTCGCCGTGGTCAGCTTCGACGACAATGCCACGCTGGCGCCCGAGATGACCCCGCCGCTGACCTCCGTGCACCAGGACCCGCGCGAGCAGGTGCACGCGATGGTGGAGACGCTGATGAACCTGCTCGACGGGAAGGAACCCCAGCCGCGGCAGCAGATCCTGCCGGTGTCGCTCACCGTCCGCGAGTCGAGCTGAAATCCGTCAGGGAAAGAGTTTCACCGCCGGTCCACCGAGTTCCGCCGCGGCGCCGCGGGTGACCGACTCCGTGGGGCTGCCGAGGTACGTGCCGTCCGCGTCGGCGAGCACGACGAGCTGGACGCCGTTCGTGCCTTTCAGCGTGTACGCGGTGCCGGGCACGCCGTCGAGGTTGTGAGCCGGCGACGCGGGCGCGAGGAGGGCGGCCGTGCGTTGCAGGGCACGGGAAAGGTCGGCGGGCAGGCCGTTGGCGCGAGCGGCGCCGCGCAGGATCACGAGCTCGGCGTAGGTGCCCGCCGGCTGTTCCACTCGTGCGTCCGAGTGCGGCACGGCGGCCGCCAGCTGTGCCTTGATCACGGCCGGGTCGCGCGGGGCGCGCGCGAGGAACTCCGGTGTCGGGTTGGTCCAGCCCGGCGCGAGCGTGCACGGGTCCACCGACGTGGAGGCGTTGAACGACAAGCGCTTCCCGCTGCCCGTCGTCGGCGCGCCGGAGCCGACCTGGCTGCGCCGCTGCCAGACGTCCGTCCACGTCTGCGGCTGCCAGACTTCGCTGCGCACGCGTTCGCCGCCGGTTTCGGGCTTCTGGACTGAGCGATTTCGCGCGGCCCCTGGGCCGCGCGAAAATCGGGAGGGAAGAAGCCGGCTTGAAGCGATCTCGCACGCCTCGGCGGAGCCGAGGCAGACAACAGAGCACCGGTCCACATCCACCTGGCGGCGCGCCTTGTCCGCGGCCGCCGTGGCGCCGGCGTTCTTCGCCGCCGTGATGTCCTGACCGGCGCGGTCGAGGTCGGACTGCTTCCGGTCGAGGTCCGCCTGCGCGCCCAGCAGGTCCTGGCTGAGCTTCTCGGCCTGGCGCGAGAGCTCGCGGTACTTCGCGAGGGGAGTCGGTTCGGGGACGCCGTCGCCGGAGTCTCCGCGACTCCGGCGACGACGACCACCGCCAGGACCAGCGGCCACCCCCAGCGGCGACCGGCCCGGCTCTTTCTGGTGCTCATGCGGGGTATTACGCGTTGGGCGCCGTCAGGTTCCACCGGCTTCCGGTGACCTGGGTCACGTCCACGGCGTGGCAGCAAGAGGACGATCGGGACCCCTCCCGGCGACCTCGGCCTAACTTCTGCGCCATGGGTGCGAACGAGAGCCGCGGGCGAGCCGCGGCCGGGCGGTTGCGGGCGATCGCGACGCCGCAGCTGTACCGGCGCAACCCGTTCCGGATCACGGGGCTCAACGCGACGGCGTCGCGGCGGACCGTGCGCGAGCAGCGGCTGCGGGTGCTCGGCGTGCTCGACGTCGGCGGCGCGCGGCCGCCCGGGGTGCCGGCCGATCCGACGCCGGAGGAGATCCGCGCTGCGTTCGACGCGCTCGGCAACACCGAGCACCGGTTCGTCGACGAGCTGTTCTGGACCTGGGGCACTCCCGAGGACTGCGGGTGCCCGCCGCAGCTGCACGACAAGCACGACCTCGCCGTCGCGGCGCACTCGGCCGCGCTCGAGGCCGAAACCGAACACACCGAGGACCACCCGGCGCCGCTGTGGGACGAGGCCGCGCGCAGCTGGGCCGTCACGCTCAGCAGTGAGGCCTTCTGGGGGCACCTCGCCCACCGCGTGGAGAGCCTCGGCGACCGTCGGCTCGACGAGTCCACTGTGGACGGTATTCGCGGCGCTCTGCCGGACGCGCTCGTCGCCCCGCTCGTGGCGCTCACGGCCGAGTCGAGCGAACCCCACCGGCTCGTGCGGTACCTGCCGCTCTTCGGCGGCGACAAGCACACCGTGGCCGACGCCCGCAGCGAAGCGGCCGAACCCACCTACCTGCGCGTGGAGAGCCTGCTGAAGGAGCTGCGCACGCTGCTGGACCAGGGCAAGGCGCGCACGGCGGCCGAGCGCGCGCTCGCGGAGCTCCCCGTGCCGCTCGACCGGCTCGAAGATCTGGTGCCGCGCACGGACTTCCGGCGCACGGCGAGCGTCACTGAAATGGCGGCGGTCTCGCTGAACAACATCGGCGTCGCGCTCGCCGATTCCGCCGGCGCGCACCACGCGCTGACGAAGGACGTCTTCGCCCTCGCGACGCGATACAGCACGGACCCGGACACGCTCGCCACCGTCAAGCGCAACCAGCAGGGCGCGCTCGGCGCCGGCCGGGTCAACGCCCCCGTCGACGTCGGGCACCTGTGGAACACCGTGACCGGCTACATCAAGCGCGGCCGCTACAGCGACGCGAGCCTCGTGCTGAACACGATCATCGAGATCGCACCGCGCTCCGAGGATCGCGAACAGGCTCGCCGGATGATCGTCCAAATGCGACAGCTGCAGGACGGCGGACCGCCACGGCGCTACGTCTCCGCGTCACGGGTGTTCCTGGCGCTGCTCCACGTGGCCTTCGGCGTCACCTTGCTCGCGACGCTGCTGACCTCGCCGTTGCTGCCGGTGTTCCTCATCGGCGTGCCCGGGCTGGTCGGGGGGCTCGGGCTGGCCACGGACGCGTCGGTCGGCCGCGGGCGGCTGCCGGGCCTGCTCATGACCGATGCCGTGGCGGGGCTCGTGCTGTGGCTGGTGGATTCGACCGGCACGCCGATCCCCGCGTGGATCACGGTGGTGACCGCGGTGCTGCTGCTCGTGGTGGGGACCGTACGCATGCGCACGGAGAGGACAAGGGCGTGACGAACACCGAAGACCGGCGCCAGCGCCGGCACCACAGGGAGTTCCGTATCGAGGAACCCTTGTGGGGAGCGGAAGAGCGGGCGCGGCTGCGGGAGCTCGCCGACCAGGTCTCGGCCTTGCTCGTGGCCACGAAGGGTTCTGCCGCGAAGCCGGCGGGGCCCCGGCTGTCCGAATCGGACCTGGCTGTGGCGGCGACGGCGTTGTGGCGGGCGCGCAAGAAGCTCACCGGCGTGCAGGACCGCGTGGCGAAGCAGGCGGGCCGGTACTTGTCGGCGAGCCAGGAGGCGCTCGACGCGGCGGGCGTGCTGATCCAGGACCACGACGGGGACCTGTTCGACTCGGGGCTCGCGCTGGAACCGCTGGTGTTCCAGGACGAACCGGGCCTCACGTCGGAGCGGGTGGTGGAGACGGTGCGGCCTTCGGTCTACCTGGCGGGGCGGCGGATCCAGATGGGGCAGGTCATCGTGGGGTGCCCGGTCGCCCCCGGCACTACGGCGGAGGAAGCTGATGCGGGACACCCGTGACACCATCGATTTCGGTATCGACCTCGGCACGACGAACAGCGCGCTCGCCGTGCTGGACGGCGGCCAGGTCTCGGTGGTCAAGAACAACGTGCAGGGCGACTACACGCCCTCGGCCGTCTGGATGCCCAAGCCCGGCCTGATCCAGGTCGGCGCCGCGGCGAAGAGCCGCCGGGAACGCGACGCGGACAACGTCCAGATCGAGTTCAAGCAGGCCATGGGCTTCGCCGACGCCCGGCGCACCTTCGCGCGCGCCGGGGTGTCGATGACGCCGGTCGAGCTGTCTGCCGAGGTGCTCAAGTCGCTGCGCGGCGACGCCGCCCGCCGGTTCGGCGAACCGCCCGCGGCGGCGGTGATCACCGTGCCCGCCGCGTTCGCGCTCAACCAGACGGAGGCGACGAGCGAGGCGGCGAAGCTCGCCGGCTTCACGGCGCCGTGCCCGCTGGTGCAGGAGCCGACGGCGGCCGCGTTCGCCTACGGCTTCCAGAACGAGAGCCGCGGCTCCTACTGGATGGTGTTCGACTTCGGCGGCGGCACGTTCGACTCGGCGGTGGTCAGCACGGTCGACGGCGAGCTGTCGGTGCTCCACCACGCGGGCGACCTCGGCCTCGGCGGTAAGAACATCGACGCGGCCATCGTGAGCAGCCTGCTCGCGCCGGCCGCCGCGACGGCGTTCGGGCTGAAGGAGTTCACCGTCGAGAACCCGCGCTGGATCCGCAACTTCGCGTTCCTGCGCGCGGCCGCGGAGTCGGCCAAGATCGCGCTGTCGTCGACCGATCAGGCGCAGATCATGGCGGAGCTGGACCTCGGCGACGGCGTGCTCGAACTGTTCGAGTACACCCTGCGGCGCGAGGACGTCGATCGGCTCGCGTCGCCGTTCTACCTGCGCGCGGTGCATCTGTGCCGCGAAGCGCTGGCGAAGGCGAACCTGCGGCCGTCGGACATCGACCGGCTGCTGCTCGTCGGCGGCCCGACCCTGGCCCCCGGGCTGCGCGAGCTGCTCGCGGATCCGACCGACGGTCTCGGCATCGAGCTCGACCACAGCCAGGACCCGAGCACGGTCGTCGCGCGCGGCGCCGCGATCTACGCCGGCACGGTGGCGTTGCCGCGCGCCAAGGTCGTGCCGAAGCGTGGTGAGTTCTCCGCGACGCTGTCCTACCCGAAGACCACGAGCCTGCTGTCCGTTCCGGTCTCGGGCCGGTTCGAGACGCCGGGTGGCGCCGACTGGAGCCGTTTCCGCGTAGTCCTGAGCGATTCGCGGCGGCAGCCGCAGTACCGCAGCGCGGAGATCACGCTGTCTCCCGAAGGCACGTTCACCCTCGACGTGCTGCTCAAGGACCTGGTCTCCAACCGGTTCGAGGTCGAGCTGATCGACCCGGTGGGCGCGCGGGTGCCGGTGAACCCGCCGGGGTTCACGATCACCCACTGGGCGAACGAGATGCAGGGCCAGACCGTGGTCAACAGCGTCGGCCTGACCGAGGCCGACGGCACGTTCACCCCGATGCTGATGAAGAACCGGCCACTGCCGGCGGAAACCACGCAGGTTTTCTTCTCGACCGCGAGCGTGCACCGCGCGGAGGCCGGCTCGGTCATCCGCATCCCCATCGCCGAGGGAGAGTTTCGGCGCGGCGAGCGCAACAAGCAGGTCGGGCTGATCGAGATCAAGGCCCAGGACGTGCGCCGCGACCTGCCGCGCGGCAGCGAGATCCAGGTGACCTTCGCGATGGACGAGTCGCGCCTGGTCTCGGTCACCGCTTTCGTGCCGTTGCTCGACGCGGAGTTCGAGGCCGCCGTCGAGCTGAACAAGACCGCGGTCCCCGAGGCGCCGGCGCTGCGCCGGCAGCTCAACGAGCTGGAGGCCCGCCACGAACAGCTGCGGTCCGAGGCCGAGACGGCGCGCTCGGATCGCGCCCGCGGCCTGCTGATGCGGCTCGACGAGCGGGGCACGGTCGCGGCGGTACGTGAGGAGGTCACCTCGAGCGCGACCGACGAGGGCGCGGCGGTCGCGGCCGAACAGCGGATGCGCGAGGTCCAGGCGGAGCTCGACGACATCGAGGAGGAACTGCGCATCCCCGACGTGATGGCCCGGCTGCGCGACCAGATCGCGCACTGCCGGGAGCTCGTCGAGCGCGTCGGCTCCGCCGAGGACCGCACCGAGCTGGCCGACATCGAACGCCGCTACGAGACCGTGCACGACAACCGCGACGCCGCGGCCGCCGAACGCCTGTCCGACCGTGCCACGGACCTCCAGGTGGTGCTGCTTCGGCGTGACGGCTCGCTCGATGAGGAGATCTTCAACGCCCTGCGCGCGTCGCAGGACCGGATGACCGAGCCGGCGCGCGCCCGTGAGCTCATCCGAGAAGGCGAGCACGCCGTCAACACGAGCAACTGGGCGGCGCTGACGGACGTCAACCGCCGGCTGCGAGCGCTGCTGCCGCCCGACATCCAGGGCAGCGCCGACGGCGGCATCCTGCGTCAGGAGCGTCCGTGATGACCGTGTTCAGCGGGCTTTCCGAGGAGCTGACGCTCGCGGAGGCGGCCGACCTGGCCCGCCTCGGCGAATACGCGGCCGCCGCCGAGCTGTTGCAGCGCGCCGCCACCGACGACGTGGCGCGCTTGGATCTGCTGGCCCGCGTCCACGCCCAGGCCGGTGATCTGGAGCAGGCCGACGCCGCGTGGGCCCGGGTCCTGGAGCTGGCGCCGGAGTCCGAGCCGGCGCTGGCGGGACGGCGGCTGATCGCGAAGATCCGTTCGGGGCGGCTGCGCAAGCGCCCGGTCGGCCGTCGGCTCGCGGCCGCCGGCGCGGCGGTCGTGGTCGTGGCCGGAGTGGCGGTGATCGTGGCGACGCTGCCGTGGTCTTCCCCGGAACCCGCGCCGACGGCCGCACCGCTCGCGACGACCAGCCCCGCTGTGCAGGCCGAGCTGGACCGGTTGCACGCGTCGCAGTCGAAAGCGGCCGAGGAGGAGCAGAGCCGTCAGCAGAAGCTCACCGCGCTGGCGTCGCACCTCGGCGGCGACGGCGTGCAGGTCACGACCGGCTCGGCCGTCACCATCACCTTCGACGAGGGGCTCTTCGGCCCCAACGCGATCAGCCCCAGCGGCGACGGCCGGCGCGCGCTGGAACGCTGGGGTGCCGTCCTCAAGGGACAGGACGTGCGGGTCACGGTGATCGGCCATGGCGTCGCCGTGCCGGGCGGCCCGGCCAGCGACGGCTCGTCGACCGCGCTGGCCCGCGCGGCTTCGGCGGCGCGCGTGCTGGCGACGGCGAGCGGCCTGCCGCTCACGACGTTCGCGATCACCAGCGCCGACCAGGCCACGCCCGTGCACGAGGGCACGGACGTGGCCGCGAACCGCACGGTGACGCTGGAGGTGACTCCGGCGTAGTTCTCAGACGCCGATCGCGTCGAGCTCGGCGACGACGTCGGCCGGCAGCTCGAGTGCGGCGGCCGCGACGTTCTCCCGCAGGTGCGCCATCGACGACGTGCCCGGGATCACGGCGATCGCGGGCGAGCGCTGCAGCAGCCACGCCAGCGCGACCTGCATCGGCTTCGCGCCGAGCCGCGCGGCGCACTCGTCGAGCGCCGAGGACTGCAGCGGGCTGAACCCGCCCAACGGGAAGTACGGGACGAACGCGATGCCGAGCGCGGCGCACTTGTCCACGAGGTCGTCGTTCTCGCGGTGCGCGAGGTTGTAGGCGTTCTGCACGCACACCACCGGCGCGATCTCGCGCGCGACGTCGAGCTGCGCACCCGTCACGTGGCTCACGCCGAGGTGGCGGATCAGGCCCTGGTCCCGCAGCTCGGCCAGCACTGAAAACGGTTCCACGATCGACACGTCCACGGGGTAGCCGCCCGTTTCGTCGCCCAGGCGCAGGTTCACCACGTCGAGCGCTTCGACGGCCAGGTTGCGCAGGTTGTCGTGGACGGCGGAGATCAGCTCGTCGCGCTTGAGCGCGGGCGGCCAGCCGCGGTCGGCGCTGCGGCGCGCGCCCACCTTGGTCACCAGCACCAGCTCGTCCGGGTAGGGCGCGAGATTGGTCCGGATCAGCTCGTTGACCGTGTGCGGGCCGTAGTAGTCCGACGTGTCGATGTGCGTGATGCCCAGCGCCAGCGCCTCGCGCAGCACCGCCGACGCCTCGGCGAGGTCCTGCGGCGGCCCCCAGACCCCGGGTCCGGCCAGGCGCATCGCGCCGAAGCCCATCCGGGTCACGGCCAGCTCGCCGCCGAGCTGCAGGGTGCCGGCCGCCGTGGCGTCCGTCGTCATGTGGTGCTCCTCCCGAGACGGTGATCCGGCCGCCAGCCTAGTCCGGAGTGGACTGCGATCAGGTGCACGCGTGCTTCGACTTCAGCACCCGCTTCACCGACGCGGCCACGCGGTCCGCGGGCAGCTCGCCGCTCGACACCGCCTTCACGAGCCGGTCGAGCACCGCGCCGACGTCGCCGTTGCCCGAGGAGAACAACGCCTCGTCGGCGCCCGCCTGCAACGCCTTCAGCACGGCGTCGGGCAGCGGGTACTGGTCGGTGATCGCCTTCATGCCGCCGAGGTCGTCGGTGATGATCGGGCCGGTGAAGTGGTAGTCGCCGCGCAGCAGCCGGTACGCGGCGGGCGAGATCGACGCTGGCACGCCGTCGGTGAGACCCGGCACGTCGAGGTGGCCCACCATCACTTCCACGGCGCCGTAGTCGGCGATGTTCTCGTACGGCTTGAGGTCCACCTTGCGCAGCTGATCGAGCGGCGGCGTGGTGACCGTGCCCTTGTGCGAGTCGCCGGATCCGTGGCCGTGGCCGGGGAAGTGCTTGAGCACCGGCGTCACGCCGCTCTGGCGCAGGCCCTCGGCGAACGCGATCGCGTACTGGCGCACCTTGGCGGGATCCGAGCTGTACGAACGGTCTCCGATCACCGCGTCGTCCGGTTCGTCGCTCACATCGGCGTCGGGCGCGTAGTCGACGGTGATCCCGCGCGCGTGCAGCTGCTTGCCCCGCTGCACGCCCAGCGCGCGGACTTCGGCGGGCGTCTTCGTGGCGGCGAGCTCGCGCGCGCTCGGCATCGAGCCGTCGAGGTCGTCGATGCGCTGCACGCGCCCGCCCTCTTCGTCGACGGAGACGGACACGGGGATCTTCGCGGCCTTCTGCACGGCGTCGAGCGCGTGGTTCTGCAACAGCGTGGTTTTATTGCCTCCCACGAAGAACCCGCCGATCTGCTGCTGCTGGACAAGTTTTGTCACCGCAGCCGGATCGGCGGCGTCGACACCCGGGACTACCAGCTGCGCCACCCGCGCGCGCACGTCGAGTGAAGAGATCAGCGAGTCGCATGAAGACGGTGAAGCCGGCCGTGAAGACGGCGGCTGTGACGGCTCCGAAGACACCGTCGGCGCGGCGCTCGTGCTCGGCTGAGCACTCGGTTCGGCCAGCGCGGTACCGGAAACCGTGTGTGCGGAAGCACATCCGGCGAGGGTGCCGGCGACCAGCACGGCGCCGCCGATCGCCGCAGGTAGCCGCTTCCGTGCGGGCATCTTCATGAATTCCTTACATGTTTGTTCCCGGTGTCGACGCGACGCTAGCGGAACCCCTGGTGGGAGCCCAACTTCACGTCGTGAAGGATGACTTCATCGCGGCTAGAGAATTCGTGAAGCCGCTGTCTCCAGACTGGCAGACACGGGATGAGTGTTTCTTCAGGGAGGTAGCAGCGATGGATCAGGTCAGGGTGGCGGCGTGGGCTTCGGATCCCATCGCGCTCGCGGGGCTCATCGACCACTTGCAGGCGCGGCCCGAGGTGCAGGTCCTGCCCGGCCCGCGGCGCGGGGAAGCGGCAGTGCTCGTGTTCGCCGCCGGCCGTGTGACGCCGGAGCTGAAGGCCGCCCTGCGCGCGGCCGCCTCGGAGACGCCGGCCGCGATCGTCCTCGTCGCCGGGTACGTCGACGCCGACGAACTGCCGGAACTGGCCGCGTGCCACGTCGTGGCCGTGCTGCCGCGCGAGGCCATCGCGGGCGACCGGCTCGTGCGCAGCATCACCGCCGCTGCGTCGGGCAGGGAGACCTCGCTGCGCGATCTTCTGGGCCAGGCGGAGAGCCTGCAGCACACCGCGGGAGGTGCCGCGCTGTCGCCGCGCGAGGTCGACGTGCTCAGGCTGATGGCCGAGGGCTGGGACACCGCTGAGATCGCCGGGAAGCTGTGCTACTCGGAACGGACCGTGAAGAACGTCATCTACGGGATGACCAATAGGCTGAAGCTGCGCAACCGACCGCATGCCGTCGCCTACGCCCTGCGCGCAGGTGTTATCTGAGGGAAGCTCACCCCGTGCGAAAGCTGACCCGGCGCCCGGCCGTCGCCGTCCTGACGACCGCGCTCCTCCTGCTGGTAACCGCTTGCAGCGGCGGCTCCGCCGCCGAAGGCGGGAAGATCAAGCTGACTGTGGCCACCTTCGGTGAGTTCGGTTACGCCCCGCTCTTCGCCCAGTACGAGAAGGATCATCCGAACATCGAGATCCAGAGCCGGGTCACCGACTTCGACACGCACTTCAAGACCCTCGCCACGCAGCTCGCGGCGGGCCACGGCGCGGCCGACATCGTCGCCATCGAGGAACAGCAGATCCCCAAGTACCTCGGGGTGAAGGACAAGTTCGTGAACCTCGCGGACTACGGCGCCGACCAGCTGCAGAACCAGTGGGCGGCGTGGAAGTGGGCCCAGGGCACCAAGGACGGCGACGTGCTCGGCCTCGGCACCGACATGGGCAGCCTCGCCATGTGCTACCGCCGAGACCTCTTCCAGCAGGCCGGCCTGCCGACTGACCGCAAGGCCGTCGCCGCGCTCATGCCGACCTGGGACGCGTACGCCCAGCTGTCGCAGCGCTTCACCGACAAGCTGCCGAAGGTGAAGTTCGCGGACTCGGCTGGAACCGTTTACACGGCGATGCTGAACCAGTCGCCGGAGAACTACTTCTCCTCGCGCGACGATTCCTACATCGCGGACAAGAACCCCGCCGTGCGCAACGCCTTCATGCTCGCCGGCACCCTCGCACAGAAGGGCCAGACGGCCGGCGCGACCACCTACACGCAGGCCTGGAACGTCGCGATCAAGCAGGGCAGCTTCGCCACCATCGCCTGCCCGGCCTGGATGCTCACGCAGATCAAGGAAGCCGGCGGCGACGGCAACACCGGCAAGTGGGACGTCACGACCGTCCCCGGCGCGAGCGGCAACCAGGGCGGTTCGTTCCTCTCGATCCCGAAGCAGAGCGAGCACCCCAAGGAGGCCTACGACCTCGCGAAGTGGCTCACGGCGCCCGAGCAGGAGAAGAAGATCTTCCTCTCCGACGGCATCCTGCCGAGCGAGCCGGGCGTCTACAAGGACCCGCAGGTCGTGGCCCACACCGACCCGTACTTCTCCGGCGCGCCGATCGGCCAGATCTACGCCGCGTCCGCCGACACCCTTCGTCCCAACTACCGCGGCCTGCATGACGCCGACGTCCGGCCGGAATTCGGCCGGGCGCTCGGGCGGATCGAGGACGGGTCCGAAAAGGTCGACGCGGCCTGGGCGGACGCCGTGAAGCTCGGCCGCGAGGCCATCAAGTAGAGCCCCGCATGCGCGGCCCTCTGTCGGCGCGTTGGGACCGCAAGGTCACGCCGTTCCTCTTCATCGCCCCGTTCTTCGCGGTGTTCGTGGTGTTCGGGGCGTTCCCGCTCGTCTACACGGCCTGGGTCTCCCTGCACGACTGGGATCTGCTCGCCGGTGACCAGGGCGGGTTCGGGCTCGCGAACTACGCCGAGCTGTTCACCGACGGCCGGTTCTACAACGCGCTGTTCAACACCACGAGCATCTTCCTGCTCGCCGCGATCCCCGAGTTCTTCCTGGCGCTCGGGATCGCGGCGCTGCTGAACCGGCCGCTGCGCGCGGCGACGTGGTGGCGCACCGGCGTGCTGCTGCCCAACGTGGTGTCGGTCGTGGCCGTGGGGCTGGTGTTCGCGCAGCTCTACAGCCGCGACTACGGCGTGGTCAACGAGGTGCTCGGCTGGTTCGGGATCGACCCGATCTCGTTCCAGGCGCGCAAGTGGTCCTCGCACCTGGCCATCGCGACGATGGTGATGTGGCGCTGGACCGGCTACAACTCGCTGATCTACCTGGCGGCGATGCAGGCCGTGCCGCAGGACCTGTACGAGGCGGCGGCGCTCGACGGTGCTTCGCGCTGGCGGTCGTTCTGGTCGGTGACGGTGCCCGGCATCCGGCCGACCATCGCGTTCACGGCCGTGGCCGGCACCGTCAACGGGCTGCAGCTGTTCGCCGAGCCGCAGCTGTTCGACGCGACGGGCTCCAGTGGCACGGGCGGTAACGACCGGCAGTTCCAGACGCTCACGATGTACCTGTACGAAAAGGGTTTCGGCAAGTTCGACGCGGGCTACGCGGCGGCGCTGTCGTGGGTGATGTTCGTGTTCTGCGTGCTGTTCGCGTTCTTCAACTACCGGCTGGTGCGCCGGTTCGTGAGCGCGCCGTGATGCCGCGGCGGCGCGCGGGCGCGTGGGTGTACGTGGTGTTGGTCGGTGTGGTCGGTGCTTCGCTGTTCCCGCTGTACTGGTCATTCGTGATCTCCACCCGCGACAACTCGGCGATCGGGGAGACCTCACCGCTGCTCCTGCCGGGCGGGCACCTGTTCGAGAACATCCGGCGCGTGTTCGACACCGTCGACTTCTGGCTGGCGATCGGCAACTCGCTGATCGTGGCCGTGACGGTGATGGTGTCCAATGTGGTCCTCGCGAGCCTGGCCGGCTTCGCGTTCGCGCGGCTGAGGTTTCCTGGCCGCAACAGTCTTTTCCTGTTCGTGGTCGGCTCGGCGATGGTGCCGGCGCAGCTCGGCGTGATCCCGCTGTACCTCGTGGTCGGCGACTTCGGCTGGTACGGGAAGCTGGAGGCGGTGATCGTGCCGGCGCTGGTGAGCGCGTTCAGTGTGTTCTGGATGCGCCAGGCGTGCGAGGGCGCGGTGGCCAGCGAGCTCGTGGACGCGGCCACTGTGGACGGTGCTTCGGTGGTGCGCACGTTCTGGCACGTGGCCCTGCCCGCGATCCGGCCGCAGGCCGCCGTGCTGGCGATGCTCACGTTCATGGCCACGTGGAACGACTACTTCTGGCCGCTGGTGGTGCTCGACCCCAACGAGACGCCGACCGTGCAGGTGGTGCTCTCGCAGCTGGCCAGCGGCTACTACACCGACTACGCGCTGATGCTCACGGGCGCGACACTCGGCGTGCTGCCGGTGATCGCGCTGTTCCTGGTTCTGGGGCGCTACATCGTGCGGGGAATCCTGAAAGGTGCTGTCCATGGCTGAGCTCGAGTTCCCGTCCGGCTTCTGGTGGGGCGCGGCGACCGCGTCGTACCAGATCGAAGGCGGGGTGACCGAGGGCGGCCGCGGACCGTCCATCTGGGACACTTACAGCGCGACGCCGGGCAAGGTCCTCAACGGCGACACCGGCGCGGTCGCGTGCGACCACTACCACCGGTACGGCACGGACGCCGCGTTGTTGTCCGAGCTGGGCCTGCCCGTTTACCGGTTCTCGGTGGCGTGGCCGCGCGTGATGCCCGACGGCCGTACCCGCAACGCCGAGGGCCTCGCGTTCTACGACCGGCTCGTCGACGAGCTCCTGAGCCGCGACATCATGCCGGTGCTCACGCTGTACCACTGGGACCTCCCGCAGGCGATCGAGGACGCGGGCGGCTGGCCTTCGCGGGACACGGCCTACCGGTTCGCCGACTACGCCGCCGTCGTCCACGACGCCCTCGGCGACCGCGTGCCCCAGTGGACGACCATCAACGAGCCGTTCTGCGCCGCGTTCCTCGGCTACGGCAGCGGCGTCCACGCGCCGGGCATCCAGGACTATGACACGGCGTTGGTCGCCGCGCACCACCTGCTGCTGGGCCACGGCCTGGCGATGCGGGCGTTGACGGAACAGGCCCGTCCCGGGCAGGACTTCTCGCTCGCGTTGAACTTCGCACCCGCGCTGGCTGACGGCGATACGGACGCCCACCGCGAAGCCGTGCGCAAGTTCGACGGCATCCACAACCGCTTCTTCCTCGACCCCGTCCTCGGCCGCGGCTACCCGCCCGACGTGATGGCCGACGTCGAACACCACGGTGGCCGGTTCGCGGCGTCCATTCAGGACGGTGACACCGACCTCATCGCCGCCGCCATCGACTGGCTGGGCGTGAACTACTACGCCCCCGCCCGCGTCGCACCGCTGGACGACCCGCTCGCCCCGAGCAACTGCCCGCTGCCCGGCCTGCGCGGCATGGACGTCCTGCCCGCCCGCGGCCCGCTGACGTCGTTCGGCTGGGAGCAGACGCCGTCGTCGCTCACCGATCTGCTGGTGTGGCTGAACTCCCACACAGGCGGCCTGCCCCTGGTCGTCGCCGAGAACGGCGCCTCCTTCGAGGACACCGTCGTCGACGGCCGCGTCCACGACCCCGCCCGCCTCGCCTACCTCGACACCCACATCCGCGCCGTCCACGACGCCATGGCCCAGGGCGCCGACGTCCGCGGCTACCTGGCGTGGTCCCTTCTGGACAACTTCGAATGGGGCATGGGCTACACCCAGCGCTTCGGCGTCATCCACGTCGACTTCGACACGCAGGTCCGCACTATCAAGGACTCGGGTCGCTTCCTGGGCGAGGTGGCGAAGCTCAACCGATTGCCTTGATCAGCCGATCCGCCGCGCCACGGCATTCGCGACACCGGACCGCGAAGGCGACTCCAACTTACCCAGCAACCGCGCCACATGAGCCTGGACCGTTCGTCGCGGCAAAGCCAGCTCCGTCGCGATGTCCGGGTTCGACCGGCCCTCCGCCACGAGCGTCGCGATCCGGACCTCCAGCGGCGACAGCGAATCCCACCCACGTCCTGGCCGGGCGGCGGCCGCGAGCCGCCCGCCGCGGCGGACGCCGAGTTCGCGCAGGCGCTTCTCCGCGCGCTGCAAGTCCCAGCGGGCCGACAGTGACGTGTACAGCTCCGCGGCCTCGTCCAGCGCCGCGTGGGCCGCGGGCAGGTCCTCGGTCCGGGCGAGCAGCACCGCCGCGTCCTCCAGCGCCGCGGCCAGTTCCGGGCGGCGGCCGACCGAGCGGAAATGCTCCACGGTCCGCAGCACCGGCGCCGGATCGCCGTCGATCAGGCCGCGGCACCAGTCCGTCGCCGCGTGGGCCCGGGCCGGCTCGCGTTCCTTGGCGGCCTCTTCCTCGCACACCGCCAGCCCGCGCGACGCGAGCGCCTGGTCGCCGGCCTCCAACGCCAAGCCGACGAACATCGGCAGCCACTGGTGCCGCAACATCATCTGGGCGTACGTCGGGTTGAGGATCGGCTCGAGGACGGCCAGCGCTTCCTTGATCTCCCCGCGCTGCCACGCGACCACCGAGTTGGCCACCAGCAGGAAGTCGAAACTCTCCCGCTCGGCACCGGTCGCCGGCGCGTACTCCTCCGCCGCGTCGAGGTGCGCCGCGGCTTGCCCGCGCTCGCCGCGCCGAGCGGCGATCAGCGACGCCACGCCGTGCAGCAGCAACGCCGCCGCGCCGGGCTCCCGCAGGCCGTAGAAGGTGATCGCCGGTCCGTCTTCCGTCACGGTGTCGAGCTCGACCAGCGCCTCGTCCCAGCGCCCTTCCCAGTACCGGTGCACCGCCACCGACACCTGCAAGCCGATCGGCATCGAATGGCGCTGCGCGATCTCGCCCGCCGCCTGCAGCGTGCGGTCCGCCTCGCCGAGACGGTCGAGGTTCTGCAGCGTGAACACGCGGTTGTCCAGCAGATCCAGGTGCAGGTCGGCCAGCTCGTGCTCGTCGCCGACGGCCTCGACGGCCTCGTCGATGTGCGCCAGCGCGCTTTCGTGGTGGCGGCGCACGGAATCCACCAGCCACAACGTCTGCAACGCGTGCGCCGACAGGTACGGGTCGCCGTCGGCCTCCGCGCGGGCCTGGTGCGCGCTGGCCTCCGCGACGTCGAGGTCGTCGAGCCCACCGCGGCGGAAGTTCGCCAGCAGGTGCCGGCGCCGCACGTGCCAGATCTCTGGCAGCGCCGGATCGTCCTCGGCCTCTTCGAGCGTCTGCACGGCGAGCGCGACGGCCCCGCGCCGGAACCGCAGCGTGGCCAGCAGGTGCCGCATCTCGGCGACGTTCTCCGGATCCTGCGACAGATCAAGCGCTTGCACGGCAAGGGTTTCCGGGTTGCGCTCCAGCCGGAAGAGCACCTTCGCCAACGCGGTGATCAGCGCCTCGCGCCGCGGGTCGGAGGCCGAGCACGCGGTGAGCGCCCGCTCCAGCAGCTCCACGGCGATCAGCGGCGCCCGGTTGGTCACGGCCGTCTGGTTCTCCGTGAGCCAGTCCAGCACCCAAGGGTCCACAGTGGACGGCGCCGCCACGAGCTGCTCCGCCACCCGCTTCACGGGCGCGCCGATCCGCGCCAGCGCCTCCGCGGCCTGCCGGTGCAGGGCCGCCCGCGTGCCCGACAAGAGCCGGTTGTACAACGCCTGGCGCAGCAACGGGTGCCGGAACGCGAGCTGCGTGCCCGTGTCGATGAGGACGTTGGCCGCCACCGCTTCTTCCAGCGGTCCCAGCAGGTCCGACGGCCGGATGCCGAGCACCGCCGCGATGTCGCCGACCGCGAACTCCATGCCCAGCAACGCTCCCCAGCGCAGCACGTCCTGCGTCTCGGCCGGCAGGAAGTCGAGGCGCCGGTCGACGGCCGCCACGAGCGAGCGTGGCGTCTCGAACTCGGCGGGGTCGTCGACGTCGGCGTAGCCGCTGTCCACCTCCACCGCACCCGCGCGCACGAGGACGTCGACCATTTCCTTGACGTACAACGGGTTTCCCGCGGCACGAGCGGCCAGCTCACGCAGGCCGGGGCCGGGATCCGCGCCGAGCAGCCCTTCGATCAGCCGCACGACGTCGTCGGACACCAGCGGTTCGAGGTCCAGCACCACGCCGTCGCGCGACTCGACGCCGCGGCGCAGCTGGGCGAGCTCCGCGCGGTCGGGCGCCGGCCGGGTCGCGGCCACGAGCAGCAACGGCAGCTGCCGCGTCGCCGCGCACAGCCGGTGCCACACGAGCACGCTCGACTCGTCGGCCCACTGCAGGTCGTCGACCACGAGCACCAGCGGGGCGTCGGCGCACAGCTCGTCCACCAGGGACAACAGCCGGTCGACCGCTCCGAGCACCGGGTCGCTCGAACCCCACGCGCGTTGCGTCGGCCCCTCGCCCATCAGCTCCTTCGCCACGCGCGCGCGGCGCGGATCCGGTGAGGCGGCGTCGATCGCGAGGCACTCCAGCATCACCTGCAGCGGGAACCGGGTGCTCAGCTCGTCCGCCGCGACCCACGCGAGCTGCAGCCCGCCGCCGGTGGCGTGGCTGAATACGCGGGTGAGCAGCTCCGACTTCCCGATGCCCGGCTCGCCCTCGATCCACACGGCCCGGCCCCGCCCGTCGCGGACCTCGGCCAGCAGCTCGCTCAGCTGCGCCGACTCGGCTTCGCGGCCGAACAACGGGCTGTCGTCCCCGTCGTCCAGCGCCCGGCTGACGCGCGGTGGCAGCACGGAAATCGGCTCGGGGCCGGCCGCGGGCTCCGGTGCCTTCGCCTTGGGCAGGTCCAGCGCGGGATCCTGCTCCAGCACGCGCTGGTGCAGCTCCCGCAACCGCGGTCCGGGCTCTACGCCCAGCTCCGCGCGCAGGGTGGCGCGGGCGTCGCGGAACACGTCGAGCGCGTCGGAGTGCCGGCCGCTGCGGTAGAGCGCGAGCATCAGCGGCTCGCGCACCGCCTCCCGCAGCGGGTGTTCGCCGACGAGCACTGTCAGCTCCGCGATCAGATCCTGATGGCCGCCGAGCTCCAGCACGGCAGCGGCGCGGCGCTCCAGCGTGTCGAGCCGCAGCTCGGCCAGGTGCTCGCGGTGGCGCTCGGCGAACTCGCCGGGCACGCCGGACAGCGCTTCGCCGTGCCAGAGGGCGAGGGCGGCGTCGTACTCCGCGGCGGCCTTGTCGTGATCACCGGCGGCGGCGTGCTGCTGCGCCTGCTCGCGGTGACGTTCGAACACGGCCGCGTCGAGGCCTCCGGGCTCCAGCGCGAGTGAATAGCCTCCGGCGTCGGACACGAGAACGCCCGAGGCCGCCCACTTGGTGCGCTCGGGGTCGAGCGCGCGCCGCAGCCCCGAGATGTAGGTGTGCACGCTGCCCTCGACGCTGGCGGGCGGCGAGTCGCCCCACACCCCCGCGATGAGCTCCGCGCGCGGCACGGAGCGGCCGGCGTTGACCGCGAGCATCGCGAAGATGGCACGCTGGCGCGCTGGCCCGAGCTTGATCTCGGCCGGACCCCGCCAGGCCCGCAACGGGCCGAGCACGTCCACCCGCAACCCGCTGTGCGCATCCCCTGGCATGCCGTTCCATTCGACGTACCGGTCTGACTCGACGAGCTTACCGGGAGCCGGTGATCACCCGGCATCGTACGAGTGGCCAGTATCCGGGCCCATGGCCAGTCCCGCTCAGCGGGGCGCTGTGGTGGCAAAAACGGGATCATTCCCCCGCCGCGCGGCTGCGCACGGGGGTGGCGCGGCGGATGCCGTGCGGATGCATCCGGGTTTCGGCCCGGCGCACGTCCCAAGCCGCGCCGAGCGCGGTGTAGCTGGTGAGCGCCGCACGGAACGCCGAGCGGGCCTCGTCGAGGCGGCCGTGTTCCGCCAGCAGGATCGCGGCGTCCTCGGTGGCGCGCGCGTGTTTCAGCACGCGGCCGGCGGCCTCGTAGTGCGCGGCCGCGCCGAGGATCGCGTCGGGATCACCCGCGACCAGGCCGCGGCAGTGGGCCGCGGCGGCGGTGTGCGCGGGTGGGACGTCGGAGCCGTCGGTGTCGCCGACCAGCCGCAACGCCTGGTACGCGTAGTGCGTCTCGCCCAGCTGCATCGCCAGGCGCACCAGGTCCGGCAGCCACTGCTGGCGCGCCGAAGGCGGATAACCCTGGTCCAGCAACGGCTTCAGCGCGGCGAGCGCCGCCTCCGGGTTGCCCTCCAATTCGGACAGCTGCGCCTCGGCGGCCAGCAGGTAGTCGCCGCCGTTGGGCTCGAGGCCCTGCGGCCAGTGCTGGTGCGAGGCGGCGTCGAGGTGCGCGCTCGCTTCTTCGGGCTCGTCGCGGTGGCTCGCGATCAACGCGCCGACGCCGTGCACCAGCAGCGCGGAACCGGGGCTGCGCAATACGTACGACGCCGTCTCGGCACCGCCCTTGATCACCGTGTCGAGCTCGGCCAGCGCCTCGGGCCAGCGGCCGCGCCAGTAGTAGTGCACGGCGCCCGCGAGGTGCATCTCGCCGGGCACGGCGCGGGTCGCGGCCAGCCGGCGCGCGGTGCTCAGCGGTTCGGCGGCGTCGTCGAGGCCGTCGAGCACACCGAGTTCCGACAAGTCCGGTTCGGACGTTTCGTCCACGGCCAGGCGTTCGAGCGTCGCGCGCAACGTCTCGTGCCGGCCGCGCCACATCTCGGGCACGTTCGGGTCGGAGAGCGTACGGCGGACCTCTTCGGACGCTTCGGCGAACTCGCCGCGGCGGTAGTAGATGTAGGCGAGGATCCAGCGCATCTCCGCGGCCTGCCTGCTGTCCTCGGTCCGCGCGACGACCGAGCGAGCCTCGGCTTCCGGTTCGCGGCCGAGCCAGAACAGCAGCCGCGCGAGCGTGGCCGTGAGCGGTTCGCGGGCGTCGGCGGGCAGCGAGGCCTGGGTGACCACGTGCTTGAGCAGGTCGACGGCCATGCGCGGTGCCTCGGTGGCGACGGTGCCGATGTGCGCGGTGAGCCAGCCGGTGACCCACGGGTCGACCTGCACCGGCGCGGCGGCCAGCTGCTCGGCCACGCGCTCGGGCGACGCGCCCGCGCCCTGGAAGGCCTCGGCGAGCTGGCGGTGCAACGCGACGCGCATCGCGGCCGGCGTCTTTTCGTACAGCACGCGGCGCAGCAGCGGGTGGCGGAAGGCGAGCAGCTCGTCGGACTCGGTGAGCACGCCGGCCGCGAGCGCCTCCTCGACGGCGCCGACGAGCGCGGTCGCCTGCCGCTCGGTGGCGATCGCGATGTCCGAGAGCGAGAACTCCTTGCCCAGCAAGGCTGCCCAGCGCAGGACATCGCGCGTGCCGCTGGAGAGGAAGCTCAGGTACAGCGTGATGCGCGAACCCAGCGGCGCGGGGATCGTGCGGCAGCTGTTGCCGTCGACGATCGCCTGCGCGCCGTCGAGCAGGATCATCGCGTTGGAGAGCAGTGTCTCCACGATTTCCTTGGCGTAGCGCGGGTTTCCCGACGCGAACGAGATCAGCGTGCGAAGGACCTGGCCCGGCGGGGCGCCGGCGAGATCACCTGCGAGGTCGCGGATCGCGATTTCGGGCAGCGGCCCGAGCGTGAGCAGCTCCGTGCCGTCGGCCGCCAGCTCCGCGCGCAGGCCGTCCAGCTCGGCGGGACGGGGGACCGGGCGGCACGCGCCGATGAGCAGTAGCGGCAGCCGCCGCGTCTCGCGGCTCAGGTAGCGCCACAGGCGCAACGTCGTGTCGTCGGCCCACTGCAGGTCGTCGACCACGAGCGCGAGCGGTTCGTCCGTGCACAGCTCGCGCACGAGCCCGAGGATGCCCTCCACAGGGTCGGCGCCGGGGTTCTCGGCGAGCGCGACGGCGAGCTCCGCGCGTCGCAGATCCGACGCGCGCGGGTGCACACCCAGTGCGTCGAGCAGCGGCCGCAGGGCGAAGCGCTGGTCGAGCGCGTCGGCGGAGGCGAACAGCGGTTTGACGCCCGCGTCCTGGGCCATGGACAGGGTTTCGGCGAGCAGCGCCGTCTTGCCGATGCCGGGTTCGCCCTCGACCCACACCGAACGGCCGAGCCCGCCGGCGAGACCGGCGACGGCTTCGCGCAGCAGCAAAGTCTCGCTCGCGCGGTCGAAGAAGATCTCCGCGCGCGGCGGCAGCACCGGCAACGGGAAGCGCGGCACGCGGGCGGGCGCCGGCGCCGGCCGGGGCGCCGGAGCCGGGGTCTCGACCACGGAACCGCCGCCCAGCAGGCGTTCGTACAGCTCGCGCAGCGCCGGGCCCGGCTCGGTGCCGAAGCCCTCGATCAGCTTGTCCTGCAAGTCCGTGTACACGGCCAGCGCTTCGGTGCGACGGTCGCCGAGCGCGAGCGCTCGCATGAGCAGCCCGTGCAGCGGTTCGCGGAACGGGTTTTCGCGCGCCGACTCGAGCAGCTCGTCGACGAGCTCCAGGTGCCCGCCGTTGTCGAGCACGACCTCCGCGCGACGCTCGACCGTCGCGAGGCGCAGCTCCTCCAGCCGGGTGCGCTGCGACGCCGCGAACGGGCCGGGCAGGTTCTGCAGCGGCTCGCCGTGCCACAGCGCGAGCGCTTCGTCGAGCTTCGCCAGGGCCGGGCCGCGTTCGCCGGCCGACAGGTGGCGCTGAGCCTTGTCGCGCAGGGCCTCGAAGTGGTGCACGTCGACGGTTCCGGGCGCCACACACAGCGAGTAACCCGACCCGATGGACGCGAGCAGCTGTCGCCCGGTGCCCTTCACGCGGCCGGGCTCGAGCGCGCGGCGCAGGCCGGAGATGTAGGTGTAGATGCTGCCCTGCGCGCTGGCCGGGGGCGAGTCGCCCCACACGGCGTCGATCAGCTCTTCGCGGGAAACGGTGCGGTTGGGCGACATCGCCAGCACCGCGAGAACCGTGCGGCGGTGGGCGGAGCCGAGATCGAGTTCAGTGCCGTTCGGTTCGGCGCTGTTCAGTTCGGTGCTGTCGAGTTCTGTGCCGCCGCGCCAGGCGCGGACCGGGCCGAGCAGCCGGATCTTCGGCGCGGTGATACCGCCTGCCGCGCCGTCCGCTGCCGACATCGGTCTCCTTTCACGCGTTGACGGATCGTCACACGCCGGATGCCAGTCGTGATCTTACGCCCGAACGGGTGGTGGAGCGGGCCGGGGCCGGGTCTCACCGGCCGCCCTGAACGTCAGTCTCGGGGCGGGGTGTAACGACCACTGGGCGTGACGGCGAACACCCGGGAAACTCCGCTGCTGAGACTCCGGTGGAACGGCAGGCAAGGATATCCGAAAATCGGGCATACCACCTGGTCCCCGGTTTCGCCACCCCCCGTCGGTGGGTCACGCTCGCATGAGCTGCCCGCGCGGCACGGGCGCGGGTACTGGGGACGTGTGGTGAGGAGAGCGTCGTGAAATCGATTCCTCCGACGGTGGTGCCGGACGGTATGCGAGGTGCGGCGGGTGAGTTCGCCCGCGCCATAGACTCGGCCAACGGCCATTTGAGGCGGGTCAACAGCGAGATGGCGGCGCTGCAGGCGTCGTGGCGGGGCGACGCTTCGGTGCGCTTCGGCCAGGCGATGAACGACTGGGAACAGCAGTACGACCTCATCCTGGGCCGGCTCGCCGACCTGCTTGTGGTCACCGGCGGCGCGGCGGACGCGCGCCCGGCCGCCGACGAGCGGGCGACGCCGTGGACGGGTGGCCTGAGCGGGATATGAGTCCAGGGCGTTTCGACTTCACCGACGCCGACGAGATCCTCGACCGGATGGGCAGGACGACCGGCGGGATCCGGGCCGTGCTGGCGGAGCTGGAGTCCACTGTGGAACGGGATATGGCGGGCTGGACGCCGGAGGCGCAGGCGCGCTACTGGGCGGCCAAGCAGGCCTGGACCGAGGCCGTCGGCCGCATGCCCGACTGCGTCGAGCGGGCGCGGGAGGCGTTCCGGGAGATCGCCGGCAATTCCGGCGCGGCGGGGCCGGGCGCGTGCGGGGTGTGCACCGAGGTGTGAAGGCCGGCGTGAAGGTCGGCGTGAAGCCCGGACCGACGGGCGGCTCAACCCTGCCGTCAAGACCCTCGTGAAGCGGCTCGTAGAGGGTGTTGACCTGCGGTTATAGGGAGATTCTTCACGATCGCGGCGGGCATGAAGAATCTTGGTAAGAAAACGTGAAGTCGTCCGCGCGAGACTTATCACCGTCAACCTGGAGTGGTGGTAGGAGATCTCGTGAAGCTCGTGAAAGTCGCTGTTCTCGCCTCGGACCCGATCACCAAGGCCGGCGCCGCGAGTCTGCTGGGTACCCGCGCCGAGCTGCAGGTCCTCCCCGAGGACTCGGCCGCGCAGGCCGACGTGGTCCTCGTGATGGAGGAGCACGTGACCGATCGCGTGCTGTCGCGGGTCAAGGAGCTGGGGCGCGAGTCCGAGCAGCTGGCCGGACCGCACCTCGTCATCGTCGCCGACCACTTCCGGGAGAGCGACCTGATGACCGCAATCGAGTGCGGCGTCGTCGCGATCCTGCCGCGCCGCGAGACCGGTGGCGCTGAACTGGTGTCCGCCGTGCTCGCCGCCGGCGACGGCACCGCCAGCCTGCCGCCGCGCCTGCAGGGCGCGCTGCTCGGCCAGGTCCAGCGCATGCGCCGCGACGTGCTCGAGCCCAACGGCCTCACCCTGTCCGGCCTCGCCGCCCGCGAGTGCGACGTGCTGCGGCTCGTCGCCGAGGGCTACGGCACGGAGGAGATCGCGACGAAGCTCTGCTACTCGGAGCGGACCGTGAAGAACGTCCTCTACGGCCTGATGACCCGTTGCGGCCTCAACAACCGCGCTCACGCCGTGGCCTACGCCCTGCGTGCCGGCGCCATCTGAGCCACTCTCGCCGGGCGGCGACCAGCGCGGTGTCGCCGCCCTTGTTCCGGGCCTTCTCCCTTTACAAGGGGGAGGCCCTTTTGCGTGGTGGTGGTTCAGACGTCCAGGACGCGCAGGCAGAGGCGGCGCAGGATGGCGCGCAAGTCGTCGTCGGAGAGGTGGTCCAGTCCTCGCAGCGCGGGGCCGAGCTCGGTGGCCGTCCAGTAGGCGGCGGTCTGGTCGGGCGTCGGGTGGTCGCCGAAGAGCAGGCGCAGGCCGCGCCGGGCCTGGTCGTCGAGCGCCTGACCGATGCTCTCGTGCCGCCGCGCGCCCGGGTCGGTGCGGTTGAGCGGCGAGACGGACCGGTGGGCCACGACCTGGTCCACGAAACCGTCGACGAGCAGCTCGCGCCGCTGCTGTCCGGTTTGGACCTTCGCGGCCGCATCGAGGAGTTCGTCGAACGCCGTGATGCTGCTCTGCAGGAGAGCCGCGAGGATGTCGGCCTTCGAGCGGAAGTAGTAGTAGACGTTGGCTTTCGTGACGCCCATGGTGTCGGCGATCAGCTGCAGCGACGTGGCGTCGAACCCGTGCTCGGCGAACAGCTCCCGCGCCGTGGCGAGCACGGCCCGCCTGGTCTTCTCGGCTTGCTCGGCCCGGGAGGGTGACACCCGGCGATGCTAACCCACGGCATTCGGTGCGGGGATGGACTACAGTGGTTTCATTAGCCGTTCGGCTAATGAGCTTCGAGGAGAGACTCATGCGCGTACTGGTGACCGGCGGGACCGGCTACGTCGCCGGCTGGTGCCTCGTCGAGCTGCTGCGGCGTGGCTACGACGTGCGGACGACGGTGCGTTCGGCCGCCAAGGAAGCCGCGGTGCGCCGCGCGGTCGGCAGCGAGATCGACCCCGGTGACCGGCTGGAGGTCGTGGTCGCCGACCTGACGTCCGACGCCGGCTGGGCCGAGGCGGTGGCCGGCTGCACCTACGTGCTGCACGTCGCTTCGCCGCTGGGCGGCGACGGTTCGCGTGACCCCGACGCGTTCATCGGCCCCGCGCGCGACGGTGCGCTGCGAGTGCTGAAGGCCGCGACCGAGGCCGGGGTGTCGCGAGTCGTGATGACGTCCTCGCTGGCCGCCGCCGCGCCGCCGATCGGCACGCGCAGCGCCGAGGTGTTCGACGAGACCCGGTGGACCGACCCCGACGACCGCCGCCTCAACCCGTACCGCCGCTCCAAGGCTGTGGCCGAGCGCGCGGCGTGGGACTTCATCGAGTCCGCCGGCGGTGGCACTTCGCTGGCGACGGTGCTGCCGGGCGCGATCCTCGGCCCGGTGCTGGAAGGCCAGGCGCTCGGCTCCGTGCAGCTGATCGGCGCCCTGCTCGACGGCCGCCTCCCCGGCGTCCCGCGGCTCGGCTACAGCGTCACCGACGTCCGTGACCTCGCCGATCTCCACCTTCGAGCCATGCTCGCGCCCGAGGCCGCGGGCGAGCGGTTCGTCGCCGTCGGCGAGTTCCTGTGGCTGCGCGAGGCGGCGCGCGAGATCCGCGCGAAGCTCGGCCCCGACGCCGCCAAGGTTCCCATGCGCGGTCTGCCCGACTTCGTGCTGCGCGGTTTCGCGCTCGTCAACGCCGGCGTGCGCGAGGTGGCGCCGGACCTCGGCCGGAAGAACGTGTACACCTCGGCCAAGGCGCAGAAGCTGCTCGGCTGGCAGCCCCGGCCCGCGGCCGCGACCGTCGTCGACTGCGCGCGGAGTCTTGTCGCTGTCCACTGAGGACGGTTAGGGTGCGAATCATGGTGCAGACTGCGGTGGAGATCGCGCGCGCGGTGCGCGCCGGTGAGCTGGATCCCGTCCAGGTGACCAAGGAAGCCCTCGCCCGCATCGCGGCGGCCGACGGCGTGGTCGGTGCGTTCCGGCGCGTGCGTGCGGCGGAGGCCCTCGCGGAGGCGGCGGAGGTCGCCGCCCGCCCGGACCTGCGTGATTTGCCGTTGGCGGGTGTTCCGGTGGCGGTGAAGGACGTCACGGAGGTCGCCGGCGAATACGCGGGCTGGGGCTCGGTCGCCGGCCCGCAGACACCATTTCCTTCCGACGGGGTGATCGCCGCCCGCCTGCGCGCGGCGGGCGCCGTGATCGTCGGCCTCACCCGCGTGCCCGAGCTCTGCCTGTACCCGATGAGCGACGACCCCACCGGCGTCTCCCGCAACCCGTGGGAACCCGCGTACACGGCCGGCGGCTCCTCGGGCGGCAGCGCGGCCGCCGTCGCCGCCGGCCTCGTCCCCATCGCCCACGGCACCGACGGGCTCGGCTCCGTGCGCCTGCCCGCCGCCATGTGCGGCCTCGTCGGCCTCAAGCCCGGCCGCGGCGTCGTCCAGGAGCCCACCGAGGGCTGGTACGGCATGTCCACGCACGGCCCGCTGGCCACCACCACCGCCGACGCGGCCTTGCTGATGTCCGTGCTGGGCGAGCAACCTTCGCTGGCCGAGGTTCCGGTGCCCGGCCCGCAACGCATCGCCTTCTCCACCCAGGTCCCCGTCACGCGCGCCCCGCTCCCGCGCCCGCTCGGCCAGGCCGTCACCCAAGCCTCGACGTTGCTGACCGGTTTTGGTCATTCGCTGACGGAAGCCACCCCGGCCTACGGCTTCGACACCATGCTCGCCCTCGTCGCCCGCTGGTTCGCCGGCCCCGCCTCCCAAGCCGACGCGGAGTTCACCTTCCGCCACCTCCAGCCCCGCACCCGCACCCACGTCCGCCTGGGCCACCTCACACGCGCCCTCGTCCGCGACCGCTCCCGCACCGCGTGGATCTCCCGCGCCGAGGCGTTCTTCGCGTCCCACGACGTCCTCATCACCCCGACGCTCGCCACGCTGCCCCCGAAAGCCCAGCGCTGGCACCGCCGCTCCTGGCTCGCGAACGCCCTGCCGGCCGTCCGCGTCGCCGACTTCACGGGCTTCTGGAACCTCGCAGGCTTCCCCGCCCTCTCCGTCCCCGTCGGCCACCACCCGACCCTCGACCTCGCCACCTCGGTCCAGCTCATCGCCCCACCCGGCGGCGAATCGCTGCTGTTGGGTCTCGCGGCTCAACTCGAGGCGGCCAACCCCTGGCCCCGCAGCCGCTGACCCCGGCCCGGTGGTGACATGGCCCCCGGTGACGTGGCTCGGTGGTGACGTGGCCTCGCCGGCGACGTGGCTCGGTGGTGACATGCCCCCGCCCTCCCTGGGGGGCGTCCCACGTCCAGGCTATCGGCCACCCCCGACAAAACCCGCTGGTAGCAAGGAAATCCGGCATTTCCTGTGGATAGGCGGCTGCCTGTGGACAACTGCGGGACGGGGGTTGACAGAGGCTCGCGCGGCCACTGCGAGAAACGACGAAGGCCGCTTCCCCAGTCGAGGGGGAGCGGCCTTCGGTCGTGAAGTGCGGGTCAGGAGTTGGACTTGCCCGCCGCCTGGGAGACCGGCTGAGGCGTGGAGCCCTTGGCGTTCTCGGTGGGCTTCGCGGCGGTGGCGGCGATGCCGTTTGCCGGTGTGGGCTTGGGCTTCACCGTCGGGGCCGGGGTGGTCGGGGAGTCGACCGAGACGACCTCAGGCTTCGGCTTCGGGACCGGAACGGGCTTCAGTGCGGGTGCCGGCGCGGCAGCGGGCTTGGCAGAAGCAGCCGGGGCGGGCGCTGGCTTGGCAGCAGCAGCGGGCGCGGCAGCGGGCTTGGCAGCAGCAGGCTTGGCAGCAGCTGGGGCAGGCGAAGGAGCGGCGGGCTTGGCAGAAGCAGCAGACTTGCCCGACACAGAAGAAGCAGCCGGATCATCCCCACCCACCAGCTTCGACGCCGACGGGATCACCGACTCCACCGGAAGCGCCGCCAGCAGGGTCTCGCTGCTCTTCAGCACCTCGTCCGCCATCGCCAGGTTCTTGCGCGCCTGCTCGCGGATCTCGGCGAGGCGTTCGACCTTGCGGGTCGCCGCGGTGGTGCGCTGGGCGGCCTGCGTGGTGGCTTCGTCGAGGCGCCGCTTGGCTTCCGTGGTGGCGTCGTCGACGCGGCGCTTGGCCTCGGTCGTCGCCTCGGCGATGCGGCGTTCGGCCTGGTTCTTGCTCGCCGTGCGCTGGTCGGCGATCAGCTTCTCGTGCGCGGTGCGCTCGGCGGTGATCTTCGAGTCGAAGTCGCGCTCGATCTTGCGGCGCTTGCGCTCGGCTTCGTTGTCGAGGAGTTCCCGGCGTTGCGCCGCCTCGACGGTGAGCCGCTGCACCTCGGCGCGCGTCTCCTTCAAAGCCGCTTCGTGCTCGGAGTGCAGCGCCTCGGCCTGCGTGTCGAGCTCCGAGACCAAACGCGTGTAGCGCTCGCGCAGCTTCGTCGACGCCTCGGTGGACGAAGCCCAGTGCTTCTCGGCCGCCACCTGCGCGCGCTTGGTGATCTCGTCGGCGCGCGCCTGCGCGAGCTGCACCGTGCGCTGCATGCGCTCGTCCAGGTCCTCGAGCCGCTCGGGCGGCTTCATCAGCTCCTCGACGCGGCCCTGCAGCTTGGTCACCTCGCCGCGCGCGGCCTCAAGCTCGCGCGCCAGCGTGGCGACCTGGGTCGCCGCCGCGTCGCGATCACTGAGCAGCCGGCGCAGCTGCGCCTCGATGTGATCGAGGTACTGGCGCACCTCGTTGCGGTCGAAGCCGTGCCAGGCTTGGGTGTACTCGCGCCGCAGGGGCAGGAGGCCGTTGTCTCGCTCGGGAACCATGGGCCCGACCGTACCCGCGCACATTGTGTCGTCGGCGTCAGGACTGGTGATTCACCGCCACGTGTCGGGCCCTACCTGGTGATCGTCCCCTGAACGGCCTCACCCTCGAAACGCACCGTGACTACCAGTGGAACCCGCGCGACAGCCGGGCCAGCGCCATCGCCGCCCGCGACAGGTGTTTCTCGCCACGGCCGATCTTGAGCCGGCCCGAGCCGCCGGCCGCCGTCGAGTCGGGGAAGATGCGGAAACCCTGGTACGCGATCGCGTCGGTGAGGCCCGGCGCCAGCGTGTAGGTGAGCCCGATGGCCTGCCCCGCCGGCGTGCCGATGTGCTTGGGCCGCTGGATCAGCGCCTTCATGACCATGTCGGCCGCCTGCTCCGGCGACTTCGTGGGGAACGCGTCGTAGATCTTCGTCGGCCGGATCATCGGCGTGCGCACCAGCGGCATGTGGATCGTGGTGAACGTGATGCCGTCACCGTGCGTCTCGGTCGCGGCGATTCGCGAGAAGTAGTCGAGCGCGGCCTTCGACGCGGCGTACGCGGAGAACCGCGGCGCGATGCCCTGCACGCCGATCGACGAAACATTCACGATGTGCCCGAACTTCCGCTCCGACATGTGCGGCAGCACTGCGAGGATCAGCCGCACCGCGCCGAAGTAGTTGATCGCCATCGCGCGCTCGTAGTCGTGGATCCGGTCGTACGACAGCTTGATCGACCGGCGGATCGAGCGCCCGGCGTTGTTCACGAGCATGTCGATCCGGCCGTGCTCGGCCAGCATCGCGTCCACGGCCTTGTGCACCGACTCCTCGTCGGTCAGGTCCGCCGGGTACACCGACGCCGTGCCGCCGGCCGCGATGATCTCGTCGCGCACCTCTTCCAGCTCGTGCTGCCGCCGCGCCACGAGCAGCGGTACGCCGCCCGCCGCCGCGACCTTCAGCGCCGTCGCTCGCCCGATGCCCGAAGACGCGCCGGTGATGATCACGCGCCGCCCGTCCAGCTCACCGCGCGGGCCGTGCTTCCGGGCGCGGAACGGGTCGAGGTGCTCGCGCCAGTAGCGCCACAGCGTGGCCGCGTAGTCCTCGAGCCGCGGCACCTCCACGCCCGTGCCCGCCAGCGCCTTGCGCGTCTCGGTCGACGCGAACACCGACGGGAACGCCATCGTCTCCAGCAGCACCGGCGGGATGCCGAGGCGCTCCATCACCGCGTCGCGCGCGATCGTGAAGCCGGGGATGTGCTCGCCGAGCTTCACCAGCCCGACGAGCCCCTTCGACACGCCCTCGCCCAGCTGCGCAGTGATCGTCGGTGCGCCCGCGGATCGCGCGAACGCGTTGTACACCGACACCACCGGCTGCGGCTCGGGGTTCACGAGGTGGAAGGCGCGCCCGTCGAGGCCCGGCGTGGTCACCAGCTCCAGCAGCGCCTTGGCCACGTAGTCGACCGGCACCACGTTGGTGTCGCCGAGGTCCGGCCCGACGATCGGCACGTCGGGCAGCCCGGCGAGCTTGCTGATGGCCGGGAAGAGGTAGTACGGGCCGTCGATCTTGTCCATCTCGCCGGTCTTCGAGTCACCGACCACCACGGCGGGCCGGTACACGCGCCACGGCACCTCGTGCTGCTCGCGCACCAGCTTCTCGGCCTCGAACTTCGTGCGGTGGTACGGCGTGATCAGCCGCTGCCCGACGTCGAACATGTCCTCGGTGAACAGGCCCTCGTGATCACCGGCCACGGCCACCGACGACACGTGGTGCAGCCCGCCGGCGCGCAGGTCCGCGGCGAGGTCGACGACGTGCTGCGTACCGTCCACATTGGCCTTGATGCTGGTCTCGTCGTCGGCGGTGATGTCGTAGAGCGCGGCCAGGTGCACCACGTGGTCGACACCGCGCAGGTCGGCGCGGTCCTCCTCGGACACGCCCAGCATCGGTTCGGCGAGGTCGCCGGTCACGAGCGTCACGCGGTCCGCGTGCGGCCACCCGTCGACCAGCTTCGCCAGCTTCTCCCTCGACGACGCGCGCACCACGAGGGCGACGCGTTCCGCGTCCGGCCGCATGAGCAGCAGCCGGGTGAACTGGCGGCCGATCAACCCGGTCGCACCCGTCACCAAGAACGTCGCCATCTCCATCACCCTCCGCCGTACAACGCTGGACCCTTGCCGCATTCTGCTGCATGGAAGCCGCGCTGACCACAGCGCGCCCGGGTGATGTTACTTGCTAGTAACTTGTGGCGAAACCCGGGTCCCGCAGGTCGGAGGCACCTTTTTCGGCGACGGTGTCCCGATGAGCGGCACGAAGTGACCGTTCGCGACACCCGCCGCATGGTGCGAACGGTCCCCTCGCACCACGTGAACTGCACGCCGTTGCTTGCCACGTAGGAGAAAAAGGCAGAAAAACCGGTGCCCCGGCGAAATCCCGCCGGGGCACCCTCGTCGAATAGCGTCGAATAGCGTCGAATAGCACGGTCGAAAAACGCGGTGAAAAACTCGGTGAAAAGGATCAGACCGGATCCGCGATGACGACCCGGTTCTCCTCGTACCCGTCGGTCCCGCCGACCCACCGGCCGCCACAGGTCACGAGCACCACCCGGTGCGGCCCCGCCTGCCCGAAGAGATCGTCGGCGCGGGCCGGCAGATCGTCTTTGTGCACGGTGACCAGCTGCGAGATCCGGTATTTCGAGGTCTTCCCCGAACTGTCCACAATGGTCACTTCGCCGCCGATGCGCTCGTTCCACAGTTCGGCGAACGGCCCCGTCGCGCCCTTCCAGTTCACGTGCCCCGCGAAGACGCTGGCGCCGCTCACCGCGTCGAGCGCGGCGCCCCACCAGGCCGCCTGCCCGATGTCCGAGGGCACCGGCAGCGTGTTGCCCGGCCCGAGGCCCTGGCGCACCATCGCGGCCGTCCCGCCGCCCGGCAGCCGGAGCGTGCCCGGCTTCTGCGGCGCGAGCGGGGGCTGCTTGTGCTCCACCGGCGCGGCGGGGGGTGGCCCGGCCGGCGCGGTGGACGACGGTGGTGGAGGTGGCGCCGAAGAAGGCGCCTCCGAAGGCGCAGCCGGCCGCAAACCCGCGAGGGCGGCGGGGGCCGGCTGAGCACTCCCGGCCACCACCGCCATCGGGGGTGCGCTGATCACGACGGTGGCGAGCTCCACCACGAGAACGCTCGCCGCGCCGAGGACGAAACCGGTGATCAACCGGCTCTTGCGTGCCATACCCGTTCCGCTCTCACTACCTCCGGGACGCGCGCCGCGCGGCGAACCCGACCAGACCCGAACCGACGAGCGCGAGCACCGCGAGGCCGATCAGCCCCGGCGCGGAGAAGCTCGTCTCGACGGCACCCTTCGCCATCGCCACCGGCTGGTCGCCCGCGGGGATCGCGTGGGGGACCTCGTTCGGCGTGTTGGCGACGGTGAGCGCCAGTGTGTCGGCCGGCTTCAGCGAGCCGCACACCGAGGGCGGGTTCTTCGGGTCGAACGCGTTCTCGTAGCCCGGCGGCGCGTTGACCTCGACGACGCAGATGTCCTGCGGCGCCAGCAGATTGTCCACGGTCACCGCACCGGTGTCGCCGGCGGTCGTGACGACCACGGGCCGGCCGTCGGGGCCGTTGAGCGGCTTGCCGTCCTGCCCGGTGGCGGCGGTCTTCTTGTCCTTGCCGGTGATCCGCAGCGTCGCGCCGCCGATGCCCTTGCCGGTCTTCGCGTCGGTCTTGGTCACCTGGACCTTGCCCGGCTTCGCGACGGCGACGACGCCTTCCGCCGTCAGCGTCTTCTCGCCGCCGGTGGACACCACGTTCTGGATGCCGGTGTTCACCGGTTTCTGAACGTACGGCCGGTCGGCCGGGGCCGAGAGCGACGTCGCGAGCTTCGGCTGGTCACCGGTCGGCATGAGCTTCACCGAGATCGTGCCGTCAGCGCCCGTCTTGAGCGTGGTCTCCGTCTGCGCGCCCTGGACGGTGGCGCTGCCGCCGGCCGTGTCGGTGGCCTGGGCGTCGTCCTGCGAGTCGGAGTCGGTGCCGGTGGTCAGCGTCGCGTCGGTGGCGTCGAGCTTGACCGCGACGTCCGGGACGCCGGTGCCCTTGGCGTTCTTCACGGTGACCGTCCAGGTCGCCGCGGTGCCGAGGTGCTGGTCTTCCTTCGGCGGCGTGACCGAGGCGGTCCACGGGCCGCGGTTGGCCTCGGCGTCGGTGGTCAGCTTGGCGACGTCGTCGTACGCCGTGGGGGCCTTGTCCTTCAGCCCCTGCAGGTGCATGTCGATGTCGTAGCCGATCTTGTCCGCGGGCAGCGCCTCGTTGAGGTCGTCGTGCCCGGGCCGCGGCGCGGAGGTCCACGAGTGCAACAGGTGCGCGAGCGCGGCGGCGATGTTCGCGTCCTTGGTGTCGCCGTAGCGCAGCAGCAGGTACGAGATGTTGGCCGCCTTGTCGGCGGGGATCTCGTCGCCCCACTTGGTGAGCAGCTTGTCGCCGGGCTTGTACGTCTCGTTCGAGTCCGGTGCCTTCAGCTGGAAGCTGACGCAGAACACCTGCTTGCCGGCGACGAGGTAGGACCCGAGCCAGTTGCCGCTGTGGTCCTTGTTGTCGAACCGCTGGGCCGGGACCTCGACCCCGATGCCCTGCTGGGTCGCGGCGTCGGCGGCGGTCGGGCCGAGTGCGGTGAGGGAGAGTGCGCCGAGCACGGCCGTGGCGACCAGACCGGCGGCCGCGCGCAGGCGAGCGCGCGGGCGTGAAGACCACCCCATGGTGTGTTGACTCCTTCAACAGGCTCTGCCGTGACGCCTCTGCGTCGACGCAGGTCACACGATCGAACAACTCCCCGACACGCCTTCGGTCACATTCCGAACACGCGAAGTGAAGGTTCGCGGCTGATCACCCGGATTGTCTAGGGGCCATCGGGTGACCTGCGGTGAACGGGTCGTGATCTCAGTCGCATACGGTGTAGCCCGGCGCGGGTCCGGTCCCCTGATCAGACAAAAGGGTAAAGTCTTCTTTACTCGACGGTCTCGACGGGAACCAGCAGGCCCGAGCGGTCGTTGAACCCCATGCAAGGTGCCAGCAGATCCAGGAGGATCAGGTGCGTTCCAGTAGCAACCCGGCGTTCCGCAACCTGTCCCGCGGTTCGACCGCTTCAGGGCAGTACGGGCCGAACGTGGGCTTCGACCAGCGGCCCTACGGCACTCCGCAGGGCCAGGGCGGTGTGCCCGGCTACGGTCCCGGGCAGATGGCCGCCGGTTCCGCCGACCGTCCGATGACGGTCGACGACGTCGTCATCAAGACCGGTCTTTCGCTGGGCACCGCGCTGGTGTTCGGCGTTCTCGCGGCGATCTGGGCCCAGAACCAGCTCGTCACCGACTCGCTCGGCCGCGTCACCGGGATGAGCGGGGCGCTGCTCGGCGCTCTGTTCGGCGGCCTGATCGTGGGCCTGGTCCTCTCGCTCGTGATCATCTTCGGGCAGAAGGCGAGCGGTCCGCTCACGCTGGCCTACTCGGCCGCCGAGGGCATTTTCCTCGGCGCGCTCAGCGGGCTGTTCGAGCTCGTCTACCCGGGGATCGCGCTGCAGGCGCTGATCGGCACGGCGGGTGTGTTCATCGCGATGCTGGTGGTCTACAAGACCGGCGCCGTGAAGGTCACGCCGAAGCTGACCAAGTGGATCGTCGGGGCCGTGGGCGGCGTCGTGATCCTGATGCTGGTCAACCTGGTCACCGCGCTGTTCTTCGGCTTCAACCCGCTGCGCGACGGCAGCCCGATCGCGATCATCTTCAGCCTGGTGGTCATCGGCATCGCCGCGTTCAGCTTCCTGCTCGACTTCGACCAGGCCGACCGCATGATCCGGTCGGGGATGCCGGCCAAGTGGGCGTGGTTCGCGGCCTTCGGTCTCATGACCACGCTGGTGTGGCTGTACCTCGAGATCCTGCGGCTGTTGTCCTACCTACGCGACTAGTGCTCGCGTAGGAATCCCGAGAAGGCGCTCCGTGTACTACGGGGCGCCTTCTCTGTGTACACGTTCTGTACGCGGGGAAATCGCTCTTCGCGCGACGGAGCGCGTACGCAGAGTGCTTGTGCGAGGCCAATTCCCGGCCGCAACAGTGCAGGTGGAGGACTTTCCGCGGGCGGGTGGAGAATGCGAAAAGTCGTCTACGTCGTGCTTCGGGCGAAATCGATGGCTTTTTGTCGGTGGCGTCCTCTAGCCTCGACGACGTCGCGCAAGGGGGACCCAACCTGGGGCTTGCGTGACCTTTTGCTCTCGAACTTGCTCTCGATCGATGGGGATGGTCCACCGCATGTCCGAACAACCGAGCCCGGCCGCGCCGGGCGCCGCCGGGCTCGACGACAAACTCGACCGCGGCGTGCTGAAGATCGCCTCCGTCGTGGTGCTCGGCGCCATCATGGCGATCCTCGACACCACGGTCGTCAACGTGGCGCTGCAGAAGCTCACGATCCAGTTCTCCACGTCGTTCGACACGATCCAGTGGGTCGCCACGGGCTACATGCTCGCGCTGGCCACGGTCATCCCGGTCACGGGCTGGGCCTCGGACCGCTTCGGCACGAAACGCTTGTACCTGCTGGCGATCGGTACGTTCCTCGTCGGTTCGATGCTCGCGGGGCTCGCGTGGAACGTCGAGTCGCTGATCATCTTCCGCGTCGTGCAGGGGCTCGGCGGCGGCATGCTGATGCCCGCGGGCATGACGATCCTGACGCGCACCGCGGGTCCGCAGCGCATCGGCCGCGTGATGTCCGTGCTCGGCGTGCCGATGCTGTTGGGCCCGATCTGCGGCCCGATCCTCGGCGGCTGGCTCGTCGACGCCGTGAGCTGGCGCTGGATCTTCTACATCAACGTGCCGATCGGCGTCATCGCGTTCGTGCTCGCGCTGCGCCTGCTGCCGAAGGACAAGGCGACGAAGTCGGGCCGCTTCGACTTCGCGGGGCTGCTGATGGTGTCGCCGGGCCTGGCGGCCCTGATCTTCGGCGTCTCGCGCATCCCGTCCACCGGCACGGTCACCGCGATCGAGGTGTGGCTGCCGGCGGTCGCGGGCATCGTGCTGCTGGTGAGCTTCGTGCTGCGCGCGCTGCGGGTGGCGGACCCGTTGATGGACCTGAGCCTGTTCCACAACCGGACGTTCTCGGTCTCGATGATCACGCTTTCGGTGTTCTGCATGGGCTTCTTCGGCGCGATGCTGCTGCTGCCCACGTACTTCACCCTGGTGCGCGGCGAATCCGCGCTGCACGCCGGCCTGCTGCTCGCACCGCAGGGCTTCGGCGCGATGATCGCGATGCCGATCGCGGGCCGTTTGTTCGACAAGCTCGCGGCCCGCCGCATCGTGCTGCCGGGCCTGGCGCTGATCGTGGTGGGCATGGTGCCGTTCACGCAGGTCACGTCGACCACGCCGTACGCGCTGCTGCTGTCCGCCGCGTTCGTCATGGGCCTCGGCATGGGCTGCACGATGATGCCGATCACGTCAGCCGCCCTGCAGACGTTGCGCTCCGAGGACATGGCCAAGGCCTCGACCACCACGAGCATCCTGCAGCAGACGTCGGGCGCCATCGGCTCCGCGATCATGTCCATCGTGCTGGCCGCCCTGCTCGGCTCCCGCTTCGGCGTCCCGACGAGCCAAGGCCAGCTGGCGGCCACGGTGGCCACCCTGAACCCCGCCACGCACACCGCCGCGTCCGCCCTCGCCGCCGGCGCCTTCGCGACGCCCTTCCTGATCGCCACGGTGATCCTCGCGCTCTGCCTGGTGCCCGCCACCTTCCTGCCGAACAAGCGCTTCATCCCGACAGTCCCTTCGTCGGGCTCGGACGACGCGGTGGCCCCGGTCCCGGCGGCGCCGTTGCACTGACTGGGTTTGCTTCAGGGGAGAGGCCGCCCGCAACCAAGGTCGCGGGCGGCCCTTCTTCCGTACCTACCTCAAGAAAGCGGCCTACTTCAGGAAAGACGCTCCAGCACCATCGCCATCCCCTGCCCGCCACCAACACACATCGTCTCCAGCCCGAACTGCTTGTCGTGGTGCTGCAGCGAGTTGATCAACGTCGACGTGATCCGCGCCCCCGTCATGCCGAACGGGTGGCCGACCGCGATGGCGCCGCCGTTGACGTTGAGGCGGTCGAGGTCGATGCCGAGGTCGCGGTAAGACGGGATGACCTGCGCGGCGAACGCCTCGTTGATCTCGACGAGGTCGATGTCCGAAATGGACAGACCCGCGCGAGACAGCGCCTGCTTCGAAGCCTCGACCGGGCCGTAGCCCATGATCTCCGGCGACAGGCCCGTGACGCCCGTCGACACGATGCGGGCCAGCGGCGTGAGGCCGAGCTCGCGCGCCTTGGTGTCGGACATGACGATCACGGCGGCGGCGCCGTCGTTGAGCGGGCAGCAGTTGCCGGCGGTGATGCGGCCGTCGGGGCGGAACACGGGCTTCAGGCCGGACACGCCTTCGATGGTCACGCCGGCGCGCGGGCCGTCGTCCTTGGATACGACGGTGCCGTCGGGCAGCGTGACCGGCGTGATGTCCTTGGCCCAGAAGCCGTCGGCGATCGCCTTCTCCGCGAGGTTCTGCGAGCGCACGCCGAACTCGTCCATGTCCTCGCGCGTGATGCCCTTGAGCCGCGCCAGGTTCTCGGCGGTCTGGCCCATGGCAATGTAGACGTCGGGCACAGTGCCCTCACCGCGCGGATCGGTCCAGGTGTCCGTGCCCGACGAAGCGGTCGCCACGGTGCGGGCCTCGGCGTCGGCGAAGAGCGGGTTGTGCGTGTCGGGCCAGGAGTCCGAGCTGCCCTTCGCGAAGCGCGACACGGCCTCGACGCCCGCGGAGATGAAGACGTCACCCTCGCCGGCCTTGATCGCGTGCATCGCCATGCGGGTGGTCTGGAGGCTGGAGGAGCAGTACCGGGTGATCGTGCAGCCGGGCAGGTGGTCGTAGCCGAGCTCGACAGCCACCGCGCGGCCCATGTTGAAGCCGGACTCGCCGCCGGGCAGACCACAGCCGAGCATCAGGTCGTCGATGTCGGCGGGGTCCAGCTGCGGCACCTTGTCGAGCGCCGCCCGGATCATCTGCACGGCGAGGTCGTCGGGGCGCATGCTGACCAGCGAGCCCTTGGCGGCACGGCCGATCGGGGAGCGGGCGGTGGAGACGATGACGGCTTCGGGCATGGCGTGACACTTCCTCGGGTCGGTGACAACGGCGGGCGCTAAGCGGTTGCTCACCATAGTGCCGCCTGTCCCGTCTCCCGCAAAGCCCAACGCGACGCGGACCACTATCGGGCGCCGGCAGGATCTCCGCCGTGACCGTGCACCTCCGCCCCGCCGAGGACGGCGACAGCTGGTTCTGGCCGAACGTCGACCTGGACCTCACCGGCGCGAAGCTCGTCGACCTGTCGCTGAAGTACTGCCGGGTCCGGTCGGCGGTGTTCGCCGGGACCACGACGTTCCGCTACACCAGCTTCGCGACCAAGGCCGATCTCACCGGGGCGACGTTCGCCGAGCCGCCCGGCGTCGAGGGGATCGAGCTGCCGCCCGGAACGCCCATGCCGGGCGGGACTGCCACCTTGGAGTCGAGCCGTTCCGCCTGAGTGGACAGCGCCGCAGGTCCAGCGTTTAGGCTGGGCTCGCCGCCGAGATCCGGCGCGGAAGGGCAGGAGCGCAGTCGTGGAGTACGCCGAGCACATCGTCGACCTCGTGGGGAACACCCCGCTGGTCAAGCTGAACTCCCTCACCAAGGGGCTCAAGCCGCTGGTGCTCGCGAAGGTCGAGTACGTGAACCCGGGCGGCAGCGTGAAGGACCGCATCGCGCTGCGGATGATCGAGGCCGCCGAGGCGTCGGGCGCCCTCAAGCCAGGCGGCACGATCGTGGAGCCGACGTCGGGCAACACCGGTGTGGGCCTGGCGATGGTCGCGCAGCGCAAGGGTTACAAGTGCGTGTTCGTCTGCCCGGACAAGGTGAGCGAGGACAAGCGCAACGTCCTGCGCGCGTACGGCGCCCGCGTCGTCGTGTGCCCGACGGCCGTCGCGCCCGAGCACCCCGACTCCTACTACAACGTGTCCGACCGCCTCGTCCGCGAGATCGACGGCGCCTGGAAGCCGAACCAGTACGCCAACCCCGCGAACCCCGAGAGCCACTACCTCTCCACCGGCCCCGAGATCTGGCGCCAGACCGAGGGCAAGGTGACGCACTTCGTCGCCGGCGTCGGCACCGGCGGCACGATCTCCGGCACCGGCCGCTTCCTCAAGGAGGCCAGCGACGGCCGCGTGCAGGTCGTCGGCGCCGACCCCGAGGGCTCCGTCTACTCCGGCGGCAGCGGGCGCCCGTACCTGGTCGAGGGCGTGGGCGAGGACTTCTGGCCCGAGACCTACGACCGCGGCATCGCCGACCGGATCATCCCGATCTCCGACGCGCACTCGTTCGACATCACCCGCCGCCTCGCGGTGGAAGAGGGCCTGCTGGTCGGCGGCTCGTGCGGCATGGCCGTCGCCGCCGCGCTGAAGCTCGCCGAGGGCCTGACCGAGGACGACGTCGTGGTGGTCCTCCTGCCCGACGGCGGCCGCGGCTACCTCACCAAGGTTTTCAACGACGACTGGATGTCGTCCTACGGCTTCCTCCCGCCCGACTCCTCGGGCGCGACGGTGGGCGATGTGCTCACCAAGAAGAGTGGCTCCCTGCCCAGCCTCGTGCACACGCACCCGAACGAGACCGTGGCGGAGGCCGTCGCGATCCTGTCGGAGTTCGGCGTGAGCCAGATGCCCGTGGTCAGCGCGGAGCCGCCGGTCATGGCCGCCGAGGTGGTGGGCGCTGTCAACGAGCGCGACCTGCTCGACGCGCTGTTCACCGGCAAGGCCCAGCTCGCGGACAAGCTCGAGACGCACATGTCGCCGCCGCTGCCGACGATCGGTGCCGGCGAACAGGTCAGCTCCGCGATGAAGGCGCTCGAGGGCGCGGACGGCGCGTTGGTCTTGATCGACGGCAAGCCCGCAGGGGTCGTCACCAGGCACGATCTGCTCGGGTTCCTCGCGGGGCGCTAGCTGACGACACTGCGCTGTTGGTCACCGATCCGATCACAGCCACGGCGGGAGTGTTGCCAGACCCGGCAGCGTCCGGTTAACTTCCCGCCTACTTCTGGTCGGATCGGTAAAACGGCAAAGCGGGCCGGGGCGTTCCGAGCGCCCTGCCCCGCTATCCGATAGCGTGGGCGCGATAGAACTTTTTCGCGTCCTCGTCAAGGGGGTTCAAGACCCACATGAGTGCTCCGCAGCCACCGAACCAGCCCGGGGACGGCGGCGAGCAGCCGCCGCAGGGCCCACCGAGTGGTCCCACACCTCAGCAGGACAGTCCTTTCGGCGCGTCGGAGCCGACCCAGGTGGTCCAGCCGGGCCAGCCGTACCCGTCGGCCCCGTCTTCGGGCGATGGCGGACTGTTCGGCGAAGCCCCCGAGCCCACGCAGGTCGTGCGGCCCGGTGACGCGAACATCGGCGGCGAAAGCCACTTCGGCGCCGAGTCGACGCAGCTCGTCCCGCCCGGCTCGCAGCCGCCGGCCATCCCGTACTCCCCGCCGCCGAGCGCGGCCGACAACCCCGCTGCCATGGGCGGCGGGTTCGGCCAGCAGGGCTTCGGGGGACAGCCCGGTGCTCCGGGTGCTCCTGGTGGCTTCGGTCAGCCGGGCCAGCCGCAGGGCTTCGGCGCCCCGGGCGGGTTCGACCAGGGCCAGGGTGCCTTCGGTGCCCCGCCGCAGGGCGGTTTCGGTCAGCCGGGTCAGTCCGGGCAGCCGGGTCAGCCGGGCGGTTTCGGAGCGCCGCCGGCCTTCGGTGCCCCGCCTGTCGCGTCCGGTGGCGGCAACAGCATGTACGGCTTCATCGCCGGTGGCGTCGTGGCGCTGCTGGGTGTGCTGTCGCTGATCTGGTCGTTCCTCTACATGGGCGACGCGAGCGACTACTCGTCCAGCCTCGACCAGGCCCGCCAGTCGGCCGGTGACGCGAAGGTCGACGAGCTGCTGGGCCAGTCCGGCCTCGCTTCGCCGGGCGCCATCTGGTTCTACGTGATCATGGTCCTGGTCGGCGCGGTCGTCTCCATCGCGGGCGGCGCCGGGCTCATCCTGGCCGGCCGCCTCGGCGGGATCAAGAAGATCGTGCCGATCGTGGTCGCCGTGGGCGGCGTGCTGCTGGGCGTCTTCGGCGTTCTGCTCATCGCCGGCTCCACGCCGAACCAGGAGGTCCTCGACCAGGCCGGCGGCAACGCCGCCGACAGCATCGGCATGCCGACGCTCATCTTCGGCATCCTGATCTTCATCGTCGGGCTCCTCGGCCTGATCCCGCCCACCGCCCAGTTCGTCGGCCTCGGCGGCGGCACCCCGGGCGGCGCGGGCGGCTTCGGTGGCCCCGCGGGTGGCGCTGGTGGCTTCGGCCAGCCGGGTCCCTTCGGCCAGCCGCAGCAGGGCTTCGGCCAGCCGGGCCCCTTCGGCCAGCCGGGTCAGCCCGGTCAGCCGGGTCAGCCTGGCTTCGGCCAGCCCGGCGAGCAGCCCCCGTTCGGCCAGCCCGGCTTCGGCCAGCAGCCCAACCCGAGCAGCGGCGGCTTCCCCCAGCCCGGCGGCTACGGTCAGCCCCCGCAGCCCGGCTACGGCCAGCCCGGCGAACAGCCCGGCAGCGGCGGTTTCCCGCAGCCGGGCCAGCCCCAGCCCGGCCAGCCCCAGCCCGGTTACGGCCAGCAGCCCCCTCCGGGCTACGGCCCGCCCCCCGGCTACGGCCAGCCCCAGCCGGGTCAGCAGCCGCCCCCGGGCTACGGCCCCCCGCCCGGGCAGCAGCCCCCGGGCTACGGTCAGCCGCCGCAGCAACAGCAGTGGTGACCAGCTGAGCTTGACGTGAAGGGCCCCTTCGGTGCATCGCATCGAAGGGGCCTTTTGCTGTCCGGCGGCTCTTCGGCTCTGCAACTGGCTCGACCCGCGCTCGCTTTCGCGCCGCCGCCGGGCAATCGCCGAGGCCTGTCCTCTCGCAGGTCGCACGGCGGCCCGCGCCGCCCGCGCCGCGCGGTGGCGGACGGCCGCACTTGGTTGGCGCGATCGACTTCGCAGGGCGGAGACCAGGCTGGGCATCCGCGCAGGGCTTGGCTCGACCCGTACTCGCCTTCGCGCCGCCACCCGGCAATCGCTGGGTCCGGTCCTCTGGCAGGTCGCACGGCGGCCCGCGCCGCGCGGTGGCGGACGGCCGCGTTTGGTTGGCGCGATCGACTTCGCAGGGCGGAGGACCAGGCTGGGCAACCGTGCGGGACTTGGCTTCCGTCGCGGCGCGGAACAGCGGTGAGCCGCGGAGTTTCGCCGGCCGCGATTCACGTCGCGGCGCGGAGGACGCGGCCGAGTCTCGCTCTTCGGGTTCGGATCGGCGATGAACCCCACCAGAAGGGGCGAGCCGCGAAGCGTTGCCGCCTGCAGTCGTCTCCGCGACCTTCACGCCTGAGCGGATTCCCGGCGAGGTTCGGGTTTGCGACCTCTGCCGCAGGCGGTGGCTCGCCACTCGCCTTGATGAACTGCCGGAAGTTGCCACCAGCCGTCGACCTTTCCTGACCGGAAGTCTGGTCGGCCTGCCGAATACCGCTCGGTATCGCGAACTGCACCGGCCGAAGCAGACCCGCCCCCAGTCTCCGCGGCCCATTTCCGCACTGTCGGCACTTCTCCCGTTGCGCTCCGGCAGCGTGGAGCCGCAACACAGCGCCCGGTCACCCGTACAGCCGATCTTTGCGAAAAATTGAGAAATGCTGTTTTTCAGTAACGCTTCACCCTTCTGATCTTGACCCATTACCCGACCTGGGCGGAACGGGCACTGGTTCTTCATCGCTTCACCATTTCTCGTCCATGATCGCGATTTCCGGGCTAGGGTGAGCCGTTCGTTTTCGCCTTCGGCCCGAGGGGGAGCAGAGTTGAGCGGCCCGTACGGATCTCCAGCGCAGCAGCGGTCAGGTCCCGCGCACGGGGAACCGCCTGCGCGGCGCGGCCGGCCGTCCGGGGCGACGGCGTTGGTCGCGGCGCTGCTGGGGCTCGTGGCGGCCGGGGCGGCGGGCTACTTGCCGGCGACGTTGTTCATCGACATCCCTTGGGGGTTCAGCCTCGGCGACCTTCCCGTGTGGACACTCGTGGATCTCGGCGGCTACCTGGGTGCCGGTCTCTTCCTGCTCGTCGGCGCGCTCGCCACGATCTTCCGCGCCACCGCCGGCGCCGTGCTGCTGATCCTCGGCGCGGTGATCGCCATCGGCGCGATCCTGCTGGAGCCGACGCTCGGCAACGGCGGCTACGCGGCCTACTTCGAGGTCGTGTTCGCGCTGAACGGCTTCGCGGCCGTCGACCGGGCGGTGCTGGTGGTGCTGGCGCCGCTCGTGCTGGTGCTGGCCGCGCTGCGCCCGACGTTCTCGTATCTCAGGTACCGGGCGTACGTGCCCGGGCAGTGGTGATTTTCGCCCCGGAAACGTCTCCGGCCTGGCACGATACGGGGACATCTCCCCGCAGCCGGTGGGGGCCGGATTCCCGAGGACTTCCGTGAGCTATCCCCAGAACCCCGGCCAGGGGCAGAATCCGCAGCAGCCGTACGGTCAGCAGCCCTCCGGCCCACAGCCCGTCCCCGGCCAGCAGCCCTACGGTCAGCCGTACCCGGGCCAGCAGCCGGCGCCCTACTCCGGTCCGCAGCCGATGCCGGGGCAGCCGTACCCGGGCCAGCAGCCCGTGCCCGGCCAGTACCCCCAGCAGTACGGCCAGCCGAGCCAGCCGTTCCCCGCGTACCCGGGCGGTCCGGGTGTGCTCCAGCAGAAGCCGGGCGGCGGAACCGCGATCACCGCGGCCGTGCTGGCGATCCTGGGTGGCATCGTCGCGCTGATCGGGGTGATCGGCTCGATCATCGGGCTTTCGGCGCTGCACGGTGCCGAGGTGCTCTTCATCGTCTCGCTGGTCGTCGATCTCGCGCTCGCCGGTCTGCTGCTCTACGGCGCCATCGCGCTGATCATGCACAAGCCGGCGGGCCGGATGTGCGTGATCATCGGCTGCGGCGTCTCGATCGCGTTCTCCGTGATCTCGTTGATCCTGACCGCGACCGGCGCCACCGCTCTAGGTTCGTCGGCCGAGTTCCTGGGCTACGGCGTCGCGAGCGGCATCGTCGCGCTCATCCCGCCGGTGGCCACGCTGGTCCTGGCGATCGTGAAGCCCACCCAGCTCTGGGTCGGGCTCGGCGCGCCGGCGCAGCCGCAGTACCCGGGCACCTACCCTCCGCAACAAGGCTGGTGACGGACCGGTCCCGCCAGGCGCAATCGCCGCCGGGTGGGACCGCACCGGCGGGACCTGCGATGACAGGTGGCAGCAGGCGTGAATTCCATCCCACCTGGCGGGATTGTCGGTACCGGGCCGTACCCTGGAACCATGGTCGACGACTACTCCGTGCTGGGCTTCGAAACACGCGCCATCCACGCCGGGCAGCAGCCCGATCCGCGGACGGGCGCCGTCATCGTGCCTATTTACCAGACGTCGACCTACGCGCAGGACGGTGTCGGCGGCACCCGTGAGGGTGACTACGAGTACTCGCGCACGGCGAACCCCACGCGCACCGCGCTGGAGCAGGCCTTGGCCTCGCTGGAGGGCGCTCGGCACGCGCTGGCGTTCGCGTCCGGCATGGCGGCGTCCGATGCGGTGCTGCGCACGACCCTGCGCCCGGGCGACCACCTGGTGCTGGGCAACGACGCGTACGGCGGCACGTTCCGCCTGATCGACAAGGTGCTGAGCCTCTGGGGCATCGAGCACACTGTCGCCAACCTCGCGAACGTCGACGAGGTCCGCGCCGCCTTGCGGCCCGAGACCAAGCTGATCTGGTGCGAGACGCCCACCAACCCGCTGCTCGGCATCGCCGACATCGCGGCCCTGGCCGGCGTGGCCCACGACGCGGGCGCGCGCCTGGTCGTCGACAACACCTTCGCCACGCCGTACCTGCAGACGCCGCTGGCCCTCGGCGCCGACATCGTGGTCCACTCCACGACCAAGTACCTCGGCGGCCACTCCGACGTCGTCGGCGGCGCCGTGCTGACCAACGAGGACGAGGTCCGCGAGCAGCTCTTCTACCTCCGCAACGCCGCCGGCGCCGTCCCCGGCCCCTTCGACGCGTGGCTCACCCTGCGCGGCCTGAAGACGCTGGCCCTGCGCATGGAGCGGCACAGCGACAACGCCGAGCTGATCGTGCAGACGCTCGCCAAGCACCCGAAGGTCTCGAAGGTCTACTACCCGGGCCTGCCCGAGCACCCCGGCCACGAGGTCGCGGCCAAGCAGATGCGCCGCTTCGGTGGCATGGTGTCCTTCCGCCACGCCGACGGCGAGCAGGCCGCGCTGGACGTCGCGTCGCGTACCGAGCTCTTCATCCTGGCCGAGTCCCTGGGTGGCATCGAGTCCCTCATCGAGCACCCGGGCCGCATGACCCACGCCTCCACGGCGGGCTCCACGCTCCAGGTCCCGGCCGACCTGCTCCGCCTCTCCGTCGGCATCGAGGACGGCACCGACCTGGTCGCCGACCTCACGGCTGCGCTGGGCTGAGCCTGTTCTTCAGGGAACCCCCGTGCCGGTCGGCGCGGGGGTTTTTTGCTGTGAGCAGGCAGTTCGAGGCCGGCGGCCTGCGTGCGGTCACTGGCATGGCGAACCTGCCCGTGTGTGAGGCCGACTCGCCGCGCGACTGGTGGGGCCGGTCCGAGCGCTCTGCGCGGCGGTTCGTAAAAAAATGTGCTGACGATCAGGCTGCCTCGGTGCCCGATCGAACCCGCGCGTACGCGAGAACCCCGCGCCGATCATCGGCCACGGGGTTCGGGATTGGGCAGGTCTGGACCGGTCAGGGCCGGTAGCTGCTCGGCTGCGGACCTGCCGTGTGCAGGGAGTGGTGGACCGCCTCCTGCTGCTCGGCGGGCGCGGCCGGGAGCTCGGAGCCGTCGATGCAGCCGCCGACGAGCTCGACGTGGTTGTCGTGGCGGATGTACTGGGGGTGGGCGCCGCAGCCGGCCGCGTCGACGGTGAAGTAGGCGGCGCCGGTGAGGGCGACGGCGGAAGCGACGCCCAGCACGAGGGGCAGGACTCCGGCCGAACGGGTCGCGCTCGTCCCGCGAGCGGTCGTCGCGTTTTTCCCGCGGGCCATGGTCGCACTCCCTGATCACGTGAGGTTGCCGTTATCAGAGTACCGGTCCCGCGGCGGTGGCACCTCGCCCATCCGTCGGTGGCATCATCGCGACCTATGGAACTGGTCAGCATCGAGCGGATCGAGGAGGCGCGCAAGCTCCTCGAGGGCATCACCAGGGTGACCCCCATGGAACACGCCCGTGACCTGCGGCGCTTACACGGCGGCCCGGTCTACCTCAAGTGTGAAAACCTGCAGCGCACCGGCTCGTTCAAGATCCGCGGGGCCTACACCCGCATCCACGGCCTCACCCAAGAGGAACGCGCCCGCGGCGTCGTGGCGGCCAGCGCCGGCAACCACGCGCAGGGCGTGGCGCTGGCCTCGTCACTGCTGGGGATCTCGTCGACGGTCTTCATGCCGCTGCGCGCGCCCCTGCCGAAGCTCGCGGCCACCCGCGGCTACGGCGCTGACGTGCACCTCCACGGCGCCGTCCTCGAAGAGACGCTGGCGGAGGCCATCGCGTTCTCCGAGCGCACCGGGGCGGTGTTCATCCACCCGTTCGACCACGTCGACGTGATCGCCGGGCAGGGCACCGTCGGCCTGGAGATCCTGGAGCAGGTGCCTGGCGTGAAAACCGTGCTCGTGGCCACGGGCGGTGGCGGCCTGGTCGGCGGCGTCGCGGCGGCGGTGAAGGGCCTGCGACCCGACATCCGCGTGGTCGGCGTGCAGGCCGAGGACGCCGCCGCGTACCCGCCTTCGCTGGCGGCCGGCTCGCCCGTGCGCCTTCGCGAGCTGCACACGATGGCCGACGGGATCGCCGTCGGCGAGCCGGGTCCGGTGAGCTACGCGCACGTTTCTTCGCTGGTCGACGACGTCGTCACGGTCAGCGAGGAGTCGCTGTCCCGCGCGGTGCTGCTGTGCCTCGAGCGGCGCAAGCTCGTCGTCGAGCCCGCCGGCGCCGCGACGGTTGCCGCGCTCATGCAGCACCCGGGCGCCTTCGAGCCGCCCGTGGTGGCGATCCTGTCGGGCGGCAACGTCGACCCCGTGCTGCTCCAGCAGATCATCCAGCATGGCATGACGGCCGGCGGCCGCTACCTCAAGCTCCACCTGCGCGTGCCCGACCGGCCCGGCTCGCTCGTCTCCGTGCTGACGTGTGTGAAAGAGCTGGGCGCCAACGTCCTCGACGTCGAGCACTCCCGCATCTCCGGCAGCCTCGCCCTCGGCGAGGTCGACGTGGCGCTCGCCCTCGAAACCCGCGGCCCCGAACATTGCAAGGCGGTCGAGGCCGCCCTCGCCGACGCCGGATTCACCATCGTCCCGTGACCGTCCTCAGTGGACTGGTTGTTCCCCGGTGACCGCCGCCAACGCCAGCTCCCGCGCCGGCTCACCGACCTCGGGCACCTCGAACCGCCGCCCGCGGATGTGGCTCAGCAGCTCAGGGTCAGGCGCCACGGCGTGCTCCCGCAGGTAGTACGCGACGGCGCCTGGCCACACCCAGATGCCATCGGTCCGGAACGTCAACGGCACAGCGTCTACGCGCCCCGGATCGAACGCGTCGACGTCGAAACTCCGCGACGCCAACACGGCTGGCGCGGATTCGAGGTAGGCCAGCACCCGCTCGCGCTCCGCCTCGGGCAGCGCCTCTCGCTCCACCACGGGCCGCCCGGCCTCGTCGAGGCCGTCGTACACCCGCGGCGTCCGCATCTCGGCCGCGGTCGTCGCCGGCGGATCCGCGACGCCGGGCTCAACCGGCGCGACGGGGCCGGCCGCTTCCTCCGCGGGTGCCGCGGGGGAAGCGCCACCTTCCGGTGCCGGCGCGGCAATGCCCTCTAGCGGCGCGACGGTTGCTGCCTCGGCCGCCGGTACGGGCGCGGTCGCGTCCTGCTGCTGAGTTGCGGGCGTAGCGCCCGCGTCCGGTGCCGGTTCAGTGCCGCCCTCTGTCGGTATGGCGGCTGCCACGCCGATCGTTTCTCGCGGCTGAGCCGTGGGTGTGCCACCGCTCGCCGGCGCCGCGACGGCGGTGTTCTCCTGAGGCGAGGCGGGGGCTGCGTTTCCGTCCGTCGGCGCCGAAGTGGCGAGATCCTGTCTCGGCGCGGCAGGTGCGGCGGTGTGAGACGCCGGCACAACGGGCGGTGGCGCTGCGCTCTGCGGTGCTGCGGTGCCTTCTTGCGCAGCTGCCGTGCGCTCGTCCGCCGGCACTGGAGCGGTGTCGTTTGCGACGCCGCTCGCCGGCGCTGCGGTGGCGTTGACCTGCGGTGCGGCGGGCGCGTCGGCGTGGGGTGTCGGCGCAACGGGAGGAGGCATAGCGGCCGGGCTGGGCTGCGGAGCCACCGCGCGGTCGGGCGGCGGAGGTGGTGTGTCAGGCGACCACGGTGCCGGAAGGGGCGGCAGCCCCGCGCGCGTCCGCAGCCAAGGCGGGATGAAGGCCTCCGAGCGCGGGAAGAACCGCAGCTCGTCCTGGAAGCCGAGTTGCGGGGGCGGCCGGCGCCAGATCGGCTCGACGTCCGGGCGGAAGTCGAGGCGGGGTGGCTGCCGGGGGGTGAACAGGAGCGTCGCGCTGAGCCAGGTGCCGCGGCCACGGCGGTACATGCCGCCGCGGAGGACGGCGAGGAGGCGGACGGCCTCGGGGTGCGGGCGGGCCGGGTAGTCGCGCCCGTCCGGGGCCGTGGTGAACACGTCGGCCTCGACGTGCCGCCCCACGGCCCGGTACTCGACCCGCAGCTGCCGCCACCCGGGCGGCACGGCAGAGCCGCAGGCCTGCCCGATCCGCTGGACGAGGTCCTGCTGCTGGGCTGGGCTCAGGGGTGCCGGCGGTTGGCTCAATGCGTCTCCCCGCGGTGGTGTCAGTTGCCGGCGGCGGCGAGCCGCTCGCGGAACCAGTCGGGCATGAACTCCTCGGTGCGGGGGAACCGCTCCTGCTCGATCGCGAACTGCTGCGCGGCCGGGTACGGGTCGAAGTCCGGCTCGTTGCGCCAGTTGTACTGGATCGTGAACCGGCTCGGCGGCTCGATGCCGAAGCGCGCGGAGAACCACGTCCCCTCGCCCTCGGTGTACATCCCGCCGCGCAGGCGCTGGAACATCTTCCAGACGTCCACCGGCGGGTCCCACGGGCGGAACGTGCCACTGGGGTCCTTCACGCCGACGGCGACGTCGACGTTGCGGCCGACCATGCGGTAGTCGATCATCACCTGCTGCCAGCCCGGCGGCAGGGCTTCGACCACGGCCGTGGTGATCTCACCCAGCAGCTCGTTCTGCTGGATCGGGTCCAGCTCCGGCCACTTGAACGGCATCGGTCGTGTCCTCCTGATCGTTCGGACTTTTCGGGCGGGGCCCATCATGGCACGGGCCCCGCGGTCACTCCTGGGCCCGCAGGCGGTCCTGCTCGCCGCCCTCGTCGAGCAGCTTCCGCAGCCACGCCGGCACGTGCTCGTCGTCGCGCGGGTAGGCCTCCAGATCACGCGTGAACGCGCTGGGGTGCAAGGGCGGCCACCAGTTCGGGTCGCCGTCGAGGTCGTAGGTGAACTCCGGCGACGAATCCGGGCGCAGCACGACCTTCGCGGAGAACCACGTGCCACGGCCGGGTTCGTACATCTCGTCGCGCAGCGCGCGGAACGCGGCTTTGGCGGGCGCGGGCAGCTCCATCGAGCCGGGGGAGCCGTCGCGCATCCGCACCTGCAGCGCGAAGTCGTTGGCCACCACGGTCGCCGACACCGTGAGCACGATCTCCGCCCACCCGGGCGGCGCCGCGTTCCCCAGTGCCGTCGCGATTTCAGCGGGAACGGGATCGGTCACTGTACTGCCTGTTCTTTCCGAAGTTAATGTCCGCGGGGTTGTTCGGGAACTCGCGCTCCTTGGTCACGCGCGAGATCTCGACGGGTTTCCCGTTCTCCACGACGACGTGCCCGTTGGCGTCGGTCTTGTAAACCACTTCCTGCCAGCGCATGGTGACGCTCTCCGGCACTCCGTTGCTCTCGCCGTGCATGGCGACCTGGTAGTTCTGGATGTCCTGGCCTTCTGTGTTCGCGAACTTGCCGAGCTCGGTCTCCTGGTTGCGCCACGACGCTTCGTGGATCCAGCCGTCGCGGTAGTTGCCGCTGTTGGACGCCGCCATCTGCGGGTGCATGTTGACGTACTCACCCGGGCCGCCCATCTCGTTGGCCGCGAGGTGGCCGCCCGCCCAGCGCACCTTCTCGTACTTGTCGCCGTACTCGGGGTGGTCGGCGAACGCCTCCTTGCCCTCACCACCGGAGCGGTTCTGCGAGTTGGTGTCGCGGAAGGTGTCGTTGCGGCCGTCGAAGATCGGGTCGCCCGTCATCGCGTCGGGCTTGCCGTTCTCGCCGATGTGGAAGGTCCACGACTTCGCCGAGTCGTGGAAGTTCGGCACGCGGTACTGCGCGCCCGGGATCAGCGGGTAGCGCAGGTCGGGGTTGTGGTTGGGCGACGACGTGCCGGACGTCGCCTCGACGTGCGTGACGTGGCCGTCGGCGTCGGTGTAGAACCGTGTGCTGGCACCGTTTTCGTAGGACACGTGGTACTCGGCGTTGCCCGCCAGCGGACGCTCGCCGTGCAGCGTCTGCGGCACGCCGTCCGGGTTCGGGTCGGCGTTGCTGGTCCGCGCGGGTACGTCGTCGATGTCGCGCGGCGAGTCGATGTCCGGGTGGCCGTCGCGGTGGCGCGGGCCGGCGAACTCGGAGTCGTCGGGCCGGTCCCAGTCCACGAACCGCCGGTCGAACTCCGGCGAGTCCGGGTTGTACGTGCGGGTCGCCGGAGGAAGGTCGAACTCCTCCTCGGGGATGTCCGCGGCGGCGTCGTCTCCCCGGGCGTGGGCGCTGTCGGCGTCGACGTCGTGCGGGTCGTGGTGGTGCGACTCGGGCGCGAATCCGTCCTGGCCGGCGTGGTGCGACGTGCCGTCCGGGTGGTGCACGGACCACTCGCCGTCCGGCGGGATCCGCGGCCGCATCCGGCCGTCCGGGCCGATCTCGTAGTCGGACGAGAAGACCCGGCCGTTCGAGTCGGTCCAGGCCGGTCTGGTCGGCGCCATGACGTCGGTGTCGAGCTCGCGCGAGAGCCGGTTGGCGAAGTCGTTGGAGCCGGCGTCGCAGCCGATCAGGCGGATGGGACGGCCGTCGTAGTCCGCGTTGTGGCGCAGGACGTCGGCGAACTCCTCCGGCGTGTAGTGCCGGTCGCCGATGCGCGCGTGCCCGTCGGCCGTCACATGCACGTCGACGGTGTAGCGCCCGTCCGGATCCGGCTGCACGCGGTGGGGGAGGTCGCCCAGGTCCGTGTCACCGCGGTGGTACGAGCTGCCCGCCGGCGTGCTTTCGGAGTGGTGCTGGTTGACCTCGTCCGGCGTCAGGGGTTCGTCGTCGTGGTGGTGCGGTCCGCCGTCGTGGTCGGGGTTGTCGTGGTGATCGGACGGGTCGTGGTCATCGGGATTGTCGTGATGGTCGGCGTTGTCGTGATGGTCGGGTGAGCCGTCGGTGTCGTGGTGAGGTGCCGTGTCGTCCGGCTCGTTGTGATGGGGAGCGCCGCCGTCCGGCTCGCCGTGGCGCGGGGTCCGGTCGCCGGGCTTGCCATCGGGAGTCCGATGTGGACTGTCGGCCTCCGGGCGGGTCGCCGTCGGCGAGCCACCACGCGCGACGGGCTCCGGCGCGTCACTCGGCCGCCGCGGCCCGCTCGCGGCCGGGTCGCCCGGGCGGCGCGGGCCGTCGGGGCCCTGGGGTGAGCGCGTGTTCGGGTCGCTGGGGCGGCGCGGTGACCCCGAGTCGGGTCGCCGCGACGAGGGCTCAGGACCCTCACCGGGTCGCCGTGACGAGGGCCCGCGATCGGGGCCGGTGCGAGGACCTGCGGGCTCCGGAGTGCGCGCGCCCGGGCTGCCCGGTGTGCCCGTCCAGCCGCCGCCGCTGCCGGGCCGAGCTGCCGGCGTGCCACCGGGACCGCCGCCCGACGGCGAACCCGCCGGCGCGCCAACACCCTGCGGCGGCATTCCACCGGCGACGGGCTGGTTCGGCGTGGTGGAGCCCGACGGGCTCCCGCCATCACCGGTGCGCGGAGCGGGTGCGCTGGGCGCCGGCTCGTCGACCTTCGGCGGCGCGTAGCCCGACGCCGAGGTCGAGCTGTCTCCCGAGCTTTGATGCGCGGACGGCGAGCTGCTCCCGGAAGAGCCGCCGCCGGAGTGTGTCGGCGCACCGCCGCCGGACCCGCCGGTGCTGTGGGGCGCGGAGCCGCCGGACGGCGAGCTGCCGGCGTGCGACGAGCTCGGCGCGTCACCGGTGTGGGCGCTCGGGGCGTCGCCCGTGTGCGAGGGCGCGGAACTGCCGCCACCGGACGGCGTAGAGCTGCCCGCGTGGCTCGGCGAGCTCGAGGACGAACCGGCGTGGCTCGGCGACCCACCACCGGACGGACCGCTGGTGCTGTGCGCTGCGGAGCTGCTGTGGGAAGGGGAATCGCCGCTGAACGTCGACGCCGAGTTGTCGCCGCCGGCCCCGCCCGTGTTGCCGTCGTGGGTGCCGTTGCCCGTACTCCGGCGCGACGAGTCACCGGAAGAACCGTCCCTTGTGGAGGGACCACCGCCGTCCGGGCTCGACGACGCGGAGTCACCGTCACCGGAGTGCGAGCCGTCGGCGTCCGAGTCGCCGGAGTGCGAACTACCGGAATCCGAGTCGCCGGACCGCGAGCTGCCGGAGTCCGGCTCACCGGAGTGGGAACTGTCGGCGTCCGAGTCACCCGAATGCGAACTGCCCGAGCCATCCGGGCTGTCCGAACCCTCGCCGCCGGGCGAGTCCCCGTCACCGTCGGAACCGCTGTGGTGCGAACCACCGCCTGAGCCGCCACCGCCCGTGCGGTGCGCGAACCCGCCGGCCTTGATGTTCTTCGTGCTGATCACGTCGAGGCCCGTGACCTTGCCCGCCAGCTTGCCCAGGATCTTGATGATCTTCGTGAAGACGTCGGCCAGCTTGCCCAGCAGCGGCGACACCCGGCGCATCGTGTCGCACAGCTTGGTCAGCAGGCCGCTGATCTTCTCGCCCCACTTTGAGATCGCCGTGACGGCCTGCGCGACGACCAGTGGCGTGCCGAAGCCGAGGGAGAAGACCTCCTCCATCACCCACGAGATCAACTTGCCCACCAGGTCGGCGATCAGCTGCCGCACGGTCTCCCGCACGAACGACACGACCTGGCCCATGATCATCGTGACGGTGCCGATCGCGCTCGCCACCGTGGCGGCCCCGCCGAGGGCCTCCGCGCACTCCGCCGCGCCCTTGCGGTACGCGTCGGCCGCGTCGCCCGTCCACTCCGCGGTGCCGGTCTTGACCGCGTTGGTGTAGTCGGCCTGCCTGTCCTGCAACGCTTTCGCGACGTTGCCCCAAGTGTCCGCATAGGACTGGATCACGGGCGGGTTGCCCGCCACCGAGTCGAGCATGTCCTTCAGTGGCTGCACGTGCTCCATGAGGAACGACGCCACCGACGACATCAGGTAGCCGAACGGGTCGATCGCCGCGCCCGCGATCTCGCCCGCGAGGCTCAGCACCCCGAGGCCGCCGGAAACCCAGTCGCCGTCCTTGATGCCGTTGAACGCGTCCATCGCCGACTCGGCCACGCCGATGCCGGTGGCGTAGCCGTAGTCGCCGTTGCCCGCGGTGAGCGGCCCGGGGCCGTCGCCGTCCTGCTTCGCCTGGACGACGAGCGGGTTGCCGTCGGCCATCAGTCGGGGACCTTCGTGGAAGCGATGGCGTCGGTCGTGCCGGTTTCGTAGGTCTGGTACGCCTGCGCGGCGTTGCGGACCTTCTGCGCCTGCGCGTCCATCGCCGTCACGGTGTTCTGCAACGCGTTGATGCCGAACTCCTCCACCGGGTCGAGCATGGCCCGGAACGGCTGGCAGAGGATGCCGTACGCGTCGGTGGGCATGCTGACCTGGTTCGCGGCGTCGACGGCCTGCCGCAGCCCGTCGCTGATCCCGTCGAGCTGGCCCGCGTGCGCCTCGAGGTCGCTGCCGACCTCGTATCCCTTAGGTGCCATGGTGTTCATCCCCCAGGATGGCTGTGTAAGAAACCTGAATCAGGAGAGGATCGAGCCGCCGAAATCGTCGTCATCGTCGGACGTCTCGGTCCGGCGGCGACGCGGTGGTGGCGGAGGCGGGGCCTGCTGCCGCGGCGGCGCGGCCGGCGGCGGGGGAGGCGGGTCGGAATCCTCGGGCCCGAACCGGTGCACAGGTGCCGGCGGCGGCGGTGGCTCTTCCGGCGGCGGTGCGGGGAACGTGCTCTTCGCGTCTTCCACGAGCTTGTCGCCGGTGGCGTCGGTGCCCAGCGTCTCGCTCGCAACCTGTTGCAGCAGCTCGGGAATCCGCGCCTGCGCCTTCTGTACGAGCTGCATCACCTGTGCCGACACCTCGGCCATCCGTTTGCCGCCCGCGGACTCGGAGATCACCAGGTTCTTCAGCAGCCCCTTGGCATCCACGGTCACCTCGACCGAACCGTCCTTCGCCCGCTCGGTCACGGTCTGGCCCTGCATGCGGTCGGCCATCGCCTGGTAGCGCGCAGCCGTCTCCTGCAGCTGCCGCGTCCAGCCGTCCACCATCCGCTGACTGGCGTCGACGCCGTCCGACATCGGGCCCCCGTTCCTCTCGAGCCGACTTCCCCACAGTGACGGATCCGGCCCGCCCCAGGTTCCGGTGCCGTCCGAATTGATCCGATCGGCCCAGTTTGCCATCCGGGTCAACCGGTCTCGCCGGCACCTGAATCGACTGTACGTGCCCGCGCCGACACAAAACGTGGCAAGCGGCCCGCCCGCGACTTTTTGTCGCGAACGGGCCGCTCGCACCACTCAATCCTTGACAACCACGCCGATCGAGGGTTTCCTGTGGCGCCGCAAGGGCGTCAGAGATTGCCCCGGCGCTCCTGCTCCCGCTCGATCGCCTCGAACAGCGCCTTGAAGTTCCCCTTCCCGAAGCCCAGCGAACCGTGCCGCTCGATGAGCTCGTAGAACACCGTGGGCCGGTCGCCGATCGGCTTCGTGAAGATCTGCAGCAGGTACCCGTCCTCGTCGCGGTCGACCAGAACCTTGTGCTCCTGCAACGTTTCGATCGAAACGCGCACCTCGCCGATCCGCGCGCGCAGCTCCGGGTCCTCGTAGTAGGAGTCAGGCGTGTCGAGGAATTCGACGCCCGCGGCCCGCATCGCGGTGATCGTCGCGATGATGTCGTTGGTGGCCAACGCGATGTGCTGGCAGCCGGCGCCCTCGTAGAACTCGAGGTACTCGTCGATCTGCGACTTCTTCTTCGCCACAGCGGGTTCGTTGAGCGGGAACTTCACGCGGTGGTTGCCGTTGGAAACGACCTTGCTCATCAGCGCCGAGTAGTCGGTGGCGATGTCGTCGCCGACGAACTCCGCCATGTTCACGAAGCCCATCACGCGGTGGTACCAGTCGACCCAGTAGTCCATCTTGCCGAGCTCGACGTTGCCCACGCAGTGGTCCACCGCCTGGAACAGCCGCTTTGGCGCATCTGCCGGCCGCGTCACCGTGCTGTCGCGCGCCTCGAACCCGGGCAGGTACACGCCGTCGTAGCGCGACCGGTCGATCAGCGAGTGGCGGGTTTCGCCGTATGTCGCGATCGCGGCCATCCGGACGGTGCCGTGCTCGTCGGAGACGTCGTGCGGCTCCTCGAGGATCGTCGCGCCCTGCGCGCGGGCGTGCGCCACGCACTTGTCCACATCGGTCGTCTCCAGCGCGAGGTCGCTCACGCCGTCGCCGTGGCGACGGTGGTGGTCGAGCAGCGGTGAGTCCGGCCGCACGCCGCCGGTGATCACGAACCGCGCCGAGCCCGACTTCAGCACGAACGCCTTGCGGTCGAAGCGGCCCGTCTCCGGCCCGGAGTACGCGACGAGCTGCATGCCGAACGCGACCTGGTAGAACCACGCGGTCTGCGTCGCGTTACCGGCGACGAAAACCACCGCGTCGAGTGCCTTGACCGGGAAAGGGTCTTTGCTGGCGTCGTGCTCGACGAGCCCCACGAGCTGACGGAGCTGGTCGAAGCTGACGTCGTCGAGTGCGCCCTGCGGATCCATGGTGTGGGTCATGCCCTGAAGCATGGTTGCGCCACGGCAAGATGAGCAACGGTCACCGAATTCGCTGGACAATGTGCCCAGCGGCAAGCCGTAAGCTGCGGTCAACGTGGACAACCTGCGCAGGGAGGAAACCGTGCTCGACTCGCTCGACGCCCGGCTGTTGCTGCTGCTCACCGACTCGCCCCGGCTGGGCGTGCTGGAGTGCGCGCGCCGCCTCGGCGTCGCGCGCGGCACCGTGCAGGCGCGCCTGGACCGGCTCACCGAACGCGGCATCCTCGGCGGCTTCCCGCCCGAGCTCGACCTCGCCGCGATGGGCTACGGGCTCACCGCGTTCGCCGTGCTCGAGATCGCGCAGGGCCGGCGCGGCAGCGTCGCCGAGGCGCTCGCCGCCATCGAAGAGGTGTGCGAGGTGCACGCCACCACCGGGCAGGGCGACCTGTTCGTCCGCCTGGTCGCGCGCGACAACGACGACCTGCAACGCGTGATCGACGAGGTGGTCGGCGTGGACGGCGTGCTGCGCACGTCGACCTCGATCGCGCTGTCCACGCCGGTGCCACCGCGGGTGCGTCCGCTGCTGGAACGCACCGCGCGCGGTTAGAACGCGTCGAGAGTGTGGGCCAGGTACCGCTTCGCCGAACGCTGCACGACCTCGTGCCCGTCGCTGCGCACGATCCGGTCCCACCACGCGCCGTAGATCGCGTCGAACGCGTAGGGCTCCAGCAGTTCGGCCGCGCGCCGCACCACGCTCGGCCGTTCCGGGATCAGGTTCGGGTAGCTGTACATGAAAGCGACGTGGGTGCGGTCGGGGATGACCTGCACAATGTCGCCGGACAGCAGCGCCCCGCGGCCGTCTTCACCGGCCGGCCAATGGAGCACGGTGCCGCCGGTGAAGTGCACGCCGAGGTTGATCAGCCGCAGGTCGTCGGCCACGTCGAGGGTGGTGCCCGACCACAGCCGGATCGACGGGTCGGGGCGCCCGATCCACTCCTGGTCGGCTTCGTGAAGGTAGATCGGCACGTCGAAGGCGTGGGCCCATTCGACCATGGTCGTGTAGTAGTGCGGGTGGCTGATCGCGATGCCCGTGATGCCGCCGAGGTCGGTGACCTGCCGCACCAGCGCGTCGTCGAGATAAGCGGCGCAGTCCCAGAGGAAGTTGCCGGATTCGGCCCGCACGAGCAGCGCCCGCTGGCCGATCGCGAAACCGGGTTCGGAACCGATGCCGATCACGCCCGGCCCCTGCTCTTCGATGCGCGGGCGGTACTCGCCACTCGACCGCAGCGTTGCGAGGTCGGTCCACGCCTGGCCGGTGAGCGGCACGTACTGGCGTTCGTCCTCGCAGATCGGGCAGTCGTCACGGGGCTCGGGGTACTGCATGCCGCACGTGCGGCACAGCGGTTCTGTGCTCATCGTGGCCTCCCAGTGGTGTTCAGGGGCCACGCTAGTCGCGTACCCGGCTCATGCGAGCCGGGTACGCGAAGACCGCGGTGGGTCAGGCCTCGATGTAAGGCACTGCCTTGACCAGTGTGACCTGCTGCGTACGGCCGTTGGGCAGCTCGTACTCGCGCGACTCGCCTTCCTTGGCGCCGAGCAGGGCCTTGCCCAGCGGCGACTCCGGCGAGTACACGTCGAGCGCGCCCTCGGCGCCCTCTTCACGGGTGGCGAGGAGGAACTTCTCCTCGTCGTCGTCGCCCGCGTACTTCACGGTGAGGACCTTGCCGGGACCGGCGGTGCCGTCGTCCGCGGGTGCCTCGCCGACCTTCGCCGAACGCAGGAGTTCCTGCAGGTGGCGGATGCGCGCCTCGGCCTGGCCCTGCTCTTCGCGCGCCGCGTGGTAGCCGCCGTTTTCCTTGAGGTCTCCCTCTTCGCGGCTGTCGTTGATGCGCGCAGCGATGACCGGACGATTCTCGATCATTTCGTCGAGCTCGTGCTTGAGCCTGTCGTAGGCATCCTGGGTCAGCCAGGTCACCTTGTCGCTCACGGTCACCATCTCCTCGTCGGGCCTGCCAGGCTTGGGTGTTCAAACCGGCCTCCGCACGGGCTCACTGCGCCCGCACGGCTGGGATAAAGGAAAAACACGGCCCGCCTCGGGCCGTGCTGGTGTGTCAGCTTATCACGGCAGGATGCAGCGACGCCGGTCCATTCCACGTCGCGCGGACACTCGCCGCGCATTTCACCCCGTTGGCCGCTATGGGGTTGACATGTAACGTGGTATGGAGTACGAGCAGCCGTACACGTCGGCCGTCACCGGTTCCCCGATGCTCTTCACGACTGTGCTCACTCGACTGTGGCCGGCCCCGGCGGGAACCAGCACCTCTCTCCGGCCGCTCTCGGAGCCGGACCTGTCCTGCACTTGCACAACGCACACCCCGGCCTTGTCGGGGTCGTCACGCGTGACGTTGATGGTGATCTCCATCGCGTTGCCCGGGCGGGGTTCGAACGCCACCCGCTCGGCGTCGATCGACGTCTGGCCGAGGTTGACGTAGGCGATCCACGCCACGCCGAAGCTCGCGACCACGGCGACCGCGCCGAAAACCCAGCGCTTCCAGCGCTTCGACCCGGTCTTGGCGGGCGAGCCGTACCGGTCCGCGGGCGGCGCCGGGTGGGCGTCTCCCTCGGCGGTTGCGGTCTCTCCGGTCTGCAAGTCCGGGCCTCCGGTCGTTCTTGTCGTACCCGTGGGGACAATGGGTGGAGCCCGACTGGGGGCACCACCTGTCGTCGAGTATCCGCGAGCCGCTCCGGTGGCTGGGAGCCGGGGCAGGGTACGACGGAATAACGGGACACGAAAGGGTCGTTCGGAACATGGTGCGAGCTGACGAGCTGATGACGAGCGACCGCGCCTCAAACCTGCGTCTCATGGCGGTGCACGCGCACCCGGACGACGAGTCCAGCAAGGGTGCCGCCACGATGGCGAAGTACGTCGCCGAGGGCCATGAGGTCATGGTCGTGACGTGCACGGGCGGTGAGGCGGGCAGCATCCTCAACCCCGCCATGGACCGGCCCGAGGTGCTGGCCAACATGGCCGAGATCCGCCGCGACGAGATGGCGCGCGCGGCGAAGATCCTGGGGGTGCAGCACCGCTGGCTCGGCTTCGTCGACTCCGGGCTGCCCGAGGGCGACCCGCTGCCGCCGCTGCCCGAGGGCTCGTTCGCCGTGGTGCCGCTGGAGGAGTCCACCGAGGCGCTGGTGAGCGTGGTGCGGGAGTTTCGCCCCCACGTGCTGATCACCTACGACGAGAACGGCGGGTACCCGCACCCGGACCACATCCGCACCCACGAGGTGTCGATGGCGGCGTTCGACGCGGCGGGCGACCCGAACCGCTTCCCGGACGCCGGTGACCCGTGGCAGCCGCTCAAGCTCTACTACGTGCACGGCTTCTCCAAGGCCCGGATGCTCCTGTTCGACGAGGCGCTCAAGAAGGCCGGCCTGCCCTCGCCCTACGAGGAGTGGCTCAAGAACTGGGACCCGGATCGAGCCGACATCATGGAGCGGGTGACCACCCGGATCGAGTGCGGTGAATACTTCGAGGTGCGCGACGAGGCGCTGAAGGCGCACGCCACGCAGATCGACCCGACCAGCCGCTGGTTCGCGGTCCCGCTCGAGATCCAGCGCGAGACGTGGCCGACCGAGGAGTACGAACTGAACCGCTCCCTGGTGGACAGCACGCTGCCGGAGGATGATCTGTTCGCCGGCATCAAGGAGAAGGTGAGTCCATGAGTTTCGGTGTGCCGGCCGTCGCGGTCGCCCCGCTGACGGCCTCGGCCCTGTTCCTGGCCCAGCAGCCCGACAGCGGTGACAACGGCGGTCAGGGCGAGGACTTCGGCAAGTCCTCGCCCGTCGGCTTCCTGGTGCTGATCCTGTTCCTGATCGCGGTCGCGTTCCTCATCCGGTCGATGAGCAAGCACCTGAAGAAGGTGCCGGCGAGCTTCGACAAGGAGGAACCTGCCTCGGAGGTTTCGGGCGAAACACCGGCGTCGGACGACGCGGGCGAACAGATCGAGGTGAAGGCCGCCGAGCCGGCCGACCCGGCGCGGGCCAAGTCCGACTGACCTCGCCCGCCAGGCGGGTTCGCCGACGTGCCTGACTGGCCCCGACCAGCGCCATGCCACCCTGGTGTCATGGCGAACCGACTGGCGGACGCGACCAGCCCGTACCTCCTGCAGCACGCGGGCAACCCCGTCGACTGGCGCGAGTGGGGGCCTGAAGCGCTGGCGGAGGCGCGGCAGCGCAATGTGCCGATCCTGCTGTCGGTCGGCTACGCGGCGTGCCACTGGTGTCACGTGATGGCCCACGAGTCCTTCGAGGACGAGGGCACCGCGACGCTGATGAACGCGCACTTCGTGAACATCAAGGTCGACCGCGAGGAGCGGCCGGACATCGACGCGGTGTACATGGCCGCCACCCAGGCCATGACCGGCCAGGGCGGCTGGCCGATGACCTGTTTCCTCACGCCCGAGGGCGAGCCGTTCCACTGCGGCACCTACTACCCGCCGACGCCGCGGCCGGGCATCCCGTCGTTCGGGCAGCTGCTCGTGGCCGTCTCGGAGGCGTGGGCCGAGCGTCCCGAAGACCTGCGCGAGGGCGCGCAGCGGCTGATCGGGCACCTCACCGAGCAGAGCGGGCCGTTGCAGGCTTCGGCGGTGGACGCCGGCGTGCTGGCCGGCGCCGTCGAGAAGCTCGCGGCCGAGGTGGACCCCGTCCACGGCGGGTTCGGCGGCGCGCCGAAGTTCCCGCCGTCGATGGTGTTGGAGTTCCTGCTGCGCCACCACGAGCGCACGGGCTCGGCCGAAGCGTTGTCGCTCGCTTCGTCGACCGCGGAGTCCATGGCCCGCGGCGGCATCCACGACCAGCTCGCCGGCGGCTTCGCGCGGTACTCCGTGGACGCCGAGTGGATCGTGCCGCACTTCGAGAAGATGTTGTACGACAACGCTTTGCTGCTCCGGGTTTACGCCCATTTGGCGCGGCGGGGGTCTTCGTTCTCGCTGGGCGTCGCCGAGGGGATCGTCCGGTTCCTGGAGGCGGATCTGCTGACCGCGGAGGGCGGCTTCGCGGCTTCGCTCGACGCGGACACCGACGGCGTCGAGGGACTCACCTACGTCTGGACGCCCGCCGAGCTGCGCGAAGTGCTCGGCGACGAGGACGGCGTCTGGGCGGCTTCGGTGTTTTCGGTGACGGAGTCCGGGACGTTCGAAAAAGGCTCGTCGACGTTGCAGCTGCCGGGTGAGCCGGAGTCTGCCGACCGCTTCGAGCGCGTCCGCCAGGCGTTGCTGGCGGCGCGGGCTTCGCGGCCGCAGCCGGCGCGCGACGACAAGGTGGTGGCCGCGTGGAACGGCCTCGTCATCACCGCGCTCGCCGAGGCGGGTGTCGCGCTGGAGCGTCCACAGTGGATCGAGCTGGCGCGCGGGGCGGCGTCGCTGCTGCTTTCCACTCACCTCGTGGACGGCCGCCTGCGGCGCAGCTCGCGCGACGGCGTGGTCGGCGTGCCGGCGGGCGTCCTCGAGGACTACGCGTGCCTGGCCGACGGCCTGCTCGCGCTGCACCAGGCCACGGGCGAGCCGCGGTGGTTGGAGGAGGCTTCGCGGCTGCTGGACCTGGCGTTGACGCACTTCGCTTCGCACGCCGTGGGCGCGTACCACGACACCGCGGACGACGCGGAAACGTTGGTACAGCGCCCTTCCGACCCCACGGACAACGCGAGCCCTTCGGGGGCTTCGGCGTTGGCGGGCGCGTTGCTGACGGCTTCCGCGCTGGCCGGGTTCGAGCAGGCCGCGCGGTATCGCGACGCGGCCGATGCGGCCCTGCAGCGCGCCGGCCTGCTGGTGGGCCGGGCGCCGCGCTTCGCCGGGCACTGGCTTTCGGTGGCTGAAGCGGCGCAGTCGGGGCCGGTGCAGGTGGCCGTCGTCGGGGAGGACCGGGCGGAGTTGGTCGCGGCGGCCGCGCGGCAGATCCACGGCGGCGGCGTGGTGCTGGGTGGCGCTCCGGATGCGCCCGGCGTGCCGCTGCTGGCGGACCGTCCGCTGGTGGACGGCGCTGCGGCGGCGTACGTCTGCCGCGGCTACGTCTGCGATCGCCCGGTGACCTCGGCGGAGGACCTGCTCGCGCAGCTCTGAGTTCCGCCCCTGGTGAACAGTGCCCTGCCCGACGTGTATTCGGCGTAGCTTGAGTAGCGAGGTAATCATGTAATCGCGGAGGCGAACATGTACACGCACTTCAAGGTGGTGGGACACATGGGACGAGGTTGGAAGGGCCGCGGCGGCTGGCAGCAGGCCGAGGTGCCGTCGGCCGAAGACGCGGCCGCCTGGTTCGGCGGGCGCCTCCCGGACGGCTGGTTCACGGGCGACCCGGAGGTCACGGTCGACCGCGAGGAGATCATCATCGTGGGCGAGCTGCCCGCGCTGACCGGCGAGTTCGCCGACGACGCGGCCCGCGCGGCCGCGGAGGACGGCCGCATCAGCCGGTTCCGCGAGGACACGCGCGACGAGCGCATCGAGATCGCCCGGCAGGCCGAGCACCGCTACCAGCGCAAGGTCGCGTGGGGCGCCAATCTGGGCGGCACGCAGGTGCTGTTCACGACGCTGTCCGCGCCCGTGATGACACGCCTGCGCCAGCCCGAACGGCTGGTCCTCGACACCCTCGTCGCGGCCGGCGTCGCCCGCTCGCGCTCCGAGGCGCTGGCCTGGGCCGTCCGGCTCGTGGGCGAACACGCCGACACGTGGCTCGCCGAGCTGCGCGACGCGATGACCAAGGTCGACGACCTGCGCTCGAAGGGCCCGGACCTGAGCTGACGGCCGGGTACCGGCGGGGACTCTCGTGCTTCGGCGCGAGAGTCCCTTTCGCGTGTGGGGGTGGCCGGCGAACGCGCCCGGCCCGCGTGAGTGCTTCCTCAGCGTCGTCGGTGTGGAGTTGGGCCTGCGGCGCGAAAGTCCCCGCCGTGCGTGAGCTGACCACCATTCGTTGCCGTCGCACGTTTGTGTTGGCGGCGAAGCCGCGGAACACAACTTCTCGCGGCGGCGCGAAAGTCCCCCGCGCGCACGGTCGGCTACTGATCGGCGCCGAGGCCGGTCGCCCGAATGTCCCCGTCAGGCGCGGAAACGTCACCGTCCTCGCAAAGTCCGCCGATCCGTCGCAGAGACCCCCGTGGCGGTGGCTTGTGAACTCATCGCCGCGGGCTTCCCCACCGGGACAACCACCAAACGATCGAGTCGTCTTCGTCACCTCGACCTGCGACGACGCGGCGGCGGGGGCAGGCTTACCAGTGAGTAGCCGCCAGCTGCATCGGAGGAGCCGTGGACATCCCTGCCGTTCCCGCGAAGGTGGAGCCGGACGCGCTCACCGCCGTCCTCGACGGCCGCTGGGCCGAGCTACGCGGCGGCGTGCGCGCGCAGATGTCGGGCGAGGAGTTCCGCGACCCCGTGGACCTCGACGTCGAGGCGCACCGCGCGCAGGTACTCGACCAGCTGCGCGAACTCGCCGCCACCGACCGGCCGGCGCTCGGGTTCGACCGCGCGTACGGCGGGCAGAGCGACATCGGCGGTTCGGTGGTGTCGTTCGAGATGCTCGGCCTCGGCGACCTGTCGCTGATGGTGAAGGCCGGCGTGCAGTGGGGGCTGTTCGGCGGCGCCGTGCAACTGCTCGGTACGCAGCGCCACCACGAGAAGTACCTGCGGCGCATCATGGACCTCGACCTGCTCGGCTGCTTCGCGATGACCGAGCACGGCCACGGCTCCGACGTGCAGCACCTGCACACCACGGCGACGTACGACCCGGCGTCGCAGGAGTTCGTGGTCCACAGCCCGGATCCCGGCGCCACCAAGGAATACATCGGAAACGCGGCGCGCGACGGCCACGCCGCAGTGGTCTTCGCGCAGCTCGTGACGGGTGGCGATTCCCGTGGCGTGCACGCGTTTTTCGTGACGATCCGCGACGACTCCGGCGCGCCGATGCCGGGCGTGACGATCGAGGACTGCGGCCGCAAGGCGGGTCTCAACGGCGTCGACAACGGCCGCCTGGCCTTCGACCACGTCCGCGTCCCGCGCGAAGCGTTGCTGAACCGCTTCGGCGACGTCGCCGAGGACGGCACCTACTCCAGCCCCATCGAAAGCGACGGCCGCCGCTTCTTCACGATGCTCGGCACGCTCATCCGCGGCCGCGTGAGCGTCGGCGGCAGTGCCGGCAGCGCCACGAAACGCGCGCTGACGCTGGCCATCCGCTACGGCGAGCAGCGCCGGCAGTTCAAGAGCCCTGACGGCGAGGAGGTCGTGATCCTCGACTACCTCGGCCACCAGCGCAAGCTCCTGCCGGCGCTCGCGAAGACATACGCGCTGCACTTCGCGCAAGAAGAGCTCGTCGCGAAGCTGAACGACATCGCGCCCGACGCGCCCGAAGAGGAACAACGCGAACTGGAATCCCGCGCGGCCGGCCTGAAAGCCGCCAACACCTGGCACGCCACCGCCGCGATCCAGGCCGCCCGCGAAGCCTGCGGCGGCGCCGGCTACCTGTCGGAAAACCTGCTGGCCGGCCTCAAAGCCGACACCGACGTTTTCACCACCTTCGAAGGCGACAACACGGTGCTGCTCCAGCTCGTGGCCAAAGGCCTTCTCACACAATACAAAGAGCACTTCGCGGACCTCAGTCCACTTGCGACCGCGCGCTTCGTCGCCGAGCAGCTGGTGGGCGCTGTCCTGGAACGCACCTCCGCCCGCAAGTTCGTGGAACGCCTGACGGAATCCGACGACGCCGAGGTGCTCTTCGACCGCGAATGGCAGCTGCGCCTCTTCGAGGACCGCGAGGAACATGTCCTCGACGGCGTCGCCAACCGCCTGCGCAAAGCCGCCGACGACCCGTTCGGCGTCTTCAGCGCCGCGCAGGACCACGTGCTGCGCGCCGGCCGGGTGCACGTGGATCACCTTGTGCTGTCGGCATTTGCTCGCGCGGTCGACGCTTGCTCGGATCCGGAGGCCGCGGCTTTGCTCTCGCGGGTGTGCGATCTGTACGCCCTGTCGGCGATCGAGGAGGACCGGGCTTGGTTCCTCGAACACGGCCGCCTCACGACTTCGCGGTCCAAGGCCGTGACCGCCGCGGTGAACGAGCTGTGCGCTTCACTGCGTCCCCACGCGGGCACCCTCGTGGACGCCTTCGCAATCCCGTCACAGTTCCTGGCGGCGCCGATGCTGCACTCGTGACACCGCTTCGGCGCGCGGACGCCACCTGATCGGCCGCTCGCCCGGCTCGGCCGCCTGCCGCTACCCTTGCGCCTGGCGACATCTTCTCGCCGGGGGGTCCGCAATCCGCACCCACCGGAGGTCCTGGCCTTGACAGCCACACGGGGGACCACTCACACCGCCCTGCTCACCGCCGCCACCGCCGGCTGGCCCACGACGCTCCGCTACGCCCTCCTGCTCCTCATCACGCGCGGCACGATCGGAGCGGCGGTGCTCCTGCTGTTGCGGTAGCTACGCGCTACCGTCCTCCGCGTGATCGGATTGCAGGTACGTGCCGAGAACGGGGCTGTGATCGCCAGGGGCACCTGCTAGGCGTAGAGGGCCAACCAAATCGCGACGTAATGCGACACCGCCGCCAACACCGTGCACGCATGGAAGTACTCGTGATACCCGAACGTCTCCGGCCAGTGGTTCGGCCATTTCACCGCGTAGAACACCGCGCCCATCGTGTAGAACAGACCGCCCACGCAGATCAGCACCAGGGCGGCGACGCCGGCGTGCTGGGCGAGCTCCGGCATGACGAAGACCGCCACCCAGCCCAGGGCGATGTAGATCGGCACCCCCAGCCAGCGGGGCGCGTTCGGCCACAGCATCTTCATCGCGACGCCCAGGATGGCGCCGCCCCAGACGATGGCCAGGATGATGTAGCCCGTGGGCTTCGACATGGCCAGCAGGGTGAACGGGGTGTAGGTGCCGGCGATGAACAGGAAGATCATGGAGTGGTCGGCGCGCTTCATCCACTTGTACGCGCGTGGGCTCCACAGGCGGCGGTGGTACAGCGCGCTCACGCCGAAGACGCCGAGCACGGTCAGGCCGTAGACGGACGTCGCCAGGGCGGCCAGGGGCGAGACGGTCGACGCGGCGAGGCTCACCAGGGCGGCGGCGCCCGCGAGGGCACCGAAGAAGGACCAGAAGTGGATGTGGCCGCGCAGGCGCGGGCGGGTGTCCACTGGCGCAGGGCCGGACGGTGTGGGTTCGGTCGTCACGCTCACCGACCCCACGCTACGGGAGCGTAGGTTTTTCGCCACCCCCCGTGGCGCGTCACACGTGTGACGCGGGGGTGCGTACGCTCAGCCGACGTGAGCCTCCGGTCCTTCCTGTCCGACGTCGTCTACAGCGTCTACGGCCGCCGCCTGATCCAGCAGGCGCGGGGCCGCCATCCGCGGCACATCGCGATCATGCTCGACGGAAATCGCAGGTGGGCGCGGGAAGCCGGGTTCGCCGACGTGGCCGACGGGCACCGCGCGGGTGCCAAGAAGATCGCCGATTTCCTCAGCTGGTGCCGCGAGGCCGACGTCGAGGTCGTCACCATGTGGCTGCTCTCGACCGACAACCTCAACCGCGACCCCGACGAGCTCGAGCCGCTGCTGAAGATCATCACCGACGTCACCGACGAGCTCGCGGGTCCGGCCGTGCCGTGGCGGCTGCGGATCATGGGGGCGCTGGACCTGTTGCCGCTGGACGTCGCGAAGAAGCTCACCGCCGCCGCGGCCCGCACGGAGGACCGGACCGGCATGGAGGTCAACATCGCCGTCGGTTACGGCGGGCGGCAGGAGATCGCCGACGCCGTGCGCAAGCTGCTGCTGCAGCACGCCGACGAGGGCACGTCGATCCGCGAGCTGGCGAAAATCCTCGACGTGGACCACATCTCGGAACACCTCTACACGTCCGGTCAGCCGGATCCCGACCTTATTATCCGAACGTCAGGAGAGCAGCGGCTTTCCGGATTCCTGCTTTGGCAGTCGGCGCATTCGGAATTCTGGTTCACGGAGGCGTACTGGCCCGCATTCCGGCGGGTCGACTTCCTTCGCGCGCTTCGCGATTACGCGTGGCGCCACCGCCGCTTCGGCACCTGAGGCGCCTGAGCCCGGCCGGACAAGAACAGAGCACAGCAGAAGGGCCCGGAGTCGGAACTCCGGGCCCTTCCGTAGCCGAGGTCGGCTATCAGCCGTGGTGCTCCAGCGAGTGGAGGACCAGCGCCGGGGTGGTGGCGATGCCCGTGTAAGCACCGGCGACCAGCGAGGCCGCGCCGAAGCCCAGGGCCCCGCCGCCCTCGATGAAGGTCGCGTAGGCGTCGCCGAACGTCGGGTCCGGGGTGTAGCCGTGGTCTGCCGGCGAGGCGAACGCCGTGCCGCCGATCATCAGCAGGCCTGCGGCGGCACCGGCGACGATTCCAGCCTTCTTCAGCACTTCGCACACTCCTAGGTAGAGATATCTGGGATCCGGGGCACCGAAGTTTCCGGTGGTGTGTCCCGCAGTGAGAAAATTACCCTCGTCGAGGCCGAAATGAGTGCCGGGTACGCCCATTGTGTGAGGCCGAAATCGCGTGGTTCACCCGGTCCGGTCCTGTCTTCAGGACGCGAAATGCATTCTCGTCCACCCCGTGGTACAAGCCTTTGCGCGGATCTTTCGAACGCGTTCGGTGATCTTTTTTCCATGATCACGCCACCGCGTGATCACCCGATTGCTGGCTTGGTGACGCAGCGTGACAGTGACGGGGTGTTGATGTCGGACGACCTACGGTGAGGTGACGAATGAGCGAATCACCTGTGTGGCTGCCTGCACGAACCGCGATCCGTCGGTACCTTCCGGAAGTGAGGGCACGCGTTCCGTGCGGGCCCTCACGGGAGGCCCTGGTCGTGGCGTTGATCGAGGGGGCGGCACAGCCGCCCACACGATGCACGAGGGGGCCGGCACCCGGCCCTCGTGGCCGCGCGCGCTGACGTAGCCAACGTCAGGGAGTGCGGACCCAGCCAGGGAGGTGCCCGGCCCAGCGAGTGCGGGCGTGGGGTGCAACACGCCCTCGAGGGAGATGCCGTCGTGACTGCGCAGCGTTCACCCCGCAAGGCCTCTGGCCGTTCTTCGACCGGTGCCTCTGGCCCGGAGAAAGCCTCGATCTCGCCCGAATCCGGGCAGTCCACTTACGTGCTCGACACGTCTGTGCTGCTCTCCGACCCGTGGGCGGTGACGCGATTCGCCGAACACGCGGTCGTGCTGCCCCTGGTCGTCATCAGTGAACTGGAGGCGAAGCGCCACCACCCCGAGCTCGGCTGGTTCGCCCGCGAGTCGCTCAGGTTGCTCGACGACCTGCGGCTCAAGCACGGCCGGCTCGACGCGCCGATCCCGATCGGCGAAGAGGGCGGCACCCTGCAGGTGGAGCTCAACCACACCGATCCGTCGGTGTTGCCCGTGGGCTTCCGGACCGACTCCAACGACCACCGCATCCTCGCGTGCGCGCTCAACCTCGCGGTGGAACGGCCGTCGGTCACGCTGGTGACGAAGGACATCCCGCTGCGGGTCAAGGCGGGGGCCGTGGGTCTGGCCGCCGACGAGTACCGCGCGGGTGAGGTCACGCCGTCGGGCTGGACGGGCATGGCCGACGTGGACGCCCCTCAGGAGCTGATCGACAGCCTCTTCTCGGGCGGCACCGTCGACCCGGTCGAGTACGGCCTGCCCGAGGTGGGTGAGTTCCCGTGCCACACCGGCTTGCGGCTGCTCGCGGGCAGCTCCAGCGCCCTCGGCCGCGTCACGGCGGACAAGCGCGTGCGGCTGGTGCGCGGCGACCGCGAGGCGTTCGGCCTGCACGGCCGCTCCGCCGAGCAGCGCGTGGCACTCGACCTGCTGCTCGACTCGGACGTCGGCATCGTCTCCCTCGGCGGACGCGCGGGCACCGGCAAGTCGGCGCTCGCGCTGTGCGCCGGCCTCGAGTCGGTGATGGAACGCCGCCAGCACCGCAAGGTCGTGGTGTTCCGCCCGGTCTACGCCGTCGGCGGCCAGGACCTCGGCTACCTGCCCGGGTCCGAGAGCGAGAAGATGCAGCCCTGGGCGCAGGCCGTGTTCGACACCCTCGGCGCGCTGGTCAGCCAGGACGTGCTCGACGAGGTCTTCGACCGCGGCATGCTCGAGGTGCTCCCGCTGACCCACATCCGCGGCCGCTCGCTGCACGACTCCTTCGTGATCGTCGACGAGGCGCAGTCACTGGAACGCAACGTGCTCCTCACGGTGCTCTCCCGCCTCGGCACCGCGTCACGCGTGGTCCTCACCCACGACGTCGCCCAGCGCGACAACCTCCGCGTCGGCCGCCACGACGGCGTCTCGGCGGTGATCGAGAAGCTGAAGGGGCATCCGTTGTTCGCGCACGTCACGCTGACGCGCTCGGAGAGGTCGCCGATTGCGGCGCTGGTCACGGAGATGCTGGAGGATCACGGCTGATCTGCTCCGTGGGTGTTGCGTCCGGTTGTCACCGGGCGCAACACCCACGGGTCACCAGCCTGAAGGAAGCGGCCGACCCTCCGCGAACCCCGCAGCCGACTGCACTCCGAGCAACGCGCGCTCGTGGAATTCCTCCATCGTGCGCGCGCCGGCGTAGGTGCAGGAGGAGCGGACGCCCGAGCAGATGGAGTCCAGCAGGTCCTCCACGCCGGGGCGGTTGGGGTCCAGGGCCATGCGCGACGTGGAGATGCCCTCTTCGAACAACGCCTTGCGGGCGCGCTCGAAGACGTTGTCCGTGCGGGTGCGGGCGCCGACAGCGCGCTTGGACGCCATGCCGAACGACTCCTTGTACGGGCGGCCCTGCTCGTCGTAGCGCAGGTCGCCCGGGGATTCGTGGGTGCCGGCGAACCAGGAGCCCACCATGGCGGCCGAGGCGCCCGCGGCGAGGGCCAGGGCGACGTCGCGCGGGTGGCGGACGCCGCCGTCGGCCCAGACGTGCTTGCCCAGCTCGCGCGCGGCGGCGGCGCACTCGGCGACGGCGGAGAACTGCGGCCGGCCGACGCCGGTCATCATGCGCGTGGTGCACATCGCGCCCGGGCCGACGCCGACCTTCACGACGTCCGCGCCCGCGTGGATGAGGTCGCGGGTGCCCTCGGCGGTGACGACGTTGCCCGCCACCACCGGGACGCTCGGCGAAATCGCGCGCACGGCCTTCAGTGCGGCGATCATCTTCTCCTGGTGCCCGTGGGCCGTGTCGACGACCAGCGCGTCGACGCCCGCGGCCAGCACGGCCTCGGCCTTCGCAGCCACGTCGCCGTTCACGCCGATGGCGGCAGCCACGCGCAGCTTGCCTCCGGCGTCGGTGGCGGGGGTGTAGACGCCCGCACGCAGCGCGCCGACGCTGGTCAGCACGCCGGCGAGGCGGCCTTCGGCGTCGAGGCCGAGCGCGAGGCGCCCGCCGTGGGTGTGGAGCAGGTCGAAGACCTCGCGCGGCGGCGTGTCCAGCGGCACGGCGACGGTCGCGGGCTCCGCGATCTCGGCCAGGCGCGCGAAGCGGTCAACGCCCGCGCACGCGGCTTCGTCGACAACGCCGACGGGGCGGCCTTCGCCGTCCACGATCACGACGGCGCCGTGGGCGCGTTTGTGGACCAGGTTGAGGGCGTCTGCCACGGCGTCACCGCCCGTGAGCACGAGCGGGGTGTCCCACACGGTGTGGCGGCTCTTCACCCACGTGACGATCTCGGCGACCGCCTCCGTGTCCACGTCCTGCGGCAGCACCACCAAGCCGCCGCGGCGGGCCACCGTCTCGGCCATCCGCCGCCCGGCGACGGCCGTCATGTTGGCCACCACCACGGGGATCGTCGCACCGGTGCCGTCCACAGTGGACAGGTCGACGTCGAAGCGGGACTCCACGTCCGAGCGGTTCGGCAGCAGGAACACGTCGTCGTAGGTCAGGTCATGAGGGGGCACGTGCCCGTCGAGAAAGCGCACGAGTCCCCAGACTACGTGCCTGACGCCGCCGACGCGAACCCGGCGTGACCCGTGGAACAATGCCGTTATGAACGGCCGTGACCGCGACGAATCGGGCCGAGCGCGCAACGCCCGCCCGCGCGACGGCCTCGGCCGGCCGCTGCCGTACGGCGCCGACGGCGTCGCCCGCCAGCCGGAAGGCGTGGTCCGCACCCCCGGCGACACGCTCACCGAAGCCCAGCTGCTCCTCGACGAGGGCCGTCCGTTCCACGCCCACGAGGTCTTCGAGGACGCGTGGAAGGCCACGAACGGCCCCGAACGCGAGCTCTGGCGCGGCCTGGCGCAGCTGGCCGTCGGCCTGACCCACGCCCTGCGCGGCAACGGCGCGGGCGCCGTCGCGTTGCTGGAGCGCGGTGCGGCGAACCTCGAGCCGTTCGCGGCCGCTCCGCCGCACGGGATCGACGTCCCCGGCTTGCAGGAGTGGGCTCGCGAGCTGGCCCGCGAGGCGAAGGCGCGCGTGCGGGCCGAACCGGCGGCGCCGCGGCTGATCAGCTGATTCCTGTCGGTGCCGGCCGGCAAACCGTGCTGACCGCCGTAGGTGCCGCGATCATCGCGGCCGTCGCGGCGGAGCAGCGATCCTGCAACGCGAGAGAAGTGCGCTCACCCAGGCAGAAGGAGTGGTGTGCCGGGCTCGATGACGCGCAGCGCGTGCTGGGGCACGGTGACCTCCACCTCGCCGTCGAGCCCATCGAGCCCCTCGAGGTCACGGTGCAACACGAGTGCGGTCAGGGGTGGTGTGGTGGCGAGCAGGACCCGGGCGAGCGGGAGCGTGCGTACGACCTCGACGACCTGGGTTCGCACCCGCAGCGCGGGGGACGAGATCCGGTCCGGACCACCGATGAGGACTTCCTCCGGTCGGTAGAACACCGTTCCCGGCGTCGCGGCGCCGTAGCGGACCGCGGGGTCGATCGGCAGGTCGCCGACGCGCAGGCCGTCAGGGCCGCGGGCCGCGGGGCCGAGTTCCGCCCAGCCGAGCAGGCGGGCGGTGACCGTGTCGGTGGGGTGGCGGGTGAGCTCGTCGGTGGGGCCGGTCTGGCGGAGGGCGCCGGCGTTGAGGATGGCCAGGTCGTCGGCGAGGCGGAGTGCTTCGTCGCGGTCGTGGGTGACGTGGATGGCGGGCACGGCCAGGTCCCGCAGTGTCGCCCGGAGCACTTCGCGCAGCTCTTCGCGGACGGGTTGGTCGAGTGCCGAGAGGGGTTCGTCCAGGAGCAGGGCGGCCGGTCGGGCGGCGAGGGCGCGGGCCAGTGCGACTCGTTGCCGTTCGCCGCCGCTGAGCGAGCGTGGCGCTCGGTGGGAGAGGTGCGTGATGCCGAACCGGTCGAGCAGCTCGTCGACTTCGGGGTTGCGCCGGTGGCCGAGTAAGGCGGGCGCGAAGCCGACGTTGGCGCGAACGGACAGGTGCGGGAACAGGGCCGCGTCTTGGAACACCACGCCGATCCGGCGCTGGTCGGCGGGCCGACCGGTGATGTCCTGGCCGTCAAGGAGCACGCGGCCGCGTCCGGGGGTGCGGAATCCGGCGATGGTGTCGAGCAGCATGCTCTTGCCCGCGCCGGAGGGGCCGAGCACGACCAGGACGCGGCCCGGGGACACGGTGAGGTCCACCGGGCCCAGCCGGAATGATCCCGCCTCGGTGCGCAGGTCGGACACGATGAGCACGTGTCACCGCCGCGCGCGGGTGTTCCCCGCGACGAGCCAGCCCGAGGCGAGGGTGCGCAGCACGAGGAACGTGGCCAGGGCGACGAGCAGGAGCAGCACCGCGGCCGACGCGGATTCGGCGAGGCCCGAGGAGAGGAACAGGTTGTAGATCGTCACGGGGGCGGTGGCCGGGTAGTAGGCGAGGATGACGACGGCGCCGAACTCGCTGATCGAGCGGGCGTACACGAGCACCGCGCCGGTCAGGACTCCGCGCCAGGCCAGCGGGAGGCTGACTCGCCGGAACGTCTGCCCGGCCGAGGCGCCCAGGCTCCGCGCGGCGCGTTCCACGTTCGGGTCCAGGGCTTCGAACGCGACGCGTGCGCTGTTGACGGCGAATGGCGCGCTGACGAACAGCATCGCCACGATGATCCCGGCCTGCGTGCCGTAGAAGGACAAGCCTGCGGCCTGCAGCGGGGCGCCGAGCCAGCCCGTGCGGCCGAACACGAACAGTAGGGAGATCCCGGCGACGGTGTGCGGGACGGCCAGCGGCAGGTCCACGATCGCCTGGACGAGTGCGTGCCCGGGGAATCGCCGCTTCGCGAGCAGGTAGGCCAGCGGGACACCGAGCACCGTGGCGATCACCGCGGTGATCGCGGCGTCCTGGACGCTCAGCAACAGGGCGTCGCGGATCTCGTCGCTGGCCGCGGCGTCTCGGAGGCCGCCGGGCGAGGTGGCGGTGACCAGGCCGAGCACGGGCAGCAGGATGAACCCGAGCAGCAGCCCACTGGCGACCCACAGCAGTGCGGGGAACAGCCCGTGCACCCGCCGGGGCACCACGCGGTCGGCCGTGTCGCTCATTCAGCCCCCGGGCAGCTTCGCCGGAACTGTCTGCGGCTGCACCGACGCGGGCAGCTGCGCGCCGTTCGCGACTCCCGCGACCGCCGGGTTGACCACGGAGAACCCGTTGTCGCTCATGATCTTCTGCCCCGCCGGGGAGAGCACGAACTCGACGAACCTCTGCCCCGCCGCGGAGTTCGGCGCGTTGGTCGGCACGGTCAGCGCGTACACGATCGGCTTGCCCGTCCGCGGCCCGGACGACGTCGGCACGCTGACCGTCGCGTACGTCGCGGCCAGCGCGGGGTCGGACAGGTCGATCTGTGCGGGCAGGTCCAGGAATTTCAGGTGGTGCTGCAAGGCGTCGGAGCGGTAGATCCCGAGGTAGTCGATCTGCCCGGAGGACACCGCGGGCAGCAGCTGCGTCTCGGTGCCGACCATGGTCTCCGGCGGAGAGTTCGCCAGCACCCCGGCCGACAGGTTCGGCTGGTGGTAGTAGGTCTGCGCCAGCGCGAGCATCTGCAACGTCTGGTAGCCCGACGGGTCAGTGTCCGGATTGGACCGGCCGACTTTCACCCCCGGCTGCGCGAGCACCTGGTACCAGTTGTCCGCCGTGAGATCGGCCGCCCCTTTGCTCTGATCGGTGTAGGCGAAGGTGATGCGGTTCGAGGCGAACCCGACGTACCAGTTCGCGAACTGCGTGCCACCGTTCGTGCCGTACATCTTCGATGGGATCAGCGAGTAGTCCGCCACGCCCAGCACGTCGACCGGGTTGTGCAGCTCGGTGATGCCCCGCACCACCTCGACGCTCCCGGCGAAGCGCGACTGCACCGTCACGCCCGGGTTCTGCGCCTTGAACGCCGCGATCATCGCCGCGAACGGCTTGGCCAACGTGCCCGCCCCGTTCACGATCAACGTGCCGGTGACCGGAACAGCGGACCCGCTCGCCGGAGCCGATTGCGGCGGGGGCGACGACCCACACGCTGCCACCACTGCCGCCACCGCACCGATTGCCAGCGCTCTGAGCCCGAAGCCCCGTCGCATCGTGCTACCTCCTGCCGCGTCGCAGAGTAGGCAAGGCTACCGACTGTGAGGTATGGACGACAGCGCCGAACAGCTCACCCACCACAATCAGGACACCCGCGACGGCCACGCTCGGCGGCCATCCCCAGGTGCCTGGTGGACTGCCTCTGCCGCAAGCTGTTGCGGTCGCGACGACAGGAAGGGCAGCAGTGAGCTGGTCAACGGAGGTGCTCGCGTTCGTCGCGGGCCTGATCATCTCGACGGTGACCACTCCCGCCGGCGTGTCCGGCGCGGTATTCCTCCTTCCCGTGCAGGTAAGCATCCTCGGCGTCCCCAACCCGGCCGTCACCCCGACGAACCTGCTGTTCAACGTCGTCGCCGGCCCAGGAGCCCTCGTCCGGCACCGCCGGAGCGTGCATCTCCGCGGCAGGCTGACGCGCCTGCTGCTGGCCGGCACCGTGCCCGGCGTTGTGATCGGAGCCGTCATCCGCGTGTTCGCGGTGCCTGGTCCGCAGGTGTTCCGCCTCCTGGCCGCGGCCTTCCTCCTGCCCCTCGGCCTGTGGATCTGCGTCCGCACGCTGCACCCTCGCCCGCACCGCTCCGACACGCCACCGTCGCCGCGCGCGACCGTCGCTCTGGCGCTCGTGGTCGGCATCGTGGGCGGGATCTACGGGATCGGCGGCGGCTCGCTGCTCAGCCCGATCCTGGTCAGCCGCGGAGTCCCCGTCACCACCGCCGCCCCGGCCGCACTCGCATCGACCTTCGTCACCTCGCTCGTCGGCGCCGCCTCGTTCGCCGTGCTCGCGACGACCTCGACCGGCGACATCGCACCCGACTGGCTCGTCGGCTTGGCCTGCGGGCTCGGCGGGTTGCTCGGCGGCTATCTCGGCACCCGCCTGCAGTCCCGGTTACCCGAAACCGGGCTCCGCCTCCTGCTCGGCATCCTCGCCATGAGCATCGGCGCGCTCTACGTCATCGAAGCCACGCTCGCCTGATCCGACGGGTGAGGTGCGCAGCTGATCAGGCGTTCGGCGTTTCGACCACAACGGTGGTCGCTTTGATCACCGCGACGGCCGGCGACCCGGGTTCGAGGCCGAGTTCCTTGACCGCCTCCGTGCTCATCAGGGAGACCACGCGGTCGCGGCCGCACTGTATCTCGACCTGGGCCATGACCTTGTCGGCGACGATCGACGTGACCAGCCCGACCATGCGGTTACGCGCCGAGCTCCCCACCGAGGTCGGATCAGGCGCGGACTCGCCCTGGAGGCGAGCGAACTCGGCTAGTTCCGCACCGTCGATCACGGACCGGTTGACTTTGTCCTTGGTCGCGGTGAGCGTTCCGGCGTCGATGTGGCGCCGGATGGTGTCATCGCTGACGCCGAGCAGCCTCGCTGCCTCGGAGATCCGGTACTGCGACACCTCGGCAGCATAAACGGGTGACTCCACGACACGGAATTTCCGAAGCGACAGAGAGCCATCGCGCCGCCCGAAACGGGGTGGGTTTACGAGCCCGGCGGCACACGTCCTGAGGTCACCACGGCACGGGGCCGTCCTCGTTGAAGAACGTCCCGGTCGGCGCCGCGGCGCCCTGAGCGACCAGGTCGAGGACCACGCGCGCGCGGGCCGACCCGGTGGCGCCGCGGCTGATCGGCTGACTCCTGTCGGTGCCGGCCGGCACACTGCTGCCGTGCTGACCGCTGTGGGTGTCGCGATCATCGCGGCCGTCGCGTCGCTGGCGGGCGTGACGCTGGGGGCTTTCGTGGAGCCGGTGAAGCTGCGCGCGGCCCGGCGCGCGCGGTTGCTGCAGGACCGCGCCGACCGTTGTGCGGGGTTGATCGAGGCCGCGACGCGGGCGCGCCAGCACGTGGTCGACCTCAACGTGATCCACCGGCGGCAGAAGCTGGGCGAGGCCGACGAAGGCGACGTCGCGCGCGAAGCCGAGTACGAGGACGCGTACTACACGGCGCGGGCGCAGATGCGGGCTTTCTACGGCCTGCTCGTGATGAGCGGTCCCGACGACCTCGTCGCCCAGGCCCGCAAGCTGCGGCACAAGGACATGCTGCTGCACCACACCCGCTTCGAGCTCGACGCCGGCGGTGCGTTCAACCGGCCTGTGCTGCCTCCGCCGGTCGCCGCCGCGGCCAGCGACCTCGACCACGCGATCGAGGCCTTCGCGGCGGTCGCCCGGCGGCACACGTCCTGAGATCACCAGGGCACGGGGCCGTCCTCGTTGAGGAACGCCCCGGTCGGCGCCGCGGCGCCCTGCGCGACCAGGTCGAGGACCACGCGCGCGCCCTGTTCGGCGGTGCGGGGGCCGGTGTGGCCGTTGAGGTCGGAGGCGATGAAGCCGGGGGTGACGGCGTTGACGCGCAAGTGCGCATACGCGGGGTCGGCGCGGAAGGTGGTCGCGTAGCGGATGGTGAGCATGACGAGCGCGGTTTTCGACGACGAGTAGGCGATGGTGTCCGTCGCGGCCGCGAACTGCGAGCCCTCGGCGGTGGTGAGGGCGAGTGAAGCGGAGGTGCTGGCGACGTTGACCACGTGCGGAGCTTCCGCGGCTCGCAGGAGGCCCAGCATCCGGTGGGTGACGGCGGCGACGCTGAAGAGGTTCGTTTCGTAGGCGCGGCGAAGGTGGTCCGCGGTCAGCTCGGCGGGTTCGACGGAGAAGCGGGCGCCGGCGTTGTTGACGAGGACGTCGAGCTTGCCGTGGCGGGTTTCGAGGTGGCGGGCGACGTCGTCGATGTCCGCTGCGGACGTCACGTCGAGCCGGACCGGCGTCACGGCCAGGCCTTCGGCGTGGAGTTCGGCGGCGGTCTTCTCGCCGAGGGCGAGGTCGCGGCTGCCGAGCAGGACGGTGGCGCCCCGGCGGGCCAGACCGCGGGCGATTTCGCGGCCCAGACCCTTGTTGGCGCCGCTCACGAGGGCTGTGATCATGACTGCCAGCGTCGTCGCAGGGCTCGACCGTCACCAGGCCGCGACAGGGCCACCCACGGTTAACCTGGGCAGATGAACGCCATCGGCGAGTTCCTGCGCGCCCGGCGGGCGCTGGTCAGCCCCGCCGACGTCGGCCTGCCCGACGACGGCCCGAGACGCGTGCCGGGCCTGCGGCGCGAGGAGCTGGCCGCGGTGGCGGGCGTGAGCGTGGACTACTACGTGCGCCTCGAGCAGGGCCGCGACCGGCACCCGTCGCCCCAGGTGCTCGACGCGCTGGCCCGCGCGCTCCACCTGGGCGACGACGGCGCCGCCCACCTCCACCGGCTCGCTTCGCCACCCCGGATCACCGGCGGGGAGCTGCCGGCGGGCGTGCGCGAGCTGGTCGAGCTCGGTGGCGCGCCGGCGCTCGCGTGGGGACGGCGGATGGACGTGCTCGCCGCCAGCCCGCTCGCCGTCGCGCTGGCGCCGATGTACCGGCCGGGCACGAATCTCGCCCGCGCGTTTTTCCTCGACCCCTCGGTGCGTTCGCTGCATCCGGATTGGGCCACGATGGCCCTCAACGTGACGGCGATGCTCCGTGCTCGGACGGCATTGCGCGATCCGGCGCTGGACGCTCTCGTTGCCGAGCTGCTGGCCGCCAGCCAGGACTTCGCCCGCTTGTGGCCTCGCCACGACGTGCGCACGAACGCCGCGCCGCGCAAGGTTTTCCGCCACCCGGTGGTGGGCGAGTTGTCGTTGGGGCGGCAGGTGCTGACGGTGCCGGGCGGGGAGTGGGATGTGCTGATCTACCACGCCGAACCGGGCAGCCGTTCTGCCCACGCGTTGGCCCGGCTGGCTTAGCTTTCGGCCGGTGGCCGTGAGTTGTCGCCGGGCTAGGAGTTGGCGGAGCCGACTGCCACGCCGAGCCGGGCGGTCCGTTCGGCCCGGCGCCCTCGCGGTTGGCATGGTTTTCCGGCCGGCCCGCCCGCCATCGAGCGGTCGTTGAGGCGCCAGGTACCCAGCGCGCCGGGCCTGCGCGCGCGGTTTAGCTTTCCGGCCAGTCCTTCGACGCCGCCTTCTCCTCGCCGATCGTCGTGCCCTCGCCGTGGCCGGTGCGGACGGAAGTGGCGTCCGGGAGGGAGAAAAGGCGTTCGCGGATGGACTTGACGATGGTGGGGTAGTCCGAATAGGACCGTCCGGTGGCGCCGGGACCGCCGTGGAACAGGGTGTCGCCCGTGAAGAGGACGGACAGCTCCGGGGCGTGGAGGCAGACGGCGCCGGGGGCGTGGCCCGGCGTGTGGATCACCTTGAGGTCGGTGCCGGCGACGGTGATGGTCTGGCCGTCGGCGAGGTCGCCGTCCGGGGCGCGGTCCGGGTGCGTCAGGTTCCAGACGACGCGGTCGGCCGGGTGCAGCAGGATCGGCGCGCCGGTGCGCTCGGCGAGTGCGGGCGCGGCGTTGACGTGGTCGTTGTGGGCGTGGGTGCAGACGATGGCGCGCAGCGCGCGATCCCCGACCACGTCCGCGATCGCGTCGGCGTTGTGCGCCGCGTCGATCACGATCACCTCCGAGTCGTCGCCGACGATCCACACGTTGTTGTCCACTTCCCAGCTGCCGCCGTCGAGCTCGAACACGCCCGACGTGACCAGGTTCTGCACTATCGCCGTCATGGTCTGCAGACCCTAGTGCCCACGCGCCCGTCCAGCTGACATACCGCCGGTATCTACTTTCGGGTAGACTTACTGCCGGTAAGTTAGCCGCGAAGACGGGAGCGCCCATGACCGCCGCTCGGGATCTGCTGGCCGAACCCCTCAAACTGCGCTGCGGCGCCGTGTTGCCGCACCGCCTGGGGAAATCGGCGCTGAGTGAGCAGCTCGGCGACCGGCGCAACGCCCCGACGCGCGAGCTCGCCGAGCTGACCGGCGACGAGATCGAGACGATCGTGGACCGCTTCGCGTTGGCTGCGCGGACTTTCGTCGACGCCGGGTTCACCGGCGTGCAACTGCACGGCGCCCACGGTTACCTGATCTCGTAGTTCCTCTCCCCGCTCACGAACCTTCGCGACGACGAGTGGGGCCGCGACCGCAGCCGCTTCCTGCTGGAGCTCGTGCGCCGCGTGCGCGCGGCGGTCGGCGACGGCGTGCCCGTGTCGGTGAAGCTCAACAGCGCCGACTTCCAGCGCGGCGGCTTCGACGAGGACGAGTCGCTGCGTGTGGTCCGCGCGCTGAGCGACGCGGGCATCGACCTGCTCGAGATTTCGGGCGGTACCTACGAAAAAGCCGTGATGATGGGCTGCGGTCGCGAGAGCACCGCGCGGCGCGAGGCGTACTTCCTCGACTACGCGGCCAAAGCGCGGCAGGTGAGCGACGTCGCGCTGATGGTCACCGGCGGCTTCACCACGCCCGCCGGGATGGCCGAAGCGTTGCAGTCAGGGGCCTTGGACGTGATCGGGCTGGGCCGGCCGCTGACCGTCGACCCGGATCTGCCGGCGCGGTTGCTCGCCGGCGACGACGCGCGCGCGGAACGGCTGTGCCCGCACACCGGGATCCGCCTGGCCGACAGCCTGCTCGAAGTCCAGTGGCACACGCAGCAGCTGCACCGCTTGGCCGCGGGCAAACCGGCGGATCGCAGCCGCGGCGCGTGGCGCGCGCTGGTGCACACGGGGATCAACGATCCGCTGAACGCGTTTCGGCGGGTGCGTGCGTGAGCCAGCCGTCGAGGACCTTCGCGACGCTCGCCAGCGCGACGAACAGCACGGCGATGAGCACGCAGTTCACGGCCACACGGCCGTAACCGAGCTCGGCGGCGTCGACGAACGGGTACGGGTAGAAGCCGCCCTGCGCGCCACGGACCAGCGTGAACGCCAGCCACGCCAGGGGCCAGCACGCTGACCACGCGACCGTGCGCCACCGCAGGATGCGCGGCGACGCGACGAGGAACCCGAGCACCGCGATGATCGGCGACACGGTGTGCAGCATGACGTCGGCGAACAGGGCCGCGCCGCTCAGATCGAGCAGCCCCGACAGCGCGACGTGGTAGACGACGCCGGTCACCGCGATGCCGACCAGTGCGTCGAGCCACAGCACGCGCAGCAGCCCGTTGGCCCGCGCGCCGGCCACGAACGCGACGGAAGCCAGCAGCACCAGCACGTTCGATTCGATGGTGAAGTACGCGAACATGTTGGCGACGCGCGCGCCCGCCGAGGCGTAGCGGCCTGGTGTTCCGGCGCTCACGAAGCCCTGTGTGACGAGGCCGATCAGCACAACGAGGGCCGTCACCCCGAACCAGATCCGGGTCAGTCGCGTCGGTGGCATGCGGTGAGATTACGGTTCCGGCCTGCTCGGACCCAGCCGAAACGACCCGGTGTCACCCCGTCGGGGTGCTCAGGCGGGCGGCTCGCGCAGGCGTTCCGTGACCGTGCGGAGGGTGTGCAGCTCCGCGGCGGACAGCCGGGAGGTCACGAGCCGGCGGACGCCGTCGAAGTGGGTGTCCATCGCCGTGGCGAGGAGCGCCTCGCCGGTCTCGGTCAGCTGCGCGTCGACGGCTTGCTGACCGGGCTGCGACACGCGGGCCACGAGGCCGCGGCTGCGGAGCCGGTTGATCAGCTTGGTCACCCCGCCTCGGCTGACCAGCAGTTTCTCCGCGAGATCCTTCATGCGGCACCGGCCGCCGGGCTGGAGCCACAGCTGGTAGAGCGTGTCGAACTCGGCGACCGACAGGTCGTGGTCCGCGCGCAGTTCGGCGTCGAGTACGCCGAGCACGCGTGCTTCCAGTTCGAGCAGCCCGCGCCAGGCGAGCAGCTCGTCCTCCGAGAGGTGGGGCACCGGGCGTTCCCCGTGCGTCGCGGTCACGTACCCACCGTAACCGAGCGTGCGCGCGTTGGGCCGTCAGGGTCCTTTGCGGTAATCTCGTTGACGTGGAAACAAGATTGCGCGTACTGTCATTCTCGCATTGCCGGGAACAGTGAGAGGAATCGTCATGGGGATTCGGACGACCGGGTGTCACCACATGGCTTTCGTGACCAATGACATGGAAGAAACCGTGAAGTTCTACAATGGGGTGCTCGGGTTTCCCATTGTCGTGACGCTGCAATTGCCGGACCCGGACCCGTTCCCCGGTGCGGTGCCGGGGAATCTCGCCGGCAGCAGGCATTATTTCTTCCGCATCAGCGAGCAGGACACGATCGCGTTCTTCGAGTTCAAGGACGTCGAGATCGCCGCGGACAACTCGTTGCTCGGGGCGGGAAACCACCTCGCGATCACGGTGCCTTCCGAGGGTGAACTGCAGCACGCGAAATCGGTGCTGGAGGAGAACGGGATCAAGGTCAACAGTGAACTCGACCACGGGTTCTGTCACTCGATCTACTTCGAGGACCCGGTGAACAAGATCGCCCTGGAGTTCGCCACGTGGCAGCACCCGTGCGACGTCGCGCAGCCCTTCCTGCAGGACCCCGAACCGGTGCCGGCGGCGCTGGCCGCGATCGGCTCGGACGTCTACGGACAGCACCTGCTGCAGTACACGCCGGACGGCCACGGTGGCGCGGCCCGCTGACCCCGTCCGCCGGTCCCGGGACGCCGCGCCCGAGCAGAACCTGGTGTGGGGCAGCGGATCCCTGCGAGAACTCCCGGAGGTCGCCGACGCCCTGGGTTGTCACCGCGTGCTCGCGGTGGCCTCCCGGTCGGCGGACCCGGTCGTCGCCCGGCTGCCGGGTCTGCTCGGCGGGCGCTACCTCGGCCGGTGGTCGGACGTGCCCGCGCACGTGCCGGCCCACCAGGCCAACCTCGCCGTCGGCTCGGCGCAGGAAACGCACGCCGACGCGGTCCTGGCCATCGGCGGCGGCTCGGCGATCGGGCTGGGCAAGATCGTTTCGCTCGCGCTGCGGCTGCCGCTGATCGCGGTCCCGACCACCTTCTCCGGCGCGGAGCGCACATCGCGCTACTTCGTCACCACCGCCCGCGGCAAGGAAACGGGGACGTCCGGCCACGCACTGCCCCGCGCGGTGCTCTACGACCCCGACCTCGTCGCGGGGCTGCCCCGCGAGGTGGTGGCGAGCAGTGGCATCACCGCCGTCGCACACTGCCTGGAGGTCCTGTGCCGTCCCGCGAGCGAGGAAGCGCTGGCGTCGGCTCGCGAAGGTCTGCTTCTGCTGTGGAGCAGCCTCGCCCCGCTCGCGGCCGGTGACCTCGCGACGTGCCAAGACGCGCTGGCCGGCGCCGCCCTGGCGGGCCACGCACTGCACGAGCTGGGCCGGGCCGGTGTGGTGCACCGGGTGTGCGACCTGGTGTCCACGCGGCACGGGCTCGGGTACGGCCGTTTGCACGCGCTGTTTCTTCCGCTCGTGCTGCGGGCGTACGGCGAGGCCGCCGCCGGGGCGCGCGCGGCGCTGGCGGAGCTGCGACCCGGGGTGCCGGCCGAACAGGCGGTGGCCGAGCTCACGGTGACGATGGGGCTGACCGCGGAGGTCGACCCACGGCGGGTTGCGGGTGAGTTGGGCCTTGGCGGTGCGGAGCTTCGGCTGATGCTGGGGGAGTTGTCCGTGGCTGCGGATCGGGCCGAGGCGGAGGTTTTCGAGCGGCTGGTCGCGGGTTGCTGAATTGCCTCGGCAAGCACGACGAAGGGCGCGGCCCGTAGGCCGCGCCCTTCGTCGTGGTTGTTCAGGGTCGCGTCAGCGAAGCGCCTTCACCAAGGCGGGGACGAAGACCGAGGCGTCGACCGTGCCCCAGCCGCTGGCGATGTCGAAGCCGGGGGTGGCGGTGAAGCCCTCGACGCCGTCCTGGCTGTTGTCGCCGGTGGTGACGTCGACGATGCCGGCCTTGGCGCCCTTCGGGCCGAGCTTTTCGTAGAGGGCGGGGTTGATCTGGCCGAGCTTGCCGTGGTTGGCCTGCACCGCCAGGGCGAGCACGCCGGCGAACAGCGGCGCCGACTGCGAAGTGCCCTGCACGCCTTCCATGCTGATGTCCGGGAACGAGCGCATCTTGCTGCCGGTGATCTTCTTGACGCTGTCCTGCCACGCCGGGCGCGCGTAGGCCTTCGACAGGCCCGCGCCTTCGCCGAAGCCGTTGTCGGCCACGTTCACCAGGTCGTCCGGCTTCGTGCGGGTGCCGGTGGAGTCGAGGTGCAGCTGCGTGCCGCCGAGGGTGGTCACGCGCGGGTCGCTGGCCGGCCAGCTCGCCACGCGGTACGGGTAGTTGCCCGGGCCCTGCAGGAAGCCGCCGGTCGGGCCGTCGTCACCCGAGGAGGCGACCATCGTGATGCCCGCCTTGCTCGCGCGTTCCAGCGCCGGGTCGAGCGTCTTGATGGACTGGAACGACGGGAAGTTCTCCTCCGTGGTGCCGAAGCTCATCGAGATCACGTCGGTGAGCTTGTGCTTCGTGAGGTAGTCGACGGCGTTCATCATCTCGGGCAGCCCGGTGAAGCCCTGCGTCTCGGCGACCGGCGTCGCGGCGACGATGATCTTCGTGTTGGGCGCCATCGCGTGCATCATCGTGACGTCGAGGTCGGTCTCGCCGCCCCAGGACTCGCAAGTCGCCGTGTCGACGCCCGGGTCGGTGCACGCCGGGACCGAGCCCGACGGCTGGAGCACCTCGACGTTGGCCGGCGGCAGACCGTGGCGCTGGGAGTACTCGTCGAGCACCTGCTTCACCTGGTCGTCGCCGAACGACACCAGCGTGGTGACGGTGGCGCCCGCTCCCGTGATGCCCTGGTTCCACAGCTTCGTGGCGTTGTACGCGACGCTTTCCCTGGGCAGCGCGGACATCGCGGCGTCGAGCTTCGCGACGCGGTCGGCCACCGTGCGCGCGCCGATGAACGACTTCGCCGCCGCCGAGAAGTGGTGCAGCGCGGGAGCCGGCGCGTTCGTGGCCGCGCCGGCCGGAGCCGCGACGGCCGTGACGGCCAGCGCGACACCCGCGAGCAAGGTCATCGGCCGGACGGCGGACCGAACCCGAAAAGTCATGTCGTCTCCCCAGTGGTGAGCGATGCGGTACAGCCCACTCTCATGCATCGCCGGAGGGCACAACATCGACTTTCGTCTGGCCTTTCGGCCTCGGCCGGGCGAATTGGCCGGTGGTGTCCGGATGTCATTCGGCCCGATCACCCCGCAGCAGGCCGCGCACGGTGTCGATCGTGTCGGCGTCGGCAGCTTCCTTGTCCGGCCGGTACCGCACCACACGCGCGAACCGCAGCGCCAGCCCGCCGGGATACCGCGTGCTGATCTGCGCCCCGTCGAGCTCGATCTCCACGACCACCTCGGGCCGCACGTACACGGTGTAGCTGTCGCGGTGGGTCTCGATCTCCTGGAACCGCTTCGTCTGCCACGCCAGCAGCTCGTCGGTCATGCCCTTGAACGTCTTGCCCACCATGATCGGCGGCCCACCGTCCGGGTCGCGCGCGCCGAGGTGCAGGTTGGACAGCGTGCCCGTGCGCCGCCCGTGCCCCCACTCCACCGCGAGCACGACCAGGTCGATGGTGTGCGCCGGCTTCACTTTCAGCCACGCCCGGCCTCGGCGCCCCGCCGCGTACGGCGACGCCAGGTCCTTCACCATCACGCCCTCGTGGCCGCCCGCCATCGCCGCGTCGAGCACTGCCGCGGCGTCGGCCGGCTCCACCTCGCCGGGGATCACGTGCTCGCCCGCGACCTTCCGCAGCGCCGCGTTGCGTTCCGACAGCGGCGCGTCGAGCAGGTCCACGCCGTCGAGGTGCAGGCAGTCGAAGAAGTACGGCCGCAGCAGCAGCGCCCGCACCTGTTCCTCCCGCGTGCTGCCGAAGCGGCTCATCGTCTCCTGGAACGGCCTCGGCCGGCCGTCGTCGGTGAGCGCGAGCGTCTCTCCGTCGAGCACCACCGACTCGCACGGCAGCGCCCGCACCAGGTCCACCAGCTCGGAGACGCTTGACGTGATCTCCCGCAACGTGCGCGTGTAGACGCGCACTTCCTCGCCGGAGCGGTGCACCTGGATTCGCGCACCGTCCATTTTGTACTCGACGATCGCGTGCTCGTGTTCCGCCACCGCCTCGTCGAGCGATTCCGCGGGCGACGCGAGCATCGGCTTGATCGGGCGCCCCAGCGTGAGCCGGAACTCGGCCAGCCGCGCCGCGCCGCCGGTCATCGCCGCATAGCCGGTGACGGAAAGCTTGCCGGACAACATGAACGCCCGCCGCACGTCCGCGGCGCCGACCTCGGCCGCCGCGGCGACGGCGTCGACCATCACGCCCTCCAGCGCCCCCTGCCGCAGCTCTCCGGTGACCAGCCGGAAGAGAAACTCCTGCTCGCCTCGAGTGAGCCGCTTGAACAACGCCGTGAGCACCTCCGCGCGCCGCTTCACCGACCCTGCCCCCGAAGCCGCCGCGACCTCCGTGAGCGCCTCGTCGACCTCCCGCACCTCAACGCTCGGCTCCGGGGCCGGCTCGACGGCCAGCTCCGCGAGCGTGCGCCACCCCGCGCCCAGCCGGTCCTGCGCCGTCTGCCCCGTGAGGTACGCGATCACGGCCGGCAGCTCGGTCGTCTCGGCGGCGCGCAGCACCGCGGCGAGGGTGGCGATCTTCGCCTTCCTCGACCGGGTGGCCGCCAGCTCGGCGGACGCGGTGACGATCTGGGTGAGCAGCACCCGACCATCATGACCCGAGGCACCGACAGTTTCCCGGTGAAATGGTCCTGAACTGGGAAAACACCCTCAGGTGGGGTACGGCTCGGCCTCGCGCGCCGTCCGCAGCGCGCCCGCCCACCAGGCCAGCTGGTCGAGCATCGTCTTCGCGTACGCAGGGGCCTGCGGGTCGAGCGGCAGGCCGGCCTCCCATGCGGTGAAGTAGTTCGGGAAAGTGAGGCCGTCGCGAATCGTCACCGCGTGCAGCTCGGTCAGCACGTTCTCCAGGTGGAGCACCGCGTGCCGCCCGCCGGCCGCGCCGCCGTAGCTCACGAACGCGACGGGTTTGGCCGTCCACTGCGAGAAGTGCCAGTCGATGGCCGCCTTGAGCGACGCCGGATAGCTGTGGTTGTACTCCGGGGTGACCACGATGAACGCGGCCGCGCTCTCCAGTGCCGCCGTCAGCGTCGCCATCCTGGCGGGGCGCGGGTAGCTGTCGCCGGCGTACTTGGGGGATGCCTCGGGCAGCGACAGCGGGATCTCGACGTCCGCCAGGTCGACGACCTCGACCTCGAACCCGCCGTGTTCCCGGGCCTGCTCGGCCACCCATGAGGCGACGGTGGGGCCGAACCGGCCGTCGCGGACACTGCCGACGATGATCACTAGTTTGTTCGCCATGGTCACCACCGTGGGGTTCAGCAGGGCCGGCAACCAGACCGCGCTCAGGCTGGCCCCCGTACGGCCACGCTGAGCACGCCCGGATCGGCTTATGCTCGGTGACATGGGGACGCCGCTGGGGGACTTCATCCGGGCCAAGCGCGACAGCACCCAGCCGGACACGCTGGGCCTGCCTTCGCACGGCCGTCGCCGCTCGCCCGGCCTGCGGCGGTCCGACCTCGCCGCGCGGGCCGGCATCAGCGTCGAATACCTCACGCGAATCGAGCAGGGCCGCGACCGCAACCCGTCCGTGTCGGTGGTGAACGCCCTCGCCGACGCGCTCAGCCTGGCCGCCGCCGAGCGCACCCACCTGCGCTACCTCACGAAGATCACCGGCGGGGAGTGCACGGCCCACGTCCGGCCCGCACCCGTGCGGTGGGATGTGCGTGCCCAGGTCCTCCAGACGCTCCGGCTGCTCGAACCCGGCATCGCCGCGGTCACCAACCGGCTGGGCGACATCCTCGCCCACACCAGCGGCTTCGCCGCGGTGACGAGCGGAACGGGACTGCTCGACGCCGAGGCCCCGAACCTCACCCGCTACGTCTTCACCGACCCCCGTGCCCGCGCGTTCTTCGCCGACTGGGCCGAGGTCGCGGACGAGCGGGCGTTCGACCTGTGGCTGGGCCCCGCGGTCGAGAACTCGGAGTGGCTCACGGCGGAACTCGCGCCCGTCGCCGGTCCGGAGTTCACCAGCCGGCTGAACTCGACCGTCGTGCCACGACGTGGAGTTCTGCGGCTGAACCACCCGGGCGGACGTTCGTTGCGGCTGAACAGGGAGACCCTGGAACTCGCGGAGGACGCGCAGCAGCTGGTCGTCTTCCTGCCGGACGACGAAGAAACGGCTCGGGTCGTCGCGGAACTCCGCCTCCGGCCACCAGGGCGGCTCCGGGTCATCTCCTGAAACATCCAGGCAGGAAGGGCAGTCACTTCGAGCTGTAGGAATGCTTGCCGGTCCCGGCCAGGCTGCCTCCTTCGACGATCAGGTACTCGTCGCGGATCGGGTGGCCCGCGAAGTAGCACTCGAGGATCTCCCGCGCCCCGGCGGCATACCTGGCTTGCGCCGACAGCGAGGTGCCGGACGTGTGCGGGGTCATGCCGTGGTGCGGCATCGTCCGCCACGGGTGGTCCTGTGGCGCGGGCTGCGGGAACCACACGTCGCCGGCATACCCGGCCAGCTGACCCGATTCCAGGGCCCGCACGACCGCGTCCCGGTCGCAGATCTTTCCCCGCGCCGTGTTGACCAGGTAGGCGCCCCGTTTCATCTGGCCGATCAGGGCGTCGTCGAACATGTTCTCGGTTTCGGGGTGCAACGGAGCGTTGATCGTGACGACGTCGCACACCCGCACCAGCGACTGGGCGTCCGGGTGGTAGGTGACGTCCAACTCCGCCTCGACCTCCGCCGGGAGCCGGTGCCGGTCGGTGTAATGCAACCGGACGTCGAACGGCTTCAGCCGGCGCAGCACCGCGGTCCCGATCCGGCCCGCGGCAACGGTGCCGACGTTCATCGCCTCGAGATCGTAGGAGCGGGCGACGCAGTCCGCGATGTTCCACCCGCCGTCGAGCACCCACTGGTGCGCCGGAAGGTAGTTGCGCACCAAGGAAAGGATCATCATCACGACGTGTTCGGACACGCTGACGCTGTTGGAGTACGTGACCTCCGCGACGGTGATCCCGTGTTCGATCGCGGCGGCGAGGTCGACATGGTCCGAGCCGATCCCCGCTGTGATCGCGAGCTTCAGCTTCGGCGCCTTCGCGATGCGTTCAGCGGTCAGGTATGCCGGCCAGAACGGTTGCGAGATCACCACTTCCGCGTCCGGGAGCTCCCGCTCGAACACCGAGTCGGGCCCCTCCTTGTCGGAGGTCACCACCAGCTCGTGGCCGGCGGCCTCCAGGAAGCGGCGCAGCCCGAGCGCCCCGGACACACTCCCGAGTAGCTCTCCCGGGGTGAAGTCGAGCGCGCTCGGACTCGGGGTGGTCTGGCCGTCCGGATAGCGGTCGACACGGGGAACCCCGTCCCGCGCATACGAGCTCGGGTAGCCGTCGACCGGGTCGTCGTAGAGCACACAAAGTACTTTCGCCACGAGAGTCCCTTCGGTTGAGTGACCGGACAAGTCATGCGGTGTCGGTTTGCCGCTGCGGGTTACCGGAAGCCGCCATGGCGTGTTCGCGGTGCGCGCGCCGCAGGTGTTCCTCAGGGGTGACGACCTCCGAGGGTGGCACCCACTCGAAGTACTTCGACGTGTTCTTCAGCAGCACGAACGTGAGCGTCCCGAAGACGAACGGCAGGGTGAGTGCGGGCAGGCCCCACGGCACGAAGATCGAGGCGATGCCGCCGAAGAGCAAGGCGGTGAAGATCGCACACAGCACACCGAGTATCGCCGAGCGCCAGGTCAGCACGTAGAACACGCCGGCGATCGCCAGCGCGGCGTCGAACGAGTTGAAGCCCCACAGGCCGTTGTAGATCAGCACGCCGTCGGCACCGAGGGCCATGCCGGTCAGCATCCCGACGGCCGAGCCGACCAGCGCGAAGATGGCGGCGATCCGGGAGCAGAACGCGATGCCGACGATGATCAGCACACCGGCGAGGAGGCTGTTGCAGAAGAACAGCTGGCCGATGCCGCGGAAGATCGCGTTGATCACGGCCACCACGTCGGTGTTGCCGACCGCGTCGGCGCTCGCCCGGAGTGACGTCCGCACAGCGGGCCCGTTCACCTCGGGTGCAGCCGGGGCGATCGCGTCGCTGAGCCGCCCGCGCGTGATGTGCAGTGCGGTGATCAGGAACAGCAGAGTGATGATGTTGAAGGCCAGCGTGAAGGGGGGCACGCCCCACGCGCCGCCGAACGCGGCCGCGAGTGCTGCCATCAGGATCGACGATGCCGCGCTCAGCAGGATGATCCACAGAATCACGATCCCGTCCCACTGCGGTGAGAGGAACAAGGCGAGTCCGAGCCCGACGAGCACGCCGTTGAACCCGTAGAGACCCGCGTGGATCGCGTCTCGGTCGAACCCCAGTGCCAGTGCGGCGAGGGTCGAGGCCAGTACCCCCACTGTGGCGCCGAATCCGAGCCACGGCTCCTGGAGCCAAGCGGCCAGCAGGATGAAGGCGCCCGTGATCGGGCTGTTCATGAACACCACCTGCCCGATCCCGCGCAGGCAGTACTCGACGAACCCGACTACGGGCACCTTCAGCGCCCGTTCGTCGACCTCGGGCATGGTGCCGTTGATCCATCGCCACGGCCCGTGGTGGCCGCGTTCAGGTGGTGCAGTGGTCATGACCGCCTCCTCCGGCGGGTGGGGTGCTTTCTCGACGTGCCGGACCGGGCGGGAGACAGGCCGCCTCCCGCCCGGTCACCGAGCCGGTGCAGGCGTCAGAAACTCGCCGTCGGCACGCTCATTCCCTGTTCGACCTGCGCCGGGCCGGAAGCCGAAGGACGCACGTCGATGTCGAAGATCGCAGTGGGCAGATACACGGTGGAGCACGAGTTCGGGATGTCGACCACGCCCGAGAGCCTGCCCTCGATCGGCGCGGAGCCAAGGATCATGTACGCCTGGATCGCGCTGTAGCCGAACTTCTGCAGGTAGTCGATGGCGTGCAGGCAGGCCCGCTGGTACGACAGGTGCGAGTCGAGGTAGTGCTGGACCCCGTCGAGCGTGACCGAGGTGCCGGAGAACGCGAGCCACTGGCTGTACTGCGGGTCGACGTTGCCGGGCATGAAGATCGCGTTCTCGGAGACGCCGTAGGTCTCCATCCCGCCCTTGATCAGGTCGACGTGCAGGTCCATGAACCCGCCCATCTCGATGGCGCCGCAGAAGGTGATCTCGCCGTCGCCCTGCGAGAAGTGCAGGTCGCCCATCGAGAGTTTCGCGCCGTCGACGAAGACGGGGTAGAACACCCGGGTTCCCTTGGTGAAGTTCTTGATGTCCTGGTTCCCGCCGTTCTCCCGCGGCGGCGCGGTGCGTGCGGCCTCCGCCGCGACCCGGTCGAAGTCGGCGCCGGTGAGGCTGCCGAGGATCGCGGAATCCGGCAGCGGGGGCAGCGCCAGCGGTGGCACCCGGTCCGGGTCGGTGTCGATCAGCGCCTGTTCGCGCGCATTCCACTTGGCGAGCAGCGCACCGGAAGGAGCCGTGCCCATCAGGCCCGGGTGCACGATGCCGGTGTACGAGACCCCCGGGACGTGCCGCGAGGTGGCGACCCCGCCCATGAAGTCCCAGATCACCTTGTACGCGTCGGGGAACCACTCCGTGAGGAAGCCGCCGCCGTTCTTGGTGGCGAAGACACCGGTGTAGCCCCAGCCCTGGCCGGCGAGCGGTCCCGAGTCCTCCTGCGGGATCGGGCCGACGTCGAGGATGTCGACGATGAGGAGGTCGCCCGGCTGTGCGCCCTCGACCGCGATCGGCCCGCTGAGCACGTGCACACTGGGCAGCGGCGCGTTCAGCACGTCTGCGGCAGAATCGTCGTTGTGGATCGCGCCGTCGAACCATTCGCGGCAGTGGACGCGGAACGAGTCTCCTGGCTTGACCTGAACCTGGGCGGGAATATCCCCGTGCCACCGGTTGTGGCCGACAATTGCTTGTTCAGTGAATTTCTTTGAGGAATCGAGTGAGAAAACAACTTGCGGCATGGTATCTCCCGACAGCTTGGTGGGTGACCGACCCGGCAATGTGCGTGCTGTGCGCCTCCGCAACGCCGAGCGTGGCGGCTCCGCAGAGCACTCCGGGCATCAGCCGCAAATTGTTCTTCGCCGGCCCAGCGAGCGGGCCATTGCCCGGCAGGGCGCAGGCTGGGCCGCGTTCGCCTACGGTCTCGGCAGACGTCGCAGCGCGGGATTCGATGTCGGTGCCGGCCCGCGCGTCCGGCCGCGAACGGGAGGTACCGCGGACACCACGGCCGGCTCGTCGCGAGTTTTCTCGGTCCGGTCGATGGCCGTGACCAGCTCACGCGGCGCGAGTGACAGCATCGGCGCGCAGTAGTTCCGGGCCGCTTCGCCACCGCAGGCCGGACACTGTGAGCTCGGCGAGGCCGTCCCCATCGGCAGGCGCACCTCGAAGACACCGTCCCGGGCGCATCGATATTGGTACGTCGCCATCGCAGCCTCCCAACTGCTTGCTCTCTCTTCGCGGCGGAATTGATCAAACCGCGCTGTGATCAAACTGCGCTGCGGAAAAGGAAATCAGAGCGGTGAGCGACGTTACCAGCCCTGTGTTTCAGGCACAACGAAGCGATACGCCGGAATGAATTTGTGCGTAGAGATACGCCTTGTCCACTTGCGGTGACGGGTTCGTCGGCCGCACGGCGCAGTGAAACGACGAACGGCCCGCTTCCCGGAAGAGCCGGGAAGCGGGCCGTAAGGCGGAAAATCCCTACTTGCCGCCGCGCGCCATACGCAGGACGTCGAGAGCTTCGTCGAGCTGCTCTTCCGTCAGCTTGCCGTCCTTGACGAAGCCGCGTTCGATCACGACCTCGCGAATGGTCTTGAGCTCCTTGAGGGCCTGCTTCGCCACCGCCGCCGCGGCTTCGTAGCCGATGTAGGAGTTCAGCGGCGTCACGATGGACGGCGAGCCCTCGGCGTACTGCCGGGTGCGCTCGACGTTGGCGGTGACACCGTTGAAGACCTTGTCCGCCAGCAGGCGCGAGACGGCGGCCAGCAGGCGGGCCGACTCGAGGACGTTGCGGGCGATGACGGGCAGGTTCACGTTGAGCTGGAAGTTGCCCGCCGCGCCGGCGAAGGCGACGGCCGCGTCGTTGCCGACGACCTGGGCCACGACCTGCAGCGTCGCCTCCGGGATGACCGGGTTGACCTTGCCCGGCATGATCGAGGAGCCCGGCTGGAGGTCCGGCAGGGCCAGCTCGGCGAGGCCGGTGCGCGGGCCGGACCCGAGCCAGCGCAGGTCGTTCGCGATCTTGTTGAGGGACACGGCGATGGTGCGCAGGTGGCCGGACGTCTCGACCACGCTGTCCTGCGTCGCCTGCGCCTCGAAGTGGTTGCGGGCCTCCGTGAGCGGCAGGCCCGTGAGCGCGGCCAGCTCCGCGGAAACGGCCGCGCCGAAGCCGTCGGGGGCGTTGAGGCCGGAGCCGACGGCGGTGCCGCCGATGGGCAGCTCGCCGAGACGCCCGATGCCGGACTGCAGGCGCTCGATGCCGAAGCGGATCTGCGCGGCCCACGCGCCGGCTTCCTGGCCCAGCGTGATCGGCACGGCGTCCATCAGGTGCGTGCGGCCGGACTTCACGACGCCGGCCCACTCCTGCGCGCGCGTCTCGATCGCTCCGGCGAGGTGCTCCAGGGCCGGGATGACGTCGGTGAGCACGGCTTCCGTGGCGGCCACGTGGATGGTCGTCGGGAACGTGTCGTTGGACGACTGTGAGGCGTTGACGTGGTCGTTCGGGTGCACGTCGCGGCCGAGGGCGCGGGTGGCGAGCGTCGCGATGACCTCGTTGGCGTTCATGTTCGACGACGTGCCGGAGCCGGTCTGGAACACGTCGATCGGGAACTGGTCGTCGTACCTGCCCTCGGCGACGCCGTCGGCGGCCGTGGCGATGGCCTCGGCGAGGTCGGCGTCCAGCACGCCCAGCTTCTGGTTCACGCGCGCGGCGGCGGCCTTCAACAGGCCCAGCGCGCGGATCTGAGCGCGTTCGAGACCGCGGCCGGAGACGGGGAAGTTCTCCACGGCACGCTGCGTCTGCGCGCGGTAGAGCGCGTCGACCGGGACGCGGACCTCACCCATCGTGTCGTGTTCGATCCGGTATTCCTGTTCTGCCATGCCCCCGATTCTGGCCCTGTTTCGCGCATCCGGCGTCGTGGCGTCGCCCACCTCGATCCGGTAATTCACCCGCCGGATAGCACTAGGATGGCTGTGTTCTCGATCACCGCCAACCACCACTGGCTGGAGCGAGCTAAATGGACTACGACCTCGTGATCATCGGCGCCGGGCCGACCGGGCTGTTCGCCGCCTACTACGCGGGATTCCGCGGCCTTTCCATGGCCGTCGTCGATTCTCTGCCGGAGCCGGGCGGGCAGATCACCGCGATGTACCCCGAGAAGATGATCTACGACGTGGGCGGCTTCGCGGCGGTCCGCGGCCGCGACCTGGTGCAAGGCCTCGTCGACCAGGCCGCGCCGTGGAACCCGACGTACCTGCTGGGCCGCAAGGCCGAGAAGCTGGAAACGGTGGGAGACCGCGTCGAGCTGACCCTCGACGGCGGCGACGTGCTGAGCGCCGGCGCCGTGCTGATCACGGCCGGGATCGGCGAGTTCACGCCCCGCCCGTTGCCCGCGGGCAACGGCTGGCTGGGGCGCGGAATGGTTCATTTCGTGCCGTCGCTGCAGGTCCACGCCGGGCAACACGTGGTCGTGGTCGGCGGTGGGGACTCGGCGTTCGACTGGTGCCTGGCGCTGCACCCGGTGGCGGCGAGCGTGACGCTGGTGCACCGGCGCGGGAAGTTCCGCGCGGCCGAGTCGATCGTGCGGCAGGTGCGGGAGCTGGGCGTGCCGCTGGTCACCGACGCCGAGGTGACGCGGTTCGTCGAGTCGCCTTCAGGTGCGCTGGAGGGTATCGAGGTGTCGGTGAAGGGCGGCGAGGACCTCGCGCTGCCGGCCAACGCCGTGGTCGCCGCGCTCGGATTCACGGCCGATCTGGGGCCGATCGAGAGCTGGGGCCTGGAGATCGACCACCGCGCCATCACGGTCGACTCGACGATGGCGACGGCTCGCTCGCGCGTCTACGCGGCCGGGGACGTGGCCCACTACCCGGGCAAGGTGAAGCTCATCGCCACCGGCTTCGGCGAAGCGGCGACGGCGGTGAACAACATCGCCGTGGCGCTCGACCCGGACGCGCATCTGTTCCCGGGCCACTCCAGCAACGCCGAGTGACTCAGCCGGTCTTCGACGCGATCCACGGCGCGTACGCGGGCACCGACGTGTAGATCGACGGCGCCGTCGCGCACGTCGGGGAGCCGTTGCCGGGGCGGCTGGTCACACCGATGAGGGACCAGCGGTCGCCGTCGCGGGTGAGCTCGGGGCCGCCGGAGTCGCCGTAGCAGGAGCCGGCCTTGCCGGACGGGTTGTCGGTGCAGAGCTCGGCCGTGCCGTCGAAGGACGACGTGCACTTGGCGCCCTCGACGAGGTGCGTGTCGAGCTGCTGCAAAGTCGGCACGGGGTCGCCGCAGCCGGGCGTGGCGCAGGTTTGGCCCCAGCCCAGCACCCGGGTCGGGGTGCCCGGCGCGGCGGCGCCTCCGACGGTGATCGGCGCCGTCTTCGCGGGCGCGGCGAGGCGGACGAGCGCGATGTCACCCGTCTGCGTCGAGGCGTTGAAGTGCGGGTTGAGCACGATCTCCGCCGGCTGGGCCGTCTCGCCGCCGGAGTCGCTTTCGTTGGTGCCCAAGCGGAACGTGAGCGTCGCCGGGTCCTTTCCGGACATGCAGTGGGCGGCGGTGACCACCCACGTGGGTGTGATCAGCGAGCCGGCGCAGAAGAGCGTGCCCGATTCGGTGTGCATCGACACCGCGAACGGGTAGGGCTCGTCGGCGCCGGTCCCGCCGACGAGCGCCGGCCCGGCGGTCGCGCTGCCGGCGGCGAGCGCCGCTGCGGTCACTGCGGCTACGAACGTGAGCAGCAGCGCGAACAACCGCTTGGGCACCTGGCGACTCCTTGGGTCAGGGCAGAGGCGGGACGACGTCTTCGTCCTCGCGCACGTCGAGGTTGCCGTCGAAGTTCACGGACGAGTAGGCCCGCAGCTTCTCCAGCCGGTGGTAACCGTCGATCATTCTGACGGTGCCGGACTTGGACCGCATCACGATCGACTGCGTGGTGGCGCCGCCGGCGCGGTAGTGCACGCCGCGCAGCAGGTCTCCGTCGGTGACGCCGGTGGCGCAGAAGAAGATGTTGTCGCCGCGCACGAGGTCGTCGTTGGTGAGCACGCGGTCGAGGTCGTGGCCCGCGGCCAGGGCCTTCTCTCGCTCGAGGTCGTCCTTGGGCCACAGCCGGCCCTGCAGTTCACCGCCGAGGCACTTCATCGCGCACGCGGCGATGATGCCTTCCGGCGTGCCGCCGATGCCGATCAACATGTCGACACCGGTCGTCGGGCGGGCCGCGGCGATGGCACCGGCGACGTCGCCGTCGGAGATGAACCGGATGCGCGCGCCGGCCTCGCGGATCTCCTTGATGATCTGCTCGTGGCGCGGCCGGTCGAGCACGCACACGGTCACGTCGCCGACGCTGGAGTTCTTCGCCTTCGCCACGCGGCGGATGTTCTCCGCGATCGGCGCGGCCAGGTCCACCTTGCCCGCGGCGTCCGGCCCGACGGCCAGCTTCTCCATGTAGAACACGGCCGACGGGTCGAACATCGCCCCGCGCTCGGCCACGGCCAGCACGGCCAGCGCGTTGGGCATGCCCTTGGCCATCAGGGTGGTGCCGTCGACGGGGTCGACCGCGACGTCGCAGTCGGGGCCGTCGCCGTTGCCCACCTCCTCGCCGTTGAACAGCATGGGGGCTTCGTCCTTCTCACCCTCGCCGATCACGACCACGCCGCGCATCGAGACGGTGGAGACGAGCTGGCGCATCGCGTCGACGGCGGCTCCGTCGCCCCCGATCTTGTCGCCGCGGCCGACCCAACGGCCGGCGGCCATCGCCGCGGCCTCGGTCACGCGGACCAGCTCCATGGCGAGGTTGCGGTCGGGTGCTTCGCGACGTGGGTCACTGGCGGTGCTCATGCGGGCCTCCCGGATCGCGGAATTCGGCGGGAGGACAGTGTCTCAGATGATCGCGTCACCTGAACGATTCAGTTGCGCATGGTGCACATCACTGTGCGTCGTCGGAATTCTCCACGGACGCCAATGCGGCCTCGATCCGCTCGCGCGCGCCCTCCAGGTGGCGTTCGCAGACCTTGGCGAGCTCCTCGCCTTTTTCCCACAACGCCAGCGACTGCTCCAGGCTGAGGCCGCCGGCTTCGAGCTCCCTGACCACCTCGACCAGCCGGTCGCGCGCCTGCTCGTAACCGAGTCCGGCGGTTTCGCTGCCTGCTTCGCTCACGCTCGACGCTCTCCGATGTTCCGATGCACGGGGCTGTCCGGGCACAGTACCGCGCTGGTGTCGGTCAGTGCTGTCACGACCGGTGATCGACCCGGTGCCGTCCGCCCGTTCGCGGGGGTGGTGGAGTCGGCGGGGGGTTGCGGGTCTGTTCGCGGCAGACGAGGGCGCTGGCCATCGCGTTGTCGTAGCCGACGAAGGCCAGGGCGAACTCCTGGCCGTCACCGTCCGCGATCGCGTCCTCGAGGGTTTCCTGGGCGCCCGCGACGCGGCGGCGGTGGTCGGCGCCCTCGGCGAACCACCAGCGGGTGCCGACGTGGACGGACGTGGCCTCGGACAGGCGGCGCAGCTGGGGGCCGAGCTGGCCGCGCGCGGCGGTGCCGCAACCGGCGAGCAGGGCGGTCCAGCATTCGCTGGCGGCGCTGTCGGTGACGCGCGCCTGGTGGAGCAGGGCGCGGGCGTCGAGGCGGGCGGCGGCGTCGACGGTGAGCGGGAGGAACGCCGGTGCCCTGGTGGTCACGGCCCGTCTCCTTCCTGGCTCGACGCGGTGGACTCGGTGACGGCGTGGATCGCCCCGTCGGCGATCCGCACGCGCAGGCGCGCGCCGTCCTCGACTTGGGAGACGGAGCGCAGCACCTGGAGGTTGCCTGCGTCGTCGGTGAATTGCACGACGGCGTAGCCGCGGGCCATCGTCGCGGCCGGGCCGAGGGCCGTCAGCCGGCCGCGCGCGCCGGCGATTTCGGCCTGGTCCTTCGCGAGCAGGCCGAGCATGGCGCGCCGGCCGCGTTCGCGGTGGATCTCGACATCGTCGAGGCGGCGCTGGATCGGCCCGAGCGGGTCGGCGAGCGACGGGCGGCTGCGCAGCTGGGTGAGCAGCCGCGTCTGCGTGTCGACCCAGCCGTGCAGCGCGCGGCGGCCGCGGTCGCGCATCTGGCGGACGCGGGCGGTCTCCTCGCGCACGTCGGGCACGATGCGTTTGCTCGCGTCCGTCGGCGTGGAGCAGCGAAGGTCGGCGACGTGGTCGAGCAACGGCGTGTCCGGCTCGTGCCCGATGGCGCTCACCACCGGCGTGCCCGCGGACGCGACGGCCCGGCACAGCGCCTCGTCGGAGAACGGCAGCAGGTCCTCCACACTGCCGCCGCCGCGGGCGATCACGATTACGTCCACTTCCGGGTCTTTATCCAATGTGGACAGAGCGCGGAGGATCTGCGGCACGGCCTGCGGGCCCTGCACGGCGGTGTTCACGACCTTGAACAGCACGTGCGGCCAGCGGGCCTGCGCGTTGACGAGCACGTCTCGCTCCGCCGCCGACGCGCGGCCCGTGATGAGGCCGATGCCTTGGGGCAGAAAGGGAATCGGCCGTTTGCGCTCGGGGGAGAACAGGCCTTCGGCCGCGAGCAGCTTGCGCAGCCGTTCGATGCGCGCGAGCAGCTCGCCGATGCCGACGGCGCGGATCTCGTCGGCGCGCAGGCTGAGCGTGCCGCGCCCGAAGAAGAACGACGGCTTCGCGTGCACCACCACGCGGTCGCCTTCGCGCAGCGGCGTCGCGAGCTCGCGCACCAGCCACATCGGCGCGGTCACGGACATCGAGACGTCGGCCGACGGGTCGCGCAGCGTCAGGAACGCCGTCTGCGTGCCGGGGCGCGCGTTGATCTGCGTGACCTGGCCCTCCACCCACACGGCGCCGAGGCGGTGGATCCAGTCGCCGATCTTGCGCGCTACGGTGCGGACGGGCCAGGGGTTCTCGGCGCTGGTCGAGGGGTCGCTGCTCACTGGCCTTCCGCGTCGTCGCCCTGCTGGCTCGCCTCTTCTTCCGCCTTGCGCGCGTTGCCGATGCGCCGCGCGAGCATGCCGGTGAACGACGCGCGGTCGGCGTTGGCCTTCTCGTAGTCGAGGATCTCCTCGAGCTGCGGCACGGTCAGGCGGCGCAGGCGGGCGCGCAGCTGGGGCAGGGTGAGGTCGTCGTAGCCGGCCAGGCCCGCGGGGCCGCCGGCGCTGTCGTTCTCGCCGTCGGCGTGGTCCTCGGCGAGAGCGCGCTCTTCCTGCGTCCACGGGTCTTCGGGTTCGTCCGTGAGCCCGGGCAGGTTCGGGCGGTGGCCGTTGGCCCGCGGCTCGGGCAGGTCCTCGACGGGCACCAGCGTGGGACGCGTCGGCAGGTCGGGCTCGACGTCCTCGTCGAACGTCGCCCAGCTGGGCGTGTCCTCGACCGGGCGCAGGCCGGACAGCGCGTCGTCGCCCTTGATCGCCAGCTCGGTGACGTGTTGCTGGACACGCATGGACAGCTGGAGGACCTGACTGACGACGGTCACCGGCAGGCCGGTGATCTGCTTCGGGAGCTCACGAACCCGCTCGGCGGTGGTGACGGCGAGGCCCGCGGCGACCCGGAGGGGGAGCGGGAGTGGCTTCATGCCGTCTAGCGTGCCGTATGTGGGCCATCCTGCCCAACCGAACGGGTGGGTTGGGGCACAGGACGTGACTCCCGGCACAGCCCGGATGGCCGCCGACGTCATCCGAAAGAGGACTTCGAAGCCGGTACGGCACAGCCCGTACCCTGGGGGCATGACTTCTGCGAGTCCCGGAACCGAGCCCGCCGGTACCCCGACGATCTCCCAGTCCGGCGCCGCCAAACGCGTGTTGCTCGCGAAGCCGCGCGGCTACTGCGCCGGCGTGGACCGCGCGGTGATCGCCGTGGAGAAGGCGCTGGAGCTCTACGGCGCGCCCGTCTACGTGCGCAAGGAGATCGTCCACAACCGCCACGTCGTCGAGACCCTGCGCGAACGCGGCGCGATCTTCGTGGACGAGACGTCGGAGGTGCCCGAGGGCGCGCTCGTCGTGTTCTCGGCCCACGGTGTTTCGCCGGCGGTGCACTCCGAGGCGGCCGACCGCAACCTCCGCACCATCGACGCGACCTGCCCGCTCGTGACGAAGGTGCACAAAGAGGTCAACCGCTTCGCCAAGGACGACTACGACATCCTGCTGATCGGCCACGAAGGCCACGAAGAGGTCGAGGGCACCGCGGGGGAGGCACCCGACAAGGTGCAGCTCGTGGACAAGGCCGAGGACGTCGACAAGGTCGACGTGCGCGACCCGTCCAAGGTGATCTGGCTCTCCCAGACCACCCTTTCGGTCGACGAGACGATGGAACGCGTCGACCAGCTGCGCGAACGCTTCCCCGGCCTGGCCGACCCGCCCAGCGACGACATTTGCTACGCCACCACCAACCGGCAGGTGGCCGTGAAGGCCATGGCGCCCGAGTGCGACCTGGTGCTGGTGGTGGGCTCGACGAACTCCTCGAACTCCAAGCGCCTCGTCGAGGTCGCCCTGAAAGCGGGCGCGCGGTCGTCGTACCTGATCGACTTCGCTTCGGAGGTCGACGAGGCCTGGCTTTCGGGGGTGTCGACGGTGGGGGTCACTTCGGGCGCCTCGGTGCCGGATGTGCTGGTGATGGAACTGCTGACCTGGCTGGCCGAGCGCGGTTATGGGCAGGTTGACGAAGTGACGACCGCGAACGAGAAGATCGCCTTCGCGTTGCCGAAGGAGCTTCGGAAGGCTGCGAAGTCGGAGTCCTGACAGGGTTTTCTGCTTTGAGGCCGCGGTGGTCGCCGGATTTTCCGGCGGGCGCCGCGGCTTTTTCGTGTGGCCGACTTGAAGAAGCCGGGATGCACGAAGGCCGCCGATCCGGGATGGATCGGCGGCCTTCGGCGTGGTCCGGGTGTTGAGGCCCAGCTGCCGACGTTGTCGAGTCAGGACTCGTCGTCCCAGGGGCGCTGGCGGCGCGGCGGTTCGCGGCGCGGGGGACGCGGCCGGCCGGGCGGGGGTTCGTCGGCGCGAGGGCGGCGGCGGGGCGGGGGCGCGTCGCCGCGGGGGTCGCGGCGACGGGGGTCTCCTTCGGGCGGGCGGGGGCGGCGGCCGTCCGGCGGGGGCTTGCGCGCGCCGCGGGGGGCGGCGGGGTCGCCGGGTTCGCGGCGCGGGCGGGCGCCGGGGTCCGCGGGCGGCCGGGGGCGGCGCGGGGGCGGGCCGTCGAGGTCGCGGTCGCGAGGCGGGCGGCGCGCACCGGCGGGCGGCGGCGCCTGGCCGGCGCTCGCGGGACGACCCGAGCCCGGCGGGCGGGTGCGCGGGCGGGCGGGCGGCTCGTCGCCGTCTTCGCGGCCACGGGGCGGCTTGCCGTCCTTGAGCTTCACGGCGGCGTCGGGGTCGCGTTCGCGGAAGATGCGGAAGAACCCGAACAGCAGCGTGACACCGGTGGTGATCGCCATCGTCGGGAAGCCGTTGATCAGCGGCGTGCCGATGTTGAGCAGCTTCGACAGGGTGTCGTTGCCCGAGCTGGACCCGCCGGTCAGGAGCACCACACCGGGCACCGTGACGGCCAGCACCAGCGGCGGCTGCACCATCGGTCCGAACAGAGCGCGTCTTTGCACCGCGCCCACCGCGAGCACGGCCCCCACGAAGTAGCCCGCCTTGAAAATAAAGTCGAGGCTGCCCTTGGTCTTCTCGTCGATGATGGCGCCCAGCACGGCCAGGCCGAAGCCCACGAGGACAGCTGCCCACCAAGGCAGGCCGCGCCTCTCGCCGACGACGAGACGCTCGTCCCAGGGCACGGTGGCGTCTTCGGCATCAGGATCGCTCTGGCGATCGCGTATCGCGGTCACGAGGCAACACCGTAGCCGTTACTTGTCACGATCTTGCTGCCACTGCCGAAGACCGCCCTGACCAGCCACCCGGCAGCGTGACGTGAGTTGCCGGCCGCCGGAACACGTGGTGTCTCGCGGGCCGTCGCGACGCGGACCGCACCCGGTCCGTGGTCTGGTGACCTGACCTGCGGATACAGCCCACTGGTCTGGTCCGACTCACCGTCCCGTCGGCGCTTCGACGCCAGCCGCCCCGTCGCGCACCCGCCGCGGCGGTCGTCGACGCGGAACGTTCCCGCTCCCCGGAAGCCTCACAGCGACGGAACCAAACCCGGGGCAGCGCAAATGCCCCATCGACCCCGAACCGGCCACGACCGGCACGCACCGTGACGAGTCGTGCGGCCCCAGCTGCCGCGGCCATGAGCCACGCCGGGCAGGCTGCCGCTGTCTCGGCTTGCTGCCGCCTCGGCTCCCTTGGTACGTCCGGCGCACTGCCGGGCGCGTCTTGGTAGGTGCCTGCCGCGGGTCGTGCGAGCCCAGCCGCCAGGCAACCAGCCGCGCGCACCAGACGCTGTCTGGCGTGCACTGAGCAGGCACTCGCCTCGTCTTGCCGCCGGCTCAGCCGCCAGTTGCCGTGGCCCGGCAGCTACGACTGACGGCCCGGCGATGAGCTGCCGGCCGCGTCCGTCGGGGCGCTGCAGGTCGTGCGGGCGTGACCACCAGAGCCGCAGACCATCGGCCACCATCCGGCAGGGGCTGCCCGGCGAAAGGCCGCGAAGGAACCATCGTCAGCTAGCCGCCAGCTCGTCCCCCCTCCGTACCTCCGGCACCGGCGAAGGGCTCCCCGACGCGTCCGTCAGGGGTGCCACCGTCGCGCGGAAGCTCTCCAGCGCCTCCAGCTCCCGCCGTCGCGCGGAGAGGAACCGCTGCAGGTGCGTGCTCGTCAGGTTCAGCGCCTCGACCGCGTTCCCCGCCGAACGGTGCGCGGCCGCCGCCCCCGCGCGGACCTGCTCGACGTCCTCCACCAGCGCCCGGTCGCTCGCCGCGAACAGGGCGGCCGACGCCAGTACCCCGAACCCCGTGGGTCCACACAGGAACACTCGGCGGTCGATCAGCCAGCGCAGCAGCTCCGGATCGGTGTCGAGCGCGGCGACCACGGCCGCGTCGGACGGAACGAACATGATCGTGCCGTAGATCGCGTCGGCCCAGCGCTGGTAACCCTTGCCGGCGAGCTCGGCCGCGCGGGAACGGATCTGGCGCACGTGGGCGCGCAACGCGTCGAGCCGTTCCTCGGGATCGTCGGTCTCCACGGCCTCGGCCCAGATCGCCATGCTGGCCTTCGCGTCGACGGGCACGGTGCGGCCGCCGCCCACGCGCAGCACCATGTCCGGCTTCGCACTGCCGCCGCCCGCCAGGTCGGTCTGCAGCGTGAAGTGCAGTTCTTCGCGCAGCCCCAACGCGCGCGCGGTCTCGACCAGCACCTGCTCACCGAGCTCGCCGCGTCCGCTGATCGACGCGAACGCCACCTCGTACCGCCGCAACGCCAGCTGCTGCTGGTCGTTCTTCGCGCGCTCGGCCGCCACGAGTCGCGCCGCCGCGTCGGCCCGGCGCATGCCGTCGCCGTAGAGCCGCCACAGCAGCGCGACCGCGACGCACAGGAGCAGCGCGAGCACGACGGCCGCGGTCGTGATCACCGTCTCCACCCGAGTCTCCTTTCCCTGCCACATCACCCGGACCGGTCGGAACGGCCGGTGCCGATCGACGCGGACATCATGGCGGACCGCACCGACAAAAACCGGCACGCTCGGTCGCGGTGCGTAGCTGACCAGCGCGTTCACCGGTTCGGTGGTCGGCGTGTCCACCAGGGCCCTGATGGGGTTCGTACACACGTTCGAGTGGCTCTCCGGCGAGTCTCCGCGGTTTCGTCGTGATCGCCTCTTACCGTGGTTGCCGTGAGACTCCTTCACACCTCCGACTGGCACGTCGGCCGCACGTTCCACGGCGCCGACCTGCTCGCCGAGCAGGAGGCCGTCCTCACCCACCTCGCCGAGCTCGTGACGAGCGAGCACGTCGACGTTGTGGTGGTGGCAGGCGACATCTACGACCGCGCGGTCCCTTCGGCCGAAGCGGTCCGAGTCGCGACCAAGGCCATGAGCCGCATCCGCCAGGCCGGTGCGCAGCTCGTGATCACGCCCGGCAACCACGACTCCGCGGCGCGGCTGGGTGCCTTCGCGGACTTCGCGGCGGCCGGCGGTCTGCACCTGCGCGCCACCATCGCCGGCCTCGCCGAACCCGTGCTGCTGAACGACGAACACGGTGACGTCGCGATCTACGGCATCCCGTACCTCGAACCCGAGCCGTCGCGCCACGCCCTCGGTGTGCCTGAAGCGCGCGGCCACACCGGCGTGCTCACCGAAGCCATGCGCCGGGTACGCGAAGACCTTGCCACGCGGCCGAAAACGCGGTCCGTATTGCTGGCCCACGCCTTTGTCACGGGCGGCGCGAGCAGCGAATCCGAACGCACCATCGCCGTCGGCGGCGTCGAGCAGGTTCCGGGTGACGTCTTCGACGGCGTCGACTACGTCGCACTCGGCCACCTCCACGGCCCGCAGACCCTCGCCGAGCACCTTCGCTACTCCGGCAGCCCGCTGGCCTACTCGTTTTCCGAAGCGCGCCAACGGAAATCGGTCTGGCTCGTCGACCTCGACGCGGCCGGGCTCGCCGAGGTCCGCCGCCACGAACTGCCCGTGCCGCGCCCGCTCGCGATGTTGCGCGGCGAGCTGCAGGAGCTGCTGGACACGCCGGAACACGAGGAATGGCGCGACCACTTCCTCTCGGTCACGGTCACCGACCGCGTGCGCCCGGTCGACGCGATGCGCCGCCTGCGCGAACGTTTTCCGTACGCCGTGCACCTCGACTGGGAGCCGGAAGGCGGGCTCGCCGGCGCGCAGCTGAAGTACGCCGACGCCGTCCGCGGGCGCACCGACATCGAGATCGCCCGCAGCTTCCTCGACGACTGCCGCGGCGCGCTCCCCACGGAAACCGAGGAACGGCTGGTGTTCCTCGCGCTCGAGGCAGCCAACCGGGCGGCGGTGGCGAAGCTGTGAGGCTGCACCTGCTGGAGGTCGAGGCGTTCGGTCCGTACGCGGGCCGCGAGGTGGTCGATTTCGACGCGCTCGGCGCGGACGGCCTCTTCCTGCTGCACGGCGACACCGGCGCCGGCAAGACCACGCTGCTCGACGCCATCGCCTTCGCGCTGTTCGGCGTGGTCCCGGGCGCGCGCGGCGACGTGAAGCGGCTGCGGTGCGACGTCGCCGCGCCCGAGCAGCTCACCGAGGTCGTGCTGGAGCTGACGGTGCAGCGCCAGCGGCTGCGGATCGTGCGCAGCCCGGAGTACCAGCGCGCCAAGAAACGCGGCGACGGGTTCACCACGCAGCAGGCGAAGGTGTCGCTGACCTGGGTCGGCGAGCCGCCCGCCGGGCTGCCGCCCGACGGGGTCATCCGGATCGACGAGGTCGCGCGCACCGTCGAACGGCTGCTGGGGATGACGGCCGCGCAGTTCTTCCAGGTCGTGTTGTTGCCGCAGGGGGAGTTCGCGAAATTCCTGCGCTCCGACACCACCGAGCGCGAGAAGCTGCTGGAGCGCCTCTTCGGCACCGAGCGGTTCTCCGACGTCGAGCGCTGGTTCGCAGACCTGCGCGCCGAACGAGGGCGGGCGGTGGAAAAGCGGCAGCAGGAGCTGCGGGAGCTCGTCGCGCGCTACGCCCAGGAAGCGCAGCAGGAGCCGCCGGAAGAAGATCAGGCGGAGTGGGTCGACGCCGTGCTCGCGGAGGTCGCCGCACGCGCCGAAGCGGCGGAAACCGAAGGGGCACAAGCACGTTCGGCCGCGACCAAGGCGGAGACCACGCTGCGGGAAGCCGAGGAGGACGCCGACCGCATCCGCCGCGTTCGCACCGCGCACACGCGCCTCGCGCAGATCGCCGAGACGGCGGCCGAGCGCGTGGAGTGGACCGAGGAGATCGCGGCGGCGCGGCGGGCGTCGGCCGTGGTGCCCGAGGTCGAGCTGCTGGAACGGCGGAGTTCAGAGCTGGGCGACGCGCAGCTCGCCGAGGCCGATCACACGCGGGCCTTGGGGGGGCTGGGTTTCGACTCTGTCGGCCTCGCGTCGGCGGACCTGCGTGAGCGCGCCGGATCGCTGCGCGAGGAGGCGGGTGCGCTCGCCGAGCTGGTCGCGGAGGCCGAGCAGCAACGCGTCGACACCGAGCGGCGAGACGAGCGGAAGGCCGCGGCCGGTGCGGCGGCCGAGCGGGTGACCAAGCTGCAGACGCGGCTGGCGGAGCTGCCGGAGCGGCTCACGGCTGTGCGGGGCGAAGCCGCGTCGGCGGCCGAAGCAGCGGCGAAGCTGGACGGTGCGAAGGCGCGGGTCGAGGAGCTGACTGTCGTTTCGCGCGCGGCCGCCGAGCTGCCGGAAGCCGTCGCGAAGGTCGGGCGCGGTGAGGCCAAGCTGCGCGAGGTCGTGGACGCGCACCAGGCGGCTCGTCAGCATCGGCTTGACCTGCGGGAACGTCGGCTGGAGGGCATGGCCGCCGAGCTGGCCGCGAGCCTGGCCGACGGCGCGCCGTGCCCGGTGTGCGGGTCGGCGGAGCACCCGGCGCCGGCACGGCACGGGGCTGAGCTCGTGGACCCCGCCGAGGAACGGGCCGCGGAGGAGTCGGAGCAGAAGGCCGGCGCGCTGCGGCAGCGCGTGGTGTCCGCGCTGGAGGAGGCGAAGGCGCGACTGGACGCGTTGCGCGAGCGGCTGGGCGAGCGGACGGCCGAGTCCGTGGCCGCGGAGCTGACGGAGGCCCGCGCGGGCGTGGGGGCGTTGTCCGAGCAGTCCGCGCGGAAGGACCAGCTCGCGCGGCAGGTCGTCAAGCTGGAGCAGGAAGCCGACCAGCTGGCGGAGCACCGGCGGCGGGCGGACCAGGCCGTCACGGAGACGCAGGCCGAGGTCCGCGCGCTGGAGGAACGGCTGGCCGAACGCTCGAAGCGGCTGCTCGAAGGGCGTGGTGAGTTCCCCGACGTCACCGCGCGCCGGCGGCATCTGCTCACGTTGGCGGGTGCGTTGGATTCCGTCGCGGAGGCGCGCACGGCAGTGGGCGGTGCGGAGTCCCGGCTCGCCGAGCAGCACGGCCTGGTCGAAATCTCCTTGCATGCCAAGGGTTTCGCCACGTCGGAAGAGATGCGCGGCGCGGTCCGTTCCGACGAGCAGGTCTCGAAGCTCGAACAAGGTCTCTCCGAAGCCGAGGCGACGGCCGCGGGGGCGCGCGAGCTGCTGGCGCAGCCCGAGCTGTTCGGCATCTCGCCCGACGACGTCGTCGAGGTCGCGCCACTGGGTGAAGTGGCGAAGGCCGCGCGCGAACGGGCGGACACGGCGTTCGCGGCACTGAAATCCGTGGCGGCACAGCACGGCGAGCTGAAGAAGCTGGCCGCGCGGATGGGCAAGGCGCTCGCGGAGTTCGAGCCCGTCCAGAAGGAATACGACGAGCTGCGCGCACTGTCTGAAGTGGTCAACGGCCGCGGCCAGAACTCGCGCAAGATGTCACTGCGGTCGTACGTGCTCGCCGCCCGGCTGGAGGAAGTCGCGCTCGCGGCCACCGCCCGCCTGCGCACCATGAGCCAGGGCCGCTACTCCTTCGTGCACTCCGACGCGGCCGGCGCACGCGGCACTCGCGGCGGCCTCGGCCTCGACGTGCTCGACGACTACTCCGGCGCCGTCCGCCCCGCGAAAACCCTGTCGGGCGGCGAATCGTTCCTCGCTTCGCTCTCGCTGGCGCTCGGCCTGGCCGACGTCGTCGCCGGCGAAACCGGCGGTGCGCTGCTCGACACCCTGTTCGTCGACGAGGGTTTCGGCACCCTCGATGCCGAAACCCTCGACGTCGTGATGAACATCCTCGACGAGCTCCGCGCGGGCGGCCGGGTCGTCGGCCTCGTCTCGCACGTCGAAGAACTCCGCCAGCGCATCCCGACCCGCCTGCGCGTGCACAAGTCCCGCACCGGCTCACGGATCGAACTCCGCACGGCGTAACTCAGGGCGAGAGTTGGCCTCCGCACCGCGGCGCGGAGGGCCGTGGGGCTGAGGACGAGGAAGTTCGGCCTGCCTGCTCAGGCAGAGTCGCTCGTGAGCAGGCGGCGCCTGGCGCCCGGGCCTGGCGGAAGGTGCTGATGTGCCAGCCGGTCAACCGAACGGCCGCATTCCGAGCCCAGGCAGCTGCCGTGGTCGCGAATGGCTGGTGGGTCGCCGGCGTAGGTCAAGTGGCCTCGTGCGTGAGCAGCCAGCGCTTCGCGTCCGTGCCCCAGCGGAAGTTGCCCACCGCGCCGCCGGTGCGGACGACGCGGTGGCAGGGGACGAAGAGAGCGGCGGCGTTGCGGGCGCAGGCCGACGCGGCGGCGCGGACGGCCGTGGGGCTGCCCGAGAGCGTGGCGTACTCGGCGTAGCTCACCGGGCGGCCCGGCGGGACCTTGCGCAGCATGTCCCACGCGTGCTGGCGGAAGGCGCCGGAGCGTTGGCGGACCTTGATGTCGTCGACGGCGTCCAGTTCGCCCGCGTGGTAGCGGCGCACGGCCGTGGTGACGGGGCCGAGGTCGCGGCGCTGGGTGAGCGTGGCCGGGGACAGGGACGGGGAGATGAGCGTGGTCAGCTCGGCGACGTCGGCGGTCCAGCCGGAGGCGAGGACGGCGCCGTCGCCTGCCACCACGGCGGTGAAGGGGCCGATTTTGGTGTCCACAGTGGACCAGAAGGCGGTGCTCACGAGCGGTTCTCCTCGGGGTCGAAGACCTGCAGGTAACGGGTGGCGTACGAACTCCACGGCCGCCAGCCGCGGGCCGCGCCGGGCAGGTCGAGGCCGAAGGCGGCGGCGGAGCGGCGCACGGCGGGGTCGGTGATGAGCAGGACGTCGGGGGCGCCGAGCACGCGCATCAGGACGTAGTCGGCGTCGATGCCGAACGAGAGCAGCTCCGCCCGCAGCTCACCCGGATCCCGGCCGACGTGCGGGTCGAGACTGCCGTCCGCCAATGCCGAGGCGACCGCCTTGACGTGCGGTTTCACCTCGGCGGCGGCCACGATCTCGGGCGTGGGGAACAGCGTCGTCAGGGTGTCCATCGGCGGCTCACCGGGCGGCACCCGGGGGCCGAGCGCGGCGACGGAGGCGGCGGACGGGCCGAGCGCGGCGCGCAGGACCAGCTCCGGCCCGTCGACCGCGCCGGGCACGCGCAGGCCCGGCACCTTCGTGACCAGCGGCGCGAGCACCGGATCCGCGCCGAGAACGCGTGCGACGGCCTCCGGATCCGCGTCGAGGTCGAGCAGCCGCCGGACGCGGGAGACCGCGCTGCCGAGGTCGCGCAGGTCGGTCAGCGCCAGGTCGCAGCGGACGTGGTCGGGTTGCGGGCTCAGCCAGACCAGGCCGGGGCCGTGGGAAAGCCGCAGCGTGCGGCCGTAGCCGGTGATGCCGTCGGCGCTCTCCTCGACGGCCTCGACGCCCGGCAACGCACGCGATGCGTGGTAACGCAGCACGCCCTGTGCGTCGAACGGCGCGCGGAACGGCAGGCGCAGGCTCAGCCGCGTCGAGCCGGTTGGTTCGGCGCGGCGGCCGCGACGCAGTGAAGCCGCGCGAAGCTGCGAAGGCGTCGTCGCGAAGACCTCGCGGATCGTCTCGTTGAACTGCCGGATGCTGGAGAACCCGGCGGCGAACGCGACGTCGGTCAGCGGCAGCGCCGAGAGCTCGATGAGCAGCCGCGCGGAGTGGGCGCGGTGGGCGCGGGCGAGCGCGAGCGGGCCGGCGCCCAGCTCGGCGGTGAGGACGCGGCCGAGCTGGCGGTCCGAGTAGCCGAGCCGCCGCGCCAGGCCGGGCACGCCTTCGCGCTCGACGAAGCCGTCGGAGATCAAGCGCATGGCGCGGGCGGCCAGGTCGGCGCGGACGTTCCAGTCGGGCGAACCCGGCACGGCGTCGGGCAGGCAGCGCCGGCACGCGCGGAAGCCGCTCGCCTGGGCGGCGGCCGACGTGGGGAAGAACCGCACGTTCCGGGCCTTCGGCGTGATCGCCGGGCACGACGGGCGGCAGTAGATGCCGGTGGTGCGCACGGCCATGATGAACTGGCCGTCGAACCGCTGGTCGCGGGCGGTGACGGCCCGGTAGCAGCGCTCGGTGTCGCGCCAGAGCGGGGCGGTCTGGGTGGCCATGTGGTCGATGGTGCCAGCAGGTCGGGGGCTTGGCTGGCGGGAATCCGACACGGCGTTACCGGGTCGGCCGGGGCGTTTGCCGGGCACGTAGACTCAACTGTCGTGAGTCTGACCCTCGGTATCGTCGGCCTGCCCAACGTCGGCAAGTCCACCCTGTTCAACGCGCTGACGCGCAACGACGTGCTCGCCGCGAATTACCCGTTCGCGACGATCGAGCCCAACGTCGGCGTCGTCCCGCTGCCGGACCCGCGGCTCGACAAGCTGGCGGAGATGTACAGCTCGGAGAAGATCGTGCCGGCTGTGGTGTCCTTTGTGGACATCGCGGGCATCGTGAAGGGCGCGTCCGAGGGTGCCGGGCTGGGCAACAAGTTCCTCGCGAACATCCGCGAGGCCAACGCGATCTGCCAGGTCATCCGCGTGTTCGACGACCCGGACGTGGTCCACGTCGACGGCCGCATCGACCCGTCGAGCGACATCGAGACCATCAACACCGAGCTGATCCTCGCCGACCTGCAGACGCTCGACAAGGCCCTGCCACGCCTCGAGAAGGAGGCGCGCACCAAGAAGGAAGCGCGCCCGGCACTCGAGAACGCGCAGCGCGCCAAGGAAATCCTCGACGCGGGCCGCACGCTGTTCCAGGCGCAGAAGGAAGTGGACTTCGAGGCGCTGCGTGAGCTGAGCCTGCTGACGACGAAGCCGTTCCTGTACGTCTTCAACGCCGACGAGGGCGTGCTGACGGACTCCGGTCGCCGCGACGAGCTGGAGAAGCTTGTCGCTCCCGCCGACGCCGTCTTCCTCGACGCGAAGGTCGAATCCGAACTGCTCGAGCTCGACGACGAGGAGTCCGTGCGCGAGCTGCTGGAGTCCGTCGGCCAGGCCGAGCCGGGCCTCAACGCCCTCGCCCGCGCCGGCTTCCACACCCTCGGCCTGCAGACCTACCTCACCGCCGGCCCCAAGGAATCCCGCGCCTGGACGATCCCCAAGGGCGCCACCGCCCCCCAAGCCGCGGGCGTCATCCACACGGACTTCGAGCGCGGCTTCATCAAGGCGGAGATCGTGTCGTACGCCGATTTGATGGAGGCGGGCTCGATGGCCGCCGCGCGCGCCGCGGGGAAGGTGCGGATGGAGGGCAAGGATTATCTGATGGCGGACGGTGATGTGGTGGAGTTCAGGTTCAACGTCTGAGCTTCGCCGACCGTAATCTGGACGGGTGATCGACGAACTGGCTGCCGCACTCGAAGACCATCGTGCGACGCCATTTCCTTCTCCGGCGGTCCGTCGGGGCGCGGACTACGGCTCGGTCTGCGCGGTGATGATCGACGCCAACATCTACTTCCTCTCGAAGGCGGTGGCCGACGGGCACACGCTGCCGGATCAGCAGTGGGATTTTCTCGCGGACTGCGAGGCCAGGTTGCAGGACTCGCTGTCCGAGTTCCCCGAAGCGGGTCGGCCGTATTACGAACGCCTCCTGCGCATTGCCGATCTCGCGTTCAAGCGCATGAAGGAGCGTGCCGATGCTCGGCTTCCGTGATCTCGTGGAGTTCAACGGCTGAGCTTGAGGTGCAGACCTTCAGGCGTTGTCGTGGGCAGGGTGACTGCGAGTACGTCGAAGTGGCGTAGGTCTTTTCAGTTGTCGTGGTTCCCGCGACGGTGAAGTGGTTCAGCATTCGTTCTTCGGCAGCAGGCCCTGTTCGCACAGCCAGTCGCGCTGGGTTTCGCCGGAGGTTTTGCCGCGGCCGGGGCCGCCGGGGTCGAGGTAGCCCTGGTATTCCTTGCAGCTGGGGTTGAACTTGCGTGCGTTGACGGCTCGTTGACCGCAGCCGGGGCTGGTGTCGCGGATCCGGGGTTTGGGCGATGTCCGGGTGGTCCGTGGCGTGGAGGTCGACGTCGGCGGGGCCGTCGTAGGCGCCGGTGGGGTCGGCGAAGGTGACAGCGAGGTCGGCGAAACCGGAGCGGCAGGAGGCGCCGAGGTCGACACCGGCGCCGGCGGCGGGTCAGTGGGCCGTGCGCAGGACGCGGCAGCCAGGAACACCACGGCTGCCGCGCACGCGACGGACGAACGGTTCATGCCGAGTCGTCGGCACCGAACCGTCCGGTGTTTCGAAGGGTGAAAAGAAGGCTCAGCCCAGCAGGCCGAGCACCACCAGAACCGCCAGCGTGAACGCCGTGGCGAGCAGGGTGATCCAGGCGCGCTGGGTGGGCGAGAGGGTGGTGGGCGAGTTGTTCATCGCGTGTCCTAGCGGGGGCGGGGCGGGCGGATTCCGCTGGAATAGCGCGCTGATCAAGGGTGGTGTTACGGCCTGTGGTCGAGATCACGGTGGGCGCGGAAAGTGCGCCACAGGACCGCGCCGGCGGAGGCCACCATCAGGGTGAACGCGATGGTGCCGACGACGATTGCCTGGGTCATGAAAAGGGGTCCCTCCTCGTGGAACGTACGAAAGGGGGACGTGTCAGCCCGCGGAAGGTGTCGCGACAGTAGGGCGCGTCACACGGTGAGCGCGGCGTCGATCTGAGCGGCGAGGGCGAAGTCCTTCGAGGTGAGGCCGCCTTCCGAATGGGTGGAGAGGCGGAAGGTCACCGTGCGCCAGCGGATGTCGATGTCCGGGTGGTGGTCGGCGGCCTCGGCGAGTTCGGCGACGCGGACGACGTAGGCCACGGCGTTCGGGAAGGAAGACAGGGTCACCGAACGGGTGATCGTGGCGCCGTCGCGCTGCCAGTCGGGGACGGTGGTCAGGGCGGATGAAATCTCGGAGTCGCTCAGTAGTTGCGCCATGTGTCCAATGGTGAACCCGTTTGGGCTACGCTGCACGGTTGCCACGGGAGTCCGGTACGCCGGGCTGAGAGGCGGGTGCCCGAGACCCGCGACCGTTCGCACCTGAATCCGGATCATGCCGGCGCAGGGAGGCCTGCTCTCCTTGCTCACGGCGAAGTGCAGGAGGGCAGATGATTCCGCGGACCGCACGCACGGTGCTGGGCCTGGCCACGGTCACGGCACTGGCGAGTGCCTGCTCGCTGTCCGGCGGCAGCTCGGGCGGCGACGCCCAGCAGACCCCGACGGTCACGCTCGTCACCCACGACTCGTTCGTCGCGCCGCAGGACGTGCTCGACGCGTTCCAGCGCCAGTCCGGCATCAAGCTCAAGATCCTCAAGTCGGGCGACGCGGGGGAGCTCACCAACAAGCTGGTGCTCACCAAGGCGAACCCGATCGGCGACGTCGCGTTCGGCGTGGACAACACGTTCGCCTCGCGAGCACTGAACGAAGGCGTCTTCCAGGCGTACACGAGCCCCGAGGCCGACCGCGGGCCGCAGCGGTACTCGGTGGACCCACAGCACCGCCTGAGTGCCGTTGATGTCGGCGACGTCTGCGTCAACATCGACCCCGCGTACTTCGCGAGCAAGCACCTGCCGGAACCCAAGACGTACGACGACCTCGCCGACCCGAAGTACAAGGACCTCACCGTCGCCGAGAGCCCCGCCACAGCGTCGCCCGGGCTGGCGTTCCTGCTGGGCACCGTGGCGAAGTACGGCGAGCAGGGCTGGCACGACTACTGGGCCAAGCTCAAGGCCAACGGCGTCAAGGTCGACAGCGGCTGGGAAGAGGCCTACACGAAGGACTTCTCCGGTTCCTCGGGCAAGGGCCCGCGCCCGATCGTGGTCTCGTACGCGTCCTCGCCGGCCGCCGAGATCGGCGACGACGGCAAGCCGCGCACCAAGGCCCTGCTCGACACGTGCTTCCGCCAGATCGAGTACGCCGGCGTCCTCGCGAACACCAAGCAGGTACCGCAGGCCCAGAAGGTGGTCGACTTCCTGCTCTCGCAGCAGTTCCAGTCGACGGTCGCGGCCAACATGTACGTCTACCCGGCCCGCGAGGGCGTCGACCTGCCCGCCGGCTGGGCCGCGGCCGCGCCGCTGCCGCAGGACCCCGCGACTCTGCCCGCCGACCAGATCCAGGCCGGCCGTGAGAAGTGGATCGGTGAATGGCGCTCGCTCATGGGCGCGTAACGCAGGCGCAGACCGCGCGCACGGCGGGCCTGGCGCTGCTCGGCCTGCTGCCCGTCGCGTTCCTGGTCGTGTTTTTCGCCTGGCCGGTCGTCGCGATCCTCGGCCGTGGCTTCTCGGCGGGCGGCGTCGACACGGTCTTGGCCGACGCGCAGACTTGGCAGCTCGCCGCGTTCACGCTGGTCAGCGCCGCCGCTTCGACGGTCGTCGCCGTGGTCGCGGGGCTGCCGGTGGCGTACGTGCTCGCGCGTGTGAAGCTGCCGGGCGTCGGGCTGGCGCGCACGCTGGTGCTGGTGCCGTTCGTGCTGCCGACGGTGGTCGTCGGGCTCGCGTTCCGCGCGTTGTGGCCCGACGGTGGCGTGTTGCCGCTGGTCCTGGCCAACGCGTTTTTCAACGTCGCCGTGGTCGCCCGGACCGTCGCCGGGCTGTGGAGCTACCTCGACCCGCGGGCGACGGAGGCCGCCCGCGCGTTGGGTGCCTCGCCGTGGCGGGCCTTCCGCACGGTGACGTTGCCCGCGCTCGGTCCGGCCGTCGCGTCGGCCGCGGCGGTCGTGTTCCTGTTCTGCGCCACCAGTTTCGGCGTGGTGCTCATCCTCGGCGGCGGCCGCTACCGCACGCTCGAGACCGAGATCTACCTGCGCACGGTCGACCTGCTGGACCTCTCCGGAGCGGCTGCGCTGTCGCTCATCCAGTTCGCCGCCGTCCTCGCCGCGCTCGCACTCGGCGCGATCGCCCGAAAGCGCCGCGAGAACGCCGTGAAGCTCAAGCAGTCCGCTCCCCGGCGGCCGAGAAAAGGCGAATGGTGGACGGTCGGTGCCGCCACGGTCGTGATCGCGCTGCTGATGACGCCGATCGCCGCGCTGCTGGTGGAGTCGGTGTCCACACCGGACGGGTGGAGCCTCGCCGGGTTCCGCGCGCTCGCCGGCACCGGCACGGACGACGCGCTGCAGGTCAGCGGCTGGGTCGCCGCCAAGAACTCGCTCGCCGCGGCCACCGACGCGACGCTGCTCGCGATGACCGTCGGCGTGCTGGCCAGCGTGGTGCTCGTCGCCCTGCGCCGCGCACCCGGCCGCCTCGCCCGCGGCATGGGCGAGACGATGGACGCCGCCCTCATGCTGCCGCTCGGCGTCTCCGCCGTGACGGTCGGCTTCGGTTACCTCGTGACGCTCGACGCGCTGCCCGGCGACCTGCGCACGTCACCGCTGCTCGTTCCGCTCGCGCAGGCGCTGGTGATCATCCCGCTGGTCGTGCGGATGATCCTGCCGGTGCTGCGCGCCGTCGACGTGCGGCTGCGCCAGGCCGCGTCGACGCTCGGGGCTAGCCCGGCGCGCGTGTGGCGTGAGATCGACCTGCCGCTCACCGCGCGTTCGCTCGTCGCGGCTGCCGGGTTCGGCTACGTGGTGGCGCTCGGCGAGTTCGGCGCCACGAGCTTCCTCGCCCGGCCCGACGCGCCGACGTTGCCCGTGGCCGTCGCGACGCTCATCTCGCGCCCGGGCGAGCTCAACAACCAGATGGCGTACGCCGCGTGCGCGCTGCTCATGATCGTGACGGTGGCGGCCGTCGCGCTGATCGACCGGTTCGGCTCGGTTCGCGGGCACGGCACGGTGGGGGAGTTCTAGATGGCGCTCACAGTGCGGGATCTCACGGTCCACTACGGCTCGTTCGCCGCGGTGCGCGACGCGCGCCTCGACATCACCGACGGCGAGGTGCTGGCCCTGCTCGGCCCGTCCGGTTCCGGCAAGTCGACGCTGCTGCGCGCCATCACCGGCCTCGAGCCCATGACGTCCGGTTCCGTGAGCTGGGACGGCACCGACCTCGCCACCGTGCCCGTGCACCGGCGCGGGTTCGGGCTGGTGTTCCAGGACGGCCAGCTCTTCCCGCACCGCGACGTCGCCGCGAACATCGCGTTCGGCCTGCGCATGCACGGGATCCCCAAAGCGAAACACCGAGCGCGCGTCGAAGAGCTGCTGGAACTGGTGGGGCTCAAGGGATTCGAGCGTCGGCGCGTCACCGAGCTGTCGGGCGGCCAGGCCCAGCGCGTGGCCCTGGCCCGCGCCCTCGCGCCCGAACCGCGGCTGCTGCTGCTCGACGAACCGCTCTCCGGCCTCGACGCGGGGCTGCGTGAGCAGCTGGCCATCGACCTCGCGGACCTGTTGCGGCGCAGCAAAATCACCGCGCTGCTGGTCACACATGATCAAGAAGAGGCGTTCACGCTCGCCGACCGCGTGGCCGTGCTCGACGCCGGCGAGATCCGGCAAGAGGGCGCCGTGCGGTCGGTGTGGCGCAACCCGGCCGACGACGACGTCGCGAAGTTCCTCGGCGCCACGTCGTTCGTCGACGGGGTGGCCGCGGGCGGGGTCGTGCACACCGATCTCGGTGACGTCGTGCTCCCGGAGCCCGAAGACGGTCCGGTGCGGCTCGGTTTGCGGCCACATGCGTTGCGGGTGGCCGAAACCGGAGTGACCGGCGAGGTGACGGCCGCGGTGCACCGCCGGGAGCACCTCAGGCTGGTCGTGCGACTGTCCGAAAAGGACACCGTGGATGCCGTCGCCCCCGTCACGGCCGACTTGCGTGCGGGCGATCCCGTCCGGCTCGCACTGGACCCGGACGGGATCGCGATCGTCGGCTGAAACCCCTCGAACTCAGCCGTCTCGAGTGGCGAGCCGGCCGTAAGCCAGCGACAGCCCCACGATGATGTAACAAGCCGCCCGCAACGCACCTTCGGTGAGCATCGAGCCCGAGATCGGGTCGGTCAGCACTTCGGTCGGGGCCTCACTCCAGTTGCGCGTGAGCAGGAACGGGTGCAGCCAGTCGAGCGAAGTCAGGAACCCGAGGATCGTGAACACGATGTCGCCGGCCAGCACCGAGGCGACCACGAGCATCGGGTGTTCCGTCCAGCTCGACACGGCCAGCGCGACCGCGCCGACGGCCCACAGCTGCAGCACGATCCAGCCCGCCACGAGCAGGATCCGGCCCAGCGCCGCCCCGAGCGACAACGTCGTGCCCGACAGCGTGAACAGCGATCCGGTGCCGTTGATGATCAGCCCCGTCACCACGCCCGTGACGCACATGGCCAGCACCGCGACCACGCACACGACCGCCACGCCGATGGCCTTCACCACCAGCAGCCGGCCGCGGCTGACGGGCGCGACGAGCCATGCGCGCAACGTGCCGTGGGCGGCTTCGCCGGCGAGCGCGTCGGCGCCGGCCATGGCCGAGGCCAGCGGCAGCAGCAGGGCCAGCGTCATCGTCAGCGCGGCGATGGGCAGCACCAACGCGTTGTTCACGGCCGACGCGAGCAGTGCCGCGTCGCCGTCGGCCGGGCCGCCGTCGGGCCCGCTGTCGCCGACGAGCGTGAGGCCGATGCCGATCACGATCGGCACCACGGCCAGCAGCCCGAGCACGGCCAGCGTGCGCGGGCGCCGGAAGATCCAGCGCAGCTCGGCCGCGACGAGGCGCGGCAGCGGCACCGTGTCGTGGCCCGTGCGGCTCACGGGCGCCGTGAGCGTCGCGGTGGTCATGCTTCCCCCTCGGATTCGGAGCCGACCGACCCGTCAGAGCCTTCGGTGAGCCGCGCGAACAGGTCCTCCAGCCCGGTTCGCGCGCGAGTCGCCTCGTGCACCTCGACGCCGGCGCCCACGAGCACCTGCAGCACCCGCGGCGCGGGCGTGGCGGTGAGGTCCGCGCGGACGCCGTCGGGCGTGAGCCGCGCCCCGATCCGGTTCTCCCGCAACACTTCCACCGCGTGTTCCGCGTCGGGCGTGCGCACGAGCAGCGCCGCGTTGCCCGACTCCAGCAGCTCCGCCAGCTCGCCCTGAGCCACGACCGTGCCCGACTGCAGCACGGCGACGTGGGTGCACGTCGCCTCCACCTCGGCGAGCAGGTGCGAAGACACGAGCACGGTGCAGCCGTCGGCGTGCAGCTCGCTGATGATGCGGCGGATCTCGCGCGTGCCGGCGGGGTCGAGGCCGTTGGTCGGCTCGTCGAGGATCACCATCCGGCGCGGCACGAGCAGCGCCGCGGCGAGCCCCAGCCGTTGCTTCATGCCGAGCGAATAGCCCTTGTAGCGGCGGCGCGCGGCGACCGTGAGGCCCACGCGTTCCAGCGCCCCGTCCACGGCCGCGGGGATCGCCCCCGACGCCAGCCGCGGCTCGGCGGCCGCGAAGCGCAGCAGGTTGTCGCGCCCGGAGAGGAACGGGTGGAAGCCCGGGCCCTCCACGAGCGCGCCGACGTCGGGCAGCGCGTGCGGCGCGCCGTCGGGCATCGGCCGGCCGAGCAGCTCGACCTCGCCCTCGGTGGGCCGCACGAGGCCCAGCAGCATGCGGATCGTGGTCGTCTTGCCCGAGCCGTTGGGGCCGAGCATCCCGAGCACGGCCCCTTCGGGCACGTCGAGGTCGACGTGGTCCACCGCGACCGTGCCGCGGTAGACCTTGCGCAGCCCGCGCGTGCGCGCGGCGAGCGGGACCGCCGGGGCGGACACCTCCTGGGAGATGCCCGCCCCGGCTACCAGCGCACTGGTCGTGTCGGTCACTTCTGGCCCAGCGCCTCGTACAGCACCTGCTCCGGCACCGCACCGGCGGCGAACCGCCCGTCGTCGGTCAGCACCGCGCCGCCGACCTTGGTGGTGAACAGGTAGCCGCTGCCCCAGGTGCCGTTCACGCGCTTGGCGAAGCGGCTGAGCAGCTGCTGCGGGTCGGCGTTTCGGCCCTCGGCCCCGGAGGCGCCGGCCGGCTTCTTGCCGGACAGCGCATCGGCCGGCACCTTGCCCGTGATCACGGTGTCCCAGCCGTCACCGACGAGCTTGGTGTCCTGCTTGGCCTCGTCGGCCAGCGCCTTGGTCTGGTCGTCGACCTTCGCGGTCTTCTCCGTGACCTTGGCGCCCTGCGGCGGCGTGAAGGTGAACAGGTCGGCCGACTGCGGCGCGAACTTCACGTCGGTGAACGCCACCTGCAGCGCCGGCGCCGTGGTTCCGTTGCTCAGCACGGAAAGCCGCAGCGGCATGCGCGTCTGCGAGTCCACGGCCACGCGGATTTCGCGCAGCAGCGTGCGTTCGGTCGGCTTCGGGGTGAAGACCAGCTCGTAGGCCGGCCGGTCGGCGACGTTCGCCGTGCCGTCCACGGAGACGGTGCTGTTCTCACGCACCTTGGCCAGCAGTTCCTTGGTCGCCGTGGCCGGGTCGGCCAGCTCGCCCGCGCCCATGTCGTGCTGGGTGGCGACGTCGGCCGGGATGGTCGTCTTCGTGGCCGAGTTGTTGCTGGAGTGGTAGTCCCACACGGTGGTGCCGTCGCGGACGATCGTCTCCTGCGAAGCGCCGTTGGTCAGCGAGATCTTGGCCTTGCCGGTGCCGTCGCTGAACACGTGCGCGGAGTCGACGTTCAGCGCGCTCATCCCCGGGATCGCGCCGCCCACGGCCGGCAGGCCGAGGTCGTTGCTCACGCTGACGGTGCCGTCGAACGGACCGGGGTCGGCCGTCATCACCGACTGCACCAGGTCCTCGGCGCTGATCGCCGGCAGCTTCGGCGCGTCTCCGGCCGAAGCCGGCATCGCGACCACCACGAGCCCCCCGACCCCCAGAGCGGTGCCGACGACGGCCGCGGTGATGGCCTTCTTCTTCGGATCCATGTCGTCTCTCCCTGTGTTTCCGAGCCCCAGTGTGCTCGGCTCCCGGAACCGACGCTTCCCTCTCGAGGCTGAGATACCCCTGAATGCTCGGCCTCCGCGGCTGAGATCGCGCTGAGAGCTCGCGCACGACCTGCGCAAACCGGCCATGATGAAGTTCGTGAAACCTCGGGTGCTGGTGGTCGACGACGAGCCGGGCGTGCTCAAGGCGCTGCAACGCGGCCTGCGAGCGGAGGACATGGACGTGGTCACGGCGGCCGACGGGCCGTCCGGGCTGCGGCTGGCGCGCACCGGCGCGTTCGACGTCGTGCTGCTCGACATCATGCTGCCCGGCCTGTCGGGCTACCGCGTGCTGCAGCAGCTGCGCGCGGAGAACGTGACGACGCCGGTACTGCTCGTGTCCGCCAAGGACGGCGAGATCGACCAGGCCGACGGGCTCGACCTCGGTGCCGACGGTTACCTCGTGAAGCCGTTCTCGTTCGTCGTGCTGGTCGCGCAGGTGCGCGCGGTGCTGCGGCGCGCCGGGCCCGACGCTTCGCGCGGCACGCTGCGGCTCGGCTCGCTTGAGGTGGACCGCGCGTTGCGGCAGGTGCGCTGGGACGGCACCGAAGTGCCGCTGTCGCCGCGGGAGTTCGGGCTGCTGGAGGTGCTCGTGAGCCGCGCCGGCACGGTCGTCACGAAGGACGAGCTGCTGCGCGCGGTCTGGGGCGAGGAGCAAGCCGTGACGCGCAACCTCGTCGAGGTCTACGTCGGTTACGTGCGGCGCAAGCTCGACGCGGTCGGCGCCGGCGCGCTGCTGCGGACCGTGCGCGGCCACGGCTACCTCGCGTCCGACGCGCAGCTGGACGAGGTCATGTGATCGGCACACCGTCCTGGTGGCGGGGCCGTTCGCTGCAGGTCCGGATCACGGTGCTGGCCACCACGATCACGCTGGCCTGCCTGCTCGGACTCGCCACGCTCGCCGCCAGCCGGCTCGAACCGCTGCTCGTCGACTCCGTGGACCACGAGCTCACGGCCGCGCTCGGACCCGCGTCGGCCTCGGTCGCGGCGGGCCGGCCGCCGGCGGGCGCGGACCCGGTTTCGGTGCGGGTGCTGGACATCTCGGGCGCGCCGGTCGACGGTCAGCCGCGGCCACCGTTGAGCGGCGACGCGATCGGGCAGCTCAAGGCGGGCGTGCCCGTGCAGACGGACGGCGACCGCTGGCGAGGCCAGGTCGTGAGCGGGCCGGACGGCAGCCAGCGGCTGGTCGTCGCGGGCGCGGGCCTCGTCGGGTTCGCCGCGGCCGTGCACTCCGGTGGGTTGTGGCTGGTGATCGTCGCGCTGGTCGGCGCCGTGGTGGCGGGGCTCGCGACCTGGCTGCTGGTGCGCTTCGCGCTGCGGCCGGTGGCCCGGATGCGTGGCCTGGTGCGTTCGTTACCGCCGGGTTCGCGGCTGCCGCTGCCGACTTCGCACGACGAGCTGCGCGCGCTCGCCGAGGAGTTCAACGCGTTGCTCGCCCGACAAGAAGAAGTGAGTAGCCGGCTTCGCCGCTTCACCGGCGACGCGGCGCACGAGCTGCGTTCGCCCGTCGCGTCGATCCGCGTGCAGGCCGAGGTGGCCGTGACGAACCCGGATCCGGAGCTGGCACAGGAGACGCTCACGGACATCCTCGCCGAGGCCGAACGCCTGTCGGCCCTGCTCGACGGCCTGCTGTCGCTGGCCCGTTCCGACGCCGGCGAGGTGCCGCCCGCCGAGCCGGTGGAGCTGGTCACGGAGGTGCGGGCGGCCGTGCACCGGCTGCCGGCCGGCGCGCCCGAGGCGCGGGTGAGCGCCGCCGTCGCGCAGGCGTGGGCGCTCGCGACGCACTCGGAGGTGGAGCTGGTGCTCGACAACCTCCTGCGCAACGCCTGCCGCTACGCCACCGGCCAGATCGTGGTGTCCGTGCTCGCCTCGCGGTCGGACGTGCGCGTGGTGGTGGACGACGACGGGCCCGGCATCGCGCCCGAGCACCGCGCCAAGGTGTTCGACCGCTTCTACCGCGTGGCCGACGACCGCGCCCGCTCGTCCGGCGGAACCGGCCTGGGCCTGGCGATGGTCGCCGAGGCCGTGCGCCGGCGGGGCGGGCGCGTGCGCGTGGGGGAGTCGCCGGACGGCGGTGCGCGCTTCGAGGTCAGGTGGCGTGCGGATCGGGCCGCGGCAACCGGGTGAACGCCGTGCGGGACACTGGGCCGATGGACGGGGTCATCGTCGGGGCGGCGCTGGTGCGTGACGGGAAGTTGCTCACCCAGCAGCGGGCGTGGCCGCCGCACCACGCGGGACAGTGGGAGTTGCCGGGCGGGCGCGTCGAAGAAGGTGAGACCGACTCGTACGCGCTGGCTCGCGAGTGCCAGGAGGAGCTCGACGTCGCCGTCACGGTGGGCGGGCGCGTCGGCGACGAGGTGCCGTTGCCGGGCGGGAAGGTGCTGCGCGTGTACTCCGCCGCGCTGATCTCCCCGGGCGACGAACCGCGGGCGGTCGAGCACACGGCCTTGCGCTGGGTCGGGCCGGACGAGCTCGACGACGTCGACTGGCTGCCGGCGGATCGCGGGCTGATCCCGGCGTTGCGCGCGCTGCTGATCGGCTGACTTTCACCCACGGCCGGGGGCGGGTTTCCCTTGGGAGTCAAGGAAAACCCGCCCGAGCTCTTCAGCCGGCGCCGATGAGGCGAAGCGCCGAGGACAGCCGGTGGTCGCCGCGTTCGGCGGCGCGGATGGCGCCCGCCTTGCGGACGCGTTCGAGCTCCGCCGTGTCGGCGAGCAGGGCCATCGTGCGTTCACGAACCGGGCGCAGCTCTTCGATCACGGCGTCGGCGACGGCGTCCTTGAGCACACCGTAGGACGGGTACTCGTCGGCCAGCCGGTTCGGATCGCGGCCGGTGCAGGCGGCGAGGATGTCCAGCAGGTTCGCGATGCCCGGCCGGCTTTCCGGCGCGTACGCCGGCACGGACCCGCCGTCGGTGCGTGCGCGACGGATCTTGCGGCGCACCGGGTCCGGCTCGTCGAGCACGAAGACCACGCCCGCGGCGTCGTGCGCGGACTTGGACATCTTGCGCGTCGGCTCGGCCAGGTCCTTCACGCGCGCACCTGTGGGCGGCAGCACGGCCCGCGGCACGGTGAACACCTCGCCGTAGGTCGAGTTGAACCGCTTGGCCAGCGCGCGGGCGAGCTCCACGTGCTGGCTCTGGTCCTCGCCGACCGGCACGTCGGACGCGCCTTGCAGCAGGATGTCCGCGGCCATCAGCACGGGGTAGGTGAGCAGGCTCAGCCGGACGCCGGCCTGGCCTTTCGCCTTCTCCTTGAACTGGATCATCCGCGCGGCCTCGCCGTAGGAGCAGGTGCACTCGAGGATCCACGTCAGCGCGCCCAGCTCCTTCGCGATGTCGGACTGCACGAACACACGCTCGGGGTCCACGCCTGTCGCCACCATCACGGCCAGCTGCTCCGTCGCCAGGGCGCGCAGCTTCGCGGGGTTGTGCGCGGTGGTCATCGCGTGCAGATCGGAGACGAAGAACAGGTCGTCCGGCTCGCTGTCGGACGCGAAGCGGCGCAACGCGCCTAGGTGGTTGCCGAGGTGCACGTGGCCGGACGGGGTGATGCCGGATAACTGGACCACTGGGGTTCCTCTCCTGGGTGTGTGCCCCGGGAGGAGACCCGCCTGACAAGCGAGAAGGCCGCCCACCGGGGCGGCCTTCGCTGGAGTTCAGCGCAGAGCAACGGGGCCGCCGGAGGGCGGCCACCACTGGGTGCTGTGCGCGAACATGGTGAACACCTTAGAACACTTGCGGGTGCCGTGGCGCGGAACCGGGTTTACCGTCGAGACATGTTCGTCGTCTTGCTCACCTACACCGCGCCCATCGAGGAGATCGACCTGGCGCTGCCGGACCACGCCGAGTGGCTCGGCAAGCAGTACGACCACGGTCATTTCCTGGCCTCCGGCCGCCAAAACCCGCGCACGGGCGGCGTCATCATCACGCGCCCGATGGCTCGCGGGAAGCTCGACGCCATCCTGGCCACGGACCCCTTCGCGACGCAGCACCTCGCGCACTACGAGGTGATCGAGTTCTCACCGACGAAGACGGCACCCGAGTTGCGCCTGGTCAACGAGGCCGTGGCGCACTGATCAGGGTGTTCGGCGGCAGGAGATTTCGGTCACTCTGAACCGGGGCGAACGGGCCGTCGCGGGGAGAAGCCGGGCCGCGAACGGCGGGTGAAGCCTCTCGGAACACTTGCCGCTGCGAAAGTGGCGCTCAAGCCGCTTTCGCGAGGTCCGTTTTCGCCTTCTTCAACGCGAGCACCGGACACTTCTTGCACCTCGAGGACGACCGGCAGCACTTCTTCTTCACCTTGCCGGCCTTCATCAGCTTGCGGACGACCCCAGCAGGGGTGTCCGGCTGCTTCTTGTCCTTTTTGCCCACGGTGGGCTCCCACGTCCTCGGCGGCACTTCCTGAGGTTCAGGTTAGGTGAGCCTAACCGATCATGGGGCGTGGCGGTCCTCACACTTCGGCAACAGGTATCCTTATGAAGTCCGCGTGTGGCCAAAGCCGGTCACGATGCCGGTTGAGGTGGCGAAGCCGTTTTGGCAGAGGTCACCGCTCCGCCCGCGACGCGGCCACCCACCCGCCTTCGTAGTTCAGGAGTCTTCGCGTGCCCGCAGCCAGCGCCACCGCAGTCGAAACCGGCCGCGCGTCCGGCAAGACCCGGCCCGACCTGCGCAACGTCGCCATCGTCGCACACGTCGACCACGGCAAGACGACCCTGGTCGACGCCATGCTCAGGCAGTCCGGCGCCTTCGCCGAACGCGCCGAGCTCGTCGACCGCGTCATGGACTCCGGTGAGCTCGAACGCGAAAAGGGCATCACCATCCTCGCGAAGAACACCTCCATCCACCGCCAAACGCCCGACGGCCAGGTCACGATCAACGTGATCGACACCCCGGGCCACGCCGACTTCGGCGGCGAGGTCGAGCGCGGCCTGGCGATGGTCGACGGCGTGGTGCTGCTCGTCGACGCGAGTGAGGGCCCGCTGCCGCAGACCCGCTTCGTGCTCCGCAAGACCCTCGAGGCCGGCCTGCCGGTGATCCTGGTCGTGAACAAGACCGACCGCCCGGACGCCCGCATCTCCGAGGTCGTCGAGGAGACCCACGACCTGCTGCTCGAGCTCGCGAGCGACATCGAGGACGCCGACCACGACGCGATCCTCGACCTGCCCGTCGTCTACGCCTCCGCGCGCGCCGGCAAGGCCGGCCTCGAGCAGCCCGCCGACGGTGAGGTCCCCGACAGCGAGAACCTCGACCCGCTGTTCGACACGCTGCTCCAGCACGTGCCGCCGCCCGCGGCCGACCTCGACGCGCCGCTGCAGGCGCTGGTCACCAACCTCGACGCGTCCAACTTCCTCGGCCGCATCGCGCTGATCCGCATCCACGCCGGCAAGCTGCGCAAGGGCCAGACCGTGGCCTGGATGCGTGAGGACGGCTCGGTGCAGAACGTGCGTATCTCCGAGCTGCTCGTCACCGAGGCGCTCACCCGCGTGCCCGCCCTCGAGGCCAGCGCCGGCGAGCTCGTGGCCATCGCGGGTATCCCCGACATCACGATCGGCGACACGCTGGCCGACGCCGAGACCCCGGTGGCGCTGCCCCGGATCACCGTCGACGAGCCCGCGATCTCGATGACCATCGGCGTGAACACCTCGCCGCTGGCGGGGCGCAACGGCGGCGACAAGGTCACCGCGCGCCTGGTCAAGGCGCGTCTTGACCAGGAGCTGATCGGTAACGTCTCGATCCGCGTGCTGCCGACCGAGCGCCCCGACACCTGGGAGGTGCAGGGTCGTGGCGAGCTGGCGCTGGCCATCCTCGTCGAGCAGATGCGGCGCGAGGGCTTCGAGCTCACCGTCGGCAAGCCGCAGGTGGTCACCCGCGTCATCGACGGCAAGCTGCACGAGCCGTTCGAGCGCCTGTCGATCGACTCGCCGGAAGAGCACCTCGGCGCGATCACGCAGCTCCTGGCCTCGCGCAAGGGCCGCATGGAGCACATGGGCGGGCACGGTTCCGGCCGCCTGAAGCTCGAGTACGTGCTGCCGGCGCGTGGCCTCATCGGCTTCCGCACCGACTTCCTCACAGAGACCCGCGGCACCGGCATCGCGAACCACGTGTTCGAGGGTTACTTCCCGTGGGCGGGTGAGATCCGCACCCGCCACAGCGGCTCGTTGGTCGCCGACCGCACAGGCCCCGTCACCGCGTACGCGATGATCCAGCTGGCCGACCGCGGCACCTTCTTCGTCGAGCCGGGCGCCGAGGTGTACGAGGGCATGGTCGTGGGCGAGAACCCGCGCTTCGAGGACCTCGACATCAACATCACCAAGGAGAAGAAGCTGACCAACATGCGTCAGTCCTCCGCCGACGTGATGGAGACGCTGGCCCGCCCGCGCAAGATGGGCCTGGAAGAGGCCCTGGAGTTCTGCTCGGTCGACGAGTGCGTCGAGGTCGCGCCGGAGGTCGTCCGCGTCCGCAAGGTCACGCTGGACATCGGCACCCGGGCCAAGGAGCGTTCGCGCGCCAAGAGCCGCGAAAACGGCTGACGGTTTTTCTCGAAGGGCGCCTCTCCCCTCGCCGGGGCGGGGCGCCCTTCGGCGTTCACGGGCGGGTCGCGCGCCGGTCACGATGCCGCGCCGCTGATCACGAACGGGAACCAGGCGGGGTTCCCGCACGTCCACCGGTTGGCGGTATCCACTCCGGTGTCGGCCGGTCCGGCCGGATGTGGGAATCTCGGTGCCGAGCAGCCTCCGGCGTGGCAGCATGTCGGCTCGGACCGCGGGAAATCGGGAGGGTACGCGTGCGGATGGGACGCAAGGCGGCGCCGGTGCTGGCGCTCGCGGGGGCGCTCCTCGCCGCGTGCTCGAACACGCCACCGCCTCCGGTGGTGACCTCGGCGCCGACGTCGAGCACCCCGGCGCAGCCCACGGCGTCGCAGATCGTGGTGGGCGTCGACGACGTGGTGGGCGGCTACAACCCCCACACGCTCGCGGACTCGTCCACGGTCACCTCGGCGCTGTCGCAGCTGCTGCTGCCCTCGGTGTTCCGCCAGTCCGACGACGGCAAGCGCACGCTCGACAAGACGCTGATGACCTCGGCCGAGGTCGTGTCGCAGATGCCGTTCACGGTGAAGTACGAGATCCGCCCCGAGGCCTCCTGGTCCGACGGCGCGCCGATCGCCACCGAGGACTTCACCTACCTCGCCGACGCCATGAAGTCGCAGCCCGGCGTGATCGAGCCTGCCGGCTATCGGCTCATCAGCGACATCGAGTCGCGCGACGGTGGCAAGGGCGTCGAGGTCACCTTCAGCAAGCCGTACCCGGCCTGGCAGACGCTGTTCGACAACCTGCTCCCGCAGCACCTGCTCAAGGACTCACCGGGCGGCTGGCAGGCCGCGCTGGCGACGAGCTTCCCGGCCGTGGCGGGACCGTTCGCGATCAAGACCATCGACACCGCCCGCGGCGAGGTGACGCTGCAGCGCAACGACCGCTATTGGGACAAGCCCGCGGCCGTCGACACGCTGATCCTGCGCCGCTCCGACCCGTCGGGCATCGCGACCGCGCTGCGCAGCGGCAACGACCAGTTCTCCCTCACCCGCACCGACGCCAACGGCCTGCAGCTGCTCAACGACCTCGGCTCCGCCGTGAAGCTCACGACGCTGCCGCGGCCCATGGAGGCCACCGTCCTGCTGCGGCCCGTGAGCGCGGTGCTGTCGGACAAGCAGGTACGCCAGGGCGTCGCGGCCCTGCTCGACCGCGGCAAGCTCATCACGGCGGGGGCCATGGGCGGCCCCGCCGCCGCGCTGAAGGCCGACGCGCAGGTCATCCCGCCCACCGGCGCCGGCTACGCGCCCACGATCCCGGCCGGCCCGCCCGCCACACCGGACTTGGCGAAGGCCGAGGGCTACTTCAAGGCCGCCGGCTACACCAAGGAAGCCGGCGTGTGGCGCAAGGGCACCAAGACGTTGTCGCTGGTCATCGCGTCGCCGGGCGAAGAGGAGCCCTACGCGTCGATCGCGAAGGAGCTCTCGGACGAGCTCATCGCGGGCGGCGTGCAGGTCAACACCATCAACCCCGAGCCGCGTGACCTGTTCTCGACGCTGCTCGCCATGCCCGTGCTCAACGGCCAGCAGCAGGCCGGCCCCGACGCCAACGGCAACGTCGGCGTCGACATCGCCGTGGTCGGGCAGCCCGTCGGCGGAGACCCGGCCACGGTGCTCGCGTCCACCTTCGGCTGCGCCCCCGACCAGGCCACGCCGGACCCGACCAAGGCCATCGTGCCCGCCAACTCGGCCGGCCTGTGCGACGAAAGCCGCCAGGCCTCGATCGACTCGGCCCTCACCGGCTCGACGACGCTGGCAGACGCGCTGAAGACGCTGGAACCCGATCTCTGGTCGGCCAACGTGGTGATCCCGCTCTTCCAGGAAGCCGAGACCCTGGCCATCGGCAAGGGCATCTCGGGCCTGACGCCGGGGCCGCCGATGCTGGGGCCCTTCGGCTCCGCGGTGAACTGGACGCGCGGCACGAGCTGAGCACGCTGGCGGCCGCCGGTCAGCGCAGCCGGTCCGCGATCTGCTGGAGGCCTTGCCGGATCAGCTGCCCGTACTCGTCGTCGCCGAGCGCGCTGATCGTCGCTTGCGCTTCGCGCAGGTGCTCACGGGCTCGGTCGAGGTCGCCGAGCTTGCGGTGGCATTCGGCCAAGTTGAGGTGCAACGACGGAGACAACCCGGCCGCAGACAGCGTCAGTCCGGCCTCCGCCATGCGGGCGTCGGTCAGCTGCCCGGCGGCCGCCAGCGCGCGCTCGTCCCAGAGCAGTTCCTGCCGGACGTCGTCCTGGACGTCGGCCATCGAGTGCGCGAGCGTGCACCGGTGCAGCGGATCCCCTTGCACACCACCGATTTCGGCCCAGATCTCGCCGAACACCCCGGCGCGCGCCTTCCCGGTCGCCGCTGTGACCGAGCCGCACCGCCTCGCCGATCCGGGTGAGCGTGGGGTCCGTGATCACGGGTTTCTCCTTTGCCTCACAACGAAAACGCCCCGGCGCGCGCAAGCGGCACCGGGGCGTTTCTCGTCAAGACGGGCTCAGATCAACTGCAGGCTCTCCGCGAAGTGGCACGCCGTCGGGTGGCCCTGGCCGTGGTCGACCAGCAGCGGCTCTTCGGTGCTGCACTTCTTGCGGCCCGCGTCGTCGATCTCGTTGGCGAACTTCGGGCAGCGGGTGCGGAAACGGCAGCCCGAGGGCGGATTGGCCGGGCTGGGCACGTCGCCGGTGATGACGATGCGCTGGCGGGTGCGTTCCTTGCGCGGGTCCGGCACCGGGATCGCCGAGATCAGCGCCTGGGTGTACGGGTGCGTCGGGCTGGTGAAGAGGTCCTCGGAGGCCGCGGTCTCCACGATCTTGCCGAGGTACATCACCGCGATGCGATCGGACACGTGGCGCACGACGGACAGGTCGTGGGACACGAACAGGTACGACAGCCCGAACTCTGCCTGCAGGTCCTTCAACAGGTTGAGCACACCGGCCTGGATCGACACGTCGAGCGCCGACACCGGCTCGTCGAGCACCAGCACCTTCGGCTTGAGCGCGAGCGCGCGGGCGATGCCGATGCGCTGGCGCTGGCCGCCGGAGAACTCGTGCGGGAAGCGGTTGCCGTGCTCCGGGCGCAGGCCTACGGTCTTCATCAGGTCACGGACCTGCTGGCGGCCGCCGTTGTCGTAGAGGCCGTGGATGCGCAGCGGTTCGGCGATGATCTCGTTCACCGGCAGCCGCGGGTCCACCGACGCGTACGGGTCCTGGAACACGATCTGCATATCGCGGCGCAGGCGCTGCAGCTCGCGCTTCGACATCTTCGCCAGATCGCGGCCTTCGTAGGTGACCTTGCCGTCGGTCAGCGGCTGCAAGGCCAGCGCGATGCGGGCAGTGGTCGACTTGCCGCAGCCCGACTCGCCGACGAGCGCGAGCGTCTCGTGCGGGTAGATGTCGAACGACACGCCCGACACGGCCTGAACCGCTCCCGTCGTGCGGCGGATGACTCCGCCGCCGCGGATCGGGAAGTGCTTGACCAGGTTCTGCGCGGAGAGGACGGGCGTCCGGGTCGCCGTGGTCTCGCTCATCAGATCGTCTCCGTGTCGATCGCGGCGTCGACGGTGACCGGGACGGCTGCCGTGTCGGCCGAGGTGGGGCTGAACAGCTCGGCCGGGTCACGGCCGATGACCTGCTCGGTGAAGTGGCAGGCCGCGAACTGCGAGCCGGGGCCCGCCACCAGGGGCGGTTCCTCTTTATCGCAGATGTCCTGCGAGATCGGGCACCGCGGACTGAACGGGCAGCCCGGCGGCATGTTCTGCGTGGCCGGCGGCGAGCCGGTGATCGGCGTGAGCCGTTCGGTCTTCACGTCGAGGCGGGGCAGGCTGCCCAGCAGGCCCAGCGTGTACGGCATCCGCGGTGTGTAGAAGATCTCGTCGACGGTGCCGGACTCGACCACCTTGCCGGCGTACATCACGTGCACGCGGTCGGCCTGGCCGGCGATCACGCCGAGGTCGTGCGTGATCAGCACCATCGCCGCACCCGTCTCCTTCTGCGCCGCTTGCAGCGCTTCGAGGATCTGGGCCTGCACGGTCACGTCGAGCGCCGTGGTGGGCTCGTCGGCGATGATGACGTCCGGGTTGTTGGCCATGGCGATTGCGATGACCACGCGCTGGCGCATACCACCGGACAGCTGGTGCGGGTACTCGTCCGCGCGCTGCTTCGGGTTCGGGATGCGGACCAGGTCGAGCAGGTCGATCGCCTGCTTCTTGGCCACGTCCTTGCGCACGTTGTGGTGCGCGGTGATCGCCTCGGCGATCTGGTCGCCCACGGTGTACACGGGGTTCAGCGAGGTCATCGGGTCCTGGAAGACCATCGCGATGCCCTTGCCGCGGACCTTGTTGAGCTCTTTCTCGCTGGCCTTCAGCAGCTCGACGCCGCCGAAGCGGATGGAGCCGGAGATCCTGGCGGTGCGCGGCAGGAGACCCATCACGGCCATCGACGTCACGGACTTGCCGGAGCCGGACTCGCCGACGATCCCGAGCACCTCGCCGCGCTGCAGGTGGTAGCTCACGCCGCGCACGGCGTTGACCACGCCGTCGTCGGTCGGGAACTGGACGGTCAGGTCCTCCACCACGAGGACGGGGTCGCCGCCACGGGTGTCGTACTCGGTCATGCGCGCACCTTCGTCTGCTGGGGGTCGAACGCGTCGCGCAGGCCGTCCCCGATGAAGTTGATCGTCAGCGCGATCAGGATGATGAACACGCCCGGGAAGTAGAACAGCCACGGGCGGGTGTCGACAGCCGTCTGCGCGGTGCTGACGAGCAGGCCGAGTGACGTGTCGGGCGGCTGCACGCCGAAGCCGATGAACGACAGCGCGGTCTCGAGCAGGATGCCGATCGACACCAGGATCGTCAGGTTCACGATGATCGCGCCGAGGGCGTTGGGCACCAGGTGTCGGAAGATGATCCGCGCGTCACTCGCGCCGAGCGCCTTCGACGCTTCGACGAACTCCTTCTCGCGAAGCGACAGCACGACACCGCGGGCGACACGGGAGACGTAGGCCCAGTACAGGCCGGCGATGACCACCGCGATCAGCCACCACGTGCCACCGACCTGGTGGGCGAGCACCGCGGCAACTGCGAGCAGCGGCAGGGTGAGGATCAGGTCGGCGATGCGCATCAGGACCGTGTCGATCCAGCCGCGGTAGTACCCGGCGATCGAGCCCCAGATGGTGCCGACGATCGTCGCGAAGATCGCGATGAGCACGGAGATCTGCAGCGAGATCTGCGTCCCGCGCATCACCTGGGCCAGCGTGTCGTGGCCGACGGCGTCGGTGCCGAACGGGTGCGTGCCCGACGGCGGCGCGGAGTTGTCCTCGGAGATGTAACCAGGGGTGAACTTCCACACGAGCGGGCCGATGTAGGCGAACAGGACGATCAGGATGAACACGACGAGGCTGATCATCGCCAGCCGGTGCTGCAGGAAGCGCTTGAAGACAACCTGAGCCTGGCTGCGCTCCTTGACCGTGAACTCGCGTTCGGGAACCGTGTCGGGCTTTGTCGCGACGTCGAGGCGGGAGTCCGCGCCGGTCGGTAGTTCTTCGGTCGTCGATTCGTCACGCATAGCGGATCCTCGGGTCGAGCAGGCCGTAGAGCAGGTCGGCGATGAGGTTGAGCAGGATGATGAACGTGGCGGCGATGAGCAGCCACGCCTCCACGGCGTAGACGTCGCTCTGCCGGATGGCGTTCAGCAGGAACGTGCCTGCGCCCTGCCATTGGAACACGGTCTCGGTCACCACGGCACCGCCGAGGATCGCGCCGACGTCCAGCGCGGTCACTGTCGTCAGCGGGATGAGCGCGTTGCGCAGCGCGTGCCGGCGGGTCACCGTCCAGCGGGGCAGCCCCTTCGCACGGGCGAGGCGCACGTAGTCGGAGTTGAGGACCTCGAGCATCGACGCGCGCTGGAAGCGGCTCCAGGCCGCGTAGCTCGTCAGCGCGAGCGAGATGGTCGGCAGGATCAGGTGGCCGGCGACGTCGCCGAGCTGTGCCCCGAACCCGTCGGGTGTGATCACCGACGAGGAGCCGATCGTGTAGAAGATCTGGTCGCCCACGGAGGTGTTGATCCCGATGCCGATCTGCTTCAGCACGATGGCGAACCAGAACGAGGGCATCGACAGGAACAGGAAGCCGAAGAAGGTCGCGGTGTAGTCGAACTTCGAGTACTGGCGGGCCGCGCTGATCACGCCGATGACCACGGCGAGGATCAGGGCCACGATCATGGCCAGCGCGATCAGGCGCAGGGTCACGCCGAAGCGGACGAAGACCTCGTGGCCGATGTTCAGGTTCGACTGCACCGACGGGCCGAAGTCACCGCTGAAGACCCCGGTGATCCAGTGCCAGTACCGCTCGAAGATCGGCTGGTCGAGGTGCAGGCGGATCCGCTCGAGCTCGATCGTCTGAGGGGGCGGGGGCGGGTTTCTCTGGATCAGATAGCTCAACGGGTTGGCCGAGAGCGACACCATCACGAAGACGAGGAACGTCGACACGATGAGGATCGGCACCGAGACGAAGAGCCGGCGCAGTGCGAAGGCAAGCATGGAGGTCTTCCTGCTCTGGTGGTTCTGCCGTGGCCCGCCGCTTGTGGTGGCAGGGCCGAGGCGACGAGAGAGGCAAATCTGGAGTTCGGGATGAAGCGGACTTGACGGTTCGGACATGCGGTGAGGGGCCGGCTGTGTGCCGGCCCCTCACCGGTTGTCCTGCGCGAATCTACCCGCGAATCTACCGGGTGGTGATCACTTGCGGAGGCCCCACTCCGCCATGTTGTAGACCGGGGCGTCGAGCGTCGAGTTGTTGCGGATGTTGCCGATCTTGTCGGACGACGCGATGAAGGTCGGCTTCTGGTACAGCGGAAGCACGTACGCGTCGTCGGACATGATCTGGTCGGCCTGGTTCAGCAGGTCCGTGGCCTTGGCCTGGTCGGTCTCGGCGTTGGCCTCGGCGATCAGGCTGTCGACCTGCGGGTTGGAGTACTTGCCGTAGTTGCTGCCCTGACCGGTGACCCAGTTCTGGACGGCGCCCGCGAACGGGAACGGCGAGGACACCCAGGCGAACACGATGATGTCGTAGTCGCCCTTGGTGGTGGTGTCACCGAGGTCGTCGGTCGGCGAGACGTTCACGGTGATGCCCAGCTGCTTGGCAGCCGCGGCGAACAGCTCGCACTCGTCCTGGCGGATCTGGTTGCCGACGGTGTAGCGGATGCGGTACGGGCCGACGTTCTTGCCCGACGGGTCCTGCAGCTGCGTGCCGTTGAGCTTGTAACCGGCGTCCGTGAGCAGCTTCTTCGCCTTGTCGATGTCACCGGTGCCCTGGCCGGTCGACGAGACGACGTCCTTGAAGCCCGACTGCTGCGGCATGAAGTTGTGGTTGTTCAGCGGCTCGACCTTGTTGGTGAACTGGCCGACCGTCTTCGCGATCATGTCCTTGCGGTTGATCGCCGTGAACATCGCCTGACGCAGCGCCTTGTTGTCGAGACCCGGCGACTTCAGGTTGAAGTCGAAGTGCTCCCAGGTCAGGCCGAGGCCGATGTAGGAGGAGATGTTCGGCATGTTCTTGACCTGGTTCACGAGGTCGACCTGCGGCTGCGGGTAGATGACCTGGACCTCGTTGTTCTGCAGAGCGGTCGGCTCCTGCGTGGCGTCGGTGATGACGCGGAAGATCACGCTCGACAGCAGCGGCTTGGTGCCCCAGTACTTGTCGTTCGGAACCTCGGTCACCGACTGGTTGTTCACGAACTTCGAGATCTTGAACGGGCCGCCGGACCAGGTCGGGACGGTGTCGCCGAACCACTTGTACGACGAGGCGAGGCCGGCCGGGGTGGCGGTGTCACCGTGCTGGGCGGCCAGGTGCGCCGGGTACATCGCGCCCGAAGAGCTCCACAGCTGGCGCCAGTCGGTGAACGGCTTGGAGAAGGTGGCGGTCACCGTCTTGCCGTTGTCCGAGCCGACGACCGAGGAGACCTGGTCGTAACCGGAGGTCGAGGCCGGGGCGCAGTCGGGGCAGTCCTTGCCGTTCTGGACCTTCCAGTTGTAGATGAAGTCGTCGGCCGACAGCGGCGTGCCGTCGTCCCAGGACGCCTTCGGGTTGAGCTTGTAGACGACCACCTGCGGGTTGGTGCTGGTGACGTCCGCGGACTCCACGAAGTCCTTGTTCAGGACCGGCTTGAGGTCCGGCGTCGCGTAGAAGGTGTAGGGCAGGATGCCCTTGGTGACCATGCCCGTTTCGAAAACGTTGCCCTCGGCCGAGGTCACGTTCCAGTTCGGGATGTTCTTCTCGATGGCGTACGTGACGTCGCCGCCCTGCTGCAGCTGGTCAGCCTGGACCGAGTTGCAGCTGTTCGGGTTCTTGTCGCAGTCGGCGAATGCCTGCCCGGTCTGCACCGCGCTGTTGCCGCCGCCGCCACCGCCACACGCGGAGAGCAGAAGGGCCGCACCCGCGACGAAGGCACCGAGCTTCGCGGCGCGCGACCTTGTCGTCACTAACATTCATTCTCCTTGCTCGACGCCGTCGCGGGTTTGCGAGGCGACCTCTTCCTGACCGCGAGCTTCGATGTAATCGAGTTAGCTCACCGTAGTCGTGCAACCTAGGCAGTGGACAGCCGTCAAAACTATCGATCCGGACACTCTGAGTGAGATTGTGATGGAACAGCAATCTCGTCTTGCCTATCTCCACCACGGGTTCTGCGGTTGATCGACTACTCACGGTAGCTAATCTTCGATCATCGCGGTCCTCGTCCGGGGACGGCCACGGCTCGGTGGGTCATTCGGCTCGGGGGACAATAACCGACGCCATCCTCTTTGAGGACCCCGCGAATGGACTAGTCACACAGCCGTGACAAACCGGAAGTGACAAGGAATTAACCTGATCTCGTGAACGGTGGCGACCGTTTACCGGAGTGCGGGCCGGAGGGCGTGTCCCACCCTTTCCGGGGCGGTCCCGCGGGGTGGGCGGAACCCCTGCCGCGGAACGTTCCGGGATCGGGAACGGCGGGTCCCCGGCCCCGCGGCCGGAGTTCATTAACCTGGTGCCGTGATCCGAAAGCTCCTGCTCGTCCACGCGCACCCCGACGACGAGACCATCACGACCGGCGGCGCCATCGCCCGGTACGCCGCCGAGGGCGCCGAGGTCTCGGTGGTCACGTGCACTCTCGGCGAGGAAGGCGAGATCGTGCCGCCGCGGTTGGCGCTGCTGGCCTCGGACGCCGCGGACCAGCTCGGCGGCTACCGCTCGGGCGAGCTCGCGGCCGCCTGCGCCGCCCTCGGCGTGACGCGCCACGAGTACCTCGGCGGGATGGGCCGCTGGCGCGACTCGGGCATGGCGGGCACGCCGGCGGCCGAGCACCCGCGCGCGTTCGCCGGCGGCAGCCTCGACGAGCAGGCCGCCCAGCTGGCCGAGCTGCTCGACGAGGTGGCACCCCAGGTCGTGGTCACCTACGACTCCTTCGGCGGCTATGGCCACCCCGACCACATCCGCGCCCACGACGTCACCATGGCGGCGGCACCGCGCGCGGCCTCGGTCGAGCGCGTCTTCCACGTGGTGCACTCCCGGGCCGCGGTCGACGCGGGGCTCGCGCGGCTGCGCGCGAATGGCGGCTCACCCTTCCGGGTACCCGAAGACGACGAGCTCCCCGGCACCGCGGATGAGAAGGTCACGACCGTGCTCGACACCTCGGCCCACCTCCCGGCGAAGATCGCGGCCCTGCGCGCCCACGAGACGCAGCTGACGGTCGTCGACGGAGAGATCGTGCACTTCGCCCTCACCAACGACATCGCACAGCCGATCCCGCCCGCCGAGCACTTCGTGCTCGCCCACGGCGACGCGGCCGGCGCGGACACCGACCTGTTCGGAGGGCTGTGACGTGCCGGCCCCGCTGAGCCTCGATCAGCGCTTGATGCTGGTGGTGCTGTGCCTGGACGCGCTGCTGCTGGCGCTGATTGAAGTGTTCTTCCTGCCGCTGCGCGTCGGCACGCTCGGGGAGGTGCCGCTGCCGCTGACGGTGCTCGTCGGCGTGGTCACCACGCCGTGGCTGGTGCTGACGACCGCGAAGCTCGTGCGCCCAGGGTTGTCGTGGGTGCCGCTCGTGGTGTGGGTGGTCGTGGTGTTCGTCATCGGCTTGGCCGGACCCGGCGGCGATCTCGTGCTCGTTCAGGACTGGCGGGCGATCCTGCTGCTCGGCGCGAGCGCGCTGCCGGCGGCGCTCGTGCTCGGCGGCGGGCTCGGCCGCGCGGCCTCGGCGAAGGGCAAGCTCCGTGGCTGAGCCCATTTCGGACCGTCAGGTCGTGGCGGTGCTGCGCCCATTCGTCCGGGCCTGCGCGCCGATGCTCGACGCGCTGCGCGAGTCGGACCCGTTCGGCCTGCGGGCGCGGGCCCGCAAGACCGAGGCGGCCGAGGAGTTCGGCGACGACGGCTTCAAAGAGAAGGTGCTCGGCGCGCTCACGTCGGTGAAGGTCCCCGGCACCGCCGCGTGGGCCCGCATGGACATCGACGAGCGCTGCGGCTGGTGGGTCAACCGGGTCGGCCGGTTCACGGCGGCGCTCACCTCGATCCCGGGCCTCGGCGGCGCGCTCGCCGACCGGCTGCCGGTGCAGGACACGCTCGGTGCCGCGTCGCAGGGGCTGCTGCTGTGCGCGATCGCGGGGGAGTACGGCGTGACCGACGTCGGCAGCCGGGTGCGGCTGATCGCGTCGGTGCTGTTCGAACGAGACCTCGACCCGGTGCTCGCCGCGGGCAAGCCGGCCGACGAGTCCGCAGAGGACAGTGCGGCCGCGCAGCTCACCGAAGAACTGACGGAATCCGAACGCGCCCACGGCAAGGTGACGGTGAAGGCCGTCGCCGGGACACTGTGGCGGCTCGGCCGGTCACTGTGGGGGATCACCGACGAGCTGGAGAAGCGCCCGCGAGGCCGCTTCTACCACCGGGCCCTCGGGCTGATCCCGGTGGTCGGCGCGGCGGGCGACTACCTCGGCGAGCGCTGGGGGCTCAAGCAGATCTGGAAGCGCGCGCACGGGTGGCTGATGGCCAACTCGCACTGGGCTTCTTTTTCTTGAGCTCAACCGCCTGAACCCTGAGCCGGACCGCGGCCGTCAGCGCCAGAAGAGGAACGCCGACTGCCCGAACTGCGCGGCCAGGCCGCTGCCGCCGAACGCGTCGAAGATCAGGCCCGCGACGTACCAGAGCGCGTCGGACAGCGGGCGGAACGCGAAGAACAACGCGAAGAGCACCAGCGGCGCCCACGGCCGCACGCGTGCGCCGAACGCCCGCGCCTGCGGTGAAAGGTACGGCTCGATCGCGCCCCAGCCGTCGAGGCCGGGGATGGGCAGGATGTTGATCAGGAACGTCATCACCTGCAGCAGCGCCAGGTAGGACAGACCGAAGAACAGGCCGGTCGACATCGGCACCAGCGCCACCACGAGGCACAGCGCGGCGCCCACCCCGAGGTTCGACAGCGGGCCGGCGAGCGAGACCCACGACGACGTTGCGCGGTTGCGCAGCGCGCCGCGGTTGATCCACACCGCGCCGCCGGGCAACGGGATGCCGCCGATGAGGAGGAAGATCAGCGGGAGCAGGATCGACAGGACGGGGTCGGTGTAGCGCCGCACGTCCAGGGTGAGGTAGCCCTTCTGGGCGACCCCGGCGTCGCCGCCGCGATAGGCCACGAAGGCGTGGCCGAACTCGTGCAGGGTCAGCGAAGCGATCCATCCGCCGGCCACGAGGAGTACGACACCGGTGACGTAGAGCGGGTCCTTGTCACCCGTCAGACTCAGTGAATCACCGTACGCGGCCAGGATTCCGCCGAGGACGGCGACCGCGAGGATGCCGATGAAGACCGGGCTGGGCCGCACTGCTGATCTCTGCACTCCACCAGTCTTCCGTATGCCCGGTGTGAAGTCTTCGGCGTGTCCCCTTGCGCAACGCGCGAGAGGTATCCCCCGAACTCGCTACTCCGCTTGACCTGACCGCACTACACGGGTGTAATCACAGTGATGTCATTCGCTGTCGAGAGGGGACAGCGGATGACGTTTCACCACCGCCAGCCTGGGGAGTGCGTAGGAGCGAGGAGGCGGACGTGCGGTTGGAAGCGGAAGGCTCGAGGACCGACTCGAGGCCTGAAAAGAGGGAGTGGGGGCACGTCGTGGGTTGGGGCGAGAACCCTGAGCAGGAGCTGGGGGATCTGACCGACCTCTTCGATGCCACCGAGGAGGAACAGGATTGGCAGGAGCGCGCCTTGTGCGCGCAGACGGACCCCGAGGCGTTCTTCCCCGAGAAGGGCGGCTCGACCCGCGAAGCCAAGCGGATCTGCCTCGGCTGCGAGGTCAAGGACGAGTGCCTGGAGTACGCCCTGGCGCATGACGAGCGCTTCGGCATCTGGGGTGGTCTGTCCGAACGCGAGCGGCGGAAGCTGAAAAAGCGAGCGATCTAACGCTTGCTCGGGGGTGCGGTGTGTTCGCGGAAAGCGCGAACCACGTCGCGCGTCAGTGTCTTCTGGGGGTGCAACCCCCAGACCCCGCCCGAGGGCAAGCCCCCGGACCCCCGACTGTGGTCGCCTTTCGAGTTCGGCGTGTGCTGCGGGCTTGACTGGTTTTGCGAGGGGTGAGGTGGGTCCGTGCGCGGCACGGGCCCTCTCGCTTTCGTGGCGTTTTTGCTGGTATAGCACCGGATTAGGCTGGCGGGCGCCCGCGTGTGGCCGGGTTGCGCCCGACGTGGGGCAAGTTCGCGACCACGGTTTTCGATCTTCGGCGAAACTTCGAGGTTTGGGCGCGCAACCGCGTGGGTAGCCAGGCGTCAATGGAGTGTGCGTGGGGAACTTGCCGCTGTGGCGGGGTTTCGGCGCGGATCAATCCCAGCCTGGCGGTGGGGATCGAAGTGGGCGACGACGGTAGTTGTGCCGTCGTCGTGTGTCGCATGTGGTCGGTGCGTCCCGAGGCGTGGACGCGTGTGGTGGAGACGTCAGTGTGATCCACACGGCGTTCGGCGCGAAACGTTCGACGCCGCGACGGCGAAAAGGTGGGTGCGGGTCCGGCGCCGCGTGCGCGGGTCAAGCCGTAGGGTGACCGCACCCGCCCGCAGCCTGACCAGGAGTGGTTGTTGACCCGCACCGTCGCACCGTCGCTCGTGAGGACGCTGCCCGTTCTGGCCATTGTGGTCTGTCACGACGGCGAAGAGTGGCTGCCGCTGGCGCTTTCTTCCTTGCGGCGCAGCACGGTCCGGCCGCGGCACGTGCTCGCGGTCGACACCGGGTCCACCGACTTGACCGCGAAGCTGCTCGCCGAGGCGGCCGAGCCCGGCGGGGTCGCGGCGGGGCCCGATTCGCAGCCGGTGCTGTCCGGCGTCATCACTCTTTCGAGTGAAATTGGCTTCGCTGCGGCGATCGCGGCCGCCGTGGCCCACGCGGTGGAACGGTGGGGCGACCCGGGTGCGTGGCTGTGGCTGCTGCACGACGACTGCGCGCCCGAACCCGACTGCCTCGAGGAGCTCCTGCAGGCCGCCGAAGCGGCGCCGTCGGCGAAGGTGCTCGGGCCGCTCGGGCTCGACTGGGCCGAGCCACGCCTGATCGTGGAGGCGGGGCTGTCCACGGACGCGTCCGGACACCGCCAGCAGATGGCCGCGCCCGGCGACGAGCCCGGTGAGGTGCTCGCCGTGCCGAGCGCGGGATCGTTGGTGCAGCGCGAACTCTGGGACGCCCTCGGCGGCTTCGACGAGGACTTCTCCTTGCTGCGCGAGGATCTCGACTTCGGCTGGCGCGCCAACGCCACCGGCGCGCTCGTGCTCTCGGTGCCCGCGGCCCGCGTCCGCCACGCACGCGCCCTCTCGACCGGCCGGCGCGCGCCCGACGCGGCGGGCCGCTCGCTCGCGGCCGTGAACCGCGCGCACGGGCTGCGCGTGTTCCTCGTGAACTGCTCGCCGTTCTCGTTCTGGTTCGGACTCGTCCGGCTGCCCCTGCTCCTGCTGCTGCGCGTGCTCGTTTTCTTCGTCCTGAGGCGCGCTCCCGAAGCGCGCGCAGAACTCTCCGCGCTCGCCTACCTCACGGGCGGCCGCGGAAAACTCCGGGCAGCGCGGGCGAACCGGCGGGAATCACCGCGTCCCGGCACGGTGCGGGGATTGTTCGTCGGCCGGTACACGCGGCTGCGCAACGCCCTACGCGCCGGCGTCGTCGGGCTCGTGCGCCGTGGCGTCGAGAGCGACGTCGCGCTCGGCACGGTCCCCGAAGGCCTCACCGAGGAGCCGGCCTGGATCGCGCCGGAAGCGCTCGGCGCCGCCGATCGCCGGCCCGTCGGACCCGAAGCTTTGCCCGCAGGAGCCTTGCGCGGCTTGAGTTCCCGTGGTTCGGGGTTGCGCCGGCCGGGCACGGGCACGGTCGTGGCCGTCGCCGTGCCGCCGGAACAAGACACAGCGCTGGAACAAGACACAGCGCCGGAACGCGAGGAAGTGCCGGAGGAAACCGTCGTCGAGCCCGGCGACGGCCCGAAGCCCTCACCCACACCGCGACCGGCGCCGGCCCGTGAACCCGGACTCGTCTTCGTCGAGGTGAACCGCCGCCGAGTGCTGGCCGCGACGATCTTCGCCCCGCCCGTGGTCCTCGTCGTGGTGCTGACGGCCCTGGCCTTCGTGGTCAACCGCGGCCGCCTCGGTCTGGACCTCTCCGGCGGCGGGCTGCTGCCCGTCGGCGGTCTCGGCGATATCTGGTCCACCTACCTCGCGCCGTGGCACGCGGTCGCGGGCGGCACCGGCGCGCCCGCCCCCGCGACGCTGCCCGTGCTCGGCACCATCGGCGCGATTTTCGCGCCCCTGGGCGGCCCGGCCGCGCTCGTGGCGATCCTGCTCATCGGCGACATCCCGCTCGCCGCGCTGAGCGCGTACGCGGCCACGCGCAAGCTGCCCGTGCGCCGCTGGGTGCGCGCGGTCGTCGCGGCGACGTACGCGCTGCTGCCCGCCGCCACCGCGTCGGTCGCGCAGGGGCGCCTCGACGTCGTGGTGGTCCACCTCGTGCTGCCGCTCGTCGTCGCCGGGATCGCGCGGTTGCTCACGCGCCCCGGCACACGCTGGCTGCACGTGTCGGCGCTCTCGGCCTTCGGCGTCGCGGTGCTCGGCGCGTTCTCGCCGCTCGCGCACGCGCTCGCGCTCGTGGGCCTGTTGCTCGGCTTCGTGGTCCTGCCGGCGCCGACGGGGCTCGCGCGCCGCGCGGCGTCGGTCGGGATCGTGGTGATCCTGCCGCTCGTGCTGCTCCTGCCGTGGCCGACGGTGCTGCTCAAATACCCCGAACTGCTCCTGCACGGTCTCGGCGGTCCCGCCGCGCCCGCGTCCGGCGCGGACCTGGCCGGGCTGACGCCGGGTGGCCCGGGTGCGTGGCCCATCGGTGTCGGGGTGCTGGCGGCCACGCTCGTCGCGCTCGTGGTCCGGCCGACGAAGCAGGTGGCCGGCGGCCTCGCACTCGCCGTGCTCGGTGTCGCCGCGGTGGTGCTCGTGCGGCAGGTTCCGGTGACACCGATGCAGGGCGGTCCCGCCGCCACCGGCTACACGGGCGTGCCGCTGCTGGTCGTCGGCGCCGGGCTGCTGTGGGCGGTCCTCGCGACCTGGCAACGCGGCGGCTCGGCGAGTGTGCCCGCGCCGTGGCTGCCCAAGGTCGCGGGTGTCGCCGGGGTGGTGGTGCTGATCGCGTTGGGCGTCAGCGCCGTCGGCACCGGCCACAACGGCCCGCTCACCGCCCAGCCGCGCCCCGCCCTCGCGCCCGAGGTGGCCGCCGACCTCGTCGGCAGCGGCCGCGCGGTGCTCGACTTGGGTCAGCTCACCCGGCAGACCGGCGGCCGGCTCGCCGTCTTCGGCGACGACCAGCTCGCCCCGACCCCGGGCACGCCCGAGCGGCTCGCGAACTGGCGCCGCGACCTGCTCACGGGCGACGCCAACGCGGTCAAATCAGCCGTCGCGGCGGCCGCGGTGTCCGGCGTCGAGTACGTGATCCTCCCGCCCGGCAGCAATCCGCAGGCCCTCGTCTCGCTCGCCGGTGAACTCGTCGCGCCGGCGGCTCCGATGTCCGACGGCCGGCCCGTGGTGAGGCTCCTGCCGAAGGCCGGTGAGGTCACGCTGATCTCCCCGGAGCTGGCCAAGGCGGCCGTCACGGGCGGCGGCGCGCCCGGCGCGTCGCCCGGGGTCTCACCCGTGGACGCGCGGCTGCCCGACGTCCGCGTGCGCGCCTCCGACGGCCCGACCGGCCGGCTGCTGGTGCTGGCCGCCGAGCAGGAGGCCGGCTGGACGGCGAGCGTGAACGGCAAGGCCGTGCCGATCGTGCCCGCGTGGGGTCACCAGGTCGCGGTGTCGATCCCGCCGCAGTCATCGGAGGTTTCGCTCGCGTTCCCGGGCACCGAGCGCGGCCTGCTGCTGCTCGCCCAGCTCGCCGCGGTGCTCTTCACTGCGCTCACCGCGGTGCCCTCACGCCGCCGCGCCCCTCGCCCCTGAACCGAGCCGCCGTGCAGCAGAGCCGGGAGGTCGGGCAGCGGAACCGGACCATCTACGACGGGGCACCAGCCCCCATCGACTCAATCGCCTTCGATCACGTCCGGTTCGACGCCGAGGTAGCCCGCGACCTGCTCCACCAGCACGTCGTGCACGAGCTCCGCCAGCTCACCCGGGTCCTTGGCGCGCGCCTCGAGCGGCCGCCGGTAGAGCACGATCCGCGCGCGAGTCGGCAGCCCCGCTCGGTCGACCCCGGCCGGGACCAGGCGTGACAAGGGCACGGAGCCGTCGTGGAGCACGCCTTCGGCCGGCGCGCGGCCGTCCGGGCGGACCTCGGGGACCTCGTCCACCGCCACGTCGAGCTTGGTCAGCTCGTGGCGCCAGCGCGCTTCGATCGGTTCGAGCGCGTCGAGCACGAGCGCGTCGAACTTCTCCGCCCGGCTCGCGGCGGCGGGCAGGGACGCGGGGTAGAGCGCTCCGCGCAGGCCCCGGCCGTGCCGGTCCCTCCGCATTCGCTGCCGCTGTCGGTAATCACGAGCCGTTGCCACCGCGCAAGTCTATGCGGTCGCCGGGGTCACGCGCGTGTCGCCGGGGCCCCCTTGCGGCGACGCGCTATCGTTCTGGATCGTGCGGAGCGTACGGAAATGTTCGCGAACGGGTTGTCCAGAGCCCGCTGTCGCCACGCTCACGTATGCGTACAGCGATTCCACCGCCGTCGTCGGTCCCCTCGCCACCGCCTCTGAGCCGCATTCGTACGACCTGTGCGAGGCCCACGCGCTGCGGCTGACCGTGCCGAAGGGCTGGGAAGTCGTGCGCCACGAGGGCACGTTCGCCACTCCTGAGCAGTCGGCCGACGAGCTGACCGCGCTGGCCGAGGCCGTCCGCGAGGCGGGCCGCTCGGACCGGCCGGCGCCGCCGCCCGAGCCGGAGGGCCCGTCCGGCAGGCGCGGCCACCTCCGCGTGCTCCCCGGGCGCGCCTGAGCACCGCTCCCGCCGGTAGGCTTTCCGCGCGGCGCGACCGGCGCCGCGACGAGAAACTGACGGCGGGGAGACGGCGTGCCAGATCTTTCGGGCATCGTGAAGGCCTACGACATCCGCGGCGTGGTCGGCGAACAGCTCGACGCGTCACTGGTACGAGACTTCGGTGCCGCGTTCGCGCTGCTCATCAAGGCCGAGTCGCCCTCGGTGGTGATCGGCCACGACATGCGTGACTCGTCCCCGCAGCTGTCGGCGGCGTTCGCCGAAGGCGTGACCTCGCAGGGTCTCGACGTCGTGTCGATCGGCCTGTGCAGCACGGACGAGCTGTACTTCGCCTCCGGCTCGCTGAACATGCCGGGCGCGATGTTCACCGCCAGCCACAACCCCGCGAAGTACAACGGCATCAAGATGTGCCGCGCGGGCGCCAGCCCCGTCGGGCAGGACACCGGGCTCACGGAGATCCGCGACACCGTCGAGCGGGGCGTGCCCGAGTTCGAGGGCAAGACCGGCAGCGTGAGCGAGCGCGACGTGCTGGGCGACTACGCCGCCTACCTGCGCAACCTCGTCGACCTCACGCACTCGCGGCCGCTGAAGATCGTGGTCGATGCCGGCAACGGCATGGGCGGCCACACCGTGCCCACGGTCTTCGCCGGGCTGCCGATCGAGATCGTGCCGATGTACTTCGAGCTCGACGGCACCTTCCCGAACCACGAGGCCAACCCGCTGGACCCGGCCAACATCGTCGACCTGCAGGCCAAGGTCCGCGAGGTCGGCGCCGACGCCGGCGTGGCCTTCGACGGCGACGCCGACCGCTGCTTCGTGGTCGACGAGCGCGGCGAGCCCGTTTCGCCGAGCGCGATCACGGCGCTGGTCGCCGTGCGCGAACTGGCCAAGGAGCCGGGCGGCACGGTCATCCACAACCTGATCACGTCGAAGGGCGTGCCGGAGATCGTCTCCGAGCACGGCGGCAAGCCCATGCGCACGCGCGTGGGCCACTCGTTCATCAAGGCGGAGATGGCCCGCACCGGCGCGATCTTCGGCGGCGAGCACTCGGCGCACTACTACTTCCGCGACTTCTGGCGCGCCGACACCGGCATGCTGGCCGCGCTGCACGTGCTCGCGGCGCTGGGCGAGCAGGACGGCCCGCTGTCCGCGCTCACGCAGGACTTCTCGCGCTACGCGGCCTCGGGTGAGATCAACTCGACCGTGTCCGACCAGGTCGCGCGCATGCTCGCCGTGAAGGACGCGTATGCGGACAAGTCGGGCGTCGAGATCGACGAGCTCGACGGCCTGACCGTGCAGCTCCCGGGCGGCGCGTGGTTCAACCTGCGCCCGTCGAACACCGAGCCGCTGCTGCGGCTCAACGTCGAGGCCGCCGACCGCGCCGCCGTCGAGGCGCTGACCGACGATGTACTGGCAATTGTCCGAGGCTGAGCAAGCCACGCTGATGGGGACCGACCGAGGCGAACTGTGTCCGGAAGGTGCCGTTGCGACCCACCTACGCGTGGTATGGAGGAACCATGGCCATCACGCTTGACGCCCAGCTGCTCGAGATCCTCGCGTGCCCGTCGCCGGATCACGCACCGCTGCGTCCCGGCACGCCGGACGACGCGGATGCCGAAGCGCTGACCTGTACCGAGTGCGGCCGGGTGTACCCGGTCCGTGACGGGATTCCCGTGCTGCTTCTCGACGAAGCGGTACTCAGTGGTGACCACACTCCCGGTGAGCCGGATGACAGCCATGCCGACAGTGCTTGACGATTCGCTGCTCGACGACCCCGCGCGCCTGGCCGAGGCCGACAGCGGGGGGCTGCTGCGTGCCGCCGCCATGGCCGGGGCGCAGGTGCGGGCCACCGCCGAGGCCGCGGCCGAGCTGGAGCTGAGCGACCGGCTCGACCTGGGGCGCCCGCGTTCGCTGGTGCTCATCGACCGGCCCGGGGTCAGCCGCACGCTCACGCGCCTGCTGGCTGCGCTGCTCGCGCCCGCGTGCCCGGTGCCGGTGGTGGTGGCCGAGACGGTGCCGTCGTGGATCGGTGCGCTCGACGTGGTCTTCGCGCACACCGACGACGCCGGTGACCGCGAGCTGGCCGCGTCGCTGGAGCGCGCGGCCCGCTTCGGCGCGACGGTGGTGCTCTCCGCGCCGGCCGAGGGCCCCGTCGCCGCTTCGGTGGCCGGCAAGGGCGTGCTGCTCGCGCCGCGCATCCTCGTGCCGCCCGAGCTCGCGTTCCCGCGCGGGCTCGCGGCCGGGCTGCTCACGGCCAATGCGCTGGGCCTGCTGGTGGCCGACGTCCGGACGCTGGCCGACCAGCTCGACCTCGAGGCCGAGAAGGACTACCTCGCGCGCGAGTCGTTCGCGAACCCGGCCAAGGCGCTCGCGCTGAGGGTCGCCGACCGCGTGCCGCTGCTGTGGGGTCTCGACCCCGTGGCGGTGGCCGTCGCCGAGCACGCGGCGCACGCTTTCGGGGCTCACGCGGGCATGGTGTGCGACGCGGAGGACTACCGGCAGGCGCTCGCGCGGCCCGCTCTTCGCCGATTGGTGCAATCGGGCGGCCAAGAGCGTGACATCTTCGCCGATCCGGACGACTCACCCGGTGGAACCGCCACGAGGGTGCTGTTGCTCTCGGTGCGGACCGGGCCCGCCGCCGAGGCGGCCCGCTTCCAGGCCGAGGAGTTCCTCCCGGACGTGGACGTGATCGCCCCCGCGGAGGAGTTCGAAGCGGACGAGATCGTCCGGGCCGCGGTGCTCGCGCTGCGGTTCGAGCTCGCCGCGGTGTACCTCGGGCTCGCGGCGGGCCGCATCGGTGGCGCCGGGAGGTATGAGCCGGCCACCGCTTGACGGCTCACGGGATCAGGGGGAGGAAGTGCGGACGGGCGCCGTGGGGACGGCACCGCCTGCACGACATCGGCTCCGGCCGATGGGAAGGATTGGGAGTTGAGGTGACAGTGGAGCTGTTGCGCAACGCCGTACGGCCCTACGCGTGGGGATCGCGCACCGCGATCCCGAAGCTGCAGGGACGTCCGGTGCCGGCGCCGCACCCCGAGGCCGAGCTGTGGATGGGTGCCCACCCGGGCGACCCGTCCCGCGTGCTCGCCCCGGACGGCACCGAACGGAGCCTGCTGGAGCTCGTGGACGCCGATCCGGTCGGCCAGCTCGGCGAACGCTGCGCGAAGCGCTGGGGTGGCCGCCTGCCGTTCCTGCTGAAGATCCTGGCGGCCGAGGAGCCGCTGTCGATGCAGGCGCACCCGTCGGCCGCGCAGGCCGCCGAGGGGCACGAACGCGAGGAGCGCCTCGGTATCCCGCGCGACGCGCCCAACCGCAACTACCCGGACCCGACCGCGAAACCCGAGCTCGTCTGCGCGCTCACGGAGTTCCACGCGCTGGCCGGGTTCCGCGACCCGCAGCGCACGGTGAAACTGCTCAAGGCCGTCGAGACGCCGGGGCTGGCGAAGTACACCGGACTGCTCGAAGCGCAGCCGGACCCGGCGGGGCTGCGTGCGCTGTTCACCACGTGGATCACGCTGCCGCAGGCCTCGCTCGACGAGCTGCTGCCCGAGGTCCTCGACGCGTGCGTGCGCCACATCGCCGACCACGGTGAGTTCGGCGTGGAGTGCCGGACCATCCTGGAGCTGGGCGAAGCGCACCCGCGTGACGCAGGCGTGCTGGCCGCGCTGCTGCTCAACCGCCTCACGTTGCGCGCGGGCGAGGCGATCTACCTGCCGGCCGGCAACCTGCACCTCTACCTGTCCGGCACCGCCGTGGAGATCCTGGCCAACTCCGACAACATCCTGCGCTGCGGCCTCACGCCCAAGCACGTGGACGTGCCGGAGCTGCTGCGTGTGGTCGACTTCGCGTGCGGCGAGATGCCGGTGCAGCAAGGCGAATGCGCGGGTCAGCGCATGGCCGTCTACCACACGGACGCGCCGGAGTTCGAGCTTTCGCGCGTGCGCTGGGAGGCCGACGACGACACCGAGCTCGTGGTCGACTGCACCGGCCCGCAGATCCTGCTCTGCACCGACGGCGACCTGCTTGTGACGGCCGACGACGGGGAGCAGGTCGAGCTGCTGCGCGGCCAGTCGGTGTGGCTCCCCGCGGCCGACCCGGCCGTCTCGGTTCGCCCGCTCGCGGGCCGGCCGGCCCAGCTGTTCCGCGCCACCGCCGGGACCTGCGAAGACTGAGTTCCGACGTTCCGTGAAGGGCACCTCGAGGGACTCCGGGTCCCGCAAGGTGCCCTTCACGGTTCGCGGGGTTCGAGCACAAAACGTTCACGTGGCCGAAGCGACGGCGTGGTGATCGGTCCTCTAGGCTCCCGATCGGGCATTTCGGGAATCCATTGCGCAACAGGCAGGGGAGCACGCCGTGTCAGCAGGTGGCGGTACCAAGGCGATCATCGCGGCGCTCGCTGCCAACGCCGGGATCGCGGTGGCGAAGTTCGTCGGGTTCCTGGTCACGGGCTCGTCGTCGATGCTGGCGGAGTCGGTGCACTCGCTGGCCGACACGTCCAACCAGGGCCTGCTGCTGCTCGGGCAGAAGACGTCGCGCCGGCGCGCCACGAAGGAACACCCCTTCGGTTTCGGCCGGGAGCGGTACTTCTACTCGTTCATCGTCGCGCTGATGCTGTTCACGCTCGGTTCCGCGTTCGCGCTGTACGAGGGCATCCACAAGATCATCGAGCCCGAGCCGCTGGAATCGCCGATCGTGGCCGTGATCATCCTGCTGGTCGCGATCTGCCTGGAGGGCTACAGCTTCTACACCGCCATCGGCGAGTCGCGGAAGATCAAGGGCAACGCCGGCTGGTGGCGTTTCATCCGCCAGGCCAAGGAACCCGAGCTGCCGGTCGTGCTGCTGGAGGACACGGGCGCGCTCATCGGTCTGGTGTTCGCACTGCTCGGCGTCGGCCTGTCCACGCTCACCGGCCACCCGGTGTGGGACGGCATCGGGACCGTGATGATCGGCCTGCTGCTGGGCGTGATCGCGGTGATCCTCATCGTCGAGATGAAAAGCCTGCTCATCGGCGAGGGCGCGACCGACACCGATCTGGAGAAGATCGTCGACGAGCTGGCCGCCGGCAAGGTCGAGCGCGTGATCCACATCCGCACGCAGTACCTCGGCCCCGACGAGCTGCTCGTGGCCGCCAAGCTCGCGCTGGTGCCCGGCCTGGACACGTCCGAGGTCGCACTGGCCATCGACGACGCCGAGGCCCGCGTGCGCGCGAAGGTCCCGGTCGCGTCGCTCATCTACCTCGAACCGGACCTCGACCGCGACGCGCGGTGATCAACTTCCACCGCGCCACTCCGGGTATGCCGCGTTAGGGTGATTCACCCAGTTTTGACGCAGGTCATCCGAGGAGGTCGCGGTGCCCGGGCACGGTTTGTGGCGCACGAAGTCGATCGAGCAGTCCATGGCGGACACCGACGAGCCCGATACCAAGCTCCGAAGAAACCTGGGCGCTTGGGATCTGACCGTGTTCGGCGTCGCGGTCGTCATCGGCGCGGGCATCTTCACGCTCACCGCGCGTACGGCGGGTGACTTCTCCGGCCCGTCAGTGTCGGTCGCGTTCGTGTGCGCCGCGATCGCGTGCGCGCTGGCGGCGCTGTGTTACGCCGAGTTCGCCTCGACCGTGCCGGTCGCGGGCAGCGCCTACACCTTCTCCTACGCCACGTTCGGCGAGTTCATGGCGTGGATCATCGGCTGGGACCTGATCCTGGAGCTGGCCGTCGGCGCGGCCGCCGTGTCGAAGGGCTGGTCGGTCTACCTCGAGACGGTGCTCGGCTACCTGTTCGGCGAGGGCGCCAAGACCACGTTCGACCTCGGCTGGGTCACCATCGACTGGGGTGCGCTCGTGGTCGTGGTCGCGCTGACGACGCTGCTGGCCATCGGTACGAAGCTGTCTTCGCGGTTCTCCATGGTGATCACGGGGATCAAGGTCGCCGTGGTGCTGTTCGTGATCATCCTCGGCGTCTTCTACATCAAGGGCGCGAACTACACGCCGTTCATCCCGGAGGCCAAGCCCGGCGGCCCGGGCGACAGTGGGGTCGACCAGTCGCTGTTCTCGGTGATCCTGGGTGGCGGCGGCAGCGTGTTCGGCATCTTCGGTCTGCTGGCCGGTGCGTCGCTGGTGTTCTTCGCGTTCATCGGGTTCGACATCGTGGCCACCACCGCGGAGGAGACGCGCAACCCGCAGAAGTCCGTGCCGCGCGGCATCTTCGGCTCGCTGGCCATCGTCACGGTGCTGTACGTGGCCGTGTCGCTCGTGGTCGTCGGCATGGTGCCCTACACCGACCTGGCGACCGAGGCGGGCGACGGCAGCCACAAGACGCTCGCCACGGCCTTCTCCGTCAACGGCGTCGACTGGGCCGCGAACATCATCTCCGTCGGCGCGCTGGCGGGCCTCACGACCGTGGTGATGGTGCTGATGCTCGGCCAGGTGCGGATCATCTTCGCGATGTCGCGCGACGGCCTCATGCCGCGCGGGCTGGCCAATACCGGCGGCCACGGCACCCCGAAGCGCGCGACGCTGCTCGTCGGCGGCCTGGTGGCCGTGGCGGCCACGTTCTTCCCGGCCGACAAGCTCGAGGAGATGGTGAACGTCGGCACGCTGTTCGCGTTCATCCTCGTGTCCGCGGGTGTGCTGGTGCTGCGCCGGACGCGACCGGACCTGCCGCGCGCGTTCCGCGTGCCGGCGGTGCCGCTGATCCCGATCCTGGCGATCCTCGCGTGCCTGTGGCTGATGCTGAATCTGACGGTGCTGACCTGGCTGCGGTTCATCGTCTGGATGGTCCTCGGGGTCGTCATCTACTTCGTCTACAGCCGGCGCCACTCGCTGCTCGGCAAGCGGATCGCCTCGGGTGAGGAACCGGCCGCGAAGTCCGCTTCGTCGGAATCTTCGGCGCCTACAGAGGACTGAACCACTGCTCGTCACGGCCCGTCGTCCCGCTCGGGGCGGCGGGCCTTTTCGCGCTCCTGACCTGGGGATTCGCCGGGGCGCGCGAAGGTTGCGTGAGGTTGCCGAGTTGTCACCTAAGTCAGAATGATCACGATAAGGTCACCTCCGCGTCTCGGTTTGGATCACGCTCTCGAACGCAGGGTGAGCGGGTGAGCCGTTTGCGATACCGTCCGCTTCGGCTTCCCTCTGACGGGTTAATCACTCGTGTGTGATTCATACGGTAAGTGGTTTCGATCCTCACTGGGAGTGCACTGATCTTCGCTGTATATCCCCCGTTCGGTACAGGAGTTCTCTGAATGCCCACCATCACCAGACTGCGTGCGGGTTTCACGGTCACCGCGGTGGCCGGACTCGCCCTGCTGGGCACCGCGACGTCCGCCCTCGCGTGCACCTCCGACGACGGCCGCGCGAACCCGATCCAGGGCCACGCCCCCGACTGCTCCCAGATCAAGGGTGTCAGCGGCAAGAAGCTCGACCAGGGTGACTTCACGTTCACCGGCGGCGAGAAGAGCAAGTCGCTCAACATCACCGCCACCAAGGAAGGCGTCAAGGTCGAGGCGCTGGTCGTCGCCGGCGGCGACGACGGCTACGCGGTGTACGTCCCGGGCAAGAAGAACCTGACCCAGGACCTGCCCTGGAACAACCTCATCGCGCCGCACAACTACAACGGCAGCCAGCCGAAGATCGACAGCTGGTACGCCTGCGGCACCAAGACCGCGCCGGAGACGACGCAGCCGACCAAGCCGGCGGAGACCCCGACCACACAGCCGACCGAGGCCTCGTCGGTCCCGACCACGTCGCACGCCCCGACTGAGGCCCCGACCAGCACCACCGCTGTCGCCGCCGCCCCGGCCGGCAACGAGACCGGTGGCACCGGCGGCCAGCTCGCCAACACGGGCTTCGACAACGCGTGGCTGTTCTACATCGCCGCGGCGCTGCTCGTCGTCGGTGGTGGCCTGCTCGCGCTGCTGAAGTTCCGTCGCCGCAGCGCCAACTGATCTGCTTTTCGGGTTCCTGAAGCCGGAGGGGATCCTCGCCCGTTTGCCCACGGGTGGGGATCCCCTCCGGTCTTTTTGTTACAGGGGCAAGGGTTTTCAACGCGGGCGCGGCAGGTCGCCGAACAGTGAGCCCTGCTCGCCGAGCAGCCGCGAGCGTCCGTTCGGGCGGCCGAGCCCCGCGGCCATCGCCAGCGCCTGGTCCCATTCGGCGTCGGCCAGGTAGTCGGTGTGCTTGAGTACGCCCGGGGCCCAGCGGTGGCGGCCGTCGGGCGCGCGCAGCGGGTCGGGCAGCCAGTGGTCGCCGCCGAGCACGAGCACGCCGGACTCCTCGGGCGTCGCTTCGAGCGCGCCCGAGCCGCCTTCGGGCAGGTACCCGTCGCCGATGAGGTGGCGGCCGGAGACGTTGTGCCGCCAGGTTGTGACGCCGCCGCCGAAGATGTCCGTGCCGCGGCACAGTGCGCGCCAGCGGCCGTCGAGGTCGCCGAACAGCGTCGCGAGCGAATCCTGCGGCAGCACCGCGGGGAACGCGCGCTGGTAACCCCACTGCAGGGGCGACCCCGCGGTGAGCAGGCCGACGCGGTCGCGTTCCTCGGGCGTCAGCTCCGTGAACAGGCGCGCGGCCGTGAGCACGGTGAGCAGGCTGCCGAGGTTCTGTCCGGACAGGACCACGCGCGTCCCCGGTTCGGTGAGGTGTTCCTTCACTCGTTCGGCCAGTTCGGGCACGACCTTCAGCGCGTAACACGGCGGCACGGTCGGGTGCGCCGCGCGCGGCCAGAACGACACGAGGTCCGACAGCGCGCCGAGGTGCCGGTTGCGTTCCGGTGTGCGCGCAGCGGAGTAGACCACCCGCAGCAGGCCCGCCGCGAACGCGCCGAGCGCGAACACGCCGACGGCCGACACCGGTGTGAACCACGCGGGCCGCAGGTCGAAGCCGAAGCGCACGACCAGCAACGTGAGCCCGGCGACGCCGAGCCCGATGGCCACGATCATCGCCAGCTGGTGCAGGTGCCGGCGTTCCCACGCAGATCGGGCCCACGCGCGAGCTGCGACCTCCTCCTGCTTCGCGTCGGGCTGCACCAGCTCGACCAGCGCCGGGATCCCGCGGCGACGCCGGCGCAGCGGCACCGCGATCGCGTATCCGGCCACGGCGAGCACCGCGATCAACGCGAGCCCGGCGCCCCACAGCACGGTGATCAGCTCGTAGGTGTCGGGCAGCCGCAGCCCGCTCGTGCCCAGCAGCCGCCGGACGGCGATGCCCAGCCCGGCGCCGAAGCCACCGCCGAGCAAGCCCGCGAGAGTGACGACGGGAGCCGCCGCCCAGCCGCCGAGCCACGGACGCAGCCGTTTCGGCCGCGTCTTCCAGGTCGTTCGCGCGAGCAGCGCCATCGGCACGAGGGCCAGTGCGAACAGGACGGTGATCGCGACCAGCGCCGCGCCGAGTCCTTCGACCATGCCGTCGGTGCCGCGCAGGCCTCCATGCGCGGGCAGCGGCGCGGCGAGCACGGCCGCGAAAACCACCAGCGCCGCGGCGAAGGTCATCAGCGTGCGCCGGGCGATGCGTCCGGGGTCGCTCCCGATCGCCGCGCCGACGATCACCGCGACCACCAGCCCCAGCCCGCAGATCCAGCCGATCAACCGGGGCACGTCGTCGGGCACGTTCAGTGGTCCGCCGAGCAGCAGCAACGCGACGCAGGCCAGGGCCGCGACCGTGTGCGTCGCGGACATCCCGGGTGCCTCCGGGTCGGCGAGCAGCTGCAGCGGCGAGCCGCGCCGGGCGCGCGGTTCAGGAGCCTTGACCTGCCAGTTCGACGACGAGATCCGGTGCAGCAAGAGGATCACCGCGAACAGCACGGCGACGCCGATCGTCAGCCGCGCCGGGTCCGAGCGCAGCCACGACGGCACCCACAGCTGGCAACCGCTGCCCGGCGCGAGGCACTGTGTGGCGAACAGGTCGAGCGCGGTCGCGGCGACCTGCCCGATCAGCAGCATCGTGAGCAGCACGGCGACCACGCGCAGCAACCCACGGCACAGCCCGCCGAGCCACCGGGCGCGGTGCACCGGCGGCAGCATCCAGAACGCGACGTTGGCCAGCGAGAACGGGAACAGCAGCGCCCACGTGGCCTTGGCGGCGCCGCCCGAGGTCATGCGGCTCCACAGGTATCCTTCGAGCGTGCGTGGGATGGACCGGCCCAGCGCGGGCACCATCGGACCGGGGGCCGGGCGCCGCAGCCGGTCCGCCGGGCGCACGACCCTGCCGATCCCGTCGCCGGCGACGTCGACGGTGGCCACGGCGTCCAGCAGCGTCTCGCCGCTCGTGCCCGCGAGTCCGGCCACCCTGAGCTCGACGATGCGGGTGTCGGGGCCGGGCAGCGGGGCGGGCACGGTAAGGGTCTCCTAAGCCGGTCGGGGGCACGTCAAGCCGACAACGGTACTGTTCAGATGCCATCAATCCTTGGAGGAACCGCACTATGACCCCCGAAAGCGTTGCCAAGCGGCACGACACCCGGGGCGGCATCGAGTTCGCCGTCGCCGACCTCGAGGCCGCCGAGTTCGGCCGCAAGGAGATCCGCCTCGCCGAGCACGAGATGCCGGGCCTGATGTCGCTGCGCCGTGAGTACGCCGAGGTCTACCCCCTGCGGGGCGCGCGGATCTCCGGGTCGCTGCACATGACCGTGCAGACCGCTGTCCTCATCGAGACGCTGGTGGCGCTGGGTGCTGAGGTCCGCTGGGCCTCGTGCAACATCTTCTCCACGCAGGACCACGCGGCCGCCGCCGTGGTCGTCGGCCCGCACGGCACCACCGAGGAGCCCAAGGGCGTACCGGTGTTCGCCTGGAAGGGCGAGTCGCTGGAGGAGTACTGGTGGTGCACCGAGAAGATGCTCACCTGGGACGGCGAGGGTCCGAACATGATCCTCGACGACGGCGGTGACGCCACCATGCTCGTACACAAGGGCACCGAGTACGAAAAGGCCGGCGTCGTGCCGCCCGCCGACGAGGACGACTCGGACGAGTGGAAGGTCTTCCTGGAGCTGGTCCGTGCGTCCGTCGCTGCCGACAACTCCAAGTGGACCACCATCGGCGCGGGCATCCGCGGCGTCACCGAAGAGACCACCACCGGCGTGCTGCGGCTCTACCAGCTGGCCGCCGCGGGTGAGCTGCTCTTCCCGGCGATCAACGTGAACGACGCCGTGACCAAGTCGAAGTTCGACAACCGCTACGGCATCCGCCACTCGCTGATCGACGGCATCAACCGCGGCACCGACGTGCTCATCGGCGGCAAGGTTGCCGTGGTCTGCGGTTACGGCGACGTCGGCAAGGGCGCGGCCGAGTCGCTGCGCGGCCAGGGCGCGCGCGTGATCGTCACCGAGATCGACCCGATCTGCGCGCTGCAGGCGGCGATGGACGGCTACCAGGTCAAGACGCTGGAGAACGTCCTGCCCGAGGCCGACATCGTGATCACCACCACCGGCAACAAGAACGTGGTGATGGTCGAGCACATGGCGAAGATGAAGCACCAGGCGATCGTCGGCAACATCGGCCACTTCGACAACGAGCTCGACATGGCCGGCCTCGCGCGCTACCCGGGCATCCACCGGATCAACATCAAGCCGCAGGTCGACGAGTGGGTGTTCCCCAACGGCAACACGATCATCGTGCTGTCCGAGGGCCGGCTGCTCAACCTCGGCAACGCGACCGGGCACCCGTCGTTCGTGATGTCCAACAGCTTCTCGAACCAGGTCATCGCGCAGATCGAGCTGTTCACCAAGCACGAGGAGTACGACAAGGAGGTGTTCCGCCTCCCCAAGAAGCTCGACGAGAAGGTGGCGCGCATCCATCTCCAGGCGCTGGGTGGCGAGCTGACCAAGCTCACCAAGGAGCAGGCGGAGTACATCGACGTGGACGTGGAAGGCCCGTTCAAGGCGGATCACTACCGCTACTGAGCGTTCAGCACAGCCGAAGCGGCGCCCGGAGTGTTTCCGGGTGCCGCTTCGGTGTTCCGGGAGCGCCGGCCATCCATAGTGGACGCCCGGTTGGTTCGGACCACCCGGTAGTGCACTCCGGTTCCCCGATCGATGACAAGTCCACGACGCCCGATGTGCCCGAAGATCCGCTTCGGTTCTGCCTCCTGGGCTCCGGCCTCTTCGCGTCCGGACCCGTCCGGAGCCCTCCCGTGGTTCCTTCGAAGAGGAGCGGCCGCGTACGGCGGCCGGGGGATTGTCGAAGTGAAGGGGATCTGCCTTGTCCGCAGGAGAAGTGGGCCGAAGAGGGGTACTCGCCGGAGGGCTGGCCGCGGTGGCGGCGGGGGCGATGACCACCCCCGCGTTCGCCGAGGGGACCACGACCACGCCGGTGAACGAACGGCTCAAGGGCTACAGCTATCCGCTCAGCGCCCGCGGGGTGGCCAACCTCGTGCCGACGCCGCCGTGGCACTACGTGGGTGACGTGGTCGGCGTCGAGTTCTGGACCACGCCGGCTGCGGCGGCCGCGTCGCTGCCGACCGGTCTGGACCCGGACCCGACGAGCTCCGGGCACGGCTACGCACTGTTCATCGACTGGCAGTTTTCCGCCAGTGACAACGAGTACCTCGACCCGGTGCGCAGCCAGTACAGCGAGTTCCTCGTGCTGCTCGACGCCGTGCACAAGGGTTCGCCCGTGGCGTGGTGCCCGTTCATCTACGTGGACAACGACGAGGCTCTGGCCCGTGGCTGGATCCAGGGCTTCCCGAAGAAGATCGGGGCCGTGCACCAGACCCGCGCGTTCGGCGTGCCGAGCCAGGCCGGCCCGGTGGTCGGCCCCGGCGGCCGGTTCGGTGCCACGCTGTCGTCGAACGGCCGGCAGCTGGCCGAAGCGCGCGTGACGCTCGAGAAGACCGCGCCGACCATCCCGGCGCTGGGGCGGCCGATCGTGAACCTGCGCTACTTCCCGCGGCTCACGGCCGGGCAGCAGCAGAACCCCGCCGTGCACGAGCTGACGCAGTCCGTTTTGGACACTCCGCAGGTGGCCGGTACGTGGACCGGCACCGGTGAGCTGTCGTTCTTCCCGGCGCAGGCCGAGGAGCTGGCCGACCTGGCGCCGCAGCGCACCGGCGCGGGCTTCCGCGGCTCGTTGTCCTACAGCGTCACGGATCTGATCGTCCTCTGACGCGGTGGCGGCCGGGTCGCCCGCGCGGCGCCCGGCCGCTCAGAGCCGTTCGTCCCGCATCACCTCGAGGTTGTGGAACACCGGCGGTCCGTCGCACAGCTTGCCGATCCGCTCGGCGAACTTCGCGGTCTCCGGCAGCTCCGAGTTCCGCATCGCCTCTTCGTACGACGGGAACTCGACGAACTCCATGTACGTCCCGGGGTTGTCGCGGTCGCTCATCACCACCGCGTGGGTGGCCGTGCGACTGCCCTGCGTCGCGGTTTTCCACTCGTCCATGAGCTCGTTCAGCTCGTCCGGGTGTGAGGTCTTGAACTCGATGACTTGTACGAAACTCATATCCGGCTCCTGGTGAGGCTGCCCCGAAAACTCATCGTGCGCGCGGCACCGGGGCCCGTCAACGCAGGTCGGGGGCCCCGTTGTTCACCGGTCGCGTCAGTTCCACTCGACGGCGATGCCGGCCAGCCCCGGTCCCGCGTCGCGGAAATAGCCGCTCGTCACGCCGCCCGTGTCGAGCGGGAGCTCTTCGGCCTCGACAGGCAGGGCGTCGTCGCGCGCGCGGACCTGGCGGGTGCAGCGCGCGGGCATCGCGGTGGGCGCGAACTGCAGCTGCAGCAGGTAGCTCGCGGCCTGGTCGCGCAGCATGCGGTAGTAGCCGGGGAACAACGCGCTGGAGTCGTCGCGCACCTCGAAGCAGAAGACGTGGATGTCACCTTCGCCGAGTTTGCGGTCGAAGAGCAGCTCGGTCGCCATCGTCTCGCCGCCGGGGTGGCGCCGGATCCGCCCGACGCGGCAGCCCTCGGCGGTGATCAGCTCGACGTCGTCGATCTTGCAGCCGGGGTCGCCGTTGTACACGGTCACGTAGCGGTCGGGGCCGTGCCGCCGTGCGCGCGTGACCAAGCGCGTGCGGATGCTGACCTGGCGGCGGCGCTCGTCGACCGTGATGCGGTCGTGGACCGAGAGCAGTTCCAGGTCGGCGTTGGAGTGGTTCGACGAGGGCAGCACGCCCAGGTCGGCGAGCAGCTGGTCGACGATCGAGCCCATGTCGCCCGAGCGCAGGTCGTGGAACGACACCGCGGCCTGGTGGCCGCGCGGGCGGGAGGTGCGCGGGCCGATCAGCACCACCAGCGAGTCGGACGGCAGCTGCAGCACCGACTCCAGAGCGCGCACGGCCGGCAACGCTTTGGGTACCTCGGGCTGGCGCAGCCCCCGCTGCCAGTAGCTGAGCGTCGACTGTCCAATCTGGACGCCGCGCAGCGCCAGGTGGGCGCGCAGGCGGGCCAGCGACAGTCCGCGGTGCGAGATGGCCGTGCGCAGGGCGTGGTGGAACTCGCCGGTGCGCAACGCGTCGGCCAGCTCCGCGGGCAGATCGCCCGAGCCACGGCGAACAGGTTCGATGATCAGTGCGCCTTCCCCGTCTCGAGACACCGCTTGTCCCTTCACCAGACCAGTGTGGAGATCACTGCGTGCGCCGGCCGTGAACACCGCGGAACGTTCACGTTAGCAGCGCACGGTAGCCGCTCCGACCCCCGTTCGGGGTGGTTGGCCACGCAAGGGTGCCCATTCCGTGTTCCAGGACTGACCCGGAACGCGTTGATCACCGGAAGAGCATCTTGCTCCGCGTGACCGCACTGTTCACCGTTGTGACGACCGAGGGTCACGTCGTGGGGGTGGGGAGGTCCATGCCGGTGTTCGCCGAGCAGTTACACGTCACCACCCGGGCGGCCGTCCACCGTGGCCGGGTCCGGATCGAGAGAGTACGCACCACAGGCCGGGTCCTGGCCCTCGTGGTGCTCGTCGGCATGGCGTTGCTGACGTCGGCACCGGGCGCGAGCGCGGCGCAGCCCTCCGGCGTCGGCAACGCCCACCTCGTTCCGCAGTCGGCCTCCGGTGAGGCGCACGCCGTCCGCCTCGTCGCCGACGTCCTGCCGCGCGGCGACACCCCGCCGCCCGAGGACCACGACTCGGGCTGGCTGCCGCTGCTCATCCTCGCGGGCCTGCTGCTCACCGGCGGCGGGGGCTACCTGCTGCACGCGCGGCGCGAGGCCGCCTAAGGCGTACCGGCCGGCCCGGCGGTGCCGTCCCTCCCGCCGGGCCGCCGGTCGACCACCGTCTCGTCCGGGGCCACGGCCACGGCGTCGAGCGCCGCGTGCAGGTACGGGATCAGGCCTTCGGCGTCGGGCCCGGTGAACACGGTCGAACCGAGCAGCATGCGGTTGAGCAGCATCCCGGCGCAGATGGCGATCAGCAGTGCCGAGCGGCCGGTCGCGTCGGTTCCGGGGAGCGCGTCGGCGAGCCGGCTCTGGTAGTTGCGCTCGATGCTCTCGCGCATGATCGCCGCCGCGCGCGGGTTGGCGACCGAGCGCAGGGTCAGCAGCAGCCCGTCGGACGCGTGCTGGTCGTCGCCGGTCAGCAGGGCGCGCGCCGCCTCGGCGTTGAGGTCGGGCGTCATCATCATCGACTTCTCGAACGCGGCCTCCACGACTTCGGCGAAGAGCCCTTCCTTCGAGCCGAAGTACTTGCCGATCAGCCGCGCGTCCACGTCGGCCGCGCCGGCGATCTCGCGGACGCCGGCGCCGTCGTAGCCGTGCTCGGTGAACGCCTTGCGGGCGGCGTTCAGGATCGCCGCGCGCGTGGCCACGGGGTCCCGGCGCTTCGGCGTCGAATCAGGGCTCATGGTCGCCAGCGTACGAGCCCGGGCCCCGGCTCCGGGACAAGTGCGGGTTGCTAAGTCCGCAGTCGTGGACTTATGGTGGTCCACAGGTGCGGACTTGACCGCACCGACGAGGTTTACCACCGCGACTAAGGATTCCTTCCATGCCTGCATCCCAGGGCCCCCTTCCCCAGCGCCGGCTCGGCTCCACCGGTCCCGCCGTCGGCGCCATCGGCTACGGCGCGATGGGCTTCGCGCGCCCGTACGGGCAGTCCGAGGACTACGCCACCGACGACACGGCCGACGCCCTCATCGGCCGCGCGCTGGACCTCGGCGTCACGCTGATCGACACCTCCGACCGGTACGGCGCCAGTGAGGAGATCATCGGCAAGGCGATCGTCGGCCGCCGCGAGAAGGTGGTGCTGGCGACCAAGTTCGGCATCGTCGAGGGCCCGACCGCGGACACGCGACCGGTGATCAACGGCCGTCCCGAGTACGTGCGCGAGCGCATCGAGCACTCGCTGCGGATGCTCGGCACCGACCACGTCGACCTGTACTACCAGCACCGCGTGGACCCGGACACGCCCATCGAAGAGACCGTCGGCGCGATGGCCGAGCTCGTGGCGGAGGGCAAGGTGCGCTACCTCGGCCTGAGCGAGGCCGCGCCCGACACGATCCGCCGCGCGCACGCCGTGCACCCGATCACCGCCGTGCAGACCGAGTGGTCGCTGTGGTCGCGCGACATCGAGGACGAGGTGTTCCCGCTGTGCCGCGAGCTCGGCATCAGCGTCGTCCCGTACAGCCCGCTGGGCCGCGGGATGCTGACGGGCAAGCTCACTTCGTTCGACGACCTGCCGGCGAACGACTACCGGCGAAAGATGCCGCGGTTCGCACGGGAGGTGTTCGAGGCCAACCTCGCCGCCGTGGAGACCGTTCGCGACATCGCCGCGGCCCACGACGCCGCGCCCGGCCAGGTCGCGCTCGCGTGGCTGCTCGCGCAGGCGCCGGACGTGGTCCCGATCCCGGGCACGCTGCACGTCGGCCGGCTGGCGGAGAACGCCGGCGGCGCGTCGCTGGAGCTCGCCGGCGACGAGCTGAAGCGGCTCGACGCGCTGACGGTCACCGGTGAGCGCGAGGTCGCACTGGACCACAACTGGTCCTACGGCGTCACCCCGCCGATGTCCCGGTAGCGGCTGTCCTAGGGTGAGCCCCGTGGGGCGACTGGTCGTGATCGAAGGTCTGGACGGTGCCGGCAAGCGCACCCTCGCGGACGGGCTCACCGCTGAGCTGCAGCGCGGGGGCGCGCGGGTCGGCAGCCTGGCGTTCCCGCGTTACGGCCGCAGCATCCACGCGGACCTCGTGCGCGAGGCCCTGCACCGCGGCCACGGCGACCTCGCCGACTCCGTCTACGGCATGGCCCTGCTCTACGCCCTCGACCGCAGCGGCGCGGCAGACGAGATCCGTGCGCTGCTGGCGGACAACGACGTCGTGCTGCTCGACCGCTACGTGGCGTCCAACGCCGCGTACGCAGCCGCACGCTTGCGGGAGAACGCCGACGGCGACGTCGTGCGCTGGGTGTGGGGCATCGAGGTCGACCGCTTCGCGCTCCCGCGGCCCGACGCGCACCTGCTGCTGCGGGTGTCCCCGGAGGTCGCCGCCGAACGCGCTGTCCGCCGCGCCGCCGCGGACAGCGAGCGCGCGCGGGACGCGTTCGAATCCGACGACGCCCTGCAGCAGCGCTGCGCCGCCGTGTACGACGAGCTGGCCGCGGCCGGCTGGCTCGCGCCGTGGCACGTGCTCGACGGCGTGGCCGGTGTCGACTTGCCGATGCTGGCCAAGTCGCTGCTGTCCTGAGCGGTCAGCGTTCGTCGAAGCGCGCGGGTTCGAATCGTGCCGGGTCGAAGAGGGCGATCGGGTGCGTCGTGCTCCCGTCGACGATCAGATCGGCCACGATCTCGCCGACCACGGGCACGAACTTGAAGCCGTGCCCCGAAAACCCGCACGCCACGACCACACGCGGGTGCGCCGGGTGCCGCGCGATCACGAAGTCCTCGTCGGGCGTGTTCGTGTACAGGCAGGTCGCGGCACGGCGGAACGCGCCCAGCGCCGGCAACCGCGAGCCGACGAGATCGGTGACGGCGCGCACCTCCTCGTCGTGCACGCGGCGGTCGATCGTGTCGGCGGTGCACGGCGTGCCGGCGAGGTGCGAAGCCACCTTCACGCCCTGCGGTGAGTGCGCGGGAAAGCCGTAGAACTGTTCGCCCTGCTCGGTTTCCCACAGGTACACCGGGTGCCGCTCGGCCGCGAACGCCGCCGCGTCCGCCGGTTCGAACCAGTACTGCACCTGCCGCTGCACCTCGAAGTCCACGCCGAGGTCGGCCAGCAGCGACGGCGCCCACGCGCCGGGGCACAGCACCAGCCGCGAAGCCGTGTAGTAGCTCGACGCCGTCCCCACGCGCACGCCCGACTCCGACGTGCTCCACGTGAACACCTGCTCCTCGTGGTGCAGCTCGGCGCCGTGGCGCGCGGCGAGCTGCAGGTGCGCGGCGACGCTGCCCTCCGGCGACACGAACCCGGCGCCCGGCTCGTAGAGCGCCACCTCGTCGTCGCGCGGGGCCATCGTGGGGAAACGGCGGCGGATCTCCGGCGCGTCGAGCAGCTCGTGCGGGATGTCGAACTTCTCGGCCGAGAGCACACTGCCGGTGATCGTGCGCGAGTCCGGCGACCCGGCCATCAGCCCGCCGCAGCGCGTGAACAGGTGCCGGCCGGTGTCGCGTTCGACCTCGTCCCACAGCTCGTGCGCGCGCAGCAGCAACGGCACGTAGTCGGGGCCTTCGAGGTAGGCCTGGCGCGTGATGCGCGAACCGCCGTGGCTGGAGCCGAGGTTGTGCACGGGCGCGAACTGGTCGATGCCGATCACCCGTTGCCCGCGCTGCGCGAGCCGGTACGCCGCGGCGCTGCCCATGCCGCCGAGGCCGATCACGATCACGTCGTAGTGCGTCAAGCGGTTCTCCTCGTCCGTTCCGCCGAATCGGCCACCACCGCGGACACTCGTTCGCCGAAGTATTCGATCTCCACCGGTGTACCAGGTTTCGCGCATTCGATGGGCAACCATGCGTACGCGAGGTTCTCCCCGACGGTGTGGCCGCGCGCCGCGCTCGTCACGTAGCCCGCCGGATGGCCCTCGAAGTACACGGGTTCCTTGCCCCGCACCAGATCCTCGGTGACCAGGGACGTCAGCGCGCGCCCGACGGTGGTGGCCGACCGGCCGAGCAAGGCGTCGCGGCCGAGGAAGTAGCCCTTGTCCATCCGCACGGCGAACCCGAGCCCGGCCTCGTACGGATCGTGCTCCGCGGTGAAGTCGACGCCCCACGTGCGGCGGCCGTCCTCCAGCCGCAGGCTCGTGAGAGCCTCGTGCCCGGCCGCGACGATCCCGTGCGGTTGCCCGGCTTCCCACAGGGTGTCCCAGAGCAGCCGGCCGAGGTCCGCGCTGGTGTGCAGCTCCCAGTCGGGTTCGTAGGGCGAGCGCAGCGCGAGCACCGGCACGTTGCCGACGTACGTGTCCAAGGCGCCTTCGTCTACTGTGGACAGTGCCGGGAGAACCTGCGGCACGAGCGGTCCCCGCAGGCCGAGGCAGCACGTGCCGCCGGTGGTTTCGTGGATCTGCACCGTGCCGTCGCCGGGCAGGTGGCGGCGCAGCCAGTCGACGTCGAGTGCACTGTTCGCCCCGACGTGGAACCGGTCGGCGTCCAGACACGCCACCGTGAGATCACTGCGAACACCGCCGTCTTCGCCGAGCAGCAACGTGTACGTGACCGCGCCCGGAGCGTGGCCGATCTGGTTGGTGGTCATCGTCTGCAGGAACGGCAGCGCACCCGGTCCGGTGACCTCCAGCCGGGTCGCCGGGGTCAGGTCGAACACCGCCACCCGTTCGCGCGCGACGATCGCCTCGGCACCCGCTGTCCGCGCTTCGGCTGACGGCACGCGGGAGAGCTCAGGCAAGGTTTCATTGGCGGAGAACCAAACCGGGCGCTCCCAGCCGCCGGTTTCCGCGAAGCACGCACCCAAGGCGACGTGCCGCTCGTAGAACGGCGAAGTGCGCAACGGCCGCCGCGGCTCGTCGTGCCGAGTCCCCGCGAACGTCCGGATCGCGCGTTCCCGAACGTGGTCCGGCGCGAGTTGCACCCGCTCGAACCGGGCGAGATCGCTCGTGTGCAGGTCGAGCCGGGGCTGTCCGTCGACGAGCCAGCGCGCCACCTCACGCGCGACGCCGGCGGTATGCGAGAAGGCCACGGCCTCGGCGATCCAGAAACCGTCGAGGTCCGGGTGCTCGCCGACCAGCGGCCTGCCGTCCGGGGTGGCCGCGACCAGGCTGGTCACGCCGTGTTCGACTTTGGCGTCGCCCAGCGCGGGCAGCAGGCGCGCGGCCTCGGCCCAGGGCTGCTCGAAGTCGGCCCGGGCAAACGGCTCGGCCGTGCGGGGCGCGGCGTGGCCGATGCCGAGGCGGTCGACGTGCTCGCGCACGGTCAGCCCGCCGTGGCGCAGGACCGGCTTGCCCGCCTCGGTGAAGTCATCGTTGTCACCGGCGAGCGAGGGCAGCGCAGTGGTGCGCGCGTAGTGCTGCGCCACGGGCACGAGCGGCACGGTGAGGTCCACGAGTCGTCCGATCTCCGGCGCGCCCACACCCGCGCACGAGACCACCACGTCGGCGCGGAAGCGATCGGTCCCGGTGACCACGCCGGTCACGCGCCCGGCACTGCGTTCGACGGCCGTAACCCGTTGTCCCGTCAGGAAACGCGCTCCGCGTCCGGTCGCCCGGCGGGCCTGCGCCTCGGCCGCGCGCCGGGGTTTCGCCAGGCCGTCGCCCGGGGTGTGGAGCCCGCCGAGCACCTTCGCCGCGTCGAGCAGCGGGTGCAGTTCGGCGCACTCGGCCGGCGAGCGCAGGTAGCTGCGCACGCCCCACGACGTGGCCCAGCCGTGGCGCCGCTTGAGCTCGGCGAGCCGCTCCGGCGTGGTCGCGAGCTCCAGGCCGCCGACGGGCTGGAAGCACCAGCCGCCGTCGAGCGTGAGCGCGCTGTACTTGGCCACGGTGTACTGGGCGAACCGCGTCAGCGTGCGGTCGGGATCGGTCTGGAACACCAGGCCCGGCGCGTCGGCGCTCGCCGGTCGGCCCTGGTCCAGCACCGTGACGTCGGTCCAGCCGCGTTCGGTGAGCTCGTCGGCCAGCGCGCAGCCGAGCAGCCCGGCCCCGATGACGACCACTCGCGGTCGGGCTGCCATCGCGGTACCTCCTGGCCGGGGTTCACCGGGCGCGCCGAACGACCCGCCGGGCACGGGCCAGGTTGCGGATGGGGGTGTGTGTTCCGTCTTCTGCAACAAAGTGCGGGATCGCGGGGGTACGTGTCAAGACTGCGCGCGGAAGGGGTTTTTCGCTTGCGCCCAGGCAGGTGAAGCCCGTAACGCGAACGTCGGCAGAGGCGATCCGACGCCGGGGGAGTATCAGCTGGCGTAGTAGCCCAGTTGCGCCGAAAGTTCTTTCGCCGCTTCGGTCATCGGCCGCACGATCTGCTTGATCCGCTGCTTCGACAGCCGGTACGACGGCCCCGAGGCGCTCATCGCCGCCACGACCTCGCCGCCCGGGCCGTGGATCGGCACCGCGACCGCGTGCATGCCGAGCTCCAGCTCCTCGAAGCAGGCTGCGTAGCCGTCCTCGGCCACGCGCTCGACCTCCGACTCGAGCTCGTCGGGGTCCACGGTCGTGCGCGGCGTGTACTGCTCGAGGCCGTGGCCGAGCACGCGCTTGCGGTCGGCCTCGGTCATCGCGGCCAGCAGCACCTTGCCGCTGGAGGTCGCGTGCAGAGGGGTGCGCTGCCCGGTCCAGTTCTGCGTGGTGATGGCGGCCGCGCCGCGGGCCTGGCTGATGTTGATGGCCACGCCGTCGTCGGCGATCGCGATGTTCACGGTCTCGCCCAGCTCCTCGGCCAGGGCCTGGCAGGTCTGGCGGCCGAGTTTCGCGAGGTCCATGCGGCCGGTGGCCGCGCCGGCGAGGCGGACGATGCCGAAGCCGATCGCGTACTTCCCGCGCTCGCCCAGCTGCTCGACAAGCCCGTGCTGTTCCAGGACACTCAGCAGTCGGGACGCCGTCGACTTGTGCACCCCGAGCTCACCGGCGATCTCCGTGATCCCCGACTCCCCGTTGCGCGCGAGCAATTCCAGCACGTAAATCGCGCGGTCGACCGACTGAACTTGGCTTCCCGTTGCGTTGCCCGAGTCCTGGTTCCGCATAGCGCAACACTAACGGCTGGGCGGCGATCTGTTCGGCTGAGCGGGCGAATCCCTTGACGACGGGGGCACCCGGGCCGCACTGTTGCGCACAGTGCACATCGACGCGTCATGCGCAACATTCACGAACCGCTCCCGGTTCCCGTGACCCGTTTCCCGGAGGCTTCCCGATGATCCGTGCCTGCGCCGTCGCCGACCTGCCCGAGGGTGAGTCCCTCCGCATCGACGGCCCGACCCCGATTGCCGTCTTCCACACCGCCACCGGCTTCTACGCCATCGACGACACCTGCACCCACCAGGACGCCTCGCTCGCCGACGGCTGGCTCGAAGGCTGCTTCGTGGAGTGCCCGCTGCACGCGGCCCAGTTCGACCTGCGCACCGGCGCGCCGACGTGCCTGCCGGCGAAGAGCCCCGTCCGCACCTACGCCGTGGTGGTCACCGACGGCGTGGTGTTCGTCGACGCGCCGGTGCCGGCGGTCGTCGGCGAGGGCAGCGCCCAGTTCACCGCCTAGCTCTTCCCACCCGAGGCCCGTGGGGGTTCCCGAGCGCGTGCCCGGGAGCCTTCACGGGCCGTCCAACACCTGCGCGGGAGCGCCCGGATGGAGCAATCCGAGCTCGCGATCTTGATCTTTCTGGTGGTCAAACGCGCGGGTCGTGCTCGACGGCGGCGCAAGTAGTGCGAACATGTGCTCATGAAGGCACGTGTCTTGGTGGTCGACGACGACCCTGCGCTGGCGGAGATGCTCACCATCGTGCTCCGCGGTGAGGGGTTCGACACCGCGGTGGTCGCGGACGGTTCGCGTGCGCTGCCGGCGCTGCGCGAGCTCAAACCGGACCTGGTCCTGCTGGACCTGATGCTGCCCGGCATGAACGGGATCGACGTCTGCAAAGCGATCCGCGCCGAGTCCGGCGTGCCGATCGTGATGCTGACCGCCAAGAGCGACACCGTCGACATAGTGCTGGGCCTGGAGTCCGGCGCCGACGACTACGTGGTCAAGCCGTTCAAGCCGAAGGAGCTCGTCGCCCGCGTGCGCGCCCGCCTGCGCCGCACCGAGGCCGAGCCCGCCGAGTCGCTGACCATCGGCGACCTGGCGATCGACGTGCCGGGCCACGAGGTCACCCGCGAGGGCAAGGCCATCCCGCTCACGCCGCTGGAGTTCGACCTGCTCGTGGCGCTGGCCCGCAAGCCGCGCCAGGTCTTCACCCGCGAAGTGCTGCTGGAGCAGGTGTGGGGCTACCGCCACGCGGCGGACACGCGGCTGGTCAACGTGCACGTCCAGCGTCTGCGGTCGAAGGTCGAGAAGGACCCGGAGCACCCCGAGGTGGTGTTGACGGTGCGCGGCGTCGGTTACAAGGCCGGCCCGCCGTGATGAGGCGATGACCGCTTCCGCGGCAGCCGGCCCACCCGCCGGGACGAAGAGTCACCCGAAGGTGGGACGGCTGACCGCTTTCGCCCGAGCCACGATGCGCTTCGTGCGGCGCCTCGTGGTCTTGGCGCGCCGCCGAGTGGTGGCGTTCAACGAGCTGTGGCGCCACTCGCTGCAGTTCCGCGTGACGATCTCGACGCTCGCGCTGTCGGCCGCCGTGGTTTTCGTGCTGGGCATGGTGCTGCAGAACCAGATCACCGAGCGCCTGCTCGACACGAAGCGCAAGGCCGCCGTCGAGCAGACGCAGGCACTGGCCGACACCGCGGCGCGCGAGCTGGTGGGCGTCGGCGGCGAGTCGCCCGACGCGCTGCACACGCGGCTCGAGAACGCGTTGAAAAAGATCTCCACGACGTCGGCGTCGCCCGCAGGGTCCACGGCGGGCACGTTCGAGCCGGTGCTCGCGAGCGTCGGGCGTGATCAGTCGGACGCCGACCCGGTGTTCGTGGGTCCGTTCACGTCGGTGCCGGTGCGGCTGCGCCAGTTCGTCGAGGGCGGCAACCTCGCACGCGTCGAGCACACCGTCTCCGAGAACAACGCGAACACCACCTACCTCATCGTGGGCACGCCGCTGAGCTCGGTGGCGAGCCCGCTGCAGTTGTACTTGCTGTTCCCGCTGACCAGCGAGCAGAACACCGTGTCGACCGTGCAGAACACGCTGCTCGTGGGCGGGCTGGTGCTGCTGCTGTTGCTGGCCGGCATCACGAATCTGGTGGTCCGGCAGGTGGTGCGGCCCGTCCGCCAGGCCGCCGCGGCGGCCGAGCAGTTCGCGGGCGGGGACCTGGAGCAGCGCCTCGCCGTGGTCGGGGAAGACGACCTGGCGAAGCTCGCCGTGTCGTACAACGGCATGGCCGCGAGCATCCAGCGCCAGATCCGCCAGCTCGAGGAGTTCGGCGGGCTGCAGCGCCGGTTCACCTCCGACGTCTCGCACGAGCTGCGCACCCCGCTCACCACGGTCCGCATGGCCGCCGACGTGCTGCACGCGTCTCGCGAGCAGTTCCCCGCCGGCCTCGCGCGGTCCACAGAGCTGCTGGTCGACGAGCTCGACCGCTTCGAGGCACTGCTCGGCGACCTGCTGGAGATCAGCCGGCTCGACGCCGGTGTCGAAGAGCTGTCGGCCGAGTACATCGACGTGCGGCCCATCGCCACGCGCGCGGTCGAGCAGGTGCGCGTGATCGCCGGGACCGCGGGCAGCTCGGTCGAGCTGATCCTGCCCGAGGAGGACGCCTCCGCCGAGGTCGACGCCCGGCGCGTGGAGCGGATCCTGCGCAACCTGCTGGGCAACGCCGTCGACCACAGCGAGGGCAAACCGGTGCAGCTCACCGTCGCCGTGAACGAGACGGCGGTGGCCATCACCGTGCGCGACCAGGGCGTGGGCCTGCGCTCGGGCGAAGCCGACCTGGTGTTCAACCGGTTCTGGCGCGCCGACCCGTCGCGCAACCGGCGCACCGGCGGCACCGGCCTGGGCCTGGCAATCAGCCAGGAGGACGCGCGGCTGCACGGCGGCGTCCTCGACGCGTGGGGCGAGCTGGGCCAGGGCGCCTGCTTCCGGCTCTTGCTGCCCCGGCACCAGAACGTGCCGATCGAGGAGAACCCGCTGCGCCTGCCGCCACCCGACGCCACGGCGGAGATCACGCTGTCGCCGTCGTCGGTGCTCGAGGTGCAGCCCGCGCCCGACGCGATCCTCGCCGACCGCGACGCCGAGCGGAACTCCGACCGCGAGGAGGTCGGCAGGTGAGACGCGTTCTCGCCGCGCTGGCGTGTCTGCTGCTGCTCGCCGGCTGCGCCAACGTGCCGCTCGAGTCGCAGCCGCTGGTCGTGTCCGTGGACTCGACGCCGCCGCTGGCCAACGACGCGCCGGAACCGAGAAACGACATCGACCCGCTCTCGCTGGTGCGGGAGTTCATCCGGAACAACGGCGACCCGCGCTCCAACAACGCGGCCGCGCGCGCGTACCTCGACGACCAGCAGCGCAGCACGTGGAAACCCGGCCGTGCGATCACGATCATCGACAACACGTTCAGCACCGTCTACGAAACGCCGCCCCCGTCGCCGTCCACCTCGACGCCGCCGGACCCGAACGTGCGCAACGTGGGGCTGCGCGGGTTCACCCTCGGCACGCTGAGCGCCGACAGCGCGTTCATCCCCGGCTCCGGCCCGGCCGAGCAGACGATCCAGGTGCGCAAGCAGGCGAACGGGCAGTGGCGGATCTCCAGCGCGCCGCCCACGCTTTTCGTGACTGACGACGACTTCGAGGCGAACTACAACCGCGTCGCCGTGAGCTTCTACTCGCCCGACTCCGGCGCCTTCGTGCCCGACCTGCGTTACGTGCCCGCGAAACCGCAGTCGGGCCTGCCCGGGCGGGTGATGGACCTGATCCTGCAGGGGCCGTCGGCCGGGCTGGCCGGGGCCGTGAAGAACCTGCTGGGCGACCAGGTCGCGCTCGACACCAACGTCAAGAACAGCGACGACGGCTCACTGCTCGTGCAGCTCTCGGGGCTCACCGGGGCGAGCCCGGAGACGAGAACGCTGATCGCGGCGCAGATCATGCTGTCGATGCAGGCCGTCACGTCCACGCGCGTCCGGCTGCTCGCCGACGGCCAGCCGCTTGTGCGCGGCCACGAGTACTGGCGCAGCAGCGACGTTCCGTCCTACAGCGCCGCCTCGTCGCCGAGCGCCGACCTGCTGGGCCTGATGACGGTCGACGGGCGCATCCGCTCGCTCGGCGACGGCGCGCCGGTGGCGGGGCCGGCCGGCAACGGCGGGTACGCCGTGGTCAGCGCCGCGCAGTCGATCGACGGCAAGCGGCTCGCGGTGGTGGAGCGCAGCGGCGACCGCGTGCAGCTGCGCGTCGGCGACCTCGGCCGCGACCTGCCGCTGGTGGACCTCTCCGGCGGTTCGCTGAGCCGCCCGACCTGGCGGCCGGCGCCGAGCGAGGCCGGTCCGTCGGGTGAGGTGTGGACGGTGGTGGACCACTCGATCGTCGCCCGCATGGTCCTCGACCCGACCGGGCACTGGCTGCGCCAGAGCGTGAACGCCAACGACCTGCTCGCGCTCGGCACCGACATCGACGCCCTGCGCCTGTCGCGCGACGGCGCCCGCGTGGCCGCGATCGTCAACGGCCAGCTCGTGGTCGCGGCGGTCGTGCGCAACGGCGACACGGTGACGCTGCGGGAGCCGCGCGTGCTCCAGCCGGGTGATCTCTCGGACGTCGTGGACCTCGACTGGGGTTCGACGGCGGACTCGCTGGTGGTCGTCACGTCGTCCAGTTCCCAGCCCGTGCAGCGTGTTTCCGTGGACGGGCGCCGGATGGACGCGTTCAACGGCTCGAACCTGACCGCGCCGGTCACGGCGGTCACGGCGGCGCCCAACCGGCCCATCGTGGTGGCCGACCCGGGCGGGCTGTGGAACGCCACCGAACTGGGTGAGGTCTGGCGGCCCCAGGCCCACACGATGCTCAACGCGACGCCGTTCTACCCGGGCTGACGAGGGTTTTCCGCTCGTTTTCGCCCGGCGGGACTCGAGAGCGCCGAAACTGTCGGTGCCCGGGTGCACACTGCGAGTCATGGTTCTCGATCTGCTCGTCCCCGCCCGTTGCGCCGGCTGTGGTGCCCGGGGTGTCCCGTGCTGCGCGGAGTGTTCGCGGGTGTGGGGGTCACTCACGGAGGTGGTCCGCGCGCCGCTGACCGGTCTCGCGCCCGCGTACGCGCTGGCCCGCTACCAGGGCGTCGCCAAGCGCGTCCTGATCGCCTACAAGGAGCGCGGGCGCCGCGATGTCGCGCCGGCACTCGGCCGGGTGCTCGCGTCCGCGCTGACCGCCTTGCCCCGCGCCGATGCTCCCCGCGCGGGCCCGCGCCGCGAGGGACACTCACTCGGTGGACCTTCGTTCGGTGAACCGACCTTCGTCGGGTCTTCGGGCACCGGTCTCCGCCTCGAAAAGCCCGTCGTCTCCAGGGATTCCACCGTCCCCAGGAATGGCACAGCCGCCGGGGATTCCGCGCGCGCCGGGCCGTGGTGCCTCGTCCCGGCACCGAGCCGTCGCTCGGCTTCACGCCTCCGTGGTGGCTCGCACGTGCAGCGTCTCGCCGAGGCCGCTGCGCGCTGTCTCGCCCAGACGGGCGCCGAGGCCTTCGTCGCGCCCGCTCTCGCGCTGAAGGGCGCCCGTGACGCCGTGGGTCTCAACCGGGCGGAGCGCGTCGCCAACCTGGCCGGGCGGTTGCGGTTCGTGCCCGCGGGCCGGCCACCGCCGGGCAGCCGGGTCGTGGTGCTCGACGACGTGGTCACCACGGGTGCCACGGCGGCCGCGTGCGTGCGAGTACTCGCCGACGCCGGGGTCGCCGTGTCGGCTGTGGTCGCGTTGCTCGCCGCAGGGTGAGCAGACGTCACCTACACGAGTGATGTCAACAGGGAACGCGACGCAACGGCCGCCCGTTGTCGGGACATGAGGGTCTGGCTCGGAATCACGCGGGCGGCCGAACACTCCACCGGGGTGGCGGCTGTGGCGCGGCGGGCCGTGACTCTCGGCTTCCGGGCTCCCGCGCCGTTGCGCCGTACGCGTGAAAATGCATCGCTCGCGTTCGACCGTCAGGGGCGGGATTTCGGGCTGCGCACGGGCGTTTCGCTGCGCGCCGTAACGGGTTCCCGAATCGTGACATCCCCCGGCCCGGGGGCTGTTGCGAGCGGCGTGATGAAGCTAACGTGCTCCGCTATCAGCAATCCCCGCAGGCAGGGAGGTGTGCAGCCCATGTCCCTGGCGCCGGAGGCGCGCTGAGTCCGCGCTCGAGCATCCGCCACGAGACGTCGTGACCGGCCATCGAGTTCTTCTCAGCCCGCCAGATCCGGGCTCCGTCCCCGCACTACCGGCGCCGTGTGAACACACAACAGCTCGCAGACATCTCAGCGAGGGAGGTCGTGTATGGACATCGTCGTAAAGGGCCGCAACGTGGAGGTGCCCGACCACTACCGGGCACTCGTCAGCGAAAAGCTGGCCCGTCTTGAGCGCTACGACAAGAAGGTCATCCGGTACGACGTGGAGTTGTTCCACGAGCCGAACCGCCGGCAGGCGAAGAGCTGCCAGCGCGTCGAGATCACCGGAAAGGGCCGCGGTCCGGCCGTGCGCGCCGAAGCGTGCGCCGCGGACTTCTACGCAGCGCTCGACTCCGCCGTCACGAAGCTGGAGAACCGGCTGAGGCGAACACACGACCGGAGGCGCGTGCACTACGGGCGCAGCCGCCCGGAGTCGGTCGCCGAGGCGACCTCGATGGCGATGGCCGGCGGATCGCCGGACGCCGTCGCCCGTCCCACCGCGAGCACGGCAGTGCTGGAGGCACCCGCCGCTGACACGGCCGAACCGATCACCGATGGTTTCGCGGCCGTCAGCTCCGGTGAGATCACCCTGCCCCAGCAGAAACGCTGGGAAGACGACGATCTGGGCTACCAGCCCGGCCGCGTCGTCCGCGAGAAGAACCACAACGCGGACCCCATGTCGGTGGACCAGGCTCTCTACGAGATGGAGCTGGTCGGTCACGACTTCTACCTGTTCAACGACTCCGAGTCCGGGCGGCCGAGCGTCGTGTACCGGCGGAAGGGTTTCGATTACGGCGTGATCCGGCTCGGCGGCTGAGCCCGCCAAGCCGGCGCGGCCGGAGGGGGAGCCGGCCGGTGCCACGGGTGGCCCGCACGCGAGCGCGTGCGGGCCACCCGCGTGCCGGGAGTAGCGTGCGAAGGGGCCTCTCGTGACCTTCTGCGAGCACGTGCGTGCGCGGACCACTGTGTGTTCCCTACGATGTGGTGAGACGGCGGCGCCGCACTACGAGTGCGCGCCGTGCCCACAAGCCCGGGACCGGCTCGGGTGCGATCATGATCAGCTAGTGAGGTCGACCGGATGGTGCTGAACCGCCTGCTCCGCGCGGGTGAGGGCAAGATGGTGAAGCGGCTGCGCAACATCGCCGATCACGTCAACACCCTCGAAGACGACGTGAAGGACCTGTCGGACGCCGAACTGCAGGCGAAGACCGGCGAGTTCAAAGAGCGGTACGGCAAGGGGGAGACGCTCGACGAGCTGCTCCCCGAGGCTTACGCGGTCGCCCGCGAGGCTGCCAAGCGGGTGCTCGGCCAGCGGCCCTACGACGTGCAGATCATGGGCGGCGCGGCGCTGCACCTCGGCCAGGTCGCCGAGATGAAGACCGGTGAGGGCAAGACCCTCACCTGCGTGCTCGCGGCGTACCTCAACGCGCTGTCGGGCGAGGGCGTGCACGTCGTCACCACCAACGACTACCTCGCCAAGCGCGACGCCGAGTGGATGGGCCGCATCCACCGCTTCCTCGGGCTCGAGGTCGGGGTGATCCTCGCCGAGCAGGACCCGCAGGAGCGCCGCCGGCACTACGAAGCCGACGTCACCTACGGCACGAACAACGAGTTCGGCTTCGACTACCTGCGCGACAACATGACGTGGTCGCTCGACGAGTGCGTGCAGCGCGGGCACAACTACGCGATCGTGGACGAGGTCGACTCGATCCTCATCGACGAGGCGCGCACGCCGCTGATCATCTCGGGCCCGGCGGACCAGTCGTCGCGGTGGTACACGGAGTTCGCCCGCCTCGGGCCGCTGATGCAGGGCATCGACACCACCACGATGGGCTCGCGCGAGCGCGTCGAGAAGGCCAACCTGATCAACTCGAAGTACCACTACGAGATCGACGTGCGCAAGCGCACCGTGGCGGTCACCGAGAAGGGCGTGCGGTTCGTCGAGGACCAGCTCGGCATCGAGAACCTCTACGAGGCCGCGAACACGCCGCTGGTCGGCTACCTGAACAACGCGTTGAAGGCCAAGGAGCTCTACAACAAGGACAAGGACTACATCGTCCGCGACGGTGAAGTCACGATCGTCGACGAGTTCACGGGCCGCATCCTGGTGGGCCGCCGCTACAACGAGGGCATGCACCAGGCGATCGAGGCCAAGGAGAAGGTCGAGATCAAGGCCGAGAACCAGACGCTCGCCACGATCACGCTGCAGAACTACTTCCGGCTGTACAACAAGCTTTCGGGCATGACCGGTACGGCCGAGACCGAGGCCGCGGAGTTCCACCAGACCTACAAGCTGGGTGTGGTGCCGATCCCGACGAACCGGCCGATGGTGCGCGCCGACCGCGCCGACCTGATCTACAAGACCGAGCAGGCCAAGTTCGAGGCCGTCGCCGAGGACATCGCCGAGCGGCACGAGAAGGGCCAGCCGGTGCTGGTCGGCACCACGAGCGTCGAGAAGTCCGAGCACCTCTCGAAGCTGCTGCTGAAGCTGGGCGTGCCCCACGAGGTGCTGAACGCGAAGTACCACGGCCGGGAGGCGCTGATCGTCGCGCAGGCCGGCAAGGTCGGCGCGGTCACCGTCGCCACGAACATGGCCGGTCGCGGTACTGACATCGTGCTGGGCGGCAACCCGGACATCATCGCCGACCAGGTGCTGCGCGAGCGCGGGCTCGACCCGGTGGACAACTCCGAGGAGTACGAGGCCGCGTGGCCGAAGGTGCTCGAGGAGATCAAGACCGGTGCCAAGGAAGAGGCCGAGCAGGTCCGCGAGGCCGGTGGTCTCTACGTGCTCGGCACCGAGCGCCACGAGTCGCGCCGCATCGACAACCAGCTGCGCGGTCGTTCCGGCCGTCAGGGCGACCCGGGCGAGTCCCGGTTCTACCTGTCGCTGGGCGACGACCTCATGCGCCGGTTCAACGCCGTGATGGTCGAGCGCGTGATGACCACGATGCGCCTGCCCGACGACGTGCCGATCGAGCACAAGATGGTCTCCAAGGCCATCAAGAGCGCGCAGACGCAGGTCGAGCAGCTCAACATGGAGACGCGCAAGAACGTCCTCAAGTACGACGAGGTCATGAACGAGCAGCGCAAGGTGATCTACGCCGAGCGCCACCGCGTGCTCGAGGGCGAGGACCTGCGCGAGCAGATCGAGCACATGAGCGTGGACGTCGTCGGTGCGTACGTCGACGGAGCCACCTCCGAGGGCTACGCCGAGGACTGGGACCACGAGCAGCTGTGGACCGCCCTCAAGACGCTCTACCCCGTCGGCCTGAACTGGGACGACCTGGTGGAGAACGGCGACCTCGACGCCGAAGGCCTGCGCGAGGCGCTGGTCAACGACGCGATCGACGCGTACGACAAGCGCGAGGCGGAGATCGACGAGCTGGTGGGCGAGGAGGGCGCGATGCGCCGCCTCGAGCGCCAGGTGATGCTGACCGTGCTGGACCGCAAGTGGCGCGAGCACCTCTACGAGATGGACTACCTCAAGGAGGGCATCGGCATGCGGGCGCTCGCTCAGCGCGACCCGCTGATCGAGTACCAGCGCGAGGGCTTCGACATGTTCCGCGCGATGCTCGAATCGCTGAAGGAGGAGGCCGTCGGCTTCCTGTTCAACCTCCAGGTCGAACGCAGCGAGCCGGAACCCGCGCCGCAGCTGGACCCGTCGGCGCTGCCCGCAGGGATCACGTCGGCCACGGGCGCCGCGGCCGCTTCCTTCGGCGACGACGGCGGCCGCCACTCACGCCCGACCCCGCCCCAACCGCCCACGACCGACACCGAGTCGGTGCCGTCGGCCTTGCGTGGCAAGGGCGTCGGCGGCGGTGTCCAATCCGGACTGACCATGTCCGGCCCCGCCGAGGGCGGCGGCGTTGAGTCCCATTCGGACAGCGCCGACTCCGACGGCGCCGGCGCGGGCAACACGCGACGCGAACGCCGCGCCGCCGAGCGCGCACAGGCGAAGAAGGGCAAGAAGGGCCCGCGTCGCTGACGCAGGTTTTTCCGGGGCGGGTCGCATTCGTGCGGCCCGCCCTTTTTGTGTGCTGCGCCCGGGGTCGGGTTCAGTCGGCGAAGCACACCCCTGTGTTGACGCGGTTCTTCGAAGGGCGGGTCGCTGAGTGCCTTCACGTGACGGGATCCGCCGACGCGCCTAACGTGGTCGGTGGTGCCGTCGAGGGGGAGAGCCGTGGCTGACCTGGAAACCTTCACGCAGATGTTCGCGCCCGAGTACAAAGCGGACCCGTACCCGCTTTACCGCAAGTGGCGTGAGGCCGAGCCCGTCGCCGAGATCGCGCCGGGGTTCCTCGTGGTGAGCGGCCTGGCGGAGGCGACGGAGGTTGTGCGTGATCCCGCGTTCGGGCACCCCCAGCCCGAGGTCCTTGACCCGGCCGCCCGCCACCCGGACGACCTGGTCGACGCCGAGGGCCGCCCGGTGGTGTCGTTCCTCGGTCTCAACCCGCCGGACCACACGCGCCTGCGCCGGCTCGTGTCGAAGGCCTTCACGCCGCGGATGGTCGAGCGCCTGCGCCCGCGCGTTGAGGACATCACCGCGCGCCTGATCTCCGACCTGATCGACGCCGGTTCGGCCGACCTGATGACCGCGCTGGCCGCGCCGCTGCCGGTCGAGGTCATCAGCGAGATGCTCGGCGTCCCGATGGCCGACCGGTCGCGCTTCGCCGAGTGGTCGCACGCGCTGGCCCGCGCGCTCGACCCGGCGTTCCTCGTCGCCGACTCCGTGCTCGAAGAAGCGGGCGACGCCGGCCGCGAGTTCAACGCCTACTTCCGCGAACTGGCCGCGGAACGCCGCCGCAACCCTGGTGAGGACCTTCTGTCGGACCTCGTCGCCGTCACCGATCAGGGCGACAAGCTCACCGAAGCCGAGCTCCTGGTCACGCTCACCCTCCTGCTCGTCGCCGGCCACGAGACCACCACCAACCTCATCGGCAACGGAGTTCTGGCCCTGCTCGGCACCGAAGCCGGCCTTCGCTCCCTCGGCGACGACGGCGCCCTCGCGCCCAACGCCGTCGAAGAAGTCCTGCGCCACGACTCCCCGGTGCAGCTCACCAGCCGCGTCGCCCTGAAGCCCACGCGCGTCGGCACCACCGACGTCGCCCCCGGCGCCCAGGCGATCGTCCTCATCGGCGCCGCCAACCGCGACCCCGCGACCCACCCGGACCCGGACACCTTCGACCCCACCCGCGAGCCCTCCCGCCACCTCGCCTTCGGCCAGGGCATCCACTTCTGCCTCGGTTCACCCCTGGCCCGCCTCGAAGGCCAGACCGCCCTGCGCGAACTCGCCGTCCGCACCCCGGCGCTGCACCTGGCCGGCCCCCCGACCTGGAACCCGACCATCACCATGCGCGGCCTGTCCCAGCTCCCGGTAGCGATCGGCTGACGCCGTGACCCGCTGTTTGGGACACCCGTCCCATCAAGCAGCCGACGGACGCGCCGGCACCGCACGCGCCGGACCCAGACGCGGCGCCAGCAGGTGGAACCGCGTACAAACCCACCCCGTCCGCGTCCGCTCGAACCGCGCGGCCAGAGCGAGCACCCGAGGACCGTTTCGAATGGTCGTCGCGGCCTCCAGTGCAAGATCCGTCGGGTGACACAGGTGCAGCGTCCCGACCCGATGCCGCGTGCTCGGCAGGCGGCTGTGCGTCAGAAGCCGCGCGAAGAGGGCCGGGTCGACGAGGTTCTGCACCTGCGCCGCGGCGCGGCGGCCGCCGAGGACTTCGAGGATGGCGTTGAGGCGGCCGGTGAGCTGGCGTTCGCTCGGGGGTCCCAGGAGCTGAACCACGTTGTGCCCCGTGGGTGGCAGGTCGCGGACCGGCGGGCGGTGCCGCGTGACGTGGCGGACAGGGCGGGGCCGGGCTGCGGGCTCGCTGCCCGCGAGGCCCCGGAGGCGGTGGGTCGTCATGTGTTCCTCCCCTGAAACGCGGACGATCCGCTGCAGGTAGTGCCCGGACAAAGCCGAAACCGGGACCGCCTGCGCCTGATCCGGCGAAATCCGCGAATCCGCCCATTCCGATCTGCAAGATGCGCTACGCCCGTTGCCGCGCACGCGGATCGCTAGGGTGAGCCCGTGCTCAAAGGCTTGCTGGTCGACTACGCCGGCGTCCTCACCGACCCCGACGCCCACCTGCTCTACGACTACCTGCGCGCCATCCGCTCCGGCGGCACGCGCACCGGCCTGGTCTCCAACGCGCCCGGTGCCACGCCGGCCGTCCGCCACGAGCTGGCCGACTACTTCGACACGCTGGTCTTCTCCGGCGAGGTCGGCGTGGCCAAACCCGATCGCGAGATCTACCTCGTGGCCGCCGAACGCCTCGGCCTCGCCGCCGCCACCTGCGCGTTCGTGGACGACGCCGCCCGCAACGTCCGCGGCGCCGCCGAGGCGGGCATGGTCGCCATCCACCACGTCACGATGGAGAACACCCTCGGAGAGCTGGCCGCTCTGTTCAGCTAGACCGTCGCACCAGCTCGAACGACAGCACCGCGGCCGCCGCCGAGACGTTGAGCGACTCGACGTCGCCGGGCATCGGAATGGAGACCCACTCGGTCACCAGCTCGGCCACGGCCGCGCCCACGCCTTCCGTCTCCCCGCCCAGCACGAACGCCGCCCGCTGAGGCAGCGAAACGTCGAACACCGTCGACTTGCCCGACGCACTCAGCGCGTACAGGCCATACCCGGCGTCTGTCAGCATTTCCGCCGCCTCACGAGCACTGCCGCACCGCAGCACCGGCGCGCGGAACGCCACGCCGGCCGAAGCCTTGACCACCATCGGGTCCAACGCGGCCACCCCCCGCCGCGGCACGATCACGCCTTCCAGACCGGCGGCGGTGGCCGTGCGAAGGATCATGCCGACGTTCGCCGGCGTCGTGATGCCGTCGAGCAGCAGGACTCGCGCGGGCGGGCGGCGGTCGTCCAGCGCGGCGGCGAGCGAGCGCATCCGCGGCGCGACGACGTCGGCCAGCACGCCCTGGTCCTGCTTGCCGTTGCCGGCCAGCACCTTCACGCGGTGGGCGCTCGCGCGCTGCACCGGCACCCCGGCGTCCTTCGCGGCGCGCTGGATCTCGACCGCGGCGGGGCCGCGGGCGGTGTCGGCGAGGATGACCTTGTCCACCTGCAGACCGTCGTCGGCCAGCGCTTCGAGCACCGGCTTGCGCCCGTAGACGGTCAGGAACCGGTCCTTCGGAGAAACCTCCGCCTCATCACCCACGCCGGTCAGTCTCGCACTGTGTAAGGATCGGCTCATGCCCGACCGCCTGTCCGCGCTCGACGCCTCGTTCCTGTACGTCGAGGACCACGCGACCCCGATGCACGTCGGCGGCGTGGCCATCTTCGAGCGCCCGCGCGGCGGGCTCGACTACGCGCAGGTGCTCGACCTCGTCGGCTCGCGCCTGCCGTTCCTGCCGCGCTACCGCCAGCGCGTGCTCGACGTCCCCGGCCACCTCGCCCGGCCCGTGTGGGTGGACGACGTCGACTTCGACCTCAACTACCACGTCCGCCGCTCCGCGCTGCCCCAGCCGGGCACCGACGAGCAGCTGTTCGACCTGGTCGCGCGCCTGATGTCGCGCCGGCTCGCGCCCGAACGCCCGCTGTGGGAGGCCTACTTCGTCGAGGGTCTCGTCGGCGACCGCGTGGCGCTGGTGACGAAGACGCACCAGTCCGTTGTGGACGGTATCGGCACCATCGACCTCGGCCAGCTCATCCTCGACGACGCCCCGGCGCCGCCCGAGCCGTACGAGGACACCTGGACACCGCGCCGCGAGCCGAGCCGCGCGCAGCTGATGATCGACGCCGTGAGCGAGGCCGTGCAACGCCCGGGTGAGCTGGTCGAGAACGTCCGCTCCGCAGCCAACGACGCGTGGGCGTCGGTCGGCAAGGTCGCCGAGACGCTGGGAGAGGTGGCGTCCACGCTGCGCACCGTCGTCAACCCGGCGCCGCAGGGCCCGCTCAACGTGCGTGTCTCCGGCGGCCGGCTGTTCTCCGTGGTGCGCACGCGGCTGGAGGACTACCGGAAGGTCCGCGCTGAGCACGGCGGGACCGTCAACGACGTGATTCTCACCGCGATCACCGGCGCGCTGCGCGAGTGGCTCCTTTCGCGCGGGGTGAACCTCACGTCCACGGCCACCGTGCGCGCGCTGGTGCCCCTGGCCGTGCGCGACGAGGACACGGCCGAGTACTCCACACCGGCGCTCGTCGGCAACCAGGTGGCGGCCTACCTCGTCGACCTGCCGGTGGGCGAGCCGAACCCCGTGCTGCGGCTGCAGCACGTCGGCCACGCGATGAGCGCGCACCTCGACTCCGGCCGTTCCGTCGCCGCGCGCGGGCTGCTGAAGGTAAGCGGCTTCGCCCCGGCGACGCTGCATTCGCTCGGCGCGCGGGCCGGCGGTTCGCTGTCGGGCCGGATTTTCAACCTCATGATCACCAACTCGCCGGGGCCGCAGGAACCGGTGTACGCGGGTGAGGCGAAACTGATCGAGATGTTCCCCGTGATGCCGCTGATGCGCACCCAAGCGCTGGCGATCGGGGTCACGTCCTACCGCGGCGGTGTCTACTTCGGACTCAACGGCGACCGCAAGGCCGCGTTCGACGTCGACCTGCTCGGCGGGATGATCGAAGAAGCGTTGGAAGAGCTGAAGGGTGCGCACTGGTGAGGGTCTACATTCCGGCGACGATCGCGATGCTTCGCGAACTCGAGTCGAACGGCGAGTTCCGGGCCCGCAGCGGAACGGCGTTCGCGCTGACGCCAGGGCTGCGCGAGGCGTACGTGAGCGGCTCCGACGAAGAGCTGGAGTACGCCGCGTTGCTGGACGCCGCCCGCGCGTCGCTTCGCCTGATCAACGCGGAGGAAAAGGGCGAGCCCCGCCGCGCCGTCGTCTCGGCCGACGTGGACAACGTGACGTTGCGCGCGGACCTCGACGCCGCCGTCGTCCGCCTCGACGGCCCTGTCGCGCTCAGCCGGATCGCCGCGATCCACGTGGACTCCGCCGAAGCTGCCGACGCCGTCTCCGCGGCCGCCGCCGTGATCGACGCCGCCGACCTTGGCGACGAGGACGCCGAGTTCGTGCTGGGTGATGCGGAGGATCATGAGCTGGCTTGGTATGCGCCGCAGGAGCTGCCGTTCTTGCTGGAGCTGATGTAGTCCCCGTTTTTGTCGGACCCGGCTGGCAGAGTTCGGACTCGTGACCGAACTCGACTTCTGGCAGCTCATCGACTCCTCCCACGCCGACGTGGCCGCCCGCGCCGGCGAGCTGCTCGCGGCCCGCTCGCGCGCGGAAATCGTTGCCGCGCACAGGGTTTTGGGCGGACTCCTCACGGAGTCCTACCGCAGTCCTCTGTGGGCCGCCGCGTACGTCGTCAACGGCGGCTGCTCCGACGACGGCTTCGATTACTTCCGCGGCTGGCTCCTCACCCAGGGCCGCGAGGTCTTCACCCGCGCCCTCGCCGACCCCGACTCGCTGGCCGACGTGCCGGCCGTCCGCGCCGCCGCCGCCGAGGGCGAGGAGCTGGAGTGCGAAGAGATCCTGTACTTCACCGCAGCGGCCTATCTCTCGGCTACCGGGGAACCACTTCCTGAGGACCCGCCCGTCTCGCTGCCGCCGCTGGACCCGGACTTCGACGTCGAGGACCCGGATTCGGCTCGGGAACGGCTGCCGCGGTTGTCCGCGCTGTTCGCCGCCTGAACCGGGGCTAGCGGCGGCCGAGACCGTCGATCATCAACCCCACCGTGAAGTCGAACCGATCGTGGCCTTCGCCGGCCGTGAGTTCCGTGGCGTGGCGCGTCGTGTGGGGGAACGTCTCGGCGGGCAGGGCGGTGAGGCGGCGGCGGAGTTCGTCGCGGTCGAGGACCCAGGCGGTGTCGTCGCGGGTTGAGCGTTGGCGGGCGATGGAGAGCTCCAGGCAGTAGGACGCGACGTACAGCAGGAGCGCGTCGATGGCCCACGCGGCGGTCTGCGGCGCAACGCCGCCCGTGAGCAGGATCGCGAGCATGCCTTCGTTGACGCGCACGGCTTCCAGGTCGGTGGGGACCATGGCGAACGCGGCGCTGGAGATGCCGGGGTAGCGCAGGTATTGGTCGCGCAGCTGCTCGCACACGCTGCGGATCTGGTCGCGCCACTCCTCGGCGGAAGGCCAGGGCAGCGCGAGCTCGGAGCACAGCCGTCCGATGAGCAGCTCGCCGAGGTCGGCCTTGTTGACCACGTGGTTGTAGAGCGACGCGGGTCCGGTGTCGAGGGCGTCGGCCAGGCGCCGCATGGTCAGGGCCTCGTAGCCCTCCCGGGCGATCACGTCCAGGGCCGTGTCGACGACCTGTTCCACGATCGGGGTCTTGCGACGGCGCCGCGGTCGGGTGTCGGCCTGGAGGTTCGGCGGCTGGTGGCGCGCCGCGCGTCGCTCTCGCGGGTTCACGGGGACCACCCTAGCTTGACACGAACAACGTTCGTAAGTAGAACATTGTTCGTGTCTGACGAACGCGTAGACGTGACCGTGGTCGGCGCCGGGCCGGTGGGCCTCGTGCTCGCCGCCGAGCTGGCCTTGTCCGGAGCAAAAGTGCAGGTACTGGAGCGGCTGACCGAGCCGGACGAGGCGGTGAAGGCCGGCGCGATCAACGTGCCGACGGCCGAGGCCCTCGACCGCCGCGGCCTGCTGCCGGCGGCCGAGCAGGTGCAGCGGGAGCTGCTGGGGCAGGTGGGGTCGTTCGCGCGCCTGGTCGAGAAACGGGAAGGCCCGCGGTTCACCGGCCATTTCGCGGGCATGGTGCTCGACGCCGACCTCGTCGACTGGTCCGATCCCGACCTCGCCGCCCACACCGCCGTCGACGGTGCGCGGTTGGTGCCGCAGCGCGAGCTGGAGGCGCTGCTGGCCGAGCACGTCGCGCGGCTCGGCGTGCCGGTGCGGCGCGGGGTGGAGGTCACGTCGCTCGAAGACACCGGCGCCGGCGTGCTCGTCGGAACCACGGCCGGCCCGGTGCGCACGGCGTGGCTGGTCGGCTGCGATGGCGGGCACAGCGCCGTCCGCCGCCTCGCCGGCATCGACTTTCCCGGCACCGCCCCCGAGCTCACCGGGCGCCTGGCCGTCGCCGACATCGCCGACCCGGAGAAGCTCGCCGACAGCTGGGCCTGGTCGGCCGCGGGCGCCTATCGCTGCGGCCCGCAGCCCGGCCGCGTGACCACCGTCGAGTTCGACGGCGGCCCCGCCGACCGCACGGTGCCCGTCACCCTGGAGGAGGTGCAGAGCAGCCTGCGCCGCGTCTCCGGCACCGACGTCACCCTCACCGCCCTGCGCGGCACCGCCACCCGCTGGACCGACAACACCCGCCAGGCCGCCACCTACCGCTCCGGCCGCGTCTTCCTGGCCGGCGACGCCGCCCACGTCCACCCGCCCTTCGGCGGCCAGGGCCTCAACCTCGGCGTCGGCGACGCGATGAACCTGGGCTGGAAACTGGCCGCCGTCATCGCCGGCTGGGCTCCCGACGGCCTGTTGACCACCTACGACGCCGAACGCCGTCCCCTCGGCACCTGGGTCCTGGACTGGACGCGCGCCCAGATCGGCGTCCTGCGCGGCGACCCCAAGTCGGCCGCGCTGCGCACCGTCGTCGCAGACCTGCTCGCCACCCCCGACGGCGCCACCCACGTCGTCAAGAAGATCTCCGGCGTCACCCAGCGCCTCGACCTGCCCGGCGACCACCCGCTGATCGGCCGCTACGCCCCGGACGTGTGGCTGTCCGACGGCTCCCGCCTCGCCGACCACACCCACTCGGGCGGGTTCGTCCTGCTCGACCGCACTCCCGACGGCGCTTTCGCGGCTCTCGCCGCCCCGTGGTCCACCCGCGTCACCGTCGTCCCCGACGCCCCCACGACCCCGACCGGCCTCCTGCTCCGCCCGGACGGCGTCGTCGCCTGGGCCACGGTCACCCCCGACCCCGCCGATCTCGCGACGGTCCTGCACCAGTGGGCCGGCGCGCCCTCACCCGAACCCGCGCAGGTGGGCTGAACCACCGCCTGCGTCAGCCACCGATGAGCGTGCCGATCTGGTCGGCTGCCGGGGCCGTGACGTTCACCGGCGAGCCCCACGCCGAGTAGCGCGCTGTGATGCGGGCGCTGCCCTGGCCGCCTGAGCCGCGCAGGATGGGCGACAGGTCGAGGACCAGCTGCAGGGGCCGGTTGTCCTCGTCGAGCCACAGGTCGAGGGGGACCTTCGTGCCACCGAGCTGCGCGTCGGCCGGGAGGCCCGCGGGCAGCTCGGCGCCGAGGTGGGCCAAGTCGACGTCGACGCGGTAGTGGGAGGCGTCGGTGCCGTCGAGGGTGGTCGCGTCGCTGGCAGTGAGGGTGCCCGCGGTGCGGACCTGTTCGAGCGTGCGCGCGGGGTCGTTCTGCTCGGCGAGCTGTGCGAGGCTGCCGCCGAGGACCTGGGAGAATGGGTCGCTGCCGTCGGGCGAGACCTTCACCCAGGGTTTGCGGCCGGTCACCTGGTCGAGGGCGCTCGGGCGGACCTTCGCGTACAGCGTCTGCGCGACCAGGCGCAGCTCCAGCGGCTCGCCGACGTAGTCCGTGGTCATCTGCAGCGCCGTCCCGCCGGGGCCGAACACGGCCTCACCCTGACCGTGGGACACGAGCGCACCCGCGGCGACATCGGTGGTGAACTTCGCGGAGTGACCGGCGTTCGTCGCCGCGACGGCCGCGTCGGCCAGGGCACGCGCGTCGGAGAACCGCTCGGGCGAAGCCGAACACCCGCCGATCACGAGCAGCGCGGCGCACGCCAAAGCCGTCCTGCGCATCCGGAAAACCCCGTCCTGACCGGCGGAAAGAGACCCTACAAAAGCACAGACGGCTCCGAAGACCCGTTCGGGGGAAGTGGAATTACCCGTAGTAGCGCGAAGGGCGCCCCGACGGTTGTCGAGGCGCCCTTCGGGTCAAGCAGCGAGCGGTCAGCCGCCCATGTGCTTCGCGATCTCGCCCAGGTCCGCGACCTGGTCGGCCGGCGGCGCGGTGACCTCGACCGGAGCGCCCCAATCGCTGTACTTGACGACGATCTTGCCGGAGCCCGCGGCCGAGGCCGGCACGCCCATCGCCTTCATCATTTCGCTCTCGTCCATCGTGATCTGGAGCGGGAGCTGGTCCTTGTTGACCCAGAGCTCGGCCGGCATCTTGATGTCCTTGCCCTTGAGCAATTCCTTGACCTGGGCCTGGGACTCGGCCGGAACACTGGCCAGCATCTTGTCGATCGACTTGGCGATGTCGATCTCGAACTTGTAGTGGTTCACCGGCTGGCCGTCCAGCGTGGTCTGGTCGGAGCTGACGATCCGGCCGGCCTCGCTGATCTGGTCGAGGATCTTCGTCGGGTCACTCTGCTCGGAAGCCTGCGACATGCTCCCGGCGAGGGCCTTCGAAATCGGGTCGTTCGCGTCGGGCGAGATCTTGACCCACGGCTTGTCGGTGCCCATCTGCGAGGCCTCAGACGCCGGGAGTTTCATGTACATCGTCTTGTCGATGAGCCGGATCTCGCTCTGCTCACCGTCGGTGGTCATCGTCATCGACATCTTCAAGTTGGCCGGGTCGTAGGACATGAGTCCCTCGGCGGTCACGTTCTTTCCGCCGACCGACATGGTCATCGACATCTTCGACGACTTCGACTTCGCGGTGCCCTGCTTGGACGCCTTCGCCAGCTCAAGCACGTTCGCGAACGGCGAGGCGATCCCCGAGGAGGCCTTGTCGCCCGCCGGCGCCGCGGTCCCGTTCTCAGACTTCGAACCACAGCCGGTCAGCACGAGCGCCAGCGCGGCACCCGCGGCGACGACGAAAGTGGTTTTGCGCATGCAATCCCCCTAGGAAGGTCATTACTCCACCCGCAGTATCGCTGGATCGGGGCAACAGTTACGCCCTTTCGATCACGATTTGGGTAATCAATCACCCGTTGTGTCGTCCACCTGCGGAGTAATCATGGGACGCACGGTGACCGTCGCCGGTTCCCGCTGAAGTCATCGGGTCGCGACGGGAAGCTCCTCGAGTCCGCGCATCAGTGTCGAGAACCGCCACCGCGCCGGATCGGCACCGTCGGCGAGCCGAAGCGCCGGGAACCGTTCGATGAGCGCGCCGAGCGCGATCGCTCCCTCCAACCGGGCGAGCGGCGCGCCGAGACAGTGGTGGATGCCGTGCCCGAACGCCAGGTGCCCACCGACCGGTCGGGTCACGTCGAGCTCATCGGGATCCGCGAACCGCTCGCCGTCGCGGTTCGCGGAAAGCAGCGACACGGAGAGGAACTCGTTCGCCGGGATCTCGATGCCACCGACCGTGATCGGGGCGGTGGTGAACCGCGTGGTTGCGATGTGGACCGGTCCGTCGTAGCGCAGGAGCTCCTCGATGGCGTTCGGCACGAGCGACGGGTCGGCCCGCAGTGCCGCGAGCTGCGCGGGGGCACGCAGCAGCGCGAGCGTGCCGTTGGCGATGAGGCTGACCGTGGTGTCGTGCCCCGCGATCACGAGCAGCTCGGCCATGGTGACGAGCTCCTGCTCCGACAGGCGGTCGCCGCTGTCGGTCACGGCGACCAGGTCGGACAGCAGGTCTTCGGCCGGCTCGGCCCGCTTGGCTGTGACGAGGTCACGCAGGTAGGCCAGGAACAGCTCGGACGCCTCGACGAGCCGCTGGTCACCGGCCGACGTGATCACCTCGACCCAGGAGCCGAACTTCTCGCGGTCGGTTTCGGGCACGCCCAGCAGCTCGCAGATGACGATCATCGGCAGCGGCGCTGCGAAGCTCGCGACCAGGTCGACCCGATCCTGTCCGGCCATCGCGTCGAGCAGCTCGGCGGTCACGCTCTCGATCCGCGGCCGCAGGCGCGCGATCGCGCGGGTCGTGAACACCTTCGCGACGAGCCGCCGCAGCCGTGTGTGGTCCGGCGGGTCGCTGTTGAGCATGTGGTCTTCGAGCAGCCGGAAGGCGGGGGACAGCATCGCGAACGACGGGCCGTGCCGCTCGGCGATGATCTGGGCGCGCCTGCCCTCGTCCTTGTGGACGTCCGGGCTGGTCAGGACCTGCTTGACGTCCTCGTACCTGGTGACGAGCCACGACCGCATTCCCCGCGGCGTCTGCACCAGCCGGACGGGTGCTTCGATCCGCAGCTTCGCTTCGATCTCGTGGGGATTCTGGACGTACTCGATGTCGAGGGGGTAGGCCTCGGGGTCGGTCGGCACGGGCGGCGGCTCCTTGTGGTGGGGATTCCCACCCCATCGGCTCCGCGCGCGGTTGCCAACCTCCGGCCGCCGTCAGCGCCCGTTTTTCCCGTGATCAAGAGTCACTCCGCGCCACCCGCGCGTGAAACGAGCAGCCGACGCAGCGACGCCAGCCGCTCGGCGCTTGCGCGACCTTCGGTGACGACGGCGTCGAGCGCGCAGTCCGGGTCCTCCGGCGGGCCGAGGTGGCCGCAGTTCGTGGGGCACTCCTCGGCGGCCTCGGCGAACTCCTCGAAGGCGTTCACGATGTCGTCGGCGGTCACGTGCGCCAGCCCGAACGACCGCACGCCCGGCGTGTCGATCACCCAGCCGCGGCCCGCGAGGGGCAGCGGCAGCGCGACGGCCGCCACGGACGTGTGGCGTCCCTTGCCGACGGAGCTGACGACGCCCGTGGCGAGCTCGGCGTCGGGCACCAGGCGGTTGACCAGCGTGGACTTGCCGACGCCGGAGTGCCCGACCAACGCGGACACGCGCCCTTCGAGGCGCTCGGCCAGGCCTTCGGGCTTCTCGTCGTGGCGCGTGACGATGGCCGGCACGTCGAGGCCCGCGTAGCTCGCGAGCAGCTCGTCGGGGCTGGCCAGGTCGGCTTTCGTGAGGCAGAGGACGGGCTCGAGCCCGCCCGCGTAGCAGGCGACCAGACAGCGGTCGATGAACCCGGTCCGCGGCGGGGGATCGGCGAGCGACGTGACGATCAGCAGCTGGGCGGCGTTCGCGACGACCACGCGCTCGTACGGGTCGGTGTCGTCGGCGGTCCGGCGCAGCACGCTGGTGCGCTCGTCGACGCGGACGATGCGTGCGAGCGTGTCCTGCAGGCCCGAGACGTCGCCGACCAGGGCGACCATGTCCCCGACGACCACGGAGACGCGCCCCATCTCGCGGGCGCGCATGGCCGTGACCACGCGTTCGGGGTCGGCGTCCACGGCGCACGTCCAGCGGCCGCGGTCCTTGCCGATCACCATGGCGGTGACGGCATCGGCGTGCTCGGGCCGGCGTTTGGTCCGGGGCCTGGTGCCCTTGCCGGGGCGAACCCGCACGTCGGATTCGTCCAGCTTGCTCCAGTCGCCTCTCGCCAAACCGCCCACCGTCCTCCCGCTCGTCCTGCCTGGTCGAAATGATCCCATGCCGGTCGCGCCCGGCCCGGCCTGCGTGTAACGATGGCGTCTTGAGAGGTGCGAGGAGGCTGGCATGTGCGGCCGTTACGCGGCGACGAAGGACCCGGCGAAGCTGATCGACGAGTTCGCCGCGGTCGATTTGACCGAGGGTGCCGCGCGCGAGGACTACAACGTCGCGCCGACCAAGAACGTCGTCACCGTGGTCCAGCGCCACCCCCGCGACGCCGAGGGGCAGGTGCTCGAGGACGAGCCCGCCGAGCGGTCGCTGCGGATCATGAAGTGGGGCCTCGTGCCGTTCTGGGCGAAGGACCCCTCCGTCGGCTCGCGCATGATCAACACGCGCGCGGAGACGGCGGCTGAAAAGCCGGCCTTCAAACGCGCTTTGAAGTCGCGTCGCTGCCTGGTCCCGGCCGACGGCTGGTTCGAATGGCGCCGCACGGGCAAGGAGAAGGAGCCGTTCTACATGACGGATCCTTCCGGCTCGTCGCTCGCGTTCGGCGGGATCTGGGAGAGCTGGCGCCCGAAGGACGGCTCGTCGGACGAGCAGCCCTTGATCACGTTCTCCATCATCACGACCGACGCCGAGGGCCAGCTGCGGGGCATCCACGACCGCATGCCGCTGATCGTCCCGGGCGAGCACTGGGACGGCTGGCTCGACCCGGACCAGTCCTCCGTGGACGGTCTGCTCGTGCCCACGCCGCCGGACTTCGTCGAGTCGCTCGAGCTGCGCCCGATTTCCACGCTGGTCAACAACGTCCGCAACAACGGCCCCCAGCTGCTCACGCGCGCCGAGCCCGCCGCCTCGGAAACCCTGTTCGACGCGCCATGACCACCCTCGAGATCGACACTCCCCACGGCCCCGCGCGCGCCGAGCTCCACTGCGCCAAGGACGGCGCCGCCGTGCTCCTGCTCGGTCACGGCGCGGGTGGCGGCATCGGGGCCAAGGACCTGGTGGCGGTCGCGCGGGCCGCGAAGGCCGCCGGGGTGCACGTGGCTTTGGTGGAGCAGCCGTACCGGGTGGCGGGGCGCCGGGCGCCCGCACCGGCGAATCAGCTGGACACGGCTTGGCTGGCTGTGGCGGACGAGTTGTCGGCGCACTTCGACGACCTGCCGTTGGTCTTCGGCGGCCGTTCCTCGGGCGCGCGGGTTGCCTGCCGGACAGCTTCGGCCGGCCAGGCTGTGGCGGTGTTGTGCCTGGCGTTTCCCGAGCACCCGCCCGGCCGGCCGGAAAAGACGCGGCAACCGGAGCTCGATGCGGTGGAAGTGCCGACCCTGGTGGTGCAGGGCGAGCGCGACCCGTTCGGCCGCCCTTCGGCGGGGCCGCACCACGAGGTGGTGATGGTCTCGGGGGACCACACCTTGTCGGCCGACTTGGACGCGGTGTCGCGCGCGGCGGCGGAGTGGTTGGGGCGGGTGCTGAGGCCGCACCTCTGAGTGGTCAGGCGCCCTCGGTCCAGAACTGGTTGACGCGCGCGATCGCTTCCTCGCGGCTCATCGCGGCGACCTCGGCGTCGGGGATGCCGACCTGGTGGATCAGCGTGTGCACGACTTGTGCCGGCACGCCGGCCTCGGCCACCGGACGCGCGATGGATCGTTCCGGGACCACATCGTCCTGCACGCACGCCCAGAAATCGGCTTCGGTCACGCAGAGCTGGTCACGCAGGATCGCGCGCCACATCTGCGGTCCGTAGGTCGACCGGTTCGGCGGGCGGGAAATCCTCGTCCGCAGCACGCGCCCGTCGGGCAGGTGCAGCTCGTAGGTCACGTGGTGCGTGACGGAGCGCCCCCGCGCATCCCGCACCAGTTGCCATCCCTCGGCTCGGCAGAACGCGTCGTGATCGGCCCGGGTCGGTGCCGGCCACGTCATCGGCTGCTGTTCACCAGCCAAGCCTGCAGGTCCACGTCGCTGCTGAGCTCGATCAGCTGGACCAGACCCCAGTTGTCCCGGTGGTTCGGCGCGTCGCGCAGGTGGTCCTGCCAATCGTCCGCGTACTCCCGCAGCGCCCCCACCATGTCGGCGACGGCGTCGTCGAAGGTCTCGGCATCGGCCGCCACCGGAAGCCCGGGGATGAACACCGACCACCCGCCGGCCTCGGACACCACCTCGGCGCGCGAGGGGACAACGGACGCCAGGAAGTGTCGCAGGCGCTCCACGTCCACGACCGCCACCGTGTCGTTGTCGCGGCGCATCGTGGCCACGCGACCCTGTCCGGCGGCGTCGAAGAGGCTCTTCAGGTTCTTGCGGGCTTCACTCGAGCTTTCGTAGTGGACCGAGGTGCTCACTTCCGCTCCCTCCCGAGCCGCGTGGTGAATCGACGGCGCGCGTCAGCCGCAGCTCGCCTTGGGGGACCAGTATGCGGAGGTACCTCAAGTACGTCAAGTACATCAGGTACCTGGAGTACTGGCGACTTCGTCGCGGCAGGACTTCGGCCGCGTCTGCGGGTAGTTGTCCACACGCTTCCCCCAGTTGTGGACAGCTAGGCGTGCACAGTGCTCAGCCGGCGATCGAAGCCACCACAGCCCCCGTCAACCGCACCAGGTCCCCAGGCGCCAGCTCCACCTCGAGCCCCCGCCGCCCGGCCGAGCAGTAGACCGTCGCGAACCCCGAAGCCGACTCGTCCACCACCACCGGCAGACGGCTCCGGTGCCCCAGGGGCGAAATCCCCCCGAGCACATACCCGGTTGCCCGCTGGGCAGCTGCCGGATCCGCCATCCGCGCCTTCTTGCCTCCGGCCGCGGCGGCCAGCGCCTTGAGGTCCAGAGACCCCGTGACCGGCACCACGCCCACCGTCAGCTTGCCGTCGACGTCCGCCACCAGTGTCTTGAAGACGCGCGCCGCCTCCAGGCCCAGGGCCTCGACCGCCTCCAGGCCGTACGACTCGGCCCGCGGGTCGTGGTCGTACGAGTGCAGCGTGTGCGCCACCTTGTGTTTCGTGAGCAGCGCCGTCGCCGGTGTTCCCTTGCCCGCCATGGGATCGGAGTCTACGAAGGCGTCGGGAATGGACGCCCGCCACGTTCTGTTGAAAGAAACGTGACCACGACGCTTACCACTGCCCGCCCTCGTAGGCGCAGCACCGAGCAGGGCCTTCCGAGCCCCCGCGTAAACTCGGCGTTGCCGTATGCGCAGAAGCGCATCGACGCCGAACGGGAAGGGAACGGTTTGCCGAGCACCCCGAACACCGCGCCGGAGACGGCGGCCGACGAGCTGGAGCTGGCGGAGCGCTTCGAACGCGACGCGATGCCCCTGCTCGATCAGCTGTACTCGGCCGCGATGCGGATGACGCGGAACCCCTCCGACGCCGAGGACCTGGTCCAGGAGACCTACCTCAAGGCATACGCGGCGTTCGCCTCCTTCAAGGCCGGCACGAACCTCAAGGCGTGGATGTACCGCATCCTCACCAACACCTACATCAACGGCTACCGCAAGCGTCAGCGGCAGCCGGTGCAGCAGCCCACCGAGGAGATCACCGACTGGCAGATCGCCAAGGCGGAGAGTCACACCTCCAGCGGGCTGCGCTCGGCCGAGGTCGAGGCGATGGACAACCTCCCCGACGCCGACGTGAAGCAGGCGCTGCAGAAGCTGCCCGAAGAGTTCCGGCTGGCCGTCTACCTGGCGGACGTCGAGGGCTTCGCGTACAAGGAGATCGCCGAGATCATGGACACGCCCATCGGCACCGTGATGTCCCGTCTGCACCGCGGTCGCGCCCAGCTGCGCGACCTGCTGGCCGACGTCGCGCGCGAGCGCGGCTTCATCCGCGGTGACCGCGAGGAGGTGGCGAAGCGATGAGCACGGGTGACGCGCCGGGGACCGAGGACAAGGTCCGCTGCGAAGAGGCGCTTTCGGAGATCTACCTGCTCCTCGACAAGGAGTGCAGCCCCCTGCGCGACGCCGAGCTGCGCCGCCACATCGAGGACTGCCCGCCGTGCCTCGAGGAGTACGGCATCGACGAGCAGATCAAGGAGCTGCTGCATCGCAAGTGCGGCGGTGACTTGGCGCCGGCGGAGCTGAAGAGCCGCCTGCGCGCCTCGATCCGCCAGACCGTCGCCACGCGCGGCGGCGTGACGGTCGAGCGCACCGAGATCACCGTCGAGCAGCGCACCGGCGAGTAACACCCGAGCTCACGCTTTTCCGGGATTTCCGACGACGACGGCCCCCGTACCAGTGGTGCGGGGGCCGTGTCGCGTCCGGACGCCGGAATCAGGCGTTGGGCTTCTTGCCGTGGTTCGCGCCGTTCTTCTTGCGGTCGCGACGCTTACGGGCGCGCTTCGACATGCTTCACTCCTCGTATTCACGCGGGATGGCCCGGGTGCGGGGTGCCGGAGCACCTGCCGGGCTCGGGTCAACCGCTCCAGTGTGTCATGCGTGCCCCGGCTCACCTGCGGCGCCCGTGCTGATCGGCGTCCGCTCTGGTTTGATGGGCGGATGACCGGAGGAACCGCGCACCACGCACTCGTGGTCGTCGAGTAGCTCGTGTCCACCCTTTCCGACCTGCTCGCCGAGAACACCGGTCTCCCCGGTGAGGCCGCCGACCATCTGCAGACCGTCGTCGCGGAGTGGCAGCTGCTGGCCGATCTGTCGTTCGCCGATTTCCTGCTGTGGGTCCCCGTCGCGAGGGACCTGCAGCCCGAGGGCGGCGATTTCGTGTGCGTCGCACACGCCCGGCCCACCACGGCGCCCACCGCGCACCCCGAGGATGTCGTCGGCACGCGGTTCACCGTCGCCGAGCACCCGGAGCTGGCGAAGGCCGTGCGCGAGCGGAAGATCGGCCGCGAGGAAGACCCGCACTGGTACCGCGACCTGCCGATGCGCCGCGAAGCCGTGCCGGTGAGCTTCGGCGGCGAGGTGATCGCCGTGCTCAGCCGCGAGACGAACCTGGCCGCGCCGCGCGTGCCGAGCCCGCTGGAGATCGCGTATCTGGGCAGCGCGGGCGACCTGTGCCAGATGATCGTCGACGGCACGTTCCCGCCCCCGGGCGGCAACCAGGCCGACACCCACACCAGCCCCCGCGTCGGCGACGGCCTCATCCGCCTCGACCCGAGCGGCACCGTCGTGTTCGCCAGCCCCAACGGCCTGTCCGCCTACCACCGCATGGGCCACGAGTCCGACCTGGTGGGGCAGCGGCTGGCGCCGTTGACGCGGTCGCTGATCCGCGACCCGTTCGACGCCACCGAGGTCTCGCACCGCATCATCGAGGCCCTCGACGGCAAGCCCTCCACCCGCACGGAGGCCGATTCCCGCCGCGGCGCCGTGGTGCTGTTCCGTGCGCTGCCGCTGCGCCCGTCGGGTCAGGCGGCCGGCGCGCTCGTGCTGGTCCGCGACGTCACCGAGGTCAAGCGCCGCGACCGCGCCCTGCTGTCCAAGGACGCGACGATCCGCGAGATCCACCACCGCGTGAAGAACAACCTGCAGACCGTCGCGGCGCTGCTGCGGCTGCAGTCGCGCCGCACCACGAGCGAAGAGGCCCGCCTCGCGCTCGGCGAGTCCGTGCGGCGCGTCTCGTCGATCGCGATGGTCCACGAGGCCCTGTCGATCTCCGTCGACGAGCGCGTGGACCTCGACAAGCTGCTCGACAACGTCCTGCCGATGGTCGGCGAGGTCGCCACCGCGGAGTCGCAGGTGGGGCTCACGCGCAAGGGCTCGTTCGGCATCGTCATCGCCGAGATCGCGACGCCGCTGGTCATGGTGCTCACGGAGCTCGTGCAGAACGCCATCGAGCACGCGTTCCCGCAGGGCCGCCCGGGCAAGGTCGAGATCATCGTGGAACGCTCGGCGCGCTGGCTCGACGTCCTCATCCGGGACAACGGCCGCGGCCTGCCTTCGGGCTTCTCGCTGGAACGCAGCGACGGCCTCGGCCTGCAGATCGTGCGCACGCTGGTGGAGTCGGAACTGCGCGGGTCCCTGTCGCTGCGCAAGGTGCGCACGGATTCCACCGGCGCGCGCGTGCCGGGCACCGAGGCCGCGCTGCGCATCCCCCTCTCCCGCCGGCTCTAACGCCAGTACTCGACGCGCTGCCCGTCGGTGTCGGCCACGAAGACGACCGCGTCAGCGCCGTCGATCTGGGCCGGGCTCAGCGGGAGGTGGCCGGGCAGGATCGGCTCGCCCGTGCCGGTCGACGCGGGCAGCGCGCCGCGCAGGGCTTGCGCTGGGAACAGCGCGCGACGGGTGGTGGCCGCGGCCAGCTCGCCCTGGAGCGTGCCGGGTTCCGCGTGGGGGTTGGCGTCGGCGGCGACGAAGACGTAGCGCTCGCCCAGCGTCAACGCGACGAGCGCGCCCGCGCTGCCCCACGTCGCCTCCTCCGGGCCCATCTGCAGGGTGGACGGCACGCGCTGCAGGTGCACGTTGTGCGCGAACACCAGGCTCGGCCCGCGGTCCCGCTCCTGCGAGAGCATCGCGAGCAGGTTGTCGGCCATCATCTCGGCGCGCAGGCTGAGCAGGGTCCCGAACCGATCGGGCGCGGCGAAGGCCATCGCCGCGTGGTAGCGGAGCAGACTCACGGCGGTGCGTGCGTACGCGGCGGCGAGCGCGTAGCCGGGGGGATCGGCGGGCTGGAGCACGGGCGCCGCGCGGTGGAGGGCGCTCGCGAGGTCGTCGGCGACGATGCGCAACGCGCGGGCGCGGTCGGAGCCGCCGATCGACGCGGCCGCGTCGTACATGGCCTGCTCGTTCGTCCAGTCGTCGTCTTCGCCGAGCAACGAATCCAGGTCGTGGATCGAGGCCGGACACAACGCTGTGGGCAGGTAGTCGATCACGGCGGTCAGCGCGCGCCGCGGGCTGGGCGCGGAGGTGGTCTCCGTCGGCGCGTCGAAGCCGTGGAACCGCACCTGATCCTCGGGCGCGCGGCCGGCGTTGTGCTCGCGCAGCCACTCGACGAGTTCTCGGTTGCCCGGCACGCGACCGAACCAGTGGCTGAAGCCGGTTTTCAGCACCTCGTCGAGGTCACCGGCGCCGCCGGTCACGTAGTCGTTGACGATGGACGCGGCGAAAACGTCGGTCTCCAGCGAGATCGACCGGTAGCCCCGCTCGACGAGGTGGGCGAGAAGTTCGTTGCGCAGCAAGGGAAACGCTCGGATCCCGTGCGTCGGCTCGCCGAGGGCGAGCAGCGCGGGCCGGGCCTGGGCGAGCAGCTCGTCGACGGTGCGGCCCAGGCTCGCCGCGTCGCCGATTTCGCGGCCGGCCCCGCGCAGGGTGGTGGCAGTGGACATGGAAAACCCCTTCCAGAGAAACCTGTCCTCGACCGTATCGTTGAAGAATCGAGTGAAACTTCGATGCGAACCACCTGCAGTTCAAGGCCGAAAGCCTCAAACGGAGGTTCACCCTGCGACCCATCGACCTCGCGCGGGAGCACGGGTTGTCCGCCCAAGCGGTCCGCAATTACGACGACGCCGGCGTGCTCCCGCCGACCGGACGCAGCGACAGCGGCTACCGCCGCTACACGCCGCTGCACGCGCAGGGCCTGCGCGCCTTCCTAGCGTTGCGCGCGGGCCACGGGCACCAGCCGGCAGTGGAGATCATGCGCTCGATCCACCGCGGTGACACCGAATCCGCCTACCGGCTCATCGACGCCGCGCATGTCGCTCTGCTCGCCGAACGCGACACCCGCACTGAAGTCGCGGCGGCCCTGGGCACCCTGTCCACGGCGCCGGCACCGTTGCAAGGCCCGCCGCTGACCGTCGGCGAGCTCGCGCGACGGCTCGACGTGCACCCGGCGACGCTGCGCGCCTGGGAAACCGAGGGCATCCTGCGTCCTGAACGAAATCGGGCCACCGGTTATCGCGAATACGGCCCGGACTGCGTGCGTGACGCCGAGATCGCCCGGCAGCTCCGCCGTGGCGGTTACCTGTTGCGCCAGGTCGCGCAGTTCCTCGAATCACTGCGCGAGGCGGGCGGGGCCGACGCGTTGAGCGCCTTCCTCGACGCCTGGCAGCATCGGCTCACCGCCCGCAGCCGCGCCCTGCTCGCCGGCGCCGCCCAGCTCGACGCCTACCTCACCTTGCGCGATTCGGTCACGCCTGGCTGAGCTCGACCACCGGGAACTCGACGCGTTCCGGAGCGCGCCCGGCCTGCAGCATCCACGCCTCTCCAGTGCCCTCACCCGAGGCGATCGTCGCGACCGCGGACGCGATTTCCGCCGGAGAAGCCACGGCCAAGCCGTTCGCCACGAGCGTGTCCTTGAGCCCGCCGATCATCCGCGTCTCCACGAACCCCGGGCACACGGCGTTGAGCGTGATCCCCGAATCGGCACAGGCCGGGGCCAGTGACCGCACCAGGCCGATGATCGCGTGCTTGCTCGCCGAGTACACCGGGTCGAACGTGGCCGGCGAGATGCCGGCGAGGCTGGACGTCACCACGATCGCGCCACCGCCATGAGCCCGCAGCGCCGGGACGGCGGCGCGCAGGCCGAACATCGTGCCGTCGACGTTCACCGCCAACGTGCGGCGATAACGCTCCAGGTCGAAGTCGTCGAGGCCGCCCGCGCCGCCGGTGCCGGCGTTGAGGTGCACGACGTCGAGCCCGCCGTACTCGGCCACCGCCGCGGCCACGGCGGCCTCGTTGTCCTCGGGCCGCGTGACGTCGGTGCGCACGAACAGGCCCCCGACCTCGGCGGCGACCTCCGCGCCGGCAGCCTCGTCGACGTCGGCCACCACCACCCGGGCGCCCTCGGCCGCGAAGTGCCGCGCCACGGCGGCACCGATGCCGCTCGAACCTCCGGTGATCAGAACGACGGTCATGCAGGTGATTCCTCTCCGACTTCGGCCGCGATGGCGGCGATGACACTCTTGCGACGGGCGTAGACCCGCGTGGCGACCTCGAGCGCGAGGTACACGGCCACGTACTGCAGCCCGCTGATCAGCGGCACCCGGTCCACGGACAGCGTGTAGGCCAGCACCACGCGCACCCCGGCGTCGAGCACGAGCACCACACCCCACATCGCGGTGGTCACGCGCAGCACGTGGCGGTAGGTGGGCGAGCCGAGCCAGTTGCGCTCCATGCGGTCGCGCGCCTCCTGGCCGAGGAACGACCGCAGCACCTGGTACAGGAACGGTGTCCGCAGCAGCGTCGCCAGCATCCAGAGCCCGGCGGCCGCGGTCATCCAGCCGTCCTTGGCCAGCAGGAACCGCGGGCTGCCGGACAGGAACGACGTCGCGACGCTCAGCACCAGGATGCTCAACGTGAACACCGCGAGCGTGTCCACGCGTCGCTTCGTGACCACCGTCTGCACGGCGCGCACGGCCGGCGGGACGACACCCGCCAGCAGCGCCAGCCACTGGTTGACGCCCAGCGCGCGCAGGCCGTAGAAGAGCGCGGCCGGGGCGACGAGGTTGATGGCGAGGTTGACGATCAGCTCCCGGCGCAGTTCCGGGGGAGTGGTGGGCTTTTCGGGAGGGGCGAGCGTGGTCGTCATCGGACCTCGATCCGCTGACGGTCGCGGTGGCGCCAGGTCTTGGCGAGCACGGCGACGGTGACGGCAGCCAGAACGACCAGGGCGAGCCAGCCGATCCAGCTGCCGGTCTCGGCGAAGCCGCTGCCGAGCGCGGGATCGAGTACGCGCGCCTCGAAGAACAGGTACGCGAGCGGTCCCGTCGCCGCGAGGATGAGCACGGTGCCGGCGACGGCCGTCGCGGGCGTCCAGCGGCCCAGTCGCAGGTTCGCCACCGCCAGTGCGAGCGAAAGCACCAGCACGACAACGAAGAACGGCACCCAGAACCCCCACAACGCGGGGTCGAGAACCGGCACCCGCGCGCCGGAAGCCGTTGTCACGAGCGTGGCCGAACGCTGCACGAACAGCGCCACCACCAGCAGGACCGCCAGCACGATGCCGCTGCCGACTTCGTTCCACGTGGTGGTCGCCGTGGCGTCGGAGAACGGGAGCTGGTCGGGTTTCCAGTCCTCGTCGGGTTCGCCGGGGCCGCGCTCGCTGCCGAAGCGCTCGACGAGTACATAAAGGACAGTGATCGCGACGAGCAGGTACATCGCGACGGTCAACGTGGCGCCCAGCGGCGAAAAGATCGCCGCCGCAACGTTTTCGCCGCGCACCCAGTGCCCGATCCCGTTCACGACGTAGGTGATGGGCAGGACGGTCGCGCTCAGCAGGCGCACCGCCCGGGCGTAGTCCGGGTAGGTGGCCGGCCCGATCAGCGCGGTCGCCTTGTCGGCGTACCGCGTCGCCAGTTGCGCCGGGTCGCCGAGCTCGGCCAGCGCCGCGTACTCGGCCTGGCCCGGGCTCTCCCCGAGCGAGACCCGTGCGTCGACGTCGTCGGCGATCGCGGCCCGCAGCTCGCGGTCGATCTCGCCGCGGTGCTTGCCCGAGACATGCCGCACGGCGGCGGCCACATATCGGTCGGTGAGTGTGGTGCTCATGGTTGTTCCCCCAGTTCGGTGTCTTCTTCGGTCTTCGTCTCCGGGTCCGCTTCGGTGTCCAGCAGGCTCAGCGCCGTGTCGATGGCCTGCCACTCCTTCTGCAGCTCCCGCGCGAGCCGCAGCCCGTCGCGGCTGGTGCGGTAGAACTTCCGCGGCCGGGTGCCCGAGGTGTCCCACTCGCTGGTCAGCAGCCCTTGACCCTCCAGGCGGCGCAACAGCGGGTACAGCGTGTTGGCCGGCGCGGGCACCCCCGCGCGCTCCAGTGCGTCGAGCAGCCCGTAGCCGTACCCGGGCTTCTGCAGCGCCAGCAGGCTCGCCAGCACGACCGTCCCTCGCCACAGCTCCTGCCGATGCGCGTCCAGCAAGTCGGTGTCTTTCACGCTTGCCACGATAGTGTGCGAGACACAGTATCGTCAAATGGCAATGCTGTGCGAGGCGGCAGGGTGTGCGAGAGGGGGTGCCACGCAAGCTCGGGTCGCGTCGCGTTCAGGAGTCGTTCGGCAAACGTTCAACCGACGGGTAGCCGTTCATCGGGAACGCGGCCGGCGGAGCGAGCTCACGACGGCGGCAAGGCGCGTCAAACGCGAAAGATCTTCTACCCCAGGGCAATCGGCCGCGGAGGTCGGTCCACAACGGACGGCCGGCGGGCGACTGGGTCGGCGGCACGGAAGAGGGCGACGCCGAAAGAACCCCGGACACGCCGAAGGGCCGGTACCGAACGAATCGGTACCGGCCCTCACGACGTTCCGCGGGAGGACTTGTTCAGTCCTGGTGAGGTGCAGTGCACCCGGGTGCGGGTGGTTTCACCTCGGTTGTTACGCTTAAACCGGATGGGTATCGCCCCAAGTCGCAGGCGGAGAGGACAAAGAAAAGCCCCTGCGACGAATCCAGTTCAGGGTTGTGGTGCTTCTGAGCCTTCAGGCTCAGGCGATGGTACGCGTGCCGATCTGCGTACGGCGGCGCTTGAGCGCGCGTCGCTCGTCCTCGCTCATGCCGCCCCACACGCCGGCGTCCTGGCCGCTGGCAAGAGCCCAGGCCAAGCAGTCGGAAGCGACGGTGCAGCGGTGGCACACGGCCTTCGCCTCGGAGACCTGCAGCAGAGCCGGACCGCTGGTTCCCACCGGGAAGAACAGCTCGGGGTCCTCGTCTCGGCAGGACGCGTCGTGGCGCCAGTCCATGTTCGTGAGCTCCTTCATAGTGGCGCGGGAGGGCCGCGCCACAGTCGTCATGGCGGTCGTGTTTTTGGGTGCTTGTGAATGCTTTCACGAAGCACCGCGTTCGACAAGGGTTTCCCGAAGATCGGTGAGTCAGCTCACCCGGCCGAGCGACGCCTCTGACCTGCGGTTTCTGTCCGAAACAGACCGCCCGGCGGAAGCGCGATGCGGTGAGCGGAGGTTCTGGGTCGACGAGCGGCAAGATGCACTTTGCCGCAGGCGATCAGTGGTCGCACCGTCACACGATTACTGTGAGTGCATCCTGCACGCTCTGGAATTCCACTCGCGTCCGCTGCCCGACGAGGTCCCCGTCGACCTGGAAGTTCACCGGTTCAGCTGCGTCGATGCGGATCATCGGCACGTCGTCGCGGCGCATCAGACGACGCCCGTGTTGGTCGCTCTTCGTGAGCAAAGCTTGGCGTACATGCGTGAACACGGTGGGCAACCGCAGACCGTTCAACGCGAACAGGCCCAATCCTGTCTCGAACGAGCAACCCGAGTTGAGGTGGACGGCGCGATCACCCAGGTAGGTCCACGGATCGGTGTTGGACACGAACGCGGTCACCACCTCGGCGGGTTCCTCGCCCGGGATCCGCACGGTCAGGGCGGGCCGGCCCATCGGCGGCCGGAAGTAGGAGCCCACTGAAGCGCGTAGATAGAGAGCGGCGCTCGTTTCCTTGCCCCGCCGCTTCGCCACGCGGCCCACCACGTCGGCGTCCCAGCCGAGCCCGGCGTTGAAGGTGAACCAGTGCCCGTCGGCGAGCCCGAGCCCGATGCGACGGCGCCGGTCGTTCTCCAGCGCGATCAGCAGCTGGTGCGTGGCTTCGACGGGATCCACGGGAAGGCCGAGGGCGCGCGCGAACACGTTGGCCGAGCCGCCGGGCACCACGCCGAGCATCGGGACGCACCCGAGCCGGCCCGGGTCGCCGGTGGAGTCCGCGAGGAGACCGTTGACGACCTCGTTGACCGTACCGTCGCCGCCGTGGGCCACGACCAGGTCGAAACCGTCGCGGGCCGCCGAGCGCGCCACGGCCATCGCGTGGCCGCGGTAGTCCGTCTCGACGACGTCGAGCTTCACCTGGCTGGCCAGCGCGTGCGCCAGCACATCCCGGCCACCGGCGGTGGTCGAGGTGGCCTGGGGGTTCACGACGAGGATGGCGCGCACTTCCCCACCGTAGGTGACGTTCGCCCGGGTGGAGAACCTTCGACGGCACAAGGTGACGCGAAGCTCAACACGGGGAACGGCGCTCCAGATGCACCGAAGGAGTGCGCCAGTACTGCGTCCGGTGACCCTGTGCCGGGCGATCCTCCCTTGCGTACGGCGAACATCCGCTCGTCGTGACAAGTGCACCCGGGCCGACCGCCCGCTCATCGACGACAACCCCGATTTTCACGTGCCCGGCGCCCCGCGAAAACGGCCGACCGGGTGGCATACGATCGAAACCGCTCACCCACCGTGACCCGTGCAGGTCGGGTCGCTGTGCTCCCGCAAAGCAGCTTGGAAGGCCGCACCCGTGTCGCTCGACGAGAACCAGCCGCCCACCCCGTTCGAGGTCCGGCTGGCCGGGATCCTCACCGCGCTGCCCGGTCTCGGGCTCCTGGTGCTGGGCGTCGTGATCCTCGTGCGCGGCCTGCAGGAACCTTCTCAGCCGGGCAACAACATCTGGGCCGAGTTCGGCACCTACGCGGTGCTGGCGATCGCGTTCCTGGCCGCCTCGGCGGGGCTGGTCCTCGGCCGGCAGTGGGCGCGCTCGCCCGGTGTCGTGGTCGCGCTGCTGCTCATGGGCATCGGCTGGTACGTGCTCGGCCCGTCCGGCCAGCCGGCCTGGGGTGTGCCGATCGGCGTGTGCGGCCTCGCGGCGCTCGTGCTGCTCTTCCGCCGCCCGGCCCGCGCGTGGGCGCTCGGCCTGCGCGAAGGCGAGACGGAGGAAGAAGCAGCCGAACGCGGTGGCCTCGCCGGGCGCCGCGAGGAACGCGAGCGCCACGACGAGGATTGACGGGCCTGGCTGCGTCAGCTTTCGGAGGCCAGCGCCTTCAGCGGCGCGTCCGTGAGCCGGTAGGTGGTCCACTCGTCCTGCGGCAGCGCACCGAGTGCCCGGTAGAACCCGACGGCCGGGTTCCAGTTCAGCACTGCCCACTCCAGTCGCTGGTAACCCTGCTCGACGCACTCGGCGGCCAGCGCCGCGAGCAGCGCCTTGCCCAGCCCCGAGCCACGCAGCTCGGCGCGCACGAACAGGTCTTCCAGGTAGATGCCGTGCGTGCCGCGCCAGGTCGAGAAGCTCAGGAACCACAACGCGAACCCGGCGACCCGGCCGTCGACTTCCGCGACGTGGCCGAACAACGCCGGCGCGGGGCCGAACAACGCTTTGTGCAGTTGCGGCGCTTCGAGGTGGCATTCGTCCGGCGCGCGCTCGAACTCGGCGAGCGCGTAGACCAGTTCCACCACGGCGTCGACGTCTTCGGGCCGGATCCGCCGGATGCGGGGGTCGGGCAAGCGCTCAGCCTTCCAGTGCGGGCAGCAGGTTCAGGTGCTCGACCTGGGGCTCGCCGCGTTCGTCGCCCAGCACGGCGATGCCGGCCGGGTCCAGTCCGAAGTGGACACCCGCGGTGGACGACAGGCGCACCCAGCGCGCCACCAGCACGCGGCTGAAGTGCCCGTGGCCCACCAGGACCACGTCGCCGTTGTCGATTTCGCGGCGTGCCCGATCGAGGACCTTGTCGGCGCGCGCGGCGACGTCGGCGGCGCTCTCGCCGCCGGGGATCGCGTGCGTCCACACGGTCCAGCCCGGGTCCGTTTCGCGGATCACGGGCGTGGTCAGGCCTTCGTACTCGCCGTAGTCCCACTCGGCGAGGTCTTCGGTGAGTTCGTCCACGCGCAGGCCGGCGAGCTCGGCCGTGCGCTTCGCGCGTTCGCGCGGGCTCGAGATCACGAGCTTGGGGCCGCCAAGCAGGGTGCGCAGGGTGCCGCCCGCCGCGCGCGCCTGGTCCTCACCCGCCGCCGTGAGCGGGATGTCGGTGCGTCCGGTGTGCCTGCCGTTGACGGACCACTCGGTCTGGCCGTGTCTGAGGAGGAAAAGCCGATGTGCCACGAGCCCGAATATAGCCCCGCTCCCGTTTGTGGGCAGGTCGCGTACTGTGTTTACCTACTGACGAGTAGGTAGATGGGGAGGTTCCGATGGGCACGAGCCCGACGTTCGCGCTGCGGCGCCGGCTGGCCGGCAAACCGGGCGGTAAGCAGCTGTTTTCCGCGGCGATGTGCCTGCGCGTGCCCTATTTCGCCGACCGTGCTGCCGTCGGTGCGGCAGCTGCGTCCGGGGCACTGTTCGGTCACCGCGCCGAAGTGGTGGGGTGTCCACAACCACATCCGGACCTTTCACGCGATCGCCGCGTGCAACCTCGCGGAGATCGCGATGGGCATGCTCGCGGAGGCGACCGTGCCGCCGTCGCACCGCTGGCTGCCCAAGGGGATGGACGTGCGGCGCCACCGTGAACACGCCCCTGCCCGGGTATTCGCCCGCCGTGATCATCGGGACCGGTTACGGCGCCGCGGCCACCGCGTTGCGCCTCGGCGAGGCCGGTGTGCCCACGCTGATGCTCGAAATGGGGCAGCTATGGCACGATCCCGGGCCTGACGGCAAGTTTTCTGCGAGATGCTGAACCCCGACCAGCGCTCGATGTGGTTCAAGAACCGCACGCAGGCGCCGCTCGCGTCGTTCCTGTGGCTCGACATCGCCAACCACGACATCAAGCCGTATGCCGGGGTGCTCGACCGCGTGAACTACGGCGACATGTCCGTGTACCTCGGCCGCGGCGTCGGCGGCGGCTCGCTGGTCAACGGCGCGATGGCCGTGACGCCGAAACGTTCGTACTTCGAGGAAATTCTGCCGCGCGTGGACGCCGACGAGATGTACGAAATGTACTTCCCGCGCGCGCGGGCCGGGCTCGGCGTGAACTCCGTGGACGAGCAGTGGTTCGAGGCCTGCCGCTCCTACCAATACGCGCGCGTTTCGCGGAAAGCCGCGCAGAAAGCCGGTTTCACGACGACTTTCGTGCCCAGCGTTTACGACTTCTCATACTTGGAGCAGGAAGAGGCCGGCACCGTCGAACGCTCCGCGCTCGCGTCGGAAGTGATCTACGGCAACAACCACGGAAAGCGTTCGCTCGACAAGTCCTACCTCGCGGCCGCGCTGGGCACCGGGCACGTGACGGTCCAGACGCTGCACGAGGTCCGCGAAATCATCCAGCAGCCCGACGGCGCGTACACGCTGGTGGTGCGCGAAATCGACCCGTACGGCGCGGTCGTGGCCACCAAGCGCGTGAGCACGAAGCACCTCTTCCTCGGCGCCGGCAGTGTCGGTTCCACCGAACTGTTGTTGCGGGCAAGGGAAACCGGCCGCCTGCCGGACCTGCCTGACGCCGTGGGCCAGGGCTGGGGCACCAACGGCAACGTGATGCTCGGGCGCGCCAACCACGTCTGGGACACCACGGGCAGCCTGCAGTCCGGCATGCCCGCGCTCGGCATCGACAACTGGAACGACCCCGTGCACCCGGTCTTCGCGGAGATCGCGCCCGTGCCGGCCGGGCTCGAGACGTGGGTGAGCCTGTACCTGGCGATCACGAAGAACCCGGAACGTGGGCACTTCACCTACGATGTGGCTTCGGATTCGGCGAAACTGCAGCGGACCGCCGCGCAAGGCCAGCCGTCGATCGATGCGGTGAAGGCGATGTTCGACAAGATCAACGCGGCCAACGTCGCCATCTACCGCTACGACCTCTTTGGCGACACCCGCCCGTTCGAGAACCGGTTCACCTATCACCCCCTCGGCGGCCTCGTCCTCGGCGACGCGACGGACGACTACGGGCGCGTGAAGGGCTACCGCAACCTCTACGTGACGGACGGCTCGCTCATCCCGGGCAGCACGGGCGTGAACCCGTTCGTCACGATCACGGCCCTGGCCGAGCGCAACGTCGAACGGGTGCTGGCGGAGGACGTGCTGGTCTGAGCTCTCATGTCCCGAGCTCGGCCAGCGCGGACACGAACCCACCGGTCCGCTCGCCGAGCCCGCCGAAGAACCGTGCGTCTGCGTCTTCGACGTCGTGCAACGCTTTCGCGACGAGCGCCGAGCCGGCTTCGGTGAGCTGCACCCGCTTCGCGCGCGCGTCGGCCGGATCGTCGGCGCGCGTGAGCAGGCCGCGGTCCGCGAGCTTGCGCACGACCTGGCTGGTCATCATCGTGTCCGTGCCGGCCTGCTCGGCGAGCTGCCGCTGCGTGGGCGGCTCGCCGGAGCGCGTGAGCCACCACGTGGTGGTGAGCAGCACGAACTGGACGTGCGTGAGGTCGTGCGGCGCCAGCGCGGCACGCATCACGCGTTGCCAGGCCAGCGTGACGCGCCACAGCAGGAAGCCGGGGCTCTCGTCGGGACCGGGCAGGCGGGACTCCGGAGCGGTCATGCCCGCAAGGATGCCTCGGCCAGCCGTGCCAGCGCGCGCACGGCGTCCGGGGTGTCCTCGGTGACGGCCGGGCCCAGCTCCGGTGGTCCGTCCACCGTCACGCGGTAGACGATGCGCGTGCCGTCTTCGGCGTCCTCCAGCCAGTGCTCGAAGACGAGCGTGGCGTCGGGCAGCCGGGTCTCGTCGGTGAACCCGCGGCCGTCGTCGACGGCGGTGAGCGTGAACGGGATCGGCGGCTGGTCCGGCATCGTCATGGTGCCGCTGGTGCCCGCCTCGAACGGGCCGTCCAGCACGACTTCCCGCAGGCCCGCGTCCCATTCGGGCCAGCGCGACGTGTCCGTCCACAGTGGCCAGACGGACGACGCGGGCGCGGTGGTGGTCTCGGCGTGCTCGTACTCGTACAGTGCCATGCGGGCATATTATATGCACGCATATTAAAGGCGCAACAGCGAGAATCGGCCGTGGGTCGGCCGGAACTCAGTGGTGAGCCGAGCGCAGCTTCTCGTAGTAGGCCGTGCAATCCGCGTACGACGGCAGCAGCCCCTGTGCCTCGGCCTCCGCCAGTGTCGGGGCGGAACCGTCCTTTTCGGACACGATCGGCGTCAGATCGGCGGGCCACGGCAGGTCGAGCGCGGGGTCGAGCGGGCTGATGCCGTGCTCGCCCGACGGGTTGTACGGCTCGGAGCACAGGTACGCCATCGCCGTGTTGTCCTCGAGCGCCACGAACGCGTGGCCCAGGCCCTCAGCGACGTACACGGCGCGGAAGTCCTTGGCGTCGAGCAGGACGGAGTCCCACTGGCCGAAGGTGGGGGAGCCGGTGCGCACGTCGACGATCACGTCGAGCAGGGAACCGGCGGGGCAGTAGACGTATTTCGCCTGGCCCGGCGGTACGTCGGCGAAGTGCACGCCGCGGATGGTGCCGCGGCGGGAGACGCTGTGGTTGGTCTGGCCCATGCGCATCGGGTGCCCGGTGGCGCTCAGCAGCGCCTCTTCCTGGAACGGCGCCACGAAGAGTCCGCGCTCGTCGTGGAACGCGCGGGGGGTGAACTCGTAGGCGTCGGCGACCTTCAGTGGGCGGAATTGCATGCGCTCACCTTATCGAGTGCCGCGCGGCGCGAAATGCGGGTGGCCGCGGTCCGTCGTGGTCACTGAATCGGTTCGGAACCATTCAACAAAACCGGACGGACGTCTTGGGAATAGGGGATTTTCGGCGGTTTTCCTCGGGAAGTCCACTGAATCTGTGACATGAGCCGCACCGAGGGTCCGCCTCCGGAGGGGCTCCTGTCATGATTGGGAGACCGCAGCGTCCGCGGCCATCAGCCACACCCCACGGATCGGATGGCCGCTGTGACGCCTCGCCGACAGGCCGGCGCTACCGCGCTGGGCTGCCGTCCGGAGGACAAGTTCCAAGGGTGCGCGGGTGCGCCTTCGCCCGCTGCCAGTGGTCCCCCGCTCGCAGTCCCAGGAGTAATTCAGTGACGCAGATCCACCCCGCGAGTTCCGCGATCGCCGAGGGGCGAACGCCGGAAACGACGACAGGAACCCCGATGACCGACCAGGCCAGCACCGCCGCCACCGCCGCGCCGGTGACGGACGCCGAGATCTTCGCCGGGCACGAGGGCGGCAAGCTCTCCGTGGCGGCCACCCGGCCCATCTCCGACCCGCGCGACCTCTCGATCGCCTACACGCCCGGCGTGGCGAAGGTGAGCCGCGCGATCGCCGAGGACGCCGCCCAGGCGAAGCGGTACACCTGGGCCGACCGTCTCGTGGTGGTCGTCAGCGACGGCACGGCGGTGCTCGGCCTCGGCGACATCGGCGCGAGCGCGTCGTTGCCCGTCATGGAGGGCAAGTCGGTGCTGTTCAAGACGTTCGGCGGCCTCGACTCGATTCCGCTGGTGCTCGACACCACCGATGTCGACGAGATCGTGGAGACGCTGGTGCGCCTTCGCCCGTCGTTCGGCGCGGTGAACCTGGAGGACGTCTCGGCGCCGCGGTGCTTCGAGCTCGAGGACAAGCTCAAGGCCGCGCTCGACTGCCCGGTCATGCACGACGACCAGCACGGCACCGCGATCGTCACGCTCGCTGCGCTGCGCGGGGCGAACCTGGTGCTGGACCGCGCGATCGCCGACCAGCGCGTGGTCATCTCGGGTGCGGGCGCGGCGGGGGTGGCCTGCGCGAAGATCCTGCAGGAGGCCGGTGTCGGCGACGTCACGGTGCTCGACTCGCGCGGCATCATCCACTCGGGACGCGAGGGTCTGAACCCGATCAAGCAGCAGCTGGCCACGACCACCAACTCCTCCGGTCTCACCGGCGGTCTCGAAGCCGCGCTGAAGGGCGCCGACGTGTTCCTCGGCCTGTCCAGCGCGACGATCGACCCCGAGCTGCTCGGCTCGATGGCCGACGACCCGATCGTGTTCGCACTGTCCAATCCGGACCCGGAGGTGCACCCGGCCGACGCGGCGCGCTACGCGGCGATCGTCGCCACCGGGCGCAGCGACTTCCCGAACCAGATCAACAACGTCCTGGCGTTCCCCGGCGTCTTCCGCGGCGCCCTCGACGCCGGTGCGCGCGCGATCACCGAGAACATGAAGCTGGCCGCGGCCGACGCCATCGTCTCCGTCGCGACCGACGACCTCGGCCCCGACCGCATCGTGCCGAGCCCGCTCGACCCGCGCGTCGCCCCTGAGGTCGCGGCGGCCGTCGCCAAGGCCGCGGTGGTCGACGGTGTGACCGGCTGAGTTCTTCCTGCCGAAAAGGGGCTCCTCTATGGTGAGGAGCCCCTTTTTTGGACTCGCCGGTCCATTTTTTCCGGGCCATGCTGAGGTGATGAAGATCGAACTCGGTCAGTACGGCATCTTCCAGATCGGCGCCCTGACCACTCCCGACATGGCCAAGGAGATCGAGGCGCTCGGCTTCACCACGCTGTGGGTGGCGGCCATGCCCGTCGACCTGGCGGGCATCGACGAGCTGCTCGAGGCGACGTCGACGCTCGTCGTCGCCACGGGCATCCTCAACATCTGGTATGGCGACCCGGCCACCGCCGCTGCCGCGTACCACCGGATCAGCACGCGGTTCCCCGGCCGGTTCTGGCTCGGGCTCGGTGTGGGGCACCGCGAGCAGACGCAGCAGTTCGCCAAGCCGCTGGCGGCGACCAAGGCGTACCTCGACGGCCTCGACGCCGCGGGCGTGCCCGTGGAAGGCCGCGGTCTCGCCGCGCTGGGCCCGAAGATGCTCGAGCTCGCGGCCTCGCGCACGGGTGGGGCCGTGCCGTACCTCGTGACGCCCGAGCACACGCGGCTCGCCCGTGAGGCCCTCGGTCCCTCGCTCCTGCTGGCGCCCGAGCAGAAGGTGCTGCTGGACCCGGACCCGGCGCGGGCGCGCGAGACGGCCCGGCCGCGGGTCACGGCGGCGTACCTCAAGCTGGCCAACTACACCAACAGTCTGCGCCGCCTGGGCTTCACCGACGAGGACCTCTCCGGGGACGGCAGCGACCGGCTGCTCGACTCCCTCGTGGCGCACGGCGACGCGGCCACCATCTCGGCTCGCCTCGGCGAGCACTTGGCGGCAGGCGCGAACCACGTCGCGATCCAGGTGATCACCGGCGCGACCGTCGAGCATCCCGACTTCCCCGGGATCGAGCTGCCGAGCTACGACGACGAGATCCTGGCCGTCTACCGGGCGCTGGCGGCCGAGCTCTTCTGACGCTCTGGACTTGCCGGTCCATTTTTCTGTCGCCACGCTGGGGGGCATGACGATCGACCTCGGCGCCTACGGCGTCTGGCAACCGGCCGCTCTGACCACCCCGGCGATGGCGAAGGAGATCGAGCAGCTCGGCTTCTCCACGTTGTGGGCCGCCGGCCCACCAACCGACCTCGCGGGCCTCGACGAACTCCTCGAAGCCACCTCGACGCTCGTGGTCGGCACGAGCATCCTCAACATCTGGCACGGTGACCCCGCCGTCGCCGCGAAGTCGTACCACCGGCTGGTTTCGCGGTTCCCCGGCCGGTTCTGGCTCGGCATCGGCGCGGGTCACCCGGAGCAGACGCGGGAGTTCACCAAGCCGCTCGCCGCGATGAAGAGCTACCTCGACGGCCTCGACGAGGGCGGCGTTCCGGTGGAGGGCCGCGCGATCGCCGCGCTGGGGCCGAAGATGCTGGAGCTCACGGCTTCGCGCGCGGGCGGGTCGGTGCCCTACCTCGTGCCGCCGTCGCACACGCGGCTTTCGCGTGCGGCGCTCGGCCCTTCCGCGCTGCTGGCGCCCGAGCAGAAGGTGGTGCTCGACACGGACCCGGCTCGCGCCCGTGACACGGCGCGGCCGCGCATCAAACACCCGTACCTGGGCCTCACCAACTACACCAGCAACCTGCGTCGATTGGGTTTCACCGACGAAGACCTGACCGGCGACGGCAGCGACCGCCTCATCGACGCCGTCGTCGCCCACGGCGACGCGGCCGCTATCGCCGGGCAGCTCGGCGAACACCACAATCAGGGCGCGAACCATGTCGCCATCCAGGTGATCACCACCCGCCACGCCACCCACCCGGCCATTCCGGACGTCGAACTGCAGGTCTACGACGACGAGGTCTTCAGTGTCTACAAGGCACTGGCCGCGGAACTGTTCTGAGCCACTGCGGTCCCCGGCTTCAGCGCAGCAGTTCCACCAGCCGGTGCCGCGGCACGTCGACCAGCCGGAGGTCCACCAGCTCGCCCGGCACGTCGAGCGCGACGTTCGCCAGCCGCGCGTGCGCCCGGGTCAGGACCTCCGACGGGTCGTCGACCATGTCCGCGGTGACCACGGCGTGGCGGTTGTCCGGCGTGCTGCGCAGGAACCGCAGGCGGTACTTGCCGGCCATGAGGTCGGTGAGTGCCGCCTGCGAGGCCGCGTCGGCGAGGTCCGGGTGGTTGTTGGGCACGAGCAGGGCCAGGCGGCGGGCGTTGGTGCCGAGCAGGGTGCGCAGCAGCCACGGGCCGGGGTCCGCGGTGAGGTCCATGGCGACGGCGTCACCCTCGGGCGCGGACATCGACCAGTCGACGGGCCGGGTTTCCAGGGCCAGACCGCCTTCGGAGGCGATGTCGCGCAACGCGGACAGCAGCGTCGGTTTCGTGCCGGTGGCCTCCACGGACTGCGGCCCGTGGGTGTAGATGGCCGACTTTCCCTTGCCCCGGCCCGTTTTGCGGGCCTTCGCGGTGGGCTGGCAGACGTAGAGGTCGGCGGCGGCGCCGATGGCCTGGGCGCCGTCGTAGCGGTTGAAGTCGGGCAGGATCGCTTCGAACGTGAGCCCGAGCGTCGCCAGCGAACGCTGCACCTGGGCTCCGAGTGCGGGGTGGCGGGGGCTGTAGCCGTAGGCCAGCAGGATGCGGCCCTCGGTCGGCTCGCGCAGCGCCTGCACGGCGCGAGCGGCGAACAGCCCCATGCCGTCCGGGGTGTAGGGCGGATCACTGAAGACGAGGTCCGCGCGGCCCGTCACGGCGGGCGGCAGGCCGACCCGCAGGTCGGCGTGCGCGGTGGCGACCTTCCGGTCGCTGGTGGAGTCCAGGTAGGACAGAACGCGCTCGTCGAGGTCCACCACGGTCAGCTCGGCCTCGGGGCACACGGCGTGCACGGCCAGCGAGGTCAGGTCGTGGTCGCCGAGGAAGAGCAGGCGGGAGCGGCGCAGGTCGTAGCGGGCGTTGAGCCACAAAGCACGCCGCAGCACCGTCTCGGGCGTCGCCTGCACGTGGTCGAGGGCGGCGAGCGGCGCCGGCACACCGGCGACCCAGCCGGAAATCGACGCGAGCAGCTCGGAATGCGCGGCCACGGCGTCGTCGAGCGGATCGGGCAACCGCGGCAAGCGGTACGCCTCGTACTCGGGCAGCGCGGCGGGTGCGATCCGGATACCTGCGGCGGAACGCTCCAAATCACGCTCCAGCGCGGCCAGCACGTCCTCGACACTGCGCCGGGGCGCCGCGGCCAGGCGCACCAGGTCGGCCAGCTCGCGGGGACCCGTGCGGAGCAGGTCGATCACCTCGTACAGCGGGCGTACGCCGGCGCCGTGCGCGGTCAGGAGGTCGTCGAGAGCGGTCACGAGCGCCCAGCCTACTGTGCTGCTCGTTACCAATCCGGCCACAGCCACGGCGGGAATGGTCGTCAGACGCGGTCACGTCCGGTTGGGTACCCGCCTTCTTTTGGCCGGATCGGTAAGGGGCCACAGTGCGGGAAAGGCTGCCAAGGCCCGCCGAGTGGGCTACGGTCGATCTGCATCTGACGTGGGGAGAAGTCCGTGACGATCGAGTTCCGCGATGTGACCAAACGCTATCCGGACGGCACGGTGGCGGTGAACGGACTCTCGCTCACCGTCGACGACGGCACCATCACCGTGCTCGTCGGCCCTTCGGGCTGCGGAAAGACCACGTCGCTGCGCATGATCAACCGCATGGTGGAGCCCACGTCGGGTGCCGTGCTGCTCGACGGCAAGGACGTGAGCGAGGGCGACCCCGCGCTGCTGCGCCGCGGCATCGGCTACGTGATCCAGCACGCCGGCCTCTTTCCACACAGGACGGTGCTCGACAACATCGCGACCGTGCCGCTGCTGTCCGGCTGGGACAAGCGCAAGGCCCGCGCCCGCGCGGCCGAGCTGCTGGAGACCGTCGGCCTGCCGAAGGAACTGGGCAAGCGGTATCCGGCTCAGCTCTCGGGCGGCCAGCAGCAGCGCGTGGGCGTGGCCCGGGCGCTCGCGGGCGACTCGCCGGTGCTGCTGATGGACGAGCCGTTCTCGGCGGTCGACCCGATCGTGCGTGAGGAGCTGCAGGACGAGCTGCTGCGGCTGCAGTCGCAGCTGGGCAAGACCATCGTGTTCGTCACGCACGACATCGACGAGGCCGTGCGGCTCGGTGACAAGATCGCGGTGCTGCGCGTGGGCGGCGTGCTCGCCCAGTACGGCACCCCGTCCGACGTGCTGCGCCACCCGGTGGACGACTTCGTGGCGTCGTTCGTCGGCCGCGACCGCGGCTACCGCGGTCTGTCCTTCGTGTCCGCCAGCGGCGTCGAGGTGTCCCCTGCGGACGTCGTGGAGCTCGGCACGAAGGTGCCGGAGCCGTCGAAGAACTGGCTGCTCGTCGTGAACTCCGACAAGCAGCCCCGCGGCTGGCTGCCGCCGAACTCCACTGTGGACGGTGAGCTCGCCGAGGGCGACATCGTGGCCGGCGGATCCCTCTACGTGCAGGGCACGCCGATCCGCGGCGCGCTCGACGCCGCCCTGTCGTCGCCCGCCAGCCTCGGCGTGGTCGTGGACGAGGAACACCGCGTGATCGGCACGGTCGTGGCCCACCAAGTCCTGGACGTGATCGAGGCCACTCCGCAGGCGTCTTGATGGGCGGCTTCTTCGACGAGCTCGGGCGCTACCTGGGCAGCGCGAACAACCGCGGCGAGATCCTCGGTGACCTGGGCGAGCACATCTACCTCGCGCTGGTGCCGCTGGTGATCGGGATCGTGCTCGCCATCGTGCTGGGCTGGCTCGGGCACCGCTGGCAGCCGGTGCGCAGTGTGCTGCTGGTGGTGGCGAACCTGCTGTACACGATCCCGTCGCTGGCGCTGTTCGTGGTGATCCCGGGCCTGATCGGGTCGAAGATCCTCGACAGCATCAACGTGATCGTCGCGCTCACGATCTACACCACGGCGCTGCTCGTACGCCCGGTGCTGGACGCGCTCGAGGCCGTGCCGTCGCACATCATCGCCGCCGCCACGGCCATCGGCTACCGGGCGCCGCGGCGCTTCCTCGGCGTGGAGCTGCCGCTTTCGGTGCCGGTGCTCGCCGCGGGCGTGCGCGTGGCGTCGGTGAGCAACATCAGCCTCGTGAGCGTCGGCGCGCTGATCGGCACCGGCGGGCTGGGCGTGCTGTTCACCGACGGCTTCCAGCGCGAGTACTTCTCGCCGATCGTGGTCGGCATCGTGCTCACGCTGCTGCTGGCGCTGGTCGTCGACGTGGTGCTCGTGCAGCTGCGCAACGTCCTGACCCCGTGGGAGCGCGCCGGCCGTGCACCCGTGCTCGCGGAGGCGACCGCGTGAACGTCTTCGACTGGTTCACCACCGCAGCCAACTGGCAGGGCCCGGACGGCATCGCCACGCGCTTGGGCGAGCACATCGGGTACGTGCTGCTGGCGCTGGTCATCGCCGTCGTGATCGCGTTCCCTCTCGGCCTGTGGGTCGGGCACACCGGCCGCGGCGCCGTGGTGCTGGTGGGCGCGGGCAACGCGATCCGCGCGCTGCCGACGCTGGGGCTCGTCACGTTCCTGTTCCTGCTCTTCACCGAGAGCACCACGGCCACGATCATCGGCCTCGTGGTGCTGGCGATCCCGCCTGTGCTGGCCGGCACGTACGCGGGCCTGCAGGCGGCCGAGCACGACGTGGTCGACGCCGCCGAGGGCATCGGCATGACCGGCTGGCAGCAACTGTGGAAGGTCGAGCTGCCGATCGCGTTGCCGCTGGTGCTGGGCGGGATCCGCAACGCCGTGCTGCAGCTGATCGCGACGGCGGCGGTCGCCGCGTACGTCGGCCTCGGCGGCCTCGGCCGGTTCCTGCTCGACGGGCTGGCCATCCTCGACTACACGGAGGTCGTCGCGGGCGCCATCGTCACGGCGCTGCTGGCGATCGCGTTCGACCTGGTGCTCGCCGCGGTGCAGCGCGCACTCGTGCCGAAGGGCGTCCGACTCGCCGCGCAGGCGACCACCGGCTCGGCCGCGGCGGCGGGAGGTGTGGCGTGAGGCGCTGGGGTCTGGTTTTCGCTTCTGCCGTCTTGGTTTTGGCCGGCTGCGGCAACCCGCTCGCCGGCGGCGGCGAGGGCGGCACGACGGGCGACATCATCATCGGCGCGTCCGACGTCGGCGAAAGCCTCCTGCTGGCCCAGATCTACGCCGGCGCGCTGCGCGACGCCGGCGCCCAGAACGTGACGGTGCGCCCGCCGGTCGGCAGCCGCGAGGTCGTGGTGAAGGCCCTGCAGGACAAGTCCCTTTCGGTGGTGCCCGACTACAGCGGCAACCTCCTGCGCTACTTCGACAAGGACACACAGGCGACCACTTCGGACGATGTGTACGCGCAGCTCAAGCAGAAGCTTCCGGCCGGGTTCGAGGTCCTCGACCAGGCTCCGGCTCAGGACAAGGACTTGCTCGTGGTGCGCCCCGAACTGGCGGCCTCCGGCGTCCGCACGTTCTCGGACCTGGGCCGGCGCTGCGGCGAGCTGGTGATGGGCGGGCCGGGCCAGTGGAGCAGCAGGTGGAAGGACCGCATCGAACAGCTGTACGGCTGCTCCTTCAAGGAGATCCGCACCACCGACACCGGCGGCCCCGTCACCGTGGCCGCGCTGAAGTCCGGCGAGGTCCAGGTGGCCGACCTGTTCAGCACGTCGTCGACGATCAAGTCCAACGGCTTCGTCCCGCTGGACGACGACAAGAACATGTTCCCGGCGCAGAACATCGTGCCGCTCGTCGCCCGCGGGACTCTGTCACCGGCCGAGGTCGCCGCCCTGAACCGCGTCTCGGCCGCCCTGACGACCGACCAGCTGACCGAGCTGAACGTCCAGTTCACCGACGAGAAGCGCAACCCGCTGGACGTCGCCGACGACTTCCTGGCGCGCAACCACCTGAAGGCTTGAGCCGTCAGCGGAACTCGTGCACGACCTCGATCTCACCGATGAGGTGCCGGTTGAACTCCTCCAGCTCCTCGGCCGGCACCCACGAGCTCCAGCTCCACCGGTCCGGTGGGTCGCCAGAGGATGGTCATCGGCTTCCCTTCACAGTCGTTCGAACGCGGGCGCGTACCGGAAGGCGCCCCGGTTTTCCGGTTTGTACGCGGTCAGCGTGCGGGCCTGGAAGTGCTGAGCCCACTCGGGCACCGGCGGTGTGATGCCCAGCCGCTCGGCCGGCACGAACTCGAACCTGCGGTAGTACCCCGGATCGCCCAGCAGGACCACGAGTGCGAACCCGAGCGCATCGGCGGCCGCGAGCGTCGCGTGCACGAGCGCCGACCCCGCCCCGCGGCGCTGAACCTCCGGCAGCACCCCGAGCGGCCCGAAGCCCAGCGCGGATTTCGGATCGTCCCCGAGCAAAGCCGGGCTCGAGCACGCGTGGCCTGCGACCTCGCCGTTGTGCTCGGCGACCAGCGACAACGCGGGGATGAGGTCCCCGTCCGCCCGCAGTCCGTCGACGAGCACGGCCTCGGGCACCGTGGTGAGCCCGGGCTGCGCGAACGCGGCCGTGTGCACGGCGCGGATCGCGGTCTCGTCGCCGCGAACGGCTTGGCGGATCAGCATGGGGGTGAATTCTTCCTGGCCGCGCGTGCACGGGTAAAACTCTTTTCCGCTCACGCGAATGGTCCGAACAGCGCAACGCGGTGAAAACCTCCGAGGCGACTCTTCTTCCTGCGAGCAGGGCCGCGCACCTAGCCTCAGGCCAACTGGTGCTCGCGCTGGTCGAGGAGGGACGAACTGTGCGCAAATCTCGGGGAACAGTGACCAGAAGCCTGACGATCCTGGGGAGTGTCGCCTCGATCGCGACCGTCACCGTGTTCGGGAGCGGCGTGGCGGCCGCGCAGGAGGGCGCGATCGTCGGTGCGGGTGGTGCCGGTGCGGTGAAGGACAGCTACCTCGTGGTGCTCAAGGACGGCGCCTCGGTGGAGTCGACGGCGAAGAACGTCACCGGCCGCCACGGCGGCTCGGTCGAGCGCACGTTCTCGAAGGCGCTGCGCGGCTTCACCGGCACGATGTCCGAGACGCAGGCCAAGCGCACCGCCGCCGACCCCGATGTGTCCTTTGTGGAGCAGAACCGCGTGGTCCACGTCATGACGGACCAGCCGGACCCGCCGTCGTGGGGCCTCGACCGGGTGGACCAGCGTGAACTGCCGCTGGACGCGGACTACAGCTACAGCACGACGGCGGCCGACGTGCACGCGTACGTGATCGACACCGGGATCAACCGCACCCACTCCGAGTTCGACGGTCGCGCCGTCTCCGGGTACGACTTTGTGGACAACGATTCCGACGCCACCGACTGCTACGGCCACGGCACCCACGTGGCCGGCACGATCGGCGGCACGACCTACGGCGTGGCGAAGGAAGTCAGCCTGACGGCGGTCCGCGTGCTCGACTGCACCGGCAGCGGCACGCTCGACCAGGTCGTCGCCGGCATCGACTGGGTCACCGAGAACGCCGAGCTGCCGGCCGTGGCGAACATGAGCCTCGGCGGCCCCGTGTCCACTGTGGTGGACGAGGCCGTGCAGCGCTCAATCGCCGCGGGTGTCACGTATGGCATCGCGGGCGGCAACTCCTACGGCGGCAGTGCGTGTGACGCCTCGCCCGCCCGCGTACCCGAGGCGATCACCGTCGGCGCCACCACGGACACCGACGCCAGGTCCGCCTTCTCCAACACCGGCTCGTGCCTCGACCTCTTCGCGCCGGGGTCCGACATCACGTCCGCCTGGATCGGCAGCGACACCGCGACCAACACCATCAGCGGCACGTCGATGGCGACTCCGCACGTGGTCGGCGCCGCCGCGCTGTACCTGGCGGACCACCCGTCGGCCACACCCGAAGAGGTCCGCGACGCGCTGGTCGACGCGGGGACGAAGGACGAGATCACCGACGCGGGCACGGGGTCGCCGAACGTTCTGGTGTACTCCGGTACCGACGGCACCGGTGACCCCGATTGACGAGTTGGCCGCCGGGTCAACCCTTCGACGTGAAGCCAGAAACCTCTGACTCACGTCGCGTAAGCACCAACGGCCCATCCTCCGTGACGGCCACCGTGTGCTCGGAATGCGCCGTCCGGGAGCCGTCGGCCGAGCGGATCGTCCAGCCGTCGGGGTCGTACACGATGCGGTCCGTCGTGCGCGCGAACCAAGGCTCCAGCGCGAGCGTCAGACCCGGGCGCAGTTTCAAGCCGCGCCCCGCCGTGCCCTTGTTCGAGACGTGCAGGTCCTCGTGCATGGTGCGGCCGATGCCGTGGCCGCCGAACTCCGTGTTGACCGGGTAGCCATGAGAGCCGGCCACCGCGTAGATCGCCGCGGAGATGTCGCCAAGGCGGTTGCCCGGCAGAGCCGCCGAAATCGCCGCCTCCAGCGCTTCCTCCGTGGCCCGGATGATCCGCAGGTCCTCCTCGGCCGGAGCCCCGACGATGACCGTGCGCGCCGAGTCGGCGACCCAGCCGTCGATGCTGACCGCGAGGTCCGCGGTGAGCACGTCGCCGTCGCGTAGTACGTAGTCGTGAGGCAGGCCGTGCAGGACCGCGTCGTTGACCGAAAGGCAGATGACGTTGCGGAACGGCCCCTCGCCGAACGAAGGCGCGTAGTCCCAGTAGCACGACTCCGCCCCGCGCCGCTTGATCATGCCGCGCGCGTGGTGCTCGAGGTCCAGCAGGTTGACGCCCACGTCGGCGAGCCGGCCGACCTCGGTGAGGACCTCCGCGACGAAGCGGCCGGTCACGTGCATGCGGTCGATCTCCGCAGGCGTCTTCAGTTCGATCACGAAAACCTCGCAGCACGAAAGGTATAGTTATACCGCCACCTTAACACTGGCCGGTATAGAAATACCACCAAACGGTCGGAGGCCACCACGGGCGAACCGTGGTGGCCTCCGGAGAAAACCAGCGATCAGTCGAACGCCTTCGCGATCAGCGCCTTCTGCTCCACCTCGTGCACCTTCGACGAACCCGCCGACGGCGCGGCCATCGGGCGGCGCGAGACGACCTGCAGGCCGGCGAAGACCTCCGGGAACTTCCGCGGCAGGTTGAGACCGAAGAACGGCCACGCGCCCTGGTTCTCCGGCTCCTCCTGGACCCACGCGATCTGCGTCGCGTTGCTGTAGCGCTCGATGGCGGCGAGCAACTTGCGCCTCGGCAGCGGGTAGTACTGCTCGATGCGCACGATCGCGACGTCGTTCGCCTCGCGCTTGTTGCGCTCGGCCACCAGCTCCCAGTAGAGCTTGCCCGAGGTCAGCAGCACCTTGCGGACGCCGTCGGGGTTCTGGGTGGTGTCGTCGATGACGGACATGAACCGGCTCTGGCCGGTGAAGTCGTCGACCGCCGACGTCGCGGCCTTGTTGCGCAGCATCGACTTCGGCGTGAAGACCACCAGCGGACGCTGGATGCCGTCGAGGGCGTGGCGGCGCAGCAGGTGGAAGTAGTTCGCCGGGGTCGACGGCACGGCGACGGTCATCGAGCCCTCGGCGCACAGCGAGAGGAAGCGCTCGATGCGCCCGGACGTGTGGTCCGGGCCCTGGCCCTCGTGGCCGTGCGGCAGCAGCAGCACGACGTCGGAGCGCTGGCCCCACTTGGCCTCGCCCGAGGAGATGTACTCGTCGATCACGGTCTGCGCGCCGTTGACGAAGTCACCGAACTGCGCTTCCCACATGACCAGCGACTCGGGGTTCGCCACGGCGTAGCCGTACTCGAAGCCGACGGCCGCGTACTCCGACAGCGCCGAGTCGTAGATCATCACGCGGCCCTGGCCCTCGGCCAGGTTCTGCAGCGGCGAGTACTCCTGGCCGGTCTTGCGGTCGATGAACACCGAGTGCCGCTGCGTGAACGTGCCGCGGCGCGAGTCCTGGCCGGACAGTCGCACCAGGCGGCCCTCCATCGCCAGGGAGCCGAACGCGAGCAGCTCGCCGAACGCCCAGTCGACGTCGCCTTCGCGCGACATCTTGTGGCGGCGCTCCATGACCGGCTTCACGCGCGGGTGCGGGGTGAAGCCCTCGGGGACGTTGACGAACGCGTCGCCGATCCGCTCCACGACCTCCTGCGAGACGGCAGTGGTGACCTTCGCCGGCACCTGCTGCTCTTCCTCGACCGAGGGGCTCGCCTTCGCCGGGTGCTTCTCGAGCTCGCGCACCTCGTTGAAGACGTGCTCCAGCTGGCTGGAGAAGTCGCGCAGCGCGGCTTCGGCCTCTTCGACGGAGATGTCCCCGCGGCCGATCAGCGACTCGGTGTAGGTCTTCCGGACCGAGCGTTTGGTGTCGATGATGTCGTACATCGCCGGCTGCGTCATCGAGGGGTCGTCGCCCTCGTTGTGGCCGCGGCGGCGGTAGCAGATCAGGTCGATGACCACGTCCTTGTGAAACGCCTGGCGGTACTCCACGGCCAGCTTGGCCACCCAGTGGGCGGCTTCGGGGTCGTCGCCGTTCACGTGGAAGATCGGCGAGCCGATCATCTTCGCGACGTCGGTGGCGTACTGCGACGAGCGCGAGTGCTCGGGCGCGGTGGTGAAGCCGACCTGGTTGTTCACGATCACGTGCACGGTGCCGCCGGTGCGGTAGCCGCGCAGCAGCGCGAGGTTCAGGGTCTCGGCCACGACGCCCTGGCCCGCGAAGGCCGCGTCGCCGTGCATCAGGACGGGCAGTACCGAGTAGCCCCCGGTGGCGCTGTCGCCCTTGTCGAGGATGTCCTGCTTGGCGCGGACGATGCCCTCGAGCACCGGGTCGACCGTCTCGAGGTGCGACGGGTTCGAGGCCAGCGACACCTTCGTCTCGCCGTCGCCGAACATCCGGAAGTACTTGCCCTCGGCGCCGAGGTGGTACTTCACGTCGCCGGAGCCGTGGGCCTGGCCCGGGTCGAGGTTGCCCTCGAACTCCTGGAAGATCTGGCTGATCGGCTTGCCGACGATATTGGCCAGCACGTTGAGGCGGCCGCGGTGCGGCATGCCGATCACGACCTCGTCGAGCTCGTGCTCGGCGGCCTTGTCCAGCAGCGTGTCGAGCAGCGGGATCGCCGTCTCGCCGCCTTCCAGCGAGAAGCGCTTCTGGCCGACGTACTTCGTCTGCAGGAAGGTCTCGAACGCCTCGGCGGCGTTGAGCTTCGACAGCACGTACTTCTGGACGGTGGAGTCCGGCTTCTCGTGCGGGATCTCCACGCGGTCCTGGATCCAGCGCCGCTCCTCGGGGTCGAGGATGTGCGTGTACTCGATGCCGACGGTGCGGCAGTACGAGTTGCGCAGCACGCCCAGGATGTCGCGCAGGGTCATGCGCTCCTGGCCGGAGAAGCCGCCGACCGGGAACTCGCGGTCGAGGTCCCAGAGGGTGAGGCCGTGGGAGATGACGTCGAGGTCGACGTGGCTGCGCTGGCGGTAGTTAAGCGGGTCCGTGTCGGCCATCAGGTGGCCGCGCGTGCGGAACGCGTCGATCAGCTCGATCACGCGGGCGGTCTTGTCGACCGGGCCCTCGGGGATGTCGGCGACCCAGCGGATCGGCTCGTACGGCAGGCGCAGGCTGGTGAAGACGTCGTCGTAGAAGCCGTCGCCGCCGAGCAGCAGCTCGTGGATGCGCTTGAGGTACTCGCCCGACTCGGCGCCCTGGATGATGCGGTGGTCGTAGGTGGACGTCAGCGTCATGATCTTGCTGACGGCCAGGTCGACCAGCGTCTTCTCGCTCGTGCCCTCGAACGCCGCCGGGTACTGCATGGCGCCGACGCCGATGATCGCGCCCTGGCCGGCCGACAGGCGCGGCACCGAGTGGTTGGTGCCGATGCCGCCCGGGTTGGTCAGCGAGATGGTGGTGCCGGCGAAGTCGTCGGCGGTGAGCTTGTTGTTGCGGGCCTTCTTGATCACGTCCTCGTAGGCCTGCCAGAACTGCAGGAACGACATGTCCTCGACACCCTTGACCGAGGCCACGACGAGAGTGCGCGCACCCTCCTTGCCCTTCATGTCGATGGCGAGGCCGAAGTTCACGTGTTCCGGCGTGACCGAGAACGGCTTCCCGTCGATCAGCTGGTAGTGCCGGTTCATGTTCGGGAAGTCCTTCAGCGCCCGCACCATGGCGTAGCCGATGAGGTGCGTGAAGGAGATCTTGCCGCCGCGGGTGCGGTTGAGGTGGTTGTTGATGACGATGCGGTTGTCCGCCATCAGCTTCGCCGGGACGGCGCGCACGCTGGTCGCGGTGGGCACCGTCAGCGACGCGTCCATGTTCTTCGCGATCGCCGCGGCAGCGCCGCGCAGCTGCTTGGTCTCCGGCTCTTCCTTCGCCGCCGGCGTGGCGGCGGGCGCCTTCTCGGCGGCCTTCGGAGCCGGCTTCGCGGGCGCGCTCTTCGGGGCCGGGGCCGGCGCGGGGGCCGCGGCCGGCTTGGTCGGCGCCGTCTGCCGGGCGGCCGACTCGGCGTTCTGGACCGCCTTGGCGGACGGTTCGGTCGCGTGGCCGTTTCCGCTGGCCGCAGTGGTGGCCGCGCTCTGGCGCGCACTGTCGGCCTTCGCCTGTGCCGTCTGCGTCGGCTTGAAGTCTGCGAAGAAGTCGTGCCAGGCGGCATCGACTGAGGAAGGGTCCGCGAGGAACTGGTCGTACATTTCCTCGACCAGCCACTCGTTAGGGCCGAACTGTGACGCAGGGCTGCTGCTGGACACGGCTTGGGCTCGCCTCTATCCGTCTCGATCTTGTCTGTGCTAATGCGTCTACCAGGCTAACCCCCTCTGTGACGGCCGTGTGATGGAACCGCCCTCTGTGAGGCCTGGCGCACTAGGGGATCGATCACTGACTCGATCAAGTGTCCCGAGGAGCGGACGTTTGAGGTAGAGGAGATTCGCCGGTCACGACCATTTCGGGCAACGTTGGTGCCTCCTTCGCCGAGGCGCCCGCACGCGTTCACGCCCACCCGGTGCACTGTCGGAAGGATGCGGCCCACGTCGGCTGTGCGGCCGCCCTGGCGCTCCGAGGTGGTGCAGCACGATGTGGCTCGTCGAATGTCCCTCGTTCTGGGACCAGGGGCTCATCCGCCCCCTGGTCGTCGAGAACGGCAAGGTCGTCCTCATGTGCGACTCCTGCGGTGTGGTCTGGCACACCCCCGCCGGCATCGACGACTTCGAGCACGTCGCACCCTGCGAACCCGACTGGTCCATCGACCAGGACAGCCACGTCCGCCCGGGCACGGTCCGCTGGGCCTCCGAGGCGGAGGTCACGTCGGCCGGGTGGGGCGAGCTGGCCTGGCGTGAGCTGCCCTAATTCTCTTCGGTCGCGTTCTCCTTGGTCGCATCCACGGCCTCGGCCAACTCGGCGGACAACGGGTACGGCGGCTCGGCCGGCAGCAGCGCCCGCGCTTCGGTGACGCGTCCGTTCGCGAGGTGCTCACGGATGGCGCGCATGACCGGCGTGACGTCGGTGACCGCGGTGATCCACTCGCCCACGTACCGGTCCACGGCCTCGCCGCTCAGCCCGAGCTGGATCGAGCGGTGCGGCAGCGGCCGGTGGTGCACGTCGCGCTCGGGGTCCCACTGCACGCGGACCGGGCTGGTCCGCATCGCGGCCTTCCACGCTGCCTCGTCGCGGTGCACCCGCGGGTCGAAGTGGCTCAGCGCCGCGTGGGCGAGCACCCAGGCGAAGCCCTCGCGCGTCAGGTCCAACGCCAGCGCGCGCTCCTGGCCGGGCTTGGTCGCCCATCCGCAGCGGTAGCCCATCCACGTGAACGACGGCTTGATCCACGTCATCCGCTCCCGCTTGAACGGCGCCACGAACGTGCCCGCCGCCAGCGCCGCGTCGGCGATCTCCGGTGAGTACGCCTGGTAGACGCGGATCGTCCGGTCGTCGTGGCGCGCGCGGATCTGATGGGCCGGGACCCTGGCCTCTTCGAATACCGTCTCTTCGAACACCCTCCTGATTCTCGTGTCGTGCGCCGGTGCCTGGCGAAGGCTTTTCCGCCGACGTCAGCCGAGGGACCACAAGCGGGCGTAGTGGCCGCCGGCCGCCAGGAGTTCGGCGTGGGTGCCCTGTTCGATGATGCGGCCGTGGGCGAGGACGACGATGCGGTCGGCCTTCGCGGCGGTGGCCAGGCGGTGCGCGACGACGAAGGTGGTGCGGCGGCGCGCGAGGTGTTCGGTGGCGCGCAGGACGGCCGCCTCGGTGGAGGGGTCGAGGGCGGCGGTGGCCTCGTCGAGCAGCAGGACGTCGGGGTTCACGAGCTCGGCGCGGGCGAGCGCGACGAGCTGGCGCTGGCCGGCGGACAGCGACCGGCCGCGTTCGCCGACGGGCTGGAGGAAGCCGGCGGGCAGGGCGGCGACGCCGTCGAGCGCGCCGACCGAGCGGACGGCCGCCTCGACCTCCGCGTCGGTCGCGCCGGGGCGGCCGTAGCGGACGTTGTCGGCGACGGTGCCGGAGAACAGGTGCGCCTCCTGCGGCACGACGCCCATGCGGGCGCGCAGGCCGGCCAGGTCGTACTCGCGGACGTCGACGCCGTCGATCAGCACCGCGCCGCCCGTGGCGTCGTAGTAGCGCGCCACCAGCTTCACCGCCGTGGACTTGCCCGCGCCCGTCGCGCCGACCAGCGCCACGGTCTCGCCTGGCGCCACGTCCAGCGACAGCTTCTCCAGCGCCGGCTGCTCGGCGCCCGTGTAGGAGAAGTCGACGTCCTTGAACGTCACCTCGCCGCTCAGGTGCTCCGGCAGCGCGATCGGGTGCGCGGCGGGCGGCACCGACGTCGGCGTGCGCAGCAGGTCGCCGATGCGGGCCAGGCCGACGGCCGCCTGCTGGTAGCCGTCGAACACCGCCGACAGCTGCTGGATCGGCGAGAAGAACTGTTGCAGGTACAGCAGGAACCCGAGCAGCACGCCCGCCTCCAGCGTGCCCGCGGCCACGCGGTTGGCGCCGACCACGAGCACCGTGGTGGTCGCCAGGTCCGACATCAGCGCCACCAGCGGGAAGTACGTGGCGACGTAGCGCTGCGCCCGCAGCCGCGAGCGCCGGTACGCGTCGCTGCGCGAAGCGAACGCCTCCGCCGAACGCTCTTCGCGCGTGTACGCCTGGGCGACCCGCAGACCGCTCACGTTCTCCTGCAGGTCGGCGTTGACCACGCTGACCTTCTCGCGCGCTTCGGAATACGCGCGCGAAGCGACCCTTCGGAAGATCACCGTCGACACCAGCAGAATGGGCAGCAGGGCAAGCGCGTACAACGCCAGTGACGCGTCGGTGACCAGCAGCGCGACGGTGATGCCCACCAGCGTCAGCACGCTCACCACGGCGGTGGCGAGGCCGGTCTGCAGGAACGTGGACAACGCGTCGACGTCCGTGGTCATCCGGGTCATGATCTTCCCGGACAGCTCACGCTCGTAGTAGTCGAGCCCGAGCCGCTGCAGGTGCGCGTAGCTGCGCACGCGCAGCGAGTACAGCACCGTCTCGCCGACGCGCGCGGTGAGCCGCGTCTGACCGCGCACCACGAACCAGTCGGCCGCGACCACGAGCGCGCCGATGCCCGCCATCAGCCAGATCACGCTGACGACACCCGGCTGCACGCCGTGGTCCACCCCTCGCTGGTACAGCGCGGGCAGCGCCAGCGACGCCAGCGCGTCGGCCGCCACCAGCGCGATCACCGCGACCAGCGGCCACCGCACGGGCCGCAGCAGCCGCGAAAGCCGGAACCCCGGGTCGGCGGCTGTGATGTCCACATCGGACAGTCGTGGCCGGTCGTCGGCGGGCGGCAGCTTGCGCACGCCCTCCAGCAGCTCCGGCGTCGGCGGTACGTCGGCTCCCGCACCGCCGCCCCCGACGAAACCGGTTCCACCGCCCGGTGTGCCCCCGCGTGCGGCGGCGGCTTCGGCGAGCGCGTCGACCTCGTCGCGGTCGTCGCGTGGCCACAACACCGGCGTGACGCCGCTGGCGTCGGGCTCGAGGCCCTCGCAGCGGTGCGGCTTCTCGACGTCGTCGCCTGGGCCCGCCACGAGTTCGCGGAACAGCGGGCAGCGCGCCTGCAGCTCCTCCTCCGTGCCGACGTCGACGACCTTGCCCTGGTCGAGCACGGCGATCCGGTCGGCGAGCTGCAGCGTGGAACGGCGGTGCGCGATGAGCAAGGTGGTGCGCGAGGCCGTGACCGAGCGCAGCGTGTCGTGGATCGCGGCCTCGGTGACGGTGTCGATCGCCGACGTCGCGTCGTCCAGGATCAGCACGCGTGGGTCGGTCATCAGCGCCCGCGCGAGGCCCAGGCGCTGGCGCTGCCCGCCCGAGAGCGTGAGGCCGCGCTCGCCGACCTCCGTGTCGTAGCCGTGGGGCAGGGCGCGGATGAACTCGTCGGCCTCGGCCGCGCGCGCCGCCGCGTACACCTCTTCATCGCTCGCGTCGGGCCGCCCGTAGGCGATGTTATCGCGCACCGACGAGGAGAACAGGAACGCCTCCTCGAACACCACGCCGATCGCCTGCCGCAGCTGTTTGAGCGGAACATCGCGCACGTCGAGGCCGCCGATGCGGACCACGCCGGCGTGCGCGTCGTAGAACCGCGGCAGCAGGAGCGAGATCGTCGACTTGCCCGATCCCGCCGTGCCGACGAGCGCGAGCGTCTCGCCGGGCCGAGCGGTGAGCGTGAGGCCGTCGAGCACCGGCTCGCTGCGGGTGTAGCCGAACTTCACGTCTTCCAGCTCGACGCCGAGCGGGCCCTCGGGCAGCGGCCGCGCGTCGGGGCGGTCCACCACGTCGGGCTGTGCGTCGATGAGCTCGTACACGCGCTCGGCGCCCGCGCGCGTGAGCTGCGCCTGCACCACCAGGCCGGACAGCATCCGTGCGGGCCCGATCAGCGTGGCGAGGTAGGTGGCGAACGCGAGGAAAGTGCCGAGGCTGATCTGGCCGTTCAACGCCAGGACGCCGCCGATCGCGAGCACCGCGACCTGACCGGCGGCCGGCAGCGCGGTGGTCGTGGCCGTGGGCACCGCGGACAGCCTGGCCGCGCGCAGCCGCTCGGCGAACAACCGCCGCGCCGTGCGTTCCAGCCGCGAGACCTCACGCGACTCCTGGCCGAAGCCCTTCACCACGCGCACGCCGGTGACGGTCTCCTCCACCTGCTGCGCCACGTCGGCCGCGCGCTGCTGCGCCGACCACGTGGCCGGGAAGAGCCGTTTGCGGCTCAACGTGACGATGATGCCGACGGCCGGCGCCACCACCAGCGCGATCAGCGTGAGCAGCGGCGACATCCACAGCATCGCCCCCAGCGCGAGCAGGGCGAAGATCACCGACCCCGCCGACAGCGGCACCTGCATCAGCAGCCCGGTCACGAGCTGCAGGTCGGAGATCGCCCGCGAGACCACCTGGCCGGTGCGCAGCGCGTCCTGCTTGCCGCCGTCGAGCCGCGAGACGGAGCCGAACACGCGGTTGCGCAGGTCGTGTTGCACGTCGAGCGCGAGCCGGCCGCCGACGTAGCGGCGCAGGAACGCTGAGCCGAACGCCACCACCTGCAGCGTGACCAGCGCGGCCGCGATGCCGCCGAGGCCCGCGGTGTGCCCGGCCACCGCGTCGTCGACAGCTGCGCGCACGAGCAGCGGGCTCGCCGCCTGCACGCCCACGGACAGGATCGCCGCGGCCATCGCGAGCACGACGACGCCCCGGTGCTCCCAGCACGCGGCCGAGAGCCGTCGGACCCAGCCGACGGGAGGAGCCGGCGTCTCAGCAGCCGGGCGGTCTTGACGCGCACGCGTCGCAGTGGTGGTCACGTTCTCAATCTAGGCACGGGGACCGACTTTTTATTCCGCTTTGAAGGGGTGACGGGTCCCTTCACCCCTTCAGCCGCCGCCGCACGACCGCGGGTCGGCAAAGAAAAGCGCTTGTGCCGCAACACATCGCGGCCCACCTCAACCACACTGGGTCGGTCACCGATCGCACCGCGGGGCTCCGGGGGCTCGGCCCCCGGGCAATACATCGCGCCGTCCAGGGGAGCACGAAGTGCGAACAGGAAGGGGAAGAAGGGGCGACCCGCTCAACCAGCCTGGGGGTCACTGGGAGCGGGCCGCCGAGTACCAGCTTAGGTAATAAGTGGCGAGTTCGCTCCTCGGGGTCTTCAACGAACATCGATTACTTCTTCACAGAGTGAGCCCGCAACCGGTGAAGAAGCACGTTCAGGATCATGAAACCCCTCGTCACGGGCACTTCGATCGCCGAATGGGTACCGCTGAACGGGACGCGCAGCGTGACGAACGTCGCTCCGGCCAGGGGCTCCTCTTCGGTCGCCGCGCGGTGCCCGAAAGAAACACGAGGGGCCCCCGCTGGTTCGCGGAGGCCCCTCGAGGCGCCAGGTGGTTCGGAAAGGTCACGCCAGGGCGGTCGCCAGGGGCGTGTGCGGCAGGCCGTGCGCGGTGGCGACGGGCTCGTTGGTGAGGGCGCCGTCGTGGGTGTTGAGGCCCTTGGCGAGCGACGCGTCGGCGTTCAGGGCCGCGTGCCAGCCGCGCTCGGCGAGCTGCACGGCGTAGGGCAGCGTCACGTTGGTGAGACCGTAGGTCGAGGTCCGCGGGACCGCGCCCGGCATGTTGGCGACGCAGTAGAACACCGACTCGTGGACGCGGTAGGTCGGGTCGTCGTGCGTGGTCGGGCGCGAGTCGGCGAAGCAGCCGCCCTGGTCGATGGCGATGTCGACCAGCACCGAGCCCGGCTTCATGCGCGAGACGAGGTCGTTGGAGACCAGCTTCGGGGCCTTCGCACCCGGCACGAGCACGGCGCCGATCACGAGGTCGGCCTCCAGCACGGACTCCCCGACCGACAGGCGGTTGGAGGTGACCGTGCGGATGCGGCCGCCGAAGTCGTTGTCGATCTGGCGCAGGCGGTCGACGTTCGTGTCCAGGATCTCGACGTCCGAGCCCAGGCCCAGTGCCACGCGGGCGGCGTTGATGCCCGCGACTCCGCCGCCGATCACTACGACCCGCGCCGGGTGCACGCCGGGGATGCCGCCGGGCAGCACGCCGCGGCCGCCGCTCGGCTTCATCAGGGAGTACGCGCCCACCTGCGGCGCCAGCCGGCCGGCGACCTCGGACATCGGTGCGAGCAGGGGCAGGGCGCCAGTGGCCGTCTGCACCGTCTCGTACGCGATCGCAGTGGTGCCCGCCGCCAGCAGGGCGTCGGTCAGGGGCCGGTCGGCCGCGATGTGGAGGTAGGTGAACAGCACCAGGTCCTTGCGCAGCCGCGGGTATTCCGCGGCGATGGGCTCCTTCACCTTGAGCACCACTTCGCCCTCGGCCCACGTCTCGTCGGCGGTGGCGAGCACCTTCGCGCCGGCGGCCACGTACTCCTCGTCGCTGATCGACGAACCCACCCCGGCGCCGGTCTCGACGAACACGTCGTGACCACGCCCCACCAGCTCGTGCACGCCGGCCGGGGTCAGGGCGACCCGGTACTCGTGCTTCTTGATCTCACGGGGAACGGCGATACGCACGGCGGCCTCCTGGCGGCGGATTGGTTCGAGGTGCTGCCACTCACGGTGATGCACCCGGACGGCGGTGTCATCATGCGCGCAGAACAGTTCTTTCGCCATTTCATGGTTCCACGGGCACAAATAGCTTGACCTCGACCGCGCTCGAGGTTGTTGGCTGTCGCACCTGGTCATGGAGGAGGGCGTGCATGCGTGCGGTGTGGTTGAGGGAGTTCGGCGGACCCGAGGTGCTGGTGGCGGGGGAGGCGCCCGACCCGGTCCCGGGGCCGGGTCAGGTGCTGGTCGAGGTGGCGTTCGTGAACGTGACGTTCGTGGAGACGCAGTTCCGGGCGTCAGGCTTCGGCCCTTCCGCGGCGGAGCTGCCGATGATCCCCGGCAACGGCGTCGGCGGCGTGATCAGCAAGGTCGGCGACGGCGTTGACCTGGCGCTCGTGGGCCGGCGGGTGGTGACGTCGACCGGCGGCAGCGGCGGCTACGCCCAGCGCGCGGTGGTCGACGCGGCCCTGGTCTTCCCGGTGCCCGACGCACTTTCGCTCGACGCCGCGGTCGCGTTGCTCGCCGACGGCCGGACGGCCACCGGGCTCGTCCACACCGCGGCAGTGGCGCCGGGCGACCGCGTGCTCGTCGAGGCTGCCGCCGGTGGCGTCGGCAGCCTGCTGGTGCAGCTCGCGAAGGCGGCCGGCGCCATCGTCGTCGCGGCGGCCGGCAGCGCTGAAAAACTCGCGCGCGCCAGGGAACTCGGCGCGGACGTGGCGGTGGACTACACGGCTGCCGACTGGGCTTCGGTGGTCGGACCGCTCGACGTGGTCTTCGACGGGGTGGGCGGCTCCATCGGCACGACGGCGTTTTCCCTGCTGCGTCCCGGCGGCCGCATGGCGGTGTACGGACTCGCGAGCGGCGCGTGGGCAGAAGTGTCCGAAGAGGACGCTCGCGTTCGCGGCGTCACGGTGATCCGCTCCCTCGGCGACGCGGCCGCGCTGCGTGCCTTCACGGTGTCCGCCCTCGACGCGGCTTCGTCCGGCCACCTCACTCCTGTGATCGGGCAACGGTTTCCGCTCGCAGCGGCCGCCGACGCGCACGCGGCGATGGAAGCGCGCGGCACTTTTGGCAAGACGCTGCTGGTCGCATGACGCCCTTCGACGTCGACGAGTACCTCGCGCAGCCGCTCACCGCACGCGTCGCCACTGACGGTCCCACCGTGCGCCCGACCTGGTACCTCTGGGAGGACCACACGTTCTGGATCCTCAGCGGCCAGTGGTCCCACCTGCCCGCCCACGTCCGCGCTTCGCCACGGCTCGCCCTGACGGTCGACGTTTGCGACCTCGCGACCGGCCTGGTGCGCCAGGTCGTCGCGAGCGGTCCCGCGGCGGTCGTGGCTTTCGACGTGCCTCGCGGGCGGCGGAAGCTGGTGCGGTACCTAGGGCCTGACGAGCAGCGGTGGGATCCGCGATTCCGGGCCTACCTGAACGAGGCCGAGCGCGGCACGGTCTGGGTTCGTCTGACGCCGGAAACCCTTCGTGCGAAAGACCTTTCCTACGAAGTCAACGCCGCTGCAGAGCCGCCAGCTGTATAAGCAAAGCCAGCCGCACATCGGGGTCGTAGCGTTCGATGCGAGACGCGTCGGGCCTGGTTCAGCGCATTGCGCCAGACCCCGGCCCCACCAGACAGGCCCCCACCCTCCACCGGGGGGGGGGACGTCCCTGTTCCATCCTATCGCCACCAGGCCTCGAAAAACGGCTGCAGCGCAATCTGTGGACAACTCCGCCGAAGACGACTTCCCTGTGGACAACCAGACAACCAAACCCGCCAATTGGTTGTCCCGAACGGTCCCGCGGAGGTCTTGGCGTTCGACGTACCGCGCGGGCAGCGGAAACTGGTGCGGTACCCAGGGCCTGACGAGCAGCGGTCGGCCCCGCGATTCCTACCTGAACGAGACCAAACGCGGCACCGTCTGAATCCGACTGACGCCGGAAACCCTTCGCAGGAAAGACCTCTCGAAAGTCAACTCCACCGCAACGCCACCAACTGCGTAAGCAACGCCAACCGCACATCAGGATCATCCAGATCGAGCGGCACGAGGTCCAGCAGGCGTTTCATGCGGTACCGCAACGTGTTCGGGTGGATGCGCAGCTCCGCGGCGGCCGCGCGGGGGTCGCCGGGGTGGCGGAGCCATTCGTAGAGCGTGTCGACGTAGCCGGCTTTCGTGGTTTCGTCGTGGGCACGCAGCAGGCCGAGCGGGCCGAGGTCCGCGACGCGCGCGGTGGCCGAGCCCGTGGCGGCGCGGTGCAGCACCAGCGAAGTCCAGGCGTCCTCGTACGCGACGACGCGTCCCTCGACCAAGCCGGCGCGCAGCAGGCCCAGTGCTTCGTCGGCCTGCGTGCGAGAAGTAGCCAGCGCGGAGACGGCCACGGGGGCGCCGGCGGCGGCGCGGGGGACACCGCCGCGGCGGGAGGCGGGTTGAGCGGCCAGTGCGTCGCGCAGTTCGGCCCAGGCGCCGCCGTCGGGGACGACCGCGTAGAGCAGGCCGCCGAGTTCCGTGGCGACGGGGCGGCGGCCGATGCCTTGGGAGATGCGTTCGAGCAGCGCCAGGCGCAGGCCCTCGGCGTCGCGGCCGTCGCCGCCGGTCACTTCGATCGCGACGACGCGGTGGGGCTCGTCGGACAGGTCCAGCTCGGCCACCACGCGCCGCTGGCCGGGGTGGCCTTCGAGGACGGCCCGCAGCAGTTCGGCCGACGCGCGGCGCTGCGCGTCCGTGTGCGCGCGGCGCCGAAGCAGGTGCAGCGCGACCACCGGTGCCGCGTCGGCGAAGGCGGCCGCGCGTTCTTCGGAAACCGGCCCCGCGACGACGGCCCACATCGACCCCAGCAGCTCGCCGCCCATCCGGATGGGCACGATCAGCCGAGGCAGCGTGCCGTCGCGCTGGGCGGGCACGAAGATCGTCTGCCGCCCGCGCGAGAGCTCGCGGAACACGCCGCGCGAACGGAACCGCGCGAGCACGTCGTCGGGGATCCGGCGGCCCATGATCGTGGCGACGCGCGCGGGGTCGGTGAGGTCCTGGCGCGCGGAGTAGGCGAGCACGCGCGAGTTCGTGTCCTCGATGGTCACGGGCGCGTCGACCACGGACGCCACCGCATCGGCGAGCCGGAACAGATCGCCTGAGCCGGGGTCGCCGCCGTCTTCGAGAGACTCCGATTCGTCGCCGAGCGCGTCGAGGACCGTGCGCAGCAGCCACACGAGCTGGGCCCACGACGTCGCCGAGTGGACCTGGATGAGCGCGATTCCGGCGGATTTCGCCGCGCGGCGCACGGTGGGTTTGGCCGCCAGCGGTGGTTTCAGCAGGACCGCGGCGGCGCCCTGCGCGGCGCTCACGCGCAGCAGTTCGGCCGCGTCGGCCGGATCCACCGTGGCGACGCCCAGCACGAGGTCGCCCGCCGCGATGCCCGTGGGCACGCCGGGCTCGGCGATCACCACGTCGCCCGCCGCCGGGCAGTCGTCGGGCAGCTGGAGCGCGTGGAGCAACGTCGGCCCCACCCGGTCGACCACGCTGCGCACCGAGACCACGTGATACATCCTCGCCGAGACGCGTTCGCGGCGCTCGGCGCGGGTAGCCTTCGACGGAACCGGGCAGCCGCCGGAGAGGATGACGATGGCCATCGTGGGTGTGGGCAAGGTCGTCGTCGGCGTCGAGGACCAGGCGCGGGCGAAGGCGTTCTGGGCGGACACCGTCGGGTTCACCGTGACCACCGACGTGCCCTACGACGACCAGGGCAACCGCTGGGTCGAGGTCACCGCGCCCGACGGCACGATCCTGGTGCTGAGCGCGGCGCCGGAGGACCGGCGGCACTTCGAGGGCCGCGACGAGCTGCCGACGTCGAACGTCTTCTTCCACGCCGACGACATCGTGAATACCTGCCAAGAGCTGTCGGAGCGAGGCGTGGATTTCCCCGCGAAGCCCCAGCGGCAGCCGTGGGGCTGGTGGGCGATGTTCACCGACTCCGAGGGCAACCGGTTCGCGCTGCAACAGCGTGACTGAGTCCGTTATGGACGGTCACCCGAACGGGCGCGCGCGGGCACCCGCTCGGGTGATCGACTTGCACGGTAGGTTGACGGAGTACTCCCAGCCCGTGGGAGCCCTTGGGTGGGCCGTTCAGGGGAGCTAGCTTCGTCCGAGGAGCCGATCCCTTTGAGCCGCAAGGAGAAACTGATGCCGGAAGACACCTCGGCCTGGTCCTTCGAGACCAAGCAGATCCACGCCGGCGCGGCACCGGACCCAGCGACCGGCGCCCGCGCGACGCCGATCTACCAGACCACGTCGTACGTCTTCCGCGACACGCAGCACGGTGCAGACCTGTTCAGCCTGGCCGAGCCCGGCAACATCTACACGCGCATCATGAACCCGACGCAGGACGTGCTGGAGCAGCGCCTGGCCGCTCTCGAAGGCGGCGTCGCGGCGCTCGCGTTCGCCTCCGGCTCGGCGGCCACCACCGCGGCGATCCTCACGCTGGCCGGCGCGGGCGACCACTTCGTGTCCAGCCCGTCGCTGTATGGCGGCACCTACAACCTGTTCCACTACACGCTGCCGAAGCTCGGCATCGAGGTCACGTTCGTCGACGACCAGGACGACCCCGAGCAGTGGCGCGCGGCCGTGCGGCCCAACACGAAGGCGTTCTTCGCCGAGACGTTGGCCAACCCGGGCAGCAACGTGCTCGACATCCGCACTGTCGCCGACGTCGCCCACGAGTCCGGCGTACCGCTGATCGTCGACAACACCGTGCCCACGCCGTTTCTGCTGCGCCCGATCGAGCACGGCGCCGACGTCGTCGTGCACTCGGCCACGAAGTACCTCGGCGGCCACGGCACCACGGTGGCGGGCGTGCTCGTGGATGGCGGCACGTTCGACTTCGGCAAGGACCCGTCGCGCTTCCCGGGCTTCTCCGAGCCCGATCCGAGCTACCACGGTCTCAAGTACTGGGAAGCTCTCGGCCCCGGCGCGTACGCGGCGAAGGCGCGCGTGCAGATCCTGCGTGACACCGGCGCGGCCATCTCGCCGCTCAACAGCTTCCTGATCCTGCAGGGCATCGAGACGCTGTCGCTGCGGCTCGAGCGCCACGTCGCGAACGCGCAAGCGCTTGCGGAGTGGCTGGAGCAGCGCGACGAGGTCGAGACCGTGTACTACGCCGGTCTCCCGTCGAGCAAGTTCTACGCGGCCGCGCAGAAGTACCTGCCGCGCGGCGCGGGCGCGGTGCTGTCGTTCGACCTGCGCGGCGGCGTCGAGGCCGGCCGCAAGTTCGTGGACGGCACGGAGCTGCACAGCCAACTGGTGAACATCGGCGACGTGCGCAGCCTGATCGTGCACCCGGCGTCGACCACGCACAGCCAGCTCAACCCCGAGGAGCAGCTCACGAGCGGCGTCACGCCGGGCCTGGTGCGGCTCGCCGTGGGGCTCGAGGGCATCGAGGACCTCAAGGCCGACCTCGAGGCGGGCTTCCGCGCCGCCAAGGCGGAACTGTGACGGATTCCGGTGCGCGTCCCCTGCCCGTCACCGGTGCGTGGCGGGCAGGGGACCCACCCGGCAGGCGGCAGTGGTTCACCGGTCCCGGCGCGCTGTCGCTGGAGGCAGGTGGGTCGCTGCCGTCCTACACCCTCGCGTACGAGACGTGGGGCACGCTCAATTCCGACGGTTCCAACGCGGTCCTCGTCGAGCACGCCCTGACCGGCGACAGTCACCTCGCCGGCCCCGCCGAGCCCGGCCACCCCAGCGCGGGCTGGTGGGACGGCCTCGTCGGGCCCGGCAAGGCACTGGACACGGACTCGCTGTTCGTGGTGGCGCCCAACGTGCTCGGCGGCTGCCAGGGCTCCACGGGCCCGTCGTCCCCCGATCCCGACGGTCGGGTTTACGGCAGCCGCTTCCCGGCCGTCACCGTGCGGGACCAGGTGGCGACCGAGGCGGCGCTCGCCGACGCGCTCGGCATCGACCGCTGGGCAGGCGTCGTCGGCGGCTCGATGGGCGGCATGCGGGCCCTCGAATGGGCGGTAACTTTGCCCGATCGGGTGGCGTCCGTCCTGGTTCTCGCTTCGACGGCCCGCGCGTCGGCCGAGCAGATCGCCTGGGCCGCGCCGCAGCTGCACGCCATCCGCTCCGACCCGGGCTGGCACGGCGGTGACTACTACTCGCTGGCGCCGGGCGAGGGCCCGCACGCCGGTCTCGGCGTTGCCCGCCGGATCGCCCACGTGACCTACCGCAGCGAACCCGAACTGGCGCAACGCTTCGACCGCCGGCCGCAGGGTTCGGAGGACCCGCTTCGCCGCGGCCGCTTCGCCGTGGAGTCCTATTTGGACCACCACGCCGACAAGCTGGTGCGCCGCTTCGACGCGGGCTCTTACGTGGTCCTCACGGAGTCCATGAACACCCACGACGTGGGCCGTGACCGTGGTGGGGTGGGTTCGGCTCTGTCCCGGGTCCGGGCGCGGACCGTGGTCGCCGGCGTGGACAGCGACCGGCTTTATCCGCTGTACCAGTCGGTGGAGATCGCGGAGGGCGTCGGTGGTGAGGCGGCGGTGGTTTCGTCGCCGTATGGGCATGATTCGTTTTTGATCGAGACCGGGCAGATCGCGGCTTTGGTGAAGTCCTTGCTGGGTTGACCGGGTGTGGGGCGGCGATCCGAGGCACGCTGGGGTGGTGGACGACGCCTTCACCTCACGCTTGGAGATCACCTACGGTCCGGCTGAACTAGTCGACCCGGTTGGGTCGGTTGGCTTCGCCGGTGGGCTCGGGGCCGAGACTGGCCCGCCGGTCTCCCTGGACCTGCACCCGATTCTGCGCGACTTCGCCCACTCCACCGACTCCGCTTCACACCAGGCTTGGCTGACCGGCCTCACCTGGACCGCCCACCTTCGCGACTCGATGGTCACCGTCACCGGCTCCGTCCCGGACGGCAGTTCCTTCGGCTTCGGGATCCCGGACGGACCCGCAGCCTCCCGCCTGGCCGCCGCCGCGGACCGCCTGCAGGACTTCGTGGTCGAGCACCTCCGCATCGGCCTGCCGCCGGTCCCCGGCACCGCCCGCACGGCCCACGCCCTCCTCCACGACGGCGAGGCACTGTGGGCCGACGACCGCACGCCCTGGTCCTGCCTGATCGGCTCCTACCTGTGACACATCGGCGCACCCGTGCCGCGATGCACCAGCCGTGCGGACCTCTCGCGCCACGGCAGATGCTCACTCGCCAGGACACCGGCGCTCGGGTGGGGCCGTCTGCCCGAGCCGGCAAGGTTCAGGCCTCGGCACGGCTGCCGCGATGCAGGTGGCAAGGTTCGGGCCGCGGCGGGGCTGTCGTGCTGGTTCGTTCGCGCCTGGGCGAAATCCTCGCGTTGCGAGACACCTATCCACCCATCGCTCCGGTACAACCCCCGCGCGACGGCAGAGCCCACCCTCCCCAAGGGGGCCGCCCATGATCCATTCTACCGGCGCCCGGCGACAAAACCCCGTGCTCAGCCGGAGTTGTCCACAGTGCGCCGTGCCCAGCCCAAGTTGTTCACAGCACTCGTTAGTGGACCGCGACGCACCACCTCGATGAGCCGAGGTCGATGCCGCCGAGGCGAACAAGCCGCGCGCCGGTGAGTCGGGTCATCCTCAGCGAGCCGCGAAACGCAGTTGATCAGACCGACAGCAAAAACGCACAACCCGGTGAACCGGACACCCCGACTCCGACCGCAGCCGATCACAGCAACCACAACAAGAAAGGGGCGCCCCACCAAGGGACGCCCCTTCTGTATCACCAAAAACCGCAGATCAGCCGATCGCCGACGTCAACGGGTTGTAGTACCCGCCACGCTGTCCAGCCGCCGTCGGGTGGTAGGACTCGTCCACCGGCCAGGTGAGGCTGTGGAGGTAGTCGCTGGCCGACGAGCAGATGTTGTGCCCCACGAAAGCCGAGCGCACGTCCACGAACTGGGCACCCGCGGCCGCGGCGCGGGAAGCCAGCACCGAGGCCAGTGTGTCCGCGCCGGAGTTGATCGCGGAGCGCTTCGTGTCGCTCAGGCCGACGCTGCAAGAGCCCGGCACGGTGTAGAAGCGCGGGTAGGACAGCACCACGAGCTTCGCGTTGGGCGCCTTGGACTTCACGGCGCGGTAGACGTTGTCGAGCAGGCCCGGGAGGGTGTTCTGCACGTAGGTCTTGGCGGTGTTGACCCGGGCGGTGCAGGTCGAGTCGCTGTTGAGGGTGCAGGTGGTGATCACGTCGGTGAAGCCCGCGTCGTTGCCGCCCACGGTCAGGGTGACCAGGGAGGCGCCCGAGGGCATCGAGTTGATCTGGTTGAGCACGTCGCCGGTCTTCGCGCCCGAGCACGCGAGGAAGGTGAACGACGTGCCGGCGTGGGCGTTGGCCCACAGTTGGCCGTAGGCGTTGGCGCTGCGTTTGCAGCTGCCCGAGCTGCCGTAGCTCCCGGCGCCCACCCCGGAGGAGTAGGAGTCGCCGAGCGCGACGTAGCTGGTGGCGGCGTTGGCGGTGCTCACCAGGCCGAGTGAAGCGAGAACAGCGACCCCCAGGGCCGCACACATCCGGAGGAACGTACGTGAGGTGGGACGAGCGGCTTCAGCCATGGTCACTCCAGTCGTGACGGTTCGACGAGAAGAACAAATACCAGGTGGAATCCCCACCCGGCACCCCAGAAATCCCAGGTGACCCCACTTGGCTCACGCACTAAGTAGGGCCGGAAGTTAGCGGTCGCTAACCCGCCGCCCTACTATGAGCGGATGCCGGCGAACCTCACCCCACTCGTGAACGGCGAGAAGGCGAACAGGCGTGAACAGATCATGGCCGCGGCCGCCGAGCTGTTCGCCCACCACGGCTTCCACGGTGTCGGGATCGACGACATCGGCGCGGCCGTCGGCATCTCGGGCCCGGCGCTCTACCGCCACTTCCGCAGCAAGGACGCCATCCTCGGCGAGATGCTGAACTCGATCAGCCACTACCTGCTCGAAGGCGGCACCGACCGCGCCGAGACGGGCGGCACGCCGCTCGAGCTCCTCGAAGCGCTGGTGCGCTTCCACGTCGGCTTCGCGCTCGATCACCCGGCGCTGATCACCGTGCAGGAACGTAACCTCGCGAATCTCACCGACAGTGACCGCAAGCAGGTGCGCGCGCTTCAGCGGCAGTACGTCGAGGTGTGGGTGCGCGCGATCCGCGACGCGATCCCTGGCCTCGAAGAGCGCGAAGCCCGCTCGGCGGCACACGCCGTGTTCGGCTTGATCAACTCGACGCCGTACAACCGCCATCTCGGTGACGCAGAGCTGTCCGAGCTGCTGTGCCGGCTCGCTCTGGGCGCACTTTCCGCAGCGGGCTGATCACCCGGATTCGGGGTATCCCCACGGAAGCCGGTGCTGGTGTTTGATAGGCACGTGACCCCGGACCGGAGCGAGGACGAGCAGCGGCTCGTGGAGAAGGCGCAGCGCGCGCTCGTCGCCATCAGCCTCGGCGAGGACGCCGAGGCGCTCGAAGAGGTCACCCCGTCGTCCGACGAGCCGCAGGCGCGCTCGGAGGAGACGAAGGAGCTCATGCTGCTGCTGTTCGGCGAGTGCAGCGCCATGGTGTCCACGCTCGGTGACGGCGGCACGGCCCCTGTGAAGGTCCAGGTCTTCGACGAGGACGGCGAAGAGGTCTCCATCGACCAGGCCGACCCACCCGTGCGCACCGCCGTGCGCACGCTGCTCGCCGAGGTGCACGGCAACACCGCCGCCGCGCGCGAGCAGGTGGAGATCGCGTTGGCCAACGCCGCGCCCAACGAGGTCGACAGCCTCGTGCTCCAAGCGCTGCGCTGGACGATCCGGCTGTCGGTCGAGTGCCTCGACCGCGATCTCCCCGTCGCCGACTGGATCTCCGACGCCGTCACCGACTGAGTCGCGGGTCCCGGACAAACGCCCGCCGCGCTGGCAGGATCACGGCCATGGAACGCGTGCTCGGCATCGGCGGCTACTTCATCCGCGCTGCGGACCCGGCGGCCCTGGGCGCCTGGTACCGCGACTGCCTGGGCCTCGACGCCGACGAGAACGGGGTGTGGCAGCAACAACCCGGCCCCACCGTCTTCGCGCCGTTCGAGGCCGGCACCGACTACTTCGGCTCGAAGTCGCAGCAGGCCATGCTCAACTTCCGCGTCCGCGATCTCGACGCCATGCTCGCCCAGCTGCGCGACAAGGGCACCGAAGTGGCCGAGGAGACGCAGCAGATGGACGGCGTCGGCCGCTTCGGCTGGGTCACCGACCCTGAGGGCAACCGCATCGAGCTGTGGCAGTCGGCCTGACGCCGGCCACGGTCAGCGGGAGACAGCCAAGGATGACGACGTCCGGAACCTCGACCGTCGCTGTGGTCGGCCCGGGAGCGATCGGGACGACCATCGCGGCCGCACTCCACCAGGTCGGACGCACGCCCCGGCTGTGCGGCCGCACCGCTCGAGACCGGCTCGAGCTGCACGCACCGGCCGGTCACCTCGTGGTGCCCGGCCCGGTCCAGGTCGACGTCACCCAGGACGTGACCCCGGTCGACCTCGTTTTCCTGGCAGTCAAGGCGACGCAGGTCGAGGCGGCAGCGCCCTGGCTGGCCGCGCTGTGCCGAGCGGACACGATCGTCTGCGTTCTCCAGAACGGGGTCGAGCAGGAAACTGTCGTCGCGGAACACACCCGCCTCGGCCGGGTGCTGCCCAGTGTCGTGTGGTTCCCGGCGCAGACCCGGGCCGACGGGTCGGTGTGGCTGCGCGCCCAGGCCCGCTTGACGGTGCCGGACACCGAGCCGGGCCGTGCGGTGTCCGAGGCGCTGGCCGGGAGCTTGTGCACCGTCGAGGCAGCGGCCGATTTCCGCTCGTTGGCCTGGCGCAAGCTCATGCAGAACGCGCTCGCGGGGCTCATGGCCCTCACCGGCCGGCGGGCCGGCATGTTCACACGGGCCGATATCGCCGAGCTCGGGCTCGCCTACCTGCGGGAGTGTCTCGCCGTGGCCCGGGCCGAGGGTGCCGACCTCGATGACGAGGTGCCCCGGGAAATCATCGATACGTTCCGGGCCTATCCGGCGGACATGGGCACGTCGATTCTGGCTGATCGGGAAGCCGGCCGGCCGCTGGAATGGGACGTCCGCAACGGGGTCGTGCTGCGCCGCGGGCGCCACCACGGCATCCCGACACCCGTCAGCGACGTCGTGGTTCCACTGCTCGCAGCCACCGGCGACGGGCCGGGATGACGCGGGTGTGAGCCCCCGGACCCTGGCTGGACACTCCGGTTAGCGGTCGCTAACATCCGAAGGTGAGTTAACGACCGCTAACGTCTGGATCACGGACGTCTTGGATCACCAACGTCTCGACGGGGAGTCATGGACACGCCGGTACTGAGCAGTTCCGCGGATCCGCGCAGCGACGCGTTCGCCCGCAGCGTCACCTCGCACGGCGAGCTCGTCGAGGACCTGCGCAAGCGCCTGGACGCCGCCCGCCTCGGCGGGCCCGAGAAGTCCCGTATCCGGCACGTCGAACGGGGCAAGCTGCTGCCGCGCGACCGCGTCGACACGTTGCTGGACCCGGGTTCGCCGTTCCTGGAGCTCTCGCCGCTCGCGGCCAACGGCCTCTACGACGACGAGGCGCCGAGCGCCGGGATCATCACCGGCGTCGGGCGCGTCTCCGGGCGTGAGTGCGTGATCGTGGCCAACGACGCCACCGTCAAAGGTGGCACGTACTACCCGCTCACGGTCAAGAAGCACCTGCGCGCCCAGGAAGTGGCGCTGCACAACAACCTCCCGTGCATCTACCTCGTCGACTCCGGCGGCGCGTTCCTGCCGCGCCAGGACGACGTGTTCCCCGACCGCGAGCACTTCGGGCGCATCTTCTACAACCAGGCCACCATGTCCGCGCGCGGCATCCCGCAGATCGCGGCCGTGCTCGGCTCGTGCACGGCGGGCGGCGCGTACGTGCCGGCCATGAGCGACGAAGCGGTGATCGTCCGCAACCAGGGCACGATCTTCCTCGGCGGCCCGCCGCTGGTGAAGGCGGCGACCGGTGAGGTCGTCACGGCCGAAGAGCTGGGCGGCGGCGACGTGCACTCCCGCCAGTCCGGCGTCACCGACCACCTCGCCGACGACGACGCCCACGCGCTGCGCATCGTCCGCGACATCGTCTCCACGCTCGGCCCGCGCACGCCGCGGCCGTGGGACGTGCGGCCCGTCGAGGAGCCGGCGGCAGACCCGCGCGAGCTCTACGGTGTGGTGCCCACCGATTCGCGCACCCCGTACGACGTGCGCGAGGTGATCGCGCGCGTGGTCGACGGCAGCCGGTTCTCCGAGTTCAAGAAGGAATACGGCGCCACGCTCGTCACCGGCTTCGCGCACATCCACGGCCACCCGGTGGGCATCATCGCCAACAACGGCGTGCTGTTCGCCGAGTCGGCCATGAAGGGCGCGCACTTCATCGAACTGTGCGACCGCCGCTCGATTCCCTTGGTGTTCCTGCAGAACATCACCGGCTTCATGGTCGGCAAGGCGTATGAGGCCGGCGGCATCGCGAAGCACGGCGCGAAAATGGTCACGGCCGTCGCGTGTGCGCGGGTACCGAAGTTCACCGTGATCATCGGCGGCTCGTTCGGCGCCGGCAACTACTCGATGTGCGGCCGGGCGTACTCGCCACGGTTCCTGTGGATGTGGCCCAACGCGCGGATCTCCGTGATGGGCGGCGAGCAGGCGGCTTCGGTGCTTTCGACGGTCCGCCGCGACGCCATCGAGGCCCGCGGCGGCGAGTGGTCGGCCGAGGACGAGGACGCGTTCAAGGCGCCGATCCGCGGCCAGTACGAGCACCAGGGCAGCCCGTACTACTCCACCGCGCGGCTGTGGGACGACGGCGTGATCGACCCGGCGGACACCCGCACGGTGCTCGGGCTCGCGCTGTCGGCCGCGGCCAACGCGCCCCTGCCCGAGGTCAACTACGGCGTTTTCCGGATGTGATGAGCGTGTCTGACGGTTCTTTGTTCACCACGGTCCTGGTCGCCAACCGAGGCGAGATCGCGGTCCGCGTGATCCGCTCGCTGCGGGAGCTGGGCATCCGCTCGGTCGCGGTCTACAGCGACGCGGACGCCGACGCCAAGCACGTGCGCGAGGCCGACACCGCGGTGCGCCTCGGCCCGGCCGAGGCGGCGAAAAGCTATTTGTCGATACCGGCCATCGTCGCTGCGGCCCAGGTGACGGGCGCGCAGGCCGTGCACCCGGGTTACGGCTTCCTCGCCGAGAACGCCGCGTTCGCGCGTGCCTGTGAAGAGGCCGGTCTGGTGTTCATCGGCCCGCCCGTCGCCGCGATCGAGCAGATGGGCGACAAGATCCGCGCCAAGGCCACGGTGTCCGCGGCCGGCGTGCCCGTCGTCCCCGGAGTGTCCGATATGGACATTCCCGAGGGCGGGTTCGCCGAGGCGGTGGCAGGGGTGGGTTACCCGGTGCTGCTGAAGCCGTCCGCGGGCGGTGGCGGCAAGGGCATGCGGCTCGTGCACGAGGGGTCGGAGCTCGCCGCCGCGATCGAGTCCGCGCGCCGCGAGGCCCGGGGTTCGTTCGGCGACGACACACTGCTGGTGGAGCGGTTCGTCACCACGCCGCGCCACATCGAGATCCAGGTGCTGGCCGACAAGCACGGCAACGTCCTGCACCTCGGCGAACGCGAGTGCAGCCTGCAGCGGCGGCACCAGAAGATCATCGAAGAGGCCCCGTCGGTGCTGCTCGACGAGGCCACGCGCCAGAAGATGGGCGCCGCCGCGGCCGAGGCCGCGCGGTCCGTGGGCTACGTCGGCGCGGGCACCGTCGAGTTCATCATGTCGGCGCACGACGCGGACGAGTTCTTCTTCATGGAGATGAACACGCGGCTGCAGGTGGAGCACCCCGTCACGGAGATGGTGACCGGGCTCGACCTCGTGGCGTGGCAGGTCCGCGTGGCCGCAGGTGAGCCGCTGACGGTGAAGCAGGAGGACGTGCGTCTCGAAGGCCACGCCGTCGAAGCCCGCGTGTACGCGGAGGATCCCGCGCGCGGCTTCATCCCGACCGGCGGCACGGTGCTCGGCGTCCACGAGCCGTCGGGCGACGGCGTGCGCGTGGACTCGTGGATGACCGAGGGCGCGGTGGTCGGGTCGAACTACGACCCGATGCTGGCCAAGGTGATCGCTTACGGCCCCAACCGCACGGCGGCGTTGCGCAAGCTCGACCGCGCGTTGGCGGACACGGCGTTGCTGGGGCTGGGCACGAACATCGCGTTCCTGCGCGCCCTGCTCGCCGACGAGGACGTGCGCGCGGGCCGGCTCGACACGGAGCTGGTGGACCGGCGGCTGTCGTCGCTGGTGTCGTCGGAGGTGCCCGAAGGGTTCTTCGTGGCAGCGGCGCTCGACCGGTTGCTTTCGTTGCAACCCCAGGGTTCCGTGGTGGACCCGTGGGACGTGCCCACCGGGTGGCGCATCGGCGGCGGAGGCGGGGTCACGTTCCGCCTGCGCGTCGGCGAGGTCCAGGCCGTGGTGCGGGTGACGGGGCCCGTTTTCAAGGCCACCGTGCAGGTCGACGACAACGAACCGGTCGAGGCCACCGCGGCCCGCGTCGGCGACGTGCTGGAAGTTCGACGCGACAGCGGGATCGAGCGCTACCGCCGCGCCGAAGGTCCACAACGGACGGTCTGGCTCGCGCGCGACGGCTTCGGTTTCGCGTTCGCGGACCAGGAAGTGCGGCTGGCGGCGCGTGGTGAAGCCGCGGGCGCCGGGCCGGTGAAGAGCCCGATGCCGGGCACGGTCCTGGTGGTCAAGGTCGCCCAGGGCGACGTGGTCGCGGCCGGCACACCGTTGCTGGTCGTGGAAGCGATGAAGATGGAACACACCGTGACCGCGCCGATCGACGGCGTGGTGAGCGAGCTTTCGGCGCGCGCGGGCCAGCAGGTGGCGTTGGACGAAACCCTGGCCGTGGTGAGCCCGAGCGAGGAGCAACGATGATCGACTTCCGGCTGGACGAAGAGTACGAGGCGCTGCGCAAGACGGTCGAGGACTTCGCGCACAACGAGGTCGCGCCGGTGATCGGGCCGATGTACGAGAAGGAACAGTTCCCGTACGAGCTCGTCGCCAAGATGGGGGAGATGGGCCTGTTCGGCCTGCCGTTCGCCGAGGAGTTCGGCGGCATGGGCGGCGACTACTTCGCGCTGTGCCTGGCGTTGGAGGAGCTGGCGCGGGTCGACTCGTCGGTCGCGATCACGCTGGAGGCCGGCGTTTCCCTCGGCGCGATGCCGATCTACCGCTTTGGCACGCAGGAGCAGAAGGAAACCTGGCTGCCCGCCCTGTGCTCCGGCGAGGCCCTCGGCGGCTTCGGCCTCACAGAACCGGGCGGCGGTTCGGACGCCGGCGCCACGCGCACCCGGGCCAAGCTCGACGGCGACCAGTGGGTGATCAACGGCAGCAAGGCGTTCATCACCAACTCCGGCACCGACATCACGCGGCTGGTCACCGTCACGGCGGTCACCGACGTGATGGAGAACGGCCGCAAGGAGATCTCCGCGATCCTCGTGCCCTCGGGCACGCCGGGCTTCGCCGTGGCGCCCAAGTACTCCAAGGTCGGCTGGAACTGCTCGGACACGCACGAGCTGTCCTTTGCGGACGTTCGCGTGCCGGCGGAGAACCTCGTCGGCATCCGCGGCCGCGGCTACGCGCAGTTCCTGTCCATTCTGGACGAAGGCCGGGTCGCGATCGCCGCCTTGAGTGTGGGTCTGGCCCAGGGCTGCGTCGACGAGTGCCTCAAGTACGCGAAGGATCGCGTCGCCTTCGGCCACCGGATCGGCGAGTACCAGGCGATCCAGTTCAAGATCGCCGACATGGAGGTGCGCACCCACACCGCGCGCCTCGCGTATTACCAGGCGGCGTCGAAGATGCTGCGCGGCGAACCCTTCAAGAAGGAAGCGTCCATCGCGAAGCTCGTCGCCTCCGACGCCGCCATGGACAACGCCCGCGACGCCACCCAGATCTACGGCGGCTACGGCTTCATGAACGAATACCCGGTCAGCCGCTTCTACCGTGACGCGAAGATCCTGGAGATCGGCGAGGGGACGAGCGAGGTGCAGCGGATGCTCATCGCTCGCCACCTCGGCGTCGCGGGCTAGTACGTCAGCTCGCGGTCAGCACGAAGAACAGGAAGCTCGGGCTGATCGTGAGCAGGCGGTAGTCCTCGGGCCACAGCTCGCGAGCCTCTGGCGCGGGCATGGGTTCGCTGATCACGGAGATCTCGAAGCCCGCCGCGGTGAAGGCGGCGGTCATTGCGTGCAGCGGCCGCATCCAGAACGACATCGGGATGGTCTGGCTGCCGAACGTCCACTCTTCGGTCCAGTTGTACGTCTCGAAGTAGTTGGTCTTGATGCCTTCCATGCGCTGCAGGGCGTGGATCGCGAAGGGGTGGTCGACCGAGATCAGCAGGCGGCCGCCCGGCTTGAGGATGCGCCGCAGCTCGGTGAGCGAAGGGCCCCAGTCCTCCAGGTAATGCAGCACGAGGGACGCGATTATGTCGTCGAACGCGTTGTCGGTGTAGGGCAACGGTTCGGCCAGATCGGCGACGCGCAGGTCGGCTTCGGGCCCGAGCCGGCGGCGGGCCAGCTCCAGCATGCCGGCGCTGAGGTCGAACCCGGACATGATCGCGCCGCGATCGCGCAGCGCCTCGGACAGCGGGCCGGCGCCGCAGCCGGCGTCGAGAATCCGTCTTCCGGTGACGTCGCCGGCGAGCTCCAGCATCGCGGGCTGCTCGTAGTAGGCGTTCTGGATGCCGCTCTCGTTCTGAGCCGCGTACGCCTCGGCGAAGCTGTTGTAGTCGTTGGCCGGCAGTGTCTGATTGTCCGGAGTCATGCGATCGATCATGGCAGAAAACGCCGGACTGCCGGTCGATCCCCTTTCACCATAACCCGGGTGGCAAGCCGGAAACATCGGCCCGCGGGGCGATGTTTCGGCACCGCCGAATGATTACTGTGGTCGGCATGCCTGAGGAACAAGCACTGAACGTCGGCCCGTCCGGAATCGAGCTGGCGTACGAACGCTTCGGTGACCCCGGAATGCCGCCGGTCGTGCTGATCATGGGCGGTGGCGCGCAGATGATCAACTGGCCTGAGGAGTTCTGCCGGGAACTGGTGGACCGCGGCCTGCACGTGATCCGCTTCGACAACCGCGACTCCGGCCGGTCCACGCATTTCGACGACGCGCCCGTGCCGGATTTCCCGGCCGTTCTCGCGGGGGATTTCGCGACGGCGTCCTACACGCTGTCGGACCTCGCGGGTGACACGGTAGGGCTGCTTGATCTGCTCGGGCTGGAGAGCGCACACCTCGTCGGAGCGTCGCTCGGCGGGATGATCGCGCAGATGGTCGCCATCGAGCACCCCGATCGGGTGCGGACGCTGACGTCCATCATGTCCACGACCGGCGCCCCGGGTGTGGGTGCGCCCGACCCGTCGATCTTGGCCGAGATGGGACAGCCGCCGAGCGAGCGGGAGGCGTTCGTGGCGTGGCAGGTGCGAGCGTCGCGGATCACCGGGTCGCCGGGGTTCGAGTTCGACGAAGCTGCCGTCGCCGAGCGAGCGGGGCGGACGTTCGACCGGGGCTACCCCGCACTGGGCATGCCGCGGCAAGCCGTCGCCGTGGTGGCGTCGGGCGACCGCACGGACCGGCTGCGAGGGCTGGACGTGCCCACCCTGGTCATCCACGGCGACGCCGACCGCATGTGCGACCTCAGCGGCGGCCGCGCAACGGCGGACGCGATTCCCGGGGCGGAGCTCGTGGTGGTGCCCGGCATGGGGCACAGCCTGCCGCGCGAGTTGTGGGCGGACTTCGCGACGCGGATCGCGGCGCTGGTCAAGACACGATGACCGCGGCCAGCGCGGCGGGTGCGGTGCGCTGGGCGAAGTGCTGCTGGTCGTCGAGCACGCGCACCTCCGCACCCAGCCGGGCGGCGTAGCGGCGCACCCCGTCAACCATGCGGGTCGGGCTGGCGCCACCCAGCACGAACCGCGCCGGCACGGAGACCTCGGGTAACCCCGCCTCGACGATCGCCGCGTCGTACGCAGTGGTGTGCGCGAGCGCGAGATCTTCTTGCCACTGCGGGGTTTCCCGCATCGACGCGACCACGTCGGCATCCGGAGCCGGGGCGCTGGCGCCTGACCGACACCGCATGGACCGCCAGCGGCGACGAGACTCCGGCCGCCGCCGCCGAACGCTTCCGCGGCCGCCTCGCCGCGGCGACGGGCGCCCGGCCGCGAGTGCGGATCCGCGACTGGATCAAACCGTTCACCATCCGGCAACGCGCGGTCCCCACCATGCAGTCCGGCCGCTGCTTCGTCGCGGGCGACGCTGCCCACGTCCACAGTCCGGCCGGCGGTCAGGGCATGAACACCGGGCTGCAGGACGCGTTCAACCTGGGCTGGAAACTGGCGGCCGCCTGCGCGGGCGACGCCGGCGAGGCCCTGCTGGACACGTACTCGCTCGAACGCGTCCCGGTCGGCTCCGCACTGCTCGACGCCACCGCGATGATCACCGACTATGTGATGCACGGCGACCTCTCCGATCAGTCCGGAGTGGACAGTGCGGGCCGCGAGATCATCGGCCGTACTCAGGCGCTCGCGTCGCGCTATACCGACAGCCCGCTCACCTCGCCCGGTCCCGGAACTCCGGCGCCCGGCGAGCGCGTCACCCGCGTCGGCCCTTCGGCTGCGAAGACGCCCGGCTGGCGCGATTTTCTCGACCGGCTGCGTGATCCGCGCTGGCTGCTCGTGCACCGCGCCACGGCGAGTCCCGCGGCGCCCGGGCTGACCGGATGCCCCGTGGCCGATCCGGTGGCCGAGGACCTGCAACTCGGCGACGGCTGGCTGCTCGTGCGTCCTGACGGCTACATCGCCGCCCGCGGTACGAACGGGACCCCGGTGCGATTCGGGTACGCCGGCGGTTAGTCGATCGCCACTTCCGCCTCGATCTCCACCGGAATGCCGAACGGCAGCTCGGCGAGGCCGACCGCCGAGCGCGCGTGGTCACCCGCGTCCGCGCCCCACAGCTGCACGATGAGGTCGGAAAAACCGTTGACCACGGCTGGAGTGCGGGCGAACCCGGGCGCGGTGTTGACCATGCCGAACACGCGCAGCCACGCCGTGACACGGTCGAGGTCGCCGAGCGCGCGCTTCAGTGAGGTGAGCACCGCGAGCGCGGTCAGGCGGGCGGCCGCATACGCCTGTTCCTCGGTGACCTCGGCGCCGACGTTGCCGAACGGGCCGGCGAGGGACCCGTCGGGTAGCAACGGGCCGTGGCCTGAAACGAAAGCGCGGTCCCGGAAGACGCGGACCCACGGAAACGAGAGCGTGACGCCGGGCGGCGGGTTCATCGGCTCCGGCAGCTGCAGGCCGAGCTCGGCCAGGCGGTTTTCGATGTGCACGACGGGAGCGTACGGGCTGGGATAGTAATACCGGTATAGTTATCCGCATGGTGGAGCTGAAGACCGCGACCGAGCTCGCGGTGATGCGGGAGGCGGGCCGCGTGGTGGCCCAGACGCTGGTTGCGGTGCGGGAGGCCGCGGACATCGGCGTTTCGCTGGCCGAGCTGGACGCCGTCGCCGCTCAGGTGATGGCCGACGCCGGCGCGAAGCCGTCGTTCCTCGGCTACCACCCGAACTGGGCGCCGACGCCGTACCCGGGCGTGATCTGCGCCAGCGTCAACGACGCCGTCGTCCACGGCATCCCCGGCCGGTACCGGCTACGCGACGGCGACCTGCTGAGCATCGACTGCGGCGCGTCCATCGACGGCTGGCACGGCGACGCCGCGGTGAGCTTCGTCGTCGGCGCAGCGGACTCGGCCGACCTCGCCTTGATCGCCGCGACGGAAAAGGCGCTCGCGGCAGGCATCGCGGCCGCGCGGCCCGGCGCGAAGAAGGGCGACATTTCGGCCGCCATCGCCTCGATCGGCCGCGCGTCGGGTTACGGCGTCACCGAAGACCACGGCGGCCACGGCATCGGCCGTGCGATGCACGAGGACCCGCCGGTGCCCAACGACGGCCGCCCCGGTCGCGGCCCGCGCCTGCGGCCCGGCCTGGTCCTCGCCCTCGAGCCCATGTTCACCCGCGGCGGCCTCGACGACTACCGGCACGCCGACGACGGCTGGACCGTCCACACCACCGACGGCACCCGCGCGTCGCACTCGGAGCACACCGTCGCGATCACCGAGGCCGGGCCGCTGGTCCTGACACTGCCCTAGGGGTACAACGTCGAGGATGGGGACTTTCACGATCCGCCCAGGCGAACCCGGCGACGCCGACACGTTGCTGCGCTTCTTCGACGAGGCGGTCGAGTGGCTGGTCGCGCGCGGCAGCGCCGGTCAGTGGGGTGATCAGCCGTGGAGCGGCATTCCGCACCGGGGCTCGCGCGTGGCCGACATGGCGACGGAGCCGGGTCTCGGCATCGCCGAGGTCGACGGTGAGCCCGCGGGGGCGTTGATCGTCCGCGAGGAATGCCCGAAGTACGTGCCGCCGGCCGGGGAGCGGGAGCTGTACATCGGGCTGCTCATCACGTCGCGCCGGTTCGCGGGTCACCGGGTGGGCGCGCGGCTGCTGGAGCACTCGCTGGAGGAAGCCCGGAAACGCGGCATCGGCCTCGTGCGCGTCGACTGCTGGGCCGGCGGCGACGGTGAGCTGCAGCGCTACTACGAGGGCCAGGGCTTCACGCCGACGGTCCGCTTCGACGTCGACGGCTGGATCGGTCAGGTCTTCGAGCGACGCCTCTGATCGGGGCAGTCGGCTGGCGCTCGGTGCCGCGCCGGGGCACGATATTGACACGACGCCAACAGTGCCCCGAAGCAAGAGGAGCCAGCCATGGCCAAGCAGCCGCGAACGCTGTCCGGAAAGGTCATCGTCATCACCGGTGGCGCGCAGGGCATCGGGGCCGCAACGGCCACCGCGCTCAAGCGGCTCGGCGCGCGGGTGGTGCTGGGCGACCTCGACCACGTCCGCGCGGAGAAGACGGCCGGTGAGCTGGGGCCGGAGGCCGTCGCGCTGGCGCTGGACGTGACCGACACGAAAGCGTTCACCGAGTTCCTCGACGAGGTCGAGCGCCAGGTCGGGCCCATCGACGTGCTGATCAACAACGCCGGCATCATGCCGCTGGCGCCGCTCGACGAGGAGGACGACGCGGCGACGCGGCGGATGCTGGAGATCAATCTGCACGCGGTCATCCACGGCACGCGCGAAGCCGTGAAGCGGATGAAGCCGCGGCGGACCGGGCACATCGTGAACATCGCTTCGATGGCCGGGAAGTCCGGGTTCCCGGGCGCGGCCACGTACTGCGCGACCAAGCACGCCGTGGTCGGGCTGTCGGAGGCGGTGCACCTCGAGCTGCGCGGTACGGGCGTGTCGGTGTCGTGCGTGATGCCGGCGGTGGTGCGCACGGAGCTGGCGTCCGGGCTCGGCGAGGCGAAGTTCATCAAGTCCGTGGGGCCCGAAGACGTCGCGGCGGCGATCGCGGATGCCCTGAAATACCCGAAGTTCGATGTTTTCGTGCCGAAATCCCTGGATTTCACTGGCCGGATCACGCGGCTGTTCCCGCGCGCGTTCGGCGAATGGTTCGTGCGCGCGCTCGGCGGTGATCAGCTGCTGGCGTCGGCCGCGCATTCTCCGGCGCGGGCGGAATACGAGTCCCGCGCTGCTCAGAGCGCTCCGGCGGCCGACGCGGGGAACTAGGGTTCCCGGTCACCGAAGACTGTCCGAAATGGACGTGCTTGCCGGGTGCTTGCAAGTGTGGCGGTGTTGATGCCACCCCCGGCCACGGGCAAGATTGCCTCCGAGAGGTCGAGCTCAGGAGGCACACATGGTTTCACCCACGGCACGGCTGGCCGCAGCGGCGTCGAACGTCGTGGGGAAGGTGCTGCACGGCGGCGTCGCCGACCTGCGCCCGATGCCCCGGGTGCTCATCGACCAGGGCCCGAACCGCTCGCTGTACCGGATGACCCACAGCGGCGCGCCGGTGTCGGGGCCGCCGATCCTGCTCGTGCCGCCGCTGGCCGCGCCCGCGCTGTGCTTCGACCTGCGCCGCGGCTGCAGCCTGATCGAGCACCTGGTGGAGGCCGGGCGCAACGTCTACCTCGTCGACTACGGCAACGTCGCGTTCTCCGACCGGCGCCTCGGCATCGAGCACTGGATCGACGAGGTGCTGCCGCGCGCGATCCGCAAGGTCAGTGAGGACGCGGGCGGCGAGGGCGTGCACCTGGTGTCGTGGTCGCTGGGCGGGATCTTCTCGCTGCTGGTGAACGCCGACCAGCCCGAGCTGCCGATCGAGTCCGTCACCGCCATCGCGTCGCCGGTCGACTTCGCGGCGATCCCGATCGTGGCGCCGTTCCGCCCGCTCGTCGACCTCACCGGCGGCCACCTGCTCACGCCGATCTACCGCGCGTTCGGCGGCGCACCGTCCTATTTGGTCACCCGCGTGTTCCGCGCGACGGGCATCAGCAAGGAGATCACGAAGCCCATCGCGATCCTCTCGCACCTCGACGACCGCGACTACCTCGCGCAGATCGAGGCCGTGGACCACTTCATGGACAACATGTACGCCTACCCGGGCCGCACGTTCGGGCAGCTCTACCACCGGCTCTTCCGCACCAACGACCTCGCCGAGGGCACCGTCGACCTCAACGGGCGCAAGATCAGCCTGTCGGACGTGAAGGCTCCGGTACTCGTCGTCGCGGGTGAGAACGACACGATCGCCCCGCAGGCTTCGGTGGAACGCGTGGTGCGGCTGCTGGAAAACGCGCCGGAAGTGCGCTTCCGCACCGCGCCCGGCGGCCACCTCGGCGTGCTGACCGGGCGAAAAGCGCGGGGCACCACGTGGACTTATCTGGACGAATTCCTCGACGATCGCATCTGACGGCAAAAAAGGGGCACCGGCTGGAACCGGTGCCCCTTTTTCGTCGGCTCAGACCGCCGGCGCCTGACCGTTGCGAGCGGTGATCCAATCACGCACTTCACGCTGCAGCAGACCACGCAGGGCGAGGGCTGCGAACACCAGCGGCAAAACGCCGGAAAAGCCGCTGCTGATCAGCGTGACGATGCCGTTGATGATGATCACGGCCTCGACCACGATGGCGGTCACGAACGCCCACTGCTTGCCTTGCGGGAGCACGATCGCGCAGGCGGCAAGAGCGATCGCCATCACGATGTTGATCACCACGATCACCAGCAGCACCCCGGCGAAACCCCCGGCGGAGGCGCCCGCGACGGCCCCGATCAGGATCGAGCCGAGCACGCTGAAGGCGACCTGGATCCACATGAAGATCCGCGCCTGTCCCAGGCCCTTGGGTGGGCCGTACTCCCCAGGATTCGTCATGCCGGGAAGGTTAAGGCAAACGGGTCGAAATCGATCGGCAGGAGATCAATCCGATATTCTGCTCGTAAGCCGCGAATTTTGGGTTGGGTTGGGGAAAAACTCACATAAGCGCGGTGAGTGCCTTTTCGAATGCGTCGAGGGCGCCGAGTGCGTCGCTGTAGCAGTTGGGCAGGAAGTAGACCGAGCCGTAGAGGTGGTTGGCCTTCGTGGCGGGCAGCGTGGTGAAAGCCGTCTGGTCGAACAGTTCCGGGCCGAGGTTGGCGGGCTTGTCGGCGGTGGTGGAGTAGTAGAAGATCGCGTCGGCGTCGCGCAGGTCTTCGATGAGCTCGTAGGAAACGGTCTGCTGCTGCACCGCCTTGGTCGACGCCGTGGCGAACTGCACGCCGGCGTCGGCGAGGATGCCGCCGATGGGGGATTTCGGGCCGTAGACCCAGAACTGGCCCTGGTCGAAGCCGCCCTGGATGATGCCCCAGTGGACGCGGGCGAGCACGTCGGCGTGGTCGCGCTTGATCGCGGCGGTGCGGTCGGTGTAGCGCTGCTGCAGGCCCTGCAGCGCGTTGCCGAGGCCGAGCGCTTCGGCGCTCGCGTCGCTCATGTCGCGCCACGGGACCTTCGAGTTGTTGAACGGCAGGATCACCGTCGGGGCGATCTGCTTGAGCTGCTCGTAGGGCGGCTTGGCGCCGTCGATGCCGAGGATGAGGTCGGGCTTGAGCGTCGCGACCTTCTCGAGGTCGATCGAACCACCGACGGTGCCCTTGGAAATTTTCGTGATCGGCCGCCACTTCTCCACGAACTGCGGCTCCACGTACTGCTCACCCGCGCTGTACACCCCGACCGGCGTCCGCCCGAGATCGAACGCGGCGCCCATCGTGAAGCTGCCGAGCGTCACCACCCGCTGCGCCTGCTCGGGAACGTCCACGGGACCGTTCACAGTGGACACCCGGCGCGTCTTGGTGGTGGCGGGCGCGGCCGGCTGCGCGGAGCAGGCGGGCAAAGTGAACAAAGCACCCACGCCGATCCCGCCGGCGAGGAAGCCTCGCCGGGTGAGCGCGTCTTCGATCGCGGTCGCGGCGGATCTCGGGCGCTCCAGGAGCATCGTCGTCCTGCCGCGGATGTTAGCTTAGGCTTCCCTTTGTTGGTAGACTATGTGACGCTGAAGCCGGAGCAGGGCTGAGCGGATGTGGGCCTACTTGAGCTGCGCCGAAGTCTTCCCCAACACTCGCCGAGCCACGATCAGCTGCTGGATCTGCTGCGTCCCCTCGAAGATGTCCAGGATTTTCGCGTCCCGAGCCCACTTCTCCAGCAGCGATTCCTCCGTGTATCCGTACACGCCGGCCAGCTCGACGCACTTCAGGGTCACGTCGACGACCGTCCGGCCGGCTTTGGCCTTCGCCATGGAGGCCTGCAGGGAGTTGGGCTTGCGGTTGTCCGCCATCCACGCCGATTCCAGCGTCAGGAGGTACGCGGACTCGAAGTCGGCCTCCAGTTCGAGCCAGGTGGCGGCGGCCGGGTGCTGTGGGGGGCGGTCGTAGTCGATCGTGACGCCTGCGGACGACAGGATCCGGCGGGTCTCCTCCAGTGCGGCGCGGGCGACGCCCACCGCCATGGCCGCGACCAGCGGCCGCGTGTTGTCGAACGTCTGCATGACGCCCGCGAAGCCCTTGGCGGTGTCGATGTCCGGCGTGCCCAACAGGTTCTCGCGGGGGACGCGGCAGTTTTCGAAGCGCAGCACGGCCGTGTCGGACGCGCGGATGCCCAGCTTGTGTTCCACGCGAACGACTTCGAAGCCCGGCGTGCCCCTCTCGACCACAAAGGACTTGATCGCCGCGCGGCCCTTCGTACGGTCCAAAGTGGCCCAAACCACCACGGCGTCCGCGCGCTGGCCCGATGTCACGAAGATCTTCTCGCCGTTGAGCACGTAGTCGTCGCCGTCGAGGACGGCGGTGGTGGTGATGGCGGCGGAGTCGGAGCCGCAGTCGGGCTCGGTGATGGCCATGGCGGCCCACAAGCCGGAAAAACGGGAGAGCTGCTCGTCCGTCGCGACGGAGCTGATGGCCGCGTTGCCCAGGCCCTGGCGTGGCATGGACAGCAGCAAACCGACGTCACCCCAGCACATCTCGATCGTGCCGAGAACGACGTTGAGGTTGGCGCCGTTGCGGTTCCCGTCGCCAGCCGAGTCACGAGAACGGCGCACGCCCGCCGCGCCGGCGCCGCCCTCGCCGGAGGAGTTGAGGCCGTCGAGCAGGGCCGCGAACATGTCGAGCTCGGCGGGGTAGGTGTGTTCGGCGCGGTCGTACTTGCGCGAGATCGGCCGGAACACTTGGGCCGCGGCCTGGTACGCCTGGTTGATCAGCGTGCCGGCCTTCTTCGGAACTTCGAGGTTGATCATCGAAAGCCTTTCTAGAGGAGGACGGCGCCTTCCATCACGCCGATCGCTCGCAAGTCCCGGTACCAGCGCTCCACGGGGTGCTCCTTCACGAAGCCGTGCCCGCCCAGCAACTGCACGCCCGCGTTGCCGATGCGCATGCCCTTGTCCACGGCCAGCTTGCGCGCCAGCGCGGCCTCCCGCGCGTAGTCCTTGCCCTGCTCCGCCCGCGCCGCCGCGCGCAGCGTGACCAGGCGCAGGCCCTCGAGCTCGATGGCGATGTCGGCGACGGAGAACGCCACCGCCTGCCGGTGGCTGATCGGCTCGCCGAACGCGGTGCGCTCGTTCACGTACGGCACCACGTAGTCGAGCACGGCCTTCGCCGTCCCCGCCGCGAGCGCCGCCCAGCCCAGCCGCGAGAGGCGCACGACCTCGGTGAACACGTCGGCCTTCCCGCCGCCCAGCAACGCGCCCGCCGGCAGCGCGACCTTCTCCAGGTGCAGCTTGCCGGTCGCGGCGCCACGCAGGCCCATCGCCGGCTCGGCCTCCACCGTGACGCCCGCCGACGACGATTCCACGAGGAACAGCGCCGGGCCGCGGCCTTCGAGATCGGCCGAGACGAGGAACAACTCTGCCTCCGCCGCGCGCGGGACCAGCGACTTCACGCCGTCGAGCTGGTAACCCTTCGGCGTGCGCTTGGCCTTCGTGGCGGGCTTGAACGGGTCGAACAGCGGCGTGCGCTCCAGCAGCGCCAGTGCCGCCGCGGGCACCTGGTCGCCGGCGAACGCGGGCACGTAGTCGGCCTGCTGCTGCTCGTCGCCCCAGGCCACGAGCGCCGTGCTCACCGCGGACGGCGCGAGCACGGCCACGGCCAGCCCCATGTCGCCGTGCGCGAGGGCCTCGGCGACGAGCGCGTTGGTGACGACGGACCGCTCGGTGCCCGCCCCGCCCAGCTCCTCGGGGATGCCGACGAGGCTGATGCCGAGCTCGGCCGCACGCGTGAGCAGGCCTTCGGGCGCCGCGAGCTTGGCGTCGGCGTCCGCGGCGGCGGGCCGCAGCTGCTCGGCGGCGAACTCGGTCACCGTCTCCACGATGAGCTGCTGGTCTTCGCTCGGCGTGAGGTCGAACAGCCCGGTGACTTCCTGCGCGGGGGCCAGCCGCGCGGGTTTGCCGAGCCGCCGCACCGACTTGAACGACCGCGTGGCCGCCCCCGCCGCGCGGAAACCGTTGCGGGTGCCCGCTTTGACCAGGTTCTGCACCGGCCCGCGCAGCCCGGCCCTGTCGATCACGCTGCTCCCGGCCAGCCGGGTGAGCGCGGCCAGGCCGAAGCCCATCGCGTCTCGTTTCCTCGCCGCAGCCATGTGGCCTCCCCCTCGGGTTACCTACTCGCGAGTAGGTTAGCACGGGCCGGCGGGCCTCGCGTGGCAGTGCGTCACCGGTGCCGGTTCGAACGGCCGAACTGCTGCGCTTCTCCGGTGAATTCGCCGGGTGACGGCAATTGCACTCTTTAGTGTGGAAACGGTTTCATGGTTACCTGGGTCTCGGCACACTTCGGTGTGGAATTTCCGCCGGAATCATATGGGGAGTCATGACCGTCACTGCCGAAGATCGGGTAAAGGTCGTTTTCGAATTGTTCGATGTCGATCACAGCGGATTCTTGGAGGGGAGCGACTTCACGGCTATGTCCGACCGCGTCGAGCAGGTGGCCGACGGCTCGGGTCCCGAAGCGAAGGCGGCGCTGAGAGCCTCCTTTGCCAAGTGGTGGACCACCGTCGAGCGCGAGCTCGACGCCAACCGCGACGGCAAGGTGAGCTACGACGAGTTCACCGCGTGCGTCCTGTCTCCCGAAAAGTTCGACGACACCGTCACCGACTTCGCTCACGCGTTGTCCGCCCTCGGCGACCCCGACGGCGACGGCCTTATCGAACGTCCGCTTTTCACCGCTTTGATGCTCGCCATCGGTTTCAGTCCGGCCAACATCGACGCCTTGTTCGACGTATTCGGCCCGGACGCCGAAGATCGAATTGCGGTGTCCGTCTGGTCGGACGGCATCGTGGACTACTACCACCCGACCAAACCCGACGTCGCCGGCAACTACCTGGTGAGCTGAGGCTCGCTGGTCAACGCGGCGGCAGGGGGACCTGCCGCCGCACCCAGGCCATCCGCTCGAACGCGACCAGCCCCAGCACCGCCACGGCGACGGTGACCACAGCCACCGCCGCGGGGGTGTGCTCCAGCAGCGGCGTGACCCCGAGCAGCACGGCGGCGAGTACGAGCCGTTGGACGTTCCAGCTGCCGACGTTCCGCCGCCGCAACGCACTCAGCGCCACGAGATACAACGCGAGCCCGCCGGTGAGCGCCCAGATGGGCACGCCGTGCAGCGCCTCGCCGGGTAGGTGGTGCGCAGTGTCGGACAGGTAGAGGAACGCCTTCTTCAGGCCCAGCGCCACGAGCACGATCCCCGCGATCAGCGGCAGGTGCAGGAACGTGTACGAATCCGTCGCGAGCTTCGTGCGCTCCACGCCCTTCGCGCCCGCGAGCCGGCGCTCGGCGACGCGCGCGACCACGTCGAAATAGGTCCACCACATGCCCGCGGCGAGTGCGACGCCGCACAGCGCGCAGCCGGCGATCAGCCACGTCATGGGCACCGGCCCGATGCCGATCCCGATCGCCACGATCGATTCGCCGAGCGCGATGATCACGATCAGCCCGAACCGCTCCGCGAAATGCGCCGGCGAGTTGAGCCGCCAGCCGGCGGGGCCGGAGAAGTAGACGTTCACGTAGTCCACGGTCAGCGCGACCACCCACAGCACCAGCTGCCACGGCCCGGCGAGGAACGCCGCCAGCACCAGCAACCCGATGCTCGGCACCAGCCCGCGCAACATCCGCAGCAGCACGCCCTGCAACTCCGGGTCGTGCCGCGCCGCGCCCAGGTACGCGACCTCGTGCAGCACCCGCACGATCGCGTAACACCCGACGAACAGCAACGGCCCGTCCAGCCCACCCGGCCGGTCCGTGAACGCCTCCGGCACCGTGAGCGAAAGCAGGAACATCACGCCCATCGCCCCGAACATCGCGAGCCGCGCGATGCCGTGGTCCACGTGGATCGTCGTGCCTAGCCAGGCGTAGCAGCACCAGCACCACCACAGCACCGCCAGCACCAACAGCCCCTCGACAACGCCGAGCGGGCTCAGGTGGTCGGCCATCAGCTGGGTCGTCTGCGTGATCGCGTACACGAACACGAGGTCGAAGAACAGTTCGAGCGTCGACACCCGATGTCCTTCGTCCGCCGTGACCAGGTGCAGCCTTCGTCCGGTGGGCACTCGGCATGCTCGCACGCCGATGCGGTGAGGGGGAGCGATTTCGCCTAGAGCTTCTTCAGTACTCCAGCACCGCGTGCAGCAACGCCGTCAACTCCGCCTCGAACCGCGGCCGCCCGCTCACCCGCCGGGTTCTCGTGAGGTCGTTGGCGATCGTCAGCGCCGCGTGCACCCGGATTTTCGCCTCGCGGGCCGGCAGGGTGGGCGAGATCGTCGACAGCAGTGCCACCCAGGAGTCCACGTAGTCCCGCTGCACGCGCAGCAAATCGGCCTTGTCGCGGTCCGGCATGGTGACGCGGTCGCCCGTGAAGGAGACCAGTAGCTCAGGCGTGTGCAGGAGCGTGTGGACGTACGAAGCCGCCAGCCGGCGCAGTGCCGTGCGTTCGTCGGGGGCGCGCATCGCCTGCTCGGCGGCCAGGGCGAGCCGGTCCGCCGCCCGGTGTCCGATGGCGACCATCAGGGCCGCTTTGCTGGGGAAATGCCGGTAGACGCTGGGTCCGGCGATCCCGGCCGCTGCGCCGATGTCCTCCATGCTCACCGCGTGGAAGCCGCGTTCGGCGAACAGTGTGGTCGCGGCGGCCAGGACCTGTTCGCGGCGGGACGGGGTGCCGAGGCCGTTGCGGACGGGCTCCACCAGACCGGCCGACGGCAGTGTGGTGTTGAGCACAGCCAACGCGAGCTCGACGAGCAGCGGAACGAACCGGCGACGGGCCACCGTCGTGTGGTGTACAGCCACGCTGCCGAACACCGACAGCGCGCCCCAACAGAGAAATTCGGCGTCGTCGGTTGTCAGCGAAGGGCGGACTTCCAGCAGCGCCTTCGTCCACGCGTCGAGTACCGCACCAGACCGCCGCCGGATCTCCCGCCGCTCGTCGCGTGGCAGATGAGGGCCTTCCCAGCGCCACAAAGCAGCGATCTCGCGCCGTTCGACAGCCTGCGTGGCCAGCCCCGTCAGCAGCACTTCCAGCTGGTCAGGCCCACCCGACAACGCCGAAGCGGTCACCGCCTCCATGTCGTCGATCCCGGCCAGCACGACGTACGCCAGGATCGCCTGCTTGTCCGCGAAGTGCCGGTACAGCGCCGGCCCCGTGACGCCCGCCGCGGCCGCGATGTCGTTGATGCCGACGCCGTGGAAGCCGCGCGCGCGGAACAGCCCGGCCGCGACCGCGGCGAGCTGGGCCTTGCGGTCGCGGGGGCGCGACCCGCGGGCTGGAGTACTCATGGTGAACCGACGATAGCGCTAATCGGAACACCGGCAACCCATTGACACCATCGGGTTCGCCAGGCTTATGTTAATGGGCATTAGCACCCATGGCTCGGTATGCTCGGCCGTGAGATACACCGAAGTGTCCAACCACGCCGCTGCGCGGAGGAGTGTTCAGTGAGTAGCGAGGCCTACATCTACGAGGCGATGCGCACGCCTCGAGGTAAGAACAAGGGCGGTGCCCTCCACGGCACCAAGCCGCTCGACCTGGTGGTCGGGCTGATCGAAGAGCTCAAGGTCCGCCACCCGAACCTCGACCCGAAGGCGATCGACGACATCGTGCTCGGCGTGGTCTCGCCGGTGGGTGAGCAGGGCGCCGACATCGCGCGCACCGCCGCCCTCGTGTCCGGCCTGCCGGAGACGGTCGCGGGCGTGCAACTCAACCGCTTCTGCGCGTCGGGCCTGGAGGCCACCAACATCGCGGCCCAGAAGGTGCGCTCGGGCTGGGACCAGCTGATCATCGCCGGCGGCGTGGAGTCCATGTCGCGCGTGCCGATGGGTTCCGACGGCGGCGCGCTGTTCATGGACCCGACCACGGCGTACGACGAGTACATCGTGCCGCAGGGCATCGGCGCCGACCTCATCGCGACGATGGAGGGCTTCAGCCGCGAGGACGTCGACCGGTTCGCGGTGCGCTCGCAGGAGAAGGCCGAGGCGGCCTGGTCAGGCGGGTACTTCGCGAAGTCCGTGGTGCCGGTGAAGGACATCAACGGCGTCACGATCCTCGACCACGACGAGCACCGTCGCCCCGGCTCGACCGTCGAGGGCCTGGGCAAGCTCAAGGCCGCGTTCACCGCGATCGGCGACATGGGCGGCTTCGACGCCGTCGCGCTGCAGAAGTACCACCAGGTCGAGAAGATCGACCACGTCCACACGGGCGGCAACTCCTCCGGCATCGTCGACGGCGCGGCCATCGTGCTCGTCGGCAGCGAAGAGGTCGGCAAGACCTTCGGCCTCACGCCGAAGGCGCGCATCGTCGCCACCGCCGCCATCGGCTCGGAGCCGACGATCATGCTCACCGGCCCCACGCCGGCCACGCAGAAGGTGCTCAAGACCGCGGGCCTGACCCCGGACGACATCGACCTGTGGGAGCTCAACGAGGCCTTCGCCTCCGTCGTGCTCAAGTGGATGAAGGACCTGCACCTGCCCGAGGAGAAGGTCAACGTCAACGGCGGCGCGATCGCCATGGGCCACCCGCTCGGCGCCACCGGCGCGATGCTGGTCGGCACCGTGGTCGACGAGCTGGAACGCCGCCAGGCGCGCCGCGCCCTGGTGACCCTGTGCATCGGCGGCGGCATGGGCGTCGCGACCATCATCGAGCGGGTGTGAGGACCTCCAATGGCTGAAAGCAAGACCATCCGCTGGGAGAAGGACGCGGACGGCATCGTCACGCTGACGCTGGACGACCCCAACCAGTCGGCCAACACCATGAACTCCGCGTTCCGCGAGTCGCTCGGCGTAACTGTCGACCGGCTGGAGGCGGAGAAGGACGACATCACCGGTGTCGTGATCACGTCGGCCAAGAAGACGTTCTTCGCCGGTGGCGACCTGCGCGACCTGATCCAGGCCAAGCCGGAGCACGCGGCCGCGTTCACCGAGTCCAGCACGCTGATGAAGACGCAGATGCGCCGCATCGAGCAGCTCGGCAAGCCGGTCGTCGCGGCCATCAACGGTGCCGCTTTGGGCGGTGGCCTCGAGATCGCGCTCGCCACGCACCACCGCATCGCGGCCGACGCGAAGGGCAGCCAGATCGGCCTGCCCGAGGTCACACTGGGCCTGCTGCCCGGCGGTGGCGGCGTCGTGCGCACGGTGCGGCTGCTCGGCATCCAGAGCGCGCTGCTGAACGTGCTGCTGCAGGGCACGCGCCACAAGCCGCGCAAGGCGCTGGAGCTGGGCCTGGTCCACGAGGTCGTGGACACCGTCGAGGAGCTGGTGCCCGCCGCCAAGGCGTGGATCAAGGCCAACCCCGAAGGCGGCGTGCAGCCGTGGGACGTCAAGGGTTACAAGATCCCGGGCGGCACCCCGTCGAACCCGAGCTTCGCGGCGAACCTGCCCGCGTTCCCGGCGAACCTGCGCAAGCAGCTCAAGGGCGCGCCGATGCCGGCGCCGCGCGCGATCCTGGCCGCGGCCATCGAGGGCGCGCAGGTCGACTTCGACACCGCGATCAAGGTCGAGACGCGCTACTTCGTCAGCCTGGCCACCGGGCAGGTCTCGAAGAACATGACGAAGGCGTTCTTCTTCGACCTGCAGTCGATCAACTCGGGCGGCTCGCGTCCCGATGGTTTCGAGAAGTACACCGCCCGCAAGGTCGGTGTCCTCGGCGCCGGGATGATGGGCGCGGCAATCGCGTACGTCTCCGCGAAGGCCGGCATCGACGTCGTGCTCAAGGACGTCTCGCAGGAAGCCGCCGACAAGGGCAAGGGCTACGCGGCCAAGCTCGAGGAGAAGGCTCTTTCCCGTGGCAAGACCACGAAGGAGAAGTCCGACGAGCTGCTGGGCCGCATCAAGGCGACCGGCGACGCGGCTGACTTCGAGGGCGTCGACTTCGTGATCGAGGCCGTGTTCGAGAGTGTCGAGCTCAAGCACAAAGTGTTCGGCGAGATCGAGAGCATCGTCAACTCCGATGCCGTGCTGGGTTCCAACACCTCGACCCTGCCGATCACCACCCTCGCCGAGGGCGTGAAGCGGACCGAGGACTTCATCGGGATCCACTTCTTCTCGCCGGTGGACAAGATGCCGCTGGTCGAGATCATCTGCGGTGAGAAGACTTCGCCCGCGACGCTCGCGAAGGTCTTCGACTACACCCTGCAGATCAAGAAGACCCCGATCGTCGTCAACGACAGCCGCGGCTTCTTCACCTCGCGCGTGATCGGCACGTTCATCAACGAGGCCGTCGCCGCGCTGGGCGAGGGTGTCGAGCCGGCGTCGATCGAGCAGGCGGGTTCGCAGGCCGGCTACCCGGCGCCGCCGCTGCAGCTGATGGACGAGCTCACGCTCACGCTGCCGCGCAAGATCCGCGTCGAGACGAAGGCCGCGGTCGAGGCCGCGGGCGGCACCTGGACGCCGCACGCGTCGGAAGCCGTGATCGACCGCATGCTCGACGAGTACGACCGCAAGGGCCGCAGCACCGGCGCCGGCTTCTACGAGTACGACGAGAACGGCAAGCGCACCGGCCTCTGGCCCGGCCTGCGCGACGCGTTCAAGTCGGGCACCGGCGACGTCCCCTTCGAAGACCTCAAGGAGCGCATGCTCTTCGCCGAGGCTCTCGAAACGGTGAAGTGCTTCGACGAGGGCGTGCTGACCACCGTGGCCGACGCCAACATCGGCTCGATCTTCGGCATCGGCTTCCCCGCGTGGACCGGTGGCGTGATCCAGTACATCAACCAGTACGCCGGTGGGTTGCAGGGCTTTGTCGACCGGTCCCGCGAACTGGCGGCCCGGTACGGCGACCACTTCCTGCCGCCGGAGTCGCTGGTGGCGAAGGCGGCCAAGGGCGAGATCTACGAATAAACCCGGCTGCTAGTACGCACTGACCGAGAGGGGCTCTTTCCCGGATTCTTCCGGGGAAGAGCCCCTCTCGCTTTCGGGTACGGAGTCGTGCTCGGGCACCAGGTCCAGCCGGATGGTGTAGCCGAGGAAACGGGCGTACATCAGGAATTCGCACAGCGCCAAGTCGTGCACGGTCGGGCTGTACTCGAGGCACCAGATGTGGATGGGGCTGGTGCCGAGGGCCTCGGCGAGGTCGGTGCGCGATCGACCGGCGGCCATCCGGGCGCGGCGGAGTTTCTCTTGCAGGCGTTGGGGTTCGGCCATCGCGTCGGCATCGGGGTCTGGGGTCGTGAAGTCGGTGTGCGGCATGCGTTCTCGCCAGGGCAGGGGGCGTTCGGCGGGGTCGTCCTCGATGACGAGCAGGCGGATGGCGCAGCCAAGTTCGTGGGCGTACTCGGCGAACCGTTGGGCGCTTTTCGAGTGCGGGGCGCGGAACCACCAGCGGGCGGCGGTGACGCGGTTGGGGAGGCCGGTCATCTCTTGGATGTTCGAGAGTGTCCAGCCGCGGGAGTAGCGGACTTCCTCGAGCCGCGCCCGTGCGACCTCGATCTGTTCCGTCAACGAATCCATGACCAGCCCGCCCTTGACTTGTTATGATGTCCTGGCCACTAACGGTGACACAAGGTGGGCGTCTGGTCAAGACAAGCTTACGAGTGCGACAATAGTGGCATGGTGGATCGCAGAAGCGGCGTACCCGCGTTCAGGCAGGTAGCGGCAGACCTGCGCGAGAAGATCACGGCCGGCCAGTACGCGCCGGGCGAGCAGCTGCCCAGCGAACGTGAGCTGGTCGATGCCTACGGGGTGTCGCGGCCGACGGTTCGTGAAGCCGTGAACATGTTGCGCTCCGAGGGTTTGGTGACATCTGAGCATGGGCGCGGAGTGTTCGTCCGGCCGCCGGCAAGCATCCAGCGCATCGGCCGTTCCCGGTTGTCCCGCGAAGCGCGTGAACGCAACCGCGGTGCTTTCCTCGCCGACGCAGCGGCGCGCGGCTTCACTCCGTCCTCCTCCGTGAAGATCCGGTTCGAACAGGCTGATGCCCGCGCCGCAGCGCACCTGGCGATCGACGAAGGCACCGAGATCACCGTGAGGGATCGGGTGATGCGTGCCGATGGGCTGGTGGTTCAACTCGCGGTGTCGCGCCTGCCCCGGCAGTTCACGCGCGGCACCGCGATCGAAGAAGTCGACACCGGCTCCGGTGGTGCGTACGCGCGGCTGGAGGAAGCCGGTCACACCCTCGGCTCGTTCGTCGAGCACGTCGGCGCTCGGATGCCGACTCCCGATGAAGCATCGTTGTTGCAGCTCGCCGATGGTGTCCCCGTCATCACCGTCACCCGGGTGGCCTACGGCACCGACGGCACGCCGCTCGAGATGAACGACATGGTCCTGGCCGCGGACCGCTACGAGCTGTCCTACGAATGGCCCGCCGACTAGGCCATTCGCTGCTGTGTCGGCAGAAATGCCGGGAGCCCTCCCGCTCGTCGCATGTGAAACTGGTTCATGGACCAGACCACGACGACGCCCATCGAGGAGCGTGAAGACCCGCTCGCGTTCGCGGGGTCCGACAAGCTGGTGAAGCTCGTCGGCGCGCTGTATCAACGGCCGCGGATGGGCGATCTGCCGCGGTCGTTGCACTCGGTGAACGTCGAGTGGGAGCCTGGCTACCAGCAGGAACGCGCGGGCCGCAAGGGTTTGCCGATGGTCTGCCTGGTGGGTCCGGCCGAGGGTGTGCTCGAAGAGTTCAAGCGGCGGTTGAGCACGGCGCGGCCCAGCGGCGGCGTGCGGTACGCGTACCTCCCGCTTGACCGGCGTAACGACACCGAAGGCGCCGCGACCGCGGCGAGCGTGCACGCGATCCGCGACATCCTGTGGGAAGCGCGCACCGAGTTGCTGCGCAGCCCGCGTTCGCGGGGGTCGGGGTTGCGGTTCGGGCTGTTCACGCTCGTCGTGCAGCTGATGGCCGAGAAGCTGCCCGCGTCGGATCCGCCGGAGCGGACGTTGCTGCGGAAGCTGCAGGACAACGGCTTGCTGGTGCGGTTCCGCTCGGCGATCGAGAACGTCGGCAAGGAGCTGGTGCCGTCCAACGACGCGTGGAAGTACCCGTTGCTGGTGCTGCGGTTGCTGACGATGGCGACGTTCCGGCTCGCCGTCACGGGCCGCGTGCCGCTGCTTTCCGGGCGGTACCGCTGGTTCCTGCGCCAGCCGCACCTCGCGCCGGAGATGTCGGGCAGCTTTGTGCGCTTCGCGGTGCGCCTCACCGACGGTGAGTGGCAGCAGGAGTCGCCGGAGTTCGTCGCGCGGCTGCTGGTCAACGCGTTCCTCGAAGACCTGCGCCGCGGCTACCGGCTGCAGTTCTTCCGGCGCCGGCGCATGACGTACCCGGTGCTGCTGCTCGACCACGTCACCACCACCAACGGCGGCTACCGGCTGCTGGAGCTCATCAACGACGTGCGCAACCAGACGGGCCTGTTCGACCCGTTGCTGGTGGTCAGCACGAGCGACGCGCCGCCGCCGGAGGACCGGCCGAGCCAGGACCGTCCACGGTGGACCGCTGCGGACGCGGGCGACGCGTACCGCTCGTGGCAGCACGAACTGTTGCGGGACCGCCGCGCCCGCGACGCCGCCGCGTGGTACCTGCCGATCGGCCTCGACCCGGGCACGCCCGAGCAGCGGAGCAGGGCGCGCAAGCACTTGCAGTCGCTGGGGGACACGTATGTGTTGCGGCGCCGTCAGTCGAGGCCGCCGTGGTGGGCGACGCGGTGGATGCGGCTGGGGGTGCCACTGGTGATCGTCGCGCTGGTGGCGAGTTTCGTCGGCGTGCGGTACCAGGACTACCGGACCAGCCACTGCGGCACGTCGAGCGAGTGGCTCACGTGGACGGGCACCGAGTGCGTGGGGATCTCCGACGGCTCGTTCTCGGTGTACCAGCCCGCCGACGACACGATCCGGCAGGTGCTTTCCGTGATCACGGACCAGAACCGGCGCGCGGCCGAGCTGCACGCCGCGCACCCGGAACGGCCGTACATCACGCTCGTCGACCTCGAAGCGCTGACGTCGCCCAACGGCACACCCGAAGGTCTCACGGCGGAACGCGAGTCGCTGGAAGGCGTCGCGGTCGCGCAGCTTCGGCAGCTCACCGCCACGGCGACGGCCGAGCCGATCGTGCGCGTGCTCGTGGCCAACGGCGGGCTCGGGATGCGGCAGGGCGTGGCCGTCGCGCGGCAGCTGAGCCGGATGGCCGAGCAGGACCGCAGCATCGTCGGCGTGGTGGGGCTGGACATGAGCAGCCTGCCGACGCAACAGACCATCCGCGCACTCGGCGACGCGGGGCTGCCCGTGGTGGCGTCGACGCTGTCGGCCGACGGGCTCGCCGACCAGAACCCGGTGTACTTCCAGGTGGCGCCGCAGAACCGTCGCGAGGCGGCGGTGGCCGCGGCGTTCGCTGCCACCCGTCCAGGCCCGCGAGTGTTGCGCGTGTACTACTCGGACGACGACTCCGACACCTACAGCACCAACCTGCGCGACGACGTAATGAAGTCGTTCAAGGACAAGGGATTTTCGGTCGAGGCCCGGGCTTTCTCCCCGGACGGCGGGCAGCAGGCGCCGTCATCGCATGACCGCTACGGTGAACGCCTCGTCGGCAACGCCGCCGCGGCCGGCCGGGACACGTGCTCCTACAACGGTTTTGTCCTCTTCGCCGGCCGCGGCGTCCCGGACTTCGGCGACTTCGCCACCGGCGCCGCCCAATGCGGCAGCACCGCCACGATCCTCGGCGACGACGACGTGTCCCGGTACGTCGCCGACCAAGTGGCGCGCGAGCAGAACCGCGCGCTGCCGTACTACTACCTGTCCTTCGCCAGCGAACCGGCAACCGACCCGCAAGGCCTGGCGCGCGACTTCTACACCACGCTGGACCGCACGCTGTTCCCGTTCGAGCAAACAGAACGCGGCCGCTCCTTCGACGGCCACGCCGCCCTGTCCTACGACGCCGCGCTGGTGATGATCACGGCGACGGCGTATTTGCGCGAGACGTCCGCCGACATCCCCGTGACGCCGGGCGCGGTGTGGCGCGAGATCACCGCCATACACACCTCCCGCCCCGACGACCGCCAGACCAACAAGTACATCGAAGGCGTCACCGGCACCATCGACTACGGCGGCGACATCGGCCGCCACGTCCCGGAAGCCAAGCCCGTCTCGGTCCTGCGCGTCGAGGGCGGCGAGGTGGTGCGGGGGTTGCAAGGCTTCTGCGGAATGGCGGCGGGGCGGACGTCGGATGGGTGGTGTCCGGCGGATTCGTGAGAGTTACTCGGAAGGCCAGTGGCGAACGTAGGTTTCGGGCAACGTGCCGCCGGGACTGAGCCGCTCGCGGAAGGCGCAGTCTGTACTGAACGTCGGCGCGCGAGGACCGCCACACCCGCGAGAAAAAGCCCGAGCTCGCGCAGGAACTCGGCCGATGCCGCTGATCCCGTGCCGATCACGCGCGCTCCGGCGATCCGGGCCAGCTGGACGGCGAAGACCCCGACCCCGCCCCCCCGCGCCGCCGATCAGCACCGTGTCGTCCGGGCCGGGGGTCACCGCGGCGAGGGCGGCGGAGGCCGTGCGGCCGGCGATGGTACGTCGTGGATGCGGGCCCAGCGGACGGGCGCCGTGCCCGGGCTGTCGAACAGGCGCACGCCCGAGCCGAGCATCACGGGGGCCAGGTGGACGTGGAACTCGTCGATCAGGCCGAGCTCCAGGCATTGGCGGGCGATGTCCTGGCTGTGGATCTCCAGGTCCTTGCCCTTCGCGGCGGCCAGGCCGATCTCGACGGCCTCGGCCAGGTCGCAGTCGAGGAAGGTGATGCCGGCGTCCGGGATCGCGTCGTCGGGGTGGTGGGTCAGCACGAACACCGGGCCGGTCCACCCGCCGCCGTAGGGCTGACGGCTGGCCTGGCCGGGGAAGCGCTGCGCGAGGGCGTCGTAGCCGCGGCGGCCGCCCAGGACGGCGCCGAGGGTGGCGATGGCGTCGTGGTGGGTGGCGGGGCTGACTTTGATGCCGGACATCCAGTCCATCGAGTGGCCGGGGCCGGCGGCGAAGCCGTCGAGCGACATCATGAGGTGCCAGCGCACGTTGCCCATGGGGGTCTCCGTTCGTTTTCGGTGTGCCCGTACTGACCGGCGGGCGCCTGAAAACTCATCGGCCGAGCATCCACCTCACGAAGTCGAAGAACTCCTTGGCGTAGAGGTGCGGTTCGTCGGCCGCGGCGGCGACTTCGTCGACCCAGCGGTACACCTCGGCGTACCGCGGGAGCCGGTCGGCTTCGTAAGCCTGCAATGCCGCAGGGACGTCCGCGTCCGTCAGGTGATCGGCGAGAACCAGCGCGTCCTCGATGCCCAGGGAGGCGCCGGAAGTGATGTGCGGGGAGACGGCGTGCGCGGAGTCGCCTGCGAGGGCGACGTGGGCGGAGACCCAGCGGGACTGCAGGGGCAGCGCCATCACGCGGTTGCTGACCACGCGGTCCTCCGGCGTCGCCTCGATGGCTTCGCGCAGGGGGAACGGCCAGCCGCCGTCGTAGAGGTGGTCGACGCGGGCGAGGGCTTCCTCCTTCGCGGAACGCGTGGTGGGCGGCGCGCCCAGCTGGGCGAGGACCCAGAACGCCGTACCGCCGCCACTGCGGACCACGCCGCCGCGGGTGCGTTCGCGGCCGACGACGAAGCGTTCCACGGTGATTTCGGGGATCGCGCTCTCGGCGACGATCCCGCGCCACGCCAGGTGGCCCGGGTACTCCTGCGCGGCCGAACCGGGGGAGAGCTGCTCGCGGACGCGCGAATACACGCCGTCGGCGCCGACGAGGAGGTCGGCTTCCTCGGTGGAACCGTCGGCGAACTCCACGGTCACGCCGCCGTCGTGGTCCCGGTAGCCGGTGACGCGGGCGCCGGTGCGCAGCTCGTCGGCGGTCAGCGCGGCGGCGAGCAGCTCGTTGAGGCGCTGGCGCGTGACCATGAGGTAATCGACGTCGGCGAGGTCGCCGTAGTACTCGTCCATGACCTGCCCGGCCGGGTCCTGGTAGCGGATCGCGCTCGGCACGCCGGCCGCGCGGATGTCACCACCCACACCCAGCCGGTCGAACACCGCGAGCGCGTTTGCCCACAGCCCCAGCGCGGCGCCGACGCCGCGGATCTCGGATTCCTGTTCGCACACCAGGGTTTCGAACCCCGCCCGCCGGAGCGCGAGCCCCGTCGTCAGCCCGACAACGCCGCCCCCGGCCACCACCGCTCGTTTTCGCACGCGCACATCTTCCTCGGGGAAACGGTGGCGTGACAACCCGGGAAAGGTGCCGGCCGAATTTCGTTGCCCGGCAACGGATTTCGCACCCTTCTACGTATTTGTTCACGAATGTAACGCGGTGCGGCTATTCCTCGACAAGGCGGCGCACGGTCTTTTTTCCGAGGAGGCACAGGGTGTTGCGAAAACTGGGAATGGTGCTGGCTGCCGGACTGCTGGTCGCGGGCTGCGGGGCGACACCGGCGCCGACCGGAAGCGGTGGTGTCGTGCCGCCGGTCACCACGGCTTTGCTGCCGAGCACTTCCTCTTCGCCGGCAACGACTTCCGCAACGCCGACGACCGAATCGCCCGTTTCGACCACTTCGGTGCCGCCTTACGTCGCGCCGGAAACCACTGCCTCAAAGGCGGTGGCTCCGAAAACCACGGCGAAAGCCAAAACCACTCCGAAAACCACTGCGGCCCCGCCGAAAACCAACACGGCCGCCTGCAGCGGCGACTACTACCGCAACTCCTCCGGCGTCTGCGTACACCGCCCGTCCTCCAACCCCGCCGGTGCAACCGCCAAGTGCAAAGACGGCAGCTACAGCTATAGCCAGCACCGCTCCGGCACCTGCTCCGGCCACGGCGGCGTCCTCACCTGGATCGCACGCCCCGCGACCTGATTTCACACCGCGACCGTCGCGCGGGCCCGCGTCAATGGTGGTGCGTGACCGTGGTGTGGTGACTGGTCGAGTTGGTTGTCGACGAATGCGTTGATCCGCTGCTGTGGCCGCGGATCGCGACGAAGTAGACGATCGCGGCGATGACGATCAGCGCGATGAGGGCCGCGATGGCGATCTTCGCCTTGCTGTAGGGCCGTTCGCCCTGGACTTCGCCGGTGCGGCCGTTGACGAGGATCCGCCAGTTCTTGCCGGCGTAGACGTAGGTGGCGACCCAGACCGGGAGCAGCATCAGTTTGAAGGTGACGTCGCGGTGCTGCGTGTTCATCGACTGCACGCGCTGCTCGTCGCCGCCGATGTCGTGGCGGCAGTCGTCCTCGATGACCGGCGTCATGCGGCGCTTCGCTTCCTCGAAGCCGGATTCGGCCTCGATGTCGTAGCGCAGCGCGAAATGCCCGGCGAGGAACTGCGGCTGATACGGCTCGGCCTGCTCCAACGGCCACGGCGCGAGCTTGTCGAGTTCCTTCGACGGCAGCTGGGTGCTGCCCGGCACCAGCACGTCGTCGAAGAACCGGCCCACCCGGCCGCCCGCCGGATACCAGCGCGTGTGCCGTACCCGGCGGGTCTTCTGCTGTCCGTTGTCGTAGTAGGTCTCGGTGACCCAGTAGTGCTCGCCGCGCTGTCCGGAGTAGACGGTGTCCGTCTGCGAATCGTAGGTCCAGTGCGGGATGTAGGTGCTCTTGGTGGACTCGGCGGTGCCGACCTTCTTCAGCGCGTTGGGCGCGAACCAGCGCGAATTCGTCCACTTCTTCAGGTGTGTGCTCACCGCGCCCTTGTCGAACTGGAACGGCAGCACGCCTTCGGGCACGAGCTGCCCGGACGCGTGCGCGTCGATCACCAAGGGGGCACCGCAGAACTGGCACAGACTGGCTGTTTCGTTCGTCTCGGTGGTGGCGCCGCAGCGCTGGCACTTGAAGACGTACTGGCCGATCGTGGCGACCGGTTTGCGCGCCAGGTCGGTCAGGTCGGCGAACGCGATCTCGCGGATCTGCCGGTCGCCCGCCGTGATCTCCTGGCGGTACCCGCAATACGGGCACTGCATCGAGGTCGACCCCGGCGCGAACTCCAGGCGAGCTCCGCAGCCGCCGCACGGGTAGGTGGTCGCGGCCGTGTGCGCCGGAGCGAACGCGGGTGGCGGACCGGACTGCAGGGGACCGCCGGGCATGGGTGCGCCCGGCATCGGTCCGCTCGGCATCGGGCCACCAGGCATGGGTCCGCCGGGCATGGCACCGCCCGGCATCGGGCCGCTGGGCATTGGGCTTCCGGGCATGGGTCCGCTCGGCATCGGGCCACCAGACGTGGATCCGCCGGGCATGGCAGCGCCCGGCATCGGGCCCGGGCTTCCGGGCATGGGTCCGCTCGGCATCGGGCCGTGGTGCGGGTAGTTCGGGTTGGTCATGGCGGCTCCCCTCCGCAGGACGAGTCTGGACGGCTCAGGACTGCGGCGGCAGCGGCGGCGGGGTCGCGCCGAACAGCGGCGAGACCTCCGGCACCTGCGAGGCCGGCGTCCATTGCGGCATTCCGGACTTCCACACGAGGGTCTCCCGGGTCAGCGTGCCTGACGAGATCTGCTGCCCGAGCTGGCTCCGGTCGAACGGGCCGAGCTGCTGACCGTTCGCCCCGAGGAACCACTGCTCGGACTGGGGCAGCGGCGGCGGCATCTGCGGCGTCGGCGCGGACGGCGGCTGCTGCTGATATTGCTGCGGCTGCTGCTGGTACTGGGGCTGTTGGTACTGCTGCGGCTGCTGGTACTGCTGCGGCGCGCCCTGCGGCCCCGCGGCTCGCTGGCCGAGCGCCATGCCGAGGCCGATGCCCAGGCCTTCACCCGCGCCGCCCTGGTTGTTCGCGGCCGCTTCGATCGCGTTGGCGGACTGGAACTTCGTGTACTGGTCGAGATCACCGACCACGCCCATCTGGGTCCGCTTGTCCATCGCGGCCTCGACCTCGGGCGGGACCGAGATGTTCTCGATGATGAACTTCGAGATCTCGATGCCGTTGGCGTGCAGTTCGAGGTTCAGCGCGTTGGCGATCGCGCCGCCGATCCGGTCCTGCTGGGTGACCAGGTCGAGCATCGGCACCTTGGCCGCGGCGATGGCGGGGCCGAGCTTGCCGATGATCATCTGCCGGAGGTACTCGGAGACCTCCTCGGTGCGGAACTGCGGGTCGGTGCCCGCGAGCTCCTTGAGCAGCGCGACCGGCTCGATGACGCGCACGGCGTACCCGCCGAACGCACGGAGCCGGACCATGCCGAACTCCGGGTCGCGCAGGATGATCGGGTTCTGCGTGCCCCACTTGAGGTCGGTGAACTGCCGGGTGTTGACGAAGTAGACCTCGGCCTTGAACGGCGAGTTGAACCCGTACTTCCAGCCCTTGAGCGTGGACATGATGGGCATGTTCTGCGTCTGCAGCGTGTGCATGCCGGGCGCGTAGGCGTCGGCGACCTGGCCCTCGTTGACGAAGACCGCGGCCTGCGATTCGCGGACGGTGAGCTTGGCGCCCATCTTGATCTCGTTCTCGTAGCGCGGGAAGCGCCACACGATCGTGTCACGACTGTCGTCGGTCCACTCGATGATGTCGATGAACTCGCCGCGGATCTTGTCGAAAATCCCCACCTACTGGCCCCCGTCGCCTCCGTCGTTCCGGGCGCTCCCCCGGCCCGTCGACACAGTACCGCGCGCTCCCGCCCGAAATCGGACGGGCGTCGCCAGGCTCGCGCCCGATTTGACTGCTCCATTCAGCCCAGTCCGCTAAGTCGGATCAATCACGTACCTCCCGACAAGGACGGTCTAAGCGGTAGCGTCCCTTCCGGTACTGCGTACGACTAAACCGGGGGCGCAACGTGGGTCAGACAAGCGGACGAGCGATCGTCCCGGTGCTCGCTTCGTGCGGCCTCGTCGCTTCTTTCATGCAGACGTTGGTGGTGCCGCTGATCCCGGCGTTTCCGAAGCTGCTCAACGCATCCCCGACCGACGCGGCGTGGGTGGTCACGGTGACGTTGCTGGCGGGCGCGATCATCACGCCCGTTGCGGGGCGGCTCGGTGACCTCTACGGCAAGCGGCGCGTGCTGCTCGCGAGCCTGGCCGTGCTGGTCGTCGGCTCGGTCGTCTCGGCACTCACCAGCGAGCTCGCGCTGATGGTGGTCGGCCGGGGATTGCAGGGGTGCGCGATGGGTGTGATCCCACTGGGGATCAGCATCATGCGTGACGAGCTGGCGCCGGAGAAGGTGAGCGGGGCCGTCGCGTTGATGAGTGCGACGCTCGGCGTCGGCGGTGCGATCGGGCTGCCGCTGGCGGCCGTCGTGGCGCAGAACGCCGACTGGCACGTGCTTTTCTGGAGTTCCGCGGGCCTCGGCGTGATCTGCGCGGGGCTGATCCTGCGCTACGTCGGCGAATCGCCCGTGCACACGCCCGCGCCGTTCGACTACGTGGGCGCGCTGGGCCTGGTCATGGGCCTCACGTGCTTGCTGTTGCCGATCGTCAAGGGCGCCGAATGGGGCTGGGGCAGCGCGGGCACGTTGGCCACCGCCGCGGCGGCGATCGTCGTGCTGCTGACGTGGGGCTGGTACCAGCTACGTCGCCGTGACCCGCTCGTCGACCTGCGCGTGTCGGCGCGGCGGCCGGTGCTGTTCACGAACCTGGCGTCGATCCTCGTCGGGTTTTCCATGTACGCCATGGCTTTGTCGTTCCCGCAGCTGCTGCAGGCACCGTCGGCCACCGGCTACGGACTCGGCCAGACGATGGTCCAGGCCGGCCTCTGCCTCGCGCCCAATGGCCTGGTCATGATGGCGCTCTCACCCGTCTCCGCGCGCCTGACCAACCGCCACGGCGCGCGCGTCACCCTCATGACCGGGTCCGTCGTGATCGCCCTCGGTTACGTCTTCGCGATCCTGCTGATGGACAACGTCGTCGAGCTCATCACGGCGTCCGTGATCATCGGCGCGGGCGTCGGCATTGCGTACGCCGCCATGCCCGCGCTCATCATGGGTTCGGTGCCGGTGACGGAAACGGCTTCCGCCAACGGCCTCAACGCCCTCATGCGTTCCGTCGGCACTTCGACGTCGAGCGCCGTGATGGCCACGCTGCTCGCCAACCTGACCATCACCGTCGGCGCGCTGACGGTCCCTTCGCTCACGGGCTTCCGCACGACGTTCGCCGTGGCGGCCGTCGCCGCGGTGATCGGGCTGGGCCTCACGGCCCTCGTGCCCCGGGTCCGCGCGAAGACGGCCGCACGGGAACCCGCTGCGGTCTAGCGAAACTAGAGCAGCGGCGCCACCGCGGCATCGATCAGGTGCGGCCCCGGCTCCGCCAGCGCCCGGCTGAACTGCTCGGCCAGCTCCTCCGCCGTGGTCGCGCGCGTGGCAGGCACGCCCATGCCCTCGGCCATCTTCGCGAAGTCCATGTCGGGCCGGCTGAGGTCGAGCAGTTCCTTGGCCTTCGGCCCGTCCGACGCCGCGCCCACGCGCTGCAGCTCCATGCGCAGGATCGCGTAGGCGTGGTTGTTGAGGATGACCGTGGTGACGTCGAGGTTTTCGCGCGCCTGGGTCCACAGCGCGGAGATCGTGTACATCGCGCTGCCGTCGGACTGGAGGTTGATCACCGGACGCGACGGCGCGGCGATCGCGGCGCCCGTGGCCACCGGCATGCCGTAGCCGATCGCGCCGCCGGTCAGCGTCAGCACGTCGTGGCGCGGGGCTCCCGCCGTGGCCCCGGGCAGCAGCAGGCCGGACGTGTTGGCCTCGTCGGCGATGATCGCCTGCTCCGGCAGCAGCGCGCCGATCACCGCGACCCAGTTCTGCGCCGTCAGTGGACCGCTCGGCAACGCCGGACGCGAAGCCTCCTGCAGCACCGGCTCGACGTCGGCGGCGACGATCGCGGCGACGTCGCTCAGCGCGGCGGCCACGTCCTGCCCGACCTCCGCCAGCACGTGGACCTTGGCGCCCTCGGGCACGAGCACGCTCGGCTTGTCGGGGTAGGCGAAGAAAGACACCGGCGCTCGCGTGCCGGCCACGATCAGGTGCTTCACGCCGTCGAGCTGGTACATCGCCTGCTCGGACAGGTACCCGAGGCGCTCGATGTTCGGCAGGCCCGCGCCGCGTTCGAGGCGCGCCGGGAAGGTTTCGATCAGCGCCTTCGCGCCCGTCGCGGCGGCGATGCGGCTGGTGGCCAGCAGCCCGGCCTCGCGGCAGGCGGGACCACCGATGAGCAGCGCCACCGATTCACCGCTGCGCAGCACCTCGGCGATGTTCTTCACCGTGGTCGCGTCCACGGCCTGCGGCGCGCGCGGCGGGATCGGCGCGCACGTCTCGCCGCCTTCGCCCCACGACGAATCGGCGGGCAGGATCAGCGTCGCCACCCGGCCCGGCGCGTCCTGCGAAGCCGCGACGGCTGCCGCTGCGTCGGCACCGACGTCCTTCGTGTGCGAAGAGCGGCGTACCCAGCCTTCGAGCGAGCCCGCGAGCGCGTCGATGTCCGATTCGAGCGGCGCGTCGTACTGCTTGTGGTAGGTCGCGTGGTCGCCGACGACGTTGACTACCGGCGTGTGCGCGCGGCGCGCGTTGTGCAGGTTCGCGAGCCCGTTGCCGAGGCCCGGGCCGAGGTGCAGCAGGGTCGCGGCGGGCTTCTCTGCGATGCGCGCGTAGCCGTCGGCCGCGCCGGTCACCACGCCCTCGAACAGCCCGAGCACCCCGCGCATCTCCGGCACGGAGTCGAGCGCGGCGACGAAGTGCATCTCCGACGTGCCGGGGTTCGAGAAGCAGACCTCCACCCCGGCGTCGACGAGGGTGCGGATCAGGGACTGGGCGCCGTTCATGCTGCTCACTTTCTGGGTCAGGCTCAGGGCTCAGGAGAAGAGGACACCGGGATTGAGGATGCCGGCGGGGTCGAACCCCTGCTTGATCCGCCGCAGCAGCTCGAGCTTCGCCGGGTCTTCGAGTTCCTTGTGGTACTTGGTTTTCGTGCGGCCGAGGCCGTGCTCTCCGGAGATCGCGCCGCCGAGGTCCATGGCGCACGTGAAGATGTCGGTGAGGAGCTTCGAGCGCGTTTGCGGGTCCTTGCAGAAGATCGCGAGGTGGACGTTGCCGTCGCCGGCGTGCCCGCAGCCGATCGCGCCGGCGCCCGCGGCCAGCGCCAGCTCGCGCGCCTTGGTGAGGAACGGCGACATCGACGAGCGCGGCACGACCACGTCGATCACGTCGTCGGCGCCCGCGGATTTGGCCGACCAGAACGCTTTTTCCCGCGCTTCGATGAGCTTGCGCGCGGAGCCGCCTTCGAGCACGTACACGTCGATCGCGCCGAGTTCGCCCAGCAGCTCGCCGAGCGTCTCGACGTCCTCGCCCAGCCGGCCGGTGTCGCGGTTTTCCAGCGCCACCACCAGATACGCCTGCACCTTGTCGCGGATCGCGTCGGGGACACCGAGCTCGAGCTTCTCGTTGTAGACGATCGCGGCCATCGTGAGGTTGTCGATGTACTCGAGGATGTGGGGCGCGAGCCCGCTCGTCACGATCTTCGGCACCGCGGCCATCACCTGGTCGAAGTCGTCGAACGGCGCGAGCACGGTGGCGCCGTGGGGCAGCCGCGGGTGCAGCTTCACCGTGACCTCGGTGGCGAGCGCGAGCGTGCCCTCCGAGCCGACGATCAGCTGCGTGAGGTCGTAGCCCGTGGAGATCTTCGACGTGCGCCCGCCCGTGCGGATGATCTCGCCGGTGGGCAGCACGGCCTGCAGGCCCAGGACGTTGCTGCGGGTCACGCCGTACTTGATCGCGCGCATGCCGCCAGCGTTGGTGCCGACGTTGCCGCCGATGCTCGCGCTGAGCTCCCCGGGGTACACGGGGTAGGTCAGGTTCGCCTCGGCCGTGCGCTGGTCCAGCTCGGCCAGCGTGACGCCCGGCTGCACCACGGCGACGTGGTTCACGGTGTCGATTTCGAGGACGGCGTTCATCCGCTCGAACGACACGAGCAGGCCGCCTTCGACGGGTCGCGCGGCCGCGGAGAGCCCGGTGCCGGAGCCCCGCGCGGTCACGGGCAGCGCGGCTTCAGTCGCGGCCTTCAGCAGCTCCGCGACTTCCTCGGCGCTGTGCGGCTTCGCCACGTACGCGGGCTTTTGCTGCTGCACGCTCAGCGCTTCGTCGTGGGCGTAATCGTCGGAGATCGCGTCGCCGACCAGCAGGTTCTCCGCCCCGACGATGTCCGCCAGCCGTGCCGCGACGGTACCCATCAGCTGCCACTCCCTCACGCGCCGGTGCCTGGTTACCGAAGCGTAGTACGTCGCGTGGAGGGCTCGCTATGAAACTTCTTCACGTTGACGGGAGGGGTGTCGCGAAGGGACCGTTCGCGCCCCTGTGGCGACCGGTGGCCTCGGTGCCCCGTCCCCTTCACCTGGAAATGAAAAAACGACCATTTCGGCGACGCCCCGCGAGCCGCCGAAAAATGGCCGGAAAGAACACTGGGCCACGCCGTTGCGCACGGCGTGGCGGGTGATTCGGAACTGGTGTTTCGGAGAAAGGGTGACCGAGGGGACCGGCCCGCGCCAACAGGCCGGCCCCCGGTGAAACCTTGCCGCCAGATCAGACAAGCCAGCCGAGCACGTGCGCCAGGTGGGCGAGCAGACCCGTGATCAGGTCGTGGCCGTGGTGCGCGTGCTGGATGAACGTGTGCATTGAGGGGCTCCTTGTTCTGATTTGTGTTCAGTTGTGCTCTCGCGAGGAGCGAACGAAGATTTTCACCGCCCTGGCGTGGTGTCAAAAAGCCATTCGCCGGCTGGGGTGGGCGTCACGAATCTTCCACCGTAAACGCGTAAGGCTTTCGTGTTCTTCGGCGGGGTGCCATTGTGGACGGACGGCCACCGTAGGTAGCCGCGAGATCAGTTGATCACTCTGGGTAGCAGACTGCCGTTGCGACAACCGGGCGTCGTCGTTACCCGAACCGGTGATGGGGCTGCCACGAATGGTGAGTCTCGGAGGTTCACACGCCCGGGTGACGGAGGCGTGGTGTCAACGCCCGCGGCGGCCGCGTCAAAGCTTCGTCAACGGCTCGAGTTCCTTGTGCCCGACCGCTTTAGCGTCGCGTGCGAAGGAGGTGTGCCGTGCCCGGACCGCTGCACGTGACCGGCTACCGCAAGGCCGTCGAGGTGATCGACGTGCTCACCGAGGGTGAGACGGGCTTCACCGAACTGCGCAGGCGCACCCGACTGTCGCGTCACTGGCTCGCCCGGGTGCTGCGGGTGCTCGCCGCGGAGGGGCTCGTCCGGGGGACCGGTTCGTGGGACGAGCGCCCGGCGCCCGACACGCGGTTCGCGCTCACCGAAGAAGGCCGGTGCCTGGCCGACGAGCTCGCCGACCTCGACGTGTGGACGGCGCTGTACGAGAACTACGTCAACGGCCCCGGCTGAGCCGGGGGTGCTGGGGGACGACGAAGGCCTCCGCGCCCGTCCGGACACCGGACGCGGAGGCCTTCGCTGGGGGTCTTACTCCGAGCGGGCGTAGGTGAGCGTCTCGCCTTCAACGCCGCGCAGCCACAGGTCCTGCGCGGCCGCCGCCATGTCGGCGAGGCCCTCTTCGATCGTGGCGAAGACGTTGCCCGGCACCCAGCCGGCGTCGCCGTTGATCAGGAGGTTGTTGCGCCCGTAGAAGATCGCGAGGTCCGTGGCGCCCTGGTCGCCGTGGGCCTCGCTGCCGTCGTCGTAGCCGTACGCGGGGTTGCCGATCTCCCACGCCTCGAACCCGAAGTACACGACGTCGCCCGGGATCGGCGTGATCGTCGGGTTTTCGCGGCCCGGCTTGGGGTTCGCGAAGGGCGGCACGAGCGTGTAGACCTCGTTGCGCGCGTACTTCGCGTGGTAAGCCGAACCGCTCTGCGGCAGCGCGTCCCACACGGCCTGGCAGGTGCGCGGCGCCTCGGCGTCGAGCAGCCGCGCGCGGCAGGAGACGCCGCGCTTGTCGAGCTTGATCGTGATGTAGCGCGCCATTCCTCAGCCCCCCACGGTGACGGAGGCGACCACGTCGCCCCAGATCTTCAGTGCGTCGTCGACCTGCTCGGCGTTCACGACGAGCGGCGGGACCATGCGGACCACGTTCGAGTAGGCGCCGCAGGTGAGCAGCAGCAGGCCGCTCTTCGACGCCAGCTGCTGGGCCGCCGCGGCCGTCGCGCCGTCCGGCTCGCCGTCGGCGGTCGTGAACTCGGTGCCCACGAGCAGGCCGAGGCCGCGGACGTCGCCGATCGCCGGCGTCTTGTCCGCGATCAGCCGCGCGCCCTCGAGCAGCTGACGGCCGCGCTCGGCGGCGTTCTCCACCAGCTTCTCGTCGCGGATCACGTCGAGCGTCGCGATCGCCGCGGCGCACGAAACCGCGTTGCCGCCGTACGTGCCGCCCTGCGAACCCGGGTACGCCTTCGTCATCAGCTCGTGCGAAGCGGCGATGCCCGACAGCGGGAAACCGCTCGCGAGGCCCTTCGCGATGAGCACGACGTCGGGCGTGATGCCGAAGTGGTCGTGGCCCCAGAACTTGCCGGTGCGGCCGAACCCGGCCTGCACCTCGTCGACCACGAGCACGATGCCGTGGCGGTCGGCGCGCTCGCGCAGGCCGGCCATGAACTCGGTGTTGGCCGGCACGTAGCCGCCCTCGCCGAGCACGGGCTCGACGAAGAACGCGGCCGTCTCGCTCGGCGCGGAGACGGTCTGGAACAGGTAGTCGAGCTCGCGCAGCGCGAACTTCGTGGCGGTCTGCTCGTCCCAGCCGTAGTGGAAGGCGTAGGGGAACGGGGCCACGTGCACGCCGCCCATCAGCGGGCCGATGCCGGTGCTGAACCGCGTGCCGGACGTGGTCATGGTGGCCGCCGCGACCGTGCGGCCGTGGAAGCCGCCCTGGAAGACGATCACGTTGGGGCGCTTGGTCGCCTGGCGGGCGAGGCGCAGCCCGGCTTCGACGGCTTCACTGCCGGAGTTGGCGTAGAAGAGCGAGTCGAGACCCGTCGGCAGCACCTCGCCGAGGCGGCGGGTGAGCTCCAGCAACGGCTTGTGCATCACGGTCGTGTACTGGCCGTGGATGAGCTTGCCGATCTGGTCGCGCGCGGCCTCGACGACGCGCGGGTGGCAGTGGCCGGTACTGGTCACGCCGATCCCCGCGGTGAAGTCGAGGTGACGTTTCCCGTCGACGTCGTAGAGGTACACCCCTTCACCGTGGTCGACCACGACGGGAGTTGCCTGCTTGAGCAGCGGGGAAAGCTCGGCCATGCGGCGCTCCTGGTTCTTGGTGTGAGGTTGCTGGGGAAAGCACTGTGGCGGTTGTCGATTGTTGACAATATCCATAGCATGGCCTCGGGACAACACGGAGGAGCAAGCTGGATGAGCGCGATCACTGAAGCCGGCGTCGTCGGCGCGGTCGACAAGGAACTCTTCGTCGGCGGCAAGTGGGTGCCCGCGAAGAGCGGGAAGACCTTCGAGGTGCAGGACCCGTCCACCGGCACCGCCCTGTGTGAGGTGGCCGACGCCGGCGCCGAGGACGGCATGGCGGCCCTCGACGCGGCCGTCGCGGCGCAGGCCGGCTGGGCCGCCGTCGCACCCCGTGAACGAGGCGAGATCCTTCGGCGGGCCTACGACAAGCTGATCGAGCGCCGTGACGAGCTGGCGCTGCTGATGACCCTCGAGATGGGCAAGCCGCTGGCCGAGGCCGCCGGCGAGATCACCTACGCCGCCGAGTTCTTCCGCTGGTTCGCCGAGGAGGCCGTGCGCATCGACGGCGGGTACGCGACAGCGCCCAACGGTGTCGGCCGCTTCCTCATCACCAAGCAGCCGGTGGGCCCGACGCTGCTGATCACGCCGTGGAACTTCCCGATGGCGATGGGCACGCGCAAGATCGGCCCGGCCGTTGCCGCCGGCTGCACGATGGTGATCAAGCCGGCCGCGCAGACGCCGTTGTCGATGCTCGCGCTGGCGTCGATCCTGGCCGAGGCGGGGCTGCCCGAGGGTGTGCTGAACGTCGTCACGACCACCGACGCGGGTGGCGTGATGGAGCCGCTGATCCGCGACGGACGCGCGCGCAAGCTGTCGTTCACGGGGTCGACCGCGGTGGGGCGCAAGCTGCTGGAGCAGTGCGCGGAGAAGGTGCTGCGCACGTCGATGGAGCTGGGTGGCAACGCGCCGTTCCTGGTTTTCGACGACGCGGACCTCGACGCCGCCGTCGAAGGCGCGATGCAGGCGAAGATGCGCAATATCGGCGAGGCGTGCACCGCGGCGAACCGCTTCTACGTGCAGCGCGGCGTTGCCGACGAGTTCTCGCGGCGGCTGACCGAGCGCATGCAGGCGCTGGCGATGGGGCGGGGCACGGAGGAGGGCGTGGTCGTCGGTCCGCTGATCGACGAAGCCGCCGTGAAGAAGGTGACCGCGCTGGTCAAGGACGCCACCGACCGCGGCGCGCGGGTGCTCACCGGCGGCGCGACCGTGGACGGGCCCGGCCACTTCTACCAGGCCACGGTGCTCACGGACGTGCCGGTCGACGCGCGGATGGCGTCGGAGGAGATCTTCGGGCCGGTCGCGCCGATCACCCAGTTCGACACCGAGGACGAGGCGATCGCGAAGGCCAACGACACGGAGTACGGCCTGGTTTCGTACCTGTTCACCAGCGACGTGAAGCGGGCGCTGCGCGTGTCGGAGCGGCTCGAGGCCGGGATGATCGGGCTGAACCAGGGCATCGTGTCGAACCCGGCGGCGCCGTTCGGCGGCATCAAGCAGTCGGGGCTCGGGCGTGAGGGTGGCACGGTCGGCATCGAGGAGTTCCTCGAGACCAAGTACATCGCGGTGAGCCTGTGAGCGAGTACCGCATCGCGAGCATCCCGGGTGACGGGATCGGCGTCGACGTCACGGTCGAGGCGCGCAAGGTCCTGGACGCGGCCGCTGCTCGGCATGGCTTTTCCTTGCAGTGGACCGAGTTCGACTGGAGCTGCGAGCGCTACACCCAGACCGGCTCGATGATGCCGGACGACGGCGTGGCGCAGCTGGCGGCGTTCGACGGCATCCTGCTGGGTGCCGTCGGGTTCCCCGGCGTGCCGGACCACATTTCGTTGTGGGGCTTGCTGATCCCGCTGCGGCGCGCGTTCCAGCAATACGTGAACCTGCGGCCGGTACGGCTGCTGCCGGGCACCACGTCGGTGCTTTCGGGGCGGACGGCCGACGAGCTGGAGATGGTGATCGTCCGCGAAAACTCCGAGGGCGAGTACTCGGCGATCGGCGGACGGCACAACTCCGGGCGGCCGGACGAGTTCGTGCTGCAGGAATCCGTGTTCACGCGGGTCGGGGTGGAACGGATCATCCGGTACGCGTTCGAGCTGGCGCGTACGCGTTCTTCTCGCGTGACGTCGGCGACGAAGTCCAACGGGCTGATCCACTCGATGCCGTTCTGGGACGAGATCTTCGCCGAGGTCGCGGCGAAGTACCCGGACGTCGAAAGTGGACAGATGCACGTGGATGCGTTGGCCGCGCGCATGGTTCAGGCGCCGGACCGGCTCGACGTGGTCGTCGGGTCGAACCTCTTCGGCGACATCCTGAGTGACCTGGCGGCCGCCGTCACGGGCGGACTGGGCATGGCGCCGTCCGGAAACATCAACCCATCGGGTGAGTTTCCGTCGATGTTCGAAGCGGTCCACGGGAGCGCTCCGGACATCGCCGGCCAGGGCATCGCCAACCCGGTGGCCCAGATCCTGGCGGGCGCGATGCTGCTCGAACACCTGGGCGAAACCGTTGCCGCGCAGGCGATCCGCACGTCCGTCGACGAGGTGCTCACGGCCGGCGCCGAGCTCACCCCCGACCTCGGCGGCACCGCTACCACAACTCGCCTCGGCACGGCGGTGGCCGAAGCGCTCCGCTGATTTTTCGTCGGTGCTCCCCGCTTCACTTCTCCTCGACCGACCGGCTCCCGCCGGACCGGTTTCGTCGAACGAGGGGGAGCACCGATGTGCGAGCAGTGTGAGGACCGCGAAAACACGGCCAGACCCGGGGAGCGTTACCTGGCGGAGGTCCTCGAGCGGATCCAGGAGTACGGCTGGTGCGTCCAGGGCGTGCTGGGCACAGGTCCCCGGCCGCCCTGGGCCTACACCGTCGGCCTGACGGCCCACGGCCTGCCGGAGCTCGTGGTCACCGGTCTGCCGCCGCACCCGTCCATCCTGCTGCTGGGCGCCGCCGCCGAACGCTCCTTCAACTCCGGTCCACCGCAGCCCGGCGAGATCTTTTCCTTGCGGGGCTTGCCTTCCGTCGAGGTCGTCGCCCTCACGTCACCGTCGGCGCACCTGTCGGTCGCGGTTTCCCTGTACGGCCACGACATCCGCGCCCTGCAACTCGTCCACGCCGACGAAGCCGGCCGCTTCCCGTGGTCCCCGTCCTACCGCGACGGCCTCGGCGGCCAGCCGGTGCTGGGGACGCGGTCCGATGACTGAACGGGTGTGGCGCGGTCTTCGGCCGGCGTTGTCACGCCTGCGCGGTTGCGGTCGCGGCTCGTGGTCACGGTCACGCGGGAGCCGGCGCTCCGCCTTCCTTCAGGCTCGTCCCCGGCACGAGTCGGCCGATCGCGTCCTCCATGTGCGCGTCCAGCAGGTGCAGGGCCGCGTCCGCGTCGCCGGTGCGCAGTGCGTCGATGATGCGCGTGTGTTCGTCCACGCGGTCTTCCACGCCCTGCTCGGTGCTCTGCAGCAGCGTCAGGCACATGCGCGTCTCGATGAGGAGGGTGCGGGCCATGCGTACGAGGCGTTTGCTGCCGGAGGCGTTGATGAGGGCCTCGTGGAAGGCGAGGTCGGCGGCGGAGAGCGCGGTGGGGTCGTCGTCGTTCGCGGCGGCGGCCATGTCGGCCACGGACTGCTCCAGCGAGGCCGCGATGAGCTCGCGGTCGCCGCGCAGGGCGCACAGCAGGGCGGCGCGCTCGACGGCCGAGCGGGCGAGGTAGATGTCGAACACGTCGCTCGGCTCGAGGTCGATCACGAACAGGCCGCGGTGGCGCTCGCTGCGGAGCAGTCCTTCGGAGACGAGGTGCTGCATCGCCTCGCGCAGCGGGCCGCGCGAGACCTGGAACCGGGAGGCGAGGTCGGTCTCGCCGAGCTGTGTGCCGGGAGGCAGCGCGCCGGTCATGATCGCGTCGCGCAGCTGGCGCGCGATCACGGCGGCGGTCGACTCCCGGCTGACCGGTTCGATGTCGGGCAGGACGACCACGGTTCAGCTCCTCACCCGGAACAACGCGCCCAGCGAACGCACCAGGCGCGTGGTGCCGGTGAGCCGCAGGCCTTCCCAGATCGTCACCTGGTTCGCCGTGAGCACGGGCTTGTCCAGCGCGGTCTCGATGGTGTTGATCTCGCCGAGCGTGCGCATCGCGGTGTCCGGCACGAGCACGGCGTCGGCCTCGGGGTGGTTGTTCGCCACGGCCAGGCGCACCACGGCCTGGGGCTCGAGCCGGCCGACCTCGGCGGCGGTGTCGATGCCCGCGCTCGCCATCGTGAGCACCTCGACGCCGCCGGCGGCGAGAAAGTCCACGAACAGGCGCGCGACGTCGTCGGGGTAGCTCGCGGCCACCGCGACGCGCTTCACGCCGAGGGCCTGCGCCGCGTGCACAAAGGCGAACGACGTGCTCGATGCCGGGACCCCTGCCACCGCGGAGAGGCGGTCGGCCTGGTCGCGCGCGCCGTCCCAGCCGTACACGAAGCTGCCGGAGGTGCAGGCCCAGATCACGGCGTCGGGCTCGTGCTTGGCGAGCTGGGCGGCGCCGTCGGCGAGGCGGGCCTCGCTGCCGAGGTCGAGCAGCTCCGGCACGGCGTGCAGGTCGGTGCCGTAGATGTGCTCGACCGGCAGCCGGATGTCGCCTTCGTCGGCGTCCGACCCGCCGAGCAGCTGCTCGGCGAGCGGGTAGTCGTCCTCGGCCGCGTGGTCGGGGTAGATGAAGCCGATCGTGGTCACAAAACCTCCGGGATACGCAGATTGTCGACAATCTTAGACAGGTGGGTCAAGAGACCTCCCGCAGCCACTTGCCGGGGCCGACGATCGGCAGGTACATGCGGCGCAGGCAGGCCCACATGGTCAGCTGGTTGGCCGTCAGCACGGGCTTGCCCAGGGCTTTCTCGAGGGGCTCGATCAAGTCGAACGTGGGGAGGTTGGTGCAGCTGACGAAGATCGCTTCGGCGTCGCTGTGATCGGCGGCGAGGATGCGCTCGGCGATGGTGCGGTAGCTGACCTTCCAGATGCCGCCGCCCAGACCAAGGTGGTCGCTGGACACCGTGGTCACGCCGAGCTCGGCGAGGAAGTCGTGGAGCTTGCCGGTGAGGTCGGCGTCGTAGGGGGTGAGCACCGAGATCCGGTGCAGGTCGAGCTGCTGCAGCACCTCGGCCAGCGCCCCCGAGGTCGTCACGGCGTCGGGTGCGCCCGCGTCGCAGATCGCCTTGGTGAGGGAGCGTTCGTAGTCGATGCCGTTCACGAAGCTGCCCGACGTGCAGAGGTAGGCGACGACCTCGGGCTCGACGTGCAGCACGTCGCGGGTCGCGGCCGCGAGGTGCCGGCTGTCGCTCACGAGCTGCGCCATCTCCATGCTCACGGGCACGGGCTCGTACGGCGTGCGGGCGAGGTGGAGGGAGACCTCCATCGGTACCCACCGCCAGAGTTCGCGTTCGAGGGCGAGGTCGAACGGTGCGATCACGCCGATGCCGCGCTGGGCTAGCGGGCCCTCGAACGCGAGGATGTCCAGATCCAAGGCTCAGCCTCCGGAATACGCCTGTGCAGATGACACGTCCGGTGCTCCGGGGGTCGTCCTCGGATTGTTGACAATCATACGAGCCACTTTTACGGTGTCAATGTGATCGCCTCGGAATTTCCCGTGCTGGCGGTGCTGTGCGGGTCGGCTCCACCACCGGACATGGCCGCTATCGAAAACGTGGCGGTAGTTCGTTACACCGACGCGCGAGGACTGACCGAAGCGCTTACCGGAGCCCAGGGGCTGTTCGTCTACGATTTCCTCTCCACGGCCGTGCCCGGAGCATGGCACGCGGCCGGCGACCTGCGCTGGCTGCACATCGCGAGCGCGGGCGTCGACCCGGTGCTGTTCCCCGGCCTGGTTGAGAGCGACGTCGTGCTCACGAACTCGCGGGGCGTCTTCGACGACGCCATCGCCGAGTACGTGCTGGGCGTGGTTCTGGCCTTCGCCAAGGACTTCGCGCGTTCGCTCGACCTGCAGCGTGCCGGCACGTGGCAGCACCGCGAGACCGAACGCGTCGCCGGGCGCGAGGTGCTCGTGGTCGGCACCGGGCCCATCGGCCGCTCGATCGCGCGGCTGCTGCGCGCGGCCGGGCTGCGCGTGTCCGGGGCCGGGCGGCGCCCGCGCACGGGCGACCCCGACTTCGGCACGGTGCACGACTCCGCGCAGCTCACGGAACACTTGCCCGCCTTCGACTACGTCGTGGCCGTCGCGCCGCTGACCGAGCAGACGAAGGGCATGTTCGACGCGGCGGCGTTCGGGGCGATGAAGCCGTCGGCGCGGTTCGTGAACGTCGGGCGCGGTGAGCTGGTGGTCACGTCCGACCTGGTGGCGGCGTTGCGCGGCGGGCAGATCGCGGGCGCGGCCCTCGACGTGTTCGACACCGAGCCGCTGCCGGGCGACAGTCCACTCTGGACCATGCCGGACGTGCTGCTGTCGCCGCACATGTCGGGGGACTTCCTCGGCTGGCGAACCACCCTGGTAGAGGTGTTCGCGGCGAACTTCCGCCGCTGGGTGGCCGGGGAGCCGTTGCACAACGTCGTGGACAAACGGCTCGGATACGTGCCGTCGGAATCGCAGGGAGCAGCCGGATGAGCCACCGGGAACTGACCGCCAGCGAACTGGTCGCCGCCTACGCCACCGGGGAGCTTTCGCCGGTGGAAGCGACCGAGGACGCGCTGCAGGCCATCGAGGAACGTGACGGCGAACTCAACGCCTACTGCCTCGTCGACGCCGACCGCGCGCTGGAGCAGGCGAAGGGCGCCGAGATCCGCTGGCGCGACGGCAATCCGATCGGCTGGCTCGACGGCGTGCCCTCGTCGATCAAGGACATGTTCCTCACCGCCGGCTGGCCCACGCGGCGCGGCTCGACGAGCATCCCGGCCGAGGGGTCGTGGGACGTCGACAGCCCCGTGATGGCGCGGATGCGCGAGGCCGGCCTGGTGGTGCTGGGCAAGACGACCACGCCCGAGATCGCGTGGAAGGGCGTGACCGACAGCGCGCTCGCCGGGATCACCCGCAACCCGGTGAACCCGGCGATGACCGCGGGCGGGTCGAGCGGCGGCAGCGCGGCAGCCGTCGCGGCGGACATGGGCGCGATCTCCGTGGGCACCGACGGCGGTGGTTCGGTGCGGATCCCGGCGTCGTTCTGCGGGATCGTCGGGATGAAGCCGACCCACGGCCGGATCCCGCTGTTCCCGGCGAGCCCGTTCGGCCCGCTTTCGCACGCCGGCCCGATGGCGCGCAGCGTCGACGACACGGCGCTGCTGCTCGACGTGATCGCCACCCCCGACCCGCGTGACCCGGCCGCGCTGGCGCCGCCCGTTTCCACCTTCCGCGAGGCCGTGCGGCGCGACGTGCGCGGGCTGATCGCGGCGTTCTCGCCGACGCTCGGCTACGTGGACGTCGACCCGGAAGTGGCGGCGATCGTCGCGGCGGCCGTGAAGGCGCTCGACGACGCGGGGCTGCAGATCGAGGAGGCGGACCCGGGATTCGAGGACCCGAAGCCGTCGTTCGACATTCTGTGGTCCACCGGCGCGGCGAAGCTGCTGGACTCGTTCCCACCGGGCAGCGAGGACCGCGTCGACCCGGGCCTGCGCCGTGTGTGGGAGCAGGGCAAGACCTACAGCGCGAGCGACTACCTCGACGCCACCGCGGCGCGCGCGGCGCTCGGCATCCTGATGGGCGAGTTCCACACGCGCTACGACGTGTTGATCACCCCGACCATCCCGATCCCGCCGTTCGAGGCCGGGCACGACGTGCCGCCGGGCAGCGGGCTGAGCGAGTGGCCGGAGTGGACGCCGTTCACCTACCCGTTCAACATGACGCAGCAGCCGGCGATCAGCGTCCCGGCGGGGCGGACGTCGGCCGGATTGCCGGTGGGGCTGCAGATCGTGGGCCCGCGGCACTCCGACGACCTCGTGCTGGCCGTCGCGAAGCTGCTCGAAGAGGTGCGGCCCTGGGTGGTGCGCTGACCCGACGCACGTTGGGGTGAAAACCGGCCGCGAGCGCCGGAGACTGTGTCAGGGTCTGGCGCGTGCATTCCACGGGCTGGCGGTACGAGCAGGCGATCGCCACTGTCGACATGACCGGTCAACCCACCCGCGTGATCGTGGGCCTCATCGAACACGACGACCGTCTCTCGGCCGCCCTCCGCATCGAAGACGGCCCGACGGCGCTGGTGCCGCTCGAAACGGGCGGCGAGCTGCTCAAGGCGCTGCGCCAGACCCTCGAGAGCTGGTGGAAGCTCGACGGGCACCGTGACGTCGCGCCGGAGCCGCGTTCTCCCGGGCGCTGACTTCCGGAGACCCTGACTATCGGAGACCCTGACTACCGGAAACACTCGCTACCGGGAACCCTGACTACCGGAAACCGAGCCGCGCCAAGTGGTCCCGGCCGATCGGCGTGATCCGCAGGGCTCGCCCGGCCGGGCGGCGGCGCACCCAGCCCGCGTCGAGGAGGCCGCTCAGCAGTGCGGCACCGAGCGCGCCGGCGAGATGGACCCTGCCCTGTGACCAGTCGAGGCAGGCGCGGACAGGTGGAGCCGCGGTGACTCCGGTGATCCCGAGTGCGGTGAGCAACGGGTGGTCGAAGGTGCGTACGGCGTCGGTGTCGCCCGGGCGGAGCGCGCCGACGACACCGTCTTCCTGAAGCCGTGCCGCGATCGTGACGCCGAGTCGGCCGCCGAGATGGCCGTAACAAGCGCGGGCCTCGATCAGTTCGTCCGTCGGCGGGTCCGGCTGCAGGTTCGCGGGCAGCCGGGGAGGTGCGAGCGCGGCGAGGGCCTCCACGAGCTGGGCGACCTCCGGCCCGGCGAGCTGGTGCAGCCGCCGCCGGCCGGACTCCGTCACTCGTACCAGGCCCGCGTCACACAGCCTGCGCAGGTGCGCGCTCGCCGTGGACGGGGCGATACCCGCGACCGTCGCGAGGACGCGCGCGGTGTGGGCGTCACCATCCATAAGCTGCAGCAGCATTGCCGCGCGCGCCGGTTCGCCGATCGCCTGCGCGACGGTCGCGATGTCCGGTCCGGCCGTCATCGGCCGAGACTAGCCCGCTGACAGTTCGCTGCGGAGCGAATTGTTGTTGTGGTTAGCTGCGAGCCATGACCGAGTTCACGACGCCGATCGACGACCGCTGGTTCGAGGACTACCCGCAAGGCGCGGTGTACGAGTTCGGCGAAGCCGTGGTGACCGCGGAAGAGATCGTCGAGTACGCGCGGCGCTTCGACCCGCAGAGCTTCCACACCGACGCGGCCGCAGCCGAGCACGGCCCCTTCGGCGGCCTCGTCGCCAGCGGCTGGCACACGGCCGGCGTGATGATGCGGATGTTCGTGGACCACTTCCTGTCCTCGGTGTCCAGCCTCGGCAGCCCCGGCATGGACGACCTGCGCTGGCCCCGCCCCGTCCGCCCCGGGGACAAGCTCCACGTGCGCGCCACCATCGAGGAGGCGCGCCTCTCGAAGTCCAAGCCGGACCGCGGCCTGCTCCGCACGCACATCGAGCTCTTCAACGCCGACGACGAGGTCGTGATGACCGCCCACGCCATCAACTTCATGGCGGTACGCCCGAAATAGCCGTTTCGCGGCGGCTTCAGGTGGCCGGCGCCGTGTCCGCGGCGACCGGGCGCCGGCGCACCAACCCGCGTACCTGCCGGCTCGACAGCGCGAGCAAAGTCGCCATCACGATCAGCACACCGCAGCCCAGCAGCACGGGCTCGCGGCCCAGGTGCTCGACCAGCGGTCCCGCCGCGATCTGGCCGATGGGCATGGCCGCGAGGGAACCCAGCACGTCGTAGGAGTACACGCGGGCGAGGCGGTCCTCGGGGATGTTCTCCTGGAGGGACACGTCCCAGATGACGCTGAACTGCTCCATCGTCAAGCCGGCCAGGGCCATCGTCAGCAGGAGCGGCACCAGCGCGGGCCACAGGCCCAGGCTGAACATCGGCAGGGCCTCCGTCATCACCAGCAGCACGCCGACGAACATCGCGCGCCGGGGTTGCCAGCGCGCGGCGATGAGGCCGCCGAAGATGGAGCCGACCGTCTCGATCGCGAGGGCGAGGCCCCAGCCCGTGCGGCCGAACGTCTCGTCGGCGACGACCGGGCCGATCACGACGAGCGTGCCGAGGCCGGCGGCGTTGACGAAGGCGAACTGCACCACCACGATCCACACCCACGCGCGCGAGCGGAACTCGTGCCAGCCCGCGATGAGGTCGGCGATCGGGTGGCTCGCCTCGACGCGGGCGCCGCGCGGGAGGCGGATGCCGCGGTAGGCGACGGCGGCGGCGAGGAACAGCAGCGCGTTCACCGCGACCGCCCAGCCCGAGCCGGCGACGGCGACCACGATCCCGGCGACGCCGGCGCCCGCGACGCGGCCGGTGTTGGTGAGCAGGCGGAGCAGGGCGTTGGCCTGGCTCAGCCGGCCCCGCGAAACGGTCTGGGGCGTGATGGCCGCCGCGGCAGGCAGGGAGATCGCCGCGACCGCGCCGTTCACCGCGCTGAGCCCGACGAGGAATGGGATCGACGCGAATCCACAAAGGACGCTCACGGCGAGCGCGCCCTGCGTGATCGCCGCGGCCGCCTCGGTGCCCTGCATGATCACCGAGCGGGGCAGGCGGTCGGCCAGCACGCCGCCGAACAGCACCAGCGCGACGTTCGCGACCGAGCGCACGCCCACCACGAGCCCGAGGTCGACGGCCGAACCGGTGAGGTCGAGCACGGCGAACGCGAGCGCCACGGGGGCGACGGCGTTGGCGAAGGTGGCGAGTGTCCGTCCGGTGGCGAGCGCGCGGAAACTGCGGCCGCGCAGGGGCTCGAGGAGGCTCACGGCGAGCGAGTATCCGATCATCGGCACATCCGGCACAACTCGATATCCGCTGGCCGGGACCCACGCCACAGGTGTGGTGCGGGGCCGTGGCCCGTGTGCTCTCCTAAGGATCATGCGTACGACGATTCTGGGCAGGAGCGGCCTCGAAGTATCGAGGATTGCCTTCGGCACGTGGCAGCTCGGCGGGCAGTGGGGTTCCTTCGACGAGGACACGGCGATCGCGGCGATCCGGCACGCGCGTGAGCTCGGCGTGACCCTCTTCGACACCGCGCAGGCCTACGGTGCCGGCGCGGCCGAGCAGCTCCTCGGCAAGGCGCTGCGCAGCGAACTCGAGCACGACCGCGACAGCGTCGTCATCGCGACCAAGGGCGGCACGAAACCGCGCGCCGAACGGGCCCGCGACTCCCGCCGCGAGTGGCTCACCCAGGGTGTGGACAACAGTCTGCGCCTGCTCGGCGTCGACCACCTCGACCTCTACCAGATCCACTGGCCCGACCCCGAGACGCCGGCGGCGGAGGTCGCGGCGACGCTGCAGGAGTTCGTCGACGCGGGCAAGGTGCGCCACATCGGGGTCTCGAACTACACCGCTGCCGAGCTCGCCGCCTTCGACGAGACGCGCCCGGTGGAGACGCTGCAGCCGCCGTACCACCTGTTCCGCCGCGGCATCGAGACCGATCCGCTGCCCTACGCTCGTGAGCACGACATCGGTGTGCTCGCCTACAGCCCGCTCGGCAGCGGCCTGCTCACCGGCACCTTCACAGCCGATTCGGTCTTCGACGAGTCCGACTGGCGCTCGAAATCCTCGGCGTTCCAAGGTGAAAACCTGAGGCACAACCTGGAGATCGTCGACGAGCTCGCCAAGTTCGCCGCCGAGCGGGGCGCGTCGGTCAGCCGGCTCGCGATCGCCTGGACGCTCGCCCAGCCCGGCGTCCACGTCGCCATCGTCGGAGCCCGCAAGCCGCGCAACATCGAGGCCAGCACGGCCGCCGCCGACCTCGACCTGACGCCCGAAGACCTCGCCGAGATCGAGCGCATCACCGCCGGCGCCATCCAGGTCGGCGGCGCCAGCCCGGAAGGCATCGCGTAAGCCCTACTTGACGCCCGTCGCGCCTTCCAGCTCCGCCAGCGCCGTGTCCAGGTGCGTGAGGATCCGCTGCAGGTGCGGCACGCTGCGCCGGCAACCTGTGATGCCGAAGTCGAGGTTGTCGCCGTTGCTGGTCAGCGTGATGTTCAGCGCCTGGCCGTCGAGCAGCACCGACGCGGGGTAGATGCCGTCGAGCGCGGCCCCGTTCCAGTACATCTGCTTGCGCGGGCCCGGTACGTTGGAGATCACCAGGTTGAACGGCGGCCGCGTGTTGTTCACGACGCCCGGGATCGGCGACGCGCCCAGCTGCGCCACGTTGACGCCCGAGAGCAGCAGCGTCTGCAACGGCGTGAGCTCCGAGAAGAGCTTCTTGCCGTTGGTCATCGAGGTGTGGATCGCCGAAAGCCGCAGCGCCGGGTCGGACAGGTCGGTGCCGAGGTTGCACAGCAGCGCGCCGATGTTGTTGCCGCTGGCCTCGCCGGCGTCGGCCTTGCGGCGCAGCGACACCGGCACCATCGCGATCAGCGGCGCGTCCGGCAGGGCGCTCTGCTCGATGAGATAGTCGCGCAGCGCGCCGGAGCACATGGCGAGCACCACGTCGTTGCGGGAGACGCCGGCGGCGGTCGCCGCCGCGCGCACGCGGTCGAGCGACCACGACTGCGCGGCGAACCGGCGCGCGCCGCCGATCGGCACGTTCAGCATCGTCTTCGGCGCCTGCATCGGCAGCGTGAGCGTGTGCTCGCGGAACGCCTCACGCGCCACCTTCGCCGCGGCCGGCGCGATGCCCGCGACCTGGTCGAACGTCTTGCCCGCGAGGCTGAACAGCGACGGTTGCGCGTGGCCGTTGCCGTTGGTCCCGTTCTGCCGGCTGCCCCACGGCGGCGGGCAGTCGAGATCGTTCGGGTCGTCGGACAGCGTGCCCTGCAGGTGGCGCAGCGCGGAGACGCCGTCCATCAGCGAGTGGTGGATCTTGGAGTACATCGCGAACCGGCCGTCCTGCAGGCCCTCGATGAGGTGGATCTCCCACAACGGCCGGTGCCGGTCGAGCAGCGTGCTGTGCCAGCGGGAGGTGACCTCCAGCAGTTCGCGGATGCGGCCCGGCTGCGGCAACGCGGAGTGGCGGAAGTGGTAGTCGAGCTCGAGCTCCGCGTCGGCGGCCCAGCGCACGTACCCGGCGGTGTTCACGGGCCGGCTGGGGCGGCGCCGGAAGACGCTGCGCATGTTGTCGGTGGCGAGCATCTTCTGGCGGAGATCACTGAGGTAGTTCTCGCCCGCGTTCTCCGGTTTGCGGAACAGCTGCAGGCCGCCGACGTGCATGGGGTGTTCGCGGGTCTCGACCATCAGGAACATCGAGTCGGTCACGGGCATCAACGGCATTTTCCGACCACCTTCCGCCACGCAGGGGGCATCGGCGCTCCCCGGAGCCCGAGTCTACGCACGATGCGGCGTTGTCTGGCCAGTACCACATAATTGCTGGTGGCAAACGGTGTCCGGTGACGACCGTGCGGTGCTTTCCGCACGGTGGATACAGTGGCAGCTGTGGCAGGACGGACTGGTGCTCAGCATCTGGGCGACGCGCTGAAGGCACTCGGGACCGAAGTCGTGTTCGGGCTCCCGGGAGTGCACAACCTGCCGCTGTGGGAGGCGTTGGCGGAAGCGGGAATCCGGATCGTCGGTGTCCGGCACGAACAGACCGCCGGGTTCGCGGCCGACGGTTATGCCCGCGCCACGGGAAAACTCGGTGTCGCGCTCGTGACGACCGGGCCCGGCGCGGCCAACACGCTCGGCGCCGTGGGCGAGGCGATGGCCTCGGCCGCGCCGGTGCTCGTGGTCGCGACCGACATCCCGTCCACACTCAAGCGCCCCGGCGTGGTGCGCGGCGTGCTCCACGAAACGTCCGACCAGCAGGCGATGTTCGCGCCGGTGACCAAGGCCGGGTTCACCGTCCACCGCGCCGACCAGATCGGCACCACCGTGCACCGCGCGTCGCGGCTGGCGCTGATGCCGCAGACCGGCCCGGTGTACCTCGGCATCCCGACGGACTACCTGCGTGAGATCTCGGAGCCGAGCGGACCGCCGAAGCCGCTGGCTGAGCGGGTGCTCGACCTGCCGGATCTGGCCCGCGCCGCCGAGCTCCTCTCCGGCGCCCGGCGTCCGTTGATCTGGGCCGGCGGCGGCGCCTTGCGTTCGGAGGCGGGCGAGGCCATCGGCAAACTCGCCGAACGCCTGGCCGCTCCGGTGATCACCACGTTCGCCGCGCGCGGGCTGCTGCCGCTCGATCACCCTTGCCTGGCCCCGAATCCGGTGCACGCCCCGGAGGTCGGCGAGCTGTGGGACGAGGCCGATGTGGTGCTCGCGATCGGCACCGACTTCGACGGCCTGATGACGCAGAACTGGCTGATGCCCGCGCCGCCCAAGCTCATCGCGGTGAACGTGGACGCGTTCGACGCGGGGAAAAACTACAAACCGGACATCACGTTGGTAGGTGACGCCCGCCGCGTCGTCGAGTCGTTGCGCCCGGCCAGCCGGCCGGGCCTCGACGAGCTGACCGTGCGGCTGGCGTCCATCGGCCGCCGCGTGCGCCAGCGCATCCGCACCGAGGAGCCGCAGGCGGCCGACTTCCTGTCCACTTTGGAGGAAGTGCTCCCGGAACCTGCCATGCTGGTCACCGACATGTGCGTGGCCGGGTACTGGATCGGGGGTTTCCACCGCGTGCGCGCGCCGCGCCGGCTGGCCTACCCGATGGGCTGGGGCACGCTCGGCTACGGCTTCCCCGCGTCGCTCGGCGCCGCCGCCACCGGAACCGGGCGCGTCGTGTGTGTAACCGGCGACGGCGGTTTCCTCTACGCGGTGGGCGACCTCGCGACGCTCGCGGAGGAGCAGCTGCCGGTGACGGTCGTGGTCGTCGACGACGGCGGCTACGGCATGCTGCGCTACGACCAGGACCAGGAAGGCCTGCCGCACCGCGGCGTCGACTGGGACAGCCCGGATTTCGTCGGCCTGGCGCGGTCGTTCGGAGTGCACGCCGACCGCGTGTCCGGGTTCGGACGGGCGTTCCGGCGGCTGCTGAGCGAGTTCATCGAGTCGGACGAGCCCAACGTGCTGGTGGTGCGGGCGAAGCTGAAGCCTCCGGTGAACACGTCCCCACGGTGGCCGCGGAAGCCGCGCTGATGGCGGGCCTGCGGGTCGGCGTCGACATCGGCGGCACGTTCACGGACCTGTGTGTGCTCGGCGAATCCGGGGTCGTCGCGGTCGGGAAGGTGCTCACCACCCACCGTGAGCCGGCTCTCGCGGTCGCCGAAGGCCTGGCCGGGGTGTTCGCGCGCACCGGGCTGGACTTCGGCGACGTAGAGCAGCTCGTGCACGGCACCACGCTGGTCACGAACGCGCTGATCGAACGCAAGGGCGCGCGCACGGCGTTGCTCGCCACGGCGGGGTTCCGCGACGTGCTCGAGATGCGCCGCGAGCACCGTTACGAGCTCTACGACCTGAGCCTCGAACTGCCCGAACCGCTGGTGCCCCGGTACCTGCGCTTCGACGTGCCGGAGCGGATCCTGGCCGACGGGACCGTCCACACGGGACTGGACGAGGAGTACGTCGCGCGGCTGGGCCGCGAGCTCGACGCGCGGGGCATCGACGCAGTCGCCGTGTGTTTCCTGCATTCCTTCACCAATCCCGCGCACGAGCGGCGCGCGGCCGAGGTGCTCGCACGCGTTGCGCCGCGGCTGCGGGTGGCGCTTTCGTCCGAAGTGGTGCCGGAGATCCGCGAGTTCGAGCGGACGTCGACCACGGTCGCCAACGTCTATGTGCAGGACCTCGCCGAGCGGTACCTGGCGGATCTGGCGCGCCGGCTGCACGAGCTGGGGGTGCGGCCCGCGCCGCACATCATGTTGTCCCACGGCGGGATCGCGACCGTCGAGACCGCGGGCCGGTACCCGATCCGCATCCTCGAATCCGGTCCGTCGGGCGGAGCGCTCGCCGCGTCCGCGTTCGGCGTCGGGGCCGGGGAACGCGAGCTGCTGGCGTTCGACATGGGCGGCACGACGGCGAAACTCTGCCTGGTCGCCGACGGCGCGCCTCTGGTGACGCACGAGTTCGAGGTCGGCCGCGAATACCGGCTGCTGCCCGGCTCGGGGCTGCCGGTGAAGGTGCCGGTGACCGACATGATCGAGATCGGCGTCGGCGGCGGCTCGAGACTCGGGTGGCGCCGGGCAGTTCCGCGGCGGGCTGGGGCAGCGGACCACCATGGGTCCGCGGGGCGATTTTCCCTGGAGTGTCAACGGGAACGTCGACCGGGTGCGGGCCGCTGCGTCCGGTGTGGACGGTGGTTCTCCCGGCGCCCTCGGCCGGTTCGGGCTGGTTTCCGGAGCTGATCTGCCCGTCAAGAGCCGCATCGCCTTGGCTCCGGACGCCGAGGTCGACGTCGTCCTGCCCGGTGGCGGCGGCTACGGCGACCCGCGGCGGCGCGCCGTGGCAGACGTGCTGGCCGACGTGGTGGCGGGGTACGTTTCCGCGGAGGCGGCGGAGTCCGTCTACGGCGTAGTGGTGCGGTACACCGGCGCGCCGGACGCGCTGGTCAGGCTGCCGGAGGACTACGAGGTGGCCGAACTTCGAGGGAGGGACTGAACGATGGCTCGGTTGGCCGGCAAGGTCGCGGTGATCTTCGGGGGCGCGCGGGGCATCGGCCTCGCCACCGTGAAGGAGTTCCTGGCCGAGGGCGCCGTGGTTTTCGCGAGCGACATCCGCGAGCCGGCTGCTCAGCTGGACGGCTACCGCCACTCACTCGTGGACGCCACCGACGAGACCGCGGTCAACGACTTCGTCGCGGGCGTCATCGAGGACACGGGCCGCGTCGACGTGCTGGTGAACAACGTCGGCGTCCACCTCGCCAAACCCCTCACGGAGACCACGCTCGAGGACTTCGACACCATCTTCGCGCTCAACGTCCGCACCGCCTTCCTCGGCACGCGCGCCGTGCTGCCCCACATGCTCGCGCAACGCTCCGGCAGCATCATCACGACGTCGTCCAACGGCGGCGTGATGGGCCGTCCGAGCGACCCGGTCTACAACGCGACGAAGCACGCCTTGGTCGGCCTCACGAAGTCCCTCGCCGTCGCCCACGCTCACCAGGGCATCCGCGCCAACACCGTCAACCCGGGCGCCATCGACACCGACATGCTCCGCTCGACGTTGGCCTCCCCCGACGACTTCGAGACCAAGCAGCACCAGCTCGTGGCCAGCACACCCGCAGCCCGCGTCGGCGAGGCCACAGAAGTCGCCAAGGCCATCCTCTTCCTGGCCACCGACGAATCCCGCTTCATCAACGGCGCCGTCCTCCCCATCGACGGCGCGAAGTCCGCCGGCGCGATGCCCTCGAACCGCTACAGCCTGGACTTCGACCTCGGCGTCCGCTGACCGCCGGCCCCAACGCGGCGTTGGTTGTGCCCGTCCTCGGCGCGCGCGTTGCTGTTCCCCCGTCGTGCTCCGAGGTCGCCGTGAAGACGTCTCGCAAACCATCGCCGCGTTGCGGGGCGCCGTAGTGGCCGCTGAACAGGACAGCGCTGGCTCCAGTGCTGACGTTCAAGCGCAGGACAGATATCCGTCCCCACAGGTATCGACGGTCCGCTACGATCAAGGCATGTGCTGCTGCGCATCCATGACTACAACCGCCGCTTAGCGGCGGTATCGCGGTTCCCGTAACCGCGGTCATTGCCTGCCCCACGTGGGGCAGTGCCAGGACGTACCGCCGGATCAGTGTCCTGCCGGCAGTCACTCATATTCCTGTGACGCCGGGTCGTCCCGCCTGATCAGGGAAGTCATGTCTCAGTCGCAGCGTTTCGATTCACAACACCCGCGTGCCGCCACCCTGCTCCTGATGGTCGGGCTCCCGGGGGCCGGGAAAACCACCCGCGCCCAAGAGCTTGCCGCAACCCACCGGGCACTGCGGCTGACCCCGGATCACTGGATGATCCCGCTGTTCGGCGATTCGATGGCCGACGGAAAGCGCTGGGTGCTCGAAGGGCGGCTCATCTCGGTCGCCCTACAGGCGCTGCGGCTGGGGACCAGCGTCGTACTCGACTTCGGGCTCTGGAGCCGCGACGAACGGTCGGCACTGCGCTGGCTTGCCCGGTCGGTCGGGGCAGCATGCCAGGTGGTCTACCTGCCCGTGGACAAGGACGTCCAGCTCGCCCGCATCGCGCGCCGCCAGGAAACAACACCGCATCAGACGTTCCCGATGAGCGAGGCCGATCTGGATGCGTGGCGGGAGCAGTTCCAGGTGCCTGACGCCGCCGAACTCGACGGGCGCAAGATTCCCGCCCCACCGGCGGGCTGGCCGAGCTGGCCGGAGTGGGCGGTAGACACATGGCCCTCGTGCACAGACAGCTAAGCCGCCCGGCGCGCCAATCGGTCACCAACCTTCGGCGATAGCGCTCACCTCAGGCGAGCGAGTTCTGCGGTCGGCTCGCATTTGTCGTGAAGCGTGATCAGCTCTGGTCCGAATCGGTCGATGTACGTGGCCGACCGTCAACGCAATCCAGCTTCGGGGTGCACACCCAACCCCAACACCCCTACGCCGGCGGTTTGATCGCGTGCCCCCCATTCCCCAACTTCTTCCTCCTCGCAAACCACCCATCCCTCAACTCGGCACCGAGCTCCTCATGCCGGGTGACCAGCACCCTCACCGCCTCCTCATCGGAAACGTCATACGGCGCGATCCCGTACAAATACGCCGTCGCATCCCTTTCCAAAGAAAACCGCAGCCGCACGTACTCGATCCAGTCGTCATGGAACCCCAGCACCGTCCGGATCGTCGTCGCGATCAACACCAGCGCTCCGGCGATCGCGCTGAACGCCACGTCCCACCGCAACGCCGCGAACACCGGCACCGCCGCCGCGCAGGCGACGCCGACGAACTCCGTGGTCACGTAGTGGATGCGGCTGCGGCGGGCGTGGTCGCAGAACCACGCCCACCGCCGCACGACCACTTCCGGCAGCGGTTTCCCGTTGCGGGTTCCAGTGATCATCCAGTGCTCAGCCGGCAGGGCCTCCGTCGACGCCATGCCGCATTCTCCCGCCGCGGCCTGGCGTGTGTGAATGGTTCGGACCGATTCAGCAGCTCACCGCCGCGTCAGCCCAGTCTGCGTGATCGGTGTTGTTCCCGTCCCCGCCATCCGTCACGACCAGGTCCAGCACCTGCACCCCACCCAACGGCACGTCGAGCGCCTGCGCCGCCGAGCCATGGCGGAACACGTCCGTCGAAGCCAGCGTCTTCCCATCCCCGCGGACCTCGAACGTCACGCTCCCCGTGGCGAACTCGTCATCGAGTCCGACGACCGAATGGAACGTCTGACAACCCCCACCCAGATACACCCGGACCAGCGAAGGCGCGTGCGCCCCAAGGCCATCCGAATACACCTGGCCGTTGATCGTGATCGGGTTCCCGTCGCCGGCCTGGTTCTCGCCGTTGCTGGTGCCCCGCTCGACCGGGCCCCAGCCGTTCTCAGTCAGCAAGAACGGCGCCTTCGACATCGGCGTCACTCCGGCAGCGAACGGTGTCACGACCGGTCCACTCGCGTCAGCCGACAACGAACGCCGCCCCCAGCCCGTGAAGTAGGTGGCTTTCGCCGACATCGCGACCTGTGCGCCCGGCTTCACGGGCTTCACCGTCACCGACCGTTCCCACGACTTACCCGGCGCAACTGCGGGCACGAGCACGTCACCACGCCCGTCGAGCTGCCAGCCGGACGGCGCCGACACCGTCACCCGAGCCGCGGCGAGCGGCGTGCTGCCGTCGTTGGTCAGTCGGACGTGAGCCGTGAACGGCTTCCCAGCAGGGAAGTACGATCCCGCGTCAAGAGACAACGTCGCCGCCGGTGCGGCAGCCGGGAACTTGGCCGGCCACACCCGGAACACCGCCGCCCCGTGGCTCGGCACGGTCGCCCGCAGCGTCCCGGCGCTCTCCGTCTCCGCACCCGTCCACAGGTCACGCACCCGGAAATCGCGCCCGGACAGACCGATCTCCGACGCGTTGCTCGACATCGTCGCGGCGGAAATCCCGCGGTTGAACAGCACCACCGCGGCCGAACCGTCGGACATCGGCTTGGTCCACACCTCGGTGTCGCCGTCGTCGCGGACCTTGTGGCCCTGCACGCCCGCCCAGTCCTGGTCGAGGGCGACGACGTCCTTGTTCGCCAGGATCGCCTTCGTCGCGGCCGGCATGGAGCGGACGTCGTTGCCCGCGAGCAGCGGCGCGTTCATCAGCGACCAGAGTGCGAAGTGCGAGCGGTACTCGGCGTCGGTCATGCCGCCGTTGCCGACCTCGAGCATGTCGGGGTCGTTCCAGCCGCCGGGGCCGGAGTACTTCTCGAGCCCCACCTGCTGGTCGAGGATGCCGGTCATGCTGGTCCAGTTGTCGCTGATGTCACCGGTGGTGCGCCACAGCTGCGCGCCGGAGGTCTTGCCCCACAGCCACGGCTGGTTCTCGCCCCACTCGCACAGCGCGTAGATCATCGAGCGGCCGGTCTTCTTGATCGCGTCGCCCATCTTCGTGTAGCGCTCGATGGCCGGGCGGCCCTCGTTGTTGCAGTTGTCGTACTTGAGGTAGTCGACGCCCCAGTCGGCGAAGGTCTGCGCGTCGACGTCCTCGTGGTCGAGGGCGCCGGGCATGGTCTTCGCGCAGGTCTGCGTGCCGGCGCTGGTGTAGATGCCGAGCTTGAGGCCCTTGGCGTGCACGTAGTCGGCCAGCGCCTTGATACCGCTCGGGAAGCGTTCGTGGTTGGGCTCGAACTTGCCCTCGGCGTTGCGGTTCTGCTCGGCCCAGCAGTCGTCGATGTTCACGTACTGGTAGCCGGCGTCGCGCAGGCCGCTGCTGACGATCGCGTCGGCGGTCTCGCGGATGAGGGTCTCGTTGATGTTGCAGCCGAACTTGTTCCAGCTGTTCCAGCCCATCGGCGGCAGCGCGCCGGTTTCCTGCTGGACGGCGTGCGGGGCGGCGGGGGCCGCTTCCGCGCTCGCCGGGGTGAGGGTGGTGGCCAGGCCGGTGGTCAGGCAGGCGACCGCCAGCAGGCCCACAAGACGACGCATGAATTCCTCCCGGAGTGCACAACTCAACTACTCAAAGCGGCACATACTTCCTCAAGAATCAACAGGAGTGAACGGTTCACGTCAATGGGCCGTTGGTAGGTAATCCGTTGGCCGGGAGGTAGAAAGGAGGCGTAGGTCCGCGACGACGCCCCGAGGAGCCGCCCCATGCCCGAGGTCCGCCCGCTCGACGGTCTCAAGGTCGTCGACCTCTCCCGGATCCTGGCTGGGCCGTACTGCACGCAGTACCTCGGCGAGATGGGTGCCGACGTCGTCAAGGTCGAGCCGCCCGGCCACGGCGACGACACGCGCCTGTGGGGCCCGCCGTTCGTCGGCGACGAAGCCGTGTACTTCCTTGCCGCCAACCGCAACAAGCGCGGGATCGTGCTCGACCTCAAGTCCGAACGCGGCCGCGAAGCCGTGCGCCGGCTCGTGGCCGACGCGGACGTGCTCGTCGAGAACTTCCGCCCGGGCACGCTGGAGCGGTGGGGCCTGTCGTACGCCTCGCTGTCCGAGCTGAACCCGCGGCTGATCCACGTGTCGATCACGGGCTTCGGCCAGACGGGGCCGTACCGCGACCGGCCGGGCTACGACCTCGTCGCGCAGGCGCTCGGCGGCGTGATGGGGCTGACCGGCGAGCCTGACGGCGCGCCCGCCAAGGTGGGCCTGCCCGTGGCCGACCTCAACGCGGGCACGTGGGCGATCATCGGCGTGCTGATGGCGCTGCAGGCTCGCCACACCACCGGGCGCGGCCAGTACCTCGACGTCTCCCTGCTCGACGCGCAGCTCGCCTGGCACATCTACGCCGCCGGTGCGCACTTCTACGACACCCCGCGGCCGCGCCGGATGGGCTCGGCGCACCCGAGCATCGTCCCGTACCAGGCGTACCACGTGTCCGACGGCTGGCTCGTCATCGCCGTCGGCAGCGAGAAGCTGTGGCGCGCGTTCTGCGGGGTTCTCGGCCTGGACATCGCGGAGGACCCGCAGTTCTCGACCAACGCGGCGCGGGCCGCGCACCGCGACGAGCTCAACGCGTTGCTGGAAGAAGTGCTGGTCACGCGCACCGTCGACGACTGGACGAAGGCCCTCGACGCGGCGAGCATCCCGGCCGCGCCGATCAACGACATCGACGACGTGTACGCCGACCCGTGGACCGCCGCGCGCGACCAGGTCGTGCGGCTGCCGCACCCAACCGTCGGCACCTACCTCGGCACGGGTTTCCCGGTGAAGGCCTCGGACACGCAGCCGCGGCCGACGTCGGCGCCACCGGTGCTGGGCCAGCACACGGCGGAGGTGCTCGCGGAAATCGGGTACTCGGAGTCGGAGATCGCCGAGTTCCTTTCGTTGTGACACAAGGAGGATTACATGGAGAACCCGCTGTGGCACCCGTTCGCGGACATGGGCGCCGTGGACGGCGACCGCTTCGTGATCACGCGCGGCTCGGGCTCGTACGTGTGGGACGACGCCGGCCGCCGCTACTTCGACGCCACGGCTTCGCTCTGGTACGCGAACTTCGGCCACGGGCGGCCTGAGATCACCCAGGCCGTGACGGCGCAGCTGGAGAAGCTGGATTCGTACAACCTGTTCGGGTATTACGCGAACGAGCCGGCGTTGGAATTGGCTTCGCGGCTCTCTTCGCTTGCTCCGGTGCCGGGTTCGAAGGTGTTCCTCGGCTCCGGCGGTGGTGATGTCGTCGACACGGCGGTGAAGATCGCTCGGGCGCACTTCGTCCACACTGGACGGCCGGAGAAGACCCACATCATCGGGCGGACGCAGGGGTACCACGGGACGCACGGGTTCGGTACGGCCGTGGGCGGGATCCCGGTGAATGCCGAGGGGTTCGGGCCGATGCCTTCGGGGTTTTCGCATGTGGCGTATGACAGTGTTCCGGCGTTGGAGGCCGAGATCCTGCGGGTGGGGGCGGATCGGGTTGCCGCGTTCTTCTGTGAGCCGGTGATCGGTGCCGGGGGCGTGTTGTTGCCGCCGGAGGGGTATCTCGAGGCCGCGGTGGAGGTTTGTCACCGTTACGGCGTGCTTTTCGTGGCGGATTGCGTGATTGCCGCGTTCGGGCGGTTGGGGACGTGGTTCGGGATTGATCGGTGGGCGGTTCGGCCGGATATGGTGACGACTGCCAAGGGTCTCACCGGTGGGACCATTCCGTTGGCCGCGTTGCTGGTTTCGCCGGAGGTGGCGGCGCCGTTCTTCACGGGTTCTGCCGGGGCTCCTGTTTTGCGCCATGGGGCTACTTATGCGGGGCACCCGGTGGGTTGTGCTGCTGCGTTGGCGACGTTGGACATTTATGAGAAGGACGGGTTGATTCCGCGGGGGAGGGATCTGGAGAAGCCGTTGGCGGACGCGCTGGCCGGGGCGGCTGAGCATCCGTTGGTCGCGGAGGTTCGGGCTGGGCTGGGGTTCTTGGCCGCGGTGGAGCTGTCGGCGGAGGTACTGGCGGCGGACCCCGGGGCGCCGGGGAAGTTGCAGCGGCTGGTGCGGGACGAGGGGGTTTTGGTGCGGCCGTTGGGGAAGGGGATTGCGATGTCGCCGCCGCTGGTGGCGGGGGACGAGGAGCTGGATTTGCTGGCGGCGGCCATTCCTGCGGCACTTTCTCGGCTGCAGGCTTAGGTTTCCGCTCGTTGCGGGGCGTTCCGCGTTGGGGCGCCCTTTCCTGCGTGGTCGCGTTCGCCGGCGGTCAGGTAGAGGACGGCGTAACAGGCCAGCCAGTGTTCGACCATGTAGTCGCTGCCGCTGACGTGGTCGAGCTCCGGGTCCGCGTGGGCTTCGGCGGCGGAGGCCAGGAGGGGTTGGCGCGGGTCGGCGGCGGGGAGGCTGTCGGCCAGGCGGAGCCAGCACCAGGCGCGGCTGAGGTTGAGGCCGCGGAGGTGGGCGATCTGGCCGTCGCTGTCGTCGGACACCGTGGCCGGGGTGAGGAGCGCGGCCGGGAGCTGGGGGAGGAACCGGTCGAACCAGGCTGCGAAGTCTTTTGGTGGCAGGAGGCCGGCCTGCAGCTCCGCTTCGGTGAGGGCGGGCGACAGGAAATCGGCGCCGGAGGGTTCCCAGTTGGCGGGGTAGTCGGCGTCGGTGCTGAACCAGTGGGTGGCGGCGTCTTGGATGGCGGTGAGGAGGGCTCCGTCGCCGGCTGCGGCTTGGCTTCTGGCGTAGGGGAGGGCACGGGAAAGACCGAAGGCGCTGTTGTTGTGCGCGCCGGTGCGGATGGGGTAGGTCTGTTTGGGGAGCCATTGCAGGAAGGCGTCGGTGACTGCGGCCGACAGGGGTGCGAGGTTGGCCGACCAGGTTTGGGCGTCGGGGTCGTCGCAGGTGGCGATTTCGTGGTGGAGCATGAGGGCCCAGCCCCAGCCGTAGGGGCGGGCCCGTGATCCCTTGGTCCGGAACGTCTCGGCTTCGCCTTCGAGGGCGTCGGCGGTGAGGTGCTCGTTGAGTGCGGTCCGGATGTCGTCGGTGGGTACTGCGTCTGGGGTTGTGCGGAGCAGCCGAACCAGGAGCCAGTGCATCTCGACGCAGGAATGCCAGTCGTAGCAGCCGTAGAAGGCTGGGTACAGGTCGCGCGGACGGTTCGGGAAGTCCCCTGGGAACCGCATCGTGCTGCGGATGTCGTTGGGGAACTCTTTCCTGATGTTGCGCAGGGCGGCCGCGCTGTACGCGGCGGCTCGGGAAAGCAGCTGGGTCTCTCGCCGGGACGTCATGGGTGTGCGGGCCTCCTGCCACTGGACGCTTCGGGCCGGTCGTCATTGTCTCCGGCCTACGGACGACACGCATCACCCCACACAAGCGGGTCTGACCGCAAGATCCTCAGCCACACCGCCCACAACTTGCCACGGTGGGCGGCAAGTTGTGGGTCCGATGGGCGAGTTGCCGCACCTGATGGCAAGGTGCCGGACTTGTGGCAAGCCTGAAGGCGAGATGGCAAGCCTCGCGCCTCTTGCCCTGCCATTGCCTCGGCAACGTGCGACATCCGGTGGCAAGGTTCCGCACCGATTGGCAAGGCGCCATGGATGTGGCATGACATCGAGGTGTGCCACAGCCACAGCCACCGCCACTGCCTTTGTCGTGGCAAGACGCGGCGGGCAGCGGCGAGGTTCCGCGCGGATTGGCAGGGTGCCGCGTCAAGTGGCAAGAGGTCGCGCCGGTGGCGTGGCGCTGAGGTGGATGGCAAGTGTTGTTCGCTTGGCATGTGCCGTTGCTGTGGCGATGTGCGGCTTGCGGTGGCGAGGTGCCGTGCTGATTGGCGAGGCGCCTCGCGGAATGGAATGGGCCAGCGCGGAGTGGCATGTTTCCGTGCTGAATGGCATGGACCAACGTTGAGTGGCACGTGCGCGGTGGGGATGCTTTTGGTGGAATCCGCTGGCCTTGGTCCCGTAGCCTGTGACGGAATGATCACGGGGAGGGGTCGCAAGTGAGCTTCACGGCGGTGGCGGACACGCTGAGGACGGCGGGCAGATCCGCTGGTGAGAAGGTGGTCGGCCTGCGGGGCGCGGACTGCGCAGAACCGGTGGGGCAGGTGGCCGGGGCTGTGCCGGGAGGGCAAGCGGCGGCTGCTGCGGGTCGGTTCCGCGAGGCCTGGGCCGTGACGTTCACCGAGTGGTGCACCGAGGCTCAGCGATTCGCCGACGGTCTGATCACCGCTGCTGATCGGTACCAACAGGGTGACCATGCTGCGGCCGGGGTGTTCCCGGCCGCAGCGCCGCCGATGCGCGGGCCTCGCTGATGGTGTCGCTGGCCGATATCAGGCGATGGAACCCCGGCGCGTTGGGGGAGATTTTCTCGGTCCTGCAGGTCCGGGCCCAAATGCTGGTCCATTCCGGGGACGACTATGGGAAGACACTGCCGGTTGAGGGGTGGAGCGGACCGGCTGCCGATAATGCGGCGGCTCAGCATCGCGCGCTGATGCGTGGCCTGGACACGATCGCCGGTGGCGTGTCCATCCTGGGAAAGACGCTCGGGCAGGCATCCGATGCGATTACGGGTGTTCAGCACGCGTTGGCGGACGCCGAGGAACTGGCCGGCAAGTACGGGTATCAGATCACCGACGCCGGTGGCGTCGTCGACACCTTCGCCGGCAAGCAGGTGCCACCCGACCTGCACCCGGCAGACCGGGACCGTGTCCATTCGCAACTGACGATCGACCTGGCGCAGGTCCTGCGCACCGCGAACGATATCGACGCCGATTTGGCGTCGGTGCTGGACCGGGCAGCGGCGGGCCAATTCGGCACCGGCGATGAATCCACCGTCGCCGCCGCCGCCGACGGGGTGAAAGACCCCGGTCTGACCTTGCCCGAGCCGCCACCGAACGCGACCCCCGCACAGAACGCCGCCTGGTGGGCCACCCTCTCCAACGCCGGCCGGGACATTCTGATCCGGGACCGCCCCGGCGCGATCGGCGCGATGGACGGACTGCCCGCCACCGATCGCGACCGGGCGAACCGGGTCGTGCTCGACCGGGACTATGCGGACCTGCAACATCAGCGGGACGACATCCGCCATCGGTTGGACGGAATGAAACGCAGCGACCCGCAGCAGCAGGAAGAGTACGAAGATCTGGAAAAACAGCTCGACACGCTGAACGGCAAACTCACCGGCATGGACCAGATCACAAGCCGCCTGGACCACTCCCTGCCCGGGCAGCCGCCCGCCTATTTGCTCGGCATCAACCCTGCCAATTCCGGGCAGGCCATCGTCGCCATCGGCAACCCCGACCATGCGGTCAACGTCGCTACTTACGTCCGCGGCACCACCGCCGGACTCAACGACGGCATGTCTACGGATATTTACCGATCGGATTCGATGATGCACACGGCGACCCAAATGGGGTCGCCGTCTACATCCGTGATCACCTGGGTGGGGTATGACGCGCCGCAGAGCATCATCCCGGACGCGGCCAGCACCAGTTTCGCAGACAAGGCCGAACCCTCGCTCCGGCACTTCCAAGACGGGCTCGGAGCTGCGCACCAGGGGCCGATGAACACCACCGTCATCGGCCACAGCTACGGCACGACCGTCGTCGGGCAAACCGCCCGTGACCTCGGCCTGCCCGCCAACAACGTCGTCATGGTCGCCAGCCCCGGCGTCGGCGTTGAACATGCCAGCCAACTCCACCTCGACGGCATGCCACAAGACCAAGTCGGCCAGCACATCTACTCCACCAAAGCGCCCACCGACCCCATCCCCATCGCCACCAACTTCGACAACCCCATGGCCGACGGAATCGACCCCCTCGGCCCCGACCCCACCACCGGATGGTTCGGCGGGCAACGATTCGATTCCAACCCCGGCAACCCTCTCACCTCTCACAGTGACTACTGGAACAGGGATTCAGACTCACTCGCCGCCATGGGCAAGATCATCGCCGGGAACAAGCCATGATGAACAAGACCGTACGAAAATCTCCACGACTGCTCTTGCTCGCCGTCTTTGGAGTGTTGCTGTTCACCTCGATTTCCTGTGGAGGCGCGCCCATGCAAACCACCCAGTCGGCCGAGCAAGCTCAGCAAAGCGTGCTGAATTTCGTGCATGCTGCAGCGGCGGCTTCCTTCCCTGCGGGATATAAGCTAACTGAGCTGCCACTCCAGCCGATGCCATGCACGGACAATTTCGATCATGAGACCGGTCAGGTCAGCGTCGGAATAACCTACTGGGTTGACGGGCCGGATCGTGCGCACAACAACGACTACTATGGGAAGCTTGTGAAATGGTGGTCCGACAATGGTTGGTCGGTCCGCGCCGATACCTGGCTAAATAAGCATTTCGTCAACGCGAGCAGTAAAGAAGGCTACCTTATGAGCCTTACCGCCACGACGACTGGAAACGTCCTCGGTCGCCTGAGTATTGGAGTCAGTTCTCCCTGCGTGTGGCCTCACGGGACACCTGAAGCTAAGTCCTGATTTCCGAAATAGCGTCTATTCGAAAATTGTTGATCGCATGCTGGATGGCCGCAGCATGCGTCCTCAAACGTCCCGATCGGGTGGTCGGCAGGGAGGCGGTGGCAAGTGCAGTGCGCTTGGCATGTGCCGTCGCTGTGGCGATGTGCGGCGTGAGGTGGCGAGGTGCAGTGTGGAGTGGCATGGGCCGGCGTGGAGCGGCATGTGCCCGCGCGGGATGGCTTGGGCGGTCCGAGTGGCGAGGTGCTGTGCAGGTTGGCGAGGCGCTGCGCGAGATGGCATGGCGCGCGCCAGAAGGCATGGCGCCGCGCGGTGGTGTGGACCGGTGTGGAGTGGCAAGTTCCGCGCGGAGTGGCAAGGGCGGTCCGCGTGGCAAGGGCGCGGTTACCGCGAAGGCTCGGCTGCCCCGCGCCAGCCGAGCCGAGCCGAGGCCAGAGGTGGGTAGGGCCAAGGTGGCCGGCATGTTCCCGAAAGAAGCCGGCCAGACCGTCAGCCGATGCAGAATTCGTTGCCTTCCGGGTCCGCCAGTGTGATCCAGCGGTTCGGCCCCTGGGACCCCCGGTGCAGGAACGTCGCACCCCTGGCCTGCAGTTTGGCGAACTCCTCCTCCATGTTCTCCGAGCCGCCGACGCGGACGTCGAAGTGGAGGCGGTTTTTCACCGTCTTGCCCTCCGGCACCTCCTGGAACAAGACCCGCCGCGACGTCTCCGGGTGTGAGATCGCGGCGCCCGAGCGCCAGACCAGGGCGCCGCGGTGCACCGTGGTCTCGTCCTCCGACGCGTAGCCCTTGGCGATCATCTCGCGGATGAAGGCCTCGTCGCTGGGTTCGACAGCCCAGCCGAGCGTCTCGGCCCACCAGTCGGCCTGGGTGTGTGGTTCCGCGGAGTCCACGGTCACCTGGAAGTCATACGCCATACCGGGACATTAACGACCGACCCCGACATTTTCGGCAGCTCGGACTCGCCCGGCACGTCGGTGAACGCCCACTTGTCCACGCCGCCGCCCATGATTTCGGCGTAGCGGCGGGCGCCGTCGGCGTTCGCGAAGCGCACCTGCTGGCCGTTGGTGAGGTGGGTGATCTTGACTGCCACGCTGCCTCCAAACGCTGAAAACCGAGAGTGCCGGCCCGCGGAGCTTCCCCCTCCGGGGCCGGCCCGACCAGTAGAACACGTGTTCGAAGGCGCTCGCAAATCGGGTCCCCCTCGTGGGCGACGTATGTCCCCCGGAGGGGTAACACCGCTGGTCAGCGAATCATCGCGAGACGCGGCCAGTGGTCCAGCCCGAGCGCGGCCTCGTGCTCGCGGATGGTGCGCAGCGAGGGTCCCCACGATGACTCGAGAAGCTCCCGGAAGCCCAGCCGCGCGTAGTACGGAGCGTTCCACGGCACGTAACGAAAAGTCGTCAAAGTCAGTGCCGGCAGACCACGGGCACCAGCCCAAGCGGCGGCCGTCTCGATCAGCTGCCGTCCCAGCCCCCGGCGCGCGAAAGACGGCAGCACCGACACCTGCTCGACGTGACCATTGCCGTCCACGACGTCCGCCACCAGATACCCCGCCACGACACCCGAGACATCCACCACCCAGCACCGCCTGTCGACCTGGTACGGCTCCAGTTCTGCCACCGAAAACGGTTCGTCATCCGCGACGGCCGCCATCCCCAGGTCGCGGAACGGCTCCCCGGCCGCGCGTTCGAGCTCACCCAGCAGCGGCAGGTCAACAGCAGTGGCGAGCCGGATCATCCCCCATTCCTACCCGCTACACCGAATACGACGAAACTGCTTTCTTGATGCGCTCGGCATACACCTGCAACGCGCTGATCGCCTCGGCCCGGGCGGCGTCGCTGATGCGCGCGGCGGGCCCGACGAGCGAAAGCACGCTCGGCCGCGTCCGCCCCGTTTCCACCGGCACCGAACACGCCCACACACCGTCTTCGATCTCGCCCCAGCTCTGCGCGTAGCGGTTCGCCAGGGCGAGCTTCAGCTCCTCGCGCACCTCGATCCCGTGTTCGCGCGCGATCTCCGCGACGCGCTGCTCGCGTTCGCCGTCGGGCAGCAGCGCGAGCAGCATCTTGCCGGTCGCGCCCGCGCCGAGCGGGATCGAGTGCCCGGGCTGGAACGTGAACCGCATGGCGCGGTCGCATTCGACCCGATCGGTGCATACGGCCAGGTCACCGAAGTGCTGGAACAGCAAGATCGTCTCGCCGAGCTCGCGCGACGCTTCCTCCATGGTCGGGCGGGCGATCCGGGCGACGTCGTTGGCCAGCCGCGCGGCGCGCGCGAGCGGCATCACCTGGCTGGTCACGTGGTAGCGGCCCGAGCGGGCCTCTTCGAGCAGCTGAAGTTCCTTCAGTAACTGCACGTAGCGATAAGTCGTGGCGACCGGGCTGCCGATCACCTCGGCCAGCTCCGCGACGCTCGCTTCCCACCGGTGCTCGGAGAACGCGAGCAGCACCTGCAGAACCTTGCGCGAACTGCTTGTGCCTGCCGTTCGGCGCGGGCCCGCGGAGCTTTCTTCGGAAGGCGGCATTCGAATCCTCTTCGTGGTCTGCGACCCGACTCGCGAACACGACAGGTCAGTAAATTACCACATGGCCGGAACAATCGCGCGCGGCGAATTCACCGGAATGATCACGGTCGGCTATTCGGCCCGTTTCCCGGTGACCAGGAACGGCGTGAGCAACCCCGGCACCGTCGCGTCGGCCAGTGCCAGTCCGGCGCTTTCTCCGACGTCCACCACGTGGTAGCGGCCGCGTCCCGCCGCGATCGGCGCGACCACCGTGACGAGCCCGGCGCGCCGCTGGAACCACGAGCGTTCGACGACGATCCCGGTCAGCCCGTCGCGCCGCACCGCGACCGTCGTGCGAGCCAGCGAACCCGAGCGCGTGACGAGGTAGCGGCCGGCCAGCGCGTGGCCCAGCGTGCGGTAACGGTCCCAGCCCACCAGCACCGCGAACGGCGCCAGCACCAGCGCGAGCTGCCACGGCCAGTCCGGCAACGCGCCGGCCCACGCCAGCCCGAACAGCGCCGCCGCCGGCATCAGCACGCTCGTCAACGCCCGCGTGATCCGCCGGTTCAACGCCTGCCGCGGGTGCCGCACGAGCGCCGCGCGAGCCACGTCCTCGCCCAGCACCTCGCCCGCCACCTCCTGCGCGCGTCCCAGCGGCGCGGGCGGCAGCAGCAGCCCGCCGCCCTTGTCGGCGCCCTTGCCTTCGCGCAGGCCCGCGGCCACCGCCACGCACTTCGCGCCGCCCGCGATCCGCAGCGGCAACGGTTCCTTCAGCTCGACGCCGCGCAGCCGGTCCTCCTCGATCGACACCGACCGCGTGGTGATGAGCCCCCGCCGGATGTGCAGCGTGCCGCCAGGCTCGCGCGTGAGGCGGAAATTCCAGAACGACAGCACGTAGCCGCCCACCGAAAGCACCGACACGAGCAGCAGCAGGCCGATCGCCGCCGTGACCACGGTGAGCCACAGGGGTTCCTGCGTCACGCGATCGGCCAGCTCGCGCAGTGGCCCGTAGCGCACCGGGTCGAGGTTCAGCTCGTGCGCGAAGTGGTAGACGGTGCCGAGCATCGCCCCCACCACGGCGATCCCGGACAGCGTGAACGGCGCGTACCGCAGCCACTTCCGGTCGACGGCCGCCACCAGCTGCTCCGGTGGCGCCACGACGTCGGCCGGCACCGTTTTCCGGTGCAGTAGCAGGGTCCGCAGCCGTTGCGCCTCCTCGCGCGTGACGGCGTCGAGCACCAGTTCGTCCTTGCCCGGGCCCTTCCCGTGCGAATGCCGCCCGGTGCCGATCCGCACCGCGGCCAGGGAGAACAGGCGGTGCTTCGGCTCCGACACCACGTCGACGGTGCGGATCCGGTCGCGCGGCACCGCCCGCTGCTTGCGCAGCAGCAGCCCGGTGCGCCATTCCACCTGCGTCGCGGTGACGCGGTAGCGCGAGGTGAGGCAGTGCGAGATGCCGGTGGCGATCGTCAACGCCGTGAACGCGAGCCCGATCCACTGCCAGCTGTTGCCGGAGCCCAGCACGAGCGCGCCGACGAGCACCGGCAGCGACCGCACGAGGTCGAGCACCGGCCGGATCAGCAGCATTCGCAGGTCGAGCCGGTGCCAAGGTGCTTCCGCTGTGCCTTCGTACGCCTGCGTGGTCGCCGGCAACGCCGCGCTCACGTGGCGTCCCCGCGCACGGCCTGCGTGGTGCGCGTCAGTTCGTCGGCCAGCGCCACGGCGCGGTCGTGGTCGAGGCCGGAGATCCGCAGCGGCCCCGCGGCCGACGCCGTGGTCACCGTGATCCGGGCCAGCCCGAACAGCTGTTCCAGCGGGCCGCGCTCGATGTCCACGGTCTGGATCCTCGAAATCGGCGCGATCCGCCACTCCTGCTTGAGCCAGCCCGACTGCGTGTACACGGCGTCGGAGGTGACCTCCCACCGGTGCACGCGGTAGCGCCACTGCGGCATCACGAGCAGGTGCAGCGGCCCGAGCACGCAGCAGAGCACGAGCGTCACCGAGAGCCACGACGGCGGGTCGTCGCTCGTGGCCACCACCACCGCCTGCACGCCGATCACGACGAGCCAGGCGATCGCGGCCGACGCCGTCCAGTGGCCGATCGCCTTGCGGCTCACCCGATGCTCGGGTGGCCGAAGGCTGAGGCTCAGTTCTTGTGCGGTCACCTGCTCAGCGTGCCTGAACCGCGGTGACCGTGGCCACGACAAGTGTCACTGTGCCCCGATCCGGGGCCCCGGTGAGTGCGTGGCGTTACTATTTCCGCCGCGGGCGGGATGGATTCGCGGTGATGTCGCGTTGAAACCCGTCGGCGATCCGACCAAAAGTAGGCGGATGCCCAAGGTGACGTCACCGGGCGTGCGGGCGGTTTCGGCCGTGACTGTGGTCGGATCGCCAACGAACAACACAGTACGTCTGTGCACGACAGCGAGCAGCAGGAGGATTCCGGTGGGATTCGATCCCGAGGAACTGTACGAGGTGGACTCGGACGTCCCCGACCTGGACGGAGCCGTGCTCCTGCACTTCTTCGACGGTTTCATGGACGCGGGCTCCACCGGCAGGCTCGTCACCGACCACCTGACGAACGAGGTCGAGAACCGCGTGATCGCGCGCTTCGACGTCGACCGCCTCATCGACTACCGCTCCCGGCGCCCGCCGATGACCTACGCGGTGGACCACTGGGAGGACTACGAGGCCCCTGAGCTGGCCGTTCGCCTCCTGCACGACACCGACGGCGTGCCGTTCCTGCTGCTGTCCGGCCCCGAGCCCGACCACGAGTGGGAGCGCTTCGCCACCGCCGTGAAAAGCCTGGTGGAGCGCTGGGGCGTGCGCCTGACCGTCGGTTTCCACGGCATCCCGATGGGCGCCCCGCACACCCGTCCGCTCGGCGTCACGGCCCACGCCACGCGCGAGAGCCTCATCGGCGGCGACCACCAGCCGCTGCCCAACCGCATGCAGGTGCCCGGGAGCGTTTCCGCGCTGCTGGAGTACCGCCTCGGCGAGTGGGGTCACGACGCGATGGGCTTCGCCGCCCACGTGCCCCACTACCTCGCGCAGTCGGCCTACCCGTCGGCAGCGCTGCTGGTGCTGGAGTCCGTCGAGCGCGCAACCGGCCTGCACCTGCCCGACGGTGAGCTGCGCGTGGCCGCGCAGGTTGCCACCGCCGAGATCGACCGCCAGGTCGCCGAGTCCGACGAGGTCGCCGACGTCGTGCGCGCGCTGGAGCGCCAGTACGACACGTTCGTCGAAGCCTCGGGCCGCGACAGCCTGCTGGCCGAGTCGCAGGAGCACATGCCGACGGCCGAGGAGCTCGGTTCGCAGTTCGAACGCTTCCTGGCCGAGCAGGGCGGGGACTCACCGGAACGCTGACGCGCCGGCGGGTGCCCCGCTGGCGTCGGTCTCAGTCGCGGGCCCGTCTGCGCCCGGTGCGATACGCGATCGCGGCCGAGCGGACCGTCTGCCAGGCCCACCACATTCGTGTCGTCATGGTCGCCACCATCCCATGATCGGCCCTGGGGGTTTCGGGCAAGCTGCCCGTAGGGGTGCGGCGGGTGACGTTCGGGCCACGGGCAGCCACCTCGCCCGCTGATCGGTACACAGTGGACGCTTGCCGTTACCGGCTGGTAAACCGGCCGCCTCGATAGAGTGCCCGGTTGTTGTATATCGTCCCGGGATGAACCAGCCGCACCAAGATCGTTTCACGGCAAAGACTTTGGGCGGGGCGCTGCGGCGGAAAGCCGGCCTGGTGCTGCGCCGGGTGGCCACCCGCCTGCATGACCCGTACACCGAACAGTTGAACCAGATCCGCGACGAGCTCCGCGAGGAGATCGTCCGCCAGGGTGACCGGTTGCTCGACCGGGTGGTGGAGTTCGAAATCCGCAGCCGCCGCGACATCGTGTACGCCGGCGACCAGGACGCGGCGCTCGAGAGCAACGTCTTCGCCCGCGAGAACCTCATCGGCGCCCGCCACTTCGGCAGCCCGCCCGAGACGCTGAAGTTCGCGTTGTCCCTGGCCCCGAAGGGTGGGATGGCGCTCGAGTTCGGCGTCGCGTCAGGCAACACACTGCGCACCATCGCCGCTGCGCGCGGCGGCGTCGAGGTCTACGGCTTCGACTCCTTCGAAGGCCTGCCCGAGGCGTGGCTCAACGGCATGCCCGCCGGCGCCTTCGCCCGCGAGGACCTGCCGGACGTCCCCGGTGCGGAACTCGTCGTCGGCCTCTTCAACGACAGCCTCCCCGGATTCCTGGAGAAGCACCCGGGTCACGTCGATTTCCTCCACGTGGACGGCGACCTCTACAGCTCCGCGAAAACCGTGCTCGACAACGTCGGCCCGCGCCTGCGCCCGGGCAGCATCGTGCACTTCGACGAGTTCTTCAACTTTCCCGGCTGGAAGCGCCACGAGTACCGCGCGTGGATGGAACACATCGAGAAGACGGGCATCGAGTTCACGTACGAGGCCTATACGTACAACGACAACCAGGTGACGGTGCGGATCACGCACGTGCCGGGGTACGAGGCTCCCTCACACGACGAGGTGTCCGCGGACCAAGCCTGACGCTTGCCGCGAGAAACGCCGGATTCGCCTGTTCTCGAGGGCGGGTCCGGCGTTTTCCCTTTCCCGTCGACCTTTTCGGACAGGATCGAAAGGCTTGCGGAAGATCACGCCCTAACGCGGGTGGCAGCCCTGCTCGTTCAGCGGCCCGATCGACGGCAGGACCAGACCGCACAGGTACCCGTCGATCCAGTGGCCGTTGCCCGCGAGGTTGGTGCCGAGGCGCAGGAGCGGGGCAAGCGCTTTCACACCGTGGGCGAGGGAATCCTGGTTGCGCTGCAACAAGGACGTGAGCTGGTCGAGGCCGGCGAGTGTCGGCGCGAGGGTGTGGTCGTTGTCGGCGACGAGGCCGGACAGCTGGGTGGCGAGGCGCCGCGAGCCGTCGAGCAGGGTGGAGATGGCGGACTCGCGGCGGGCCACCTCGTCGAGCAGGAGGTTGCCGTCGGCGAGCAGGCGCCGCACTTGCGCGTCGCGGTCGACGAGCGTCGAGGACACGGTGCGGGTGTTGGCCAGCAGCGCGGTCAGCTGCGCGTCGCGGGAGGCGATGGTGTCCGACAGGCGGGAGAGTCCGCCGACCGCGGTCCGGACGTCGGCGGGAGTGTCGGCGAACGTCGTGGCGAGCGTGTCGAAGCTGTGCGCGAGCCGCGTCGTGTCGATGTGGTCGACGGTGGCCGAGAGATCGCGGAACGCGTCGAGCGCGTCGTAGGGCACGGTGGTGCGTGAGCTCGAGATCGGCACGTCCGGGTCGAGCGAGCCGGCACCCACCGGGTCGAGCGCGAGATATTTCTGGCCCAGCACCGTTTTCAGCTTGATGGCGGCAGTGGTGCTGTTGCCGAGCCACGCGTCCTTGACCTTGAACGACACCCGCACGCGAGCGCCGTCGAGCGTCACGGCGGACACGCGCCCGACCGCCACGCCGGCGATGCGCACGTCGTTGCCGTTCTGCAGCCCGGCGGCTTCGGTGAACTCGGCGACGTACGTGGTGCCGTCGCCGAGCACGGGCAGGTTCCGGGCGTTGAGCGCGGTGACGATGCCGAGCACCAGCACCGTGAGCCCCACCAGCGCGGTGCGGACGGGGTGGCGGGGATCTCGGGCTGATCGCACGGCGTGAACAGTGCCGCAGCCGGCGTGGTGACGCCAGCCACACAACACCTTCGGTGGAAGCCGGGCGGGTTCGGCGGAGGTCGCCGGCGGGTACTTTTCGGCGAAACGTTCAACCCCCGGCGGAAGGTGGCACGGCGTGGCGCACACGCGGGTCTACCGCGACGGCGTGCTGGTCGAAGAGAACTTCCCGGTCGAGCAGGTCTCCGACTACCTGCAGGACCCGGCCACCACCGTCTGGCTCGACTTCTGCGAGCCGACCGAAGGCGACCTCGCCTCGATCTCCGAAGAGCTCGGCCTCCATGCGCTGGCCGTCGAGGACGCGGCCGAGGAACACCAGCGGCCCAAGTTCGACCGCTACGACACGCATTCCTTCCTCATCGCGTACTCGGCGCACTTCGATGTCGACACCGGCATGGTCGCGAAATCGGAGCTCGCCGCGTTCGTCACGAAGCAGGCGCTCGTGACCGTGCGCAAGGACGACGGGTTCGACATCGAAGCCGTGGCGCAGCGGTGGGACTCCTCGGCCGATCTCGCGAAGTCCGGCGTCGCGTTCCTGCTGCATGGCCTGCTCGACTACATCGTCGACGGGCACTTCGACAGCGTCCAGGCGCTCGACGACCAGATCGAAGCGCTGGAGGACCTGGTCTTCGACGAGCGGCCCGACCAGCGTGAGCTGCAACGGCGCTCGTTCCGGCTGCGCAAGAGCCTCACGGCGCTGCGCCGTGTGGTGCTGCCGATGCGCGAGGTCGTGAACACGGTGATGCGCCGCGACCAGCACCTGGTCGACAGCGTGATGATGCCGTACTTCCAGGACGTCTACGACCACGTGCTGCGCGCGTCGGAGTGGACGGAGTCGTTGCGCGACCTGGTGGCGACCGTGCGCGAGACGCAGCTGAACCTGCAGGGCAACCGGCTCAACACCATCATGAAGAAGGTCACGAGCTGGGCGGCGATCATCGCGGTGCCCACGGCGGTCACCGGCTTCTACGGGCAGAACGTGCCGTACCCGGGATTCCAGGCCACGTCCGGGTTCTGGGTGTCCACAGTGGCCATTGTGCTGCTCTCGGTAGGCCTCTACGCGTCGTTCAAGCGCCGCGACTGGCTCTGATCGCGTTTCACCCCGCGCGCACCCGGGTAGATCTGCAACGGAAGGGATTTTGCACTTCGGGGAGAACAGGCATGCGTGACATCAGCGCCGGGCTGCACCCGGCCGCGGACCTCATGACCGAGGAAAACCTGGCGCACCAGGAAAAAGTGCGCCGCAAGGCGACTCTCGCCGTGGCGTCGAACTCGCGCAACGGCGACGACTGCGCGCTGCTGCTGGACATGCTGGGGCTGCACACGGCGGACAGCCGGCGCGGAGAAGTGGCCTGACCTCAGCCGGCGGAGAGCTGCTGCTTCTCGGGCGTCTCCCGCTCCTGGCTTTCCCGGTCTCGGCACAGCGTGCACACGAGCTTTTGGCCGATGCACTGGCCTTCGGGGGTCACGAGGTGGGCGACGTGCAACGTGGGGTAACCACACTTCTCGCAGGGAATCGCGGTGCTCTCGTGGCTGATCAGCACGCGGATCGGCATCGGGCTCTCCTCTGGCGGAGTCGGGTGGCGTCGGGCTAACCCGTTTGGCCGCAGCTCAGACGCGGCAGCGGCGGTTGTCACCCGTTCGGTGCAACAGGTTCACCCTGGGTAGAACGACAGCTCCGGCTGCGCAGTCTAGGCCCGATAGACCTCGGTTCCGGCCACGTACGTCCGGACCACCCGCGTCGCGCCGATTTCCTGGCGCGGTCCGTCGAACGGGTCGCGGTCGAGAACCACCAGGTCGGCGGCCTTTCCGACGGTGAGCGCGCCCGTGATGTCGTCGAGGTGGTTCACCGCGGCGCTGCCCGCGGTGTAGGCGCGCAACGCGGTCGCGAGCGGTAACGCTTGTTCCGGACCCAAGGGCGGAGTGGTCGCGCCCGGCAGGACGCGGTTCACGGCGACGTGGATCGCGGCCAGCGGGTCGGGGCTGCTGACCGGCCAGTCGCTGCCCATCGCGAGCGCGGCGCCGGTGCGCAAGAGATCGCCGAACGGGTACTGCCAGGCGGCGCGGGGATAGCCGAGGAAGGGCAGCGTGAGCTCGTCCATCTGCGGTTCGTGCGCGGCCCACAGCGCCTGCAGGTTGGCCGTGGCGCCGAGGCGGTGGAAGCGCGCGACGTCGGACGGGTGCACCACCTGCAGGTGGGCGAGGTGGTGGCGGCGGTCGGACGTGCCGTTGTCGGCGATAGCCGCTTCGAGCGCGTCGAGGACGTCGCGGACCGCGCGGTCGCCGATCGCGTGGAAGTGGACCTGGAAGCCGGCGGCGTCGAGGGCGGTGGTGACGGCGCGGAGCAGGGCGGGGTCGAGGAAACCGAGGCCGCGGTCGCCGGTCGGGTGGCCGTGGGCGTCGAGGTAGGGCTCGAGCATGGCGGCGGTGAACGTCTCGACCACGCCGTCCTGCATCACCTTCACCGACGGCGTGCGGTAGTTGCGGCACCGCGCCGCCGTGGCAGCGCGGATCTCGGCGAGGCGTGCGACCTGGTCCGCGACGGCTTCCGGCGGGCACGAGCGGTCCCACCACAGCGCGCCGGTGACCTTCGCGGTCAGCGTGCCGGCGGCGTCGGCGCGCAGGTAGGACTCGTGGACGTTCGGCCCTTCGCCCGGCACGGCCACCCAGGCGTCCTGCCAGTTCGTGACACCGCAGGAGTGCAGGTAGCGCTGGGCTTCGGCGAGGGCGGCGTCGAGGTCTTCCTGCGTGTCGGCCGGTGCGACGCGGGCGACGAGGTCGGCGGCGCCTTCGTGGAGGAGCCCGGTGGGTTCGCTGTCGGCGTCGCGTTCGATGCGGCCGTCGACCGGGTCGGGGGTGTCGCGGTCGATCCCGGCTCGGGTGAGGGCGGCCGTGCTGACCCAGCTGGAGTGGTGGTCGCGGTTGGGGAGCAGCACCGGGCGATCGCCGACGACGGCGTCGAGCGCGGCGCGGTGCGGGCGGCCGCCGGGGAACGCTTCCATGGCCCAGCCGCCGCCGAGGACCCATTCCCGGTCGGGGTGGGCGCGGGCGTATTCGCCGATGATGCGTGCGTACGCGTCGGCGGTCGCGGCGCCCGAAAGGTCGCAGCGGATCCGTTCGAGCCCGCCCAGCACGGGGTGCACATGGGCGTCGCCGAAACCCGGCAGCAGGAGTCCTCCGGCGAGGTCGACGACGTCGTCGGCTTCGCGCAGGAACGGCTCCACCGTGCGGTCGCCGCCGACGGCGACGATCCGGCCGCCGGACACGGCGACGGCCGAGCAGATCGTGCCCGCGGCGTCGGCGGTGAAGACGCGGCCGCTGCGGAACACCGTGGTCGTCATTACTGCACGGTAGCCGGGCGAGTCCACGGAGGACTCCGGGTCGGATGGGGAATTTTCGTTGCCCCTGCGAACCATCTGTGCGTTCCGAAGAGGACCGATCTTGCAACCGACCAGCGAGATGACCACTTCGGCGGAAGTGAACGTTTCGTCCGGGATGGTGCCCTCGCTCGCTTTGATCTTGCCCGAAGTTACCCCATCCGGTCGGCCGGAGGGGCCAAATCACGGGCCTCTGAGCACACTTCGTGACTCCCCAACCTTCTAACGGAGGAAGGCGTTGGGGCATTCGATGTATCTGCCACTCCGCCGTAACATCTTGTGCAGAGGAGCAGTCGGGTGAAAGCTCGGCTGAGGGGAGGGGTTTCGATGATGAATGCAAGCAGGGTGGATTTAGCGGACGACTACCTCACGCGCCAGCAGCGTGCGCTGGCCGAGGCGGTGGAGTCCGACGGGGGTTTCGGTGAGGGCGGCCGCAGCTTCCGGATCGCCGAGCACCTCGCAGCCGAAGGTGGCCTGCACCGTTCCGACGTGATGGCCGCGACGGCGCTTTTCCTGGCCTACACGGCGTTCCAAGAGGGAAACCTCGACGCGGCGCAGGGGTTCGCGCGACGATTGCGTGGTCTGGACCCGGGCAGCGTCGAGCTCGTGTTCCACCTGATGCGCCTCGAGGTCGGGCGCGAGCAGGGCTGGCTGCCCCGCACGCAGTACGACGACCTGCTGGCCTACGCGTGGCGCGAGAACCGCTTCGACCTGGCGCAGCGCGCCGGCGACATCCAGGCGCGTGACGTCGACCCCGGCGCGGCGCCGGTCGGTTCGTGGGCCGAGCTCGAGCGGACCCTCTGCCCGCTGCTGGCGTGACGCCTGCCTAGCGCGGTGGTTCCGGCGCGTTGCGCGCCATGAACGTGCCGGCGTCGCCCTGCGACGGGTCCACGAAGACCACGTCGTCCGGGCGCCGCCTCGGCACGTCCACCGACAGCACCACGAGTGGGTGCTCGCCGATCCGCGGGAAGCCGTGGACCTTGGTCTTCTCGAAGTGCAGCAGCAGGCCCGGGCGGGCTTCGAACTCTTCGCCGTCGAGGTGGAACGTGCCGCGGCCGCTGAGCACGTAGAGGTGCTCGTCGCATTCCGTGTGGTAGTGCAGCGGCAGCTCGCGGTAGATGCGGAAGATCCGCGCGCTGGCCGTGGGTTTGTCCACGAAGTACTCGTCGACCAGCATCGTGTCGGCCGTGTCGGGTAGCCGGTCCAGGGCGGCGAGGACGTCGAACACGTTGTCGTTTTCCACGGTCAGCTCCAATCGATTCGGTCGAAGAGCTCTTTCAGCTTGACACCTCGGGGCGCGCTCGTCGCGGAGATCCAGGCGATGCGGCCTCGCAGGTGGGCCTGGAAATCGGGGTGGCCGGCGTGGTTCTGCGCCTGGGGGCCGGTTGTCGCGCAGTTGTGGAGAGTGGCGCGGAGGTCGTCGTAGTAGGTGCGCTGGGCCGCGGGTTTGGTGTTGACGACGAGGCCGGCCACGCGCTGGCGCTGGTGCTTGGCTGCGACGGAGGTTTTGTCGTCGCGCAGGCGGAAGCCTTCGTCTTCGACGATTCGGCGGACGCCGGGGAACAGGCGGTGGAGGGGGAGGGTGGCTTCGCCGGAGAAGGCGAGGTCGTCGGCGTAGCGGGTGTAGTTCGCGCCGAGTTTTTGTGCCAGGCCCGAGAGCCTTCGGTCGAGGCGGTTGGTGACGGCGTTCGCGACGGCTGGGGATGAGGGTGCACCTTGCGGAAGGTGCGGTTTTTTGAGTTGGTCGCGGACTTTTCTGGGTGCGTTTTTGAGGACGACCGGTGGCGTGGTCGTGGTGAGGATTCCGGCCAGGGCCTGGGCGACGGCGGGTGGGTAGCCGGCCAGTTCGAGCAGTGAGCGGATCCGGCGGGCGGAGACGGTGGGGAAGAAGTGCTCGAGGTCCATGCGGATGACTTTGTCCTGGCCCGCGTGGGGTTGCGCGCACGTGAGGATGGAGCGGCCGGGGTGGAAGCCGTGGGCGGCGTCGTGGACCGGCAGGGCGGTGAGGACGTGCCGGCGGATGCGCCGTTGGAGTTCCGCCAGGCGCGGTTTGGGGCGTTCGATGAGGCGGAGGCCGCCGGTGGAGGTGGGGATCCAGCGGTGGTGGTAGTGGCGGAGAGTGTGGTTGGCGCGGTCGTTCCAGTGGCGGGGGTCGGAGAACCAGGAGAGTTCGCCTGGGGTGAGGTCCAGGGCTGCGGCGCAGGATTCGAAGGTGGGCCAGTGGGGGACTTGCCAGCGCCAGATCGGGGGGAGGGGGTCTAGGAGGGATGGTTCTTGGGGGCCGAACGGCTTTGTGTGCTCGGCTGGGTTGGCTGGGTTGGTCGGCGACGCGGGGGTGACTCTTTCTCCGTTCATCCGCGCGGTCTTGTACGCGCAGCGTGCCGCCCTCGCGTGGGGCGCTGTGATCGGGTGATGTGGTGCGTTCCGGGGTTGCCCCGGAAGGGGTGGTTCTCCACCGGGCTCACCTCCCGCGTCGCCGGTGGTCGAGTTTAGGGGCTTTGGGGGAAGCGGGTGGCGGCTCGGCGTGCTGCGCACACCATTGCGCCCGATTGGTGGGTGGTGGGCACCCCGATTTTTGATTGTCAGACCGCGTTTTGGAAAGACATCGGGGGCCGGCCGGGGGAAGGGTGCGGGGAGGGGTGGGTGGGGGGTGAGTTGTGTTGCCGGGTGGGGGTTGAGGGGTGGCAAGGGCGGCGCCGGCCGGCGTTGTGTGATGGGCAGCGGTGGGGTGTGGTCGGGTTGCGGTGGGAGGTGCTGATGGGACGTGGAGTCGATGAGGCCATGGTCGAAGTTCGGGTCGCAGTGACTGTCGCTGAGCTTGAAGAGGCGCGGGAGTGTTGGCGTGCGGCCAATGTTGCGCGCGGCAAGGTGCCTGGGACGGAGCGGGTGGAGCGGGTGCGGGAGAAGTTGGCGGATCCTGAAGCGCTGGTGCTCGTGGCGGTGGAGGGCGGGTGCGTCGTCGGGATGGTGTTGGCCGAGGCGGGGCGGGCGGAAGACGGGCGGGGGCCGGTGGAGCCGGGGCTGTGTCACGTCTCGATGGTGTTCGTGCGGCCGGAGCGCTGGGGTGCGGGAGTGGGCGCGGCGTTGCTGGGTGTGCTGAAAGCGTGCGCTGCGGGTAGGGGACAGAGCCGGCTGCAGTTGTGGACCGGTGTCGCCAATGAGCGGGCGCTCGCGTTGTATCGGCGTGTGGGGTTCAGGGCCAGCGGGCGGCGGCACGAGATCTTCGGGGTCGGGCAGGTCGTTCACCTGGTGTGTTCCGGTGGGTGACACGGGCCACGCGCGGACTCTCTTGACCTCAAGACCTTGCCTATAGCAAGTTTTGCCCTATGCAAGATTCCGATCTCGATCGCCTGGAGCGGCTGACGCGGGTGCTCGTGGCGGTGGCGTGGGACAGTGCGCACGCCGCGCCGCGGGGGGTGACGTTTCCGCAGGTGAGGTTGCTGGTCGTGTTGGCAAGTGTGGGGCGGGTGCCGTGTTCGCGGTTGGCGGCGGCGATGGGCGTGAACGCGTCGTCGGTGACGCGGTTGGCGGACAAGCTCGAGGCGCACGGCTATGTGCGGCGCGGGGAGGACGAGCACCGGCGCACCGTCGTCACGGTTGAGGTCACGAAGGCGGGGCAGGCTGTGGTGGATGACGTGCTCGCGCGCAGGCACGAGGCGCTCGGGGAGTTGTTGGGGCAGCTCGATCCGAAGCAACGTCAGCAAGCAGCGGCAAGCGTCGAGGACTTGCTGGCGGCAGCGGAGAAGGCGCCGCTGGTGCCGTCGGCCGGGCCGGGGCGGCTGTGAGCGCGCCGGGGCGGGCGGCGCACCTGGGGGACTTCAGTGTGCGGCCGCGGATGTTGCTGATCACGGCGTTCGCGCTGTTCGTGGGGGCGGCGAGCGCGGTGGCGGCGTTCGCGTTGCTGAAGCTGATCGGGTTGATCACCAATCTCGTCTTCTACCAGCGCGTCGCCACGGACCTGGTGGCGCCGGGTGCGGTGCACCACCCGTGGTGGCTCGTGTTGGCCGCGCCGGTCGTCGGCGGGCTCGTGATCGGCGTGATGGCGCGGTACGGCTCGGAAAAAATCCGTGGCCACGGCATGCCCGAGGCGATCGAGGCCATCCTCACGGGCGAGAGCCGCGTGGCGCCGCGGGTGGCGTTGCTCAAGCCCGTGTCGGCGGCGGTGAGCATCGGGACGGGGGGACCGTTCGGGGCCGAGGGGCCGATCATCATGACCGGCGGCGCCGTCGGATCGATCCTCGCGCAGCTGCTGAAACTCAGTGCGGACGAGCGCAAAACGTTGCTCGTTGCCGGGTCAGCGGGTGGCATGGCGGCGACGTTCAACGCGCCGCTCGCCTCGATCCTGCTGGCGGTGGAGCTGCTGCTGTTCGAGTGGCGCCCGCGCAGCCTCGTGCCGGTCGCGGGGGCCGTCGCGGTGAGCACCGTACTGAGGGGCTACCTCCTCGGCACCGGGCCGGTGTTCGGGGTGCAGGCGCCGCAGAGCACCGGGCCGCTGGCCGACGGGCTGGCGCTGATCCCCGGCATCACCGGCGGCCTGCTGGCCATCGGGGCGACGGCGCTCGTCTACTTCGCCGAGGACCTGTTCGCGCGCGTGCCCGTGCACTGGATGTGGTGGCCCGCGATCGGTGGCCTGATCATCGGCGCGGGTGGGCTGGTCGAGCCGCACGCGCTGGGCGTGGGGTACGACGTGATCGACCAGCTGCTCACCGGCCAGGCCACCACGCAGCTGATCGTGGGCATCCTCGTGGTCAAGACGCTGATCTGGGCCCTGTCACTGGGCTCCGGCACGTCCGGCGGCGTGCTGGCGCCGGTGTTCATGATCGGCGCCGCGCTGGGTGCGGCCGAGGGGGCGCTGCTGCCGCACGTCGCAGCCGGGTTCTGGGCGACGTGCGGTCTGGCCGCCGTGGTCGGTGGCGTGATGCGCTCGCCGCTGACCGGCATCGTCTTCACGCTCGAGCTCACCCACGCGTGGAGCTACCTGCTGCCGCTCGTGGTCGCCTCGGTGTCGGCGTACGCGTTGTCCGTGTTGCTGCTCAAGCGTTCCGTGCTCACGGAGAAGATCGCGCGGCGGCGCCTGCACCTCACGCGCGAGTACACGACCGACCCGTTGGAGACGTTCTTCGTGCACGAGGTGATGACGCCGGGGCCGGCCGCGCCCGCGCGCGTCACCGCGTTCCCCGACGAGACGCTGCGCGAGGTTGCCAACAAGCTCGCGCTCGGCCACGTCACCCGCGCCAGGGTGGTGGACCGCGAAGACCCGGAAAAGGTGCTCGGCGTCGTCACGCTCGCGCAGCTGCTGCACGCGCGCAGACGTGACCTGCACGAGGAGCACCATCGCGAGCGCGTGCTGCCGATGCGGGTCGTGGTCCCGGACTGACAGCCCCGCGCACGTCGCGATCTTGACAGTGTGAAAATGATCCACGTGGGTTCGCAATCGCGGCGGCGCTGGTCGCCCGGGTGGATCGTGTTCACCATCGTCCTGGTGCTGATCGCCGTGCCGGCGAGCGTGTTCGGCTACAACACGCTCACGGCCGGCGCGCACGAGGAGGAGCACACCGTCTCCCCCGCTTACTTCGCCGACGTCTCGGCGCTGCCCGTCGCGCCGCCGGCGCCCGCCGTGCAGCCGGGCGGGTCGAGCGGCACCTGGCGCATCGGCTGCGGCCGTGACGAGGAGGGGCGCCACAACTCCGACAACGTCGTGATCAGCCCCGGCGTCGCCGGCGGGGCGCACCACCTGCACGACTACGTCGGCAACGACTCCACCACGGCGTTCTCCACCGACGCTTCCCTCGCCGCCGCCGGCACCACCTGCCAGGCCGGCGACAAGTCGACCTACTACTGGCCCGTGCTGCGCCTGCCCCACGGCGACGCGCGCCAGACCGTGTTCGGGCGGATCCTCGTGCCGGACTCGGTGCTGATCGAGTACCAGGGCAGCCCGGTCACCAACGTCGTGCAGATGCCCCGCTTCCTGCGCGCCAACACCGGCAACCCGCACGGGTACACCCAGGGCGGCGTCGGCACCGACCACGTGCAGTGGACGTGCTCTGGCAGCCGCGACCACGTCGGGCGCCAGTACCCGCGCTGCCCGGCCGGCCAGCAGGTCGTGCGGCTCTTCGACTTCCCGAGCTGCTGGAACGGCCGCACCACCGACAGCGCCAACCACAAGTCGCACCTGGTCTTCCCGGCCCCGAACGGCGCGTGCCAGGCCGGCACGTTCGCCGTTCCGCGCCTGCACCTGGAGATCTCCTACACCGTGCCGGCCGGCGCGGAGTACGCGATCGACTCGTTCCCGGAGGAGCTGAACAACCCCGTCTCCGACCACGCCGACTTCATCGACGTGATGCCGGACGCCCTGATGGCGACGGTCGTCGACTGCGTGAACTCCGGCAAGCACTGCTCTGCCTGACGCCCGAGGCCGGACAGTGGCGTTGGTCACGGTTCGGTATCCGCTGAACTGAACCCCGCTCGCCATCCGTGTGCCCCTCGTGGAGGTGAGGAGATCCCGCACCTTGCGGGACTCGGGAGGGTGGTAGCGGATGGCCGGGTTGAGGACCCGTCATCGCCAGCAGGTCGCCGACGAGGCTCTCGTGCGCTCGCTGTTCGAGGAGCACGGCAAGGCGATGCTGGCGTACGCCACGAGGCTGCTCGGTGATCGAGCGGCGGCGGAAGACGTCGTGCAGGAGGCATTGGTGCGCGCTTGGCGACACCCCGACAGCCTGGTCAACGGCAAGGGCTCGGTGCGGGGCTGGCTGCTGACCGTGGTGCGGAACCTGGTCACGGACAAGATCCGGGCGCGGGCCGCGCGGCCCACAGAGGTGGCGGAGTCGCCGACCACCGTGCCGGTGGCGCGCGACCACTCCGACCAGGTCGTGGACTCGATGGTGGTGCTCGCGGCGCTGGACGACCTGAGCGCCGAGCACCGCGAAGTCCTGGAACACGTGTACCTGCACGGGCGGACGGTCGGCGAGACCGCCGAGAAACTGGGCATACCACCGGGCACGGTGAAATCGCGCTCCTACTACGGGTTGCGCGCTTTGCGTGAGCAGTTCCGGTCGCAGCGACTGGGAGTGGGGGCCGCCTGATGAACACTTCGCACAGCGACCGGTTCGACCTCGAGGCCTACGTGGCCGGCGAGGCGGGCACAACCGACCAGCAGGACGTCGAGCAGCACCTGACGACCTGCGCGGAGTGCCGGGAGGAGGTGGAGTCATTGCGTGAGATGCAGGAGTTCCTGGGCGCGTTGCCGCCCGAGGCGCTGCTCGACGGGCCGCCGGACGACGCGGACCTGCTGCTGCAACGCACGTTGCGGCAGATCAGGTCGGAGTCGGCGGGTGCCCGCGGCCGGGGCCGGATCCTGGCCGCGTCGGCGGCGGTCGTCGTCGCCGCGGCGGCGCTGGGCGCGGGCGTGCTCGTGGGTAAGTCGGGCGACAGTGGGCCAGGTTCGGCCGTCGCCGCGCCAACGGTGTCCGCGCCGGCCACTGTGGCACCAGGAACCCGCAACGCGGCGGGCGAGTCCGCCTCCGGGGCGCGGCTGAACGTCGCCGTCACGCCGGCGGTCGGCTGGGTGCGGCTCAACGCGTCCGTCACCGGCATCCCGGAGGGGCAGAAGTGCCGGCTCGTGGTGGTCGGCAAGGACGGCAGCCGTGAGATCGCCGGCAACTGGCTGGTGTCGGACAAGGCCGCGAGCGACGGCGTGAACCTCGACGGTTCGGCGCTCGTCGACCCGGCGAACGTCGCGTCGGTGCTCGTGGAGAACACCGACGGGCACCAGTTCGTGTCGGCCTCGCTGTAGGTTCTTCGAAGGGCGCTGCCCGTTCGTCCAGTGTGGACTGGATGAACGGGCAGCGCTTTTTTGCTGTCCTGGCACGGAGTTCGCGTTTTGGCTGCGTGTGACCGCCGTCACGAAACTTCGGTGAACCCTCACGGGGACCACACCCGTGTACCGGTCATCAAAGGCTCGCCATCTCCGGCAGCCGGCTCTGACAGGGAGAAACCCGAAATGTTGCGTACTCGAGTTGCGATGCTCGCCGCCCTGGTGGCGACGGGTGTGGCGGCGCTGACGGCGTGCGGTTCCACCGCCGGCACGCCGAGTGCCGCTCCGGCCGGTGCCGGGGGCACCGACACGGCGTCGTCGGTCAACTTCCTGACCGGGACGGCCCAGGAGAACGGCGCGCCGCAGAACACCGGCGACTTCGCCGACCCGTCCGACACCGACGCCGCGGAGCAGTGGGTGGAGCTCGACGCCGGGTCCGCGTCCGGCCTGAACCCGGTGGTGCTGAACGGAAAGGGCTTCCTGCTCTACCGCTTCGACAAGGACAGCCCGAAGCCGCCGACGTCCAACTGCAACGGTGACTGCGCCAAGACCTGGCCGGCGGTGACGGTGAAGGCGGGCGGCAAGGTGTTCCTCAACGGTATCGACAAGAACGACGTCGGCTTCGTCAAGCGCCAGGACGGCACGCTGCAGGTCACGATCGGCAACTGGCCGGTGTACAAGTTCAGCGGCGACTCGCAGCCGGGCCAGGCCAAGGGCCAGGGCGTGGGCGGCACGTGGTTCGGCGTCACGCCGGAGGGCGGCAAGGCCCAGGCCTCGCAGGAAGGCACCGACCCGACGACCGGCGTCGACTACAAGACCGGTACCGCCAAGGAAAACGGCGCGGACCTGAGCCAGGGCGACGACTACAAGGGCCCGCGCACCGACGACGCCGCGATGAAGTGGGTGCAGCTGACCCGCGGTTCGGCCGGTGGCCTGAACCCGATCGTCCACGACGGTGCCGGCATGACGCTCTACCGCTTCGACAAGGACAGCCCGAAGCCGCCGACGTCCAACTGCAACGGTGACTGCGCTGTGAAGTGGCCGCCGGTGCTGGTGAAGCCGGGCTCGCGCATCTTCGTCAACGGTGTTCCCGCCGCCAAGATCGGCATCCTGACCCGCGCCGACGGCACCCGCCAGGTCACCATCGGCGGCTGGGCGCTCTACCGCTTCTCCGGCGACAAGAAGGCCGGCGACATCAACGGTGAAGGCGTCGGCGGCACCTGGTTCGCCATCTCGCCGACCGGTGGCAAGGTCCTGCCGAAGGGTGGCGCCCCCGCCTCCAGCGGCCAGGCCGCCCCGCCCGCGTCCTCTTCCTCGACCGCGACGCCGCCGTCCTCGAGCACCACGACTCCTCCCGGTGGCGTGACCCTCGGCAACGGCAGCGCGATCCTCGACAGCGGCATCAACTTCTCCGAGCCCAACGGTTCCTTCGGTGTGGCGGGCCCGGGCTGTGTCGCCAACCCGCAGCCGACGCAGATTTCCTCGATCCAGCTCAGCGGTGGCCCGGTGAAGCTCTGGAAGGGCCCGAACTGCACCGGTCAGTCGATGGTCATCACGGCCAGCGTGCCCGACCTGAGCAAGATCGGTTTCGACAAGCAGGTCGCCTCGATCCGCTTCGGCGACAAGTGAAGTAACCCGTAGCCGAAGAGCCGGCGTGTGCACCGACGGGGGGTGCACACACCGGCTCTTCTTTTTATGGGCGCTGTTTAAGCTATATGGCGGGAGTGGCCGGACCAGAAGGGTTCGGCCAGCTTTCGTTTGTCCACTTTGCCCACTGGGGTGAGGGGCAGCTCGTCGGTGAAGTCCACGGTGGACGGTACGAAGTGGTCTCCGCCGAGTTCTTCGCGAACGTGGTGGCGGAGTTCGGCTTCTGTGGTTCGGGCTACGACGACGGCGTGAATCAGTTCCCCCTCGCCGTTCTTTCCCGGGACGGCGAAGACGGCCGCGGCTTTGACGGCGGGGTGGGTGAGCAGGGTGTGCTCGATGGCGGTGGAGGCGACCTTGGTGCCGTGCTCGCCGGTGATGATCACGTCGGCGATGCGGTCGTGGAGGTAGAGGTAGCCTTCGTCGTCGAAGTGGCCCAGGTCGCCGGTGGGGAGCCAGCTGTCGGCGATCGGGGGTTCGCCGTGGTAGCCGTCCATCATGGACAGTCCGCGGACGAGGATCTCGCCGTTCTCCGTGCGGGCCTCCATGCCGGGGACGATGCGGCCCACGGAGCCGAGCCGGTGGTCCCGGGTGAGCTCTTCGGCGGAGATGCTGGCGATCATCGGTGCTTCGGTGAGGCCGTATCCCTGGCCGACTTTTGCGCCGAACGTGTCGAGCGCCTGTCTGAGCCTTTTCGGTGGAAGCGGGGCAGCGCCGAGGGACAGGGATTTCAGGCTGGAGACGTCGGTGCCGGCCAGCGCCGGGCTGTCGAGGACTTTTGCCAGGCGTGGTGGGGTGAGGGAGAGGCTGGTGACGCGGTGGTTTTCGATGTCGCGGAGGAGCTCTTCGGCGTCGAAGCTTGTGCGGAGCACGACTTTGTTGCCGCTCAGGAGTGCTCCGAGCGCGGCGGCGTTGCCGGTCATGTGCGTGAGCGGGGCGGTGATGAGGACGGTTTGGGTGCCGTCGGGGGTGAAGATGTGGGCCATGCCGTCGTAGATGCCGGTGTGGCGGATGAGCTTGGGGGTGCCGGTGGTGCCGCCGGTGGGGAAGATCGCGGTGACCCGGTCGGGGGTGGTGTCCGGAGTGGACGGTTTGCCAGTGGTGAGCTCGTCGAGGTCGAGGAGGGCGGCGCCGGTCTGCTCGAGGGCCGCTTCCCTGGCCGGCTTGCTGGCTGACGTTGCCACCAGCAGCACTTCGAGCCCCCGCAACTGGGCGGCGACCTGCGCGAGGATCACTTCGGGCCGGTTGGGCGAGTCGATCGCCACGATGCCGGTTGTGCCGCTGAGGCCGGTGTGGATCCGGCGGAGCGTGTCGGCTGCCGCGCTGTAGGTCGTGGCGCGCCCTTCGTGGTGGAAGAGGACGGTGTCGCCACCCTGGTCGAGCATGGTGAGGACGCGGGTCAGGAAGTAGCTCACGTGCGGCACGGTAGCCCTATCTGCTGATGTTCCGGCCCATGCGGTGCGGCAGCAACCCCTGCGGCGACGGATCCGGCGACCCTTGCGGCGAAGACGGGAGGGCGGGGGTTTCGGTGAGTCCATTCGGCCGATTCAGGGTTGCCGGATCGGTGCAGGCGCGATTGTCGGTGGTGGGCGCTTATCGGGGCAACTCGGCCAGGGCGCCGCACTGGCAGATTTCGGACATCGCGCACCCTTCGGTCGGAGAGTTTTCGCCCGTCACGCGCAGGCGTTACCGTGGGCCCACTGGAGGGAGTGCCATGAAGCGTGTCGTGCAGGTGGTGGCCGCCGTCGCGGTGGCCGTGGTGACGGTGGGGGCGGTGCCTGGGGCGGCCGGCGCCCGGGAGCTGACGCCGAGGCAGCTGGCGGGGCAGCGGGTCATTTACTCCTACGCCGGGTTGACGCCGCCGGTGCAGCTGCTGCAGCGGATTCGCGCGGGTGAAGCGGGTGGGGTGATCTTCTTCGGCGAGAACATCTCGTCGAGCAGCCAGATCGCGGGCGTGGTGAAGCAGCTTCGCGACGCGGCGGCGCAGAGTCCCGTGCGCGGGCCGTTGCTGTTGATGACCGACCAGGAAGGCGGGCAGGTCCGGCGGCTGCCGGGCGAGCCGACGCTGTCGGAGAAACAGGTGGGGCAGTCGGCGAACCCGGAGGCGGCGGCGAAAGCGGCCGGCACGGGCGCCGGGAAGAATCTCGCGGGCGTGGGGATGAACGTCAACCTCTCGCCCGTGCTCGACGTCTACCGGCAGGCCGGGAACTTCATCGACGAATACGGCCGCTCGTACTCGAGCGACGCCACCAAGGCGGGCACGCTGGGCCGGGACTTCGTCGCCGCGGAGCAGGCCGCGGGCGTCGCGTCGACGGCGAAGCACTTCCCCGGGCTGGGGGCGGCGCCGGCGGGGAGCAACACGGACGTCGCGCCGGTGACGTTGAACGTGCCGCTTCCGGAGCTGCGTACGAAGGACGAAGCGCCGTACGCGGGGACGGCCGCGAATCTCGTGATGCTGTCGTGGGCCGTGTACCCGGCGCTCGACGCGAGCCGCCCGGCGGGCCTCTCGCCGACGGTCGTGCAGGAAGAACTGCGCCGCCGCGACGGCTTCCGCGGCGTCACCATCACCGACGCCCTCGAGGCCGGCGCCCTCCAGGACTACGGCGACACCGGCAACCGCGCCGTGCTCGCCGCGAAGGCGGGCGTCGACCTCATCCTCGCCTCCGGCCGCGACGTCAACCAGGGCGACGCGGCTGCCGACGCGCTCGCCAAGAACCTCGGCTCGATCCCGGACTTCACGGCGTCGGTGGACCGCATTTCGGCTCTGCGCAAGGGGTTGTCCTAGCCTCGAACGGCGAACCGCCGCAAGCTCGGCGTCGTCACGGCGACGGCGGCGACCGCGGCCACGCACAACAGCCCGCCGCTGACGAGCGACGCCAGCGCAGACGTCGGCGCCGCCACCAAGCCCGCGCGCAGGTTGCCGAGGTCCGGCCCCGCCTGTCCGACGATCTGCTCCGCCGCGGCAACCCGCCCGAGCAGCTCGTCGGGCGTGTGCAGCTGTACGACCGTGCTCCGCGAAACCACCGACACCGTGTCCGCCGCGCCGGCCAGTGCCAGGAAACCCAGGCCCAGCAACGGATCCGTGGTGAGCCCGAACAGCGTCAGCGCAAGACCCCAAGCAGCCGACCCCACCAGCATCACCACCCCCGGCCGTGGCAGGCGGGTGAAGACGCCGGAGAACACGGACGCCGCCACGCCGCCGACGGCGATCGCGGTGAGGAACAGGCCGAGGGTGCGCGGGTTGCCGCCGAAGCGTTCGGCGTTGACGAGCGGGAAGAGGCTCGTCGGCATGGACAGGACCATCGCGGCGAGGTCCGTGAGGAGCGCGCCGCGGACGGCGGGGGTGCGGACGAGGAACGCGAGGCCGTCGGCGATGCCGCGCAGGCCGGGGCGCGCGGAGTCGTCGGGCTGCATGGCCGGCAGGCCGAAGGCGCCGTAGAACGCGCAGCCGAACGTCACGGCGTCGACGGCGTAGCAGCCCGTCACGCCGACCCAGCCGATGAGCACGCCGCCGATCGCGGGGCCGACCAACATGCAGCCCTGGAAGGAAATCCGGTTGAGCGCGAGCCCGGCGCCGAGCTGTTCGCGCGGCAGCAGCCGGGGGATGAACGTGCGCGACGCCGGCCCGCTGCCCGCGACGAAACACGACTGCACCGCGAGGATCGCCAGCACCCCGCCGACGGGGAACCCCGGCACCGCACTCTGCGCGACCAGCAGCACCGAGCACGCGGCCTGCGCCACGGTCATCACCAGATAGAACCGCCGCCGGTCGACGCGATCCACGAGGGTGCCCGCGAACAGCCCGAACACGACGATCGGCAACGCCTGCGCCAGACCGACGGCGCCCGTCCAGACGGTGCTGCCCGTGCGTTCCCACACCTGGAACAGCACGGCCACGAGCGTCAGCTGCGCGCCGAGCACCGAGCACGTGCGCCCAATCCACAGCCGCCGGAACTGCGGCGACGTGCGCAACGGCGTCACGTCGAGCAGCTGCGCTCTCATCGCCAGGCCTCGTCGTTTTCGAGCTTCTCGGCGATGCGGTCGTGGAAGCTCTTGCGCGCCAACGCTTTCTCGACGTCCACGACCACCTTGCTCAACGGGTACGGGATCTCGGCCTCGAGGTCGGCCAGCACCGCCTCCGTCGCGCGCCACTCCGCCGCGAGCCGGCCGACGATCTCCTCGGCCTTGGGCGTGAGCACCACCTTCTTGCTGCGCGCGTCGTCGCCCGTGGTGGTGATGACCAGGCCCGCTTTGCGCATGGCGGCCACCTTCTGGCTCAACGCCGAGTGCGTCCGCTCGACCGACGCCGCCAGCTCGGTGATCGTCATCGGCCCGCGCGCGTGCAGGCGCAGGAGCTCCATGACGAAGCTCGGTTTGAGACCTTCGATGCCGCGCTCGGTGTAGAGGCGGCCGATGTCGTCGTCCATCGCGTGCTGGAGCAGGCGCATGGGGCGCCAGAGGCTCTGCTCGGTGGGATCGGTGAACTCGGGCATGAGGGGGAGTGTAACAGGACTTATATAAGTACTGTTGTAATTGGGCCGTTCGGACGAAGGTGTTCCGCTGGCTGGGAAATTGGCCGATTCGTTGTGGTTCAAGGGAAATCTCGTGTTTCAACGCCGGTTCGGAAGTCGATCACGCGGGTACTTTTCCGGCGCTGGCAAAGGATTCCCCACCGCTGCCGGCTTGGAGGATGCATGCGTCACGAGCCGAGGTTCACCCGTCGAGCGGTGTTCACGACGGCGTTCGCGGGGATGGTTGTGAGCGCGTGCGGGGCGGTGTCGCGACGGGTGCCGGCGGGGGCGCCACCGCCGTCCTCTTCGCAGCCGCCACTGCCACCACTGTCGCCACCGCCGCCACCCCCTCCACCGCCGAACGCGCTGGCCACGAGCCTGCTCGTCGGCTACTGCGGTGCGCCGCACGCGAAAGCCCTCGGCGAGATGACCGGTGATCTCGCGGCGGCCGGGCGCAGGCTTGTCGGGCAGGCGGGGGCGTACCGGCAGGCGGTGACGCCCGTCGTCGAGCTCATCGCGACGGCCGCCCACCGCACGCCCGGGCCCGACGGCATGTACCGCACCCGCGCGTCCGACGCCACGATCGCCGGCTACCTCGCCGAAGCGCGGGCGCTCAAGGGTGTGCTGCTGCTCAACATCCAGCCCGGCCGCGCGGATTTCCTGCCCGAGGTGCGGGCGTACGAGCGGTGGCTGGCCGAGCCGGACGTCGGTGTCGCGCTCGACCCGGAGTGGGCCGTCGAGCCGGGGGTGGTGCCGGGTGAGAAGTTCGGGCGGACGACGGGCGCGGAGCTCGACGGCGTCGCGGCCTACCTCGCACAGCGCGCCCAGGACCGTCAGCTGCCCGACAAGATCATGGCCTACCACCAGGTCGCGGCTTCGATCGTCCGCGACGAGGCCGGGTTGGGGCCGCACCCGGGCGTGTCCATCGTGAAGGTCGTCGACGGCATCGGCAGCGCGGCGGCGAAGAAGGCGACCTGGCGCACGCTCATGGCGGCCAAACCGGCGCACGTGCTGGCCGGCTTCAAGTTGTTCTACGAGGAGGACACGCGTCACGGCGCAGCGCTGATGACCCCGTCCGAGGTACTCGCGCTCACGCCGAAACCCGCGTACGTCGTGTATGAGTAAGCGCCCCCGATCCGGGTGACACCCACGCGTGTGGTCATCCGCTCGGCGCCGGGAGGAACGGGCACTCTTGCTGCGGACCCTCCACGACGGGAGCAGCTCGTATGCAGGCCTGGTGGCCCCTCGCGACGGTCGCCGCGGTGTTCGCGGCGCTCGCCCTGGTGCACCTCCGCCGCTCGGCCCTGCCGCGCGGCCCCAGGCAGCCGGCCGAGGCGCCTTCGGCCCGGCGGCTGCTGTCGCCTGAACCGCCTGTTGCGGTCGCGCCGCGCGGCGGGGCCCGCCACCGCCTGGAGCCGGCCGCGCGCTCCCGCGGTGAGGTCGACCCTCTGGCGCGCTACCCCATGGCGCGGCAACGCCCGGTGCCCAACGCCGTCGCCCAGCGCCTCGGCGGCCCGGACTCGACGCTGACGCAACCGTTCGCGCTCCCGCAGCCCCGCAACCGCGGCACCGACTCGCGGAACTGGCCCGCAGCCGCGCCCCCGCGCCCGACCCCGCCGACCCGTCGGCGCACCCGCCCCGGCAAGATCATCACCGACCCGGCCTGGCCGGGGCCCCCGGTTTCCCGGTCCCGCCCGGCGGCTCCCGATCCGTCCGGACGGGACCGGGAACCGCGCGCCTGGCCGCCCCGCCGCGACCGCGACCGCGACCGCCCCGACGATTGACGACGGTTTCCCAGCCACGAAGATCTGACTTCGGAACGATGATCGTGGCGACCCCGGCTTCGGAGCGGGGCCGTGGAGCTGCATGCCACTTCGGTGATCCGCGCTGGTCCGGGTGCCGCGGAGATCGGAGCAGTTCCGGCGGTTGACGGCGGCCGGAATCAGGGTCGTCGTGATTTGGTAGGAATCGGAATCGCTCGGTGTTCGGCGGCGTCGTGATGGAGGTCAGCCGAGATCAGAGCCGTCGCGACCCGAGGCTCCGGAGATCGCAGTCACCCGGACGATTGACGGGCGCTACCGCCGGGTACGTAAGGGATAGCCCGCCGCTGTGGTCCCTCCCCCCACCTCTGCGGCGGCGGGCGCGGGCCGGGCCCCGACTGCGGGGCCCGGCCCTGCCACAGTCCTGTGTGGACTAAATCGCCGGCTCGCCCGGGCAGCTGCCCGTGGCAGTCCGCCCGGTGCTGAAGAACTCCACCGCCTTCGACCCGCACGCCACGAGGTCGAGGGAGCCGTGCGCGCCGTTGTCGACGGTCAGGAGCGAACCGCCGAGGTGGCGGCGCATGTCCTGCGCCCAAGACGCCGGGGTGGTCGTCTCCGTGCGGTGGGCCACCAGTTGCAGCGGGCTCGTCCCGCGAACCAGGTGCCACGGCTGCTTCGGCAACGGCCACCCCGCGCACCAGTGCTGGTAGCCGGCCATGCCGTGGAACAGCGGTGACGAAGCCTGCCGCTGCTGCTCCTCGCGCCACATGGCGGGTTCGCTCGGGTCGGCGCCCTGGTCGTTGCACAGCACGGAAACCTGCATGAGCAAGCCGGCGAAGTGGCTGTCCTCGAGGCCGAGCCCGGTGAACTCCGGCTCGTTCCCGACGAGCGGCGGGTTCTTGCCGTCGCGCAGGGCGGTGAGGGTGTCGGCCATGTCGGGCCAGTGGGATTGCTGGTAGGTCAGCACGGTGCGGAGGTTGCCGCCGCTGAACGTGAGCGGTTTGCCGTCGGCGGTGACCTGGCGCGGGTGGGCGTCGAGGTCGGCGGCGAGGGCGGTGACGTCGGTGCGGATCTTCGCGGCGTCGGTGCCGAGGTGGTACTGGCCGTCGCGCGCGGCGAGCCAGGCGGCGAAGCGGGAGAAGTTGGCTTCGGCGGCGTCGACCTGGCCGTTGTTCATCGTGCGGAGGCTGAAGTCGGGCGGCATCACGGAGTCGAGCAGCATGCGATCGACGTGCTGGTCGTAGCGGCTGCGATACACAGCGCCGAGAGCGGTGCCCCAGGACACCCCGTAGAAGCTGATCTTCTGCTCGCCCAGCGCGATCCGGATCTGGTCGAGGTCGCGAGCGACGACGTCGGTCGACAGGCTCGCGATGAACTCCGGGTCGTACGCGGTGCAGCGGGCGTTCTGCTTGGCCGTCTGCTCGTAGCCCTGCCGGTACTGCTCGGCGGGCGGCGCGCTCGGGTCGGGATTCGGGCCGTCCTCCGGAGCGACGTCGCACTCCTTGCCGCCGCTGAACCCGACACCGCGCGGGTCGAAGCCCACGATGTCGTGGTCCACGCCCATGCCCGCCACGGTCGTGTGGCTCAGGGTGAGCGGCATGTCGAGCCCGGAGTTGCCCGGCCCGCCGGGGTTCACGACGATCACCCCCTGGCGCTTCTCCGGCGACGTCGCCTTCAGCCGGCTGACCATCAGGTCGAGGCGGCGGCCGTCGGGGTGGGCGTAGTCGAGCGGAACGGAGACCTTCGCGCACTCGGTGCGCGCGTCGGTCTGGTCCCACTCCTTGATCAGGGTGCGGCACGGGGTCCAGGCGAGGGCCGCGTGCGCGGGCGTGGCCGCGACGACCGCAGGCAGTGCGATGGCGACCGCCAGCAACGGGACGAGCTTCTTCATGATGATCATGATCGCGGCGCGGGAGGTGGGCTGCCTCGGGCGATCGGGTCACAAACCCGGCCGATCGGCTGATGTGCCTTCCTTGAGGTAACCCTGGCGCGACGGTTGCCGGCGGTTGATCGTCTGCGGCATTCCGGCTACGGCACCGGGCTGTACCGCGACAAGAGGGCCTACGACCTGTTGGTGCAGTGGGAAACCGGCGTGCCCGCGCTCGCCGGCACTGTACGAGCGCGAACGGACCGGTCGCGGGGAGGCGTTCGACGCACTCACCGGGTGGGTCGGGTTTCCGCTGTACTACACGGTTTGCGGCGGCACGCAGCTTCCTCGCCGTGCAGAACGACCGCGAGTGTGCGCCGACGTGACTGACGCGTTTTTGTCGGGGGTGGGTGCGATGCTTCCGGCATGGTCCCCGTACTGCTGTTGATCGACGTCCAGAACAACATGCTCCTCCCGCCCGAACCGGTGCCTTCCGCGGCCACCGTCGCCCCGGCGATCGCCGCGGTGCTTTCCCGCGCGCGTGCCGCCGGCGCGCCGGTGGTGCACGTGCGCAACAACGGCACCGGCGACGATCCCGACGTGCCCGGAACGCCGGGCTGGACCTTGATCCACGACGTCTTTCCGGGCGAACACGTGGTGGACAAGACCACACCCGACTCCTTCGCCGACACCCCTCTGTCGACCCTCGTGCCCGCCGGCGCGCCCCTCGTCGTCGCCGGCATGCAGAGCGACTTCTGCGTGCGCGAGACGACGCTGGAAGCCCTCCGGCGCGGCCACCCGGTCACCTTGGTCACCGACGCCCACGCGACCTACGACGGCTCCGTCCCCGCTGCGGAGACCTCCGCGGCGGTTACCGCCGAACTGGCCACCGCGGGCGCCTCTCTGGCCTCGAGCGAGGTGGTCCACTTCGGCTGACAGGGATCACAGCCGCCGCGCGGCAGGCTCGGGAGTAGAGTAAGTCATCGGCTGATGACATCAACTGATGACTGAGGTGTGTCGCGATGTCCGAGATGGGCGAACTGCGTGGGACACCCTGGCGGCTCCCGAACTGGGAGCCGTCCGGGTGGGCGTGTGAGGTGACGTCGCGCGGGTTCTTGCCTGGCGGGCAGCGGTCGCCTGGGCGATCCGGGTGCGGTCTCGGCGACTTGCCTGCGGGTGAATTGGCGGACCGTCGGGCGTTCGGTGTGCGCGCTGCGGGGCTTTTGTGAGCGGGCAGCACGAGCGTTCTGTACGCGCGTCGGGCGAGATGCCCGAGTGCCCTGCGCCCGGGTCTGGCGACGCACCGCAGTGCTCCGCGAGCGGCGCGGGCGAGGCTGCCTCGCAGGTGCGCGGTCCGAGGTCGGGATTGGGCGGGCCCGTTCTTGACGTGCCGGCCGCGAGGTCCGTGCGCGCCACAAGGGAAGTAGCCGAGAGTCGCGCGGCTGAGCGAGCCGCGCGTGGGTTGGTGCCCACGTTGGTGTTCCTCGGGCTCGTCGTGGCGGTGATCAGCAGCCTGGGGGCGCCGCTGATTCCGGCGGTGGCCGTGGTGCACGGGGTGTCGCTGGGGGATGCGCAGTGGTCGTTGACGGTGACGTTGGTGGTCGGGGCGATGGTCACGCCGGTGATGGGGCGGCTCGGCGACGGGCCGGCGCGGCGGGGCGTGATCCTGGTCGGGCTGGGGCTGGTGGTGCTGGGGTGTGTGCTGGCGGCGTTGCCGTTCGGGTTCGTGGCGTTGCTGGTGGGGCGCGGATTGCAGGGCGCGGGGCTGGGGCTGACGCCGCTGACGATCGTGGCGGCCCGGGAAGCGTTGGTGCCCGCGAAGGCGCGGCCGACGATGGCGATCTTGTCGATCACGACGGTCGCCGGGGTCGGGCTCGGGTATCCGGTGACCGGGCTGATCACGGAGCTGGGTGGGCTGCAGGCCGCTTACTGGTTCGGGGCTGTCGTGGCGGCGGTTGCGCTGGTGGCGGCCATCAAAGTGGTGCCCCATGCCGTGAACGCCGAGGCGAAGCGGCTCGACGTGCCGGGGGCGGTTCTGCTGGGGGTGGGGCTGGGCGCGTTGCTGCTGTGGATCAGCAAGGGTGAGGAGTGGGGCTGGGGTTCGGGCGCGTCGGTCGGATCGGTGATCATCGCGGTGGGCGCGCTGGTGGCGTGGGTGTGGCACGAGGGACGCAGCAGCCACCCGCTGGTGGAGCTGCGGTTGTTGCGGCTGCCGGGGGTGCTCGCGGCCGACGTCGCGGCGCTGTTGTCCGGCACGGGGATGTATCTGCTGACGTCGTTGATGGTGCAGTTCGTCCAGACGCCGCCGGCCGACGGCGGGCTCGGCGGGTCCGTGGTGGTGGCCGGGCTGGTGTTGCTGCCGTTCTCGATCGGGAGCCTGCTCGCCAGCCGCATCGCGCCGCCGGTGATCCGGCGGGGGCGGGGGCGCGTGCTGATCCCCGGGGCTTCGCTGGTCGGTCTGGTGAGCGTCGGCGTGTTCGGCTTCGTGCGCCACGACTACGTGGTGCTCATCGTCGTCATGGCGGCCACGGGGCTCGCCGTCGGCACGGTTTTCGCCGTGCTGCCCGGCATGATCACGCGCGGGACGCCCGCGCACGAGACCGGCAGCGCGATGAGCTTCAACCAGGTGCTGCGCTACGTCGGCTACTCCACCGGCAGCGCGCTCAGCGCCGCGATCCTCGTCGGGCACACGCCGGGCGGCCGACACTTCCCGAACGCCCTCGGCTACACGGTCGCCGCCTTCGCCGGGGTGGCGGTGTGGGTGCTGGCCGCCGTGTTCGGCATGCTGCTGCCCGGAAAAACGACCGAAGGAGCGCGCGGATGACGGACCGACCCACACCGCGCCGTCGGGATGCCGGGCGGACGCGGGCCGCTTTACTGGCGGCCGCGGCGGAGTTGTTCGCGGAGCGCGGGTATGCGCAGGCGACGATTCGCGACATCGGCGAGCGGGCGGGTGTCGATCCGGCGATGATCGCGCGGTATTTCGGGGGGAAGGCGCAGCTGTACGTCGCCGTGTTGCAGGAGGAGACGGGGGACGAGGAGCTCGCGGATCTGGGGGACGCCGAGCGGTTGCGCGGGCTGGTCGGGCGGGCGGTCAGGCAGGGGCCGGGGCCGCTGTACCAGGTTGCGCTCCAGCCGCACGACGATGTGAAAGCCAACGAGTTTTCGCGGGAAGAGCTGCATCGCCGGATCGTGACGCCGCTTGCGCGTCGGCTGACCTCTGAGGGGGTCGAGCAGGCGCAGGCGCGTGCGGAGTTGCTGACAGCGGCGTTCGTCGGGGTGCTGATCGGGCGGACGTCGGGTGCGCTGCCGGAGCTCGCGGCGCTTGACGAGGAGAGCCTCACGGCCTTGGTGACCCGGCTCGTGTCCTCTATGGAGTGAACAGGGCACGGAAAATGCCTCGAAGCACCGGAACCTGTTTCGGGGGTCGGCCGTCCTGGGTAGTGAGGAGGCGGCGTGGGAGCCGCCCACGAAGGGGAGTGCAACATGCGGGGTAAGACGATCGTCCCGGGTATCGCGGTGCTGTTCGCGTTGACGGCCTGTTCGAGCACCACACCACCGTCGGCCGGCGCGCCGCAGCCGGCCCAGAACGCGCCCGTGTCGTCGGCGGTGAACGCGGAAAAACCGGCAGTCCATCAAGAGACCCAGCAAGACAAGGACGTCCAGCAGTCCTTCCACGCCGAGCTCACCATCCAGGACCAGGGCCTCGGCCTGCTCGCCCTCGAGAACACCGGCAAGGACCCCGTGACGATCCAGGGCTGGCCGGCGCTGCAGTTCCTCGCCGCCGACAACTCACCGCTGGAGGTGCCGACGCAGAACGTCGACATCCCCGGCGCGGGCCCGTCCATCACGCTGCGCCCGGGCACCAACGCGTTCGCCGGCGTCAAGTGGGAGACAGGCGACAAGGGCAGCACCGACACGTTCGTCGCGACCACCCTCAAGCTCACGCCGCCCCACAGCACGAGCGCGACGGTCGTCGACGTGATCGGCACGGACGGCAAGAAGGTCGGCTACCCCGAGTTCGACGTCACCTCGGTCAAGGTCGGCACACTGCAGCCCAGTACCCAGGGTGTCCTCGTCTTCTGACCACGCCTCACCGGACGCGCAGGTCATCCAAAGCGGACAGGTCCCACAACATCCCGTGACCCGGCCGGTCGGGAGGGGCTACGCGTCCGTTGTGGACGGTCAAAGTCTCCTGCAGCACATCGTCGATCAGCGGGAAGTGCTCCACGTACGGGCAGTTCGGCACGGCCGCAGCCAAGTGGACGTGCAGCTCCGGCAGGAAGTGCGGGCTCAACGTCGCACCGAACGCCTCGGCGATGGCCGAGATCCGCAGCCATTCGGTGACGCCACCCGTCAGCGGCACGTCCGGCTGCAGCACCGAAGCGGCCCGCGCGTGCAGGTACGCGGCGAACTCGAAACGTCCGTGCAGGTGCTCGCCGACCGCGACGGGCATCGGCACGGCGGCGGCGAGCGTCGCATGTCCGGTGACGTCGTCCGACGAGAGTGGTTCCTCCAGCCAGTAAACGCCCAAGTCCGCCAGGCGGGCACCGGTCCACAGCGCGGTCGGGAGGTCGAGGCGTTCGTTGGCGTCGACCATGATCCGCACGTCGTCGCCCACGGCCTCGCGCACCGCGCGCACGCGGGCCACGTCTTCCTCGGCCCGCCGAGCGCCGATCCGCAGCTTCACGGCGTGGTAACCCTCGTCGAGGTACGCGCGCGTGCCGTCCACCAGTTGCTCCACCGGCATCGCGTGCGTGGCCCGGCCGCTGCCGTAGATCTCGACGTCGTCGTGGTGCGCGCCGAGGAAGCGGAACAGCGGCGAGCCGGCACGGCGTGCACGCAGGTCCCACACCGCGATGTCCACAGCGGACAGTGCAGGCAGTGCGAGCCCGCGGCCGAGCCGGTGCGTGTCGTCGCGCACGCGTTGCCACACCCGCGGCCAGTGGTCGAGGTCCGCGCCGACGACGTGGTCGCGGACCGTGCCGGTGAGCACCGCGTGCACGCCGTCGGCGCCGCCGGTGAGCGCGTAGGTGAAGCCGGTGCCGGTCGCGCCCTCGTCGTCGGTGACGGTGACGAGCAGGAGGTCGACCTTGGTCGCGCCGGACCCGCCGCGGCCGGCGCCGAGCGGAAGGCGCGACCAGGCCGTGGTGACGTCGGTGATCGAGGGCACTTCAGTCCTTTCCAGACGGACGGGTACCGGTGGGCGAAACCGTGCCGTCGGAACCGGCCACGGTCACAGTGAGCGTGCCGATGCTCGACAGCGTCACGGAAACCTTGTCGCCGGCGGTCAACGGCCCGACGCCCGACGGCGTGCCGGTGGCGATCACGTCGCCGACTTCCAGCGTCATCACCGTCGAGATGTAGGACACGAGCTTCGCGACGCCCCAGATCAGGTGGCGAGTGTTCGACGACTGCCGGTGCTCGCCGCCGACCGTGCAGTCGAGGTCGATCGCGTCGGCCGCGTCCGCCTCGTCGGTGGTGACGAGCCACGGGCCGAGCGGGGTGAACGTGTCGAACGACTTGCGCGTGGACCGGTCTTCGCCGCCGCGCATGGTGATGTCGAGCAGGCCGGTGTACGCGACGACGTGGTCGAGCGCCTCGGCTTCGCTCACGTTCCGCGCCTGCTTGCCGATCACCGCCGCGAGCTCGCCCTCCTGGTCCACGCGGCGGTCGGCGTAGGGCAGCCGTACGACGCCGCCGTGCGCGATGATCGACGACGGCGCCTTGAGGAACACCGCCAGGTCGCTGATATCGACCTTCAGCTCCATTTCGGACTTGTGGTCGCGGTAGTTCACCGGCGCGGCCACGATTTTCGACGGGTCGGGCACCGGCGCCTCAAGAGAAACGTCCGCCAGCGGCACACTGTTGGCCGCGGACGGCGGGGGGAGCGAGTCACGAACCTCGGTCCAGCGCGCGAGCAGCCGGCGCATCGCGCCCGGCTCGCCATGACCGCCCACCAGACCGCCGAGATCGACCACCCGGTCGTCGGCGAGGTAGCCGACCCGTCCGCCGTCGTAGGTCACCAGTCGCATGCGTGTCCGTTCCGTGCCCGGGGGCGACCGAGTAGCCGCCCGATGAGAATTCCATCTGTATACGGACGGTATGACCTGGCCAGGCAAGAGTCAAGCCGTTGACAGGCTCAGAAGACGTCTGCGACATTCATCAGTATGCTGACGAAGACTTCCTCGCGACGCGGCGGGCCGCTGGTGCTGGGTGGTGGCATCGGGGGTCTGGCCGCCGCGCTCGCGCTGGCCCGCGACGGCCACGCGGTGCGGGTGCTGGAGCAGGCACCCGAGTTCGCCGAGATCGGCGCCGGCCTGCAGGTCGGCCCCAACGCGTCCCGCGTGCTCGACCGGTTGGGCGTGCTCGAAGCAGTGACGCGCGACGCGTTCTTCCCCCGCAGCCTCGTGCTCCGCGACGCGATGACCGGCGGGCGCATCACGTCGCTCGAAACCGAAGCGTCGTTCGAAGGCCGCTTCCGCCACCGCTACTTCGTGACGCACCGGGCGGACCTGCACCGGGCCCTCCTCGACGCCTGCCTGGCCACCGGAAAAGTCGAGCTCCTGGCGGACAAGCAAGTCGTCACCGTCCGGCACGACGCCACTGTGGAGTGCGCGGACGGCACCCGATTCGAAGCCGACGCCCTCGTCGGCGCCGACGGCCTGCGCTCACCGACCCGCGCGTTGCTCATCGGCGACGGCGAACCCGAGGACTGCGGCTACGTCGCCCACCGCGGCACCGTGCCCGTCGAGGAGGTCACCGGGGGCCTGACCGAGCCCGACAGCATGGTGATCTGGGTCGGCCCCGGCCTGCACCTCGTGCAGTACCCCGTGCGCAACGGCAAGCTGTGCAACCAGGTCGCCACCTTCGACACCCGCCGCTACCCCGCGCGGCACGGCGATCTCAGCCGCCAGCTCGACGACGCCTTCCGCGGCACCTGCCCCGAAGTCGCACGCGGCATCGCCCTGATCGACCGCTCCCGGCGCTGGGCCATGCTCGACCGGCCGCCCGCGACAGGCTGGAGCCAGGGCCGCGTGACGCTCGTCGGCGACGCCGCGCACCCGATGCTGCAGTACCTCGCGCAGGGCGCGTGCCAGGCGATCGAGGACTCCGTCGCACTCGCGGACAGCCTCGCCGCGCACGCCGACGTCGAGACGGCTTTCCTTGCCTACGAACACATCCGCGCCCCGCGCACCGCTCGCGTGCAGACGACCGCCCGCACCTGGGGCGACCTCCTGCACCTCGACGGCGTGGGCGCACTGCTGCGCGCGCACGCGCTCAAGCCCCGGGCCGCCGACGACTTCGAGATCGTCGACTGGCTCTACGGCTTCGACCCCACCAGCACCCAGCCAGCCCTCGCGGCGGCTCCAGGGAGGGCCTCATGACCGTGACCACCGACGAGGCCTACGAGCAGCTGGCCGCGCAGAGCGTCGGCACGCTCTGGCGCCACCTCGGCGACCTGTTCCCGGCCGAACCCACCAAGCGCGCAGTGCCGTTCCACTGGGCCTACCGCGCTCTGCGCCCCTACATGCTGCACTTCGCCGACGCACTGTCCATTGAGGAAGCGCAGCGGCGCGTGCTGATGCTGATCAACCCGGGGCTGCAGCAGGAATCCGCGACGGTCACCGGTCTCTACGCCGGGATCCAGATCATCCTGCCCGGCGAGCAGGCGCAAGCGCACCGCCACTCCGCCAACGCGTTCCGCTTCATCATCGAGGGCTCCGGCGCTTACACGACCGTGTCGGGCGAACGCGTCCACATGCACCCCGGCGATCTCCTGCTCACGCCCGGCTGGCACTGGCACGACCACTACCACGAGGGCGAGGGCCCGATGATGTGGCTCGACGGGCTCGACTTCCCGCTCGTCAACTCGCTCGACACCCAGTTCTTCGAGCTCCACTCGGAGACCGCGCAGAAGGTTTCCGTGCCCGACGGGCTTTCCTCGGCGCAGTTCATCCACGGCCGTCTGAACCCCGCGTGGATCGGCGAGCGCAGTGCGAACTCGCCGATCGGCAACTACCCGTGGGCCGAGACCAAGCGCGCGTTCGACGCGATCGCGGACAACGCCGACGGCAGCGACGTCGACGGCATGGTGCTGGAGTACACGAACCCGTGGACCGGCGGCCCGGTGATGCCGACGGTGTCGTGCCGCATCCAGCGGCTCGTCCCCGGCTTCCGCGGTGCGGCCCGCCGGCACACCGCCGGCACGATCCTGCACGCCGTGCGCGGCGAGGGCACCACGATCGTCGACGGCCAGGAGATCACGTGGGGCGAGAAAGACATCTTCGTGGTGCCGTCGTGGGCGACGTATGAGCATGTGAACTCGTCGAAATCGGAAGACGCGGTGCTGTTCTCGTACTCCAACGAGCCCGTGGTGCGGGCGCTCGGCCTGTACCGCGAAGAGCTGCTCTGAGCGCTCAGTCCTGGTAGTCGAGCAGCCCGCGGTGGTGCGCCAGCAACGACTTCAGGCTGTCGACGAGCTGCTTGCGCTCGGTGGTGTCGAGGCCTTCGAGCATCCGCTCGTTGACCTCCACCGCGCGCTCGGCCGCCTCCGCGTACAGGGCCCGGCCGGCGCTCGTCAGCCGCACGACGCGGCGGCGGGCGTCTTCGGGGTCCTTCACCTGGCTGACCAGTCGGCGGGCGACGAGCCGGCGGATCACGTCCGCGGCCGTCGAGCGGTCGAGGCGGGCGCGGGAGCGCAGCGTCGTCTGCGTCAGCGGGCCCTCGTGGGCCAGCGCGTGCAGCACCGCGAACTGCGGCGAGGTGAGGCCGCCGGGGAACACGTCGGACCAGATGGCGACGTGCAGCTGCTGCGTGGTGCGCAGCAGGTGGCCGATCATCCCGTAGAGGTCGAACTCGACCGGATCGGACTTCGCCATCGCCGAACACCCCCGCCCGCGGACTGGTCGTCCGGATACGGACGAACTCCGGGTGAAGGATACAAGCCGCCTGCTCAGCCGGGGTCGGGGCGCACTGGCAGGATCCGCGCCATGAGCACTTTCCCCGCGCTCGACGGCGTGCACCACCACAAGTACCCGGTCACCGACCTCGCCCGGAGCCTGGCGTGGTGGGAGCGCGTGTTCGGCGCGCGGCGGCAGCCCGAATGGGACCACCGCACGCCCGAGGGGGTGCTGTTCGCGTACCTGCTTCGGGTGCCGGGGTTGGCCGACCCGGTGGAGCTGCGGCTGGCGCCCGGCTCGGCGGCCGCCCTGGCGGGGTTCGACCCGCTGACGCTGGCCGTCGCGGACGAGGCCGCGGTGCGGGCGTGGGCGCGGCACTTCGACGCGCTGGAAGTGGCGAACTCCGGAGTGCTGCGGGGAATCACCGGCTGGCTCGTCGCGACCGCCGACCCCGACGGCGTGCCGATCCGGCTCTACAGCAGGGCGTCGCACGAGTGGGACCCCGAAGGTGCCGACCTGGGCAGCTCCTGGACGGCGCCGCTGCCGCGGGATGTCCCGGCCCGGTGAGGTGCCCCATCGTCCCCTCGCGACGGTGACCTGCGTCGCAAGTCTGATTCGCGTTTCACGGACCCGGTGAGGCTGGGTCCGTCAAGCGCGAAAGGCGAAGCGGATGAGCCCTTACGAGACGGCGGCGTCGGAGTCGCTGAGCCCGGCCGAGGTCGCCGGGCTGGCGAGGCGGCTCACCGGTCCGGTCGTGTTGCCCGGCGACGCGGGCTTCGACGCGGAGTGTGCGACCTTCAACCTGGCCACGCCGGTGCGGCCCGCCGTGGCCATCGGGGCGACCACAGTGGCCGACGTGCGGGAGGCGGTGGGGTTCGCGGCCGAGCGGGCGCTGCCGATCGCCGTGCTCACCACCGGGCACCAGGTCGTGAACCGAGCGCGCGGCGCGGTGCTGATCACACTGTCGCGAATGGACGCCGTGGAGGTCGACCCGGTGGCTGGGATCGCTCGTGTGCAGGGTGGCGCGCGCTGGAGCCAGGTCACCGAACGGGCCGGCGAAAGCGGGCTCGCGGGGGTGAGCGCCGCGTCACCCACGGTGGGGGTCGCCGGCTACCACCTCGGTGGCGGGCACAGCCCGATTCTCGGGCGGACGCACGGATACGCCGCCGATCACGTGCGCGCGTTGCGGCTCGTCACTGCCGACAGTGCACTGCGCGAGGTGACCGCTGACGCCGAACCCGAGCTGTTCTGGGGCGTGCGGGGTGGCAAGGGGAACTTCGGCGTGGTCACGTCGATGGAGTTCGCACTGTTCGCCGTGAAGTCCTTCTACGGCGGCGGCTTGTTCTTCGCGGGCGAGCACGCCTCGACGGTCCTGCACACTTGGCGGGAGTGGGTGACGGCGCTGCCACGGCAGATGTCGTCGTCGATCGCCTTCCGGCATCGCTCTCGGCCGGCGGAGTTCGCGGTCCACGTGCGGTTCTCGGCGCTCGGTTCGCCCGCCGAGGCGGAAGCCGCGCTCGCGCCGCTGCGGGCGCTCGCCCCGGCCGTGCGCGACACCGTCGCCGAGACCGCGTACCGCGACGGCCACCGCCTGCACCTGGACCCATCGGCGCCGGTGGGTTGGCTGGAGCGCTCGGCGGCGCTGCGGTCGTTCCCGGCCGAGGCGGCCGACGCGCTGCTCGCCGTGGCCGGCCCGGATTCCGGCACCGAGCCGGGTTTCGTGGAGCTGCGGGCGCTGGGCGGGGCGCTGGCCGACGAGCCCGCCGTGCCGAACGCCGTCGCCGGCCGCGGTGCGCCGTGGGCCCTCGTCGCGTCCGGTGGGCAGGAGGCCGGGACTCGGCTGGACTCGCTCGTGGAGGCGCTCGCCCCGTGGTCGCAGGACGAGCGGAACGCCAACCTGCTGGCCGCCGGCGACGCCACGACTCCCGCCGAGGTGCGCGCCGCGTACGGTTCCGCGCGCTACGAGCGGCTCGCGCAGCTCAAGCGGCGCCACGACCCGCAGAACCTGTTCCGCGTCAACCACAACATCGCGCCGGCGGCCAGCCCGCCGGTGCCCTGGACAGCACGGCCCTGGACAGCACGATGGCCCCGGATCGAGTGATCCGGGGCCATCGTGGTGGTGGGCGATACTGGGATCGAACCAGTGACCTCTTCGGTGTGAACGAAGCGCTCTCCCCCTGAGCTAATCGCCCTCCAGGTGAGTCCACATCGGACTACGTGCGCGATACTGGGATTGAACCAGTGACCTCTTCCGTGTCAGGGAAGCGCTCTCCCGCTGAGCTAATCGCGCGCTGTCGGGAAACCAGCTTAGCGAACCCCTTCCGGGCCCCGTCACGGGGGCCACCCTCCCGCCGCGCCGCGGTCCGGCGGACCCCGTGCGGGGCCCGAAGGGGTTCGGGTGGCGACACCGGCCAGGGCCCGGACGGGCTGGCCGGCGCGGGGCGAAAACCGCCGGCCGGGCGGCCCAGAACGCCTCGACGCAGTGCGCCAGTGCGCTGAGCGCCCAGGACACCGCGACCGGGCGCGGCAGCGTGGCCGTGAGGTCCGGGTCGTAGCCGACGGCGCGGGGGAGCACGCGGTCGTCGCGCCCTGTCTGTTTCCGGGCCGCGCTCGTCGTGCCCCAGACCGGCGTCACCTCCGACGGCCCTCGTACGTCGTCGGCACGCAGACCAGCGGAAGCCCGGTGGTGAGGGCGACGGCTTTGCCTGTCCCGGTCGTCGAGCCGCCGCCGACCGTGACCGGCCCGTCGACCTCGACCGGGCTCAGATAGCCGCCGGTGAACAGGACCAGGCCGCCCACCCGAGGGTGGGCGTGCACGGCGAACTGCGCGAGCAGGCAGGCGCCCGGCGAGAAGCCTCACAGCACGATCCGCCGCCGGTCGAAGCCGTCGGCCTCGATGGCGGCGAGCGTGGCCCGCACGGCCGCGAGCGCGTGGGTCAGGTGCTTGTCGTCGAACACGCCGTTCGTTCCTCTCGCCCCGAAGTGCACCTCTGAAGACCGCGCCGGCCCTCCGGCGGAGGTCTCGCCGGAGGGTCGGCGCGTCAGACCTCGATGTGCTCGAGCTTTTCGAAGATCTCCGCGCGGCGGGACTCGAACTGCTCGGGCAGTTGGAACGCGGTGCCCAGTTCCTGCGGCGACTCGTCGCAGGTCCAGCCGCCTTCGGCGTGGGTCACGGCGAGCTCGAACAGCGCGCCGCCGGGGGTGCGGACGTAGACCGACTTGAAGTACTTGCGGTCCTTGAGCTCGCTGATGTCGGTGTAGCCGGCGCCCTCGACCTGGAACTTCACCTCGTCCTGGTTGGCCAGCGTGCCGAGGTTCCACGCGAAGTGGTGGATCGTGCCGGCGCCGTAGCGCCAGGTGCCCTGCTCGTCGGTGTTGTTGACGATCAGCTCGACGTTGTTGCCGATCTTCTCGCCGCCGATGCGCAGCGCCACGCGGTCGCCTTCTTCGGTCAGCGCGCTGTCGCCGAAGAACGTCTCCTGGCTGAACTCGACCATCCGGTCCGGCGTGGCCACGTGCACGCCGACGCCGTGGATGCCGTGGATCGCGTGCTCGGGCGGCACGCCGTTGCCAGGGTGGCCCACGCGCGGGTCGCCGTCGTTGCCGACCAGCACGTACTCGATGCCGCAGGGGTGGCGGAAGAGCAGGCGGCGGTCGCCGAACACCTCGGCGTCGTGCACCTCGACCTTGTGCTCGGTGAGCCGCTGGTGCCAGTAGGACAGCGACGTCGAGGGCACCGACAGCTGGACCTCCCGCGCCTGGTTGGTGCCGCGCTTCCCGAACAGTCCGGCCTGGGCCCATGGGAACGACGTCACCACAGACGACGGATCGCCGGCGGCGTTGGAGTAGTAGAGGTGGTAGATCGGCGTCGAGCCGTCGAACAGCACGGTCCGCTTGATGAAGCGCATCCCGAGCGTCTTCACGTGGAAGTCGACGTCTTCCTGCGCGGTGCCGACGGACAGCGTGACGTGGTGGCTGCCTTCGATGTGGGTCATGGGATTCCTCTCCGGAGGGTGGGCGCCGGGTGCGTCCTGAGTGTCGCCCGAAGCGCGCCACGCGACCACTCCGTTCGGGGCGGACCAGGACCCACCCGGTGGGCCGATGCCATACGAGGCGCAGAATCCGTTCGTGCTGTCGCTGAAATTCTCGGTGCAGCCGACGAACCGGCTACCCGTGACGGACCGGTTGGTTGAGCTTCTCGGCGTGCCGGCGGGCGAGGTCGTGGGATGCGGCGAGGGACTCCTTGTGCAGGTGCAGCAAGGGACGCAGCTGGTCGACGGTGGGGGCGAAGGTCAGCTCCGGAGTGATGAAGTGCACCTCGAGTCCGAAGAGGACGGTGTCGCTGAGGATGGTCCGCAAGGCGGGCACGAGGTAGTCCTTGCCGTGCTGGGGCGCGCCCGGGCCGTAGCCGCCGCCGCGGGCGGAGACGACGACAGCGGTGCGCCCGGCCGTGGGTGCGGCGCCCGGGCCGAGCCCGATGGTGCGGCCGGGAACCATGACGTGGTCCAGCCAGGCCTTGAACACCGACGGGATCGAGTAGTTGTACATCGGCACCGCGAACAGGTAGGTGCTCGCGCCGAGGAACTCCTCGACGAGCTCGTCCTGCAGTGCCGCCGCGGTGGCCTGTTCGGTGGTGCGGTCGGCGGGTGCGGTGGCGCGCGCCGTGATGCCGGCGGCGTCGAGGTGGGCGACCGGGCTGTGGGCGAGGTCGCGGGTCACGACGTCGCCGGTCCAGGTCTCGGTGAAGGTGTCGGCCACGCGCCGGGAAAACGACGTGTCCGGGGTGGCGGAGGCGTTGACGCGCAAGAGGTACGACATGGTCTCTCCAGAGGTGGGGTGTCAGGCGGACGGAGCGGCGCAGCCGTCGGGCGTGCACACGTCGCCCACACCCAGTGGCGTGGTCCGGCGGGCGTCCCAGGCGGTTCGCAGGGCCGACACGAGGTCGTCGGTGGAGACGGCGCCGGCGAGCGCGTGGGTGCCGCCGAGGACGAGGAAGGGCGTGCCGCGCGCGCCGAGTCGCTGGGCCATCTCCTGGTCGGCCAGCACGCGGGCGCGGTAGCGGTGGCTGTCCAGCGCGTCCGCCGCGGCGTCGACGTCCAGGCCGGCCTCGGCGGCGAAGTCCAGGACCTCCGCGCGCGTCCACAGCTTGCGGGCGTGGCCGAAGTGCGCCCGGAACATCGCGGTCCAGATCTCGGCACCGCGTCCCTGCTCGGTGGCGAAGGCGAGCAGCTCGTGCGCCAGGTCCGTCGGCCCGAGCGTGCGGTCGAGGACGTGGTACGGCGTGAGGCCCTCGGCCTGCGCGAGGAGTTCCAGCGGCCGCAGGACGTCGTGCTCGACCTGCGGAACACCGTGCTCGACGAGGAGCTGCCGCTGGGTCACGCCTTCGCGGGGCAGGTCCGGGTGCAGCTGGAACGAACGGTGCACCAGGCGCACCTCGGCGCCGTGCTCGAACCGCTCGAGCGCGGTGTGCAGCCGGTGGTCCATCAGCCCGCAATACGGGCAGACGACGTCCGACCAGAATTCGACGTCCACTGTGGTCCCTTCGAGATCCGCTTTCCACCGATGGTGCAACAGATTCGAAGGGCTTACAAAAGGCACATCAATGTGCGTGACCAGGCCGGACGGCGAGCTACTCTGGAGGGGTGAGAACTGTGGGAACCGACGTGCGGCTGAGGGTCGCGCAAGTGCCCGAGCCCTGTGTGCACTGGGCGAACCGCGACGCGGACTTCGTGCGCGAGGTGCTCGACCTCGTCGGTGACAAGTGGAGCGTGCTGCTGCTCGGCACGCTCGCGGGAGGCCCGCTGCGCTACTCGGACCTGATCGCGGCCGTGCCGGCCATTTCACAGCGAATGCTGACCTTGACGTTGAAACAGCTGCAGCGTGCCGGGTTCGTCGAACGGACCTCGCACCCGGAGGTGCCCCCGCGCGTGGAGTACACCCTCACGGAGCTGGGTTCGTCGCTGCTGTCGGCGGTGCTGGCGCTGGGCACGTGGTCGACCGAGCACCAGGCGCGGATCCGCGGGAACCAGGCGGCGTTCGACGCGGTGGAGTCGCAGGAGGCCGAGAAGCCCGAGTGACCCCGGATGGTCGCGGGGTCACTCGGACGTCTCAGCGCTCGGCCGCCGCGGGAACCGGACCTGCCGGGGCCGGCCGGCGAGTGTGGACGAACCGGGCCGACACGATCGACGCGACCAGGCCCAGCACGAGGAAGATCAAACCGAACGGGCCGAGGCTGTAGGCGCCGAACGCGGCAATCCCCGCTGCGCCGGTGAGGCCCGAAGCGGCCGTCGCGAGGTAGGTGGCGGAGGCGTTGAGGCCGATGCTCACCGGCGCGTGTTCGGGCGAAACCTCGATCAGCCGGTGCTGCAGCGGCACCAGCGTCGCCCAGCCGCAGACACCCCAGACGAACAGCGCGACGGCCGCCGTCGCGAAGGTGCGGCTGCTGAAGGGGAGCAGCGCGAAGTCGATGCCGACGACCACGACCGCCACCGCGATGATGCGCTGGCCGGAGATGCGGTCGGTGAGGTGCCCGGCCGTCACGCTGCCGACGGTGGCGCCCGCGCCCCAGAGGAACAGCAGGATGGCGAGCGCGATGCCGTTGCCGCCGGTGGCCCGGTTGAACGACTCGCCGACGAACGTGTAGTCGGTGAACAGGCCGGTGAACACCAGCAACGTCGTGAGCAGCGTGAAGCCGATGCGCGCGTCCTTCATGGTCGCCAGTCGCTCGCGCAGCCCGGCGACGTGAGCGGCGGGGATCGCGGGCAGGAGCACGGCGACGCCCACGGCACCCAGCACGGCGAGCGCGGCGACGAACCACAACGTCGTCTGCCAGTTGGTCTGCGAACCGATCACGGTGCCGATCGGCGCGCCCAGCGCGGTCGCGGAGCTGAGGCCGGCCATGACGACGGCGAGCGCGCGCCCGCGTTGGTGGGGCTCGACGAGGGACGCCGCCGTCGCGCTGGCGGTCGGGGTGAACATTCCGGCGCCGAGGCCCGCGATCACGCGGCTGGCGAGCACCAGCCCGTAGAGCGGGAGGGTGGCGGTGAGGACGTTGCCGACCGCCAAGATCAACAGCCCGGCGATCAGCAGCCGCTTGCGCGGCCAGTGCGCGGTGGTGGCGGCGATGATCGGCGACGACACCGCGTAGGTGAAGGCGAACATCGTCACCAGGAGGCCGGTCGCGGCCGCGTTCGTGTGCAACGAGCGCGAGATCTCGGGCAGGATGCCCGCGATCACGAAGCCGTCCGTTCCCACGGCGAACGTCCCCAGAGCGAGAACGAGCAGGCGTCGGTACACGGGAGAATCCCTTCGAGGAAGGTTTGATGTACGTCAAACCATAAGAAGGTGAAACCGCTCGCGTCAAGGACGGTTTGATGAATCTGGTACCATTGTGACTGAGGTCGCCGAGGAGGTGCTGTGGCTCGCTACCTGGAGGAACCGGCTGTCGCCGACATCCGGTTCGACGACGTGCTCAACGCGATCGCGGACGACGCGCGCATGCGTGTGCTGGTCACCCTCGCCGACGGCGAGTTCCACCCGTGCGGGCCGGAAGGTCTGCTGGCCGCGCTGCACAAGTCGACGTTGTCGCACCACAAGAAGGTGCTGCGCGAGGCCGGGCTGACGCGGACGAAGCTCGAAGGCCGCAACTACTTCGTGTGCCTGCGCCGCGAGGATCTCGACGCGCGGTTCCCGGGATTCCTCGACGCCGTGCTCGCCGGGTTGGCCGAGGTGTACTGATCCGTCCGAAGCGGACGGTGCTACTTGAGGACGCGCGTGTCGTCGGCGTGGATCGGCGTGCCGTCGGGTGTGACGTAGGTGAGCCGCGGGATCGGCTCTTCCGTCTCGCGGTCCACGAGCAGCACGTGGTCTTCACCGGGTCCGTAGGTGTGATCCTGGCCCCACTGCCGCAGGCTCACCACCAGGTCGAACAGGTCCTCGCCGCGCTTCGTCAGCACGTACTCACGGTAGGCGCTGCCGTCCGAGGCCGGTTCGACGGACAGCACGCCGGCGTCGACGAGGCTGCGCAGCCGGTCGGTGAGGATGTTCTTGGCCACCCCGAGGTTGCGCTGGAACTGCCCGAAGCGGCGGATCCCGTCGAACGCGTCGCGGATGATCAGCAGCGACCACTTGTCGCCGACGAGGTCCACCGTCCGCGCCACGGGGCACCGCGGGCTCGTCCACGTGCGCTCGCTCACCGCAGCCACCTCCGGTTGCTGTTTGAAACCACTCTGGCTAGTCTGGTTGCAGTTTACTACTGGTTGGAGAGGTGGTGTCTTGGAAGGGATCGCCGACCTGGGCGGCACCGAAGGCTGGGGTCCGGTGCATCCGACGCGGCGTGACGAGCCGGTGTTCCCCGAACGCTGGAACGCCCGGGCTTTCGCGCTGGGCGCGCTGGCCTGGCGCGCGGCCGGCGCCAACCTCGACGCTTTCCGCCACGGCCTCGAACGCCAGGACCGGGACGCGTATCTCGGCGAGGGTTACTGGGGCCGCTGGCTCAACGCCGGTGAGCTCGTGCTGCTCGACAGCGCACTGCTCGCGCCCGGAGCCGTCGACGCGCGCGCTCGCCGCCTCGCCGGTGACCCCGCCGAAGAGCCCCCGATTCCCGAGCCGCACAAACCCGGCTACGCGCCCACGGCCGAAGGTTCCTTGCGGGTCCTCGATGTTCCGCCCGCGTTGGCGGCCGGCGACCACGTGCGCACCAAAACGATGGCACCGCCCGGGCACACGCGGCTGGCCAAGTACGTGCGCGGACACGTCGGCGTCGTCGAGGCCGTGCAGCCGGCCTCGGTGCTGCCCGACACCAACGCCCACTTCGTCGCGGAGAACCCGCAGTACGTCTACACGGTGCGCTTCGCCTCGCGCGAACTCTGGGGCGCGGACAGCGAGCCCTTCGACGTCACCGTGGACCTGTTCGAATCGTACCTGGAGAAAATCGCGTGACTGCTGAGGAAACCGCCGGACGGCCGTCGGCCGCGCTGCGCACTGAGGCGCTCGAACAACTGCTCGTCGAACGCGGCCTGATCGACCCGGCGGTGGTCGACCGGCTCATCACGACGTACGAGACGAACATCGGTCCGCTCAACGGAGCCAAAGTCGTCGCGAAGGCGTGGACTGATCCGGCGTACCGCGAACGCCTCCTGGCCGACGGCACGACGGCCACGAAGGAACTCGGTTTCGGCGGGCCGCAGGGCGAGCACATCGTGGTGGTCGAGAACTCCGCGAAGGAGCACAACGTGGTGGTGTGCACGCTGTGCTCCTGCTACCCGTGGCCGCTGCTGGGCCTGCCGCCGAGCTGGTACAAGGACCCGGCTTACCGTGCGCGCGTGGTCCGTGAGCCGCGCACGGTGCTGTCGGAGATGGGATTGGACCTCGACGCGGACGTGCGCATCACCGTCCGCGATTCCAGCAGTGAGGTGCGCTGGCTGGTGCTGCCGGAGCGCCCGGCCGGCACGGAAAGCCTTTCCGAAGACGAACTCGTCGAGCTCGTCACGCGCGACGCGATGGTGGGCGTCGCGAAGGTGGCGGCCCCGTGAGCGCGCCACTGAGCGTTGACGGGATCGCAGCACCGCCGCGCGCCAACGGTGAGCTGCTCTTCGCGGCGCCGTGGGAGAGCCGCGCATTCGGGTTGGCGGTGTCGCTCTACGAAGCCGGCGCGTTCGACTGGCCGCGGTTCCAGGCCGCGCTGATCGCACGCATCGGTGCGTGGGACGCGGACCGCGTCGGCGACTGGAGCTACTACCACCACTGGCTCGCCGCGCTGGAGGACGTGCTCGTCGACACCGGCGCGGTGCCCGGCGGCGAGGTCGCCTCGCGCGCCGAGGCGCTCGCCCTGCGCCCGGCCGGCCACGACCACCCGCACCCACACCCGTGACCGGTGGTCACGTCGTCGCCAGCGCCGCGGTCGGCGTGAGCCGCGCGGCGCGGACCGACGGGTAGACCCCCGCGACCACGCCGATCACGACCGCGCCCACCAACGCCCCGACGACCGCGGCCGGCGGGATCACGACCGGCCAGCGCTGATAAGTCGCGTATGCGAGCGTCGCCAAAGCCCCGACCGCAACCCCCGCCAGCCCACCGATCGCCGACAACGTGACGGCCTCGGTGAGGAACTGCACGCGGATCTGACCGCGGTTCGCGCCGAGCGCGCGGCGCAGTCCGATCTCACGGCGGCGTTCCAGCACGGAGATGACCATCGTGTTCGCGACACCGATGCCGCCGACGAGCAACGCGACACCGGCGAGTCCGAGGAACAAAGTGGACAGTGTCGCCTGCGTGGCCCGCTTGGCCAGCAGGCCGTCAGACGGCAGGCTCACCTGGACCAGGCCCGGCAGCTCCGGGTCCACAGTGGCCGGCAGGACCTTGCGCACGGCCTCGACCTGGGCCTCGTCGGCTTTCACGTAGATCACCGTCGGGCTGCCGTCGAAGTGCAGTTCGGCCTGCGCCGCCGCCCAGCCGACGAGCACGGAGCGGTCGATGTCCGGCGACAGCGGCGTTTTGTCGAGGATCCCGACGACGGTGAACCACGACCGCCCGACGTACACCTGCTGGGGCCGGGCGGCGTCGACGCGCGTGAAGCCGAGCCGGCTCGCCGCGACCGAGCCGAGGACGACGGTGGGGAAGCGTTCGTTGGCAGCGTTGAGGAACTGGCCCGAGCCGACGTGGGCGTTGATCGCCTCCGGCAGGTTCGGTTTGGCGGCCAGCACGGTGAGGCCGGAGTAGTCGTCGTCGAGGTCGTTGCGCCCGACCGGCGTGTTCGTGTTCGCGACCGCGCTGGCGACGGTCACCGGACCGATCCGCTGCGCCATGGCGACGGATTCGGGCCGCAGCTTCACCGGAGGGTCCGACACGACGGGCGTCACCTGCAGGATGTTGGTGCCGAGCCGCGTGAGCTGTTCCAGTAGCGCCTGTTCGCTCGACGCGGGGATCGCCGTCACGAGGATCATCGTGGCGATGCCGATCGCGATCCCGAGCGCCGAGAGCACGGCGCGGCCGGGGCGCGTACGAAGCCCGACGAGACCGAGGCGGAGCAGGTCACCGGGAGCGAGCCGGACGACGGGGATCGGTTGCGCGCGCGTCATCGCCGGGCTCCGATCCGGGTGTCGGCGGTGACGCGGCCGTCGAGGATTTCGATCCGGCGTGGCAGCCGCGCGGCGATGTCGCGGTCGTGCGTGATGATCACGATGGTGGCGCCGGCGCGGTTGAGCGTGGTGAACAGCTCCAGGATCGCCTGGCCGGTCGCGGTGTCCAGCGCTCCGGTCGGTTCGTCGGCGAGCACCACGGCCGGGTTGTTGACCAGCGCCCGCGCGATGGCGACGCGCTGCCGTTCGCCACCGGAAAGCTCGGTGGGCCGGTGGTCGACGCGGTGGGCCAGGCCGACCTGGGCGAGCGCCTCGAGGGCCAACGGCCGGCGCCGGCGGCGCGGAACCCCGGCATACAGCAAGCCGGTGGCCACGTTCTCGGCCGCGCTGAGGCCGTTGGACAGGTGGAACTGCTGGAAGACGAACCCCAGTTGCCGGCTGCGCAACGCCGACAGGCGGCGGTCCGACAGTGTCGTGACGTCGTGCCCGGACAGCTCCACGGTGCCTGCGGTGGGGCGGTCGAGGGTGCCCATGATGTTGAGCAGGCTCGATTTCCCCGATCCGGACGGCCCGACCACGCCGACGAAATCACCTTCGTCGACAGTCAGGGAGACGTCGTCGAGCGCCCGCACGCCACCGGGATAGGCGAGCACCGCGTGGCGGACGGCGAGCACGGGCGTCACGACGTGGTCACCACCTTCAGGCCCGCCGCGACGCCGGTGCCGGTGACCTCGACCATGCCTTTCGTGAACAGGCCGGTGGTCACCGCGAGCAGTGTGCCGTCCGGCTTTTGCAGCCCGTACCCGCCGCCGCTGAGCGCCAGCAGCGCCCCGATCGGCACGGCCAGCACGCCTTTGCGCGTCTCTCCAGTGAAGTTCACCTGCACCGGCGCCGGGTCGACGTGCTGCACCGCGGCCGCGTCGGTGGGCACGACGGTCACGGTCTGCTGCGCCGGCTGGCCGTCCGCCGGGTTGCCGGCACTGCGCGCGGGTGTCGTGGTGCTGATCGAGCCGATGGTCGCGTCCGCGGTGGCGCCGTCGGGCAGGACCACGGTGACCTGGCCGGATTTCTGGATCTGTTGCGCGTCACCGGGTTGCAGCGGCACGTGCACGACCTTCGTCGTCGACGCGACCGACAGCACGCCGTTGCCGGCGTCGTCGCCGAGCTGTGCGCTGGTGGCCGTGACGCGGGCTTCACCGGCGAGCACCACGGCGTCGTCGGCGCCGAGCTCGCCGGTGTGCGGGCGACCGGTGTCCTGCTGCCAGCGGCGGATCGCGGCGGTCAAGGCCGGGGTGAGCACCGCGTCGTCCTTGCTCACGGTGTAGCGAGGCGCGGGACTGGCCGGGGCGTCGGAAGTTGGTAGTGCGGCCGAAGACGCAGGTGGTGCGGGAGTGCCGGCCGGCAGGTCGACGACGGTGCCCGCCTTGGGCTGGCTGCCGATGCGGTAGCCGAGCGCGGCGAGGTTGTCGGCGACCACCCGGACGTCGCGGCCGACCAGCCCAGGGGTGTCCAGGGCGCGGAACAACGGTGTGCTGCCGTAGAACACCGCCACCGCGCGGTCGTCCACGCGCATGAGCGTCGCGCCGCGAGACACGGTGGTGCCGACCGTCGGCAACCACGTCACGTGGCCTCCGCTGTGGCCTTTGACGGCGATTTCGTCGGCATAGCCGAGGGTTCCCTGCAGGGTGACCGTGGACGTGAGGTCGGTTCTGGTCACCTCGGCGGTCGCGGCGGCCGGGGTCGCGTTCGCCGGAGCGGGACCGTCGCCGTGCGATTGCAGGAGCACCACCACGCCGACGGCGACCACGGCGACGCACACCGCCGCGAGCACCAGCCGACGACTACCGCGCACCGAACGCCACCTTCTCGCAGTCGGCGGAGATGACCATCGCGTCCGCGATCGGCACGGATCCGTTCGGGTCGTAGGTGTAGCCGGTGGCGTCGATCTTGACCTCGATGCCGTGGGAGCGCATGCAGTTGGCGAGGTCGCGCATGCCGTCCTGGTAGGCCGCGGGGTCCTTGCGCGCCAAGCGGTCCTTGAGGTCCTCCGGCTGCTTCGGCGCGCAGGCCTCGCGGGCGCCCGCGAACTTCGGGTTCGGGTTGTCGTGGTCGCGTTTGTAGTCGGGGATGCCGTGGTCGGTCAGGCACTGGATCCACAGCCGGGTGAGCCGGTCGCGTTCCGCCGGGTCGGTGTCGGGCCGGATCAGCGGCCGCGCGTCGTCGGCGGACGTCGTCGCGGACGGACTGGCCGCCGAGGCGCTGCTCGGGAGCGCGGCCACCGACGGCGCGGAGCCGGCGCTCGGTGCGCCGCCGCAGCCGGCGAGGACCAGGGCCGCGGCCGCCAGCGCGGTCCCGGCCAGGAGGGGTCGAAGGGTCATGGCGGCGAGGATGACCGACAGATGTGAAGAGGATGTGGTGGCCGTGATCGACGCCGGGACAACCACGCGGGGCCGGGATACGATGGGTGCCTGCGATTCCCAAGTGGACGCGGGGGTGAGGAGAAACCGGGTGTGCGCCTACGTCCTGGTCGCCGAGGACGATGTGAAGCAGGCCGAACTCGTGCGGCTCTACCTGCGCCACGATGGCCATTCGGTGCAGCTGGTGACCGACGGGCAGGCCGCGCTCGACGAGGTTCGCCGCCGTTGCCCCGATCTGCTCGTGCTCGACCTCATGCTGCCTTCGGTGAGCGGTCTGGACGTGTGCACGCAGGTGCGGCGCGAGTCGGCCGTGCCGATCCTGATGGTCACGGCGAAGTCCACTGTGAACGATCGGCTCCGCGGGTTCGACCTGGGCGCCGACGACTATCTCGTGAAGCCGTACGACCCGCGCGAGCTCGTCGCGCGGGCCCGGGTTCTGTTGCGCCGCGCGGATCCGGACGACCAGGGCGAGCCGCCGGTGCGCGTCGGCGACCTCGTGCTCGACCCGGCGCGGTTCGAGGTGCGCGTCGGCGACCGTCCGGTGGAGTGCACGGCCGCCGAGTTCCGCATCCTGACGGCGCTGGCTTCGGCGCCGGGCCGGGTGTTCAGCCGGGCGCAGCTCGTGGAGCGGGTGTACGGGATCGACGCGTTCATCACAGAGCGCACGATCGACGTGCACATCAAGAACCTTCGCAAGAAGATCGAGGTGGATCCGCGCAACCCCGAGTACCTGCTCACGGTGTTCGGCGTCGGGTACAAGGTCCGCGATGGCCGCTGAATCCTCCTGGCAGCACAGCATTCGGCTGCGTTTCCTCGCCGGCGGGGTGCTCGTCGCCGTGTGCGCGATCGCCGCCACCGCGTGGCTCGCGGCGAGCACCACCACCGGCGCGATCCGGCAGGAACAGGGCGAGACGGCAGCGAGCACCGCGTTGAGCTACAACGCTTTGCTCGGTTACGCCGCCGGCCACGCGACGTGGACCGGTGTCGCTGACACATTGCAGGGTCTGCACCGCACGACCGGCCTCGACCTCGAGCTGGCCACGACGTCCGGCGCCCGGATCGCGGCCAGCGGCGACGGCGTGCCGGTGGACGAACGCAAGCTCGCCACGGTCGTCGACCCGCTCGCCGTCGACCCGGCCTTGCAGCCGGACGCCCCCGGCGACCGGATCGACGCGCGCGTGATCGGGCCGTTCACCCTGCCCGCCGCGGAACGGGAGGTGGTGCGCAAGCGCGCCGACGACGAAGTGGTGTGCGCGGGGAAGCTGCCCGCCGCCGCGAAGATCGTCGAGACGTCCGGCGGACGCGTATTCGTCGAAGCAGATCCGAAGACCCGCCGGATCTGCGACCAGCTGGGTCTCGCGGTGATCGGCGGCCCGGCCGAAGACGACGTGCTGCAGGACCCCACCCCCACCGAAACCGCGGCGCTGGGCGAGCTCAACCGGCTGCTGATTCCGTGCATCGAAGGACAGCGGGACCAGGTGAAAGCCGTACTTTCCGCGGCGGGCAAGCTCGTGCCCGCGGCGACGATTTCCGATTCGGCCGGCTTCGCTATCTGCCTCACCGAGGCGCGGCACCGGCAGCTCGCCCCCTACGTGGCTCCCGCGGCGTTGCTCTACGTCTCCGCTCCCGGCACTCCGGGCCCGACCGTGGTCGGCTTGCCCGCCGCGGGCGCGCTCCGGATCGTCGCAGCGGCCGTCGGCGTGCTCGCCCTTACCTTGCTGGTCGGCTTCTTCCTCGCCAACCGGGTGCTGCGGCCGTTGGGCACGCTCGCCGACGCGGCGCGGCGCATGCGGAGCGGCGATCGCACGGCCCGCGCCGACGTCGCCGCGAAATGGGAGATCGCCGACGTGGCCCAGGCGTTCAACGACATGGCCGAACACGTCGAACGCACCGAGCGGCAGCGCACCGAGCTGGTCAGCGACGTCTCGCACGAGCTGCGCACCCCGCTCGGCACCCTGCGCGGCTGGCTGATCGCGACGCAGGACGGCCTCGCGAAGCCCGATCCGGCGCTGATCGAGTCGCTGCTGGAGGAGACGGAGGTGCTGCGCCACCTCGTCGACGACCTGCAGGACCTCGCCCACGCCGACGCGGGTGAGCTGCGGATGTCCCTCGAAGACGTCGACGCCGGGGAGGTGCTGCGCCAGATCGCGGCCGCGCGCCCCGACGTGCTGGTCGCCGAGGTGTCCGGCGCGCTGCCGGTGCGGGCCGATCGCGTGCGGCTGCGGCAGCTGATCGGCAACCTCGTCACCAACGCCCTGCGCCACTCGCCGCCGGGGGAGCACGTGGTGCTGCGCGGCGCCCGCGCCGGCGCCCGCGTCGAGCTCTCCGTGGTCGACCGCGGCGCCGGCATCGCCGCCGAGGACCTGCCCCACGTGTTCGACCGCTTCTGGCGCGCGGACAAGTCACGCTCGCGCAGCACCGGCGGCAGCGGTCTCGGGCTCGCGATCGTCAAGCACCTCACCGAAGCCCACGGCGGCATCGTCACCGTCGCCAGCACGCCGGGCGCGGGCACGACCGTCACGGTTTCGCTGCCCGCCGGCTGACGAGGACCTGCCTCGCGAACGAGGGTGCCGTCGGTCACTGGGTTCAGCGACAGACTAGCAAAGTATCGATATTTTGCTAGTCTAGCGATGGAGCCGTCGAGTCGTCCCGGACAGAGGAAGGCAAGCCATGCCGCTGCATCGTTTGACGTCGATCACGCTGGGTGTGCCCAATGTGGACGCGACCGCTGGGTACTACGAGGACTTCGGCTTGACGCCGGTGGGCGAGAAGGTGGAGAACCGGCTCGCCACCGCCGAAGGGGGCGAGCAGCTGAAGATCACGCACTCGCCGCTGCGCCGGCTGGTGGAGCTGGGCGTGGGGGTCGACGACCCGGACGACCTCGACCGGATCGAGGCGAGCCTCGCGAAGCTCGACGTGGCCGGGAAGCGCGACGAAACGTCGCTGCGGGTGCTCGACCCGAACTCGAACACGCTGGTGGTGCTGGAGATCGCACCGCACCTCGTGCAGGCGCCCGTGGAGCAGGTGCTCTACAACGGCCCCGGCCGGCCCTCGCGGCCCAACGGCCGCGCGCCCGGCGTGGAGCGCACGAACAAAGTACGGCCGAAGAAGCTGGGCCACGTCGTGATCGGGTCGAAGGACCAGGACGCGTCGCAGAGGTTCTTCACCGAGGGCATCGGGTTCAAGGCCAGCGACCACGTTCCGAGCCTCGCGAGCTTCCTGCGCTGCTCGACCGACCACCACAACCTGCTGATCCAGAAGGCGCCCGTCGACTTCCTGCACCACACCGCGTGGGAGGTGGACGACGTCGACGAGGTCGGCCGCGGCGCCACCGAGATGCTCGAAGGCAACCCCGAGCGTCACGTCTGGGGCCTGGGCCGCCACCACATCGGGTCCAACTTCTTCTGGTACCTCAAGGATCCCGCCGGCAACTTCTCCGAGTACTACAGCGATCTCGACTGCATCGTCGACGACGCACTGTGGAAGCCCTCGGTCGTCGACGGCACCCGCGGCATCTACAACTGGGGCCCGCCGCTGCCGCCCTCGTTCATCAAGCCCGAAGACCTCGCCGCGCTCATGACCGGCACGCACAGCCCTCGCTGACCTTCTTCGCAGACAAGGAAAAACCATGCGCTACGGAAACATCAACGGCCGGGCCGCCCTGATCTCCGGTGACCTCGCCCTCGACGTCGAGAAGGCCAGCGACGGCTTGTTCGGCCCGGACCCCGACGGCGTCTTCGAGAACTGGGCCGAGTTCGCCGCGTGGGCGCGCGGGCAGTCCTTCGAGGACGCGGTGCCGTTCACCGACGTCGAGGTCGGCCCGCCGGTGCTGCGCCCCGCTCAGATCTTCGGCATCGGCCTGAACTACGACGCGCACGCGGCCGAAGCGGGCCTGGAGGCGTCGGTCACCCGGCCCGCGGTGTTCACGAAGTTCGTCACCAGCATCACCGGTCCGTACGACGCGGTGCGGCTGCCCAGCGCGTCGGTCGACTGGGAGGTGGAGCTCGTGGTCGTGATCGGCAAGCGAGCCGAGGACGTGACCAAGGAACAGGGCTGGGACCACGTCGCGGGCCTGACGATCGGGCAGGATCTGTCCGAACGCGACGTTCAGCTCGCCGGCCCGGTGCCGCAGTTCTCGCTCGGCAAGTCCTACCCCGGCTTCAGCCCGATCGGCCCCGCGATCGTGACGCCCGACGAGCTCGCCGACCGCGACGACCTCGCGCTGAGCTGCTCCGTCGGCGACGAGGTGTTGCAGGACGGGCGCACGCGCGACCTCAACTTCTCCGTGCCGGCGCTGGTTTCGTACCTGTCGTCGATCCTGCCGTTGCTGCCGGGTGACGTGATCTTCACCGGCACGCCGGCGGGCGTGGGGATGGGCCGGGACCCCCAGCGCTACTTGGTTCCCGGCACCACGCTGGTCAGCGAGATCGAGGGCATCGGACGGCTGCGCAACGACCTGGTCGCCGACTGAGGCCGGCCGCGGTCCCGGCTCACCCGGCCGGGACCGCCGTTATGGTCGTGAAATATCGATTTTATAGTAGAATGTTCGGGTGGTGACGAAACCTACTGCCAGCCGGACCGAGGAAGTCTTCGAGACGCTCCGAGCCGACCTCCTCGGCGGGCGCTACGAGCCGGGGCAGCGCATGAAGTCCCAGGAGCTGAGCACGCGCTTCGGCGTGAGCATGTCCGTGGTGCGCGAAGCGCTGACGCGGCTGGCGGAGCAGGGATTGCTGGTTTCCACGCCGCAACGCGGGTTCACCGTGCGCCCGCTGTCCGTCGACGATCTGGCCGACCTCACGAAGGTTCGCGTGCAGATCGAGTCCTTGGCTCTGCGGCAGTCGTTCGAGCTGGGCGACATCAGCTGGGAGACGTCGGTGCTCGGCACGCACCACGCGCTGGAACGCACGCCGGTGATCCTCGAAGACGGTTCGTACAACGAAGGCTGGACGCTGGCCCACCGCGACTTCCACCGCGCGCTGCTGGCCGGCTGCGGCAGCCCGCGGCTCGAGGCGATCGCCACGTCGTTGCGTGACAGCGCCGAGCTCTACCGGCGCTGGTACTGGGCGCTGACCGACGACCACCAGCGCGACATCGCCGGCGAACACCGCCGCCTCAAGGACTTCGCGCTGGACCGCGACACCGACCAGGCCGTGGCACTCCTCGGGGCGCACATCGAACGCGCGCCGCAGGCGTTGATCGCCTACGCGCAGGAAAACGGCTTGGACTCGTCGTTCGCGTGACTTTCCATGGATGACGCCGGCCGGGCTGACCCGGCCGGCGTCATCCCGGATCAATCGACGATCGTCACGACACCCGTCGGCGCGTCGAGCGCTTCGACCGTGAGCTCGGCCGCACGGTCGATGTGCACGCGGGGCTCGGCGGGCAAGGCACCTTCGTTGTAGGTGCCGGGGCCGTAGAACTGGCCGTAGCTCAGCACCACGCCGCCTTCGGCCAGCACCGACTGCTCGAGGTCCTTCACCGCGACGGCGTCGGGGCCGTCGGGCAGCTGCCACGCCACGCTCTGCGCGAGGATCTTCGGCGCGCCGGCCGCCCGCGCGGCCTCGATCAGGTTGTGGTTGCCCTCGGTGCGGATGCGGGCGTTGCGCTCGGCGTGCTCGCCGATCTTGGTGACGTCGTCGGGCAGGTCGGTGAGCTCGTTGAGCACGACGTCCGGCTTGAAGTCGCGGACGGTCTGCACGAGCGCGTCGCGGTCGAAGACGTCGCACAGGATCGCGACGGCGCCGAGGCCGATCAACGGTTCCATCTTGGCGGCCGACCGCGTCATGGCGCCGACCTCGTGCCCGGCCTCGACCAGCCGCGGGATCAGCCGCTGCCCGAGCACTCCGGAGGCGCCGGCGAGGAATACCTTCATCACTTCTCCTGGTTCTGCGAACTGTCTGACAGCAACCACGCTACGTGTCATGTGGCACGTGTTCGTGGTCCATTACTGCCCCAGAACCGTGGGCCAATCGGGCAATACTCGCCTTCGGCCGTCATCCTCGGTCAAGGCCGCATGGCGGCCGAGACGTGCCAGGAGTCCTCGAACATCACGAACCGGCGGATGCGCCCGTCCTCGCCGACCACGACGTGCACGGCGAAGAGCGTGTCCATCAGCTTGCCGGTGGCGCGCACGAGCACCGACGCCCGGCCGAGCGCCACGGCGTCCTCGCCCTCGACCACGATGCGGTCGATGTCGAACGACTTGCGGTCGACGTGGTTCCCCATGTGCGCGAAGAACTCCTGCACCGCTTCGGGCGTGTTTCGCTTGCCCAGCCAAGGAACGGTCTCGGTGTCGCCCGGGATGTCCCAGTGGAAGTCGTCGGCGAGCAGGGCGACGACGCCGGCGATGTCCCCGGCGCCGACGCGCTCGTAGAACTTCTCGACGGTCGTGCGGGTCGGTGGGGTCACGATCGGTCTCCTGTCTGATGGGGATGCAGTGGACTCACGGCCAAGATCCGGTCGAAATCGGCGCACAGCTTCGCGGCCTCGGGCGCGGACCACTCGGGTGCGCGCCAGGCGACGTGCCGATCAGGCCGCACGAGGACGGCGCCGCTCGTGCCGACCTCGCGCTGGTCCGCCCATTCGCCGAGCGGGTCCGCGAGGTCGCCGGGCCGGTGCCCGCCGATCACGTGCACGTCGACGTGCACGCCGGTGCGGGTGGTGAGGTCGTCGGCCACGGTGTGCCACGCCTCGCCGCCGACGCCCGTCAGCAGCGCGAACCCCAGCCCTTCGACGAGGTCCAAGGTGGACAGTGCATGGCCGTCTTGTTCCAGGCGGGCGTGGGGAACGCGGGCGCCGGGTGCGGTGGTCGGCACGTACTGGAGCACGGGGTCCGGCGGTTCCGGAACGGGCGGCAGGTGGTCGGCGACCAGCGCGCCCGTGGTGTACCGATAGCCGAGCTCGATGCCGTGGGCGTTGAACTGGCGGTCGGTCAGGGCCACGGCCTCCTTGAGGGCCAGGCGGCGGGCGTCGCCCTCGGGGCCCGGCGCGTCGAGCAGCTCCAGCGCGGCCCAGCCGTCCTCAGTGGACTGGCCGGGCGTGAAGCCGAGCGCCTCGTCGATGGCCGCGAGCTCCCCGAGGCTGGTGATGGCGCGCCGGACGCCCGCGTCGCCGACCGGCTGCCGTTCCTGCGAGTAGGTGTCGAGCAACTCCGGTCCCGCGTGGCCCGCCAGCACGAGCGCGAGCTTCCACGCCAGGTTGAACGCGTCGGCCACGGACATGTTCAGGCCGAGCCCGTTGGTCGGCGGGTGGCGGTGCACCGCGTCGCCGAGGCACAGCAGCCGGCCGGCGGCGTACGCGGTGGCGACCTGCGCGTTGACCTGCCAGCCGGCCACGCCCTTCACCTCGACGTCGAGCGCCGGGTCGCCGACGGCTGCCCGCACCCGCGCCACGAGCTCGTCCTCGCTCCACTCCTCGAGCGAGCGCTGCGCGGGGTCGTGCATGAAGCACAACACGAACTCCTCGAACGGTTTGTGGCAGATCAGCCCGCCCAGCCGCAACGGGGGCAGCGGGCCGGGCATCACGTTCCAGATCAGCACCCCCGGCCGGTGCGCCAGATAGCGGGTGAGGTCGGCCTTGAACCACACGTTCACCGCGTGCGCCAGCCCGCCGGGCCCTCCACGCGGAGGCCGGCGGTGGCGAGGACCTTGCTGCGCGCGCCGTCGGCGCCGAGCAGGTAGCGCGAGCGCACCACGTGCTGCTCGCCGGTGGTGCGGTCCACGAGCGTGCTGGTGACACCGTCTTCGTCGACGGTGGCCGACTCGAACTCCAGCTCGAACCGGATGTCGCTGCCCGCCTCGCGAGCGGCGTCGAGCAGCAGGGGTTCGAACACCGTCTGCGGGCAGTTGGCCATCGGCGCCGGGCTCGCCACGGCGTACTCGCCGGCGCGCGCGAGGCCGGTGCCCCAGGCTTCCGAGCGCGCGACCTCGCGCCCGGCGAGGCTCGTGACCCACAGGTTGTCGCGCATCAGCTCGTGTGAGGTCGCGACCGCGTGGAGGCGGTCCTCGACGCCGAGGTGGCGCAGGATCTCGACGGTCCGCTGGTTCACGATGTGCGCCCGCGGCGTGTGCGCGGTGCCGGCGTGCCGCTCGGCGACCAGGTGGCCGACGCCGTAGCGGCTCAACGCGAGCGCCGTCGTCAGCCCGGCCGGACCGGCGCCGACCACGAGCACGGGGACCTCTCGCGGCATCGTCGGCATGGGTTTCTCCTTCGTCCCCGAGGGTTCCGGGCGGCGGTGCCCGGGCTCTTTCACTGAAGCAAGAAAAAGTCGTGAGGTCAACGTTCGAGCGATAGAACTCGATAATTTCGATAAAGTCTTGCCTTGACGATCGCGAGTGGCCGATACTCGGCTGACCGAGGCGTGAGGGAGAATTCGTGAGCGAGCGTGTGCCGATCTGGACGCCGATGGACGAGGACACGACCCTCGCCGACTTCGCGCGTTGGTGCGTCACCAACCGCGGCGCGCCGGCCGCCATCACGGGCGACTACCAAGCGCTGTGGCGCTGGTCCGTCGACGAGCTGGCCGAGTTCTGGGGCGCTGTCGGCGAGTACTTCGGCGTGGTCGGCGACGGTCCGGTGCTGGTCGGCGACGAGATGCCCGGCGTGCGCTGGTTCCCCGGCACGACGGTCAACTACGTGTGGCACGTCTTCCGCGACCGGCCGGGCGACGGCGTGGCCCTGATCGACGTCACGGAGAGCGGCCTGCGCCGCGAGCTCACGTGGGCCGATCTCGCCCGTGACGTGGCCGCGTTCGCGGGGACGCTGCGGGGCTTCGGCGTGCAGGCCGGTGACCGCGTGGCCGGGTACCTGCCGAACACGGCGGAGAGCGTGATCGCCTTCCTCGGCACTGCGAGCATCGGCGCGGTGTGGGCCGCGTGCGGTCAGGACTACTCGCCTCACGCGGCGGCGGAACGCTTCGGTCAGCTCGAACCGGTGGTGCTCGTCGCCGCCGACGGTTATCGCTTCGGTGGCCGTGAGCGCAGCCGGTCCGCCGAGGTCGCCCAGCTGCGCGAGCTGTTGCCGAGCGTGAAGCACACGGTGGTGGTGAACCGGCTTGCGCAGAAGTCCACTATGGACGGTGTCGTCGACTGGGCCGGTGCGGTCGCGGGCGATCATCACGTCCATCCCGCGCCCGTCGATTTCGACCACCCGTTGTGGGTGCTGTTCTCGTCGGGCACCACCGGCCGACCGAAGGGCATCGTGCACGGCCACGGCGGCGTCCTGCTCGAGCACCTGAAAGTGCTGCGCCTGCACAGCGACCTCGGTCCCGGCGACGTGTTCTTCTGGTACACCAGCCCGTCCTGGATGGTCTGGAACTACCTCGTCTCCGTGCTGCTGGTCGGCGCGACGGTCGTCTGTTACGACGGCAGCCCGACCCACCCCGGACCCGATCTGCAGTGGGCGCTGGCCGCCGAGCACGGCGTGACGTTCCTGGGCACCAGCCCCGGTCTGCTCGCCGCCGGCGCGCGGGCGGGCCTCGAGCCGGCGCGGGACCACGACCTGAGTGCGCTGCGGGCCATCGGCTCGTCGGGTTCGCTGCTGCCCGCCGACGCGTACCACTGGGTCGCCGAGCACGTCGGCCCGCACGTGCAGGTCGTCTCGACGAGCGGCGGCACGGACGTCGTCAGCGCGTTCGCCGGCGGCGCGCCGAACCTTCCGGTGTGGCCGGGTGAGCTTTCCGGGCCGTGCCTCGGCGTGGCGCTGGAGGCGTGGGACGCCGAGGGCCACGCGGTGGTCGGAGAGCAGGGCGAGCTGGTCGTCACGAAGCCGATGCCGTCGATGCCGCTGCGGTTCTGGGACGACGCCGACGGAAGCCGCTACCGCGAGGCGTACTTCTCGACCTACCCCGGGGTCTGGCGCCACGGCGACTGGATCACGATCACCGAGCGCGGTTCCGTGGTGGTGCACGGGCGTTCCGACGCGACCCTCAACCGCAACGGCATCCGCATGGGCAGTGCCGACATCCACCAGATCGTGGAAGGACTGTCCGAAGTGGACGAGGCGCTGGTGATCGGCGCCGAACGTCCCGGTGGCGGCTACTGGATGCCGCTGTTCGTGAAAACCGCCGACGGCGTGCTCGACGACGCGCTGCGCGAGAAGATCCGTTCGGAGATCAAGCGGTTGCTGTCGCCGCGGCACGTTCCCGACGACATCGTCGCCGTCCCCGCGCTCCCGCACACCCGTACCGGCAAGAAGCTCGAGGTGCCGGTGAAACGCGTCCTGCAGGGCGCGCCGGCCGCCGAGGTGGCCGACCCGGGCTCGGTGGACGACGCCGGCCTGCTCGCGGTCTTCGAGCACTACCGGCGCACCCGGACCGAGAAGGAACAGAACGCATGACGATCAGCTGCCAGATCCCGGCGTTCGCGCCGTTCGGCGAGGCGGTCCGGCTGGCCCGCCTCGCCGACGACCTGGGCTTCGGCTCGATCAACTGCTCGCACATCGCGGCGCGCGACTCGTTCACGCTGCTGGCCGCGCTCGCGATGAAGACCACCTCGGTGACGCTGGGCACGGCCGTCGCGCCGATCTACCACCGCTCGCCCGCGTCGATGGCCCAGACCGCCGCGACCGTCGACGACCTGTCCGGCGGCCGGTTCCGTCTGGGGCTCGGCGTCGGCCACCGCTCGACGATGGGTGGCTGGCACGGCCAGGAGATCGGCCGCCCGGTCGCGGAAATGCGTGAGTACGCGGGCGTCGTCCGCGCCGTTCTCGCGGGCGAGCAGCCGCCGCCGGGCGAGCGCTGGAACTCGACGTTCGCGTTCACGGGGTTCACGCCGAGGCCTGGCATCGAGCTCGTGCTCGCGGGCCTGTCGCCCGCCATGCTGCGGCTGGCCGGCGAGATCGCCGACGGCGTGGTGCTGTGGGCGTGCCCGGCGAGCTACGTCCGTGACGTGGTCGTGCCCGAGGTGCGGGCGGGCCGCGCCCGGGCCGGCAAGGACCTCACGGGCTTCACGATCGCCACAGCCGTCCCCACGGCCCTCGGCGACGGTGCCCTCGACGGCGTCCGCAGCGAGCTCCACCGCTACTTCGGCCTGCCCTTCTACCGCACGATGTTCGCCGCCGCCGGCTACGCGGCCGACCTCGCCGCGTACGACAAGGCCACCGACGTCGAAGCTCAGAAACTCGCCATCGGCGAAGGCTTCATCCACGAACTCTGCGCCCTCGGCGACGCCGAAACCGTGCGGGAGTCCCTGCGCCACCACCTCGACGCCGGCGCCACCGAGGTCATCCTCACCGCCGCCTGGCGCACCGACTTCGCCCCGGCGCTGGAAGCCGCGGCGTCGACCCTGAACCCGGAGGACTGAATGACCACCGCGCCGAGCCGCGACACGCCCACCAAGATCGTGTTCAACGCCTACTACCGGGTGCACCCGGACGACCGCCAGAAGTTCGTCGACGCGGTCGTGCCGCACCTGAGCTTCGCCGCCGAATCGCCCGGCTGCCTGTTCTACGTCTTCGCGGCGGACCTGCTGGACCCGGCAACGATCCACCTGTCGGAAGGCTGGGTGGACCAGGAGTCCGTGGACCGCTTCCACGCGTCCGAGCCGTTCCGCGCGGCGCTTGACGCCGTGCGCAGAAGCGTGCGGATCCTGGACCACCAGGGCCAGCGTTACGAGGTCGCCGCGCACGGCAGCTCGGCGCCGCCCGGGGGGATCGCGTGAAACCGGGCCCGGGGAAAGTGTTCCCCGGGCCCGTCCGTCCACAGCGGACACTCAGGCGGCCGCCGGAGTGAGGCGTGCCGAGCGCGCCACCGAGAGGCGGTCCGCGCCCCACACCAGCAGGGCCACCAGGCTGAACCCGGCACCGAGGACGCAGACCGCGGTCCAGCCCCACGCGCTGTACACCGTGGTCGCCGCGACGGCACCGCCGCCGAAGCCTACGGAGTAGTACGCCATGTTGCTGCCGATGAGGCGGCTGCTCGCGTTCGGGTCGAGGCCCACGATGAGGTGCTGGTTGGTCACGTGGATGGCTTGGCCGGCGAAGTCGATCACGATGATGCCGACGATGAGCGGGATCAGCGATTTCGGCAGCCAGGCGATCGGCAGCCAGGACACCGCGAACAGCACCAGCGTGATGCCGGTGACCCACTGCGCCCGGCCGCGGTCGGCCAGCGCGCCCGCGCGGGCGGCGCCGAACGCGCCCGCGGCGCCGACGAGGCCGAAGAGCCCGACCGCCGATGTCGACAAGTTCCACGGCGCAGCCGAAAGCGGCAGTGCCATCGAGCCCCACAGCGCGCCGAAGCCGGCGAACATGAACAGCGTGATGAGGCTGCGCACGCGGAACACGCGTTCGCGCGCGGTCAGCGTGACGATCGACGTGATCAGCTTGCGGTACGAGACCGACGGCCGGTCCGGCAGCTCCGGCGGCAGCCGCAGGCCGAGCAGGCCCGCGACACCGAGCATCAGCACCGCGGAGACGACGAACACCGAGCGCCAGCCGAACGCGTCGGCGAGCAGGCCCGCCACGGTTCGCGCGAGCAGGATGCCGATCACCACGCCGCTGGTCACGATGCCGAGCACGCGTCCGCGGGATTCGGGGCTGGCGAGCACGGCGGAGTAGGCGATGATCACCTGCTGCACCACCGTCGCGAGGCCGACCACGCCGCTGGCGATGAAGAACAGCACCGGCCCGGGCGACACGGCCACGCCGAGCAGCGCCAGCGCGGCGATCACCGAGCCGACGGGGATCAGCACGCGGCGGTTGAGCAGGTCACCCAGCGGCACCAGCAGGATCAGGCCGGCGAAGTAGCCGACCTGGGTCACGGTCGTCACGAAGCCGAGCCCGGCCGCGCCGACGCCGAGGTCGTGGCCGATGTCCTCCAGTAGCGGCTGGGCGTAGTAGATGTTGGCCACCGCGACGCCGCAGACGACGGCGAGCAGGACGGCGAACCCGGTGCTGATGCCGGGGCGTGGTGGTCCGGGGGTTTCCCGGACGTCGAGGGAAGTCATGGCGTTCCTCAGGGATATCGGGCCGTAGTGGTAGTAAATGGCAACCGGATTGGTGGCCCGCGCGCTGGGCTCAAAACCCACGCTAGGTTGCGATTGGGTCAGGAGTATGGTCCATTTCCATGGTGGGAACACGGGCCACTTCACCCGAGGGCAGACGCTCCGCCGAGGGCCTCGGCGCCGATCTGCACCTCGACCACCTGGACCTTCGCGGCCACCATGGCCTGCGGACGTCGCTGATGGACGCGTTGCGCGAAGCCGTGCGCACGGGCCGCCTCGTGCCCGGCGCGCAGCTGCCGTCGTCGCGGACGCTGGCGGCGGACCTGTCGATCGCGCGCAATACCGTGGCTGACGCGTACGCCGAGCTCGTGGCCGAAGGCTGGCTCACCGCGCGGCAGGGTTCGGGCACGCGCGTCGCCCGCCGGGCGGAGCCCCGCCGCGCGCCGACGCCCGGCTCCGACCGCGTCGCGCTCCGCCGGCCGACGCCGATCCGCACGTCGGACACGCGGTTCAGCCTGCTGCCCGGCAACCCGGACCTGGCGAGTTTCCCGCGCGCGCAATGGCTCGCGGCGTCCCGGCGCGCGATCATGGCCGCGCCGCACGAAGCTCTCGGCTACGGCGACCCGCGCGGCCGCGTCGAACTCCGCACGGCGCTCGCCGACTACCTCGCGCGCGCCCGCGGCGTTTACGCGTCGCCCGAGCGCATCGTGATCTGCGCGGGGTTCGTGCACGGGCTGCGGTTGATCGGCAGCGTGCTGCGGGCGCGCGGGGTCCGGACCGTCGCCGTCGAGACCTACGGCGTGCCGCAGTACTACGACCTGCTCACCGAAACCGGCCTGGAGACACCGGCTCTGCCGCTGGACGAGGACGGCACGTGCACCGAGGGGCTGCGTTCGCTCGACGCCGGCGCGGTCCTGCTCACGCCCGCGCACCAGTACCCGACCGGCGGTGCGTTGCGTCCGGACCGGCGTGCGGCCGGGGTCGACTGGGCCCGGTCGACGGGCGGTTTGGTGCTCGAAGACGACTACGACGGGGAGTTCCGGTACGACCGCCAGCCCGTCGGTGCGTTGCAGGGCCTCGATCCTGAGCGCGTCTGCTACTTCGGCACGGCGAGCAAGTCGCTGGCGCCGGGGCTGCGGCTCGGGTGGCTGGTGCTGCCGCGTTCGGTGACGCACGAGGTGATCGCCGCGAAGGGCCACGTCGACTGGGCGCCGGGTTCGTTCGACCAGCTGACGCTCGCCGAGTTCCTCACGTCCGGCGACTACGACCGGCACGTGCGGGCGATGCGGCTGCGCTACCGGCGGCGCCGGGACCAGCTGGTGGCGGCCGTCGCGGAGCACGCGCCGGGCATCCGCGTCTCGGGGATCGCGGCCGGGTTGCACGCGGTGCTCGACCTCCCGCCGGGCACCGAGCGGTCGGTGATCGCCGCGGGTGCGCGGGTGGGTCTGGCGCTCGACGGGCTGGGGGATTTCGCGCACCCGTCTTTGCAGGAGGACAGTGGGCGCGACGGGCTGGTCGTCGGGTACGCGACTCCGTCGGACAGCGCGTGGTCGGGGGCGTTGGCGGCGTTGTGCTCGGTGCTGCCGCGGTCATAGCGTCGCGAGTACCTGCGCGAGGCCGTCTTCGAGCACGGTACCGGTGAGCTCGCCCGCGGCGGCGATCAGCTCGGCGGGAGACTGTCCCATCGCGACCCCGCGCCCGCGTTCGGCGGCCCAGGCGAGGAGCTCGATGTCGTTGTGGCCGTCGCCGACGGCGAGCACGCGGTGCCGGGGGACCGCGAGCTCGGCGCGGACGCGTTCGGCCGCGGCGGCCTTGTTCACACCTTCGGCGGCGAGGTCGAGCCACGGGGTGCAGGCGAGGGCGAAGCTCACGTTCCGCAGGTGCATTTTTGCTACCAGAGCGAGGAAATCGTCCATGTCGTGGCCGGGCGCGAACGCGACGACCCGGGTGGCTTTCGTGGTCAGCAGCGCCTCGAACGGCACCGCGGCCTGCGCGTCGTCGAGGCCGGTCGTGCCGTCGGGGAACGGTTCGGTGCAGCGGTAGCGGCCCAGCTCGTCCTCGACGGCGAAGCGGGCGTTCGGCAGGTGCGTGCGGATGGCGCGCAGGACCTCGGCCGCGTCGAACGACTCTACGTGGTGGCGCCGGAAGCCGGATCCGGATCGGCGCAGGGTGACGGCGCCGTTGGAGCAGACCAGAAACCGTGGCGTGATGCCCAGGCGGTCGAGTACGGGGATGGTGCTCACGGCCGACCGGCCGGTGGTGAGCACGACGTGGTGCCCGGCCGCGTCGAGCCGGCGGACCTCGGTGACCACGGCGTCGCTGAGGGAGCCGTCCTCGTGGATCAGTGTGCCGTCGATGTCCAGCGCGACGAGCCACGGTCCGGTGTCCTTCCAGGACGGTGCGGTCATGACGGGGATCCTCCAGGGGAGTCGGTTCTTCCCACTGTAGGGACGTTCGCGGGGCTGTCCACTGTGCACTGCGCCATAGGCGATTGGCCCACGATCGGCGGCCGGAATTGGACCACGTGCGCGCGGGCAGCGGCGCTTAGCGTGATCTCATGACGACTGAACGCCTGCCCGAGCACACCCCGCGCCTGGATTGGATGAAGCTCGCCCCCGACGTGTTCAAGGCCATGCTGCGCCTGGACACCGCGGCGAAGAAGCACCTCGACGAGGGCCTGGTGAACCTGGTCAAGATCCGCGCGTCGCAGCTGAACCACTGCGCGTTCTGCCTCGACATGCACAGCAAGGACGCGCTGGCGGCCGGCGAGTCGGCCGAACGCATCCTGCAGCTGGACGCGTGGGCCGAGTCGAAGCACTTCTACACCGCGCGCGAGATCGCGGCGATCGAGCTGACCGAGGCCGTCACCGTGCTCACCGACGGCTTCGTGCCCGACGAGGTCTACGCGAAGGCGGCGCAGCAGTTCGACGAGACCGAGCTCGCCCACCTCATCGCGGCGATCACCACGATCAACGCGTTCAACCGCTTCGGCGTGTCGACTCGAATGGTGCCGGGCCACTACACGCCCAGCGCGTCCTGACGCACCGGCTCGCTTCCGTCTTCCCCGCGGAAGCGAGCTCTTTCACTGTCCACACTGGACTTTTCCCGCGAAGGACCCCATGACCACCATCACCACCCCGTTCGGTGCGCGAGCCACGGCCGCCGAGGTCCTCGCCGGAGTGGACCTGACCGGCCGCCGCGTGATCGTCACCGGCGGCGCTTCAGGGCTCGGCGCCGAGACCGTCCGCGCGCTCGCCACGGCCGGCGCGCACGTCACCATCGCCACCCGGACACCGGCGCACGCCAAGCAGCTCGTCGAACAGTTCCCGCACGTCGACGTCGTCGCGCTAGACCTCGCCGACCTCGGTTCGGTGCGCGCGTTCTGCGCGCAGTGGGAAGGGCCGGTCGACGCGCTGGTCGCCAACGCCGGAGTGATGGCGCTGCCCGAGCGCGAGGTCACCGCCGAGGGCTGGGAAATGCACCTGGGCATCAACTTCCTGGGCCACTTCGCGCTCGTCACCGGTCTGCGCGACGCCCTGCGCTCCGGCGGCGGAGCGCGCGTCGTCGTCCTCAGCTCCGGCGCGCACCTGCTGACGGACTTCTCCTTCTCCGACCCGCACTTCGAGCAGCGGCCATACGACCCGCTCGTCGCCTACGGGCAGTCGAAGACCGCCAGTGTGCTGCTCGCCGTCGGGATCAGCCGCCACTGGGCCGGCGAAGGCATCCACGCCAACGCGTGCGCCCCGGGGGTCATCCGCACGAACCTCCTGCGCCACCTCACTCCCGAGGCCCTGCGCCTGCTCGGCGCCCTCGACGCCGACGGCAACGCGACCACCCCGGCCTACTTCAAGACCCCGGAACAGGGCGCCGCCACACCCACGCTGCTCGCCGCGTCGCCGCTGCTCGACGGCGTGACCGGCCGATACTTCGAGGACAACCAGGAATCGCCGGCCATCGACGGTGGCGCGCACCTCGCCGCCGCCGGCGTGGACGCGATGGTGGGCGTCGCGCGCTGGGCCCTCGACCCGGTCGCGGCGGACCGCCTGTGGGACTACGCCTCGGCGGCTGTGCGCTAGCGGATCAGGGGAGTAACGGCAGCTTCCCGACGATCTTGCCCACCCGGTTGCGCGGCCCGACGATGCTCACCGCGTAGTAGTCGAGCTCCTCGCCGGCGGTTTCCTTCACGCCGGCGAGGTAGTCGGCGTACACCAGCGTGTGCTGCGCCACCACTGGCATGTCCGCCACGAAGCACCCAGGCGACGCCGCGGCCTTGGCGCGGATGGTGCGCAGCGTCGGACCGTCGGCGGCCAGCACCGAACACCCCGTCCGCGGCAACCCGGGATGCGCCTGCCCGTCGGCATCCACGGCGTCGTCGCCGAGCAGCCCCGTGATGTTCGGCGCCGTCGCCGCGGCTGCGCAGACCGCCGCGTTCACCGCGCGCCCCGGCGGCAGACTGCTGTCGACGACCACCACCCACTTCAAGCGAGCCGCCCGCGTCGACACGGTCGGATCGACCTCGTCCGGGGCGAACCCGATCGGCGAACTTTCCTCGGCCAAAGCCGGACCTCCCTGCCTGTTCGTACTGCGGTTGATTCATGAAGCTAGACGAACAACCAGCAGAGTCGCCTACGATCCGTACAAGTATCGGATTTGGCTTCCTGGAGGCGGACGTGGACGAACTTGATAAGGCCATCCTGCGAGAACTGCAGTCGGACGTCCGGAAGACCAACCGCGACGTCGCCGCCGCCGTCGGCGTCTCACCCACCACGGCCCTCGACCGCACCCGCGCGCTTCGCCAGCGCGGCATCATCCAGGGCGCGACCCTCGACGTGAACCTGCCCGCCATCGGCCGCTCGGTCCAGGCCCTCGTCGCGGTCCGCGTGCGCCCGCCGTCGCGCCGCGTCATCGAAGGCTTCCGCAACTGGGTCACCACGCTGCCCGACATCCTCGGCCTCTACGTCACGACCGGCACCGAGGACTTCATCCTCCACGTCGCGGTCCCCGACAACGCCAGCCTCTACGCCTTCGTGATCGACAAGCTCACCGCGCGCCCCGAAGTGGCCGATGTCCGCACGTCGATCGTCTACGAACACCTCCGCAACACCCGCATCACGCCGGTCGAGCGCTGAAAACCGTTCGCTCGTCGGTGATCCGGGGCTACGAAACGTCTTTCGTGGCCCGCGCCCGAAAGTCGCGCACTTTGGCGCGGTTCCCGCACGTCGCCATGGAGCACCAGCGGCGGCGGTGCGCTTTGGTGCGGTCGTAGAACCACAGCGGGCACTCGGGTCCCTCGCAGTTGCGAGCCAGGGACCGGTCGCCGTGGACGAACAAGTCAGCCGCCGCTTCCGCGACGGGTGAGAGGAGCGACCGGGGCGTAGTCCACGTCCACCGGTCCTCCAGATCGAGGTCGGCGCCGGACCGGTGGACCTGCCGGCTGAGGCTGCTTTCGGCGAAGGTGGCGTTCAACGCGGCCAGGAACACCTCGTCCGGTGCCGTGGGATCGCCGTCCGCCCAGGCCTGAACCACCGGACGCAGGCGTTCACGTAACTCGACGGCTTCGAGAGCCGCGGTGTCGAGCTCGGCGCCACCGAACCGGTCGAGCACCGCGCCCCGGTCCTGCTCGTCGATCAGCCCGGTGAGCTCGAGCCACCGCAGGTAACCCGCTCCGTCGGGGATCAGCTCGGCGCTTTCGGTGGTGGCCGCGGTGTTGAGGAACGCGAGGGCCGGATGGTCGCTCAGCCCGAGCAGGGGCAATTCCGGTTCCATCGGCCCTCCTTTCCTGTCCGTCCGTTCCGCGTTCGTTGACAGGCTACCGGGCGCGTTGTAACTGTTGATCTGCACTTTTACCGGTTACAGTCGTCGCCCCGAACCGGTGGGCAATCACATCAGGAAGGCTTGTCATGACAACCGTTCTGCACATCTCGGCCAGCCCGCGAGGTGCCGCGTCGGACTCGGGTGCGCTGGCCGCGGCGTTCCTGGAGTCCTACCAGGACGCCAACCCCGGCACGGTCGTGAAGACGCTGGACCTCTGGGACGGCTCGCTGCCGCAGTTCGGACCGGCCGGCGCGAGCGCCAAGCTCGCCGTGTTCGCCGGCGGCGCACCCGAAGGCGAGCAGGCCGAGGTGTGGGCGCAGGCCCAGACGCTCGCCGACCAGTTCACCTCGGCCGACGCCTACGTCTTCAGCATTCCCATGTGGAACTCGGGCGTGCCCTACGTCTTCAAGCAGTGGATCGACATCATCACCCAGCCCGGCATGGTCTTCGGCTTCGACCCGGCCGCAGGCTACTCGGGCCTGGTCCACGGCAAGAAGGCCGCCACGATCTACACCAGCGGCGTCTACTCCGAAGGCGTCCCCATCCAGTTCGGCGCCGACTTCCACTCCACGTTCGTGAAGGACTGGCTGCGCTTCGTCGGCGTCACCGACGTCACCGAGGTCCGGTTCCAGCCGACCATCCTCACCGGCACCCCGGACCAGGACCGCGCCGCGGCCCTGACCGCCGCCCGTGACGCGGGCAAGGCGTTCTAGTTCGTTCCGGTAATCGGAACTCGGCGGTCCGTCGCCTCGCGGTGACGGGCCGCCGAAGCACGTCGAGCATCATGTCAATCCTTGACTTGATGCGACCGCAACCTTAACGTTTCCTTTCGCCGCCGGGTTTCCGCAACATTAATTCACATATCTGAATAAATGGCACAGAGGTCCCCACCGTGCGAAAGGAAACTGCGATGCGCATGCGCGCCGCGCTCGTCGTGCTGGCGATTCCCGCTTTCGTGGCTGCAACCGCGTTGTCCGCGGAGGCAGCGCCGGCCACCGGCCAATCCGTGCTGGGCAGCCCGTCCGTGGCTCCTGGCGGCAACTTCGACCTGTCGACCTGGCAGCTCCAGGAGCCGGTCGGCTCACCGGGCTCGCCGACCACCATCTCGTCGTCTCGGCTGCAAGGGCCGAACGGGTTCCAGGACAGCTATTTCTACACCGACACGCGCGACGGCGCGATGACGTTCTGGGCGCCGGAAAAGGGCGTCACCACCCCCAATTCGAACTACGCCCGATCCGAGCTGAGGGAGATGAACCGCGACGGTTCGGCCGCCAACTGGTCGCTGAGCGGATCGCACAAGCTCAGCGCCACGCTGCGCGTGGTGTCGGTGACGTCGAACGTGTGCGTCGGCCAGGTCCACCTCGGCACCGGCGGCTCGTCGACGAAACCGTTGCTGGAGCTGTACTACCGCTCCAGCGGCGACATCGTGCTGGGCACCGAGAACTCGCCCGACGGCGGCCAGACCCTGCACACCGTCGGCCACGTCGCGGTGGGCAAGACCTGGACCTACACGATCGGGATCTCCGGTGGCAACACCATCGACCTCACCGTGAACGGCAGCACGACGCATTACAGCATTCCGTCGTCGTTCAAGGCGTACAAGCAGTACTTCAAAGCCGGTTCGTACAACCAGTCCTCGTCGAGCAGCACGACGAAGGGCGCTCGCGTCGCCTTCTACGGGCTGACGATCTCGCACAGCTGACCAGTTCGGAAAACGGCGCCGCCGGGGCAAAATCGCCCGGCGGCGCCGTTTTGCGCGTCACGGGCAGGTGTCGTGATTTCCCTCGCTACGAACGAACCTCGGTTTCGTCCGCGGCAGAGGTCGAGATGCTCCGGATGAGCCGGTCGCGCGCCGAAGCCATGTGGTCGGCCAGGAACTCGCTGCACGCGGCGGAATCGCCGCGGGCGATGAGGTCGACGATGGGGGCGTGGCGCTCGTAGGCCATGTTCGCGCGCGCCGAGTCCGGGCCCGCCGCGAGCATGGTGATGCGCGCCAGGCTGCTGATGCCTTCCCACGACTGCAACAGCAGCTGGTTGCCGGACAGCCGGCACATGGTGCCGTGGAACTCCAGGTCGGCGTCGAGGTCCGCGGCCAGTGACTCGGGCCGGCGCAGGCGGTCGAGGCGTTCGGTCAGCTCGGTGACGGCCGAGGACCGGTCGGGCAGCTCGCACAGCCGGCGCGCGGCGATCGTTTCCAGGCCGAGGCGGACTTCGAAGAGCTCTTCCACCTCTTGGGTCGAGACTTCGCGCACGGACACCCGGCCGCGCGAGTCCTGCACGGCGAGCCCCTCTTGCTGGAGCTGCCGCAGCGCCTCGCGAAGCGTTGCCCTGCTCACCCCCAGCGAAGTGCTGAGGCTGACCTCGGCCAGATGGGTCCCCGCGGGAATGTCCCCGCCGAAGATCGCCGTGCGCAGCAGGTCGACGGTCGACTCGCGCAGCGTGGTCCTGATCGGCTTGCTCGTGATGTTGATGGACACGCCACTCTCCCCGTTCGAACCAGCACCACGTGCGATCGCGGGCGGCCGGTAGCAGTCTAGCGGAAAACTGTTGCTTGACGGACTGTCGACATGCCGACAGGATGTACTGAGCCAGGCCACCACGGCCGACGACGCAGCTGCCTCGCCGGCGGCGACGACCAGGAGACCGGGTGCGACCAGCGACGACGACACGAACGCCGACCGCGGCTGACAGCGCCCGGCGGCCGGTTCGCGTGGCCGCGCACCACCCACACCCTGGTTCGACCGTCGCCGCGCGCCGACCGTCCTATGTGGTCGGCAAGGGCGGCATCACTTCCTCCGACGTCGCCACGGAGTCACTCGGCATCGACCCGCGCCTGGATCCGGGGCTCGCTGCTGCCGGGCATCGTCTCGCTGTGGGAGCCCGCTTCCGGGCCGGCGCAGGGACTGCCGTACGTGGTCTTCGCGGGCAATGTCGGCGGCGAGACGGCACTCGCCGAGGTCATCGAACGTCTGGAGACGGCATGAGCGCCCGCATCGTCATCACCGGCGGCGCCGGGTTCCCTGGGCGCCGTCCTCGCCCGCCGGCTGCTCGCGGCCCCGATCGCGCTCGGCGGCGCGGCCCCCGAAGAACTCGGCGAACTGGTTCTCGTCGACCTCTTCCCGCCGCCGGCCGACCTCGTCGCCGACCCGCGCGTGCGCGTGGTCAGCGGCGACCTCACCACCGCGTTGCCCGGGCTCGGCCCGGTCGACGCGATCTTCCACCTGGCGGGCGTGGTCAGCGGCGCGGCCGAGGCCGACTTCGACCTCGGCATGCGCACCAACCTCGACGGCACGCGTGCGTTGCTCGAATACGCGCGAGGTCTCCAAACGCAGCCGGTACTGGTGTTCTCCAGCTCGCTGGCCGTGTTCGGCAGCGACCCGGCGATCGGCCCGGTCGGCGACGTCGACGACACGACGCTCCCGCGCCTGCAGGCGAGCTACGGCGTGCAGAAGTTCATCGGCGAGCAGCTCGTGGCCGACTACACGCGCAAGGGCTTCGTGCGTGGCCGGTCCGTGCGGCTGATGACGGTGTCGGTGCGGCCGGGCAAGCCCAACGCCGCCGCGTCGAGCTTCCTGTCCGGCATCATCCGCGAACCGCTGGCCGGGGAAACGCGCGGCCTGCCCGGTGCCGCCGGACACGCCGATCGCGTTGTCGTCGCCGCGCAAAACCCTGGAAGGCCTCCTGCTCGCCGCGGAAGCGGACGACCCCACCTGGGGCAGCCGCACCGCGATGAACCTGCCCGCGCTCACCACCACGCCGAAGGAAATGGCCGCGGCACTCGACCGAGTGGCGGGTGTCGGCACGAGCGACCTCATCGACTGGACCGAAGACGCGGGCGTCGGCGCCATCGTGGGCAGCTGGCCGGCCCGGTTCCACACGCCCCGCGCCGAAAAACTCGGCCTGGAACAGCTCTCGTTCGACGACATCGTCCACGCCTATCTCGAAGACCTCGGACGCTGACCCGGCCGGGACCGTCCTTCGTGGACGGTCCCGGCACCTCTCTCCCGGAAGTGGAGTTTTCGACCGATGCGAGCGGCACTCGACGACCTGGTCGCCCGGCGACTCGCCGACCAGGCGGCCATTCCCGCGTTCACCTGCTACGGGGCGGATACCGCGCTGGCGGTGGTCAGCGCGGCGGAAGAGGCGGGCCTGCCCGTGATCCTGCTGGTGGCGCCCTCGGCCGCCGAGCCGCGCCTCATCCGGACGCTGCGCGCGATCGCCGACGCGGCGGCCGTCCCGGTGTGCGTGCAGCTCGACCACGCGAAGGACGCGGCGTTGATCAGCATGGCGATCGAGCACGGTGTCGACGCCGTGCTCGCGGACGGCTCCCACCTGCCGCCGGACGCGAACGCGGCGTTCGTCCGCGAGGTCGGGGCTTTCGCCGCGCCGCGCGGCGTCGTCGTGGAAGCGGAGCTCGGCAGCGTTCCCGGCGACGAAGACCGAGCGGAAGCCGTCGAGGTGTCCGGCAAAACCGACCCCGCGCAGGTCCGGCCGTTCCTCGCCGCCTCGGGGGCCCAGCTGCTCGCGTGCGGCGTCGGCAACGTGCACGGCCGCTACCGCGGCGCGCCCGCTCTCGACTGGCCGCGGCTGGCCCGCGTCCGTGCCGAGGCCGGCACCGTCCCGCTCGTCCTGCACGGCGCGTCCGGTCTGCCGCCGTCCGACCTGCGTCGCTGCGGTGCCGCCGGCGTCGGCAAGGTGAACGTCAACACCGAACTCCGCACCGCGATGCTCGAAACCCTCGAAGCCGGCGTCGGCCCGGCCCGCGCGTCCGGTGAGGACATGCTTGCGCTCACCCGCGCGGTGCTGGACAAGGCCACCGGCGTCGCGCGCACCGTGCTCGAAACCCTCGGCGGCTAGGCGGTCAGCCCAACGTAGCCACTTCGCACCCAAGTTATCCGTCATTCACTGAATTCGACGGCGGGTGAACAGGCTGGACCATCACCGAATTGGATCGCCAGCTGGTCAAGTGCACTTCGATGTCTTCGCTTGCCAAAGCCGCCCTAGTGAACCACTATGCACTAGGGCGCTGGACGGACGAAGGAGTCGGTGTGGACTTTCAGGAGGCCTCGGAACACAGGGATCTCCGGGACACGGTGCGGGCGATCGCCGCGAAGTTCGGGCCGGAGTATTACGTCCCGCGCGCCGAGGCCGGCGAGCCCACCGCCGAGTTGTGGGCCGAGCTGGGCCGCAACGGGTTCCTGGGGATCAACCTGCCGGAGGAGTACGGCGGTGGTGGCGCCGGCCTGGCCGAGCTGGCGATGGTGTGCGAGGAGACCGCGGCCGCGGGCTGCCCGTTGCTGCTGCTCATGGTGTCCGCCGCCATCTCGGGCGAGATGATCTCCGACTACGGCACCGCCGAGCAGAAAGAGCACTGGCTGCCGCGCATGGCTTCCGGTGAGACGAAGATCGTCTTCGGCATCACCGAACCCGACGCCGGGTCCAACACCCACCGGCTCTCGACCGTCGCGGTGCGGGACGGCGACGACTTCGTCCTCAACGGCACCAAGCACTACATCTCCGGCGTCGACGAGGCCGAGGCCGTCCTGCTCGTCACGCGCACCGGCCGCGACGAGACCACCGGCCGCGCCCGGCTGTCGCTGTTCCTCGTGCCCACCGACACCCCCGGGTTCGTCGCGACGCGGCTGCCGGTGTCGGCGAAGCTGCCCGAGAAGCAGTTCGTGCTGCACTTCGACGACCTGCGCCTGCCCGCGAGCGCCCTGGTCGGCGAAGAGGGCAACGGCTTCCACCAGGTCTTCCACGGGCTCAACCCGGAGCGCATCACCGGTGCGGCCGTGTGCGTCGGCATCGCCCGCCACGTGCTGGCCCAAGCCGCGGACTACGCGTCGACGCGGGCCGTCTGGGACGCGCCGATCGGGCAGCACCAGGGCATCGCGCACCCGCTCGCGAAGGCCAAGATCGAGACCGATCTGGCCGCACTGATGACGGCGAAGGCGGCCTGGCAGCACGACCACGGCGAACCGGCGGGCGAAGCCGCGAACATGGCCAAATACGCGGCGGCCGAGGCGGCCGCCGCCGCCGTGGACGCGGCGATCCAGACGCACGGCGGCAACGGGTTCGCCACCGAATACGGCTTGCTGCCGTACTGGGGCATCGCGCGCCTGCTGCAGGTCGCGCCGGTGAGCCGGGAGATGGTCCTGAACTACGTCTCCCAGCACAGCCTCGGGCTGCCCCGTTCGTACTGAGCCCGAGACAAGCGAGCCGAGAGAAACGGACCACCGCGAGATGACCACCGTGTTGCGGTCCGCGTTGAACACCGCGGACGAGACCTTCCAGACCAACCTGAAGCACCAGAAACAGGTGCTGGCCGAGCTCGCCGAGCAGATCCAGGCGGCCATCGCCGGCGGCGGGCCGCGCTACCAGCAGCGCCACCGCGACCGCGGCCGGATGCTCGTCCGCGAACGCATCGAGCTGCTGCTCGACCGCGACGCGTCGTTCCTCGAACTGTCGTCGCTGGCGGCGTGGGGCACGCAGTTCTCGGTCGGGGCCTCGGTGGTGACCGGGATCGGCGTCGTCTCCGGGGTCGAGTGCGTGCTGATCGCGCACGATCCGACCGTGCGCGGCGGGGCGATGAACCCGTACTCGCTGAAGAAGACGTTGCGAGCGTTGGAGATCGCCCGGATCAACCGCCTGCCGGTGATCAACCTGGTCGAATCGGGCGGTGCCGACTTGCCCACGCAGTCGGAGCTGTTCGTGCACGCGGGCAAGATCTTCCACGACCTCACCGAGCTGTCGTCGCTGGCGATCCCCACCGTCGCGCTGGTGTTCGGCAACTCGACCGCGGGCGGCGCCTACGTGCCCGGCATGTGCGACTACGCGGTGATGGTCGACGGCCAAGCCAAGGTTTTCCTCGGCGGCCCGCCGCTGGTGAAGATGGCCACCGGTGAGGACGCCGACGACGAGGAGCTCGGCGGCGCGGCCATGCACGCCAAGGTATCCGGGCTGTGCGACTACTTCGCGGCCGACGAGCGCGACTGCATCCGGATCGGGCGCCAGATCGTCGCCGAGTTCACCTGGCGCAAGCTCGGCCCCGGCCCGACGCTGCCCGCCGACGAGCCGCTGTATGACCCGGAGGAGCTGCTCGGTATCGCGCCTTCGGACATCAAGGTGCCCTTCGACCCGCGTGAGGTCATCGCGCGGGTGGTCGACGGGTCGCGCTTCGGCGAGTACAAACCCTTGTGGGGCACCAGCCTCGTCACCGGCTGGGCCTCTGTGCACGGCTACCCGGTGGGCATCCTGGCCAACGCGCGCGGCGTGTTGTTCAGCGAGGAAGCCAAGAAGGCCAGCGAGTTCATCCAGCTCGCGAACCAGACCGACACGCCGCTGCTGTTCCTGCAGAACACCACGGGTTACATGGTGGGCAAGAACTACGAGCAGGGCGGGATCATCAAGGACGGCTCCAAGATGATCAACTCCGTTGCCAACAGCAAGGTTCCGCACATCACGGTGAACCTCGCCGCGTCCTTCGGCGCCGGCAACTACGGCATGTCCGGCCGCGCGTACGACCCGCGGCTGATGTTCGCGTGGGCCGGGTCCCGGCTGGCGGTGATGGGTGCCGCGCAGCTGGCCGGCGTCATGTCCATCGTCGCGAAGCAGTCGGCGGCGGCCAACGGGCGCGAGTTCGACCTCGAAGCAGACGAGCGCAACCGCGCGGCGATCGAGGCGCAGATCGAGAAGGAATCGCACGCCTTCTTCGTCACCGCGCGGCTCTACGACGACGGCCTCATCGACCCGCGCGACACCCGCACCGTGCTCGGCATCGCGCTGTCCGCCGCGCACTCCAACACCGTCGCCGGCCAGCGTGGCTACGGCGTCTTCCGGATGTGAGGACCACCTTGAAATCCAGCTGGACCCCGCCGGGCACCCGCCCGATCCGGAAGCTGCTCGTGGCCAACCGCGGCGAGATCGCGGAACGGGTGATCCGCTCCGCGCGAGCCCTGGACATCGCCACCGTCGCGGTGCACTCCGATCCGGACGCCGACGCGTTGTTCGTCGAGGCCGCCGACGAAGCCGTGCTCCTGCCCGGCTCGTCCTCCGCCGAGACCTACCTGCGAGGCGAGCTCATCGTCGAAGCCGCGCTGGCCACGGGTGCGGACGCGATTCACCCCGGCTACGGGTTCCTGTCCGAGAATGCCGGCTTCGCGCGCCGCTGCGCCGACGCGGGGCTGGTTTTCGTCGGGCCGCCGGTCGCGGCGATCGAGGCCATGGGGTCGAAGATCGCGGCCAAGGAGCTGATGGCGAAGGCCGGCGTTCCCGTTCTGCCCGGTGCCACCATCGACGACACCGCCGACGTGGATGCCGCGACCGTGACCGGGATGGCCGAGGACATCGGCTTCCCGCTGCTGGTCAAGGCGGCCTTTGGCGGTGGCGGGCGCGGGATGCGGATCGTGCGCGAGGCCGCGGAAGTCGTCGAAGCCGTGACGAGCGCGCGGCGGGAAGCGGCGTCGGCGTTCGGCAACGGAACCGTGTTCCTGGAACGGTTCGTGGAGAACCCGCGCCACGTCGAGGTCCAGATCTTCGGGGACGCGCACGGCACCGTCGTGCACCTCTTCGAACGTGAGTGCTCGATCCAGCGCAGGTACCAGAAGATCATCGAGGAAGCGCCGTCGCCGGCCGTGGACGAGGCCCTGCGCAAGCAGCTCGGCGACGCGGCGGTTGCGGCGGGTGCCGCGATCGGGTACACCGGCGCGGGCACCGTCGAGTTCGTGATGGCGCCGAACGGGGAGTTCTTCTTCCTCGAGGTCAACACGCGCCTGCAGGTGGAACACCCGGTCACCGAGGAGATCACCGGGCTGGACCTCGTCGCTCTGCAGCTGAGCGTCGCCGAAGGCGAGCCGCTGCCGGTGGAAGCGACGGAAGCCGAGATCACCGGCCACGCGGTCGAAGCGCGCCTGTACGCCGAGGACCCGGCGGCCGATTACCTGCCGGGCAGCGGAACGCTCCACCGCTTCCGGATCCCGGCCCTGCCGGGGGTGCGCGTCGACACCGGGGTGCGCGACGGCTCGGTGGTCGGCACGCACTACGACCCCATGCTCGCCAAAGTCATCGCGCACGGTCGCACCCGCGCCGAAGCCGTGCGGAAACTGGCCAGAGCCCTTGCCGAAGCGCAAATCCACGGTCTGGTCACCAACCGCGACCTGCTCGTGGCGATCCTGCGTGAACCCGACTTCGCCGCCGGCGCGACCGACACCGGTTACCTCACGCGCCACGATCCCGCCGCGCTGATCGGCGTGCCCGGCAAGGAGGCGGTGACCGTGCACGCGCTGGCGGCCGCCGTCGCGAGTCAGGCCGACCGGCGGGGCCGGGCCGAAGTGCAGCGGGTCGTGCCGACGGGATGGCGCAACGTCGCGAGCGCCCCGCAGCGCGCCGAGTACCGCCTCGGGGACACCGACGTCGACGTCACCTACCGCTTCACCCGCCAGGGACTCGACGCGCGGGTGGACGGTTCCCCTGTGGACGGCCTCGCCGTCCTCGACGCGCGTCCGGACCGGGTGGACCTGCGCGTGAACGGAATCCGGCGCACGGTCCACGTGCACCAGGTGAGCGACACCGTCTACTGCGACAGCGTGCTGGGCGCCACCACCTTTACCGAACGACCCCGGCTGCCCGAGCCCGGCACGGACGCCGCGCCCGGCTCGTTGCTGGCGCCGATGCCGGGCACGGTCGTCCGGGTCGTCGCGGAACAAGGACAGCACGTCGAGGCCGGCGCGGTGATCGTGGTGTTCGAGGCGATGAAGATGGAGCACTCCGTGCGCGCGCCGGTCGCCGGGCTCGTGGCCGAGCTGTCCGTCGAGCTGGGACAGACCGTCGAATCGGGCGAGATCGTCGCCGTCATCACCGAAGAGGAGGCCGGATGACCCCCGTGCGCTACGAGGTGACCAACGGCGTCGCCTGGCTCACCATCGACCGCCCCGAGGCGCGCAACGCGTTGAGTGAGGCGGTCCGAAAAGGACTGTTCGACGGCGTGCACCGCTTCAACGCCGACGACGACGCGAAAGTCCTCGTCCTGACCGGCGCCGGCGACAAGGCGTTCTGCGCCGGCGGCGACCTCAAGGAGATGAACGAGACCGCGCTGACCGTGCCGCCCCCGGACTTCCTTCCCCAGTTCGGGCGCAACGTCGACGTGCCGAAGCCGACGATCGCCGCGGTCAACGGGATCGCCTACGGTGGCGGGTTCCTGCTCGCCCAGCAGTGTGATCTCGTGGTGGCCGCCGAGCACGCGCGCTTCGCCGTGTCGGAGGTCAAGGTCGGCCGCGGTTCGCCGTGGGCGGCGCCGTTGTCCTGGCTCGTGCCGCCGCGGGTCGCGCTGGAGATCCTGCTGACCGGCGATCCGATCAGCGCCGCGCGGGCGCAGCAGCACGGCCTGGTCAACGACGTCGTCGCGGCGGCCGACCTGCGCGAACGCACGCAGCAGTTGGCCGAGCGCATCGCGGCCAACGCGCCGCTGTCCGTGCTCGCCGCCAAACGCACCGCGTACCTGTCGGCCGGCCACAGCCGGGCCGAGGCCTACGACCTGGCCGAGGAGATCTGGGAACCCGTGTACCTGTCCGAAGATGCGCAGGAAGGCCCGTTGGCCTTCAAGGAAAAGCGCATGCCGGTCTGGCAGGGCCGCTGACGTGGCCGTTTCGATGCGGCAGGTGCTCGACGACCTCGTCGCCGAGACCCGGGTGCTGCAGGACCTCGTGGCGGACCTCGACGACGCGGCGATCTCCCGGCCGACCCCGGCGGTGGGCTGGACCGTCCGCGACCAGCTCACGCACCTCGCGTACTTCGACGAGACGGCGACACAAGCCGCGGTCGACCCGGCCGCGTTCCGGCTCGCCGCCGACGCTCTCGTGGCCGGCGGCATGGATTTCCCCGACCGGGTCGCGGCCGAACACGCGACGCTGCCCGCGGAAGCAGTCCGCACCTGGTTCGACCGGACGCGCCACGAGTTCGTCACCGCCTTCCGCCACCTCGACCCGAAAGCGCGGCTCCCTTGGTACGGCCCGGACATGAGTGCCCTGTCCTCGGTCACCGCGCGGCTGATGGAGACCTGGGCGCACGGACAAGACATCGCCGACGCGCTGGGCCGTGACCGCGAGCCGACCGACCGGCTGCGCCACATCGCGCACCTCGGCGTGCAGACTGCCGCGTTTTCCTTCGCCCTGAACGGAAAACCCGCACCGGCCGAGCCGATCCGGGTCGAGCTCACGGCCGCGTCCGGCGCCGTGTGGACGTGGGGTCCGGCCGAGGCCGCGGACCGCGTCACCGGGACCGCGCTCGACTTCTGCCTCGTCGTGACCCAGCGCCGCCACCGCGACGACACCGATCTCGAGGTGGCGGGCCCGGTCGCGACCGAGTGGCTGTCCGTTGCCCAGACCTTCGCCGGCAGCCCCGGAACCGGGCGAGCGCCCCTGAGCCATACGGGAGGACCATCGTGACCACGACCGGCGGCCGCGCCGTGCGCATCGGCAACTGCTCCGGCTTCTACGGCGACCGGTTGCAGGCCGCCCGCGAGATGGTCGAGGGCGGCCCGATCGACGTGCTCACCGGCGACTACCTCGCCGAGCTGACCATGCTGATCCTCTGGAAGGCCAAGCAGAAGGACCCGGCGACGGGGTTCGCGAAGACGTTTCTCACGCAGGTCGAGCACGTGCTGGGCACCTGCCTCGACCGCGGCATCCGGATCGTGTCGAATGCCGGCGGCCTCAACCCCGCCGGGCTGGCGGCCGAACTCGGTGCGTTGGCCGAACGGCTCGGCCTGCACCCACGCATCGCGTACGTCGACGGAGACGACCTCGTGCCCCGGCTCGACGAGCTGCAGGCGGCCGGCCACGCCTTCGCGCACCTCGACACCGGCCGCAAGCTCGCCGACGCCGGTGTGCGCCCGGTTTCGGCCAACGCCTACCTCGGCGCGTGGGGGATCACCGAAGCCCTGCGGGCGGACGCGGACCTGGTCGTGACCGGGCGGGTCACCGACGCGTCGGTGGTGGTCGGCCCGGCGGCGTGGTGGCACGGCTGGACCCGCGACGACGCGGACATCCACGACAAGATCGCCGGCGCGATGGCCGCCGGCCACGTGATCGAATGCGGGCCCCAGGCCACGGGTGGGAACTACGCGTTCTTCGAGGAGGTCACCGACCGCCGGTACCCGGGCTTCCCGATCGCCGAGGTCGACGCCGATGGCTCGAGCGTGATCACCAAGCACGCCGATACCGGCGGGCTCGTGTCCGTGGGCACCGTGACCGCGCAGCTGTTGTACGAGATCGCCGAGCCGGCGTACCTCGGGCCGGACGCCGTGGCCCACTTCGACACCCTCGAGCTCGTGCCCGACGGCGAGCACCGCGTGCGCATCCGGGGCGTGCGCGGCAGCGCGCCGACCGACCGGCTCAAGGTGGCGCTCAACTACGAGGGCGGGTACCGCAACACGATGACGCTCGTGCTGACCGGCACCCGCATCGAGGAGAAAGCGGCGTGGGCCGAGCAGCAGCTGGTCGAGCTACTGGGCGGACGGGAGCGGTTCGCGGAGTTCGACGTGCGGCTGCTGCGGTTCGACCACTCCGACGCGGCGACCAACGCCGAGGCCACCGCGCACCTGCGCGTGACGGTGAAGGATCCCGACCGGCGCAAGGTCGGCCGCGCGTTCTCCAACACCACCATGGAGCTCGCTCTCGGCGGCTACCCGGGTTTCCACACCACGACGCCGCCGTCCACAGAAAGCGCGTACGGCGTCTACTGGCCGACGCTGATCCCCGCGTCCGAAGTGGAGCACCGCGTCACGCTGCCCGACGGGACCGTGCGGACCATCCCGCACAGCGCGGTGACGGCGCTCGCTCCTGAGGTCGCGGAGCCGGTGGTGGCCGAGGTGCCCGCCGGGCCGACCCGGCGTCTGCCGCTCGGGACGATCGTGGGAGCCCGATCCGGGGACAAGGGCGGCAACGCCAACATCGGGGTGTGGGTCCGCACCGACGAGGAGTACGCGTGGCTGCGCGGTTATCTGACCGGCGAGCGCGTGCGCGAACTGCTCCCGGAGGCCGCGGAGCTCGACATCCGGCGTTACGAGCTGGCCAACCTGCGCGCGGTGAACCTCGTGGTCGTCGGCATCCTCGGTGCGGGCGTCGCCTCCGCGACGCGGCCCGACCCGCAGGCGAAGGGGCTGGGCGAGTACCTGCGCAGCCGGCTCGCGGACGTCCCGGAACACCTCCTGCGGAGCTGAGTCCACAGTGGACGATGTGCGTACGCCGAGACGTGACCCTGACCGCAAGGAGCGGATCCTGGCCGTCTCGGCCGACCTGATCTCGCGACACGGCTACCACGCGGTGGGCCTGGCCGAGATCGGCGCGGCGGCGGGCATCGTGAGCACCGGGGTCTACCGCCACTTCCCGAGCAAGGCGGCGATTCTGACCGCGCTGCTGTACCGGGTGATGGACCTGCTGGACTCGGCGGCCGCCGAGATCCTGGCGACCACGCCGGACGAGCGGACCGCGGTGACCGAGCTGGTGCGCCACCACGTCCGCGTGGCCGTGGAGGAGCGGCGGATCCTGCAGGTGTACCACCTGGAGGCGCGCAACCTCCCGGCCGAGGACCTGCGCCGGCTGCAGCGGGCCCAGCGCGAGTACCTGGAGGGCTGGGCGGCGGCGGTGCGGCCACTGCGGCCGGGCCTGGCGGAAGGCGAGGCGAGGGTGCTGGTCCACTCGGCGATCGGCTGCGTGCAGTCGGTGTTGTTCCACCAATCGGGCCTGCCCGCGGACCGGCTGACGGAGCTGCTGCGCGGTGCGGCGCACGCCTGCCTGGGAGTGCCGCCGGTCGGACCGGAGGCGAGCGGGTGAGCCGGGAGCGCGTGGCCGTGCCGAGGTCAGCCGAGCACGGCGCGGGCCACGAGCGCGAGGTCGTCCGGCAGTCCCTGAACAGCGAGCGAATCGACCACAGTGGACTCCCACCGGCACAGCTCCTCGCGGATCTTGCCCACCGGACCCACGAGGGCGACCTCCTCGACGAGCGCGGTCGGGATCGCGGCCGCGGCGGCCTGCTTCTCGCCGCGGAGGTAGAATTCCTGCACGCGCGCCGCCACGTCGGCGTAACCCAGGCGGGTGAAAACGTCGTGGTGGAAGTTCGCTTCGCGGGCGCCCATGCCGCCGATGTACAGCGCGAGCTCCGGCCGGACGTGGTCGGCCGCGCGCTCGACGTCCTCGTCCACGACGACCGGCACCGTGGCGATCACCTCGAAGCGCGCCGGGCGACCGCCGGGCCGGCGGGAGAAGCCGGCGTCGAGCGCGGCCCGGTAGAACGCGTCGGCCTCGGGGGAGAAGAACATCGCGTGCCAGCCGTCGGCGATCTCGGCCGCGAGCGCGACGTTGCGCGGGCCCTCGGCACCCAGCTGGATCGGCAGGTCCGGTCGCCGGTGGTGCAGCGTCGAGCGCAGCGGCTTGCCGAGCCCGGTGCCCGACGGCAGCGGAAGGCGGTGGAACTCCCCGTCGTAGGTGAGCGGGGCTTCGCGGGCCAGGACCTGGCGGACGACCTCGACGTACTCCCGGGTGCGAGCCAGCGGACGGGGGAAGGCGACACCGTGCCAGCCCTCGGACACCTGCGGGCCGGAGGCGCCGAGGCCGAGGACCACGCGTCCGCCGGAGAGGTGGTCGAGGGTCGCCGCCGCCATCGCGGTGGCCGCGGGGGAGCGGGCGGGGATCTGCGCGACGGCCGTGCCGAGGCGCACGCGCGTCGTACGGGCGGCGCACCAGGCGAGCGGGGTGAACACGTCCGAGCCGTAGGCCTCGGCGAACCAGATCCCGTCGAAGCCGAGGTCCTCGATCTCCCGGACGCGCTCGTCCCACCGCGCCGGCAACCCGCGCAAGAACTGGCCGACGTTGACACCCACGGGGATCGGCATTTCGGTGGCCTCCTGAACGCGCATTTGGTGAGTGCATCGTTGTTCACTCGCGGCTTCCTTGCAAGCTGCACTGATCGGGTAACGATGTGAATGGCTAGTGACTTTGGTCTTGCCAGTGCGCGCATCAAGTTGGATGCTGTGCGGCGTCTGGCATTCGGCAAGGAGGCTGGTGTGGACCTGTTCGGGAAGATCGACGTCACGACGTTGCGAGGCCGCCGCGCGGTCAACCGCTGGGAACGGACCTCCGTCGGCGACGTGTTCGAACGCCTGACGTGGAGCTACCCCGACGAGGTCGCGATCACCGGCCGGCCTGGCGCGTACGGCGAGGAGCGGTTCGCGTCGGTCACCTTCCGCCAGGCCGACGAGATCGCCAACCAGCTCGCCCACGCCCTGGCCGCGCGCGGGCTCGAACCGGGCGCCCGGGTCGCGCTCTTCTGCGAGAACTCCGTCGAGGCGTACCTGGCGAAGATCGGCATCGCGAAGGCCGGGATGGTCGCCATGCCGATCAACCCCGCACTGGCCACCGACGTGCTCGAATACCTGATCGGCCAGGCCGAACCGGAGGCGGCCATCGTCGACTCCGAACTGTGGCCGCGGGCTCGGGCGGCCTTCGAGACCGCCGGGCTGCCGGTCGCCGCGACGATCACGATCGGCGGCGGCGCGGTCGCGGGCAGCCCGACGTTCGGCGCCTTCCTCGCCGGCCGGCCGGTGACCGAGCCCGACGTCGAGATCCACGGCGACGACATCTGGCAGCTGCTCTACACCTCCGGCACCACGGCCATGCCGAAGGGCGCGATGATCTCGCACTCGGCCAGCCACCTGGCGGCGCTGAACTTCTCCGTCTCGCTGACGCGCGGGCTCCGCGTGGAGACCGAGGTGAAGGTGATGACCTACCTGCCGATGATCTACCACGTCGGCGACCAGGTGTTCACCTTCTCGGCGTTCCTCGCCGGGGGTTCGCTGGTCCTCGGCCGCCGGCCGGTGCCCGACCAGGTCGCCCTGGCCATCGACGAGGAGCGGCCGACCGCGCTGTGGGCCGGCTCGCCGCAGTTCGTCGCCGCGTTGACCGTCGAGGCGGAGAAATCCGGTCGCGATCTCTCCAGCCTCACCGTGCTGGTCTACGGCTGGGGTGCGCTCGAACCGGCCGTTTACGAGACCCTGCAACGGAAAGCGCCCGGCCTGGTCGTGCTCGGTATCTTCGGGCAGACCGAGGCGATCGCGTGCCACCGGTTCTGGCCGGCGAAGTGGCCGGAGGTCTATGAACGCACGGCTCCCGCGTTGAACTACGTCGGGGTGCCGAGTCCGCTGCTCGCCTCCGACGTCGTCGACGAGACCGGTACCTCCCTGCGCGACCAGCCGCAGGTGCCCGGCGAAGCCGTGTACCGGAGCCCGACCGTCACGGCCGGGTACTACCTCAACGAGGACGCGACCCGCGAGGCCTTCCGCGGCGGCTGGTTCCACTCAGGTGACAGCGCTGTGGTGGACGAGGACGGCCTGCGCGTGATGGTCGACCGGTTCAAGGACATCGTGAAGTCCGGCGGTGAGAACGTGTCCAGCTTGCGGGTGGAGGCAGTGCTGCACCGGCATCCGGCCGTCGAGAAGGCCGCGGTGATCGGCCTGCCGCACGAGCACTGGGGCGAAGCCGTGACGGCGGTCGTCGTGTTGCGGCCTGGCTCTGAGGCCGACGAGACGTCGCTCATCGCGCACTGCCGCGCCGCGCTCGGCGGCTACGAGACCCCGAAGGCGGTCGTTTTCGAGGACGCCCTGCCCGAGACCGTCGGCGGCAAGGTCCTCAAGTACAAGCTGAGGGGCCGGCACGCCGGCCTCTACGGGTCGCGCGGCTGAGGACCCGCTTGCCTCTTCGTGATCTCCGACGTTTCACTGTCCTTTGTGGAGGACCCTGATGACCCTGGTCGACCTGACCTACCAGGACTCGATCGCCCTCGTGCGCCTCAACCGCCCGGACCGCCTCAACGCCCTCTCCGAGCAGCTCCTGACCGACCTCGAGACCACGCTCGACCGCATCGCCGCCTCGGCGTGCCGCGCGATCGTCGTGACCGGTGCCGGGCGCGCGTTCTGCGTCGGCGCGGACCTGCCCGAGGTGCTCGACCGGCTGGACGGCGGCCAGGAGGACCTGCTGGCTTTCGTGCGGCGCGCCGGGAACCTGTTCAGCCGCTGGGAAAACTCACCCTTGCCGGTCATCGCCGCCGTCAACGGTCACGCCGTCGCCGGCGGTTTCGAACTGGTCCTCGCCGCGGACGCCGTCGTCGCGGCCGAGGGCGCCCTCCTCGGCGACGGCCACGTCCGCTACGGCATGCTGCCCGGCGGAGGCGGCGCGGTCCGCATCGAACGCAAGCTCCCGGCCAACGTCGCCCGCCGCCTGCTGTTGACCGGCGACCTCGAACCCGCCGAACGCTTCCACGCCTGGGGCCTCATCGAGGAAGTCGTGCCGGCGCAGGGTTTGCTCGACGCGGCGTTCGCCCTCGCCCGCCGCTTCACCACCCACAGCGCCCTCGCCCTGGCCGAAGTCAAACGCGTCGCCAACGCCGCCCGCGACCTGCCCACCGCCGAAGCCCTCGACCTGGAGTACGAGACCTTCGCGGCCTACGTGCACTCCCCGGAAATCCGCGCCGGCCTGACAGAGTTCCGCGAGCGCGAACGCCCACCCGCGTAGCTCAGGCGCCCTGCTCGTCCGGCCATTCCTCGCCCGCGTCGCCCGCCTCGACGACGACCGCGGGCGAGGCCGCGTCGATGCCGAGACAGGCGTGGGCCGCGCCGACCAGCAACGCGGCCAGTTGCGGTACCGGCAGGCCGGAGTTGAAGAACAAAATGGACTGGATGCTGCCGATCGCCGCGTGGACCAGGACGCGGATCTCGCCGTCGGCCAGGTCGGTGCGCAGTGGGGCGACCGCGCCGACCCACTCCTCGATGTAGTGGCGCTGGGCGCGGCGCAGGCGCCGGAGGTCGTTCTCCGGCAGGTTGCGCGCTTCGCGGTGGTACACCTGGAGGATCCGGCGGTCGTGGATGGCGATGCGCACGTGGTTGCCGATCAGCTCGCTCACCGCGCGCCGGTCGTCGCCTGCTTCGTCCACGATGGACGAAGCGGCGGTGGACAGCTGGTCCATCACCTGCTCCAGCAGCTCGGCGAGGATCGCCGACTTGCTGTCGAAGTGCCGGTAGATGCCCGATCCCACGATCCCCGCGGCCTGCCCGATCTCGGCCATGCCCACGGTGTGGTAACCGTTGCGCGAGATCAGCTCCGCGGCCGCGGTCAGGATCCGGGCTTTGCGCGCGGGATCGCGCCGAGGCCGTTGCGCCTCTTTCACCGGTACCTCCCTCCACGGCTGACTTTCCGATCGTACCTCGCACACGCGCGCCCCAAGCCGCCGCAGGGCGAGCGTCACTCTTGCTTTGCCGGGCAGAACAACCCGATCACGTGAATCGCGCCCGGGCTCGAGCGTGGTACTGTCCGCTAGCTAGTGAATGACAGTTCACTAGCTAGCCGCACCTCCCAAAACCCTCCGCTTTCATGCTCTTCAGAGGGTTTCTTGTGCAGAAGTCCATGGTTCAGGATGACAAAGAGGTCAACCATGCCCGTCGTAAAGAACGGTAATTCACTACGGCGCCGGCGCGCAGCGACCGTGCTGGCCGCCCTTCTCGTGGCCACCGGAAGCGTCGTGACGCCCGGCTCGGCAGCGGAAAACCCAGCCACAGACTGCAAGAACGTCACGGTTGCGGTGACCGCGGCCGGTCAGCCGGCCACCATCGCCGGCACGCTGTGCGTCCCGCCCGGCGCCACCACCGTGCAAATCCTCGTTCACGGCTGGTCCTACGCGCGGTACTACTGGGACTTGCCGTATGAGCCGGACACCTACTCCTACGTGCGGGCGGCCAACCGGCGCGGCTACGCGACGATGAACATCGACCGCCTCGGTGACGGCCAGTCCACCCACCCGTTGAGCGCGTTCGACAACTTCTATGCCGACGTCAGCACCGTCCACCAGGTCATCACCGCCCTGCGCGCCGGCAAGCTCGGCACCCGCTTCGACAAGGTGATCGAGGTCGGGCACAGCCTGGGCGGCATCCTCACGATGACGGAAGCGGGCCTGTACAAGGACGTCGACGCCATCATGCCGACCGGCATCGCGCACTCGCTCAACTACGCCAACGTCGTCACGAAGATCATCGCCGACGATTACCCCTCGTCACTCGACCCGAAGTTCTCCGGCGCCGGCCTCGACCCCGCGTACCTGACGAGCTACCCCGACACCCGCCGCGGCTTCTACCTGGGCAACGCGACCTCGACCGACCCGGGTGTGGTCGCGAAGGACGAGCAGCTCAAGGAAACCGGCAACCTCGTCGAACTGGCGACGTTGGCCGGCTACAACGTCCTCAACGTCGACCGCACGCTGAACATCCCCGTCTACACGGTCGTCGGACAGCACGACCCGTTCATCTGCGGTCTGCTCGGCCCGAGCTGCTCGGATTCCGCGGCCCTGGCCGACTTCGAGCGCCCCTTCTACGGTCCTGACGCGACAGTCCTCGCCGACGTCGTCCCGAACACCGCCCACGACCTCCAGCTGGAGAAGAGCGCGCCGGACAGCAATGCGCGCATGCTCGACTTCGCGGACAAGTACGTCGGGGCCGGCACCGCGGTCCACGACAGCGCGCCCGGTCCCGCTGCGCCCGTCCCCACGCCGCCGAACCCCACCCCGAGCCTGGCGGCACGGGCGGTCAACGCCGCGGTCGTGCAAGCCGCCGTCCCGGCCATCGCGCTGCTTCAGCGCAGCAGCAACGTCGTCCCCGGCCTCGGCGACAACCAGGACCCGATCCCGGGCATGTCGCAAGCCCTCTCGACGATCGGCAACCTCACCGACACCCTCGTGGGCACGTTCCCGGAAGAACTGATCAGCGGCAGCTGAGCCGAGCCGGCCACAATGACGCCACAACGAAATCGGCGGTTCTCACTCGCGAGTGAGAACCGCCGATTCGTTTACGTGAAGAATGTGCCCTTGGCAGGATTCGAACCTGCGACACCTGCCTCCGGAGGGCAGTGCTCTATCCCCTGAGCTACAAGGGCGCATCGCTGCGCAACGACGTCAGCTTAGCGCACCCCGGTTCGCCCGGTGTTCCGCAGGGGGTCACCTTCGGGGCCGACACTGCTAGCGTTGATCTTGCCGACGGAGGGAGCAAGGGTGGCAGCGGAACCGTTCGAGGCCCACGTGACCGAGGCCGACATCGCGGACCTGCGGGAACGGTTGCGCCGCACGCGGTGGCCCGAGGCCGAGACGGTGGACGACTGGTCCCAGGGTTTGCCGCTGGCCTACGCGCAGGAGCTGTGCCGCACCTGGGCCGAGGACTATGACTTCGGCTTCGCCGAGAGGCTGAACGAGTTCCCGCAGTTCCGCGACACCGTCGACGGGCTCGGGATCCACTTCCTGCACGTGCGCTCACCCGAGCCGGACGCGTTCCCGCTGGTGATCACGCACGGGTGGCCCGGCTCGGTGCTCGAGTTCCTCGACGTGCTTGGCCCGCTCACCGACCCGCGCGCCCATGGGGGAGACCCGGCGGACGCGTTCCACGTGGTCGCGCCGTCGCTGCCCGGGTACGGGTGGAGCGACAAGCCGGCGAAGGCCGGGTGGGGTGTGGAGCGGACCGCGCGGGCGTGGGACAGCCTGATGGTTTCGCTGGGCTACGAGCGCTACGGCGCGCAGGGCGGCGACTGGGGCTCGGCCGTGACCGGAGCGCTCGGCGAGGTCGCGCCGGAGCGGGTGGCGGGCGTCCACGTGAACATGGCGGCCGCGCCGCTGGGGCAGTTCGACGACCCGACGCCCGAGGAGCAGGCCGCGCTCGCCGCGGCGCAGGAGTTCGGCCGCACCGGGCGCGGCTACTCCGGGCAGCAGTCCACCCGTCCGCAGACGCTCGGCTATGGCCTCACCGACTCGCCCGCCGGTCAGGCCGCCTGGATTGCCGAGAAGTTCTGGGCGTGGACCGACAACAACGGCCACCCGGAAGACGCGCTGACCCGCCGGCAGATCCTCGACGCGATCTCCGTGTACTGGTTCACGGCCTCGGCCACGTCGTCGGCGCGGCTGTACTGGGAGAGCTTCGGCACGGGGTTCCGGAACAAGATCACCGCGCCTTCGGGGATCTCGTTGTACCCCAAGGAGATCACGCGACCCTCGCGCCGCGAGGCCGAGCTGCGGTTCACCGACCTGCGCTGGTTTGAAGAGCTGTCGCACGGCGGCCACTTCGCCGCAATGGAGGAGCCGGAGTCGCTCGTCGAGCAGGTGCGCGGGTTCTTCCGCCTGGTGCGCTGATCCCACCAGGCGGGAGTGCTCATCCGGGGGATGGGTATCGGCCTGTGTGCCCGATTACAGTGCACTTAGGCTTACCTGTATTGCACATATGCGCATGCGACTATATATTGCCAAGGGGACCTTGCGACGGGCCCTGCACCGGTGGTGACCTGCGGAAACGATGGGAGGCGGAGTCATGGGCCACGGACACGGACATGGGCACACCGCCGCCCCGGCGAGCGCGTCCGGTCGCTACCTGCGCGCGTTGCTGATCGCCCTCGTCATCGGCGCGGGCTTCATGGTGCTCGAGTTCGTGGTGGGCTTCACCACGGGCTCGCTGGCCCTGATCTCCGACGCCGCCCACATGTTCACCGACGTCCTGGGCGTCGGCATGGCGCTCACCGCGATCGTCCTGGCGCGCCGCAGCGGGCCGACGCTCAGCCGCACGTTCGGCATGTACCGCGCCGAGGTGCTGGCCGCGCTGGGCAACGCGGTGCTGTTGTTCGGCGTCGCCGGATACGTGCTGGTGGAGGCCATCGGCCGCATCACCGACCCGCCCGAGGTGGCGGGCTTGCCGGTGATGCTGGCCGCGGGAGCCGGCCTGGTCGCCAACATCGTGTCGTTCTTCGTGCTGCGCTCGGGCGCGCGCGAAAGCCTCAACGTCCGCGGCGCGTACCTCGAGGTGCTCGCCGACCTGATCGGCTCCGTCGGTGTGCTGATCAGCGGCGCGATCACCCTCACCACGGGCTGGCGCTACGCCGACCCGATCATCGGTGTCGCCATCGGCCTGTTCGTGCTGCCCCGCACGTGGACCCTGGCCCGGCGCGCGCTGCGCATCCTGTTCCAGCACGCCCCGAACACCGTCGACGTCGGCGCGATCAGCACGGAGCTCGCGGCCCTGCCGGGCGTCTCCGACGTCCACGACCTGCACGTCTGGACCCTCACCTCCGGCATGGAGGTCGCCTCGGCCCACCTCACGATGAGCGACGAGGCCGAGCAGTCCACCGTGCTCACCAAGGCGCAGGACCTCCTGTCCGCCCGGTACTCCATCAACCACGCGACGCTGCAGGTCGAAGGACCGCAGTGCGCGCGCCGGTGCCAGGAACTGTCCTGGTAGCCCGGTTTGACTCGGGATGGGCGTACGCCTGCCTTGGCGCTGAGCCGAATCCGGCGGGATCTGACCCGTTCACCGGTGGCCGGTTCCCCGCGTTCGAGGCAATCTTCAAGCGGCGCAACAGATAAGCAGGCGGGAATGAGCGCGCCTGCCGAACAGACCACCAAGGGGAATGCTCGTGAGTGAGCGCATCAGTTCGCAGCGGCAGGAATTCGGGATCGGCGTGATCGGGGGGCCGACCACCGTCGTGGACATCGCGGGCCTGCGGTTCGTGATGGACCCGACGTTCGACGAACCGGGTCCGCGCGCCTACTTGACCAAGCTCGAGGGCCCGGCGGTCGACGAAGCCGGGCTCGGCGACGTCGACGTCGTGCTCGTGAGCCACGCCGCCCACCCCGACAACCTGGACGTCAGGGGCAAGGAATACGCCCTGGCCGCCAAGACGCTCCTGACCGGCGCCAACTCCGCGAAGCTGCTCGGCGCCACCGCCAAGGGCCTCGAGGCCTGGGAGACGATCACCATCCCGCGCGGCGACGGCGGCGGCGACCTGACTGTGCAGGCCGTTCCGGCCGAACACGGCCCCGCCGACGGCGACCGCGACGACACCGGCCACATCAACTCCCAGGTGATCGGCTTCGTGCTCTCGGGCACCGGCCTGCCGACGGTGTACCTCAGCGGCGACAACGCCTCCGTCCGCGTGGCGGCCGAGATCGCGAGCAAGGTGGGGCCCATCGACGTCGCGGTCCTCTTCGCCGGCGCCGCCCGCGTCGCGGCGAAGTTCGACGGCCGCCCCCTGACGCTCACCTCCGAACGCGCCGCCGCCGTGGCCGCGGTGCTCGGCGCGAAAACCGTCCTGCCCGCCCACATCCAGGGCTGGGCCCACTTCTCCGAGGGCATCGACACGTTCCGCCCCGCCTTCGACGACGCCGGTCTGGCCCATGTCCTGGCGCTGGCCGAACCGGGCGAGTGGAACGTCGTGGGGAAGCAGTCCTGACGTCTTCTTCCTCTGCACAGGAGCCGGTAGCGGTGGATGAGGTGCGCACCTCGTCCACCGTGGCCACCTGGTAGACCAAAGGGCATGCGCAAGGACTTCGATCCCGCCGACGTCGCCCCGTTCGCCTTCTACCGCCTGCTGACCGCGACCGTGGTGCCGCGGCCGATCGCGTGGGTGTCGAGCACCTCGGCGAGCGGCGTGGACAACCTGGCGCCGCACTCGTTCTTCACGGTGGCCTCGGCCGCGCCGCCGGTGCTGCAGTTCACGTCGGTGGGGCGGAAGGACACGTTGCGCAACGTCGAGGCCACCGGGCAGTTCGTGGTGAACCTCGCGCCGGAGCACCTCTTCGAGAAGATCAACGACACGGGCACCGACTTCCCGCCCGACCACAGCGAGTTCGACGCCACGGGTCTCACGCGCGAGCCCAGCACGAAGGTCAAGCCGCCGCGGGTGGCGCAGTCGCCGGTGGCGTTCGAGTGCGAGCTGCACAGCACGGTCGGGTTCGGCACGTCGACGGTGGTGTTCGGCCGGGTCGTGCACGTCGCGGTGGCCGAGGACGTGCTCGACGGCGACCACCCCGTGATCGGCCGGCTGCGGCCGCTGGCGCGCCTCGGCGGCGACGAGTGGGGCACCGTCGGCGACGTAAAGGAGATCCCGCGCGTCCGGTTCGCCGACTGGGACAAGCGCTGAAAAAAGGGGGCCGCCCCAAGAAGGAGCGGCCCCCGGCAAGAAATACCTCAGGACGCCGGAAGCGGAGCCGCCCCGCGCGCCTGCAACATCAGCTTCATCTGGTTGATCTCCGCGCCCTGCGACACGAGGATGCTGCGGCACAACGCCTTCAGCGCCGGCAGGTTCGAGTGGTCCTGCGCGTACTCCGCCATCGCCGTGCCGCCCTGGTGGTGGCGCAGCATGAGCTGAAGGAAGTCGACGTCCATCGCGCGGCCGGTCAGCGAACGCAGCTTGGCGATCTCCGCGTCGGTGGCCATGCCCGGCATCGGGGCGCCGTTGGCCGGCGAACTGGTGGGCATCTGCATGCCCGCGTGGCCCATCGGCTCGGTCATCCACGTCATGTACGCGCCGGGCGCCTGCTCGGGCTGGTCCCACAGCATGAGCCAGCCCTTCATGCGCCCGACCTGCTCGGTCTGCGACGACTCGATGTCGAACGCGAGCTGCCGCACCTCGGGGTCCGTGCTGTGGTCGCGGGCCCAGTTGGCCATGGTCACGGCCTGCAGGTGGTGCGTCGACATGTCCTGCGCGAAGCCGACCTCGACCGAACCCGCGCCGGGGGTCGCCGGCGCGGCGTCGCTGCCGTCGGTGAGCCGCGCGGCGAACACGCCGATCGCCACGCCGATGAGCAGCACGGCGAGCATCGACCCGCCGATGACGACCCAGCGGGACCACGTGGGGCGCTCGCCGGGCTCGTCGACGTCCGGTTCGAGGTCGGCTTCGGTGCTCACCGCGAGATCACTGTCCTGCCGGAGCCGACGGCGCCGTCACCGGAGCGCTGGGCTGGCCGGGAGTGCCCGGCATGCCGCCCTCCGGCACGGCACCGGAGCTGCCGCCGTAGTTCATCGGCTTCGCGTCGGGGCCGGGCTTGCTCGGGTCGAACGGCGGCGGGTTGCTCGGGTCGAACTGGCCCGGGCCGAGCGCGTCGCACGAGGCGCCGATCTCGGGGTACACGCCGTTGGGGTTCGTCCGCAGCGCGGCGATGAACTCGTCGATGCGCGGGTCGTCGGCCTTGTCCAGCTTGAGCTGGTGGCCCCACGACTGCAGCGAGATCGGCTTGTCCAGGCCGGGGTAGGGCGACATCGAGATGTAGGTCTTGCCCTTGACGCGAGCGGCCAGCAGGTCCACCTGGTCACCCTTGACGAGGTCCGGGTTGTAGGCGATCCAGACGGCGCCGTGCTCGAGCGTGTGGACCATGTTCTCGGTGCGCACCGCGGTCGGGTAGACGACGCCGTTGCAGGCCGCCCAGTTGCCGTCGTGCGGGCCGCCGAAGGGCGGGCTGTGGTCGTACGCCACGCGCTCGGTGGGCAGCACGTGCACCGAACCGGTGTAGGTCGCGGTGATGACGCCCGGGATCTTCTTGGACGGGTCGGGGTCGCTGGCCGTCGGCGCGAACGACGAGGCCGCCTCCTCGCGGGACTTCTGGTCGCGCTGCGGAGCGGATTTCACCATGTAGTAGGTGACGACGCTGGCCAGGAGGGCCACCACCACGACGACACCGACGATGGTGCCCCACGGAGTGCCCTTCTTACCCACGACGGACTTGCCACGCGCGGCCTTCACCGCGTTCGCGGACTTGCCGCGGGCTCCGCCGGCGGACGTCCCCTTCTTACTGGTTGTCCCTTTCGCCATGGTTTGCCGCGATCTCCTCGTGAGATGATGGAGGGATCCGGACGGACCCTGCCCGTCGGCCAGTGTAGAGACCGGACGTCTGATCACCGTGAACGCCTCTCACGATCACTTCAGGGTGATGTGCGACAACCGCAGGTCGGACCGGCGTAAGCGTCCGACCTGGGCACACCTAGAATTCAGCGAGTGACTCCCGCCGCTCTCGCCGACCTGGTCCGCGCCTCCGCCGTGCAGGTGCTCGACGCCCGAGGCGTCGACGCCGCCGTGCTGCCGGAGCAGGTGACCATCGAACGCCCGCGCAACCCCGACCACGGCGACTACGCGACGAACCTCGCGCTCCAGGTGGCCAAGAAGGCCGGGCTGAAGCCGCGCGAGTTCGCCGAGGCGCTGGCGGAGGTCGTGGCGGCCGCCGACGGCGTGGACGCGGCCGAGGTCGCCGGCCCGGGGTTCCTCAACTTCCGCCTCGCCGCCGACGCGCAGGGCGAGGTCGTGCGCCAGGTGCTCGCCGCGGGGGAGGCCTACGGCCGCGGTGACACGCTCACCGGCCGCAAGATCAACCTCGAGTTCGTCTCCGCCAACCCGACCGGCCCGATCCACCTCGGCGGCACGCGCTGGGCGGCGGTCGGCGACGCGCTGGGTCGCGTCCTGGCCGCGCAGGGCGGCGACGTCACGCGCGAGTACTACTTCAACGACGCCGGCGCCCAGATCGACCGGTTCGTCCGGTCCCTGATCGCCGCCGCCAAGGGCGAGCCCGCTCCCGAGGACGGCTACGCCGGCGGCTACATCAACGACATCGCCGCCGAGGTCCTCAAGCAGGAGCCCAGCGCGCTGTCGAAGCCCGAGGCCGAGCGGCACGAGACGTTCCGCAGCGTTGGCATCGAGCTGATGTTCACCGAGATCCGCCAGAGCCTGCACGACTTCGGCACCGACTTCGACGTGTACTTCCACGAGAACTCGCTGCACGAGTCCGGCGCCGTCGACGCCGCCGTGCAGCAGCTCAAGGACTCGGGCAACCTCTACCTCGCCGACGGCGCCTGGTGGCTCAAGTCCAGCGAGTACGGCGACGACAAGGACCGCGTCGTCATCAAGAAGGACGGCAACCCGGCCTACATCGCCGGCGACCTCGCCTACTTCAAGGACAAGCGCAACCGCGGCTTCGACCTGTGCATCTACATGCTCGGCGCCGACCACCACGGCTACATCGCGCGCCTGAAGGCCGCCGCGGCCGCGTTCGGCGACGACCCGGACACCGTCGAGGTCCTCATCGGCCAGATGGTGAACCTCGTGAGCGACGGTAAGCCGGTGCGCATGTCCAAGCGCGCGGGCACCGTGATCACGATGGAGGACCTCGTGGAGGCCGTGGGCGTCGACCCGGCGCGCTACGAGCTCATCCGCTACTCCGTCGACTCCACTTTGGACGTCGACCTCGACCTGCTGCGCAAGCACAGCAACGACAATCCGGTCTACTACGTGCAGTACGCGCACGCCCGGCTGTCTTCCTTGCAGCGCAACGCCGCCGATCTCGGCCTGCGGTCCGAAAAGGACGCGGCGGACGTCGATTTCGGACTCCTGACCCTGCCCGCCGAGGGTGACCTGATCCGCACCATCGGCGAGTTCCCCGCCACCGTCCGCCGCGCCGCCGAGATGCGGGAACCGCACCGCATCGCCCGCTACCTCGAGGAGCTGGCCGGCGCGTACCACAAGTTCTACACGGTGGGCCGGGTGCTGCCGCAGGGCGACGAAGAGGCCACCCCTCTCACGTTCGCCCGGCTCGCCCTGTGCGAGGCCGCCCGCCAGGTGCTGGCGAACGGCCTGTTTTTGCTCGGTGTCTCAGCTCCGGAACGGATGTAAGAAATGGCGCACCCCGCGGGCCCCCGCCACGCCGACGTCTACCCCCATGCCGACGCCTCCGGGTTCCCGCCCGCGAGCGCAGAGGAACTCGACAAGCTGCCCGCGAAAGTGTGGCCGCGCAACACTTATCGCGCCGGCGACGGCATCGTGCGCATCGCCGGCATGGACGTGCGCGACCTCGCCGAGACCTACGGCACGCCGCTGTTCGTGGTCGACGAGGCCGACTTCAAGTCCCGATGCGCCGACTACGCCGAGGCGTTCGACGACCCGGCGCTGGTGCACTACGCGTCGAAGGCGTTCCTGTCCATCGAGATCGCCCGCTGGGTGGCCGAGCAGGGCCTGAGCCTCGACGTGTGCAGCGGCGGCGAGCTCGCCGTGGCGCAGCGCGCGAACTTCCCGGCCGAGCGGATCACTTTCCACGGCAACAACAAGTCGATCGCGGAGCTCGACGCGGCGGTCGAGGCCGGCGTCGGCACCGTGGTGGTCGACTCGTACTACGAGATCGCCCGCCTCGCCGAGATCGCCGCGCGCCGCGAGGTCGTGCAGGCGGTGCTCGTGCGCGTGACGGTCGGCGTCGAGGCCCACACGCACGAGTTCATCGCCACCGCCCACGAGGACCAGAAGTTCGGCTTCTCGCTGGCTTCCGGCGACGCGGCCGAGGCCGTGCGCCGGGTGCTCAACGCGCCGTCGCTCAAGCTCGTGGGCCTGCACAGCCACATCGGCTCGCAGATCTTCGACGCCGACGGCTTCGAGGTCGCCGCACGCCGCGTCGTCGGGCTGCTGGGCGACCTGGCCAAGGAGCACGGCCGTGAGCTGCTCGACCAGCTCGACCTCGTGGACCTCGGCGGTGGCTTCGGCATCGCCTACACCGAGAAGGACAACCCGCCGCCGCCCGCGCAGATGATCACGCAGATCCGCGAGATCGTGCGCAAGGAGTGCGCGTACGCCGACCTGCCCGTGCCGCGCATCGCGGGGGAGCCGGGCCGCGCGATCGCCGGCCCGGGCACCATCACGCTGTACGAGGTCGGCACCATCAAGGACGTCGCGCTGGGTGACAACAGCACCCGCCGCTACGTGAGCGTCGACGGCGGCATGAGCGACAACATCCGCACGGCGCTCTACGATGCCGTGTACGACTGCCGGGTGGTTTCCCGCTCCGCGAGCGAAGGTGACGAGCCCGTGCTCGCCACTCTGTCCCGAGTCGTGGGAAAACACTGTGAATCCGGCGACATCGTCGTCCGAGACTGCTGGCTACCCGACACTCTTGCTCCCGGCGACCTGCTGGCCGTCGCGGCGACCGGTGCCTACTGCTACTCGATGGCGAGTGGGTACAACCGGCAGCCGCGCCCGGCGGTGGTGGCCGTGCGCAACGGCAGCGCCCGCGTGCTGCTGCGGCGGGAGACGACGGACGACATGCTGCGCCTGGAGGTTTGAGAAGTGTCCACAGTGTCTCCATCGGACGGACGAGCGATCAGGGTCGCCCTCCTCGGCTGCGGCACCGTCGGCAGCGAGGTCGTCCGGCTGCTCACCGAGCAGGCGGACGAACTGGCGGCGCGCGCCGGGGCCGCGGTGGAGCTGGCGGGTATCGCCGTGCGCCGCCCCGACAAGCACCCCGAGCTGCCGCAGGAGCTGGTGACCGACGACGCGGCCGCGCTCGTCGTCCGCGAAGACGTCGACGTGGTCGTGGAGCTGGTCGGCGGCATCGAGCCGGTCCGCGGCTGGCTGCTCGCGGCGCTGGGCGCCGGCAAGGCCGTGGTCACGGCCAACAAGGCGCTGCTCGCCGAGCACTCGGCGGACCTGTTCGAGGCCTCCGACGCCGCGGGTGTCGATCTGTACTTCGAGGCCGCCGTGGCCGGCGCCATCCCGCTGCTGCGCCCGCTGCGCGAATCGCTGGCCGGCGACCGCATCACGCGCGTGATGGGCATCGTCAACGGCACCACCAACTACATCCTCTCCGCCATGGACACCACGGGCGCGGGCTACGCCGAGACCCTCGACGAGGCCGGCCGCCTCGGGTACGCCGAGGCCGACCCGACGGCCGACGTCGACGGTTACGACGCCGCGTCCAAGGCCGCGATCCTCGCCTCGCTCGCGTTCCACACGCGCGTGACGGCGAAGGACGTGCACCGCGAGGGCATCGCCGACGTCACCGCGGCCGACCTGGTCGCCGCGCGCGTGCTGGGCCGCACGGTGAAGCTGCTGGCGATCTGCGAGCGCGTGACGGCCGACGACGGCGCCGAGTCCGTGTCGGCGCGCGTGCACCCGGTGATGATCCCGCGCAGCCACCAGCTCGCGGGGGTCAGCGGCGCGTTCAACGCCGTCTACGTGGAAGCCGACGCGGCGGGCGAGCTGATGTTCTACGGCCAGGGCGCCGGCGGGGCCCCCACGGCGAGCGCGGTGCTGGGCGACCTCGTCGCCGTGGCCCGCAACCGCGTGATCGGCGGCCGCGGCCCGCGCGAGTCGGCGCACGCCGCCCTGCCCATGCGGCCGATGGGCCAGACGCCCACGCGCTACCACGTGAGCCTCGACGTCGCCGACCGCGCGGGCGTGCTCGCGCAGGTGGCGCAGGCGTTCGCGGGCCACGGCGTGAGCATCGCGGCCGTGCGCCAGCGCGACGCCAACGACACGGCGAGCCTCGTGGTGGTCACCCACCTGGCGCCCGACGCGGCGCTGCAGTCCACTGTGGACGAGATCGCGAAACTCGATGTGGTGCACCAAGTCGTCAGCGTGATGCGGGTGGAGGGTGAAGACCAGTGAATGCAGCCGGATTGACTGCCTGGCCGGGAATCATCGAGGCGTACCGCGATCGCGTCCCCGTGCCGGACGGCGCGCAGGTGGTGACGCTCGGCGAGGGCAACACCCCGCTGCTGCCCGCCGCGCACCTGTCGGAGCTCACGGGCTGCACGGTGTACCTCAAGGTGGAGGGCGCGAACCCCACCGGCTCGTTCAAGGACCGCGGCATGACCGTGGCCATCACCCACGCGCTGGCGAGCGGGCTCAAGGCCGTGATCTGCGCGTCGACGGGCAACACGTCGGCCTCGGCGGCCGCCTACGCGGCGCGCGCCGGGCTCACCTGCGCGGTGCTCGTGCCGCAGGGCAAGATCGCGATGGGCAAGCTCGCCCAGGCCGTGCTGCACGGCGCGCGCATCCTGCAGGTCGACGGCAACTTCGACGACTGCCTCGAGCTCGCGCGCAAGACCTCGGCCGACTACCCCGTGACGCTGGTGAACTCCGTGAACCCGGTGCGCATCGCGGGCCAGAAGACCGCGGCGTTCGAGGTCTGTGACGCGCTCGGCCAGGCGCCCGACATCCACTGCCTGCCGGTGGGCAACGCGGGCAACATCACCGCCTACTGGGCCGGGTATTCGGAGTACGCCGAAGACGGTGTGGTGAAGAACACCCCGCGGATGTTCGGCTTCCAGGCGGCCGGCGCCGCGCCGCTCGTGCTGGGTGAACCGGTCGCGGACCCCGACACCATCGCGACGGCGATCCGCATCGGCAGCCCGGCTTCGTGGACGAGCGCGGTGAAGGCGAAGGAAGAGTCCGACGGCCTGTTCGAGGCGATCACCGACGCGAAGATCCTCGAGGCCTACCGCCTGCTGGCCGGACGCGAGGGCGTGTTCGTGGAGCCCGCGTCGGCCACCAGCGTCGCCGGCCTGCTCGCCACCGCCGCGGACGGCCGGCTGCCGAAGGGCAGCACGGTCGTGTGCACGGTCACCGGCCACGGCCTCAAGGACCCCGCGACCGCGCTCGAGGGCAACGTCGAGGTCGAGCCCCTCGCCGTCGATCCCACGGCGGTCGCAGCGGCCCTGGACCTGCGGTGACGAGCTCCTCGGGCCGGTCGGCGGGCGCGTCGTTCCGGGCCGTGGTGCCGGGTTCGACGGCCAACCTCGGCCCGGGGTTCGACGCGCTGGGCCTGGCCCTGGCGCGCCGCGATGTCGTCGAGCTGCAGGTGATCGAAGACGGCCTCAAGGTCGAGGTGGTCGACGCCGGCGCAGGCGGGGTCGCCGACGTCCCCACCGACGAGACGCACCTCGTGGTGCGGGCGATCCGCCGCGCGTGCGCGCACTTCGACGTGCGCCCGCCGGGCCTGCACCTGCGCTGCTTCAACAAGATCCCGCACGCACGCGGGCTCGGTTCCTCGGCCGCCGCCGTGGTGTCCGGCGTGGCGCTGGGTTACGCGCTGGCGGGCGTCGCGCTCGACGACGAGGCTTTGCAGCTCGCGGCCGAGTTCGAGGGCCACGCGGACAACGCGGCCGCCAGCCTGCTCGGCGGGCTCGTGGTGGCGTGGTGCGACAACGGGCGCTTCCACGCCGAACGAGTGGAGCCCAGCACCAAGATCCGTCCTGTGGTGGCGATCCCGGCGCTGAAGTCGTCCACGGACGCCACGCGCGGCCTGCTGCCGCAGCACGTTCCGCACGCCGACGCGGCGCACAGCGCGGGCCGCACAGCGCTTTCGGTGCTCGCCATGACGACCAGACCCGAGCTGCTGCTGGCGGCCACGGAAGACCGGCTGCACCAGGAGTACCGGGCCAGCGCGTACCCCGCGAGCTCCGAATTGGTACGCACACTCCGTGCTCACGGCGTGGCGGCGACGATCTCCGGCGCCGGTCCCACTGTGCTCGCCCTCACCACGACGGGAATATTGCCGCCGGAATGCGACGTTGAAGGGTTCGACGTCGCCGAGCTGGGCGTGGACCTGACGGGTGTTCAGGTTGCGGCTCAGTAAAGCCCCGGTCACGTGGCGGGCGGAACGTGCGCCACGCGGGGGGTGGTTGTTGCACCCGCCCACAGGGCGGTCTACCCTCGGGGGCGTTCGATCACCGTGCGTTTCCGCACCCGATGCCGGTCCTGTTCGCTCCTCGCGAGCCTCCGGTCCGCATCCTTCGTCGATCCGCCAGCTCTGCGCCGCCTGGCAAGCGGGACGCGGAGGGACGCAGGCGGGTTTCCGGTTTCGGCGGTGCCGAATTCCGTTTCCTCCGTTTGGGGGAGGCAAACATCCCTGTGCTGGCGACGCTCTCGCTGTGTTCCGCACGGCTAGGCGCGACTCGCCCGCATCGGAAGCAAATGCCGTTTCGCGATCAGACGCGATCGGCGGCAGTCCGCTGATCCACCTGGAGGCGTGGATCGGTCAGGAAGGACATGTGTGAGCAACACCGATCTGTTGAGCGGCGACGTGGAGACCCCCGCCGCGGCCGCTGAGACGAATGGGGCCGCGGCCGCTCCGAAGCGCCGCACCGGGGGCCTGTCGGGGATGGTCATCGCCGAGCTCCGCCAGCTGGCGGGCGAACTGGGTGTGGGCGAGACCACGGGGATGCGCAAGGGTGACCTGATCGCCGCGATCCGCGAGCGGCAGGGCAAGACCAAGAAGCGCACCGCCACGGCGGAGACTCTCCCGCTCGACGGCGTCGGCGACACTCCGGCTCCCAAGGCCTCGAAGGCCGCGAAGACCGAAGAGCCGGCCCGGGCCGAGAAGAAGCGCGAGGAGACCCCGAGCGCCGAGGCGTCGGCTCCCAAGGCCGAGACCAACGGTTCGGCTCCGGCAGCCGAGGCGCCGGCCGAGAAGCCCGCGCAGCAGGAGCGCCAGGACCGCGACGGCGGCCAGCAGAACTCCGACGGGCAGCAGGAGGAAGGCGGCCGCAGCCGTCGTCGCCGCGGCTCGAACCGTGCCGCGGGCGCGCCCGACGGCCAGCGCGAGCAGCGTGAGCAGCGTGACGGTGGCCAGCAGCGTGACGGTGGCCAGCAGCGTGACGGTGGCCAGCAGCGTGACGGTGGCCAGCGTGGCGACCGTGAGCAGCGTGGTGACCGTGAGCAGCGTGGCGACCGTGGTGACCGCGCCGAGCGTCAGGGCGGCCGCGACAACAACCGCGGCGGCTCGGACAACCGGGACAGCCGCGACAACCGCCAGCGCAACAACCAGCAGGACAGCGGCAACCGCGGCCAGCAGGACAACCGTTCGCAGGGCCCGGAGGACGACGAAGAGGGCGGCCGTCGCGGCCGGCGCTTCCGCGACCGCCGTCGCCGGGGCAGCGGGGGCGGTCGCGTCGAAGGCGGTTCGCCGGACACCGAGATCCGCGAGGACGACGTCCTGCTGCCGGTCGCCGGCATCCTGGACGTGCTCGACAACTACGCGTTCGTGCGCACGTCCGGCTACCTCGCCGGGCCGAACGACGTGTACGTGTCGCTCTCGCTGGTCCGCAAGTACGGCCTGCGCCGCGGTGACGCCATCACCGGTGTCGTCCGCCAGCCGCGTGACGGCGAGCAGCAGCGGCAGAAGTTCAACCCGCTGGTGCGCGTCGACTCGATCAACGGCCTGGAGCCGGACGAGGCCAAGCGCCGCCCCGACTTCACCAAGCTGACCCCGCTCTACCCCAACGAGCGCCTGCGTCTCGAGACCGAGTCGCACAAGCTCACCACCCGCGTGATCGACCTGATCATGCCGGTCGGCAAGGGGCAGCGCGCCCTGATCGTGTCGCCGCCGAAGGCCGGTAAGACCACGATCATGCAGGACATCGCCAACGCGATCACCACGAACAACCCTGAGTGCCACCTCATGGTCGTGCTGGTCGACGAGCGGCCGGAAGAGGTCACGGACATGCAGCGGTCCGTGAAGGGCGAGGTCATCGCCTCGACCTTCGACCGCCCGCCGGCCGACCACACCTCGGTCGCGGAGCTCTCGATCGAGCGCGCCAAGCGCCTGGTCGAGATGGGCCACGACGTGGTGGTGCTGCTCGACTCGATCACCCGCCTCGGCCGCGCCTACAACCTGGCCGCGCCCGCGTCGGGCCGGATCCTGTCCGGTGGTGTCGACTCGACGGCGCTGTACCCGCCGAAGCGTTTCCTGGGTGCCGCGCGCAACATCGAGAACGGCGGCTCGCTCACCATCTTCGCCACGGCGATGGTGGAGACGGGCTCCACGATGGACACGGTGATCTTCGAAGAGTTCAAGGGCACCGGCAACGCCGAGCTCAAGCTCGACCGCAAGATCTCCGAGCGCCGCGTGTTCCCGGCGGTCGACGTCAACCCGTCCGGCACCCGCAAGGAAGAGCTGCTGCTCTCGCCGGACGAGCTCGCCGTCACGCACAAGCTGCACCGCGTGCTCCACGCGCTGGACTCGCAGCAGGCCATCGACCTGCTGATCTCGCGCCTGCGCAAGACGAAGACCAACATCGAGTTCCTCATGCAGGTCTCGAAGACGGCCCTCGGCGCGAACGACGAGGACTGAGCTCCACCGTTTCACCGTCCGTGAAGGGCACTGTGAGGGAATCCGATTCCCCCACGGTGCCCTTCACGGCTTCTGGGGCTGACAGCTCCTGGGGCGAGGAATACCAGGCCAGGCGGGTTGGTTGAACTCACCGTCAGCCCGTCTGGCACAATGACCCGCTGAAGTCCGGCACCGGTTCACCCCGATCCTGGGGACCCGGGGCCAACAAGAGAGGACACCATGAAGAGCGGCATTCACCCTGAGTACGTGACGACTCAGGTCACCTGTAACTGCGGGAACAGCTTCACCACCCGCAGCACCAAGGACTCGGGCGCGATCCACGTCGAGATCTGCTCGAACTGCCACCCGTTCTACACCGGCAAGCAGAAGATCATGGACACCGGTGGCCGGGTTGCGCGCTTCGAGAAGCGCTACGGCAAGCGGCAGAAGAACGACGCCAAGTAGCTTCGCCCACGGCGCCCACTCGCACGTGCGAGTGGGCGCCGTTTGCTGTCCGTCGGTGAAATTCTGTCGTTGGTGGTACTAGGCCCGGAAGAAGGCGCGGAAGTGGATTCGACTTCGCTCAAGGGGCTGCTCGCCGAGCACGCCCAGCTGGAAGAGCAGCTGGCGGACCCGGCCGTGCACGCCGACCAGGCCAAGGCCCGCAAGCTGGGCCGCCGCTACGCGGAGCTGAGCCCCGTCGTGCGCGCCGTGCGTGAGCTCGACCAGACGCGCGACGACCTCTCCGCGGCGAGGGAGCTGGCGGCCGAGGACTCGACGTTCGCGGAAGAGGCCGACGAGCTGGCCGCGAAGATCCCCGACCTCGAGTCCCGCCTCACGGAGCTGCTGCTGCCGCGCGACCCGTACGACGGCTCCGACGTGGTCATGGAGGTCAAGTCCGGCGAAGGCGGCGAGGAGTCCGCCCTGTTCGCGGGCGACCTGGTGCGCATGTACCTGCGCTACGCCGAGCGCCACGGTTGGAAGGCCGAGGTCCTCGACTCGACCGAGTCCGACCTCGGCGGCTTCAAGGACGTCACGCTGTCGATCAAGAGCAAGACCGCCGACGTCGACGGCGTCTGGTCGCGCCTGAAGTTCGAGGGCGGCGTGCACCGCGTGCAGCGCGTGCCGGCGACCGAGTCGCAGGGCCGCATCCACACGTCTGCCGCCGGTGTGCTGATCTACCCCGAGCCCGAAGAGGTCGAGGTCGAGATCGACCCGAACGACCTGCGTATCGACGTCTTCCGCTCGTCCGGCCCCGGCGGCCAGAGCGTGAACACCACCGACTCGGCCGTGCGCATCACGCACCTGCCGACCGGCATCGTCGTCTCGTGCCAGAACGAGAAGTCCCAGATCCAGAACCGCGCCCGCGCGCTGCAGGTGCTGCAGGCGCGCCTGCAGGCCATCGCCGAGGAAGAGGCCGCCGCGAAGGCCTCGGACGCCCGCCGTTCGCAGGTCCGCACCGTCGACCGCTCCGAGCGCGTGCGCACGTACAACTTCCCGGAGAACCGCATCTCGGACCACCGGGTGAACTACAAGGCCTACAACCTCGACCAGGTCCTCGACGGCGACCTCGACGGCGTCCTGGACGCCCTGGCGACGGCCGACCGTGAAGAGCGGCTCGCGGCCCAGTCGGGTTGAGCCAGTCCGGCTGAGCGACGCCGGCTCAGACGACGGCCGCGATCTCCTCGGTCAGCGGCTCGTCGTCCTCGCGTTCCCCCTGCGGCGTCGGCGCCTCTTCGGCGCGCGGCAGCAGGCTGAGGATCGCGAACGCGAGCGCCAGCACGGTCGGGAACAACGTGAGCAGCTGGTGCTTCACGCCTTCCACGCCTTCGCCCAGCGCGGACAGCCCGAGCTGCCCGACGGCGAACAACGTCAGCATCAGCACCACGAGGCCGTACTCGCGCCGCCCCCTCCGGAACGCGCGCGCGGCGGCCCAGATCATCAGCAGCCACAGGGGAACCAGCACGAACAGCCCCGCGGGCGCGGCCAGCGTGGCGAGTCCCGAGAACACCGGCACGCGGTACTCCTTCGACAGCCGCGGCTGGCCGGAGAGTTCACCGAAGCTGCCGAGGTTGTCCGGCCGTGCGGTGAGCGTGTTCACGCCGCCCTGCTGCAGGATCTGCGCGACGCGCTCGGGGTGCGTCGAGTAGTACCGCACCACGTTGCGGCGGCTGATCTTGTCGCGGTACCGCGGGTAGAGCGGGTCGGTCTTGGCCGCGCCCGGAGTCCACCAGCCGGTGCCGACGTACTTCGCGAACGATTGTGGAAGTCCGAGTGCCGCCAGGTCGGCGTTCGTGTCGTGCTTGCCGTCCACAATGGAGTCGAAGATCGCGTTGTACACGTTGGCCTCGCGGTACTCCGCGTTGGCCGGGTCGCCGTGCGACTGCACCGCGAGCGTCCCGGCGCCCACGAACACGAGCACCGCGAGCAGCAGCGACCAGCGGGCCTTGCCGTGCGCGCCGTTGGGTTTCACCAGCAGAACGGCGAGCACGAAAAGGGGGATGAGCAACAGGGTCTGCGATTTCGCGTTGATACCGATCAGTCCACCGAGGACGGTGATGACGGCGCCGGCGTAACGCCGGCCTCGGTCGCGGTGCATCAGCAGGAGGCCGCCGCAGATCAGCAGCATGCCGAGGAAGGCCGCGCCCTCGCTGAGCGTGGAGGCGAAGTAGCCGAAGAACGCGGAGTCGCCCATGACGAGCAGCAGCAGGACCGCCGCGATGACCTGGCCGCGGCGCTTCAGGTCGAGCCCGGCCACGGCGGCGGTGATGGCGACCGCGACGAGCACGCAGGTGCCGATGCCGAGGACCATCAGGTTCAGGATGGCGTTCGAGCCGAAGAGGTGGCCGGCTTTGCTCGCCAGCCAGTCGAGCCAGTTCTGGCTCGAGACGTAGTCGCTCGTGCAGGGGACCCCGGCGCCGTAGTTGAAGCGGACGAAGCCCTCCGCCGGGCGGTCGAGCTGCTTGCCGCCGAGCTTGCACAGCAGCCGCCAGCCGTCGCCGTTGTCGGCCATGCCGATGGGTCTGGGGACGAGGAAGCGGACCAGGAGCAGGGCGAGGGAAGCGCCGAAGATGGCGAGACCGAAGCGGAGGTCTTTGGTTCGCACCCGGCCGAGTGTAGGCAGGGGAGTGCCGGGCCGCAGTGTGTGCGGGCAACCCGGTCACCGCCACCAGGCCGGTGCCGGGGCGCCCGTCGTGCTCAGCCGGCCCAGTACCCCGACACGAAGCGCAGGAAGATCAGCGCGCCGATCGTCGTGTTCGCGTACAGCACGCCGTAGACCACGCCGCGCAGCTTCGGCCTGCGCTCGGCGAACAGCACCAGCGCCACGTACATCACCAGGCACGGCAACAGGTAGCGGTGCACCGACACCACGTTGTTGTTGATCGTCAGCATCACGATCGACGCGATGCCGAACAGCGCGAGCGGGATTCCCTTGGCGCGCAAGGCGATGAAGATGTACACAGAGGACACGAGCAGCAGCACCAGTCCGATGGTGGGCAGCACGTGGCTCATCAGCGTCCACCCGTCCATCGGGATGTCGCCGAGCAGCGCGTGAGCCGTCAGCTTCGCCTCGGTCCAGCCGGTGGCGAAGATGTTCGGGTTGAACTTGTGGTATGACCAGGTCGCCACGCCCTTGAGCGCGTTGAAGCTCGCCATGGCGCTGCCGGTCTGGATCTTCATGTACAGCATGTGCGCGCCGAGGCCGAGGAACGCGGCGGGGAACCACAGCAGCCGCCAGTTCAGCAGGCCGCGCACCTTCCAGTCCTTCGAGCGCCAGAACTCCAGGAAGCACAGGCCCACGAACACCGCCGCGGTGATCCGCGAGGCCGTGAGCGGGATCAGGCACAGGCCCATCCACAGCCACTGGCGCCGCAGAGCGAACAGGTAGGCCCAGAAGCCCAGCGCGCAGAAGACCGCTTCGCTGTAGAACGAGTGCAGGAAGAACGCCGTGGGCGCGGTGAGGAACGCGGCGACCACGAGCCACTGGGCGCGGGCGCCGGTGAAGTAGAAGCGGGCGATCTTGAGCAGAGCCGTGGTGGCGAGCCATGTCGCGACCACGTTCACCAGGAAGCCCGCGACGAGGATCCCGATCAGGTGGAAGCTGATCGTCTGCACGAGCCACACGCAGATCGGGAACACCGGGTAGAACGCGCGCAGGGGCACGTAGCTGCTGGTGTAGGCGTGCTGCGCGATGTCGCCGTAGTTGCCGGCGTCCCAGCGGTAGGTGTGCGCGAGCAGGCTCCAGGTCGAGCCGATGCCCGTCTTCGGCACGCCCTCGCTCACCGGGGACGACGGGCCGAACAGCCACGCCACCGCGATCAGCACGACGTTCCACGCGAGCACCACGGCGAGCACGCGGGCGAAGTCGCCCGTGAGCCAGCGCGGCACGCGCGAAACCGCGACGGGCTGCTTCGGTTCGTCCTCGGAGGTGAGCTCCTCGGCGGTCGCCGTGGCGGTCATACCGTGCCTCCCGGCTGTTCGGTGGCGGCAACCGGGACCGGGGTCCGCTGCCGGAAGACGACCTTTTGGTAGAGCACGTAGTTCCACACCAGACCCACGGCGATGCCGGCGAACTTCGGCACGAGCACCGTGACGTGGGGCAGCAGCGACCCGACCGCGAAGATCACCGCCGCCTGCACCACCCACAGCCCGAACGCGGTGATGGCGAAGAACAGCAGCACCTGCTTGCGGACGTCGCCTTCCTTGGCGCGGAAGGTGAAGTTGCGGTTGAGCACGAAGCTCAGCAGCATGCCCGCGGTCGTCGAGCACAGGTTCGCGACGAACAGCGGCAGCCCGACGCTGGAGTACAGCAGCGCGAAGCCCACCGCGTCGACGAGCGTGTTGGCGACGCCGACCACACCGAAGCGGATCTGCTGCGGAGTCAGGAGCTTCATCAGGCCCGGCTCTCCGCCTGGACCGCATCGACGGTGTCGACTGTGTCCATGGGGTCCACAGCGCGCCCGGTCGGGTTCGAGGTGACGCGAGCGTCGGAGGCGAGACCCGTCCGCACCGAGGCGACGCCGTACAGCGGCCGGTTCTGCACCTGCGAGTACGTGCGGCCGATGTAGCTGCCGAGCACGCCGAGCATGATGATCTGGATGCCGCCGAGGAAGAACATCGCGATCGTGATGAACGCCCAGCCGGGCACCGCGGTCGCCGGCGCGAACAGCTTCACGCCGATCACGTAGAGCACGCCGACGAAGCTGAGCGCGGAGATCAGGTAGCCGAGACGGCTGATCATGCGCAGCGGCGTGACGGAGAAGCCGAGGATGCCGTCGGCGGCGAAGCGCAGCATCTTGCGCAGCGGGTAGCCGGTGACGCCCGCGTGGCGCTTGTCGCGGTCGAACAGCACCGCGGTCTGGCGGAACCCGATGTAGGAGACCAGGCCGCGCAGGAAGCGGTCGCGCTCGCGGTACTTGCGCAGCTCGTCCACGACCTTGCGGTCGATCAGCCGGAAATCGCCGGTGTTCTTGGGGATGTCGACGGCCGCCATCTTGCGCAGGAACCAGTAGAACGCGCCGGCGGTGAACCTCTTGAACGCGCTGTCCTGCCGCGAGCGGCGCTGCGCGTAGACGACGTCGTAGCCTTCTTCCCACCGCTCGATCAGCTCGAGCGCGACGCGCGGCGGGTCCTGCAGGTCGCTGTCCATGATGATCGTCGCGTCGGCGTCGACCAGGTCGAGGCCCGCAGTCACGGCCATCTGGTGGCCGAAGTTGCGCGCGAGCTCGATCACGGTCACCCGCTCGTCGCGGCGGGACAGCTCGGTGAGCAGAACGAGCGAGCTGTCGCGGCTGCCGTCGTCGACGTAGAGGAAGCTGAGTTCGTACCGGTCGGCCAGCGGCCTGGTGACCTCGTCCACGGTCCGGTGGAGCAGGTCGATGTTGCCTTCCTCGTTGAAGATGGGGAAGACGAACGCGATCCGGCGTCTGTCGCTCGAGGGCTCCGAAGACACGCCAATCATGACGGGACTCCCGTTTGACTCAATGGATCGGGCGAACGCGCTGATCCGCGGCCCGGAGGACCTGAGGATCTTAAGAGATCACGCTCACGGTGCTTCTTCGGGCCCGCATCCGGGCCCGCCTGCGGCCAGGCGGCTCCGGAAGCGCGCCGGAGGTCGATACGCTGGGCGGAGGATTTTCGACGTGAGGGAAAACTTGTGAATCGGCAGCCGCTGCGCCTGGCCATCATGGAGGCCACCCGCATCCTCACCGAGGCGGGCGTGGAGTCGCCGCGGACGGACGCGGACCTGATCGCCGCGCACGTGCTCGGGGTCGATCGCGGGCGGTTGCCGATGGTGCCGCTGGTCGACCCACCCGTGATCGAGGCGATCGGGCAGCTCGTGGCGCAGCGCGCGAAGCGGATCCCGCTGCAGTACCTCACCGGGTGGGCCGCGCTGGGCAACATCACGGTGAACGTGGGCCCCGGCGTGTTCGTGCCGCGCCCGGAGACCGAGCTGCTGCTGGACTGGGGCCTGAAGTTCCTCCACGGACGCGAGTTCCCCGTGGTCGTCGACCTGTGCACGGGGTCCGCCGCGCTGGCCCTGGCGCTGGCGCACGAGCGGCCGGACGCCGTCGTGTACGCCGTGGACGTCGACCCCCAGGCGCTCGCGTGGGCCCGACACAACGCCGACGTGCACTCCGACGCCGGGGACACCCCCGTGCGCCTCTACTCGGGCGACATCGCCGACCCGACGATGTTCGCCGAGCTCGACGGCCTCGTCGACCTGGTGCTCTGCAACCCGCCGTACGTCCCCGAAGGCACGCCCGTGCCCCCGGAGGTCGCCGAGCACGACCCGGCGCGCGCGGTGTTCGCCGAGGAGAGCGGCCTGGCGGTGATCCGCCACGCCATCGCGGCCGGCGCCCGCCTGCTGCGTCCCGGCGGTGGCCTGGCGATCGAGCACGACGACACCCACGGGTCGGCCGTGCCGGCGCTCGTGCGGGCGCGCCGCGTGCTCACCGCGGTCGAGGACCACCCCGACTTCACGGGCCGGGCCCGCTACGTCACGGCCCGCCGCCTCGGCTGAAGCCGGGCCGAAACCGCGCGGTTCGCCGTAGTCTCTCGCGCATGGCCTGCCGGATCACCGAACTCGTCATCGACTGCGCCGACCCCCAGCGTCTGGGGAACTTCTGGTGCGAGGTCCTCGGCTACGTCGAGCTCGGCTGGGAGGGCGCCGACCTGGAGATCGGCCCGCCCGGCGGCTTCGGCGGGCCGCTGCCGACCCTCGTGCTCAGCCGCAGCGACGAGCCCAAGCGCGGGAAACTGCCGCTGCACCTCGACGTCAACCCGACTGATCGCGACCAGGACGCGGAGCTCGAGCGCCTCCTCGCCGCGGGCGCGCGCCCGGCCGACGTCGGGCAGACGGGCGAGGAGTCCTGGCACGTGCTGGCCGACCCGGAGGGCAACGAGTTCTGCTTGCTCCGCCGCCGGGTCGACGCGGTGGGCAGCCCGAGCACCGCCGGCTGAACCGAGCTGGAGCGGCCATCTCGAACCCGCGCCCGGCTCGTCCCGTCTGCCGTTCGAACGACAGGTTCGGCCGGTACGCCACCTCTGTCCGACTTTCGTCGTGAGGCAATGGGGCGGATTTCGTTCGCAACCCTAACGATCCGCGGTCGACTGAATACCGTCGATCTTCGGGCCCGCCCGCCCCGGGCGGCCCGATCGTGAAGGGGAGTGTGGATGAGACCCTCCTGGATCCCTGTCCGGCGCACGACGAGGCGCGTCTCGAAGGTGGCCGCCGTCGTCGCGGCCGTCGCCTTGCTGCCCGGGCTGACCGCCGGCACGGCGAACGCCGACACGTTCACCCGCGGCTGGCCCGCGCCGCTGAACTCCGCGCACTGGGCCGACCAAGCGGCCATGACGTGGAACGACTACCGCAAGGTCCCCGGCACAAACTGGGCCGACCCGTCGCTCGAGCCCACCGAGCGCACGTTCAAGGGCGCCGTGGTGCTCGCGGACTACCCGGACGAGGACTTCGTGGTCACGAAGGCGCCGCACTCGACCGTCTTCGGCAACCCCGGTCCGTCCGCCAGCAACCTCGCGCGCGAGAACGTGGCGCAGTACTACCAGGACTTCCTCAACAAGCCGGAAACCCTCAACCACGGCCACACCATCAACGAGTACTGGATGGAGGACTCCGGCGGCCGCTTCGGCGTGGACCTCACCGCGTTCGGGCCCTACCGCATGCCGGGCAAGTCCTTCGAGTACGGCATGGAGTTCCAGGACAACGCGTGCCCACAGGGCTCGACGTGCGACCGCGACCTGCGCACCGACGCGCGCGCCGCGTGGAAGGCCGACGTCGGCGCCCTGGCCGACCAGTTCGACTTCGTCTTCTTCCTCTCCGCGGGCCAGGACGAGAGCTCGACGTGGCAGGAGTTCGGCGAGATGAAGTTCGGCAGCCAGGACGCCGTGCCGGACGAGTTCGGCCCGCCCGGCGACGAGAGCCTGCCCAACTGGGCCGACACCCGCTACGTCCCGTGGACGTCGTGGGCCTCGGCGTCGAGCATCTGGCCCAACGCGCAGAACGGCTCGTCGACGCAGGCCGAATCGTCCGGCCAGGGCACCTACGCCCACGAGTTCAGCCACATCCTGGGCATCGGCGACAACTACAACAACCCGTTCGGCGTCCCGCCGCAGCGCGCGTACACCGGCCCGTGGGAGATGCTTTCGCGCGGCAGCTTCAACGGTCCCGGCGGCCCGCACACGCGCTGGCAGATCCCGGCCACCGAAGGCGGCTCGATGGGCGCGCACCACATGCTGCGCAACAAGCTCAAGCTCGGCATCGTCGACCCCGCCGACGTGCTGCAGCTCGACCGCGACCAGCTCGCGAAAACCGGTCCCGTAACGGCGCGGATCACCGCGCGGGAGGCGGCACCGGAACCGGGCGCGTACACGGGGCTGAACATCGCGCTGCCGGGCGGCGACAAATCCCCGAAGTGCGACCGCAACACCGACCCGCTGTGCGACGGCGGCGGTTACGACAACTACACGCTCGAGGTCGTCGACCGGATGGGTTCGGACTCCTTCGCGCCCGACTCCGGCGTGCTGCTGGCCAAGACCAAGAACAAGGACGCGGCGCCGTTCGAGTGGATCGTCGACGCGAACCCGCAGGACATCGGCCTCACCGACTACGTGAAGCCGGACGGCACGCCGGTGAAGATCACCGTCGGCGACTACCGGCAGCTCAACGACGCGGCGTTCAAGGCCGGCACGGGCTCCTCGGGCGCGTACGAGTACACCGACGAGGCCAACCGGCTGCACTTCCTGGTCACCGACCTCGCGCGTGACCGCAGCGGTGTCTTGTCGTACACGGTCACCGTCGCTTCGCTCGACGGTGCGGGCCCGCAGGCGCGCGGTGCGCACCTGTGGCCGGCGCTGCCCGCGTTCACCAAGGGCGGGCTCGCCACGTGCGACTTCCGGCTGCTCAACACCGGTTCCCCGCGCGGGGCGAAGGCGCCGTACGACAGCGACACCTACCGGCTGAGCGCGAGCACCGACGCGAAGGGCTGGGAAGTCCGGTTGCCCAACGAGCTGGCGACGGCGAAGTTCGGGCAGACCGCCCAGATCGCCGCCTACGCGAAACGGGCACCGGGCGCGCCGTACACGGCGCGGGTCAAGCTCACCGCCACGTCGGTGAGCGATCCGGCGAAGACGAGCACCACCACCTGCACGGCCATCGGGTTCTGACCCGGCGTCCCCGGCACCTGACCACCGCATTCAGGTGCCGGGGACGAGGGCTAGGCTTCGCGGCATGAGTGCGGTGTACGACTGCAGCAAGCGCGAGTCCCGGGCCGAAGGGCTGGCCACCGCGGCGTCAGCGGTGAGGTCGAGCAGGTTGGTGGTCCTGCCGACCGACACCGTCTACGGCATCGGTGCCGACGCCTTCGACGCGGGCGCCGTGCAGGCGTTGCTGCGCGCGAAGAACCGCGGCCCGGACATGCCCGTGGGTGTGCTCGTCGGTTCGTGGTCCACAGTGGACGGTCTTGTGCTCGGCCTGCCGCCGCAGGCGCGGGCGCTCGTGGAGGCGTTCTGGCCGGGCGACCTGTCGATCGTGCTCCCGCACGCGCCGAGCCTGCAGTGGGACCTCGGGCAGTCGCGCGGCACCGTGATGCTGCGGATGCCGCTGCACCCCGTGGCGCTGGAGCTGCTGCGCGACGTCGGCCCGATGGCCGTGTCGAGCGCCAACGTCTCCGGCCGCCCGCCCGCGTCCACCGCGGCCGAGGCGCAGGATCAGCTGGGCGACTCGGTGTCGGTGTACCTCGACGGCGGTTCGAGCGGCGAGGCCGTGGCGTCGTCGATCGTGGACCTCACGGGCGAGAATCCGGTGGTGCTGCGCGAAGGCGCGGTCACGCGCGCGGCGATCGCCGAGGTCATGGGCGTGCCCGCCGAGTCGCTCGCCTGAGCGGTCCACAGGGGAGGCTCCGCCAAACCGCGTCACATCCGGTCGCGGTAGCGTGACGCGGTGACTCGGACCCCCCGGCAGGCGTGACGCGGTCATGCCCCCTGTGCAAGGACTTCTCCCCATCCGGGAGTACCTCCTCGTCGCGCTGACCGCGACGGCGGTGACCTACCTGCTCACCGGCGTGGTCCGCCGCGTCGCGATCCGCATCGGCGCGATCGCCAACCCGCGCGCCCGCGACGTCCACGTGACGCCGATCCCTCGCATGGGCGGCGTCGGCATCTACCTGGGCGTGGCCGCGGCGATGGGCCTGGCGCACCAGTTGCCCGCGCTGAGCCACGGCTTCGACGCTTCGCTGGACTCCGTGGGCGTGCTCCTGGCGGCCGGCGTCATCTCGCTCATCGGCGCGCTGGACGACCGGTTCGAGCTCGACGCGTGGACGAAGCTGGCCGGCCAGGTCATGTGTGCGGGGATCCTCGTGCTCTTCGGCGTGCAGTGGGTGTCGTTCTGGGTGCCGTGGGGCGGCACCGGCGACTCGTTCGGTTCGGTGCTCGTGCTGGACAAGAACCAGGGCGCGCTGCTGACCGTGGTGATGGTCGTGGTGATGGTCAACGCGATGAACTTCGTCGACGGCCTCGACGGCCTCGCGGGCGGCCTCGGCTTCATCGCCGCGACGGCCACGTGCGCGTTCTCGCTGGGCCTGCTCGACAGCACCGGCGGCGACTTCGGCACCTACCCGCCGGCCCTCATTGCGGCGACGCTGGCGGGCGCGTGTCTGGGCTTCCTGCCCTACAACTTCCAACCCGCCAAGATATTCATGGGCGACTCCGGCTCCATGATGATCGGCCTCGTGCTCGCCGGCGCGACCACCTCCGCGAGCGGCCGCGTCAGCTACACGCGCTTCTCGGCCTCCGACGCGCTCGCCCTGCTGTCGCCCTTGGTCGTGGTCGTGGCGGTGCTCTTCGTGCCCGTCCTGGACCTCGTGATGGCCGTCATCCGCCGCACCCGCCGCGGCGAAAGCCCCTTCGCGGCCGACAAGATGCACCTCCACCACCGCCTGCTCGAGATCGGCCACTCCCAGCGCCGCGCCGTCCTGCTCATCTACTTGTGGGCCGGCATCCTGGCCTTCGGCGCGGTGTCCGTGACGCTCTTCGACGACACGGCCGTGTTCTGGGTCATCGGGGCGGGTCTGGTGGTGGCCGTGCTGGTGTCCTTGGTGCCGCGGTTGAGGGCGCGGCGCCGTTCCGCGGGCTGAGTGTTCGCGAATTCCGGTTCACCTCCTCTCGACGTCTCCGGCGCCTCCTTGTGAATGTCCGGTGGGGCGAGGAATCGAGGTGAAAATGCGCCAAATCGCGGTGGTCCTGTCGGCTGCGGGTTCGATGATGGCGACCTTTCCCGGGGCTGGCGTCGCTGCCGAGCCGACGGGGGCGAGTCCGGCCGAATCACGAAAAACGGTGCTGTGGACCAGGCGTCCTCGATCGGGCACGCGAGTCGCTCGCGCTGAAGTGGTCGGACTCGGTGCCGCCGGCACGGCCCGAACGACGGCCGCTCGGTGCGGGTTCTCGGTCCGCTTTTCCCAGCCCGCAACGCGTTCGGCCACGTCAGTCCCCATCGGACGGTTTCGGTCGGCATCGTGACCGCGACCAGTCTCGGCGGGATCGCGCTGGCGTGCACCAATCCCTGCCGTCCCCGGGCCGCGTGAACCGTTTCCGATGAATTCGCCGCGGCAGTTGTCTCGCGGGTCATTCTTGTTCAATTCCGCGACCGATCATTCTGTCGCGAAAATGAATTCGGCTGCCCCGGGTTCGCGCCGGCGTGGACCCGGGGCAGCCGCTTGTGCTGCTGGCCGCAGGCCGGGGGTCAGGAGACCAGGTCACCAGGTTCTCTACACTCGATGCCGAACCGAGTAGGGAGCCCAGCTGTGAGCGAAACCGAAACCTCGACCGACGCGACGGAGAACCCGCACGCCAAGGTGGTGCTGCAGGCTGCTCGCGCGATGACGAAGGCTTCGCTGCTGGTCACGCTGCCGGCGGTGATCGTGTGCATCGCGGTGTTCAGCATCATCTACGGGCTGCACGGTTTCCTCGGCTCGCTGGTCGGCGCGGTGCTCGCGATCCTGGCGGCCCTGTCGACACTCGGGCTCATGCGCTTCAGCGCGGGCCAGGACCCCATGTTCGTCATGGTGATCGCGCTCGGTGGGTACGTAATCAAGGTCGTGGTGCTGTTCATCGCGCTCAAGTTGCTCAAGGGCGTGACCGAGCTGCACCCGTTGTCGCTCGGCATCACGATGATCGTGGCGATCATGGTGTCCGCCGCGGCCGAGTTCGTGGCCTTCCGCAAGACGAAGATCCCGACGATCATCCCGTCCTGACGCGAACCCGGCACCCTCGGCTACCAACAGTGAGAGCGCGCTGCGGCATCCGCGTGTGACCTGAAACACACCAGCCGACTTTCGGGTGGGTGGCGCACCTCGCCGAGGCGCTCACCTGTGGTGTTGCGAAACCGGTCGCGCGCGTCCCGGACTTGGGTCCTGGATGGACTCGGGACCTAAGTCCTGAGCTGATCGGTTGGTATGAAGTACGCGTGTACGGCACCGATTGACCTGCTGGTAGGGTCCGCTTCAAGGGTGGCGGCCTCGCCCGCGCACTCCCTCAAACGAACCGCGACCAGCAGTGTGGCGACCCGATGGTTCCGCCCCTCAGCCGCTGGTCCGAAGTGGATTGCAGGGCAGTGCTCTTGCGAGCCAACCTCTGTGCAGGGCATGAGAATCATTCACTGCGCGGTGGGGCTGGCCGCCTCCGGCGTGCTCGTGCGTATCGGGTACGTTAAGTCCAGATCGTGACGATTCCCCCGGCGGAGTGAACGCCGGCCGGGAGAACCGGGAGGAGCGCAGTGATCGCGCTGGTACTGACCGAGGGTGCTGTTTTCACGCCCCCTGGTACTGATGCCTTCGAGCTGCCGCCGTTTTTGGGGTCTGGCGACTGGGGCTTGAACAAGCCGAAGCTGCTGGTGATCATCGCTTTGATCATCGTCGCCGGCTACTTCTTGGTGGCTTCGCGCAAGCTGAAGATCGTGCCCACCAAGGGACAGTTCATCGCAGAGTCCGTCTATGACTTCAGCCGCAACAACATCACGCGGCAGCAGATCGGCTCGAAAGAGTTCAAGCCGTTCATCCCGCTGGTTCTCGCGTTGTTCACCTTTATCTTGGTGAACAACCTCTTCGGGATCATTCCCTTCTTCCAGTTCCCGACCATGGCGCGGATCGGCTTCCCGCTGGCCATGTCGCTTCTGGTGGTCTACCCGGTGTACCACTACGTGGGCATCAAGAAGTACGGGCTGGGCGGGTACCTGAAGAACCAGCTGACGCCGGCGGGGATCCCGAAGTTCGTGCTTCCGCTGTACAGCCTGATCGAGTTCATGCAGAAGTTCTTCATCACCCCGATCACGCTGGCCATCCGTGTTTTCGCCGCGATGTTCGCCGGCCACCTGATCATCATCGTGTTCACCCTGGGCGGCACCTTCCTGCTCACGGAGACCACGGGCTGGGCCCTCAAGCCGGTGTCGATCCTCGGCTGGGTCCTGGCGATCCTGATGACTTTCCTCGAGGCCTTCATCCAGGTCCTGCAGGCCTACATCTTCGCCCTGCTGTCAGCCGGGTACATCGGCGCCGCGCTGGCGTCGGAGCACTGAGAAACACACAAGCCCCCGATCCGCGCGAGTGCGCGGACCGAAGTGAAGGGAAACGCAAGTGAGCGCCAACATCGTTCTCGCCCAGGCCGCCGACGCCGCGACCAACATCAACCCCGGCCTCGCCGCCATCGGCTACGGCCTGGGCGCGATCGGCCCGGGTATCGGCATCGGCCTGATCTTCGCCGCGGTCATCAACGGCACCGCGCGTCAGCCGGAGGCCCAGGGCAAGCTGCAGGGCATCGGCTTCTCGACCTTCGTGCTCACTGAGGTCCTCGCGCTGATCGGTATCGTCATCTTCTTCATCGCCTCCTGAGCGAACCGCTCATCTCTCATCACTAAGGAGACGTCGTGCTGAAGAGTGACTTGGTGTTGGCGGCCGAAGAGCACACCAACCCGATCATTCCGGACATCCCGGAGCTGATCCTCGGCATCGTCGCCTTCCTGATCCTGCTGTTCATCCTGAAGAAGTACGTCGTCCCGCGTTTCGAGACTGCGTACGAGGAACGGGCGCAGAAGATCGAAGGCGGCATCGAGAAGGCCGAGAAGGCCCAGGCCGAGGCCGAAAACGCGCTGGCCGAGTACAAGGCCCAGCTGGCCGAGGCCCGGTCCGAGGCCGCGAAGATCCGCGACGACGCCCGGCTCGAAGCCGAGCAGATCAAGGCGGAGCTGCGGGCCGAGGCCGAGTCCGAGTCCCAGCGGATCGTCGCGCAGGGGCAGGCCCAGCTGCAGGCCCAGAGGGCGCAGATCATCGCCGAGCTGCGGGCCGACATGGGCCGCAACGCGGTGGAGCTGGCGAGCCGCATCGTCGGCGAGTCGCTCGAAGACGAGGCGCGCCGCCGCGGCACCGTCGACCGGTTCCTGACGGAGCTCGAGACCGCGTCGGCCACCAATGGAGCGGGGAAGTAACCAGAGATGACGCTGCATGCTGCGAGCCGTGAAGCGCTCGACCTCGCCGAGACCCGTCTCGGCGAGGTTCTGGCCGACGCGGGTACCGACCCCGCGACGGCCGGGGACGAGCTGCTCTCGGTCGTCGACCTCCTTGACCGCGAAATCGGCCTGCGCCGGGCGGTCAGCGACGCTTCGGCCAGCCCGGAGAGCCGCCAGGGCCTCGTCCGCCGGCTGTTCGACGGAAAGCTGAGCGAACCGGCCCTGAAGGTGCTCGACGCCGTGGCGGGCAGCCGCTGGTCAAGCCCTCGCGAGCTGGTGGACGGGATCGAGTCCCTCGGCCGCTCGGCGCTGCTCACCTCCGCCGAGAAGACCGGGAACGTCGAGACCGTCGAGTCCCAGCTGTTCCAGGTTGCACGGATCGTCTCGGGCTCCTCGGAGCTCGAGGCCGCGCTGTCCGACCTGGCCGCTCCCGCCGACGCCAAGCGGACCCTGGTCCGCGGGCTGTTCGCGGACAAGGTCGACGTGGTCACCGAGACCCTCGTCGAGCAGGTCGTGCGCCGCGCCAAGGGGCGCGGGGTCGGCAACGGGCTCGACAAGCTGGTCGCGCTGGCCGCGGAACGGCGTGAGCGTTCGGTCGCGTACGTGACCAGCGCCAACGCTCTCACCGACGAGCAGCAGGCCCAGCTCGGGTCGAAGCTCAACGGCATCTACGGGCGGACCCTCGCGCTGCACGTCGAGGTGGACCCCCGGCTGGGCGGCGGGCTCGTCGTCCGCGTCGGCGACGAGGTCATCGACGGCAGCACGGCCGGCCAGCTGGCGGCGGTGCGCCGCAGGCTGAGCCGCGCCTGACGGGTGCGCCCGCACCACAGACTTTGCACACTGGACAGAACAGAAGCGAGAGCGGGAACGAAATGGCGGAGCTGACGATCTCCTCGGACGAGATCCGCAGTGCGATCGAGAACTACGTCTCGAGTTACGCCCCGGATGTGAACCGGGAAGAGGTCGGCGTGGTCGCCGACGCCGGTGACGGTATCGCCCACGTCGAGGGCCTCCCCTCGGCCATGGCCAACGAGCTGCTCGAGTTCCCGGGCGGCGTCCTCGGTGTGGCGCTGAACCTGGACGCCCGTTCGATCGGTGCGGCCATCCTCGGCGACTTCGAGACGATCGAAGAGGGCCAGCAGGTCAAGCGGACCGGCCAGGTCCTGTCCGTGCCGGTCGGCGACGGCTACCTCGGCCGGGTCGTCGACCCGCTGGGCGCGGCCATCGACGGGCTCGGCGAGATCGAGACCACGACCCGGCGTCCGCTGGAGCTCAAGGCCGCCTCGGTGGTCGAGCGCCAGCCGGTGTCCGAGCCGCTGCAGACCGGCATCACCGCCATCGACGCGATGACGCCGATCGGCCGTGGCCAGCGCCAGCTGATCATCGGTGACCGCAAGACGGGCAAGACCGCCGTCGCCGTGGACACGATCATCAACCAGAAGGCCAACTGGGAGACCGGCGACCCGAAGAAGCAGGTCCGCTGCATCTACGTCGCGATCGGCCAGAAGGGCTCCACGATCGCGTCGGTCAAGAAGTCGCTCGAGGACGCGGGCGCGATGGAGTACACGACCATCGTCGCCGCCCCGGCTTCCGACTCGGCCGGCTTCAAGTGGATCGCCCCCTACACCGGCTCGGCCATCGGCCAGCACTGGATGTACGAGGGTAAGCACGTCCTGATCGTGTTCGACGACCTGACCAAGCAGGCCGACGCCTACCGCGCGATCTCGCTGCTGCTGCGCCGCCCGCCGGGCCGCGAGGCGTTCCCCGGCGACGTCTTCTACTTGCACTCCCGTCTCCTCGAGCGGTGCGCCAAGCTGTCGGACGAGCTGGGTGCCGGCTCGCTGACCGGCCTGCCGATCATCGAGACGAAGGCCAACGACGTGTCGGCCTACATCCCGACGAACGTCATCTCGATCACCGACGGTCAGTGCTTCTTCCAGTCGGACCTGTTCAACGCCGGCCAGCGCCCGGCCATCGACGTGGGCATCTCGGTGTCCCGCGTGGGTGGTGCCGCGCAGGTCAAGGCGATGAAGTCGGTCTCCGGCTCGCTCCGCATCGACCTGTCGCAGTACCGCGAGCTGGAGTCGTTCGCCGCCTTCGCCTCGGACCTCGACGACGCGTCGAAGGCGCAGCTCGAGCGTGGCGCGCGCCTGTACGAGGTGCTCAAGCAGCCGCAGTACTCGCCGATCCCGGTCGAGGAGCAGGTCTGCACGGTGTGGCTGGGCACCAACGGCCACTACGACTCGGTCCCGACCGAGGACGTGCGCCGCTTCAACCACGAGTTCCTCGACTCGGCCCGCCGCAAGCACACCGAGGTCCTCGGCGCGATCCGCGACAGCGGCAAGTTCGAGGACGCCACGCGCGACGCGCTCGTGAACGCGGTGAACGAGTTCAAGAAGGAGTTCACCACCTCCGAGGGCAAGCCCCTGGAGTCGAACGCCGACGCGATGGACGCCGACAAGGTCGGGCAGGAGACCGTCAAGGTCAACAAGCCCGCCCCGAAGAAGTGAGCTGATAGCTCATGGCCGCACAACTCCGGGAACTTCGGTCGCGCATCAAGGCGACCAAGTCGATCGGCAAGATCACGAAGGCGATGGAGCTCATCGCCACCGCGCGTATCACCAAGGCGCGTGCGAAGGTCGCCGCTTCCCGGCCGTACGCGGACGAGATCACCAAGGTGCTCTCGGCGCTGGCCGGTGCGGCGGCGAACCTCGACCACCCGCTCCTGGTCGAGCGCCCCAACCCGAAGCGGGCCGCGGTCCTCGTCGTCACCAGCGACAAGGGCCAGTGCGGTGGGTACAACACCAACGTGCTGAAGGCGACCGAGGAACTCCTCGCCCTGCTCCGTGAGGAGGGCAAGGAGCCCGAGGTCTACGTCACCGGCAACAAGGGCCTGAACTACTACCGGTTCCGGGGCCGCGAAGTCGTCGACAGCTGGACGGGCTTCTCCGACCAGCCGGCGTACACCGACGCGGTCGCGGCGGCGGAGACGCTGGTGGAGTCGTTCCTCTCCGGCACCGACGCGGGTGCGCCCGGCGCGCTCGCCGGGGTCGACGAGATCCACGTCGTCTACACCGAGTTCGTCTCGATGCTGACGCAGCGCCCGATTGCCAAGCGGGTCGCCCCGCTCGAGGTCGAGTACACCGAGGGTGAGGAGCAGAAGCCCGAGGGCGAGCTGCTCCCCAGCTACGAGTTCGAGCCGAGCGCCGACAAGCTGCTGGGTGCGCTGCTGCCGAAGTACATCAACACGCGCCTGTACTCGGCGCTGCTGGAGTCGGCGGCGTCCGAACTGGCAGCCCGCCGCACCGCGATGAAGGCCGCGTCGGACAATGCGAACGACCTGGTGGGCAACCTGACGCGGGAAATGAACCAGGCCCGCCAGGCGCAGATCACCCAGGAGATCTCCGAAATCGTCGGTGGCGCGAACGCGCTCACCGCAGCAGGAAGTGATGATTGATGACCAGTACTGAAACCCCGCGCGCCAAGGGGCGCATCGTGTCGGTGACCGGTCCGGTCGTCGACGTCGAGTTCCCGCGTGGTTCCGTGCCCGACCAGTTCAACGCGCTCAAGGTCGAGATCGAGTTCGAGCAGCTGCGCAAGACCGTGACCCTCGAGGTCGCCAGCCACCTCGGTGACAACCTCGTCCGCACGATTTCGCTGCAGCCGCAGGACGGTCTCGTCCGCGGTGCCGAGGTCACCGACACCGGCGGCCCCATCACCGTGCCGGTGGGCGACAAGGTCAAGGGCCACGTCTACAACGCCCTCGGCGAGTGCCTCGACGAGCCCGGCTACGGCGACGACCTCGAGCGCTGGGGCATCCACCGCAACCCGCCGCCCTTCGACCAGCTCGAGGGCAAGACGGAGATGCTGGAGACCGGCCTCAAGGTCGTCGACCTGCTCACCCCGTACGTGCAGGGTGGCAAGATCGGCCTGTTCGGCGGTGCCGGCGTGGGCAAGACGGTGCTCATCAAGGAGATGATCACCCGCGTCGCCCGGAACTTCGGTGGCACCTCGGTGTTCGCCGGCGTCGGCGAGCGCACCCGTGAGGGCAACGACCTCTTCCTGGAGATGTCCGAGGACGGCGTCATCAACGACACCGCCCTCGTGTTCGGCCAGATGGACGAGCCGCCGGGCACGCGCATGCGCGTCGCCCTGTCCGCGCTGACGATGGCGGAGTACTTCCGCGACGTGCAGAACCAGGACGTGCTGCTGTTCATCGACAACATCTTCCGGTTCACCCAGGCCGGTTCCGAGGTGTCGACCCTGCTGGGCCGCATGCCTTCGGCCGTGGGTTACCAGCCGACGCTGGCCGACGAGATGGGTCAGCTGCAGGAGCGGATCACCTCGACCCGAGGCCGGTCGATCACCTCGATGCAGGCGATCTACGTCCCCGCGGACGACTACACCGACCCGGCCCCGGCCGCGACGTTCGCCCACCTGGACGCCACCACCGAGCTGTCGCGTGGTGTCTTCCAGAAGGGCATCTTCCCGGCGGTGGACCCGCTGGCGTCGACGTCGACGATCCTCGACCCGGCCATCGTCGGTGAGGACCACTACCGCGTGGCTTCCGAGGTCATCCGGATCCTGCAGAAGTACAAGGAACTGCAGGACATCATCGCGATCCTCGGTATGGACGAGCTCTCGGAAGAGGACAAGCTCACCGTTCAGCGCGCGCGCCGCATCGAGCGGTTCCTGTCGCAGAACATGCTGGTCGCCGAGGCGTTCACGCAGATCCCGGGCTCGACCGTGCCGCTGGCGGAGACGATCGAGTCGTTCGACCGCATCGCGAAGGGCGACTTCGACCACTACCCGGAGCAGGCGTTCCTGGGTATCGGTGGCCTCGAGGACCTCGAGAAGAAGTACAAGGAAATCACCAAGAAGTGATTCTCTGAGCGCGGCGGGGGCTGGGTCCACTGTGGACACCCGCCCCCGCCGTTCTCGTAACCGAAGCCGGACCTATTACACTCGGTGGTGACACCCCGAGCGAAGGAGTGCTACGTGGCTGAGATGTCCGTGGAGCTGGTGGCCGTGGAGCGCCGGCTCTGGTCGGGTACCGCCACCTTCGTGGTGGCGCAGACCACCGAGGGCGAGATCGGCATCATGCCCGGCCACGAGCCGGTGCTGGGCCAGCTCGTCGAGGGTGGCGTGGTGAAGGTGAACACGACTGGCGGCGAGATCCTCACGGCCGCCGTGCACGGTGGGTTCCTGTCGGTGACCGCCACCGGGGTGAGCGTGCTCGCCGAGAGCGCCGAGCTCTCCGACGAGATCGACATCGACGCGGCCAAGGCGGCCCTGACCGCGGACGACGAGGCGGAGCGCACGAGGGCAACGGCCCAGCTCCGCGCGGCCGGTCAGACAGTCTGATCGAGCGACGAGCAGGAGCCGGGCCGTGAAGATCGCCATCGTGGTGCTGGGGCTCCTGATCGTGCTCGCCGTGCTGGCGGCCTGGTACGGCCAGCGGTGGATCCGGATGCGCCGCGGCGGTGGCGTGAGCGTCGCGCTGCGGTGGCGTCCGGACAACCCGCGCGCCAGCTGGCACCTCGGTCTCGGGCGCTACGAGGGCGACGAGTTCGTCTGGTATCGCGTCTGGAGCCTCCGGTCCGGCCCGGACCGCGTGTTCCAGCGCGAGAGCATGCAGATCGCCGACCGGCGGGACCCGTCCGGCACAGAGGCGTACGCGGTGCCTGAAGGTTCCACTGTCCTGCGGTGTGAGTCGCCCACGCAGGAAGCGATCGAGATCGCGATGGGGCCCGGTGCGCTCACCGGGTTCCTGTCCTGGCTGGAGTCGGCTCCGCCGGGACGAATGCTGCCGCACGCGTCCTGAACTGCGGTTATCCTGGGACCATGGACGCCCGGGAGCAGGCCGAGCGCAAGCGCCGGTGGGCCGAGCTGCCCGAGCCCGTGCGGCTCGCGGACATGAGCACCACCCAGGACGTGGACCCAGGCCGCGATTCGACGTGGGACGTCGACTACGAGCGGTACTGGGCCGCCCAGGAGCGGCTCTGACGCGCTCTCCCTAGCCGCCCGGCTTCCACAGCACGTCGCCGTCCGGGTTGGCGAGCCGGCCGAGGATGAACAGCAGGTCGGACAGCCGGTTGAGGTATTTCACGGCGATCGGGTTCGTCGTGTCCGGCTCCGCCTCCACGAGCACCCACGCCGAACGCTCCGCACGCCGTGTGACCGTGCGCGCCTGGTGCAGGTAAGCCGCGCCCGGCGTGCCGCCCGGCAGGATGAACGACGTGAGTTTCGGCAGCCGCTCGTTGAACTCGTCGCACCAGCCCTCCACGCGCTCGAGGTAGGCCTCGGTGATGCGCAGGGGCTCGTACGAGGGATTTTCCTGGATCGGCAGGCACAGGTCGGCGCCGACGTCGAACAGGTCGTTCTGTACACGCTTCAGCACGCCGGCGATCTCGTCGCTCAGGGAACCCATCGCGACGGCCAGCCCGATGACGGAGTTGGCCTCGTCGGTGTCGGCGTAGGCGCCCAGGCGGGGCGAGGTTTTGGGGATCCGCGAGCCGTCGCCGAGCGCTGTGGTGCCGCTGTCGCCGACCTTCGTGTAGACGCGGTTGATGCGAACGACCATGCCTTCGACTCTACCGGCCCCGCGTGTGCCGAAACTGGGCGAGAGGGCATGATTGGCGGCCATGAGCGAGCACTTCGACGTGCACGGCGGGGCACGGCTGGTCGGCGAGGTCGACGTGGTCGGAGCCAAGAACAGCGTGCTGAAGCTGATGGCCGCGGCCCTGCTGGCCGAGGGCACCACCACCATCACGAACTGCCCGCAGATCCTCGACGTGCCCCTGATGGGCGACGTTCTGCGCAGCGTCGGCTGCGAGGTCGAGATCAACGGCGACACGGCGCGCATCACCACGCCCGCCGAGCTGTCGCACCGCGCGGACTCGGCGGCGATGGGCAAGCTGCGTGCGTCCGTCTGCGTGCTCGGGCCGCTGGTCGGACGGCTCAAGAAGGCCGTGGTCGCGCTGCCCGGCGGTGACGCGATCGGCTCGCGGCCGCTGGACATGCACCAGAACGGCCTGCGCAAGCTCGGCGCCACGAGCACGATCGAGCACGGTTGCGTGGTCGCCAACGCCGAGTCCCTCGTCGGCGCCCAGGTCTGGCTCGACTTCCCGAGCGTCGGCGCCACCGAGAACATCCTGATGGCCGCGGTGCTGGCCGAGGGCACGACCGTGATCGACAACGCGGCGCGTGAGCCCGAGATCGTCGACATCTGCACGATGCTCATCGAGATGGGCGCGAAGATCGAGGGCGCCGGCACGTCGACGCTGACCGTGCACGGCGTGGAGCAGCTGCGCCCGACCGAGCACCGCGTGATCGGCGACCGGATCGTCGGCGCCACCTGGGCCTTCGCCGCGGCGATGACCCGAGGTGACCTGACCGTGCGCGGCGTCAACCCGCACCACCTCGACCTGGTGCTGGACAAGCTGCGGCTCGCGGGCGCCGACGTGACCACGTTCGACGAGAAGGGCTTCCGCGTCGTGCAGCCCGAGCGCCCGAAGGCGGTCGACTGGGTGACGCTGCCCTACCCCGGCTTCGCCACGGACCTGCAGCCGTTCGCGGTCGCGCTGTCGGCCGTGTCCGAGGGCACGTCGATGATCACGGAGAACGTCTACGAGGCCCGGTTCCGCTTCATCGAAGAGATGATGCGGCTCTCCGGCGACGCCCGCACCGACGGCCACCACGCCGTGGTCCGCGGGGTCGAGCAGCTCTCCAGCGCGCCGGTCTGGGCCTCCGACATCCGCGCCGGCGCCGGCCTCGTGCTCGCCGGCCTGTGCGCCGAGGGCGTCACCGAGGTCTGGGATGTCTTCCACATCGACCGCGGTTACCCGCACTTCGTCGAGAACCTCAACCGCCTCGGCGCGCGCATCGAGCGCGTGGCGGGGGAGCCCGAGCGCGCGTAGTCAGTCCACGGGGCGGGCGTCGAGTGCGCGGAGCACGTGCTCGACGACCCGGTCCAGAAATTCGGGGCCCGGGGGCTCCCGGCGTACCACCAGACGCCAGTAGATCGGCGCCGCGAGCAGGTCGAGCCCCAGCTCCACGTCCACACCGGCCGGAAGCTCGCCGCGCTCGACGGCGCGTTCGAACAGCGGCCGCGCGGCGTCGCGGCGAGGGCCGCCGATGCGAGTGCGCAGGTCGTCGGCCGGCTCCGGGTCGCGGACGCCCTGAGCGATGAGGTCCGGCAGGATCCGGGCGAACCGCGGGTGCGCGAGCCAGTCGTACACCGCCTGCACCGATTCGCGCAGGTCACCGCGCAGTGTGCCCGTGTCGGGTTCCGGCGCGCGGCTCACGCTGAACTCCGAAACCACCGCCGAGATCATCTCGTGCTTCGAGCGCCACCGGCGGTACAGCGCGCTCTTGCCGACGCCCGCGCGCTTGGCCACGGCCTCCATCGACAGCCGGCCGTAACCCACTTCCGCGAGCTCGTCGAGCACCGCTTCCGTGATCGCCTGCGTGACGTCGGGCTGCAGCACAGCCGCCCCGGTGGGCGTGCGGCGAGTTGTCATGATCGCATCCTAGCGGGTGGACGAGACGGTATCGTTCCATGTAGCTTGACGTCGGGACGGTACCGTATCGTCCGGTCATGAGGAGGGCTCGATGAAGCAGCTGCTGTTCGAGGACGACCCCCAGTTCTGGTTCGAGACGCTCCGCGTGTTCGGCCACGCGAGCTACGGCGGTTCGGACTTCGGCGAGGTCGTCGCCACCGCCTCGCGCATCAAGCCCGGCGACTACGACAGCTGGCACGACGAGTGGCTCGCCGCGGCGGAGCGCCTGGCGGCCGAGGCCGACGGGGTGGCCGCTGCGCACCCGATCAGCGCCCGTGACGCGTACCTGCGCGCGTCCACCTACTACCGCTCGGCGGAGTTCTTCCTGCACGGCAATCCCGCCGACCCGCGCATCGCCTACGCCTACGACCGCAGCGTCGAGTGCTTCCACCGCGCGATCGAGGGTTTCGCGGGCGTCGAGCGTGTCGAGATTCCGTATGAAGGACACGTGCTGCGCGGCTACTTCTACCGCGCGCCCGGCACTGGCCGTTGCCCGATTCTGGTGGCGCACAACGGTTTCGACGGCAGCGCGGAGGAGGTGCACTTCTTCGGCGCGGCCGGGGGACAGGAGCGGGGCTACCACGTGCTGGCGTTCGACGGCCCCGGCCAGCCGCGCGCGATCCACCGCGACGGGCTCGTCTTCCGGCCCGACTGGGAGCACGTGGTGGGCCCGGTGCTCGACTTCGTGCTCGCCGACCCGGGCGTCGACCCGGACAAGGTCGCGCTGCTGGGCCTCAGCCTCGGCGGCATGCTCGCGCCCCGCGCCGCGGCTTTCGACGAGCGCATCAAGGCGGTCGTCGCCGTGGACGGGGTGTTCGACGCCGGCTCGGCGGTCACGGCTTTCCTGCCGTGGGACCGCGCGGAGATCGAACGCCGCGCCAACGCACCGCACGACGAAGAGCTCGACAATCTGCTGGCCGCCGGCCGCGCCGCGAGCCCCACGCTGCGCTGGGCCACCGACCACGGCCGGTACGTGACGGGCGCGGCGACCGACCGCGAGTTCCTCGCGAAGTACCTGGCCTACACGCTCGACGGCGGCGTGGCCGAGCGCATCAAGTGCCCGGCACTTGTCTGCGAGGCCGCCGACGACCTGTTCTTCAACGGCGACGGCGAAACGCAGCCCGAACCCCGCCGGCTCTACGAGCGGCTCACCGGCCCGAAGACGCTGCTCTCGTTCACCGCCGAGGAGGGCGCGGACGCCCACTGCCACGTCGGCGCGCAGCGGCTCGCGACGGCCCGCGTCTTCGACTGGCTCGACGAGACGCTCTAGGCCTCCAGCGCCAGCCCCACGCCGAAGCCGATGAGGACCGTGCCGGTCACGCCGTCGAGAGTGCGGCGCACACGGCGGCGCTCGAGCCAGCCGCGGACGCGGTGCACGAGCAGGAGCAGCAGGACCTGCCAGACCGCACCCACGGCGGCGACGGTGTAGGCGAGCAGCAGGGCGTCGCCGGTGGTGGTGACTCCGGGCGTGAGGAACTGCGGCAGCACCGAGAGGTAGAGGACCAGCACCTTCGGGTTGGTCACGTTGGAGAGGAACCCCTCGCGCCAGCGGCGGAACGCGCTCTGGCGGGCGCGTTTCGCCTCGGCGAGCGACTGGTAGTCACCACGCCACGCGCCGCGCAGCGCCTGGAAACCGAGGTAGCAGAGGTAGGCGACACCGAGCCACTTCACGGTTTCGAAGATCGGGCGCGAGTTCGTGATCACGGCCCCGAGGCCGAGCGCGGCGAGGGTGCCCTGCAGGAAGTTGGCCACGGCGATCCCGGCACACGCCCACGCGCCACCGCGGGCACCGCCCGACAGCGCGTTCTTGAGGACCACCATGCTGTCGGGCCCGGGCGCCACGGCGAGCACCACCATCATGGCGAGGAACCCGCCGTACACACCCCACGTCATGCGGCGAACGTTAACCCGGGTCAGGACTCCAGGGCCAGGGCCGCCCCGAAGCCGACGAGCGCGGTGCCGGTCACACCGTCGAGCGCGCGGCGCACCTTGCGCTGCTTGAGCCACGCGCGCACGCGGTGCACGAAGAACAGCAGCACCAGCAGCCACACCGTGCCCAGCACCGCAACGGTGTAGGCAAGCACGAGCGCGTCCCACGTGGTGGTGCGCACGGGGTCGAGGAACTGCGGCAGCACCGACAGGTACAGCACGAGGACCTTCGGGTTCGTCACGTTGGACAGGAACCCTTCGCGCCAGCGGCGGAAGCCGCTCGTGCGCTTGCGCTGGGTCTCCTCGACTTGCGCGTAGTTGCCGCGCCACGCGCCGCGCAGGGCCTGGAACCCGAGGAACACGAGGTACGCCGCGCCGAGCCACTTGAGCGTGATGAACACCGGCTGGGACCGGGCGATGACCACGCCGAGCCCGAGCGCCGCGGCGGTGCCCTGCAACGCGTTGCCGGCGAAGATGCCGGCCGTCGCGAGCAGCCCGCCGCGGGCGCCGCCGGACAGCGCGTTCTTCAGCATCACCATCGTGTCCGGTCCCGGCGCCAGGACGATGAGGACAACGATGACGAGATAACTGCCGTACCCACTCCAAGTCACGTTGTTCCACGGTAATCGCCGCTCACGGCGGAGTCTCGCGGATTTCGGTCACAGCACTTCGCCGCGGGGGACAACCCCGGCGAACCGGACGACGTACTCATTCCGGGAGAGGGAGGGCGCCCCATCGGCCTGCTCGGGTTGCCGCGGGTGCACGAGCTGGGCGACGGGGTCGGCACCGTCGACTTCGACCGGTCGGTAACGCACTGGATGCGCCGGCGGGACCTGTGGCGGCCCCCCGGTCTGGCCCCGATCCATCCGGAACTGGTGGCCATCCGCGACGCGCGGCAGGTCGCCGAGCTCATCGAGCGCAACGCGGGGCACGCCTCGGTCGTCGGGTGAATCCCGGAAGTTCGCTGCGTGGGGCAACCCCGGCGAACCGGACGACGTACTCATTCCGGGGAGCGGGGGAAGCGCGATGCATCCGATCGAGCCGGACGAGACGGTGTTGTGGACGGGACGGCCGCAGCGGTACTACTGGCGTTACCGCGACTACCACTGGTTCGTGGTGGTCGTGGTGATCATCGTGGTCGGCGTCGTCCTGACGGGCATCTTCGACGCACCGGAGTACGGCATCCCGGTCATGGCCGTGGCGGTGTCGGGCATCGTCGGCTCCGCGATCGCGCGGCACCGGGAGCGGGCGAGCCGGGTGGGGGCGACCACGTACGTCGTGACTGATCGGCGCTTGGTGTTCGTCGTGTACTGGCCACAGGGCGCGGAGTTCCGCTGGATTCCCTTGGCGTACCTGCGTCGGCCGCGGGTCCGCGACATCGGGGGCGAGCTCGGCATCGTCGACTTCCGGCCGACCGTGTCGGAGTGGCTCAAGGACCAGGAGTACCGGCCGCGGCCCGTGTGGTACCCGGAGCTGCCCGAGCTGATGGGGATCCGCGACGCGCAGGAGGTCGCCGAGCTCATCTCGCGCAACTCGGGACACTCCTCGGTCGTCGGGTGAGTTCGCCGCGCGGGGCAACCTCGGCGAACCGGGCAGCGTGCTCATTTCAGGACTGGGAGGGCGCGATGTTTCCGATCGAAGAGGGCGAGACGGTGTTGTGGTCCGGCCGGCCGCAGCGCTACCACCGGCGGTTCCGCGACTACTACTGGTGGGTGGTGCTCGCCGTCCTCGCGTTCGGCGGCAGCTTCGTGATCGCTTGGTTCGACGTGCTGAACGCGGCCTTCTACGCGTGGATCATCGTGCTCGCGCTCGTGGCCGGGTTCGCGGTCGAGCGCCCGAAGGAACGCCGCGCGTTGCTCGCCATCACGACCTACTTCGTCACCGACCGCCGGCTCGTGTTCGTCGCCCACGGCGGGTCGGGCTCGGAGTTCCGCTGGGTGCCGCTCGCGGCTCTCCGGGCGCCCCGCGTGCACGACCTCGGCGACGGCCTCGGGACGATCGACTTCCGCCCGACCTGGTGGGAGTGGGTCAAGGACCAGGAGTACCGGCCCCGGCCCGCGTGGCACCCGATGCTGCCGGAACTGGTCGCCGTCCGCGATGCCGCCCAGCTCGCCGACCTGATCGCGCGGAACGCGGCCCGCCCGTCGCACGTTGGGTGAGACGTGCAGGTCATCATGTCGATCGCCTTGCCCGCCGCGACGCTGCTGCTCGTGATCGTGGGCGCGTGGGAAGTGCGGCCGGGCCGCAAGCCGTCGCGGCTGAAGCGGCGGCTGTCCTCCACGTACCTCGACGAGGTCACCTCGTTCCTCTACGGCACCAAGCGCAACGAGCTCGAGCACCGCGACTCGGTGGAGATGACCCTCGACCAGGACGCTCAGGGCGCGCCGCCGCTGGGGATGATCGACCTGGACCGCGGCGTGGCGATCGTGCGTCCCGCGAACCAGGACAAACGGGCCACGGACTGAAAGCTCTCGAACACGCATTGTTCCGGCCGGTCAATTTACGGTAACGGCTGGCGCTTATCGGCTGTGCTCGGCGTGCCTCGTACCCGGTCGACACCTACGTTCGACGCACGGAAATGTGATCGAAACGAGGTGCTGTGATGAAGCACGACGAATGGTCGCGACGGCAGTTGTTCCGGAGATCCGCACTGGTGGGAGCAGCCGTACTGGGTGGTCCGGTGCTTCTTTCCGCATGTACGTCGACGTCGTCCGGTGACGCGTTGCAGGCGGCTCAGTCCGCCAAGAAGATCAAAATCGGAATCGCGAACGAATCCCCCTACGGATTCACCGATCAAAGCGGAAAAGTCACGGGCGAGGCCCCTGAAGTAGCGCGAGTCGTATTCCGGAACTTGGGGATCGACAACGTCGAAGCGAGCGCTGTTTCGTTCGATCAGCTGATCCCGGCGCTCAACGCGAAGCAGTACGACGTGGTGGCGGCGGGCATGAACATCACCGCGGCACGCTGCGGGCAGGCCGCGTTCTCCATCCCGGACTACTCGGCGCTGACCGCTCTGCTCGTGCCGAAGGGCAACCCGCAGCAGGTGCTGACGTTCCAGGACATCGCGGCGAAGAAGGTCAAGGTCGCGGTGCTGTCCGCGGCGGTCGAGAAGGGTTACGCGACCAGCGCCGGTGTGTCCGAGGACCAGATCCAGACGCTGGACTCCCAGGACAACATGCTGCGCGCGGTCACCGACGGCCGCGTCTACGCCGCGGCGCTCACCGACATCTCGCTGAAGGACGTGCTGAAGAAGAACCCCGGCGCCGCCGCCGAGGTGACGCCCGGGTTCGACCCGGTCGAAAACGGCGTGCCGGTGATCTCGGCGGGCGGGTTCGTCTTCCGCACGGCCGACAAGCCGCTGGTCGACGCGTTCAACACCGAGCTGAAGAAGCTGCACGACAGTGGGGAGTGGACGAGGATCGTCGCGCCCTTCGGCTTCACGCAGGCGAACCTGCCGAAGCCGGACGTGACGACCGAGAAGCTCTGCGCCGCGTGACGGGCGGCGCGCCGTGTCGAACGTGCCGCACATCATCTCGTCCATCCTCGCCGGGCTGGGCACCACAATCGAGGCCGCGGTCGGCGGGATCGTCGTCACCATTGTCGTCGCGCTGATCGCCGGACTCGCCCTGCTCTCACCGAGGTGGCCCGTCCGCGCGGTCGCGCGGGTGTACGTCGAGGTTTTCCGCGGAACGTCCGAGGTCGTCCAGCTGTTCTGGCTGTATTTCGTGCTTCCGGTGCTCGTCGGGCTCCAGCTGGTGCCGTTGTTCGCCGGCATCCTGGTCCTTGGCCTGAACCACGGGGCATACGGGGCCGAGGTCGTGCGCGGCGCCGTGCGGTCGGTGCCGAAGGAGCAGTACGAAGGGGCTGTCGCGCTCAACTTCTCGCCGGCGCAGCGGATGGTGCGAGTGCTCCTGCCGCAGGCGTTCGCCGAGATGCTGCCGCCCTTCAACAACCTGTTCATCCAGCTGCTGAAGAGCACCGCGCTGCTGTCCTTCATCTCCGCGGGCGAGATCACCGAACGCGGTGAGCTGTTGCGGCCGGTGTTCGGCGCGGACATCGGCTGGATCTACGGCACCGAGCTGGTGCTCTACCTCCTGCTCGCCATCCTGATCACGACCGGGATGCGCGCGCTGGAGCGGTGGGCGGCACGCCGGCTCGGCCGCGCACCGGTGGCGAGCACGGCCCCGGTGCTCTCGGTCGGGGGCGGAGGTACCGGATGAACTGGGACTGGCAGGCCGCCGCCGACGCGATCCCGTTGCTGCTGAAGGGATTGCTGGTCACGGTCGAGCTCACGCTGCTCGGTTCGGCCGTCGCGTACGCGCTCGGCTTGGTGCTGGCCTTGCTGCGCCGGGCCGGGATCCCGGTGCTTTCGCGCTTGGTGTTGTTCTTCATCGAGTTCATTCGCAGCACGCCGCTGCTGATCCAAGTCTTCGTACTGTATTGGCTCGTTCCGCCGTTGACGGGGATCACGATGTCGGCGTTCGTCACCGGCGTCGTGGCGCTCGGCGTGCACTACGCGACCTACACCGCCGAGGTCTACCGGGCCGGGATCGAAGCCGTCCCGAAAGGACAGTGGGAGGCGGCGGTGGCGCTGAACCTGCCACGGCAGCGGGTGTGGACGGCGGTCGTGCTGCCCCAGGCGATCCCGCGGGTGGTGCCGGCGCTGGGCAACTACACGATCTCGATGTTCAAGGAAACGCCGCTGCTGCTGGCGATCGGCGTGCTGGACGTGCTCAACCGCGCCAAGGAGGTCGGTGCGGAGACCTTCCGCGTCGTCGAGCCCTACACCCTGGCCGGGGTGCTGTTCCTGCTGGTGAGCCTGCCCTCGTCACTGCTGGCCCGACGATTGGAACGCCGTGCCGAACGAGCCTGACACCGCGATGATCCGGTTTTCCGGTGTGGTCAAGAAGTTCGGCGACCACGTCGTGCTCGACGACCTCGGCTTCACCGTGGCGCCGGGGGAGTTCGTCTCGCTGATCGGTCCCAGCGGATCGGGCAAGACGACGATCCTGCGGCTGCTGATGACGTTGGAGAAGGTGGACGGCGGCACGATCGACGTCGGCGGCGAGTGCCTGAGCCACACTCGCCGCGGCGACCGGCTGGTGCCCGCGGACGAGAAGCACCTGCGGCTGATGCGGCGGCACATCGGCATGGTGTTCCAGCAGTTCAACCTGTTCCCCAACATGAACGTGCTGCGCAACATCACCGAGGCGCCGGTGCGTTCGCTCGGGGTGCCGGCGGCCGAGGCCGAGCAGCGGGCGCGTGAGCTGCTCGGCCTGGTCGGGCTCGAGGACAAGGCCGACGCGCATCCGACGCGGCTCTCCGGTGGGCAGCAGCAGCGGGTCGCGATCGCCCGGGCCCTGGCGATGCGGCCCGACGTGCTGCTGCTCGACGAGGTCACCTCGGCGCTGGACCCGGAGCTCGTCGCCGACGTCCTGCGAGTGCTGCGCGACATCGCGACCACCACGGACATCACCATCCTGTGCGTGACGCACGAGATGCAGTTCGCGCGGGACGTTTCGGACCGGGTGATGATGTTCGACCACGGCCGGGTGCTGGAGGAGGCGCCGCCGGAGAAGCTGTTCACCGCTCCTTCGCACGAGCGGACGAAGGAGTTCCTGCGGGCGGTGATCGACCGGCGCTAGCCGAGGATTTCCTGGGTGCTGCGGACGGTGGCGAACTGGTTGTGCAGGTTCGCCGCGGTGACGTGGGAAAGCTCGTCGGCCGTCACGGTCGTGCCGTCGAGGGCGGGCAGGTCGAACGTGAAGGTCGCGTCGAGCGCGAAGGTCACGTCGTAGCCGAGGTTGCCGCCCGTGCGGGCCGTGGTCTCGCAGCAGAAGTTGGTCTGGATCCCGGCGAGGACGAAGCTCGTGATGCCGTGGGTCTTGAGCCACGCGTCGAGGTCTACGTCGCCGAGGAAGGCCGAGTTCACCTTCTTGCCGAAGACCAGGTCGGGGCGGGCGCCGTCGAGCTCGGGCATGAAGTCGTTGCCCGACTGGCCGGGCCGCAGTGGCGAATCGGCGTGCACGGAGTCGTGGTGCACGAGCACCACGGGCAGGCGGCGCTGCTGCCACGCGTCGAGCAGGGCCTTGATGTTGGCCTCCGCGCCGGGGTTGTTGCGCGGGCCCCAGAACTGCTCGTCGGAGAACCCGCGCTGGACGTCGATGAGGATGAGTGCGGTCATACCGGTGAGTCTCGCCGGGCCGCGGGCGCCGAGGGGAGTGGCAGAAGGCGCGCGATCCGGTACTTTTCTGCCATGCGGACGATCGGGGTGCTGCTCCTGCCGGGTACGCGCGCGTTCGACCTCGGGGTGATCGCCGAGGTCTGGGCACAGGACCGCAGCGAGAGCGGCATCGGCCCGTTCACGGTGCGGCTGTGCGGGGCGGGCCGGCGGCGCACCCCGTTGTCCCCGTTCGGAGAAGTCACGTCGACGCACGGATTGACCGGACTCGACGGCTGCGACCTCGTCCTCGCGCCCGGCCGCGACGATCCGCACGCCCCGGTGCCGCCCGCCGCGTCGGCCGCGTTGCGCCGGGCCCACCGTTCCGGCGCGACCGTGGCGGGTCTGTGCTCCGGCGCGTTCACCCTCGCGGCCGCGGGCCTGCTCGACGGCCGCCCCGCGACCACGCACTGGTGGGACCTCGACGCACTCGCCGTCGCGGCGCCGCGGGCCGAACCGCAGCGCGACGTCCTCTACACCGAGTCCGACGGCGTGCTCACCTCGGCGGGCGTGGTCGGCGGTCTCGACCTCTGCCTGCACCTCGTGCGTCGCGACCACGGCGCGGACGTCGCGGCGAAACTCGCGCGGCGCCTCGTGATGCCGCCCGCGCGCGAGGGCGGCCAGCGCCAGTACGTCGAAAACCCGTTGCCCGCGGCGCCTGCCCGGCCGGGTCTGTCGTCCACTATGGACTGGGCGCTGGCGCGGCTGGCCGAGGAGATCGGTGTGGCGGACCTGTGCGGCCAGGCCGGGATGAGCGAGCGGACGTTCCACCGCGAGTTCGCCGCGGCCACGGGCGTCACGCCGGGGCGGTGGCTGCGCGTGCAACGGGTGCGGCTGGCGCAACGCCTGCTGGAGACCACCGAGCTGCCGGTGGAGCGCGTCGCACAGCGGTCGGGGCTGGGCACGGCCGCGAACCTGCGCCGTCGGCTGCGCGCGGAGGTCGGCGTCGGGCCCGATTCGTACCGGCGCACGTTCCGTTCCGCGCCCGGCGGCGTTACGGTCGGGGTATGGCCGAGTACGAGCACATCCTCGTGAAGCGCGACGGAGACACGATCACCATCACGATGAACCGCGCCGCGCGGCGCAACTCGCTGTCCGCCGACCACCTGACCGAGCTGCTCGCGGCGTTCCGCGAAGCCGGCACCACCGACGCGACGGGCATCGTCCTCGCCGGCGCCGGCCCGGTCTTCTCCGCGGGCCACGACTTCGGCGACGTCGCCGCGCGCGACCTCATGGGCGTGCGCGAGCTGCTGACGTTGTGCACCGAGCTGATGCGCACCATGCAATCGCTGCCGCAGATCGTGGTCGCACGCGTGCACGGCCTGGCGACCGCGGCGGGCTGCCAGCTCGTGGCCTCGTGCGACCTCGCCGTCGCCGCGTCTTCCGCGGGTTTCGCCCTGCCCGGCGGCAAAGGCGGCTGGTTCTGCCACACCCCGGCCGTCCCGGTGGCGCGCTCGATCGGCCGCAAACGCTTGATGGAGCTGGCTCTGACCGGCGACGTCGTCGACGCCGCCACCGCGCTCGACTGGGGTCTGGTCAACTCCGTCGTCCCGGACGAGGAGCTGGACGACGCCGTCGCCGCCCTGCTCGCGCGGGCCACGCGCGGCAGCCGCGCGAGCAAGGCCATGGGCAAGCAGACGCTGTACGCGCAGCTCGACCGCCCGGAAGCCGACGCCTACGCCATCGCGTTGGAGGTCATGGCCTCGGCGTCGCAGCTGCCGGGCGCGCGGGAAGGCATGGCGGCGTTCCTGGAGAAGCGCAAGGCCGAGTGGCCGGACTGAGAAGTCCCAGCCGCGTTCAACGACGCTCGTGCAGCAGCAGGAGCGCGTACGCGGCGATCGACTGCGCGTCGGTGATGCCGCCCGTCGAGATCATCTTCTCGACCTCAGAGCGGGTGAACCACGCCGTGGTCATGTCCTGTTCCTCGAGCTCGCGTTCCGGCTCGCCCTCGGTCAGGTCCGTGGCGAGGTAGACGTGGCCGCGCTGGCTCGACATGCCGGGCGCGACTTCCAGCATCCCGATCTCCGTGACGGTTTCGGCGCGCAGGCCCGTTTCCTCGCGCAGCTCGCGGCGCGCGAGCTCGGCGGGCGGCGTTTCGGCGAGGTCGGGGGCCGTGCCCTGGCAGAACTCCCAGCGGCGCTCGCCGACGGGATAACGGAACTGGTCGACCAGGAGCACGCGGTCGCCGTCCATCGGGATGATCAGGGCGTAGGTCGGTTTGTCGACCACGCCGTAGATGCCTTCGCTGCCGTCGGTGCGGCGAATGGCGTCCTCCCGCACCGTCATCCAGTTGTTCCGATACACCTCGTGGGTCGCGACACGCTGAATGGGGTCCACTCGCCCAGTATCGCCGAGCCTGTCCTACCCTCGGCGGGTGCGTCTCGTGATCGCTCGCTGCCAGGTCGACTACGCCGGCCGCCTCACCGCCCACCTGCCGATGGCCACGCGCCTGCTCCTCGTCAAGTCGGACGGTTCGGTGTCCGTGCACTCGGACGACCGCGCGTACAAGCCCCTGAACTGGATGAGCCCGCCCTGCTGGCTCATCGAGGACGGCAACCTGTGGATCGTCGAGAACAAGCAGGGCGAGAAGCTCGTGATCTCGCTCGACGAGATCTACCACGACCACGAGCAAGAGCTGGGCGCCGAACCGGGCCTGCAGAAGGACGGCGTGGAAGCGCACCTGCAGGAACTGCTCGCCGAGCACATCAAGACCCTCGGCGACGGCTACACCCTCGTGCGCCGCGAGTTCCCCACCGCGATCGGCCCGGTCGACATCATGGCCCGCGACGCGGATGGCAAGTCCGTCGCCGTGGAGATCAAGCGCCGTGGCGAGATCGACGGCGTCGAGCAGCTCACGCGCTACCTCGAACTCCTCAACCGCGACCCGCTCCTGGCCCCCGTGCAGGGCGTCTTCGCCGCGCAGATCATCAAGCCCCAGGCCCGCACCCTCGCGGAAGACCGCGGCATCCGCTGCCTGACCCTGGACTACGACGCCCTGCGCGGCATCGAATCGGACGAGTTCCGCCTGTTCTGAGCCGCCGGCGCAACCCCCGACGACCGTCCTGAGTGGACGATGTGGTGCCTTGTGAGCGCATCTGCGCGTTCGTGAGGTTCCGGTCACCGGTGCCCGAGCCGTCAAGATCACACTCCGCGAACGCCCGCGTTTCCCCAGCTCATCGCCGTGGCGAGAAGGCGTTTTCCAAGATCGCCCGTGTCGGGGTGCCGCTCCGGAATCCATGCAGTACTGTCCGGATCTAACAGGACGCTGGTGTTTCCTGTGGGAAATTGTTGAATTCGGAGGTGGCTCGCGTGGAGGTCCTTGCCGACGCGAACCTGCGGCTCGACGCGAGTGCGATCGACTACATCGAGCTGGCGTTCTATTTCGTGCTGGTGCTGGGCATCGGCTATCTCGCCCGCAAGCAGGTGTCGAGCAGTCTCGACTTCTTCCTCTCCGGGCGCTCGCTCCCGGCGTGGGTGACCGGCCTGGCGTTCATCTCGGCCAACCTCGGCGCGATCGAGGTCATGGGTATGTCCGCCAACGGCGCCGAGTACGGCCTGCCGACGGCGCACTACTTCTGGATCGGCGCGATCCCCGCGATGCTGTTCCTCGGCGTCGTGATGATGCCGTTCTACTACGGCTCCAAGGTGCGCAGCGTTCCCGAGTTCATGCTCCGGCGCTTCGGCCCCGCCGCCCACTGGGTCAACGGCAGCAGCTTCGCGCTCGCGCAGATCCTCATCGCGGGCGCCAACCTGTACCTGCTGGCCAGTGTCGTCAACCTGCTGCTGGGCTGGCCGATCTGGGTCTCGATCATCATCGCGGCCGTCATCGTGCTCACCTACACCGCGCTCGGTGGCCTCTCCGCGGCCATCTACAACGAGGTGCTGCAGTTCTTCGTCATCCTCGCGGCGCTGATCCCGCTCACGATCGTCGCCCTGTACAAGGTCGGCGGCTGGAACGGCCTCATCGAGAAGGTGACCAACAGCCCGGGCGGCGCCGCGCAGACGCACTCGTGGCCTGGCAACCAGCTGACCGGTTTCGGCAGCAACTTCCTGTCCGTGCTGGGTCTCGTGTTCGGCCTCGGGTTCGTGCTCTCGTTCGGTTACTGGACCACGAACTTCGTCGAGGTCCAGCGCGCGATGGCGTCGAAGAGCATGTCGGCCGCGCGGCGCACGCCGATCATCGGCTCGTTCCCGAAGATGTTCATCCCGTTCCTCGTGATCATCCCGGGCATGGTTGCCGCGGTGACCGTGACCGAGCTGCAGGGCGCGAACAAGCAGGCCCTGCTCGACGGCAAACCCGCCCCCAGCGGCGCGACGTTCAACGACGCGCTCCTGCTGCTGATGCGTGACGTGCTGCCCAACGGCATCCTCGGCGTCGCGATCGCGGGGCTGCTCGCGTCATTCATGGCCGGCATGGCGGCGAACCTGAGCTCGTTCAACACCGTGTTCACCTACGACATCTTCCAGACCTACATGGTGAAGAACCGGCCGGACAAGTACTACCTGAACACCGGCCGCGTGGTGACCATGGTCGCGACCGTCCTGGCGATCGGCACGGCGTTCATCGCGTCGACGTACGCGAACCTGATGGACTACCTGCAGACGCTGTTCTCGTTCTTCAACGCGCCGCTGTTCGCCACGTTCATCCTCGGCATGTTCTGGAAGCGGATGAGCAAGGCGGCCGGCTGGTCGGGCCTGGTGTTCGGTACGGCGGCGGCGATCGTGGTGTTCGTGCTCGACAAGACCGACGTCTTTTCCCTGCCCGGGCAGGGCGCCAGCTTCGTGGCCGCGATCGCGGCGTTCGTCGTCGACATCGTGGTGAGCGTGGGCGTCACGTACTTGACGCCGCCCAAGCCGGAGTCGGAGCTGGTGGGCCTGGTCTACTCGCTCACGCCGCGCGATTCGCTCAAGCACGAGACCACCGGCGAAGACGCGGGCTGGTACCGCAAGCCGGTGCTGCTGGCCGGTATCGCCGCAGTCCTCACCCTCGTCCTGAACTTCGTCTTCTAGGAGGACGGCCGCCATGGCAACCGAATCCACACCGCGGGCGCGCAAGGCCGGCGCGTTCGACATCCGCCTGATCATCGCCCTGCTGACCGGCGTGTACGGCATCATCCTCACGGTGATGGGCGCGGCGTTCGAGACCGAGGCCGACCGCGTGAAGTCGTCCGGGGTGAACATCAACCTGTGGGCGGGCATCGCCCTGCTGATTTTCACGGCGTTGTTCATCCTGTGGGCGCGGCTGCGGCCGATCGTCGTGCTGGACCAGACCGAGCAGCCCGACGAGGACGAGACCACCGAACCGCCGGCAGCCGGATAGGCGGGTTGTCCGGACAGCCGGGGCCGGCTGCCGCTACCGTGCTCCGCGTGGCGCGCGATCTCAAACTCGGCCGGCTGTTTCCCCTGGTGGTGGCCGGTGTCCTCGTCCTGACTGCCTGTGGCGGTCCGCAGCTGGGCAAGGAGAACTTCCCCCGGACCACCGTCCCCGCCGCGAGCGGGGACGGTGGCAGCGGGCCGATCACCGATGCCGCGGTCGCGGCGGGTTCCCTGCGCCAGGTGCTGCCGTGCCAGTTCCTCGACAAGGCGTCGCTCTCCGCGCTGGGCACTCCCGAGGGCGAGCCCACGGCGTCGAGCGTCCGGTTCGACGAGTGCAGCGCCAAAGTGCGCGACGCCGGTGGCAAGGAGCTCTCGGTCGACGTGCAGCTCGGCGCGATCGTGCTGTTCGCCTCCGACAAGACCACGGGCCAGGTCGGCGGCCTGCCGCAGGTCGAGGTGCCCGACACCACCGGCGGTTCGTGTGAGGTCAGTGCGCTCACCTCGCGCGATCCGAGCCTCGGCATCGCGTTCGAGATCGATTACCCGGGTGGCGATCCGTGTCGTGCGGGACGAACCTTGCTCGCTCCCGCCGTGGACAAGGTGCACAACTCCCCGCTGAAATACCCGGACGTCAAGGGATCCGTGCTCACAGCCGACGCGTGCGCGGTGCTCGACCAGTCCGCCGTGGACGCAGTGCTGAAGGGCACGAAGGGCGGGGCGACCGGGCTCCACAGCTGCCAATGGGGCGACAGCCCGAACGTCACGGTGATGTTCTTCCCGGCCCTCCCACCGCTGGAGGGCGACGGCTGGCTGAAGGCCGACGTCGGCGGCGCGAACCAGGCGTACGCGAAAAAGGGCACGGCGGGGACGGACTGCAAGGTCGAGTGGCAGCACCGGGCGTGGCAGGGCGACCACGTGGAAGTCGTCCAGGTGGGGTTCACCGACTACGACCTCAAGCCGGGTACCGGCGACCCGTGTGCGACGGCGACCACGCTGGCGAAAAGCGTCGCGGGGAACCTGCCGCGGGCCTGAAGCTTGGCGGTGGGCCGGTGTCGGCGGCTAGGTTGGTGGCATCCACCACGCCGATGTGTCGGAGGTCTGCCATGAAGAAGATCATCAACGATCCGGCGACAGTGGTCGCGGAGTCCTTGAGAGGCCTCGCCGTGGCCCACGCCGACATCCTCCGTGTCCAGGACGATCCGGCCGTCGTGGTGCGGGCCGACGCGCCGGTGCCGAGCAAGGTCGCCGTCATCTCGGGTGGCGGCTCCGGCCACGAACCGCTGCACGGCGGGTTCGTCGGGCGGGGCATGCTCGACGCGGCGGTGCCCGGCGCGGTGTTCACGTCCCCGACGCCGGACGGGGTGCAGGCCGCGGTCGCCGCGACGACCGGGCCGTCCGGTGCGTTGCTGATCGTGAAGAACTACACCGGTGACGTGCTGAACTTCGAGACCGCCGCCGAGCTGGCCGCGGCTGAGGACCTCGACGTGCGCAGCGTCGTGATCGACGACGACGTCGCGGTGAAGGACTCCACGTTCACCGCCGGCCGCCGTGGCGTCGGCGGGACCGTGCTGCTGGAGAAGATCGTGGGCGCCGCCGCGGAGCGGGGCGACTCGCTCGACGCCGTGGAGGCGCTGGCGCGCAAGGTCGTCGGGCAGGTGCGGTCGATCGGGGTGGCGTTGAGCGCTCCGATCGTGCCGCACGTCGGCGAGCCGAGCTTCGACCTGGGACCAGACGAGATCGAGTTCGGCATCGGCATCCACGGCGAGCCGGGCCGCGAGCGCATCCCGGCCGAGCCCGCCGACGCGCTGGTGGCGCGGATGGTCGAGGCCGTGGCGTCGGATCTGCCGTACGAGGCGGGCGACAAGGTGCTGCTGTTCACGAACTCCATGGGTGCCACGCCGTTGCTGGAGCTCTACCTCGCGCACGGCATCGCCGAGCGGCTGCTGGCCGAGCGTGGGATCGTGGTCGAGCGCAGGCTGGTCGGCCCGTACATCACGAGTCTCGAGATGCAGGGGATGAGCCTGACGCTGCTGAAGCTGGACGACGAGCTGACCGAGCTGTGGGACGCGCCCGTGTGGACGTCCGCGCTGCGGTGGGGGATCTGATGGGTTGTTCTTCCGAAGGAGTCGCGGCCGCGCTGCGAGCCGCGGCCGAAGTCGTGGCCGAGCACCGCTCCGAACTGGTGGAGCTAGACCGCGCCATCGGCGACGGCGACCACGGCGAGAACATGAGCCGCGGGTTCACCGCGATCGTGTCCGCCCTGGAGACGGAGGTGCCCGCCACCCCGGCGGGCGTCGCCAAACTGGCGGCCACCACGTTGATCTCGAAGGTCGGCGGCGCGGCGGGTCCGTTGTACGGCACGGCTTTCCTGCGCGCGTCGACGAAACTGGGCGACGCGGCTTCGATCGACGTGCCGCTGCTGGTGGCCGCTCTGCAGGCCGCTTTGGACGGTGTGCAGGCGCGCGGCAAAGCGGTGGGCGGTGACGCGACGATGGTCGACGCGCTCATCCCGGCCGTCTCCGCGGCCGCCGCTTGCCCCGCGGACGCTTCGATCGCGGACGTGCTGACCGCGGCGGCCGACGCGGCCGACCGCGGCGCCGAGTCCACAGTGGACCTGGTGCCTCGCAAGGGCCGGGCTTCGTATCTGGGCGAACGCGCCGTCGGCCACATGGACCCCGGCGCCCGCTCCACGGCGCTGCTGCTGCGCGCGTTCGCGGAGGCCGCCCGGTGACCGTGGGGATCGTGCTCGTCTCGCACAGCGCCAAACTGGCCGAAGGCCTGGCCGACCTGGCCGCCCAAATGGCCCCCGACGTCCGCATCATCCCCGCCGGCGGCCTCCCTGACGACGGCGGCATCGGCACCGACTACGACGAAGTCGTGGCCGCCACCCAACGCGCCGACTCCGGCGACGGCGTGGTGCTGCTCTACGACCTGGGCAGCGCGCAGATGACGGCGGAGCTCGCGGTGGAGTCGCTTTCCGGCGGCCTTGCCGCCGTGGTCGCCGACGGTCCACTGGTGGAGGGCGCCATCGCGGCCGCCGTCGCTGCTCAGGGTGGGGCGGACCGCAAGGCGGTGGCCTCTGCCGCTGCGGGTGCCGGCCTGGCTCCAGACCTCGCCGCAGTGGACTCTCCTGGTGATGCCCAGGAGAAGGAACTCACGCTGACGAACGAGGTCGGCCTCCACGCCCGCCCCGCCGCCGTCCTGGTGCGCAGCCTGGCCTCCCTGGAAGCCGAGGTGACGATCCGCCTGGGCGACCAGGAAGCCGACGCCCACAGCGTCCTGGCCCTCATGTCCCTCGGCGCCCGCCAGGGCGACCACATCGTGGTGCGCGCCCGGGGGCCCGAGGCTTCGGACGCGCTCGCCAAGGTGACCGGTCTGGTGGAGTCGAACTTCGGGGAGTAGCGGCGGCCGGGAAAACACCCCCGCCCTCCCAAGGGGGCGTGCCCATGTCCATTCTATCGGCCCACTCCGACAAATTCGGCGACTGAGCGCCGGATCGCCTCAGTTGTCCACAACTCGGCATGCCTGTGGACAACTGAGGCGATCCGGGCGTTCTCCGCCACCGCCCACTCGTGCATTCCGGCAATTCACAAACCGGAATCCCCTCACGCCGCCAGTGCGATCCCCAGCCAGATCGCCCCGATCACGGCCGCCCCGCACAGCGCCGCGAGCAGCAACATCACCGTGCTGATCTGCCCCGGTTGGCGCGGCAGTCGCATCGGTTGCGTCGGCGGTCCCCAGTAGTCCTGGGAATTCTGTGCGGCCGGTCCGGTCGTGCTCGTCATGGCGCTACCTCCGTCCCTCGACCGGCAAATCCTTTGTGGTCCGGACGTCGGGCCGGCCGCGTTGTCCGTTACCGGAATCGACGACCGGGTTTTTGACCGATTCCCGATCGAAAGGAATCGTCGCGGTCGGTATTCGCGCTGTCCTCCGGAGTTGTCGGTGCTGAGCGATACCCTCGCGCGGTGAACCTCCCCACCGAGTTCAGCGCTCTGATCGAGCGCGCGCGCACCGCGGTGCGCCTCCACCCCGTGGACGGCGAGCCCGCCGTCGGCGAAAGCCATCTCGGCGGCCCCCTGCTGTGGCCCGCGAGTGAGCCGTGGCCGACGTGTCCCGTCACCTGGCCGCCGAAGGCCGAGGCGACCGACGATGGTTGGACCGGCGGGCACCCGGACGACGAGCCGGTGCCCGCGATGGTCGGCGCCGCCCAGTTCTACCGCCGGGACTTCCCGGAGCTGCCGTTCCCCGACGGCACGGATCTCGCGCAGGTGCTGTTGTGCCCGACATTTCACACGAGCAAGCGCCACTACGGCCCCGCCGTGCGCCTGGTCTGGCGGGACTCGAAAACGGGCGGCGAAGTCGCCGAAGCGCCGGAGCCGCCCGAAGAAGCGGACGACATGTTCCTGCCCCAGCCACGCGTCCTCAATCCGTGCCGGCTCGAGGAATTCCCCTACGTTGACGAGTTCCCCCTGGACCGCCGCGTGGAGCTCGGGTTGCCGGCGAGCGGCGATGACGTCGACTACGAGCTCGGCCAGTTCTCGAAAGTCGGCGGCTGGACGGCTTGGTATGCAGGGGATCCGGAAGACCTGAGCTGCCGCGAGTGCGGCGCGCGCCTGCGTCAGGCGATCGCGCTGGCGACGCAGGAGGACGAGGTGCCCTGCGGGTGCGAGCGGAGGGACGACGAGGAAGCCGGCTGGGAGTTCGGCGAGCAGGGCGCGTTGAACATCTTCCTGTGCCCCACCGACCCGCGGCACCCCGTCAAGGTGCGGACGGAGTAGGCGGCAACAGCGGCCCGCCACTCCAGTGCTGGAACACCAGGTTCGTGTGCACGCGCGCGACCTCGTCGCGGGCCGTCAGCTCGTCCAGCACGAGCCGTTGGAGTTCGGCGGCGGAGCTGGTGGCCACGTGGGCGAGGAAGTCGTCCGGGCCCGTGAGGTGGTAGACGGCGCGCACCTCGGGCAGGGCGAGCAGGTCGGACACGAACGGGTCCACCAGCTCGCGCCGGTGGGGCCGGACCTGTACGAACAGGAACGCCTCCAGGGGCCGCCCGAGTTTGGCGGCGTCGACGGAGGCGTGCTGGCCCGTGATCACGCCCGTCGAGCGGAGGCGGGCCACGCGGTCGAGGCAGGTGGACGGCGCGACGCCGACGGCGGCCGCGAGGTCCTTGTTCGACGTCCGCGCATCGTTCTGCAGCACGCGCAGAATCTCAAGGTCCACCGTGCTCAGTTCGACGGAATCGCTCATCCGCGAATGATATCCGAAACCGTTGCGGCAAAATCGCACGATGGCCGACGCTCAACGCCATGACGAACGCGCTGCGCACCCGAGCCGTCCACGCCGGCCGCGACGACCTGACCGACCTGGGCCTGCACGCCGTACCCCTCGATTTCTCGACGACGTACCCGTCCCGCGACAGCGCGGCCGAGGCCCTGCGGATCGACGAGTTCTCGACCGGCGGCGAGGTCTCGGGCATCTACGGCCGCGTCAGCAACCCGACCGTCGAGCGGTTCGAGCGCGCGCTGGCCGAGCTGGAGGGGTTCGACCACGCGGTGGCGTTCGCGAGCGGGATGGCGGCCGTGTCCGCGTGCCTGCTTTCCGCCGCGTCGCAAGGAAAGCGGCACGTCGTGGGCGTCCGGCCGTTGTACGGGTCGACGGATCACCTGCTGACGTCCGGGTTGCTCGGCATCGAGGTCACGTGGGCGGCGCCCGGCGAGGTGGCCGCGGCGCTCAGGCCGGACACGGGCCTGGTCTTCGTCGAGACGCCCGCCAACCCGACGCTGACCGAGCTCGACGTCAAAGCCCTCGTCGACGCGTGCGGCGACGTGCCCGTGCTCGTCGACAACACCTTCGCCACGCCCGTCCTGCAACGCCCCGGCCGCCACGGCGCGCGCCTCGTGCTGCACAGCGCGACGAAGTTCCTCGGCGGCCACGGCGACGTGATGGGTGGCGTCGTTGCGTGTGACGCGGAGGAAGCCGCGCGGCTGCGGGGAATCCGCTTCGCCACGGGCGCCGTGCTGCACCCGCTGGCGGGGTACCTGTTGCTGCGCGGGCTTTCCACGCTCCCGCTGCGCGTGACGGCGGCAAGCGAGACCGCCGCCGTGCTCGCCGAACGCCTTGCGCAGCACGAAGCGGTGACCGCCGTGCACTACCCGACGCTCGGTGGCCCGCTCGTCGCGTTCGAGGTGGCGGGCGATCCGCACGCGCTGATCGCCGCCGTCCGGCTGGTCACGCCGGCGGTGAGTCTCGGCAGCGTCGACACGCTCATCCAGCACCCGGCGTCGCTCACGCACCGGGTCGTCGCCGAGAGCGACCGCGAGGAGGCGGGCATCACCCACGGGCTGATCCGGCTCTCGGCCGGGCTCGAGGACGTCGAGGACCTCTGGCACGACCTCGACCAGGCGCTGAAGGCCTGCTGACCGTCAGCCGCCGCAGCACCCGCCGCCGCAGCAGCCACCCGACGGTGCGGGGCTCGCGGCGGAGCCGGTGAGCGCGACGGTGGTCAGCAGCTTCACGGTGTCGGTGTGCCCCTCGGGACACGGCGCCGGCGCGCCGGACTCGCTCATCGGCCGTTGCAGCTCGAACGTGTCGGTGCAGTCGCGGCAGCGGTAGGCGTAAGTGGGCATGCGTCGATTATCGCTGCCGCGCAGGCGGGTGGGAAGCTGTGTTCGTGGACGTTCCCCAGATCACCGACCTCCCGCACCTCGGCCAGGTCGTCCCCGCGGTGCTGGGCGCGCTCGGCGTGCCGGGCGAGGCGGGTTCGCTGGCGTTGCCGGAGGCGCGCAGTGCGTGCGTGCTGCTCATCGACGGCCTCGGCTGGCAGCTCCTGGCCGAGCACGCGGCCGACGCGCCGGTGCTCACGGAGCTCGCGAAGAGCCCGTTGCGCGTCGGCTTCCCGTCGACGACGGCGGCCGGCGTCGCCGCGATCGGCACCGGCCTGGCGTCGGGGGAGCACGGGATGGTCGGGTACACGTTCGAGGTGCCGGGCACGGGCGTGCTCAACGCCTTGCGCTGGCGCTCCCACGAAGACGGCAGCGACTTGCGCGGCGCCCTCCCGCCTCGCTCGGTCCAGCCGCTTCCGACGACTTTCGAACGCGCTGCCGCGGCGGGCCTCGACGCCGTCGTCGTGTCCTCCGCCCAGTTCTCCGACACGGCCCTGACCCGCGCCACCCAGAGCGGCGCCCGCTACGCCGGCGTCCACGCCCTGGGCGACCTCGCCGCGCGGACGCTGGAGGTGCTCGCGGCACGGTCGTTCTGCTACGCCTACCACAGCGAACTCGACCTGCTCGGCCACCTCTACGGCCCCGGCTCCACCGCCTGGCGTATGCAGCTTCGGCACGTCGACCGCCTTGTCGAGTCCATTGTGGACGGCCTCCCCGCGGGCGCGCTGCTGGCCGTCGTCGCCGACCACGGCATGGTGACCGTGGACGACAAACTCGACCTCGAGGACACCCCGGAGCTGCTGGACGGCGTCCGCGCCTTCGGCGGCGAGGTCCGCGCCCGCCACGTCTACACCGAATCGGGCGCGGCCGCCGATGTCCTGGCGGCCTGGCAGTCCGTCCTCGGCCCGTCCGCCTGGGTCCTGCCCCGCGACGAGGCCATCGCGCAAGGCTGGTTCGGCACCGTGAGCGACCGCGTGCGCCCCCGCATCGGCGACGTCGTCGCCGCGGCCCAGGGCACGTTCGGCATGGTCCGCGGCCTGGCCGAAGCGGTCGAGACGTCCCTGATCGGCCAGCACGGCTCGCTGACGGAGGCTGAGCAACTGGTGCCGCTGGCCCTCGCGCAGGGCTGACGCGGTTCATGGCGTTGGCACTCGGGCAGGGCGATCAGTTGGTACCCGCGGCCCGCGCACGGCTGAGCCGACTCGGTCTGGGTTTGTCGCCGGCGCGGCAAACCTGAGCCTGCCGGGCCGGCCAACCTGATCCGAGCCCCGAAGGCCGCGATCGGGAAACCCGGCAACGTGTTTCCAGCTTCACTTGCCGGCCTGGCATACCCAGCCGGCAACCGCTTGTCGCGCGGAGCGAACCAGTATCGGTCGGTGTGGCTGCGTTCGGCGAGGGCTGCTCGACCGGCACCACGCCAGGCCGGCCAGATCGACCGGGTCTGGCACGCAGCAGACCTGGTCGGGCGATCCACATGGTGTGCATCTCGCCGCGAGGCTTGGTGATCAAGCCGCCCGGGCCGAGGACCACTTCGGCGTCGTCGGAGCGGAAGCCGATCTGGCCGGACCAGATCCAGCGGTGTGGCTCGCATCAGCCGGCCGCGGTCAGGCCGGAGCGGCAAGGTGGACCACGCTCTGCAGCCCACCGATCCCGCCGGTTAACGTGTTTCCCGTGCCCCGACACAATCGCCCCGGCAGAGACCGGCATGGTCGTGACGAGCAGCCCGACCTCGGCGCGGCCAGCGGCTGGGCACACGCCGAGTCCGGCCCCGACGGCGAGTGGCTGGTGCGCACCGTGCCCGGCTCGCACGCGACCAAGACGTACCGCTGCCCCGGCTGCGACCACGAGATCCGGCCCGGCACGCCCCACGTCGTCGTGTGGCCCGCCGACGAAACCGGTTCCGTCGCCGACCGCCGCCACTGGCACCGCACCTGCTGGGACGCCCGTGCCCGGCGGCGCCCGAACCGGCGCTGGTAGCCCGAAACCGCAACGGGTGACGGCCGGGGAACCGGTGCCGGAACCCTCTAAGACCTCGAAGCACACCGAAGCTCACCGGCGGAAATGTCGCGAAACCGCCCCCTCGTACACCTCCTCCTCGAACTGCGTGAACCCCAGCCGCTCCACCACCCGCAGCGATGGCGCGTTGGTCGAGTTCACGCTGATCAGCACCGGAATCTCCGGCAGCTCCCGCTCAGCCCACTCCACGGCGGCGCTCGCCGCCTCCACGGCGTACCCCCGGCCCCACGCCGACGGCGCGAAGCGGTACGCCAGGTTCAGCACCCGCTCGCCCCGGAACAGCCGCAGCCGCACCCCCGTCAGGCCCAGCACCTCGGCCCCGCCCTGCTCCCGCACGGCGCAGTACCCGAACCCGTGCTCGGCCCAGTGGGCGAGCCACGAGTCGAACAGCAGGTCGCCGGTCGGGGTGTCCGGTGGGTCCGGGTTGAAGCGGTGCGTCGCCGGGTCCGTCTGGATGGCGACGACGGCGGCGCGGTCCTCCTCGGTGAACGGGTGCAGCACGAGCCGCGAGGTCTCGATCTTCCTGGGCATCTCCCTCAGCACACCCGGCACGCTAGCGGCGGGGTCCGACAGAATCGCCGTCATGACCGAACTGCCGCTCCTCCTGCTGCACGCCTTCCCCCTCGACGCCCGCATGTGGGACCCCGTCCGCGCGCCCCTGGCCGAGCGCCTGCGGCTGATCACGCCGGACCAGCGCGGCCTGGGCCGCAGCCCGCTGCCGGAGACCGACCGCGAGCCGAGCCTCGACGACGCCGCGCGCGACGTCCTCGCGCTGCTCGACCGGCTGGAACTCGACGAAGTGGTGCTCGGCGGCTGTTCCATGGGCGGTTATCTCGCCCTCGCGGCGCTGAAAGCAGCCCCCGAGCGCGTCGCGGGGCTCGTGCTCATCGACACCAAAGCCACGCCCGACTCGCCCGAAGCGGCCGAGAACCGCCTCAAGGTCGCCGAGCGCGCCGAGGCCGAGGGCGTCCAGGGTTGGCTCGCCGACGCGAACCTGCCGAACCTCCTGCACAACCAGGAACCCGCCGAACGCGTACGCGAGCTCATCGACGCGCAGCCGCCTGCCGGGGTCGCGTGGGCGGCACGCGCGATGCGCAACCGGCCCGATTCGCTGGACGTGCTGCGCAAGTCCGACGTGCCCGCGCTCGTCATCGTCGGCGAGGAGGACAAGCTCACCCCCGTCGAGGAAGCCGGCAAGATGATCGACGCCCTCGACGAGGCCAGGCTCGTCGTCCTGCCCGGCGCCGGGCACCTCACGCCGCTCGAAGACCCGGCGGGCGTCGTCGAAGCGATCCTCGGCTGGTTCGCCTAGAAGTAGTCCGCCAGCGCCGCCCGCGCTTCGCCGAGCCGCGCGGGCCAGCGCAGCGCGAGCAAATACCGCCACACCACCACGAACAGCTCGCGCAACCGCAGACACGCCTCGACGGAAGCCGAATCCACCGCGTCCGGATAAGCCGCCAGGAACGACGGTCCGCCCTGTTTCGCCAGGATCGCGAGGTCCCAGGCAAGCGGTCCGCGCCAGGTGTCCTCGAAATCGAGCCAGCACGGCCCTTCCGCGGTCGCGATGACGTTGCCCGGGTGCGCATCGCCGTGCAGGGCCTGGATCCGGTCCGCCGGCAGCGCTTCCGCGAGCCGCAACGCCTCGGCGCGCAGGGAATCCGCGGCACCGTCCATCGTGGCGCCGTGCCGGTCGAGCGCGCCCAGCAGCTCGTCGACGGGCCCGCGCACGGGAAGTTCACCCGGATAGGCAAGCAGTGCCGCGTGGACGGTCGCGAGTGAACTCGCGACTTCTCCCGGCGTGTGCCGATGGTCCGGATCGTGCGGCGTCCAGTGCCAGAGCGTCACCGGCAGCCCGTCGGCGAAATGGGGCCCGGCCGGGGGATCCGTGGTGGGTGAGACGACGAGCACACCACTCTGCGTGAGGTGCCGCGAAACGGCGACGTCGCGCTCGAGCCAGGCCGTCGCGTCGGGCCGCAGCAAGCGTGTCGTCCCGGGCACCCTCGCGACGACGGAACCCAGTCTCACCAGCACGTTCGAGCGTTCGTGGAGGACCTCGGCCGACCCCGTCGCGAGGCCGAGGCGGCGGGCCGCCGAGAGGGCCGCGTGGAGCGCGGAAGCCGTGTACGGGTCGGCCATGCGGTGATCTAACCAGCCGGTGCGAGCGACGGTGGGTAGCGAGGGCTACCATCCCTCTAGCCGTCGGATCGGGCCTGTCCCGACCCGCGGCGACCCGGACGATGACCACCACAAGGTTTCAGTGTTGGAGGCAGGAGTGACGGCCGTAGCCCCCAAGCCGATCGCAACGCGCCCATACCCCGCGCGCGAGACGGTTAAGGGTTCGTACCTGCTGCGGTTGTTCCGCACGACGGACCACAAGCAGATCGGCATCATGTACCTGGTCACCTCGTTCGCCTTCTTCATGGCGGGCGGAGCGATGGCCATGCTGATCCGCACGGAGCTGGCCCGCCCGGGCCAGCAGTTCCTGTCGCAGGAGCAGTACAACCAGCTCTTCACCATGCACGGCACAGTGATGCTGCTGCTGTACGCGACCCCGATCCTCTTCGGGTTCGCCAACTTCGTGCTGCCGCTGCAGATCGGTTCGCCCGACGTCGCGTTCCCGCGGCTCAACGCGTTCTCGTACTGGCTCTACCTCTTCGGTGGGCTGATCGTCCTTTCCGGATTCCTGACGCCGGGTGGCGCCGCCGACTTCGGCTGGTTCGCCTACACCCCGCTGTCGGACGCGATCCACTCGCCGGGCGTCGGCGCCGACCTCTGGATCTCCGGCCTGATCGTCTCCGGTCTGGGCACGATCCTCGGTGCGGTCAACATGGTCACCACCGTGGTCTGCCTGCGCGCCCCGGGTATGACGATGTACCGGATGCCCATCTTCACCTGGAACATCCTGGTCACCAGCATCCTGATCCTGCTCGCGTTCCCGATCCTGACCGCGGCCCTGTTCGGCCTGCTGGCGGACCGGCATCTAGGAGCGCACGTCTTCGACCCGGCCAACGGCGGGGTGATCCTCTGGCAACACCTGTTCTGGTTCTTCGGTCACCCAGAGGTGTATATCGTCGCCCTACCGTTCTTCGGGATCGTGTCGGAGATCTTCCCGGTCTTCAGCCGCAAGCCGGTGTTCGGTTACAAGGGCCTGGTCTTCGCGACGCTGGCGATCGCGGCCCTGTCCGTGGCGGTGTGGGCGCACCACATGTACGCCACCGGCGCCGTGCTGCTGCCGTTCTTCTCCTTCATGACCTTCCTGATCGCGGTCCCGACCGGGGTGAAGTTCTTCAACTGGATCGGCACGATGTGGAAGGGCCAGCTGTCCTTCGAGACGCCGATGATCTTCTCGATGGGCTTCATCGTCACGTTCCTCTTCGGTGGCCTGACCGGCATCCTGCTGGCCGCGCCGGCCATCGACTTCCACGTGTCGGACAGCTACTTCGTGGTGGCGCACTTCCACTACGTCCTCTACGGCACGATCGTGTTCGCCACCTTCGCCGGCATCTACTTCTGGTTCCCGAAGATCACGGGCCGGATGATGGACGAGAAGCTCGGCAAGTGGCACTTCTGGACGACGTTCATCGGCTTCCACGGCACGTTCCTGGTCCAGCACTGGCTCGGCGCCGAGGGCATGCCCCGCCGCTACGCCGACTATCTGGCCAGCGACGGGTTCACCACGCTGAACACGATCTCCACGATCGGCGCGTACATCCTCGGTGCGTCCACGCTGCCGTTCATCTGGAACGTGTTCAAGAGCTACCGCTACGGCGAGATCGTCACGGTCGACGACCCCTGGGGCTACGGCAACTCCCTCGAATGGGCCACGTCGTGTCCGCCGCCGCGGCACAACTTCACCGAGCTGCCGCGCATCCGCTCCGAGCGCCCGGCGTTCGAGCTGCACTACCCGCACATGGTGGAGCGCATGCACGCCGAAGGTGAGATCGGCTTCTTCGGCAAGCCGCGCCACCAGGCCGCGCCGTCGCAGAAGCTGGTCGACGCGACCATGCCGGGCGACCACGGCAAGGACAACTCGGGCGAGCAGTAAAAGCCCGTTTGATCATCAGGGCGCGTGCCCGGCTTGTGTGAAGCCGGGCACGCGCCCTTTTTGCGCTCGGTCATCCGCGCCAGACTGAGCGTGCTCGCACAGCGCCGAACGAGGGATAGAGCCCAGTGACCCAGACGCCCGTCCTGATCACCACGACCGGTCCCGACAAGCCCGGTGTCTCCTCCGTGTTGTTCGCCGTGCTCACTCGCCACGACGTCGACGTGCTCGACGTCGAGCAGGTCGTGATCCGCGGACAGCTCGTGCTGGGGGTTCTCGCCGGCGTCTACCGCGACCCGGAGGGCCTGCAGGAGTCCGTGGAGCAGGCGATGGCGACCGTCGGCATGCAGGTGGAGGTGAAGATCGGCGACGAGATCGGCGCCGACCCGTTCGCCCTCGGCAAGCAGGACTCGTCCCACGTGCTGGTGATGCTGGGCCGTCCGGTGACGGCGCGGTCGTTCTCCGAGGTCGCGGCGCGGCTGGCCGCCCTCGGCGCGAACATCGACTCGATCCGCAGCGTCGCCGACTACCCGGTGACCGGGCTGGAGCTGTACGTCTCGGTCCGCGAAGACACCGAGGCCGCCGACGCCGAGCTGCGGTCGGCGCTGGCCGACGCCGCCTCGACGGCTGCCGTGGACGTTGCGGTGGAGCGCGCGGGCATCAGCCGGCGCGCGAAGCGGCTGGTGGTGTTCGACGTCGACTCCACGCTGGTGCAGGGCGAAGTCATCGAGATGCTCGGCGCGCACGCCGGCGTCGAGGCGCAGGTTCGCGAGATCACCGAAGCCGCCATGCGCGGCGAGCTGAACTTCACCGAGTCGCTCGAACAGCGCGTCTCGCTGCTGGCCGGGCTGCCCGCGACGGTGCTCGACGAGGTCGCGGCCTCGATCGAGCTCACGCCAGGCGCGCGCACGACCGTGCGCACGCTCAAGCGCATGGGCTTCCGCTGCGGCGTGGTCTCGGGTGGGTTCACGCAGGTCATCGACCACCTCGTGGACGAACTCGGCCTCGACTTCGCGGCGGCCAACGAGCTGGAGATCGTCGACGGCAAGCTCACCGGCCGCGTAGTCGGCGAGGTCGTGGACCGCGCGGGCAAGGCGAAGGCGCTTCGCCGCTTTGCCGAGGACTACGGCATCCCGCTGGGCCAGTGCGTCGCCGTCGGCGACGGGGCGAACGACATCGACATGCTGGCGGCGGCCGGCATGGGCGTGGCGTTCAACGCGAAGCCCGCGCTGCGCGAGGTCGCGGACACCGCGCTTTCGCACCCCTACCTGGACGCGGTGCTGTTCGTCCTGGGCGTCACGCGCGCCGAGGTCGAGGCGGCCGACGCCGCCGACGGGCTGGAGCTGGTCAGGCCGTGAACCACGTGCTGGAGCCGCTGGGCAGCCGCTACGCCTACTGGCTCGGGTTGCCCGCGGAGGACACGTCCGACACCTCGGACGAGGACCCGGCCCAGGTGCGCGCGATGCCGGTCATCCTGCGCATCGAACGCGCTGAGCCGCCCGGACGCACGCCCCTGCTCGAGGCGGCCGCCGCCGCGGCGCTGGCCGTGTGCCTCGACGAACGCTCCGAGCCCGGCGGCGAATGGGCCGAGCCGATGCACGCGTGGCTGGACAACCGCATCCGCAAGGTCGCGCGGCGAGCCCGGGGCACGCACTGGCAGGCCGTGCTCGACCTGCCGGGCATCACCGTCGAGGTCGACGGCGCCGAGGTACGGGCGCTCGTGCCCGGACTGGTCAGCGAGACGCCGAAGGAGGTGTCGCGCCTGCAGATCTCCGGCAGTGAGCTGCCGCCCGACACCCCGGGTCCGGCACCCGAGGGCGTGCCGCTGCTGCTGCTCAACCCGGAGGTGCCGATGACCGTCGGCAAGGCCTCCGCGCAGGTCGGGCACGGGACGATGATCCTGGCCTCCCTGCTGTCGGAAGCCGAGCTGGCGGCGTGGGCGGCGCAGGACTACCGCGTGGCCGTGCGGACGCCGTCGCCCGCGCGGTGGAAGGAACTGTGCCCCGTGGACGACCCCGAGGCCGGCTGGCGCGAGGACCGCGTGATCGCCGTCCGGGACGCGGGGTTCACCGAGGTCGATCCCGGCACGATCACGGTGCTGGCGCAGTACCCGGCGTGAGTGCGGTGCGTCTCGACGCGGAACACCGGTGTGCCGCTTGCGGTTTTGATCAGTAGACGACGTCGTGAGGAGCGGGCGATGACCCTGGAAGTGCAGCGCGAAGGCGAGCACCAGTTCGTGGGACGCAACGAGCGCGGCGCGGAGGTGCGAATCGGGCGCAAGGGCGCGGAAGGCTCGTTCTCGCCGGCCGAACTGCTGCAGATCGCGACCGCGGGCTGCTCCGCCGTGACCGCGGAGAACCTGATCACGCGCCGCATCGGCGAGGACTCGAAGTTCCGCGTCGGCGTCACGGCTGATCGCCGCGAAGGTGCTTCGGAGCTCGACGGCGTGCACGTGACTTTCGACGTCGACGTGTCTTCGCTCGACGCGGAACAGCGCGAAGCCCTCGCAACCGCGGTGGACCGCGCGATCGACCGCCTGTGCACCGTGAGCCGGACGCTGAAGAAAGCCATCCCCGTCACGGAGTCCTTCCCGACCGCCTGACGCAGCAAGAGCCGAGGCCCCACGCGAGGGCCTCGGCTCTGCTCTGTGCTGGAAAGTCAGCTCTGCCAGACCACGTACGCCTGGTCGGCGTCCGTGGTCATGGCCTCGATGAACTTCTCGTTGTCGAAGCCGGGCAGCGACTGGAGGCGCTCGATGAGGGCGTCGGCCGCCGGGTCTCCACTGGGGACGGCCGTGCCCCTGCCGTCGTTGCCGACGAGCATGAAGAACACGTCCTCGTTCCACGGGCCGTCCGGGATCACTCTGACCATCACGGACGAGAGCTCCGCCCACTGGACGGCCTCTTCGCTGCCATCGGCGAGACGGCGCCGCACCCCGGTGTCGTCGACACTGACGGTCCGGGATCGTGCGCTGGACGAATCCTGGGTCAACCGGTGCTCCCTGTCGTGTTCGTTCTCTTCACCGTACCCGCCCGGGTTGTGCGCGCCGTCACGCGGGCGCCGCCGCGTCGAGCCGCTTCAGCGCGTCGCGTGCGACCTGGGGATCCGTGGTGGGCCAGAAGGGCGGCAGCGACGCGCGCACGAAACCGCCGTACCGCGCGGTTGCCAGGCGCGAGTCCAGCACCGCGACCACACCGCGGTCGGTCATCGAGCGGTGCAGCCGACCCGTGCCCTGCGCGAGCAGCAGCGCCGCGTGCGTGGCCGCGACCGTGAGGAACCCGTTGCCACCACGAGCTTCCACGGCTCGCTGGCGTGCCGACAGCACCGGGTCGTCGGGGCGCGGGAACGGGATCCGGTCCACCACCACGAGCTGCAGCGACGGCCCCGGCACGTCGACGCCCTGCCACAGCGTGAGCGTGCCGAACAAGCACGTACGCGGCTCGTCGGTGAACTGGCGCACCAGCGTGGGCATCGAGTCGTCGCCCTGGCACAGGATCGGGTAGTCGAGCCGCTCGCGCATCGCTTCGGCGGCCTGCTTGGCCGCGCGCATCGAGGAGAACAACCCCAGCGTGCGCCCGCCCGCGGCCTCGACCAATCCGGCGAGTTCGTCCATTGTGGACTCCGCCAGCCCGTCGCGGCCCGGCGGCGGCAGGTGCTTGGCGAGGTAGAGGATCCCGTTGCGCCGGTGGTCGAAGGGCGAGCCGACGTCGAGGCCCGTCCACTTCGGTCCCTTGTCCTCGTCGGCCGGCGCTTCCTTGTCCGTGGCCGTACCGGGCGCCTTCGTGACGCGCGCGCCGCCCGGCGGCAGGCCCCACTGCCGCGCCATGGTGTCGAACTCGCCGCCCAGGGTCAGCGTCGCCGAGGTGAGCACAGTGGTGTTGAGGTTGAACACGCGCTCGCGCAGCAGCCCCGCGACGCCCAGTGGTGCCACCTTCAACGCCGGCGGCCTCGGGTTCGCCGAGTAGCGGTCGCCCGTGAGCCACACGACGTCACGCTGGTGCGCCAGATCCTCGTCGTACGCGTCGAGCAGGCGCGCCGCGGTGTCGTGCACCTCTTCGAGCAGCGAGCGCGCCAGCTTGCGCGCGGTGGCCCCGTCGACGTCTTCCTTGCGGTCTGAACCCAGCGCCGTCAGGCAGGCCTTCGCCGCGTCGCGCACCGCGGGGATCGCGCCGTTCAGCGCCTGCGGCAGCGTATCCAGCCGTCCGGCCGGGAGATCGTCGAGGATCAGCGCGAGGCCGTCGCTCGCTTCCAGCAGGCGGTCGGCCACGTCGGCGTCGATCAGCCGCCCGCAGCGGCGCGCGGCCGCGGACACCATGGCGCTGGTCAGCTCGCCCGTGGCGACGGACGTGACGCGGTCGACCAGGTCGTGGGCCTCGTCGATGATCACGAGGTCGTGGTCGGGCAGCACCTGGTAGCCCTGCAACGCGTCGATGGCGAGCAGCGCGTGGTTGGTCACGACCACATCCGCGCGCCCGGCCTCGGCCCGCGCGCGTTCGGCGAAGCAGTCGGTGCCGATCGGGCAGCGTGCCGCGCCGAGACATTCCCTGGCGGTCACGGAAACCTGGCGCCACGCCTGGTCGGAGACACCCGGCACGAGCTCGTCGCGGTCACCGGTCTCGGTGTCCGAAGACCACTCGTGCAGCCGCGTGACCTCCTTGCCCAGCCGGGAAACGGCGAACGGGTCGAACAGCTGCGCGTCTTCGGGCTCGTCGGGCGCGCCCGTGTCGAGCCGGTGCAGGCACAGGTAGTTGCGGCGGCCCTTGAGGATCGCGAAGGTCGGTTCGCGGCCCAGCGGCTTCTTCAGCGCCTTCGCCAGGCGCGGCAGGTCGCGGTCCACGAGCTGGCGCTGCAGCGCGATCGTGGCCGTGGAGACCACGACGGTGGCTTCCTTCTCCACCGCGTGGCGGATCGCGGGCACCAGGTACGCCAGCGACTTCCCGGTTCCCGTACCCGCTTGCACGGCGAGGTGTTCACCGGTGCGGATGGCGTGGCCGACGGCGTCGGCCATCTTCACCTGGCCCGGCCGCTCGGCTCCGCCCACGGACTCCACAGCATGGGTGAGGAGTTCGAGGACGCCGGGGAAATCACTTCGAGCGGGCACAGCGATACACGATAGCCGCCGGGGCCGACAGGTTTGGCGCTCCGGCACGAACGGGCCGCTCGTGCCGGAGCGCCGCGCACTCAGTCTTCCTTGTGCAGGCGCGCCACCGCGGCCCACGCGAGCGGCAGGACACCCGCCGCGACCACGATCTTCAGCGCGTCGCCGATCAGGAACGGCACCACGCCCTTGGCGAACGCCGTCGAGAAGTCGAAGCCGGCGGCGGCCATCAGCCACGGCACGCCGAACGCGTAGATCACGACGTTGCCGAGCACCATGGTCCCCACCGTGCGCAGCGGAGTGCGGTCACCACCGCGGCGGGCGAGCGCGCCCACGAGCGCACCGGCGAAAACGAACCCGACGACGTACCCGGCCGAAGCGCCGGACAGCCCCGACGTCGCGCCCTGGAACCACGGCACGCCGGCCGCGCCGACGAGCAGGTACAGCAGCATCGAGGCGGCGCCGCGGCGCATGCCGAGCGAGGCGCCCACGAGCAGCGCGGCGAACGTCTGGCCGGTCATCGGCACCGGGCTGCCCGGGACGGGGATGACCAGCTGCGCGGCCACGCCGGTGAGCAGGGCGCCGCCGGCGACCAGCGTCAGGTCGCGCACCAGGGCGCCGGGCACGAGGTCGGCCAGCACCTGGCGGCGGCCGGTGAGGGACAGCGACGACACGGAGACCTCCCACGATCGAAAACGGACGTTCGAGGAGGTTAACGCTCGTTACCCCGGGTTTCCCCGACAAGTTGCGTTCCTCACCACACCACTCGTCCGGGTGGTGTAGGGGTTGTGACGTTTCGTGGGGGTGCCCTGCTGCCGAGGATGCAACCACAGGTCGAAGGGAGCACGGGTGATGCGCGGACGGGTCTTGGTCACGGCGACGGCACTGCTGGGCGCGGCCGCCGCGGGGCTACCGGCCCCGGCGCTCGCCGACGGCCCCACCTCCACCGGCTGGGGCTCGTCGGGCAGCGTCGACGTCCTGGTCGACAACCAGCACGTGGTCACCGGCGACCTCGCCCGCTGCGACGCCGACGGTCCCACCACCGCGCGCACCAGCGGCGGCGACACCGGCGACGTCGCGGTGTTCGGCCTCGGCGCCACCACGTGCGGCCGCAACGGCGCCGTGGCCACCGTGGCGACGGGTGGTCAGCGGTTCGAGGCCGACGTGCTCAAGCGCTTCGGCGGCCCGGCGATCACCGTCCGCACCTACTCCGCGGGCTGCTCGACCACCAAGAACGGCAGCAGCGGCACGGTCTCGATCGGCGAGGTCGGCGGGTTCACCGTGCCGTCGTCGATCCCCGCGAACTACCGCGTGCTGATTCCCGGCGGTGAGGCGGGCACGGCGCTGGCGGCGGTCACGATCAACGAGACCGTGACCCCGCAGCCCGCCGACGGCAGCCTCGTGACGCACGCCGTGCACATCCAGCTGTTCCCGCAGGGCGGCCCGGCCAGCGGTGACATCTACCTCGGCACCGCTGCCTGCAACCCGTTCGGCAAGGGCGGCGCGCCGCAGCCGCCTGCCTGAACGCGCTGAGCGTCCACTCAGGACGCGGCGGGCACCACCGCGGTGCCGGAGTAGGTGACACCGGCTTTGTCGAAGTCGGCCAGCGTCGCGTCCACGGTCGGCTGCGAACCGCCGACGGTGAGGTCCAGCAGCACCTTCACGCCGAACCCGGCCTGCGCGGCGTCCAGCGCCGTGGCGCGCACGCAGAAGTCCGTGGCGATGCCGACGACCTCGACCTCGGTCACGTCGTTGGCGCGCAGCCACTCCTCGAGCGACCGGCCGTCGCCGGACTTGCCCTCGAAGCCGGAGTACGCCGCGGTGTACTCGCCCTTCGAGAACACGGCCGTGATCGGCACGACGTCGAGCGACGGGTGGAACGACGCGCCCGCGGTGCCCGCGACGCAGTGGCGCGGCCAGCTCGTGGAGAAGTTCGGCGTGTCGCTGAAGTGGTCGCCCGGGTCGACGTGGTGGTCGCGGGTGGCGACCACGTGGTCGTAGCCCCCTTCGGCGGCCTGGCGCGAAATGGCCTCCGCGGCGGCCGCGCCGCCGGGCAGGCCCAGCGAGCCGCCCTCGCAGAAATCGTTCTGCACGTCCACCACGATCAGCGCGGTTCCCATTTCTCGGCTCCCTCTACAGAAACGTCGTCGGTATCGCGGGCTCGCCGTGCGAGAGCTTGAGCCCTTCCCACGGCAGGCTGATCTGTGCGCGCCGCAACCGGGCCCGCGCGTCGTCCAGCGTGGGCAGATCATCCACCGCGCGGCCGCCGCGCACCAGGGGGATCTGCAGGTCAAGATCGTGTTCCTCGGGCTTCGGGCGGCCCGATGCCTCCGTCCACACGACCTCTTCCACGGCCGTGCCGGTGGAGCGGTGCCGCCGCAGCGAGTGCTTGCGCCCGCCGCGGGATTCCTTGTGCGCGCTGCGTTTCGCAACGGGCCGGCCGTCGACCTCCACCAGCTTGTAGACCATGCCGGCGGTCGGCGCGCCCGAGCCGGTGACCACAGAGGTGCCCACGCCGTACGCGTCCACCGGCTCCGCGCGCAGCGCCGCGATGGCGTGTTCGTCGAGGTCGCCGGACACGACGATGCGGGTGTCCTTCGCGCCGAGGGAGTCGAGCTGGTCACGAGCCTTGCGCGCGAGCGGGCCGACGTCGCCCGAGTCGATCCGGATCGCGCCGAGCTCGGACCCGGCCACGCGGACGGCGGTCTCGATGCCGGCGGTGATGTCGTAGGTGTCCACGAGCAGGGTCGTGTCCGGGCCCATCTTGTCCACCTGCGCGCGGAACGCCTGCTCCTCGCTGTCGTGCAGCAGCATGAAGGCGTGGGCGACGGTGCCGCGCGTGGGAATGCCGTAGCGGCGCCCGGCCTCGAGGTTCGACGTGGTCGCGAAGCCCGCGATGTACGCGGCGCGCGCGGCGGCGACGGCGGCGTACTCGTGGGTGCGCCGCCCGCCCATCTCGATGATCGGGCGCCCGTGCGCGGCGCCGGCCATGCGGGCGGCGGCGGAGGCTATGGCGCTGTCGTGGTTGAGGATCGACAGCGCCAGCGTCTCCAGCACCACGGCCTCGGCGAACGTGCCGCTCACGGTGAGGATCGGCGAGCCCGGGAAGTACAGCTCACCCTCGGGATAGCCCTCGATGTCGCCGGAGAACTCGTAGCCGGCCAGCCACGACAGCGTCGCGTCGTCGACCACCGCCGTCTGCTCCAGCACGGTCAGCTCAGCGTCGGTGAACCGGAAGTCGGCGATCGCGTCGAGGACGCGCGCGGTTCCGGCGACGACGCCGTAGCGCCGCCCGTCGGGCAGCCGGCGCGCGAAGACCTCGAACACGCAGGGCCGCTCCGCGGTCCCGTCGGCCAGCGCGCTGCCCAGCATGGTCAGCTCGTAGTGGTCGGTGAGCAGCGCCGTGCTGGCGCTGGTTACCGGCTCGGGTGCACCCATGGGGCCAGCCTATTCACCCACATGGCCGGACCTGGCGCGGCGTACCCCGTGACCCCCGTGACACCATGGGGTGCATGTCCACGCCTGTCGCATCCGAACAGACGCAGGTTGATCCACTCGGGGCAGAGGTCGCCGAGGAGGACAAGCCCTGGCGGACCGTCGTGTGGAACGATCCGGTCAACCTGATGTCGTACGTGACGTACGTGTTCCAGAAGCTGTTCGGCTACAGCCGGGACCACGCCACGAAACTGATGCTCGACGTGCACCACAAGGGCAAGGCGATCGTGTCGTCGGGGTCCAAGGAGAAGGTGGAGACGGACGTGGCGAAGCTGCACGCCGCCGGGCTGTGGGCGACGATGGAGCAGCCCTCGTGAAGGCGTGGCGCCGCAAGGGCGACGTGATCCTCGCCGGGTTCGAGCAGCAGGAGGCCGCCGTGCTGCGCGGCCTGGTCAGCCAGCTCGAGGACATGCTCCAAGCGCGGGCCGAGGAAGCGCCGCAGGACGAGCTGGCCGAGCTCACCGGCATCCGTACCGGCCCGTCGGAGTCGCCCGACGACCCGGTGCTCTCCAGGCTGCTGCCCGATTTTCACAAGCTCGACCCCGACAACCCCTCCCGCGAGGACCTCGACTCCGCGGCGGCCATGCGCTCGCTGCACGAGCCCGAGCTGCTGGAGACGAAGGTCGGCGTGGCGAAGGTCGTGCTCGACACGCTGCCGCGCGACGGCGGCGACGTGCACCTGGACGTCGAGCAGGCCGACGCGTGGCTGGGCGCGCTCAACGACGTGCGCCTCGCGCTGGGCACGGCGCTCGACGTCACCGAGGACATGCCCGACGAGCTGCCCGACGACGACCCGCGCGCCCCGCACCTTGGCGTCTACCACTGGCTGACCTGGGTGCAGGAGACGCTGATCCAGGCGCTGACCGCGTGATCACCGACGTTCCGGGTGTCCTCGTCGGGCACCACCACCGCCTCGGCGACGGCTGGGCCACCGGCACCACCGTGGTCCTCGTGCCGGACGGCGCGACGGGCGCGGTCGACCAGCGTGGCGGCGCGCCTGGCACGCGCGAGACCAACTTGCTGGAGCCGGAGAACCTGGTGCAGCGCGTGAACGCCGTGTGCCTGTCGGGCGGCAGCGCGTACGGGCTGGCCGCGGCCGACGGCGTGATGCGCTGGCTGTCCGAGCGCAACCTGGGCTTCCCCGTCGGGCTCCAGCCGCACGAGGTCGTGCCCATCGTGCCCGGCGCGGTGCTGTTCGATCTTCCCCGCAGCGACTGGGGCAACCGGCCGGACGCGGCTTTCGGTTACGCCGCTTGCGAAGCGGCCTCGAAGACGTTCGCCTCGGGCACGGTCGGTGCCGGCACCGGGGCCGTGGTCGGGTCGCTCAAGGGCGGCATCGGCTCGGCGAGCGAGGTGGTCGACGGCGTGACCGTCGGGGCGCTGGCGGCCGTGAACGCCGGCGGCGAAGCCGTGGACTTCGCGACCGGGCGCGCGTTCGCCGCGGACCACGAGGTCGCGGGCGAGTTCGGCGTCCGCTGGCCTTCGCGGCCGGGCGCGGTGCCACCGGCACGGACTGACCTGAACACCACGATCGGCGTGGTCGCGTGCGACGCGGCGCTGTCGAAGGCCGAGGCGCGCCGGCTCGCGGTGGCGGCGCAGGACGGCCTGGCCCGCGCCGTGCGCCCGGCCCACACGATGTTCGACGGCGACACGGTCTTCGCCCTGGCCACGGGGGCTCGCGAGCTGCCCGCCGGCATCGGCACGTTCGCCGACGGGCAGCGCGCGGCGGCGCTCGACGCGTTGTGCTCGGCAGCCGCGCGGGTGTTCGCCCGCGCGATGGTCCACGGGCTGCTCACGGCCACCGCGGCCAGTGGGGTGGCGGCGTACCGGGACGTGTGGCCCGAGGCGTTCGAGGGTTAGAGGTCCGGCAGCGGGTCCTGCGGGGCCCACACGCCGTCGCGTTCGAGGTCGGCGGCCCGGATCGCGACGATGTCGGCCTCGTCGATCTCCAGCACGAGGTCCGCGAACGAGACCGTCGGACCCAGCGAGGGGTGTTCCTCCACCGGCCCGAGCTCCGTGGAGCGCGGCAGTACCTCCCACACCGACTTCGGCCGCAGCCGCCTGAAGCGGCCGCAGGCGAGCACGACCACGCGGCGATCGGTGACCACCACCAGGAAGCCGTAGAGCGCCGCCATCCCGTTGAGGTAGAGCGAGTTGCCGGCGAACACGTACTGGATCCGGTCGCCGTCGGGCAGGAACGGCAGGCAGCGGTCGCGGACCTTCGGCGGTACAGGCACGCCTGAAATTGTCCCCGACCAGGTGCCTGAGCGGAAGGTCTCACAGTCTGGACAGGGTGGGTCCACCACCTAAGATGTCGAATGTGCTCCGGATCCGCCGTGAATTCGTCGACGAGATCGTCGCCCATGCCCGCCGTGACCACCCCGACGAGGCGTGTGGGGTGATCGCCGGTCCCGTGGGCTCCGACAGCCCCGAACGGTTCATCCCGATGCTGAACGCGGCGCGGTCACCGACGTTCTACGAGTTCGACTCGGGTGACCTGCTCAAGCTCTACCGCGAGATGGACGCGAACGACGAGGTGCCCGTGGTGATCTACCACTCGCACACCGCGACGGAGGCCTACCCGTCGCGCACCGACGCGAACATCGCCGCCGAACCCGACGCGCACTACGTGCTCGTCTCCACGAAGGACCCCGATTCGCACGAGTTCCGCTCGTACCGGATCGTGGACGCCGAGATCACCGAGGAGCCGGTCGAGATCGTCGACTGAGCTGCCGGAATAAGGGCTGCGTCCCGCGCGTCAGCTTCACAGAACCCACTTCGGAGGTAGAAAACCATGGCCGTGACCGTCTCCATCCCGACCATCCTGCGCACGCACACCGGCGGCGAGAAGTCCGTCGAGGCGGCGGGCAAGACCGTGCTCGAGGTGATCGACGACGTCGAGTCGCGCCACTCCGGGCTGAAGGCGCGCCTGGTCAAGGAGGAGAAGCTGCACCGCTTCATCAACGTCTACGTCAACGACGAGGACGTGCGCTTCGCAGGCGGCCTCGCGGCCGAGGTGAAGGACGGCGACACGCTGACCATCCTGCCCGCCGTGGCCGGCGGCGCGCGCTAAACCCATGGCCCGCTACGAGTCCCTGCTCGACGCGCTCGGCGGCACGCCGCTCGTGGGGCTGCCCCGGCTCTCGCCCACCCACGACGTGCGGTTGTGGGCGAAACTCGAGGACCGCAACCCGACCGGTTCGATCAAGGACCGGCCGGCGCTGGCCATGATCGAGGCCGCCGAGCGTGAGGGCCGCCTGCGGCGTGGCTCGACGATCCTCGAGCCGACCTCGGGCAACACCGGTATCTCGCTCGCCATGGCCGCGAAGCTCAAGGGCTACGGCCTGGTGTGCGTGATGCCGGAGAACACCTCCACCGAGCGCAAGCAGCTGCTGCAGGCCTACGGCGCGCGGATCGTGTTCTCACCGGCGGCGGGCGGCTCGAACGAAGCCGTGCGGCGGGCCAAGGAACTGGCCGAGCAGAACCCCGACTGGGTGATGCTCTACCAGTACGGCAACCCGGCCAACGCCGACGCGCACTACCGCGGTACCGGCCCTGAGCTGCTGAAGGACCTGCCGACGATCACCCACTTCGTCGGCGGCCTCGGCACGACGGGGACTTTGGTGGGTGTCGGGCGGTACCTGCACGAGGCGAAGCCGGGTGTGCAGATCATCGCGGCCGAACCGCGCTACGGCGAGCTCGTGTACGGCCTGCGCAACCTCGACGAGGGGTTCGTGCCGGAGCTGTATGACCCCAGCGTGCTGAACGGGCGCTACTCCGTCGGCGCGTACGACGCGCTTCGGCGGACGCGTGAGCTGCTGGAGAACGAGGGCATCTTCGCGGGTATCTCGACGGGCGCGGTGCTGCATGCCGCGTTGGCCGTCGCCGAGAAGGCCGCCGCTCGCGGAGAGGCCGCGGACGTCGCCTTCGTCGTGGCGGACGCCGGTTGGAAGTACCTGTCCACGGGCGCGTACGCGGGTTCGCTCGACGAAGCCGCCGCGCGGCTGGACGGGCAGCTCTGGGCGTGAAGATGATCGGGCTCCTGGGCGGCATGAGCTGGGAGTCTTCGGCGGAGTACTACCGCCTGGTGAACGAGCGCGTGCGGTCGGCGCTGGGCGGGTACCACTCCGCGCGGGTGGTGCTGTACTCCGTAGACTTCGCGGAGATCGAAGCGCTGCAGGCTTCGGGTGACTGGGCGGCGGCGGGGGAGTTGCTGGCCGCCGCCGCTTCGGCCTTGGAAGCGGCGGGCGCGGACGTGATCGTGTTGTGCACCAACACGATGCACAAGGTGGCTTCGGCCTTGCGGCTGCGGGTGCCGTTCCTGCACCTGGGGGACACGACGGCCGCGGCGGTGCTGTCCGCCGGGATTTCCTCGGTGGGCCTGCTGGGGACCGCGTTCACGATGAGCCAGCCATTCTACCGTGAACGCCTTGCGGCACATGGACTCTCGGTGCTGGTTCCGTCCGAAGTGGACCAGGAGCTGGTGCACCGGGTGATCTACGACGAGCTGGTGCACGGCGTTGTCCGGCCGTCTTCGCGGGCGGCGTATCGCGAGGTGATCGCGCGGCTGGTTCTCGCGGGAGCCGAGGGCGTGATCTATGGCTGCACGGAGATCGAGCTGCTGGTCGACCAGTCCGACAGCTCGGTCCCGGTCTTCCCGACCACGCGGCTGCACGCGGAGGCCGCGGTGGACTGGGCGTTGGCGCTTCGGGAGCTGCCACCGGCTCCGGCCTGAGCTTCTGGCAGCGTGCTGGCAGGGCGTGCCAGGTGGGTGGCAGCGCGGTGTGCGCGCCGTGCCAGTGGATCACGGCAACCTTCGGTTCGAGGGCAGCTCGAACGGCTGCTCCGAACCCGAAGGAGCCATCATGAACACCGTCACGATCATCGGCGCCGGCCTCGGCGGCCTCATCCTCGCCCGCGTGCTGCACGTCCACGGCATCCCGGCCACGGTCTATGAAGCCGAGGACTCCCCGTCGTCCCGCGCACAGGGCGGCATGCTCGACATCCACGACTACAACGGTCAGATCGCCATCGAAGCCGCCGAACTCTCCGACGAGTTCCGCGGCCTCATCCTCGACGGCCGCCAGCAGACGCGGTTCTTGGACCGCGAGGGCACCGTGCTGTTCGACAAGGCCGACGACGGCACCGGAGGCCGGCCCGAAGTCCAACGCGGGGAGCTGCGGCAGCTGCTGCTCGACTCGCTTCCCGCCGGCACGGTTCGTTGGGGCCACAAGGTTCTCGAGGCCCGCACCCGGGAAGACGGCCGGCACGAAGCCACCTTCACCGACGGCAGCGTGGTCGTCAGCGACCTGCTGGTCGGCGCCGACGGCGCGTGGTCGCGCGTCCGGCCGCTGCTCTCGTCCGCCGTCCCCGTGTACTCCGGCACGGCGATGGTCGAGACCTACCTGTACGAGGCCGACACCCGCCACCCCGCCACCGCCAAGGCCGTCGGCGGCGGCTCGATGGGTGCCATCGGGCAGGACAAGGGCATCATGGCCCACCGCGAAAGCGGTGACACCATCCACACGTACGTGTCACTGACGCGGCCGCTCGACTGGTTCGCGGCCGTCGACTTCACCGACCCGGCCGGTGCCGCCGCCCACGTCGCGCAGGAGTTCACCGGCTGGGCCCCGGAACTGACGGCACTGATCACCGACGGAGACACCCCACCCGTGCTGCGCCCGCACTACGTCCTGCCCCTCGAGCACTGCTGGGACCGCGTGCCGGGCGTGACCCTCATCGGCGACGCCGCCCACCTCATGCCCCCCAACGGCGAAGGCGCCAACCTCGCCATGCTCGACGCCGCCGAACTCGCCCAGGCCCTCGCCGCCCACCCGGGCGACGTCGAGGCCGCGCTGTCCGAGTACGAGCAGGCGATGTTCCCGCGCAGCGCCCGAATCGCGATCAGCAGCGCCGAGTTCGAGGAGGCGACGGCCGGCCAGACCGAGGAGGCCACGGCGGAGCACCTCATCAAGGTCTTCTCGGAACTCACGCCGGGGGAGAGCCCGTTCGATCACAGCCACTAGCGGTCGAGCGCGGGTGGCTTCGGGCGGCTCCGGTCGAGAACGGCGTGCGAGAAACATCGCCCGGTGCTTCACCGCGGCAATGGACATGACGAGAAAGACACGATCCGCAACGGCAGGACGACGGCTTCTCACCACTACTTGCCGCAACGGCTGTGCGGGCCGGCAAACATGATCAGCCGGCCGTCGCGGCGGTCGTGAGAACGGCCCTGAACTCGAACATCAGGGAATTCACCCGAGGCCACCCGGACCGGACGAACGTAGCCTGGAACCCGTGAGCACACTCCCACCGCAGCCCATGCCGTTCGGGGATCAGCCGGCGGACAAGGCGAAAGCCACCGACGTGGCGAAGCGCATCCTGCCGCCCAACCCCAAGGCGGCAGCGATCGTCGCGGTGGGGTTCACGCTCGTGCTCTACCTGGTGGAGCTGCTGGACGTGATCCTGCCCGCGAACCTCGACCACGGGGGCATCGTGTCGAGGCAGGCCTCAGGGCTCGACGGGATCCTGTGGGCGCCGCTGCTGCACGCCGGGTGGGGGCACCTGTTCTCGAACACCGTGCCGGTGCTCGTGCTGTCGTTCCTGGCGATGGCGGCGGGGATCGGGCGCTGGGCGGTGGTCACGGCGATCATCTGGATCGTGTCGGGCCTGGGGGTCTGGCTGGTCGGGCCGTCGAACACCTACACGGTGGGCGCGTCCGGGCTGGCGTTCGGGTGGCTGGCGTTCCTGCTGGTCCGCGGCATCTTCAACCGGGCGTTCGGGCAGATCGTGGTGGCGGTCGTGCTGCTGGGCGTGTGGAGCGGGATGCTGTGGGGCCTGCTGCCGGGCAACCCCGGCATCTCCTGGCAGGGCCACCTGTTCGGCGCGCTCGCCGGTGTTCTCGCGGCCTGGCTGACGGCGCGGGGCGACCGTCCCAAGAAGAAGGCGGCCGGTAGCCTCGAGGTGTGAGCACCCCGACCGCCGACGCGCCCATCGGGGTTTTCGATTCCGGCGTCGGCGGTCTCACCGTCGCCCGGTCGATCCTCGAGTTGCTGCCGGCCGAGCAGCTGCGCTACGTCGGCGACACCGCACGCAACCCGTACGGCCCCCTCCCCATCGCGACGGCCCGCCAGTACGCCCTCGAAGCCCTCGACGACCTCGTCGAAGGCGGCGTGAAAGCCCTGGTCATCGCGTGCAACACGGCCTCGGCCGCCTGCCTGCGCGACGCCCGTGAGCGCTACGACGTCCCCGTCATCGAGGTCGTCCTGCCCGCCGCTCGTCGCGCCGCGTCGGTCACGCACAGTGGCCGCGTGGGCGTGATCGGGACCGAGGGGACCGTTCGCTCGCGTGCGTACGACGACGCTTTCGCCGCAGCGCCCGACGTGCAGCTCACGAGCGTCGCGTGCCACCGGTTCGTCGACTTCGTGGAGCGCGGCATCACGTCCGGGCGCCAGATCCTGGGCCTCGCGCAGGGCTATCTGCAGCCGCTGCTCGAAGCCGAGGTCGACACGCTCGTGCTCGGCTGCACGCACTACCCGCTGCTTTCCGGCGTGCTCCAGATCGTGATGGGTCAGGACGTCACGCTCGTCTCCAGCGCGGACGAGACGGCCAAGGACCTCTACCGCGTGCTCACCGAACTCGACCTCCTGGCCGAGCGCGACACGCCGCCGCAGCACGAGTTCCTGGCCACGGGATCGCCGGAGCCGTTCACGCGGCTGGCGGCGCGGTTCATGGGATTCGCGCCGGGTGTCCTCGCGCCGACCAGCGCCTAGGCTGAACCACGTGCGACTGACGATCCTCGGCTGCTCGGGCAGCGTCCCCGGCCCGAACGCCGCCGCGTCCGGGTACCTGCTGGAAGCGGAGGGGTTCCGGCTGGGCCTCGAGCTCGGCAACGGCGCGTTCGCGCAGCTGCAGACGGTGCTCGACCCGTTCGACCTCGACGCGCTCGTCCTGTCGCACCTGCACTCGGACCACTGCGCCGACGTCAACTCCCTCACGGTGCTGCGCCGCTATCACCCGGCGCCGCCGTACCCGGCCCGGCCGCGGCAGCTGCCGCTCTACGCCCCGGCGGACGCGCCCGCGCGGCTGGCCCACGCGTACGCCGCCGACGCCGACGAGCGCGCCGCCGTGGACCTGTCCGACGTCTACGCCTTCCACACGCTGCGTGAGGAAACCGTGCGGATCGGGCCGTTCGACGTGACGGCAGCCGTGGTGCAGCACCCGACGCCCGCGTTCGGCCTGCGGATCTCCTACGGCGGCGCCATCCTCGCCTACACCGGCGACACCGGCCCGTGTGCCGCGCTGGGCGAGCTGGCCGACGGCGTCGACGTGTTGCTGTCCGAGGCCTCCTGGACGGACGCCGCCGACCGGCCCGATGGCGTGCACCTGTCCGGAAAACAGGCCGGTGAGCTGGCGAAGGACGCAGGCGTCGGGCGGCTGCTGCTCACGCACATCGCGCCGTGGACCGACAGCCGCGCGGTGCTCGCGGAGGCCACGGCGGTGTTCCCGGACAGCGAGCTCGTGACGCAGGGCGCCGTCTACGACATCTGAGCGGCGGACTGTCGGGCGCACCTTCTAGAGTGCACCCCGTGACGAGGAAAGATGGCAGGAACGACGACCAGCTCCGCGACATCAAGATCACCCGCGGGTTTCAGAAGTGGCCTGCCGGTTCGGTGCTCATCGAGTTCGGCAACACGCGCGTGCTGTGCGCGGCCAGCGTCACCGAGGGCGTGCCGCGCTGGCGGGCGGGGTCCGGGCTCGGCTGGGTCACGGCGGAGTACGCGATGCTCCCGTCGGCCACCAACACCCGCGGCGACCGCGAAGCCGTGAAGGGCCGCATCGGCGGCCGCACCCACGAGATCTCCCGGCTGATCGGTCGGTCCCTGCGCGCGTGCATCGACCTCGCGGCGCTGGGCGAGAACACGATCGTGATCGACTGCGACGTGATCCAGGCCGACGGCGGCACCCGCACCGCCGCGGTCACCGGCGGCTACGTCGCCCTGCGCGACGCCATCACGTGGCTCGGCGCGGCCAACCGGCTCAACGACCCGCAGCCGCTGTCGTCCTCCGTCGCCGCGGTGAGTGTCGGCGTGGTCGACGGGCGCGTGCGCCTGGACCTGCCGTACGAGGAGGACTCGCGCGCGGAGGTCGACATGAACGTGGTCGCCACCGACGCCGGCACGCTCATCGAGGTGCAGGGCACGGGCGAGGGCGCCACCTTCGCACGGTCCACTTTGGACACCATGCTTGACCTGGCGCTCGCCGGCTGCGCGACGCTCACGCAGCTGCAGAACGAGGCACTGGCGCTGCCGTACCCGGGTGAGCTGCCGCAGCCGCGCCCGGACAGGAAGAAGGGCGCCAAGTGACGAAGCTGCTGCTGGCCACGCGCAACCAGAAGAAGCTCGGCGAGCTGCGGCGCATCCTCGAGGCCGAGGGCATCTCCGGCATCGAGGTGCTGGGCCTCGCCGACGTCGACGAGTTCCCCGAGGCCCCGGAAACCGCGCCGGACTTCGAGGGCAACGCCGTCGCGAAGGCCCACGACGCGGTCGCGGCCACGGGTTTGCCCGCCGTCGCCGACGACTCGGGCCTGGCGGTCGACGCGCTGAACGGCATGCCCGGCATCCTCTCCGCCCGCTGGTCCGGCCGTCACGGCGACGACGACGCCAACCTCGACCTGGTGCTCGCCCAGCTCACCGACACCCCCGACGACCGCCGCGGCGCTGCTTTCGTCTGCGCCGCCGCCCTCGTCCTTCCGTCCGGCGAGGAAACCATCGTCCGCGGCGAATGGCGCGGCACCCTGCTGCGCGAACGCCGCGGCACCAACGGCTTCGGCTACGACCCCATCTTCCTCCCGGACGGCGAGTCCCGTTCGTCGGCGGAACTGGAACCGTCCGAAAAGGACGCGGCCTCCCACCGGGGCCGCGCGTTGCGGGCGCTGCTGCCGGCGCTACGCGACCTCGCCAAGGCCTGACGAACGGTACCGACCCTGGTGTGGCGGTTGAGGAAACCAACGCCACACCAGGGCCGCTACTTGTCGCTCGGTCCCATCACCTGGACTTCGCACCCCTGCTCGATCTTGTCCGAGTTCGGCGGCTGGTTGTTGCTCGTGTAGTGCCACGGGGACTCGTCGTCGTCCGGGTCTTCGGCGACGTGCATGCCCTGTGAGGTCATGCATTCGACCCAGCGGTGCAGGTTGTCCTTGTACGTCGGGTTCGCCGGGTCCTCGCCCCACGGCAGCAGGGGCAGCTTGGAACGGCACGCGTCGCCGGCGGCCTGGTGGTCCTTGGACCACTGTTCGGCGCCCGCGATGCTGTGGGGCTGCTGGTCGACGTCCGCGTCGTGGTCCTTCATGCAGGTGCGCCACGGTTCGATGAGCCGCTGGGAGTCTTCCGGCGATTCGTCGACGCGGTGGCGGGGGCGGCCGCCATCGGCGTCGGTCGAGGCAGGCGCCGAGGACGACGCGGTCACCGACGGCGTACCCAGCGAAGCGACGTGAGGGCTGGACGGCACGGGCGACGAACACGCCGCGAGAACCAGTGCCAGCCCCGCGAGCCAGACCACTTTGGACATTCGAAGCTCCCTCATGTCGTTGCCAGCGCCTGCGTCGGGGTGAGCCGAGACGCGCGGATCGACGGATGAATCCCCGCCAGCGCGCCCACCACCAGCGCGCCCGCCACGCCGCCGACCACGGACAGTGGCGGGATCACGGGCGGCCACCCTTGGTACGTCGTGTAAAGCAGCGTCACGACGATCCCCAGCACCGTCCCCGCCAAACCGCCGAGACCGGACAACGCCACCGCCTCAGTGAGGAACTGCCCGCGGATCTGCCCCCGCGTCGCCCCCAACGCGCGCCGCAAGCCGATCTCGCGACGGCGTTCCAGCACCGAGATGAACATCGTGTTGGCCACGCCGACACCACCGACCAGCAGCGCGACCCCCGCCAGCCCGAGGAACAGCGCGGAGAACGTCGTCTGGCTCGCCTGCTTGGCCGCCAGCGCGTCCGACGGCCGGCTCACCGAAACCAACCCCGGCAGTTGCGGGTACAGCGTCGCGGGCAACACCGCGCGGACGTCGGGAATCGCGTCTTCGCGCGCCTTCACGTAGATCACCGTCGGGTGGCCGTCGAAGCCGAGGAACTGCTTGGCCGAACCCCAGCCGACGAGCACCGCGCGCTCGATGTCCGGCGCGAGCGGCATCGGCGCCAGCACGCCCGTCACGGTGTACCACTGCTCACCGATCATCACGATCGGCGCGGGCCGGCCGGGCGTCACCGCGGGGATGCCGAGCCGCGACGCCGCGACGTACCCGAGCACGACGGCGGGCAGGTTCTGCGTTGCCGCGTCGAGGAACTTGCCGCTCTGCACGGTGCCGTTGAGCGCGGACAGCAGGTCCGGGCTGCTCGCCAGCACGGCGAGACCCGAGCCGTCGAGCGGGTCGGTCAGATCGGAGCGCCGCACGGTCTGGTGCGTGTTCGCGACGGCCGCCGCCGTGGTCACCGGGCCGATCCGCGCGACGCTGCCGACGGACGACTCCGGCAGCAGTACCGGCGGCGTCTGGTTCGGCTGCGGTTCGGCGCGCAGCATGTTCGTGCCCAGCGCCGTCAGCTTGTCCAGCAGCGCGGCCTGGCTGGAGGCGGGAATCCCCGTGACCACGATCATCGTCGCGATGCCGAGCGAAATCCCGAGCGCCGACAGCGCCGCGCGCAGCCGCCGAGTGCTGATCCCGAGCAGGCCGAGACGCAGGACGTCGCGCAGGCCCAGGCGCACCGGGCGCGTGTCGAGTGCTGTGCTCACGCGGCAATCACCACGAGGTCCTGCACGATCCGGCCGTCGCGGAACTCGATGCGCCGCGGCAGGCTCGCCGCGATGTCGCGGTCGTGCGTGATGATCGCGATGGTCGTTCCTTCGGCGTTGAGGCCGTGGAGCAACTCCAGGACGGCGTGGCCGTTGGCGGTGTCGAGCGCGCCCGTCGGCTCGTCGGCGAGCACGAGCGCGGGGTCGTTCACCACGGCCCGCGCGATGGCGACCCGCTGGCGTTCACCACCGGAAAGCTCGTGCGGCCGGTGGTCCACGCGGTGCGCGAGCCCGACCCGGCCCAAAGCCTCCAAAGCGAGGGGACGACGTTGCTTGCGCGGCACCCCGGCGTACAGCAGGCCGGTGGCCACGTTCTCCGCCGCGCTGAGGCCGTCGGTGAGGTGGAACTGCTGGAACACGAACCCGAGCCACCGCCCGCGCAGCGCGGACAGCCGCCGGTCGCTCAGCTGCGTCACATCCTGGCCGCCGAGCTCGACGGTGCCGGAAGTCGGGAGGTCGAGCGTGCCGACGATGTTCAGCAGCGTCGACTTGCCCGAACCGGACGGTCCCACGATCGCCAGCAGCTCACCCTCGGCGACGGCCAGCGACACGTCGTCGAGCGCCTTCACACCCCCGGGGTAGTGCTTGCTCACCCCGTGCAGAGCCAGCACCGGCGTCACGAGGTCGTCACCACCCGCAGGCCCTCGGTGATACCCGGGCCGCTGATCTCCACCTGGTCACGCGCGAACATGCCCGTCTTCACCGGCACGAGCTTCCCGCCCTGCAGCTGCACGGCGTAGCCGCCTTCGCGCAAGGCGACCAGCGCACCGAGCGGCACGGCCAGCACGCCGGCGTGGGTCTCGGTGGCCACCTGGACCTGCACCGACGCCGAGTCGAGGTCGCCGACGTCCGAGGCGTTCACGGGCACCACGGTCACGTTGATCTTCGGCGGCCCCTGCGCCGGGTCGCCGCCCGACGGGTCGCCGCCGGTCACGGCGGTGCTCACCGAAGTGACCTTCGCCGGGATTTCCTTGCCGTCCGGGCGCACCATCGTCACGGCCATGCCGGTCTTGACCGAGCCGACCTCGGCCGCGTCCACGGGCGCGATCACGACCTTCGCCGTCGGCGTCGTGGTGAGCAGCGGGTCTGCGGCGGGGTCGCCGAGCTGGGCCGTCACGCTGTTCACGCGCGCCTCGCCGGGCAGCACCACGACCTGGCCGACGTCGAGCGTGCCCGTGTCCGGCAGGCCGGCCTTCTTCTCCCACTTCTTCAGCGCGTCGGCGAACGTGAACTTCGCCTTCTGCGGATCCTTCGCGCGCGTGCCGACGGAGTAGCCGAGGCGGGCGAGGTTGTCGGCCACCGTGGCGACGTCCGGGCCGGTCAGGTCGGGGTTGTCGAGCTTGCGGAACAGCGGGGTGTCGCCGAAGAACACCGGCACTCCCACACCGTTCACGGAGTACAGCGGCTTCCCGCGCTGGGCCACGGTGCCGACGTCCGGCAGCTGCGTGACCACGCCGGCGCCCGCGCCCTTGAGCGGCTCGGGCGTGCCGAAGCCGAGGGTGCCGGTGAACGTCCGCGTGTTCGACAGGTCGGTCCTGGCCACGGCGACGGTGGTCACGGCGGGCGGGGGAGCCGCGGCTTCCGCCGTGCCGCGGCCGTGGTCGATGGCCACGTACGCGCCGACGCCGAGCAGCACCACAACGGCGGCCGAGGCTGAGACGGCGATCGCGCGCCGCCGGGACTTACCGGCCACTGACGGCCTCCATCATCGTTTCTCCGCTTCCACTCACCCGGCGCGTCCGAAGTGGACTGATCCGGCGGGTCCGGAGGCCACTATCGAGGCGAATTGTCAGGAAGCCGTCAGGAAGCGGTGCTGATCCGGTGTTCCCGCGGCGCTGGGTCGCCCGCGTCGGCGGAGATCCTTATGCTCGCAGCATGTGCGCAGACATCGTGCTCGCGGAGGACGATCCGAAGCAAGCGGAGCTCGTCCGCCGCTACCTCGAGCGGGAACGCCACTCGGTGGTGGTCGTGCCCGACGGCCGCGAGACGCTCGACCTCGTCCGCCGCCGCCCGCCGGACCTGCTCGTGCTCGACGTCATGCTGCCCGGCATGGACGGGCTCGAGGTGTGCCGGATCCTGCGCGCGGAGTCCGACGTGCCCGTGCTGATGCTGACCGCACGGTCCACAGAGGACGATATGCTGCGTGGTCTGGACCTCGGGGCGGACGACTACATCACCAAACCGTACAGCCCCCGCGAGCTGATGGCTCGGGTGCGGACTTTGTTGCGCCGCACCAAAACTGCCGTTCCCCCGGATGGCCCGCTGCGCGTCGGCGCGCTGACCGTGGACGTCGGCCGGCACGAGGTGGTCGTGTCCGGGCAGCTGATCGAGACCACTCCGGGTGAGTTCCGGCTGCTCGAGGTGATGGCCGCGCACCCGGACCAGGTGTTCACGCGCGGGCAGTTGCTGGAGCACCTGCACGGCTTCGACCGCTACATCACCCAGCGCGCGATCGACGTCCACGTGATGAACCTGCGCAAGAAGATCGAGGCGGCGCCGCGCAAACCCAAGCGGCTGCTGACCGTGTACGGCGTCGGCTACAAGCTTACGGCTGGGCCGCCCGATGCGGCGTAGCCTGCTGGTCCGCCTCATCGCGGTGTCGGCGCTGGTCGCGGTGTGCGCGATCGCGGCCACGGCGTGGCTCGCCGCGCGCACCACCACGGGCGCGATCCGGCAGGAGCAGGGCCAGGTCTTCGCCGACGACGGCACCATCTACCAGGGCCTGCTCGGCTACGCGGCCACGCACCCGAACTGGGACGGCGTCGGCAAGGTCGTGACCACCTACGCCGAGAGCACCGGCCGCCGCGTGGTGCTGGCGACCCCGCAGGGCAAGGTGATCGCGAGTTCCGACCCCGACCCCGGACGGTTGCCGCCGCAGCCTTCGGTGGTGGTCGACCCGTTGTCGGTCGACCCAGGGCTGGGCGTGCAGTCCACACCGGACCGGATCGACCCGGAGGCGGTGGGGCCGTATGCGTTGCCGCAGGACGAAAAGGCGAGGCTGACGGGCGTCGCGCAGCGCGTGCTGCGGTGCGTGCAAGAGCGCGGGAGCGTCGGCAGCATCGAGGTGTCGCCCGGTGGGCACCCGCGAGTGGTGGCCGACGACCCGTACGCGCTGACGCGGTGCAACGGCACGAGCCTCGAGCAACCCACCGACACCGAACAGGCCGCGCTCGACAAGCTGCAGGACCTCGTGAACGCCTGCCTCGGCCGCAGCGCGCAGAGCGCTCCGGCGGCGCAGCTGTCGCTGTCGTGGACGTTCATCGGGCCCGAGACCGGCGCGACAGACGCGACGGACACGACGGCGCAGAACTGCGTGACGTCCGCGCGTCATGAGCAGCTGGCGTCGTATGTCGCGCCCCCCGCGTGGCTCTACATCACGGAGAAGGGCAGTGACCAGCCGCCGAGCGGGTTCACGCTGTCGTCGGACAACCAGGTGCGCCTGGCCGAGGTGGCGGGCGCGATCCTCGTGCTCACGGTCGTGGCCACCGGGCTCGCGTCGATCCGACTCATCCGGCCGCTGCACGCGCTCACGGGCGCCGCGCAGCGCATGGAGGCGGGCGAGGCCGGGGCGCGCGTGAAGGTCAAGGGCAAGGACGAGATCGCGCGGCTGGCGCGGGCGTTCAACGACATGTCCGAGGCGCGCGAGAAGCTGGAGATAGCGCGCAAGGCCATGGTCAGCGACATCGCGCACGAGCTGCGCACGCCGCTGTCCAACATCCGCGGCTGGCTGGAGGCCACGCAGGACGGCGTGAGTCGGCTCGACGACGAGCTCGTCGTGTCGCTGCTCGAAGAGGCGCTGCACCTGCAGCACATCGTCGACGACCTGCAGGACCTCGCTCTCGCCGACGCCGGCGCGCTGCGCGTGCATCCCGAGCCCATCGACGCCAACTCCCTGCTCACCCAGCTCGCCGCGGCCCACGCCGCCCGCGCCGACGCGGCGGGCGTTCAGCTGGTGGTGCGGTCGATGGCCGACCCGGCCGTCACGGCGGACCCCGTGCGCCTGCGGCAGGCCATCGACAACCTCGTGTCCAACGCTGTCCGCCACACCCCCCGCGGCGGCTCCGTCACCGTCAGCGCCACGCGTGCCGATTCGGACGTCGTGTTCTCCGTGGCCGACACCGGCGTCGGCATCGCCGCCGACGATCTGCCGCACGTCTTCGACCGCTTCTGGCGCGCGAACAAAGCCCGCACCCGCGGCGCGAGCGGCGGCAGCGGCCTGGGCCTTGCCATCGTCCGCAACCTGGCGGCCGCCCACGGCGGCACGGTCTCGGTGCGCAGCACGCTGGGCGAGGGCTCGACGTTCACGCTGCGCTTCCCGGCCGCCGGCCCGCCCGAGTGAACCGCTCACCCGGGCGGCCGGCTTCGCGGCTCAGGCGGCGATGCCGAGGTCGCGGATCAGCTTCGCGACGTGACCGGTCGCGCGGACGTTGTAGAAGGCGTTCGCGATCTTGCCCTCCGCGTCGACGATGAAGGTCGAGCGGATCACGCCCTGGTAGACGCGGCCGTAGTTCTTCTTCTCGCCGAAGGCGCCCCATGCAGTGAGGACGTGCTTGTCCTCGTCGGAGAGCAGGGGGAAGGTCAGCTGCTCGTTCTCGACGAACTTCGCGAGCTTCGCCGGCTTGTCCGGGGAGATGCCGAGGACCTGGTAGCCGGCGTCGTTGAGCTGGGCGAGGCTGTCGCGGAAGTCGCAGGCCTGCTTGGTGCACCCGGGGGTGCCGGCGGCCGGGTAGAAGTACACGACGACGGCCTGGCCGCGGAAGTCGCTGAGGGAGACGCTCTTGCCCGTGCTGTCGGGCAGGGCGAAGTCGGGGGCGGCGTCGCCGGAGGAGAGTCGCTGCTCGGTCATGAACGCAGCGTACTGTGCCGATCGTTACCAATCCGACCACAGTCACGGCCGAATGGCTTCGTAGCAACGGTTACGTGCCGCGCGGGGGTCGGCCTGCTTTTGGCCGGATTTGTAATTCAGACGGCCCCGCAGTACGTGGCCACGGCGGGCTCGGTCGCGCTGGGTCGCAGCTGAACCGTGAGCTGCGTGGTGCCGTCGGGCACGGCGAACGCGAGCGTCAGCTGCGCGGAGCGGCCCTGCTGCAGGTCTTTGCCCGCGTCGGTGATTCCGCCGAGGCCCTGGGTGGCGTCGACGACCTGTTTGGTCGGGCGTCCGTCGATCATCGCGGCGACCGTGAAGCCGGAAAGCCGGTAGGAATCCGCGCCGTTGTTGGTGATCTCGATGCCGAACGACGCCGCCCGCGAGCTGCGCGGGTACGCGGCGGGGCTGGGCTGGAACGACTGCGGGGCGGAAACCGAGATCGTGATGCCGCTGGCGAACCGGTGTTCCGCGCCGAACTGCAGGTCACGCGACGTCTGCGCGGCCGCGGCCTTCGCAGGGCCGCCACCACCGCCGAGCGTCGCTGTGCCTTCCTGCGCGTCGACCCCGCAGGCCGCCACCGCCATCAGCAAACAGGCGGAAAGCAACAGCTTGGGGGTGCGCGCGGGCGCCATCTCGGTTTACTCCAGTCGGGGCGGGGGCTCAGGCCGTTCGGCGTAGTGACCGAAGGCGACCCGCTCCACTGTCCCTGCATGTGCACGTGCGCGCGCACGAAGACGCGGACCTGGTGTACAGCCGTGGCCGATCCGTGACCGAAAGGGCACTCCGGGTGACAGTCGTCACCGATGTGCCACTTAAACGGCGAAGGCGAACAACAGGATGAAGATCGCCACGCCGGCGCCCCACGCGACCATCAGCCACCCGAAGTCACGCACCGGGTCGACCGCGCGGCTCTCCTCGCCCGGGATGTACACGCCGCGGTTTTCGAACCAGTCCGTCCACTTGCGCAGCAAGCGCAGCGGATTGCGTGACGGCACGACTCACCTCCCGGATCGGCTTTGCTCCTGCCAGCCTACGGGGGACTCGCCCACCCGGTGAAGGAGCGTCGAGCGTGCGGAAAAGCGTGATCCTGCTGGCTCTCACGACCGTGTTCGGCCTCGCGGCCGCCGTCCCGGCCGTCGCCGCGTCTGGTGTCGCCCCGCCGGGCACGGCGCCGCTCGACCACCCGGTGTGGGTGTGCCTGCCCGGCATGGCCGCGAACCCGTGCAACCAGAACCTGGCGGGTGACCCGCAGATCGCGACGCCCGGTGGCGGCTTCACGGTCGGCTACCCCGCGTCGCCGGGTCGGGTGACGTTCGACACCACTCGGGTGGAGTCGGGCGCGAGTGTGGTGGAACCGTTCGAGCCGCCGGCGGCCCCTCCGGTGGACTGCTTCTTCGTCTACCCGACCGTCGACCTGCTCTCGAATCCGACGCTGCAGATCGGCTCGCTGCCACCCGGCCCGGACGACTCCGCGCCCGCCGTGACCTACGCCCAGGTCGGTCCGTTGCTCAACCACTGCCGCGTGTTCGTGCCCGCGTACCGGCAGGCGCCGCTGGCCGCGCACATCGTCGGCGTGCTCACCGGAACGGCACCCGACTACGCGCTGGGCCTCGAAGACGTCGAACAGGCGTGGGACACGTACTGGCGCGACTACAACATCGACCCGGTCACGCACCGTCGCCGCGGGGTGGTCGTGATCGGCCACTCGCAGGGCGCCGCCGACGCGGCCTCGCTCTTGCGCGACCGCGTGGACGGCCACCCCGACGTGCAGCCCTCCTTGGTGAGCGCGCTGCTTCTCGGCGGCAACGTCCAGGTCCCCACCGACCGCCCGGCCGGCGGCGGCTCCGATCCGGACGCGGCTTTCCAGCACCTGCCCGTGTGCGCTCGCGCTTCGGCCGCGGCGCCCGTGCCGGTCGGCTGCGTGGCCAGTTACTCGTCGTACAAGCAACCGGCCGGAACGGTCCCGCCGCCCGGCTCCACCTTCGGCCTCTCTTCGACGCCCGGCCACCGCATCCTCTGCACCAACCCGGCCGCCCTGCTGACCGGCGCCGCGCCCGACGCGACGACCCCGCTCGACACCCGGCTCCCCACCCGGACTTTGGTGCAGGGCAACGCTCTTCTCCCCAACGGCCACCTCACCGCCGTCCTCCTCGGCACCTCGCTGCCGGTGTTCCCCACCGGCTTCGCCCGCTATCCCGACGAGTTCACCGGCGCGTGCGAGTTCCGCACCGTCCCCGGCGGCACCGCGTCCTGGCTCCAGCTCTCCGGCGGCGACGCCCTGGTGGGCCCTCCGAGCAGCGGCGGCCTCGGCCTCCATGTCGACGACTTCTCCCTGACGTTGGGCGACTTGACGGCTCTGGTCGACGCGCAAACGGCACAGTGGGAGGCGGTTTCGCGGTGAGACTTCCGCGAATCCGCCTGGCTGCAGGGGCAGGGTTTCGTTCGACCGAGAGGGTTCGGTCCCGCTCATGAGTCGGGCACGGCTGCTTCGTGCCTGCCTCGCGGAGCTCCTGCCTTCGGGCCGATGGGCGACGTCGGTGACTTGCTCGGCGAGACGTTGCCGGGCGGCTAGGCGAAGTCGGCCAGGCGTGCGGCGATGCGGGGCAGGTCGAGGTGGCCCTGGACGACGTCGTGGACGAAGGGTTCGGCGGCGTCCTCGTCGAGGGGCGTGCGGAGGGGTTTGTCGTTGAGGCCGAGGAAGAACCAGGTGGCGGTCCAGGCGAGGCGTTTGTTGCCGTCGATGAGGGGGTGGCCGCGGCCGAGCGACTCCATGAGCGCGGCGGCCTTCTCCCACACGCCGGGATAGGCGTCCTCGCCGAAGACCGACGTGCGCGGGCGCGCCGCGGCGGCCGCGAGGATGCCCGTGTCGCGCACCGCGAGCTCACCCCGCACCACCCGGCGCGCGACGACCATCAAGTCGTGGATCGTCAGGTACTCGGTCATCGCGCCAGCCGCTCGTTGAGGCCGGCGCTCGCTTCCAGCACGTGGTCGAGCACCGTCGCGCGCTGGCGGGCCCGCGAAGTCACGGCAGTCATCAGCGTCTCCCGCACGTACTCCTGAAGGCTCCGCCCCTCGGCGGCCGCCTGTCGCTCGAGCTCCCGCACCTCGCCGTCACTGAATTCGACGGGCAGCACCTGACCCATGTCCTGAACCTTAAGGCCTCACTCCGCTTGGCGAACCCCGGTTTTCCCGCCCCCGACCGGACATCGCTCAGTGGGGCGCCGGCGGATACGGCCCTGCCGGTGGGTACTGCTGCTGCGGAGCCCCCGGCGCATCGGAACCCGGCATCGGCTGTCCTGGCGGCATCGAACCCGGCCAAGGCTGTCCGGGCTGACCGTGCGCCGGGACGGCACCGGACCACGCCTGAGCGGGTGCCACAGACCCCTGCGACGCCGGCCCGGGCGGCGCTGCGCCGGCTTGCCAGGCTTGGCCGGGTTCACCGGCGCCCGGCCATTGTTGCGCGGGAACGGACCCTGGCATCGGCTGTCCGGGGTTCTGTCCTGGCACTGCGCTGCCCTGCCAGGCTTGGCCGGCCCCGCCAGCGCCCGGCCACTGCTGCCCGGGAACGGACCCTGGCATCGCCTGTCCAGGAACCTGCCCCGGCACCGCGCCGCCCTGCCAGGCTTGGCCGGGGTCAACGGCAGCCGGCCACTGCAGTCCGGGAGCTGGGCCCGGCATCGCGGCTCCGGGAATCTGTCCCGGAACCGCGCCCGGCCAGGCTTGGCCGGCCCCGCCAGCGCCCGGCCACTGCTGCCCAGGAACCGGCCCGGCCATCCCCGGAACCCCTTGCCACTGCTGCCCAGGAACCGCCCCCGGCATCCCCGCACCCTGCCAACCGGCCGGCCCGCCGTATCCCGGCTGCCAACCCGGCCCACCGGCGAACCGCGGCATCACCTCCGGCAAAGCCACCGCCACCGCGGGCAGCCACAGCAGTACCGCGATCACCGCCGCCAAGCCGGCCGGCAGGAACACGTCCTCGAAAGCACCCGACCGCCGAATCCCCAAGATCCGCATCGACCCGGGTACCGCGAGAACCACCTGCACAACCGCACCCAGCATCAACACTCGAGCCACCCGTGGCCGTCGCGCGGCCAGCAGCGCCGCGCCCACGAGCACGCCGAGGCCGAGCAAAGCGATCACCAGGTGGAAATACGGGCCGGGATTCAGATCGAAACGCCGGCTCAGCTCAGCGACCTCATTCCACACCAGCAGCACTTCGCACACCCCGGCAACACCCGCGAGCACAAAAGCCAGCACGCGCCCCTGCGGCGTCGGTGAGTGAACCACGCCCGATCCCCCTCCGTCATCAACCGGACACGCACAGCATAGAGGCCACCCCCGACAATCCAGCGCGATCACGAGGCGGTCGCAGCCGGGAGAACTCTCGCCGCGGCCCCGTCGGACGCCCGGAAGACGCCCCTACGCTGGGCGAGAACCGACCGGAAGGGCGCCGATGCAGATCGACCTCGTCGACGCCTGGGCGTGGTGGGCCGGCGGCAGCCCGGGCCTGCGCGAGGCGTACCTCTGGGGCCTCGCCGTGAAGTGGTGGGGGCTCCTGGGCAGTCTCGTCCTCCTGACTGTCACCATCGCCCTCGTCGCCGACGTCGCGAAAATCCCCGAGAAGCACCGCCGCAGAAGCCGGGCCACCAAGATCCTCCGACGGCTGACCGCGCTCGCCATCGCCGTCCTGGTCGTCGTCGGCGCCGTCAACGCCGTCCGCGAAGAAGCGCGCGACACCGGTACCTCGACGGCGACCGTCCTCCTCGCCGGCAACGACGGCATCGACTGGGCCGGCGCCCCACGCTGGTTCGTGCTTCTGTTCGCCGGCCTCGTCGTACTGGCACTCCTGTTGTGGCAAGGCCATCGCCTGAGAGACTGGGTGGGCAACACAGTCCAAAAAGGACTGACCGCGATCGCGACAAGGCTGGCGGCTGCGTTCGTCGCGCTGGCAGCGCTGAGTTTCGCCGTCCTGGCCGGCTGACTCACACCGGCGTCGGCCGCGTCACCCGCTTGCTCTCCTCCAGCAGCAGATCCAGCAGCGGGTTCGAGTTCTCCCGCAGCCAGATCAACGCCAGCCCCAACGGCGTCGCGTCCTCCAACGGCCGCCACACCAGCCGCGGGTACGGGAAGTACGCGGCCGTCGACGCGGGCGCGATCCAAGACCCGCGCCCGGCCGCCACGTGGTGCAGGCACTCCTCCGGCGTCCGGCCCTGCGGCCCGTAGACCGCGCGGGTGCCGTCCGGCCGAGGGTCGATGAACCAGAACTTCACCACCGCCTCGGGCATCCCGTCGCGCGGCCCGACGATCGGCTCGCACGCCAGGTCGGACACCTTCAGCGACGCCCGAGTGGCGAGGCGGTGCCCCGGCGGCAGCGCGACCCAGCGTGGCTCGTCGAGCAGCCAGTGCGTGACGAAGCGGCGGTCGTCTCCGATGGGCAGCCACAGGAACGCGGCGTCGGCGGTGCCCGCGGCCAGGGCGTCGAGCTCGTCGGGCAGCGTGTGGACCGCGAGGGCGTCGACCTCCACGTCGGGCGCGACCCGGCGCAGCGACGACTCGACGTCCGGCAGGAAGTGCGCGGTGCTCTGCGCCTTGAACGCGATCCGCAGCCGCCCGGACAGTCCCGAGCCGACGAGCCGCGCTTCCGAGACCATCGCCGAACACGCGGTGAGCAGTTCGCGCCCCTGTTTCAGGAACACCTGCCCCGCCGCGGTGAGCTCGACGCCATTGGACCGGCGCCGGACCAGCGGGGTGCCGGCCACGCGCTCGAGCTGCCGGATCTGCCCGCTGACCGCCTGCTGGGTCATCATGAGCCGCCCGGCCGCGCGGGTCATGCTGCCCTCGTCGGCCACGGCTTCGAGGGCTTTGAGCAGGCGCAGATTCAGGTCCACCGCACGATCCTCGTCACAACGGTTCGTTGTGGCAACCACAAGGATCCGGTGTTTCCCTTTCCCGCACCCCGGCCGGACCATAGCTGTATTGACACAGGGGAGCACCTATGAATCTCAGCGGTAAAGTGGCCCTCGTCACGGGCTCGTCGAAAGGCCTGGGCAGGGCTATCGTGCTGCGGCTGGCGGAACAGGGCGCCGACGTGGTCATCAACTACTCCCGCGACGCGTCCGCCGCGGAAGAGGTGAAAAAGGCGGCCGAGGCCCACGGTGTGAAGGCACTGGTGCACGCGGCCGATGTGTCTCAGGTGGACGGAATCGTCGACCTTTACGACGCGGCCGTCGCCGAGTTCGGCAAGATCGACATCGTCGTCGCCAACGCGGGCATGGAAAAGGTCAACATCCCCGTCACGGACGTCACCGAAGAGGACTTCGACCTCCTCTTCCGGGTGAACACCAAGGGCCCGTACTTCGTGCTGCGAGAGGCCGCCCGCCGCATCGCCGACGGTGGCCGCATCATCACCATCTCGTCGAACACCACGACGGTTCCGCAGCTGGGCGTCGGCCTCTACGGCACCAGCAAAATGGCCACCGGTTACCTCGTGAAGGTGCTCGCGATGGAGCTCGGCCCGCGCCGCGTCACCGTGAACACGGTGGTGCCCGGCCCGATCGACGGCGCGGGGATTTTCACGGACCCGGCCAACGACGATTACAAGCGCAGTTTGATCGAAATGGTCCCGATCGGGCGACTGGGCACCACGGAAGACGTCGCGGGTGTAACGGCATTTCTCGCCGGAGACGAAGCTGCGTTGATCACCGGACAGCAGCTCGTCTGCGACGGCGGAATGCACTGACCACCGAAAGGAATTGTGGGAAAATGACAGGGACAATGCGCGCGGCTCAGGTTCAGCAAGCGGGCGGCCCGTTCGTGCAGGTCGAACTGCCGATCCCCGAGCCGAAGCCCAACCAGGTGCGGGTGAAGGTGCACACGTGCGGCGTGTGCGGCGGTGAGATCATCCCCCGGATGGCCCTGTTCGGCACCAAGTTGCCGCGGGTGCCCGGGCACGAGATCGCGGGTGTCGTCGACGCGGTCGGCGACGCCGTGACCCTGTGGAAGGTCGGCGACAAGGTCGGGGTCGGCTGGTCCGGTGGCGTCGACTTCACGTGTGAGTACTGCCGCCGCGGTGACTTCGTCAACTGTGACAGCCGCACGATCACGGGCACGTCCTTCGACGGCGGTTACGCCGAGTACATGGTCGCCCCCGAGGACGCGGTCGCCCGTATCCCCGAAGGCCTCTCGTTCGAAGAGGCGTCGCCGCTGATGTGCGCCGGCATCACCGCCTTCAACGCGTTGCGCCATGCAAAGGCCGGCCCCGGCGATCTCGTCGCCGTGCAGGGTGTGGGCGGCGTCGGCCACCTCGCCGTCCAGTTCGCCAACAAAATGGGCTTCCGCACCGTCGCGATCAACCGCGGCCGCACCAAGGAAGAGCTGGCCCGCAAGCTCGGCGCGGACGAGTACATCGACAGCAACGAAGGCAGTGTCGGCGAGTCCCTGAAGAAGATGGGTGGCGCGTCGGTGATCCTCGGCACCGTCGACCGCGCCGAGATGCAGTCGGAGCTGATGAACGGCATCCGCCCCAACGGCCAGGTGATCGTGCTCGAAGGCCAGAACCCGATCCAGGTCACCGGCCACACGCTGGCGGACTACCGGCTGAATCTCTCCGGCTGGTACAGCGGCGTCGCCCGCGACAGCGAGGACACGCTGAACTTCTCCGTGCTGCGCGGCATCCGGCCGGTGTACGAGGTCTTCCCGCTGGAGAAGGCCGAGGAGGCCTACCAGCACATGCCGAAGGCCAACATCCGCGTCGTGCTCAAGATCGCGGACTGACGCCTCGGTCCGAAAACGCGCCCACTCTTCCCCCGGGGGTGGGCGCGTTTTCTCATGCCGGCCTTCTCATGTCAGCCGCAGTGCGACGCCGTCGAGCAGCGAGCGCAGGCCGAGCTCGAACAGCTCGTCGAGATCCAGGTCGTAGCCGTCCTCTTCCAACGTCGTCAGCATCCGCGTGAAGACGGGGTGGCGGCCGCCCGCCATGATCGCCGTGTGGCCGGGCGCCTGAGTGGCCAGCCACTCGTCCTCGGTCAGCCCGGACGTGCCGGCCGCGTGCCGCTCGCGTTCGAGGTGGATGGCGATGCCCTGGATGTAGCTGAAGAACAGCACGTGCAGGTCGCACAGCTGCGTCGCGGACAGGCCGAAGCCGTCGAGCGCCGAAAGCGCCTGCTCCGCGTGCGTGGCCAGGTTGGCCAGCGGCAACGGCCGCGTGATCGGCGACAGCTGCGCGAGCCACGGGTGCCGCCGGTACAGCGACCACAGTGTGCGCCCGGTGAGCTCGAGCCGCGCTCGCCAGTCGCCTGAAAGGCGCGCGGGGTAACCGCGTTCGCCGAACGCCGCGTCGGCCATGAGCAGTACCAGCTCGTCGCGCCCGGCGACGTAGCGGTACGGCGCCATCGCCGCGACACCGAGCCGCGCCGCCACTCCCCGCATGGACAGCGCGGCCAGCCCCTCCTCATCGGCGATCGTGATGGCCGTCCGCACGACCCGCTCGCGCGAGAGGCCCGGCGGCCGCGGGCGGGCCTTCGGCTCGGCCTTCCGGCCTGCGACGACGGTTCCGGACCGCGGTTCGGCTCGCACCAGCCCTTCCTGGCCGAGCGCGGCGAGCGCCTTGGCCGCGGTGGCCGTCGCGACGCCCCACTCGACGGCGATCCGGCGTGTCGACGGCACCTTCGCGCCCGGCACGAGCTCCCCGTCGGTGATCCGGCGGCGCAGCTCCGCGGCGATCTCCAGGTAGCGCTGCTCGGCCATCCCCGGCTCCGATCTGTACCAGTACAGCTGACCATTTGTACTAGGTCAGTTTTGGCATGGTTGCCTGGCCGAAGCCAGTGTGTGGTCCGTGAGGATACGACGAACACCTGGAGGAAACCATGCGTAACGTCCTCGTCTCCGGCGCCGGCATCGGCGGCCCGACGCTGGCCTACTGGCTCCACCGGGCCGGGTTCTCCGTGACCGTGGTCGAGCGCTCGCCCGGCCTGCGGGAGGGCGGGCAGGCGGTCGACGTGCGCGGGGTGGCGCTCGACGTGGTCGACCGGATGGGGCTCGGCGAGCAGGTGCGCGCGATGCGGACGCGGATGCGCGGAATGTCCGTGGTGGACGGTTCCGGCACCGAGCTGTTCCGCTCGGAGGAGCACACCTACAGCAGCGGCCGCCTGGACAGCCCCGACGTGGAGCTGGTCCGCGATGACCTGGTTTCCCTGCTGTACAAGGCAACCGAGCACGACGTCGAGTACATCTTCGACGATTCCGTCACCGCACTGGACCAGGACGAGCACGGCGTGCGCGTGGAGTTCGAGCGCGGCGGCTTCCGCACGTTCGACCTCGTCGTCGGCGCCGACGGTCTGCACTCCGCCATCCGGCGGCTGGCGTTCGGCCCGGAGGAGCGGTTCGCGCAGCACCTCGGGCAGTACCTGGCGATCTTCCCGGCGCCCAACGTCCTCGGCCTCGACAACTGGCAGGTCTGGTTCCGCGACGCGGAGACCGGCGGCGCCGTCTATCCGGTGCGGGACAACACCGAACTGCGGGTCACGCTCGGGTTCGGTTCGCCGCCGCTGTCGTACGACCACCGCGATGTTTTGGCGCAGAAGGAAATTGTCGCGAAGCAGCTGGCCGGCACGGGCTGGGAGGTGCCGCGTCTGCTGTCTGAAATGGCCGGTGCGCCCCACTTCTACTTCGACGCGATGCAGCAGATCCACCTCGACTCTTGGAGTGCCGGCCGGGTGACGCTGCTCGGGGACGCGGGCTACTGCGCGTCGCCGCTCTCGGGCCAGGGCACCAGCCTCGCGCTCGTCGGTGCGTACGTGCTCGCCGACGAGCTCGCCCGCCACGACGACCACACAGCCGCGTTCGCCGCCTACGAGACCCGGTTGCGGCCGTTCGTCGCCGCGAACCAGGCGCTGGCGACGGAGAACCCCGGCGGTCCGGCGGCCGAGGAGTCGGTGGATCGCGCCAAAAACGCGATCAGTCTCACGTACTGTGCCGATCGTTACTAATCCGACCACAGTCACGGCCGAATGGCTTCGCAGCAACGGTTACGTGGCGCGTGGGGGTCGGCCTGCTTTTGGCCGGATCAGTAACACCGACGACGCCGGCAGAGCTTGGTCCGGCGTTCAGCCTCCCCATGTCGGTGCGTCAGATCGGCGTTACCCGAACGGGTGAAGGTTTGAGGGTTCAGCTTCTCGAATGGAGGAACCCGATGGTCGACGAGCCCTGCCGGCACGATGGATTGCACCGAAGGGCGTTTTTCGGGCTCGCCGCGGGGGCGGTGGCGGCTCCGGCGCTGGCCACGTTGCTCGGCGCCGCGCCGGCGGGCGCCACGCCCGGCCGGCCGGGCCGCAAGTTCACGTTCGCCGCCGTGTCGGACACGCACGTGAACACCACGAGCCCTCAGTCGACCACCTGGCTCACGCAGGTGTACGCCTCGATCGCGCGCCGTGACCCCGACCTCGTGCTGCACTGCGGCGACATCACCGACACCGGCCTGCCCGACGAGTACGAGCAGTACGGCAAGGTGCTGCCCGCCGCGCTGCGCGGGAAGATCCACTACTCGCCGGGAAACCACGAGACGCGGTGGGACCCGTCGGCCAAGGAGGAGTTCCACAGCCACTTCGGCCCGACGCCGTACTCGTTCGACGCCGGCGGTGTCCACTTCGTCGGCTTCGACCCGACGCAGGTGCTGCAGGAGCCCGGGCACTACGGGCCCGCCGGCCTCGACTGGCTCGAGCGCGACCTGAGCCGCGTGCACCGGGACACGCCGGTGGTGCTGTTCCAGCACTTCCCGTTCGGCAACCAGTTCTACTACGTCGACGACCAGCCGGCGGTGCTCGACGTGCTGGCGGAGCACAACCTGCGCGGTGTCATCGCGGGCCACGTGCACCGCGAGGACGTCACCCGGTTCAACGGGCTCACGCAGGTGACGCTGAACGCCGTGCGCAACGGCCCGATCTACTACTGGGCCGAGAAAACGACGGCCGCCGACGGCACCGCCGTGCTCGACGTGCGGCGGGTCACCGTCGCTGCGGACGGGACCGACACCGAGGCGCCGTTCGCGACCGTGCCGCTGACCGGCGGCGGGCAGGGTCGCGAGCAGCGGCCGCGATACGTCCACGTGGGCAAGGTTTCCGGCGGCTCGCTGCCGGTCGAGGTGCGCGCGTCGGCCACGCCGCAGGTCGGCGTGCAGCCGTACCCGCAGGCTGTATTCGGCGGCACGAGCCCCGGCGCGTGGCAGTCGCTCGCGGGTTCGGGCGACCGCTGGACCGGCAGCGTCGACGTCTCGGCGCTGGCGCCGGGGCGGCAGCGGCTTCAGGTGCGCGTGAACGCGGCCGACGGCAGCTGGTGGGAGCAGGTCGCGCTGTTCACGGTGCCCGCGGTGGCCGGCGACCCCGTCGACCGGTGGCAGCAGCAGCTCTCGGGTTCGGTGCAGGGCGGCGTGACCCTCGCGGACGCGCGCAGCGGCCTGGTGCTCGCCGCTTCGTCGGCTGGTGAGGTGACCGCGTTGCGGCGCGGCGGCCACCGTGAGTGGCGTACGCAGCTCGGCCCGGTGTACCGGCGTCCGGCGGTACACGGGACGCTGGCTTTCGTCCCTTCGGCCGACCACCACCTGTACGCGCTGGATGTCCGGAATGGACGGCGGGTGTGGGCGTTCGACGCCAAGGCTCCGGTCGTCAGCGCGCCACTGGTCTCCACTGTGGACGGAAACGAACAGATCGTGTTCTCCGCCGGACAGGCGTTGTTCGCGGTCGGGACCGACGGCCGCCGCCGCTGGTCCGTGCCCGCGCGCGGGTTCTCGTCCGGTCAGGCCGCGAGCGACGGCGAGCGCGTGTACACCTCGGCGGCCGACGGTTACGCGCGGGCACACGACGCGCGGACAGGCAAGGAATTGTGGGCTTACCAGATGGTGTCCGGTGTCGAGAACCGGGTCGCGCTGTACAGCGGGTGGGACGCCGTGGTGGCGCTCGGGGGTGACGTGGTCGTCCTGGCCACGGTTTCGAGTGCGATCGCGCTCGACCGGGCCACGGGTGCGCTGCGCTGGACGGTGGCCGGGAGCGCGATGTACGCGCCCGCGCTGATCGTCGGCACCAGTGTGCTGCTGACCACGGAGTGGGGTGTGCTGACCCGCGTGGACCTCGCCACGGGGAAACCGTTGTGGACGACGAACCTCGCGCTGCGCGTGTTCAACGCCGGTGTCGCGATCAGCGACGGCACGGCGTGGGTCCTGACAGTCGACGGCAAGGTGATCGGCGTGCGGCTCGCCGACGGCGCCCGGCTGGGCTGGCTGCAGCAGAGCCTCGTCTACACCTTCGGCCGCCCGGTGATCGACGGCCGGACGCTCGTGGCCGGCGATCAGAACGGTGTCGTGCACGGGATTTCCCTCCCCTGAATTCCCTTGAGTTCCACCGCGCCGAACCATCGGCGCCGGTGCCCGGAAGAAGGACAGAGATGGGCCTCACTCGAAGACAGTTCATGGTGGCGGGCGGCGCGATCGCGGCGTCCGGCCTCGTGGCCACGCCGGCCGTCGCTGCGACCCAGGGACTCCCGCTCGGCGGGTTTCCCTTCGGCAGTGGCGAACCGAAGGGCCAGTGGCTCGTCGGCGACACGCACGTGCACGACGACCACTCGGCCGACGGCAGCCTGCCGCGCCAGACGTCGAAGCAGGCGCTGCCGGGCAACCTGCCCGTCGGCGACCAGATCGGCCAGGCCGAGAAGACCGGGCTGGATTTCCTGCCGCTGACCGACCACCGCACGTACGACCAGCACTGGGATCCACAGTGGACGTCGGAACGACTGCTGCTGATTCCCGGCGAAGAGGCCAACGGCTCGCCGCACGCGATCGTGCTCGGCGCGGTGGACAACGTCGTCGACGGTGCGAACCCGCCTGGCTCGGCGGCGTTCCGGCACGTGCAGCAGTCCATTTGGGACGCTCGTTCGCAGGACGCGGTGTGGCACATCGCGCACCCCGACGACGGTGAGTACACCCGTGCGGCCGGGCCGAACGACAACGCCAGCGTGCAGGGCATCCACAACATCGAGGTGCTCAACGTCTCGACGAACCCCGACGCGCAGATGGACTTCGCCGAGACGCGCTGGAACCGCGGTTACGTCACCGGCGTCACCGCCGCCAGCGACTGCCACTTCCGTGAGCTGTGGGACATCGCAGGCCCCGGCCAGCCGGCCACGCGCGTGTTCGCCGGCGACCGCAGCGTCCGCTCGATCCTCGACGCGCTGAAGGCCGGCCGGACCACGGTGTCCTCCGGCGTGTCGGGACCGTTCGTGACGATCGAAGCCGACCTCGACGGCGACGGCCGGTTCGAGGCCATCGGCGGCGACGAGACGGTGGTCGGTTCGCGGAAGCTGCCGCGGCGTGCGGCGCTGCGCGTCCGGGTCCGCCAGGGCGCCGGGACACACCTGCTCGTGTACGGCACGCCGGGCCGCTCGGCCAAGGCCCTGCTGGACACCACCGTGCGCGGCAACGACGACACCCGCACTCTGCCGTTGACCCTGTCCAGCGACCACGTGTGGTTCCGCGCCGAGGTGCGCTCGCCCGGCAGCGCGTCCGGCGCCGACGCCGACCCGACGCTGCCCGACCAGCTGCGCGCGGCGACGTCACCCGTGTTCGTCTCCGTCGGCTGCGTGGCCACGCCCGCGCCGGAGATCCCGTTGCCCGCCATGCAATCCGGGCACGACAACGCGACCGCGGTGCTCGGTGGGACCGGTGAGTTCACGGGGTTCGCCGACGTCGCGGTCGCCGGCAACGACGTGCACGTGGTCGCGCAGCGGCATTCCGACGGCCGCAGCCGGATCGTTTACAAGCGCGTGGACCGGCGCGGCTTCGGTCTCTTCGAGGTCGAGCTCTCCAGCGGTTCGGGCCCGGCCACGGCGCCGCGCGTCGCCGCTTCCGGGCGCGACGTGTGGGTGGTCTGGCAGGACGAGCGCGGCCACGAGCAGCCCCACCGTCCCGCGATCTACCTGCGCCACAGCAGCACCGGCGGCCTGCTCTTCGGCCCTGCCGTGCGGCTCGACGCCGGCACCGGCCGCGCCGTGCACCCGGCGATCGCGCTGCTTTCCGGCGGACAGCCCGTCGTCACCTGGGCCGACAACACCGCCGGCGCGTTCGACGTCTACGCCCAGGTGGTCGGCGTCGACCGCAAGCCGGTCAACCTCTCGGCCGCGGGCAAGACGGTCAGCGCCGGCAACCGCGCCGTCGACGCCCGCTCGCCGCGCTACCCGGCCTCGGTGTTCCCGACCGTCGCGGTGGGCCACGGCGACCGCATTCTCGTTGCGTGGCAAGACGACCGCTTCGACCCGGATCCACTGTGGACGGGCCACACTCCGCCCGCAGGCCAGGCCGCGTCCGGCGGCACGGACCCGGACAACTGGCAGATCCTCGCCACCACCCGCGCGGGCACCCGCGGCGGCTGGGGCGCTTCGGCCCAGGTCAGCGCCGCCACCGACCGCGCCGACCGCCACCCGAGCGCGGCCGTCGACCACTCGGGCGCCTTCGTCGTCGCCTGGGACAGCGGCGTTTTGCAGAGCTCGGGAGCGAACCTGTCCCTGCGCTCGGCCCGCTCCGCCGACGGCCGCACCTGGTCGGCCGGCACGCCGTTCGCCCTCGAGTCGGCGGCGATGAGCCAGCGCCCGCGTCTGAGCCACGACCCGGACGGCACCGTCCGCGCCGTCTGGTACGACTCCCGCGCCACGGACTGGCGCTGGAAGGTCTTCACGGCGCGCCTCACGCCGGCCGGCTGGTCGGCTCCGGTACAGCTCACGAAAGCGGGCAACGCGACCTACCCCGCGGTGTCCGCGGGCCTCGTGGCTTTCGTCACGGACCGTAACGCTGTTCGGGGTCAACGCGACACTACGCAGCAGATTTACGTCGTGGACACGGGTGGCCACTGACGTGGTTGCCTGCCCGGCCGCCGTCCGACGGCGGCCGGGCAGGCAACCACGTCATCCTCGCCGAGCGAGGGGGAGGGGTTCCCTTGTGGTTCTGACGAGACGCGATCGGTCGGCGTGAGTCGCGTTTCCCGGCGGCCCGGTCTGCCGCCGGGATCAGTACCGGACGCGAGTACGCCAGTGCCGCCCGCGTCGCCGGGTCCGCGAGTGCCGCCCGGTCCAAGGGCTGTCGGCGACGTCCAGGCGCAGGGCGGCGAACGCGTCCGCGCCGAGACCCATCAGCACCGGGTACGTGATCTGTCCGTGGAGCGCCTCGGTGTCGCGCACCCGGCCTTCTTCGCGGAACCCGAGCCTGGCGTGCAGCGCGAGCGAGGCGAAGTTGCGGCCGTGGACACTGACCTCGCACTTGCGGTAGCCGGCCGGCCCGAACATCGCGGCGAGCAGCGTGGTGACGGCGTCTTCGGCGTACCCGCACCGCCGGTGCTGCGCGCCGATCCCGACGCCGTAGCTGAACCGGCTCGCCGCGGGGTCCGTCCGGACCCAGATCGACCCGACGAGCGCCCGGCCGTGCAGCGTCTCGATCGCCAGGTGGCGATCCCCGCCGGACCCGGCCACCTCCGCCCGGTGCGTCGCCCAGTGCCGGTAACCACCGCCACCGTCGCGATCGAACCCGACCAGGGCCCGCCGGTCGTCGGGTCGGATCTCGCGCAACCGCACCTGCCGGCCGACCCAGTTCTCGCGCACAGCGGCGCGGCTGCCGGACAGCACCGGACGGGCGAGGTTCACGGTCATCGGTATGGCACGGTACCGGGTTGCTCATCGGCGTCTCGAAGGGCCGGCCGCCCGGCGCCCGGGATGGGGAGGTCGGCGTCGCGCAGGCCGATCCCGGGCCGCCAGCCCAGGCGGCGCGAGATGCTGAACGCGCTGGCGAGCACGGGCGCGACGACCGTGGCCAGGTCGAGCGAGCCCGTGCGCACGACGACCGAGAGCGCCGCGACGACCCGGCCGTGGCCGTCGGTGATGCGGGCGCCCACCGAGTCCGCGCCCTCGGTCATCTCGCCGCGCACCGTGGCGGTGCCGGACCGCCGGCACGCCGTCAGCTCGGCCCGCAGGTCCGCCGGGTCGGTCACGGTCCGCGCGGTGAACCGCGCCGGCCCGGCCGCGAGGTAGGCCTCGATCAGCGTCCGGCCGGCGTGCGCGAGCAGCACTTTGCCGACGGCCGAGCTGTGCAGCGGCAACCGGCCGCCGACGTGGGAGGCCAAGTCGACGGCGTCGCGCGCGGAGAAGCGCTCGATCACCACGGCCTCGTGCCCCTCGAGGACGGCGAGCTGCACGTGCTGGTGGAGCGCGGCGTGCAGGTCCTCCAGGAACGGCAGCGCGACCGTGCGCAGCGGAACCGACAGCGGCGCGAGTGTGCCCAGCTGCCACAGGCGCAGGCCGACGGTGAACCGGCGGTCCGGGGTGCGGTCGAGGGCGCCGGCCCTGAGGAGCTCGTGGACGAGCCGCCGGACCGTCGCGTGCGGGAGCCCGGTGCGGCGGGTCAGGTCGGCGAGGGTCAGTGCGCTGTCCTCGGGCGTGAAGGTGAACAGCACCTGCAACAGCCGCGAGCTGACGCTTCGGCCGGGCTCGTTCGTGCGCGGCATGGTGCTCGCAGCATACGTCGATGTCCATTGGATGAACATCGACGTTCCTCGAACGCCTAGCGTGCGGTCATGCTCATCGACACCCAACGAAGGAGGCAACGCCGGTGCCTGAACTGCGAATCGCCGTCGTCGGAGGGGGAATCGGGGGACTGGCCGCCGCCGCGTTCCTCGGCCGGGCGGGGCTCGCGTGCACGGTCTACGAGCAGGCCGCCGAGCTCGGCGAGGTCGGGGCGGGACTCGTCGCCGGCCCGAACCTCGTGCGCCTGCTGCGCCGTCTCGGTGTCCTGGACGAACTGCTCGCGCGAGCCGTGGCGATCGACGTCGGGTGGGAGTTCCGCCGCTGGGCGGACGGGACCGTGCTGTCGGCGGAGAACCTCGCCGAGTCGTGCGAAAAGCTCTACGGCGAGCGCACATACACGGTGCACCGCGCCGACTTGCTGAGCGTCGTCCGGGCCGCGGTGGCGCCGGACGTGCTCCGGCTCGGCGCGAAGTGCGTGGGCGTCGAGATCGCCGACGACGGCGCGGTCCTGTCGTTCGCCGACGGCACCGCTACGACCGCCGACGTCGCGATCGGTGCCGACGGCGTGCACTCGACCATCCGCAACGCCTTGCTCGGGCCGTCACCCGCGACGTTCTCGGGACTGTGCGCCTTCCGCGCCCTCGTGCCGGCCGCCGACGCGCCCGCGTTCGCGCTGCGCAACGCCCACACGCTCTGGCTCGGCCCCGACCACCACCTCGTCCACTACCCGATCTCGGCGGGCAGGCTGATCAACATCGTCGCGTTCGCCCCGGCCGGTGAGGACGTCGTCGAATCCTGGAGCGCCACCGCGACCCACGAGGAGTTCGCCGCCGAGTTCGAGGGCTGGGACTCGCGGCTGCGCGAGCTGATCGACGCGGCCGGCACCCCGGGCCGCTGGGCACTGCTCGACCGCGCCCCGCTCGCGCAGTGGAGCCACGGCCCGGTGACCCTGCTCGGCGACGCCGCGCACCCGATGTTCCCGTTCTTCGCCCAGGGCGCCGCGCAGGCGGTCGAAGACGCGGCCGCTCTCGCGCTGTGCCTGGCGGCCGATGCCACCGCACCGGCCCGCGCGTTGCGCCGCTACGAGTCCGCCCGCCGCGCCCGCACCGCCCGGCTCCAGACGGTGTCGCACGAGCGCGCCCACCTCAACCACCTGCCCGACGGGCCGGACCAGCAAGCCCGCGACGCGTCGTTGTCCGGTCAGGATCCGCTGGCCGCCAACGCTTGGATCTACGGCCACGACGCGGAACTTGTGCCCTGACCCTCCTTTGTGGAGGCTTGAGGCGCGGGTGCGCGCGGGTCGGCCCATGCTCTGTTCAGGAACGCCGGACCGGCCCTCGACAACGCGAAGCGGCGCGGCACCGCCGAGTGTGAGCTTCTCGGCTTCGCGCTCCCGTACCTCGGCTGCTCAGCGCAGCACGGCCGCCAGCAGGTCGGCCCCCAGCGCCGTCAGATCGGGGAGGTTGAGGGTGTAGCGGACGTAACGACCGTGCCGGCGGGTCGTGAGCAGGCCCGCGCGACGCAGGACGGCGAGGTGGCGGGAGACCTCCGGGGGAGAAAGCTCCCAGGCGTGGGCCAGCTCGCCGGTGGTGTGCGGGCCGCGGGCCAGGGTGCGCAGCAGCCGCAGCCGTACCGGATGCGCGAGTGCCTCCAGCCGTAGGGTGACCGTTTCCAGCGATACCGGCTCCGATGGGCTCGCCTCGGCCACGGGGTACTGCACCACCGGCTGCCATCCGGGCGCGTGGATCGCCACCAGGTGCGGGCGGCCGAAGACGCTGGGGAGGAAGGTGATCCCAGTGCCGTGGGCGGTGGTCGTCTTGTCCTGCAGTTTGTCCACGATGATGCAGTTGCCGTCCGGTGCCAGGGTCACGGCGCCGGAGACCGACGCGAGTGCCGCCCCCATGCCTTGGCGTTTCAGCAGGTCGTTCTTCAGGCGCAGGTCGCTGGCGAGCCGCGCGGTGATGCCCGTCCAGGCGGCGTCGAAGAAGGCTTCGCCGCACTGTTCGAGGGTGTGGCGCGCCCGCGCCCGGACGGCTGTGGGGTCCGCGAGAAGCCGTTCCGCGAAGGCCTCTTGGAGCGCGCCGCGGGCCTGGGCGCGGTCCAGGGCTTGCCGTCGCGCCGTCGCGTCGGCAAGCGGTGACGGCGCGGCGAAGTGGACCCGGTTGCTGCCGCACGTGGTGATGAGCGCGGCGTTCACATAGGTTTCGTCGTCGATCCGGTCCACCTCGTCCAGCTCCTCGGCGAGGGTCGGCCGGGGGCGAGCGGGGACCAGGAAGTCGGCTCGTGAGGAACGCCAGAGGAATTCCGCCTCCCTGAGCCGCTCGGCCAGCTCCGGCCGCAGCCCGGCCCAGACGTCCGCGGCCCAGCCGGCGAGCCGCGGGTGATGCCCGGGTTCGGCCAGCACGTGCAGCATCGCGGTCAGCTCGGCCAGCGGGGAGGCAGCGAACCGCAGTCGCCCGGACGGCAGACCTCCGATGTCGATCCTCAACGTCATCCCCCCATCATCGCTGGTCGGATGGCCGGCGACCGAGTCGATTGACGGTGTCCGTCAACCGACGTGGCGAGCTGGAAGACGCGACGCACCGTTGACGCCATGGGAACCACCACCAAGATCCAGCCGCGTGCCCTCGTCCGGGCTTCCGGAGGCCCCCGCTACGCCGTCGCCCTGGCCGTGGACGCGCTCGGCACCGGCTTGCTGCGGCCCTTTCTGCTGCTCTACGGGGTGACGGTGCTCAGGCTCTCCCCGCCCGTCACCGGCATCGCCATGACGGTCGGCGCCGTCGCGGGTCTGGTGTGCATGCCCGCTGTCGGCCGCTGGCTGGACCGGGGTGCCCGCAGCACGGTCGTGGCAGCGTCGATGCTGGTGCGGGTGCTGGGCGTGGCGCTGCTGCTGGCCGCCCCGGCGGGGCACGTCTGGCTGTTCGCGACGGCGGCGCTCTTCCTCGGCATCGGCAACCAGGCGTGGCCGGCCGCCCACGCGGCCCTGGTGGCCACGGTCGCCCACGGCCGGGAACGGGACGCGGCGCTTGCGGGAGGCCGCGCCCTGCGCAACGCCGGCCTGGGCGTGGGCGGCCTCCTCGCCACCGCCTGCCTGACGGGCGGCACCAACGCACTGCAAGCGCTGGCAGCCGTCACCGGGCTCGCCTATCTCGCCGCGGCAGCCTTGGCATGGTCGGTCCACCTGCGCACACATCCGGCCGCTGATCCGGCCGAGGACAGGGCCGGCGAGCCCGCACCTCGGATGCGCGCGTTGCTGGCCGCCAACGTGGTCTACGTCTTCTGCCTCAACGTCCCCGAAATCGCGCTGCCGCTGGTCCTGGTGACAAAGCTGCACGCATCCCCGGTGTGGTCGGCAGCCATCTTCGTGGCCAACACGGTGCTGGTGGTCGCCCTGCAGGTTCCGGTCACCGTCCTGCTGTCCCGCTTCCCCAGGCGGACCGTGCTGACTCTCGCCGGCGTGGTACTCACGGCGTCCTACCTCGGCTTCCTCGCGGCCACCTCACTGGGACACGGCTGGGGCGCCCCTGCCATCGCCGCGGTGTCCGTGGTCTGCACCATCGGCGAGATCATCTATGCCGGCAGCGCCACCGCGCTCGTCACCGCCCTCGCCCCGGCCCCTGTCCTGGGACGCGCCCTCGCCCGCTTCCAGCTCTCCACGGGATTCGGCCTCGCCGTCTCCCCGGCGGCCATCACCGCGCTCGCCTCCCACGGCTCGGCCGCCCTCTGGAGCAGCCTCTCCGCCGCGACGCTCCTCTCCGCCTCCGCCGTTGCGACCGAGAAGGATCGCAGGAGTGGGTTGTAAGTGGTGGCGGGGCGCCACCGCCGTAGCCGAAGCCGGTGTTGGACGGTGGCTTCGGAACCGGGTCGGTGCGCAGTCCGCCGTCGGACATAGGAGTGAGCGCGAGCAGGGTGGTTGCCGAGGCGTAACGACGGCGCTGTCTTCGGCGACTCTGTACGGTCGGGCGCCTAGAGCGAAGCAGGGGTGGGACCTCGACGTTTCCAGTCGGTGGGGGAGACGAGATGACCGATGGACTGGTGCTGCCAAGCGGATCCGGGCAGTCGATCACTTCCGCTGGGATGACACTCAAAGTCGGTGCCGACCAGTCGGCCCGGTGGTCGGTGTTCGAAGCGGACGTCGGGCCGGGGTTCGACGTGGGCGCGCACCGGCACGGTGAGGCCGAAGAGCTGTTCTACATCATCGAGGGCGAACTCGACCTGCTCGCATTCGAGCCGCGAATTCGCACCGCGGGCGACTGGCAACGCTGGGAGTCCGCCAGCGGCCAACGAGTCGTTCGGGGCGGTCCGGGCAGCCTGATGTACGTGCCCGCCGGCTGTCCGCACGCCTTCGCCAACCCCTGCCCGGCACCAGCCAGGATGCTCTTCCTCGTCACGCCGGCCGGCCACGAGCGGTACCTGCGCGAACTCGCCGAGCTACTCACCGCCGACGGGCCTCCCGACCAGCCCGCCATCGCAGCGCTGCGGTTCCGCCACGACATCGAGCAGCTCACCCCACTCAAACCAGGCCGAGCTTAAGAACAGTGCCGCCCGACCGAGTCCGGCACGGGCGGCTTTGGCCCGTTGCAGCCGTTCGACCGAACCCGCGGTATTCGTCAGGCTCCGCCGGGCCCGGGACCAGCCGCAGGAATCATTACCTGCCAGGTAATCGACTGGCCTCTCGGCTTCAGCGAACATTGGGTCATAAACCAATGGTGAGGAGCTGAAAATGCCTTTCTTCGACGCCGGTGACGGGACCCGCCTGTCATACGAGGATTACGGTGCGGGCGCGCCGATGGTGTTCGTCTCCAGCTGGGTGCTGAACGCCGAAATGTGGGAGTATCAGATCCCGTTCTTCGTCGAACAGGGATTCCGGTGTGTCCTGCTGGACCGGCGGGGGCATGGCCGCTCCGACCGCCCCTCCTCCGGCTACGACGCGGACACCGGCGCCGACGATCTGGCCGCTCTGATCGAGCATCTGGACCTGCGCGGCATCACGCTCGTCGCCCACTCGGCCGGCGGTGGCGAGGCCGCACGCTATCTGTCCCGGCACGGTGAGGAGCGGGTCTCCCGTGTCGCGTTCCTGGCGTCGACGTTGCCGTACCTCAAATTGACCGAGGACAATCCCGAGGGAATTCCCGAGGCGCTCAATGAGGCGACGCTGGCACAGTTGCGCAAGGACCGGCCGAAGTGGTTCGCCGATCGAGCGCAGGGGTATTTCGCCACGCATCTGGGCAACGACGTCTCACCGGCACTGATCGAGCATGAGATCCGGCGCTGCCTGTCGCCATCGCCGTTCGCGACGGCCGCGATGTTCAACTCGAACTTCCACACCGATTTCCGCCCTGACCTGCGTCACATCACCATTCCGACGCTGGTTGTGCACGGAGTGGCCGACCAGTCCGCACCCATCGACGTCACCGGCCGTCGTACCCGGAAACTGGTGCCCCATGCCGTCTACCGGGAATATCCCACTGCCGGGCACGGCCTGTACGTCACCCACGCTGAACAACTCAACGCCGATATCTTGGAGTTCATCAAGAGCTGAGATGGTTTCCCTGCCGCGTGCGAGTACAACGCGGCCAAGCTCGCGGCGGCCGACGAGCCCTCGGATGCGCTCAAGGGTGCAACCACGCGACGATCGCGACCGCACCCTCCGAGATTCTCGATTCCGGTGCGGAAGTCGGGACGCTGTCAGCAGCGGCGCGCGCGCTCCGAGCCGTCGACGGGCGCGATGCGGTCCACCAGTGGGCCGCCGGCCCGTAGCAGTGCCTGAAGTGTTTCCAGCGGCTCGGGGACGAGGCTGTACCAGCTCCACGTGCCTCGGCGTTCGCGGGTGAGGATGCCCGCGGACACGAGGACGCGCAGGTGATGGCTCAGCGTCGGCTGGGGCATGTCGAACTCTTCGGCGAGGTCGCAGAAGCAGGCTTCGCCGCCGGGTGAATGGCGGATGAGGGACACCAGCCGGATGCGCAGCGGGTCGGCGAGGGCTTTGAAGAGCTTGGCCGCGTCGCTGGCGTCGGTTTCGGCGACGACGGCGGCGGGCTCGGCGAGCAGAAGGGTGACCGGGACCGGGGTCCGGTGCTCGATCGTCATGCGCCCTCCCGTCGTGTCGTGCGTGTCTCCCATCTGACCATACCGCGTGGATTGACAAAGTTCGATCCAATCGCGTTCACTTGGATCGAGATAAGTCAATCCAAGGAGAGCGTCATGGTGCAGCCTGCTCGGGGCCTGCCCGCGCACGAGGCGGACGCCCAGGTCGAGCGGATCGTGGACGAGCTGGCCGACCGGTTCCGCGGGACGTTCGCGCGGGAAATGGTCGCCCGGTTCGTGCACGAGTCGTACACGTTGCTGGAGGCGACGGCGACGGTGCAGACCCATCTGCCGACGCTCACGGCCCGGTTCGCGCGGGAGCGGCTGCTGGATCGTGGGCGCGCGACGGGTTTGGTGCGGGTCGAGGTGCCGCAGGTGTTGTTCGTGTGTGTGCACAACGCAGGCCGTTCTCAGATGGCGGCAGCGCTGCTGGATCACCACGCGTTCGGGCGGGTGTCGGTGCGCTCGGCCGGCTCACGGCCGTCGCGCGGAATTCCCGAGGTGGTCACGGAGGCGATGGCCGAGCTGGACATCTCGCTGACGTGCGCGTACCCGAAGCCGCTGACCGACGAGGTGGTCCGCGCGGCCGACGTGGTGGTCACGATGGGCTGCGGCGACGCGTGCCCGATCTACCCGAGCCGGCGCTACCTCGACTGGGATGTGCCAGATCCGGACGGGCAGCCGTTGGCGGTGGTGCGCCACATCCGCGACGGGCTCGATGCCCGCGTGCGCGGACTGCTCGGCGAGCTGTCGTCTTGACGTTCCCTTGTGCTGAAAGGAAAAACACGGTGACCCGAGTGCCCGAAGTGTTGTTCGTGTGTGTGCACAATGCCGGCCGTTCGCAGATGGCGGCGGCGCTGCTGCAGCACCACGCCCTGGGCCGGGTCGCGGTCCGCTCGGCGGGCTCGGAGCCGGCGGACAAGGTCAACCCGGCCGCCGCGCAGGCGTTGGCCGAGTGGGGGCTGGACATCGCCGCCGAGATCCCGACGAAGCTGTCCACAGAGGACGTCGAGGCGTCGGATGTGGTGATCACCATGGGCTGCGGCGACACGTGCCCGGTGTTCCCTGGCAAGCGCTACGAGGACTGGCCGCTGGACGACCCGGCCGGCCGGGTCGTGGACGCCGTGCGCCCGATCCGCGACGAGATCGACCGCCGTGTCCGCGCCTTGATGGCCGAACTGCTCGACGCCTGACATCCCCGTCCCGACTTCTGGAGGCCCGGTCCGTGACCCAGACCGCTGACAACACAACAACACCGGCCGAGGGCGATGTCCTGCGCCAACTGTCCTTTCTGGACCGGTTCCTGCCCGTGTGGATCATCGTCGCGATGGCGCTCGGGCTGCTGCTGGGCAGTGTGATTCCCGGCCTGCAAGGCGTGCTGGACGCGGTGAAGATCGGGCAGGTGTCGCTGCCGATCGCGCTCGGGCTGCTGCTGATGATGTACCCGGTGCTGGCGAAGGTCCGCTACGACAAGGTCGGTACCGTCACGCGTGACAAGCGCACGATGGTGCTCTCCCTGCTGCTGAACTGGATTCTGGGTCCGGCGCTGATGTTCGCGCTGGCCTGGCTACTGCTGCCGGACCTGCCCGAGTACCGCACCGGGCTGATCATCGTCGGCCTCGCCCGATGCATCGCCATGGTCATCATCTGGAACGACCTCGCCTGCGGCGACCGCGAAGCCGCCGCGGTGCTGGTGGCGCTCAACTCGGTGTTCCAGGTGATCATGTTCGGGGTACTGGGCTGGTTCTACCTCGACCTGCTGCCCGGCTGGCTGGGCCTGCAAAGTCAGAGCATCTCGTTCTCTCCGTGGGAGATCGCGCTGTCGGTGGTGATCTTCCTCGGGATCCCGCTTGCCGCCGGTTACCTGTCCCGCCGCATCGGGGAACGGACCAAGGGCCGCACCTGGTACGAAGGCAAGTACCTGCCCAAGGTCGGGCCGATCGCGCTGTACGGGCTGCTGTTCACCATCGTCATGCTCTTCGCGCTGCAGGGCGACAACATCACCTCGCGCCCGCTGGACGTCGCGCGAATCGCGCTGCCGCTGCTGGCCTACTTCGCGATCATGTGGGGCGGCGGCTACCTGCTGGGCAAAGCTGCGGGGCTCTCTTATTCGCGCACGACGACGCTGGCGTTCACCGCCGCGGGCAACAACTTCGAGCTCGCCATCGCCGTCGCGATCGGGGTGTTCGGGGTGACCTCGGGGCAGGCGCTGGCCGGGGTGGTCGGGCCGTTGATCGAAGTACCGGTGCTCGTCGGCCTTGTGTACGTGAGCCTGTGGCTGCGCCGGCGCTGGGCCGATCCGACCCCGCAGGCTGAAGGAGAACACCCATGACCCGCGTGCTGGTGATCGGCGGCAGCGATGCCGGGATCAGCGCGGGTCTGCGCATCCAGGAACTGGACCCGAACGTGCGGCCCACGCTCGTGGTGGCCGACGCCTACCCGAACTTCTCCATCTGCGGCATCCCCTACCACGTCTCCGGCGAGGTCCCCGACTGGCGCGCTCTCGCGCACCGCACCCGCGCCGACCTCGAAACCGCGGGTCTGGGCCTGCGGCTGAACACCCGCGCGACCCGCATCGACCCGTTCGCCCGCACCGTCACCGTCGTGGACCACGACGGCCGCCACCAACTGCCCTACGACGAGCTGATCATCGGCACCGGCGCGGTCCCGATCCGTCCACGCATCGAAGGGATCGACACGCTCGGCCCAGCTGACGGGGTGCACCTGCTGCACACCATGGAGGACACCTTCACCCTCACCGACACCCTGGCCCGTCAGCCGGAGTCGGCCGTGGTTGTCGGTGCCGGCTACGTCGGCTTGGAGATGGTCGATGCACTGCGCGCCCGCGGAATCGCGGTCACCCTGGTCGAAACGCTTCCCGAAGTTCTGTCCACTGTGGACTCCGAGTTGGGTGCTCTTGTGCGCGCCGAACTTCGGGCCCACGACGTCGACGTGCACACCGGAACCACGGTGCACCGCGTCGAACGGCACGCGGGCCGATTGCGGGTGCACGGCAGCGACGGCTTCATCCGCACCACCGACGTGGTGCTGGTGGTCGTCGGCGTCCACCCGGACACCGCGCTCGCCGAAACTGCCGGAGTCAAGCTCGGCGTGCGGGGCGCGATCGCCGTCGACCGCTGGATGCGCGCCACCGTCGACCACATCTTCGCCGCCGGCGACTGCGTGCAGACCTACCACCGCCTCCTCGGCACCGACACCTACCTGCCGTTGGGCACCACCGCGCACAAACAAGGCCGTGTCGCCGGGGAAAACGCACTCGGCGCCGCCCGCCGGTTCGCCGGCTCGTTGGGCACGCAGGTGGTGAAGGTGTTCGACCTCGCGATCGCCCGCACCGGCGTCCGCGACCGCGACGCCGTCGGCTTCCGCCCCGTCACCCACGAGACGGTCGCCGACGACCACAAGGCCTACTACCCCGGCTCCCGCCCGATCCACCTGCGCATCACCGGCGACGCGACGACCGGCCGGCTGCTGGGCGCACAGCTGGTCGGGCACCGCGACAGCTCGGTGCACAAACGCGTCGACGTCCTCGCCACGGCGATCCACCACGGCATGACCGTCAGCGACGTCGAAGACCTCGACCTTTCCTACACCCCGCCCCTGGGTAGCCCGTACGACGCGGTCCAGGTCGCCACCCACGCCTGGACCCAGCAGCACGGCGACTGACAACGCCTTGCGAAGATCACCTGATGCCCGACTCGACGCCTCCGCCCACCGCCTCCGGCGCGCCGTTGGCGAAGGCGCCGCTGTCGGCCGAGCACGCCGTAGACCTGGCGACCGGGTTCAAGGCCCTGGGCGACCCGGTTCGGCTGCGGCTGCTGTCGCTGATCTGCGCGTCGAATGGCGATACGTCCGTGAGTGATCTGGCCGCGGCGTTCACGCTGTCCGGGCCGACGATCTCGCACCACCTGAAGGTGCTGCGCGAAGCCGGCCTGATCGAGGCGTCGCGCCGCGGCACCTCGATCCACTACCGGCCGCGAGGCGCGGCGCTGGACGGATTGGCCGGCCGGCTGGCAGCACCTGGATCCTGAGAGATCAGGGAGTTCTCCGAGCCGGGGTGGCTGCGAGGGCCAGGACAGCCGCGGCGACGTTCACCGCGGCGAGGACGAGGAACGCCGGGGTGTAGCCGCCGAACAGGGTGGCGAGGCCGGCGCCGGCGAACGGGGCCAGGGCCATGGAGATGGTCATCGGCGCCGAGAGCAGCCCGTTGAGGCGGCCGTAGTGCGTGGCGCCCCACCGGTCGGTTATCGCGGTGGCTTGCAGCAGGGTGAAGATCCCGCGCGCCATGCCCGCCACGATCGCGGCCGCGATGAGCGCGGCGGTGGAGGTGAGCACGCTGAGCAGGGCGGTGGTCAGGGAGGTCGCCAGCAGGATCAGCGCGGTGCGGGTCCGAACGCTGGTGCGCCGGGTGAGGGTGGCGTAGCCGAGCCGGCCCAGCACCTGCCCGGCGCCGCCGAGGCCGAGCGCGAGCGCCGCGGTGCCGACGCTGACGCCACGTTCGGTCAGCAGCGGCACCAGGTTGACCACGACGGCGAACACCGAGAACGTCGCCAGGCTCATCGCCACCACCAGCGTGCGGAACGCCCCGCTGCGCGCGACCTGTGAAGGATCGGCGTGCTGATGCTGCTCGGTGTGGTGCTCGGCGTGTGGCCAGGGCCCGCGCAACCCCCAGAAGTGCCCGGGAACCGTGATCACCGCCAGGATTACCAGCAGCACGAGATAGGTCCGGCGCCAATCCAGATCTGCCGCGAGCAGCGCGGTCAACGGGGCGAACACGGTGCTGGCCAGTCCGCCGGCCAGCGTCAGCACGGTCAGCGCCGACACCCGCCGCGGCCCGTACCAACGGGTCAGGGCGGCGAAGGCGGGCGCGTAGAGCACCGCGCTCATCGAAGCCCCGACCACGGCCCACGCGACGATGAACCACGCCAGCGACTGCGCCGTCGCGACCGCGATCACCGCCGGAACCGCGAGCAGGGAGCCCGCGGTCATCACCGCCCGCGGGCCCCGCCGGTCCAGCCACCGCCCGACCGGGATCCCCGCCAGCGCCGACACCAACTGCGCCCCCGAGAGCGCGGCGATCACCGCCGTGGTCGGCCACCCGGTGTCGCGGGCGATATCCGGGGCGAGCACAGGGAACGCGTAGTAGAGGATGCCCCAGCTGGTGATCTCGGTCAGGCACAAGACCGCCAGCACGCGGCGCAGTCCCGACGCCGGCAACGTGCCCGGGTGCGTGGTGGACTCGGTCGTCACCGGGTTCAGTTCCCGTGCGCGGGCGGCGCCGAGAGCGTCAGCACCTCCGGCTCTGCCGGACCGCAGCAGCCACCAGCGGCGGAATCCTCATCGTCGAACAGCCCGGCGCCGCCGCACACCCCGGTTTCGGCCAGGATCAGCTCCACCCGCGCGGCGGCCTCGTGGTCCCCGGCCAACTCGGCGGCGATGCTGCGGACCTGCTCGTAGCCAGTCTGGGCGAGGAACGTCGGCGCGCGGCCGTAGCTCTTCATCCCGGCCAGGTAGAAATCCTGCTCCGGGTGCGCGAGTTCCTTGGCGCCGTGTGGGTAGACGGTGCCGCACGAGTGCACGTTCGGATCCACCAACGGCGCCAGCCGCACCGGTGCCTGCAACGTCGGGTCCAGCTCCAGCCGGATCTCCGAAAGCCACGCCAGCTGCGGACGGAACCCGGTCAGCGTCACGACTTCGTCCACCTCCTCGAGCCGCTGCCCGGCCGCCGACACCAGCGTCAGCCGGCCCGCGGCGTCGCGCTCGACGGTCTCGGTGCGGAACCCGGTCACCACCGTGATCAGCCCCGCCTCCACCGCGGCCTGCGCGCGTTTCCCCAGCGCGCCCCGCGCCGGCAACTGGTCCGCTTCACCGCCGCCGAAGGTGTTCCCGATTCCACCACGTCGCAGCACCCAGCTGATCCGCGTCGAGGAGTCCTGCTCGGTCAGCCCGGACAATGCCACCAACGCTGTCAGCGCGGAATGCCCGCTGCCGGCCACCACGATGTGCCGACCGGCATAGCGGTCACGCGTCGCCGTATCACCCAGATCCGGGACGCGGTAGACGATCCGGTCTGCCGCCGCGGCCTCACCGATCGCCGGCAACCCTTCACCGCCCAGCGGATTCACGCCCACCCACGTGCCGGACGCGTCGATCACCGCCCGCGCGAAGACGCGCTCCTCGGCGCCGTCGGCTGCCCGCACGTGCACCGAGAACGGCTCGGCGTCGCGACCGCTGTCGACAACTCGATCCCGGCCACGGCGCGCGACGCCCACGACTTCGGCGCCGAACCGCACCCGCCCACCGAGCGCGTCGGCGAGCGGCCGCAAGTACGACTCGGCCCACTCGTGGCCGGTCGGGTAACCGCTGCTGTCCGGGCGAATCCAGCCGGTGGGTTCCAGCAGCCGGCCCGCCGCCGGGTCGACCAGCTCCGACCACGACGAGAACAACCGCACGTGGCGCCACGCCGCGACCGCCGCCCCCGCACGATCCCCCCGCTCCAGCACGAGCGGCTCCAGCCCCCGCTCCAACACCTGCGCCGCGGCCGCGAGCCCCACCGGGCCCGCGCCGACCACCACCACCGGCAACTCGCTCATCCCCACCACGCTCCATCGATCGGGCTCGATTAATACGGTTCGGACTGTATCGACGCAAATCGATGGATGCAACCATCGATTCGGATCGATACACTGACGGGCATGCCGATCGCGCTGCCCCGGGCCCAGGTCCTGCCCACTACGGACGCCGCCACCTACGCCGAGTGGTTCGCCTGCCTGGCCGAACCCGTGCGCGTGCGGCTGCTGCACGCGGTGGCGACCACCCCGCGCGGCCTGACAGTCGGCGCACTCACCGAGATCCTCGGCACCAGCCAATCCACCACGTCCCACCACGTGCGCAAGCTGGCCGACGTCGAGTTCGTGCACCTGGAGAAGATCGGCACCGCCACCGTCGTCACCGTCAACGAAGCCTGCTGCTCCGGCCTCCCGCACGCCGCCGACGCCGTCATGGGCCTGCTCGGCCCCCGCCCCTGCTGCCCTGACGACATCCCGGCCGACGTCACCGTCCGCGCCCTCGAACCCGGCGACTGGGCCGCCGTGCGCCGCATCTACGGCGAAGGCCTCGCCACCGGCATCGCCACCTTCGACACCACCGTCCCCACGCGCGCGAGTCTTGACGCGAAGTGGCTGCCCGAGCACCGCTGGATCGCCGAAGCCGACGGCCAGGTCGTCGGCTGGACCGCCGCCAGCCCTGTGTCGTCGCGCGACTGCTACGCCGGCGTCGCCGAAACGTCGGTCTACGTCGCCGAAACCCACCGCGGCCGCGGCGTCGGGAAAGCCCTGCTGCGCAAGCAAGTCATGGCCGCCGACGACGCCGGCATCTGGACCCTGCAAACGTCGGTCTTCACCGAGAACCGCGCCAGCCTCGCCCTGCACCACTCGGCCGGCTACCGCACCGTCGGCATCCGCGAACGCATCGCCCAGCGCGACGGCAAATGGCACGACACCGTCTTCCTCGAACGCCGCAGCCCCGTCAGCTGACCAGCCCACCACCGCCGTCGGCGACGCCCACAACACTGTCGTGTCGACGGGGGCGCGTCTTGAGCACGACTGTCCAAAGCGGCAGGTGTTCGGGTGTTTCGGGGGAGTGGGCCTAGCGCAACACAATCCGAACTCTTCGGTCCTGGTCGAGGGGTCGGCGATCATCATCAAGGCCGTGTGCGGTCGTGCACCGTCAAGCAGTGGACGATGAACGCAGCTGGTTCCGGTACGTGGACGGCTTGGGTCTCAACGAAGCTCAGGCGCACGCCTCCGTCGGCTGGGTGCCCGTCGGGACCGCGCGTCAAAGCACAGCGAGCCGGTCTACCAGCAGTTCCACCCTCGGCTCGGTGTCCTCCGGCGGCAGCCGTCCCGCTCGGGTCAGGGTGGCCAGCCCGTGCAGGGCCGCCCAGAACGCCTCGGTGAACAGTCCAGGGTGGACGCCGTCCCCGGCGACCTTGCCGAGAGTCTCCAGCAGAGTGGCGAAGGCGTCCTTCAGCGGCTCCGGGGTGTCCTCGTTCGCGAACATCAGGCCGCCGTCGAGCTGGAACATGGAGTCGTAGACCGCCGGGTTGTGCTCGGCGAAGTCGAGGTAGGCGCGGGCGAGTGCGGTGACCCGGGCGCGCGGGCCGTCCGCGGCGGAGGTCGCGGCCCGCAGCGCCGCGGCCATCTCGGTGGCTCCCTCGAGGGCGACGGCGCCGATGATCTCGCGCTTGCCGCGGAAATGGCTGTAGAGGACGGGCTGGCTGTACTCGATGCGCTCGGCGAGCAGGCGGGTGGTGACCGCGTCCCAGCCCTGCTGCTCGGCGAGTTCGCGGGCCGTCGCCACGATGAGGCGTTCGCGGTCCGCCCGTTCGCGTTGCTTGCGTTCCTGTACCGACATGGTTGAAGTCTAGCACCGCTAGACAATCGAGCGGCAGTAGTACTAGCGTTGCCTCAGCAGCTAGCAACACTAGATTTTCTGGAGGGACATCATGCTCGGCACGCTCGAGGTCGTCACCATCGTGGTGGTCGGGGTGATGGTGGGGGTGGAATTCTCCGTCGCCTTCGTCATGAACCGGATCTTCAGCGGACTCCCCGACGACAGCAACCAGGCCGCCCGCTCCCACGGGGGCCGGATGCTCGGCGCGCTCATGCCGTTCTGGTACATCGGCTCGCTGGTCCTGAGCGCGGTCTGGACCATTACCGGATGGCAGCACCCTGGAACCGGTCTCGTCGTCATCGCCGCCGCGCTGCTGATCGTGAGCGTGATCATGTCGCTGCTGCTGCTCGTCCCGATCAACAATCGGGGCAAGACGTGGACCGCTGACAACCGGCCCGCCGACTGGAAGCAGCAGATGGACCGCTGGGACCGCTACCACTACGTCCGCGTCGCCGTCATCATCGCCGCCTTCGCCCTGCTGGTCGCCGCTCTCACCTGAGCCTGCGGGCTCACCCGCCCGGTTAACCCCAGGACGCGGGCGCCGGCGACACCCACTGACCGATGATAGAGAGAGGAAGTGCCGAGAATGGCCAAGCTGCAGAGCCTGGACCCGAATACGCCGATGTTCGCGCAGTTCAAGGAGAAGACCGGACCCATCGTCCTGGTCAACACCTTCTTCGTTCCGAAGGAGGGGGCTGAAGCGTTCTTGGCCCTCTTTCGGAGGCAGGCGGAGTTCATGAAGGCTCAGCCGGGATTCGTCTCCCTGCAGATGCACAAGGGAACGGCGGACAGTCGACTTCTGATGAACGTCGCGGCCTGGGAGTCGACCGAGGCTCTCGCCACGGCGTTCGGCAGCCCCGAATTCCAGCGCATGGCGGCGGAGTTCCCAGACGACATCGTGTCGTACCCGCACATCTTCGAGCAGATCGACGTATGACACGGCAGTTGTAGCCGGGGGAGGGCAGCCGGGAGAAGCCCTGCCTTCTCCCGGGCAGTCACGCATCCATGCACCATGCCGGGTCGCCGACCCCCTGGCACTGTCCTGACACGGAATACCCCTTACCCGCCCTCGCCTTCCCGGGGAACCAGCACGTGGTGGTGAGGTGTGCCGCGTGCGCGGTCACCTGTGCGCGGTGCTGGGCTGCGCTGTCCGATGGGGAATTGAACCCCTGCGTTGCCCGCCACGCGCCAGGAGCCGGATTGGCCGCCGGCCCTCGGCTTGTGCTCGCTTTCCCCGGGCGGTTACCTGCTTCCGTGCCGCCGGTCAGTGGAGGAGGTCGGCCTCCCAGTTGGTGCGCTGGATGTCGATGTCGAGGTGGCGCAGCTCGAGGGCGACGCGGTCGGCCTGCTCGCGCAGCTCGGCCACCGGGAGGGCGGCCAGCTGCCTCAGCTCGGACCGCAGCTGGCGCCCCATAGCCTGCCCGCGTCCAGCTGCGGCGTCGGCCGCCCCGGTGAGCACGGAGTGGCGCAGGCGCAGCATGTCGCGGCGGGCGAGGGCGTCGGTGACGGTGCCGTCGCCGAGCGGGGTCTGCGCGTTGGTCCGGTTGATGCGGCGGATCAACGCCTCGAGTTCGGTGAGGACGGTCCCGGCCTCGGTGAGCAGCTCGGCCGCGTCCTCGGACGGTGGCTCGCCTTCCTGGTAGCGGGCGTTCGCGACGATCCGCGTGCGCAGCTGCTCGATCCGCTTTGCCGCGTCAGCACGCAGCGCCAGTGCCTCCGCGAGCTTCATCTCCTCGCTCATGCCGCGAGGGTAACGGCGATCAACTTCGGTTCCTACTCTGGCCTGGCGGCATCGGGGTCAATCTGCTCCCTTTGCGGGGCCGGCCGGACTCCCCTCCCAAGGCAGGGGCCCTGTCATCGGGCCCATGCAGGCCCACTCGGGCCTGCGTTGCCGGGCCGCGGCAGCCGCGACGGATGTGGACCCGGTGATTGCCGGGGGGTGAGGAGAACGATGATGATGCGCGTGACGCAGAGAAACCCAGTGCTCAAACTCGCCGACCTCCGCCAGACCTGTTCCCTGCTGCTGGACGAGATACAGCGCCGATTCGGCGATCAGATCAACCTGGCTGACGTGCCCATCGACTACTACTGGAACGTGGACCTGGCCGCCGCGTTCGACATCCACCAAGGTCCCGAAGCGCACCTCGACTGCGGCCAGAGCAGCGACGACTTTGCCGAAGTGACAGCCGCGGCCCAGCGCGGACCACAAGACGTGATCGCGCTTTGGCACGACCTCGACCACCTGGCCGGAGTCCTGCGGCTGCTGGCATTCCTCGACCTACCCACCAGGCCTGCTCGGTGAGTCGGCCCCGTGGATGTGTCCGTAGCCGATCCGCATGGTCCAGACCGTAAACCCCGAGAACGTGACATTGGCGCGGACAGCGTGCCGCAGTAACGTTTCCCGGCTGCGCGCGCGACCTCAATACGGCAAAGCCGACACGAAGGGGACGTGATGCGAGCTCTTGTAATGGCCGGTGTCGCCGGTCTGCTGCCCTTGACCCTCACCACGCCGGCGGCGGCGTCCGGCGTGCCGGAGCAGTGGTCGACCGGACCGTTCACCGCGCAGGTCGCGGTCAGGGCCGGGGACGTCAACGGCGACGGCAAGGACGACCTCGCCGGCTTCAACGCCTTCCAGAACGCGTGCTACGTGAAGCTGTCGACCGGCTCGGGCTTCCAGCCGCAGCAGGATTGGAGCCTGTGCGCGAATAGCCTCGACGACAGTCCGTACTACGGATACTTCCTCGGCGACGTGGACAACGACGGCCGCGCGGACGCCATCACGGTCCGGCCGCACACGATTGCGACCCCGAGCGTGCGGGGCATCTTCGTGGCGAGGTCGCGCATCTACTACCCCGGCGACGAACGGTTCGAGTTCCCCACACAGTGGCTGGACAACAACATCGCCGGCGACCAGGCGAACCTGACGGCGGACCTGGACGGCGACGGGGGTACCGACGTGATCGGCTTGTCCGCCGGGACCCCAGCACTGGCGGCCAGGTCGAACGGCACCACGATGCTGCTATTGACAGCGTGGGGTCCGGACACCCTCCGCGGAGAGAAGGCGACACTGGCGGCGGACGCGACCGGTGACGGCCTGGCCGATTGCATCCTCGTCGACTCGGGCGGTACGCGCGTGGTGCCGGCCACCACCGAGACCCGCTGGTTCGTCACCTCGCCGCAGCAGTGGTCGACCGCGCCGTTCCACGGCACCAAGAAAACCTTCACCGGGGACATCGATGCCGACGGCAAGGCCGACCTCATCGCCGTCAACGACACCGACGTGCAGGTTATGCGCTCCACCGGTGCAGGCTATTCCGCGCCCGAAGTGTGGTACGCGGGCTCGTTCTCCGGCACCAGGGACACCCTCACGGCCGATGTGGACGGTGACGGCGATACCGACCTCGTCGCGGTGAACGACACCGACATCTGGGTGTTGCGCTCGCAGTAGGACTCAGGAGTCCAGCACGACATCCGACGCCTATGCCGTGGGCCGAGTCAGGCTTGTCGGGTGTGGCCTTCGTGTTGTGTCACACTTCGCGAGTTGCGATCGGTAACCCCTTCGAGCCGTAAATCCGCAGGTCAAGAGGCTCGAAGGGGCTACCGATGCTTCGGGGTTGTGGGCCTAACGCAACACAATCCGAACTCTTCGATCCTCGTCGAGGGGCCGGAGATCGTGATCAAGAGGGTGAATTCGCGGCGGATGCCGACGGGCGTTGCTCCGTTCGGGCGACCGGGCGGTGACGCCTGATGACCGGTGTGACAATCGTCTGGCCCGCACCGTCTGGCATGGAGCCGGCAACTGTGGCCGGTGCTGACACGGTCATCGTGCGCTCGGCTGGGCGGGTCTTCTGGTTCGGTTTCGGCAGCGCCTCAGACTTGGGCCTTCGGCTGAGTACGCAAGGCCGGGTCGCTCCGCTCGCCGGGCCAGCGGTCGATCGAGCGCGGGTTCGAACCCCGGCAGCAGTACCGCGCAGGTCACCATCCTACGACCAAGCCGGACACCTCACCACCTTCACCGGCCCCACCGGGACCTCCACCTACAACTACGACGGGCTCGGACAACGCACCTCGAAAAGCACAGCGACCTCGACCACCGAGTTCACGTGGGACGGATCAACCAGCCCCAACCTGCTCTTCGACGGCACGACGGCCTACCTCTACGGCCCTGACGGACTGCCGATCGAACAAACCGGACCGACGGGCACGAATTGGTTCGTGCACAACAACATCGGCTCCACCGTCGCGCTGCTGACCAACACCGGAACCGTCGGTGCCACCTACGCCTACAGCCCCTACGGCACGCCCTCCCACACCGGGACCGCAACCACCTCGCTGCAGTACACCGGCCAGTACCTCGACAGCGAATCCGGATTCCTCTACCTGCACGCCGGCTACTACGACCCCACCAGCGCCACGTTCCTCACCGTCGACCCCGACGTCGACACCACCCACGCGGCCTACGCCTACGCCGGCGACAACCCCGTCAACGCCAGCGACCCCGGAGGACTGGCCAGCCTCTGCACGTACGCGCAAGAGAAGCACGACCCGGCTCTGATCGCCCGAGATTGCAAGGCGCCCACCCAGACGCCGGACCCGAACCGCTGCCCGCGATTCAACGCCGATGTCGGGTGCGCGGACGCGGCCTGGAACCAGGCTCACCCCTTCAGCCAAGGCACCAGCGGCGTCTGTTTGGGTGGCACCCTCGCTGCCGGGGTGGGAGTCACTGGCAGCGTCTGCCTCGCGGCCACGGGGTCCAGTATCGGAGTCACCGCAAGCTGCGGGATCATTTTCGGCGTCAGCGAGGAAGTCGGTCTCACGGGGTTCACCTCGAACGCCAAGAAAATCAGCGATCTCAAGGCGGGCTTCGGGTCCGTCTCCGGATCCGGCCTCGGACCGTTCGGTGCCTCCTATTCGTGGGGTCCCTCAGACGACGGATTCGTCAACGTGTTCGGCCTCGCTTTCGGCTTAGAGCGTGTCTCATGTGGTGAGTTTGCGGAGTTTCTTGTGGCAGGTGAGGCTGGCTCCGAGGATGAGGAAGGCGAGGAAGTGCTCGGCTTTGCGTTCGTAGCGCAGCGTCAGGCGTCGGTATCCGGTGAACCAGGCCATGGTCCGCTCGATCACCCAGCGATGCTTGCCGAGCTTGTCCTTGGATTCGACGCCTTTGCGGGCGATGCGGACCTTGATGCCGCGGTCGTGGACCCAGCACCGCAAGCCGGGCTGGTCGTAGGCCTTGTCGGCGTGCAGCTTGGCCGGCTTGCGCCGACGGGGACCGCGGCGGGATTTGATCGCCGGGATCGCCATCACCAGTGGTTTGAGCGCATGGGAGTCGTTCGTATTCGCGGCGGAGACCGCGACTGCGAGCGGCAGCCCGGCGCGGTCGGACAGGGCGTGGATCTTCGAGCCGGGCTTGCCGCGGTCCACCGGGCTGGGACCGGTCATAGATCCCCCCTTTTCGCCCGCACGCAGGCACCATCCACGATCGCGCGGCTCCAGTCGATGAGGCCCTCGCTGCCGAGTTCATCCAAGAGCGCGTGGTGCAACTGCCGCCACAGCCCGGCCTTGGTCCACTGGCCGAAGCGGCGGTGTGCGGTCTGGAACGCCACCCCGAACGACGGCGGCAGATCCCGCCATGCACACCCGCTGGTCAGCACGTACACGATCGCCGTGAACACCGCGCGAGCGTCCACCGGGGCAGTGCCACCGCCCTGCGGACGCGGCCCGAACACCGGGATCAACGGCTCCGCCAGCTCCCACAGTTCATCCGGCACCAACCGCAACGACAACCGATCAACCACAGCAAGATCATCACTCACCAACGACCGATCACCACGTAAGACACGCTCTTAGGGATGGGTTTTTGGAACGGGCCCACCTACACCTGGCTACTATTCGGTGGGTGAACCAGCGATGACGACTTTCCACCCTGTGGGCTCGAGGCTCGTGGCCTTGGGTATGTGTCTCGGCCCGAGCGCACTCGTGGTGAAACTGGCCGCCATGGTGACATATTTCGGCGCGTCGCCCGGCATCACGAACATCGCGGCCGGTGCGTTGGCAGTGGTGCTCGCGCTTGCCGGTGTGGCGTTCTCGTCCCGGGTCCGGATCACGGTCGACGACAGCGGTGTCCGGTTCCGCAATCTGTTTCGCAGCCGGAGCTACGCCTGGAACGACCTCAGCGCCGTGACGATCAAACGCTGGGGTGCCCGCATCACCGCCGCCGACGAAGTCGCCGCCACGCTCCCGATCGGGCTCGGTACGTATGGCCGCAAACACGGCATCGCGTTCGAGCTTGCCGACGGAACGCTCTCGCCGACCTCCGCGGCGACTGCGTGGGTTGGCGCGAATTCGCGTCAGATCCTGCTTGATGCTCTCGACACCCATGCCACGGCCCGCGGTGTCACTGTCCGGATCATCAATCCGAACAACGGCGGCCTGTTCGGGGTCGGCTGGGACATCCGCATCGGCGACGGAATCCCACGACCGCGGAAAACCCGTCTATGACCGAGAAAAACATCGTATCGATCGACTGCGGGGGGCTGGCCGTGCGCCTGATCGCGCTGTGGTGCGCGCTGGCGTTGGGCGCCTCCCTGGCCGTTTTCGTCGACTCGTTCCTCTCCGGCGCGCCGCATCTGCCGGGTCCGGTGTTGTTCACGGCTGTCGTCGGGATCTTTCCCGTGGTCGCGATTGTCGTTGCGACAGTTGCCCTGCGTCGCTCCGAGTTGCCTGTCGCGACGATCGCGCCTCGCCTTCTGCGGCTGCTTCCTGCTGCGTTGCGGTGGGGTGCTCCGGTCGTCATCGTGGGCGCCGCCATCGTCGCTGTGCTCACCGGCCCGCAGGTGCCCGACGGTGTCCCCGAGACCACCCCTGGCGGCTACATCATGGACACCCGCACCGGTGACTTCCCGATCACCGCAGGCGAGTATCTCCACGCCCAGGCCGAGAACCGGAGATTGTTCGCCGCGATCTCCCTCGCTCTGAACACCGCGGCAGGTACCGTCGTGTTCGCCCTACGGCCACAATCCCGACGTCGTCCGCGACTCGACGCGCAGAAGCCGGCTTGACGGTGGCTGCTGTCGAAGACGCCTCGGCGCTGATTGTCAACCATCGATGGCGGCGACTTCGTGGACGGCCTTGGCGACGGCCCGGAAGTCTTTCTTCAGGATCGCGGCGTGGTTGCTGGTGACCTTCGCGCTCACCTGGATGGTCGGGTTGCGGGCGGTGACCGCGCCGACGGCGGCGCGGATGCGTTCCTGCTCGTCGCCCTTGCTGCCGAAGGATGAGCCTGACGCGAGGACGTATCGCGTCGGGACGGTGATGGCGTCGAGGACGGGGCCGAGTTCGCGTTCGCGGGATAACCGGCCGAGCTCGATGTTGCAGGTCGCCATTTGTTCGGCGGTCATCTTCGGGGTCAGGCCGGTCGGGCGTACCAGCGGCATGAACCAGCTCATCCGCTTGAACAGCTTGCGGATCCGCTGCTCCATGGCCGCGTCGAGCCAGTCGTACGGTTCGGCACCCTCGACCAGCGCGACGCCCAGGGTCCGCTGGGGATTCCGGCTGGGCCAGTGCGCCGGGACGAACACTCCGCCCAACGCGATGGCGCCTGGTGCGACACCGTTTCCTCGAACGCCGCAGCCCCGTCGTCTGACCAGGCCCACCGCCGCATACAGCGACGATGACCGCTGGCGTTTCGATCGGGACGCATCTCGAGCACGCCTGTCCAAGGAGGCGGGTGTTCGGGTGCTGTCTCGATTGTGGGGCCGGAGAGACTCGAACTCTCACTGGCACGGACCTAAACCGTGTGCCTCTGCCAATTGGGCTACGGCCCCGCGAAAGCCTGGTGAATCGTAGCGCGCGCCACGTTCGGGGTGGCTCGGCGTGGCCAGTGGCCGTGAGGGGGGTGTCGTCCTCTAACGTGGGCGCCTACAGTCCGACGCGGCGAGGAGGGCACGTGGCTCGCGACCCCGAGACCATCGAGCGTGAGATCGAGCAGGCCAGGACGGCTCTGACGGCGACGCTCGACCAGCTGGGCACCAAGGCCAACCCCCAGAAGCTCGCGGACCAAGCCAAGAACGGCATCCGCGCGAAGCTGGACAACCCCAAGGTCAAGTACCCGCTCATCGGCGTCGGGGCGTTGATCCTGGCGCTGCTGGTCCGCAAGCTGTTCCGCTGATCCACCGATACGTCTGAGCGGGCCCGGAGACGGGTCCGCTCAGACGTATGCAGGTATGAAAGATCGACAAAGCGACAACTGGCCCGGCGTGAAGGAACGGCGGTGTCAGGCGCGCGGGGAGACCGTCGGCTTCGAGGTGGGGACGGCGGGCGTCTCCTCGGCCTTGCGGTCCTCGACTTCCTTCGGCAGCTGCTTGCTCGGCGGAAGCTGAGGCTTGGCCGCAGCGGGAACGCCGGCCGCAGCCGCAGCCGGAACGCCAGCCGAGGAGGAAGCACCAGTCGAGGCCGAAGCGGCGGCAACAGCCGGCTTCGAAGATCCCGACGGCGGCACCTCCAGCGGCTCGATGTCCGGCAGGGTGAGCCGCGCGGTCATGTAGGAGCTGGTGAACTCCAGGGCGCTCCCGTTGAGCAGGTGCACGACCGTGGGTCGCCCGTCCGGGGCGAGCTCGTCGACGAGCTGGTCCGCGCGGTCACGCGCGGCGATGATGCCCGGCGCTTTCGCGGTCCGTGCCCCGCCGCGGCCGCTGACGGTGATCGTCCAGTCGTCGTTTTCGTGCGCGTACGTCGCTGTGATCGTCTCCACTACCTCACCCCTCTCGCCATCAGCATGCGTCACTGGCCGAGACTCGGCCACCGCACACTCATGACGTGATTTCTGCGCCCCCGCGCAACCCGCGACTGTCCATCAGTCTTTCTACAGGGTTCTCGATACCGTAAAGAAACTCTGTGTCACAAGACACGGGAGGGGATTCGCACTGAGTGACGACCGAATGGCCTAGCGCGCGTGCATTTTCACGCGCACCTCAGCGGGCGCGCGGTGACAGTCCGGACCAGAGCATGTTCATGGCGTAGTCGGTCGCCATCTCGGGTGTCACGTCCGGGAAGCGCTCGCACCAGATCGCGAGACGCTCGCACGCGCCGACCACGAACTCGGCCGAGGCTTCGGCGCGCAGCTCGTCCGAGTCGTCGAAGTGGCCGCTCATCAACGCCGCGATCAGGTCCGTCTGCTGCCGCCGTGTCTGCTCGATCTCGTCGGCCGCAGGCGTGCCGATCAGTGCCATCTCGTGCCGCAGCAGCGACCAGGCCTCCCGGCGGTCGCGGATGAAGACGAAGAACGCCAGCAGCCCGCGGCGCAGCGCGTCCTCGGCGGAAACCGCGCCCACTGTCGCCTGTTCGGTCACCTCGCGCAGCGCCGCCCGCGACTGCCGGATGCATGCCAGCAGCAGGCCTTCCTTGGAGTGGAAGTACTCGTACAGCATCGGCTTCGACACACCCACGAGCTCGGCGATCTCGTCCATCGACGCCGCACCGTAGCCGCGCTCGGTGAACACTCGTTCGGCGACCTCGATCATCTGCCGTTCGCGCTCGGCCCGGGGCACGCGCTTGCGTTTCGCGGTGGTCACGAGAACACTCTACCGCCAGTAACCTACTCCAAGTAGGATGGACTCCGAGTAACACTAAACAGGAGGGCGCATGGGCAACCGCACCGAGACCGGGGTGATCGTGGTCGGGACCGGGTTCTCCGGCCTGGGCATGGCCATCCAGCTGCGCAAGGACGGCCGCGAAGACTTCGTGATCCTCGAGAAGGCCGACGACGTCGGCGGGACCTGGCGCGACAACAGCTATCCCGGCTGCGCCTGCGACATCCCGTCGCACATGTACTCGTTCTCCTTCGAGCAGAACCCCGGCTGGTCGCGCGCCTACTCGCCGCAGCCCGAGATCTGGAGCTACCTGCGCGGCGTCACGGAGAAGTACGGCCTGCGCCGCTTCTTGCGCTTCGGCCAGGAGATGACCGGCGCACGCTGGGACGCCGACGAGAACCGCTGGCACGTCACCACCAAGTCGGGCGACGAGTTCGTCGCCAAGGCCCTGGTCGCGGGCGTCGGCGCGCTGCACCGGCCGCAGATCCCGCGCCTGCCCGGCATCGAGAACTTCGCCGGGCCGGCGTTCCACTCCGCGCAGTGGGACCACGGCGTCGACCTCACCGGCAAGCGCGTCGCCGTGGTCGGCACGGGCGCGAGCGCGGTGCAGTTCGTGCCACAGATCGTCGGGCAGGTCGAGAACCTGACGCTCTTCCAGCGCACCCCGCCGTGGGTGATGCCGAAAGCCGACCACGACATGCCCGGCTGGGCCCGCGGCCTGTTCAGGGCGGTCCCGCTCGCGCAGCGCGCCTATCGCGACGTCCTGTACTGGATGCTCGAGGCCCGCGCCATCGGCTTCAACGGCCAGCCGTGGGTGATGCAGCTCGGCCAGCGGATCGCCAAGCGCAACATCAACCAGGCCGTGGCCGACCCGGCTCTGCGCGCGAAGCTGACGCCCGACTACACCATGGGCTGCAAGCGCGTCTTGATCTCCAACGACTACTACCCGGCCCTGGCCAGGGACAACGTGGACTTGGTCACCGAGGGTGTCACCGAGGTCCGCGAGCACAGCGTGGTCGACGCCGCCGGCGTGGAGCACGAGGTCGACGTGATCATCTACGGCACCGGCTTCCACGTCACCGACGCGTTCGACACGCTGGAGATCGTCGGCCGCGACGGGCGCAACCTCGCCAAGGAGTGGGCGGCCGAGGGGATGCGCACGCACCTCGGCATCACCGTCAACGGGTTCCCGAACCTGTTCTTCCTGCTCGGCCCGAACACCGGACTCGGCCACAACTCCGTGGTGTTCATGATCGAGTCCCAGATCTCCTACATCGCGCAGGCGCTGCGACTGGCGGGCGACCGCGCGATCGACCCGCGGCCACAGGCGCAGGAGGCGTTCAACACCGACGTGCAGCGCAAGCTCGCGAAGGGGATCTGGACGCAGGGCGGCTGCAAGAGCTGGTACCTCGACGCGAAGGGCGTGAACCGCACGATCTGGCCCGGCTTCACGTGGCGGTACTGGCTCGACACGCGCACGGTCCGCCGGGAGGACTACGAGCTGCTGGGCTGACAAGGCAGGGCACAAAAGGGGTACGAAGGGGACTTTCGCGGCAGGGGAGGAGGCGCGAAAGTCCCCTTCGTAGCTTGTGGGGAGGGCAGGAGGGCGCGCCGAACAAGCCCACGGACGGCGGTGGGCGTGCTCGGGTCAGGGATGAGGGGGCGGGGGCTTTCGCGACCCTCGACAACGCGAAAGCCCCCGGCCGGGACCGGCGAACCGGCCCGGGTCAGCTCCGCCCGTGGCTCAGGCGGGTGCGAGTTTGCGCAGATGGCTGATCAGGTCGACGACCTGCAGGTCGCACAGCTCGGCCATCCGCTCGAGCGCGGCCAGGTCGAGCGACACCTCGGCCGGGCCCGAGCTCACCGTGGTCGCGCCGGCTCCCGGATCGCCGCGGCGCAGCCGGTCCTCGGCCCAGCGGCGCAGCGGCAGCAGCTCGGGCGAGGCCTCGGCCACCACTCGCCGCAGGTCCACCCGCACGCGTCCGGGCTCTTCCACGAACACGCGCCGGTGGACCTTGGCCAGCAGGTCCTGGGGCAGCTCGTCCATCGCGACGCACAGCTCGACCAGGCGCACCACAGAACACTGCCGCGTGCCCAGCTCGTACGTCGCCAGCGTCTGCAGGGAGATCTCACTCTGCAGATGCGTGTTCAGCTCCTTGCGCGTCCAGCCTCGCCTGCGCCGGAGCTTGCGGAGCTCGTCACCGAGTATCCGCTGGTAGTGCTCAGCGTCGATCACCACTTCCTCGTCCCCTGCCCTGCTCACGCTCTCACACGCGGCGTCCGCTCTCGTGACTGCGAACGCGTGCACGTCTCACGTGTATGAAAGTGGGCAGTGCGCTTTTCCTTACGCGGTTTCGGGCAAGTCTTTGGTGACGATTTCGCAGACTGCTCCGAACGGAGGAACCGCGGTGCGCTGAACAGGTCAGTTGACGCAGGGAACGCCGTCGGCCGTGATCGGCTTCTGGTCGTCGCCGGCGGCCGGCGGGGGTGCCGGGGACGACGCGGGCGCGTTGGCCGAGCCGGCCGGCGCACCGGAGCCGGCGTTGTCGGCGCTCGGCTGGTAGTCCGAGCCGAGGAACACCATCACGTGACCGGCGCCGACGCTCTTGTCCTCCTGCACCGTGGCCTTGGTGCCGAGCGCGTCGGCCACGGCGTTACCGGAGTCCTCGCCGCCGGAGGGCACCCAGATCACGGTGGTCTTGCGCGAGGTCGCGTTGGCCGTGTCGCCCGCGGTGAAGCCCTTGCCGGTGAGCTGCTTCGACACGCTCGCGGCCAGGCCCGTGCGGCCCGAAGCGTTGCGGACGTCGACGGTGGTGCCCTTGTTCGCGTCGTTCGCCGGCGGCGCCTGTTCTTGTTGACCAGCCTGCTGGCCGGGCTGCGGACCGGCGAGGCCCTGCACGAACATCTTCACGGCCTGCGGGTCGACCTTGATGGCGTCGCCGTCGCTGGGCGTCTTGTACGCGACGTTCTCCACCGGGATCGTGCGGAACTCGAGCTGTCCGCCGGTGAGGCCCTTCATCTGCTGGGCGAAGCTGAAGATGTCCCAGTTCTGGTTGAGGACCACCGACTTCTTGATGGCGTCGATGAGCGCGTTGAGCTTGCCCGGGTTGGTGAGCGTGCCGGCCGAGAGCACCTTGCGCGCCATCCCGGCCATGAACACCTGCTGGCGCACCACCCGGTCGAGGTCACCGCGCGGCAGGCCGTGGCGCTGCCGGACGAACTCCAGCGCCTGCACCCCGGAGATCGTGTGAACGCCCTTGGTGAACTTCGCGCCGGAGTAGGAGTCGTCGACGTTGTTGTTGAGGCACACGTCGACGCCACCGATGGCCTGCGTGATCTCGCTGAAGCCGAGCAGGTTGATCGCCGCGTAGTTGTCGATCGTCGAGCCGGTGAGCGCCTCGACGGTGGTGATGAGCTCCTTCGCGCCGGCCTGGTTGGCCTTGACGTCGAGCTCCTTCGGGTCCGTCACGCCCTGCTGCTGCAGGTCCTTGCGCGCCTGCAGCATCGCGCGGGGGTACGCGGAGTTGATCTTGTGCTCGCCGAAGCCGGGGATGTTCACGTACGAGTCGCGCGGCAGCGAGATCGCGACGGCCTTGCTGCCGTCGTTCGGGATGTGCACGAAGATCAGCGAGTCGGTGTTGAGCTCGCCGTCGGCCTCGCCCGCGTGTAGTTGGGCGAGCAGCTGCGGGGAGAGCGGGTTGCCCTGTGCGTCGGTGCGGCTGTCGAGACCGACCATCAGGATGTCGCGCGCGCCGTCGGCGGGCTGGTCACCGCCTGACTGAGGATTGATCACGTCGGCGTAGTTCAGGCCGTTGACCAGGCCCTGCAGCGACGCCCACGCGTAGCCGGTGAAGGCCATGACCAGCAGCGACACCACGGCGAGGGTGATCTTCGCGCCGCGGTGCGAGCCGCGCCGGCTCGAGCGCCGCGGCGGCGGGCCGGACCGGCGCTGCGGCGGACGCGACGGGCGGTGCTCGGCGTCGCGGGGGCCGCGCGGCTCGGCGCGGTCACGGGCGGGAGGCGGCACCCGGCGTCCGCTCGCGCGCCCCGGCGGGTCCTGCCAGGGGCGGGCGGGGCGTCGGTCGCCTTGCCCGTTCCGAGGCGGGTGATCCACGCGGTCCGCTCCTTCTGCTCGTCCTTCTGCCTGTCACTGTCCGGTTCCCCGGACCTTGAAGACGCATGGTGCCGGGACGGGGTTGCGGCGGGTTCGCACCTCCCCCGGCCGGTGTGGCCTGCACCACCCATGGTCCGCCAAACCGGGCGCGTTCGCCTGGCCGGTTGTGTGCGTGTCGCGTTTCGAGTTTCTCGTCAAGAAGTCGCGCTCGCAGCGCGGCGCCGGGGAACCAGGCACGAAACGGCCGCGACCAGCGCAAACACCGCCGTCGCCGCGTGCAGGACCACGGTCGGCGGGCCGGCCGACGAGACCATCAGCGCCGGGCCACAGGCGAGCGCGCAGACGAACCACGTGCCCGCCGACGCGGTGGCGCCCGTGCGGACGGTGTGCAGCAGGAGCACGCCGAGAAGCAGGTGCACGAGGCTCTGCACCGGGTCGAGGTGCAGGCCGAGGAAATCGGCATCGGCGGCGACGTCGCCGAAGCGGGCCAGCGCGAGCCCGAAGACGCCGAGTGTCGCGAAGCCGATGCCGAGCGCGGCGGCCGCTCTCGTGAGCAGCACCGGCCGCCAGCCGGTGGCCGTGCGGGGTCTCGGCGGGGGCGGCGCGGGTTCGCCGTGGCCGCGCGGGTGGCGTTCGAACCACCAGAACACGCACCCCGCCGGCACGAGCAGCAGCGCGATCGCCATCGCGGTGCGCGGCTTTACGAGCCAACTCAGCCCGTCGGCGATCGGGCCCGGCAGGTAGACGACGGCGACGAGCAGCAGCATCGCCGCCAGGAACGCCAGGTACAGGCTCATCGGCGCCCGCAGCACGAACCCGGTCGCGCGGCTGACCCGCGGCCGCGCCGCGACGCGCACCAGCCGTCCGCCGAGCAGGCCCGCCAAGCCGAGCTGGGTCACGCCGAGCAGCAGGACTTCCCACGGCGGCGCTGACAACGCGGCGGGCGCGCCCGGGCTACCCAGCAGGATCGGCGACGCGCCGAGCGCGAAGGTGGCCACGGCCAGCGCGCCCACCCCGGCCACGGCGGCGCCTGCCAGCACCGGCCGGGGGAGCCGCACCCCGTCGGCGTGGGCGAACGCGACCTGCTGGGCCAGCAGCGCGAGCGCCAGGGTGGCGCCGTAACCGGGCAGCGGCGAGCCGGACCAGGCCGCGACGGCCTCGCCCGCGACGACGAGCGCAAGCAGGCCGGCCACCGACCACAGCCCGGCGCGGCGGTGCAGCGCGAGCAGCGCGGGCGCGCAGACGATCGTCAGCAGGTACACGCCCAGCAGCCACAGCGGGTGCAGCGCGATCCGCATGACCGTCGCGTTCGTGCCTGCGGGGATGCCGAGCAGCTCCAGCGCCAGCGGGACGAGCAGGGCGACCACAGCGAAGATCAACGCGGGGCGGAGCAGCGGGCTCGCGCGCTCGGCGAGGTAGTGGCGGTAGCCGCGGTCGCGTTCGGCCAGCCAGCCGGTGACGTTCGCGTAGCCGCCCGCGAAGAACAGCAGCGGCGTGAGCTGCGCGAGCCACGTCAGCGGCCACCACGCGGACTCGGGCGCGCCCGCCCAGTCGGCCAGCGCCGTCGCCGATTCGCCGAGCACGAGCAGCACGGCCGAGGCAGCGCCGAGCACGGCCCAGCGCGTGGGAGGACCGGTCGCGGCGCGAGCGGGTCGCGGGGTGACGCGCCGGGCCGTGTGCCAGCCGCGCAGCCGGAACACGAGCAGGCAGCCGATCACGAGGACGCCGGCGACCATCGGCCCGATCGGGTCCGCGACCGGCGGTCCCCACCGCTGGTGCCACGAGTTCACGACGAGCCCGGCGGAGTAGAGCGTGGCGACGACCTGGCAGGTGCCCGGCGAGCCCATCGGGTTCACCACGCACGCGTGGTGCATGTCCTGCGACAGCCGCGCGTCGAGTGAGGCCCGCACGCTCTGGTCGAGCGGGTGGCCCTTCTTGTCCGCGTAGCGCAGCAGGTCGTAGCCCAGGTCGTGGGCCTTGCACGGCACCGCGTAGTCCCACTTGGTGTTGTCGTCGCCCCAAGGGGTGGAGCACCCGCCGTCGACGTGGACGGCGCGAACGGTCCCGTCGCGCGCCGCCAGCGCACCCGGCGTCACGCCGCTGACGGCGGTGAAGTCCTCGGGCAGGAGCGCCAGCGCGGTGGGCTGCGGGCCGGGGTGGGTCAGCGCGGCGATGGCGTTCTGCGCGGCCAGCACGTCGCCGGTCGGCGGTCCCTGGTCCGGCGGTGACGCCGGGCGCGAGGCGATGAGCCCGAAGCCGAAGACGACGAAGAGCACCAGCAGCAGCCAGCCCGACGTCGACCAGGGACGGCGGGCGCGAGCGGCGGCCGGAGGACGGTCGTCGGAGGCGGGCATGCGCTCAAGGGTGCCAGCCCCGCCCGTGCGGCGGCATGGGGATGACCCCCGGAAGGGGTGGGGATCTCCCCGGGTTCGGGCCGGGCACCATATTTCAGGGGATGGTGAATTGCATCACAGTCCCTTTTTCGCGACTTTCGGTCACGGAGAGCGAGCTCCGACTGAATTCGCCGTCCGTTTTCGGGGGGTCGCCGGTCCAACGCGATTAATCGCAATTGGTGGCGGGCGGCGATTTCGCTCAGGCCACGCGCGGCGGCGGATCCGCGTCGGCGAACCGGACTTGATTCCGGCCGCCTTCCTTCGCGGTATACACGGCGGCGTCGGCCGCGTGCAGCAACTGTTCCACCGTCGATCCGTTCGGCCCGAGCAGTGCCACTCCGATCGAGGTGGTCCGACCGGTGATGCGGGCGCGCCCGCCGCGTTTGTCGGTGGTCACGATCTGCTGTTCGGCGATCGCGAGACGGATCCGTTCGGCCGCGACCTTGGCGGCCGTTTGGTCCACGTCCGGCAGCAGGATCAGGAATTCCTCGCCGCCGAAGCGGCCGATGATGTCCCTGGGACGCGTGATGTCGTCCAAGGTCTGGGCCACGGTGCGCAGGACGTCGTCGCCCGCGGGGTGGCCGTAGGTGTCGTTGATCCACTTGAAATGGTCCAGATCGATCATCAGCAGCGCCAGCATTTCGTTGCTGCGTGCGGCTCGCGTCAAGGCGCGGTCGGCTGATTCGGACCACCCGCGCACGTTGAAGATGCCGGTCTTCGGGTCCGTGCGCGCCTCGGACTGCAGCTGGTTGATCTCGGCGAGCCGGTTGCCCAGCACGGTGATGAGCACCAGGATCACGATCGCCGGTGGGAAGTTCACCAGGAGGATCGTGGCGATCGTGCCGAGACCGATTGTCGAGAGCTCCAGCAGGTTGTCATCCTTGGTGCCCAGCACGTTGCTCAGCGTCGGGGCGGAAGTTCCGCCCAGTGCGAGCAAGCTGCCGATGACGATCGCCTGCAGCGCCGCGTAACAGAAGCCGACCAGCATGAGGATGCCGAAGAGCCTCAGTGAATTGCCCGGGGAGAGGTTCTCGAGCTCCGCCGAGGCGAAAGTCTGGTAGAGCTGGTGCGCCGCCAAGGCCGACACGGCGTGCGTGAACGAGGTGAACACGAACTTGTGCGGAGGCCGCCGCGAGTTGAACCACCGCTGCCCGCGGACGATGACGATCAGCAGCAGTGTCAAGTGGATCGGCAGCAGCAGTGCGCCGGGGAACACCCAGATCCCCGACAGGTCGATGTGGACGGCCGTCACGCGGTTGCGCCGCCGCTCCTCCTGCCGGCGCGTGAGCTGGATGTGCACCGTGGCGCACACGGCGAGGATGCCGAACCGGGCCCAGTCCAGAGCCGTGGTGGGCCCGCCGGTGACGATCCCGTACGTCAGCAGGCCGACGGCAAGCGCTTCCCAGGAAAGCAGGAAAACGATCATCGGCCGCGGCTTGGTCCACAGATCCCACGACCGCACGGGATTGCCGGAAATCAACTCACCGAGCCGTTTGCCGACACCCTGCGATCGCGCGGTTGCTTTTTGTGTAGCACTGTGTGCATCCCCGGAAGAATCTTGGGACTTCGGTGCGTGATCATGGGAGGGTGTGGGTACCCCGCGATTGGAGTCCGTCGGTTCACCGTGCGCGTGTCCGTTCTCGGGCATCGGGCTCGGCCTCCTCCGGTCTCTCGGGTGGTGCGGGTCTGGTGGTATCCACTGTGGTGCTGTTATCGCTTACCGGTATCATCGCACTCACCGACTTCCCGGCGGTGGGCCCTCCGCGAGGGCTGAATTCGTGTTCCGTCCAACCGTGTGCCTCTTACCCGGAGGTGCCTTCCCCCGATGGCTGGTGAACCCTGAATGCGAATTGCAACACCAGTCGCTGAGCCGTGCCCTCCAGGAGGTGTTTTCCCGATGCGTGACCGCGAAGCCTGAATCGTTCTTGTCTGTTTGCCCGGAAATTGTCAGTGCACTCAGTTCGAGGAGGTGTCCGACCGTGCGTGACCGCGAGGCGTGATTCCGGTGACCGGCAACCAAGAGTTCGTGACAGCGTGAGCAAAGGAGAGTCGCGATGCGTGACCGCGAAGCCTGAGAACAAGACGCTCCCCGAGACTTCGATCCGGAGGTCAGAACCGGATCGCCCCGGCCGGTGAACGAGCCGGCCACGACTCAGAGCCCGGTATCGGCTGCGACCGCGTGCCGCACCCGGGTCCATGAGAAGGCGGTGGGGATGGCCAGCGCCACGCCGAGCAGACCGGCGAGCGCGATGGCGGTGACCGCGGACCCGGTCACCTGGGCAACCACCCCACCCAGCGCGACCCCGACTCCCTGCGCGACCCGCAGCCCGGTGCGGTAGAGCCCGCCGGCGCCGCCGCGCAGCTCGTTCGGCACCCAGGTGGCGAACGTCGCGGTGACCGTGATGATGTACGCGCCCATCGCACCCGCCAGTGCGAGGAGCACGAGAGCCAGCGCCAGGTTCGGCTGGAGCAGGAACAGCGCGAGCAGGGCCAGCGACGTCGTCGCGAGGATGCCCAGCAGACGCAGCCTGACCTGGGCGGACGCGAACTTCGAGAGCAAGTAGGCACCGGCCACGAACCCCAGTGGGTCGGCAGCCAGCAGCCAGCCGACGGCCGTGGACGACGCGCCGAGCTGCTCCGCCAGCGGAGCCGCGAGCCCTTCGGGGACCACCGCGAGCCCGACCAGCCACGACAGCGCGATCAGCACCCGCAGCCTGCGCTGTCCGAACACGAACCGCGTGGCCCCGAACCACGTCGTCTGCTCGCCGCCCGCGGCCGGGCGATCGTGCACCCACACGCGCACGATGAGCGAGGCAACGGCGAAGCTCACGGCGTCGATCGCCAGCGCCCACGACGTGCCCACGAACGTCACCAGGAGGCCGCCGCCCGCGAGCCCCACCAGCATCACCGTGTTGGTGGTGATCCCGCGCAGGTCCTGGCTGCGCAGGTAGATTTCATCGTCGGTGAACACTTCGCGCGTGATGGCGTTCTGCGCGGCGTTGGCGGGTGACGCGGCCAGCTGCACGGCCACGAGCAGGCTGCACAGCACGGCCAGTGGCATGCCCGGCAGGCTCATCAGCCCCACGAGCACCGCCTGCACCGCGGCGCTCACGCTCAGCACCGCGCGGCGCCGGTAGCGGTCGGCGAGGAAGGACAGCCCGAGCCCGCCCGCCAGCGCGGGGAGGAACGTGAGGGCGTAGACGACGGCGGCCCAGAGGGCCGAGCCGGTGCGGTTGTAGACGAGGATGGCGAGCGCCACCTTCGCCAGCTGGTCGCCCGCGCTCGAAATGGCCTCGGCCGCCCACAGAACGCGGTACTCGACGTTCCGCAGTGGCGCCGTCAGCCGTGGCGTGGCGTGGGTCGTCACAGGGTGACCACTTCCCCCTCCCCGATCGGGTGAACGTGTCCGGTGGGCATTCTGCCTGGACTGTGACGGCGACCCCGAGGGAGTCACAGTTCCCGGCAGTGGGACAACAATCAGTATGCCGCTGATTACGCGCGGGCGAACAGTAGAACCAGCGTTCTCCCGGGTTGGGCTGTTCAAGGGGGCCCGGACCAGGCCGGGCGGAACCCATTCCCGGTCGGTGCTGACCAGTCCGGAGGTACCGGAGGACTGATCGTGCGTAACTCGCTCGTCGCATGACGGACACCGTTCGTCGCCGTCGCCCTGTATCCCGTGCCGAATGGCCCAACACTGGAAATGAGCCCGGCGGAGCGACCCCTCGCCCCGCCGGTGCCTGGCAGTGGGGAGATAGTCATGGACAGGCTCATGCAGGACAAGGCCGTGGTCGTCACAGGCGCAGGCCGGGGACTCGGCGAGGCGTTCGCCGTGCACGTGGCCCGCGCGGGCGGGGCCGTGGTGGTCAACGACGTCGACGCCGGGCTCGCCGAGCGCACGGCCGAGACGATCCGGCAGCACGGCGGCCGGGCCGTCGCGAGTGGACACAGCGTGGCCGACCCGGCGCAGGCCCAGGCGATCGTGGACCTGTGCGTGGGCGAGTTCGGGCGGATCGACGGCCTGGTCAACAATGCCGGGCTCAACTACGAGTCCCTGCCGTGGGACGACAACGTCGACCAGGCCAGGGAGCTGGTCGAGGTCAACGTCCTGGGCGTGATGTACACGGGGCTGGCGGCGATCAAGGCGATGGTCGCCGGGGGGATTCACGGGTCCATCGTGAATATTTCGTCGGGCGCTTCGCTGGGGCAGCGCAAGCTCGGCGTGTACGCGGCTTCGAAGGGCGCGGTCGCTTCGTTGACGTATTCGTGGGCCCTGGACCTGGAGGAGCACGGGATCCGGGCCAACGCGGTCTGCCCGGTGGCGCACACGCGGATGGTGTGGAAGTCGGAGCGGGCGTTGCGGGCTTGTCCGCCGGAGCGGACGCCGTCCCGGATCGCGCCGGTGGTGTTGTTCCTGCTCGGGGATGGGTCGGCGGGGATCACCGGGCAGATGATCCGGTGCAACGGGCCACAGCTGCATGTGATGGGGCAGCCGTTCCTGAAGCAGCCGATCCTCGAGCGGCAGGTGTGGGACACGGAGACAGTGCAGAACGCCTTTGACGAGGTGTTTTCGGCGCACCTGGAGAACTACGGGCTCGAGAAGCGGGTGCCACCGCGGTTGAGAAAGTGGACGGACAGCAGCCGGATCGCCTGACGACCCACCCCGGGCGGTGCTCATCCGAACCGCCCGGGGCCGGGGATCAGGACGCCGGGGTGGTGGCGGCGTAGAGGTCCTTGATCGCGGCGTCGTAGCGCTCGTTGATGACGCGGCGCTTGAGCTTCAGCGTGGGCGTGAGCTCGCCGGTTTCGGGCGTCCACGCCTGCGTGATCAGGTGGTAGCGCTTGATCTGCTCGATGCGCGCCAGGCGGCTGTTGGCGGATTCCACCGCGCGTTCGATCTCGGCGAGCACCTGGTCGTGGGCAGCCAGCTCGTCGATGCCCGACGCCTCGATGCCGTGGGCCGTGGCCCAGCCGGGGGCGATCTCGTCGTCGAGGACGATCAGGGCGGTGACGTACGGGCGGTCGTCGCCGATGGCGACGGCCTGGCCGATGAGCGGGTGTTCCTTGAGCAGGCCCTCGATGCGGGTGGGGGCGATGTTCTTGCCGCTCGAGGTGATGATCAGTTCCTTCTTGCGGTCGGTGATCCGTACGAAACCGTCTTCGTCGATGGTGCCGATGTCGCCGGTGGCGTACCAGCCGTCGGCGTCGGTGGCGTCGGCGATGGAGCCGTCTTCCTGCAGGTAGCCGAGAAACACGATGGGGCCGCGCACGAGCAGCTCGCCGTCTTCGGCCACCTTCACCTCGACGCCCTCGAGCGGCTTGCCGACGGTGCCCGCGCGGAAGCCGCCGGCGCTGTTCGACGTGGCCGCGCCGGTCGTCTCGGACAGGCCCCAGACCTCCTGGATCTCCACGCCGAGGCCGGCGATGAAGTACAGGACCTCCACCGACAGGGCCGCCGCGCCACTGGAGGCGACGAGCACCTTGTCCAGACCGAGCAGCGCGCGCACGGGGGCGAGCACGGCCTCGTCGGTCTTCGCGATGCGCTCGGCGAGCTCGGCCGGCACCTCCTTGCCGTCGGAGCGCAGCTTGTAGCCCTCCTGCAGCAGGGCGTTGGCCGAGAGCAGCGCCTCGCGCCGGTCCTCGGGTACGCCGCCGAGCATGTTCTTCATGCCCGCCACCATCTTTTCCCACACGCGCGGCACGCCGAAGAAGCTCTCCGGGTGCACCTGCCCGAGCGCGGCGACGACACCGGCGGCGTCGGCGACGGTGTGCACGTGGCCCGCCCACAGCAGCGGCAGGTAGATCGACAGCTCGCGCTCGGCGATGTGCGCCAGCGGCAGGTAGGCGATGTTCTTGGCGTGCATGGGCGCGTCGTGCAGGTTCTGCACCGCGAGTCCTTCGTGGACGGCGTTGCGGTGCGACAGCACGACACCCTTGGGGTCGCCGGTGGTGCCGGAGGTGTAGATCATCGCGAGCGGGTCGTCCGGCTGGATCGCCTGCCACGCGGCTTCGAACGCGGCGGGGTCTTCGGCGAGCGCCGCGCGTCCGGCCGCGCGCACTTCCGCGAACGAAACGAACCTTTCGTCGCCGGCCGGGATGGCGGCCGCGTCCATCACGACGACGTGGCGCAGTGCGGGGAGATCGTCGAGCACCGGCAGCCAGCGCTCCAGCTCACCCGCGCCGCCGAGGACGACCACGGGCGCGGCGCTGTGGAGGGCGACGTAACGGATCTGGTCCGGGCTCAGCGTCGCGTATGCGGTGCACGGGATCGCGGCCAGGTGCACGGCGGCGAGGTCGGCGACCAGGTGGTCGGGACTGCTCGCAGCCATGATCAGCATGCGGTCGCGCTTGCCGAGGTCGAGCCCGGCCAGGCCGCGCGAGAACTCGGCGATCGCGGTGCAGAACTCGCTCCAGCTCAGCGTCGGGTGACCCTCGAGGTCGAGCGAGGTGACGGCGGGGTGATCGCCGTACTCGGTGGCGTTGTGGTGCAGCAGGCGGGGGATCGTCTGACCCTCGGCCTGTGCGGCTGCGGACTGCGGGGTGGTCAACGCTGGCCCTCCTCCAGTGGTGCGGATGACCGACCACTGTAGGGGCTCCCGGCCGGTGTGGATAGAGAATCGCGGCCACTCCGCGTGCCTGCGTGGACCTGACCGTGAACTACGCAAAACGGTCTATTCCTCACGCCTCGAGCAAAAGATCCACTTCGGCGGATCCTGCTTGAATGGAAGCCCCCGCCGAAGGAGAGCCTGTGCCCGCTCGTGATCAGTCCGCTCGTGAACTGCTGAGTGCGATCCAGCGCGAGCTCGCGCCGCGCGACGACGACAACCGGCTCGTGCCGCTCGTCGTGTCCGGCCGTGCACCGCGCGAGGTGTTCGCCGCGATCGCCGCCGAGGAGCGATGGATCGTGCGCAGCGACTGGCGCAGCTTCCACGCGCTGGCCGCCCGCGCCGACGAACCGCGGGCGCGCGAGTTCTTCGGTGGCCTCGCGCCGGGGGAGCAGCTCGCGCTGGGCAAGCTCGACGCGTTGGCGGCGGCGGCCGGAGATGATCCGGGGACCGAGTTGCCGCGTGCGGGTTGTCAGGCATATCCGGCGTACTTCGCTTGGCTGGCGCTGAATGGCGAAGCGGCTGAAGTCGCCGTCGCGATCTTCGCGAACTTCACCGCGTGGGGCCGGTACTGCGCCGCCATCGCCGCGGGGATGCGTGAGCACTACTGTTTTGAGGACGGCGGCTTCTCCGACGACGCGTGCGCGTTCTTCGACTTCTTCGCCGCCGACGTCCCGGAAATCGAAGAGCAGGCGCTCGCCGCGATCCAGGCCGGGCTCGACGCCGGGCGGCTCGACGCGGATCGCGCGCGGACGTACGCCCGGCTGTTCCAGAGCTACGAGCTGATGTTCTGGGACACCCTCGCCGACGAGTTCCCGGCATGACCCTCGCCGAAGAAGCGGCCGAGCTCGACGCCGCCGACCCGCTGGCCGCCAAGCGCGCGGAGTTCGACCTGGACCCGGCCGTCGCGTACTTCGACGGCAACTCTCTCGGCGCACCGCCGAGGCACGTCGCGCAGCGGCTCGCCGACGTGGTCCGCGAGCAATGGGGCGGCCGGCTGATCCGGTCGTGGACCGACGGCTGGTGGGACGCGCCGGAGCGGGTCGGGATGCGCATCGCGCCGCTCGTCGGCGCGGCGCCCGGGCAGGTCGTGGTCGCCGACTCGACGAGTGTCGACCTGTTCAAGGTGCTCGTCGCCGCCGTGCGCGCGAACCCGGGCCGCAGCGAGATCCTGCTCGACGCCGCGACGTTCCCGACCGACGGTTACGTCACCGAGCAGGTCGGGGGCCTCACCGGACACGCCGTGCGGCGCGTGCCGGTCGCCGAGCTGCCCGCCGCGTGCGGTGAGGCGACGGCGGCGGTGCTCGTGAACCACGTCGACTACGTGTCGGGCCGGCTGCACGACATGGGCGCGATCACCGCCGCCGCGCACGCGGCCGGCGCCGCCGTCGTCTGGGACCTCTGCCACAGCGTCGGCGCGATCGAGGTGCGGCTCGACGAGCACGAGGTCGACTACGCGGTGGGCTGCACCTACAAGTTCCTCAACGGCGGGCCGGGCGCGCCCGCGTTCGTCTACGTCGCGAGCCGGCTCCAGGAGTCGTTCGACCAACCGCTCGCGGGCTGGGCCGGGCACGCCGACCCGTTCGCGATGGAGGCCGGCTACCGCGCGGGCGCGGGGATTTCGCGGGCGCGGGCAGGCACTCCGGACATCCTGTCGCTGCTCGCGCTCGACGCCGCGCTGGACGTGTGGGACGACGTCGATCTTGCCGTGTTGCGGGCGAAAGGCTTGGCACTGGGCGATTTCTTCCTGCGCTGCCTCGACGTACTGCTGCCCGGCGCCGACGTGCCGACGCCGCGCGACCACGCGCGCGGCCACCAGATTTCGGTGCGGGTGCCGGACGCGCCACGGACCATGGCGGCGTTGCACGAACGCGGCGTGCTCGGCGATTTCCGTCCGCCCGACGTGCTGAGGTTCGGGCTCGCGCCGCTCTACGCGAGGTACGAGGAAGTGCTGCGCGCAGTCACGGCGTTGCATGAGCTGAGCTGAACGAAAAGGCGAACTGAATTCACGGAAAATCGCGGTTTTCGTGGCTGAATGGATCCACGCATAGCCCCTTCGGGTGAGCGACCGGGACAGTTCCGCGTGGTTGCCCGCTATGATCGGACCCTGCTTTTCCGCTGGTGGGCGCACCGCGGACCGGCGCGATCCCGTGCTCGTGCGGCACGGGGAAACGTCGGCGCGGTTGCCGGGCGAAGGGGGCGGCGATGGCCGGTGCACGGGTTCGCGAGGTGCCGATTTCGTATGTCGGCACACTCCTGGTCGGGGTAATCATCGGAATTCTGCTCGCCGAATTCGGCGACCTGTTCGTGCGCTTCCCGGTGGAGTCGGTGCTCGTGCTGGTGCTGGTCTGCTCCGTGGCCGTGCTCGGCTGGGCGTGCCGGGAGATGCTGCACGACCTCCTCCGCCGGGGCCGGCCCGGCGGCTCCGCTCGCCGGGCCGACCACGAAGACGACCCCGACTGGCCCGACGTGCCGCGCTTGATCCTGCACCGCGACGGCGACTCGCATCCGAACGGCGTTCGGCGCTGAAAAGTGGTAATCGCGCCGGTGCGAACAGCGATTCCGCGGCCGGTGTAGTCCATTTCACGCCTTTTCGTCCTCGCGTGGAGTTCAGGGCCGCGCGTAAGGTGACCGTCACGGACTGTCCGTGCCTTCCGTGATGGACCTCACCGAATGATTTCGTGTTCCTCACGCGTCGATCACCTCGCCGATAGCGCGTTGCAGGTCGCGGCGGCACCGCCGTCCGGCCCATTACTCGTGCGACCAAGCTCACCCTTAGCGTGGCGGATTTTCCAAAGTACCGCGGGAAGTTGTGAGTGGATCACGGGAACGTGACCTGGATTCGCATCCGGACTTGACGTGTCTGCCCGGCCTGCCTAACGTCGTCGCGGGCGATGGACCACGGTGAGTTGATCCGGCTGGTCGGAACCGGGTGAGAAAACCCTGGGAGACCCGAATACCTTGTACTGCCGGAAGGAAAACGGACCACGGTGAAGCAGAATTCTGTTCGTCGCAACCGCGGCTCGTCGATTCGATCACGCGTGCTCGCGATCGCGTTGATTCCGAGTCTCGCTCTCCTGATCGTCGGCGTCGCGCTAGCCGGCTACCTGATCACCGACGCGCTGCAGGCGCGCGACTACGCGCGGAAGATCCGCAGTTCGGAAGGCCCGGGCATCCCGTTCATCGTCGCCGCCGAGCAGGAGCGGCAGCTGTCGATGAGCCTGCTCGCCGGGCAGAGCGGCGCGCGTCAGGCGCTGCAGGCCGCGCGGCCGAAGACCGATGCGGCGGCCGCGCAGATCAGCTCGATCCTCGAAGGCAACTTCGCCGACGACGACACCGTGCCCGCGAGCGTGAAGCAGAACATCGCCACGTTCGCCGGGCTGTACTCGAAGGTGCCGCAGGTGCGTCAGCAGGTGGACGCGGGGCAGCTGCCGCTGCTGCAGACGTTCACCTTCTACAACCAGATCATCGACCAGTTCACGCAGGGCGTCGCCGGGCTCGCGCAGGCCGCGCGCGGTGCGGAGAACGCGTTCGCGCGCCTGTCGGCGATCCCGATCTTCAACGCCGCCGAGGAGATGCAGCGCAGCGACGCCCTGTCGGCGGCCGGGCTCGCCTCGGGCGGCCTGAACGGCGACGAGCAGCGCGCGTACATCGGGCAGATCGGCGCGTATCACGCGCAGCTGGAACAGTCCGTGCCGCAGATGCTGCCGCAGGTGCGCGCGAGCTACGACAAGCTCGTGGCCGGACCGGACTGGCGCACCGTCACGCAGGTCGAAAACGCGTTCCTGGCGGGCGAAAAGCAGCTGCCCGTGCCGCAGCAGCAGTGGCGCGACGCCGCGCACCAGGTCGCCACCACGTTGATGACGATGTTCGTGACGCAGAGCGCGGCCGCCACCAACGCGGCGATCGCCGACGCCGACACCACGCTCACCAACTCGATCATCGCCGGCGCCGCCGCGGTGCTCATCGCGATCATCGTGGTGCTCATCGCACTGCGCCTGTCGCGCCGGTTCATCGCGCGCCTCGCGCGGCTGCGGGAGGACACGCTCGACGCGGCCGAGGTCCGGCTGCCGGAGCTGGTGGAGCGCGTGCGGGCGGGCGAACCCGTGGACCTCGAGGAGGGCGGGCACTTCCTCGACCACGGTGACGACGAGATCGGCGAGGTCGCCGAGGCGTTCAACAAGGCACAGCAGGCGGCCATCGCCGCCGCGGTCGAAGAGGCGAAGACGAGGGAGGGCACCAAGACGGTGTTCCTCAACATCGCCCACCGCAGCCAGGTCATCGTGCACCGGCAGCTGAAGGTGCTCGACGCGGCCGAGCGCAAGCAGGAGGACCCGGACCAGCTGGACACGCTCTTCCAGCTCGACCACCTGTCCACGCGCGCCCGTCGCAACGCCGAGAACCTGATCATCCTCGGCGGTGGCCAGCCCGGCCGGCAGTGGCGCAACCCCGTCGGCCTGGCGGAGCTGGTGCGGGGCGCGGCGGCCGAGACCGAAGATTTCTCGCGCGTGAAGACGGCCGCGCTGCCGTCGATCGCCGTGCGCGGGCCGGTGGTCGGCGACCTCGTGCACCTGCTGGCGGAGCTGATCGACAACGCGACGTCGTTCTCGCCGCCCGAGGCGCGCGTCGAGCTGCGCGGCAACATCGTCGGCAAGGGTGTGGTGATCGAGGTCGAGGACCAGGGCCTCGGGCTGGAGAAGGAGCAGTCGGACGAGTTCAACGCGATGCTCGCCGACCCGCCGGACTTCGGGATCATGGCGCTGTCGGACGAGCCCCGGCTGGGCCTGTTCGTGGTCGCGCGGCTCGCGTCGCGCCACGGCATCTCCGTGCACCTGCGGGAGTCGGCCTACGGCGGCACACGCGCGATCGTGCTGGTGCGCAGGGATCTGCTGGCCCCGCTGGCCGAGGCGGCGCCGGACGTCGCCGAGGAGCAGGCCCCGGCGCCGGTGCCCGAGCGGCCGGTGCAGGACCCGGTGCGCATGAGCCGCGTCGGCCGGCGGGCGGCCCGGTTGCGTCCCGAGCCGGCTCCGGTCGCGGCGGTGGAACAGCCCGCGTACGAGCCGCCCGCGCCGCCGGTCGAGCAGCCCGCTCCGCCGCGTGCCGCCCGGCCGCCTCGCCCGCCCCAGCCGGCGTGGCCCGCGCACGAGCCGCGGCCGGCACCGGAGAACGGCCGCCCCCAGCAGCCGCACCGGCCGGAAGCACCCGGACGCCCGGCGCTGCCTCAGCGCCGGCGTCAGCAGAACCTCGTGCCCCAGCTGCGCGAGGACCGTCCGGCGCACGAGCTCCAGGATGCCCGGGAGGACACGCCGGAACTCGCCCGCAACCGCCTCACGGCGTTCCAGCAGGGCACCCGGCGCGCCCGGGAGACGGAAGTCGACTACGACGACAACAGGTACGGAGATCGCGACTGATGGCCAACAACGGCGTCAACGAGCTCGACTGGTTGCTCGACGACCTCGTCAAGCGGGTCGCCGGTGCCGAGCGGGCAGTGGTGCTTTCTTCCGACGGGCTGCTGATCGGCCGGTCGAGCAACCTGTCCGAAGAGGACGGTGAGCACCTGTCGGCGGTCGCTTCGGCGTTCCAGAGCCTCGCGAGGGGCACCGGACGTCACTTCGGCGGCGGCAACGTGCGGCAGACGATGGTGGAGATGGATCACGCGTTCCTCTTCGTGACGGCCGCCGGCCGCGGCGCGTGCCTCGCGCTGCTGGCGAGCGCCGACGCGGACATGGGGCTCGTGGCGTACGAGATGAACCTGATGGTCAAGCGGGTCGGCGCGGTGCTCACGGCGGCACCGCGGGCCGGAGTGGTCCAGCGGACCTCGCCATGAGCGGCCGGCACGAGTCCTGGTTCGACGACGAGGCCGGGCCGCTGGTCCGCTCCTACGCCGTCACGGGCGGGCGCACCCGCTCGGACACGCTCGGGCTGGACCTGATCACGCTCGTGGTCGCCATGCGCACCGCGCGCGAGGTGGCCGCGATCGAGCCGGAGTACGCGCAGATCCTGAGCCTGTGCCAGAAACCGACGTCGGTCGCCGAGGTGGCCGCGCGCGTGGACCTGCCCCTGCCTGTGGTCAAGGTTCTGCTGAGTGATCTGATCGAGCAGAACCTGGTGCTGTTCCGCACCGCTGCACCACCGACCGAAGCCCCGAACAAACACGTACTCCAGGCGGTTCTCGATGGCATCCGGAAACTCTGAACCCCGGCGCGCGCTGACCGCGACCGCGGTCAAAGTGCTGATCGCCGGCGGGTTCGGGGTCGGCAAGACCACGATGGTCGGGTCGGTCAGCGAGGTCCCCCCGCTGCGCACGGAAGAGGTGATCACCACCGCTTCCGAGGGCGTCGACGACCTCTCGGGCGTGGAGCAGAAGACCACCACCACCGTCGCGCTGGACTTCGGCCGCATCACCATCAACCCCGAGCTGATCCTGTACCTGTTCGGCACGCCCGGGCAGGATCGGTTCTGGTTCATGTGGGACGAGCTGGCCGAGGGCGCGCTGGGTGCCGTGGTGCTGGCCGACACGCGGCGGCTGGAATCGTGCTTCGCCGCGGTGGACTTCTTCGAGCGGCGCGGCCTGCCGTTCATCGTGGGTGTGAACTGCTTCGACGGCGCGTACCGCTACGGCACGGAAGAGGTCCGGGCCGCGTTGGACCTCGACCCGGACGTTCCCCTGTTGCTGTGCGACGCCCGTGAGCGGGAGTCCACCAAGCAGGTGCTGACGATCCTCATGGAGCACGTGGTGAAGTACAGCGACCTGGCGGCCGCGGGCTACTGACGCGCTTTCTCGGCCCGGTTTCGCAGGCTGCCCAGGGCGAACGCGCCCGGACCGGTGAAGGCGATCGTCAGGAAGATCCACGAGTACAGCGCGGCCGGCTCGCCCATGTTCTGCATCGGCAGCAGGCCCAACGGCGCGTGGACGGTGAAGTAGGCGTAGGCCATCACACCGGACAGCACGATCGCGGCCGGTCGCGTCGCCACACCCAGCAGGATCAGCACGGCGCCGACGACCTCGATCGCGCTGGCCCAGAAGCCGGGGAAGCTGCCGAACGGCACGGCCCCGCCCTGCCCGTCGATGCCGCCGAAGAAGCCGAAGCCGGCCAGGCCGTGGATCAGGAACAGGGCGGACGTGACGACTCGGAACAGGGCCAGCACGATCGGGCGGACGCGCTCGACGAGCTGCGGCTTCGTGGCCGACGCGGTGGACGGGGTGGCCTGGGTGCGGGTGATGGTGGTCATTTTCCGGTTCCCTCCGAGTGTTTTTCCCTTTTGCCGATGCGTCGAACCGGCTCGACGCGGATCGACACGGGTGCGGAAACTTTTTCGGAGGGGTTCCGGCAGACTGTCGCGATGGCTGCCAAACACAGCGCTGGGCTGCTGCTCTTCCGCCGGCGCGACGAGGTCGAGGTGCTGCTCGCGCACATGGGCGGGCCGTTCTGGGCAAAGAAGGACGAGGCCGCATGGTCGCTGCCCAAGGGCGAGCTCGAGGACGGCGAGGAGCCGGTGGCCGCCGCCCGGCGCGAGTTCGCGGAGGAGCTCGGCCTGCCCGCGCCCGACGGAGAGTGGCTCGCGCTGGGTGACGTGCGGCAGTCGGGGAAGGTCGTCACGGCGTGGGCCGTGGAGGCGGACCTGGCCCCGGCGGCGGTCGTGCCGGGGACGTTCGAGCTGGAGTGGCCGCCGCGCTCGGGGCGCAAGCAGGAGTTCCCGGAGGTGGACCGCGTCGAGTGGTTCGGGCTGGACGACGCGCGGGTGAAGCTCGTGAAGGGGCAGCGGGCGTTCCTCGACCGGCTGTCCGAATTGGTCTAGCCCAGGAGGTCGAGGACCTCGGCCAGCGGTTTGGCCGTGAACGACGGCAGCACCAGGTCGGCGTGACCGAAGTCGAGCACGGTGGTGATGGCGTTCGGCACGGCGACCGTCGGAATGCCCGCGGCCTTGGCGGCGCTGACGCCGTGGGGCGAGTCCTCGAAGGCGATGGCCTGGTCGGCCACGACGTCGAGCGTGGCCAGCGCGGCGAGATAGGTGTCGGGGCGCGGTTTGGCGGCGTGGCGGTCGCCGGTCTCGACGGATCCGAACCGTTCGGCGAGGCCGAGGCGGGCGAGCTGGCCGTGGACCCAGGTGCCCGAGGAGCTGGACGCGACGCCGAGCTTGAGGTTCCGGCTCGCGGCTTCGTCGAGGTAGCCGAGCACGCCCTCGCGCGGGCCTTCGGCTTCCAGCAGCTGGTGGACGCGGGCGCGCATCCCCGGGCGCAGCTGCTCGGGGTCGATGTTCGCGACGCGCTCGGCCAGCAGCTCGAACATCGTGGCGGCCGTGTTCTGCGTGCCGATCACGGTGTGCCAGACCTCCAGCGGGAGCTCCGTGCCGTGGTCGCGGAACATCTCCTGCCACGACTGCAGCACCGCGGCTTCCGTGTCGGCCAGCGTTCCGTCGAAGTCGAAGATCAGCGCTCGCGTGGCCACCCGGTCAGCTTGCCGTACGGCCGTTCGCGGTGTCAGCGAGGTGTGAAGAACTCCGCAAGCACGGGGGCGAGCGCCTTGGCCTTCACGAGGTGGGTCTGGCCCGGGAGAGTGCGGTAGGTGGCGCCCGGCAGGGTACGGGCGAGTTGCGAGACGCCGGCGCGCATCCACTGGGGACTCTTGCCACCGTCGATGACCAGTGTGGGCGCGGCGATGCCTGACCAGCGTCCTTCGGGGAGCGGCCGGCCGGCTTGGTTGCCGTCCATCACCGCGTTGTCGTAGGGGAGCGTGTGGGCCACGCGCTTGAGCTTCGGCCACGCGGGCATGAGGCGCATCATCGCGACCATGGGCGCGGGCAGTTCGACACCGACGCGCATGAAGAGGCGGACGGCTTCCGCTCGGTTGTCGTCCTTGACGGCCTGCTCGAGCTTCTCGGTGTAGTCGCGTTCGAGGGGCTTGCGCGACCCGTCGACGACGAACGGCGGCTCGTACACGGCGAGTTTGTTCGTCGGCACCCCGCGCTGTGCTGCTTCGAGCGCGAGCACGGCTCCCGAGGAGATCCCGAAGAGGCCGGCTTCGCCACCCGCCTCCTTGACGACGGCGGCGACGTCTTCCACCTCGCGCTCCACGTCGTAGGGCAGCGTGTTCCCGCTTTCGCCCCGGCCGCGGCGGTCGAAGGTGAAGACGGTGAAGCGGCCGGCGAGTTCCTTCGCGATGGCGTCGTTGGGCGTCGAGCCGCGGTAACACATCGCCCCGTCGACGAGCACGAGCGACGGCCCGGTGCCGACGCGGGTGTAGCCGAGGGTGGTGCCGTCGGCGGAAGCGGTGGTGGGCATGGGTTTTGCCTCCTTCAGTGGTTGATGGTGCGCTTGGTGGGGACTCCTCGGTTGGTCGCTTGGGGAGAAGGCTGTCACCGATCGTTGTTGTTGTCAAGACAAAAAAATTAGTCGGTGGAGCGAGTTGAGGAGGTGCCGTGGGGGTTGGCGTTGGTGATTTCAGGCGAAGGTGCGCCGGGGTTGAGCCTGACGAGGTCGCGTGCGACGCGCCGAAGCTCTCGCCGGGCCTGTCGGTGATCGAGTCGGGCCGGGAGGTCGAGGGTCGGCGGTGCTCAGGTCAGGCGTGCTCGCCGGGTTGGGGTCAGGCCAGTTTTTGGGCGAGCGGGGCCGGTCGGGCGGCGCGGCGGATCGCTGGGTCCCGTGGAAGCACTTGCCCGGCCTGCTGTTGCTCGCGTCAGGCCAGTCGGTCGGCCGTGCTCAGGTCAGGCGTGGTGGCCGGGTTGAGGTCGTCGACGGCGGGCCTGGCCGGGTCGCTTCGAAGCGCTCGCCCGGCCTGTCGTTGCTCGCGTCAGGCCGGGCGGTCGAGGGCCGGTGGTGCCCAGGTCAGGCGGCGCGGCGGAGGGTGAGGAGGCTGATCTCGTTGGGGGCGAACACGCGGAACGGAGGGCCCCAGAAGCCGGAGCCGCGGCTGTTGTAGAGCTGGGTGCGGGGGCCGTGGGGCGTGAGGCCGGAGAGGGTGGGCTGGTCGAGGCGGACGAGCAGGTGGAACGGCCAGATCTGGCCGCCGTGGGTGTGACCGGAGATCTGCAGGTCGACGCCGGCTTCGCGGGCCTGTTTGACCTGCTTGGGCTGGTGGGCGAGGAGGACGACGGGGACGTCCGGATCCGCGCCGGCGAGGGCGGCGGGCAGGTCGGGGCCGTGGCCGGGCAGCCCGGAGGCCGCGCCGGTGGGGTCGTCGATGCCGGCGAAGAGGATGCGGTCGCCGCCGCGTTCGACGAGGGTGCTGCGGTTGTGGAGGGTGTCCCAGCCGAGGCTCGCCATGTGGTCGAGCCAGGCCTGGGCTTCGCCGAAGTACTCGTGGTTGCCGGTGATGTAGAAACGGCCGAGGCCGGCCTGCACGCCGCCCAGCGGGTCGACCTGCTTGCGGCGCTTGGCGACCGACCCGTCGGCGAGGTCGCCCGCGTGGCAGACGACGTCTGCCTGCAGCCGGTTCACCTCGGCGACCAGCTTCTCCGACCACTTGGTGCGGTCGAGGGGGCCGTAGTGCGTGTCGGTGATGACCGCGACGCGCAGCCCGTCGACGCCCGCGCCCAGCCGCGGGATCACCACGTCCACTTCCTTCACCGGCGGCACCCGCATCGCGATCCGGTTGCCGACCACGAGCAACACCACCGACACCACCAGGCTCGCCGCCGCCACGATCCGCGGCCGCGCGGGGTCGTCGACACCCGCGACCAGCAGCGCCAGCCGCAACACGTGCCCGAGGACGCTCCAGGTGAACAGCACCCAGGCGGTGCCCAGCATGACGTCCCCGGCCCGCGCCGCCGCATCGCTCTGCCTCGGCCCGTGGCCCTGGAACATCAGCACCGGGAACGCCACCATCGCGCCCGCGAACACCACCGTCCCCGCGACGGTCCCCGCCACCGGCCACCCCGGCAACAACACGAACACCGACCAGGGCTCCCCGAACAACAACAGCAACGCAACAACCAGGGCGGCCGCCCGACGAACCCGACGCATCACGGTCGCCATCCCTTCGACATGGTCTACCCAGAGTAGCCGGACTCTTGAAGCTAACGGCCCAATGGGCTGTTAGGGCTGCTTCGAGTCGCCGAGCTGAGCTGGTCGAGTCGAGCGGAACCGGGTCGAGCTGGCCGAGTCGAGCTGGTTGAGTCGAACCGAACCAGGTCGGTCGAGTCCTGTGGCCGAGCCGGAGTCGAACTGAGCCGAGGCAGTCGAGCCGAGGCCGGCCGGCCTCGGCTCGACCTGGGGCAGGCTTGGCTCAGTGGATCCGGAAGTCGAACGGAGCCCGGCCGGGCGGGCCGAATCGAGCCGGGCCTGCCGAGTGCGGTAGCCGAGGCGAGTCGAGCTGAGTCCGTTGGCGGAACCGAGCCGGAGGGCCGCGAGCCGAACGATTCGGCTTGACCGAGCTGGCAACCAGAGCCGGGTTGGTCGAGCGAGCCGGGTTGGGCGAGCGGGCGAGCGGGCCGTGTCAGAGGACCCCGCTACTCGAACCGTGTCGGTGGGCCGAGTCAGGGCAGTCGTGAGAGTCGACTGCGCGATCGCCGTCGCTGCTGATTCAGTGACCCGCGCCGAGACCACCCGATTCAGCGACTGCGTTGTCGATCAGGTGTTCGATACAGTTTTTGGCATGAAGTCCTCCACTGCTCACACAGCCACCGAGATCTCCCGCCGTCTGGCCCTGTCCCATACCGAAACCGAAGCCGTCACGGCTCTTCACGCCGCCCTCGCGTCACATCTGCCGACCACTCTCACCGCCCTCCGCAACGGCACCATCGACATCATCACCGCCGCCGGCCTCGCCTATCTCGCCGGTTTCGTCTCGGCCACCCAAGCTCACCTCGCCACAGAAATACTCACCCCCGGCCGCCACGAATGGCGCTGGGTCACTTAGGTCCTGGCGCGGACACTCTCTTGTGGACACTTGGGCCCGGCCGCACTGTCCACACGGGAGTACCGAGCAGGTCCCGGGCCATCGCTCGCTCCGCGGCTGTGTCAGCAGGGTCAGGCCGAGCGGTGGGGAGGGAAGGCAGGCGAACTCCTCATCGCAGGAGGGAGCCGGCGTGGGTGCCGGCGAGGTGGCCGAGGCCGAGGGCGGCCAGGAGGCCGTTGCCGGAGCTGTAGCCGGCGCCGCCGGTGTGGCCGCTGATGCCGGTGGCGACGCCGCCGACGGCGTAGAGGCCCGGGATGGGGCCGGTGTCGGTGGTCGGCCGGGCGTGCCCGTCGACGAGCAGCCCGCCCTGGGTGTGGAAGAGACCGGGCACCGACCGGACGGCCACGTAGGGCGCGTGCAGCGGGCCGAAGCCCCAGTCCGTGCGGCCCCACTCGTCCTTGTCGTCGCCGGAGGCCACCGTCGCGGCGGAGGCCAGGGTGGTGGAGAGGGCCGAAGGGGAGACGCCGCAGAAGGTGGCCAGTTCCTCCACCGACGCGCACTCCCGCGCGCCGCCCATGGCGACGAGGTCCGCGAACTCCTCCTCGTGGCTCGCCACGTAGTCGCGGATCTTCGTGTCGAACACGACGTGCCACGGGCCGGGAGTGCCGAGCACGGCGTCGGCGTAGCCGGAGTAGCCGCGGGATTCGTCGCCGAAGCGCCGGCCGGCGCCATTCACGAGCACGCCGCCCATCTCCACCGTCGTCCACGAGGTGATGGAGCCGTGGGGATACGCGACGGCCGCGTATCCTTGGTACGCCGTCGGGTTGCCCAGCCGGGCGCCCAGGTCGAGGGCCCACTGCAGCGACTCGCCCGTGCTGCCGTGCGCGCCGAAGTACTCGAAGCCGGCGATCGCCGGGGCCCACTCGCGCAGGAGGGCGCGGTTGGCCGCGAAGCCGTTGCCGGCCAACACGACGGCGTGGGAGGTGATCTCGTAGGTGCCACTGCGCGGCCCGGAGACCCGCACGCCCGTGACCCGGCCCTCGTCGTGGAGCAACGCGGCCACCGGCGTGTGCACGAGCACCTCGGTGTCCGTCGCCCGCACCGCGCCGAGCAGGTCGGCGACGAGGTCGCGGCCCTTGCGCGAAGGCGGCGCGTGCAGCCGGGGCACGGAGTGGCCGACGTGCTTGTAGTCGGTGATCAGGCGCAGGTCGACGCCGTGCGTGTCGATCAGCCACTCCACCAGCCCGGCCGAACCGGCGGCGAGCAGGCGGGCGAGGTCGTCGGCGTCGTGGCTGCCCGACTGGGCCAGCAGGTCCGTCGCGAGGCGGGCGGCGGAGTCGTCGATGCCCGCCGCGGCCTGGAAGCGCGTTCCCGCGCCCGGCACGGAGCCCGTGGACAACGCGGTGTTCCCGCCCGCGTGCTCCGCCTTCTCCAACACGACCACGCTGGCGCCGGCGTCGTGGGCCGCCAGGGCGGCGGTGAGCCCGCCACCGCCGGCCCCGACCACGATCACGTCGACGTCGGTCACGCCGAGACCTCCGAAAGGGCCGCGAGGATCCGGTCCGTGCTGGCGACGTCCGCGTACTTCTGCGCCATGTCGAACAAGTTGGCCTGGTGCACGGTCGGCGTGCGGTCGTACACGGCATCGTGCGGTACGGCGACGCGGAAGTTGTACGCGAACGCATCGACCACACTGGACCGCACGCAGCCGCTGGTGGTGCAGCCGGTGACCACGAGTGTGTCCACGGCCCGGTCGATCAGGTAGCTGACCAGCGGCGTCCCGAAGAACGCGCTCGGGTGCCGCTTCGGCAGCAGCACGTCACCCTCGGCCGGCGCGACCTCGGCCACGAACTCATATCCCTGCGAAGGAACGTCCATGATGGACGGCACCTTCGCCCCCAGCCGACCCGAGTCGTACGAGGCTTTCGGGGCCACATAAGGGTAGAGAACCGGCCAGCCCCGAGCCCGGAACGTCGTCAGCAGCCGGCTGATGTTCGCCACCGCGTCCCAGCCGGCCTGGCCGCAGCTCGTGCGGTAGTCCTCGGCCACCGACTCGAAGAACGGCTTCGGCGAGTTCCCGACGGTGCGGTACTGCACATCGATGATCAGCAACGCCGGCCGCTCGCCGAGGCCGGCGGGCTTGCCGAACCCCGCGGCTTCGTAGCGGGCTTCGTCGTCGGCGGTGATCACGTCGGACCACGGACGGTCGCTCACGCCGAAACCTCCTGCTTCGCACTGGCAGCCAGCGCGGCACGCCCGCTGTTGCGCCGGGACAGGAACCGCCCGCGCGGGCCCTGCACCTCACCGTCGCGCACGGTGAACTCGCCGCCGAGAATGGTGTGCTGCACGCTCACCTTCGACTCCCAGCCCTCCCACACCGAGTACTCGGCACCGGAATGCTGCGTCGCCGCGGCGACCGTGCTCGGCCGGTTCGGGTCGATGACAGCGAAATCGGCGTCCGCGCCGATCCGGATCGCGCCCTTGCGCGGCCACAGGCCGAACAGCTGCGCCGGACGCGTGGCCGTGAGGTCGACGAGCCGCTCCACCGGAATGCCCCGGTTGAAGTGACCTTCACTCAGCAGCAGCGGCAAAAGCGTTCCGGTGCCGGGGAAACCGGCCGAAGCGCTCCACAGGTCCTTGTCCTTCGCGCTGAAATGCCGCGGCACGTGGTCGGAGCCGATCACGTCGACGCGGCCGTCGGCCACGGCTTCCCACAACGCTTCGCGGTCGTCACGCGTACGCAGCGGCGGGTTCACCTTGCCGCGCGAGCCGAGCCCGGAGTCGATGCCGAGCGTGAGGTAGTGCGGGCACGTCTCCACGAACACGTCGGGGTACTCGGCCCGCTGGCGCTCCAACGCCGAAAGCGCTTCCCGGCTCGTCACGTGCACCGCATAGCTGGACGCGCCGACCACGCTCGCGAGGTACGCGACCCGCCCCTCGGCCTCGGCCTCCACATACGGCGGACGCACGGCGTGCCACGCGTCCAGGCCGGCGTCGGGGTCCTTGCTCAGCCGCTCGCGCAGCCGCCACACGAGCTCGATGTTCTCGGCGTGCTGCGCGATCATCGCGCCGGAGTCGGCGGCGGCCTGCAGCGCGTCGAACAGGAACGAGTCGTCGTTGCCGGGCAGGTTGAGGTACGCGCCCTCGTTGCCACGGAAGTTGGTGAACACCTTGAAGCTCGACACACCGAGGTCACGCGTGTAGTGCCCGATGGACTCGACGTGCTCGGGCGTCACCACGCAGAAGTGGAAGCCGAAGTCGGTGTGCGCGTGCTCGGCCATCAGGTCGCGCGCGGCCGGGAACAGCTCGTCGTAGGGCCGCGGGCTCATCAGGTACGCCAGCATCGTGGTGACGCCGCCCGCCGCGGCCGAAGCCGTCTCGAGTGCGGCGTCCTCCACGGTCTTGGGCACGGAGAGGTCCTGGCCAAGGTGCACGTGGGCGTCGATGGCACCGGGCAGGACCCAGCGGCCGGTGACGTCGACGGTCTCGGTGGCGGGCAGTTCGTCGGACGGCGAGCAGATCGCGGCGATCTTCCCGTCGCGCACGCACACGTCGACCTCGCTCAGGCCGGTGCCGGGCAGCACGACCCGGCCGCCGTGGAGTCGCAGATCGTAGGGCTTCATTCGGTGGTCCTTCCCGCGTACTTCTCGTCGAGGGCGTCGAACAGCGGCTTGCGCACCAGGTTCTGCCGGTCGGCCCAGCTGATGATCTTGTCGCCGATCTCGGTGGTGTCGCCGTGTTCCTTGAGGTGGCGCAACGCGATCCGCATCCCCGCGACGGCGCCGCGCATGGCCGTGTTGGCGTAGAGGGCGACCGAGAAGCCCAGCGTGCGCAGCTCTTCCAGCGGCAGGATGGGCGTGAGCCCGCCCTCGACCATGTTGGCGATGTGCGGGCCGGGCACGGTGCGGGTGATCTCGGCCAGCTCCTCCGGCGAACCGGGCGCTTCGACGAACAGGATGTCGGCGCCGGCTTCGCGGTAGAGGTTCGCGCGCTCGCACGCGGCGGTGAGTCCCACCACCGCGCGCGCGTCGGTGCGCGCCACGATCAGGAAGTCCTCGGTGGCACGAGCGTCGACGGCGGCCTGGATCTTCCCGACCATCTCCGACGCTTCGATCACCTCTTTGCCGGTGAAGTGGCCGCACCGCTTGGGGGAGACCTGGTCTTCGAGCTGGATCGCGGTGGCGCCGGCGCGTTCGAGCGTGCGCACGGTGCGCTGCACGCCGAGCGCGTTGCCGAAGCCGGTGTCGGCGTCGACCACGAGCGGCAGGGACACCGCGTCACGCGTGGCCTCGACGTGGCCGGCCAGCTCGGGCAGGGACAGCAGGCCGACGTCGGGGGCACCGAGGTAGGTGTTGGTGATCCCGGCACCGGAGAGGTAGACGGCTTCGAACCCGGTCTCTTCCGCGACCCGGGCGGTGAGCGCGTTGGGCGCACCCGCCAGGAGCAACGGCGCCTGGTCGCGTGCCGCCACCCGCTCGCGCAACCGGGCACCCAGAGAGCTTGTCACAGGGCTTACAACTCCTCGTCTTCTCCCCGCCCCGCCAGCCCCTTCGGGCTGTCGGGCACGGTGTTTTCGAACAGGGACAGGGCATTTTCGAGCGAATGCTGCAGGTGCTCGTCCATCAGGCGCGCGGCCACGTCGGCGTCGCCGGCGGCCAGCGCGCGCAGGACCTCGCGGTGCTCCTTGAACGCGTCGCGGGCCCGGCGCGGCTGGCGACCGGAACGCGACCGGGCCAGCTGGATCTGGTTGTTGGCGTCGGCGAAGGCGCGCAGGATGGACTGGTTGCCCGACAGCGCGACCACGCGGTGGTGGAAGTCGAACTCGCCCGGGTACGCGGTGTCCACATCGGACTCCAGGACCTCTTCGGTGGCCCGCAGAAGGTCGTCGAGGTCCCGCAGGTCCTCGTTGTCCGCGCGCCGGGCCGCGAGCCGCACGGCGTGGGTCTCCAACGCGGTGCGCAGCTCGTAGAGATCGCGCAGCTCGTCGGCGTCGAACGTGCGCACGTAGGCACCGCGGTGGGGCACGACGTTGAGCAGGCCCTCACTGGCCAGCCGCTGGATCGCCTCGCGCAGCGGACCCCGGCTGATGCCGAGCGCGCGGGCGAGCTCGACCTCGTTGAGCCGCTGCCCGGGCTGCAACTGCCCGTCGCGCACCATGCCGCGCAGCACGTCGAGGCTGCGGCCGGCGTAGGTGTCGGTGCGTCGTTCCAGAGGGGGCGGTGTCGCCATGTCCTGCCTTCTTCGGTTGTCGTGGTTCAGCTGTCACGCAGCGCGGTGCCGCGGGTCTCCTTCATCCGCACTGCTGCCGCAAGTGTGATCAACGCTGTCACGAGGAGGAAACCGGCCGGGGCCAGGCTGCTGCCGGTGCGGGCGATCAGCCAGGTGCAGATGTAGGGCGCGGTGCCGCCCACGGCCGTGCTGGCCAGGTTGAACCCGAGCGCGATGCCGCTGTAGCGCACGCGGGTGGTGAACAGCTCCGCGAACGTCGAGAACGCCACCGCCATCAGCGCGGATTCGGGCAGCCCCAGCACGATCTGGGCGAACAGAGCCGGCACGTAGTGACCCGCGTTCATCACCATGAACACCGGCACGGTGAGGATCAGCGTCGCGATCGTCGCGCCGAGGAACATCGGGCGTCGCCCGATCCGGTCCGACAGCGCGCCGAAGAACGGCATGGCCGCGCACGAGACGATCAGCGTGACCGTGGTCGACCAGAAGGCCTGCTTCGGGCTGAACCCGCCCACGCGCTGCAGGTGGATCGACGCGTACACGTAGACCACGTAGTAGAGGGCGAACAGCAGGATCGACAGGCCGAGCGTGCGCACCAGTGCCCCGCGGTGCGAAGCGAACAGCTCGCGCACCGGCGCCTTCGCGACCTCACCCTGGGCAGCCAGGTTGTGGAACTGCTTCGAGTCTTCGAGCTTGAGCCGGATCCACACGCCGACCGCGCCCAGCGGCAGGCTGAGCAGGAACGGCAGGCGCCAGCCCCAGTCGGTCATCTGCTGCTTGGTGAGCACGGTCGTCAGCGTCGTGACCACGGCGGACGCGAGCAGCGCGCCGCCGAGTGCGCCGAACTGGACGGTGGAGCAGAGGAAGCCGCGGCGGTGGGCCGGGGCGTATTCGGCGACGTAGGACGCGGCACCGCCGACCTCGCCGCCGGCCGCGACACCCTGCACGCACCGGGCCGTGACCAGCAGGAACGCGGCCGCGCTGCCGATCGCCGCGTACGTGGGGAGCATGCCGACGGCGAACGTCGCGGCGCACATGGCGAGCACTGTGGTGGCCAGCATGCGCTTGCGGCCGAGTCGGTCGCCGAGGTGACCGAAGATCAGGCCGCCCAGCGGACGCAGCGCGAACGCGGCGGCGAAGGTCGCGAGCGTGGCCAGCAGGGACGCGGTGGGGTCGGCGCCGGAGGCGAAGAAGACGACGGCGAGCACGGTCGCGAGGTAGCCGTAGATGCCGAAGTCGAAGTACTCGACGATCGAGCCGACCAACCCGGCGGCCACGACCCGGCGGTCGATGCTCGCCGGGCCTGCGGGGGCGGCGACGCCGACCGCTGACGTGCGGTTTTCCATGATTTCCGCCTTCCAGGCAGAACCGGGGGGACTCGGATGCGAGAACGATAGGTAGTTGCCTGTCTGCTGTCAACAGTTTGCAGCCGACAGGCGGCGGGTTCGACAGGTGCTCGACGGGTGCTCGACCGGATGCCCGCCGGTCGACGGCGGGTGCGGTCGGGTGAAAAGCATCGGATCCGTTGCCCTGGCGGGAAAACTGCCGCCCACGATCGGTCGACGACGGCTCACCCCGGCGGCGGTGCCCCGTCGACGGGCGCCGGCGTTGACTGGCCGCATGCGGCGTTCGACGGCGTTCTTCGGCCTGCTCGTCCTCTTCCTGACCCAGCTCGTCTCCCCGGCACAAGCGGCCACCTGGTTACCGGGCCCGGCCCAGTTCGCCGTGACCGAGACGAACGATGTGCCGGTCACCATGGCGGACGGCACCGTGATCAAGGCCGACGTCCTGCGCCCCGACGCGCCCGGCACGTACCCGGTGCTGCTCGCGCAGACGCCGTATGGTCGCGCTGACCTGCACGAAGACCTGTCTTACTTCGTCCAGCGCGGGTATGTCGCCGTGATCTCCGACGTGCGCGGCACCGGCGGTTCGGGCGGGCAGTGGGTGCCGTTCGCGCCGATCGAACGCCAGGACGGCGCCGCCCTGGTCCGGTGGGCCGCGGCGCTGCCCGGCAGCGACGGCGACGTCGGCCTCAACGGCGGCTCCTACGTCGGCATCAACCAGCTGACAACCGCGGCCGCCGTCGGCCCTGGCTCACCGCTCAAGGCGATCTTCCCCGTGGTCGCGGGCAACGACCTCTACCGCGACCTCGCCGCGATGGGCGGGTTGCCCAACGCCGAGTTCATGCCGCTGTGGGAGCTGCTCACCGGTCTGCGCACGGTCACCCAGCCCGTGCTCGACGCACTGAACAGCGGTTCACCGGCCGCACTGCTGGCGGCGCTGACCACCGATCTGCAGCACCTCGGCGGCCTCGGCGCGGGCACGTTGCCCCTGCTCACGGGCGAGTTCACCGGCGGCGAGCAGGCGTTCGACGAGGACTACTGGCAGTCGCGCAACCCCGCCAACGTGCTGGGCGACGTCGTCGCGAACGGCATCCCCGCGTACCTCGTCGGCGGCTGGAACGACCTCTTCCAGCGCGGTGCCCTGATGAACTACGCGGCGCTGCAGAACGCGTGGGCCGGCCGTCCCGTGAACGCGCCGATGGCCGCCGGCCAGACGGCGACCAGCCGCTACCAGCTCATGATGGGCCCGTGGTACCACGATCCGACCGGCGACATCGACCTGCACCCGATCGAGCTGGCCTGGTACGACCACTGGCTCAAGGGCGTCGACACCGGGATCACCGACACCACGAAACCCTTGCACGCCAACGTGTTCGGCACCGACAACTGGGTCGACACCACGACGTACCCGTTCGCCGGCGCACAAGCCACCACCTACTACCTCGGCGGCGGACGCACCGGCACCGCACCGCGGTCGGCCAACGACGGCACGCTGACGACCAGCCCGCCCTCGGGCAGCGGCACCGACTGGATCACCTGGACGCCGACGTCGAGCACCTGCACGCGGTCCACCGCCCAGTGGCTGGGCGGATTCCTGCCGAACCCCGCGTGCGACACCACGAACCTCGACCGCGAACACGGTCCCGGCTCGCTCGTCTACACGTCCGCGCCGCTGACACAGCCGAGCGTGCTCGCCGGGCCGATCACCGCGTCGATCTCAGCGCAGGCCAACACCCTGGACACGATGTGGGTGGTGACCGTGACCGACGTCGGCCCGGACGGTTCGTCCAAGCCGCTCACCGAAGGCGCGCTGGTCGGTTCGCAGCGGGAAACCGACACGTCGCGCAGCTGGTACAGCCCCGACGGGAAGCTCCTGATGCCCTACCACCCGTACACGCGCCAGTCGGAGAAGTGGGTGGTACCCAACGAAATCACGCGTTACGACGTGGAGGTGTTCCCCACCTTCGCGCAGCTCGCGGCCGGGCACCGGATCCGCGTGGTGCTGACGACGGCCGACACCCCGCACCTCACGCCGACGCTCACCCAGCTGCCCCGCCTGCTCGGCGGCATCTACCAGGTCAAGACGCCCGCGTCGTCGATCACGCTGCCGCTGGCGCCGCTCACGGCGTTCACCGGGTGACGCGCCAGCTCTCCACGATCTCGTCGACGTCCAACGGCATCGCGCGCAACGGCGGGCCTTCCTGCGGCCGGCGGTGCGTTTCGCGGATGCGTTCGTTGAGGTCTTCCACGATCTCGCGCACGCGCTTCTCGGTGCGCACCGAGGCGAGTTTCGCCGGCAGGTCCTGGATCTCGCGCGGGATCGCGAGTGACGGCGGCAGGAACGAGCCCGTGTCCAGGTCGCCTTCGCGGGCGCGGCGCAGGGCCCAGTCCGTGGCGGCGTCGCGCCCCGTTGCGGGTGGCAGCGGCTTGCCGGCGCCGGGCAGGTCGTCGAACTCGCCGCGCGACTGGGCGGCGTTGATCAGGCGGTCGACCCACGAGCCGAAGGACACGCCGGGGGGTTTGCGCTCGGTCACTCCAACACCTCCGATCCCCACCCAGCGTAGCCGCGACCGGAGCCTCGCGGATGGGTCGAAGGTCCCGAACCGGCAGGTAGGATCCCCGGCAACCGATCACCGCCGGGGCAGGGGAGGGGGCTGCGACGATGACCGTCGAGCAGAACAGCGACGAACGCGCCGCGGAGGCTGAGCAGATCGACCGCACGCTCGCGTTGCTGTGGCGCGAACGTTCCACGCCCGCGGCCGAACCCGCGCGCGGGCGCCGGCCGACGCTCACCGTCGGGCAGATCGTGGCCGCGGCCATCACGGTCGCCGACGCCGACGGGCTTGTGGCCACGTCGATGCACCGGGTCGCCAAGGAGCTCGGCGCCGGGACCATGACGCTCTACACGTACGTGCCCGGCAAGACCGAGCTCGTCGACCTGATGGTGGACGACGTCCTCGTCGAGCGCGGCCTGCCCGGCCCCGGGCAGCCCCGGACGGGCGACTGGCGCGCGCAGATCCGGCTCTACTCCGAGCGCACGCGCGAAGCCCACCGCCGCCACCCGTGGCTGCGCGAGATGTCGCGAGTGCGCCCTGCGCTCGGCCCGGGTCAGCTCGCCGGCCAGGAGTACGTGCTGTCCACCGTGGACGGTCTGGGGCTCGCGCCGCGCGAAACCGTGGCCGCCGCGAACAGCATCACGGCCTACGTGGACGCCAACGCGGCGCTCGAAGCCGAGAGCATCCACCTCGAACGCAGTACCGGCCAGTCGAACGACGCGTGGTGGGACCAGCGTTCTTCCTTCTGGGGCAAGTACTTCGACCTGACCGCGCACCCGGCGATGAACCGCGCGTGGCTCGGCGGCGGCTTCGACCAGGGCGCGGGCGAGCAGGCGGCCGAGGCTTGGGAGTTCGGCCTCGACCGGCTGCTCGACGGCATCGAGCTGCAGGTCAAGCGGTGCCGCGCGCCAGAGCCCGGGCGATGACGTTGCGCTGCACCTCACTCGTGCCTTCGCCGATTTCGAGGATCTTCGCGTCGGCGTAGAAGCGCGAGATGGTGGACTCGCGGATGAAGCCGTAGCCGCCGTGGATCTGCACGCTCTGGCTGGCGGCGCGGTTCGCGACCTCCGACGCGTACAGCTTCGCCATCGCGGCCGCCGTGCTGAACGGCCGGCCCTGGTCGCCGAGCCACGCCGCGTTGTACACGAGCCAGCGCGCCGCCGCGATCTCCGTGGCCATGTCCGCGAGCTTGTGCCCCACGGCCTGGAACCGCGTGAGCGGCTGGCCGAACTGCTCGCGTTCGCCCGCGTGGCGCACCGCGAGGTCGAGGGCCTTCTGCGCCAGCGACAACGACAGCGCGGCCACGCTGATGCGCCCGCCGTCGAGGACTTCCAGGAACTGGCGCAGGCCGTTGCCCTCCTCGCCGATCAGGTGGTCGTCGGGCACCCAGCAGCCGGAGAACACGAGCTCACGCGTGTCGAGCGCGTGCCAGCCGAGCTTCTTCAGCGGCTGTCCCTTGGTGTAGCCGGGGGTGCCTTCGGGAATGAAGAAGGTGCCGTAGCGCTTCGCACCGCCGTCGTTCTCGCCGGTGAGGGCCAGCACGGTGACGCCGAGGCTCATCTCGGTGCCGGCGTTGCTGATGAACATCTTCGTGCCGTCGAGCAGCCAGCCGCCGTCGGCTTGTCGCGCGCGCGTGCGGATACCGGCCGCGTCCGAGCCGGCCGTGGGTTCGGTGAGGCCGAAGGCACCGATCGCTTCTCCCGAGGCGAGCGGCCGCAGCCAGCGTTCCTTCTGCTCGTGGGTGCCGAACGTGGCGAGCGGCAGCGTCGCGATCGTCGAGTGCGCGTTCCACGCCGACGCGATCGACTGGTCGGCCGCGCCCAGCTCCTCCATCGCGGCCACATAGGACACGAAGCCGGCGTCGGCACCGCCGTACTTTTCGTCCACGAGCATGCCCATCAGCCCGAGCTTGCCCAGGTCGTGGAACACCTCCGTGGGGAAGTGGCTGCGCTCGGACCAATCTGCGGCGTACGGCGCGATCTCCTTCGCGGCGAAATCCCGGCAGAGCTGCTTCAGTGCGACGGTTTCCTCGGGCAGGTCGAAGTCCATCAGTGCTCCTCCGGCTTCAGCAGGATCTTGAGGTGGCTGCCGCGGTCGGCTTCGAGCTCGGCGAACGCGTCGCGCCCGGCCGAGAGCGGCCGCACCCCGGTGAGCATCGGCGTCGCGTCGAGCCGGCCGGTGGCCATGAGGTCGAGCACGCGCGGGATGTCGAAGTTGTAGCCCAGCGAGCCCAGCACCGTGCGCTCGAACGGCACGATCTGCGTGATCGGCAAGGACGCGCTCGCACCGCTGATCCCGCACAGCACCGCGCGCCCGCCCCGGCGCACGGTGTTCACGGCCAGCTCCACCAGCTCCGGACGGCCGGTCGCCTCCACCACCACGTCGGGCCCGACGCGGCCGGTGCGCAGGAAGACCTCACGCCGCACGTCGGTCTTCGCCGGGTCGTAGACCTCGGTCGCGCCGATCTCGGCGGCCTTGCGCGCGCGGTCGGGCACGGGCTCGCTCACATACAGGCCCGCGGCGCCCGCGAGCTTCGCGGCCAGCAGCGCGGCGATCCCGATCGGACCCGCGCCGAGCAACAGGACGTGGTCACCCGGCTGGACGCCGGCGCGGCGGATGGCGTGCAGGCCCACGGCGAGCGGCTCGGCCAGGGCGGCCAGCTCGTCGGAGACACCGTCGGGGATCGGCACGAGGCCCTCGACGGGCACGGTCACCTTCGACGCGAACCCGCCGTCGGCGGCGAGGCCGATCGAGCCGCCCTTGGCGCAGATGTGGTACTCGCCGTGGGTGCACCAGCGGCACACGCCGCAGCGCAGGCACGGGTCGACGGCCACGCGTGTGCCGACGTTCACACCGGGCACGTCGGAACCGAGCGCCAGGACCGTGCCGCTCATCTCGTGGCCGAGGGTGAACGGCGGTTCGAGGCCGGTCAACGGGTGTGGCCCCGTGCGGATGAGATTGGGGCCGTGCGCGAACTCGTGCAGGTCGGTGCCGCAGATGCCGCAGTACGACACGGCGATCACCGCTTGACCCGGCGCCGGTGCCGGCGGTTCCGGCACGTCGTCGAGGCGCAGCTCGCCCTTGGCGTGCCAGCGCAGCGCGTGCACGCGACCACCTCCGAACTGGAGTTGTTTTTTCGAACAGTCGGTACAAGAATCGTGGTTCCCGGCGCGATGTCAAGGGCCGGGGAGAAAACCGGTGAACGGCAAGGGCAGGAGCGTGATGACTTCCACCCGGGTGAGCGACCTGGCAACGGCATTCGACGGTGACCCGAGCGCATTGGCCGAGATGTACCGGCGGATGCGGCTGATCCGGCAGTTCGAGGACCGGGCGTCGAGGCTGTACCGGAACAACGAGATCCCCGGCTTCCTGCACCTGTCCATCGGGCAGGAAGCCTCGGCCGTCGGCGCGTGCCGGCCGCTGGACGACCGCGACGTGATCACGTCCACACACCGCGGGCACGGCCACTGCATCGCGAAAGGCCTCGACGTCGAGGGCATGTTCGCGGAGCTGATGGGCAAGGAGACCGGCACGTGCCGGGGCCGCGGCGGGTCGATGCACATCGCCGACCCGCGCAAGGGGATCTTCGGGGCCAACGGGATCGTCGCCGCGGGGCTGCCGATCGCCGTCGGCGCCGGTACGGCCGCGCAGCTGCGTGCCCAGGGCGGTGTGGTGCTGGCGTTCTTCGGCGACGGCGCCGTGGCCCAGGGCATGTTCCACGAAGCGGCGAACCTCGCTTCGGTGTGGCGGCTTCCGGTCATCTTCTTCTGCGAGAACAACAAGTACGCCGAATTCTCGCCGATCGCCACGCAGACGCGCGCTTCGCTCGAAGATCGTGCGCCGGGGTACGCGATGGACTACCACCACGTGGACGGCAACGACGTCGCCGCCGTTGCCTCGCTCGTCGACGGTTTGGTGCGCGAGCTGCGTGAGGGCGGCGGGCCCGTGCTGGTCGAGGCCGACACGTACCGCTGGCACGGCCACTACGAGGGCGACCCGGAGAAGTACCGGGAGCCGGAGGAGCTGGCGGAGTGGAAGGAACGCGACCCGCTGGTGCGGCTGGCGGCGCGGCTGCGTGAGCTGGGCACGGACGTCGCCCCGATCGATTCCGAGGTGGACGCCCGGATCGAGGCGGCGGTCGAGGCCGCGCGCGCCGCGGCCGAACCGTCGCCGGACACGCTGCACCACTACGTCGGCGTGCCGCGGGAGCCCGTGCCGGAGCCGGCCGAGGCGACGGGCGAGATCTTCCGGACCATGGACGCGATCCGCGGGGCGCTGGAGTACGAGCTGTCTCACGACGAGTCGGTGTTCCTGGCGGGCATCGACGTCGGCGCCGGCGGCAACGTCTTCGGCCTGACCAGGGGACTCGCCGAGAAGTACCCCGGCCGCGTGCGTGACACGCCGATCTCGGAAAGCGCCATCATCGGCGCCGGCGTGGGCGCCGCGATGGCCGGGCTGCGGCCCGTGGTGGAGCTGATGTACTTCGACTTCGTCGGCGTGTGCCTCGACCAGTTGATGAACCAGGCCGCGAAGCTCCGCTTCATGACCGGCGGCGCCGTCAGCCTGCCCATGGTCGTGCGCACGCAGTTCGGCGCGGGGAAGTCGTCGGGGAGCCAGCATTCGCAGAGCCTGGAGGCGCTGCTCGCGCACATTCCCGGCCTGACCGTGGTGATGCCGTCGACGCCTGCGGACACGTACGGCCTCCTGCGGGCCGCCATTCGCGATCCGAATCCGGTGGTGTTCGTGGAGAACCGCCTGATGTACGGGCGAAAGGGACCGCAGCCACCGCCCACGCACCTGGTTCCGCTGGGCCGCGCCGCCATCCGCCGACCGGGAACAGACGTGACGCTGGTGTCCTACTCGAAGCTGGTGCACGACTGTGTCGACGTGGCTGAGGAGCTGGCGGCCGAGGGGATCAGCGTCGAGGTGATCGACCTGCGGACCATCGCACCGCTGGACACCGCCACGGTCCTGCAGTCGCTGGCCAAGACGGGCCGGCTTGTGGTGGCACACCAGGCGGTCGGCGACTTCGGCGTGGGCGCCGAGCTGGCAGCCGTGGCCGCCCGCGAGGGCTTCTGGACGCTGGACGCGCCCGTGATCCGGGTGGGTGCGGCGGGGACGCCGGCGCCTTATGCGCCTTCGCTGGAACGGGTGTGGCTGCCGTCGAAGGAACGGATCGCTGCCGCTGTCCGGGAATCCGCCCGCGCGTGACTACGCTGCCCGCATGGAGTCCGGCCAGGTCTCGGTGTGGGTCCCGATCGTCGTCGCGGTGCTCGGCATCCTGGGGGTGGTGAGCGGTCAGCTGATCAACGTCTGGCGAGAGGAGCGCCGGTGGGCGCGCGAAGCCGTGCGCGAAGACCAGCGCTGGGCGCGGGAACGCCGGCGCGACCTCGACGCCCACTGGCGCGAGAAGCGCTTCGACGTGCACATCGCGGTGCTCACCGCCTTCCGCGACTGGGAACGCGCGCTGGAGAAGCCGGTCGCGGCGCGCGAGGCCGGCCACGAGCCGGCCGGCGTCGACGAACTGCGCGCACTCGACGAGCAGGTACAGCAGGTGCTGTCCGGACTGATGATCTTCGGTCCGCAGGCTCTCGCCGCCGCGGCCGACGAGGTCTACCTCGAGTTCCGCCAGAGCCACGACTACGCGCTGGGCCTGCGGGACCTGGGTGCGGCCGTGAAGAAGCAGCGCTACCTGGGTGTGCTGCTGCTCGGGCTGCGCCAGCAAGTCCGCGAGGCCTTGCAGATCACGGCGGGGCCGGATGAGGAGGCACCCGCCCGCGCGTGACCGAGCGAACCGAGCAGGTCAGACCGGCACCCGCGCTCTGAACGCGGCCACCCGTTCCTCCAGATCAGCCACGTCGTAACCCGGACTGCAGAACCCCGAGATCAACGTCGCGCAGTACTCCCGCGACAGGAACGCCGCGTCCCACGGTCCGTCCGGGCGTGCCCACTGGTAGGTGTGGTTGTGCAAGTTCAGGAACTGCAGCATCGCCAGCCGCGGGTCCAGCCGGCGGAACGCGCCGGTGTCCATCGCGGCCGTCAACAGCTCCAGCACGATGCGCTCGAACTCGCGGCGCTGGCGCAGCAGGCGGGCGCGGTTGGCGCCGCGCAGGTGGCGGTAGTCGTGTTCGTACACCCAGATGTGGTCGAGGCGCTCGAGGATGATGTCGAGCAGCGTCTCGGACAGCAGGCGCAGCCGCAGGACCGGGTCCTCGTCGAGGGTGGCGATGCGGCGGGCTGCGGTGAGCAGCGGGCGCAGCACGCGGTCCTGGATCTCGACCAGGAGGTTCTCCTTGGACCCGATGTAGTAGTACAGCGCGCCCTTCGCGAGGCCCGCGACCTGACCGATCTCGGCGATCCCGGTGGCGGCATAGCCCTGCTTGGCGAACAGCGCGGCGGCCTGGTCGATGATCTCCTGGCGCTTGACCTCGTAGCCGGGGCCGTGTCCCGGTGGTCTCGGCATTTTTCCCCTCCGCTGCTGGCAGACACACCACTCTAGGCGTCACGGTCGAACGTGGCCTTGCCCGGTCCGTCGCGCAGGAACGACGCCATGCCGGTGTCGCGGTCGCGCGTGGCGAACAGGCCGGCGATGAGCGAGCGTTCCAGGGCCAGGCCCGCGGCGATCGACGAATCCAGCCCGTGGTCCACGGCCTCCTTCACCGCCTGGATCGCGAACCGGGGGCCCGCCGCGAGAACCTGTGCGTACTCCAGAGCCGCGGCAAGGGGATCCGGAGCGATCCGATCCACGAGCCCCAGGGAGAGCGCTTCCGGAGCACGCACTCGTCGTCCGGTCATCAGCAGCTCCTTCGCCCGCGACGGGCCGATCAAGCGCGCCAGCCGTTGCGTGCCGCCGGAACCCGGGATGATGCCGAGCAGCACCTCCGGCTGGCCGAACACCGCGTCGGGAGCCGCGATGCGGTAGTCGGCCGCGAGCGCGAGTTCCATGCCGCCGCCGAGGGCGTATCCGTTGACCGCCGCGACAACCGGCATCGGGAGTTCGGCGAACCGGGTGAACGCCTTCTGCAGCGCGCGGTTCCAGCCGAGTACCTCCTCGAACGAGAACCCGGCCAGCTGCTTGATGTCCGCGCCCGCAGCGAACACCCGCGAGCCGCCGTGGAGCACCACCGCGTGGACGTCGTCGGAGTCCGCCAAGCGCGCCGCGGTGTCGGCCAGTGCGTGGCGCATCTCGGTGTCGAAGGCGTTGAGGGGCGGGTGGTCCAGGCGGACCGTCACGACCCGGCCGGTGGTTTCGACGTGTACCCGTTCCGTCATCACTGAAGCTCCTCACCTCACCCGGTCCGGGCTTGTCAGGCCGCGATCAGGGTCCTACAGTGCTTCCCATCACGGTTTCTTAGACCGATTGGTACACGAAACTCGGCAGCGGCACAACACACCGGAGTGATGGCCCATGGACGCAGTCGAATCATCCGTCCCCGAAGGACTTTCGGTAGCCCGGGAAGAGGTCACCGACGCCGATCTGCAGGCGCTCGGCGTGAACCTCGAGCGGGATTTCCCCGGTTCCACCGCAGCGGATTTCCGCCGCTACCCGGTGCTCTCGGAAGGCGGTTGGTTCACCGTCGTCAAGCACCAGAAAACGCTCGAATCGGTGAGCCGTGAAACCGGCCCGCTGCTCGGCCCCATCGTCCTCACCTCCGACGGCCTCGACGTTTACTGACCACGAATCACCGAAAGGCGGGTAGTTCCATGATCGGAGTAGACGTCGGCGGCACGTTCACGGACGTGGTGGCGATCGCCGATGGCGAGATCAAGACCGTCAAGGTCGCCACGGACGTGCGCACCACCGAACGCGGTGTGCTGCGAGGTGCCGAAGAAGTCGGCGTGAGCGCGTCCGCGGTCTTCAACCACGCCAGCACCCACGGCCTCAACGCGATCATCACGCGGCGGCTGCCGAAGATCGCTTTCCTGACCACGCTGGGACACCGGGACATCCTCGACATCGGCCGCACCTGGCGCCCGGTCGAAGGCCTGACGAACCCGGCGTGGCGCCGCTCCTACGGCGACGCGAACCGGCCGCTCGTGCCCCGGTACCTCCGGCGCGGCATCCGCGAGCGGCTGACCGCCGACGGCGGCATCCTGATCCAGCTCGACGAGGACCACGCGCGCGAAGAGCTCGCGGTGCTGCGCAAGTGCGGCGTCGAAGGTGTGGCCATCTGCCTCATCAACGCATACGTGAACAACCATCACGAAGAGCGCCTGCGCCAGCTCGTGCACGAAGAGCTCGGCGACATCCCGGTGTCGATCTCCAGCGAGGTCTCCCCGCTCGCCAAGGAGTTCGCGCGCGCGTCGACCACGGTCATCGACGTCTTCATGCGCCTGACTTACGACGCCTACACCAAACGCCTCGACGCCGGCCTGCGCGACCTCGGCTTCACCGGAGACCTCAACTTCGCCGACTGCGCCGCGCAGCTGGTGCGCTCCGACGTCGCGATGGAGCACCCGTTCCGCATCGTGTTCGCCGGCCCCGCGGCGGGAACCGTGTCCAGCGCCCACTTCGGCGGCCTGATCGGCGCCGGCAACCTGCTGTGCGCGGACGTCGGCGGCACCTCGTGCGACATCAGCATGGTCAGCGACGGCAAGCCGTTCGTGAACACGACGTTCGAACTCGAACACGACCTGATCGTGAACGCACTGTCCAACGAGGTCTCCAGCATCGGCGCCGGCGGCGGCAGCCTCGTCACGATCAACCCGGCGGGCGAGCTGAAGGTCGGCCCGGGCAGCGCGGGCGCCGACCCCGGCCCGGCCTGCTACGGCCTGGGCGGCCGGCAGCCGACAACCACCGACACCTGCCTGCTGATGGGCATCATCGACCCCGACGGGTTCGCCGGTGGCCGCATGAAGCTCGACCCGGACCTCTCCCGGCAAGCCTTCGAGGCGCTCGACTCGAAGCTGTCGTTCGAGCAGCGCGTGAGCTACGCGTTCAACATCGGCGTGAACAACATCGCCGAGGGCGTCGTGAACATCGCCATCCAGCACGGTGTCGACCCGCGCGACTACAGCCTCGTCGCCTACGGTGCGGCCGGCCCGATGCTGCTGCCCGCGGTGCTCGACCTGGTGCACGCGGCCGAGGTCATCGTGCCGCCGCACCCGGGGCTGTTCTCCGCGCTGGGCCTTGTCAGCTCCGACCTCGTCTACGCCGACAGCCGCAGCGCCTACACGCTGCTCACGTCCGAGGCGGCCGAACAGGTCGACAAGGTCTACCACTCCATGGAGGAGCGGCTGCGCGAACGCCTGCAGGAGAAGGACCGCGACAACATCGAGTTCGTCCGCAGCTTCGACGGACGGCTGGCCGGCCAGACGTGGGAAACGCCGTTCATCGGCGTGCCCGCCGGCACGATCGACGCGGAGGCCGTCGCCACGATGGTCGCGAACTTCCACGAGGCCTACGCCGAGCGCTCGGGCAACAAGTTCGAGGCCCTGCCCGTGCAGGGCGTCACCTACCGCGTCCAGGCCGTCGCGAAGGCCGACAAGGTCGAGTACCCGAAGATCCCGGAGCGCGCGTCCGGCGACACCCTGCAGCCGACGCGCACGCTGAAGATCCGCTACCTCACCGACGACGTGCTCGACGCCGGCGAGTACCAGCGCGCCGACCTCCGCGTCGGCGACAAGGTCCCCGGCCCCGCGGTCGTCCGCGAACCGCTGTCCACCACGTTCCTCGTCCCGGGTCAGGTCGCGACCGTCGGGACCTACGGCGAGCTGCGCATCCGGAAGGCGTGAACCATGACCTCTCTGAAGGACCTCGACGACGCCCAGTTCGCCGAGCTGTACGGCTCCGACCGCTTCACCGCGTCGGTCCTGTCGAGCCGCATGCGCTACATCGTGCAGCACATGTGCACCGGCCTGCTCAACAACGCGTTCTCGCTCATCCTGCGCGACTGGTACGACTTCGCGGCGACGATCTCCGGCCCGCCGGAACAGAACTACCCGATGTCCTCGGTGAGCAACAGCCTCGCGATGTTCCTCGGCACCATGTCCGAGGCCGTGCGCAACACCATCGAGGAGTACGGCCCGGAGAACCTCGAACCGGGTGACGTGGTGATCTGCAACGACCCGTACCGCGCGGGCAACCACGTGAACGACATCTGCTTCATCCGCCCGGTGTTCCACGAGGGCAAGCTGATCTCGCTCGTCACGCTGCGCGCGCACCAGCTCGACATGGGCGGCGTGATCCCGGCGGGCTTCTCCGGCACCAAGCGCAACGTGTACGAGAACGGCCTCGTGATCGCGCCGATGCAGCTGTACAAGAAAGACAAGCCGGTGAAGTCGGCGTTCAACCTGATCTTCGACAACGCCCGTTACTGCGCGCTGCTGCTGCCCGACATCAAGACGATCTACCAGAACCTGCTGCTGGGCGAGAAGCTGATCAACGAGAGCGTGGAGCGCTACGGCGTCGACGCGTACCTCGGCGCGATCCGCTACTCCACCGACGTGTCGGCCGAGTCCATGAGCACCGCGCTGGCCGAGCTGCCCGACGGCGTGTACGAGGCCGAGGAAGGCATCGACTGCGACGGCGTCGACGACACCGTCGAGTACAAGATCCGACTGAGGATCACCAAGGCCGCCGACCGGATGGAGCTCGATTTCTCGGGCACCTCGCCGCAGGCGCGCACGTCGATCAACGCCGGCATCCTCGACACGAAGACCGCCGTCGGTGTCGCGTTGAAGTTCCTCATCGACCCGGCCACGCCGTTCACCTCCGGCGCGTACCGGCCGATCGACATCGTCCTGCCGGCCGGCACGTTCATCAGCGCCACGCCACCGGACGGCGCGGTGTTCCTGTACTGGGAAAGCACCGGGCCGGTACTGCTCGCGGTGTTCCGCGCGCTGGAGAAGGCGCTGGGCCGCAAGGCCGTCGGCGGCGACTACGGCTCGCTGAACATCCACAACGCCAACGGAGTCCTGCCCGATGGCACCCCGTGGGTCACCACCGCGCAGTGCGGCGGCGAGCACGGGCCTTGGGGCGCGACGCAGGACGGCGACGCCGACAGCTACTCCGTGGTCTACCAGGCCAACAACCTGGACCCGGCCACGGAAGCCATCGAGTCCGAGCTGCCGGCCGTGGTGCTGCGCAAGGAGTACGCGCCGGACAGCGGCGGCGCGGGCGACAACCGCGGTGGCGCGGCCGTGCTCAAGGACACGCTGTACCTGACGGACGCGGAACACTGGTCGAGCCCGCTGCACACCAAGACCGCGAGTGGCGTCGGCGTCTACGGCGGTGAGGCCGGCGCGCTCGGCGCGACCTGGGTGTTCCACCCGGACTACAAGAACGTCACGAAGGACAAGGACCTCATCGGCACCGAACCCGAGGTCTACTCGGGCGCGACGCCCGTCGCCGGGATGCTCGACCCGAAGACCAAGACCGTGGACCCGAACGGCGAGTACTTCTACTTCGCCAGCACCCCGGTGTGGCACACCAAGCCCAACGCGGTGTTCCGCTACCTCACCAACGGCGGCGGCGGCTGGGGTTCACCGCTGCAGCGCGATCCCGAGCGCGTGTGCCGCGACGTGCGCGACGAGTACGTGACCATCGAGGGCGCGTACCGCGACTACGGCGTGGTGATCTCCGGCGACCCGCACGGCGACCCGGAGAACCTGAAGATCGACCAGGAAGCCACCGCCAAGCGCCGCGCCGAGCTGGCCGCGAAGTAGGGGAGGAACCGTTGTCCGAGAACGGGACGGACGTCGACCGGCAGAACAAGCTGCGGGAGACGTTCCTCGCCGAGCGCGGGTACTGGAACACGTTCTGGGAAGGGCTGCTGAGCCTCGACCCGGACTTCTTCGAGGCGTACCTGAACTTCTCGGCGGTGCCGTGGCGCAAGGGGGTGCTGGAGCCGAAGGTCAAGGAGCTGATCTACACCGCGATCGACGCCTCCACCACGCACCTCTACGAGCCCGGGCTGCGCCAGCACATCCGCAATGCCCTCGGCTACGGGGCCACCAAGGAGGAGATCATGGAGGTGCTGGAGCTCACGAGCGTGCTCGGGATCCACACCTGCACCCTCGGGGTCCCCGTGCTGATGGAGGAACTGGCGGCGCACGAGCAGAAGTCGGCGTGAGCCACGGAGTTCTCGACCCGCGTGGCCCGGCATCCCTGGCCGGGGCGCGTGCGGTCGTGACCGGTGCGGCGCGCGGGATCGGCAGCCGGATCGCCGTCGAGCTCGCGCTCGCCGGGGCCCACGTCACGGTGCTCGACGCCCGGGATCCCGCCGCGACCGTCGCCGAGATCACCGAGGCCGGCGGTTCCGCCGCGGGTCTGGTCCTCGACGTCACCGACCGCACCGCCGCCGCCTCGGCCATGGCCGAGGCGGCGGGGCCGGGCAACCGGCTCGACGCCTTGGTGACGTGCGCGGCCGTCTACGGCGAGACGATGCGGCTCGACGAGCTGCCGGAGTCCGAAGTGGACGCGGTGCTCGGCGTGAACGTCAAGGGCACGCTGTGGTGCATCGGCGGCGCGCTGCCGTTCCTGCGCGGTCACGACGCGCGGGTCGTCTGCATCGGCTCGGTGGCGGGCAAGGTCGGCGGCGTGCTCGCCGGCCCGCACTACGTGGCCAGCAAGGGCGCGGTCCACGCGGTGGTGAAGTGGCTCGCGAAAACCGAGGCCCGCAACGGGATCGTCGCCAACGCCGTGGCTCCTGGCGTGGTGGACACGGACATGATCGTGGGCAAGGGGTATTCCGACGACTACAACCCGCTCGGCCGCCTGGCGCGGCCCGAGGAGATCGCGCGCGTGGCGGCCTTCCTGGCCTCGCCCGCGGCGAGCTACATGACGGGTGCGGTGGTCGACGTCAACGGGGGTTACGCGATGGGCTGAGCGCCCCGCGGAAGGAGGTCCACTGTGGACAAGACAGGCTGCGCGGTCGTCACCGGGGCGGGCTCCGGGATCGGCCGCGCCTGCGCGCTGCGGCTCGCCGAGGACGGCCGGCCGCTCGTGCTGCTCGACTCCGACGGAGCCGCGGCCGAGCGCACGGCGAAGGAACTTTCCGTGGCCGCGGCGGCGTTCGCGGTCGACGTCACCGACGAAGACGCCGTGGCCGACGCGGTGAGCGAGGCCGTCGAACGGTTCGGTCCGCCGAAGGTACTGGTGAACGCCGCGGGGATCATCATCCGCAAGAAGCTGCTGGAGTCCACTGTGGGCGAGTGGCGGCGGGTGCTCGATGTGAACCTCACCGGGTACTTCATCCTGCTCAAGCAGGTGATTCCGGCGATGGCCGCGGGTGGCGGCGGCTCGATCGTGCAGATCGCGTCGATCGCCGGGCACGCCGGGTACGGCTTTTCGTCGTACACGGCGGCGAAAGGCGGGGTGCTGGCGCTGACGAAGCAGCTGGCCGCCGAGCTGGCCGTCGACGGGATCCGCATTAACTCCGTGAGTCCCGGTGTCGTCCACAGCGGACTGAACCGCGACACACTGGGCAACGAGAACATCCGCGCGGCAACGGTGGCGAACACACCGCTGGGCCGCATCGGCGAGCCGGACGACATCGCGCGCGTGGTGGCGTTCCTGGCCGGGCCGGGCGCGGACTACGTCACCGGCACCGATCTGGTCGCCGACGGCGGCATGATCAGCACCATCCACTGGGGATCGGCCGGGGGCGAGCTGCACAGCTTCCACGCACAGGAGCGCTGATGTCGAACTTCGCCACGATCCTCGACCACAACACCGGCCGGTATCCGGACAAGGTGGTGCTCAGCCAGGGTTCGCGGTCCTTGACCAACCGCGAGCTGCTCACCCGGGTCGACGCGCTGGCGTCCGGGCTCACGGAGCTGGGCATCGGCCGCGGTGACGTCGTCGGGCTGCTGCTGTACAACCACCTCGAGTTCCTGGAGGCGGTCTTCGCGGTGAACCGGATCGGGGCCGCGTTCCTGCCACTCAACTACCGGCTCTCGCCCGAGGAATGGCGTTACGTCCTCGAGCATTCGGGCGCGGTGGCGCTGCTGACGGAGCCGGAGTTCCAGTCGTCGGTGGACACTCTGCCGTTGCCGGGTCTGAAGCAGCGGCTGTTGCTGGGTGGAAGTGCTTCGGGCTGGACGTCGTACCAAGACCTGGTGGGCTCGAACCTCGGCCGTTCCGTGACGCCGGCGTCGGTCGGCGCGGATGACCTGCAGCGGCTGATGTACACGTCCGGCACGACGTCGCGGCCGAAGGGCGTGCAGATCACGCACGGGAACCTGGCGTGGAAGAACCTCGGCCACCTCGTCGAGTTCGGCATCACCGCCGAGGACGCGACGTTGGTGTGCGGGCCGCTGTACCACGTCGGCGGGTTCGACCTGCCCGGCGTCGGCACGCTACACGCGGGCGGCTCACTGATCGTGCTGCGGAAGTTCGACGCGGCCGAGGTCGTGGACACGATCGAGCGCGAGCGGCCGAGCAACATCTGGCTGGCGCCGTCGATGATGAACGCGATCCTGCAGCTGCCCGACATCCTGGAACGTGACACGTCGTCGATCCGGTTCATCATCGGTGGCGGGGAGAAGATGCCGGTGCCGCTGGTGGAGAAGATCCTCGCCGCGTTCCCGAAGGCGTGGTTCTCCGACGCGTACGGGCTCACCGAGACCGTGTCGGGCGATACCTTCAACGACCCCGAGCACATGCTGGCCAAGGTGGGTTCCGTCGGGCGGCCGGTGGTGCACCTCGAAGTCCGGATCGTCGACGAGACCGGGGCGCCGCTGCCCACCGGCGAGCTGGGCGAGATCGCGTTGCGCGGGCCCAAGGTGAGCATCGGGTACTGGCGCGACGAGGCCGCGACGGCGAAGGCGTTCCGCGACGGCTGGTTCCACACCGGCGACGTCGGGCGGCTCGACGAGGACGGGTACCTCTACGTCGAGGACCGCAAGAAGGACATGATCGTGTCGGGCGGCGAGAACATCGCGACGCCAGAGGTGGAGCGCGTGCTGTACGAGCACCCCGACGTCGTCGAGGCGGCGGTGGTCGGCATGGGCCACCCGCGGTGGGGTGAGGTGCCGCAGGCTTTCGTCGTGCTGCGCCCGGGCGCGGCACAGGACCGCGACGCGCTGGTGGCGTTCTGCCGCGAACGGCTGGCGAAGTTCAAGGTGCCGGCGGATCTCGTGTTCCTCGACGAGCTGCCGCGGACGCCGTCGGGCAAGGTGCTGAAGAGGAACCTTCGCGGATGAGCTTCGATCTGACGGGCAAGGTCGTCTGGGTCACGGGCGCGGGCAAGGGCCTGGGCCGGGCGATCGCGGTGGCGTTGGCCGCGGCCGGGGCGACGCTGGCCGTGACGTCGCGGACGGAGGACGACCTGACGTCGTTGGCGGCGGAGGTCGGTGGTGCTCTGGTGCTCCCGGGTTCGGTGTCGGATCCGTCCTTTGCGGACAGTGCGGTATCGGGGATCGTGGCTTCGCTCGGGCGGTTGGACGTGTGCGTGACCGCGGCCGGGATCAGCCCGACGTTCCGGCGCAGCGAGCAGGGCAGCGACGACGACTGGGCGCACGTGCTCGACGTCAACCTGTCGGGCACGTACTACTGCGCCCGCGCGGCCGGGCGGCAGATGCTCACGCAGGGAGCGGGGTCGATCATCACGGTGTCGTCGGTGCACGCGCGCACCGGGTTCGACCGCTTTGCCGCGTACGCCGCGAGCAAGGGTGGTGTCGAGGCGCTGTCGCGCGTGCTTGCTGTGGAGTGGGCGCCGAAGGGCGTGCGCGTGAACGTGCTGGCGCCGGGCTATTTCCACACCGAGCTGTCCGAGGGCCTGGTCACGAGCAAGTGGGGCGCGCGGATCCTGGCGAACATCCCGCAGAACCGCGTGGCCTCGCCGCCGGAGCTCGGTGGTGCGGCGGTGTATCTGGCGTCGGACGCGTCTTCGTACACGACCGGCTCGACGCTCACTGTGGACGGTGGCTGGACGGCGTGAGCGCCGGCTCCGGGGCGAGCACGAAGTCTTCGCGCCGGAAGACGCCTTCGCGGAAGAACGTCCGGCGTGCGGTGGGTTGGCGGCCGGGCGCGGTCACCACGAGGTCCACGAACTGCTCGGGCAGTCCGCCGACGGCGAAAGCACCCTCGTCGTCGGCGGTGGTCCGCACGAGCTGCCGGCCTTTTCCGTCGGTGACGGTGAGGATCGCGCCGCCGACGCGGTCACCGGTGGTGGAGCGGACGGTGCCGATCAGCATGGGCACGAGCTCGCCGAACCGGTGGCCGTGGGTCGGGAGCGCGGTGGGCCGCGGCATCTCGAGCACGGGATCTTCCACGGGCGGTGCTTCGTCTTGCGTGTGCTTCCGGCGAAGCCACAGCGCGTGGCCCACGTTGAGGGCGATGCCGAGCGCGAGCCAGGCGCACAACACCAGGACGTGCCCGCCGACGCCGGCGCCGTGGAAGTAGAAGACGCCGCGCAGTGCGTCGTTGAGGTTGCCCATCGGCAGGATCGGGTGCAGGGCGCGGAACAGCGCGGGCTGCATCTGCGGCGGGACGGTGCCGCCGCTGGACGCGGAGCTGAGGATGACGAACAGCATGACCGCGACGCCGGGGAAGAACTGCTTGAAGATCGGCACGAGGCCTTGGGAGACCAGGGAAACCACGAGGCTCGACAGGAACGCGAGCGGGATCGCGACCGGGTTGCCGGGGATCACGTCCATGGCGTGGGCGATGAGGAAACCCGCCACGGAGAGGAACGCGGCCCAGCCGACGAACGTGACCATCCGCGCGCGACGGCTGAGCCCGACCGCGCGCAGCAGCATCATGACGGCGAAGTAGCTCGGCAGGCCCCACGCGAGGAGCAGGTAGAACAGCCCGTTGCCCAGCGGGTCGCCGGCGACGGTCGGGGCGAGGTCGACGACGGTGAGCTTCCCGTTGGCCAGCGGCGTGAAGGTCTGGGTCAGCAGGGACTGGAGGGTGAAGCCGTTGGCTTTGGCGACGTAGAGCACGGGGTGCTTTGCGTCCGGGGTGAAGGCCCCGCTGGTGGTGCGGTCCAGCACGGCTTCACGGGCCGCTTGCGCGTCGGGCACGGCGACGACGTGGAACCCGCCGGGGCTGACCTCGTCGAGCCGGCCTTGGACCCGGGTCGCGGCCACCGGGTCGGCGACGGCCACCGGCACCTCGTGCGGCTGCGGCCGGTGGAAGGCGGCCAGGTAGACCACGGCAAAACCGAGAAAAAGGACAACGGGGAACCAAAGGTTCTCGGCAAGGGTGCGAGTGGTCGAGGGTTTGGCCAGTTCTTCCGCCATGGCGGTCACGTTATCTTGCAGTACTGCAAAAGTGCAGTAGTGTAAGAAAGATGACAGGGGCGGGGCTTCGCGAGCGCAAGAAGGAAGCAACGCGACAGGCGATCCGCTCGGCGGCCGTCGCGCTGTACCGATCGCGCGGGCCGCACGAGGTGACCGTCGACCAGATCTGCGACAAGGCCGGCGTCTCGGCGCGCACGTTCTTCAATTACTTCGACAGCAAGGAAGCCGCGGTCTTCTCCCTGGCGCTCACCCCCGACGGCATCCGGTCGGGCGTCGCCGCGCGGCCTGCCTCGGAACGTCCACTCGCGACCCTGCGCGCGGTCTTCACGGAGCGCTTCACGGAAGCCTCCGCCGACCCCACCTTCGGCGAGCGGGCCCTGATGCTGCGCGAATACCCCGAGTTGTGGGGCCGGCTCGCGCACGTCAACAAGCTCGTGGAGGAGGCCGCCCTGGAGTCCATCGCGGCGCGGACCGGCCAACCTGTCGACGACCTCTACGTGCGGCTCACGGTGGAGACCGCGTTCGCCGCGAACCGGGCGGCGTTCAAGTGCTGGTACCCGGGGAGCGACCCGGACCTGGTGGCGCTGCTGAATCGGGCGATGGACGCGCTCGACTCGGGGCTTGAACCGCCGGGTTGATCAGCCGGGCGCAGAAAGCGCCGGCGAGTTTCTCCGGCAAGGGCCGGCGACTTGTTACTGAACCCGGCGGCGTTCGAGCGCTGGTGCCGTGTCGGCGACCTAAGGCTGGCAGCTCTGGCAGTGATCCGAGCTGGCTGTGCTGCTGGGCCAGGCGGTGGATGCCGGCGACAGGGCTTGAACCGCCGGGTTGATCAGTGGACGTCGAACGTCGTGCCCGTCAGCTTTTCCGACAGGGCCCACAGCTTGGCCGCGCGTTCGGGGTCGCGGTCGACCTTGACGGCCGTCTTCGGTGCGGGGCGGCCGACGCCGCCGCGGGCGGGGCCGTAGAACTGGCCCCCGGTGGCTTCCGGGTCGACGGCGGCGCGGACGGCGGGCCAGGCGCCGCGGTCCTTGCCCTGCGTGAGGGGCGCGAACAGGCGCATCAGCGGCTTCGGGTCGGTGATGCCGTCGCGGCGCGGGCTGGCGCTGTCGAGGCTGAAGCCGGGGTGGGCCACCACGCACGTGACCTTCGAGCCGGCCGCGCGCAGCCGCCGGTCGAGTTCGAAGCCGAAGGACTGCACGGCGTGCTTGGACTGGGCGTAGGCGCGGAACTCGGAGTACTTGCGTTCGGTCTGCAGGTCGTCGAGGTCGAACGGCTGCAGCCGGGTGATCAGGCTGCCCATGGGCACGACGCGGGCGTGGGACGCGGTGAGCACCGGCATCGCGAGCGCGGTGAGGGCGAAGTGGCCGAGGTGGTTGGTGCCGACGGCGAGTTCGAAGCCCTGGCGCGTGGTCCGGCGTCGGCGGCCGGGGGAGGTGGAGCCGGCGTTCTCGACCAGCCCGTCCACGTGCCCGAGACGATTGAGCGAATCGGCGGCTTCCGCGACGGACTCGAGGTCGGCCAGATCCAGGCGGATCGTGCTGATTTCGGCCTGCGCGTGGCGGTTTTTGATCGCGTCGGCCGCGGTCGCCAGCCGGGCCGGGGTGCGTCCGAGGATCACCACGTGTGCGCCGGCGCCGGCGAGCTGTTCGGAGATGAAGTAGCCGATCCCCGCGTTCCCGCCCGTCACGGCATAGGTGCGACCGGACAGATCGGGCAGCGCTTGGGGGTTCCAGGACACGTTCGCTCCTCGGGCTCGGACCGCCTGCAGCTTATAGCGCGATCTCGGCCGGTCCCTGAGGCGGGAGCGCGGGGAATCGGGCTCAGCCGAGCAGCTTCGCGATCGTCTCGCTGATCGGTGCCGGCGGGCGGCCGAGGAGCTTCGCCAGCTCGCCCGGGGTGCCGGCGAGGCGGCCGCGCGAGATGGCGTCGTCGACGTCGACCAGGACCGTCGCCATCAATGCCGGCACACCGGCGCCGGTCAGGATTGCTTCGTACTCCGCGCCGGGGATGGTGGTATGGACCACCGGGCGGCCGCCGAGGCGCGCGAGCTCCGCGGCGAACTCGCCGTACGTGAACGCGGTGTCGCCGCCGAGCTCGTAGGCGACGCCGAGGTGACCGTCGGTACGGAGGACCGTGGCGGCGGCCGCGGCGTAGTCCTCGCGCGGCGCGCTGGCGATGCGCGCGTCGGCGGAGATGCTGTTCACGACGGCACCGCGGGCGAGCGACCCGGCGACGTCGAGGACCACCATCTCGGAGTACCAGTTGTTGCGCAGGAACGTGTACGGCAGCCCGGAGTCAAGGATGCGCTGCTCGGTCTCGAGGTGGTCGTCGGCGAGGGTGAAGTCGGCGTCCTGGCCGCCGAAGACGCTCGTGTACGCGATTTGTGCGACGTCGGCGGCCTTCGCGGCGTCGATGACGGCGGTGTGCTGGCCGACGCGCTTGCCGAGCTCGGTGCCGGACACCAGCAGCACGCGGTCCCCGGCGGCGAACGCCCCGGCCAGCGTCTCCGGCCGGTCGTAGTCGCCGACGTGCACGCGCACACCCAGGTCGGCCGCCTTCTCCGCACTGCGCGCCACGGCCGTGATCTCACCCGCGGGCACGCCGGCCGCGAGGAGGTCGGCGACGACCTGCCGGCCCAGCTGCCCGGTAACCAGGAGGGTGACATGACCGCAGCACTGCCCGAGGCGCCCAACGTCAACCGCGCGACTTGCCCGTCGCGCATCGTGCTGGAACACGTGACGAGCCGCTGGGGCATCCTCGTGCTCGCCGCCCTGCTCGAACGCTCATACCGCTTCAGCGAGCTCCGCCGCGAAATCGGCGGCGTGAGTGAAAAAATGCTGGCGCAGACGCTGCAAACCCTCGAACGCGACGGTTTCCTCGACCGCGACGCCAAACCCGTCATCCCGCCCCGCGTCGACTACTCGCTCACCCCGATGGGCCGCGAGGCCGCCGAACAGGTCCGCGGCCTGGCCCACTGGGTCGAGCGCAGGCTCCCCGCCGTAACCGAAGCCCGCGACGCCTACGACGAGGCCCGCGCTTCCTGACGCAGCCGGACGCGTGAGTGGTGGAGCCCGGCTTCACCACTCACGCCACGGGAATCAGCTGGTCGGCGTGGTGCTCGTCGTCTCCGGGGGCGAGGTGGTGTCCGAGCCCGTGGAGGAAGACGAGTCCGAGCCGGACGACGACGGGGTGGTGGTGGTCGGCGTCGTCGAGCCGGCCGGTGGGGTCGAGCTCTCGGCAGGCGGCGGAGTCGAGCTGTCCGAAGACGGCGGGGTCGACCCGTCGGATGGCGGCGGCGTGGTACTGGAGTCCGACGGGGTGGTGCTGGATTCCGCCGGAGTCGTGGGGGTTGAGCTCGGCGTCGTCGACGCCGGGAGCTGCGTGGGGGAGCCCGGCGGGGTGACGACCGGGGGCGGCGGCGGGGCCGGGTCGCCGAGGGGGCTGCCGGCGGCGGCCGCGATGGCGCCGGGGCCCGGGGGCGCGCCGATGGGGACCTGGCTGTCGGGCAGCTGCGACACGCCGCCGCGGTAGGCCGCCGCGTAGGCCATGACCGTGTCCACATAGGACTGCGAGTTGTTGTAGCGCCGCACGGCCACGCGCTGCATCGCGTCGCTGGAAAGGTCCAAGCCGCCGGAGCACAGGTAGCGCGCCGTGGCGAGGGTTTCGTCGTAGATGTTGTTCGGGTTGGACACGCCGTCGCCATTGCCGTCGGAGGCGTAGCCCGCCCAGGTCGACGGGATGAACTGCGTGGCGCCCACGGCGCGGTCCCACACCGCGTTGCCGTCGTACTTGCCGCCGTCGGTGTCGCCGATGGCGGCGAACGGGCCGGAACCGTCGAGCACCGGACCGAGGATGGGCTCGAGCGTGTTGCCTTGCGCGTCGACGTAACCGCCGCGCGCGTGGTTGGACTCGATGCGCCCGATGGCCGCGATGAGCTCCCAGTCGAGGTGACAGCCGGGCTGCTCGCGGGACATGATGTCGGCCGCGTTCTGGTACGCCTTCAGCATGCTGCCCGGAATCCCCAGTGGACCGGACGGCGTGGCCGAACCCGTGCTCACCTGAAAGCCCGGCACGGTCAGCGGCAACGGGGTCGGCGGCTGCGGCAGGCTGCCGTCCACGGCGACCGGCGGGAGCTCGATGTTCGGCGGGAGCCACGGCGCGGCGATCGGCGACTGCGAGGTGCCCGCGGCCGTGGGGGCCGGGGCGGCGGCGAGCGGAATAGGCAGACCCGAAGCGGCCATCGTCGGCAGCACCACGAGCGCGCCACCCGCGAGGGCGGCTGCCGCCTTGCCGCGGACAGACCTCCGGCGTGGCCGGTGTTTCGCCATCGTCGCTCCCCGTTTCGCCTTTCGGACCCTCTCTTCCGTCAAGCTAGCCGAAGACGGCCGCCTTTTGTGAGCCTGCGCCAAATCTGTCGAGACGGCGAGGTCTCGTCCATCCACGCTAAATCCGTAGTTGGCCGATCGGACATTTTCACCGGGGTTTAACAGGAGGTGCAGACTGGTTTTCCAACGACTGCGCCGAATGGAGTAATCGCGCGAAGCATCGGGCCAGTGGATCACTGTCGTACGCGCCGAAGGCCGGGATCGGTTCGTAGCCTTCCCGCTGGTAGAAGCGCATCGCGTCCGGCTGGCGGACGCCGGTTTCCAGCAGTAGCCGCGTGATGCCGTGCGACACGGCCTCCTCTTCGAGCGCTCGCAACAACGCCGTCGAAACGCCGGTGCCGCGCGAGGCCGGCACCACGTACATGCGTTTGATCTCCGCCTCACCCGGCCCGAGGAACCGCAGGCCACCGCAGCCGACCGCGGTGCCGTCGGACCACGCGATGACAAAAACGGCCATACTTTCGGCGGTTGGCGCCGGGCCGGCTTCGTGATCACTGGTCGCGTACCGGGTGTCCAATTCGGCCCGTTGTGCCGTCCGCAGGGCCACCGCCTCCGGCGCGTCCCACTCCGAACGCAGGATCTCGATCACCGCCACCCCCCAAAAATTCACGCGTGGTTTCGGAACAAGTGTTACCGTAACCGATGTTACGGAAAGGAGGCTCGCATGCCAAGACAGCGCGACGTCGACGCTCAGCGCGAACTGCTCTCCGGCGCGGTGTGGCAAGTGCTGGCCGTCGACGGGCTGCCCGGTCTCACCGTGCGCGCCGTCGCCGAGCGCGCGGGCTGCACCACGGGCCTGGTCATGCACGCGTTCCCGACCAAGCGGGCCCTGCTGCTGCACGCCCGCGACCAGCTGCACCAGCGCACCGCCGAACGCGCCGACGCCACCGAAGCCGTCGGCGGCCCACCCACCGCCGTGTTGCGCGACGTCCTCTGCCACGCCGCCACTCTCACCGAAGAAGCCGCCGACGAGGCCCGGGTCTGGGTCGGCTTCCTCGCCGCCGCCCTGGCCGACCCCGAGCTGGCAGACCGCCACCGCGCGCACAACCGCTCGTTCGTCATCCGCGTGACGCGGCTCGTCGGCGCCTGCCACCCCCGCTGGGCTCACCCGCGCCGCGAACGGACCGCGAAACGCCTGATCGCCCTGGTCGAAGGCCTCAACGCCCTGACCGCGGCCGACCCTGCCACCTACCCGCCGGCCGTTCACCGCGACGCGATCGCCGCCGCCCTGCGCGAGCTCGAGAACTGATCAGGCGGCCGGCCCGAACCGCCGCCGGTACTCCGACGGGCTCAGCCCCGTGTGCCGCCGCAGCTGCGCCCGCAGGTTGGCGGCCGTCCCGAACCCGCATTCGGTGGCGACGCGGTCCAGCCGCAGCTCGCCGCGTTCCAGCAGCCGGCACGCGAGGCTCACCCGCTCCGTCGTCAGCCAGGCCAGCGGCGTCGTGCCCAGCTCGCCACGGAACCGCCGGTGCAGCGTCGCCTGGCTGGTCGCCGCCCGCGTGGCCAGGTCCGCGACGGTCAACGCCCGGTCGAGATTGGCGCGCGCCCACTCCAGCACCGGCGCCAGCGACGCGTCCGGCACCACGGGCACCGGCCGTTCCACGAACTGCTGCTGACCGCCGTCGCGGTGGCCGGGGAAGACCAGGCGGCGGCTCACGGCGTTGGCGATCTCCGCGCCGTGGTCGCGCTGGATCACGTACAGGCCAAGGTCCATCGCCGCCGCGCTGCCCGCCGCCGTGAGCACCGTGCCCTCGTCGACGAACAGGACGTCGGGCTCCAGCCGCACGTCGGGGTAGCGCTCGGTGAATTCGGCCGCCCACCGCCAGTGCGTCGTCGCGCGCAGCCCGTCCAGCACACCCGCCTCGGCCAGCGTGAACGCGCCGGTGCAGAAGCTCATCAGCCGCGCGCCGCGCGCGTGCGCCCGCCGGATCGCCGACAGCACCGAGGCATCCGCCGGCACCTGCGGATCCGGCCGGTTCGGCACGATCACCGTGTCCGCCTCGTCGACCGCGCCGAGCCCCGCGATGCCCGAGAGCGTGAACATCCCCAGGTGCATGCCCACGCGCTCGCGCGCCGAGGCCAGCGTGAACTCGTACCAGGGCCGCCCGAGCTCCGGCCGGCGCAGGCCGAACAGCTCCGTCGCGACGCCCATCTCGAACGGATTCGAGCCGTCGTCCACGACCATCACCACGCGGTGCGAGGATCCTTGCGACATGTGCTATTCCTAGCACTCCCGGTGGCCTGGCGACAGGACGACGATCGATCGCATGAACCAGCCCATCGATCTGCAGACCGTGCTCGACGGCTTCGACGCCGTGTGGAGCCCGCGCATCGTCGCGAACATCAACGACTACGACGTCCGCCTCGCCCGCTTCTCCGGCGAGCACGTGTGGCACGTCCACGAGAACACCGACGAGTTCTTCCTGGTCCTCGACGGCGAGATCCGGATCGGCCTGCGGGAGCCCGCCGGTGAGCGCGTGGTCACCGTGGGGCGCGGCTCGGTGTTCGTGGTGCCGCGCGGGACGTTCCACAAGCCGTCTTCGAAGGAAGGCGCGGCCGTGCTGCTCGTGGAGCCCGCGGGCACGCTCTCGGTCGGCGACGAGCACGACGAGGTGCCCGATCACGTGGACGTGACCGTCGGCCACCGCGTGGAAATCGCCTGATCACAGCTTCCAACAGCTGAGTTTCAGACTGAGACGGCGTAGTCTCCCGTCCATGAAACGGACTTCCTTCGCGCAGTGGCCGTGCTCCATCGCGCGGACCATGGACCTGCTCGGGGACTGGTGGACGCCGCTCGTGCTGCGCGACGCGTTCTACGGCGTCACGCGCTTCGACGAGTTCCAGCAGGCGCTCGGCATCGCGCGCAACACCCTCGCCGACCGGCTGCGCCGGCTGGTCGACGAGGGTCTGCTGGAGAAGGTGGCCTACCAGACCGAGCCGGTGCGCTACGACTACGTGCTCACCGACAAGGGCAAGGACTTCTTCGGGGTCCTCATCGCGATGACGGCGTGGGGGGACCGCTGGCTCGCCGGCGAGGCCGGCCCGCCGATCACGACGCACCACGAGAAGTGCGGCCACGACACGCACGCCGAGGTCGTCTGCGCGCACTGCGGCGAGCCGCTCACCTCCGAGGACACGCGGATGCGCCGCGGCCCCGGCTTCCCCGAGAAGATCGCGCACCGGCCCGACGTCGAGGCGCGGTTCGCGAAGCAGGAAGCCGCGCACTGAGCCGACCTCGCGTTGACACGAGGGTCTCACTACGAAACTATCGTGGTCAGAGGCACCTTGACGGTCGAAGCTGAGGAGGCGCACCACGATGGAGTGGACCGGCGCGCGGTACGCGGACAAGCCCACGGCCGAGGCGGCCACCTGGATCGACAGCGCTCCCGAGACGGTGTGGCCGTTCGTGTCCGACGTGCAGCGCATGCCCGAGATGAGCGCTGAGCTTCAGCGTGTCGAGTGGTGCGACGGGGCGACCGGCCCGAAGCTCGGCGTCTCCTTCGTGGGCTACAGCAAGCACGACGCGCTCGGCGAGTGGTCGACGACGTCGTTCATCGTCGAGTACGACGAGCCGCGCGTGTTCGCGTGGGCGGTGGCGGACGCGGAGACGCCCACGGCGACCTGGCGCTTCACGCTCGAGCCCGAGAACGGCGGCACGAAGCTCACGCAGTGGATGCAGATGGGGCCGGCGCGATCGGGTCTGTCGTTCGCCATCGACCGCATGCCGGACAAGGAGGAGAAGATCGTTTTCGTGCGCATGCGCGAGTTCGAGAACGCGATGATCGCGACCGTCGCGGCGATCAAGGACCGGGTCGAGGCGGCGCGCTGATGCGCACCGCGACCACGGTCGAGGCCTCGGGCGGCTGGGCGGAGACGCTGGAGTTCGTGCTGGAGGCTGAAAAACTCGGTCTCGACGTGTGCTGGGTCGCCGAGGCGTGGGGTTCGGACGCGCCGTCGGTGCTCGGCTTCCTGGCGGGGCGCACTTCGCGGCTGCAGCTCGGCTCCGGAATCATGCAGGTCGGTGTGCGCACGCCCGTCGCGGTGGCGCAGGCGGCGTTGACACTCGCCGACATGTCCGGCGGCCGGTTCTCACTGGGCCTCGGACCGAGTGGGCCGCAGGTGATGGAGGGACTGCACGGCGTGCCGTTCGCGAAGCCGCTCACGCGGATGCGCGAGACGGTGCAGATCGTGCGCAGCGCGTTCGCGGGGGAGAAGATCTCCTTCTCCGGCAAGGCTTTCGAGATCCCGCTGCCGGGCGAGGCGCGGCCGATGCGGCTGTCGTCGAAAGCATGCGAGGACATCCCCATCTACTTGGCCACGCTGTCGCCGAAGATGCTGGAGCTCACCGGCGAAGTCGCCGACGGCTGGCTCGGCACCAGCTTCGTGCCCGAAGGCGCTTCGGCGTACTTCAGCCACCTCGACGCCGGCCTCGCGAAGTCCGGCCGCGTGCGGGGCGACCTCGACGTGTGCCAGGGCGCGGAAGTCGCGTTCGCCGCAAATGATGACGAGTTGCGCGACATGGTGGGATCTCGGAAGAAGGAACTCGCGTTTTCCTTGGGGGGTATGGGTTCCGCGAGCACCAACTTCTACAACGACGCCTACAGCCGCCAGGGCTGGGCCGAGGTCGCCGCGGAGGTCCGCGACCGCTGGCAGTCCGGCGACCGCGACGGCGCCGCTTCGCTCGTGACGGACGAGATGGTCCTGGGCACCACGCTCATCGGCACCGAGGACATGGTCCGCACGCGGCTGCGCGTCTGGCGCGACGCCGGCGTCGACACGGTCCGCCTCTACCCGGCGGGCGACTCGCTCGACGCGCGGCTGTCGACGCTCGGCCGCGCGCTCGACCTGGTGCGGCAAGTGGGTTGATCGTTCGGTTTGTCTGCGCGATCCCGGTCGTCTCCGGGATAGTGGGGCTCCCCGAACGAGGAGCCCTCCGATGCGCAAGATCGTGTCCACGTTGTTCGTGTCGCTGGACGGCGTCGTCGAAGCGCCGGACCGCTGGTCGCTTTCGCACTGGACGCCCGAGCTCGAGCGCATCGTCGGCGCCGGCATGTCCGACGCCGACGCGATGCTGCTGGGCCGCGTGACGTTCGAGGGCTTCGCCGAAGCGTGGCCCGGCCGCACGGACGACCCCGGCGCGGAGTTCATGAACAACGTCCGCAAGTACGTCGCCTCCACCACGCTCACCGCCGTCGGCTGGCAGCACACCACCCTCCTGCCGCGCGACCTAGAACCCGCGATCCGCGACCTCAAGGCCGCCCCCGGCGGCACCATCCTCACCAGCGGCAGCGCGACGCTCGTGCGCTGGCTGCTCGCCCGCCGCCTCGTCGACGAGCTGGTCCTCCTGCAACACCCCGTCGTCGTCGGCGCGGGCCGCCGCCTGTTCCCGGCCGACGGTCCGCACCTGGACTTCGCGCTGGAACGGTCGAAGGTGTTCGGCAACGGGGTGGTGCAGCTCGTCTACCGGCCGGCCGAGCCGCGCGGCTAGTTCACCTGCCGCTCCGATCGAACTCGCCGACATCGGGGGGCCACGGGGTCAATCGGTGATGTGGCCGACGACTTGGGGGATTTCGAACAGGTTGCCGGTGTCTCCGGTGTGCAGGAACGCGACGTTGCTGTCGGCGGGGATCCGCCCGCTGCGGGCGTGGTCGAGCAATCCCGCGAGTCCCTTGCCGGTGTAGACGGGGCCGACGAAGACGCCCTCTGCTCGGGCCAGCTCGCGGATGGCTGCCGAGCTTTCGGGGGACGCGACGGCGTAGTCCTCGCCGATGAAGCGCTGGTCGATGTCGATCTCGGCACGGATCGTCGCGTCGTCGGGTACGGGCGCACCCAAGGTGGCCAGAACCGCCTTGGTCCGTTCGACGATCACGCCGGGGTTCATCCAGTCTTCGTCGTTGTACTTCAGGATGGAGATCGACCGGAACTTCACCGGGTGGCCCAGGCTCAGCTTGGCTGCCAGCATCCCCGGCAGCGCGGTCCCGGTACCGATCGTGTGGTAGACGAAGTCGAGCTCGGCCCCTGCGGCGTCGGACTGTTCGAGCATCTCCCGGAAGGTCAGGGCGTGCGCGATGAAGCCGTCGGGGTGTGCACCGCCGGCTCCGACGACGAGGACCTTGTGCCCCTGTGCCTCGAGCTCGGCCTTGCGGTTCGCGATGGTGCCGGTGATCCGCGGGGCGTCTCCGGTGCTGCCGGTGACGTTGATGACGTGGGTTTCGACCCCCATTGTTTTGTTGAGCAGGTAGTTGCCGCGGAGCTCGCCGAGTTCACCGTGCCGGGGCACGTTCCGCGTCAGCACCAGGATCGGCGTGATCCGTGCGCTCAGGCAGGCGGCGGCGAACTGCAGCCCCGAGTTGGTCAGGTATGCGCCCTGGGTGATCACGTGCGTCACCCCGTCCTCGATCGCCCGCCCCAGGATGAACTCGGCCAGACGCATCTTGCTTCCGCTGATCGCACTGGGGCCGGCCAGGTCCTCACGTTTCAAGAAGAAGTTGATCCCGTACGCCGCCGACAGGTTGGGCAAGGCGTGGAACGGAGTGGGATAGAACCCGACCCGACGTCGGGGGAGTGTGTCGATGGCGGTGTCGAAGTGCGTGAAGTCCATGCGTCCAGCGTCACCGACGCCTCTGGATTAGCGCAAGCGATGATCTCTTCTCGGTCGATAAGCTACGCTTAACTTCATGTCTTGGCTGTTCGATCCGCGGCATCTGGTGACCCTTGCGGCCGTCGTACGGCTCGGCTCGTTCGCCGCTGCCGCCGACGAGCTGGGCTACACCCAGTCCGCGGTCTCGCAGCAGATTGCGGAACTGGAACGACGGGTCGGTGCGCGAGTCGTGGTCCGGCGGCCCGTCCGTGCGACCGAGGCCGGGAAAGTTCTTCTCGACACCGAGGCCGCGATCACCACCTCGATGAGCCACGCCGCCACCGAGCTCGCGGCGCTCGCGGACGGAACCGTCGGCGAGGTGCGGCTCGGCGCGTTCATCTCCGCCGCAGCCTCCATCGTTCCTGCTGCGCTCGCGCGCCTGCGGTCGACCCGTCCGGCAGTTCACATCACACTCCGCGAACTCGAGCAGCGCGAAACGCATGCGCTGCTGTTCCGGGGTGAGATCGACCTGGCCATCACCTTCGACTACGAACACGCTCCCGAGCCAGTGCCCGCCGGACTCAGGCAAGAGCACCTCATGGACGATCCGATCATGGTCGTCGTTCCCGTCGGTCATCCCCTGGCCGGAGCCGACAGCGTCACCCCGGCCGACCTGCCGTCGGATGCGTGGATCAACACCGCGGTCGACGTCCGCGACTTGGCCGCGTCGCCCGTCGGCGGCGTCCGGGGAAGCGGACATCGTTTGGACTTCGACGGCATGGACTTCCGCACCGCACTCAATCTTGTCGCGGCGGGCCTCGGCGTCGCACTGCTGCCGCGGTTGTTGCTGTCGGACGCTCCCCCGAGCGTGGTGGTTATCCCGATGCGGCAGCCCACACTCGTCCGTCGTCTGTACACCTGCCGACTCGATACGCGAGGTGTGACCGCGCCGATCAGACGGCTCGAGACGTACCTGCGGGAAGCCGCAACGGAACTCTGAAACAAAAGGCTTTTTCAGAGATGCCCTAGTGCACCTGCCGGTCCTGGCCTTCCCAGAACGGCTTGCGCAGCTTGAACTTCTGGATCTTGCCCGTCGCCGTGCGGGGGAGCTCGTCGAGGAAGTCCACACGCTTCGGGCACTTGTAGCCGGCCAGGTGGCCGCGGCAGTGCGTGATCAGGTCCTCCGCCGTCACGGGGGTGCCGTCCGTGACGACCAGGGCCGTGACGAGCTCGCCCCACTTCGTGTCGGGGATGCCGATCACGGCGGCCTCGCGCACGGCCGGGTGGGAGTTCAGGGCGTCTTCCACCTCGATGGAGGACACGTTCTCGCCGCCGGTGATGATCACGTCCTTCTTGCGGTCGGCGATGGAGAGGTAGCCGTCCTCGAAGCGGCCGCCGTCGCCGGTGTGGAACCAGTTGCCCTCCTGCACGCGGGCGGTTTCGTCCGGGTTCTCCCAGTAGCCGTCGAGGTTCATGTTCGACTGGACGAGCACCTCGCCGTCGGTGTCGATCGACACGCGCACGCCCAGCGCCGGCGCGCCCGCGCGGCCCAGGAGCTTCGCCTGCTCGTGAGTGTCGAGGTCTTCCCACTCCGAGCGGAAGCGGTTGACCGTGAGCAGCGGCGACGTCTCGGTGAGGCCGTAGATCTGGATGAACTCCCAGCCCAGCTCGGCGCGCACGCGTTCGATGGTGCGGGTCGGCGGCGGCGCGCCCGCCACGACGATTCGCACGCGGTCGCGGCCGGGGATCTCGCCGTCCCACTTCGCGGCGCCGTCGAGCGCCGCGGTGACCACGGCGGGGGCGGCGCACATGATCGTGACGCCGTGTTCCTCCACGCGGCGCAGGATCTCCGTGCCGTCGACCTTGCGCAGCACGATGTGGCGCGCGCCGAGACCGGTGACGCCGTAGGGCATGCCCCAGCCGTTGCAGTGGAACATCGGCAGGGTGTGCAGCAGCACGTCGTTGTCGTTGAGCGTGGTGTGCAAGGCGAACGTGGTGGCGTTGAGCCAGAGGTTGCGGTGCGTCAGCTGCACGCCCTTGGGCCGCGCGGTGGTGCCCGAGGTGTAGTTGAGCGTGGCGGTGGCCGATTCGTCGGGCGTCCACGGGCGCGGTTCGCCGTCGCCGCCGAAGATCTGCTCGTCGTGCTCGCCGAGCACGAACACGTGCTTCGCGGTGACCGAGTCCAGCAGCGGCTTCAGCTCCGGGTCGACCATCACGACCTCGGCGCCCGAGTGCTCCACGATGTAGCGCACCTCCGCCGGGGCGAGCCGGAAGTTCACCGGCACCAGGATGCGGCCCCACCCCGAAACCCCGAAGAACGACGTGAGCAGCCGCGCCGAGTTGTGCGAAACGATCGCGACGCGCCCGCCGACGGGCACGCCCAGCGCGTCGAGGTTCGCGGCCTGCTTGCGGGCCCGCCGGGCCAGCTCGCGGTAGGTGATCGCGCCCCACGAGGCCGCGGGCTGGTCGGGTTCGTCCACCACCGCGATCCGGTCCGGGTACACCGTTTCCGCGCGGTCGAGGAAATCGCGGACAGCGAGGTCGTAGAACACGTGCCGATCCCTTCGCGTCGAACGGGCAGCGCTGCCCGTGCGGCGATGATGCCCGCGCGGTGACCACCCGGCCACCCCACAAAGGGGGTGCTCAGCCGAACAGGCCGGCCGCGCGGGCCCGGTTCACCGCCTGGATCCGGTTGCTGACGTCGAGCTTGCGCATGGCGTGCTTGAGGTACGACTTGACCGTGTTGGGCAGCAGCCCGAGCCGCTCGGAGATCTCGTCGTTGGTGCAGCCCTCGCGCACGAGCCGCAGCACGTCGAGCTCGCGCGGCGACAGCGTGATCCCCGGCGGTGCCTCGGCCGGACGCAGGCGTTCGCACACTTCGAGCAGCCGCGCGCGGGCCTCGTCGTCGTGCATCGAACCGGCGATCGCGAGGAGCTCGGCGTGCAGGTCGTGGCGCTCACCCGGCGGCGGTGTCGCCACCCGGCGCCGGACTTCCTCCTCCACCTCGATGTCGCGCTCCAGCCGTGCGACGACCGCGCTCGCCGCGCGCAGGATCCGGTCGCCGAAGGTGATCGAATCGCGCGTCGCCGCGTACAGCACCGCGCGCGTCGACGCGCCCACGCGCACCGGCAGCGCGACCATCGCCCGCAGCTGCTCCGGCGCAACGGCTCGGTCGTACTTGTGGGTGATGCCCTGCGCGTTGAGATAGTCGATGACCGTCGACGGCCGCCCGAGCGCCACGGCCTTGCCGCCCAGCCCGGCGCCGGTGTCGACGCGCAGGTGCTGCAGCGAGCCCGTGGCCGTGCCGCGCAGCTGGTCGATCACGAGCGTCCTCGACCCCGCCGACACGGGCCCGCCCATCGCGACCGGCAGCCCGGTCACGCGCTGGAGCGCCTGCAGCGCGCCGGCGACCAGGGGGCTGGCCGTCAGCGCGAGCCTGCCCGATGGCGTCATGGGCACCGTCCCTGGACCTGTCTCGCTTGACCTGCGGCTTTCGGCTTTGCCGAGGCGTCCACCGTACGTGATACGTCGCGTTCGGACTACCGGTGTGGTTCCGTGGTGCGGTGGCAGCACCGGATTTCGACACCGTCGCCGATGACCTCTACGCGGGCGAGCCCGCGGACTTCGTCGCGTCGCGCTCAGCCGCGGCCCGTGCGGCCAAACAAGCGGGCGACGCCGAGCTCGCGCGCCGCATCCAGGCACTGCGCAAGCCGACGACCGCGGCCTTCTTCGTCAACCGGCTGGCTCGCGACGGTTCCTCGGCGCTCGAGGAGCTGGCCGAGCTGGGCGACCGGCTGCGTGCCGCGCACGCGAGCCTCGCCGGCGAGCAGCTGCGGGAGCTGGCGCAGCGGCGGGCCGAGCTGGTGCGCGGGGTCCTGCGCGACGCGCCGGACCTGAGCGACTCCGTCGCGCGTGAGGTGGAGGAGACGCTGGAGACGGTCGTGGCGGACCCGGACGTCGCGCGGCTCGTGCTGGCGGGGCGGCTGACGTCGGTGGCGCACCAGGATGTGGACCAGTGGCTGTCGTTGCCCGCTGCTTCGGGTCCACGGAAGAAGAAGCCCGCTCCGGAGCGGAAAACCGCGCCGGCCAAGGAAAACACCCGCCGCAAGCAGGCCGACGAGAAGGCCGCGCGCGAGAAGTCCGAAAAGGACCATGCGGACCGCGAACGGGAACGCGTCGCCCGCGAAGAGTGGCAGCGCAAGGCTTCCGCCGCCACGCGCGAACGAGCCGAAGCCTCACGAACCCTGGTCCGCACCGAACGCATCGCCGAACTGGCCGACGCTCGCCTGGCCGAGCTACGCGAACGCCTGGCGGACGCGGAAACCCGAGCCGCCCGCGCGGCCGAGGACCTCTCGGCGGCGCGGGCGGCGTTCGACAAGGCCGACGAGGCCGTGCAGCAGTTCGCTCACAAAAGCACTTCGGCGAGCCGGCGGTAGCCCGTCAACGGGTCGGGCCCCAGCACGTGGACCCCGACGTGGTCGGCGCCGGCGTTCAGGTGTTGGGCCAGCCGGCCGTGGATCGCGGCGGGCGTGCCGTGGAGGACGAGGTCGTCGATGAGGCGGTCGCTGCCCTCACCGGAGACGTCGGCATCGGTGTAGCCGAGGCGGCGCAGGTTGTTCACGTAGTTGCGCAGGCCGAGGTAGGGCTTGTGCACGAACGGACGGCCGATCGCGCGGGCGGCCACGGGATCGTCGTCCACCACGACCTTGTGCTCCGGCGCCAGCAGCGCGCTCGGGCCGAGGACCGCCCGCGCGTGCTCGGTGTGCTTCGGCACGACGAGGTACGGGTGCGCGCCGCGCGTCCGCGTGGCGGCGAGTTCGAGCGAACGGTCCCCCAGCGCCGCGAGCACGCGGGCTTCGGCGGGCACGCCTTCGGCGTCGAGCTGGTCCAGGTAGGCGACCATCTTCTGGTACGGACTCTGGTACGTCGTGATCGACTCCGGGTGCCCGACGCCGACGCCGAGAACGAACCGCTCACCGTGCCGCTCGGTGAGGCGGTGGTAGGCGGCGGCGATGCGACCGGCGTCGTTGGTCCACATGTTCACGATCGCGGTGGCGACGGTGATCCGGTCAGTGGCGTCGAGGACTTCCTCGAAGTAGCCCAGATCCTCGACGGAGCTCGCGCCGATGCCGAACCACACCGTGGCGTAGCCCAGTTTTTCGGCTTCCACGGCCACTTTCTTGCGGGTCTTGTCGTCGGTGGCGGGGCTCATCCACGCGCCGTACCGGCCGAGTGCTGCTGGCATGCCGGATCCTCCTCTATATTTGTTATATAGAGGACTGTAGCAAATGTATCGACGTTAGGAAGCGAGGCGGTCCAGCCTTGTCAGTGGATCTGGCCCGCGGTCAATAGATCTGGCCTCGATGTCCCCCACCCGGCCTGAACCTTGCGGACGTTCAGGCAGCAGAGGTCGTTGCGAGTCGGGGCGACTCGCCCGGCTACGTGCCCTGGTGGCCACGTCCTGACGTGATGCTGTTCAACGTCCTGGTCCACATGCTCACGGAGACCAGCCGGCACGCCGGGCACGCCGACATCCTGCGCGAACAGTTGGACGGCGAAGTCGAGATGGACGCGGCAGGCATGGCCCGGCGGGGGCAGGATGCAGCCTTCTGGGAGAGCCGGCGGGCGGAAATCGAGCGGGCGGCCAAAGCTGCCGATCCAGCCACGGCCTGACCGTTTCACCGCCTAATCAGGCGGAACACCTCGTTCACGGCCCCTGGCCTGCCGCATCCATCGGGCCAACTCCGGCGCCGCTGGACACGACTCGGGTGAAATGAGGTCGCCCAGGTGACCTGGGTCGCCTTAGGAGGCGAGGCGGTCCAGCCACTCGCGCAGCATGGTCTGCTCGACCGGGGTGAGCTGCTCGCTCTTCCCGTCCAGCGCCGTCGCGAGGGCGACGGCCAGCGCGCCGACTGTCGACGGCGCGTCGGCGGGCTCGTCGGTGATCAGCTTGGCGAGCAGCGCGTCGCGGACCTGGTGGGACATCGCCAGGTCGCGCGCGTCTTCGGGCTGGGCGATGAGGCTGAGCGTGACGCCGGAGTTGGCGGCCGCGATCTGCCGCGCGGCCTCGGCGGGGGTCACGCGCAGGCGGCCCTGGCGGGCGGCGTGCGTGAGCAGCTCCAGCAGCATCGCCTCGGCGCTGGAGGTGAGGGTGCAGGGGACGCCGGGCTGGATCTGGCCGTAGAGCAGCACGTAGAAGGCGGGGTGGGTCAGGCCGTAGTCCACGTGGCGGTCCCAGCCCTCGCGGATCTGCTCGACCGGATCGGCGTCCGCGCGGTTTTTGTCGGTGCTCTCCACATACTGGGTGAAGCCGAAGTTGACCACCGTGTCGAGCAGTCCCTGCTTGCTGCCGAAGTGGTGGTACAGCGTCGGCGCCTGCACGCCGGCCCGCTCGCAGATCGCGCGGGTCGAGACCGGTCCGCCGGCCGCCGCGTCGAGGAGCTGGGCTGCTGCCAGGAGCAGCCGGTCCTTGGCGCTGGTGTTCTGGATGGGCATGTAACGAATGTAGCGCTTGATGGAGGGGAGAAGCGGATGCCGCTGGCTGACGAGATGCTCAACGACGCGGTCGTCAGGGGGCTGCTCGCGTCGATGAAGGCAGCCGCGCCCGGCGTCGCGTTCGGGGAGCTCCGCCGGGTCCGCCTGGGTGGGCTCGGGCTGCGGCAACGCACGGACGCGGTGCGCGACGCACTGTTGGCCGACCTGCCGGGCGGCTACCGCGAGCTGTCGGACGTCGTGGAGCGGGCGTTGGCCGACGAATCGTTCTCCGGCTGGATGATCTGGCCCGTCTCGGAGGCGGCTTCGGCGCGGGCTCTGGCGGACGGCGGGCCGGTCGCGTTCGACGCCGCGTTGGATCTGCTCGCCGCCTTGACCCCGCGGCTCACGGCGGAGTTCGCCATCCGGCCGCTGCTCGACGCGGATCTCGACCGGGCGTTGCCGAAGGTGCTGACCTGGACTTCCGACCCGTCGGAGCACGTCCGCCGCCTGGCCTCGGAGGGCACGCGGCCGCTGCTGCCGTGGGCGCGCCGGGTGGGGGCGATCACCGCCCGGCCGGGCGTCACGGCGCCGATCCTCGACGCGCTGCACCGCGACTCTTCGGCGTACGTGCGGCGTTCGGTTGCCAACCACCTCAACGATCTGAGCCGCGCGCGTCCCGAGGCGGCGGTGGCCGCGGCCGGCCGCTGGGTGGGTGCTTCCGGTGACAAACAGACTGCGCAACTCGTCCGACACGGCCTGCGCACCCTGATCAAACAAGGCGACCCGGGTGCGTTGGCGCTGCTCGGCTTCGCGCCACCGTCCGGCATCACCTTCGACGGTCTCGTGCTCTCGGCGCCTTCGGTGACCATCGGCGCCGAACTGGGCTTCACCGGCACGCTGCGCAACACGGGCGACACGCCGATGAACCTGGTCGTCGACTACGTCGTGCACCACCGCAAAGCCAACGGCACCACCACACCGAAGGTCTTCAAGCTCACCACCCGCGTCCTCGACCCGGGCGCGGAGCTGCTCCTGGACCGCACCCACTCCTTCCGCGTCATCACCACCCGCGTCTACCACCCGGGCGCGCACGCGCTGGAGATCCAGGTGAACGGAACTTCGTTGGGGAAGGCGGATTTCGAGCTGTTGGCGTGAAGTCGACGATCCACTGTGGACTGAGTCAGTGCAGCAGGTACCGCAGCATCAACGTCCCGTCGTCCTCCAGGACCGAGGCCAGCTGGAGCCGCGCGGGGTCGATGGTGTCGCCGAAAGCCGCGCGCGGGGCGAGGCCCGCGATGAGGAAGGGGGAGATCGTCAGGCGGAGCTCGTCGACGGCGTCGGCGGCCAGGAGGGACGCGAAGAGGCGCGGGCCGCCCTCGCAGTCGATGCGGGTGAGGCCGCGGGAGACGAGGGCCGAGACGGCGGAGCGGAGGTCGACGGCGTCCGTGCCGGCCACGAGCACGTCGGCGCCCGCGGCGGTCCAGGCGGCGCGTAGGTCGGGGTCGGTGCCGGCGTGGGTGATGACGATGGTGGGCACCAAGGCGTTCGTGATCACCGGGGCGTCCGCGCGCAGCGAGCCGCCGCCGGTGACCACGGCGACCGGCGGGATCGGCGCGAGGCCGTGGCGGCGGCGCCGGTCGGCGGAGTGCTCGTCGGGGCGTATGCCCTTGAAGCCCTCGAGCAGGGCGGTACCCGCGCCGACCAGCACGACGTCGGCGAGGTCGTTGCCCAGCCGATAGATCACGCGGTCGGCGGGCGTGGACAGCGACGCCGAGCGGCCCTCGACGGTGACGGCACCGTCGGCGCTCGACACGAAGTTCACCGCGAGCCACTTGCCGGGCGCCGGGTACGCGTAGAGCGCCTCCAGGTCGGCCTCGGCCAGGTCGCGCGCGCCCGGGAAGATCTCGCGCATCAGACCGACCGCACCACGTGCGCGGGCGGGCGCGTGCCCACGATGCTGGCCACCATCTCCGCCACCTGCCGCGTCTCCACGACCTGGTGGGCGCGGAACATCGCGGCCCCGTGCAGCGCCGCGACGGCCGTGGCCGCGAGCGTGCCGATCACGCGCTCGCCGACGGGCACGTCGAGCGTCTCGCCGATCACGTCCTTGTTCGACAGCGCCATCAGCACCGGCCAGCCCGTGTCCACGAGCGCCTGCGTGTGCCGCATCAGCTCCAGCGACTGGTAGGAGTTCTTGCCGAAGTCGATGCAGGGGTCGATCATGATCCCTTCGCGCGGCACCCCGCGCTCCAGCGCGCGCTTCGCGAGCTCGGTGGTGCCGTCGATCACGGCGCCGACCACGTCGTCGTACTGCGGCTTCGCGGCTTCGGTGCGCGGCGTGAGGCCGTTGGTGTGGGAGCAGATGTACCCCGCGCCGTGCTCGGCCGCGACGTCCAGGATCTCGGGCTCGAAGGCCGCCCAGTTGTCGTTCACAATGTCGGCGCCGGCGCGGCAGACGGCGTCCGCGACCGCGGCGCGGTAGGTGTCGACGCTGATCACGAGGTCCGGGAACGTCTCGCGCGCCCATTCGACGGTCGGCACCACGCGGGCGATCTCCTCCGCCGTGGTGACCTCGGGGCCCTTGCCGGCCGGCACGCCGCCGATGTCGATGAGGTCCGCGCCCTCGGCGCACGCGCGGCGGATGGCGTCCTGCGCGCGGGTCTCGAGGTAGGTCGCACCGTTGTCGTAGAACGAATCGGGGGTGCGGTTGATGATGGCCATCACCAGCGCGCGATCGCTGGTGAGGCGGCGGCCTCGGAAGACGAGGTCGGGCGTGTGCATGGCTTCTCCCGTACCGGAACGTCGGTTCCCGCGATCATAGGCGAGCGCACGACGGTGATACGGCGGGCAGGTGGCGGGCAACACCGCCGAAGGCCACCTGCTCCCGGGCCGGCGACTTCAGGAGGCGAGTGCCTCGTTGATGGCGTGGAATTCGTGGGAGGTGCGAGTGGCGGAGAATTCGATCACGGTGTAGTGCGCGAGGCGCTGGACCACGAGCGGGTCGGTGGCGAGCACGGCGTCCAGCTTGCCGCGCACGCAGGGGCGGGTGAGGATGACCTGGTCGTGCTCGGTGTCCCCTTTTCCGGAAACCAGGAACAATCCGCGGGAGAAGTGCGTGCGCAACCACTCCGCGTGTTCTGCCAGTGCGTAGTCGACTTCGTTTCGAGGCGCCGTGTAGGCGAGCAAGGCTATGTACATGTCTTCAGAGTAGAACTCACTCACGGCAGTCGCATCCTCCTGCCGAGTGGCGGCGCCCACGCGTTATCCCGGAATTGCAATGTGTTCTTTACGTGCTCTTTTTTCGCGTTTTCCCAATGGACGGTGTACGTAAATCTGCGTACGCGGGTGTCGACACCGAGCGGACGACGAAACGTTGTCACAGCACCAAACTGACGTCATGACTCAGCCGGTGATGGACGCCGTGAGCCGCATCTGGCGGGACGGCAGGCGCGTGGAACGCGTCGCGTACGTGGTGGGGGCGGTGCTCTTCGCGAGCGGCGTCGTGAACGCGGTGGTGCTGCTGGCCAGCGGCGGCACGTGGCTCGGGCCGGTGTCGCTGCGCAAGGCGGTCACGTTCGGGTTGTCGTTCGGTCTCACGCTGGCGTCGGTGGCGTGGGCGACGTCGTACGTCGTGCTGCGGCCGCGGGCCCGGGCCGGGTTGCTCGGCGCGTTCGTCGTGGCGTGCGTGGCGGAGGTCGTGCTCGTGACCATGCAGGCGTGGCGAAGGGTCCCGTCGCACTTCAACTTCGAGACCGGCTTCGACACGGTGGTGTCGATGTCGCTCGCGGCCGGCGGCGGCGTGATCGTGGTGACGGGTTTGGGCTTCACGGCTGCGGCTTTCCGTTCGCCGGGCAGCATGGCGCCGAGCATGCTGGTCGCCGTGCGCTTCGGCCTGCTGGTGCTGATGGTCGCCCTCGCCACCGGCGCGGTGATGATCGCCCGCGGTGTCGTCGAGGCACGCGGCGGGTCCCCTGAGCTGGCCTACACGACCGCCGGTTCGCTGAAACCACTGCACGCCGTGGCGATGCACGCGATCCTCGTACTGCCCGGGCTCGCGTGGCTGCTGCGCTTCACCGCGTTGCCCGAGCGGGCTCGCCTGCGCGTCGTCTGGCTCGCCGTGGCCGCCGACGCCGTGCTCACCGCGGTGATCGGCGTCGAGGCCTTCGCGGGAATTCCGCCCTTCGCCGCGCCTTGGTTCTTACTGGCGCTCTCGGCCTCGGCGTCTCTCGTTCTGGCCGGCACCGTTGTTTTTTCGTTAATTCGCGGGAAAAGCCCCGCTGGCTATTTCAGTGCAAGCAATCCCTGAACCGCTTCGACGAGCGTCCGCCGCCTCCCTGCGCGGGCGCTCGGCAGGTGCGGCCCCAGTTCCGGGTTGGTGCTGTGCCACGCCGCGGAAAGCGCTTGGATCAGCACGAGCAGCTGCACGGGCGAAAAGTGCCCGGAGATCTCGCCTTCGCGTTGCGCCCGCCCGATTTCCCGCAGTCGGACGTCGTTGACCTCGGTGATGGCCGCGAGGTGCTCGGCCTCCGACCGCTCGAGCCGGTACCACGTCGAGAGCCGCAACGTCTCGGGATGCTCGTCGAAGTAGTCGAACGCCCGCCCGGTGTACCCCGCGAGATCCCCGGCGTCGAACGGCACCGCCTCGAAGAACGCCGCCGTCCGCTCATCGAACGCGGCGTCGAACAGCCCCTCCTTGCTGCCGAAGTACGAGTAGATCATCGCCTTGTTGCACCCCGCCGCCGCGGCCACCCGGTCCACCCGCGCCCCCGCGATCCCGTATGCGGCGAACTCGCTGATCGCGGCTTCGAGCAGCCGCTGCTTGGTCTGTTCCGCGTCGCGCGCCATCCGGTGAGGTTACCAACCAACTGGTCGGTGAGTTGAGTTTTGGTCGTCCACGTCACGCGCGTGCAGGTCGAGGACGTCGTACGCAAGGGTGAGTGTCGAGCTCGGCAAGCTGCCGGCCGGCCGCGTCGAACAGGCCGGTCAAACTCTCCGCCATGGCACGGCGCCCTGACCCTGAGCATGCAGGGCACTGCAGGCCGGAAACCCGCATCTTCAGAGGGCAGCCGGCCGGCTTTGTCCGATGCGAAGATGCGGGCGAGTCCCGGCGAGCTTGATCCCGTCGAGTTGGGAGTCGATCAGTGGTAGTGCTCGACATCTGGTACGACCGGACGCCGAACGGCGGCGACGACAACGTCGCCATCCGCGTGCCCACCGTCGCCGAGCTGGATGAACTCGTTGATCGCATCGTGGCGGAGACGGCTGGGCACGTCGTGCCGCCGATGGTTCAGGTGTCGGTCGCCGGCGTGAAGCGGGGTACCGGCGAGTGTCGTGGTTCCGATGGCGACCGTGCGGCGCGGGCTGCACGAGTTCATCGCGTCCGGGCGGCGGCCGAGCGTGGTGGAAATCGACGAGGCCTGAGCTTCACGGCGCTACCGTCGACTCATGGCAGGAATCGTCGTGATCGGGGCGGGGCCGGGGATCGGGGCGGCGGTCGCGCGGCGGTTCGCGCGGGAGGGGTTCGGTGTGGCGGCCGTTGCGCGGCAGCCCAAGGACCTCGGGGTCGACGCCGTGACCCACGTGGCCGACGTCGGAGAAGAGGAGTCCCTGCGCCAGGCGCTCGACGCGGTGATCGAAGACCAAGGACTGCCCGACGTCGTGGTCTACAACGCCGCCGTCATCCGCAGGGACGCGCCGGGGGAGCTCGGCGCCGAAGAGCACCTCAGGCTGTGGCGCGTCAACGTCCTCGGCGCCTACCTCGCCGCGGCGCACCTCGCGCCGCGGATGGCCGAGCGCGGCCACGGGACGTTCCTCACCACCGGCGGGATGCCCGAGCCTAAAGCCGCCTACACCAGCCTCTCGCTGGGCAAGGCCGGCCTCCGCACGGTGACGGCGCTGTTCGCCGAGCAGTACCCCACGCTGCACTTCGCCACGGTCACTGTCGGCGGCACCGTGGAGAAGGGCACGGCGTTCGACCCGGACGTCGTCGCCGAGCACTACTGGCGCCTGCACACGCAGGGCGTCTGGGAGCGGGAAGTGCTGATCACGACCAACCCCAGTCCTGCGTGAAACACCCCGCCAGGTAGAGATCCACCCGGTCCGCGAAACGGCCCAGATCGCGGCCGGTCAGCTCCGAGACGCGCGAGATCCGGTACCGCAGGGTGTTCACGTGCAGGTGCAGCGTGCCCGAGGTCTGGGTCCAGGAGCCGGAGTGCTCGAGGAAAGCCTTCAGGGTCGGGAGAAGCTCCGAGCCGTGGGCGGCGTCGTACGCCAGCACCGGCCCCAGCACCTTCTCGCCGAAGGAGCGGCGCAGGTCGTCGGGGACGGCGGCCAGCAGCAGCAGGTGGGAGGCCACCTCGTCACCCGCCAGCACGGCCGCGCGGCCCGGCGAAAGGGCGGCCAGCGTGCGGGCGTGGCGCGCCTCCTGGAGGCCGGAGCGCAGGCCGGCCGCGTCGGGCGCGCGGCTGAGGCCGACGGACAGGCGGGCGGAGCCGAGGGCGGGTTCGACCGCGCGGACGGACTCGCGCAGGGTCTCGGCGAGGCGGCCCAGGCGGTCGTGAGCCGGGAACAACCCGAAGGTCTCGCCGTCGACGGTGGCCACCAGCGTGGGGGCGGGGGCCGAAGCGAGCAGCTCCTCCACCAGCACCTGGGTGAGGCCTGGGCCGCCGCCGTCGACTGCGGCGGAGAGGGTCACGACGTGCGCCGAAGGTGGGAAGTCCAGCGCCGCGAGCCGCGCGGACAACGAAGCCGGGGAAGCGTCGTCGGAGAGGGCCAACCGCAACAGCGGCTCGGCCGCCCGGTTCTCGATGCGCTTGGCCTCGTCGACGCGGGAACGCTCCAGCCCGATCAACGGAGCCAGCTCCAGAGCGAGTTCGCGCCGGGAAACAGCCCACCGTCCGATGTCGCCGGAGGCCACCAGGAACCAGCTCGCCACGCGGTGGCCCGAGCGGCTGGCGGCGGCCAGCAGCGTGACGGGACCGTCGTCGCCGGGGACGGTCAACGGGAGGCGTTCCGCGCGGAGGAACCGGCGCGCCAAGGCGGCCCGGCGCGCATCGGAAGGCGGCGAACCCGTGCCGGCGATCAGCCGGCCGGTCGCGCTCAGCACCCAGCAGTCCACGCCCAATTCGGAAGCGCCCGCGGAAACGAGCGCGGGAAGGCCATCACCGCTGGTCACGGCCGCGACCAGCCGCCGGTGCGAGTCGTGCGCGGGGGCGGAACGTTCGGCGGCCAGGCCGAGGATCACGCGCTCGGTCACCGTCGCGAAGGACACCGACAGCGGGACCTCGAACAGCGGCAGCCCGACCCGCCGGCACGACTCCACGAGGTGCTCGGGCACGGGCCCGCCCACCTCCGCCGTCCCGGCACCCAGCGCGACCACGCCCGCCGCCGCCAGCACGCCCACGAACTCCTCGGCCTCGGACGGCCCGGGCAGCCAGCGCATGCCGCACAGCACGATCTCCCCGCCGCTGAGGTACCGCGTCGGGTCCTGCAGTGTCGCCTGGAAGACGCGTCCGAACTCGCGGTCCAGCGCCGACTCGCCGGTGAGCAGGGTCAGCCCGAGCTCCGGCGTGTCCAGCAGCGCACCCAGCCGCACGCGGCACCTCCTTCCAGGCTCAAGTAGCGCACACGCCAGGGCCGCCGTCGTTTGGAGGAACCTACGAAAAACCACCCTCGACGCCCACCCGGTTTCGGTGGATCTGCCGTGGTCCGCGCCACGTCACGGCGTGTCTACTGACCGACGAGCGAAGGGAAGGAACACCATGGCGATCGTTCTGGGCGACAACCGCTACGGAAAGGCGGAGAACCGGGTCGTGCGCGTCGACCGCGACGGCGACGAGCACCGGATCACCGACCTCAACGTCAGCGTTTCGCTGTCCGGCGACATGAGCGACACTCACCTCACCGGCGCCAACGACAAGGTGCTGGCCACCGACACGCAGAAGAACACGGTGTTCGCGTTCGCCCGCGACGGCGTCGGCGAGATCGAGGACTACGCGCTGCGCCTCGCGCGCCACTTCGTCACCACGCAGGAGAGCATCCACGGCGCCCGCGTCCACGTGGAGTCGTACCCGTGGCAGCGGCTCACGGTCGGCGGGCAGCCGGCCCACCACTCGTTCGCGCGCTCGGGCGGCGGCACGCGCACCACGACCGTGCACTACGACGGCGCGCAGGCCTGGGTGCTCGGCGGCGTCGAGGACCTCACGGTGCTCAACACCACCGGCTCGGAGTTCTGGGGCTTCCCACGCGACGGCTACACGACGCTGCCGGAGACCAAGGACCGCATCCTCGCCACGGCCGTCAACGCGAGCTGGCGCTTCTCCGGCGAAGACGTTGACTGGGCCGGTGCGCACGACACGGCCCTGGCCTCGCTGCTCGACGCCTTCGGTGGAACGCACAGCCAGTCGCTGCAGCAGACGCTCTACGCGATGGGTTCGCGCGTGCTCGAGACGGTGCCAGAGATCGTGGAGGTGCGCCTGGCGCTGCCGAACAAGCACCACTTCCTCACCGACCTGTCGCCGTTCGGCCTCGACAACCCCGGTGAGGTCTTCCACGCCGCAGACCGGCCGTACGGGCTGATCGAGGGCACCGTGCTGCGCGACGACGCGCCGCCCGCCGGACCGGCCTGGTCCTGAGACGGAGGCCGAAGTGGAGTTCCTGCGCCCGACCACGCTCGCCGAGGCCCTCGAGGCCAAGGCGGCGCACCCCGACGCCGTACCGATCGCGGGCGGCACCGATGTGATGGTGGAGATCAACTTCGACCACCGCCGCCCGTCGGCGCTGCTCGACCTCAACCGCGTCAGCGAGCTTTACGGCTACGACGTCGAGGAAGGCCGCATCCGGATCGCGGCCGCGACGCCGTACACGCGGATCATCGCGGAGCTGGGCGACCGGCTGCCGGGACTGGCGATGGCGGCCCGCACGGTCGGCTCGCCGCAGATCCGCAACCGCGGCAGCGTCGGCGGAAACCTCGGCGCGGCGTCGCCCGCGGGTGACTCGCACCCGGCGCTGCTCGCGGCCGACGCGGAGGTGGAGATCGCGTCCACCCGCGGCACCCGGCGCGTGGCGGCGAAGGACTTCTACGTTGGTGTGAAGCGAAATGTGCTCGAACCCGACGAACTGATCACGGCCGTCCACTTGGCACCGGCGAGCGGGCCGCAGCAGTTCAGCAAGGTGGGGACCCGCAACGCGATGGTGATCGCGGTCTGCGCCTTCGGCCTCGCGGTGCACCCGGCCGAACGCAGCGTGGGCACGGGTGTCGGCTCGGCCGCCCCGACACCGCGCCGCGCGTTCGACGCCGAGGAGTTCCTCGCGAGCGAGCTGGCGGCCGACGACCAGTGGGACCGGCCGCGTGCGCTCGCCGACTCGGTGAAACGCCGCTTCGGTGAGCTGGTGGCCGCCGCGGCCGCGCCCATCGACGACGTGCGCGGCAGCGCCGACTACCGCCGCCATGCGCTGTCGGTGCTGGCGCGGCGGACGCTCGGCTGGGCCTGGACCGAATACTGCGGAGGGAGGCGCACGGAATGCGTGTGAACGTGATCGTCAACGGCGAGCAGCGCCAGACGGACAACGTCTGGGAAGGCGAAAGCCTGCTCTACGTGCTGCGCGAACGGCTCGGCCTCGCCGGCTCGAAGAACGCGTGCGAGCAGGGCGAGTGCGGCTCGTGCACGGTGTACCTCGACGGCGTGCCGGCGTGCGCCTGCCTGGTCGCGGCCGGGCAGGCCGAGGGCCGCGAGGTGCGCACGGTGGAAGGTCTCGCCGACGGTGAGAACCTGGACCCGATCCAGGAGTCCTTTGTCGAATGCGGCGCCGTCCAATGTGGCTTCTGCACACCCGGGCTCCTGGTGACCGCCCACGATCTCGTGGCGCGCACCGAAAACCCGAGCGACGCCGAGATTCGTGAGGCCCTGGCCGGGAACCTGTGCCGCTGCACCGGGTACGAGAAGATCCTCGACGCGGTCCGGCTCGCGGCCGCGCGGAAGGAGCACGCATGACGCGCCCGGCCCCGGCCCGCTCACCGCAGGAGCTGGCCGACACCGTCACCGGCGGCATCGGCACGAGCCCGCTGCGACCCGACGGCACGCTCAAGGTGCGCGGCGAGTTCGCGTACTCCTCGGACCTGTGGCACGAGGACATGCTGTGGGGCGCCACGCTGCGCAGCCCGCACCCGCACGCGCGAATCGTGCGCCTCGACGTCTCCCGGGCGTTGGCGCAGCCTGGCGTCCACGCGGTGCTGACGCACGAGGACGTGCCCGGCGAGAACCTCTACGGCCTCAAGTACCAGGACACGCCGGCGCTGGCCGAGGACCGCGTGCGCTACCAGGGCGAGCCGGTGGCGATCCTCGCGGCCGACCACCCGGAGATCGCGCGGCAGGCGCTCAAGCACATCGTGGTCGAGTACGAGGTGCTCGAACCGGTCACCGATCCCGAGCGCGCGGCCCACGACGAGACCCTGCCGAAGCTGCACCCTGGCGGAAATCTCGTGCGCTACCAACGCATCGTGAAGGGTGACCCGGCCGCGAAGGCCGACGTGGTCGTGTCCGGCGTCTACGAGATCGGCATGCAGGACCAGGCTTTCCTCGGCCCGGAGTCCGGCCTTGCCGTGCCCGACGACGACGGCGGCGTGGACCTCTACCTCGCCACGCAGTGGCTGCACGTGGACCAGAAGCAGACTGCGCGGGCACTGGGCCTGCCGCTGGAGAAGGTGCGGCTCACACTCAGCGGCGTCGGTGGCGCGTTCGGCGGGCGCGAGGACCTGTCGATGCAGATCCACTCGTGCCTGCTCGCGCTGCGCACCGGCCGGCCCGTGAAGATGGTCTACAACCGCGAGGAGTCCTTCTTCGGCCACGTACACCGGCACCCGGCGAAGATGTACTACGAACACGGCGCCACACGCGAGGGCGATCTGGTCTACGTGCGCGCCCGGCTGTACTTCGACGGTGGCGCCTACGCGTCGAAGACACCGGTGGTGGTCGGCAACGGCACGACGCTGAGCGTCGGCCCGTACAACGTGCCCAACGCGAAGATCGAGGGCTGGGGCGTGTACAGCAACAACCCGACGTGCGGCGCCATGCGCGGCCTCGGCGCGGTGCAGCCGACGTACGCGTACGAGTCCCAAATGGACAAACTCGCCACGGCGCTCGGCATGGACCCCGCCGACCTGCGGATCCGCAACGCGATGAGCGAGGGCTCCACCAACGTCACCGGCCAGCTCGTCGATTTCCCGGCTCCCGTGGCCGAGCTGATCCAGCGGCTGAAGGACATGCCGTTGCCGCCGGAACGTGGTGAGAACGCGGACATCCGCGACCTGCCCGGCGGAGCGTCCAATGTGACCCACGGCGAAGGCGTGGTGCGCGGGGTCGGTTACGGCGTGACCATCAAGAACATCTCCTACGCCGAAGGCCTCGACGACTACTCGACCGCCCGCGTGCGGCTGCAGGTGATCGGCGGCGAGCCGGTGGCGATGGTGCACACGGCCGCGGCCGAGGTGGGCCAGGGGCTCGTCACGTTGCAGCAGCAGATCGCGCGCACCGAGCTGGGCGTGCCGCGGGTGACCGTGCACCCGGCCGACACGAGCGTCGGCGACGCGGGTTCGAGCTCGGCGTCGCGGCAGACCTACGTGACCGGTGGTGCCGTGCGCAATGCGTGCCGTGCGGTGGCCGACGCGGTCTATGCACTGGCCGAACGCCGGCTGGGCCGTGATGCGAAAGGGATGTCGCTGGCGGGCGGCAAGATCGTGGCCGGCGACGGTGAGGTCGTCACGCCCCTTGTGGACCTACTCGGCGACGAGATTGTCGAGGAGACCCGGGAGTTCCACCACCGCAGGACCTACCCGCTCGACCCGGAGACCGGCCAGGGCGACGCCCACGTGCAGTACGGTTTCTCCGCGCACCGCGCGGTGGTGGACGTCGACGTGGAGCTGGGCCTGGTCAAGGTCGTGCAGCTCGACTGCGCGCAGGACGTGGGCAAGGCGATGAACCCCGACGCGGTGCTCGGCCAGATCCAAGGCGGGTCCGCGCAGGGTCTCGGCCTGGCCGTGATGGAGGAGATCCAGGTGCTGGACGGAAAGGTGCGCAACCCGTCGTTCACCGACTACCTCATCCCGACCGTGCTGGACATGCCGCCGATGCGTATCGACGTGCTGGAGCGGCCCGACCCGCACGCGCCCTACGGCGTGCGCGGCGTCGGAGAGCCGCCCACGATCTCCTCGACGCCGGCGGTCGCCAACGCCATACGCGCGGCGACCGGCCTCGAACTGCCCCGCGTCCCGATCCGGCCCGAGCACATCACCGGAACCTGAGCCGACTCACTGGAACTGTCTGGAGCGCAAGCGAAATGACCCTCTCCCTCGACGCCGACCTCGAGCGTGAATGGCTCCTCGAGAGCGTGCGCATCGCGACCCGCAACGTCGCCGACGGCGGCGGCCCGTTCGGCGCGCTCGTCGCCAAGGGCCGTGACATCATCGCGACGGGTGTCAACCGCGTCACCCCCTCGCTCGACCCCACGGCCCACGCCGAGGTGGTCGCCATCCGCGCGGCCTGCCAGGCGCTCGGCACGTTCAAGCTCACCGGCTGCGTGCTCGTGTCCTCCTGCGAACCGTGCCCGATGTGCCTTTCGTCCGCGCTGTGGGCGCGGGTGGACGGCGTGGTCTACGCGGCCGACCGCCACGACGCGGCCAAGGCCGGTTTCGACGACCGCGCGTTTTACGAACTGTTCGACAAGCCCCGCGAAACCTGGGAAGTACCCGTTTCCCGGCTGTCCCTCAAGGACGGCTTCGCACCGTTCGACGCCTGGCTGGACCGGCCCGACCGCGTCGACTACTAGGCACTCGGGGCCGGCGGTTCTCCCCGGTCCGGCCCCGCAGTTCCCAATACAGACAGGCCCAATACAGACAGGCCCGATACAGACACGCCCGACACCGGAAGCCCGTACCCGGGCACATCCCGGTGCTGACCGGAGCACCACAAAAACGCAAATTCGTCCGGCTTGCCCGCCCCGTCCGAATGCGGGGCGCGGCCGAGCACGCCCACCGGCAAGGGGAGGACGCATGATCCAGGTCCACATCGACGACGCTGTGACCCCGGCTCCAGGACCGGCCCGCAAGTCCATTGCGGACAGACTGTTCGACATCACCGCCCGCCGCACGACCGTGGGCCGCGAGGTGCGCGGCGGCATCACCACGTTCGTCGCGATGGCCTACATCGTGCTGCTCAACCCGCTCATCCTCGGCGCTTCCGCCGACATCACCGGCGCGAAGCTCAGCGCCGCCCAGGTCACCACGGCCACCGCGCTGGCGGCCGCGGTGATGACCATCCTCATGGGACTCGTCGGCAACGCGCCGCTCGCGCTGGCTGCGGGTCTCGGGATCAACGGCATCGTCGCGTTCCAGATGGCGCCGGCGATGACGTGGCCCCAGGCCTTCGGGCTCGTGGTGCTCGAAGGCGTCTGCATCGTGCTGATGGCCGTGAGCGGGATCCGGGAACGGATCATGAACGCGATCCCCGCGCCGCTCAAGATGGCGATCACGGTCGGCATCGGGCTCTACATCGCGCTCGTCGGCCTGGTCAGCGCCGGGTTCGTCACGCGTACGCCGGACTCGGCCGAGTCCACTGTGCCCGTTCGGCTCGGTTTCGACGGGCACCTCGACGGCTGGCCGATCGCGGTGTTCTGCTTCGGCCTGCTGCTGATGACGGTGCTGATGTCGCGCAAAGTCCCGGGCGCGGTGCTGATCAGCATCGCGGTGTCCACCGTGCTCGCCGTGGTGCTGCACGACGGATTCCATGTGGGAAACTGGGGTCTGACCACCCCGACGCTGCCGAGCCACGTGGTGGCGGTACCCGATTTCGGGCTGCTGGGCCACATCGACCTGTTCGGCGGCTTCGCTTCAGCGGGTGCGCTGACCGCCACGATCTTCCTGTTCACTCTCGTGCTGTCCGGCTTCTTCGACGCGATGGGCACGATCACCAGCGTGTCGGCCGAAGCCGGGCTGTCGAAGGACGGCCGCGTGCCGCGGATGGGCCGGATCCTGTTCGTCGACGGCGCGGGCGCGATCGCCGGCGGGCTCTCGGGTTCCTCGCCCAACACCGTGTTCCTCGAGTCGGCGGCCGGCGTGGGGGAGGGCGCGCGGACCGGGCTCGCGAGCGTGGTCACCGGCGCGCTGTTCGCCGCGACGCTGCTGTTCACGCCGATCGCGGGCATCGTCCCCGCGCAGGCCGCGGCGCCGGCGCTCGTGGTGATCGGCGGGATGATGGTGGCGCAGTGCCGCAACATCCCGTGGCAGGACAGTGATTACACGATCCCGGTGTTCCTCACCGTCGCGCTGATCCCGTTCACGTACTCCATCACCAACGGTGTGGGCGCGGGCCTGATCGCGTTCGTGCTCATCAAGACGTGCAAGGGTAAGTGGCGCGAGGCCGGCTGGATCCTCACGGTGCTGGCGCTGGTGTTCACCGTCTACTTCGGAATCGACGTCGTCAAGGCGATCTTGTAGCTGTGGTAGCTCGAAGGAAAGGAACTGCTGTGACCCTGATGTTCCTCAACGGCGGCGCCATGCGCGGCGAACCGCTGCACCACCTGCTCGACGGCGCCCCTCTCGTCGCGTCGACGACCACCGCGCCGAAGTACCGCTTCTACTCCGTGGGTGGCCAGTGCCCGGCTTTGGTCCCGGTCGCCCACGGCGGCGGTGCGGTTGCGGGCGAGGTGTACGAGGTGTCCCTGGACGCGCTGCGGGACCGGGTACTGCCGGCGGAACCGCCCGAGCTGGAGCTGGGCGTGATCGAGCTGGCGGACGGGAGCTCGGCGTTCGCGATGCTGCTGCGCCGGCCGCAGACGTCCCACGTGCAGCTGCGCGACATCACCGAGATCGGTGACTGGCGGTCGTTCCGGTCTCAGTCATGACAGTGCTGGTCGCGCCCGACAAGTTCAAGGGCTCGCTCACGGCGGCGCAGGTCGCTTCGGCGGTCGCTGCCGGCTTGCGTGCGGTGTCCCGCGACGAGCCGGTGGTCGAGCTCCCGGTGGCGGACGGCGGTGACGGCACGGTGGCCGCCGCCGTCGCCGCCGGGTTCCGCCGGGTGCCGGTGCGCGTGTCCGGGCCGACGGGTCGGCGGATCACGGCGTTCTTCGCGCTGCGGGGTGACGTTGCCGTGGTGGAGCTGGCCGAGGCTTCCGGTTTGCAGCGGTTGCCGGGTGGGCTGCCTGCGCCGCTGACTGCGTCGAGTTATGGCACAGGTGAGCTGATCGCGGCGGCGCGGGCGGCCGGGGCGGCGCGGATCGTGCTGGGCGTCGGCGGGAGTGCGTGCACGGATGGTGGTGCCGGGATGCTGACGGCATTGGGGGCGCGGGTGCTGGATTCTTCCGGCGCCGCGGTGCCTCTCGGCGGTATCGGGTTGGCTTCGGTGTCTGCTGTGGACTTGTCCGGTGTGTCTGCTGTGGACATCGACCTGGCTTGCGACGTGGACAACCCGCTGCTGGGTCCTTCGGGTGCGGCGGCGGTGTATGGGCCGCAGAAGGGTGCGAGCCCTGAGGATGTTGCCGTGCTGGAAGCCGGGTTGCGCCACTGGGCTTCGGTGCTGGGTCCTTCGTCCGCCTCGGCCGCGGGCGCCGGCGCGGCGGGCGGGGTGGGCTTCGCGGCGCTGGCGGCGTTGGGCGCTCGCCTGCGGCCGGGTATTTCCTTGCTGCTCGACCTCCTGGGCTTCTCCATCGCGGTCCGCGACGCCCGCCTCGTCATCACCGGCGAGGGCTCCCTGGACACGCAGTCCTTGCACGGCAAGGCCCCCGTCGGCGTCCTGCGTGCGGCCACGGGCGCCGGCGTCCCGACGGTTGCCGTGGCGGGCCGCTGCCTGCTGTCCCCGGCCGAGTGGCGCGCGGCCGGCTTCACCGCCGTCCACGCCCTCACCGACCTCGAACCGGACCCGGCGCGCTGCATGACGAACGCGGGGCCGTTGCTGCGCCGCCTCGCCGAACGCCTGGCCCGCGACCACGCCTCAACGGTCCAGCGCGGAGGATCGGCTGGGGTCGGCGAGCGGAAGTTCCGCGTGGAGGCTGGTTCCGGCTCCGGGCGGGCTCTGGAGGACGATCCGGCCGCCGATCGCTTCGACCCGGTCTTTGAGGCCGAGCAACCCGGTGCCCCGGGTGAAGTCGGCGCCACCGACTCCGTCATCGAGGACCGTGACGTGCAAGAGGGCCTTCGCGGCGTCGAGATGAATGGTCACCGAGGCGGAAGATGCTCGTGAGTGCTTGGCCGCGTTGGTCAGCGCCTCCGCGACGACGAAGTAGGCGCTGACCTCGACGTGCTTGGGGAGCGACAGTCCCGGCTGCTGGTCGACCTCGACCGGGATGGGCGAGCGGCGGCCGAGCGTGCGCACGGCCGCTTGGAGTCCTCCCGTGTCGAGGATCCCCGGGTGGATACCGCGCGCGATCTCGCGCAGCTCGTCCAGCTGGCTGGTGGCTTCGGCGGCGAGGTCGCCGAGATCGGCGGCGAGTTCGGTGAGTTCCGGTGGCACCTGCGCCTGTGCCGCGCGCAGCCGTAGCGCGAGAGAGACCAGCCGTTGCTGAGCGCCGTCGTGCAGGTCTCGTTCGATGCGCCGGCGTGCCTGGTCGGCTGCCGTGACGATCCGCGCCCGCGACGCGGTGAGCTGGGCGTACAGCTGGGCGTTGTCGAGGGAGACGGCGAGCTGGCCCGCGATGAGCTTGACGGCGTCGAGCCGCTCGGCGGTGAACGCGCCGCCGATCAGCCGGTTTTCCAGCAGCAGCGCCGCCCGCGGGGCGCCGCGGCTGAGGACGGGCACGGCGAGGAAGGAGCAGCGCGTGAGGCCCGCGAAGCACGGGTCGTGGGCGAAGCGGTCGTCGCGGGTGACGTCGTCGACGACGAGTGGTGCCTCGGTCCGGCGGATGTAGCGCAGCACGGACATCGGCACCGCGTGGTCATGATCGGCGCCTGTCGCTGTGTTCGGGGGAGCGGAGGCGGGCAGGAGCCAGTCCCGCCGGTCGTCGCTCCACAGCACGAGGCGGACGACGGTGGCACCGGTCATCGCTCTGAGCACGTCGACGACCCGCGAATGCAGGCGTTCGATGCTCGTCTCGGAGCTCAGCGCCCGCGACGCGGACAGGACGCCGAGCAGGTCGAGGGTGCCCGTGGTGACCGTTGAGCGCTGGCGGACGGCACCCGCCGGTCGGGCCTCCTCGAGACCGGCCGTCGCGCCGGCTCCTGATCGCAGAGCCGGGTACGCCCAGTCGAGCTGCGCCACCTTCGCGGTCGCGCCCCAGGCGGCGTAGTCGTCGCGGGCCTGTGCGAGCAGGTCGAAGCCGGTGTGGTCGATGTCGTGTGCCAGGTGGAAGCGCGCCGCGCGCTCGGCGATCAGGGCTCGGTGCCAGGGGCGCTGACGCTGGACGACCTCGCGCCGCGCGGCGTCGAACGCCCGCACGGCACCGCGGAAGTCGTCGACCGCCCAGGCCCGCTCGGCCTCGAGCAACCGCACCAGGTGGAGGAAGTTTTCCGGTGCGTCCCTGACCCGCGCGGCCAGCCACCGCATCACCTCGTCCAATTCGGACAGTGGAGCTCCGCGCTCGTCGGCAGTGGCCGCGCGGGCCTGGTCGGCCAGGGCGAGCCCGTGCAGCAAGCGGGCCACGGCGGTGGAGTAGAAGCCGGCGGCGGCCGGGAGAAGGGCCATGGCGGCCGCACTGTGTTCTGCCAGGCGAACTGGATCACCGAAGCAGGCAGCGGCGAGCGCGTGACAGAGGTGCGCGTAGAACAGCGCCAGCGGATTGTCGGCGAAACGGTCGAGGGGGATCGGGTCGGCGCTCGAGGCTGGACTCTCGCCGCGCAGCACGTCGGCCAGCCACCGGTAGCTGTCGAGCCATTGGCCGGTCTGCTCGTTGCCGGTCCGGCGCAGGAAGGCGAACCCCCGGTCGACCTCGGCGACGAAATTCTCCAGGGACGGCGCGCACTCCGCCAGGTACGGCACCGAGAGCTGGTAGGTGTAACCGGCGTAGGCCAGGTCACCGCCCGCGATCAGCCCCGTCCTGGCCTCCTGCGCCGCGCGGGCGCCGTTCTCGATCGGCTCGAACCAGCCGCTGAGAGCGGAGAACATGTGCCGTGCCTGCGAGGTGCCGGGCTCGTAGCCGCGGGCCTCGCCCAGCGCCACGATCCGCTGCAACGCGCGGTATCCGGCCTCGTAGGCACCGCGCTGCGCCCCCGCGTGGTAGGCGGCGTGGCTTGCCGGGCCGATCACGCTCGGGCCAGGACCGTGCTCGATCCAGATCCGGAAGGCTTCCAGACCCAGCCACGAGATCAAGGCCGGGTCGGCGACGAAGTAGGCAGCCGGCAGGGCAGCGTCGATCAAGTGGGTCACGGCCAGCGCGGTGGCGTCGGCAAGGTCCGGCCGGGCCAGGTCATCCGCTGGGTCGCTGTCGGCCGCCCACCGGTACAGGCGCTCGAACCGCTGGTCGACGTCGGCGGGGAGCCGATCCCCCGAAGGTACGACGACGCCGCACTCCCGCAGCGACTCCAGGCTCAGCGCGATTGCCTCGGCGAACCGGGTTTGGTGCGTGAGGCCGCGCACCTGGATCGCCGTCGGGCCCGCGCGGTCCGGCATCCTCTCGCAGAGCCGCTCGATCACCCGGTACTCCGCGTCGGCCTCTGCCAAGCGCCCCGAACCGAACAGAGCCGCTTGGCGAGCAGTGCGCAGCTCGACCACCACGGCGATCTCGGCGGGGTCGACCAGCCGCAACGCCGCCGAGAGGAGCGCGTTCACCTGCACATCGTCACCCGTCAACGCGGCCTGGTCGGCGCCGCGCCGCAGCAGCTTCGTCACCTGCCGGCGCTCTGCGGGATCGTCGACCGCGTCGATCACCGGCAGGTACTGGTCGGCGGCGGCCGCGAACAGGTCAGGCACCCCGGCCAGCCGTCGCGCCATGGCCAGGTGCAGAACCCGGCGCCGCTCCCGATCGAGCGTGGACAGGATCGCCTCGCGGACGCGGTCGTGGCGGAACCGCACCGCGCCGTGGGCACCGCTCTCCAGTGCGAGAAGTCCCTCGTCCAGCGCCGGCGCCAAGTGCCGCTCCACCCCGCCGTCCGGCTCGCCCGTGGCAGTCCGCAGCACCGAGACCTCGACCTGCCCGCCCAGGCAGGCCATCGCCTCCACCAGCCGCCGGGACCGCGGCGGCACGGCCTCGATCCGCGCCGCCAGCAGGTCGCCGACCTCCGACGGACCCAGCCGGGCTCGCAGCCGCGCCGGATCCCACCGCCACCCCGAGGCGTTCGCGGTGAAAACACCGTGGCGGCCCAGCGCGTTGAGCAGCTGCACGGTTTCGTACGGGTTGCCGGACGTGCGCGGCTCGATCACCTCGACCAGGCCCGCCGCCGCGACCTCGTCGGCGTGCAGCATCTCGGCGACCATGGCGACCAGACTCGGGACGGGCAGGTTGCCCAGCCACAGGTACCGCACACCGGCTCGGTCTTCCGATCCTGCCGGTTGCTCTGCCGAAGCCACGTCGTCGTCGCGGCGCACGCCCACCAGCAGCAGGCCGGCGATCGGCTCCTCGTCGAGCAGGAGGTCGACGAACCCGAGCGGGCCTCGCCCGGCCCATTGCAGGTCGTCGAGGAGTAGCACCACCGGTCGTTCCGGCGACGCGATCGCCCGCAGGATCTGGACGCTGTTGTGCTGAGCCCGCGATTGCGCGGTGAGCGGATCGCCGGGATCGGGCGGCACCTTCAGCAGCGCGGCGAACTCCGGCACCACCGCGGTCAGCAGGCCCACATTCGGGCCGGCCGCGGCGAAGATGCGTTGCCGGACCTCGGTCAGCCCGCTCTCCGGCTCGGCCAGCAGCAGCCTTCCCAACGCCCGGAACACCTGGTGCACCCCGTCGAACTCCAGATCCCTCCGGTACTGGTCGAACTTGCCCGCCACGAACCAGCCGCCCCGGCTCGTCACGGCCGGGCGCAGCTCGTCGACCAACGCCGTCTTGCCCACCCCCGCCGCGCCGTTGATCATGACTCCCTGGCACCGGCCCGTCAGCGCGTCCTCGAGCGCCGCGTGGAGCACGGCCACCTCGGCTTCGCGCCCGACCAGTCTCGGTGGCGCGACCAGCCGGAGCGGGAAGTCGTGTTCACCGACCCGGACCGGTCCCGCACGGGCGTCCCGCAGCCGCTCCAGGTCGTGGACCACGCCCTCCGCGGTCTGGTACCGGCTGTCCGGCTCCTTCTCGAGCAGATGAAGGATGATCTCGGGCAGGGCCGCCGGCAAAGCCGGATTCACCTCGTCCGGCGGCACCGGGACCTGCGCCAGGTGGTCGTGGGTGAGGCGAAGCGGATCGCCGGAGCCGAACGGCGGTGCCCCCGTCGCCAGTTCGTAGAGCGTCGCACCCAGCGAGTACAGGTCGGCCCGCTGGTCGACGGAACGGCCGGTCCGCCCGGTCTGCTCGGGCGCGAGATACGCGAGAGTCCCGACGATCTCGCTGCGATCGGAGAACGGCCGGCCGGCGTCGGCGAGCGAGGTGGCCAACGTGAAGTCCACCAGGTACGGAGCACCGTCGCGGGAGATCACGATGTTCGCGGGGGTGATTTCCCGGTGCAGCACTCCGCGGCGGTGCATGGCCGCGACGGCTCTGGCCAGCCCCAGTGCGACGCCGACCAGGACATCGACGGGAAGCGGCTTCGACAGTCCTGACAGGATCGTGCCGCCGACGTCCGCCAGCACGATCGCCCCCGCGTACTGCGGCGCGTCCGCCAGCTGCGCCACGCCCGAGACCCCGCGGAGCTGTTCCAGCACCGCCTTCTCGTGCCGCAGCCGTCCCGGCGCGTCCGGCCCGAGCGGCTGTTTGCAGACGACGGTGCGATCAGGGAGGAACAGCCGGACGATCCGCGTGCGCGCGTCCTCGCGAAGTACTGAGACCCGGGTCTCCGGATCTCGGCCCGGTAGCTCAGCTGTGCCCACCCGACACCTCCACACACTGTCGGTCTCGACGCAACCTCTGCCTACACCCATCTCAGCGCGATCGCGACCCCCGGGGCAGGCGGTGCACCGGCTTCTTCTTCCCCGGATTCGCCCGCTTTTCACCACCCTCGGCGGCACCCGGTGACCAGCCGCCGCCAACGCCCGCCCTACCCGAGCAGGTGGAGGTGGGGCGACAGACGGAGTGCCGCGGCTTCTTCGGTTGTCGCCCAGGTGAAGTCGTCGTGTTCGGCGGGGTTGAGGGTGACCGTGCCGGGGGTGGGTTCGGTCGCGTCGTAGACGCGGGCGTGGATCGTGAGCGGCCGGCCGTCGAGGTCGGGCCACGAGAGGCGGGCGCGTTCGCCGAGGAGGTGGACGTGCAGGCCCGTTTCCTCGGCCACCTCGCGGACCGCGGTGGTCTCCGGGGCTTCGCCGGGCTCGGCGGTGCCGCCGGGGAGCTCCCAGTGCTCGCCGAGGAACGTGCCGGGCGCGCGGCGAAGGAGCAGGACCGTGGCGCCGCGGGGGAGCCAGACGTAGGCGAGGAGCTTGGTGGTCATGAGAAGCCGCCGTTGGAGGTGAGGAGCTGGCCGGTGACCCAGGTGCCGTCGGGGCCGCAGAGGAAGGACACCAGGTTGGCGCAGTCGCGCGGGGTGCCGAGGCGGCCCAGCGGTGTGCGGTCGCGGAGGGTGGTGCTCAGGGGGCCGTCCATCCAGCCGGTGTCGGTCGGGCCGGGGTTGACGGCGTTGGCGGTGATGCCGCGGGGGCCGAGTTCCGCGGCGGCGGCCACGATCAGGCGGTCGAGGGCGCCTTTGCTGGCGCCGTACGGGACGTTGTGGACCACGGCGTCGCTCGTCAGGGCGACGATTCGGCCGGTGCCGTGGGGTCCGCCGAAGCGCACTGCGAACTCGCGCATGAGCAGCCAGTTCGCGCGTGTGTTCACCGCGAAGTGCCGGTCGAAGCTTTCGAGTGACGTGTCGAGGAAACCGGAGTCGACGGACTCGCAGTGCGCCAGCACCAAAGCCGTCACGTCGCCAAGGGAAGAAGCCACGCGGTCGAACAGCAAAGCCGGCGCCGCGGGATCGGCCAAGTCCGCTTCGACCGAGAAATCCCCGGCCCGCACCGGATCCGCACCCCACGGCATGCGGGCGTCGTAGGCCGGCCAGTGTGTGCACGCGACTAGCCAGCCGTCAGCCGAGAGGCGTTCGGCGATGGCCGCCCCGATGCCCGCGCGTCGGCCGACACCGGTGACCAGGGCGACCGGGCGCTCACTCTTCAATGGCCCCGCCCACGGCGCGCAGGTGCTCGCGGAAGGTCAGCGCGGGGTTGGCCTCGCGGGCACGCAGGAACTCGGCGAAGCGCACCTGCTCGCGCAGCGTCTTGCCGCCGCGGATGAGCTCGGCTTGGCGCCGCTCGGTGTCGCGAATGGACTCCGCGAGGCGGAACACGTCCTCGGCCTCGGCGGCGGGCACGAAGACCACGCCGTCTTCGTCGCCGAACACCAGGTCGTCCGACGTGACCTCCCACTCGCCGACGCGCGCGGATTCGAGCGCGTTCGCGGCGCGGTCGGTGAGCGAGAACGGTCCGGTCGGCAGGGACCCGAGGCTGAACACAGGCAGCCCGATCGCGCGCAGGTCGGCGGTGTCGCGGTGCAGGCCCCAGATCACGATGCCGGACGCGCCCGCCGTCGCGGCCTCGATCGCCACGAGGTCGCCGACGCAGCTCTCGTCGAGGCGCCCGCCGTTGTCCACCACCAGCACGTCGCCCTCCTTGGCGCTCATCAGCGCCTCCAGGAACACGTCCACGCTGCCCGCGTGCCGCGCCGGCAACACCCGCCCGGCCACGCGCCCACTGACCGCGGCCCGTGTCCCCGCCGGCGCGCAGCGCACCTGCAGCCGCGCGCGGATGCAGCCGTCGGTGAGGTGCGCGGTGGTGAGCGTTTCGAAGCGGCGCCGCAGCTCGTCGTTTTTCATTTCCTTCAGGCCTTTCTCGCAGCGAGCTGGAAGACGTTGCCGGGTGGCGGGGTCACCACCCGAGCCAACCGCGTCCGCGACGCGCGCGCAATGTCTTTGGCCCCGGCTCCGCCGGGGCGTGCGAGATCGCCTTTGAGCCGGTTTCCGGATTGGGGCGGTCGGATCGGCCGCCGGCCGATCGCACCGCCCCAATCCGGAAACCGGCGCGATCTCGCGTGTGGGTCGGCTTTGGCGGGTGCGCCTGCCGTGGCTCTCTGACCTTCCGGGAAAGGGACCCATTCCTGGGCTGCGTGGCCGAGGCGAGGAGGCCGCTTGGTTCAGAGACGGTGGTGGCGGTGTTCACGTGCCGCAGAAATCCACCATATGTGCTGAAAAGGACTTAACGTCGCTCGGTGCTTTGGTCCTTATATCCGATTTCATCGGTTTTTGGTTGAAGTCCTGGTGAATTCCCGGGCGGGAGGTGGTCTCGACCCCCTGTTTCTTCACGTTCCGCACGCATAATTCCCTCCCGGTAGTCCGATCGAGTGGCAGGAGTGTGCGCGTGCCGGGGTCTGTACGTGCCCGTTGGGTAGTGGGGGCCGCGGGTGTCGTGGTCGCCGCCGCTGCCGTGGGAATCGCCTTCGCGGTCTGGCCCGACGGGGCGTCCGCGCAGGATCCGGAGATCCAGATCTCCCGCTCCGCCTGTGGTCAGGGCTGGACGGACCCCAAGCCGGGCCCGCAAATCTTCAACCTCCACAACACTGGCGCCGTCACGTCGGAGGTCGATCTGATCGACCCGAAGACCGGCGTGATCTACGGCGAGGTCGAGGGTCTCGGCACGGGGACGATCAGGCCGATGTCAGTGACGCTCGGTAATGGACCGTACGCCTTCCGGTGCCTTCCGGAGGACTCCTCCGCGATCGTGGGCCCGACGACGACCGTCAGTGGCGGCGCCGAGCGCGGCCCGGGTGTCGCGGCGGTGACGCAGAACGACCTCCTGCAGCCGCTCAAGGTCTACGAGGCCAAGGTGACGCAGGGGCTCGACACGCTGGTCACCGACGTCGGCGCGCTCAAGGACGCCGTGCACCGCGGCGACCGCGGCGCCGCTGAGTCCACCTGGCTCACTGCGCACCTGACCTACGAGCGCCTCGGCGCCGCGTACGACGCGTTCGGCGACTCCGACGGCGCCATCAACGGCACGACCGCCGGCCTGCCCGGCGGCACCTCCGACCCGGACTTCACCGGCTTCCACCGCCTCGAGTACGGCCTCTGGCACAACGAGGACATGGGCTCGCTCGGCGGCGTCGTCGACCAGTTGGCCTCCGACGTGCAGAACCTGCGCACGGCCTTCCCCCAGAGCCAGGTCGACTCGAACGACCTCGGCCTGCGCGCCCACGAGATCGTGGAGAACGCCCTGCAGTTCGAGCTCACCGCCAAGACCGACTACGGCAGCGGCACCAACCTCGCCACCACGCGGGCGAATCTCGACGGCGTGCAGACCGTGCTCGACGTCCTGCGTCCGGTGCTCGCCCCGCGCTACCCCGAACTGTCCGGTGTGGACAGTTGGATGAAGCGGACCGAAGCGACCCTCGACGGCGCCCGGAAGCCCGACGGTTCGTGGACGCCCGTGTCCGCGCTCACCGCGCCGCAACGCCAGAAGATCAACGCCGACGTCAGCGAGCTCACCGAGCGGCTCGCCCCGATCGCGGCCATCGCCGAACCCAGGAGGGTTTCGTGACCGCCAAACCAGCCCAGCCGGGGGAGTCTTCCCGCCGGACGTTCCTGCGCCGCACCGTCGTCGGCGCCGGCCTGACCGCCGCCGCGGGCGTGGGGGTCGGCTCGGTCGCCGCGAGCGCCGCCGACTCCGGTTCCGTCGCGTTCCACGGCGACCGCCAGGCCGCGATCGTGCGCCGGCCGCCCGCGCAGAGCGTGGTGGCGTCGTTCGACGTCGTCGCCGACAACAAGGCCGAGCTCACGGACCTGTTCAAGGAGATCACCGACCGCGCCCGCTTCCTCACCACCGGCGGCGCCCCGGCGGCGCTCGGCATCACCGCGCCGCCCGCCGACTCCGGTGTGCTGGGCCCGGTCGTGCCGGCGGGCAACCTCGGCGTGGTGCTCGGCGTGGGCTCGTCGCTGTTCGACGACCGCTACGGTCTCGCGGCGCTCAAGCCGAAGAAGCTCAAGCCGATGACGATGTTCCCCAACGACGCGCTCGACGCCGCGCAGTGCGACGGGGACCTGTCGCTCGTACTTTCGGCGGACAACACCGACACCGTGCTTCACGCGCTGCGCGACATCGCCCGCGCCACCCGCGGCGGGATGCAGCTGCGCTGGAAGATCAACGGTTTCGCCTCGCAGCCGCGGCCTTCCGGCACCCCGCGCAACCTCATGGGCTTCAAGGACGGCATCTCGAACCCGACCGACGCCGAGTACGACAAGCTGGTCTGGCTCGGCGAGGGCAGCGGCGAGCCCGCGTGGACCAAGGGCGGCAGCTACCAGGTCGTGCGGCTGATCCGGATGCTCGTCGAGTTCTGGGACCGCGTGTCGCTGACCGAGCAGGAGAACATGTTCGGCCGCCGTCGCGACACCGGCGCGCCCCTCGACGGCGCCGAAGAACAGGACGTGCCGAAGTACGCCGACGACCCCGTCGGCACCGTCATCCCCCTCACGAGCCACATCCGCATGGCGAACCCTCGCAAGCCGGAGACGGATTCCAGCCGGATCCTGCGCCGCGCGGTCAACTACGACCGCGGCGTGGACACCAACGGCAACCTGGACATGGGCCTGATCTTCGCCTGCTACCAGCAGGACCTCGAGCGTCAGTTCGAGGCGGTCCAGAAGCGGCTCATCGACGAGCCGCTGGTCGATTACATCTCCCCGTTCGGTGGCGGCTACTTCCTGGCGCTGCCGGGGGTGACCGGTCCCGACGACCACTACGGCCGGGCTTTGTTGGCCTGACCGTGTTCCCGCAGTTGCAGTTCCCACCACGAAGTCATCGAAATCAGGAGGATTCCCCAGTGGACAAAGGAATCGGCAGACGGCGTCGCCGTTCACGCGGGCTGATCGGCGCGGGTGCGCTGGCTTCGGCCGCCGTGTTGGCGATCGTCACCGGCTCCGCGGCGTCGACCGCAGACGCCCAGGCGCTGCACACGCTGCCGGCGTCGTGGCTGCCGACGCTCACCCCGATCAAGCACGTCGTGGTGATCTTCGGCGAGAACATCTCGTTCGACCACTACTTCGGCACCTATCCCAACGCGACCAACCAGGACGGCACGCCGTTCAAGGCCGCGAAGAACACCCCGAAGGTCAACGGCCTCGACAAGAAGCTGCTGAACAACAACCCCAACGCCTACGACCCGAAGCGCCTTTCCCCCGACCAGGCGCTCACCTGCGACCAGAACCACAGCTACGGTGCTGAGCAGGCGGCGTTCAACGGCGGCAAGATGGACAAGTTCGTCGAGAAGACCGAGACCGACAAGTGCACGGGGCAGCCGATCCTCTTCGGCGAGCCGGGCCTGGTCATGGACTACTACGACGGCAACACCGTCACGGGCATGTGGAACTACGCTCAGAACTACGCGATGAGCGACAACTCCTACAACACGAACTTCGGCCCGTCGACCCCCGGTGCGCTCAACCTGATCTCCGGGCAGACGGGCGGGGCGCAGGCGCTCACCTCGGTGACGCACCAGCCGACCACCGACTCGTACGCCGTCGTTTCCCCCGACAAGAAGGGGATCGGCACGGTCATCAACGACCCGGACCCGGCGTACGACGACTGCTCGGACAAGAACCACACCGCCACCGACAACCTCGCCTCGCTGCAGGGCAAGAACATCGGTGACATGCTGAACCAGCGCCACGTGACCTGGGGCTGGTTCCAGGGTGGCTTCAAGCCGACCGGCACCCAGAACGGGTTCGCGGTCTGCGGCCAGCAACACAACAACGTCGGCGGCATCCCGGTGACGGACTACAGCCCGCACCACAACGCGTTCTCGTACTACAAGTCGACGTCGAACCCGCACCACCTGCCGCCGTCCTCGGTGCAGGCCATCGGTCAGACCGACCAGGCCAACCACCAGTACGACATCAGCGACTTCGACGCTTCTCTGAAGGCCGGCTCGATGCCCGCCGTGAGCTACCTCAAGGCCCCGGCCTACGAGGACGCGCACGCGGCCAACTCCGACCCGCTCGACGAGCAGCAGTTCGTGGTCAGCGAGATCAACAAGATCCAGCAGTCGCCGGAGTGGAAGTCCACCGCGATCGTCCTCGCCTACGACGACTCGGACGGCTGGTACGACCACCAGAAGTCCACGATCATCAACGGGTCGAACGACGCCGCGCAGGACCAGTCGGTCTGCACCGGCACCAACACCAAGCTGGGCACGACCGCGGACCGCTGCGGTTACGGCCCGCGTCTGCCGCTGCAGGTCATCTCGCCCTACAGCAAGGTGAACTTCGTCGACCACACCCGCACCGACCAGACCTCGGTGCTGCAGTTCGTGGAGGACAACTGGTTCACCGGTCGCGTCGGGGGGTCGTCGTTCGACTCCCGCGCCGGCGGGCTGTGGAACATGTTCAACTTCTGGTACCCGCAGGCGAGCAAGCTGCCGCTGGACCCGAAGACGGGTGCGGTCGTCAAGAACGGGCACCACTGAACATCGCGTAGGACCGAACACCAGTAGTACCCAGTTCCGAAGGCCACCGGGTTTCCGAACCCGGTGGCCTTCGGCCGTTTCCTGGCCTGCCTGCTGTGTCCGACGCGACGGTCGTCCCAGTGGCGAATCAAGTAACCAACTGGTTGGATAGTAGGTGGAGGTGGTCACCGTGACCGGACCGTTCGTCTTCATCGCCACCAACAGCGTGGTCCCCGGCAGGTTCGACGCCGAGTCGGGCCGCGCGCCCGGCTGGGCCCGGTTCGTGGACGATCACGAGCCGCGGCTGATCGCGTTCCACGAGTACGCGAGCGCCGACGGCACCGAGGTCGAGTTCGTGCAGGTCCACCCGGACACCGACTCGTTCGAGCACCACATGCGCGTGCTCACCGAGCACGCCGACCCGGAGTTCCGCGAGAACCTCACGGCCACCACGAACATCCGCGTCCACGGCACGCCCACCGAGGCGATCCTGACGATGCTGCGCGACCTGGCCGGCGCGGGCGTGCCGATCACCGTCTTCCCGCAGCACCTGGGCGGCTTCACGCGCGACTGAACACATTTTCGCGACGATTTTTCCGGCAGGGGGCCACAGTTCGGAAATGCCCCTTGCGTTCGGACGGCCGCACTGGTCCAATCCCCGCCATGGCCACGTGGACCGAAACGCCGCGACTGCGGCTGCGCCGGTTCACGCCCGCCGACGCCGGCGCGCTCGCGGATCTCCACGGTGATCCCGAGGTGATGCGCTTCATCGACGACGGCCGTCCGGTGTCGCGTGAAGTCGTCGAGGACACGACACTTCCGGGTTTCCTCGCGGAATACCGGGATCTGCCCGCGGGACTCGGGTGTTTCGCCGCCGTGAATTCGGGGACGGACCAATTCGCCGGGTGGTTCTCGGTGCGGCCGGCGGCGAGCCGCGAACTCGGGGGAGGCGGTACCGAAGTCGGCTACCGCCTGCTGCCGGCGGTGTGGGGGCGCGGGTTCGCGACGGAAGGGCTGCAAGCGGTGCTCCGCAAGGCATTCGCGGAACTCGGTGCCGAGCGGGTCGTCGCGACGACGATGACGGTCAACACCCGTTCCCGTCGCGTGCTCGAGAAGGCGGGGCTCAAGCTCGTGCGCACCTTCTTCCTCGAGTGGCCGGAATACCTGGAAGGCGCGGAACACGGCGATGTCGAGTACGCGCTGTCCAGAGAGGAATGGGTGTCCAGCACCGCGCGACATTAGTCGACACGATAGGGTTCCCCCAGGCACGTCCTGTAGAAGGTGAAGGAACGACGAACCATGGCGCAGAAGGTTCACGTCGAGATGGTGGACGACATCGACGGCAGCATTGCCGATCAGACCGTCCCCTTCAGCCTCGACGGTGTGAGTTACGAGATCGATCTGTCCGAAGACAACGCCGCCGCGCTTCGTGATGAGCTCGCGCGCTACGTCACCGCTTCCCGCCGCGTCGGGGGCCGCAAGGTGCGCATGGCCGCCGGGCAGGCGCCGCGGGCGACGTCGTCCGCCGCCGATCGGGAGCGCAACCGCCTCATGCGGGAGTGGGCCGAGGTCAACGGTTTCAAGGTGTCCGACCGGGGCCGGCTCCCCGCGGAGATCGTGAAGGCGTTCGAAGAGCGTGAAGAAGAGATCGACGAGGTCGAAGAGGCTCCCGCCAAGCCGGCCCGCAAGCGTGCGCCGCGCAAGAAGGCCAACGCCTGAGCTGAGCTTTCCGTCAAAGGGGTCCGTCATCACGGTGACGGACCCCTTTCGGCTTTCGCGGGTGCTTCGCCCGCCATGGCGGAATCACCAGGCGGTGTAGCGGTGATGACACACGACGACCGTGGTGATGGCCACACGACGACGGCGCCACGCGCGGGGTAGGGTAGCCAAGCCTAAATGTCCTGTGAGTGAAGGTAACCGACTGTGGCCGAGAGAGCCCGCCCGAGAACACTCTCGCTGACGGCGGGGCTCGTGGTGCTCCTGGTGGCGCTCGTGCTCGCCGCCGCGCTGAGCATCGCCGTCGGATCGCGCGGGCTGTCGTTCGCCACCGTCCTCGACTCCTTGTTCCACTACGACGCCTCGAATCCCGATCACCTCGTGGTGCACGAGCTGCGCCTGCCGCGCACGCTCGTGGGCGTGCTCGCGGGTGTCGCACTGGGACTGTCCGGCGCCGTGATCCAAGGCGCCACGCGCAATCCGCTCGCCGACCCGGGTCTGCTGGGCGTGAACGCGGGCGCCGCGCTGTTCGTGGTGCTGGGCATCAGCACGCTCGGTATCACCACCGTCACCGGATACGTCTGGTTCGGCTTCGCCGGCGCGGCCGCCGCGGCCGTGGTCGTCTACGGGATCAGCGCGCTCGGGCGAGTCGGTGCCACACCGGTGAAACTGGCGCTCGCGGGTGCCGCGGTGACCGCGGCGCTGCAATCGGTGACGAGCGGGCTGCTGCTCACCGACACCACCACGTTCGACCAGTTCCGCTTCTGGCAAGTGGGCTCGCTGACCGGGCGCGACGTGTCGACGATCACGCAGGCCGTGCCGTTCATCGTGGTCGGCGTGGTGCTCGCGCTGGTGTCCGCGCGGATGCTCAACGCGCTGGCGCTGGGTGAGGACGTCGCCCGCGGGCTCGGGCAGAACGTCGCCGTGGCGCGGGCGGTCTGCGCGCTCGCCGTGGTCGTCCTCTGTGGATCGGCGACGGCCATCGCCGGCCCGATCGCCTTCGTGGGGCTGACCGTGCCGCACGTCGCGCGGCTGATCACCGGGCCCGACCACCGGTGGCTCCTGCCGTACTCCGCTTTGCTGGCGCCGTTGCTGCTGCTCGTGGCCGACGTGATCGGCCGGGTCATCGCGCGCCCGGCCGAGGTGCAGGTGGGCATCGTGACCGCCGTGATCGGCGCGCCCGTGTTCATCGTGCTGGTGCGGCGCCGGAAGCTGGTGAAGGTGTGAACCCGCCGCAGGCGCTCCCCGACGCGCTGAAGGCGGTCTCGGCCGCCCGCCGCCAGGGCGCGGCGCGGGTGTGGCTCGTGTCGATCGTGCTCTTCGTGCTGTTGGTCGGAGTTTTCGCGCTGTCCCTGGCTGTCGGTGACTTCGACGTCCCCTTGGGACAGCTGCCCGGCATCCTCTTCGGCGACGGTACGGGCGGCGGCGCCTACGTCGTCACGCAGCTGCGGCTCCCGCGCGCTGTGGCAGCCGTGCTCGTGGGTGTCGCGTTCGGACTCGGCGGCGCGCTTTTCCAGCGCCTGCTGCGCAATCCGCTCGCCAGCCCCGACGTGATCGGCGTGACGCAGGGTGCCAGCGCCGCCGCGGTGATCTGCCTGGTCCTGTTCGGAGTGTCCGGTCCGGTGCTCTCGGCCGCCGCGTTCGTCGGCGCGCTGCTCACCGGCGTGATCATCTACGTGCTCTCGCGCCGCGGCGGCGTGAACGGCTACCGGCTCGTGCTCATCGGCGTCGGAGTCGGCGCGGTGCTCGCCAGCATCGTGTCGTACCTGATGACCTGGGCCGACGTGACGCTGGCGCAGCAGGCCCTGGTGTGGCTCACCGGCAACCTCAACGGCGCGAGCTGGGACAAGGTGGTGCCGCTCGCGATCGCCCTCGTGGTGCTCGGGCCGGCGGCGCTGCTCCTCAGCCGCGCGCTCACCGGACTGCAGCTGGGTGACGACACCGCGGCCGGGCTCGGCCTGCGCGTGGAACGCATGCGCCTGCTGCTGCTCCTCGTCGCCACCGCGCTCGCCGCGTTCGCCACGGCGGCGGCCGGGCCCGTGAGTTTCGTGGCGTTCGTGGCGAATCCCGTGGCGACGCGGCTCGTGGGCGGCGCCCGCGTCGGCCTCGTCGCGCCGGCCCTCACCGGCGCGCTCGTGACGTTACTCGGCGACTTCGTCGCGCAGCACCTGCTCGGCACGCAGCTGCCGGTCGGCGTCGTGACCGGGGCCGTCGGCGCGCCGTACCTGCTGTACCTCCTCGCCACGGCGAACCGGGCCGGCCGAGTCTGAGAGAGAAGGCGCGTGAAACCGACGACACCCACCCTGCACACCGAAGGTCTCGAGCTCGGCTACGGGCCCGTGACCGTGGTGAAGGACCTCTCGGTGCGCATCCCCGAGGGCAAGGTCACCATGATCGTGGGGACCAACGCGTGCGGTAAGTCGACGCTGCTGCGCGGACTGGCGCGCCTGCTCGCGCCCTCGGCCGGTGCGGTGTTCCTCGACGGCGAGCGCATTTCCTCCTTGCGCAGCAAGGACGTCGCCCGGGTGCTCGGTCTGCTGCCGCAGTCGCCGACGGCACCGGAGGGCATCACGGTCGCCGACCTCGTCGGCCGCGGCCGCTACCCGCACCAGGGCGTGTTCCGCCGCTGGAACGACGAGGACGACGACGCCGTGGCGCGCGCGATGCTGGCCACCGACACCGTGGAGCTGGCCGGCCGGCCCGTCGACGAGCTGTCGGGCGGGCAGCGCCAGCGCGTGTGGATCGCGATGGCGCTCGCGCAGCGCACGCCGTTGCTGCTGCTCGACGAGCCCACCACGTTCCTCGACATCAGCCACCAGGTCGAGGTGCTCGACCTGCTCGCGGACCTCAACCACAACGACGGCACCACCGTCGTGATCGTGCTGCACGACCTCAACCTCGCGGCCCGCTACGGCGACCACCTCATCGCCATGAAGAACGGGTCGATCGCCGCCGAGGGAGCTCCCGGCGACATCCTCACCGCCGAGCTCGTCGAGGACGTGTTCGGCATGCCCTGCCGGATCATCGCCGATCCCGTGTCCGGCACCCCCATGGTCGTCCCGATCGGCCGCCACCGCGCCGCTACTCCCACCACCCAGCCCTAGGAAGGAACACCCCACGATGGCCAGATGGACCAAGGTCGTCGGCGTTCTCGCCGCCGCCACGCTCCTGGGTGCGTGCAGCCAGCCCGCCAACACGACGACTTCGGGCGTCGGGGACAAGGACGTCGCCACCGGCGGCCGCCTGTTCTCCACCGCCGACACCGAGACCGCCAAGCTGAAGGCCGACGTCGGCCCCGGCGTCTTCCCGCGCACGGTCACCCACGCGCTGGGCCAGACGAAAATCGAGAAGGCGCCCACCCGCGTGGTCGTGCTCGACAGCGGTGAGCTCGACGACGTGCTGGCGCTGGGCGTCACGCCCGTCGGCATGGCCACCACGGCCGGCCAGACCGGTGTGCCGAGCTACCTCGCCGACCGCGCCAAGGGCATCCCGACCATCGGCAACACCGACAACCTCAACCTCGAGAAGATCGCTTCGCTGCAGCCGGACCTGATCCTCGGCAGCAAGCTGCGCGCCAACGATCTGTACCCGCAGCTGTCGAAGATCGCGCCGACGGTGTTCAGCATCCGCCCGGGCTTCCCGTGGAAGGAGAACCTGCTGCTGGTGGGGGCGGCGCTGGGCCAGGAGAACAAGGCCGTGGCGGCGCTGAACGCGTACCAGAAGAAGGCCGACGAGGTGAAGGCCGGGATCAAGGGCAACCCCAAGATCTCGTTGCTGCGCTTCCACTCCACGGGCATCCGGATCTACGGCGACCTGTCGTTCATCGGCGTGATCTTCAAGGATGTCGGCCTGCAGCGGCCGGACAACCAGCACATCAACGAGCTGGCCAAGCAGATCTCGCGCGAGCGCATCGACGAGGCGAACGGCGACTGGATCTTCTACTCCAGCTACGGCGCGGGCCCGAACGCGGACGAGAAGGCCGTGACGAGCAGCGGGCTGTGGGCCGGCCTGAGCGCCGTGAAGTCGCAGCACGCCATCCGCGTCTCCGACGAGGTGTGGTTCCTCGGGCTCGGCCCGATCGGCGCCGACCACGTGCTCGACGACCTGAAGAAGTACCTCGGCTGAGGCCGTTTCGCCGAGAGCCAGGACACCGAGCAGGCCTCCCCGGGCGAACCCGGGGAGGCCTGTCCGATTTTGGCGTCAGGCGCCGCGGTAGATCGTCTTGAACTGCTGGTAGTTGCCCAGCGCCTCCGGGCCCAGCTCGCGGCCGATGCCGCTGGCCTTCACCCCGCCGAACGGCGCGACCGGGTCGGGCAGGTAGGTGTTGACGCCGATCGTGCCCGTCTCGACGCGCCGGGCCACGGCCATGCCGCGGTCGGGGTCGGTGGTCCAGACGGTGCCGCCGAGCCCGAAGTCGGAGTCGTTGGCGATGGCGATCGCATCAGCCTCGTCGGCGTAGGGGATCACCGACAGCACGGGCCCGAAGATCTCCTCGCGCGAGATCGTGGCGGAGTTGTCCACGTCCGCGAAGATCGTCGGCTCCACGAACCAGCCGACGTCCCGGCCGTTCGGGCGGCCGCCGCCGGTGGTCACCCGGCCGCCTTCGGCCTTGCCCTTCGCGATGTAGCCCTCCACGCGGGCGCGGTGCGCGGAGCTGGCCATCGGGCCGATCGTGGTGCTCTCGTCGAGCGAGTCGCCGATCACGGCACCCGACGCCATGTCCGTGAGCACGTCCACGACCTCGCTGTAGCGGCTGCGCGGCGCGAGCACTCGGGTGCCGAGGAAGCAGGTCTGGCCGTTGTTCATCATCGTGGCCACGAACAGGCCCTCGACGCTGCCGGCGACGTCCGCGTCGTCGAGGATGATCGCCGCCGACTTGCCGCCCAGCTCCAGCGTGACCGGGCGCAGCAGCTCGGCGCAGGCCGAGGCGATCGCGCGGCCGGCCACCGTCGAGCCGGTGAACGTGACCTTGTCCACGCCGGGGTGCTTCACCAGGTACGCGCCGAGCTCGCGGCCACCCGGCACGATGCTCACGACCCCCGGCGGCAGGCCCAGGTCCTTGAGGACCTCGGCGAGCAGGAACGTGTCGAGCACCGTCTCCGGCGACGGCTTGATGACGATCGGGCAGCCGGCCGCCAGAGCCGGGGCGAGCTTGAAGAACAGCAGCGTCTGCGGGAAGTTCCACGGCACGATCGCCGCGACGACCCCGACCGGTTCGCGGCGGACCACGGCGCTGCCGCCGAAGGCGCCCTGGCGGATCTCCTCCACGGGTTGCTCGCGGATGATCCCGCCGTACATCTGGAGGAGCCCGGCCGGGTAGCCGGTCTCCGCCTGCATCGCGGCGCTGCCGATCGGCATGCCGTTCTGGGCGCTCACCAGCCGCGCGAACTCCGAGCTGCGCTCCGCCATCACGGCGGCGAAGCGGTCGAGGACGTCGGCTCGTTTCGCCGGCTCCCAGTGGGCCCAGCCCTGCGGGTCGCGCAGCGCCGCGCGTGCCGCGGCCACGGCCTTGTCGACGTCCGCGGGTCCCGCTTCCGGAACCTGCCCGATGGCTTCTTCCGTGCTCGCCGACAGCACGGTGATGGTGGCGTCGGTGGACGGTGCGGTCCATTCGCCGCCGATGAACAGCGCGTCGTGTACGTGCTTCACCTGCAAAACTCCTCGGCCACTTCGGCGCCGCCCCGTTGCGGCGCGAACCACAGGGTGGACCGAAGTTCTACACAACAGTTGTCGCAGCGCGCCAGACTTGTTGTTCCTCGGCGTATGCTCGCTCGACCGCACCCAGAACGAGCTGGGAGATGCTGATGGGGCGAAGTCAGCCGGCCGACGCTTGGAGCCACGAGCTCGCGCGCGCCTTCGCCGGGCTGCACGCCGAACGGCGCGACGGCCTGCTCCCGCTCGGCACGCTCGACGCGGTGCAGCTGGACGACGTCGGGATCTACGACGTCCGCGGCACCACGCAGATCGTGCGCCGCACCTCCCGCACGGCGCGGACGGACACCGCCGAGCAGCTGAAGATCTGCCTGATCGAACGCGGGGGCGCGCTCGTCGAGCAGGGCCGGCGGCGCGTGGCGCTGGAGGTCGGCGACCTCGCGCTCTACGACTTGCGGCGGCCGTACCAGCTGACGTTGCAGGGCGCGTTCCGCTGCGCGGTGATGACGTTCCCGCGCGAGGCGCTCGGCCTGCCGGACTCCGCGCTCGAGGTGATGATGGAGCGCCGGTTTGTAACCGGCACCGGCGTGGGCCAGGTCTTCGCCTCCTGCCTGCGCAGCGCGCTCGACCAGCGCGAGACGTTGTCCGACGGCTCGCCGGTGCGTCTGCGCGAGGCCGCCGTGGCGCTGCTCGCGGCCACGCTCGGCAGCGGCGCCGGCCTCCCGGCGGGGCACACGAACCTGGCGCTGCGAGAGCGCGTGCTCGACCACGTCCGCGGGCACCTGGCCGACCCGCACCTGTCGCCGGCGACGGTGGCCGCGGCGCTGCACATGTCGCCGCGCTCGCTGCACCGGCTGTTCGAGGACTCCGGCGAGACGTTCGGCGGCACCGTCCGCAGGCTGCGGCTCGAGGCCGTGCGCCGGGATCTCACCGATCCGCTGCTGGCGGGGCGCAGCATCGCGGCCGTCGCGACGCGCTGGGGGATCACGGACCAGCCGTGGCTTTCGCGGGCGTTCCGGGCGGAGTACGGGGTGACGCCTTCGGGGCTGCGGCGGCGGATGACCGGGTCTTAGAGGCCCAGTCGCGCGTCGAGGTCGATCTTGCCGCCCACCGCGTCGAGGATCGCGCGCAGCGCCGTCTTCTCCTGCAGCGGCCTGCCGTGCTGGTCGGCGTGCGCGCGCATGAGGTTGCCGATGTGGCGCTCGGGGTTGCTCCAGTTCGGCCACCGGCGGCGCGCGATCGTGGCCAGTTCGGCGAAGTCGGGGGTTTCCGGAGTGGTCGCGTCGAGCAGCCAGTTGAGGTACGTGCGCAGCACGGCGACCGGGAAGCTGCCGGGGTGGCTGAGCGCGCCATGACCGGGCACGAACGTGCGGACGGTCGGGAAAGTCTTGTCCAGCCAGTAAAGCGCGTCGAGCCAGCCGGGGATCGAGCCGTGCAGCGCCATCGGCGTGGAGCCGACGGAGAGCAGGTCGCCCGTGAACAGCGTGCCGGTCTTCGGTTCGAAGACCACCAGGTCGCCGTCGGTGTGCGCCACGCCGGGGAAGGGCACGACCTCCACGACCACCCCGCCGAGATCGACCTCGCGTGGCGTGGTCACGGCGTGCACGGCCTCGGGTTTCGGCGCTTCGAGCGTGCCCCAGTTCTTGCAGTCGAACGTGTCCTCGTACCGCTGCGGCCCCGCCCGCACCGCGGACACGGCCGACTCGGCGGCGAGGATGCGCCCGCCGTTGCGCAACGCCACGCCGGCGCCGTTGTGGTGCGCGCCGTGGGCGTGGGTAAGCACGAGCGTGAGCGGCATTTCGACGGTCGAGTACTTGCGGACGTCCTTGACCAGGTCGAGCGTGTCCCGCTCAGTGCCGCACGTGTCGACCAGCATCACGCCGGACCGGCCGCGGATCCAGCCGCAGTTGGACACGAGCCAGTCGGTCGGGCTGCGGACGTAAGCGACCACGCTCGGGTCGGAGTACCTGAGCGGCACGATGTTTCGCCTGATGGCGGGCATGGGGTCCCCCTCGTGGGCTGCGCCGCCGTGATCCCGGACCACTGCATGGTAGTGGATCACTGACCTTTTGAATGGTATAGACCAAGTGGGCGTATGTCAGCAGGCTGCGAGCCCACCGTGTGCTACGTCGCACAGCCCAGGCCGATTCCTCCCTACGCCGACGGGCAGACCATACCTCCGGTTCGGACTTCCCTCAGGTCGGCGACTTGTGGTGATGATGTGGTCACTTTCCGTGAGGCCTTTTCGGACCAGTTCGTGGGCGCGGTCCAGAACTTTGGTACTGCTTCCGGCGCTTGACCCGCCTTTGTCCGCTTCGCGCGTTGACTCCCCGGTGACCGGCCGCTTACAGTCCGTTCAATCTGTTGAACCCCGTTCATATCTGTGAATGACGAGGTGTGTCGTGCGGCGCTGGTTGCCCGTGGTGTTGGCCGTGGCTCTGAGTTTGGCGTTCACGCCGGCGGTTTCGAGCGCCGCGAAAGACGCGGGGCGGGTGCAGACGGACCTCGACGCGGGGTGGCGGTTCGTGCGGGCCGACGTGCCCGGGGCGGAGAAGCCCGGGTTCGCCGACGGGTCGTGGGAGCGCACGAGCGTGCCGCACACGTGGAACGCGCTCGACGGACAGGATGGCGGCGGCAACTACTACCGGGGCGCCGGCTGGTACCGCAAGCACGTCACGCCGCCGCGAACCGCGCAGGGCAAGCGGCTGTGGCTGCAGTTCGACGGCGTGAACACCGTCGCCGACGTGTGGGTCAACGGGGTGCACCTCGGGCAGCACCGCGGGGGTTACGCGACGTTCCGCTTCGACGCCACTGACGCCCTGAAACCCGGTCGCGACAACGTGATCGCGGTGCGCGTGGACAACTCTGCGCCGGCCGATGTCGCCCCGCTCAGCGCGGACTACACGTTCTTCGGCGGCATCTACCGCGACGTCTCGCTGGTGGCCGTCGACCCGCTCGCCGTGCGGATGGACGATTTCGGCGGCCCGGGTGTCTACCTCACGCCGAGCGCAGTGACGGCGGAGGCGGCGACCGTCGGGGTGGTCACCAAGGTGCGCAACAGTTCCGGCGCCGGCCGCGAGGCGTCCGTGCGCACGACCGTCGCCGACGCCCGGGGTCACGTCGTCGCGCAGGCCACGTCGGAGCCGCGGCAGCTCACCGGCGACACCGACATCAAGCAGCAGCTGAGTATCACCAAGCCCCACCTCTGGCAGGGCAAAGCCGACCCGTACCTCTACCACGCGACCGTCGACGTCCTGGACGCGCGCACCGGTCGCGTCACCGACACTGTGAGCCAACCGCTGGGGCTCCGGGAATCCACAGTGGACCCCGACGAGGGCTTCTTCCTCAACGGACAGCACGTCGCCCTCCACGGCGTCAACGCGCACCAGGACCGCCTCGACGAGGGCTGGGCCGTGGCCGACCGGCAGCGCGACCAGGACTTCGACCTCATGGACGAGATGGGCGTCAACGCGCTGCGGACGGCGCACTACCAGCAGTCGCAGCACGTCTACGACCTCGCTGACCAGCGCGGGTACGTGGTGTGGGCGGAGATCCCGCTGGTCAACGGCATCACCGACAGCGCCGCGTTCCGCGCCAACGCGACGCAGCAGATGTCCGAGCTCATCCGCCAGAACTACAACCACCCGTCCATCGCGTTCTGGGGCATCGGCAACGAGCAGGCCAAGAACGACGACGTCACCAACGGCATCCTCCAAAGTCTCGCCGACCAGGTGAAGGCCGAGGACCCGGCGCGGCTTTCCGTGTACGCCAACCACAAGGGCGGCCAGGACGCCGTCTCCGGCCACGCGGACCTCGCGGCCTACAACAAGTACTACGGCTGGTACGACCTGTCCGCGCCCGGCCCCGGCCCGTGGACCGACCAGCTGCACGCGGCCGATCCCGCGCGCAAGATCGCGATCAGCGAGTACGGCGCCGGCGGCAGCATCTACGACCACGTCGAGAACTCCACAGTGAAGCCGCCGGTGATCCCGTCGCGCGTGCACCCGGAGGAGTACGAGACCTTCGTGCACGAGAACTCGTGGAAGCAGATCGAGACGCGGCCTTACCTGTGGGGCACGTTCGTGTGGAACATGTTCGACTTCGCCTCCGACGGCCGCACCGAAGGCGACACCCTGGGCCGCAACGACAAGGGCCTGGTCACCTATGACCGCCAGGTCCGCAAGGACGCGTTCTACTGGTACAAGGCCAACTGGACCACCACGCCGTTCGTCTACCTGACCAGCCGCCGCTGGACCGACCGCACGACCGCGGCCACCACGGTAAAGGCGTACGGCAACGGAGTGGACACGGTTTCGCTCACCCTGAACGGAACCCCAGTCGGCACGCCCGCCGCGTCACCCGATCACATCTACACCTGGCCGGTCACCCTCGAGCCCGGCAAGAACGTCGTGAAGGTGACCGGAGTCCGCAATGGACACTCGTACACGGACACCGTCACCTGGGCGCTCACGTCGTGACGCCGGGACCGGTCTCGGAGGGCTGCCCCAGGGTCGGGTCGTGGCCAGGCGAAGGACCAAACTCAGAGCTGCACTCGCGGCTGCGCACCGGCCGCCTGGGTGCGCCGGGGAAGACTTACGTCGTCCGGTTTCCGGCGGAAGCGAGGGCGGACCGGTCCGACGTCGTGGTCGAGGGCCGGAAATCCGTGCGGTAGCGGCTGGGCGCGACGCCGACGTGGCGGGTGAAGTGCTGCCGGAACGACACCGGTGAGCCGAACCCGCAACAGCCCGCGATCTCGGCGACGGGCAGGTCGGAGCTTTCCAGCAGCTGCTGCGCCCGGGCGATGCGCTGGTCCAGCAGCCAGCGCACGGGCGTGGTGCCCGTCTCGGCCACGAACCGGCGCGCGAACGTGCGCTCGGACATCGACGCCCAGCCCGCCAGCTCCGCGACCGTCAACGGCCGCCGCAGTTCCCGCAACGCGCGTTCCCGCACGGCGGCCAGCGGTTCCTCGTCGCGAGGCGGCGTGGGAACCGTGATGAACTGCGCCTGCCCGCCCGAGCGGAACGGCGCCGTGACCATGGCCCGCGCGATCCCCGCCGCGACGTCCGCGCCCTGCGTGATCCGCACGAGGTGCAGGCAGAGGTCGATGCCGGCCGCGACGCCCGCCGACGTCCACACGCCGTCGCCGCCCGCGTACAGCACGCCGGGGTCGACCCGCGCGGACGGATGCCGCCGCGCGAGCTCGGTCGTGAAGCGCCAGTGCGTGGCGGCCGGCCGGCCGTCCAGCAACCCCGCCGCACCCAACACGAACGCGCCCAGGCACAACCCCGCCACCTGCGCCCCGGCCCGATGCGCGGCGCGCAACGCGGCCAGCAGCTCCGGCGAGGGCTCGGCATCGACGTTCGCCAGGCCCGGCACCACGACGACGTCCGCCGTGCGCAACCAGGCGAACGTCCGTTCGGGCTTCAGCACGGCCCCGCCCGCCAGCTCCACCGGCTCCTTCGTGGCCGCGCACCGGCGCAGTTCCGCCCCGGGCCCGCTGCGCGCGCCCCACACCTCGTCGACCACCGCCGTGTCGAACAGCCGGGCCCCGTCGAACAGCACCAGCGCGATCTTCTGCACGGCTCCACAGTACTGGCAGGATCTCATCGATGAACGACTTGACTGCCACTCACCCCTCGCCGGCGCACCGGGGCAGGATGGCGGCATGACCACTTTCTCGCTGCGCCACCTGGGCGGACCGACGTCGTTGATCACCTACGGCGGGGTGCGGTTCCTGACCGACCCGACGTTCGACCAGCCGGGGGAGTATCCGATCGGCAACCGTGTGCTCGTGAAGACGACCGAGCCGGTGGCGAGCCCCGCCGAGGTCGGCGCCGTGGACGCCGTGCTGCTGTCGCACGACCAGCACGCGGACAACCTCGACCGCGGCGGGCGCGAGTACCTCGCGACGGCGCCGCTCACCCTCACGACGACGTCGGGCGCCGAGCGGCTCGGCGGCACGGCGCGGGCGCTGCCGAACTGGACGCACGCGGACGTCGGGGGAGTGCGCGTGACCGGACTGCCCGCTTTACACGGGCCGGAAGGCGCCGAGGCCAAGGTCGGTGAGGTCACGGGTTTCCTGCTGTCGAAAGACGGCCTGCCGTCCGTCTACGTCAGTGGTGACAACGCCTCGCTCGACCGTGTCCGCGAAATCGCCGGCCGCTTCGGGCCCGTGCCCATCGCTGTCCTCTTCGCCGGTGCCGCGCGCACGCCGCTCATCGACGCCTACCTGACCCTGGAGTCCACGGCCGCCGCCGAAGCCGCGGAGATCCTGGGCGCCGACGACGTGGTGCCGCTGCATTTCGAGGGCTGGGGACACTTCACGCAGGGACCGGACACGCTGGCGGAAGCCTTTGCCGCCAACGGCAAGACCCGGCTGCACCTGCTCAAGCCAGGCGCTGAGGTCACCCTCGGCTGAACGTCGATCGCGCGAGGGCGACCGCACCCAGCGCGACCGCCTTGGCGCCGCCCCGGGCCAGCCGTACGTCCACCGGAGAGCCCGACAGCAGGGGGTGCTCGGTCAGCGCCTCCTGCATCGGCTTCTCCAGCAGCGCCCACGAGTTCGTCACGGAGCCGCCGACCACGGCCGTCGCGATGCCGAGCAGGCCGCACGCGTGCGTGATCGCCTCGCCGAGGAAACGCCCGGCGTCGCTGAACACCGCCAACGCGGCCTCGTCACCGTCCAGGGCGGCGGCCGCGACGGCCTCGGCCCGCAGGGAAACCCCCGTCGCCTCCGTGTAGCGGCGGGCCAGGGACCGGCCGGACGCGTAGGCCTCCAGGTGGCCGGTCTGCCCGCAGGTGCACGGCGCCGGGCCGTAGGTGCCGACGTGGCCGATCTCGCCGGCGCCCGTGCCGCCGCCGTGCAGCAGGGTGCCGTCCACGTACAGCGCGCCGCCGACACCCGTGCCCAGCGCGACGCCGAGCACGTGCCGGTCCGTTGTGGACAGTTCGCCCAGCAGGAACGCGTTCACGTCGTTCTCCGTCACCACCGGCACGCCACCCAGCCGGGCGGACAGCCCCGCGTTGACGGCCGTGCCTGCCCAGCCCGTGAACGAATCGCCGGTGACCACGATCGTCCCGGTCTCCGGCTCCACTACGCCGGCCGCGCCGACGCCGACCCCCGCCGGCTCGCCGGGCGCCAGCGACAACACCAACGCGGCCGCCCCGTCCAGGATCGCCGCGCCGCCCAGGTGCGCACCCGAGTCCGCCGATGCCGACGCCACCTCCCGGCCGTCGGCATCGCACACGACCACGAGCGTTTTCGACCCGCCGATGTCGACCCCGGCCCACACTTCGCTCACGCCGCGGGATCCACGTCCGCCAGCGCGTCCCGACGGCCGCGCTGTACCGCGGGGTCCGGCACGGGCGAGGACAGCAGCAACGCCTGCGTGTACGCGTGCGACGGCTCCCGCAGCACCCGCGCGGCCGGCCCTTGCTCCACGAGCTCGCCCCCGCGCAGCACGGCGACGCGGTCGCACAGGCTGTCGACCACGGCGAGGTCGTGGCTCACGAACAGGCAGCCGAACCCGAACTCCTCGTGCAGCCGCTTGAACACGTCCAGCACCACGGCCTGCACGGACACGTCGAGCGCGCTCGTCGGCTCGTCCGCGATCAGCAGCTTCGGCCCCAGCACGAGCGCCCGCGCGAGGCTCACGCGCTGCCGCTGCCCGCCGGACAGCTCGTGGCCGTAGCGCTCCATCAGCGACTCCGGCAGCTCCACGGCGTCGAGCAGCTCGCGCACGCGCCGTCGCCGCTCGGACCCCCCGGCCGAGGTGTGCATGATCAGCGGCTCGGCCACGGTCTGGGCCACCGTCATCCGCGGGTCCAGCGAAGACGCCGGATCCTGGAACACCGCCCCGATCTGTCGCCGCACCGCCCGCGCCGAGCGTCCGGTACCGCGTGGCAGCGGCCCGCCGAGCACCTCCACCCGGCCCGACTTCGGCGTGACCAGGCCCAGCGCGCAGTTGCCCAGCGTCGTCTTGCCCGAACCCGATTCCCCGACCAGCCCCACGATCTCGCCCGGCCCGACGCTCAGCGACACCGAGTCCACGGCCCGCTTCCCGCCGTACTCCACCACGATGTCCGTCAACGCCAGTACCGGCTTGCCCGGCGCCGCCACCGCGTCGGCGTGCTCGCCCGCACCCAACCGTGGCACGGCGGCCAGCAGCTCACGCGTGTACGCGGCCCGCGGAGAGGAGAACAGCTCAGCCGTCGGAGCCTCTTCCACCAGCCGTCCGGACCGCAGCACGAGCACGCGGTCGGCGACGTCCGCCACCACGCCCATGTTGTGCGTGATCAGCAGCGTCGCCGTACCTTCCGTCGAACGGATGTCCCTGAGCAAGTCCAGGATCTGCTGCTGAACGGTGACGTCCAACGCGGTGGTCGGCTCGTCCGCGATGATCAGCTTCGGCCGTGCGGCCAGCGCGATCGCGATCATCACGCGCTGGCGCAACCCACCGGAGAGCTCGTGTGGGTACTGCTTCAGCCGCGCCTCAGGCTCTGGTACCCCAACGCGTTCCAGCAGCTCCAGACACCGCGGGTAGTAGTGCTTGTGCCGCCGCTTCCGGGGATCGTGGTTGCGGATCGCCTCCGCGAGCTGAAAACCGATACGCAGCAAGGGGTTCAGCGCCGTCATCGGCTCCTGGAACACCATGCCCGCGCCCTGCCCGCGCAGCTTACGCAGCTCCTCGCCCCGCAGCTCCAGCACGTTCTGCCCGTCCAGCTCGATCGCCCCGGACACCGAGGCTGACTCGGGCAGCAGTCCCAGCACCGCGAGCGCGGCCGTGCTCTTGCCCGAGCCCGATTCGCCGACCACCGCCACGATCTCACCCGGCTCGACCGTCAGCGACAGCCCGTTGACGGCCGGATCACCGTCCCCGTAGGACACCCGCAGGCCACGGATGTCGAGCACCGGCTCGCTCATCGCCGTCCCTTCACCGCGAACGCGTCGCGCAGTCCGTCGCCCAGGAAGTTGATCGCGCACACCACGAGCACGATCGCGATGCCCGGCGGCAGGATCAGCCACCACGCGCCGTCGAACGTGTAGGTGATGCCCTTCGACAGCATCGCGCCCCAGTCGGTGTCCGGCGCGGGCACGCCGAGGCCGAGGAAGCTCACGTACGCCACGAGCAGGATGGCGTCGGCGATCTGGAACGTCGCGTTCACCATCACCGTGCCGATGGCGTTGGGGATCACGTGCCGGAACACCACGCGCGTGCGGCTCGCGCCGAGCACCGTGATCGCGCGGATGTAGTCGCGTTCGCGCAGGCTCACCGTCTCCGCGCGCATCAGCCGCGCCGGCACCAGCCACGACACGCAGCCGATGATCAGCGCCAAGACCCCGACGCTCGGGGTGACCAGCGTGGCCGCCACCAGCAGCAGGAACAGCGCGGGAATCGCGACGCCCGTGTCGACCACGCGCATGAGCACCGTGTCGAGCCAGCCACCGGTGTAGGCGGCGAGCGCGCCCCACACCGCGCCGATCGCGGTGGCGATGAGCCCGGCCAGCACACCGATGATCAGCGACGTCCGCCCGGCCACCATCAGCCGGCCGAGCACGTCGTAGCCGAGGTCGTCGGTGCCCAGCGGATGGCCGCTGCCGGGCCCGAGCCGGGCGGCCGCGAGATCGGTGTGCGACTGGTCGGTGCCGTAGAGCAGCGGGCCGAAGAAGCAGAACAGGATCACCACCAGCAGCAGGATCGCGCCGACGAGCGCCGTACGCCGCGCGAACACTCGCGAAAGGACGGTCACGACCGCACTCCCTTCACCCGCACGCGCGGATCGATCACGAGCTGCACGACGTCCGCGAGCAACGAGCCGATCACGGTCGCCACGGCGATCACCAGCACCACCCCGAGCAGCACGGGGAAGTCGGCGTTGCGCGCGGCCGTCCAGAACAGCAGGCCGACGCCGGGGTAGTTGAACATCGACTCCACCACCAGCGAACCGCTGAACACCACCGGCACGTAGTAGCCGAGCATCGACACGACCGACGTCAGCGAGTTCGGCCACACGTGCCGCCAGATGATCGTGCGTTCCGGCGTGCCCTTCGCACGGGCGGTGCGCACGTAATCCTCGGCGAGGTTGTCCAGAGTGGACGCCCGCATGTACCGGCTGAACGCGGCCAGCGCCGCCCCCATACCCGCCACCACCGGCAGCACCAGCGAGCCGGGTTGCGACAGCAGCTCACCGATCGTGTCGCCCTGCGCGGCCTGCGCCGGGAACAACGGCAGCACCTGCGCGAACACGATGATCAGCACCAGCGACAGGAAGAACACCGGCGTCGCGTAGAGCAGGAACGTCACGCCGGTGGTCACGTGGTCCGCGGCCTTGCCGCGCCGCACCGCCTGCCACACACCCACCGGCAGCGCCACCACGATCGCGAGCAGCGTCGAGATCGCGGTGAGCAGCAGCGTCTTCGGCACGCGCTCTTCCAGCAGCGTCGAGACGGGGGAGTTCTGCGTGTACGAGTCGCCGAGGTCGCCGTGCAGCAAGCGCACCAGGTACTCCCAGTACTGCACGGGCAGCGGCTGGTCGAAGCCCTGGGCCTTGTTGAACGCGTCGATCTGCTCCTGCGTGGCCTTCACACCGAGCACGCCGCGCGCCGGACCACCGGGCAGCAGGTGCAGCAGCACGAACGTGACCACGGTGACCAGCAGCACCACGACCACGGCCAGCACGAGCCGCTTGAGGAGGTAGCGGGTCATGTCCTCACCTCGTCCAGTACCAGCGCTGCGGCTGAATCCCGGCCAGCGGATCCTGGGTCACCCCGCGCAGCGCGGTGTCGATCGCCGACACCTGGTATGGCGGGTTGGGCAGCCAGAGCACGGGCAGTTGCTCGGCCAGGTAGGCGCTGTAGTCGAGCATCGGCTGATCGCCCGTGGCCAGGTTGGTCGCGGTGATCAGGTCGTCGGCGTGCTTGTCGGCGTAGCTGCCGAAGTTCGTGCCGGCGTCGGTGGCGAACAGGTCCTCGCCGCTGGGGTTGGCGGGGAAGTACCAGCTGCCCTGCGTGCCGAAGTACGACAGCTGCCACGAGCACGACGGTTCTTCCGGCTTGCACGCGGTTCCGTTGGCCAGCACGGTGTTCAGTGGCTGCGCATTGATCTTCATCTCCACGCCGATCTTCGACAGCTCCGAGCGCAGCTCCTGCATCGTCCCGTCGGTCTCGTCGGAGCCCGACTCGGTCAGCATCGTGAGCGACAACCTCGTGTCGGCGTTGACACCCTCGCCGCACTGCGCGGGTCCGTTGCCGGGCGACGCGCACTCGAGGACGCCGTCGGAGCCGGGTTTCCAGCCGTGACCGGTCAGCAGTTTCCGGGCGGCGACGAGGTCGAACGGGTACGGGTTGGTCTTCTGCCGCGCCGACAGGTACTTCACGTCGTTGTCCTGCGGCACGGGGCCGTAGTCCACGCGGGCCGTGCCGCGCCAGATCACCGAGGTGATGCTGTCCTGGTCCACGGCGTGCTGCAGGGCCTGGCGCACGTAAAGCTGCTTGAACGCGGCGCCCAGCTGGGGGTTGTTGAAGTTGAAGGGCGAGTACGTGATCGACCAGCCGTTCCACGGTTCGATCCGGTAGCCCTGCGCCTCCAGTTTCGGGCGCTGGCCGAGGTTCGACGTGGGCACGTAGCCGTAGTCGACGCCGCCGGCGCGCAGCACGTTGTACTCCGCCGAGGAGCTGGTGAAGGTCAGGAACTGCACGGTGTCGAGCTTCGCCGGGTCCGGGCCGGTGTACTTCGGGTTCTTGGTCAGCGTCACCTGGCCCGACGCGGTGAACCCGGCGAGCGTGAACGGCCCGTTCACGACCTTCCACAGTGGATTCGTCGCGTACGTGCCGAGCTGCTTCGCCTGCGCCACCAGGAAGTCGAACACCTTCTTCGCGCCCGCGGGGTCGCGGTCGAAGTCGCCGACCGGGCCGCCCGCGCTCGTGCGGTCCCACGCCTTCTGCGGCATCGGCACCGCCAGGCTGAGCTGGTTGGCGGTGAACCAGTCGGCGTTGTACGGCTTGTCCAGGGTGAGCGTGAACGTGTGGTCGTCTTGCGCGTGGAAGGCCTTGATGTTGTCGGGCATCAGGCCTTCGGAGTACTTGCCCCAGTTGTCCTTGCCCGCGCGCAGCAGGTTGAGCCAGAACTCGACGTCACGGCTGGTCAGCGGATCGCCGGTCGACCACGTGAGTGGCTTGAGCGTGATCGTCACGGTCAAGCCGTCGGCCGAGTAGCTCGGCGGGTTCGCGGCGCTCGAGGGGTCGTCGAGCGCGACCGAGCCCGAGGTGCCGTCGTAGTTGTACAGCGGCAGGTACAGCTCGGCCCGGATGGCGCCGTTGTAGCTCGCGCCGTAGCCGGGGATCGAGATCGGCAGGATCCAGTTCGGGGTCGCCGACGGGGGCAGTGCGATCCGCGCGCTGCCACCGGTCACCGGTTTGCCCGAACCGCCGCCGTGCTGCTCGCGGCTCGTCGCGCAGCCGGAGAGCGCCAGCGCGGCGGCGAGCGTGACCCCGAGCGCGGCGCGCCACCGGTGTCGAGCCATCCGCATCACTTCCAACATCCTTGGTGTAAGTCGATGTCGAGGGACTGGGCGTGTTCTTGGTTGCCGTGTAATGTCGCATGCGTGTTGGAAATTGCCAAGAGGTGATTTCGGGGGCAAGTTTCCGGACAGTTACATCAGACATGAAGTAAGTAGGTGACGGCCGTGGCCCAGGATCCCGCCGGTCTGCTGCGGCTGCTCTGGCTCGTCGCCCACGAGCACGCCGTTTCGCGAATGGACCTCGCGCGCGTGCTCGGTCTGCCGCAGTCGACGGTGTCCGTCCGGACGCAGGCGCTGATCTCCGCCGGGGTGCTCGTCGAGTCCGGCGAAGGCAGCTCGGCGGGTGGCCGGCGGCCGAAACTGTTGTCCGTCAACGCGGGGTTCGGCCACGTCTGGGCCGCCGACGTCGGTTCGCGGCACGTGCGCATCGGCGCGCTCGACATCGCGGGCAACCTGCTGCACGTCGCCGAGCGGCCGCTGGACATCAACCGCGAGCCGGCGCAGGTTGTCGCGGCGTTCGCCGGCACCGTGCGGGAAGTCGCGGCCGAGGCGCGGTGCCCGGGTCGGCAGCTGGGCATCGGCGTCGCGTTCCCCGGACCGGTCGACGTGGGCGCGGGCACGATCACGCTGCCCTCGCGCATGCCGGGCTGGCGCGGGTTCGCGGTGCGCGACGCGTTGCGCGAGCACTTCGACCTGCCCGTGGCGGTGGACAACGACGCGAACCTGCAGGCGCTGGGCGAATCCGTCGCCGGGGCGCCCGGGCGCACGCTGCTCGTGGTGAAGGCGGGCACGGGCATCGGCTCGGGCCTCGTCGTCACCGGCCGGCTCTACCGCGGCCGGGCCGGCGTCGCGGGCGACATCAGCCACGTGCGCGTGCCCGCGGCCGGAGATCGGCCGTGCACCTGCGGAAACCGCGGCTGCCTGGAGACGGTGGCCAGCGGCGCGGCCCTCGTGGCGCAGCTGCGCGAGCAGGGCGTCGACGTGAACAGCACCGCGCAGGTGATGGCGACGGCGGAGGACGGGCACCCCGACGCGACCACGGCCGTGCGGCGCGCGGGCCTGCAGCTCGGCGAGGTGCTGGCCACGGTGGTGAACTTCGGCAACCCCGACGAAGTGCTGCTCGGCGGCGCGTTGTCGGGTTCGGAGGCGTTCGTGGCCGCCGTGCGCGGTGCGCTCTACGAACGCTGTCTTCCCCTGGCCACCAGGGAACTGCGCATCGATCGGGTGCGCTTCGGCCCGGACGCCGGGCTGTACGGCGCGGGCGCGCTGGTGCTGGACGAGGTCTTCGACGAAGCGATACGGAGCAGACGATGACGAAGGTGCGGATCGGGATCACGGGGATCGCCATCGAGTCGAGCACGTTCTCCCCGCACCGCTCGACCGTGGCCGACTTCCACGTGACCCGGGGCGACGAACTGCTGGCCCGCTACCCGTTCCTGCGTGAAGACCGTCCTTCGTGGACGGACGACGTCGAATGGGTGCCGCTCGTGCACGCCCGTTCGCTGCCCGGTGGCGCGGTGACCGAGGAGGCGTACGCGGAGCTGTCGGGGGAGATCCTGGAGCGGGTGCGCGCGGCGGAGCAGCTCGACGGGTTGTTCTTCGACATCCACGGCGCGATGAGTGTGGTCGGCCGGACGGACGTCGAAGCCGCGCTGGCCACGGAGATCCGCTCGATCCTCGGGCCTTCAGTGCTCATCTCGGCGTCGATGGACCTGCACGGCAACGTCTCGCGCGAGCTGGCCACGGCGCTGGACCTGATCACCTGCTACCGCAAGGCGCCGCACACCGACGCATGGGACACGCGCGAGCGCGCGGCCCGCAACCTCGCCGCTCGCCTGCGGCGCGGGGGCAAGCCGAAGAAGGCTTGGGTGCAGGTGCCGGTGCTGCTGCCCGGCGAGAAGACCAGTACCCGCCTCGAACCCGCGAAGAGCGTCTACGCGGCGGTCGACGAGGTCGAAGCGCTCGACGGAGTGCTCGACGCCGCCATCTGGGTCGGCTACGCCTGGGCCGACGAACCGCGCTGCCAAGCGGCCGTGGTCGTGTCCGGCGACGACGAAGACGTGCTCGTGCACCAGGCCGAGCGGCTCGCGAAGTCCTATTGGGACGCACGACGCGACTTCGCCTTCGTCGCCCCGACAGGAACCCTGACCGAATGCCTGGAGCAAGCCGTCGCCTCGACCGCGCGGCCGTTTTTCGTCAGCGACTCCGGGGACAACCCGACCGCCGGTGGCGCCGGAGACACCTCCTGGAGCCTCGACGTCCTCCTGCGCACTCCGGCCATTGTGGACTCCGCGCTCACTACTCTGTACGCCGCGATCGTGGACCCGGAAGCCGTCGCCACGGCGGTATCGGCCGGGGTGGGTGCCACGGTTTCCGTGGCACTGGGAGGAAAGGTCGACTCCGGCCCGCACGGCCCGGTGCCGGTGACCGCGCGGGTCGAGGCGATCGACGTCGAAGACCCGGTCGCGGGCACGGCCGTGGTGTTCGCCGTCGGCGGCCTGCGCGTGATCGTCACCGCACGGCGCAAGCCCTACCACCTGGAGTCCGACTTCCTCGCCCTCGGCCTGCGCCCGCGTGAAGCCGACGTGGTGATCGTGAAAATCGGCTACCTGGAACCGGAGCTGTACGACATGGCCGCCGACTGGCTGCTCGCCCTCACGCCCGGGGGCGTCGACCAAGACCTGCTGCGCCTCGGGCACGCCGGGATCGAGCGGCCGATGTTCCCCTTCGACGCGGAGATGGCGGACCCGCAGCTGAAGCCCGAGCTGCTCTGAGCGCCACGGCCGTCAGCGCGCCGAAGGCCAGGTGGTCAAGCCACTGCGCCCCGCGCGGCAACGCCCGGATCGCCGCGTTGTGCCGGCCGACGATCTCCAGGTCCAGCACGGCGATGGCCGCTCCCGCGGCCACCCCGTCGGCGACCGAGAGCGGCCGGCGGCGGTCCACGTAGGCGAGCGCGGCCGTCCAGCCGGCGGACACGAGCCCGTGGACCAAGGCGCCGCGGACCAGCCCGGCCTTGCCGCCGGGCGCCAGCGTGCCCGCCGCGCGCGTCGCCGCCAGCGGATCACCACGCGTGATCACCGCGTGCAGGGTCGACGGCAGCCCGCTACCGGTCGCTGCCACTGTCCAAGCCTTGACCACGCTCTTCACCAGGCCAGTATGCCCGAGGGCTTGACATGCAGTCATTTGACTGCCTTACTGTGGGTGTGCAACCGGAGCTGGACAAGGGTTTTTTGAACGCGGTGTTCAAGGCGCTGGCCGACCCGACCAGGCGCCACCTGCTCGACCAGCTGCACGAGGACAACGGACAGACGCTCAACGAGCTGTGCGCCCGCCTGGACATGACGCGCCAGACGGTCACGCAGCACCTGTCCGTCCTCGAGGCGGCGAACCTGGTCAGCACGGTGCGCCGTGGGCGGGAGAAGCTGCACTACCTCAACCCGGTCCCGTTGCACGAGATGCAAGAACGCTGGGTGGACAAGTTCGAGCGCCCCCGGCTGCGCGCGCTGAGCGCCGTCAAACGCCGAGCAGAGGAAGCCATGACCGACAAGCCGAGTTACGTCTACGTCACTTACATCGAAAGCACGCCGGAGAAGGTGTGGGAGGCGCTCACCGACGCCGAGCTCACCGGGCAGTACTGGGGGCACCGCAACGAGTCCGACTGGCAGCCCGGCTCGAGCTGGAAGCACGTGCGCACGGACGGCTCCGGCGTCACCGACGTCTACGGCGACGTTGTGGAGGCCGTGCCGCCGAAGCGGCTCGTGACCCGCTGGTTCGACCCGAACAAGGAGGACACCCAGCAGCCTTCGCGCGTGACGTTCGACATCGAGCAGTACGAGGCGATCGTCCGGCTCACCGTGACCCACGAGGACCTCGCCGACGAGCAGGCGCACCGGGACATCAGCCGCGGCTGGCCCTCGGTCTTCGCGAACCTCAAGTCGCTGCTGGAGACCGGCCACGTGCTGCCGAACGCGCCGTGGGCGATGCCGTAATCGATCGGGCCTTGACTACTTGTCGACACCCTCGTACGTGCCTCGCGTGAAGCGCTTCGAGAAGACGAAGTACACGATCGCCACCGGCACCGTCATCAGCAGTGCGGCGGCGAGCTTGAGCGGGAACTGGTTGCCCTGCCCGAGCTCGCCGGACACGAGCGAGGCGACGCCGGTGGTGAGCGTGTTCAGTGCCGGGTCCTGCCGCGACACGATGTAGTGCGGCAGCTCGTTCCAGGACCCCTGGAACGCCAGGATCGTCATGGTGATGAGCGCCGGCTTCGACATCGGCAGCACCACGGACCAGAACGTGCGCAGCGGTCCGGCGCCGTCGATGCGGGCCGCCTCTTCCACGCTCAGTGGCACGCTCTCGAAGAACTGCTTCATGATGAACACGCCCGACGCGTCGGCCAGCAGGGGGATGATCATCGCCGCGTAGGTGTCGTACATGCCGAACTGGTTGAGCACCAGGAACTTCGGGATGAGCAGGACCACGCTCGGCACGGCGAGCACGGCCACGATCGCGCCGAACACCGCGCTCCGGCCGCGGAACCGCAGCCGCGCCAGCGCGTAACCGGCCATCGAGTTGAACACCACCCGGCCGACGGTGATCGTGACCGAGATGAAGATCGAGTTCAGCGCCCAGCGCGGGAAGTCCTGCTGGGCGAGGGTGCTGAACACGGCCACGGACCACTCGTGCGGCCAGGGGGTGAGCGGGTGGGCCGTCGCGTCGGCGTCGGTCTTGAACGCCGTCGCCAGCTGGATCAGGAACGGGTAGATGTAGGCGACGGCGACCAGCAGCAGCACGCCGAGGCCGACCCAGCGCAGATATCCGCGTCGCTTCACCGCCGGCTCCTCCGTTTTCCGTCCTTCTCCTTCAGCAGCCAGCGCTGCACGAGCGTGAGCACCACGATCACCAAGAACAACAGGAACGCGATCGCCGAGCCCTGGCCCCATTCCTTGCCGATGAACGACGTCGAATAGGACAGGTACGCGGGGGTGAGCGTGGTGTTGGCGGGGGCGCCGCGGCTGAGCACGTAGATCTGGTCGAAGACCTGCCACGTGCCGATCAGGCCGAGGGTGAGCACGAGGAACAACGTCGGGCGCAGTTGCGGCAGGGTCACGCGCCAGAAGCGCTGCCACCCGTTGGCACCGTCGATCAACGCGGCCTCGTCGATGCCCGGCGGAAGGTTCTGCAGCGCCGCGTAGAACATCAGCATGAAGCCGCCGGTGGTCGTCCACACCACGAGCACGATGATCGAGCACATCGCCACGCTCGGGCCCGAGAGCCAGTCCCACCAGGTCAGTCCGAGGAAACCGTGCGACGTCAGCGCGGCCGGGTTCTTCGGCACCCCGAGTCCGTTGAGGACGATCTGGAAGACGCCGCGCGGATCGGCGAACCAGCTGGGACCGTCCACTCCGAACAGTTTCAGCGCGGCGTTCACCGTGCCGGTGCTGGAGAAGAGGAACAGGAACACCACCGAGATCGCGACGGAGCTGGTCACGGTGGGGAAGTAGAACGCCGTGCGGAAGAACTGCTTGCCCTTGAGGCGGCGCTGGTTGAGCACCATCGCGAGGAACAGCGCGAGCGCCGTCTGCAGCGGCACCACGAACAGCACGAAGTAGCCGTTGTTGCGGATGCTCGTGGCGAAGTTGCGTTGCGTGAGACCGGGTTCGGTGAGCAGTGCGGCGTAGTTGTCGCCGCCGACGAAGTGCACGCGCGACGAGAACGGACTGCCGTTGCCGGTCCAGTCGCTCACGCTCACCCACAGCGCCATCCCGATGGGCAGCACGAAGAACAGGGCGAGCACCACCAGTGTCGGCGCCAGGAACAGCCAGCCCACGCGGCCTTCACGCCGGCTCGGGCCCTTCCCCCGCCGCGCCGGGGATGGTGGCGCGGCGGGGGTGCTCGTGGTGGTGAGCAGGGTCGTCATGCCCAGCTCACTGACCGAGCGCGGCGGTGGTGTTGGTCTGCAGCTGCTTCAGGATCTGCTTCGGGTCCGCGCCGGGCAGCTGCTGGATCTGGGCGTCGAAGTCGGTGAGCACCGGGTCCATCTTGGTGAGCGTCACCGGGCCGTGTGCCGAGTCGGCCCCGGCGAGGAACGCCGCCTGCTGCGGGAACTCCTGCTGGTACTGCGTCCGCGCCGATTGCCGCGAGGGCATCACACCGAACGTCTTCGCGAACGCCAGCTCCTGCTGCGGCTGCATCAGCGCGTCCACGAGCTGCTTGGCCTGGTCCTGGAACTTGCTCTTCGCGGCGATGCCCCAGCACTGCGTGAACGAGAGCGTGCCCGCGCCCGCCGGCCCGGCCGGCAGCGGCACGACGCGGTACTTCACGTTGGGGTAGTCCTTGGTCATCCCGCCGACCATCCAGTTGCCGTCGACGCTCATCGCGGCCTTGCCCTGGCCGAACGCCTCACCCGAGTCGCCCGCGCCGATCTGCTTCGGGTACTTGGCGACGCCGGAGGCCAGCAGGTCGCGCACGAAGGTGAGCCCCTGCAGGTTCTGCGGGGTGTCGGCCGTGGCCTTCTTCTGGTCCGCGTCGAGCGGCCAGCCGCCGGCCTGGACCAGGAACGCGCCGACGCGGTCGCGGGTGTCGTTGAACACGAGCCCGGTGTGCCCGCCGGTGGTCAGCTTCTGCGCGGCGGCTTTGAGCTGGTCCCAGTTCTTCGGGATGTCGTTGTCGGTCAGGCCCGCGGCGGTCCACTGGTCGGTGTTGATCGCCAGCGCCAGCGTGGAGAAGTCCTTGGGGACGCAGTAGAGCTTGCCGTCCTTGGTGAACGTGGTGCGCAGCGTCGGGTAGAGATCGTCCTTGTAGGACACCGAATCGCCGTAGGGCAGCATCTCGTCGGCGTAGCTCTGGAACTTGGTGGCGTCCACGGCGAACACGTCGGGCGGGCTGCCCGCGGCGAAGCCCTGGCTCAGCTGCTGCGGCAGGTCGTTGGCGGCGATCACCTGCACCTTCGAGCCGCCGGAGGCCGCCGCCCACTTCGCGGTGGCGTCCTGAACCGCCGTGAGCTCGGCGCCGCCGCTGGAGGCGATCATCAGCTTGAGCGACGCCGGGCCGGACTGCTGGGTGGCGGGCGCCGTCGAGTCGTCGAAGCCGCCGCCACACGCGGTGAGCGTGAGCAACAGGCCGGCAGCGGCGACAGCCGTGCGCGGGAGGGAACGGGGGTGACGCATCGATCCTCCTTGATCGTGCAGGTGGGGAGAGGTCAGGTCGTGCGGTCAGGTTGTGCGCAGCACTAGCCGGGGGGCGAGCAGGGTCGAGGCGGGTTCGGGGCCGGCGGTGCCGCGCAGCGTCGCGCGCAGCTGGCGCACGCATTCGGCGGCGACTTCGGCGATGGGCTGCGCCACGGAGCTCAGGCCGAGCACGGCGGCGGTCGGGGTGTCGTCGAAACCGATCACGGACGCGTCGGCGCCGGGGCGCTGGCCGCGGTCGCGCAGCTCGCCGACCACACCGAGCGCGAGGGAGTCGCTGGCGCACACGAACGCGGTGGGCGCGGCGGGCTCGTCGAGCAGCCGGGCGGCGGCCGAGCGCCCGCCCTCCACGCCGTCGAACACGGGGATCTGCGGCCGGTCCGCCAGTCCGGCGGCGGCGAGCCCGGCCTCCCAGCCGGCGCGCCGGTCGTCACCGGTCTCGGACCCCGCGGGCCAGCCGACGAACGCGATGCGGCGGTGGCCCTGGCGCACGAGGTGCTCGGTGGCCAGGCGGGTGCCGCGGGCGCCGTCGACGTCGACCCAGCCGTGCGCCCGCTCGTCGCCCCACGGCCGCCCGAAGGTGACGAACGGCAGCTCGCGCTCCTTGAGCCAGCGGGTGCGCAGGTCGTCGTGGTGGGTGTGGGTGAGCACGAAGCCGTCGACGCCAACCGAAGCGATGAGATCGGCGTACGCGCGCGTCTCGGCTTCGTCGTCGGCGGCGGTGAAGAGCATGATCCGGTGGTCGTACTCCTCGGCCGTGGCCGTGAGCGAGTGCAGGAACTGGTCGAGGACCACGCCGCTCACGCCGTTGCCCACCGGCGCGATGCGCATGCCGATGATCTGCGAGCGCGCGGTGCGCAGCTGGCGGGCCGCGGTGGACGGGCGGTAGCCGAGGCGGTCGATGGCCTCGAGCACGCGTTCGCGGGTCTCCGGGCTCACGAGCTCGGGCGAGTTGATCACGTTCGACACGGTCTGGCGCGAGACGGAGGCGGCCTCCGCGACCGAGTTCAGCGTGGCCCGCTGCGCCATCCCGCCTCCTGGTGACCTGGTCCCGCACCTCGATCGAGGTGCAGATTTGAACGTTCAATCTGGCGGCTACTCTGAACGTTGGCCGCTGACCTGTCAAGACTTCAATCCAACTTGACACGAACCCGGTTTGATCGATCAAATCGAAGGCACCCGACCCCACCGGAGGACGTTTCCATGCAGCCGCTGCTCCACGACCTCGCGATCGCCCTGCGCGCGCCGACCGTCGTCCTCTCCGGTCGCGACGGGCAGATCCGCGGCAACGGCACGCAGGGTCTGCTGCACGGTGACCTGCGGTTGGTGAGCGAAGCGGTAGTGACCGTCGACGGTCACGAGCCCGAACCGATCGGCTTCGAGGAGCCGGCGGCGGACCGCGGCACCTTCACCGGGCTGGTGCGCCACCTCGGCAACCCCGGCCCGGACCCGACGGTGTGGCTGCGCCGCCACCGCCGCGTCACGGCGAGCGGGGTGACGGAGAAGCTGGAGCTGGTGTCGTCGGCGTCCGAGGCCGTGGAGTGCGTGGTCGAGCTCGCGCTGGCGGCGGACTTCGCGTCGATCGAGGTGATCAAGTCCGGCGGCTCGACGGTCCCGCTGGAGCCGGTGCGCGTCGACGGTGGCGTGCGGTGGGAGCAGGGCCTGGTCAAGGCCGTGGTCGCCACCGACGGCGGGACCACTGTGGACGGTGCTCGCGTTCTGGTGAAGTGGCGGGTGCGCGTCGAGGACCGCGTGGAGCTGCACTGGACGCTGACCGCCACGGACCCGGAAGCGCCCTTCGTGCCGGGCTCGGCCGCGCGGCTGCCGACGCCCGTGGTGGAGGCCGACGACCGGCGGTTCACCGCGTTGCTCAACCGTTCGCTCGACGATCTGGATGCGTTGCTGCTGGCCGAACGCGAGCACCCGGGTGACGTGTTCGCCGGTGCGGGTGCGCCGTGGTTCTTCACGCTCTTCGGCCGCGACAGCCTCTGGGCCGCGCGCCTGGCGTTGCCGCTGTCGCTTTCGCTGGCGGGCGGCACGCTGCGCACGCTCGCGCGGGCCCAGGGCGAGCGCCACGACCCGGCGACCGGCGAGGCGCCCGGCAAGATTCTGCACGAACGCCGTCGCGCCGGCTTCGAGGTCCACGGCATGTCGCTGCCCGCGCGCTACTACGGCACCGTCGACGCGACCGCCCTGTGGGTCGGCCTGCTGTACGACGCCTGGCGCTGGGGCCTGCCCGAGGCCGAGGTCCGCGCGCTGCTGCCGAACCTGCGCGCCGCGTTGTTCTGGATCACCGGCCTGTCCGACACCGACGGCGACGGCTTCGCGGAGTACCTCGACGAAAGCGGCCGCGGCCTGGCCAACCAGGGCTGGAAGGACTCGGGCGACGCCGTGCGCTTCGCCGACGGCACGATCGCCAAACCGCCCGTCGCGCTGTCCGAGGTGCAGGGCTATCAATACGAGGCCGCCGTACACGCCGCCGAGCTGCTCGCCGCGCTCGGCGAACCGGCCGACGGGCTGCTTTCGTGGGCCGAGGCCTTGCGCTCGCGCTTCCGCTCGCACTTCTGGGTGTCCACTTCGGACGGCCACTTCCCGGCCCTGGCCCTGGACGGCGCGAAGCAACCGGTGGATTCGCTGACGAGCAACATCGGGCACCTCCTGGGCACGGGCATCCTGGACCCGGCCGAGAGCGCTTCGGTCGGCGAGTTGCTGCTCCACCCGTCGATGGCCGCCGGCTTCGGCCTGCGCACGATGTCCTCGACCGCGGGCGGCTTCTCGCCGCTGAGCTACCACTGCGGCTCCGTCTGGCCCCACGACACGGCCGTCGTCGTCCGCGGCCTGCACGCGGCGGGCCAGTCATCGCGCGCCGCTTCGCTCGGGCTGCAGCTCGTGCACGCGGCCGGCGGCTTCGACAACCGCCTGCCGGAGCTGTTCTCGGGCTACGGCTCGGACGACGTGTCGTCTCCGCTGCCCTACCCCGCGTCGTGCCGCCCCCAGGCCTGGGCGGCGGCCTCCGCGGTGACGCTGCTGGTCACGTTCCTGGGCCTGCGCGTCGACGTGCCCGCCGGCGTGGTCACCCTCGACCCGCCGCGGCCAAGCCCGGTGGGCGCCCTGCGCGTAACGGACCTGCCGCTGGCCGGGGGCACGCTGGACGTCACTGTGGCCGCCGACGGGACGGTGACGGACCTGCGACTGCCGCCGGGCCTGCGGCTCGGCTGATCCGATCCCTACCTCGTCATCAACTGCGCCCACAACTCGTCTTCCGCGTTGCTCGACACTTCGGAAATATCCTGTCGCACGCGCGATTCCCGCTCCGCGACGCACGCTTCGAGTGCTGCAACTGAGTCTTCGCGCGAAAGTCCTCGCGCATCGAGGTTCTCGGCGGCGGTTCGATAGTGGCCGCGCTTGTCGACGAGGAAGACCGAGGTGTCATAGGCGTCGCACCGGACGATGGGATCGCCTTGCGGCATCGTGAACAAGGTGAACGCGCCCGCCAGCCCGGGGTGGAAACCAACGTCGCTCGGCACGAGTCGAATGGTCACGGCGGCGTTGATGGCCGTGGTGTCACCGAGGAACCGCAGCTGGCGCACCATCGTGTCGTCGTTGTCGACGGTCTCTTGCAACGCGGCCGCCCCGACGAACACGTCGACAGGCACGCGGGTTCCTGCCGGAGAAGACGTCCGTCGTTCGAGGAATTCGGCGAGGTAGGCCTCACGGGCGACGACGGTCGGCAGCGCGGCCTTCACCGTTGCGCGGAGGTAATCGGGGATCTGCAACAGAGGCGGGATGAGCAGGGGGCTCCAGATCGTCATCGCGGTTGCGACGGCCTCGTGCGCGGTCTCGGCCAGGTGGTGGCCCAGGGCGGCCTTCGACCCGAAGGTGATCGAGTTCGGGTCGGAGAGTCCGCGTGCGAGGTTGAGGATGTGCCGGGCCTGGTCGCGTCGCACGCCGAGCGCGCCGAGCACCCGTGACACCTCTTCCGAATCGGGAGTTCGGGTGCCGTGCTCCCAGTGCGCGAGGATCGAAGGATTCACGTCCAGGCGGCGCGCCAGTTCACGCAGGCCGAACCGGGCAGCCTGGCGAGCTTCGCGCAAGCTGGCGCCGAGGATCCTGACCCGTGGGCTGAGAGTTTGCGTGTCCCGCACGACGAACCTTCTTTCTACACACGGCGCGGCCGCTCATTCCAGCCGGCCAACCTGTGGGCGGCGTAGTCTTTCGCCGCGAAACTGAGCTCGGTGGAGCCGGTGAAGGGACTCGTGACACCGCGGTAGGTCCACAAACCAGCGACGTAGCACGCGAACGCCGTCAAGGCTTCTTTCGTCGCGGTCTTCCAGCTCGGCATGTCGGTCGCCCATTGTTCTGCGTCAGCTGGTCGGTGACCTACGGCGATCAGACGGATGACCAGGAAGGCGACATCCACCCAGGCCGCGCCGGAAGCGGGCCGACCCCAGTCGATCACTCGGACCCGGCCGGTCTTGTCGTCGATCATGAACTGGTGCTCGTGGAGATCCGTGTGGAGCAACGCGCTTCCGCTGACGAGCCGGGCCGCTCGCCGGCTCCACTCCGTCACCTCGTCGAGGTCCCAGCCGACGACGTCCTCCGAAGCGACCTCGGCCAGCTTGGTCCACCAGTCCGCCGCCGCCCACCGCGCGCTGAGCGGTTGAGCGGTGCCGCCGTCGAACTCGCTGATCCTGGTCACAGTCTCCGCGATCAGCGGCAGATCGGCGGAGTCGGGAACCAGAACGGCCGGGCGGCCGGAAAGGTACTCGAAGCCCACGACGAGCCAGTCCGGATCGACGTCCTCACAGAACCGGGTCGCCGGGGCGAGCCCGGTGGCCAGCTCGCCGGCCGTGGCCTCGTTGCGCAGCCACCGCATCCGGGGACTGACACCCCGCACGCCCTTGAGGAAGGCAGTCCCGCGGTCGTTTTTGACGACGAGCGCCAGATTGCAGTTCTGCCCCTGCTCGACTTCGCGAAGAACCGTTGGCTGTCCGAGGTGCTGTCGGATCACACCCCGGACAGGCTCCGGTAGGGCGTCCCATCCGTACCGTTCGATCACGAGGTGATTGTCTCCGTTTGCACCGAACGGTGATGGCACCCGGTGTTGCCCCCGGAGTGGGTGCAGCCCTGCTGGCGCTGGGAGCACCTCGCCGACGCATCCCAAAGCGCCAAGTCGACCGCGAACCCGGCGTCACGCATTGCCCGGATCGAGCGGTCGACGTTCTTCTGCGGAGAAAAACCCTTCGGTGTCACGCCGAGCGGTGTCGGGTCGTGGTGCGGGAAGTGCCCGGCGATCCCGTCGCAGAAATCCGCGTATTCCTTCGTGTAGAGGATGAACGCGTGCCATCCGATGTCGACGGTGCTGCTCGGCGAGAGCGGTGCCTCCGACCGGGCACAGGCCGCGAGGAACGCCAAGACTTGGTCCACGATGCGGGCCGCGAACTCGGCGGACATCCCCTGTTCCTTGACGATCCGTCGCGTGAGCTGCTCGAACAGCTCTTCGGACACCAACTGTGTAGTCGTCCACGGAGATGGTCATGCCTTGTCCCTTCCCACGCTGCTCGTCGAGTGGTCGGGCAGGCGAGGCCCACCTTGTGAACAGTGGACCCGCCTGCCGTCGGCTGGCCGGTGACGATGAAGAGCTGCTCTTCACTGCCGGGATCGGAAGCAGCTCTTCACGGGCGGTGACCGGACCAACACGTGCACATTAAACACGTGCATGTTCATGGGTGCAAGCTCATGTACATGAATGACCACGACCCGGCGATATGCTGCGCGAATGGCTCAAACCCGCACCCGCGCGAGGCGCCTCTTGGGTGCCTACCTGACGTTTCTGCGCAAGGACGTGGGCAAGCGCACGGTCGTGGAGGTCGCTGAGTACCTGGGCATGTCGGCGCCGTCGGTCACCAGGTACGAGAACGGCGACGTCCTCATGAAGATCTCCGTCGTCCGCGACATGTGCAGGCACTACGGCGCCAGTGACGACCAGTTCGTCGAGGCGGAGCGGTTGTTCAGGATCGCCGATGACGAGCCGCCTCCGGTTCGGCTGCCCGCGGATGCGCCGAACGAGTTCCGCCGCTACTTGGCTGCCGAGCGGGATGGCGTCGAGCTTTGGGCGTGCGAGCGAACCATGTGGCCTGGTCTGCTTCAGGTTCGGGCCTACGCCTCTGCCCTCTTCGACGCCGCTCCGCATTTCAACGACTCGAACGCCAGAGTCGAGAATGTGATCAAGGGCCGCCTGGAACGGCAGGAACGCTTGGCGCCCAACGACCCGAAGCCGCTCAAAGCCGAGTTCCTGGTTGATGAGGCCGTCGTCAACGGGTACGTCGGCGGTCCACAGACAATGGCGGAACAGCTACGCCATGTGGTCGCTGTGATGGAGTACCCGAACGTCACGATTCGGGTGATCGAGCACAAGCAGGGCGCGTACGGGTTGCTCTCGGGCGGCTACAACATCGTCTACTACGAGGAGTCCGACGCCCCTCCTGGCCTGTACATCGAGTTTCCCGGTGGCGGACGATGGTACGAGAACCCCAAAGACACCGGGCGCTTCACTGCCAGTCACAAGGACGCCCGGAAACTCGCGTTGTCGACCGATGACACGAGGGACCTTCTCCATCGACGTGTAAGGGCGCTAGAAGGCAATGGACGAACGAAAGTGGCGGAAGAGTAGGTATTCCGGCGGGGAGACCAACAACTGCGTCGAGGTGGCCGAAGAAGCCGAGCTGCGGCTCATCCGGGACAGCAAGGACCCTGACGGAGGATTCTTCGAAGTACCGGCCGCCGGCTTCGCCGCACTTCTCGGATGCCTTAAGGCCAGCCCTCGACGGGCTGCCTAAGCACTGCCACGAACCCCGAGGTCCCCTGATGCGACCCCGCACCAGGGGACCCCGGCGTCGTGAGTTCAGCCCACCCGATACAGCACCGCTCGCTCCACCACCGTCCACGTCGTAGTCGTCAGCAGGTACAGCGAAGCGGCCAAGGGAACAAAAGCGGTGACCGCGACTGTTCCATAAGGCAGGAGGCGCAGGAACCGAGCGCCGGGAGCGGTGAGGTCGCGCTGGCGGTCCTGCCACCGGATCGAGAACCACGCCACCACGGCGAGCAGGCCGGCCACCACGAACACGACCGGTGCCGCCGCCAGTCCGTGGGCGCCGAGGGTGATGCCGAACAACGTGCTGCCGAGCAGGGCGTTGGGTGCGCCGGAGATCACGGCCGTGCTGAAGAGGTGGTACATCACCCAGAAGAACGGCAGCTGCGCGAGCATCGGCAGGCACCCGACGAACATCGACGTGCCCGACTCCTGCTGGAGTTTCGCCATCTCCGCGGCGAGCTTTTCGCGGTTCTTGCCGTGCTTCTCCTGCAGTTTGCGGATTTCCGGGGCCAACGCGGTGCGGGCCTGCTGACCGCGAGCCGCTGCCCGGGCGAACGGTACGAGCAGCAGCCGCACGGCGACGGTGAACAGCACGATCGCGGCGGCGGCCGCGAACGAGCCGGTGAGTGGTTCGGTCGCCGAGGCGAGCCAGTGGACGAGGTGGTACGCGCCGGCGACGGGCACGTCGAAGATTTCAGGCATGACAGCACTCCAGGGGAAAGTCGGTTCAGGGCAGGCGGAATCGGCTGCGGACCGTCCTGATCGGACTGACCTGGAAAGGGGTTACGCAGCCGGGGAGTGCCACCCGGGTGCGCGGGGCCGGCTTCGGCCGGGGGCGCCGGGATCGCGCAGCCGCAGGAAAGCCGCGCGACGGGCGCGCTGGTTCAGCGCGGTGCGGCGGGCGCGGACCGGGATGGTCCACGCGGCCAGCTCACCGCGGTTGGCGTTGCTGACGACCAGGACCACGAGCAGGCTCGCGGCCACCACGGAGGCGAACGCGAGGATCGCGGCCGGGCCGGCTTGGTCGAAGACGTGGACGGCGGGGAACGCCAGATGCAGTGGTGAAGCAAGGTGCAGCAGCGTGTACATGGCGACGTCCCCGTTTCTCCGTCGCCGCGATTATAGCGTGTTGTGGTCCTCGGCGCCCTTGCGCTATGCTCACCTCGATCCCCATGGATGCCGGCACGGCCGCCCGGGGGAGTTCTCAACTTTCACGAAAGCTGCGTCGCCTCGATGCGGCGTTCGCTCGTTTCGCGATCTCACCGAGAGACGCTTTCCATCCTTCAAGGAGTCAAAACCATGTCATACCAAGGAATTCTCGACATCCAGGGCAAGACCGCCGCCCTCGGCTACACGCCGGGCGGTCCGTCCGTCCCCTTTGGACTGATCCGCAAGCACAACCTGCGGCGCGGCGACGAGATCGTCGTAGAGGGCGAGCAGGTCGTCTCGGTCAACGGTGCTCCTCCGGCGCAGAACCGCCCGGAGTTCGAACGGCTCACGCCGGTGCACCCCGACCAGCGCCTCGTCCTCGAAACCACCCGCCATCAGCTCACCACCCGCGTGCTCGACCTCGTCGCGCCCGTCGGCAAGGGGCAGCGCGCGCTGATCGTGGCGCCGCCCCGGACCGGGAAAACGTCGGTGCTGCAGGCGATCGCGCAAGCCGTGGCCGTGAACCACCCCGACGTGCACCTCATGGTGCTGCTCGCCGACGAGCGGCCCGAGGAGGTCACCGACATGCAGCGGTCGGTGCGCGGTGAAGTGGTCGCGTCGACGTTCGACCGCAAGCCGGCCGAGCACGTGGCCGTGGCCGAGCTGGCCGTCGAGCGCGCCAAGCGGCTCGTGGAACGCGGCCGCGACGTCGTGCTGCTGCTCGATTCGCTCACCCGCCTCGGCCGCGCCTACAACCTCGCCGCTCGCACGTCGGGCCGTGTCCTCTCCGGCGGTGTCGACGCCAGTGCGCTGCACCCGATGAAGAAGATCCTCGGCGCCGCGCGCAACATCGAGGACGGCGGTTCGCTCACGATCATCGCCACGGCGCTCGTCGGCACCGGCTCGCTCGCCGACACCGTGTTCTTCGAGGAGCTCAAGAGCACCGGCAACTCCGAGCTGCGGCTCGACCGCGTGCTGGCCGACAACCGCGTGTTCCCCGCCGTGGAGCTCTTCGGCTCCGGCACCCGCCGCGACGAGCTGCTCGTGCCGGCCGCGGAGCTGCAGGTCATGAACGAGGTCCGCCGCGCCCTGTCCGGCCAGGACCCCAAGCGCGCGACCGAGCAGTTCCTCGACCAGGTCCGCACCACGAAGTCCAACACCGAGTTCGTCGCCCGGGTCGCCGCGTCGCTCGGCACGCCGGCCGCGCTCGCCGCGTGAGCGCGAGAGGTAATCTCGAAACATGGCGACACACGGGCCCGAAGACCGGCCGGCCGGCAACCTGGGCTGGGCGCTGGGCACGGTGCTGCGCCGCTGGAACGGCGAGGTCGACCACGTCCTCGCCGGCCTGCCCCAAGGTCCGCGCGGCTTCCAGGTCCTGGGTGCCGTCGTCCACGCCGACATCCCGACCCAGGCCGCGCTCGCCGCACACCTCGGCATCGACCGCACGGTGATGACCTACCTCATCGACGAGCTCGTCGCCGCGGATCTCGTCGAACGCAAGCCCGCGCCGGAAGACCGCCGGGTGCGCCGCATCGTCGCCACGGCCCAGGGCCGCGAAGCGCTGGCCGACGCCGAGCGCCGCGTCGCCGCCGTGGAGGAAGACGTGCTGGGCGGGCTGACCGCTGAGCAGCGTGCGTTGTTCCAGAACCTCACCTACCAGGCCGCGTGCCTGATCCACGAGCAAGACCCGGTGGCGGACTCGTGCCGCACCGTCTCCGAAGCTCTGCGCTGATCCTTCTCGCCCTCCTTGCCTGGTTGACGCTTGCCTGGGAATAGGTTGTCAAACAGATGAGTTGTGGGTTAGATAAGTTGCAGCACAGACGAGAAGGCGGCAACCCATGCACGACCTGCTGTTCGGGACCTTTCTGACGCCCGACGCGCACCACCCCGAGCATGTCGTCGACCTGGCGATCGAGACCGAACGCGCGGGGCTGGACCTGGTGACCGTGCAGGACCACCCCTACAACGCCGGCCACCTCGACACGCAAACGCTGCTGACCTGGCTCGCGGCGAGGACGACGAAGCTGCGGGTCGCGGCGAACGTCACCAACCTGCCGCTGCGCCCGCCGCAGGTGCTGGCGAAGGCGGCGGCGTCGTTGGACTTGTTGTCCGGTGGGCGTTTCGAGCTGGGGCTGGGCGCGGGTGCGTTCGCCGACGCCGCGTTCCGGATGACCGGCCAGCGCCGCAGCACGGGCGAGTCGATCGAGGCGCTGACGGAGGCCATCGACGTCATGCGCGGTATCTGGGACACCGGCGCTTCCGGCCCGCTGCGCCACGACGGCAAGCACTACCAGGTCCCGGGCCTCAAGCGCGGTCCGCGGCCGGCGCACGACATCGGCATCTGGCTCGGCGCGTACCAGCCACGCATGCTCGCCCTCACCGGCCGCGCGGCCGACGGCTGGCTGCCCACCTACGAGTACCTCCGGAACCCCGGCCTCACCGAGGCGATCAAGCGCATCGACCACGCCGCCGCCGAAGCCGGGCGCGACCCGGCGGCGGTGCGGCGGCTGCTGAACGTGATGAACGTCGGCTTCTCGCCCACACGGCAAGGGTTTCTGCAGGGGCCGCCCGAACAGTGGGTCGACGAGCTGCTGCCGCTGATCCTCGACGTCGGCATCACCGGCTTCCTCTTCGGGGGTGACGATCCGCGCGTGATGCGGATCCTCGGCGAGGAGGTCGTGCCGGCGGTGCGGGAGGCCGTGGAGAAGGAACGCAGTGGGGTGCGCTCGGCGGCTGCGTTGGCTCAGCGGCACCACGGGGTGGACTACGACGCGATGCCGTCATCGTTGGCGGGCAAGGCTGTAGAGCCGGGGGATTCCGCGTACGAGCAGGTGCGGCACACGTATGTGCGCACGGGGTCGCCGAGCCTGGTGGTCCGCGCTCGGTCCACACAGGACGTGGTGGACACACTGGCCTTCGCGCGTAGGCAAAACCTGACGTTGGCCGTGCGCAGCGGTGGCCACGGCATCAGTGGTCGGTCGACGCTCGACCGCGGGATCGTGCTCGACCTGGGCCGCATGAACGCCGTCGAGGTCCTGGATCGCGCGAAACGCTTGGTGCGCCTCGAGCCGGGCGCGCGGTGGGGCGACGTCGCGCAGGTGCTGGCGCGTGAAGGCCTCGCGATGAGCTCCGGTGACTACGGCGACGTCGGGGTCGGCGGCCTCGCCACCGCCGGCGGTCTCGGGTACCTGGCGCGGAAGTACGGGCTCACCATCGACCACGTCGTCGCGGCCGAGCTGGTGGTCGCCGACGGTCGGGTGCTGCGCGTGGATGCCGCCCACTACCCGGACCTGTTCTGGGCCCTCCGCGGCGCGGGCGGCAACTTCGGTGTGGTCACGGCGTTCGAGCTCGAAGCGTACGAAGTGGACAATGTCGCGTTCGCCAACCTCACCGTGGACGCGACCGACACCGCGGGCCTGCTGGAAGCCTGGGCCACGACCGTCGAGAACGCGCCGCGCGAGCTGAGCAGCTTCCTGGCTCTGCTGCCCGGGCGCCGCCGAGGCGCGCCCACCGCGCAGATCACCCTGATCTACTCCAACGACGACGTCGAAGCCGCACAGGAGGTCTTCAGCCGTTTCCTCGACGTCGGCCCGGTGCTCGCACAGCAGGCGCAACTCGTGCCGTACGCGGCGATCATGGTGGCCCACCACAGTCCGCACCACGGCCAAGGCCTGTCCGACACCCGCAGCGGTCTGCTCACGCACGTGACCTCGCCGGTCGCGAACGCCGCCGCCGATCTCCTGGCTTCGGGTGACATCCTCATGGTCCAGTTCCGCTCCGCCGGCGGCGCGGTGAACGACCAGCCGGCCGACGCCATGGCCTACTCGCACCGCACGCAGAACTTCTCCGTGCTGGCTACTACCGCCCCCGCGTTGCGCGAGAGGATGGACCGCCACTGGGACGGCTTCCGCGCGCACTTGGACGGCATGTACCTGAGCTTCGAGACGGACACCCGCCCCGAACGCCTCCTCGACGCGTTCCCCGAGCCGGTGCTCACGAAACTGCGCGCGCTCAAGGCGGAATGGGACCCGGACGGCGTCTTCAACCGGAACTTCCCGATCACCTGACGGGTCAGTGGCCGGGAACCGTCACCAGCCACCGGCCGGAACGCCGACGCAGGTAGCAAAGCCAGTACACGCCCGACACCACGAGCACAGCGGCCGTGATGCCCAGGTCCAGCGCGGTCTGCTCGACGAGCACGTACCCCAGTGCCAGCACCACGACCACCGGGATCACGGGCCAGCCCGGCATCCGCCAGACGTGCGGGCCGCGGTGGGCAGCGCGGCGGGCGCCGAGCACGGTGATCGCGATGGCCAGGTAGAGCGCGACCACGGCGACACCCGTGACGCCGCTCAGCGTCTCGACCGGGACGAAACACAGCACAGCCTCCGACAGGCCCACCACGAGCGTCGCGACCCACGGCGAGCCGAAGCGGGAGCTGACCACGCTCAGGGCACGGTTCACCGGGTCCGGCCAGGCGCGGTCGCGGCCCGACGCGTAGAGCACGCGCGAGTTCTGGATGACCATCACGATCACCGCGTTCACGATCGCGGCGGCGATGCAGAGGCTGATGACGGTGCCGAGCGTCGAGCCGCTCCGGCTCACGACCAGGGCGGTGAGGTCGACGTCGCCCAGGGAGCCGGTGTCGGCGAGCGTGATGGCGACGACGGGGACGAGGATGACGAGCGCGCTGATGCCGAGCGTCCACAGCACCGCGGGCGAGCGGTCGGCGTGCGCGAACCCGAGCACCGACACGACCACCACGGCGATGAGCTCGATGGCGAGGAACACGCCGGTGATCCACGCGTTGGAGCGCAGGTTCGCCAGCCCCATGACAGTCGACGCCAGCATCACCGCGGCGCCGGCCGGCGAGGGGTCGAGGTGCACGATCGGGGCGAGGTAATCGGCCGTCGTGGTGGACTCGGCGAGAGCCGGATCAGGGGGCATTGGGGCGATGTCCCTCCGTCGGCGGCGCAATGTTTCGACGGATGGAACAGCACTGATTCGGTGTTGTCAACGCCGTCAAGACGACTAAATCCGTCGCCTGTCGCACTGTGGACGGTCGCGTTAAACGGCTCACGCACTGGCTTGCCGGGCGTCGGGCGGGTCGGGGATGATCCGGGGGGTGACCAGCCAGGAACCGAACCACCCCCGGCCCGCGCCGCCGGTGATCGACGACATCTCGAAGAAGATCATCGCTCAGCTTCAGGAGGACGGCCGCCGCGCCTACGCGACGATCGGCAAGGCCGTCGGCCTGTCGGAGGCCGCGGTGCGCCAGCGCGTGCAGCGCCTGTCCGATTCCGGGGTGATCCAGATCGTCGCGGTGTCGGATCCCTTGCAGGTAGGGCTTTTGCGTCAGGCCATGGTGGCGATCACCGTGGACGGCCCGCTCGAGCCCGTCGCGGACGCGCTCGCGGAGATGGCGGAAATCGACTACGTCGTGCTCTGCGCCGGCCGCTTCGACGTGCTGTGCGAAGCCGTGTGCGCCGACGACGAGGCCCTGCTGGACTTGATCTCCAACCGCATCCGCACGCTCCCGGGCGTCCGCACCGCGGAGACGCTCGTGTACCTGAAGCTGCGCAAGCAGTCGTACCAGTGGGGCACTCGCTGATCTCGGACGACTAAATCCGAAGGTCTGGCGTTGTAGGTGGCCTAGAATTAGTCGACATTGGTCTTCTTGGCGACTGATCCGCTTGCATCCAATGGTCAACTCGTGCGATAACGAATAGGTCCGGCCGGTTCGCACCGCCATGCGTGCCCGGTACTTCGAGGTCCGCTTGCGAGGAGCCATGACCACCACCGCCGAACCCAACGCCGCCGCCGCGACCGGCCTGGCCGAGTCCGCGCGCGAGAATCTCTGGCTGCACTTCACGCGCCACTCGGGCTTCGAGTCCTCGGAGGTCCCCGTGATCGTGCGTGGGGAAGGTGCGTACATCTGGGACTCCCGCGGCAAGCGTTACCTCGACGGGCTCGCCGGTCTGTTTGCCGTCCAGGTCGGTCACGGCCGTGACGAGCTTGCGGAAGCGGCGGCCCGGCAGACGAAGCAACTCGCGTACTTCCCGCTGTGGGGTCACGCTCACCCGCCGGCGATCGAGTTGGCCGAGCGTCTCACGGCTGCCGCGCCCGGGGATCTGAACCGGGTCTTCTTCACCGTCAGCGGTGGTGAGTCCGTGGAGACGGCTTGGAAGCTGGCCAAGCAGTACTTCAAGATCGTCGGCAAGCCGACCAAGCACAAGGTGATCAGCCGCGCGCTCGCGTATCACGGCACTTCCCAGGGGGCGTTGTCGATCACCGGCATTCCTGGTGCGAAGGCGGACTTCGAACCGTTGGTGCCTAGTACGTTGCGGGTGCCCAATACGAACTTCTACCGTGCTCCTGAGCATGCTGATGACTACGAGGCTTATGGTCGGTGGGCGGCTGATCAGATCGAGCAGGCCATCGAGTTCGAAGGTGCGGATACGGTTGCCGCGGTGTTCCTCGAGCCGGTGCAGAACACCGGTGGTTGTTTTGTCCCCCCGCCCGGGTACTTCGAGCGGGTTCGAGAGATCTGTGACCGACATGATGTGTTGCTGGTTTCGGATGAGGTGATTTGTGCGTTCGGCCGGGTCGGGTATGACTTCGCGGCCAAGCGGTATGGATATCAGCCCGACATCATCACCACGGCCAAGGGGCTCACGTCCGGTTATGCTCCGCTGGGTGCGGTGCTCGTGAGTGACCGGTTGATGGAGCCGTTTGAGACCGGGTCGACGACGTTCATGCATGGCTCCACTTATGGTGGCCATCCGGTTTCGTGTGCTGTGGCGTTGGCCAACCTGGATCTGATCGAACGTGAGGGCATTTACGGTCATGTCCTTGCTCAGGAATCAGCTTTCCGTTCCACGCTTGACCGGCTGCTGGATCTCCCGATCGTCGGTGATGTCCGAGGTGCGGGGTTCTTTTATGGGATCGAGCTGGTGAAGGACAAGGCCACGAAGGAAACCTTCACGTCGGAGGAATCCGAACGGGTCCTGCGAGGCTACCTCTCCGACGCCCTCTTCGAAGCAGGCCTTTACTGCCGTGCCGACGACCGCGCTGAGCCAGTCATCCAGTTGTCTCCGCCGCTGATCTGCGGTCAGAAGGAATTCGACGAGATGGAACAAATCCTCCGCGAGACTTTGACAGGGGCTTGGAAGCTTCTTTAGAAGAAACTACGCGCTCGTCTGGGTCGGCCGGGGGTAGGTTGTCGTGATGAGGCCTTTGAGGTATTCGATCAACATCACCCTCGACGGGTGTTGTGATCATCGGGCGGGTACGCCCGATGAGGAGATCCATCGGCATGCGACTGGGGTCATCGCGCGGGCGGATGCGCTGCTCTTCGGGCGGGTGATCTACGAGATGATGGAAGCCGCCTGGCGGGAGCCGGATCCGGCGATGCCGGAGTGGATGTTGCCGTTTGCGGAGACGATCGGTGCGGCGAAGAAGTACGTCGTGTCGGGCACACTGGAGCAGGTGGACTGGAACGCCGAGCTTGTGCGCGGGGATCTGGGTGAGGCAGTCCGGCGTCTCAAAGCAGAGCCGGGCGAAGGGATCTACACGGGTGGCGTGAAGCTGCCGATGGCACTGGCAGAGCTGGGGTTGATCGACGAGTACGAGTTCGTCGTACATCCTCGCGTGGCGGGCCACGGGCCGACGTTGTTCGCAGGGCTGCCCGAGTACCTCGACCTGCGGCTGGTGGACCGGGCGGAGTTCGAGTCCGGTGCGGTCGCGATGAAGTACGAGCCGAAGCGCTCAGCCTAGAAACGGACATTGGAGACACTCCCAGCCCGACCGTCGGACCTTCACTACGCTTCCCCCTGTTCGCTCACGAAACGGAGGAAGCCGCGTGGCGGGATGGGCCGATCTGGTCGCGTTCATGAGGCAGGAGTACCGGGTGATCCGGGAGGAGCCCGACGAGGTGCGGATTCGCATGGCGTTCGGGGAGGATGCGGAGACGACCGGGCGCGCGCAGGTGGTGGTGGTCGCGCACGAGGTCTTCGACAAGAAGGAAGACTGGGTGCAGATCGCGACGCCGTTCGCGCGGGTGGACGAGGTGGACCTGCTCGACGTGCTGACCGAGGTGGGGCACACGCTCGTGGTCGGGGGGATCGTGGTGATGGGGGAGCACGTTGTCCTGCGGCATTCGTTGCCGTTGGTGAACCTCGACATCAACGAGTTCACGGACCCGCTGGAGCTGGTGGCCGGGTCGGCGGAGTTGCTGGAGCAGCAGTTCACCGGACGTGACGATTACTGACCGGCAATCGAAGAAGGGCCTCCCAAGGAAACCTGGGAGGCCCTTCTCGGTTCAGTAGGTAGGTCCGTCCATTCTGGACTTCGATGGACCAGGAGTCACGGCGGCGCAGTGGGTTCCGCGGGCGGGAAGCACACCGTCGATGAGGAACTTGTCCGTGGTGGACACCATGCAGTCGCTGTTCTTGAAGTATGCGCTGTGGCCCCAGCCGTCGTAGGTCAGGAGGGGTGCGCCGGTTTGGCGGGCGACGTGCTGGGCCCAGGAGTAAGGCGTGGCGGGGTCGTAGCGGCTGTTCAGGAGCAGCACGGGCAGGTTGCCCAGGAAGCCGGGTGCGCGCTGCGGGTCGCGGACGGTGCCGGGCCAGCCGAGGCAGCCGGTGGCGGAGGTCCAGGCCAGGGGTGAGAACCGGATGTCCGGGGCGATCGCGCCCAGCGAGCGGCGGAAGGTTTCGAGCTCGCCGTAGCCGCTGACGGGCAGGCGCCAGTCGGAGCAGAAGATGCTGCTGAACGAGGTGGGCACGGTGATGTCGCCGAACCCGGACTCGGCGGGTTTGCCGTCGCGCAGGTTGACCATGCTCGTGGCGAGGCCGGACCAGTCGGGGCCGTAGAAGGCGTGGGTGATCATGCCCATCAGCGCGACCGGGTCGAGCGTGTCGTCGGGAGTGCCGAGGGTGCCGTGTTCGGCGCGGGAGTAGAGCTGGGCCATGACCGAGCGGACGTCCTGGCCGTGCAAGGCGCACGTCGTGGTGGTGGCGCACCAGTGGACGAACTGGCCGAACATCTCCTGCGTCGCGCGAGTCTGCGAGCTCAGGAACTCCCACGTGCTGCGCACGGAGTGGTCCATCGTCCCGTCGAGCACCAGCGCGCGGACGTGGTCCGGGTAGGCCTCGGCGTACTCCTGGCCCATGAGCGTGCCGTAGGAAGTGCCGTAGTACGTCAGCTTGCTTTCGCCGAGCGCGACGCGGATGGCGTCGATGTCGTGGGCCACACTCGTGGTGTCGACGTGCGAGGCGAGCGGCCCGGTGGTTTTCGCGCAGCTCGTGCCGAGAGCCTGGTTGCGCGCGGCCAGCTGGCGGAACTCGGCGACGCTCTTCGGCAGCTGCGGGTTCGGGGCCGTCACCTCGGTGAGGCCGCAGCGCACGGGGCTGCTCTGCCCGACGCCGCGCGGGTCGAAGCCCACGGTGTCGAAGCGGGCGGTGATGGCGGGCGACAGGGTCCAGCCGTCCTGCACCTCACCCGCGCCCTCGCCGCCCGGGCCGCCGGGGTCCATGAGGATGGAGCCGATGCGGTGGGCGGGGTCGGTGGCCTTGCGCCGCGCGAGGGCGAGCTGGATCGTGCCGTCGCCGGGATTCGCCCAGTCGATCGGGACGGTGACCGTGCCGCAGTCGACGCCGGCGGCGGTGGGGCACGGTTTCCAGTCGACGGTCTCGCGCGCGGCGCCGGCCGGGGCGGCGAGCAGAGCCGCGAGTGTGGTGACCGCCGCGGTGACGACCGTCAGCCTTCTGCCCAGGGCCATGCGCCACGCCTTCCGGTGGTGAAGATCAACCGTTCGGGCGTGGATCTTGCCAGAAGAACGTCGTCCCGGCCCGGTGAGAAGGGGCTCGCCGAGTCCCCCTGTCGTACCGGGGGAGCTCGGCGAGCCAGGGCGTCAGCGGCGGTGCAGCGTCTCGAGCGCTTCGACGAGCACCTTGGGGTTGTGCTGTCCCTTGTAGACGGCCGGTGGTTGCCGGTCCAGGTGCAGGAGCTGGGCGACGGCCGTCCACGCGGTGCGGACGGAGTACTCGACGGTGAACACGACGTCGTCCGGGACTTCGGCGTACTGGCCGATGAAGGCCAGGTTGGTGGAGCCCGGCGGGACGACCTGCGGGCGGTCGCCGGCCTTGCGGACCAGGAACTGGCTGGTGATGTACGGCATGGTCGCCGGCAGCACGATGGAGCTGTCGAGGATCCGGTCGCGGACGTCGTCGAAGTGCAGGTGGCCGAGTACCTCGGCGAGGATGTCGCGCCCGGAGCTCTCGGCCATGGTCGTGCCGATGTGATCGCCCTTCTTGTGGGGGAACAGCGCGTAGCCCCACCAGACGAACGTGTCCGAGGGTTGTTCGTGGAAGTGCGGCTGGTGGTTGAGCACGATGGTCAGCAGCCAGCTGGAGTCCTTGAACGTGATCAGGCCGCCCTTGCCGGCTTCGCTGCCGCTGAACTCTTCCATGAGCGTGAAGAACGTCGGATCCTTGGTGGTGACGGTGAACGAGGTCCAGGTCGACTCGTCGATGCTGGAGTCGAACACCGACGGGTCGCCGAAGCCGTCGTTCTTGGCCGCCAGCGTGCGCCACAGCTTCCACGCGCCCGCTGAACGGGTGGTGTCCAGTGCCGGGGGTGTGGTGGTCGAGCCCAGCGTGGAGTCGGCGGTCATCGAGCCGTTGGTGACGAAGACGAGGTCGTCGGGACCGAGGGCGATCTGCTCGGTGGCGCCCTTGCGGGTCCACTGCAGTGCCTGGACGGTGACCTCGGAACCAGCGGCGAACGCGAGGTCGGTGACGGTCGTGCCGAGCTGGATGGTGACTCCCTGTGCGTCGAGCCAGGCCAGCAGGGGACGCACGATCGAGTCGTACTGGTTGAACTTCGTTCGGTAGATACCCGACATCGTGTCGAAGGTCTTGAACAGGTGGACGAACCGGTTCAGGTACCGGCGGAACTCGATCGCGCTGTGCCAGGGCTCGAACGCGAACGTCGTGCACCACATGTACCAGAAGTTCGTGGTGAAGAATTCGGGGTGGAAGCAGTCGGAGATCCGCTTGCCGTCCAGGAGTCTTTCCGGCGTCGACACGCACTTGACGAGCTCGAGGCGTTCTCGTTCGGAGAATCCCATGGAATGGGCGTCGACGGGTTTGCCGTCTTTGTCGATCAGGCGGGCGTGGTCGTCCCACGCGAAGTGTTCGTGGAACTCGAAAGTGTCCTCGGTGACCGATTTCCTCGGATCGCCGAGGGAAGGGATGGAGGAAAGGAGGTCGTAGGTGCAGTCGAAATGGACCTCGAACATGCGGCCGCCGCGCATCGTGTAGCCGCTGTCGGGTGAACCCGCAGCGTCGAGGCTGCCACCCGTGCGGTCCTGTTCCTCCAGAATGGTGATGTCCGAGCCGGAGAAACCGCCCTCCCGGATCAGAAAAGCCGCTGCGGACAGCGCCGCAATCCCACTACCCACCAGGTATGCCTTTGCCACAGAGCTCTCCCGTTCCTCCGAACAAGCGCTCCCCGGAAAATGACAGGTTTCCGCCCGCAGTTGTGGTCACGGGGAGGAACTTGAATTGTTTTCAGTGAAGGCGGCGGAAACGCCGCGGGAATCGGGCTCGGCAGTGAGCACGCTTCCCTTCGAAACATAACAGGGGTTCCGTGCCCTGCGACGGGCTGTACCTGTTCGGGTGACGGAACGTGTTCGCCGGTCCGGGCGGTGGGTGTCCGCTCGTCTCGGTGCCGGCGCGGCCGTGACCGCCGGTCAAAACCGAATCAGATTCTTGACATGGCCGACTAAGCGGGCGTTCACTGGCTGGCGCCGGAAAGAGGCTGTCACCCTCGTGAAGGGACGTACATGTCCGGAAACCGCACTCAACGAAGACTGCGAACCACCATCCTCCTGGCACCGCTCACCCTCTTGCTCGCCGCGACACCGGCGCTCGCCGCTCCAGCCGCTCCCGCCGCTCCCGCCGCGAAGGCCCCGCCGTCGAAGCCCCCGACCTCCGCTCCGGGCAACGGCCCGGCGAAGATCACCGGTCCCATCCCCGCGCAGGGCAAACCTGGGGATTCTGCGCACGACTACGTCTTCTACTCGACGCCGTACGACCTGAAGAAGGCCGGCTACGAGGAGGAAGAGTTCTTCATCTCCGGCACCGCCACGCGGTACAACCCGAACCCGACCGTCGACGAGCAGAAGCAGGTCGCCACCCCGCTGGGCACCACGCCGTACACGACCCGGATCGTGGTGCGGCGCCCGGTGAAGCCCGCGAAATCGGCCGGCGTCGCGGTGGTCGACTGGCAGAACGTGACCGCCGGGCACGACATCGACACCGAGTGGGGAACGAGCGCCGACTACTACGTCCGCAACGGCTGGACGTGGGTGGGTGCTTCGGTGCAGCGCGTCGGCGTCAACGGCGCCACCACAGGCGGGACCGCCGGCCTCGGCCTCACGCAGTGGAGCCCGCAGCGCTACGGCTCGCTCGACGTCACCCACGGCGGCGCCGTGCTCGACGACTCGCAGTCGTTCGACATCTACACGCAGATCGCGCAGCTGCTCAAGGGCCGCGGCAAGAAGAACCCGCTGGCAGACCTCGGCATCGACCGCGTGTACGCCGGCGGTGCGTCGCAGTCCGGCCGCTACCTCGGCGTGTACTACAACACGGTGCAGCCCCTGCGCCACGTCTACGACGGCTTCCTCTTCGCCCTCTCCGACAGCTCCCTGCCGCCGCGCGAGGGCGTCGGCACCAAGGCCATCCGCGTCTACACCGAAAACGACGTCTACCGCGGCGCCGGCGTGCCGAGCAAGACCGCGCCCGACAGCGATTCCCTGCGCACATGGGAAATCGCCGGCGCCTCGCACGTGCCCGCCTACTCGACCGGCACCGACCCGAACGACTTCCGCACCACGCTCGGCGCCATCCAGTCCCGCGAGTTCGGCGAGCAGGCCCCATTCTCCTGCACCAACCCCGGCCCGAGCCAGGTCGAATCCTGGACGGTCTTCCACGCCGCCTACGACGCGCTCGACAAATGGGTCAGCCGCGGCATTGCGCCTCGCCGCGCTGCGCCGCTGGCTCTGATCGATCCGGGCCCGCCCGCGAGTATCGCCCGTGACGCCAACGGCCTCGCCCAGGGCGGCATCCGCCTGCCCGACGTGGAAGTCCCCACGGGCGTCAACGACGGCATCAACTCACCCGCCAACCTCGACAACCCGCTCAGCTCCTTCTGCGTCCTCTACGGCACCCACCGCGACTTCGACGCTGCTCAGCTGAAGTCGTTGTATTACAGCAATAACGACTACCGGCAGCAGGTGGCCGATGTCGTGCAACGGCTGGAGACCCAGCACTTCCTCCTCCAGGAGGACGGTCGCACGCTGATCAGCCAGGCTGCGAAGCGCAAGCTGTTCTGACACCGCTCAACCGACAAAACGGCTCCTCGCCGGGGTGTGATTCCTGGCGAGGAGCCGTTCAAACACGTCTGTGCCCACGGTAGGTCCGCTCGATGTGACGCGGATTTCGCCGCCTGCCATCGCATTTGAGGTCCGACGCCATCGTCGCGTCCGACGTCGCGCTCGGTCCGCGAGGCGCGGCCGGCCTCGGTGTCGTTGTCGCCGATGGCATGACGCTCGGCGTCGAAGCCGGCCGGCGGACCGTGCCGGCTGCGTGAGGCTGACCCACTCCTGCTCGACGAACGAAAACGGCTCCTCGTCAGGGCGTGAACCTTGGCGAGGAGCCGTCTTCGAGCAGTACCTACGCGCGGCTGCCGTAGTTCCGCCACACGCCGGCGGGCTCGCGCTCGCCGACGCCGTCGCGGTGGTAGTCACAAACCCCCGTCGGGAAGGTCTGCTTCAGCGAAGCCTTCTCGGCCGCCGTGAACTTGACCGGGTAGGAGCCGAAGTCCAGCGGGCGTGTCTGGCACTTCAACACATCCATGGCCAAGCCTTCACCAGCCGCCATCCGGGTGTTCTCCGCCACCGGGTACAGCGCACCGCACTGGCCCGACGACGGGTCGGTCAGCTTCTCCTGCACCCGCTGGGTCGCTGAGAGGTAGCAGCCGTCCGAGAGGTCGTGTGGGCGAGCCGCGATGACCTTCGAAGCGGCATTGCGGTTCGAGTGGTCAGCAGAAATCGCCGTCAACCAACGGTCCATCGCGTCCAGCTCATACGCGCTCGCCGCGGCCTGCTCCGCACCAGTCGGATGGTTGGCGATGATCACCTGGTTGGCCGCGGTCCCATTCGCGGACAGCAACCGCTGCCGCAGCACGAACGACCACTCCGAAGTGTGGATGTCGTTCCCGGCGCCCGCCAGGTCGAGGTCCGTGCGCTGGTCGATGATCGGCGTCGACGCCAAGCCCTGCGACGCCGTGTTGAAGATGTCGTCGCGGTACAAAGCATCCAGGGCCTTCGGGTCGGCTGACGACCGGGCGGCCACCGGCTTACCCGTGTAGTCCAACCCGCCGATCGACGCGTTCAACGACACGAACTGCGCCGCCGAGATCTTCCCGGCCTTCAAGGCGTCCAGCCCGTACTGCACACCTACGTTGTCCAGCGTGTTCCGCACGAAACCCGTGCGCGGGTCGCGGCCCAGCTGGTTCGCGAACTGCTCATTCGAATTGCAGATCACGCCGTGCGGGTTCGTCACCGGGTCCCAGCGCACGTCGACGGGGATGGCCGAGTTGCAGCTGTCCGTGGCGGTCGCGCGGCTGGCGAAGGTGGCGTCCCACGAGAGGCAGCTCGAGTACGAGTTCCAGCCCGCCACGGCGAGCTTCTGGGCATCAGTAAACGCGGCAGAGGCGAAGTACCGGTTCAGCAAACGGCAGTCCGCCACCGGGCCGGCCGTGGTGATCGGGTCCGGGAAGGACACGCCGGGGATGATGCCGTCGACGATGCCGGGGTAGTTCTCGGCGATGTCGTACTGCTGGATGGCCCCGCCGGAACCGCCCCAGCCGATGGTGTGCTGCACAGGGCCGTAGGTTTCGACGAAGTGTTCCTTCACCATCATCGCGGCCTCGGCCGAGATGATCGGGCTGCAGTTGTTGTCGAGCACATTCAGGCTCGACGACGCGACCGCGTAGCCCTGCGAGAGGAACAGGTCGTTGACCACACCACCGGTGCCATTGCCCTGGTGGTAGCCGGAGTTGCAGCCGCCGCCAAAGGTGTAGACCAGTTTGTCGTTCCAGCCCGGAGTGGCAACAAACGGTGACGGCGTGGCCGGCCCGGAAGCCAGCGCGGCGATCTCGTACACCGCGCGGTCGATCGTGCCGCGTTCGATCCGCACGATGTAGGGCACGCCGCCGGCCGCGGTGGCGAGGTCGGCCGGGCGGCTCGCCGGGTCGGCCAGCGCCACGAACTTGCCCGCGGTGTTCTTGTACTGGTAGGTAACCTGCGTTGGCGCGCTGCACAGCGGCATGGTCGCCGGCGGCAGGCCGAACGCGGTGGTCTCGCAGTAGAACGGCTTCTGCTGCGCCCCGGAGAACACCGGGCCGGTGATCGAGTGGTTCACCACGCGCACGCTCGCGCGATCATGTCCGGCAGTCGCGACCAGGTCGGTCGAGCCGTCTCGCAGCCCCGTGACGAGCCCGAGCAGGCTGCCGTCGGGCTCGGCGTGGAACGACCGCGTGACGTCGTGGCCGCCGGCGGACACGCGAACAGCCGCGCGAGCGTCCGGCGGCGTGACTCTGACCAGGACCTGGCCTCCGCTGACCAGATCGGGCCGCGGGTTGGAGACGGTCGTGATTCCCAACCGGGAGTGGTGATCGGGTTGCGCGACGGCCGAGGTCGCCGCTGTGGTGAGGAGGATCGGCACGGCCAGAGCGGCCACTACCGCGGTCGAGCGCCAAGTACGGTTTCTCAACTTCGCACCTCGTTGCTCACGGCACCGCTCGGGTGCGGTGCCACGCAAGTGCCGGGTATAGCACGCATTACTTAGCCAGAACAACATTCGGCCGCATCAGTTGATCAAGGTCTGCCCGATCAAGCTTCGGTAACCGCGAACTCGGCCCGATAACAGGTCTGGGCAAGCAAGGGAGATGTCTGTACTGTTCGTCGCGTCCGAATCGGATTCTGCTTTGCCGGTGTCACTGCAACGAGGCGGTGGGGTGAGCGTGGTCGAGGATCCTGTACTCCTGCGCGCTGAGGGACTCTGTGTCTCCTTCGGCGGGCTCGAGGTGCTCAGGCAGGTTTCGCTGGAGGTTCACGCCGGGTGCGTGCTCGGCGTCATCGGCCCGAACGGCGCGGGCAAGACCACGCTGTTCAACGCGATCTGCGGGTTCGTGCGGCCCGACTCCGGCACGATCACCTTCGCCGGCCACGCCCTCGAACGGCCCAGGCCCGAGCGGCTCACGAGTCACGGCATCGCCCGCACGTTGCAAGGACTCGGTCTGTTCGCGGGATTGACGGTGCTGGACAACGTGGTCGCGGGCGCCACGCACCGCTCGCGCACGAGCCTCGGCGGCGCGCTGCTCGCGTCGCCCTGGGCCGACCGCGACGAACGAGCCCTCGCCGGCCGCGCGAGGGAGGTGCTGCGCGAGCTCGGGATCGACGGTGACGCGGGCCGGATCTGCGCCGGGTTGCCCTACGGGGTGCGTAAACGCGTCGCCCTCGCGCGAGTCCTGGTGAGTGAGCCCCGGCTGCTGCTGCTCGACGAACCGGCGGCCGGCCTGTCGGCGACGGAGGTCGGGGAGCTGGCCGACATCGTCCGAGGCCTGGCGCCGACCACCACGGTGATGCTCGTCGAGCACCACATGGACTTCGTGATGAACCTGTGCGACCGGCTGGTGGTGCTCGACTTCGGCGAGGTCATCGCCCGAGGTACGCCGGCGCAGGTGCGGGCCGACCCGCAGGTGCAGCGGGCCTATCTGGGCGACCCCGTGGCGGCCGCCGCGGGAGAGGGCGGTGCGCATGCTTGACGTCAGCGGGCTCGTCGTGGACTACGGGCCGGTGCGGGCGCTCGACCACGTCGACCTGGTGGTGGAGCAGGGATCCATCACCGCCGTGCTGGGCTCCAATGGTGCCGGCAAGACCACGCTGCTGCGGGCGCTCAGTGGTCTGCACCGCCCGCGTGACGGCGCCGTGCAGCTCGACGGCCGCGACATCACCCGCCTGGCGCCCGAAGATCTCGTGCGCCTCGGGGTCGCGCACGTGCCCGAGGGCCGCGGCGTGATCGCCGAGCTGACGGTGGAGGAGAACCTGCGTCTCGGCGGGCTCTGGCGACGCGAGCGCAAGTGGCTCAAAGCGGGCACCGGCGAGATGTACGACCTGTTCCCCCCGTTGGCGGACCGTCGGCACCAGCGTGCGGAAGCGCTTTCCGGCGGTGAGCGCCAGATGCTCGCCATCGGCCGCGCGCTGATGAGCCGGCCCGAGCTGCTCCTGCTCGACGAACCCTCACTCGGCCTCGCGCCACGGGTTTCGGCCCGGATCGTGGCCGTGCTGCGGACGCTGCGCGAGGAGAACGGCCTCACGCTGCTGCTGGTGGAGCAGAACGCGGCGACCGCGCTGTCGGTCGCCGACCGGGCCGTCGTCCTGCACCTCGGCCGCAAGGTCGCCGACGACACCGCCGACACCCTCGCGGCCGACGACCGCGTGCGCCGCGCCTACCTGGAGGTGTGATGGGCCGCTTCCTCGACCTGACTCTCGCCGGGCTCACCAGCGGGGCCGTGTACTCGGCCGTCGCGCTGGCGCTCGTGCTGATCTGGCGCTCCACGCGGATCGTGAACTTCGCGCAGGGCGGCATGCTGATGATCACCACGTTCATCGCCTACACGATCGTCTCCCACGGCGGCTCGTACTGGCTGGCGCTGATCGTGGCCGTCCTCAGTGGACTGATTCTCGGCGCCGTGGTGGAACGTGTGCTCGTGCGGCCGGTGGAGAAGAGATCGCCGCTCGACGCGGTGGTGGTCACCTTCGGCCTGCTCGTGCTGCTGCAGGGTGTGGCCGGCATGCTCTTCGGCGGCACCCCGCGCTCGTACCCGCCGGCGTTCGGCATCGCCGGGTTCAAGGCGGGCGATCGGCAGCTGCTGTTCGCGCCCAACGACCTGTGGATCGTGCTCGTGGTCCTGGTCATGATGGCCGTGCTGGCGCTGGTGTTCCGCAAGACGAACCTCGGCCTGCGGATGCGGGCCTCGGCCTTCGCGCCGGAAGTCGCCCGCCTGCTGGGTGTGCGCGTCGGGCGGATGCTCACGGTCGGCTGGGCCCTGGCCGCGGCGGTCGGTGCGATCGCCGGTGTGCTCGTGGCGCCCAGCACGTTCGTGAGCCCCACGGCGTTCGACGCGGTGCTGGTGTTCGGGTTCACCGCGGCGGTGATCGGCGGCCTCGACAGCCCGCCGGGCGCCGTCGTCGGCGGGCTCGCGCTCGGCATCGTGCTCAGCTACGTGGCCGGCTACCTCGGGTCCGACATCGTCACGCTGGCCTCGCTCGTCGTCCTCATCGGGGTGCTCATGCTGCGTCCGCAAGGGCTGTTCGGATCGACGAAGGGAAGGCGGGTATGACGGCGCTCGCCGCGGCGGCACCGGTCCGCTTTTGGCAGCGGTCCACGCTGGTCCGCCACCTCACGCTCTCGGTGCTGGGGCTGATCGTGCTGTACTTCGTGACGACCTCGCTCGACTCGTTCGCGAACCTCCAGTTCGCGCAGATCTGCTACACCGCTATCGCGACGGCGGGCCTGACCGTCCTTTCCGGACTGTCCGGCCAGATCTCCCTGGGCCACGGCGCGTTCGTGGCCGTCGGGGCCTACACCACGGCGCTGCTGCTGGAACACCTCGACTGGCCGCTCGTGCTCGTGCTGCTCGGTTCGGTGGTCGTCGGCGGCGCGCTGGGTTCGCTCGTCGGCGTGGCGGCAGCGCGGTTGCGCGGCCCGTACCTGGCGGGTGCGACGCTCGCGCTCGCCGTCGGCCTGCCCTCGCTGGCCGACTACCACGGCCTGCGCGACCTGCTCGGCGGCGCCAACGGCCTCATCGTGACCTCCGACCCGCCGCCGCTTTCCCTCGGCGAGACCTTCCCGCTCGAACGCTGGCAGGCCTGGATCTGTGGCCTCTGCCTGGTGGTCACGTTGTTCCTGCTCGCCAACCTCACGCGCAGCCGCATCGGCCGGGACATGCGGCTGGTGCGCGAAGACGAACAGGCCGCCGCACTGTCGGGCGTGCACGTGGCCCGCACGCAGATCGTCACGTTCGGCATCAGCGCGGCGTTCGCGGGCCTGGCGGGCGGGCTGTTCGCGATCGTCAACAGCCTGGCCGCGCCGGGTGCGTTCACGCTGTCGCTTTCCCTGTCCCTGCTCACCGCGGCCGTGCTCGGCGGGCTCGGCAGCCTCGCCGGCGCGGTGTACGGCGCGGTGATCGTGACCCTGCTGCCCAACTGGACCGCCGACCTCGCGCAGCAGGCCGACCTGCCCCGCGCGATCTACGCGAACATCCCGCTCGTGCTCTACGGGCTGGTGCTGATCGTGGTGATCATCGCGTTCCCCGGCGGCATCCAGTCGGGAGTCCGCAAACTCGGCGCCTTGCTCCAGGCTCGTTTCGTCCGTCCACTCCAGACCCGTCAGGAGACGAGAAGATGACCGTACGCCGACCAGTATCCGTCGCGGTCGCCTTGGCCGCGGTGGTCGCCCTCACGGCCACCGCCTGTGCCTCGGGTGACGACGCCGCGGAGTCCACGCCCGGGATCACCGCCGACACCGTCACCATCGGGTCCACCATCCCGCTCACGGGCACGGCCGCGCCGGGTTACAGCGAGCAGGGTCCGGCCGCGAAGGCGTTCTTCGACTACATCAACGCCAACGGCGGTATCAACGGCCGCAAGATCACCCTCAAGTACCTCGACGACGCCTACAACCCGGCCCAGACCGTCACGCTGACCAAGCAGCTCGTGTTGCAGGACAAGGTGTTCGCGATCGTCGGCTCGCTCGGCACACCGACGCACACGAAGGTCGTGGACTTCCTCAACTCCTCGCGCGTGCCCGACCTGTTCGTCGCGTCCGGCTGCACGTGCTGGGACCAGCCGCAGAAGAACCCCTACACGTTCGGCTGGCAGCCGGACTACACGGTGGAGGGCAAGATCCTCGGCGACTACGTGAAGAAGAACCTGGCCGGCAAGAAGGTCGCGTATTTCTACCAGGACGACGACTTCGGCCGCGACGGCATGAAGGGCCTCGACAAGTACATCGACCAGAGCCTCGTCGTCTCGCGCCAGCCGTACCAGCCGGGTAACACCGACGTGGCCGCGCAGGTGTCGGCGATCGCGGCGTCGAAGGCCGACGTCGTGGTGCTCGAGGCGATCCCGGCCTACACCGCGTTGTTCAAGCTGACGTCGCTGAAGCTCGGTTACTCGCCGACGCTCGTCGCGTCCAGTGTGGGCGCCGACCCGATCACGGTGTCGGGGCTGCTGGAGAACTTCGCCAAGCAGGCGGGTTCGTCGGTGAAGGGCCAGGACCTCATCGAAGGCCTGGTCACGTCGGCCTACCTGCCGCCGCTCGACGACACGAGCAACTCGTGGACCGCGCTGTTCAAGAAGATCCACGACCAGTACATCCCGAATGTGCCCTTCGACGGCAACGTCTACTACGCCATGGCCTACGCCTACACCTTCACGCAGGCGCTCGCCCGCGCCGGGCAGAACCCGACGCGCCAGGGCGTGGTCGACGCGCTGAAGAAGGGCGGCCTCACCGGGCCGGGCCTGGTGCCGTTCCGCTACGGCGCGGATTCGCACGCCGGCTACACCGGCGGGCAGATCGCGACCATCAAGGACGGCAAGCAGGTGGCGTCCGGTACGCCGCTCACGACGGACGACGGTGACGGTCCCGTGACCCCCTACACACAACCGCAACCTCCGGCTCCGGCCAACGGCATCCCCGCGGCGTGAGTCCGTCCGGCACAATCACGCCATGACGGAGGCGACAGGGAGCAAGCGGGCGCAAGCGACCCGCGCGGCGCTGCTCGAGGCGGCCGGTGAGGTCTTCACCGCGTCGGGGTACGAGCAGGCGAGCATGGCCGCCATCGCCGAACGGGCCGGCGCCAGCATCGGCAGTCTGTACCACCACTTCGTCGCGAAGTCCGATCTGTACATCACGCTCTACAACGAATACAACCGCCGCCAGCAGCACCGGTCCGCCAAGGCGTTCCGCACGGCGCTGGCGCAGGGTGAGGAGGACGCGCTCCGGCTCTACATCTCCGGAGCGCGCGCCTACCTCGAAGGGTGCTGGCAGGAGCGCAAGCTCGCCCGGCTGTTCCTGTCCGGCAACGGCCCGGCGGGCTTCGGCCTGCTCACGCGCGAGCGGTTCCGGGAGTGGCTCACGGCCAACGCCACGCTGGTCAACGGCCACACCCGGCCGCTTTCGGACATGCTCGTGCTCTCGCTCACCGCGATGTCGACGGAGGCGGGCCGCGAGGTCGCGGCCGCTGGGTCGAAGGCGAAGGCGGGGCAGATGATCGAGGAGGTCCTCGAGCTGATGGGCCGCCTCTACCCCACTTCGTGACGCAGGTCACCCCTCTCGGTTCCGCGCTCGCTCCAGCAGCGCAAACGTCGGCGCCCCGGCCGGATCGGCACGCGCAAGTCCGATTCGTCCGGGTGGCGTCCGCGCCCGTGAGCCAGTTTCATTCCCTATGAATGTTTCTCTCTGAAGATGTTCCGGGGGCTGGACATGTGCGGGATCACGGGATGGGTGGACTACGGCCGCGACCTGGCGGCCGAGCGGGAGACGGTGGCGGCCATGACGGCCACCATGGCGTGCCGCGGGCCGGACGCGAGCGGGATGTGGTTCGACCGTCACGTGGCGTTCGGCCATCGGCGCCTGGCCATCATCGACCTCGAGCTGGGCACGCAGCCGATGACGGCCGAGGCCGGCGGCACTGTCGCGCTGACCTACAGCGGTGAGGTCTACAACTTCGCCGAGCTGCGCGCGGAGCTGCAGGCGCGTGGGCACCGTTTCACCACGAACAGCGACACCGAGGTGGTCCTGCGCGGCTACCTGGAATGGGGCACCGGCCTGGCCGAACGCCTCAACGGCATGTACGCGTTCGGGATCTGGGACCCGCGTGAGGAGCGCCTGGTCCTGATCCGCGACAGGATGGGCATCAAGCCGCTGTACTACTCGCCGCACGGCGACGGGCTGCTGTTCGGCTCCGAGCCCAAGGCGATCCTCGCGCACCCCGAAATCCGGCCCGTCGTGGAGACGGACGGCCTGCGTGAGCTCTTGTCGTTCACCAAGAACCCCGGCCAGGCCGTGTGGGCGGGCATGCGCGAGGTCGAGCCCGGCACCGTCGTGACGCTGGACCGGACCGGCCTGAAGGTGCGCCGCTACTGGCAGCTGCAGCCGGCCGAGCACACCGACGACATCGGCGTGACCGTGCAGCACGTGCGCGAGCTGCTCGACGACATCGTGCGCCGTCAGCTCGTGGCCGACGTGCCGCGCTGCGTGCTGCTCTCGGGCGGGCTCGACTCCAGTGTCATCACCGCGCTGGCCGCACGGCAGCTGGCCGATCAGGACGAGCGGGTGCGCAGCTTCGCGGTGGATTTCGTGGGGCAGGAAGACAACTTCGTGCCGGACGCGTTGCGGTCCACTCCGGACGCGCCGTATGTGCGTGACGTCCACGAGCACGTCGGTTCGATGCACCAGGACATCGTGCTCGACTCGGCGGAGCTCGCCGACCCGGCCGTGCGCCGCGCCGTGGTGCGCGCTCGCGACCTGCCGACGGGGCTGGGCGACATGGACGGCTCGCTGTACCTGCTGTTCCGCGCGATCCGCGAGCGCTCCACCGTCGCGTTGTCCGGTGAGTCGGCCGACGAGGTCTTCGGTGGTTACGCGTGGTTCCACGACCCGAAGGTGCAGCAGGCCGACACCTTCCCGTGGCTCGCGCGGCGGCTGCAGTCGGGCGAACGCGGGGTGAGCCGGATCTTCGCCGAGAGTGTGCGGTCCTCTTTGGACCTTGCCACGCACCTGCGGGACTCGTACTCGGCGGCGGTCGCGGAGGCCGGCACACGGCCCGGCGAGACCGAGCATGAGCGTCGCATGCGCGTGATCGGCTACCTGCACCTCACGCGGTTCGTGCGCATCCTGCTCGACCGCAAGGACCGCCTGAGCATGGCCACCGGCCTCGAGGTGCGGGTGCCGTTCTGCGACCACCGGCTCGTGGAGTACGTCTACAACACGCCGTGGACGACGAAGACGTTCGACGGTCGCGAGAAGAGCCTGCTGCGCGCGGCGGCCCGCGACGTGCTGCCGGTGTCGGTGGCCGAACGGGTGAAAAGCCCGTACCCGTCGACGCAGGACCCGAAGTACCTCGAAGCCCTGCGCGACCAGGTCGGCGACCTGCTGGCCGCGCCGGCGCACCCCGTGTTCGACCTGTTCGACCGCGGCCTGCTCGTGGGCCTGCTTGCCCGGGAGGACACCGTGCCCTTCCTCCGGCCACTCGTGGAGCGTGTGCTGAACTTCGCGACCTGGTTCGATCTGTACTCACCGGAGCTGCGCATCCGGTGAGGTGACCACGAGGGGTGAGGAGCGGGCCATGGTGGGCGAGTCGCCGGACGTCGACGCCGACGAAGCGTTCCAGTTCGTGCTGTCGCTGCACCGGCTGCTGCGCGAGCTGCACCGGGCGGCGCCACCCGACAACCTCCCGCGCACGCAGCTACTGGTGCTCGCCAAGCTGGCCCGCTCCGGACCCCTGCGCATCGGGACGCTCGCCGAGGAGGTCGGCTGTTCCCAGCCCACGGCCACGAAGGTCGTGCACGCCATGGAGGAGGCCGGCTTCGTCGCGCGTGCGGCCGACGCCGGCGACAAGCGCGTGAGCTACGTGCACCTCACCCAGCTGGGCCGGCGCCGGCTGGGCGCGGTGGTGCGCGACGAGTCTCGGGTGCTCGTGGAGCGGTTCGGCGATCTCGAGCAGGACGAGGTCGAGCTGCTGCTCAAGGCGGGCGCGGTGCTGCGCCGGATGACCGACGGCGCGGAAACTGACATTCGACAAATTCCTCGCGGCCCGCAATAGTTATGAAGCCAACCAAAAGTAGGCGGGTACTCACCGGCGGTCGCCTTGTCTGGCAACCGCTCCCGCCGTGGCTGTGGTCGGCTTCATAACCAGCAGCACAGATGGAGACACAGCGGGTCTCGAGGAGGAGACGGTCGAATGTTCGCTGAACCCGACGTCGAACGCGAGGACCGGCCGGACGGGAGCGTCGTCTTCCGCTCCCGCGACCCGCTGGGTGCTTACCCGCGCAGCGTGGCCGCGATGCTGCGGGACTGGGCCGGAGTCGACCCCGGCTACCCGCTGGTGGCCGAGCGCGACGGCGACGGCTGGGCGACGCTGACCTACGGCGAGGTCCGCCGTCGCGCCGACGCGCTCGGGCAGGCGCTGCTCGACCGCGGTCTGGGGCCGGACCGGCCGGTGATGATCCTTTCCGGCAACTCCGTCGCGCACTTCGTGCTCACGCTCGGCGCGCTGACGGCGGGCGTGCCGGTGGCGCCGATCAGCGTCGCGTACTCCCTGCTCAGCAGCGACCACGCGCGGATCCGGGAGATCGCGAAGGTACTGAAGCCGGGGCTGGTGTTCGCCGAGGCCGGTGGTCCGTTCGCGAAGGCGCTCGCCGCCGTCGAGGCGCCCGGTGTTGATCGGCCCAGTGTTGTGCTGGCGCGCGAGGTCGACACTGTGCCGGGCGCGGAATCCCTCGACGACCTGCTGGCCACTTCGCCGGGCCCGGAGCTTGAAGCCGCGTACTCCGCGACGGGACCGGACACGCTAGCGAAGGTGCTCTTCACGTCGGGCTCGACCGGTTCGCCGAAGGGCGTGCTCAACACGCACCGGATGCTGTGCGCGAACCAGCAGTCGATCCGGCAGGCGTGGCCGTTCCTGGGCGAGGAGCGGCCTGTGCTCGTCGACTGGCTGCCGTGGAGCCACACCTTCGGCGGCAACCACAACGTGGACCTGGTGCTGCACAACGGCGGCACGCTCTACGTGGACGACGGCAAGCCGGCGCCGCAGCTGTTCGGCCGCAGCCTGGAGAACCTGCGTTCGGCGCAGCCCACGCTCTACTTCAACGTGCCCGCCGGCTACGCACAGCTCGTACCCGTGCTGGAGCAGGACCCCGACTTCGCGCGCGTGTTCTTCTCGCGGCTGCGGTTGCTGTTCAACGCGGCGGCCGCGTTGCCGGCGGCGTTGCGCACGCGGCTGGCGGACGCGGCCAGGGCAGCCGGCGTCGACGTGCCGCTGACGAGCTCGTGGGGCGCGACCGAGACGGCGCCCGCGGTGACGAGCGCGCACTTCCCGTTCGAGGACGCGCGGTGCATCGGCGTGCCGCTGCCGGGGCTCGAGGTCAAGCTCGCGCCCGTGGGCGAGGCGCGGGAGATCCGCGTGCGCGGCGCCTCCGTGACGCCCGGCTACCTGCACCGGCCCGACCTCACGGACGCGGCGTTCGACGAGGAAGGCTTCTACCGCACCGGCGACGCCGCCGTGCCGGCCTCGGCCGACCCGAACGCCGGGCTGCTGTTCGGTGGCCGCATCGCGGAGGACTTCAAGCTCGACACGGGCACGTTCGTCCGCGTCGGCGCGCTGCGCACGGCGCTGCTCTCGGCCGTGCCGCTGCTGTCCGACGCGGTGATCGCGGGGGAGAACCGCTCGTACGTCAGTGCGCTGGCCTGGCTCAACCAGGCCGAAGCGCGGGCGTTGTTCGCGGGTTCGCTCGATGCCTCGGACGGCTGTGTGGTCCACGCCGAGCTGCGCGCGCACGTCGGGAAGCTGCTGGCCGCGATGAACGCGGCGGCCGGGTCGGCGGGCCGAGTCGAGCGGCTCGTGGTGCTGGCCGAGCCGCCGGACCTCGACGCGGGCGAGATCACGGACAAGGGCTACCTCAACCAGCGCCGCGTGCTGGCCCGGCGGGTGGCGTTCGTCGAGCGTCTTTACGCTGGTGAACCGGACGCCGCGGTGATCGTCGCGGGCTGACCGCCCGGCAACCCGCGAGATCGCGCCGGCGTCTCGATCGGGCGACGCGGGCTGACCGCCCCTCACTGCTTGAGGCAACCCGCGAGATCGCGCCGGCGTCTCGATCGGGCGGTGCGATCGGCCCCCGGCCGATCCGACCGCCCGATCGAGACGCCGGCTCCTAGGCGATCTCGCACGCCCCGCCGGAGGCGGGGCAAACAATAGAGTGATACGTCAACAAATTGGGTAGACTCACTTCATGACGGACGCACGCTGGCTCGACGAGCGCGAGTTGCACGTCTGGAAGCTGTTCCACCTGCTCCAGCGGTCCTTGAACGGCGCCATCGACCGGCAGCTCGTGCGCGACGCGGGGCTTTCGGGCCCGGACTACACGCTGATGGTGCCGCTGTCCGAGGCGCCCGGCGACGTGCTGCGCATGCGCGACCTCGGGATGCAGATCAGGTGGGACCGCAGCCGGCTGTCGCACCACGTGAGCCGGATGGAGAAACGCGGCCTCGTCACGCGCGAAGACTGCTCGGACGACGCGCGCGGCGCCATGGTGCGCCTCACGCCGGCCGGGCGCGAAGCGATCGAGGCGGCCGCGCCCGAGCACGTGGAGACCGTGCGGCGGTACTTCTTCGAGCAGGTCAAACCCGACGAGCTCGAGGTGCTGGAACGCGTCTTCGACCGCATGGTCTCGCGCCTCAACGCGGACGACGAAGACGGCCCCTGTACGAGGTAAAGTCGGGTTCGTGGCCAAAACTCGCGAGAAGCTCAGCCGCGAAACGATCGTCGACGGCGCCCTCGCGCTCGCCGATCGCGAAGGCCTCGACGCGCTGACGATCCGCCGCCTCGCGCAGGACCACGGCGTCACGCCGATGGCCCTGTACTGGCACTTCAAGGACAAGCACGAGCTCGTGGCCGGCCTGGCCGAACGCCTGCTGGCGGACGTCTCGCTGCCGGACTCCGACGGGCCTTGGGACACGCGGCTGCGGGCCGCGCTCGTGGCGGTGCTGGCCGCCGTGCGCCCCCACCCCGCGGTCGCCGGCCTCGTCCCGCCGCGCATCCTCGAGTCCGACGCCGGCCTCACCGTGGCCGACCACGTGCTCGGCCTGCTGCGCAAAGCCGGCTTCACCGCCGAAGAAGCCGCGGAGCTCGGCGGCTACCTGCTGTGCGCCGGCGTCACCCTCGTGACGGCCGAGCCCGGCGCCACCGACGTCCACCCCGCGTCTTCGCGCGACGAAGCAGTGGAGCGCAAGCGGGTCGCGCTGGCCGCTTTGCCGCCCGAGCGCTTCCCGAACGTCGCGGCCGCCGCTGACGCGCTGGCCGTGTGCGGCGACGAGGACTCGTACTTCGAGCGAGGCGTCGACCTGCTGGTTTCGGGTGTTCGCGGCTTGCGCTGACGGTCGCCTCGACCCCTGCTGACGAGCGCGCACCACCCCCGTCAGCGCACCGTGCGGGCGTGGTCAGCGCCGGGCCGCAGTCTTGCGTCATCGAAACGCCGAACCCCGAGAAGGGACTCCAGCGATGACCAAGACCGTGCTCGTTTCCGGTGCCAGCGTGGCAGGGCCGTCGGCCGCCTTCTGGCTGCACCACCACGGCTACTCCGTGACCGTCGTCGAGGCGGCGCCGGCGCTGCGGCCCGGCGGCCAGGCCGTGGACTTCCGCGGCGAGCAGATGAAACTGATCGACGCGATGGGGCTCACCGAGGAGCTGCGCAAGTACGAGACCGCGATGGGCGACCAGCTGCTGCTGAACTCGGCGGGCAAGCCGATCGTGACCGTGCCCAGCTCGTTCGCCAGCGGCGAGCTCGAGATCCTGCGCGGCGACCTCGCCCGCATCCTCTACGACCGCACCGTGGACTACACCGAGTACGTCTTCGGCGACCGCGTCACGTCGCTGACCGAGACGGCCGACGGCGTCGAGGTGACCTTCCGCCACGGCGCGCCCCGCCGGTTCGACCTGGTGGTCGGCGCCGACGGCGTGCACTCGGGCGTGCGGACGGCCGCCTTCGGTGCGGAGTCGCGCTTTCGCAAGGACCTCGGCTACCACGTCGCCGGCTTCACCGCGCGGAACCACCTCGGACTGGACCACAGCGGCCTGATCTACAGCGAGCCGGGCCGCGGCGCGATGGTCTACAGCGGACGCGACTCCGAGACCGTGAACGTCGGCCTGTTCTTCCGCGGCGACCCGCGCGGCTACGGCCGCCCGGACCTCGAGCGGCAGAAGGAGATCGTGGCCGACGTCTTCGCCGGCGCGGGCTGGGAGCTGCCTCGGCTGCTGGGCGCGGTCGACGACGCTCCGGACCTGTACTTCGACACCATCGGCCAGATCAGCATGGACAAGTGGTCGAAGGGCCGTGTGGTGCTGCTCGGCGACGCCGCGTGGTGCGCCGGCCCCGGCGGCTCCGGCACGGGCCTGGCGATGATGGGCGCGCAGATCCTCGCCGGTGAGCTGGCGGCCGCGAACGGCGACCACGTGACCGCGTTCGAGAAGTACGAGCAGCGCCTGCGCAAGCCGGCGCACATCGGCCACAAGAACGGTGCCGGCTCGGGCGGGTTCCTCGTGCCGGAGAACGAGAAGAAGCTGCGCAGCCGCAACCGGATGTACCGCATGCTGACCGGCCCGGTGTTCGGGAAGGTGTTCGACTACATGAGCACCCGGGCGGCGAACGCGGTGCAGTACCAGGAGTACACCGGCAAGCTCGCGGGTTGAGAGGTGGCCTTGACGCGCACGTCAAGGTCTACCGTCGGACGCATGCGGATCGGCGAGCTCGCCCGGCGGGCGGGGACGACACCACGGGCGTTGCGCTTCTACGAGGCGCAGGGGCTGCTGCCGGCGGGGCGGTCGGCGAACGGGTACCGGGAGTACGACGAGAACGATCTACGGCTGGTCAGCGAGATCCAGACGCTGCGCACGGTCGGGTTCACCCTCGAAGACACCCGCCCGTTCGTCGACTGCCTGCGCACCGGCCACAAGTCCGGCGACGCCTGCCCGGCTTCGGTCGAGGTGTACCGGCGCAAGCTCGAGGAAGTCGAGAAGTGCCTGGCCGACCTCGGCGCCGTGCGGACCGCGTTGATGGACAAGCTCGCCGAGGCTTCGGCCCGGCACGACCCCTGTGTTGCCGAGGAGATCCGATGACCACCGATGCGACCTTCGCCGCCGACGTCCTCGACCACGACAAGCCGGTGCTCGTCGACTTCTGGGCCGAGTGGTGCCCGCCCTGCCGGATGATCGCGCCGATGCTGGCCGAGATCGCGGCGATGCGCGCGGATTCCCTGACGGTGCGCCAGATCGACAGCGACCTGAACCCCGAGACGGCGCGGAAGTACCAGGTCATGTCGCTGCCCACACTGATTCTGTTCCGCGGCGGCGAACCGGTGCACACCATCGTCGGAGCCCGCTCGAAGGCCCGGCTGCTCGCCGAGCTCGACAACGTTTTGGGAACGACTCCAGTCACCCTGTGAAAACCAGGCCGACCCGGTAAAAATAAGTGTGGACCACACCGGGGAGGCAACCGTGAACACCCTCGTGCGCTCGTTCCTCTTCCTCCGCCGAGCAATCGGGGTGCTCGGCCTCGCGCTGCCGTTCGTCGTGATCATCGGCAAGGAGCTGCTGCAAGGCGGCGGCCTGCAGGGTTCGCTGAGCGGCTACTACTACAGCGACCTGCGCGACGTCTTCGTCGGCACGATGTGCGCCATCGGCGTTTTCCTCGTCTCCTACCGGGGCTACGGGCGGATCGACGACATCGCCGGCAACGTCGCGGCGGTCGCCGCCATCGGCGTCGCGCTCTTCCCGACCAGCCCGGCCTCGCCGACGGGCACCGAGCGGGCTGTGGGAGTGGCGCACCTCGTGTTCGCCGCGATCTTCTTCCTCACGCTGGCGTTCTTCTGCTTCTTCCTGTTCACCAAGTCCGACGAGACGTCGCCGACCTCGCGCAAAGCCGTGCGCAACGTCGTCTACCGCGTGTGTGGCGGCGTGATGCTGGTGGCACTGGTGCTGATCGTGATCAACGGGCTCTTCTTCGACGCGGCCACGGCTTCACTGCACCCGACGGTGTGGCTGGAATCCCTCGCAGTGATCGCGTTCGGCGTCTCGTGGCTGGTGAAGGGCGACGCGCTGCTGGCCGACCTGCCGCACGACCGCAGCGAACTGGTCCAGGCCTGAGCCGCGGTCCACTTCGGACGAAAGTGGTTCAGTCCAGTCGGCCGTAGGCGGCCGAAACCTGCGTGAGCCACTCGACTTCCGCGGCGAAGGTCTTGGCGTCGTGGTCGCCGAAGCTGCCGTTGTCCTGGCTGTGTGCGGGGGTGACGCCGGAGTTCTTCGCCCGCAGCGCGTGCTTGATCTTCGTGGCCTCGATCAGGGCCTGGTCCGGCGCTTCGGCCGGGGAGGACTCGGCGCGGTCCATGTACGGCCGCAGCGCCCGCCAGCCGTCGCGGATCTCGATCACGCGGCGGTGCAGGCGGTAGTGCAGGTCGGACCACTGGCGGTCGGCACCGGACGGCGGCTCCAGCGCGATGCCCGGCGACGACTCGTACAGCGAGTGCCACAGCGGGTAGAGCGCGCGGTAGGAGCTGTAGTTCCGGCCCCACGCAAGGAGGTTCGACACGTGCCCGCCCCACGACGGCATGGTCAGCCCCAGCGACACGATCACGATGCCGAGCGCGCTGAACAGCGACGCCGCGATGGCCCACGGTCCGACCGACAGGCCGAACATGGGGCTCACGATGTTCACCGTGCGCGCGGCGCAGTAGAGGAACAGCACCACCGCGCCGACCGCGAGCATCCGCAAAGCGCGGCGCAGCCACGGTTTCGTGGTGCTTCGCGCGTATGGGATGCACTGGCGGTAGATCGTCACGCACGGCACCGCCTGCGAGACGATGAACAGCAGCAGGTAGACGAGGATGACCGGATTGCTGCTGCCGGTGCCGAACGCCGACGCCGGCGTGCCGGGGCGATTGCCGATGAAGAACAACGCTGTGAGCACCACGCACAGCACGACGCCGGCGATGATCCACGCCCGGATCGCGCGCCGCACCTCCGAGAGCGGGTTCGCCCACTGCATCAGCAGGATCTGCGCGCTGATGCAGTAGGCGACCGCCGAGAGGTGCAGCACGAGGATGGCCAGGTTCTGCACGCCGAAGAACGTGACGATGCTGAGCGACACCGCCCCCATCGTGAACGTGAGGCACTGCAGTACCAGCGTCACCATCATCGTCACGTACCCGATGTCACCCCAGCCGCGCCGGATCGACGCGAGCTTGTAGAGGAACGCGGCGTACGACGACACCGCGGACGACGCGAAGAGCACGATCTTCAGCGCGTTCACACCAGACCACCCCAGTTGTGTTCTGTATCGATTGTTACTAATCCGACCACAGTCACGGCCGAATGGCTTCGTAGCAACGGTTACGCGCCGCGTGGGGGGTCGGCCTGCTTTTGGCCGGATTAGTAACTCGAGATTCAGGCGTTCACGGCCTCGCGCCGGCTTCCTTCGAGCGGCACGGCCAGGCCGACGGCTTCCGCCGCCACGGCCACCGCGTAGTCGAAGAAGGCCGACTGGTCGGCGACGCTGTCGTGCGTACGGCTGAACACCTGGAACACCAGCAGGCCGATCAGGTTGCTCCACAGCACGATCCCGCGTTCGAGCAGATCGCCGTACGGAGCCTCGGGCTGTCCGCCGAAGAGCGCGACGGCCTCGGCGGTCACAAGCGTCGGACCGGGCAGCGGCCGGCTCGGCGGCGTGAGGGATCCCGCCGCCAGCGCGGAACGCAGCACCGCGGCGAGCGCCGCGGGCGTGCGCGAAGCCGGGCCCACGGTGGTCTCCGGTGCCGCGTAGCCGGGCACGGGCGAGCCGTAGAGCAAGGCGAACTCGGCCGGGTTCGCGAGCGACCATTCGCGCAATGCGCGGGTGACGGCCAGCAGGCGCGCGCCGGGATCCGTTTCCCGCTCGCCGGGATCGGCCTGTTCCATGGCCCCGCCGGAGGCGTTGTAAGCGTCGATGATCAATGCGGTCAGGAGATCGTCACGATCTCCGAAAAACGGTTGCACCTCGGCCACGGTCACGCCGCTTTCGACGGCCACCGTCTGCAGCGTCAGACCGGTCGCACCGGTCTCGGCGAGCTGACGGCGAGCCGTGTCCTTGACGAGCCGGGGGAGATCTTCAGAAGACATAGGCATCCTTGTCGGAACTGTCCATGATCGGCGACCTTACACCAACGCCAGTCGGCCGCCTAGGGTCCGAAAAGCGGCTCCGGCCACAGTGAAGACTTGAGTGAAGACCACTGAGAAGTCCCTGTGAATCCGATTAATCGCGAGTCATTTCACGAGGGTGTCGTGAGGCATCCGAGAGGTTTACGGACAACTGTCCGAAGAAGTTCGCGGTGAACCCGAAGTTACGGATACCTGAAAAGCCAATCCCGCTCACCGGGCTGACTATGGTGTGGCGCATGAGTCTTCACGTGGTGATCGGGTTCGGCCCGGCGGGGGCGGCGACGGCGAGGCTGCTCGCCGAACGGGGCGAGCGGGTGAAGGTGATCGGCAGGTCGCCGCGACCGGAGGAAGCGGGGATCGAGCACGTGGTGCTCGACGCCACCGACAGCGCCGCACTGACCGCCGCAGCTGAGGGTGCTGACGCGATTTACCAGTGCGCGAGCCCGCCTTATCACCGGTGGACGCGCGACTGGCCGCCGCTGGCCGCCGCCACCGCCGCGGCGGCCGAGGCGACCGGCGCCGTCCTCGTGGCGCTCGGGAACCTGTACGCCTACGGGCCCGTCGAAGGTCCGATCACCGAGGACCTGCCGCTCGAAGCGACGGGCCCCAAGGGCCGCGTGCGCGTGCAGCTGTGGAAGCAGCTGCACGATCTGCACGAGCAGGGCCGGATTCGCGCCGCCGAGGTGCGGGCGTCGGACTTCTTCGGCCCCGGCGTGACCGACGGTGGGCACCTGGGCGCGCGAGTGGTGCCGGCGGTGCTGAAGGGACGCAAGGTTCAGGTGATGGGCGACCCGGACGCGCCGCACAGCTGGACCTACATCCCCGACGTGGCGCGCACGCTGGTGCGCGTTGCCGCGGAGGAAAAGGCGTGGGGTCGCGCGTGGCACGTGCCGACGCTGCCGGCGCGTTCGTCGCGCGTGATGGTCGGCGTGCTGTGCGAAGCAGCGAGTGTGCCGCCGGTCGGCGTACAACGGCTTCCGGCGCCGCTGCTGCGGATGGCGGCCGCGTTTTCGCCTTTGCTGCGAGAACTGCAGGAGGTTCGCTACCAGTTCGACCGCCCGTTCGTGGTGGATTCCCGTGCGTTCACGGAATTCTCAGGCGAGGAAGCCACCCCGCTCGGCGAGCAGGCGGCGGCGACGGTGAGCTGGTGGCGTGATCGGTCGGCTACCGTGGGTTGACCTGCGGTCGGGGATTTTCGCACGAATTCCGGGACGCTCTTGAAAATCCGATCGCCACGGGGCAATCTCTCACCTACTGGGTGGGCGATCGGCGCGAGGAAGTTCTGTCATGGCGTCTTGGGGATCTGCTGCGCAAGAAATCGGAAATCGACCGGACATCGCTATTGTCGGCATCGGGTGCCGTTTTCCCGGTGCGCGGAACGTGAACGAGTACTGGGATCTGCTCAGTGAGCCGAAGCCTCAGTTCAGGACCGTCCCGGATTCGAGGTGGTGCCGGGACTCGTTCTACAACGACGATTTCCGGGACACCTCGGCCGCGTACTCCGACAAGATGGCGCTGCTCGACGACGTCGGCGACTTCGACGCCGGGCACTACGGCATCCCGCCGCGCCGCGCGAAATCACTCGACCCGCAGCACCGGCTGCTGGTCGACCTCACGCGCGAAGCGCTGCAGGACGCCGGCTGGGAGGCCGGCGGCTTCGAGCGCGAAGACACGTCGGTGATCATGTCGCTGTCCGAGAGCGGCTACCGCGAGATGAGCACGCTTCACATTCGCCTGCGCCAGTTCGCGGGCGGCGAGTTCGGCCGCTCGGCGGGCGCCGAGCTGGCGGAGGCGGGCTCGGCCGTCGGTGGTCTGCACGCCACGGCCATGGCCGGGCTGCTGCTCAACATGGGCCCGAGCTCGATCAGCTCCGTGTTCGACCTGCACGGCGAAAGCTACGCGCTCGATGCAGCCTGCTCCGGCGGCCTCACGGCGGTGGCCAACGCGGTGTTCGCGCTGCGGGCGGGCCGCTGCCGCATCGCCGTGGCCGGTGGTGCGCAGCTGGTGCTCACGCCGGACCTGCTGGTGGGTTTGTGCCGCATCGGTGCGGTTTCCCGCACCGGCGAGTGCCGGCCGTTCGACAGCCGGGCCGACGGGTTCGTGCTGGGTGAAGGTGCCGGCGTGCTCGTGCTGCGCCCGCTGGCCGACGCGCAGGCCGCCGGCGACCGGATCTACGCGGTGATCCGCGGCGTCGGGCTGTCCAACGACGGCACGGTCAAGGGCGGCATGATGCCGCAGGAGTCGGGCCAGCTGCTGGCGTTGCGCCGCGCGTACCGCGACGCCGACGTGGAGCCTGGCTCCGTCGGGTACCTGGAAGCGCACGGCACGGCGACGTCGGTGGGCGACGACGTGGAGATCAACGCGCTGGGCGAGCTGCGTCGCGACGCGACCACTCCCGCGTACCTCGGCGCCGCGAAGTCCGTGGTGGGGCATTCGCTCGGGACCGCGGGGATCGCCGGGCTGATCAAGTCGGTGTTGTCGGTCCACAAGGGACAGATCCTGCCGCAGCCGGACTTCGAGCCGGCCGGGCACCTGGCGCTCGACGAGGCCGGTCTGCGGGTGGCCGGGGAGGTGACGCCGTGGACTGCCGACGGTCCGCGCCGCGCGGGGGTGAGCGCGTTCGGCTTCGGTGGGACGAACGTGCACGTGGTGCTCGAGGAATCCCCTGCGGTGCCAACGGTTTCTGTTGATGGTCCGCAGTTGCTGCTGCTGACCGCGCGCGACCGGGCGGGCTTGGCCCGGCACGCGCGTGAGGTCGCGGAGGTGCTCTCGCGCGATCCGCTGCCGCTGGCCGCGGTGGCGTCCACTTTGGCGCGTCGCGCGTTGTTCGCCGAACGGCTCGCCGTGGTGGCCGACGATGCCGGCGACGCGGTGTCGAAGCTGGTGGCGGCGTCCGTCGCACTGGAATCCGGGACGGCGGGGGAGCTGGCGCCGGCGACGTACGCGGGGGTCGTGGCGCCGGGCGCCGAGGTGCCCGCGCCGGAACTGCCGCTGCTGGAGCTGGCCGCGCTGGCCGTGACCGGCGCCGGGCTGCGGCCCGCGATCGGCCGGACGCCGCCGTGCACGCTGCCGCCGAGCCCGCTCAGCCCGCGTCACCACTGGGTCGTCGACGAGGCGAAGCGGGTGAAGGCGCAGTCGTTGCCGCCGCTGAGTGCTGTCTCGTCCGCGGAACCCGTTGAGCCACAGGGACTTCCGTCGTCGCGGGACGTGCTGGCCGTGGTGCTGGAGGAGGTCGCGCGCACGAGTGCGTTCCCGGTCGGTGACCTGTGCGCCGGGCACGCGTTGATCGACGATCTCGGGTTCGACTCCCTCATGCTGACGGAGCTGGAAGCCAACCTCCGCAAGCGCTTCCCCGGGCAGCGCTTCGAGATCGAGCAGGAGCGCGGTGTCACGGCCGGTGCGGTGGCGGGGCTCATCACGCCCGCCGTGCCGGTGCCCGTGCCACTGCCTTCGGAGACCGTCGCGTTCGACCCCGCCACGGCGTCGATCGACGACTTCCCCGAGGCCGCGGCGATCGACGCGCGGCTGCGGGAGTTCTCGGACCTCGGCGTGCCGAACCCGTACTTCCGCAAGCACCAAGGTCTCCTGACCAGCACGACGACCGTCGGCGGCCGGCAGTACCTGTCGTTCTCCAGCTACAACTACCTGGGTCTCTCCGGCCACCCGGCCGTGACGGCCGCGGTGCACGACGCCGTGGAACGCTATGGCACCTCGGTGTCCGGCAGCCGCCTCCTCGCGGGCGACCGCGACCTCACGCGTGGGCTGGAGACGGAGCTGGCGACGTTCCTCGGCACGGACGACTGCCTCGCGCTGGTGAGCGGCCACGCCACCAACGTCAGCGCCATCGGCCACCTCGTCGGCCCCGGCGACCTCATCGTGCACGACTCGCTCGCGCACGACAGCATCCTGCAGGGCTGCACCCTCTCCGGAGCGACGCGCCGCCCGTTCCCGCACAACGACGTCGCGCAGCTCGAAGACATCCTGCGCCGCACGCGCGCTCGGTTCCGCCGCGTGCTCATCGTGGTCGAGGGCGCCTACAGCATGGACGGCGACCTCGCCGACCTACCGGGCCTGATCGAGGTCAAGAAGCGCTACGGCGCCTTGCTGATGGTCGACGAGGCCCACAGCATCGGCACGGTCGGCGCCACGGGCGCCGGCGTCGGCGAACACTTCGGCGTCGAGCGATCCGAGGTCGACCTCTGGATGGGCACGCTGTCCAAGTCCCTGGCCGGCTGCGGCGGCTACCTGGCCGGCTCGTCGCGAACGGTCCAGTGGCTGCGGTATTCATTGCCGGGCTTCGTCTACAGCGTCGGCCTCACGCCCGCCAGCGCCGCCGCTTCCCTGGCCGCCCTGCGCGTCCTGCGCGCAGAACCCTCGCGGCTGGCTCGCCTCCGCGAAAACTCCGCGTCTTTCTTGAGGCTGGCCCAGGCCGCCGGCTTGCCCACCGGCTCCGCCTCCGCGACGCCCATCGTCCCCTGCGTCATCGGCGACTCCACCACGACCCTCCGCCTGGCCAGCACCCTCTACGACCGCGGCATCATCGTCGACCCGATCCTCCACCCGGCCGTCGACGAATCCCAGACCCGCCTGCGCTTCTTCCTCACCAGCGACCACGAGGCGGCGCAGCTGGAATACACGACGACAACGGTGGCCACGGAACTCGCCCGGCTGCGGGAGAAGTGAGCTCTACAGCAGCATCCGCTCGATCCGGTCGATCGGCTTCTCCTCCGCCGCCGGGACCTTCGCGGCCGGGGCGGGAGCCGGCACCACGCCCATCCGCTCGGACAGCAGGTACGCGATGATCTCCGCCTCCTGCTCCTGCGCGTCGTCGTAGGTGGCGCGCATCAGCATGTCGCGGACGATGTCCGGGTCGAGGTTGGGGAAGAGGGACCGGGCGCTCTCGTCGTCGAGCAGGCCCGAGCCGCGGTGGCAGCAGATGATGTGACCGAGCTCGTGCAAGATGATGTGCTCCTGGTGTGCGCCGGTGGTGTTGGCGTCGAAGAAGATGAGGTCTTCTTGTTGCGCCGCAACCCACATGCCGCACGGGTGGGAGGCCGGCATGGGCATCGGCACGAGCGTGATCGGCCGTTCGCGGATGGTGCCCAGCCGTTCGCACAGAGTCGGGAGGTCGCAGCCCTTCGGCAGATCCAGCTCGGCGATCCGCCGGGCGCCCTCTTCGCGCATCCGCTTGAGCTGGTCGCGACGCTCCTCCGCCATGCTCAGCCCGCCGCTTCGTCGCTGACCGGCGGCAGGCCCTGCATCTGGCGGTACTGGTCCATGATCGTGGTGATCGCCTGCAGGTTCTCCTCGCGCATCCCCGCCGCGCGCATCGCGACCGCGCGCACGCCCGCCTGCCGCATCGCCTCGATGGCGGCCAGCTCGCTCAGCACGTCGCCCGCCACCTTCTCGTCGAAGAAGTACGCGACGGACACCCCGAAGAACTTCGCCAGCGCCGCCAACAGCTCCTGCGACGGGTTGGTGCGCTTGCCCGACCGCAGCTGCGACAGGTACACCGAGCCGACCTTCAGCTCCGGCGACACGCGCTTGAGCTCGGTCACGACCTCGGCGTTCGTCCAGTGCTTGCCCTGCGGGCGCACCGTGCGGAACAGATCGTCGAGCCTGGAGGCCAACGTCGGCCGAGTGTCATCACTCGAGTCACTGGACATGTCCGCCCCCTCCGGTCAGCGACTGATTGCTCTCAGCTAGGTCGACTATCCCAGATTAGCTGACAGTTGACAATCAGGGCTCCCCTACACAAGACTGTGAGCAGTGCGAGTTAGCTGTTAGTTAACTCGCCAACACAGGCTTAGCGGTAGGCGTTGCACTGCCGCGGGGCGGCGCTGGGGGTGTCGCTCCGCCGGTCCGCCGGCCGGGGCCCGGAGGCAGCCGGCTTCAGCGAACTGCCTCCGGGCCGGCGAGCTGTGCCCATTCGTCGGCCCAGCGGATCGCTCGCCGGTGGTCGAGCACGCGCCGGGCGATCCAGAACGCGCCGGCCAGCAGGCCGATCGCGCAGAGCCACGTGAAGGTGCCCACGAGCACGCCGTTGGTCACCGCGTCGGCGTGGGTGAGCGGGGCGGTGGTCTGCTTGCCGTTGTCGTCCAGCCAGATCGGCGCCTGCGAACCGGGGTTGCCGGCGCCCGCGGGCACCGTCACGACGCCGGTCTGCGGCGAGCCGTTCGGCAGCTGCCAGTTGGCGGTTACTCGAGAGCTGTGGGCGATCGGGGCGCTGTCGCCCATCGACGCCGTCTTCGGCGCGGGCGCGAGCACGGTCGCGGTGACTTGGTGGCGCGCGTGCAGCTGCGCGTCCGACGCCGCGGTCTCGTGGGAGACGTCGGCATTGCCGAGCAGTACCACGAGCGGGAGCGCCAAGATCGCGATCAGCGCGGCCAGGCCGGCGAGGAGACCCTCGATCCGGTCGGAGCGCCGCACGAGCGGATTCCGCGCGAATCCCAGTCGTCGTAGGAAACGGGTGAAGAGAAGAGGTGGTCTGCCAGCCCGAGCCTTGTTCCGCATGGGCTCCATGGTCCTCGTACACGCCCGCGCGCGCTGTGTCCAGCACAACGTTTTCTTTGATTTTCCTGGGAAAACGGTGTGTTCCTCAGCACGCTCAAGGTCTTCACCCCACTTGTGGGTGAACGCCGTCACTTCACGTCGTGATCGACTTGCCCGATGCTCGCCACGCGTTGAATGCGGAGCCCGGAAACCTGCGTCAGTCCACGAGCCGGACGGTCGCCGTACCGCTGTATGACTTGCGTCGCGTGATGCCGTGCTCCGCCACGATGCTCAGCTGGATCGACCGGTCGGACGGGGCCCAGTAACCGGTGCGCACGAAGTACCCGTCCATCGTGCAGAGGCGGTTGGCGGTCTTGCGCGAGCTGATCGTCTCCCAGCCCCAGTGCCGGCCGCTGGCTTCCACGCCGTTGCGCCGGACGTAGAGGCGCGGGTTGCCGACCTCGCGGCAGTACTCGGCGCCTTCCGCGATGTAGAGCACGCCGTCGACCTTGTAGAAGCGGCTGCCGTCGAGCAGGCTCACGTGACCCGACAGCGTGACGTTCACACGGCCGCCGTCGTTTCCCTCCATCTCCCAGTCGACGCAGAATTCCTTCGCCGGAGCTTCGATCGACTGGGTCATGACCGCGTCCCCTTCGTGCACTGTTTCGAGAAGATTAGATTAGAAGATAGAGAAGAATCACGAGGTCGGAAGGTTTCGGGAACGGTTTTCACCCGATAAGGCTCACGGCGCGACAGATTGTGTTCCACGCATGAATTGCCGGCATTTTTCAGCGCACTGGGTGATGGCGCACACGGGAAGTGAAATCGGATTACCCAGAACCGGTCATGTCCCACCGTTCGACTGGGCGGTGTGGGTCTCGGTCGGGGCCGGCCGTGTCGGTAGCGTGAGCACGACTATGACGTCCGTCATAGTGAGTCGATCAGGAAAACCGTGCTACCCATGGGCCATGACAGCTGTCATAGTGACCGTCGAGCCGGCGACCGCCGGTGCCGTGGAGGGACTCGTGCGAGCGTGCTCGCCGGAGAGCCTCGCGTGGCGCTTCACGTTGCCCGTGCGCCCGGCGCCCGACTGGGTCCTGGTGCGCTACCGCGCGTTCCTGCTCGCCGGCGCGGCCCTCGTCGCCAAGGTCGACGACGCTGCGGTCGGCTTGGTCAACCTCGTGCCGGAAGGCGAGCGCCGGGCCGAGCTCGCGGTGCTCGTGGCCGACGCCTGGCACCGCCGCGGCATCGCGAGCGCGCTCGTGCGCAGCCTGACCGAGGACGTCCGATGGGCGGGCTGGACGCTGCACGCCACCGTCCAGGTCGGCAACGCGCCGGCCGAGGGCCTGCTGCGCGCACACGGCTTCCGCCCGGTCGCGACATTCGAGCGGGGCGAGAAGGAGTTCGAACGGGTCGTGCCGACTAGCATGACCAGCGTCATGAAGGAGGTTGTCGGTGGCGGAGTCGGAGAGGCCGGCGCGGGACCGGATGGTGTTCAGCGCCGCGCAGCTGCTGCGGACGCAGGGCGTCGGCGGTACGGGCCTGCGGGACGTGGTGACCCACGCGAACGCACCGCGGGGGTCGCTGCAGCACTACTTCCCCGGGGGTAAGGAGCAGCTCGTCGCCGAAGCGGTCGCCTGGGCCGGCAGGTACGCCGCGCGCCGCGTGCGCCGCAACGCCGAATCGCTGGAAGACGCGACGCCGGGCAACCTCTTCGCCGCGATGGTCGCGCCGTGGCGCGCCGAATTCGCCGATCAGGGATTCGGGAACGGCTGCCCGATCGTCGCCACGGTCGCCGATTCCGCCGCGATGAGCGAAAAGCTGCGGGAGAGTACGGCCGGCGCATTCGCCGAATGGCGTAAACCGCTCGTGGAAGCACTGGAGCAGATGGGCGTATCTCCCACGCGCGCGGCTTCGCTGGCCGTGCTGATGATCAGCTCGCTCGAAGGCGCGATCGTGCTCGCGCGCGCCGAGCAAGACGTCGCCCCGCTCGACTCGATCGTCGAGGAGCTGCGGCCGCTGCTTGACGGCGCCGTGGACAAGCGCCGCCGCAAGCTCGCCTGATGCGTTGTCGGTTACCAATCCGACCACAGTCACGGCGGGAACGGTTGCTGGACGCAGTCACGTCCTGCTGGATTCCCGCCTACTTCTGGTCGGATTGGTAACGGCGTCGGAGCTTCGCGCGCAGGTTGGCGACCGTCGCCGGGTCGTGCAGCAGCTTCGCGAAGTGCTGCGACTCCACGTCCATCCGCGCGCGCACGCTGGTGTTCTCGGTATCGCGCAGCAGCTCGCGGGTCAGCGCCAGCGACGAAGCCGGCTGCGCGGCCAGCGCGGCCGTCCGGTCGGCGACGCGGGCCTCCAGCGCCGCCGCGTCGGCCAGCACCTCGTTGACGAGCCCCAGCCGGTGCGCCTCGGCGGCGGGCACGCGGCCGCCGAAGAGCAGCAGCTCGGCGGCGCGCTGCGGGCCGAGCAGACGCGGCAGCACGAAGCTGCTGCCGTACTCCGGCACCAGGCCCAGCGACGTGAACGGGAACTGCAGGTAGCTGCGCTCGGTCGCGTACACGAGGTCGCAGTGCAGCAGCAGCGTCGCGCCGATGCCGACGGCCGGGCCGTCGACGGCCGCGACCACCACCGCGCGCGTGGCGAGCAGCGCCTCCTGGAAACGCCGCACGGGTGTGTCGTCCCCGCTGCCCTCGTCGGGCGCGAGGAAATCGCCCAGGTCGTTGCCCGCGGTGAACGTGCCGCCGGCGCCGGTGAGGACGACGATCGGTGTGGCCGCGGTCTCCAGCGCTTCGGCCAGGGCCGAGTACAGGGCCGTGGTCAGCGCGTTGCGCTTGTCCGGACGGTTGATCGTCACGGTGGTGACGGCTTCGCCGGCCACGACGTCGATGCTCATGCCCCCGAGAGTTCCACAACGGAACTCAGCCGGTCAACGCCATCTCGGCGAGGCTGCGCAACGCGGCTTCCGACGCCGAACCGGGCTCGGCCGAGTACACCACCACGAACTGACCGGGGTCGGTCTCCACCCCGAGGCGCTGCGAGTCCACCGTCACCGGCCCGACGCGCGGATGCAGGAACGTCTTGCGCCGGAACCCCGCCATCCGCACGCGGTGATCGACCCACCACGTGCGGAAGTCCGGGTCGGCCGCCGACACCTCCTCGACGAGCGCGGCCAGCCGCGGGTCGTCCGGATAGTGTCCGGCGTCGCGGCGCAGACAGGCGACGCACTCGCGCGCCACCTGCGGCCAGTCGGCGACCATCGCGCGGTAGTCCGGGTCGAGGAACACCATCCGCACCATGTTGCGCCGCTCCGGCTCCAGCGCGCCGAACTCGGCGAACAACGCGGCCGCGACCGGGTTCCAGGCCAGCACGTCGAGCGCGCGCCCGACCACGAGCGCCGGCAGGTCGAGTGACGCGAGCAGCCGCCGCGTCTGGTCCCGGACCTCCCCGACGGGTGGGGCGGGGTCGGCCGGGCCGGCGATGGTCAGGAGGTACTCGCGCGCGTCGGGCGCCAGCTGCAACGCGTCGGCGAGCGATTCGAGCACCCCGCGCGAGACGTTGGTGGTGCGGCCTTGCTCCAGGCGCACGAGGTAGTCGACGCTCACGTTCGCCAGCTGCGCCACCTCCTCTCGCCGCAGCCCCGGCACCCGCCGCGGCTTGGCGTCGGCGGCGAACCCGACGTCGCCCGGGTGCACGCGCGAGCGGCTGGCGCGCAGGAAGTCGGCGAGCTCGGTCATGTCCGGCAGTATCACGCCGGCCGGCGCCCGCGCGAGAACCGGCCAGCCTGGTACTGGTGGTCCTACGGACGAACGCGCCGTGGCGCCGGCTTTCGCGGCCGCCGCACCGTGGACGCATGCGCTACACACTGCTGGGCAAAACGGGCGTGCGGGTCTCCGAGCTCGCCCTGGGCACGATGACCTTCGGCGAGGACTGGGGCTGGGGCGCGCCGCGCGAGACCAGCGCGCGGCTGCTCGACCTCTACGCCGAGGCCGGCGGCACCTTCCTCGACACCGCGAGCACCTACACACAGGGCTCGTCCGAACGCATCCTCGGCGAGCTGCTCGACGGCCGCCGCGACCGGTTCGTGCTCACCACGAAGTACACGGCCCAGACCCGCGCGGGCGACCTGAACTCGGCGGGCAACCACCGCAAGAACCTCGTCGACTCCCTGGAAACGAGCCTGCGCCGCCTGCGGACGGACCGCGTCGACCTGCTGTGGGTCCACGTGCGAGACACGCTCACACCGGTGCCCGAGGTGATGCGCGCGCTCGACGACCAGGTGCGCGCGGGCAAGGTCCTCTACGTCGGTGTCTCCGACTGGCCCGCGTGGGAGGTCGCGCAGGCCAACACACTCGCCGAGCTGCGCGACTGGTCCCCGTTCGTCGCCCTGCAGATCCGCTACAACCTGCTGGAACGCACGCCGGAGCGCGAGCTGCTGCCGATGGCGCACGTGTTCGACCTGCCGGTGCTGGCGTGGGGACCGCTCGCCGAAGGGCGGCTCACGGGCAAGTACCTGCGTGGCGAACCGGGCCGGCTCGACCTCGGCGGCACGTTCCGACCTGGCGAGGACAACGACGCCGTGGTGCGGGAGGTCGTCGCCATCGCTCGGGAAGGCGGCTGGTCGCCGGCGCAGGTGGCGCTGGCGTGGCTGCGGCAGCGCGGGATCATCCCGCTCATCGGCGCGCGTTCGGAGGCGCAGCTGCGGGACAACCTGGCGAGCGCGGACGTCGTGCTGGACGCGTCTCGGGTTGCTCGGCTCGACGAGCTCAGCCGGCCGTCTCTCGGCTTCCCGCACGACGTGCTGCGCAGCGACCGGATCAAGGCCAGCACGTACGGCGACCAGTGGGGCTCGGTCGACGACCGGCGCACGACCGTGCGCCGGACCGTCGCCGACGCGTGACCCGAAACCGGAGAAAACTGACACACTCCTCACGGCGGTGACGATCGACGGGGTGGACGGTTACCTCGGGAGGCAACACAGACGAAGCCGGCTTCGTGGGGCGGCAGCGGGAGCCGTCCGTGCTCGACGCGCACGCCCGGGCCACAGCGGACGGCATCGGGGCGCGTCGTGCTGATCGCCCGGCGAGCCGGGCGTGGGCAAGAGCCGGCTGGCCGCCGAGGTCGTGCGCCGGGCCGGGCTGCCGAGGCCTGGGGTGGCGCGACTGCCGGTATCCGCCGTACTGGCCGTTCCGGCAACTCGTGCGCGCACATGCTGGAACTGTCCGGGATGTCCACAGTGGACACCTTCCGTGCCGCGACGTCTGTGGCCGCCGGGGTGTGCGGGCTGGGCCACCGCAAGGGCCGCCTGGCGCTTCGACGCCGACGTGCTCGCGGTGGGCGGCAACCCGTTCACCGACCCGGCGGCCATCCACGACATCCGCGCGGTCTACGTGCGCGGGACGGCGGTCACAGCTCCGCTACCGCGCTGACCAGCCGGTCGACCTCGGCCGCTGTCGTGTACGGAGCGATGCCCGCGCGGACCGCGCCCGTGTCACCGAGGCCGAGGTGGCGGGAGCACTCGATGGCGTAGAAGCTCGCGGCCGGCGCGTTGACGTTGTGGCTCGCGAGGTGTTCGTACACGGCCTTGGGCTCGTGGTTCTTCACGGAGAACAGGACGGTCGGCGTGCGCTCGCGGCTCGGGGAGCCGTAGCGGACCACCCGGGGCAGCGCGGCGAGCCCGTCGTCGAGGCGCTGCAGCATTTCCTGCTCGTGGACCTCGAGCGCGGCCAGCGACGTGGCCAGGCGCTCGCGTCGCGTGCCCTCGGCCGGCACCAGATTGGCGAGGAAGTCGATGGCCGCGGTCGTGCCGGCGAGCAGCTCGTAGGGGAGCGTGCCCAGCTCGAAGCGCTCCGGCACGGCGTCGCTGGACGGCACGAGCTTGTCCGGCCGCAGCGTCTCCAGCAGCTCGGGCGCGGCCGCGAGCACGCCGAGGTGCGGGCCGAGGAACTTGTACGCGGAGCACGCGTAGAAGTCGGCGCCGAGTGCTTTGAGGTCGACCGTGGCGTGCGGTGTGAGGTGCACCCCGTCGACGTAGCTGAGTGCCCCGGCTTCGCGCGCCTTCGCCGTGATCGCCGCGACGTCCGGCCGCGTGCCGAGCAGGTTGGACGCCGCCGTCACGGCCACCAGCCGCGTCTTGTCGGTCAGCAGCGCCGTGACCGCCTCGACCGGCAGCTCACCCGTCGTCGGGTCGAAGTCGGCCCACCGCACGGTGACTCCACGCGTGGCCGCCGCCTGCACCCACGGCCGGATGTTGGCGTCGTGATCGAGCCGCGTGACCACGACCTCGTCCCCGGTCTCCCACGTCTTGGCCAGCGTGCGCGAGAAGTCGTACGTCACCTGCGTCATGCTGCGCCCGAAGACGACGCCCTGGGGCTTCGCGCCGAGCAGATCGGCCACCGCCTGGCGCGCCTCGCGCACGACCCCGTCGGCGCGCCGCTCGGCCGGCGTCACGGTTCCCCGGTTGGCGATCGCGGAGCAGAGGACGGCCGCCACGGCTTCCCCCACCACGTCCGGCACCTGTGAGCCCCCGGGCCCGTCGAAGTGCGCAGCCCCTTCGGTAAGGGCGGGGAAATGCTTGCGGATCGCGTTCACGTCATAGGCCACGGAGCCCAGCATGCCGGAAGCGATCAGGCGGGTGCGAGATCGGCCGTGGATCCCGCCTCCGACCCTGGTCAGGGCAGCTTGGTCGACAGCTGAGACGACCGGTCATATAATCGACAGATGCCACGTCCCAGCGTTCGTGAGGTGATCGTCGACACCGCGGTCACCGAGTTCCACCGCTACGGCTTCGCCGCGTGTTCGGTCGACACCATCACCCGGGCGGCCGGCGTGCCCAAGGGGTCGTTCTACAACCACTTCAAGAGCAAGGAAGACCTCGGCGCGGAGGTCGTCGCGCGCTACGCCGAAAGCTCCGGCTGGCGCGACGGCCACGGCGACCTCGGTCCGCTCGAAACGTTGCGCGCGCGGTTCACCGTGATGCGCGACGTGCTGGTGGACAACGAGTTCACCCGCGGCTGCCTCATCGGCAACATGGGCTCCGAGCGCGCCGACCACAGTCCCGTGATCCGCAAGCAGGTCGGGGAGAGCCTCACGCACTGGTCGGACAGCATCACCGACTCCATCCGCCAGGCGCAGGCCGCCGGCGAGGTCAAGGGCGACAAGGACCCGGAGCTGCTCGGGCGGTTCGTACTCGACGCGTGGGAGGGTGCGATCATCCGTACCAAGGTGGCCAAGAGCGTCGCCCCGCTGGACGACTTCTTCGACGTGGTGTTCGGCTCCCTGCTGTAGGAAGGTGCCCCCAGCGTGCTCGCCGACCTGGTGGACGAACTGCTCGCCCAGCCGCTCCCGTGGCCCATCGTCCAGGCCGGTGACCCGGTGCTGCGCACGGCCGCGGCGCCCTACGAAGGCCAGTTGGGTGACGCCGCGCTCGCCGGGCTGATCGAGGGCATGAAGGAGACGATGCACGCGGCGCCCGGCGTCGGGCTGGCCGCGCCGCAGATCGGGCTCCCGGTGCAGCTCGCCGTGGTCGAGGACTACGAGCGGCCGAACACGCCGCCCGAGGTGCTGGCAGTGCGGGGGATCGGGCCGTTGCCGTTTCGCGTGCTGGTGAACCCGCGGTACACGGCGCTGGGCTCGGAGCGGGTCGCGTTCTTCGAGGGCTGCCTGAGCGTGAACGGCTGGCAGGCCGTGGTCGCGCGGCCGTTGCGCGTCCGGCTTGAGGCGCAGGACGAGACGGGCGCGGCCGTCGACGAGGAGTTCGCGGGCTGGCCGGCGCGCATCGTCCAGCACGAGACCGACCATCTCGGTGGCGTGCTCTATCTCGACCGTGCGGAGCTGCGTTCGCTGTCGACGCACCAGTCCGTCGCGCAGCGGTGGGCGCAGCCGACGCCGGTCGACGCCGCCAAGGAACTGGGCTTCGACCTGCCCTGAAAAACGCGGGTGCTCGATTCGGGTGTGACCCTTGACAGCGAGTAAGACGACCGGTCATATTCAATTCATGACAACTTACCGAGCTCTGGAAGTCACCGGCACCCGCCAGTTCGCGCTCAGCGAGCGGGAGCTCGTCGCGCCGTCGCACGGGCAGGTGCGGGTCAAAGTGGAGTACTGCGGCGTCTGCCACTCCGACGTGCTGGCGGTCGAGGGGATGCGCGCCGACCCGGACGTGCCGCGGGTGCCCGGCCACGAGATCGTCGGGGTGATCGACGCCGTCGGCGAGGGTGTGCGGGCGTGGCACGTGGGTGAGCGCGTGGGCATCGGTTACCTGGGCGGGCACTGCGGCGAGTGCGAGTCCTGCCGGCGCGGCGACTTCGTCAACTGCACCGACCAGCCGTGGACCGGCACGCACGTCGACGGCGGTTACGCCGAATACGCCTACGCCCGTACGACCGGCCTAGTCCGCGTCCCGAGTGGACTGTCCTCTTCGGACGCCGCACCGTTGCTGTGCGCGGGGATCACCACGTACAGCGCGTTGAGCAAGCTCGACGCGCGTCCGGGCTCGCTGGTCGCGGTGCAGGGCATCGGCGGGCTGGGCCACCTCGGTGTGCAGTACGCGAAGGCGCTGGGCTACCGCGTCGCGGCGATCGCGCGTGGCACGGACAAGGCCGAGCTCGCCACCCGCCTCGGTGCGGACGAGTACGTCGACAGCACCGCCGCCGACCCCGGCGCGCAGCTGCAGAAGCTGGGCGGCGCGGCGGCGATCGTCGCGACGGCCTCGAGTGGCACGTCCATGTCGCCGCTGGTCGCGGGGCTCGCGCCGCGCGGGCGGCTGGTGGTCGTCGGCGCGGCGCCCGACCCGCTGTCGATCGGCACTACGGACCTGATCTTCGGCACGCGCACGGTGTCCGGCAGCCTCACCGGTTCGGCCGTCGAGAACGAGGACAGCCTCGCGTTCGCCGAGGCCCGCGGCGTGCGGCCGATGAACGAGATCGTCCCGTGGACCGACGCCCCGAAGGCGTATGAGCGCATGCTGTCCGGCCAGGCGCGCTTCCGTGTCGTCCTCGACCTGGCGGCCTGACGTGGCACTGCTCGACGACGTCCTCGATGCCCACGGCGGCCTCGACCGCTGGCGCCAGTTCACCTCGCTGACCGCGACGATCGTGACCGGTGGCGAGTTCTGGGCGATGAAGGGCCTCGTGCAGGACCCGAACCCGCGGCGGATGACGGTGTCGCTGGTGCGCGAGGAGGGTTCGTTGCACCCGTTCGGCGCGCCCGACCAGCGCACGCGCTTCGAGCCGGGGCGCATCGCGATCGAGAAGCTGGACGGCACTGTCGTTGCTTCGCGCGACAACCCGCGCGAGTCGTTCGCGGGGCACGGGCTGACGACGCCATGGGACCCGCTGCACCGCGCGTACTTCAACGGGTACGCGTTGTGGACGTACCTGACGACACCGTTCCTCCTGGCGGGTGAGGGGTTTTCGGTCGTGGAGACCGCGCTGGTGGTCGTGAACGGTGAGCGGTGGCACGTGCTGGAGGCGACGTTCCCGGACTCGGTGGCGAGCCACTCGCGGGTGCAGCGATTCTTCTTCGGGCCGGACGGGCTGCTGCGCCGGCACGACTACAACGTCGACGTGGCGGGCGGGTTTCCCGGGGTGCAGTACGTGTACGACCACGCCGTGTTCTCGGGCTTGAGCTTCCCGACGCGGCGGCGCGCGTACCGGGAGGAGACGGTGATGGTGTCGATCGATCTGAGCGAGATCTCGTTGAGCTGAGTTTTTGTCGGTGCCCGCTGCTAGCGTCCTCCCTTGTTCGGGTTCGACTGGGAGGAATCGCATGGAATCGTTGCAGGACAAGGCAAAGGCGTTCAGAGAGCTGCACGCTCAGCCGATGGTGGTACTGCCGAACGCGTGGGACGCCGGCAGCGCGGCCGTCATCCAGCACGCCGGCGCGAAGGCCATCGCCACCACGAGCGGCGGGGTCTCGTGGGCGCTCGGTCGCAGTGACGGCCAGGGTTTGACGCGCTCTGAGATGACGGCTGCCGTGCGGCAGATCGTCGGGGCCGTCTCGGTGCCGGTGACCGCCGACATCGAAGGCGGCTACGGCCCCGATCCCGCGGACGTCGCCGCGACCGTCGAGGAGGTCATCGCCGCCGGCGCGGTCGGCGTCAACCTGGAGGACTCCAGGGCGGGCACACTCTCGCTGTTCTCTCCGGAGGTCCAGGCCGCACGCCTGGCGGCAGGCCGTGCGGCCGCTGCATCGGCCGGCTTGCCGGAGCTGTGGATCAACGCCCGGACGGACGTGTACCTCTTCGGCGTCGGCAAGCCGGAGGCCCGCTTCGGCGACGTGGTGGCGCGCGCCCACGCGTACGCCGAGGCCGGCGTGGACAGCATCTTCGTGCCGGGCTTGGTGGACCTGGCCTTGCTTCGCGAGCTGACGGCCGCTTCTCCTCTGCCGGTCGCCGCCATGGCCGGGCCGGGCGCGCCCTCGGCGTCGGACTTCGCGGCTGCCGGCGTCCGCCGCGTCACCGTCGGCACAGCGCTGGCCCAGGGCGCCTACGCCGTGGCCCTCCGCGCGGCCCAGGAAATGCTCGGCGCGGGCACCTACGACGAACTGGACTCTGCGATGGATTTCGGCGCTTTGAACGGCTTGTTCAAGTGAGGGCCTTCGGCTGTGTGGAGCTGACTGCCGTGTAACCCACGCTCTGTCCCCACCCGTTTCGGCGCGGCTGGGGACAAAACTGAACCGCATGGATCTTGCGGACCGGACCGCGCGGATCGTGCGGGTTCGGATCGCGCCGGTCACGCGAGGCTGGATGGTGCGGGTTCGGATCGCATGGACGATGCGGAGCTGAGCGGCGTGGTTCGCCCGGTGCCGAAGCACGTGGATGATGCGAGGCTGACCGGCGTGGAGTATCCGGACGCGAACCAGGTGGATCCCGCGAGACTGAATCCTACGGATCACCCTGGGGACCTGATCTCGGCGGATGACGGCTCTCGCCTCTGGACGACGGCCGTCGGCGGGGGCGAGCCGCTCATCCTGTGCCACGGCGGCCCGGGCCTGTGGGACATGTTCGGCGGCCTCGCCGCCGCGCTGGCCACTCGTCTGCGCGTGATCCGCTGGGACCAGCGCGGGTGCGGCCGCTCGGAACGCCGCGGGCCGTACTCGCTCGCGCAGACGATCGCCGACCTGGACGCCGTCCGTCGCTACTACGGGCTGACCCGTGCCGCCGTTCTGGGCCATTCCTGGGGAGCGACGTTGGCACTGCACTACGCCCTGGACCACCCGGCCTACGTCACCAAGCTGGTTTACGTGTCCGGAACCGGCCTCGGTCGCGCCTGGCATCCGTCGTATGAACGCAACCTCGCCGGCCGCCTCGGCCAGGACCTTTCACGGCTCAGGGAGCTGAACTCCCGCGCCCGAACCCCGGCCGAGGACCGAGAATTGGCTGTCCTGCAATGGTCCGCCGACTTCCCCGATCCCTCGACCGCCCTCACCCACGCCGAGCAGATGGCCACGCCCTGGTTCTCGATCAACTACGGCTGCAACGCCGCCATCAACGCCGAGGAAAAACACCACGCCCCGACCGAATCCGAGCTCATCGCAGCCTGCCGCGCCCTGCCCACTCCCACCCTCATCGTCGACGGTGACCAGGACATCCGCCCCCGCTGGGCGGTGGACTCCCTGCACGCCGCGCTCCCGACGGCGACCCGCGTGACGCTGCCGGGCGTCGGCCACGTCCCCTGGCTCGAAGCTCCCGACGCCGTCGCCACAGCCCTCCTGGATTTCCTCGCCCCGCAGGAATAGGCACCCCTAGGCCGGCAGGTAGTTGATCGGATGATCACCCGTCGCCCACAGGTACTGCACCGCGTAGGCCCGCCATGGTTGCCAAACGGAAGCATGCCGCGTCAGCGCCGAAGGCGACGTCGGCAGATCCAGCGCCGCAGCCGCCAGCTTCACCCCCAAGTCCGTCGGCACAAACGCATCCGGATCGCCCAGCGCCCGCATCGCGATGGTCTCCACCGTCCACGGCCCGAACCCCGGCAGCGCCGACAGCTCGGCCCGGGCGCGAGCCCAGTCCCCGCCCGGCGAAAGGTCGAGGTCGCCCGCGGCGAGGGCGGCGATGAGGCCCAGCAGCGTCCGCCGGCGAGACTGTGGCATCGCGAGCGACGAAGGATCCAGATCCGCAAGATCGGCCGGAGTGGGAAAGAGAAAACCCAGGCCGCCCTCACGGTCGTCGACGGGCGTGCCGTGAGCCGTGACCAGGCGGGCGGCGTGGGTGCGAGCCGCGGCGGTGGACACCTGTTGCCCCAGCACCGCCCGGATCGCGAACTCCGCCGGATCCGTCGTGCGTGGCACCCGGCGTCCGGGGTTCTTCGCGACCAACGGGGCCAGCGCCGGATCCGAGGAGAGCTGGGCGTCGACCGCGATGGGGTCCGCGTCGAGGTCCAGGAGGCGCCGGCAGCGGCTGATCGCGGCCGACAGGTCGCGCAGGTCGGTGAGGCTGAGGCGGCACGCGATGTGGTCGGGTGTCGGCGCCAGCGAGACGATGCCGTGGCCGTGCGGCAGGCGCAGGGTGCGCCGGTACGCGCCGTCGCGCCATTCCTCGACGCCCGGCACGGCGGTGGCCGCCAGGTGGCCGAAGAGGTTGTCCGGGCACAGCGGCGCGCGGAACGGCAGGCGCAACGACAGCGCCCCCGGCGACGACGGCGCGCCGGACGCCCGCGACCGCAGCTCGCTCGGTGTCAGGGCGAACACCTGGCGCACGGTGTCGTTGAACGTCCGGATGCTCGAGAACCCCGCGGCGTGCGCGATGTCGCCCATCGGCATCTCGGTGGTCTCGACCAGCAGCCGCGCGGTTTCGGCGCGCTGGGCTCGCGCGAGCGCCAGCGGGCCGGCGCCAAGCTCGGCGTACACCTGCCGCTCGACCTGCCGCACGCTGTACCCGAGCCGCGCCGCGAGCCCGCCCACGCCCTCGCGGTCGACCACCCCGTCGGCGATCAGCCGCATGGCGCGCGCGACCGCGTCGGCGCGCTCGTTCCACAACGGCGATCCCGGCGTGACGTCGGGCCGGCAGCGCTTGCACGCGCGGAACCCGGCCGTCTGCGCCGCCGCCGCGCTGCCGTAGAAGCGCATGTTCTCGACCTTCGGCGGCACGACCGGGCAGCTCGGCCGGCAGTAGATACCGGTGGTGACGACGGCGGTGAAGAACCACCCGTCGAACCGGGCGTCCTTCGACTGCACCGCGCGCACGCAGCGTTCGATGTCCTCGTACACGCCCGCCAGTCTGCCCGGCGGCACCGACAAAACCTGGCGGGAATGCGACACCACCCCACCGAGCGTCACACTCGGCGAAGGCGGCGGAGCACTTTTCCCGATCACCGAAACACCATACCGACTGGTCGGTGACGATCACCACTTCGGCGGTGTGTGCCGAACAGCGATCGCTATAGTTTTCGCACTGGCGGGAGTTCTGGGGAAGTTCGCCATACGCGTCTGGGGACGTTCCCGCCTGTTCGGATCCGGCCCGTCGGCCGGGTTTATCCATCGAAAGGCGATTGAATGAAGAAGCACATTTCGCTGGTCCTCGGCGTGCTCGTGGGCGCCGGCTCGATGCTCGCGCTGGCGCCGTCCGCCAGTGCGGCCGGAACCTGCGCCTCCGGGCACTTCTGCCTGTTCGAGGACGACGACTACAAGGGCCAGCACATCGAGTTCGCCTACCGTGCGGGCGCGATCGACCTGTCCAAGACCGCGTGGGCGGGCGGCAACGGATTCGTCACCAACGGTGCCAGCTCGATGAAGAACAACACGAGCCACGTCGTGAAACTCTACGACTCGAGCAACTGCGGCGGCAACCAGGGCTACGAGGCCAAGAAGAACTCGGTGGACACCGACTTCTCGAACAACAACTTCGACAACAAGGCCAGCTGCGTGTTGTTCGTCTGATCTGACAGAACCACAAATAGTGTCACCGGATAACAATTCTGGTGGCACTATTTGTCGTCTCCGATGGTCACTCAGCGCTACCCCTGACAACCTTCCCCAGACTTCAGCTCGAATTCACCGCCGTGATCGTTCACGGCGCGCCGGCAGCCGGATAACGTGCCCAGCGCGGGACGAACCACGCACGAACCGTCCCGTCTTGATACGTTTCAAAACCCGCTCCACCGGCGAGGAAGCGAACTGGGGAAGCCGCCGACGGTGAGCACAACTCACGTGCCGCACCGTGCGGCCGTCCGCCCTCCCGCGGGCACGAGCGCCGCCGGGACCGCACTGGATCGGAGCGACGTGGAAAACCCGACGCGACGCAAGTTCCTCACCGTCACCGGAGCCGCCGCCGCTCTGGCGCTCGCCGGCACGCTGCCCGGCATCACCGCCTCCGGCGCCACCACCGTGGACACCGACCGCGTGCCCGGCTACCCGTTCACGCTCGGCATCGCCTCCGGCGACCCGCTGCCCGACGCGGTCGTGATCTGGACGCGCCTGGCGCCGAAGCCGCTCGAACCGTTCGGCGGCATGAACGACCGCCCGGTGTCGGTGCGCTGGGAGGTCGCCGAGGACGAACGGTTCCGCCGCGTCGTGCGCTCCGGCAACGCACTCGCCCGACGCGAGGAGTCGCACAGCGTGCACGTGGACGTCCGCGGGCTGCGGCCGTGGCGACACTACTTCTACCGCTTCCACGTCGGCGGGCACACCAGCCCGGTCGGCCGCACCCGCACGTCGCCGACCGCGCACCAGTCGATGCCCGCCGTCTCGCTGGCGTACGCGAGCTGCCAGGCCTGGTACGAGGGCTTCTACACCGCCTACCGCGACATGGCGGCGAAGGACCACGACGTCGTGTTCCACCTCGGCGACTACATCTACGAGTACGGCGTGGGTGCCGACGGAGGGCTGCGCAAGCAGGACATGGCCGTGGACTTCCAGCGCGAGACCACGACGCTCGACGACTACCGCGGCCGCTACGCCCTCTACAAGACCGACCCCGACCTGCAGGCCGCGCACGCCGCCGCGCCGTGGATCGTCACGATCGACGACCACGAGGTCGAGAACAACTGGGCCGGCGACATCTCCGAGAACAACGACCCCGTCGCGCAGTTCCTCGTGCGGCGCGCCAACGCGTTCCGCGCGTGGTGGGAGCACCAGCCCGTGCGCACGACGCAGCTGCCCAACGGCCCGGACATCCAGATGTACCGCCGGTTCCAGTACGGCGACCTGATCCGCTTCAACGTGCTCGACACGCGCCAGTATCGCGACGACCAGGCCGCGGGCGACGGCACCAAAGCCACGAACCCGGACTCGCTCGACCCGAACCGCACGATCACCGGTGCCGCGCAGGAGAAGTGGCTGCTCGACGGCATGGCGCAGCACTCCGCGCGCTGGGAGGTGCTCGCGCACCAGACCGCGATCGCGCAGCTCGACACCGCCGCCGGCCCACCCGTGCTCGTGCCGATGGACACGTGGGACGGCTACGTCGCCTCCCGCAAGCGCATCCTCGGCGGCGCGCAGGATCGCGAGGTGCGCAACCTGGTGAGCATCGCGGGCGACCTGCACCGCAGCGTCGCTTCGGAGCTGCGACCGGACTACGCGGACCCGAGCTCGCCGGTGGTGGCGACGGAGTTCGTCGGCACGTCGATCACGTCGGGTCAGGACGGCATGGACCTCGACGCCGGGGGGAGGGTGATCCTCGACGAGAACCCGCACGTGAAGTTCGGCAACTTCCAGCGCGGCTACGTGCGCTGCGAGGTCACCCCGCGCGAGTGGACTGCCGACTACCGCGTGGTCGACAAGGTCTCCATCCGCGACGGCAAGGTCACCACGCGCGCCAAGCTCACCGTCGAAGACCGCGTCCCCGCCATCCACGTCCACTGACAGGAGTTCCCCCATGCAGCGACGTCACCTCGCCGTGGCCGCCGGCGCTGTCGTGCTCGGCGTGGCACTGGCGACCGCCGCCCAGAGCAGCCCGGCCACGCCCGCTTTGGCGCTGTCCGCCACCCCTGGGCAGATCCAGGTCGTCGGCCTGCCTTGCCTGCCGAGCGCCCTCACCGTCGGCATGACGAACAACGGAAGCGGCCCGGTGTACGCGGACATGGAGCTTTCCGCGCCGCGGCCTCTGGTTCTCGACCGACGGGTGTTCTCGTCCTGGCTGCCGGTCGGCCAGCCGGTTTCGGTTCGGGTCGGCGTCACCGTGCCGCGGTCGGCTCGCCCCGGCCACTACACGGTGGGCTTGTCTTCCGACCGCGCCCGGTTGTCCGTCCCGGTAGACGTCCTTCCCTTACCTCCCAAGGGCCCCGGCGACAACCTCCTCCTCGGCGAACAAGCCACCCCGTCGTCGACCAACGGCAGCTTCTCCCCGTGCGGCGCCGTCGACGGCGACGCGGACGGCGACCACTGGTCCACCACCACCGGCTGGAACGACGGCACGAAATCGGCCTTCCCGGACAACTATGCCGTGACCCTGCCCGCTGTCGGCGCGGTCGGCCGCGTCGTCACCGACACCCTGGACTCCACGAAGTACCCGGCCGCGAAGTACGGCCTCCGCGACTTCGACGTCCAGGCCCACGTGGCCGGCGCCTGGGTGACGGTGGCTTCGGTGCGGGGCAACACTTCGGGTTCGGTGACGTCCACGTTCCCGGCGGTGCAGGCTGATGGGGTGCAGATCGTGGCGTTGGATTCGAATGATCATGCGTATTCGCGGATTGTGGAACTGGAGGCTTACTCCAGCTGACTGCTCACAGATCCCGGATCCGGCTTGTCTGGGCGGCGGACGCCGCCTTGAGGAGTCCCATGTAGACGGACGACGTGTGGAGCGTCAGCACGACCGCGAGCGGCACTGCGACGGTGGTGACACTGGAGCCGAGCAGTGACACCGAATTTCCCGGGAAGAGCCGGCGGAAGTCGGCATGTCGCTCGAGGATGTGCCGCGCGACGTGGGCGAGGTTTCGTCGAGTCGCGGTGGAGCCGGGCGTGGTGGTGTTTGCCACCCGCTCGGTTCGGTCGAGGGGCTGGGGGCTGCAGGCGGGGCTGAGCGAGTCAGGCCGAAACCCGCTCCCGTTCCCTCTCACGCCGGGCATCCACAACCCGCAGCCTCGCCAACAACCCCGTCAGCCCGCGATGCCCGCGCGTGAAGATCGCGAACAGGCCGCTCAGCACGATCCACACGCCAGTCGACGTCGACGGCTGCGCGCTGGCCGTGGCAACACCCAGCGCGACGAAATACCCGCCCGACCCGAAGACGAACCGCACCACCATCTGCAGCACAGAAGACTTCTCGTCAGCAGCGTTCACCACGGTCAGGAGCACCGCGCGCTGCCCAGGAGTCGCGCCATTCCCTGCCAGGGGGACCGCCAACAGCAAGACCAACGCAGGCAACCACTCACCGAGCACCGCGTTCACAACGGGATTGCCAGGACCACGAAGGCTGTCCGGGTCGCGCAGGAGCTGGATAGCGACCACAGCCACGTTCAGCGCCACGCCGAGCAGCGTCACCGCGATGAGGTCCAGCAGCATGCCGAACAGGCGACGCCCGCTGCGGACGGGGCGGGGGGCCTTCGCGTCGAGGCGTTCGTGGGGGCGGCCGAGCACCGGGGCGGCCAGGGCACCGACCGTGGCGCCGATGGTGTTGGAGAGGAGGTCGCCCGTGTCGAAGAGGCGGTAGGGGCAGTCGACGAGGGACCAGACGCCCGTGAGCTGCGTGGTCTCGATGAAGAGCGACACGAGGAACCCGGTGGCGATCGCGAAGGCCGGGCCCTTCCGGTACAGGCGGCGCATGAACACGCCCCACGGCACGAACAGCGCGATGTTGAACAGGACCTGCCGCAGTGCCGGGTTGCTGAGCAGTCCGGTGTGGAACTGCTTCATGTCCGAAAGGAACTGCAGCGGGTTCACGACGGGGTGCCGCAGCGACTCGTGGCTCGCGCAGAAGGCGGCGTCGACGACGGGCGTCGGCATGAGTGTGTACGTGATCAGCGCGCAGCAGTAGACGAGGAATCCCAGCGCCGCGATCGCGCGACCCGGGCCGAACTCGCCCCGGCGGCGGTAGCTGACCACGGCGTAGGGCACCACCAGCACGAATGCCAGCCCGAACCCGGCGAACAGGGCCAGCAACGTCGGCCCGCTCCACTCTGTCACTGACCCCTCCACCTCCGTAGGCGCGCCCGAGAGTAGCGATCTTCGCCGGGACCCACCGGTCGAGGGACACTGGCAGCGGTGCGTAATCTGCACGCGCAGGGTACGGAGAGAGGAGCCGTTCGTGGACGACGACATCGAGGACAACGCCGACACCGGCGTGCTCGACCCCGAAGACACCCTCGAGGACGGCGACCCGTACGACGAGGGCTACTCGCCGCCCGAGAAGCCGCTGGCCGTGCGCGAGTGGGGCATGACCGCCGCGGAGGAGCTCGCCGGCGAAAGCTGGGAGGGCCGCCTCGCGCGCGAGCTGCCGGACCTGGCGTCCGACGACGGCGACGACCTCGGCGACACCACCGACACCGACGGCGAACTCCTCGACGACGAAGTCGGCGACGCCCGCGCGGGCCGCCTTGTCGCCCAAGACGCGGGCTTCGGCCCGGACACCGACGAAGAGCTCTACGCCTCCGACGCCGGCATCGACGGCGGCGCCGCGTCCGCCGAAGAGGCCGCGGTCCACATCGTCACGCCGCGCGACTGATCCGGGCGGTGACTGGACCGGTCACGACGGGCTCGGGTTGCTGACTGGTCTTGGCAGGTGGTCGGGTTGGTTTCGCGGCCGGACTTGGCTGTCGCGAACGGTCCCTTCGTGGCGCGCGCGGATTGGTGGGCAGAGTCCCAGTGGGCGTTGCGCAGAGGCGTGACTTTGTGTAGTCGATGGTGTCGTTAAGGGACGCTCGACCGAGCCGCCGAGACAGCAGCGGCGGGTGATGTTCGCTCACGGGCCGGCCGACTGATCTTCGCGAAGTGTCCGAAAGTCTCCACGACGTTGCCCTTCACCGCGGGCCGGCCCAGATTGAGGTCGGGAGCAGGTAGGGGTGAAGCAGGGCCGTGAGCTCGGGGTCCCCGCGGTGGTGGAGGGCGTCTTCGGCCAGGCGGCGGGTGACGCCGGCCAGGAAGTCGGCGAGTTGGACGCGCGGGTCGGCGCGGGAGTCGACGAAGTGGATGTCGCGAGTGGGGCCGAGGAGGGTGGCGAGGCGCGCGGGGGTGAGTGAGGGCTGTTCGTCGTGGATGACGGTGGTGGGGTGCCAGTGGGTGACCGTGTCGACGAGGGCCGGCATGAGCGGGTCGAGTGGTGGTACCAGCGAGGGGTCCGCGCGCAGCTGTTCTCGTAGTGCGGTCAGGTGCTCGCGGGCCGGCGGTGGGTCGATCCGCGGGTGGGCTGACTCGCGCCGCTGCGGAGGCCGGATCTGAGGGTGCCCGAGGTGGTTTGAGTAGCGCTGCTGCTGAGGCTGGATGTGCGGGTGCTCGAGATGGGGCGACCAGCACTGCTGCGCCGACGAAGGGGCAGCTGGCAGATGAGCGCTGCACTGCGGCACCTGGGCAAGCGAACTCAGCACGTCATACTGAGCGAAGAACTCCGAAGGCGCCAGCCCAGGGCCGCGCCGCTGTGAGGTTCGCAGCAGAGCGGTGAACGACTGCAGGAACTCACTCCACCGCGGCCCAAAAAGCCGCGGGCCGTCGTGGTGCAGCGCCAGCGCTCGGGAGTCCGGCCGGCGCGCGAGGCAGTCGGGGTAAGGCACCCGGTCGACGAGGAGGTCCACCACTTTCCCGGTGACGAACAACGCCTTGTCCACCAGTACGACCCCGGCCCGCCCCGCCAGTGGCCCCGACGGTCCCAGCAGCCACACCAGCGCCGCCCGGTTCTTGGCCCGCAGCAGGTGGTTTGCCTTGTACTCCAGCGCCGGTGACCCGATTCGTTCGCGAAGCTCCCCGACGCAGTCCGCGGCCGCCCCGACGCCCACCCGCACGCCGGCGTGCGCGAAGACGTCCGTGTTCGCCCCGATGAGGTTCACGCCCTCGGAGCCGGACTCGTCGCACGCAATCGTCCCGGACACCACGAAGATCCTGCCAGGCCCGAGTCCCCGGCGCACCGGGTTTTCGAAGCGCAATCCACAATGGACTCAGCCCAATGTGAACGGGTCCCGCGTCCCTCCGGTGAGCTCCACCCAGACCGCCTTCTCCTCCAGGTACTCGTCCACCGCGTGCACCCCGTTCTCCCGCCCCAGCCCGGAGTTCTTGAAGCCCCCGAACGGGACCGACGGAGCCACCACCCGATAGGCGTTCACCCACACCGTGCCGGCCCGGATCCGTCCCGCGACCCGATGCGCCCGGTGCACATCCTTGGTCCACACCGCCCCCGCCAACCCGTAGGGCGTGTCGTTGGCCAGCTTCACCGCCTCGTCCTCATCGGTGAAGGTCAACGCCGCCAAAACGGGCCCGAAAACCTCTTCCCGGTAAACCGTCGACTCCGGTGTGACCCCGGTCAGCACCGTCGGCTGCACGAACAACCCACCCAAGCCGGGATCCGCGACACCGCCGTACGCGACCGTCGCCCCCTCGGCTCGCGCGGTTTCCAAGTACGACAACACCTTCTCGTACTGCGGCTCATTGGCCACCGGCCCCATCTCGGTCTCCGCCGCCGTCGGATCGCCCAGCCGGATCGCGGCGGCGCGCCGGGCCACCAACCGCACCAGCTCGTCGTGGACATCCGCGTGCACGATCAACCGCGAACCCGCCATGCACGTCTGCCCGGTGGCCGCGAAAACGCCGGCCACGATCCCGTTCGCGGCCGCCTCCAGGTCCGCGTCGGGGAACACGACCTGAGGCGATTTCCCGCCCAGCTCCAAGGTCACCTTCACCAGGTTCTCGGCCGCCGCCCGGGCAACCGCCCGGCCCGTCGCCGTCGATCCCGTGAACGCGACCTTGTTCACGCCGGGGTGGCCGGCCAGAGAGGCACCCGTCTCGCGCGAAAGGCCCGTGACAACATTCACCACCCCGGGTGGAAAACCGGCCTCCGTGACCAAAGCGGCGAACCCCAGCGTCGACACCGGTGCGTGCTCCGAAGGCTTCACCACCACAGTGCAGCCAGCGGCCAGTGCCGGCGCCAGCTTCCACGTCAGCAGCAACAACGGCGAGTTCCACGGAGTGATCGCCGCGACCACCCCCACCGGCTCACGCTTCGTGTACACGAGGTAGTTCGGGTTGGGCGACGGGATCTGCCGCCCCTCGATCTTGTCCGCCAGGCCCGCGAAGTAGTGGTACCAGCCGCCCAGGGCGGTGAGCTGGCCGAGCATCTCGCGCAGGAGCTTGCCTGAGTCGTTGACCTCGAGGCGGGCCAGCCGTTCGGCGTTCTCGCCGATCAGGTCACCCAGCCGGCGCAGCAGTGCGGCCCGGGTGAAGCCCGTCGCGGAGCCCCACTCGCCGTCGAGGGCGGCGCGGGCCGCGCGCACGGCGGCGTCGACGTCCTCGGGCCCGCCGTCGGGGAGCACGGCCCAGGGTTCGCCGGTGTAGGGGTTGCGGGATTCGAACGTCTTGCCGCTGATCGCGTCGACGGCGTGACCGCCGATGAGCATCTTGAAGTGTTCGGGCATGGCCCACCTCTCCTCGGTCTCGCTTCGGACGGTACGTCCGCACCCGAGGAGGCACCAGACCCGCGGATTCAGCGGATCGGCGAAAGTGTCCACAAAGGACGTTGGCGACCCGGGGCCGCCGGGAGAGCGGTGAGCGCACCGCACTCCCGACGGCCGGGCGGTCGGGCGCCGGAGGCGGTGATCCCAGTGCACAGCCGCCGGCGTGTGCCGACCTGGTGAGAGGAGCAGGCTGGGAAGATCACTTCGAACGTAACCCACGCCCCGGCGGGCCTGCCAGTACTGTTCCCCGATCGAGGCGGTGTGAACAATGCACGTGTGCTGTCCGATGCGAGCGGCAGGGAACCGAAGATGAGCCAGAACACCGACGCCCCCCTCGGTGCGCCGTGGGCGCACCAGCAGCAAGAGGCACTCCCGCAGGTCGCGGCGCCGCCGCCGAACCCGCAGGAGCCGCCGAAGCGCAAGCGGCCCCTGCGCGCCGTGCTGATCTCACTCGGACTGGTGGTGCTGCTGGCGCTCGTCGGCGTCGCCGTCGGGCACTACGCCTGGGGGCCGAAGACGCCGCCCGCGCCGCCGGCGGCCCCGGTGCGGGCGCAGCCGGCGTTCGACGTCGCGTCGGTGGTCGCGAAGGTCAGCCCCGCCGTGGTGGACATCGATGTGGAGCTGGGGCTCGAGGGCGGCGGCGCGGCGGGCACGGGCATCGTGCTGAGCGACGACGGCCTGGTGCTCACCAACAACCACGTGGTCGAGGGCGCCACCTCGATGCACGTGACCGACGTCGGCAACGGCCGCGGCTACGACGCCACCGTGCTGGGTTACGACCGCAGCCACGACATCGCCCTGCTCAAGTTGAAAGACGCGTCCGGACTGGTCACGGCGACGCTGGGCGAGTCCGGCGCGGTGAAGATCGGCGACGGAGTGGTGGCGATCGGCAACGCGGGCGGCCTGGGTGGGCCGCCGAGCGCGTCGCCGGGCAAGGTCACGGCGCTCGGGCGGCAGGTCACGGCGGCGGACGAGATCACCGGCGCCACTGAGACGCTCACCGGCCTGCTGCAGGTCGACGCCGACATCCAGTCGGGCGACTCCGGCGGACCGCTGGCCGACACCCAGGGCCACGTGATCGGCGTCGACACGGCCGCGAACGCCGGCTACGTGTTCGACGAGGGCCTGCGCCCGCACGAGGGCTTTGCGATCCCCATCACGACAGCCGCCGACATCGCGAAGCGCATCCTCGAGGGCAAGGCGTCCGACACCATCCACATCGGACCCAGCGCGTTCGTCGGCCTCACCGTGGTCGACGGCGGCAACGGCACGGGCGCGCTCATCAAGTCCGTGGTCGCGGGCGGGCCGGCGGCCAAACTGGGCCTGAAGGCCAACCTGCTCGTGGTGGGCATCGACGACAAACCGGTCACCTCGGCGACGGCGCTGATCGCCCTCATGGACACCCACCACCCGGGCGACAAACTGCGCGTCACGGTCGCCGGTCAAGGCGGCAAAACGGCCACGGTGACGCTCGTCCCGGTGAGTGGTCCGATCGGCTGAGTGCGACGGCCGGGGCCTGGCCGGACGAGCGGGTCGCCTTCGTCACTGAACGTGGTGGCGAGGTCGGTGAGCGCACCGAAACCGGGTCCGACGGGGGACGAACGGGCACCGTCCGTGGCCGAAGGTGTCGGTTGCCCCCCGTGATGGCAATCGTCCGTTCAGGGGAAGGGTTGACTGTCGCGGGGTGCAAAGCGGCCACTGTGGGTGGTGGTCGCCGATCGCGCACCTCGTGCGGACGGCCTCGGGTGCTGTCCTACAGTTCTGCGCAGCAGGGCAAGGGTGATCTTGCCGGTTCGGGGAGGGTGGTCCGGAATGGCCGGGTTGAGGACTCGTCACCGCCAACAGGTGGCCGACGAGGCGCTCGTCCGCTCGTTGTTCGAGGAGCACGGAAAGGCGATGCTCGCCTACGCCACGAGACTCCTCAACGACCGCGCGGCCGCCGAGGACGTGGTGCAGGAGGCCCTGGTGCGCGCCTGGCGCAACCCGGACAGCCTCGTCAACGGCAAGGGTTCCGTGCGCGGCTGGCTGCTGACCGTCGTCCGCAACCTGGTGATCGACAAGGTCCGCGCGCGGGACGCGCGTCCGGCGGAGGTCGCGGAGTCGCCTACGACCGTGCCGGTGGAGCACGACCACGCCGACCACGTCGTGGACTCGATGGTGGTCCTGTCGGCGCTCGAGGGCCTCTCGCCCGAGCACCGCGAAGTCCTGGAACAGATGTACCTGCACGGCCGTACGGTGACCGAGGCCGCCGAGCAGCTGGGAATCCCGGCGGGCACGGTGAAATCCCGCTCGTACTACGGGTTACGGGCATTGCGGGAGAAGTTCGCGGATCAGCGGGTGGGGGCGGCGTAGATGAGTGGGTTCAGCGACTTCCCCGACCACGCGGACCTCGCCGGCTACGTCGCCGGTGAAGTCTCCGCGGAGGAGAAGCAGACGATCGAGACGCACCTCGCCGGCTGCGCGGACTGCCGCGCGGAGGTCGAGTCGCTGCGCGAGATGCAGGAGTTCCTGGGCGAAGTGCCGCCCGAGGCACTGCTCGACGGCCCACCCGAGGGCGGCGACCTGCTGCTGCAGCGCACGCTGCGCCAGGTGCGTTCGGAAGCGCGCAGCTCGGCCGGCCGTGGCCGGTTCCTGGCCGCGACGGCCGCCGTCGTGGTCGCCGCCGCCGCGATGGGCGTCGGTGTCGTGGTGGGCAAGGCGGGTTCGCCCGCGGGCCCGGCCGTCGCCGTTCCGCCGCCGCCCGCGCCCGTGCCGACGACCGCGTCCAGCACCGTGCCCGGCACCAAGTTCCTCAGCGGCACCTCGGGCGAAACGCGGCTCACCGCGAGCATCGTCCCGGCCGCAGGCTGGGTTCGCGTCGAGGCCGCCGTGACGGGCATTCCGGCGGGCGAGAAGTGCCGCCTGATCGTGGTCAGCAAGAACGGCGACCGCGAAATCGCCGGTGGCTGGCTCGTGTCCCAGAAGGCTGTCCACGACGGTGCGGACCTCAACGGTTCCGCCCTCGTCGACCCCTCTCAGGTCGCTTCGATCGTGGTCGAGAATACCGAGGGCCGCCAGTTCGTGGAAGCGAACGTCTGACCTTCGGGCGCTTCCTGCCCCGGTCGGTGGTGTGTTCGGGCAAACCGGGGCAGGGAGTCCACTTCGGACGGTCCCGCAGCGGCCGGCGCACCGAGGTGCACCAGCTCGCCGACAGGAACGTCCCGGCCCTAGTTCCGGTACCGGAACAGGATCCGACCCCGGCTCAGGTCGTACGGGCTCAGCTCCACCAGGACCCGGTCGTACGGCACGATCTTGATGAAGTTCTTCCTGATCTTGCCGCTGATGTGGGCGAGCACGTGGTGCCCGTTCGACAGCTCGACCTTGAACCGGGCGTCGCGCAGGCACTCCACCACGGTTCCCTCGACTTCGATCCCGCCCTTACCGGCCATGGCGCACCAGCTCCAAGGTGCTGTTCGCCCGCCGGGCGCCGATGCTCTCGAACAACGCCGTCGCCGCTTCGTTGGCCTCGTTCACCTCGGCCGACGCCGCCTCGATCCCCGCCCGGTGCAGGACGCCGAGCGAGTGGGCCAGCAGCGCGCGGGCGATGCCACGGCGCCGCCGGGCAGTGCGGACGGCGACCAGCCCGATCCGGGGCAGGCGCGTCATCTGGACGACCCGGACCAGGCCCACGTACTCGCCGTCTTCGGCTGCCACGGCATACCTCGCCGGGTCCACAATGGTGTCGCCGGGCCGGACCAGTACCTCGGCCGGCATCTCCTGCCAGCCGACGCTCGCTTCGACCTCGGCGCGGACGACGCGGTCCACCTCCCGAAGCGGGCCGTCTTCGACGGTCCCGGCGGGCACGAGGGTGACGCCCGGTGGTGGGAGCGCCGGCCCGGTGACACGCGGATCGGTGGGCACGACGTACTCCCACTCGCGCCGCCGGATCGTCAAGCCGGCCTGGCGCCAGGCGGCCAGCAGTTCGTGGTCGGTTTCGTCGACCACCGTGTGGAGCGGTTCCGGCAGGGTCGTGAGCATCGTGTGGACGAGCTGGTCGAAAACCGAGCGGTGCCAGGCGTCGACGCTGAGGAAGACCCGCCCGTCGGGGCGCGTGGTGGCCTCGGCGCGGCCGGTGACCCGGTCGTCGTCCAGCGCGTGCCACAGCCTCGGTGCGACGTGGGTGATCTTCACCGCGGGTTCGCCCGCGGTGAAACGCAGAGTGTTCATGGTGGTCACCTTTCGGGAGTGGCTGATCAAGGCGCTCCCGGCAACCCCTACGTCAGTCGCCCGACCGTGACGACGAGGGGAGCACCCACATCGAAACAGCGTTCATGGGTCTCACCTCCCGGTGTCGAGTCACGGTCCCCGGAACGATAGCGGTGCGGCGTCGCCGTGCCCACCGATTTTGTCGCCGCTCAGTCGAAGCGGGTGGTGAGCCAGGTGCGGGCGTGCTGCCAGGGGTCGTCGGCGGGGTCGATCACGCGGAAGTGGTCCACGCCGGGGAGCTCGGTGAAGGTGACGTCGTCGCCGGCTTTTCGGGCGGCTTCGACGTAAACGCGGCTGTGGTCGACGGGCACGCGGACGTCGGCGTCGCCGTGGAGGATCAGCTGGGGCACGCCGATCGGCAGGCACGTGAGGGGCGAGGCGGCCGGGTCGGGGGACGGCAGGAACAGGCGAGCGGCGCCCTCGCCGAGGCCTTCGGCGGCGCTGCGGGGGACGTCGGTGATGGGGGCGAGGCCGATGACGGCGGACGGTTTCACGGACGCCGCGGCAAGGAGGGCAAGGTGACCGCCCGCGGAGTGGCCGACCGCGATCGTCGGCAGGTCCTCGGCAACGGGCACCGCGGCCATGGCGGCGAGGACGTCGTCGAGGGTCTGGGGCCAGCCGCCGGTGTCGCCGTCGATGCGGCGGTACTCGAGGTTCGCGACGAGCCAGCCGGCGGCGACGAGGTCGTCGGCGAGCGCGTCCATCAGGTGCAGGTCGCGCTGGGCGCGCCACCAGCCGCCGTGGAGCAGGAAAGCCGTGCCGCGCACGGGGTTGTCGCCGTGCAGCTCGACGAACTGGCTGGGTTCGCCGCCGTAGCGGATCGTCCTCATTTCTCCATTACATCAGGGTCGCGGGGCGGGAAGCCGATGATCGCGGCTAGCACCTCGTAGTCCGGGGCCGGCTGTTCTTCGTCCATGCCGGAGGACACGGACCCGACGTGGTGCTGGTTCACCGCAGCAGCTCGTGCACCTTCGCGAGCCCCTCGTACGAAGCGCGGTACGCCTCGTACAGCCGCGTCAGGTCCGTCTGCGGCTCGAACACGCGCTCAACGGCGACGGTCGCGGCGGCCGCCGTCTCGACGTCCGGCTGCAGCCCCACGCCGACGGCCCCCAGCAGCGCGGCCCCGAGCGCGGCGCTGTCGTGCACCCGGAGGCGTTCGACGGGGCGGCCGAGCACGTCGGCGTGCAGCTGCGTCCACAGGTCGCTGCGCGCGCCGCCGCCGGAGAACGTGAGGGAGGGCAGCCGGAAGCCGCACGCCTGCTCCACGTGCTCCAGTACGTGCCGCGCGGAGAACGCGACGCCCGTCAGCACCGCGCGCGAGAGGTCCGCGCGCGTCGCCGACGAGGTCAGCCCGAGGAAGCTGCCCCGCACGTCGGCGTCCCACAGGGGCGCGCGTTCGCCCTGCAGGTACGGCGTGAAGACGATCCCGGCCGCACCGTCGGCCGCTGAATCGAACACTTCGGGCACGGTCTGTCCCGACGCCTGGGCCCACCACCTGACGGCCTCGCCCGCGGCCTGCGTCGGACCGGCGTGGACGTAGAGGTCGCCGCGCGGCGGGAACGTCACGATGCCCTGCTGAGTGGCGCGGTGACGCGACGCACCCGCGACGACCAGCGACGTGCCGCACGAGATCATGCCGCGGCCCGGCTCCGTCGTGCGCGTGCCGAAAACCGCGCCGAACGCGTCCATCGTCCCCACGACGACGGGCGCGCCGTTGAGTTGTTTTGCCGGCCCCAACGGAGTTTCGGGCTCGAGGAGCTCCGGCAGCCGTTCACCCAGCCCGTCGACGAGGGCGACGGCCTCGGGCAGATAACCCTGGGCGCCCGCGATCCGGACGCCGGACAGCTTGTCCGTGGCCACGCGGCCGGTGAGGCGCGCACCGATGAAGTCCTTGGGGCTCAGGATCCACCGCGCCCGCGCCCACTTGTCCGGTTCGTGCTCCGCGAACCACGCCGCCCGCGCCCCGACGAACGACGCGTCCAGCGCCACCGGCCCGCCCCAGATCCGCAGCTTGTCCTCGGGGGTGAACCGCGCGTCCAGCTCCCGCGCGACGTCGGCGCACCGCTGGTCCTGCCAGATCACGGCGGGCGTCAGCGGGGTGAGGTCTTGCTTTACGAGCAGGTGCGTGTTGACCTGGCTCACGATCCCCGCCCCGCGCACGACGACGTCGGGCACTTCGGCGAGGACGGCGCTGATCGCGGTGACGCAGCCGCGCCACCAGTCCTCGGGGTCCTGCTCCGCCCAGCCGGGCCGCGGCCGGGTGATCGGGTAGGCCTCGCTGTGCACCGCGCGCGCCCGGCCGTCTGTGCCGAACGCGGCGACTTTCACGGCGGTTGTGCCGATGTCGATGCCCAGGACCACCTGGTTGTCGTTCATGGGGAGAGATGTATCAAATCCCGCTGTGGTCGTCTGGTGGGGACACTCGTTGGAGGATGCGGGGTTGTTCGTTGTGAGGGGTGGTGTCTGGTCTGGCCGGGTTGTGTGCGTGTGATCGGTCGCCTGCCAGGTCCTCGCCGTCGGCGGCGGCGATCTCCACGTGGGGCGTCGAGGGACCGGCGACGACTTTGTCGGCGACGGGACTCCTGGTCGCAGGGAACGCACCGGGGCGAATCTTCGGCCGGCCCGGTGTGCTCCTGATTCCGGCACCAGGTGAGCGCCCTTCGCCCGGCGCTGTCTTCCGGCCCAGACAGCCCGCGACGGCCAGACAGCCCCCGCCTCTCCCTGGGGTTCGAACCCGTTGCGTGGGAACAGATCGTGGTCGATTTCGCCGCGCCGCCGGAACAAGTGTGGGGCACGTGCTGCGAGACGCTCTACCCCGCCTCGACGCTGGACGACGCGCACCTCGCCGAACTGCGCGCCGAGTTCGCCGAGGCGACGCGCGGGCTGGTGACCGCAGACGGGATCCTGCCCGCGGCCGTGCCGCTCAACATCGCCCGAACGCGCCTGGCGGAGTGACGATTCGCGCTAACGTCTCGCCATGACGTCCGCCGAGGAGTTCCTGCGCAGCTACCATGACGCCCGCCCGGACGCCGCGTCCGAGCTGGCCGGGCGCGGGCGCGTGACGGGCGACGGGCGGACCGTGTACGAGGTGTTCGCAGACCGCGTCAGCACAGCCAAGGCCGTGCTCGACCTCGGCTGCGGTGACGGCGCGCTGCTCGCCGAACTCGGCAGCCGTGGGGTGCCGAAGCTGGCGGGCGTCGACCTTTCGCCCGGGCAGCTGGCGTCGGCCGGGCGCCGGCCCGAGCTGGCCGAAGCCGATCTGCGCGAAGGGCGGGCGCAGAAGCTGCCGTTCGAGGACGGCGAGTTCGACACGGTGGTGTCGTTCATGGCGTTGATGCTCATGGCCGACGTCGAGCAGGTCGTCGCCGAGGCCGCCCGGGTGCTGGCCCCGGGCGGCACGCTGGCGATCGGCGTCGGTGGTGGCGGGCGGGAGGCGATGGAGATCTTCCTCAAGGTCGCGCGGCCGCTGTTCGCCGTGGTGCCGGAGGAACGCCGGGTGCCGGCGGCCGGCGATCCTCGGACCCGTACGCGCGAAGGTCTGGACGAGCTGCTCGGCCCGGCCGGCTTCGAACCCGTCGCGTGGGACCGGATGGTCGTCGATTTCGGCGGCACGCCCGACGAGGTCTGGCAAACCTGCCACGACACCTACTACCAGATGGTCACCCTCGACGACACGCACCGGAAGGGCCTGCGCACCGCGTTCACCGTGGCCACGCGCAACCTGGTGACGCCCGAGGGCCGGCTGGCCGCGTCGGCGTGTGTCGACGTGGCCGTCACGCGGTTGCGGTGACGGCGCCGAACCAGCGAGCCAACGCCTGCTGCAGACCGGCCACGTCGGGTTCGGGATCGGACGATGCCCAAGCGACGTAGCCGTCCGGGCGAATCAGCAACGCGGTCGCTTCGATCGACGCGGCGGTGAGGGACACCGTGTCGACGCGGTCCTGAAAATCGGCTACGGCGGAGGCGAGCGAGGCGTCCGCGGTGAGGTCGACCAGGACCGGCCGCGCCGCGAGGTACGCCTTGGCGAGGGCGTCCGAAGACAGGTCCGGTGCCCAGCGGCCGACGAGCGGGTGCGGGTCGTCGCCGTAGCGGATGTCCGCGCCGGACAACAGATCCGCGAGGTGCTGGGTCACGTCCTGGTAGTCGAGGAGCTCGTCGAACAGCTCGCGCAGCGCCGTGATCTCCGGGCCGGGCGCGGTCAGTGCGCCCTGTGCCTGCGTGTGCATCACGACGCGGCGGCTGACCGGCCGGCGCTCGGCGTCGTAGGTGTCGAGGAGGCCTGCCGGTGCCCAGCCGTGGACCTCGGCGGCGAGTTTCCACGCCAGGTTCACGGCGTCCTGCAGCCCCAGGTTCAGGCCCGGCCCGCCGATCGCGGAGTGCACGTGGGCGGAGTCGCCGACCAGGAGCACGCGGCCGGCGCGGAACGTCGACGCCAGCCGCGTGTTGCCGCTGGACACCCGGCGCAGCTGGTGCGGCCCGGGGCCCGTCGGCGCGTCGAGCGGCAGATCGACGCCGAGGACTCGGCGGACGCTGGCGCGAAGCTCGTCGAGCGTCGGCGGTACTTCGTCGGGTGTTTTGGGACGGTCGCGTTCGGACGAAGCGATCAGCGGCGCCGCGTTCGGGAACGGGGCGAACACGAACAGGCCCGTCTCCGTGCGGAAGTGGCGAAACGGCGGGATGACGCCGATGCCGTCGAGGCGCAGGCCGCCGGTCGCGGGGTCGCGCAGCGAGTCCGGCACACTCGCGTGCCCGGAGTACGAAACGGCGTTGTCCCGTGTGACACCGGGGAAATCGATGCCGGCGAGCTTGCGGACGGTGCTTCGTCCGCCGTCGGCGCCGACCAGGAATCGGGTGTCCATAGTGTACTCGCCGGCGGGGCCGGTCACGGTGACGCGCACCGAGCCGTCCTGCTCGAAGCCGGTCACCGAGTGCCCGCGACGGATCTCCACGCCCAGCTCGATCGCCCGTTCCTCGAGTGCGCGTTCCAGCTCGCGCTGGGGAATCGGCAGGACGTAAACGGGATTGACCGGCAACCGCGCGAGGTCGAGGGGGAACGCGCCGAACATGTACTGCGGCGCGGGTGCCGGCTCGGCCTGGCCGGTGAGCCGATCGTAGAGGCCACGGCGGTGCAGCAGCCGCACGACCTGGCCGACGAGCCCGTTGGCACGCTGCTCCTCCCCGCGTTCCGTGAGCCGTTCCAGTACGAGCGGCCGGACTCCGGCCAGGCTGAGTTCGCACGCCAGCATGAGCCCGTTGGGCCCACCGCCGGCGATCACAACGTCGATCGCGGGCATGGTTTCTCCTTGGCGGATCGGAAAAGCTGGGAGATCAGGGAAGTGAGACGGTTACCGCGCCCAAAGCGGTGCGCAGCACCGAGCCGAAGGACACGGGTGGTTCGGCTTGCAGCCAGTGGACCGTCGCCGCGCGGATCGCGCCGCCGGCGGCGGTGGCGACTAGCACGGGGTAGAGGTCGTGGTCGACGTCGGTGCCGGTTCGGTCGGCGATCGCCTGCGCGAGTGCGATCTCGGCTGCGGCATTGGCTTTCTGGAACTCGCCCTGCAACGCGGGTTCGGCCACCATCAGCTGCACACCCTGCGTCCACAGTGGATCCGGAGTGCGCTCGGCGTGGTCGGCGCCGTCGGCCTCGAACCGGGCGAGCGCGGCTTCGGTGATGGCTGTCCACAGCGGTTCGTCGGCCGGCCGCGCGCGCAGCAGGTCGGCGATGCCCTGGGCGCGGTCGTGGTGCCGGGCCGCGATGGCCTCGGCCTTGCTGGAGAAGTAGTTGTTCACGGTGCGCGGCGAAACGCCGGCCTCGGTGGCGATGTCCTCGATGGTCACGTGCGCCAGACCGCGTTCGACGGCGAGCCGGATCGCGGCCCAGGAGATCGCTGAGCGCGTTTCCTGGCGGCGCCGTTCACGCAGGCTCGGTCGTTCGATCATGCCCCCAAGCTAGCGCAAACTTGCGCATCACGCAAAGTCTGCGTAATGCGCAAGTTCGGTGGGTACAGAAAAGCCCAGGGTCACGTGACCCTGGGCTTTCCCGAACTCAGTCCTTGACGCCCTTCACGGCGTCCTTGACCTTGTCGGCGGCCTGCTTCAAGTTGCTCTTGCCCTGCTCCGCCTTGCCTTCGGCCTGCCACTGCTCGTTGCCGGTGGCGTCGCCGACGGCCTCCTTGGCTCGGCCCTTGAGCTCTTCCGCCTTGTTCTCGGCCTTGTCGGTCATGGTGTCGCCTCCCTTGTCGGCTGCCCACCGGCTACCCGGCTTCGGGGAAGCCAAACACGGGACTCAGGCGTTGCGAAGGCCGGCGAGCGCGTTGCTCCACGCCTCGACCTGGTCGAGCGTGGTGTTGAGGTAGCCGGTGTGCATCTCGGCCGGCTTGAACGTCGACATGTTCTCGAAGTCGGTGAACAGCGACAGCGCGACCTGGCTCGTCACGTGGGCGACCTGCAGGTTGCTCAGCACGAGGCGCAGCTGCTCCACGGCGCGAACACCCTGGTTGGCCCCGTAGCTGATGAAGCCGGCGGCCTTGTTGTTCCACTCGGCGCCCAGGAAGTCGATGGCGTTCTTCAGCGGGCCCGGGATGGCGTGGTTGTACTCCGCGGTCACGAAGACGTAGCCGTCGAACTCGGCGATCTTCTCGGCCCAGCGCTTGGTGTGCGCCTGCGCGTACTGGCCCATGGCCGGCGGCAGCGGCTCGTCGAGGTGCGGGAGCTCGTAGTCGAGGAGGTCGAGGAGCTCGTACTCGGCGGTGCCGCGCTGCTTCGCGATGTCGAGGGCCCACTTCGCCACGGCTTCGCCGTTGCGGCCCGGACGGGTGCTGCCGAGGATGATCGCAATCTTGGTCATGTCCGACTTTCCTGGTTCGAGGGGACGGTCATCGGATCAGTCGCACTGGTCAGGGCTTGATCCAGAGGTGTTTGATGACGCGTCCGCAATTTAGTCTCAGCTCTGCGGACGTGTCAACAAACCGGGGGTGAGGGCCATTCCCACGGCCGGGTGAATCAGCAGTACCTTGTGCGTGCCGTCGCCCACTCCCAGGAGCGAATCGTGACCACTTCACAGGACAGCTATCCGCTCGTGATCAGCGGCGGCCGCGTGCTCGACCCAGAGAGCGGCTTCGACGCGGTGGCCGACGTCGGGATCACCGGCGGCACCGTAAGTGTGGTATCCGCAACACCGCTTCGCGGCGAGCAGACGATCGACGCGACCGGCCTCGTAGTCGCGCCCGGGTTCGTCGATCTGCACAGCCACGGCCAGGCGATTCCCGAGCAACGGCTGCAGGCGCTCGACGGCGTCACCACGGCGCTGGAGCTGGAGGCCGGCATCACGCCGGTCGGCGCGGCGTATGCGCGGGCTGCCGCGGAGGGCCGGCCGATCAACTATGGCTACTCGACGTCGTGGGCGCTGGCGCGCATGGCCGTGCTCGCGGGCGCGCCGCTCGACGGCCCGCCCGACACGGTGCTCACGCACCTGGGCGTGCCCGCGTGGCGCGCCGAGGCGTCGGCGGCCGAGCGTGCGCGGATCTTTGAGCACCTGTCCCGGGACTTGGCCGACGGCGCGCTGGGCATCGGCGTGCTCGCCGGCTACGCGCCGCACCTCGACCCGGCCGAGTTCGTCGCCGTGGCGGAGCTGGCCGCCGAGGCCGGGCTGCCCGCGTTCACGCACGCGCGCCCGCTCGTGGAAGCCGACCCGGACGTGCCCGTCGACGGCGCCGAGGAGATCGCGCGCGTCGCGGGGCAAACCGGCGTGCACCTGCACTATTGCCACGTGAACAGCACGTCGGGGCGCCAGGTCGACCGCGTGCTCGGGCTCGTGGAGCGCTGCCGGATGGAAGGCGCCGAGGTGACCACCGAGGCCTATCCCTACGGCGCCGGCTCGACGGCCATCGGCGCGGCGTTCCTGGCCCCGGAAGTCCTGGCGCGCCAAGGCATCCGGCCCGACTCGCTCGTGCTCGTCGGCACGGGGGAGCGCATCGCGGACGCCGCGCGCCTCGCCGAGGTCCGTGCGAGCACGCCGGGCGCGCTCGCGCTGCTGCACTTCCTTGACGAGGACGACCCGGCGCTGGAGCGCGCCCTGCTCTTCGAAGGCACCGCCATCGCGAGCGACGCCATGCCGCTGACGTGGACGGGTGGGCGGCCGGACCCCCTGACGTGGCCGCTGCCGCCGGGTGCGCTCGGCCACCCGCGTGGCGCGGGCACCTTCTCTCGCGCCATCCGCCGGCTCTACCGCGAAAGCGGGAAGCTGACGTTGTCCGAAGCGGTCGCGCGCTGCTCGCTGCTGCCCGCGCAGGTCCTGGACGAAGCCGTGCCTGCCCTGCGGCGCAAGGGCCGCCTGCGCGCCGGCAGCGATGCCGACGTGGTGGCGTTCGACCCCGCGCGGATCGCCGACCAGGCGTCCTATGTGGACGGAACGCGACCCTCGGTGGGGATCGAGCACGTGCTCGTGAACGGCACCCCGGTGGTCCGCGCCGGCTCCATCGTGCCCGACGCATTGCCCGGCAAGCCTGTTCGCGCCTGACTCAGGCGGCTTTGTTCCTGCGCAACGCCACCGTGGTGGCGATCGTGGCCGCCGCGAGCACGAGGAACACGATCGCGGCCCCCGTCCGGTCCAGCGTCAGGTTCCCGAAGAAGCCGATCAGCAGCGCAACGGTGAGGGGCGCCCACATGGCGGGTGGTCCTTTCTCGCGGTAATGCTTGTCAAAGCTAAGCTTTACCGTACGACGGACCGGGTGTTTTGCGCATGATCAAGTCGCGCAAGGAAAACGTCAATTCCTGATCAGTGCCGCCCGCCACGGTTCGGGTACTGGACCGGAATACTCGACACGTTCGGCGCCGGTGAACGTCGCCAGCTCCGCGATCGCGCGCCGGACAGCGGTACCCGCGCGGGCCGGCGCGCCGGGTTCGGCGTAGACGCCTTCGAGTTCGAGCACCCCGCGCCCGCGATCCATCCGCGGGGCGACGCGGCCGATCAGACGATCGCCGTGGAGGCGGGGGCTTGTCCGGTGGTGGAAGGCTCGCGGCGCGGGTTGGGGGCCGCGAGAGCGCGACACGCGGGCGGTGAAATTCACAGGGGAATGCGGGTGCTGCTCGGCGGGGGCGCTGGGCGTGCAAGTGCGGTGTCAAGGGGATGAGTGGTGCCGCAGGTCAGTTCGGCGGGTGATCGGAGCGGCGACGGAGACGGTGGAAAAGGGTTACTGTGGCGGCGTTGTCGCACTTCCACACACCGCACAAAGGACTGTCCACATGCGTCTGTCAACCCGCAACCAGCTCGTCGGCACCGTGTCGGCCGTGAAGCCCGGCGCGGTCATGACCGTGGTCACGGTCCAGCTCGACGGCGGCCAGTCCGTCACCGCCTCGATCACCAAGGACGCCGCCGAGGAGTTGGAGCTCGAGGTCGGCAAGCCGGTGACCGCGCTGGTGAAGTCGACGGAGGTCATGCTCGGCGTCGAGTGACCCTTCGGTAGCTGCCGGCCCGGGCCCGCTGACCAGCGGGTTCGGGCTTTTTGGTGCCCGGGGCCGATGGTGCGTGCTAGGGTCGTTTCATGCCGCAACGAAATGAAAGAGCTGATCTGGCCCGCGCGGTCATGGAGCTCATCGACGCCGGCCACCGCCGGATCTCGCGGCACCTCGACCTGACCCGGGTGCGCGTGCTGGGCACCGTCGCGGCACGGCAGCCCGTGCGGCCGAACGCGATCGCGGCCGAGCTGGGGCTGACGGCGTCGGCGACCAGCCGGCACCTGGCTGCACTGGAGGAAGCCGGGCAGATTGCGGTGGAGCCGGACCCGGTGGACTCGCGGACGTTCCTGGTGCGGCAGACCGAAAGCGGCCGCGCCGACGCCGAGGCCACGGTCGCCGTCGGGGCGGCGGTGTTCGCCGACGTGATCTCCGACTGGTCGGACGAAGACGTCGCAAAAGCGCGGGAGTTGATCACCCGGCTGAACCAGGCCTGGGCGACGCGCGGTGACGCGGCGTCGGCGGCTCAGCGAGGGGCTGGGCCGCGGTGGCGGAGGAAGCGGCAACCGATCGAGGGGGAGGATCAAGAATGACTGCGATAGCTCCGGCCCGAGTGCCCACCGTCGTTCAAGTTTCGCGGGTGCTGCTGGTCATCGTGGCAGTGGGCCACGTCGTGGTGCCGCTGGTGATGTGGGCGCGGGAAGCGGTGCTGCGCAACGAGATCGTGGCCGCGCATCCGGAGTTCGGTGCGGCCGAGGTGGCGCGCTCGGCCGACATCGCGGTCGGGTCGGCGGTGGTGTTCCACGTGGTGCTGCTGGTGTTGTGCCTGGTGCCGGCGTGGAAGTTGGGCGGCGGGCGGCCGTGGGTGCGCCGGCTGGTCACCGTCTCGCAGCCGCTGGGGTTGGTGTTCAGCGTGTTCTCGTGGTCGTCCTCGGCGATGTTCCACGCGGTCATCCCGGTGGTCGGGTTGCTGCAGATTGCCTCCGTGGTCCTGTTGTGGGTGCCGGCGGGCCGGGAGTTCTTCGCCGGTCGCCGGTAGCGAAGAGTGACCCCTTCCAGTTCGGAGGGGGTTGACAAGGACTAAGACGACCGGTCATATTCATCGAGTGGCGCGGGAGCCGCGCCACCCAGGGACCGGATCGGAGTGAACGGACAATGAGCGACTTGCTGGACATCGCCGTCGAGGCGCACGGTGGGCTGAAGCGCTGGAACGAGCTCAACAGCGTGACCGCGCACCTGAGCAACGGCGGGGTCGTGTTCCCGCTGAAGGGCCAAGCCGGGCTGCTCGACGACATCACCGTCCGCGTCGACCTGCACCGACAGTTCACGAGCCACGCGCCGTTCGGCGGGCCCGGGCTGCGCACGGCGTTCCGCGGTGAGCACGTGGCGATCGAGAACGAGGCCGGCGAAGTCGTGGAGGAGCGCGACAACACCCGCGCGTCCTTCGCCGGCCACACGTTGGAGTCGCAGTGGGACCGGCTGCAGACGGCGTACTTCGCGGGCTACGCGATGTGGACCTACCTGACCACGCCGTTCACGCTCACGCGCCCCGGCTTCCGCACCGAGGAGCTCGAGCCGTGGCAGGAGGACGGCGAGACGTGGCGCCGCCTGCGTGTGGAGTTCCCCGACGACCTCACCACGCACAACAAGGTGCAGACGTTCTACTTCGACGCCGACGGCCTCATCCGCCGCCACGACTACGACGCCGAGGTGGTCGCCGGCGGCCTCGCGGCGCACTACTCGTCGGAGCACCGCGAGGTCGACGGCATCGTGGTTCCGACCAAGCGCCGCGTCTACCCCGTCGGGGAGGACGGCAGGCCGGTCCCGGAACCGCTGCTGGTGTCGATCGACCTCAGTGAGATCACGTTCGCCTGAGGAACACTACAAGCCGCGCAGGAGCCGCAGCGGTGATTCCACGCAGTCCGCGATGAAGCGCAGGAACCCGCCCGCCGTGCCGCCGTCGCAGACGCGGTGGTCGAACGCCAGCGTCAGCTCGGTGATCTTGCGCGGCACGACCTGGCCGTCGACGATCCACGGGCGGTCGATGATCCGGCCGATCCCGAGGATCGCGACCTCGGGGTGGTTGATGATGGCGGCGGAACCGTCGACGCCGAACACGCCGTAGTTGTTGATGGTGAACGTGCCGCCCGTGAGCTCGGCGGGGGCGAGCGAGCCGGAGCGGGCCCGCTCGGTGCGCTCGGCGAGAGCGCCGGAGAGCTGTTCCACGGACAGATCGTGCGCGCCGGGCACGACGGGGACCACGAGGCCGCGGTCGGTCTGCGCGGCGAACCCGAGGTGCACGGCCGAGGGGATCACGATCTCGTCGCCGTCGAGGTGCGCGTTGAGCTCGGGGAAGCGACGCAGGCCTTCGACGGTGAACTTGGCCAGCAGCGCGAGCAGGCTGATCTTCGGGGCTGCGGCGTCGGCGTTGAGGGCGGCGCGGGTTTCGAGCAGGGCCGTCGCGTCGACGTCGACCCACACCGTGGCCTCGGGGATCTCGCGGCGCGAGCGGGTGAGCTTGTCGGCGACGGTCTTGCGGACGCCGCGCAACGGGATCCGGCGTTCGTCAGAGGTGGCAGGAACAACAGGCTCGACGGTCGCCGCGATTGCTCGCTCGACGTCGGCCCGGCTGATGATCCCGTCGGTACCCGAACCGGCGAGCGCGTGAATGTCCACACCGGACTGCTTGGCGAGCTTCCGCACCAGCGGTGACACCACGCGCAAGCGCTCGTTCACCGGCCGCGGCGCAGACGCGACCGCAGCCTCGGGACGCCGAGTGCCCCGAGCACGACGGGTCCGCCGCGCCTGAGCCGTGCCGGTGCCGTACCCGATCAGGACATTGCCACTGCCCTCCGAAGAAACAGGCGTAGGCGTCACCACTCCAGGCTCGAGAAACGCCGGCGCCTCCTCCACCGTGATCAGCGGACTTCCGACGGTCAGCACGTCGCCGGCCGCGCCATGCAGCGTCGCGACGCGGCCCGCGAACGGCACCGGTACCTCGACGCTCGCCTTGGCCGTCTCGACCTCCACCACCGTCTGGTCGACGGTCACGGTGTCGCCCACCGTCACGTGCCACGCGACGATCTCGGCCTCCGTCAGGCCCTCGCCCAGGTCGGGCAGCTTGAAGACGGCCATCACGCACCTCCGCCCGCGAGCGGGGTCGCGTCGTCCCACTGCAGCCGCTCGATCGCGTCGAGCACTCGGTCGACGTTCGGCAGGTGGTGCTTCTCCAGGTTCGGGGCGGGGTAAGGGATGTCGAACCCGCCGACGCGCAGCACGGGCGCCTCCAGGTAGTGGAAGCACGTCTCCGACAGCTGGGCCGCGACCTCGGCGCCATAGCCGCAGAACCGGCTCGCCTCGTGCACCACGACCGCACGCCCGGTGCGCCGGACCGAAGCGGCGACCGTCTCGAGGTCGAACGGCGCGAGGCTGCGCAGGTCGATCACCTCCGCGCTGTAGCCCTCTTCCTCGGCCGCCGCGGCGGCTTCCAGGGTCGTGCCGAGGGCGCCGCCGTAGGAGATCAGCGTAACGTCGGTGCCGGGGCGCCGGACGACCGCGCGGTCCAGAGTGGACGATCGGTGGTCGAGCCGCGCGGTCTCCTTCTCCCAGTACCGCCGCTTGGGCTCCAGGAAGATCACCGGGTCCGGGCTGTCGATCGCCTGGCGCAGCAGCGCGTATGCGTCGGCAGGTGAAGCCGGCGTGACGACGCGCAGGCCCGCCGTGTGCGTGTAGTAGACCTCGGAGGAGTCGCAATGGTGCTCGACGCCGCCGATGCCGCCGCCGTAGGGGATCCGGATCACGATGGGCAGCTCGACGGCGCCGCGCGTGCGGTTGCGCAGCTTGGCGAGGTGGCTGGTGATCTGCTCGAACGCCGGGTAGGCGAACGCGTCGAACTGCATCTCCACCACGGGCCGCAGGCCGTTCATCGCCATGCCGATGGCCGTGCCGACGATGCCCGACTCGGCGAGCGGGGTGTCGAACACGCGCGTCTCGCCGAAGCGGGCGGCGAGCCCGTCGGTGACGCGGAAGACGCCGCCGAGCGTGCCGACGTCCTCCCCGAACACGAGCACGCGCTCGTCCTCGGCCAGCGCGTCGGCCAGGGCGCGGTTGAGCGCGCCCGCCATGGTGACGGTGTCCGGTTCGGCAGAAGCGTCCGAAGTGGACTCCAGGGTCGCGGTCATTCTTCGGCTCCGAAGGAGAGTTCGGCGGTGAAGTCTTCGGCCTGGCGGCGCAACGCGGCCGTCGGCTCGGCGTACACGTGGCGGAACAGGTCCGCCGGGTCGAGCACGGTGTCCACGTTCATGCGCTCGCGCAACGACGCGGCTTCGGCCTCGGCGCGTACGGCGATTTCCTCGCGCGCCACGTCGTCGAGCAGGCCGCGGTCGGTGAGGTAACGCTCGAGCCGCGCGATCGGGTCGCGGGTGAGCCAGGCCTCGACCTCGGCGCGGTCGCGGTAGCGCGTGGCGTCGTCGGCGTTGGTGTGCGACTCGATGCGGTAGGTGAGGGCCTCGATCAACGTCGGCCCGCCGCCCGCAGCGGCGCGCGCGACGGCCTGCTCCACCACGGCGTGCACGGCGGCCGCGTCGTTGCCGTCCACCAGCACCGACGGCATGCCGTAGCCCACGCCCTTGTGCGCGAGCGAAGGCGCCGCGGTCTGCTTCGAGAGTGGGACGCTGATGGCGTAACCGTTGTTCTGCACCAGGAACACCACCGGCGACTGCCACACGGCCGCGAAGTTCAGCGCCTCGTGGGTGTCGCCCTCGCTGGTGGCGCCGTCGCCGAGCAGCACGAGCGCGACGGTGTCCTCGCCCTTGGTCTTGGCGGCGTGCGCGAACCCGACAGCGTGCAGCGTGTTCGTGGCCAGCGGCGTGCACTGGGGCGCGACGTTGGCGCGGTACGGGTCATAGCCGCAGTGCCAGTCGCCGCGCAGCAGCGTGAGCACCTCGACCGGGTCGACGCCGCGCGCGACCACGGCCATCGAGTCGCGGTAGGTCGGGAAGAGCCAGTCCTGCGGACGCAGCGCGAGGATCGAGCCGATCTCGCCGGCCTCCTGGCCGCGCGCGGACGGGTACACGGCGAGGCGGCCCTGCTTGGTCAGGGCGGTGGCCTGCGCGTCGAAGCGGCGGCCCGACACCATCGCGCGGTGCAGGCGCAGCAGCACGTCGTCGGCAGGCATCTCCAGGGCGGCGTCGGCGACGGGTGCGCCGTCGGCGGTGATGAGGCCCAGGGGCTCGTCGCTCGGGAGGAAGAACGACGCGGCGGTGCGTTCCGTGGTGGTCACCGGCAGCTCCGATCGACGGGGGACAGAGGAAGACGTCTAACGCCGATCTTCGCTCCACGCCGATCAGGGATCCAGGTATCGACGGCAAGTGTGGAACAATGGCTCAACCGGCCGAGAAGAGCCGGATGATTGGCTTCGAGAGGTGTGGGGATGTCCGAGCCGGGTGGACGAATGGCGGCGGCCCTGGACGAGGTCGACCTGAAACTCATCGCCGAGCTGAAGGCCGACGGGCGCGCGTCGATGCGCGCGCTGGCCGAGCGCGTGCACATTTCGCGAGCGGGCTGTTACACGCGGGTGGAGCGGCTGCACCGCGAAGGCGTGATCACCGGGTACGCCGCCGTCACTGATCCGCGCCGGATGGGGCAGGGGCTCGCGGCGTACGTCTACCTCAAGGTCACGCAGAACTCGTGGCGCACCGTGAGCGCGGCGCTCAAGAGCATCCCCGAGATCGAGCACGGCGGGCTCGTCTCGGGGGACAACGACCTCATCCTGTTCGTGCGCACGAGCGACGCCGACAGCCTGCGCGACCTGGTCTTCGAACGGCTTCAGGCGATGAAGGACGTGCTCTCGACGCACACCGTGCTGGTCTTCGACGAGCTGTGAGGCCTCAGGTTGTAAGGCCTCAAGAGACCAGCGAGTCGAGCAGCTTCAGGCGCTCGGCCGACGGCGAGCCGGGCTCGGCACCGGAGAAGATGATGCGCTGACCGGAGTCGTCGGGCATCCGCAGGCTCTCCTCGTTGAGGGTGAGCCGCCCGACGAGCGGGTGGTCGTACTCGCGCACCGAGTGCAGGCACTGCGCCACGGGGTGCGCAGCCCAGATCCGTGCGAACTCCGGGCTCTGGATGCTCAGGTCGCCGATCAGCTCCGCCATCTTCGGGTCGTCGGTCTGCTCGCCGGTGGTCATCCGCAGGTAGGAGGCCGCGTTGTGGGCCTGGCGCTCCCAGTCGACGACGAGGTCGCGCATCGCCGGCTCGAGGAACATGTGCTTGGTCAGGTTGGGCCGCGCGTCGCGGTCGATGCCGAGCAACGCGAAGCCGAGCCGGTTGCCGCCGAGCAGGTCGGTCCGCCGGCCGACGATGATCGCCGCCTGGTCGAGGTTGCTCTCGACCAGCGCGAGAACCGAGTCACGCACCATTTCCGGGCCTGCCTCCCGCCGCATCACCTGGGCGGGCCAGGCCAGGCGCAGCAGGTGCATCCGCTCGCTCTCGTCGAGACGCAGCGCGTTGGCGATGGCCTCCATCACCGAGTCGGACATCTGGTGGCTCTCGCCCTGCTCGATGCGGGTGTAGTAGTTCACGCTCACGCCGGCGAGCTGCGCGACCTCCTCGCGCCGCAGCCCGGGGACGCGGCGCGGGGTGCCGTAGGTCGGGACCCCGGTGTCCGCGGGCGTCAGCGCCGCCCTGCGGGCGCGCAGGAAGTCCCCGAGTTCGGTGTTGCGCTGCTCGCTCATGACTATCCCCTGTTTTCTGCCTCGGCTCCGCCGAGGCGTGCGAGATCGCTTCAAGCCGGCTTCTTCCCTCCCGGTTTTCGCGCGGCCCAGGGGTCGCGCGAAAATCGCTCAGTCCAGAAGCCGGCGCGACCTCGCGGCGGCCTCACCTGAGTCCATCCTCCTCCGCGAGCTGGCGCGCTGCCGTCCCCTCGTGTGGGTACCCAGCGTGTGGCGAGGTGCGGTTGCCGTGGTGGTTACAACATCGGGGCATGACGAAGTATTCGGTCACCCTCGGACTCGACACGTTCGGGGACGTGCTTTCCGACGACGGCGGTACGCCCGTCGGCCACGCCGAGACCATCCGCGGCCTGGTGGAGCACGGTGTGCTCGCCGACCACGTGGGCCTCGACTTCTTCGGCATCGGCGAGCACCACACGGTGGACATGCCGCTCTCGGCTCCCGATGTGGTGCTGGCGGCGGTGGCGGCGCGCACGTCGCGCATCCGGCTGGGCTCCGCCGTCACGGTGCTGAGCTCCGACGACCCCGTGCGCGTCTTCCAGCGCTACTCGACGCTCGACGCGCTCTCGCACGGGCGGGCGGAGGTGATCCTGGGGCGCGGGTCGAGCACCGAGTCGTTCCCGCTGTTCGGCTACGACCTGGGCGACTACGACGAGCTGTTCGACGAGAAGGTGGACCTGTTCTCCCGCCTGCTGGAGGAGAAGCCCGTGACGTGGTCCGGCCGGCTGCGGCCCTCGTTGAGCGGGCAGGAAGTCGTGCCGCACACGGAGACGGGCCCGATCCCGGCGTGGATCGGCGTCGGCGGCAGCCCTGAGTCCGTGCTGCGGACGGCGAAGTACGGGATGTCGCTGATGCTCGCGATCATCGGCGGCCCGGCCGCGCGGTTCAAGCCGTTCGCGGACCTGTTCCGCGACGTGCAGCGCCGCCTGGACAAACCGCAGAAGGCGATCGGGCTGCACATGCCCGGCCACATCGCCGACAGCGACGAGGACGCGATGGAGGAGCTGTACCCGCACTACGTCGACGTGCTCACCCGCGTCGCACGCGAGCGGGGGTTCCGGCCGCCGTCGCGGGAGCAGTTCCTGGAGGAGGTCTCCGAACGCGGCGCCTGGCACGTCGGCTCGCCGGAGACGGTGGCGCGCAAGATCGCCGCGTCGCTCAAGACGGTGGGGGCCACGCGGTTCGACCTCAAGTACGGGCTGGCCGGCCTGCCGCGCGGCTCGGTGCTGCGCAACATCGAGCTGTACGGCACGCGCGTGGCCCCGATGGTTCGCGACCTGATGGAGGAGTAAGCCTTCGCAGGGGTGGCGGCCTGGCCACCACCCCCGCAAGACAGCGTCGCACTGGCTACCACAGCCGCGAGATCGCGCCGACTTCTGGACTGAGCGGTTTTCGCGCGGCCCCTGGGCCGCGCGAAAACCGGGAGGGAAGAAGTCGGCTTGAAGCGATCTCGCACGCCTCGGCGGAGCCGGGGCAGACAACTCAGAACAAGCCGGAACCCAGTGTGTGGGCGTTGAAGAAGGTCCAGATCACCTGCTGTGCCTTCACCGTCTGCGTCGCCGAGCCCGGGCCGCTGTCCACGAGCTCGCCGGGCCAGGTGTGGCCGGCGCCGAGGATGCGGTAGTGGGTGACCGAGGCGTTGACGGCGCAGTTCTGCCACGAGAACTGGATCACGTCGGAGCCGATCGGGGTGCTGACCGGCGTGGCAGCGCAATGGTTGTGGTTCGCCCAGTTCTGGGCCCAGTCCATCAGGTAGGGGATGGGCTCGCTGTGGCTGGTGCCGCCGTTGTACTCGATGGTCGGGTCGGCGGTGCCGTGGAAGTCGACGATCGGGGCGGGGACGCTCGACGAGCAGCCCACCGTGGTGCCCGGGTAGAACGCGCCGGCGATCGTCGCGAACGCGGCGATGCGCATCGGCAGCTGGCAGGCCAGCAGCGACACGAAGCCGGCGCCGTTGGACTTGCCGGTGGCGAAGATGCGCAGCGGGTCCACGCACAGCGTCGCCTGCAGGTGGTCGAGCAGGTCGCCGACGAAGCGGACGTCGTCGACGCCTTCCGCGGCGTACGGGGCGCTCTGCCAGGCGCGCTGGTCGTCGAGACCCTTGGCGCCCACCGGGTAGACGGCGATGGTGTCGAGTCCGTCGATGCCGGAGAACTCTTCGATGTCGCTGCCGTCGCCCTTGCGGCCGTGGAACGCCATGACCACGGGCTTCGGGTGGCCGGGCTGGTAGTTCGCGGGCAGGTGGATCAGGTAGTCGCGGGAAAGCCCGCCGGAGGTGATGGTCTGCGTGACCGTCTGCCCGAGCGGCAGGGTGGTCGACTGCGCGGTGCAGCCCATCGAAACCTTGGGGTAGTTGCGCACGGAGGGGGTCGCGGACGCGGTCTGCGGCACGACCGCCGTGGCGGTCAGCGCAAGCGCGGCGACAGCGGCGAGCTTGGCGAATCTCATTCAGAGCACCTCGTCGAGGAAGGACCGGAGCCGGTCACTGCGGGGGGACTCGAAGAACTCGGTGGGGTGGGCGGCTTCCACGAGCCGTCCTTGGTCGAGGAACACGACCTGCTCGGCGACCTCACGGGCGAAGCGCATCTCGTGCGTCACCACGATCATCGTCATGCCGCGGGAAGCCAGGTCGCGCATCACGGCGAGCACGCCTTTCACGAGCTCGGGGTCGAGTGCGGACGTCGCTTCGTCGAACAACATCACCTCGGGGTTCATCGCCAGCGACCGCGCGATGGCCACGCGCTGCTGCTGGCCGCCCGAGAGCTGGGAGGGCCGGCGGTTCTCGTACGCCGCGAGCCCGACCGCCGCAAGGTTCGCCCGCGCGGTCTCCACAGCTTCGTCGCGAGACACGCCGAGCACCTGCTGCTGGGCGAGCGTCACGTTGTCGAGCACCGTGTGGTGCGGGAACAGGTGGAAGTTCTGGAACACCATGCCGACGCGGGTGCGGATGCGGTCGACGTCGGCGCCCTTGTCGGTGATGGCCTGGTCGCCGATGAAGATGCGCCCGGCTGTCGGGATCTCCAGCAGGTTGGTGCAGCGCAGCAGCGTCGACTTGCCAGAGCCTGACGGGCCGATGATGCACGTCGTGGTGCCGCCCGGGGCTTCGAGCACGATGTCGTGCAGCACCGGGGTGTTGCCGAAGGTCTTGTCGATGTGTTCGTAGCGGACGGTCGTCCCGGTGGTTCGGGCGGTCGACGACGAAGCTGTCGCCGCGGTGCTCGCCTGCGTCATACCAGTGCCTCCTCGGTGCGCACGGCCGCCGGCGCGGTCGCCTCGGCGGGCCGGCCTTCGCGCATCCGCTTGTCCCACTTGTTCACCACGTAGGTGAGCGGCACCGTGATCGCGAGGTAGAACAGGCCAGCGGCGACCAGCGGCGAAAGCGAAGCGTTGTTGGTGGACGTGTCCTGGGCGATCGCGAACATCTCCCGCTGCCCGGCGGCGAGGCCGAGCAGGTAGACCAGCGCCGTGCTCTTGATGACCAGGATGAACTGGCCGGTGAGCGCCGGCAGCACGCGGCGGAAACCGATCGGGATCACGATGAGCCGCATGGTCTTCGTGTGCGACATCCCGAGGCTGCGCGACGCTTCGACGATGCCCTTGTCGACGCTCTGGAAGCCCGAGCGGAAGATCTCCGCCATGTAAGCGCCTTCCATGAGCCCGATCGCGAGCGCCGCGTAGCCGTACGTCCAGTTGCCGAACATCGTGAGCCCGGCCAGCGGCAGGCCCTGGCCGATGAGGTAGATGCTCAGGATGTGGGGCAGGCCGCGCAGGATGTCGACGTACCAGCGGCACGGCAGGCGCAGCACCCGGAAGCGCGACATCAGGCCGCTGGCGAGGAAGATGCCGACCACGAGGCCGATCGCGCTCGCGAGCACGGTGAGGAACAGCGTGTTCAGCAGCCCCTCCTTCAGCAGCGTGGGGAGCGTGCTGCCGATGAGGTCGAGGTCGAAGAACGTGTCCCAGATTTGTTTCAGACCGTCCATGGCGCTGTCCTTTCAGGACCCGTCGGCGGCGGTGACGCCGGGGCGCTGCTGCATGCCGGGGTAGGCCTTGAGCATGTCCGACGGGATCGCGACGCCCTTGGGGTTCCACTTGTCGAACAGCTTCGTGTACGTGCCGTCGGCGATCACGGCCTTGAGCGCGTCGTCGAGCGCTTTCTTCAGCTCGGGCTTGTCCTTGGCCACGGGGAACGCGGTCATGCCGCTGGTGATCGCCGGCGAGGCCTGGTAGTCGGGGTGCTTCTCGAGGAGGTCGTTCGTGGTCGCGACGCCGGTGAACAGCCCGTCGACCTGGCCGGCGGTGAGCGCGTTGGAGCTGGCCGCGATGTTCGGGAACTCCTTGACCGTCACGGTCGGCACGCGCTTCTTCACGAGCGGGATCAGCTCGCTGCCGCGGGTGATCGCGATGGTCTTGCCGCCCGAGGCGTCCACAGTGGCCAGTGGCGCGCTCTTGCGGGAGATCAGCTGCGCCTGCCCGTAGTTCACCGCGGTGGTGAAGTCGGTGACCTCCTGGCGCGGCGGCGTGACGAGCGTGCCGAACGCGGCGGAGTCGTACTTGTGGTTGCGGATGTTGGGCAGCATGCTCGCGAAGTCGGTCGCCGTGTAGTCGGCGGTCAAGTTCATCTTCTGCGCCATCGCCTGCGTGAGTTCGATGAGGAAGCCGGTGGGCTTGCCGCCGTCGATGAACGACGTCGGCTTGTCGTCGGAGCGGAAGGCGAAGTGGACCTTGCCGGGGGTGGCGGTGCCGAGCGGGTTGGCGGCCTGGTTGTCGCTGCCACCGCAGGCGGTCAGCGTGAGGCCGGCCGCGAGCACGAGGGTGGCCACTCCGAGACGGCGTCGGGTCGGGGCGGTCATGGCGTCTCCTGGGGAATGCGGGTGAGGGTGGGGGCGGACTGGCGTTCCGGCAGGTCGAGGAACTCCTGCAGGAAGCCGCTGATGCGCTCGACGGTGGCTTCCACCAGCCGAGCACCGATCTCGACGGACGACTTGGTGGCGTCGCCGAGCGTGCCGGTCTTGCTCAGGTCGTGATAGGACTGTGGAAAGTGGATCCCCGGCCGCGAGCGGCTGAGCTTGCCCGCCTGGTCGAGGTCGTCGAAGGTCGAGCTGCCGGGGGTGAGCCGCTCGGGGAGCACGAGGTCCGGGTCGGCGAACATCGCCTGTGAGGTCTCGATTTCGCTGGAGTGGCCGCCGATCCTGCTTTCGGACAGCTTCGACACGAGGTCCGACACCACGGGCGTGATCCCGCTCCACGCGATGTGCAGGTCGGGCAGGTCGGTGCGCAGCCGCGTGACGGCGACCTCGACCGTCGCGTTGTTGCCGCCGTGGCCGGTGAGCACGTAGACCTTGCGCCAGCCGTGGCGGTGCAGGCTGGTGACGAGCTCCACGATCACCTGCTGCAGCGTGATCGGCGACAGCGTGAGCGTGCCGGGGAAGGCCATGTGGTGCTCGGAGACCCCGACGGGGATCACCGGCGTCACCACGACCTTCGGCGAAAGGTGTTGCGCCACAAGGTCTGCGACGACCTCGGCCCGGGTGGTGTCGGTGCGCTGCGCGAGCCCGTGGCCGTGCTGCTCGGTGGCTCCGAGCGGCACGATCGCCACGGGGGCGTGCGGGCGCAGGTCGTCGATCTCGGGCCAGGTGAGGTCGGCGAGGCGGTGTGAACGTGGTGCGATCGGCATGGTGTCTTTCCGGGTCATTCGGCCCGCCCGAGCTGGCGGGCCACTTCGGTGCGGAGTTGTTCGAGGTGGTGGCGGGTGTGTTCCTCCGCGGCGGCCCCGTCGCCGGAGCGCACGGCGTCGAAGATGGCGAGGTGCTCCTCGTAGTCGCGCCGGCGGTCCTCGATGAGGGCGCGCAGGGCTTTCTGCTCCCGGCCACGCGCGGCGAGCAGTGAATCGACGACCTCGAAGAGCACCTGGTTGCCCGAACCGCCGGCGAGTTCGCGGTGGAAGTTCAGGTGCGGCCGGTGGTCGGTCTTGTCGCGCTTGGCCGTGTCGAGCGCGAGTTCCAATCGCTGCAGGCTTTCTTCGCTGCGGTTGACCGCGGTCAGCGCCGCGATGCCGGGTTCGATCGTGAGCCTGGCGTCGACGAGCTGGAGGATCAGCTCGTCCTTCATCGGCGCGGAGTTCGGGTTCGGCATGAGCGTGCGGTGGATGCCGTCGCCCACGTAGATGCCCGAGCCGTGCCGCATGCGCACCGCGTCGGTGGTCTGCAGCCGGCGCAGCGCTTCCCGGATCGTCGGCGTGGTCACGGAGAACCGCTCGGCCAGCACGCGCACGGTCGGCAGGCTGTCGCCCGGCGCCAGTCGCTCGTCGGCGATCAGCTCCAGCAGCCCGTCCACGAGCTGTTCGGACAGCCCGTGTTTCGGGTGCGCTTCGGTCATCGGTGACTCCGTTCTGCGAGTGAATTGACTAAATCACTTGCTCAATTTGAAGTCAAGGATTTCGCGACGAACGTGCATAAGTGCAGGTCCAGAGGGTTTGGGGTGATCTTCGAGGGTTCGGGCTACGCCGTGCCGGCGGTGGCGAGGCGGCGCGCGGCGACGTCCTTCGCGGTGCGCTCGAAGGCCTTCAGGTCCGGCGTCGGGGCGCCCGCGGCACGGCCCAGTACGAGCGTGGTGCCCGCCTGGCCGACCACCGGGACGGCCACCACGGCGTCGCCGATCCGGCTCGCGGCGCTCTCGCCGACGACCACCACGAGCTGGCCGAGCGCGACGCGATCGACGATCTCGTCGAGCGACACCGGCGGGCACGTCGCGCGGTAGACATCGATCCGGCGCAGCTCCTCGATCGGGACGGCCGCGCGTGTCGCGAGCGGGTGGGACACCGGCAGTAGAGCGACCGGCGACTCGACGGCCAGCTCCGTGGTCGTGAGCCCGGTGGCGTCGGAGGACGCGCAGAGCAGGGCGACGTCGGCGGTGCCTTCGCGCAGCGCCTGGGTCTGGTCGGTGGTGAACAGCAGCTCGACCGGCGCGGCGGCGGGGCGGTGCGCGTAGGCCTCGAGCAGGTCGGACAGCAGACCCGCGCCGGTGCCGGAGCGGACGGCGACCACGAGCCGCGCCGGCCGGGCCGCGCGCTGGGCTCGCCGCACCGCGGTGTCCACGGCGGCCAGCGCCGCGCGGCTTTCGGCAAAGAAGACCTTGCCGGCTTCGGTGAGGGAGACGCGGCGGCTCGTGCGGTCGAACAACCGCACGCCGATGCGCCGCTCGAGCCGGGCGATCGCGCGCGACAGCGGCGGCGCCGCGATGCCGAGCCGCTCGGCGGCACGGGCGAAGTGCAGCTCCTCGGCCACCGCGACGAAGTAGGCGAGCTCGCGCGTCTCCAGGCGATCCATACCTCCAGGGTAATGATCGTCGCCCGGACGGTCATCGTTCCGCGGGTCACGGGGGCGTTCTCTGGAAGCAGTCCCCCAGAGAAAGGCCATTTCCATGAGTGACGAACGCGCGGTCCAGGAGGTCCTGGCCCGCTAAGTCCGCGCGGCCGACCGGCGAGACGGCGCCGCGCAGGGCACGCTGTTCACCGACGACGCCGTGGTCCGGATCCTCGTCCGGACCGGTCCCGGTACGTACGACCAGGTCGGCGAACCGCTGATCGGCGGCGCCGGTGTGCGGCACGCGGTGGAGCAGTTCATGCCCCCGCACCCCGAGGGCGGTTCCGGGCACCACGTGACCTCGGATCACCTGATCGAGGTCGACGGCGACCGGGCGCACCTGTCGGCGCAGTACGTGGTGTTCGAGGCCCGGACGCTGCCGTCGCCGGTGGTGCGGCCGATCGAGTCGGGCTACTACGACACCGAGCTGCGCCGTGTCGGTGGTGAGTGGAAGATCTCGCGCCACGACGTGCTGAACGACCTGCTCCCGGCGGGGCTGCAGTCGTGAAAGCCGTGGTGCACCACCGGTTCGGTGGTCCGGAGGTGCTGGAGCTCGCGGAGCTGCCGGACCCGAAGATGAACCTCGACGGGGTGCTGGTGCGGGTGAAGGCGGCGGCCTTGAACCCCGCGGATCTCGGGGTGCAGGCGGGCGCGCTGGCCGAGGCTCAGGAGACGTACTTTCCCGCGGTGCCGGGGTGGGACGTCGCCGGCGTGGTGGAACGCGCGGGGCCGGCGGCGCCCGAGTTCTCGCCGGGCGACGAGGTGATCGGGTTCATTCGCGGAGAGGTCGCACACCGCAACGGCGGGTATGCGGAGAAGGTGGCAGTCGACGTGCGAACGTTGGTGCGCAAGCCTTCTCGGCTGTCATGGGCCGAGGCAGCCGGGTTGCCGCTCGGCGGGCTGACGGCGTTGCAGGCGGTTCGGGCTCTCGGGTTGTCCTCGGGTGAGACGTTGCTGGTGCACGCGGCCGCGGGTGGCGTGGGTTCGCTCGCGGTGCAGCTGGCGGTCTCGCGTGGAGTGCGGGTGATCGGGACGGCTTCGGAGGCCAATCACGAGTACCTGCGGTCATTGGGTGCGTTGCCGGTTTCTTATGGTTCCGGTCTTGCCTCGCGGGTTCGGGCGTTGGTTCCTTCCGGAGTCGACGCGGTGCTCGACACTGTCGGGCGGGGTGCACTTTCGTCCACTCCGGACTTGGCCTCGCCGGACGTGCGGGTGGCGTCGATCGCGGAGTTTTCCTTTCCCGGCACGGTTCCGGTGTTCGCTCGCCTCGACCAGCGGGACCTGCTGGCGCTGGTCGAACTGGCCGAGGCGGGCACGATCTCGGTGCGCGTGGCGCGGACTTTCCCTCTGGCACAGGCGGCTGACGCGCAGCGGTTGCTGGCCCAGGGTCATGCGCCGGGGAAGGTCGTGCTGGTGCCTTAGGTTGTGATGAGCTGTTCGGAAACCGTCCACAAGCGACTCGCGGCTCGCGGCTTCGGGGTCGAGGGCTTCGGGTGCGACGCTGGAGCGTTCGGGGCTGCCGTCGTGGGCCGCTCGAACCGTTCGGCTTCGGGGCTTCGGTGTGGCTCCGGTGGGCCGTGATGCCGGCGTTGTTGACGAGGATGCGGAAGACGGCCCGGCGCCCGGTGAGATCGACGCCGTCGAGCACCTCGGCGGCGGTGGAGTCCCGGGGTGAACGGGGTGGTGATGGGAATTGTCGGTTCCGTTCTGCTGTTCGGAGGATCCTCCGGTTGTCTCGGTGTGGAGGGTGACCGGAGGAGTCTCCGATTTGCAGCAGGGGTGGTTCTGGGTGGGCTCGGTGATGGCTCTCGCCGAGTTGTCCACAGTGGTGCCGGATTCGGGCGCGCCTGTGGATAACTCGGCTGCGCCAAGGGGTTTTGTCGGTGGGGGCCGATAGACTGGGCATGGGCACGCCCCCCTGGGAGGGCGGGGCTGTGTTCGGGCGGGGCTGTGTTCGGGCGGGGCTGTGTTCGGGCGGGGCTGTGTTCGGGCGGGGCTGTGTTCGGGCGGGGCTGTGTTCGGGCGGGGCTGTGTCAGCGGCGGTCGGGTGGAAGCGCGAGCTGTCAGTCGCGGCCCCAGTGGTGAGGTCCGTCGGTGGCGCGGTGGAGGTGCGGGTCGGTAACTGCGACCCCAGTCGTGAGGCCCCTCGGCGGCCGAGGTGGAGGCGCGGGTGGGCGCGGGGGCGCGAAGGCACCGCGGCAGGAGCTGCGCAAGCGGCGGCGCCACCGCGGGCGGGGGCACCAGGGAGAACCCGCTTCCTGAAGCGGTGATCGCTCAGTCGGGTTCGGTGGGGGCGTGGTTCACTCGGCGCCGGAACTCAGGAAGCGAGTCGAACCATGGTGACCATCACCGCGCGGGGTTGGAGTGTTCACGTCGGGGACACCGAGGTGGTCTTCGGGCGCACGCTGCGGCCCGGCGAGGGCGAGGCGGACCTGCCGCGCGTGTGGGCCGGGCGGGGGCTCGGGCTGCGCGACGAGGACGTGCCTGCGTTCGTGGCGGCGCTGGGTGAGGTGATGGCGACGTCGCAGTTCTGGCACGCGCGGGGCTCCGGCGCGGGGCGCGGGAGCGAGCAGATCTGGTCGGTTCCCCTGACGCGTAACGGGTTCACGTACGTCACCGGACCGTGTGGACGGTGGAACAACACCGCGGGGCACCGGCCGGTGGAGACGGTCTCGGTGGCGCTGGCCGACGTGCGCGGGTTGCGGATCCGGCTGGCGGCGCACCTGCACACGGGGTGAGCGATCACGCCCGGCGCTTGACCAGGAAAACCGCGTGCCGGATGTGGCCGTCGACCGGGCCGGGCTGGTCGGTCAACCGGTATCCGGCCCGTTCGTACATCGCGATGTTGCGCTTGCTCGCGGCGCCGGTGAAGAGCTCGAAGCGTTCCGCCGGCGCGGGCGCCTCGCTCTCCACATGCTCCAGCAGCCGCCGGCCGAGGCCGCGCCCGGTGAGGTCGGGCGCGACCATCAGGCGGCCCACCTCCCAGGCGCTGTCCTCGAGCCGCCCGCGGACCGCGCCGACCAGGCGCGGGCCCTGCCGCAGAACCCACACCCGCCACGTGCGGATGCCCTCGCGGACCTCGTCGAGCGTTTCGTGCAGCGCGGGGATTTCGAGAGTGTTGTTGAGCAGGGCTTCCTGCACCCAGCAACACCGCTGCAGCACGAGCAGTTCGGCGGCGTCGTCGGCGGTCGCTTCGAGCAGGCGGATGTCCACGGTGCCTGTCTAGCGCCCGGGAGGCCGGCGGCGCAATCGAGTTCAGCCGGTGGTCTTCGCCGTGACCGACACCGGCGCCCCGGCGCCGTTGCCCGTCACCGCCGCGATGGTGAACGTGTACGCGGTGCCGGCGGTCAGGCCGTCGATCACGCGCGTCATGCCCTTGGCCGTCGGCTGGCTCACCAGGGCGTCGCGGCCGACGGCGGTGATCGTGCGGCCGTCGGAGACCGTGATGCGGTACGCGAGCACCGGGGTCGCGCCCGTGTTCTTGGGCGGGGTCCAGTGCAGGCTCACGGCGTCGGCGGCCGGGAGGGCCTTCGCGCCGGTCGGGGCCGCGGCGAGTGAATCGGCGGGTGCGCCGACGGTCACCGGAGCCGATGGCAGCGACGCGAAGCCCGCGCCGAGCGCGTTGCGGGCCGCGACTGTGACCGTGTACGCGCGGCCGTCCGTGAGGCCTGGCACCGTCGCGTAGCCGGTCCGCAGGAAGTCCGCCGCCGGGACGGTCGTGGTGACCCGATGCGTGCCGTCCGTCGTGGTGAGGACGTAGGCGGTCACGGGTGAGCCGTTCTCTGCGACGGTCGGGTTCCAGGTGACGTACAGCTTCCCCGCCACGGCGAACGTACCCACTCGTGAAGGCGCGTCTGGCGCGGAACGACCGTCGACCGGTCGTTGCAGCACCCACCGGTACGTGGGCTCGATCCCCGCCGCGGACACGATCGACGCCGGCGCCGCGGCCGGAGTGCTCAGCAGGTGGTTGCCGGTCGTGATCACGCCCTTGTTGGTGCCGTCGCGATCGCCCTGTTCCCAGTAGTTGCCCTGGATGAGCGTCGGGTCGTTGTTGCCGAGCGCGTCGCGGTAGTCGACGTGCGGGGTGCCGACGTCGAAGTACGCGGCGCCGTAGAGGACGTTGCCCGAGATGGTCTCGTAGGTGTTGCCGTTGTCGGTGTACACGGCCTTGCCCAGGCCCCACTGGCCGTGGATCACGTTGCCGGTCACCTTTTCGCCGTCGGTGAGCGACGTGCCGGTGATGCCCTGGGTGTAGATGCCGCCGCCGTCGTCGAGGGCGAGCATGTAGTCGTGGATCGCGTTGTCCGCGATCACGTTGTCGTGCGAGACGTTCGGCGTCGCCGGCTGCATGATCTTGTCGGGCCAGCCGCCCCAGCCCACGGAGATGGCGGAGTAGGCGACGTGGTCGATCTCGTTGTGCGCGATGGTGTCGTGCTGCGTGTAGCCGTTGACGATCGGCACGCCGCCGTGGAACTCGCGCGGCAGGCCGTAGAGGTGGTTGTCGGTGACCTGCACGCCACTGGTCATCTCACCTCCTTGCGGCTGGTCGACGCCGCCCACCTCGACGCCGTTGCCGGAGATGTCGGTGAAGACGTTCGCCCGCACCGTCGCGTCCTGCGCGCCGTCGCCGAGGTCGAGGCCGGCGGCGCCGAGGTGGGTGAACACGTCGTCGCTGAACTCGACGCGCCGGCTCTGCGACACCGAGACGTTGCCGGGTTCCTTCGTCCAGCTCGCGTACGGGCAGGTGCCGCCGGTCACGAACCCGCACAGGCCTTGGGTGGCGTACGCGCCCACGCCGGTGTTCGTGTAGCCCGCCTGGATTTCGGAGAAGCCCTCCGGTGACGACGGCGTGAGCCAGGTCGCGTAGGAGAACTGTATCCCGCGGAAGGCGACGTCCTGGATCGGCGCGGTGGCGGTGCCCCGGCCGTCGACGAGCTTCTCCAGCGCCGGGACCTCGACGTCGGCGTGCCGGAGGTCCTCGTGCGCTCGCGGGAGGTAGTAGATCGTGCGGGCGGAGCGGTCGAGGTACCACTCGCCGGGGGTGTCGAGGAGCTCGCGGGCGTTGTCCACAAACGACGGTTGACGGCCGTTGGTGAGATCACCCGGGCCGACCATGTTCACGGTGCGGCCGGGGATGTCGGGGAACTCGACGCGCCGGGTGGAGTTGTCCCAGCACGGCTGGGCCATGGTGATCGTGGTGCCGGTCGCCGACGCGATGGGGCAGCGGGGTTCGGTCCACTGGCCGAGGCCGTTGCGCTGGACGTTCCACAGCGCTTCGCCCGCGGTGTAGACGAGTTCGATGTCGCTCGGGTCGTGCCAGTGGGCGAGCGTGTCGGCGGACGCCGTGTACCCGGTGTCGGTGGCGGTGAGCTTGACGGGGAGCTGGCCTTGCGCGCGTTGTTCGCGGACGCCGTCGATGTAGAGCTGTCTCGTGTTGTCCATGCCGGCGGGTTCAGGCGCGGCGAAGAGACCGGCGTGACCGGGCACGGGGCGCCAGCCGGTGACCTGACGGCCGCCGCTGAGCACGGTGCGCCCGGAGCCCTGCCAGATGATGCGGTGGCCGCCGGTGCCGGAGTCGCGGGCGTCGAGGGTGAGCGGCTTGTCGAGGCGGAAAACGCCGGGGGCCAGGTGAATCGTGAGGTCGGTGGTGAGGTGGGGTGCACGGTCCCGGGCCAGCTGCTGGGCTCGGGCCACCGTGCGGATCGGGTGGGCGGCCGTGCCCAGCGCGCTGTCGGAACCGCCGGGCGCGACGTACACGTCCTGCCGGCCGGGCTGCGCCACGGCAGCGGTTCCCGGGCCCAGCAAGGCGGCGCCGAGGAGAAGCGTGGCGGCGAGAGTGGTGGTGTGGCGGGTCATCGTGGCCTCCGTCGAGCTGGGTGATGTACCGAGCCGTGGGCAGGGCAAACATAGGATCTCTGCGCGGTGATTGTCGAGGGCTTTTGGTGAGGCTCTTTCCGAATGAACTCGACTGGTCTACTGGTCCTTGACCGATTCCGCGGGAATTCCCATATGTGAAAGGGTGTTCGGGTGCGTGAACTGGTGGTGTTGTTCTGGGAAAACGTCACCGATTCGCATCGTGCTCGAGCGTTTGGCTGGCCCAGTCATCGGATGAATCGTTGACGCTCGACTGCGGCGGGCGTACAACGGTAAACGCTTTCAACCCGGTGCGGCCGCGGGGCCGCCGGGGATCCGGAAGGGGTCGTCCGGCATGAACCGAGTTACCAAGGTGAGAGTCCTGGCCGCTGTCATGGCGGTTCTGGCGGGTGGGGTCGTCGCGGCGCCCGAGGCCGTCGCGGCTTACCGGCCACCCGTCGCGGCCACGCCACCGATGGGCTCGAGCAGCTGGAGTTCGCTGCGCACGGCCATCAACGAGCAGGCCATCGAAGCCCAGGCCAAGGTGATGCACGATTCGCTCGCGCGTTACGGCTACGACTACGTCAACATCGATGCCGGCTGGTCCGACCACGTCGACGAGTACGGCCGCAACGCCGCCAACGCCACCCGCTTCCCGAACGGCATCGCGGCCGTCGCGAAGTACGTGCACGGGCTAGGCCTGAAGTTCGGCATCTACCTCGTCCCCGGCGTCCCCGAAGCGGCGGTCGCCGCGAACTCGGCGATCAAGGGAACTCCGTACCACGTCGGCGATATCGCCGACCCGAGCGTGCCCGGCAACACAGCCGACGACGGGTCCGCACGCATCGACTTCAGCAAGCCCGGCGCCGACGCGTACGTTCGCTCGCAGGCCGACTTGCTCGCTTCCTGGGGTGTCGACTACATCAAGATGGACTTCGTCGGGCCCGGCGGCGGCAACGTCGTGGCGGACAACCGCCCGGACGTCCAGCACTGGCAGGCCGCTTTGCGCGCCACCGGTCGGCCGGTCCACTTGGAACTGTCCAATTCGCTCAGTTTCGCCGACGTCGACACGTGGCAGCGCTACAGCAACGGCTGGCGCATCGAGGGTGACATCGAGTGCTACAGCCATTGCGTCGGACTGACCAACTGGGACGTGCGGGTGAAGCAGCGGTTCACCGACGTGCCGAAGTGGGTGCCCCACGCCGGCCCCGGGCACTGGAACGACCTCGATTCCGTCGAGGTCGGCAACGGTGCCAGTGACGGGCTTTCCGCCGACGAGAAGCAGAGCGTGGTCACGCTGTGGTCCATCGAGGCCGCGCCGCTGCTGCTGGGCACGGACCTGACGAAGCTCGACCCGGCCGACCTCCCGCTCATCACCAACCGCGAGGTGATCGCCGTGGACCAGGCCGGCCGCCCCGCCCACCCGGTCTCGCAGGCGACGCCGCAGCAGACGTGGGTGAGCTCCGACGGCCACGGCGGCTACACCGTCGCGCTCTTCAACCTGGGCAGCACGTCCGCGACGGTCACCGCGAACTGGAGTGACCTCGGTGTCCGTGGGCCGGCGTTGGTCCGGGATCTCTGGGCCCACCGCGACCTGGGTGTCGCGCGAGGTTCTTTCTCGGCGACGTTGGCTCCGCACGCGTCGAGGTTGGTGAAGGTCGTGCCGTTCTGATCGGTGCCGGGTTCGGGCAGGATGGACGCCATGGGGGATCCTGAAGACAGTGTGACGGCGGCTGTGGTGGAGGCGATTGTCGGGCGGGCGCCGCGGGTCGCGGCCGCTGTTCCGGTGACGGCAGCGGCCGCGCTGGGGCGGTGGCGGCCGGACCGTCGCGTACGGCCCGGGATTCCGGATCCCGAGGCGATTCGGGCCCTGCGGGAACTGCCGGGGTGGCTGGTGGAACGCGTGCACGGGGCGTTGGAGCTGACCGTGCGCGCGTTGCCGCCGGTGGCGGGGGCGTCGGTGGGGCTGGGCAGCGGTGTTTCGGGCACGTTCGCCTTTGCCTCCGCGTCTACCGAGGCTGAGGCGTTGCGTGAGGCTCGCTTCTTCGAGGCGCGGTGGCCGGGTGCGGCCGAGGTGATCGCCGGCCTGGTGTCGCGGCTGGTCGGGGACGAGGCCGTCGCCGGGTTGCTGGGTGCCGATGCGGTGGGAGACGAAGAGGCCGTCGCCGCGGCGCACGGGGCGGCGTACCTCGCGGTGGCCGTGGTGGCGGCGGCCGCGGTGCTGGGCGACGCGGGGTGCGACAAGGTCGCGGCGCAGGTCGGGCTCGGGCTGGGCGTGGCGTCGGCTCTCCTGTCGAGCCGGAGCATGCCCGTGGTGTACGAGGAAGCGGTGCTCGCCGAGAAACGCGTCGAGTACCGGTTGCCGGCCTTCGGCTCCATGCAAGTGGCGGTGCGCGAGCACGTGTTCGCGCTGACCGAGGGATCGCTCCCCGAGCCTGGGGAATTCGCCGACAACGGACTGGTCGAAGTCGTCGACGGTGGGGTGCTCGTGCGGACCGGCCGGGAAACCGGGGTGCTGGAGGTCCGGATGCGGGTGCTCGCCGAACCGCCGGTGAAAATCGACACGCAGGGCTGGCACGAGGTCGTGGAGGTCAGCTGGCCGGCTCGCCGCGGCGACGCGACCTTCGAGGGACCGAAGCACTACAACCACCGCCGGATCGCGACGCCGCCGCGGCCGGGTGACCTGCGGGTGCGGGTGTTCGCCTACGGCCGCGACGACGTCGAGACCGAGACCTACGAGCTGGTCGTGTGGGAAGCGCCGCCGGCGCCGCCTGTGGTCCACGCGCGAGCCGACCGGCTGGGCCACAGGCTGCGCGGCGAGCCGGAGCCCGCGGTGGCCGACCTGCCCGAGGCGGCGTATCGGTGGATCCGCCAGAGCGCGCTGTCGGAGGCGGCCACCGTGACTGTGGTCGCCGGGTCGACGCTGCGGGAGGTGTTGCACGCGTTCGGCGCGGACATCCGGGAGCCGGAACCGATCGAAGACCTGCTCGACTCCGACCTCGAGTTCGGCCCGTGGGTAGCGGTGTCCGAAGTGGACGGAATCGTGCTGGCCGTCGAGGAGAACGGCTGTCGCGGCGTGCAGGGCGAGGTGCTGGCCGAACTGTCGCGGGGAGGGCGCGCCGCGAGCATGTTCTGGAACGTCAACGCCGTCACGAGGCTCTCCTTCGCCCGCGACGGCGAACTCCTCGCTTCGGACGAAATCGGCCGGCCGCTCGGCGCCGATCCGGAAGTGGCCGCCGCCGTCGAGGGGCTGGACTTCGACGACTGGTGGGACCGGTATGCGAAGGGCCTGGTGGCCGTCGAGCGGTTCACCGGCCGGGGGCTCACGGTGGACGACTTCGACGAGATCCAGGAGGCCGGCATGGGTTATCCCTTGGCGGACCGGTGACGGCCGGACGGGTCACGCCGCAGGGAAGGCGACACTGGAGGGCATGAACTTCGAAGCACTCCGTGCCTTCGTCGCGGTCGCGAAGGAGGGGCAGTTCCGGCTCGCGGCCGGGCGGCTGGGGATCAGCCAGCAGGCCGTGTCGAAGCGGGTGGCGGGGCTCGAGGGCGAGCTGGGTGTCGTGCTGTTCGAGCGGGTCGCGGCCGGGGCGTCGCTGACGGTGGACGGGCGGACGTTCCTGCCGCGCGCGAAGGCGGTGCTGAGTGCGGTGGCCGACGCGGTGGAGTCGGTGCAGCGCGAGACGCGGCCGTTGCGCGTGGACGTGCTGGGGCGGCGGCTGGCGGCCGCCGAGCTGTTCCGGGAGTTCCACCGCGAGCACCGCGAGGTGCCGATGGAGATGCTCACTTCCAGCGGCGCGGCCGAGACGTTGCGGGAGCTGCGCGCGGGCGCGGTCGACGCCGGGTTCACGTACCTGCGCGAGCCGCCGGACGGGCTGAAGCACGTGTACGCATACCTCGAGCCGTTGCAGATCGTGGTCGGGCCGGGGCACCCGCTGGCCGGACGGCGGGAGGTGCGCCTGGCCGAGGTCGCCGAGCACCGCGCGTGGGTGCCGGGGATCCGGCGCGGCAGCGAGTGGGAGGGCTTCTACGCGGAGCTGTCGGCGGAGTTCGGCGTGGACGTCGACCCGACCGGGCCGAACTTCGGGCTCGAAGCGCTGCTCGACACGCTGGCGGAGTCTCGCACGCTGTTCACGTTCGTCGGCGAGAAGATCCGCATCGCGTGGCCCGACCGGCACGATCTGCAGCGCATTCCGGTGGTCGAGCCGGTGCCGTGTTACCCGTGGTCACTGGTGTGGCGCCCGGGGACCGGTCACCGCGGGCTGGCCGAGCTGGTCGCGTTCGTGCGGCGCGGGTGGGCTAGCCCGGCCGGCGCGAACTGGGTGCCGGAGCACGTGCGCCGCGAGCTGGTCAGGGGCGCGCGATCATCGTGAAGCCGGTGCCGAACGGGTCCGTCACGGTCGCCATCCGCCCGTACGGCGTCCCCGCGACTGAAGCGACTTCGCCGCCTGCGTCGCGAACCTTGGCGGCTGAAGTGTCGGCCTCGGCTACTTCGAAGGTGGTGGCCCAGGCCGAGGCCGGGGCGTCGCGCAGGTTGAAGATGCCGCCGACCTCGTGGCCGTCGGGGCGGCGCAGGAAAGTGAAGTCGGCGTCGGGCAGGTCGTCGTTGCCGTCGAGCGTGAAGCCGAAGACGGTGCAGTAGAACTTGCGCGCGCCGGCCGCGGCAGGGGTGATGAGGTCGTTGCGCACGAGCGTGTCGGGCTCGTTGACCAGGCGCGCGCCGGGGAATGCGCGCCCTTGCCACAGACCGAATCGAGCGCCGGACGGGTCCGCGGCGAGGGCGGCGCGGCCGCGGTCCCCGACGTCGTGCGGTTCGCGCAGCAGCGTGCCGCCGGCCGCGGTGACGGCTTCGGCGGTGCCGGCGCAGTCGTCCGTCGCGAGGTGGACCTGCCAGCCGGGCGTGGGGTCGGCCGCGTGGTGCAGGCCGGCGACGGGGAGGCCGCGCAGCAGGCAGTCGCCGCCGTCGAAGTCCCAGCCGAAGACGGCGCCGTAGAAGGCCCGCGCGCGGTCGAGGTCGGGCACGGCCAGGTCGATCCAGGTCGGCGTGCCGAGCGGCTGGTTGGTCTCGACGGGGCTCATCGGAATCCTTTCGACGTCGTGGTTTCGAACGGTAGAACCCGCTCCGGTCAGTTTCCGGCCTGATTTGCCCGGTTCGCGGCTACCCTGTCGTCCTCGAAGCGGAAGGAGTCCCTCATGGCAGAGCTGGTGCGCACCGACGACGGGGTCGACCTCGTGCTGCGCCGCACGTTCGCGACGTCGCCCGAAGACGTGTGGGCCGACGTGACGCGGCCGCACCGCACGGCGTTGTGGTTCGGGCCGTGGGAAGGCGAGGGCGCACCCGGGAAGACGATCCGGGTGCAGCTGGCGTTCGAGGAAGGCAAGCCGTGGACCGACATGCGCATCGAAGCCTGTGAAGCGCCGCGGCGGCTGGCCTTGCTGGGCATGGAGGACGCCGGCGGGTGGCCGCTGGAACTGCTGGTGTCCGAAGTGGAGGACGGGACCGAGCTGCGCCTCGTGCACCACCTGACCGGCACCGACGGCATCGGCGAGATCGGGCCCGGCTGGGAGTACTACCTCGACCTGCTGGTCGCCGCGCGCGACGACACCCCCCGCCCGTCGTTCGACGACTACTACCCGGCGCTGAAGGAGTCGTTCGAGGCGTTGCGCGCGTAGTTCGGCGGACCAGACCCAGCATGTGGGATCGGGTGGCAGAACGCCTGGCCGCCGCCGCATTCTGGAGTGTCGCTCCGTCTACGAAATGGCAGGCAGGATGAGCTCGTCGCCGCTCGACAACCCGGTGTGGGCAGCGCTGACCGGACCGCACGCGCACTTGGCCGAGCAGAAGGGCCAGGTCCTGCGCTACCCCGCGGACGTCGCGCCGTTCGTGGCCCTGCCGGATCAGCCGGACGAGCACGTCTGGCGTGACGTCGCCGACCTCGCCGGGCCCGGAGCCACGGCCGTGATCGCCGGCGCGACGGGTCCCGCGCCCGCGGGCTGGACCGTGCTCGGGGAAACGCCGGGCGTGCAGCTCGAGGGCACCGGCCTGACGGTGGCGCCCGACGCGGAAGCCGTCCGCCTCACCGAAGCCGACGTGCCCGAGATGCTCGACCTCGTCGCCCGCACGCAGCCCGGCCCGTTCCTGCCGCGCACCATCTCCCTGGGCACCTACCTGGGCATCCGCCGCGACGGCGCCCTCATCGCGATGGCCGGCGAACGCTTCCACCCGCCGGGCTGGACGGAGATCAGCGCGGTCTGCACCGACCCGGCGGTCCGCGGCGAGGGTTTGGCGGCGCGGCTGATCCGCGCGGTCGCGGCGGGCATTCGTGAGCGCGGGGAGCTGCCGTTCCTGCACGCCGCCGCGTCGAACGTCGGCGCGATCCGGCTGTACGAGCACCTGGGCTTCCGGCTGAACCGGACGTTGGTGTTCCTCGCGGTGCAGGTGCCCGAAGCGGACAAGCGCTAGTTTCCGGCGACTGGCGAGAATCCGGTGGAACACGGCGATCCAGCCGGTTCCGGGCGGTGAAACGCGAGGTCTAGCGTCAGGGCCGTGAGCAAAGTCTTCCTGTCGATCCACGTGCTGGCGGCGATCCTCGCCGTCGGGCCCGTGGCCGTGGCCGCCAGTATGTTCCCCGCCGCGCTGAAGCGGGGTGATCGCTCGACGTTGGCGTTGCTGCACCGCATCTGCCGCGTGTACGCGTGGGTGTCGATCGCCGTGCCGGTGTTCGGCTTCGCCGTCGCGGGGACGATGAAGGTGACGGGCCAGACGTGGGTCCTCGTCTCGATCGCGCTGACGGCGGTGGCCGCGGTGGTGCTGCTGGTGTTCGTGCTGCCGGGTCAGCGGGCCGCGTTGGCGGGACCCTCGGGCGACGGTGCGGTGCCGGCCGAGTCTGCTGAGTCTTCGGTGGCGACCGCGCTGGACACCCGCGTCGCCGGGCGGCTGGCCATGACGACGGGGGTGTTCAACCTGCTGTGGGCTGTGGTCACGGTGCTGATGATCGTGCGGCCGGGTTCGTCTACCGGGGTGTGAGGCTCCCCAGTACGTCGGCGAGGTCCGCGGCGCGCACCAACGGGCCGACGTGGCCGGCGTCCAGCGAATGGACGTCGAACGGGTTGGCCGGCGTGAGCGCGTCGGCCTCCTCGATGAACCGGTCCTGCAACGCGAGCGGCAGGCTTTCGTCGCGGGTGAGCCGCACGTAGGTGTGGGGCACCCGGCCCCACGTGGCGGCGTCGGCCCGGTCGTTGCCGGCGTCGAGGGACTCGTCCGGGTCCATGCCGGAGAGGAACGACAGCAGCTCGGCGTCGGTCCCGTCGGCGAGCATCGCCTGTTTCAGGGCGGCGAGGTGCGCCGGGTCGGCGGACCGCCAGTTCATGCGGATCACGCCGAGCTGCGCGGGATCGCCGACCATGACCTTCGCCGCTTCGGCCAGCGCCGTCGACGCGTACGCCGGGTTCTGGAGGTAGCCGGCGGGGGTGTCATCCACGCAGCACCAGGCCGACACGTAGACGGTCCGGTCCACCAGCTCCGGCACGGCGTTGGCGACGCTCGTGACGGTGAGCCCGCCGCGGCTGTGCCCGACGAGGATCACCGGACCGTGGTCGTGCGCCTGCCGCACGACGTCCGTCACCGCCGCCACCACGTCGGCGTGGGTGACCTCCGCGAGTGGTGACGGCTCGGTGGCGAACTTCGCCAGGTCCTGCGCCTGGTACGCCGCCGAGAACCCGGCCGCGCCATGGCCGAGCAGGTCGACCGCGAGCGAGCGGTGGCCGCGCAGCGCGAGCTCGCGCTGCAGCACGGAGAAGCAGCGGCTGGTGGCGTTGGAACCGTGGACGAGGACGAAGGTGGGCGCCATCTCGGCGATTCTGCCCGAATCGGTCAGGTCGCCGTAGCGGTTTTGCTCGGTCCGCGGAGGATTTCAGGCCGCGGCGATGCTGCCTCCTCCGTCGACGCGCAGGGTCTGGCCGGTGATGAACCCCGCGTCCTCGGAGAGCAGGAAGCAGATGGCGTGGGCGATTTCCGCCGGACGCCCGAGCCGGCCGACCGGCAGCTTCTCCAGGAACCGGGCTTCGCCTTCGGAGCCGGCGGGGGTGCCACGACGGAACAGCTCGGTCTCCGTCGGCCCAGGCGCGACCGCGTTGACGGTGATGCCGCTGGTCCCGAGCTCCCCGGCCCAGATGGCGGTGGCGGTCTCGAGCGCCGCCTTCGAACCCGCGTACGTGGTGCGGTTCGCGGTGCCGAGCGTGACCATGCTGGTGACGTTCACGATCCGGCCGCGCCCGGCGGCGAGCATTCCGGGCAGCACGGCCTGGGTCACCTGCACCGCGGTGCGGAAGTTCAGGTCGTAGGCGTGGGCGACGTCGTCGAGGTCGATCGACCCGAGCGGCGCCAGCTTGGCGAAGCCGACGTTGTTCACCACCGCGTCGACGGGGCCTTCTGCGAGGACCTTCTCGAGCGTCGCGGCGGTGGCGTCGCGGTCGCCGAGGTCGACGGCGTGGAAGCTGCCGGGGAATTCGGCCGGCGCGGTGCGCGCCAGGCCGATCGGGTGGTGGCCCTCGGCGGCCAGCCGGTCGACGACCGTCCGGCCGATGCCCTTGGACGCCCCGGTGATCAGCACTCGCATGACTGGTGACTCCTCTTGTCTTGCTCGGTTGCACCATGACGGTAATGTTCTGGGTGAGCCGTGGGAAATGTCCTTCGCGTTATGGCGGCATGCCGCGGCGAATATGGCGGGAGGTCCTCGTGACGACGATGCAGCAGCTCAAAGTGCTCCTGGCCGTGGCCGACCACGGCGGCTTCACGGCCGCGGGCGAGCGCCTCGGGATGGCGCAGCCCGCGGTGAGCCGCTCGGTCGCCGCGCTGGAAGCCGAGCTCGGCGCACCGCTGCTCACCCGCCGGCGCACGGGCGTCACCCTCACCGAAGCCGGCGAACGCGCCGTCCGGCGAGCGCGCGAGGCCGTGCGCCAGGTCGATCTGCTGCGCGCGGAGGTCGCCGAGGTGGCCGGGCAGATCACCGGGACGCTGCGGATCGCCAGCCTGCCCACTGCCACGGGGACCCGGCTGCCCGCCGAGCTGCGGGCGTTCACCGAACGCCACCCGCTCGTCGCGGTGCGGCTCATCGAGGGCAGCGACGAGGAGGTGCGGGACTGGCTCGACCTGGGTGTCGCCGACGCCGCCGTGGTCACGCTGCCCGCGCCCGGCCTGCGGACGGTGCTGCTCGACAGCCACGAGATGTGCGCCGTGCTGCCCGCCGGTCATCGGCTGGCGGAGCGCGAGGCCGTGTCCTACGCGGATCTCGCCGAGGAGCCGTTCGTCCGCCCGACCGGCGGCTGCGCGCAGGTGTTCGCGGCGGCCGCGGAGCAAGCCGGAGTTCACCTGGAGGCGACGTTCGAGGCGCGCGAGATGTCGGCCGTGCTGGAGATGGTGCGGGCGCGGCTGGGCGTGAGCATCCTGCCGTCGGTCGGCGTGCCGCGTCTCGACGGCACCGTGCTGCGGCCGTTGGTGCCACGGACGCCGCGGACCGTCGCGGTGGCCGTGAGTGCGAGCGCGTCGCCGGCCGCACGGGCGTTCCTGGAGCAGCTCCAAACCGGAGCCGATCAGGGTTGATGTCCATTGTGGAGGGTCTCCGTTCAGATCGCCTTTAGGGGCGCTTAGGGGTCGTTGGGCGGCTTCCGGCCGGGCTAGCTTGGTGCGTCGGGGGACCCGGTCGGCGTGACCTCGTCCCGTTGTGACAGACGGAAAGGCGGTGGGACGACATGGTCGCCCACGCGGAAGACGCCTGGTTTCGGCGGTTCCACGCGGCGCCGGAGGCTCGGGAGCGGTTGGTGTGCCTGCCGCACGCGGGCGGGTCTGCCAGCTTCTACTTCCCGGTTTCGCGGGCGCTGGCGCCGGACGTCGAGGTGCTCGCCGTGCAGTACCCCGGGCGGCAGGACCGGCGGCACGAGCCGTTCCTGACCACGATCGACGCCATGGCCGACGCCGTCGCCGAGCTGTTGGGGGACAAGACGGACCGGCCGCTGGCGCTGTTCGGGCACAGCATGGGCGCGATGGTCGCCTACGAGGTGGCGCGGCGGCTGGAATCGGCGGGCGGCTCGGTGGACACGCTGTTCGTGTCCGGGCGGCGCGCGCCTTCGCGGCAGCGCGACGAGAGCGTGCACACGCGCACCGACGAAGGCGTGCTCGACGAGCTGCGCCGCCTGAGCGGGACCGAGATGGACCTGCTCGGCGACGAGGACGTCGTGCGCATGATCCTTCCCGTCGTGCGCAACGACTACCGTGCCGTGGAGACCTACCGGCACGTGCCGGGCACTCCGCTCGCCGCGCCGGTGGTCGCGTTCACCGGCACCGACGACCCGGTCGCGTCCGTGGCCGAGGTCCGCTCGTGGGCCGACCACACGGCGGCGGGCTTCGAGCTGGTGACGCTGCAGGGCGGGCACTTCTTCCTGACCCGCCACCAAGACGTGATTCTCCGGTATCTGGCTGATCGGCTCGTCGACAAGGGGCGTGTACATGTCTGAGGCACTGGCCGTAGAGGGAGCGTTCGGCAACCGGCTCGTGGAGCTGCGCGAGATCAAGGAGGCAGCTCGGCGCGGTCCCGACGACGCGGCCACCGTCCGGCAGCACGAGCGCGGCAAACTGACCGCTCACGAGCGCATCGAACTGCTGCTCGACCCCGGCAGCTTCACCGAGCTGGAGGCCCTGCGGCGCCACCGCGCGACGGGCTTCGGGCTCGAACACCGCCGGCCGTATTCGGACGGCGTGGTGTGCGGGTGGGGGACCGTGCACGGGCGCACGGTTTTCGTGTACGCGCACGACTTCCGCATCTTCGGCGGCGCGCTCGGCGAAGCGCACGCGCAGAAGATCCACAAGGTGATGGACCTCGCCGCGGCCGCGGGCGCGCCGCTCGTGTCGCTGAACGACGGCGCGGGCGCGCGGATCCAGGAGGGCGTGACCGCGCTCGCCGGCTACGGCGGCATCTTTCAGCGCAACACCCGCTGTTCGGGTGTGATCCCGCAGATCTCCGTGATGCTCGGCCCGTGCGCGGGCGGCGCGGCGTACTCGCCGGCCTTGACGGACTTCGTGTTCATGGTCCGCGAGACGTCGCAGATGTTCATCACCGGCCCCGACGTGGTGCAGGCCGTGACGGGCGAGGAGATCACGCAGAACGGCCTCGGCGGCGCCGACGTGCACGCCGGGACCTCGGGCGTGGCCGCGTTCGTGTACGACGACGAGCAGTCGTGCATCGAGGATGTGCGGTACCTGCTGTCCTTGTTGCCCGCCAACAACAACGAGGCCCCGCCGGTCGAGCCGACCACCGACCCGATCGACCGCCGCACGGACCGGCTGCTCGACCTCGTGCCGACCGACTCGGCCCGCGCCTACGACATGTGCGCCGTGATCGAGGAGATCGTGGACGACGGCGAGTTCCTCCAGGTGCACGCCGGCTGGGCGACGAACGTGGTGTGCGCCTTCGCCCGGCTCGACGGGCACGTGGTCGGCATCGTGGCCAATCAGCCGGCGACGCTCGCGGGCGTGCTCGACATCGAGGCCAGCGAGAAGGCCGCGCGGTTCGTGCAGACGTGCGACGCGTTCAACATCCCGCTCGTGACGCTGGTCGACGTGCCCGGCTTCCTGCCCGGCGTGGACCAGGAGCACGGCGGCATCATCCGGCACGGCGCCAAGCTGCTCTACGCCTACTGCAACGCCACGGTGCCGCGCGTGCAGCTCATCCTGCGCAAGGCCTACGGCGGCGCGTACATCGTGATGGACTCGCGCTCGATCGGCACCGACGTGTCGCTGGCGTGGCCGACGAACGAGATCGCCGTGATGGGCGCCGAGGGTGCGGCCAACGTGATCTTCCGCCGCGAGATCAAGGCGGCCGACGACCCGGAGACCGTCCGGCGGCTCAAGATCAAGGAGTATAAGACCGAGCTCATGCACCCGTACTACGCCGCCGAGCGCGGCCTGGTCGACGACGTGATCGAGCCCGCCCGGACGCGCGAGGTGCTGATCCGCGCGCTGACCATGCTGCGCACCAAACACGTCGACATCCCGGCGCGCAAGCACGGAAACCCGCCGGTGTGATGGGCACGCCGGTGGTGCGGGTCGTGCGGGGCAACCCGACGGACGAGGAGCTCGCGGCTTTGGTGGCTGTGCTGGCTGCGGTGCAGGCGCCGGCCGAGCCGGTGGCCGAGGTGACGGTGCCGCGGCCGCGCCGGCCGGTGCGATTCGTGCCGGCGACGAGTTGGCAAGGGGTGCGCTGAGAGCGGTGCTGGGAGCCGCATCTGTGCCACGAGGTGGTGGCGCGGGTGCGGCTTTTTCCTGTGCGGTGGATGGGTAAGTGCCCGCGGGTGCGGCTGTCTGGCGTGAGCGGAATGCGTGACGCGCGGGTGGTACGGGTGCGGCTGCCTTCTGCGACATGGATGGCTGAGCACTCGCGGTGGTCCTCTTTCGGCCGGGGCGCGTGGGCTCGCGACCTGGCGAGGGCGTGCCCAAGACGCCTCGCGGGTCAGGAGCAGGCATCAGCGCTGAGGGCAGCGCAGGTTTGCAGCTCAGTGCAACAAAAGCAGTACTGAGCCGCACCCGTCTTCGCGGGCGCACCGAAGCGAGGTGTGCTCTCCACAGCGTGGCGAGCACACCGTCCACAATGGTCGAGATCCGAACAGGGCCGGCAGGCGAAAGATCCATACCCCCAAGCTACCGACCCCACTCGAACATGCGCACGATATCGATCGAGTGAATCAAGCGCGCACGGCGGTACTGTCCAAATAGGTCAGCACCGCGCGGATCCGGCGGTTCTCGTCCCGGCTGGCTTCCAGGCCCAGCTTCGCGAAGATGTTGCTGATGTGGTTCTCCACGGCGCCCTGGGTCACCACCAGGGTCTTCGCGATGGCGGCGTTCGACAGGCCCTGCGCCATCAAGCCCAGGACCTCGGTCTCGCGCGCGGTCAAGGCGTCCAGGGGATCGCGGCTGCGGGAGAGCATCTGGGCGACCACGTCGGGGTCGATGGCGGAGCCGCCGCCGGCCACGCGGCGGACGGATTCCAGGAAGTCGGCGACGTCGGCGACGCGTTCTTTCAGCAGGTAGCCCACGCCGGAGGTGCCTTCGGCGATGAGGTCAACCGCGTAGCTGCCCTCGACGTATTGCGAGACCACCAGGACCGGCAGGCCGGGGATCTCCTGCCGGGCGGCGATCGCCGCCCGGATGCCCTCGTCGGTGAAGGTCGGGGGCATGCGGACGTCGGCGATGACGAGGTCGGGGCGGTGCTCGCGGATGGCGACGAGCATGGCGTCCGGGTTGTCGACGGCGGCGGCCGTGGTGATGCCGACGTCGGCGAGCAGGCTTTGCACGCCCGCGCGCAGGAGCACGGAATCCTCGGCGATCACGACACGCATGAAACGGCTCCTTAACAGCATCACCAGCGGACAGGGAGATCGGCGCGCACGACAGTCGGCCCACCCATGGGGCTGACCACCGTGAGCACACCGTCGATCGTGGCGGCGCGGTCGGCGAGGCCGGCCAGGCCGCCGCCGGGGCGCACCGAGGCGCCGCCGCGGCCGTTGTCCATGATTTCGACGACCACGGTGTCGTCGTCGCGGCTCACTCGCACCGAGGCGCGGTCGGCGCCGGCGTGTTTGGTGATGTTCGTGAGCACCTCGCTCACGATGAAGTACGTCGTGGTCTCCACCGGCGCCGGCGGGCGCGGGTCCACGGAGACCTCGACGTCGACCGGGATCGGCATGCGGGCGGTCAGCGACGACAGGGCGGCGTCGAGGCCACGGTCCTGCAGCACCGGCGGGTAGATCCCGCGGGCGAGGTCACGCAGCTCGGACACGGCCAGCTTGGCGTCGGCGTGCGCGGCCCCGATGAGCTCGCGCACGGCCGCGGAATCGTCGGAGTCGAGCTTCAGCTGCGCCCGCCCCAGGCTCATCGCGACGGCCACGAGCCGCTGCTGCGCGCCGTCGTGCAGGTCGCGTTCGATGCGCTTGCGCTCGGCCTCCACGGCATCGACGCCGCGCGCCCGCGAGTGCTGCAGGTGCTGCGTGCGCTCCTCCAGCTGCGCCGTGCGGTCCGGCCCCAGCATCGACAGCGTGAACTCGGCGTGCAACGCCCCGATCCGGGGCGCCACGAAGATCCCGAACGGTGGCACCGCCACCGAGACGATGCCCGCCACGAACTCGACGATCCCCAGCGGCATCGCCACGAGCACGAACACCAGCTCACGCCACGTCACCGGGTCGACCAGCCGCGCCTGCCACACGGCCAGCAGACCGTTGCCGTTGGGCTGCTTGCGCCGCGGCTGGGCCACCTCGACTCCCAGCAACCTCCGCACCGACCGCCGTTCGAGGTCCGCGAAGCCACGCATCACGCCCGTCGCGATCAGCGACAGGGGGATGCCCACCCACAGCATCGTCGTCGCGACCCCGACGATCATCGACACGAGGACGACCACGAACGCGAAGATCCGGATCGGGAAGTTCCCGATGAGGAACCCGATCGTGCGGATCGCGTGGGGCCGCCGCGTCATCGGCATCGCGCGATCCGCTCGAACTCGGGCACGAGGTCGTCGAGCGTCGGCGTCGCCAGCATCTCGTCGCGGACTTCCAGGGCGCAGCTGCGGAACGAGGGTTCTTCCAGGAGTCTCAGCAGTCCTGTTCGGACATTCCCCGGCGTGACGGCCTCCAGGTCCACCAGCAACCCGTTGCCCCGCTTCACCTGCGCGACGGCCGAACCCCGCTCGCTCCACGTGGTGCCGGGGATCACGAGCTGAGGCACGCCGTTGACCACGGCGTTGCCGATGGTCGCCCCGCCGCCCTGGTGGATGATGGCCGAACAGCTCGCGAGCAGCTCGTTCATGGGTACGAAGTCGACCGCGCGCACGTTGTCCGGCACCTTCCGCACAGACGCCAGCTGGTTCGCGTTGAGCGTCGCGATCACCTCGACGTCGAGGTCCGCGAGGCCGTCGAGCAGGTCGGACACCGACGTCTCCTCGACGCCCAGCACCTGCCGGTTGGAGATGCCGAGCGTGAGCATCACGCGGGGGCGCGCCGGCTCCTCGAGCACCCAGCGCGGGATGGCCATCGGCTTGTTCTGCGGGATGAACCGCGCCGGCAGGTAGTCGACGTCGACGCCGTCGTAACGCAGGTAGGACGGGTGGCAGTCGATGGTCTTCACGCCGTGGCGCAGGGTTTCGTCGTAGTCCGCACCGAAGCGCGCCACCGCGCCCGACATCCACTCCACGAACGGATCCGGCGCGTCGGAACGGAGATCGCGGTATTGCGCGTTGATGCGCGCCGTCTGGTCCATCGCGTACATCATCCGCAGGTGCGGCACCCCGATGGCGTGCGCGACGATCGGCGCGGCGTAGATCATCGGGTCCCACACCACGAGGTCCGGCTGCCACTGCCGTGCGAAGCGCACGAGCTCGTCGAGCAGCGAATCGGGCGTGGTCCAACGGAACACGTCGACCCAGTGCTCGTAGACGTTGCGCACGTACTCCTCGGTGTACCGCTCGGGCCGGCTCTCGGAGATGCGGAAGTCGCCCTGCATCGCGTTGTTTCCCTCGACCTGCAACTGGCGGTGGCGCGCGATGTCGAGCTCGGTGCCGAACCACATCGCGTCGAGGCCGGTCTCGGCGAACGAGGCCACCTCGCGCGGGTTGCACTGGCCGACGAACCGCACCTCGTGGCCCGCGGCCGCGAGCGCCCAGCCGACCGGCGCCATGCTGTAGACGTGCGTCCTCGTCGGGAAGACCATCAACATGACTCGCATGGGACGCACTCTCCGAACTGGCTCGACCTGCTGGCGGGAAAAACGTTAGTGCGGACAACTCGCGCGGCCGACCCGGCAACGCGCCGCTAGGGGTCGTGCACCCCTAGCGCCCTTCCCTCGAAAAGCCCGCCGGACTAGAGAGGACAGGGCGGACTTAGACCGGCTTTAGACGCCCCTTAGGGGCTGGTGACGACGGCGCCCCTGCGGCTAGACATGAACGTGGGTCCGGCGGCAACCACCCGCCGGGCGAGGGATACGAACGAGGTGATGAGCATGGCCGTGGCGCCCACCGCGAAGGGCTGGGTTCCCTTCGGCGAGCACCGCACGTGGTACCGGGTCACCGGTGTCGTCGGCGGCGAGCTGCCCGCCGTCGTCGTGGTCCACGGGGGACCGGGCAGCACACACGACTACCTGCTGAACCTCTGTTCGCTCGCCGAGCACGGGTTTCCGGTGGTGCACTACGACCAGCTCGGCAGCGGCGGTTCCACGCGGCTGCCGGACAAGCGCGCGGATTTCTGGACGCCCGAGCTGTTCGGCGACGAGCTCGACAACCTGGTGCACCGGCTGGGCATCGAGGACAACTACGTCCTGTATGGACAGTCGTGGGGCGGCCTGGTCGTCGCGCGCCACGCGGCGCAGCGGCCCGAGGGATTGCGCGGGCTCGTGATCGCCAACTCGCCCGCCTCCTACGAGCTCTGGCGCTCCGAAATGGACGTGCTCCGGGACCGGCTCCCGCCCGGTGTCGACGAGCAGCTGCGAGCGCACGAAGCGGCCGGCACCACGGACACGCAGGAGTACTTCGACGCCATGCGCGTGTTCTACGACCGCCACGTCTGCCGCGTGCTCCCGTGGCCGGGCGACTACCTGGCCTCGTTCATGGAGATGGCGGACAACAACACCGTCTACTCCGTGATGAACGGGCCGAGCGAGTTCACCGTCACCGGCACGCTCAGGGACTACTCCGTGGTCGACGACCTCGACGACATCGAGGTGCCGACGTTGCTCATCTCCGGCCGGCACGACGAAGCCACACCCAAGACCGTCCAGCCCTACTTCGACCGGATCCACGACGTGCGCTGGGAGGTTTTCTCCGACTCCAGCCACGTTCCGCACCTCGAGGAACCCACACGGTTCCACGAGGTCCTGCTGAGCTTCCTGCGGGAAGTCCACCCCGCCGCCAACGCCGAAAGTGAGGCAACCAGCCATGGATGAGGCCAGAGGATCGGCGGTGGTCTTCCCCGGGATGAGCCCCTGCCGCTTCGCCGACTTCGGCAAGTTCCTGCTCATCAACCCGTTCGCCCGCCGCCTGATCGGAGAAGCCAACGACCGGCTCGGCTATTCGCTGGTCGACCGCTTCCGCGAGACGGAGGGGGACTACTCCGAATACGCGCAGGTCGGGTTCATGCTCACGTGCCTCGCGCTCGCCGAGTGGGCCGAGCAGGAGTACGACATCAGCCCCGACTACTGCACCGGCCCGAGCTTCGGCGAGAAGCCGGCCAGTGTGTATGCCGGAGCGCTGACGTTCCCCGACGCCGTGTGGATGACGGCGGAGCTCGCGCGCTGTCTCACCGAGTTCTTCGCCACGGAGTACACCGACGTGGTCACGCACTCGTTCGTGCGCACGCCCGAGGAGAAGCTCCTGGACGCGCTGAACGACCTCGACGGACGCGGCGAGTGGTCCGACATCTCGTGCTACATCGACCACGACTTCTACATGGTCTCGTTGCGCGAGCGGAACCTCGACTGGCTCAAGCAAGCGGTGCGCAGCATGGGCGGGTTGTCGTTGTACACCATGCGCCCGCCCCTGCACTCCCGTGCTTTCGCCGCGCTGCGCCGGAAAGCGGAGGACGAGGTCATCGGCGGTCTGGACTTCCACGATCCGCTGCTCCCGATCGTCGCCGACCAGGACGGGTCGATCCTGCGGTCCGGGGAGCAGGTGCGCACGATGCTGCTCGACAGCATCGTCAAGCCGCTGCGGTGGCCGCACGTCGTCTCCTCCCTGGAACAGCTGGGCGTGCGCAAGCTCTGGGTGGCCGGTCCGGACACGCTGTTCGGGCGCGTCCGCGCGACCACGAGCCGCTTCGAGGTGGTGACGGTCAACCCGCGGCTGGCCCTGCAGCCCCGGAGGCGGGGCGCAGGACCTTCGCGGGTCAGCTAGCCGGCTGCAGCTCGGCCAGCGTCGCCCAGAGCCGGCCCGGGTTCTCGAAGGTCTCGAGGTTGAGGGCGTCGTCCTCGAAGCGCACGTTGTAGTTCTGCTCCAGCACGGCGAGCAGTTCCACGGTCGCGAGCGAGTCGAGGCCGTACTCGCGCAGCGGGGTCTCGGCGGTGAGTGCCTCCTCGGCGGGGAGGAACGGGAGGAACGTGCGAAGGGTCTCGTCGAAAGAGCTGTCCCACATGACTACTCCGGATGGCTAGATCGGTATCTACCAGGCAGGAAAACCGACCGCCCGGTTCGGTTTTGGACTCTACCGCGCGTCGTCGTTCCGGATCGACGCATCGGCACCCCTATTGCTAATCCGACCAAAAGCAGGCGGACCCCCGGGCACTACGTAACAGTTGCTCCGAGGGCCGTCGCCGTGACTGTGGTCGGATTAGCAACGAACGGCACAGCAAGGAGGAGGACGACGATGGACACGAGCTTCACCGGCGGGCTGCACTCGCGCTTCCTGCGTGGCCTGGCCCTTTCCGAGAACGGCACCGCCGTCCGGGTCGGCGACCAGGAGCTGACCTACGGCCGGCTTCACGAGCAGGCGCTGCTCTGGGGCGGCGCGCTGGCCGAAGCGGGCGCGCGCACCGTAGGGGTGCTGGCGGGCAAGGGAATCAGCGCGTACGCGGGGATCCTGGCCGGGCTCTACGCGGGCGCCACGGTGGTGCCGCTGCGGCCGGACTTCCCGGCGGCTCGCACCGCGCAGATGGTCGAGGCGGCGGGGGTCGACGCGCTGGTGGTCGACGATCGCGGCCAGGCGCTGCTGGCGGACGTGCTCGGTCAGCGGCGGGTTCCCGTGCTCACCCCGGAGACGCGGGTGCAGGGTTTGGTCGAGCCGCGGCAGGTGCGGCCGGAGGATTCCGCGTACATCCTGTTCACGTCCGGCTCCACCGGTCGGCCCAAGGGCGTGCGCATCGGCCACGGTTCGACCGAGCACTACTTCGGCCTGCTCGACGCGCGCTACGACTTCACGCCCGACGACGTCTTCTCCCAGACGTTCGACCTGAACTTCGACTGCGCGATGTTCGACCTGTTCTGTGCCTGGGGTGCGGGGGCGCCGGCAGTGGTGTTGCCCGGTCGCGCCTACCGCGACCTGCCGGCGTTCGCCGCGGAGAGCGGGCTGACCGTGTGGTTTTCCACGCCGAGCGCGATCGACCTGGTGCGCCGCACGGGTGGGCTCACGCCGGGTGCGTTGCCGGGCTTGCGGTGGAGCTTTTTCGCGGGCGAGGCGCTCACCGTGCGCGACACGGCGGACTGGCGCGCGGCGGCGGTGAACTCGCTCGCCGAGAACCTCTACGGCCCCACCGAACTCACGATCACCGTCGCCGGTTACCGCTGGGACGACGAGGAAACGCCGAGGATCGCCGTCAACGGGGTGGTGCCGATCGGGGCCGTGCACGAGGGGCACGACCACCTGCTGCTGGGCGAGGGTGACGTCGAGGAAGCCGAAGAAGGCGAGCTGGCCATCGCGGGCCCGCAGCTGACGCCGGGTTACCTCGACCCGGCTGACGAACGCGGCCGGTTCCTCGACCGCGAGGGCCGCCGCTTCTACCGCACGGGCGACCGCGTCCGCCGGCTCGGCGACGACTTGGCGTACCTGGGCCGCCTCGACTCCCAGGTGCAGGTGCTGGGCTGGCGCATCGAGCTCACCGAGGTCGAGCACGCGTTGCGCGCGACCGGCGTCCGCGACGCCGTGGCCCTGGGAGTGCGCGGCGACGCCGGTCTGGAGCTGTTCGTGTTCTACACCGGCGGCGAGCGCCCGGCGATCGAGCTCGTGCGCGCGCTGCGCAAGGTCCTGCCGGAGGGAGTGATCCCGCGCCACTACCGCCACGTCGACGAGTTCCCGCTGAACTCCAACCGGAAGATCGACCGGAAGGCGCTCGCGGTCGAAGCCGAAGTGCTGCTCACGCCGGTAGGCTGAGCTGCGTGGCGAAGTACGTGATCGGGCCGGAGGTCGCGTTGCGGCTGGCCGAGGAGCGGGCCGTGGTGGGCCATCAGTTGCTGGCGCCCACGCTCATCCGGTCGCACGCGCTGTCTCTGCTCTACGCGCAGGTGCGCGAGGGGAAGCTGACCAAGAAGGACGCCGCCGCGCGACTCGACCGCGTGCGGGCGCTGAAGATCCGGTTGCTCGGTGATCGGGTGCTGCAGGCGACCGCGTGGCAGGTCGCCGAGGAGCTCGGGTGGGCCGACACGTTCGTGGCCGAGTACGTGGCGTTGACGCGGTTGCACGGCGACGCGTTCGTGACGCTCGACGAGCAGCTCGCCCGTGACCTCGACGGGGTCGTGCCGGTCGCGGGGTTCGAAGCACTGAGCTGAAGCCTGTCTTAAACGGCCTGCTACGCCTGGGTTTCCGGGCGGGGCGGGCCGTTTTCGCGTGCGCGCTTAGGGGCGGTTAGGGGTGTGGCCACGCGCGCCGCCGCGGCTAGTTTTCCCGGGGTCGAGGGGCGGATCGAGGCCCCGGTTCTCGAGTTCTGGTGGGAGCAGTCGTGAACGGTACTTCGCTCGTCCATTCCCTGCTCGACGAGGCGGTGGCCGACGCACCCGGGTCGACGGCGGTGCGCGACCGGGCCGGCGCGTGGACCTACGCCGAGCTGGCCGCGTGGAGCCATGCGGTGGAGGTGGTGCTCGCCCGGCGCGGGGTGCGGCGCGGTGACCGCGTGGTCGTGCAGCTGCCCACCACGCGTGAGCTGGTCGCGTTGTTCTTCGGCACCACCCGCCGCGGCGCGGTGTTCGTGCCGGTGAACCCGGCGATGAAGGCGTTCCACTTCGATTCGGTGGTGGGCAACGCCGAGCCGGTGCTCGTGGTCACGCCGGAAGAAATGATTCCACTGTGGACCGAGGTCGAAGCGGCCTACGGCGAACGCATCGAGGCCACGGACGTCGACCCCGACGACGTCGCCGTGCTCATCTACACCTCCGGCAGTACCGCGGCGCCGAAGGGCGTGATCGGCCCGCACCGCCAGGTCACCTTCGCCGCCGGCGCGATCCAGGCCGTGCTCGGCTACCGCGGCGACGACGTGGTGTTCTGCCGCTTCCCGATGTCCTGGGACTACGGCCTCTACAAGGTCCTGCTTTCGACGCTCGGGCGCAGCGAGATCGTGCTCGCCGACGCGGAGTCCGACCTGCGGCTGCTGCGGCGGATGCGCGAGGTCGGCGCGACGATCGTGCCCATCGTGCCCTCGCTCGCCACGATGATCGCCACGCTCGCCGGTCGCGAGACCGAACCGGCCGCGCCCGTGCGCCTGTTCACCAACACCGGCGCCGCGCTGCCCGAGAGCACGATCGCGCAGCTGCGCACCGCGTTCCCCGGCACCCGCGTGGTGCGCCAGTTCGGCCAGACCGAGTGCAAGCGCATCACGATCATGCCGCCCGACGAGGACGACCAGCGTCCCGGCGCGTCCGGGCTGCCGCTGCCGGGCACGTCCGTGCTCATCCTCGCCGCGGACGGCACGGAGCTGCCCGCCGGCGACATCGGTGAGATCGTGGCCGCCGGCCCGCACGTGATGCCGGGTTACTGGCGCGCGCCGGAGCTGTCCGCCCGCGCGTTCAGGCGCGACGAGGCCACCGGCGAGCTGCGCCTGCACACCGGCGACTACGGCCGCCTCGACGCCGACGGGTACCTCTACTTCGAAGGCCGCCGCGACGACATGTTCAAGCGCAAGGGCATCCGGATGTCCACTTTGGAAATCGAGGCCGCCGCCATGGACATCCCGGGCGTCCGTGCGGCCGGCGCGATCCCGCCGGGCGACACGCGCGATCTCGCCATCTGCGTCGAGAGCGACCTGCCGCCCACCACCGTGCTGCGGGAGCTGGCGAAGCGGCTCGAACCGCAGAAGGTCCCGTCCCTGTGTCACGTCGTCGACGAGTTCCCGCTCACGGCGCACGGCAAGAACGCCACGAAGGAACTGGCCCTGCTCGTGGAAGGCGCGCACAAATGACCCAGCAGTTCGCCGAACGCTTCGGCACCCCCACCTACGTCTACGACCTCGACGTCGTCGCACAGTCCCGCGACCAGCTCTTCGGCCTGCTGCCCGAGGGCTTCCAGGTCTTCTACGCGCTGAAAGCCAACCCGCACCCGGAAATCGCCCGCGAGCTGCACAACGGTGGCTGCCGCGCCGAGATCAGCTCCACCGGTGAGCTGGCCAACGCGCTGGAGGCGGGTTTCGACCCGAGCGAGATCCTCTACACGGGTCCCGGCAAGACCGGCGCTGAGTTGGAGCAGGCGACCGAGACCGGCGTGCGGCTGTTCTCCGTCGAGTCGCTCACCGATCTGCAGCACGTCGGTGCGGCAGCGGAGAAGCACGGCGTGGTCGCTTCGTGCCTGCTGCGCGTGAACACCACGCAGGGCAGCGCGTCGACCGGCATCCGCATGATGGGCCGGCCCTCGCAGTTCGGCATCGACGCCGAGACGCTGCCCTCGCTCATGCCCGTGTTCAAGGCGGTGGCCGGCACGCGCGTCGCCGGTGCGCACTTCTTCACCATGAGCAACGCCAAGGACGAGGACAGCCTGCTCGGTGAGTACGAGTTCGTGCTGCAGTCGGCCGCGCAGTTGCACCAGGAAGCGGGCCTGCCGCTGGAGCTGCTCGACATCGGCGGCGGCTTCTCCTCGCCGTACGCGGTCCCGGGCCCCCGCACCGACTACCCGAAGCTGCGGGCGGGGCTGGAGCAGTTGCTGGACCTGTACCTGCCGGAATGGCGAACGGGGGAGGTCGAGCTGGCCTGCGAGTCGGGCCGGTACCTGTCCGGCAGCTGTGGCTCGCTGCTCGCCGGGGTCGTGAACGTCAAGGAGAGCCGCGGCAGCAAGTTCGTGATTCTCGACGCGGGCATCAACGTCGTCGGCGGGCTGTCCGGCATCGGCCGGCTGCTGCCCGCGGCCGTCGGCATCGAAGACACCGCTCCGTTCGGCGAGACCGGCAGCCTCGTCGGTCCACTGTGTACTCCCGGTGACTCGCTGGCGAAGGCCGCGCGCCTGCCGGAGCTGGCGCCCGGCGACGTGGTGACTGTGCCGAACGTCGGCGCGTACGGCGTGACCGCCAGCCTGATCAGCTTCCTCGGCCGGCCCGCGCCGACGGAGGTCATGGTGCGCGGTGACGAGGTCGTGTCCGTGTCGCGGCTGGACTACCAGCGTGCCTACGAGGTTTCGCCGTGAGCGAGGAGATGAACGCCTACCGCGGCGGCGTGGTCACGGAACCGCCGCGCACGGTGATCGTGAGCAGCATGGCGTCGGACTCGCACACGTGGAACCTCGTGTACCTGGAGCTGCTGGTCGGCGAGCTCGGCTTCGACGTGGTGAACCTCGGCGCGTGCGTGCCCGACGAGCTGCTGGAGTCCGAATGCCTCAGCCGGCGCCCGACGATGCTCGTGATCAGCAGCGTCAACGGCCACGGCTACCAGGACGGCCTGCGCGTGATCCAGCGCTTGCGATCCTTCCCCGAGCTGCGTGCGCTGCCGGTGGTGATCGGCGGCAAGCTCGGCGTCGGCGGCCCGCTGACCGAGGAGGAGACGGCGCGGCTGCTGCTCGCCGGCTTCGACGCGGTCTTCGACGACCAGCAGAACAACGCGTCCTTCCGCCGGTTCGCCGCGACGTTGACCGCCGGTGCCGCCCAGCTCCCCGTGCGGGTGGAGGGGGTGTGAGCTTCGAAGAGTTCGTGGCGAGCAGGCACGCGGCCGGGCAGCTGGTCGTGCAGCCCCGTATGGGGTTCGCCGACCCGGTCGTGATGCGCGCAGGGCTGGCGGCGACCAAGAACGCCGCCGCCACGACCGTTGGCACCGTCACACTCGACAGCTACACCCGCGTCTGCGACACCGATTCCGTCGCGCACGCCCTGGCCCACGGCATCGCGCTCAACGGTTACCCCATCGTCAATCACCCAGCCGAGGTCACGCGCGCGATGCTCGACGGCCTCGAAGGCCCGGACTTCCCGGTGCAGGTGCGCCACGGTTCGGCGCGGCCCGCGGACATCTTCCGCGCGATGCTCGCCGCCGGCCTGCACACCACCGAGGGCGGGCCGGTGTCGTACTGCCTGCCCTACAGCCGCACGCCGCTGGACGAGTCCGTGCGCAACTGGTCCGCCTGCTGCGAACTGCTGGCCGGCGCCGAGCTGCCGGGCGGACGCGCGCACCTGGAGACGTTCGGCGGCTGCATGATGGGCCAGCTCTGCCCACCGAGCGAGCTCGTGGCGTTGAGCGCGTTGGAGGCGTTGTTCTTCTACCGCAAGGGGTTGCGCAGCATCTCGGTGAGCTACGCGCAGCAGACCAACTTGCGCCAGGACCAGGAAGCCGTCGCGGCGCTGCGCCGGCTGTGCACGGAACTGCTGCCCGGCGCGTCGTGGCACGTGGTGATCTACGCCTACATGGGCCTGTTCCCGCGTACGCCGGCAGGCTCGCTGAGCCTGCTCGGCAAGGCGGCCGAGCTGGCGCTGAGCACCGGCTCGGAGCGGCTGATCGTGAAGACCGTCGCCGAGGCACACCGGATCCCGACCGTCGCGGAAAACGTCCAGGCGCTCGAACACGCGGGTGCCGTGCGAGCCACCGAGAAGGTCACCGTGGAGGCGGACAACCAGGTCTACCGCGAGGCCTACGCGCTGGTCGACGCCGTGCTCAACAGCCACGAAGATCTCGGCCGCGCGATCGTGGTCGCGTTCAAGCGCGGCCTGCTCGACGTGCCGTTCTGCCTGCACCCGGACAACGCCGGGCAGGCCCGCAGCTATCTCGACCCGGCCGGCCGGCTCTGCTGGTCCGACCTCGGTTCCCTGCCGCTGCGCCGCGTGGTCGAGCGCGGTCACGGCGGTGCGATCACCTCGTCGACCTTGATGTCGGCGCTCTCGTACGTCCAGCACACCCACGACGCCCAGGCATTGGAGCAGCCGATGACCGCGATTGGAGGGGATTCGCGATGAGTACGCGCCGGACCGTCCGGGCCTACCCGTTCGACATGCAGGAGATCTCCGTTTCCGAGCTGTACCACATGTTGCAGCGCGAAGAGCCGATGAGCCGGGTGCAGATGCCCTTCGGGGAACCGGCGTGGCTCGCCACCAAGTACGCCGACGTGAAGCTCGTGATGACCGACCAGCGCTTCAGCCGGGAGCTGGCGCAGGGCCTCGACCAGCCGCGGATGCGCCGCCAGCAGATGGGCGACGGCATCATGGGCATGGACCCGCCCGACCACTCGCGCCTGCGCCGCCTGGTGTCGAAGGCGTTCACCGCGCGCCGGCTCGAGCAGATGCGCGAAGGCGTGCAGACGCTCGTGAACGACCTGCTCGACGGGATGGTCGCGCGCGGCGGCTCGGCCGACGTCGTCGAGGAACTCGCGCGTCCGCTGCCCGTCACCGTGATCTGCGACCTGCTCGGCGTGCCGCAGGAAGACCACAAGATCTTCCGCGAGTGGACGCAGGCGCTGGTCAGCGACGCCACGGCCAAGGACGACGTGCTCGACGTCTACGGCGACCAGCTCGACAACTACGTCGCCGGGCTCGTGGCGCAGCGGCGCGAGGAGCCGACCGACGACCTGCTCGGCGCTCTGGTCTACGCGCGCGACGCCGGCGACAAGCTCACCGAGAACGAGCTGATTTCCATCGCCGGCGCGGGCCTGCTCACCGGTGGTGTAGAGACGGTGTCCACGGCGCTGCCGAGCTTCCTGTTCACCTTGCTGACGCAGCCGGAGCTGCTCGCGCAGCTGCGGGCGGACCCGGAGCTGATGCCGACCGCCGTCGAGGAACTGCTGCGGTACGTGCCGATCAACACCGCGGCAATGTTCGCCCGCTACGCCACCGAAGACGTGCGCTTCGGCGACGTCGTGGTGCGCGCGGGCGACCCGGTGCTGCCGGCGTTGCACGCGGCGAACCGCGATCCGGAGGTGTTCGCGAACCCCGACACCGTCGACCTCACCCGCAGCCCCAACCCGCACGTGGCGTTCGGGCACGGCCCGCACCACTGCATCGGCGCGCAGCTGGCGCGCCTGGAACTCCAGGAAGCGCTCAAGGCGATTCTCGCGCGCTTCCCGGAAATGCGGCTCGCGGACGGTCGCGAAGGCGTGAAGTGGGAATACGGCGTGATCGTGCGCGGGCCTTCGCTCCTGCGCCTCGCGTGGTGATTTCCCTGCCCCTAGCGGCTTTTTCTGGGGATCCGCGGCGGCGCTGAGCCGACTTACGATCCGTTCGACGACCATGAATGCTGCCTTGCTACAGCGGTGGAGTGCGTTATGCGTGAGTTAGACAAGAATCCGGAATCCGGTTTCGGCCAGCGGCTGACGCACTTGCCGCCGGGCGATCGGGCGGCGCTCGTCGCGGACGTGGTGCACAGCGCCACGCGGGCCGCGCTGCGGGCCGTGCTGCCGGAGGTGCCGGCCGTCCTCGACCCGGAGAAGGCGTTCTCCGACCACGGGTTCGACTCGCTGGCGGCGGTGGAGCTGCACGCGCAGCTCACCGACGCCACCGGGCTCGACCTGCCGGTGACGCTCGCGTTCGACCACCCGACCCCGGCCGCGGTCGCGCGGTTCCTGCACGCGCGGGTGTTCGGGGAGGAGACTGTCGACAGTGGACTGATCGCCCGGGGCCGCGACGACGACGAGCCGGTGGCCATCGTCGGCATCGGCTGCCGCTACCCGGGTGGCGCGGCTTCGCCCGAGCAGCTGTGGCAGCTGGTCGCGGACGAGGTGCACACGATCAGCGGCTTCCCGACCGACCGCGGCTGGGACCTCGACAGTCTGTATGACCCGGACCCCGACCGGCCCGGCAGCAGCTACGTCGCCTCCGGCGGCTTCCTGCCCGACGCCGGTGAGTTCGACGCCGGGTTCTTCGGCATCGCGCCGCGCGAGGCGTCGGCGATGGACCCGCAGCAGCGGCTCGTGCTGGAGACGGCGTGGGAAGCGCTGGAGCGCGCGAAGATCGACCCGTCCACGCTGCGCGGCACGCCCGCCGGAGTGTTCATCGGCGCCGAGGCCCAGGAGTACGGCCCGCGCCTGCACGAAGCTCCCGACGGCCTCGACGGCTACCTGCTCACCGGCAACGCGCCGAGCGTCGTCTCCGGCCGCGTCGCCTACTCGCTGGGGCTCGAAGGCCCGACGCTGACGGTCGACACCGCGTGCTCGGGTTCCCTGGTGGCGCTGCACCTCGCCGTGCAGGCGCTGCGTCGCGGGGAGACGCACCTCGCTCTTGCCGGCGGTGTGGCCGTGATGGGCGCGCCCGGCACGTTCACCGCCTTCAGCCGCCAGCGTGGCCTCGCCGAGGACGGGCGGTGCAAGGCGTTCGCCGCGGCGGCCGACGGCACCGGGTTCGCCGAGGGGGTCGGTGTGCTCGTGCTGGAACGGCTCTCCGACGCCGTGGCCAACGGGCACACCGTGCTCGCCGTGGTCCGCGGTTCGGCCATCAACTCCGACGGTGCGTCCAACGGGCTCACCGCGCCCAACGGCCCTTCGCAGCAGCGCGTGATCACGCGAGCGCTGGCCGACGCCGGGTTGACTCCGTCCGAAGTGGACGCGGTCGAAGCGCACGGCACCGGCACGCGGCTCGGGGACCCGATCGAGGCGCAGGCGCTGCTGGCCACCTACGGGCGGGAGCGCGAGACGCCGCTGCTGCTCGGTTCGATCAAATCCAACATCGGCCACACGCAGGCCGCCGCCGGTGTGGCCGGCGTGATCAAGATGGTCGAGGCCATGCGCCGCGGCGTGCTGCCGAAGACGCTGCACGTCGACGCGCCGACCCCGCACGTCGACTGGACCGCCGGTGCCGTCGAGCTGCTCACCGAGACGCGCGAGTGGCCGCTGGTCGAGCGTCCGCGTCGCGCGGGGGTGTCGTCGTTCGGTGTCAGTGGCACCAACGCGCACGTCATCATCGAGCAGGCTCCAGCGCTGGTCGCCGAGGAGACGCCGGCCGAGCAGCTGCCGGTGGTGCCGCTGGTTGTGTCCGCTCGCGATGAGGACGCACTGCGCGCGCAGGCCGCCAAATTGGTGTCCACTGTGGATGCCGAGAATCTGGCCGACCTCGGCTTCTCCCTCGCCACCACGCGCGCCGCGCACGACCACCGCGCCGTCGTCGTCGCCGAGAACGCCGCCGACGCCGTCCGCGGGCTCACCGCGCTGGCCGCGGGGGAGCAGGACGCCGCCGTCGTCACCGGCGAGCGCACGCCGGGCAAGCTCGCGATGCTGTTCACCGGCCAGGGCTCGCAGCGTCTCGCGATGGGCCGGGAGCTCTACCTCGCCTACCCGGTGTTCGCCGAGGTCTTCGACGAGGCCATCGACAACCTCGACGTGCAGATGGACCAGCCGCTGCGCGACGTCCTCTTCGGTGACGACGCCGAGGAGCTCAACCACACGCAGTACGCACAGTGCGCCCTGTTCGCCGTCGAGGTCGCGCTCGCGCGGCTGCTGGAGTCGTGGGGCGTCAAGCCCGACATCCTGCTGGGCCACTCCATCGGCGAGCTCGCCGCCGCGCACATCGCCGGCGTCTGGTCGCTCGCCGACGCGTGCATGGTCGTCGCCGCGCGCGGTCGCCTGATGCAGGCGCTCCCGGAGGGAGGCGCGATGGTCGCGCTCGCCGCGACCGAGGACGAGGTTCAGCCGCTGCTCAACGACCGCGTGAGCATCGCGGCCGTCAACGGTCCGTCGTCCGTCGTGGTCTCCGGTGAGCGCGCCGCCGTCGAGGACGTCGCCGCCGTGTTCCGGCTGCAGGGCCGCAAGACGAGCGAGCTGCGCGTGTCGCACGCGTTCCACTCGCCGCTGATGGAGCCGATGCTGGCCGAGTTCCGCGAGATCCTCGAGGTGGTGGACTACGCGCCGCCGACGATCCCGGTGGTGTCCAACGTGACCGGCCGCCTCGCGAAGCCTGAGGAGCTGTGCTCACCGGGCTACTGGCTGTGGCACGTGCGCCGCGCGGTGCGGTTCGCCGACGGCGTGACGACGCTGGCCGAGGCCGGCGTGACGACCGCGATCGAGGTCGGTCCCGACGCCGTCCTTTCGGCGATGGCCGCCACCGGTCCGCACGCCGGCACCATCGCCTTCACCGCCGCGCAGCGTCGCGACCACGCCGAGGTCACGACCCTCGCCGGCGCGTTCGGCAAGCTGCACACGCGCGGGGTGGCGGTCGACTGGACCGCGTTCTTCGGCCCGGCCCGCCGCGTCGACCTGCCGACGTATGCGTTCCAGCGCAAGCACTTCTGGCTCACCGCTCCCGTTTCGCACGGCGACGCGGCCGACCTCGGTCAGCTCGCGTCGAGCCACCCGCTGCTGGCCGCGGAGATCGGCCTCGCGGGCGACGGGCTCGTGTTCACCGGCCGCGTCGGCCTGAGGACGCACCCGTGGCTGGCCGACCACACCATCGCCGGCACCGCGGTGCTGCCCGGCACGGCGTTCGTCGAGATGGCGCTGCACGCCGGCGAGCAGGCCGGTTGCGGCGTGCTCGACGAGCTGACGCTGCAGGCGCCGCTCGCGCTGCCGGAGACCGGCGGGGTCGCGCTGCAGGTCGTCGTCGGCCCGGAGGACGACGGCCGCCGCACCATCGAGTTCCACTCGCGTCCCGACCACGACGCCGATGCCGCCTGGACCCGCCACGCCGTGGGTGTCCTCGCGACCGGCCCGGTCGTCGAACCGGCGAGCCTGACCGAGTGGCCGCCCGCCGGGGCCGAGGTCGTCGCCACCGCCGAGCTGTACGGCGAGCTGGCCGAGCAGGGTTACGGCTACGGCCCGCTGTTCCAAGGCCTGCGCACGGCGTGGCGACAAGACGACGTCGTGTACGCCGAGGTCGCGCTGCCGGCGGAGAAGGATGCCGCGTTCGGGATCCATCCGGCGCTGCTCGACGCAGTGCTGCACGCCACCGACTTCGCCCCGGGCGAAGCGAGGGAGGCCGACGAGATCCGCCTTCCGTTCGCGTGGACCGGCGTGCGGCTGCACGCGTCGGGCGCGACCGAGGTGCGAGTGCGCATCACGTCGCCCGCCACCGGTGGCGTCACGCTGGAGATCGCCGATCCGGCCGGTGCGCCCGTGCTGTCGGTCGAGTCGTTCCGTTCGCGGGCGGTCCGCGGCGCCGACCTCGGTACTCAGGCGCGGGACCTGCTCTACACCGTGGAGTGGACGCCGGTCACGTCCGACGCCGAGCTTCCGACGCTCGCCGCGCTCGGCTCCGTCGCCGGCCTCGACGTGCCGGTCGCCGACGCGCTGGTGTCGCTGGTGGACGTTCCGCAGGCCGTGCTGCTGCCGGTTTCGGTGCGGGGCAAGAACGTCGCCACGGCCGCCAAGCAGGCCGCGCACCGGGTGCTCGCCGTGCTGCGGCCGTGGCTGGAGAACGAGCGCTACGTTTCTTCGCGGCTGGTCGTGCTGACCCGCGGTGAGCTGGCCGACTCCGCGGTGCGGGGCCTGGTCCGTTCGGCGCAGGCCGAGCACCCGGGCCGCGTGGTGCTGATCGAAGGCGCGGTCACGCCGGGGACACTGGCCACGGCGCTCGGCTCGGGTGAGCCGGAGCTGCGGATCGAGGGCAGCGCGGTGCACGCGGCCCGCCTGGTGCGGCTCACCGCCGACGCCGAGCGCCCGACGTGGTCGGCCGAGGGCACCGTGCTCATCACCGGCGGCACGGGTGGCCTGGGCGCGCAGGTCGCGCGCCACCTCGTGACGAACCACGGTGTGCGCAGCCTCCTGCTGGTCAGCCGCCGCGGTGCCGACGCTCCGGGCGCGGCCGAGCTGGTCGCGGACCTGCGGGAGCTGGGTGCGAGCGTGACGGTGGCCGCGGCTGACGTGAGCAAGAAGCGCTCGCTGTCCGCCGCGCTGAAGAAGGCCGAGCAGCCGCTGTCCGCCGTCGTGCACACCGCCGGCGTGCTGGACAACGCCATGATCGGCTCGCTGACCGAAGAGCGGCTCGACGCCGTGCTGGCACCGAAGGTCGACGCGGCCTGGCACCTGCACGAGCTCGTCGGTGACGTCTCCGCGTTCGTGCTGTTCTCGTCCTCGGCGGGCCTCGCCGACGGTGCGGGCCAGGCGAACTACGCGGCGGGCAACACCTTCCTCGACGCGCTGGCCGAGTACCGCTGCACCGAAGGCAAGATGGCCACGTCGCTTGCGTGGGGCTTGTGGGCGCCGGACGCGGGCGAAGCCCTGGGCATGGGCGCCACACTGTCCGAAGTGGACCGCAACCGCATCGCACGGCTGGGTCTCGCGCCGCTGACGGTGACCGAAAGCCTGGCCGCGCTCGACGCGGCGCTGGCCTCGGGCGCGCCGGCCGTGGTGCCGACGCGCATCGACCGCTCCGCGCTGCGGGCCCGGGGTGAGGACGTCCCGGCCGTGCTGCGGGGCCTCGCGCCGGCCGGCCGTCGCCGGGCTGCCGCCACGGTCGTGTCGGGTGAACTCACGCCGGAGCAGCAGTTCGCCGGCCGGTTCGCCCACCTCGGTGAGGCCGACCGCGACCGCGCGGTGCTGGACCTGGTGCGCACGCACGTCGCGGCCGTGCTCGGCCACGACAGCGCGGACGCCATCAACCCGGCCCGTCCGTTCGGCGAGATCGGGTTCGACTCGCTGGCCGCGGTGGAGCTGCGCAACATCCTCGACTCCGTCACCGGCATGCGCCTGCCCGCCACCCTCGTCTTCGACTACCCGACGCCGCGCGCGCTTGCCGAGTACCTCGTGGGCCGGCTGGCCGGACTCGCGCCGGCGCGGCCGATCGCGCCGGTCACCACGGTGGATCCGGAGGAGCCGATCGCGATCGTCGGCATCGCCTGCCGCTACCCGGGTGGCGTGACCACGCCGGAGGACCTGTGGCGGCTGGTCGCCGAGGGCGAGGAGGCACTGACCCCGTTCCCGGCCGACCGCGGCTGGAACGTCGACGCGCTGTACGACCCGGAGCCCGGCAAACCCGGCCACTCCTACGTCAAGCACGGCGCCTTCCTGCACGACGCCGCCGAGTTCGACGCCGACTTCTTCGAGATCAGCCCGCGTGAGGCCGCCGCCATGGACCCGCAGCAGCGGCTGCTGCTCGAGGTGTCGTGGGAGGCGTTCGAACGGGCGGGCATCGACCCGGTTTCCCTGCGCGGCAGCGCGACCGGCGTGTTCGCCGGCGTGATGTACCACGACTGGGGCACCCGCCTCGGCACGGTGTCCGACGACATCGCCGGATACCTCGGCAACGGCAGCCTCGCCAGCGTCGTCTCCGGCCGCGTGTCCTACGCGCTGGGACTGGAGGGCCCGACGGTCACGGTCGACACGGCCTGCTCGTCTTCGCTGGTCGCCCTGCACTGGGCGGCGCAGGCGCTGCGCCGCGGCGAGTGCACGCTGGCCCTGGCCGGCGGTGTCACGGTGATGTCCACTCCGGACACCTTCGTCGACTTCTCCCGCCAGCGCGGGCTTTCCGCCGACGGCCGCTGCCGCTCGTTCGCCGACGCGGCCGACGGCACCGGCTGGGGCGAGGGCGCGGGCATGCTGCTCGTCGAGCGCCTGTCCGACGCCCGCCGCAACGGGCACCCGGTCCTCGCGCTGCTGCGCGGCTCCGCGGTGAACCACGACGGCGCGTCCAACGGCCTCACCGCACCCAACGGTCCCTCGCAGCAGCGCGTGATCACTCGCGCGCTGGCCGACGCGGGCCTGACGCCGTCCGAAGTGGACGCCGTCGAAGGCCACGGCACCGGCACCACGCTGGGCGACCCGATCGAGGCGCAGGCGCTACTGGCCACCTACGGCCAGGAGCGCGAAGAGCCGCTGTGGCTGGGCTCGATCAAGTCCAACATCGGCCACACGCAGGCCGCGGCCGGTGTCGCGGGCATCATCAAGATGGTCCTGGCGATGCAGCACGAGCAGCTGCCGCGCACGCTGCACGTCGACCGTCCGTCCACTGTGGTCGACTGGGCCGCGGGTTCGGTGCGGCTGCTCACGCAGCAGCAGGACTGGGCGGCCAACGGCCACCCGCGTCGCGCGGCTGTGTCATCGTTCGGCATCAGTGGCACCAACGCCCACGTGATCCTGGAGCAGGCTCCCGAGATCGAGCGCGAGCAGCCGGCGGAGACGCAGGCGGTCGTGCCGGTCGCGCTGTCCGGCCGGTCCGCCGCCGCGGTGCGCGGGCAGGCGGCGCGGCTGCGGACGTGGCTGGCCGAGCACGAGAACGTCGGAGTCGCGGAGATCGCGCGATCGGTGGCCGCGACCAGGGCTTCGCTGGAGCACCGGGCGGTGGTCGTCGCGGCGACCGCGGCCGAGCTGGCCGACGGGCTCGACGCCGTCGCCACCGGAGCGGCCGAGCCGGACCAGGTCGCGGACGGGAAGCTCGCCTTCCTGTTCTCCGGCCAGGGTGCGCAGCGCGTGGGCATGGGCCGTGAGCTGTCCGAGGCCTACCCGGTGTTCGCCGAAGCCTTCGACGCTGTGTGTGCCGCCGTCGACCGGCACACCGACGTGCCGCTGCGCGACGTCGTCTTCGGCACCACCGCGCTCGCCGACCGCGGGCTGCTCGACCAGACGCAGTACACGCAGACCGGCCTCTTCGCCGTCGAGGTCGCGCTGTTCCGGCTCGCCGAGTCCTGGGGGATCGTTCCCGACGCGCTCGCCGGCCACTCCATCGGCGAGCTGGCCGCCGCGCACGTCGCCGGGGTGCTCTCCCTCGACGACGCCGCCAAGCTGGTCGCCGCCCGAGGCCGCCTGATGGGGGCGCTGTCCGAGCGGCCGGGCGCAATGGTCGCGTTCGCCGCGCCGGAGGACACCGTGCGTGAGCTGCTGGCCGGGCACGACGACGTGAGCATCGCCGCCGTCAACGGGCCCGCCGCCGTGGTGATCTCGGGTGACGCCGACGTGGTCGCGGAGATCGAGCGCCTGGCCGGCGACATCCAGACTCGCCGGTTGCGCGTGAGCCACGCGTTCCACTCGCCGCTGATGGACCCGATGCTCGACGAGTTCGCCGCGGTCGCCGCCGGGCTCACCTACGCGGCGCCCCGGATCCCGATCGTCTCCACCGTCACCGGCCGCGCGGCCACCGACGAGGAGCTGCGCTCGCCGGAGTACTGGGTCACGCACGTCCGCGAGACCGTGCGCTTCGGCGCGGCGGTCGAAACGCTGGCCGGCAGCGGCGTCCGGACGTTCCTCGAGCTCGGGCCCGACAGCGTGCTGTCGGTGCTCGGTCCGCAGAGCGCCGAGGACAGCCACGCCAACACTGTGTTCGTTCCTTTCAACCGGCGTGACCAGGACGAGGTCCGCACGGCGCTGACCGCCGTCGGCCGCCTGCACACGAGGGGCGCGGCCAAGCTCGGCCCGTTGCTCGGCGACGGCCCGGTGCGGCTCGACCTGCCGACGTACGCCTTCCAGCACAAGCGTTACTGGCTCGACGCCACGCCGTCCGGCGACGTCACGGCCGTCGGCCAGCAGCCGCTGGCGCACCCGATGCTGGGCGCGGTCGTGCCGCTGTCCGGTTCGGACACGACGGTGCTCACCGGCCGCCTCTCGGCCGCGTCGGTGCCGTGGCTGGCCGACCACGTGGTCAAGGGCGCGATCCTCGTGCCCGGCACCGGTCTGCTGGAGCTGGCCGCGACGGCCGGCGACCAGGTGGGCCTGCCGGTGGTGGAGGAGCTGACGCTGCAGGCGCCGCTCGTCCTGCCGCCCGACGGCGCGGTCGCGCTGCAGGTCGTGGTCGGCCCGACCGCTGACGATCGTCGTCCGGTCACCGTGTTCTCCCGCCCGGCCGACACCGAGGGCGAGTGGACGCAGCACGCGCTCGGCACGCTCTCGGCCGTCAGCCGGCCCGAGCCCGCCGGGCTCACCGAGTGGCCGCCGCCGGGGGCGAGCGTGATCCCGGTCGAGGGCGCCTACGAGCTGCTCGCCGACCGCGGTTACGGCTACGGCCCGGCGTTCCAGGGTCTGAAGGCCGCGTGGCGCCGTGGCAACGAGGTGTTCGCCGAGGTCGCGCTGCCGGAACCGGCCGCGGCCACGGCCGGCGCCTACGGCCTGCACCCCGCACTGCTCGACACCGCCATGCACGCCGACCTGCTCGGCGACCCCAGTGGTGCGACGCTGCTGCCGTTCGTGTGGAACGGCGTGACGCTGCACGCCGTCGGCGCCGCGGTGCTGCGCGTGCGGATCGTCCGCCTGGACGGCGACGAGCTCTCGGCCATCGAGGTCGCCGACAGCGAGGGACGGCCGGTCGCGACGATCGAGTCGCTCGTGTCGCGGCCGGTGCAGAAGGAGCTTTCGGTCGCACCGGACACTGTGGACGGTTCGCTGCTGAAGATCGCCTGGCAGCCCGTCACCTCGCCCGCCGCCGACACCACCGTTGTGGCCGTCGGCCGCGGCCGGGTCGGCGTGGCCGCCACCTACGCCGGGTTCGCGGACCTGATCGGGGCCGTCGACCGCGGTGAGCCGGTGCCTGAGCTGGTGACGCTGTCGGTGCCGGAACGCGCCGGCGACGTGCCCGAGGTGTCCCGCGAGAACGCGGCTTGGCTGCTGGCGGAAATCCAGGCCTGGCTGGCCGAATCGCGGTTCGCGGGCACGAAGCTCGCGGTTGTCACGCACTCCGCGACGGCAGCCGGAAACGCAGGAGTCGACGTCACCGAAGGCGCCCTCTGGGGCCTGGCTCGCGCCGCGCAGGCCGAGCACCCGGGCCGGGTGTTCATCGTGGACGCCGACACCGCGACCACACCCGAGGACATCGCGGCCGCGGTCGCGTCGGGGGAGCCGGAGTCCGCGGTTCGCGCGGGTTCGGTGCTCGTGCCGCGGTACGCACGCACCGAGACCACCGGGGTCTCCCCGTTCGGCGAAGGAACGGTGCTGGTGACCGGCGGCACCGGCGGGCTCGGCAGCCTGCTGGCGCGCTACCTCGTCGCCGAGCACGGCGTGCGCGATTTGGTGCTCACCAGCCGCCGCGGCCTCGACGCCCCGGGTGCCGCGCAGCTGGCCGACGACCTCACGGACCTCGGCGCCACGGTCACGGTCGCGGCGTGCGACGTCGCCGACCGCGCGGCTGTCGCGGAGCTGCTCGACGCGTTGCCGCGGCTGTCCGCCGTGGTCCACGCGGCGGGCACGGCCGACAGCGGGGTCCTCGACTCGCTCACCGCGGACCAGCTGCACTCCGTGCTCAAGCCCAAGGTCGACGCCGCCTGGCACCTGCACGAGCTGACCGCTTCGCGTGAGCTGTCCGCGTTCGTGCTGTTCTCCTCCGCCGGTGGCCAGGTGCTGCCCGCGGGCCAGGCGAACTACGCCGCGGCCAACGCGTTCCTCGACGGTCTCGCGCAGTACCGCCACGCGGCGGGCCTGCCCGCGACCGCGCTGGCGTGGGGTCTATGGGCCGAGAACACCGGCCTCGGCGGCGACCTCGCCGAAGCCGACCTCGCCCGCATGGCCCGGCTCGGCCTGCCCGCGGTCACCGCGGAGCAGGGGCTGGCACTGTTCGACGCCGCGGTGGCCACGGAAGACGCCGTGGTCGCGCCGCTGCGCGTTGACATTTCGGCGCTCAAGGCGCGCACGGACGAGCTGCCGGCTCTGCTGCGCGGCTTCGTCCCGCCGAAGGCACGCCGTGTGGCCAAAACCAAGGCCGCGAGCGGGGACAACGCCCTGGCGAACGAACTGGCCGCCCTGGTGGAGAGCGAACGCGACCGCGTGCTGCTGGACCTCGTCCGCACGCAGGTCGCCACCGTCCTCGGCTACGCGGACAAGTCCGAAGTGGACGGAACCCGCGCGTTCAAGGAGCTCGGGTTCGACTCCCTGGCGGCGGTGGAGCTGCGCAACCTGCTCGGCACCGCCACGGGCCTGTCGCTCCCGGCGACGCTTATCTTCGACCACCCGACCGCCAAGGCCGTCGCCGACTTCGTGAAGGGCAAGCTGCTCGGCGCGGTCACCAAGAAGCCGACCACGCGCACCAACGCCGCCGGTGTTTCCATGCAGGAACCCATCGCCATCGTCGGCATGGCCTGCCGCTACCCCGGTGGTGTGCGGTCGCCCGAGGACCTGTGGCGGCTGCTCGTCGACGAGGTCGACGCGGTCAGCGGCTTCCCGACCAACCGCGGCTGGGACACCGAGGGCATCTACGACCCCGAACGCGGCAAGCGCGGCAAGACCTACGCCAACCAGGGCGGGTTCCTGCACGACGCCGCCGAGTTCGACCCGGCGTTCTTCGGCATCGGCCCGCGTGAGGCCATGGCGATGGACCCGCAGCAGCGCCTGCTGCTGGAGGCGGCGTGGGAGGCCATCGAGCGCGCCGGCATCGACCCGACGGCGCTGCGTGGCAGCCTGACCGGCGTCTTCACCGGCGCCATGTACGACGACTACGGCAGCCGCGCCCCCGGCGCGCCCGCCGACGTCGCCGCCTACATCCCCAACGGCAGCTCGGGCGCGGTCGTCTCCGGCCGCATCTCCTACCTGCTGGGGCTCGAGGGCCCGTGCATGACGGTGGACACGGCGTGCTCGTCTTCGCTGGTCACGCTGCACCTCGCGGTGCAGGCGCTGCGGGCGGGCGAGTGCGGGCTGGCGCTGGCCGGCGGCGTGACGGTGCTCTCGCAGTCGGACCTGTTCGTCGACTCCAGCCGCCAGGGCGTGCTCTCGCCCAACGGTCGCTCGAAGTCCTTCTCCGCCGCGTCCGACGGCGTCGGCTGGGCCGAGGGCGCGGGCCTGCTCCTGCTCGAACGGCTCTCCGACGCGCAGCGCAACGGCCACGAGGTGCTCGCCGTGGTCCGTTCGAGCGCGGTGAACCAGGACGGCGCGTCCAACGGGCTCACCGCCCCGAACGGCCCTTCGCAGGAACGCGTGATCCACGCGGCGCTCGCCGCCGGTGGGCTGCGTCCGTCCGAAGTGGACGCCGTCGAGGCGCACGGTTCGGGCACGAAGCTGGGTGACCCCATCGAGGCGCAGGCCCTGCTGGCCACCTACGGCCAGGACCGGCCCGAGGGACACCCGCTGTACCTGGGTTCGGTGAAGTCGAACATCGGCCACGCGCAGGCCTCCGGTGGTGCGGCCGGCGTGATGAAGGTCGTGCAGGCACTGCGGCACAACCTGCTGCCGCGGACGCTGCACGTCGACGCGCCGTCGCCGGTCGTCGACTGGACGACGGGGGACATCGAGCTGCTGACCGAGGCCCGGCCGTGGCTGCCGAACGGGCGACCGCGGCGTGCCGGTGTCTCGTCCTTCGGCATCAGCGGGACCAACGCGCACATCATCATCGAGGAGGCGCCGCCGTCCACTGTGGAGGCGCCGCGGGCCAGTGCTCCGGCGCTGCCGGTGGTGCCGCTGCCGCTCGCGGGTTCGGTGGGCCAGGCGCTGGCCGACCAGGCCGCTCGGCTCGCCGAGCACCTGCGGGCCGACCCGGAGCTGAACCTGACCGACGTCGCGTACTCGCTCGCCACCGGCCGCGCGGCGCTCGACCACCGCGCGGTGGTGCTGGCCGCCGACCGCGAGGCAGCGCTGAAGGCACTCGACGGACTCGCCACCGGCGGGACCCCGGCGGGCACCGTGACCGGCACGATCAGCGCGGCCGACCTGACCGCGTTCCTGTTCACCGGCCAGGGCGCGCAGCAGCCAGGCATGGGCCGCGGGCTCTATGAGGCCTTCGGAGTGTTCGCCGGCGCGTTCGACGAGATCTGTGGTCTCTTCGACGGCGACATTCGCAGTCTCTCCGAGACGGACGTACCGCTCAAGCAGGTGATCTGGGCCGAGAAGGGCTCCGACGACGGGAAGCTGCTCAACCAGACCGCCTACACGCAGTGCGCGCTGTTCGCGATCGAGGTCGCGCTCTACCGCCTGGTCGAGTCGTGGGGCGCCGCGCCCGACTACGTGGCCGGGCACTCGATCGGCGAGCTCGCCGCGGCCCACGTGGCCGGGGTGCTGTCGCTGGCCGACGCCTGCACGCTGGTCGCCGCTCGCGGCCGGCTCATGCAGGCGCTGCCGAGCGGAGGTGCGATGGCCGCGATCGCCGCCACGGAAGACGAGGTGCGAGCCGCACTGCCGTCCGACGTCGACGTCGCCGCGGTCAACGGCCCGCGCTCGGTCGTGATCTCCGGGCCGGAAGCGTCGGTGCGGGCGGCCATGACCGTGTTCGCAGACGCCGGCCGCCGCACGAAGCAGCTGGTCGTGTCGCACGCGTTCCACTCGGCGCTGATGGAGCCGATGCTGGCGGAGTTCACGAAGGTGGCCGAAAGCCTCACCTACTCCGCGCCGGCGATCCCGGTGGTGTCCAACGTGACCGGGCAGATCGCCACGGCCGCCGAGCTGTGCTCGCCCGCCTACTGGGTGGGGCACGTCCGGGAAGCCGTGCGGTTCGCCGACGGGGTCACGACGTTGCTGGGCGCCGGCGTCACGAGGTTCGTGGAGCTGGGCCCGGACGCGGTGCTCACGGGCATGGCCCGCGAGAGCGACACCGCGGCGGCCGAGCGGCCGGACCGCGTGGTGCAGGTGCCGGCGATGCGGCGCGGCCGCGACGAGGTGACCACGCTGTTCACCGCGCTCGGCACGCTGTACTCGCGCGGAGCGACTCTGGACTGGCGGGCGCTGTTCGCCGGCCGCGGTGCGTCCACTGTGGACCTGCCGACGTACGCGTTCCAGAACAAGTCCTACTGGCTCGACGCGACCAAGGGCACCGGCGACGTGGGTTCGCTGGGCGCCAAGTCCGCCGCGCACCCGCTGCTGGGCGCGCTGGTGGAGCTGCCCGACGGTGGCGCGGTGCTCACCGGCCGCCTGTCCACGGCGACGCAGCCGTGGCTGGCCGACCACGTGGTGATGGGCCGCACGATGCTGCCCGGCACGGCGTACGTCGAGCTGGCCGCGCACGCCGGGGACCAGGTCGGGGCCGCGGTGCTGGAAGAGCTGACCCAGCAGGCACCACTGCTCCTGCCCGAGGACGGCGTGGACCTGCGCGTGGTCGTCGGGGCTCCGGACGCGACCGGCCGCCGGCAGTTCTCGGTGCACTCGCGGGCCGCCGAACGCGGCGCCTGGACGCAGCACGCGGCGGGCACGCTCACCACCGGAACACCGGCCGCGGAGTTCGACCTGGCGGCCTGGCCGCCGGCAGGCGCGGAAGCTGTGGACCTGACCGGGCTGTACGACGACCTCGCGGGCCTGGGCTTCGGCTACGGTCCGACGTTCCGGAACCTGCGCGCGGTCTGGCTGCACGAAGGTGAGGTGTTCGCCGAGGTCGCGCTGCCCGAGGGCACGGCGGCCGGCGAGTTCGGCCTCCACCCGGGGCTGCTCGACTCCGCGCTGGGCGCGACGGACTTCCTCGTGCCGGGCGGGCCGAAGGCGCTGACCGAGACGACCATCCCGTTCGCGTGGAACACCGTCTCGCTGTTCGCGGCCGGTGCGACGGCGCTGCGGGTGCGGGTGCGCAAGACGGAGAGCGGTTCCGAGCTGGCGCTCGCCGACGCGGCCGGTGCGCCCGTCGCGTGGATCGAGTCGCTGGTCACTCGGCCGGTGTCGGAGAGCCAGCTCGGCGCGAAGGTGCCGGACTCGCTCTACCGCATCGACTGGGTGCCCGCGTCGGGCGTGCGGCTGGCGCCGTCGATCGACGGCTGGGCCGTGCTCGGCGCCGACGACAGCGCTTCTGACGAACTCGGCCTCGGCCTGCCGGTCCACGCCGAGCCGGTGGCGGCCGACGTGCTGGTGCTGCCGGTTGCGACCGAGGACGGCGACGTGCCGGCCCGCGTCCACGCGACCGTGCAGAAAACGTTGGCGCTGTTGCAAAACTGGCTCGGCCGGTTCGACGACGGCAAGCTCCTGGTCGTCACCCGCGGCGCGGTCGAGGCGGACACGCCGGACCTGGCGCAGGCGCCGGTCTGGGGTCTGGTGCGAGCCGCGCAGGCGGAGAACCCGGACCGGATCCAGCTGGTCGACGTGGACGGCAAGGCCGAGTCCGCGCAGGCGCTGCCCGCGGTGGCGGCTTCGGGTGAGCCCGAGGCGGTCGTCCGTGCCGGTGAGGTGCGCGTGCCGCGGTTGGTGCGCGTGACCGAGATCGGCGAATCGCTCGAGTGGAACCCGGACGGCACGGTGCTCATCACCGGTGGCGCCGGTCTGCTCGGCGGGCTGCTGGCCCGGCACCTGGTCGCTCGCGGCGCCCGGGACCTCGTCCTCACGAGCCGGCGGGGCCTCGACGCCCCGGGCGCTCGGGAGCTGGTCGAGGAACTCGCCGGGCAAGGCGCGAACGTCACGGTGGCCGCGTGCGACGTCACCGACCGCGCCGAGCTGGCGGGGCTGCTGGAGACGCTGCCGAAGCTCACCGCCGTGGTCCACGCGGCGGGGCAGATGGACAGCGCGGTGCTCGGTGCCCTCACCCCGGAGCAGGTCGAGACCGTGCTGCGGCCGAAGGTCGACGCGGCCTGGCACCTGCACGAGCTCACGGCGTCACGTGACCTGGCGGCGTTCGTCCTCTACTCGTCGGCAGGCGGCCTGTTGCTGGCCGCGGGGCAGGCCAACTACGCGGCGGGCAACGTGTTCCTCGACGCGCTGGCCGAGCACCGGGCGGCGCAGGGCCTGCCGGCGACCTCCCTGGCCTGGGGTCCGTGGGAAGGCACCGACGGCGAGGTCGACCTGGCGCACATCGCCCGGTACGGCGTCGCGGAGCTGACCGCGGAAGACGGGCTCGCGTTGTTCGACGCCGCGCTCGCGGCCCGGCAGCCGGCACTCGTGCCGGTGGAGCTGGCCGACCTGAAGGAAGCCGACCGCGTGGCCCCGCTCCTGCGTGGCCTGGTGGCGGCGCCGTCCCGGCGAGCGGCGACGGCCGCGGTGACCACCGCGCCGGAAGCCGGTTTCGTCGATCGGGTCGCCGCGCTGCCGGCGAGCGAGCGGGAAGCGGCGGCGCTGCAGCTGGTCTGTGAGCACGCGGCGGCGGTCCTGGGATACGACGACGCGTCCGCAGTGGGGGTCGAGAAGGGCTTCACAGACCTCGGCATCGACTCGCTGGCGGCGCTGGAACTGCGCAACCGGCTCGGGGCGGCGACGGGGCTGCGGCTGCCGGCGACGCTGATCTTCGACTACCCGAGCCCGCTCCCGCTGGCCCGTCACCTGCTGGCGGAGCTGCTGCCGGAGTCCGAACAGGACAGTGCGATCGAGGAGAACGACGAAGCCGCGTCCGCAGTCGCGGCGATGGACCTGGCCGACCTGGTCCGCTCCGCGATGGGTGGCGACCAGACCGACGAACGAGGTGAGTCCCGGTGACCCAGTCCCCGTCGACCGAGCAGATCGTCGCCGCGCTGCGGCAGTCCATGACGGACAACGAACGGCTCAAGGCGGAAAACAAGAAGCTCTCCGCCCAGCTGCACGAGCCGATCGCGATCATCGGCATGGGCTGCCGCTACCCCGGTGGTGTCACGACTCCGGACGAGCTGTGGCAGCTGGTCGCCGGCGGTGTCGACGCGATCGGCGAGTTCCCGGCCGATCGCGGCTGGGACACCGCGTCGATCCACGACCCCAGTGGTTCCCGGCCCGGCACGACGTACTCGAACGAAGGCGGTTTCCTGCACGAAGCCGCTGACTTCGAGCCCGAGTTCTTCGGGATCTCGCCGCGTGAGGCGCTCACGCTCGACCCGCAGCAGCGCGTGCTGCTGGAGACGGCGTGGGAAGCCGTGGAGCGCGCCGGGATCGTGCCGGCGACGCTGCGCGGCACCAGCACCGGTGTGTTCACCGGCGTGATGTACCACGACTACGGCGCGGGCAGCAGCGACGGCAGCCTCATCTCCGGGCGTGTCTCGTACACGCTCGGGCTCGAAGGACCGTCGGTGTCGGTGGACACGGCGTGCTCGTCTTCGCTGGTCGCCATGCACCTCGCGGCGCAGGCACTGCGGCGCGGCGAGTGTTCGCTGGCGCTGGCCGGCGGCGTGACGGTGATGGTGACGCCGGACATGTTCGTGTACTTCAGCGAGCAGCACGGGCTGTCCTCCGACGGGCGCTGCAAGGCGTTCGGCAGCGGCGCCGACGGCGTCGGCTGCTCCGAGGGCGCCGGGATGCTGCTGCTGGAGCGGCTTTCGGACGCCCGCCGTAACGGTCACCACGTGCTCGCCGTGCTGCGCGGCAGCGCGGTGAACTCCGACGGCGCGTCGAGCGGCATCACCGTGCCCAACGGCCCGGCGCAGCAGCGCGTGATCCGCGCGGCGCTGGCCGACGGTGGCCTCGATCTGTCCGATGTGGACTTCGTCGAGGCGCACGGCACCGGCACGAAGCTGGGTGACCCGATCGAGGCGCAGGCGCTGATCGCGACGTACGGCAAGGTGACGACGCCCGATCGGCCGCTGTACGTCGGCTCGTTCAAGTCGAATGTCGGGCACACGCAGGCCGCGGCCGGCGTCGGTGGTGTGATCAAGGTGGTGGAGGCGCTGCAGCGTGGTGTCCTGCCGCGCACGCTGCACGCCGCGGAGCCGTCGCCGCACGTCGACTGGTCCGACGGCACGGTCGCGTTGCTCGCGGACGAGCGGGCGTGGCCGGAGACGGGGCGCGCGCGGCGGGCCGCGGTGTCGTCGTTCGGCATCAGCGGCACGAACGCGCACGTGATCGTGGAGCAGGGCGACCCGGCTCCGGAGCCTTCGGCCGAGGGCGGGCCCGTGACGTGGCTGTTCTCGGCCACCGGGCCCGACGCCATGCGGGCGCAGGCGGGCCGGCTGGCGGAGGTTTCGGGCTCGGCCGCGGACGTCGGGCTGTCGCTGGTGACCACGCGGACGTTGGCCGAGTACCGGGCCGGTGTCGTGGCGGCCGATCGCGTCGGTGCGGTGCGGGCGTTGACGGAGTACGCCGCCGGGCGCGCGCCGGCCGGAGTTGTCGAAGGTGTCGCGGCGCCGCGGAAGACGGCGTTCCTGTTCACCGGCCAGGGCGCGCAGCGGGCCGGGATGGGGCTGGAGCTGGCGTCGGCGTATCCCGTCTTCGCCGCCGCGCTGGACGAGGTTGCCGCCGAGCTGGACCCGCACCTGGACACGCCGCTGCGCGAACTGCTGGCGGACGCGGCGAAGCTCGACGAGACCGGCTACACACAGCCGGCGCTGTTCGCGGTCGAGGTCGCGGTGTTCCGGCTCCTGGAAGCGTGGGGGGTGCGGGCGGACCGGCTGGTCGGGCATTCGATCGGCGAGCTCGCGGCCGCGCACTGCGCCGGGGTGTTCTCGCTGGCCGACGCGTGCCGGCTGGTGGCCGCGCGGGCGCGGTTGATGCAGGCGCTCCCCCGCGGCGGCGCGATGGTCGCGGTGCGGGCGACGGAGGACGAGGTCCGGCCGCTGCTCACCGACGGCGTCGGGATCGCCGCGGTCAACGGGGCCGATTCGGTCGTGCTGTCCGGGGTCGAGGACGCGGTGCTCTCGGTCGCGGAGAAGTTCGCGCGGACGTCGCGGTTGCGGGTGTCGCACGCGTTCCACTCGCCGTTGATGGAGCCGATGCTGGCCGAGTTCGCCGCGGTGGCGGCGGAGGTGAGCTACTCGGCGCCGGCGATTCCGGTCGTGTCCACGGCCGGTGGCGATCTGTCCACTCCGGACTACTGGGTGCGGCAGGTGCGTGAGGCGGTGCGGTTCGCCGACGCCCTGCGCGCGGTGCTGGACGACGGCGTGAGCACGTTCGTCGAGGTCGGGCCGAGCGCGGTCCTCACGGCGATGGGGCAGAGCTGCCTGGCCGGCGACGAGCGGGCGACGTTTGTGCCGGTGCTGCGCAAGGACCGGCCGGAGGCCGAAAGCGCGGCCACGGCGGTCGCGACGCTGTTCACGGCCGGCGTGCCCGTCGACTTCGAGGCGTTCTACGCCGGGGCGCACCGCGTGGAGCTGCCGACGTATGCGTTCCAGCGCAAGCGTTATTGGCTCGACAACCCGACCGGCGCCCGCGTGCGTGGCGTGGCCGAGGTCGGCCAGCGCGAGGCGGGGCACCCGTTGCTGGGTGCCGTCGTGGTCGCGGCGGACTCGGGTGGCGCGGTCCTCACGGGCAAGCTTTCGCTGAGCGCGCAGCCGTGGCTGGGCGATCACGTGGTGCAGGGAGCGGCGTTGTTCCCGGGCACGGCGTTCGTGGAGCTGGCCGTGCGGGCCGGCGACGAGGTCGGGTGCGCCCGGCTCGACGAGCTGACGCTGGCCGCGCCGCTGATCCTGCCCGAGCAGGGCGGCGTGCGGCTGCAGGTCACGGTCGGCGCGGAAGACGAAGACGGCACGCGGTCGCTGGGGATCTACTCGCAGGCCGACGGCGCTGACGAGTGGGTTCAGCACGGTAGCGGCCGTCTTTCGTCCACTGTGGACGCGATTCCGGAAGCCGCCGAGTGGCCGCCGGCGGGGGCGGTCGAGATCGACGTGACCGGCCGCTACGACGAACTCGCGGCCCAGGGCTTCGACTACGGGCCGGTGTTCGCCGGACTGCACCGCGTCTGGCAGGTGGGTGACCGGCTCGCGGCCGAGGTGGCCGTGCCGGAGCACGCGAACGCCGAGGCCTTCGGCTTGCACCCCGCGTTGCTGGACGCCGCGTTGCACACGATCGGCCTCGCCGGACCGACGGAGGACAAGCCGGTGCTGCCGTTCGCGTGGTCCGGGGTGTCGCTGCACGCCGGTGGCGCGTCGAGCCTGCGGGTGCTGATCTCCTCCGACGTCGAGAACACGGTGTCGCTGACGGCGACTGACCCGAGCGGTTCGCCGGTGCTGAGCGTCGAAGCGCTGGCGCTGCGGCCGATCGCCGACGACGCGTTCGCGCCGGCCGGGCGTTCGGCGGTGGACGACTCGCTGTTCCGCGTCGAATGGCCGGCGTGGTCCGGTGAGCCGGCCGCCGCCGTGACGTCGGCGGTGCTCGGTGAGGACGTCTTCGGTCTCGGTGGACAGTCATTCGCGGACCTCGAATCGCTGGTTGCCGGGATCCGTGGTGGCGACGCGGTCGCGGACGTGGTGTTCGTGCCGTTTGCCGAGCCCGGGGAGGCCACACCGGCAGGAGCACGCGAAGCCGTGCACCGGCTGCTGGCGCTGGCGCAGGCGTGGGTCGGAGAAGAAATGCTGAGTGCGTCGCGGCTGGTCGTCGTGGCGCGCCGCGCGATCGGCACCCGCCCGGACGAGGCCGTGGCCGACCTGACGCACGCGGCGCTCTGGGGTGTCGTGCGGACCGCGCAGCTGGAGTACCCGGACCGGTTCATGGTCCTGGACCTGGACGACGGACCGGTGCCGGTCGCCGAGGCCCTCGGGGCGATGTACGCCGACGAGCCCGGTGTGGCCGTGCGCGACGGCCAGGTGCTGGTGCACCGGCTGGCCAAGTTCGTGCCGGACGAAAAGCCGGTGCACCTCGACGGAACCGTGCTGGTCACCGGGGCGACTGGCGTGCTGGGCAAGCTGATCGCGCGGCACCTGGTGACGTCGTACGGTGTGCGGGACCTGCTCCTGACCAGCCGACGGGGACTCGATGCGCCTGGTGCGCTGGAGTTCGTGGCTTCCCTGGAGGAGCTGGGAGCTTCCGTCTCGCTGGTCGCGTGCGATCTGGCTTCGCGTGCCGCGGTGGTTTCGCTGCTGGACGGCGTTTCCCTGTCCGCGGTGATCCACACGGCCGGTGTGGTCGACGACGGCGTGCTGCTGTCACTGACTCCGGAGCGGATGGACGCGGTGCTGCGGCCGAAGGTCGACGCCGCGTGGCACCTGTCGGAGCTGACGGCGTCGATGGACCTGGCGGCCTTCGTGCTGTACTCGTCGGCCGGCGGCACGCTGGGCGCGGCCGGTCAGGCGAACTACTCGGCGGCCAACGTGTTCCTGGACGCGCTGGCGCAACACCGCGTCGCGGCCGGGCTGCCGGGCGTTTCCCTGGCCTGGGGGCTGTGGTCCGAGGGCGGCATGTCCGGCGAGCTCGGCGACACCGACCTCATCCGCATGGCCCGCTCCGGCGTCTTCGGTCTGTCCTTTGCGGACGGTCTGGAGCTGTTCGACGCCGTTTTCGGCACGACGGAACCCGCGTTGGTGCCGGTGCGGCTGGACATGTCCGGGCTGCGAGCCGACGCGCACAGCGTGCCGGCGATGCTGCGGGGGCTGGTCAAACGGTCGACGCGGCGTCGGGTCGAGGTGGTCGACGACTCGTGGGGCCGCGTTTCCTCGCTGCCCGCCGGAGAACGTCCGCGGGCCGTCGTGGAGCTGGTTTGCGGGACCGCCGCGGTGGTGCTCGGACATGACAACGCCGGTGCCGTCGACCCGCGCAAGGGCTTCATCGAGCTCGGCTTCGACTCGTTGACGGCGATCGAGCTGCGCAATCGCCTCGACGTGGTGACCGGGCTGCGGCTGCCGGCCACGCTGATCTTCGACTACCCCTCGGTGGAGGTACTGGCCGAGTTCCTCGCGGAGTCAGTGGAGGACGGCCCGTCCGATGTCGAGGTGCGGGTGGAGGAGCTGGTGGCGGCGCTGCGGAGCGCCGACGCCGACGTGCGGGGCAAGGTCCTGGAGCGGCTGAAGACCGTCGTGGGGGAGTTCTCCGAGGACGACGAGGTCGAAGACGCCAGCGCCGACGAGCTGTTCGCGATGCTGGACGAGGAGCTCGGCGCGCGGTAATCAGCCGAGAGAAGCGGGCCGTCCACAGTGGATGCTGTGGGCGGCCCGTTTCGTGTGTCCGGGGAGCGGAGCGGCAAGCGCTCGACGCTCGGGGAAGGACGCGGATCGCGGGCCTGGGACCGTGGTGTCCCAGGGCGTTCTGACGCGTCCGGAGGGGGCGGCTTGGAGAAGTGCGACGGCAGCCGCGGCCGCCCTGGTGCTCAGGCCTCGGTGAGCAGGCCGAGGGAGCACAGCGAGCCGGCCAGCGCGATGATGTCGTAGCGCGTGTCCTCCTCGTCGGTGCCCCACAGGGCGGACAGGACGGCCGCGGCCCGGTCGACGTCACCGTTCTGCTGCTTCAGCGCGATCCACATCGCCGCGGCGACGGGCTCGCACTCGATCTGGCGGCGGGTGGCGCGGCAGGTGAGCTCGAGGTGGCCGTTGGGGAGCATCCGCTGGGTGACGCCGGGAGCGGTCTGGATGGCCATCATGACTACCTCCGAGGGAAGTGGTTCCGGGTGTTTCCTTGATGTACCTAGTTTCGCGGAACCGGGCCCGCCGGACCATGGGGTCGGCACCTGAACGCCAGGTGGGGTTTACCCACCCCTACCGCGGTGCCCGATCGGGGGTTGCGCGCTGCCACCGAGCCAGGGTCGTGGCGACCGAGCCCACGACGTCGTCGAGCTGGCTATTGAGGTAGAAGTGCCCGCCCGGGAACACGACGACGTCGCAGCTCGCGGTGGTGTGGGCGCGCCAGGCGCCGGCCTCGTCGAGGTCGGTCACGGGGTCGGTGTCGCCGACGAGGACGTGGATGGGGCACCGCAACTCGGCACCGGCGTCGTGGCGGTAGGTCTCCACGGCCGTGTAGTCGCCTCGGACCGCGGGCAGCACCATGCGGAGCAGCTCGTCGTCGCCCAGCACGGCGGTGTCGGTGCCGCTGAGCTCCTTCAACGCGGCGATGAGGCCGTCGTCGTCGCGCTGGTGCACGTACTCGATGCGCTGGGCCGAAGGGGCGCGGCAGGCCGAGGCGAACAGGCCGATCAGCTCCGCGCCGCGGGCCTCGAGCCGGCGGGCGACCTCGTAGCCCAGCGTCGCGCCCATGCTGTGGCCGAACAGCGCCACGGGCCGGTCGAACCACGGGCCGAGGTCGTCGGCGAGCGCGTCGGCCATGGCGGCCAGGTCGTCGAAACAGCGTTCGCCACGGCGGTCCTGGCGGCCCGGGTACTGCACGGCGACGACGTCGGCGGGCAGCCCGGCGGCGATGGCCGCGCGGGAGAACGGGAAGTAGGCGGTCGCCGAGCCGCCGGCGTGCGGCAGGCACACCAGCCGCACGCAAGCGTCCTCGACCGGGTGGAAGCGCCGGACCCAACGACTGGTTTTTTCGTTCACGGCAGTCACAGTTCAGGAAGTGTTCGGGCCGGCGCGCGCGTGGGCAACCCCTACCGCCCCGGGAAGTGGTTGGGGCGCAAGGAAACCCGCAGCGACAGAACGTGACGTGATCACCCCTTCGGGTGACTTTAGATCGGGGTTGGTTGCCCTTAGGGGGTCACTGCGAGTCTCGGAGTCGCAGGAAGATGACCAGTGGGTCGAGGAGCTTGCGATGGGCGTGAACTGGGGGCAGAACCGCCGAACCGATCCGCAGGAGGCAGTGGGGTTTCTGGAAGGCCTGCTGATCGAATGCGACGCCGGTGCGGGGGAGACCGTGCTGGTGGGCGGCGGTCCGGCCAGCGGCAAGACACAGGTGCTGAACCAGGTGGTGGCACGGGCGAAGGAGCTGGGCATCCTCACGCTCACCGCGACCGGCGCGGCCGACGAGCGTGAGGTGGACGGCGGCGTGATCGACCAGCTACTGGCCGGTCCCGCGCTGCCGAAAGCCGTGGCACAACAACAAGACAAGATCACCGAGCTGTGCGGCGCGCTGCACAGCGTGGCCCGCGAACGGCCGGTGCTGGTGGCTGTCGACGACCTCCACCACGTGGACGAGACGTCGGCACGGCTGCTGCTGAGGTTGCAGCGGCGCACCCGTTCGGCCGCACTGCTGCTGGTGCTGACGCAGCCGGACACGTGGTACGCCGACGGCGGCCTCGAGTTCGCGTCGCAGCCGCATCGCCACGTGCAGTTGACGCCGCTGTCGATCGCGGCGATCGCCGAACTCGTGGCGGAAGGCGGACCCCGTGCGTATGACGGGCTGCCCGAGCAGATCCACGAGCTCAGCGCCGGCAACCCGTTGCTGGTCACCGCGCTCGTGGACGCGTTCCGCAGCAGCACCGACTCCGGCTCGGCCTACTCCGAGGCCGTGCAACGGCTGCTGCACCGCTACGGCTCACCGATGCGTGAGGTCGCGACCGCGATCGCGGTGCTGGACACCGACGTCACCACCGAAGCCGTGGCCACCGTCGCCGGCGTGGACCCGCTCGACGCGGAGACGTCGGCCGGGCTGCTGGCCGAATCGGGCCTGGTCGCCGGCGTGCGGTTCCGGCAGCAGCCGGCCGCGGCCGCCGTGGTCGGCGGGCTGCGCGGCTCGGAGAAGGTGCGTCTGCACGCCCGCGCCGCCGAGGTGAAGCACGCCCGGGGCTTGCCGGCCGCCGACGTCGCCCGCCACCTCGTGGCCGCCGACGAGGCGAAACCCGAGTGGGCGCTGCCGGTGCTGGTGGAAGCGGCGGAGCAGGTGATGCTCGGCGACGACGTCGAGTTCGCGACCCGCTGCCTCAAGCTCGCGGCGTCCGTGACCACCGCCGCGTGGGAGCAGCAGACGATTTCCCAGCTGCTCGCGAAGATCACCTGGCGCGTCAACCCGGCCGCGGCGGCGCCGCATCTGGCTTCACTGCGCGCGGCGGGCGACGCGCTCGACCTGTCCGACCGGATCGCGCTCGCGCGGCAGTCGCTGTGGTTCGGTGAGCGGGACACCTTCGAGGGCGCCTTCGCGGCCCTGGACGCCGACGTCGAACCGCTCGACCCGCGCACGGCCGCCGAGCTGACGTTGGCCGGGCACTGGCACTACGGCGTCGCCCCGGCGGCCCCGAGCGCCGACGACCCGTGGCTGCACACCGCGAACACGCTCGCCTCGGTGTGGCACACGGGCGCGACCGAGGCGACGTCGGCGTGCGCGGAGCAGATCTTGCAGAACTGCCGGCTTTCGGACACTTCGCTCGAAGCGCTGGGCACCGCGATCGTCGCGCTCGCCTACGCCGACAAAGCCGACCGCGCCGAAGGCTGGTGCACGTCGCTGAGCGAAGAGGCCGAATACCGCGGCGCGGTGACGTGGAAGGCGATGCTCGACGCGCTCGGCGCGAGCCTGGTGCTGCGCCGGGGTGACGTCGCCGCGGCGACGGACCGGGCGAACCGGGCGCTGGCCCTGCTCGACGCGCCCAACTGGGGCGTCGCGATCAGCTACCCGCTCGCCACGCTGCTCTCGGCGCACACCGCGGCCGGAGCGTTCAAGGCCGCCGCGGCCGTGCTTCGGCAGCCGTTGCCGGAGGCGGTGTTCGCCACGCTCGGTGGCGTGCGCTACCTGCGGGCCCGTGGCCAGTTCCACCTGGCCACCAACCGTGGTCTGGCCGCGGTCAGTGATTTCCAGCAGTGCCAACGGATCCTGCGTGAGCAGGAGCTCGACCTGCCGACAGTCGTGCCGTGGCGCACCGACCTCGCCGAGGCCAACCTGAAGCTGGGCAACCCGACGCTCGCCGTCGAGCTGGCCAAGCAGCAGCTCGCGAGCGCGGCGCCGACCGACGCGTACTCGCGCGGTTCGGCCTTGCGGGTCCTGGCTTTCGCCGGTGATTCCGCCGGCCGGGCGGGTCTGCTCAACCGGGCCGCCGAAGCGTTCAAGGCCTCGGGCGACCGGCTGGAGCTGGCCCGCACGACGCGGGCGCTCAACCAGCTCGGCCAGCGCGCGGAACGCTCCGCGGGCCTGGTCAAGCCGGTGCACGTGCCGCGCCAGGCCACGCGCGCGGCGACGTCGAGACCCATGCCGCCCCGGCCCGTCGCCCCGCGCACGGAGGTGACGCCCGCGCAGACGACGCTCAGCGAAGCCGAGCTGCGCGTCGCCGAGCTGGCGGCCCACGGGCGCACCAACCGGCAGATCGCGGAGACGCTCTACATCACCGTGAGCACGGTGGAGCAACACCTGACCCGGGTCTACCGCAAACTGGGCGTCGCCGGGCGCGCCGCACTGGCCGGCGAGCTCGCCGGCGCCGACAGCGGGCAGTGAGGGATCCGGTGGTGCTGACCGAGATCGAGCTGCGGGTGGCGGACCTCGCCGCGCACGGCACGAGTGTCCCCGCGATCGCGGACCTGCTGGGAGTCTCCGCGAACGCGGTGGCCGACCACCTCACGGCCGTGTACCTCAAGCTCGGGCCGGCGGTGGCCTGAACTTCACGTGGGGGTGAGCGGGCCTCGGCCGGATAGGGTGAGGCGGTGCTGGGAGTGGTCGAGCGGCTGTGGCGGTATCCGATCAAGTCCACCGGCGGGGAGCGGCTGGACGACGTCGTGGTCGAGTCACGAGGGTTCGCGGGTGACCGCGGGTGGGCCGTGCGGGACGCCGACGGGAAGTTGGGGTCCGGCAAGAACACCCGCCGGTTCCGCCGCATGCCGGGGCTGCTCCTGCTGGGTTCCCGTTGTCCGGAGGGACTCGGCGAACCGCACCTGCTCGATCCGGCCGGACAGGCGGTGACCGACAGCGAAGCGTTTCTGCGGGCGTACCTGCGCCGTGACGACGTGGTGCTGGCACGCGAGGGAGAAGTGTCGCACTTCGACGAGTTGCCGCTGAGCGTGCTGACGACGGCGACCCTCGACTGGGCCCGGCGGGCCCTGCCCGGTGTGGCCGTCGACGAGCGCCGGTTCAGGCCGAACATCCTGCTGCGCACCCCGCCCGGCACCGCGCCCTTCGTCGAGGACGAGTGGCTCGGCGAAACCGCCGTGCTCGGCGGAGGAACGCTGATCGAGTTCGTTCGGTCCAGCGAACGCTGCGTCATGGTCAACGAGGCTCAGCCCGACCTGCCGCGATCCTCCCAGGTGCTCAAGACGATCGCCGCCGTGCACGACAACCGCCTCGGCGCGCTGGCCCGGGTACTCACCTCGGGCCGGGTGGCGCTCGGCGCCCCGCTCGCGTTTGCCTGACGTCGCGCACGTGAACACGACGAAGGCCACCAGGTGCGGAACCTGGTGGCCTTCGGTGCTGGTGAGTGGCGTGACGACGAGGGTCAAGCAGTGCGGTCGGCGACAACCGCGGCGATGATGTCGTCCAGCGTGCGGGTGGGGACGAAACCGATCTGGTTGTACGCGCGGGTGCAGTCGGGGATGCGGCGCTGCATGTCCTCGTAACCCTCGCCGTAGGCCTGCTCGTACGGGACCTTCGCGATGGTGCTCGTCGAGCCCGTCGCGGAGATCACGCGTTCGGCCAGCTGCGCGATGGTGGTCTGCTCGTTGCTGCCGAGGTTGAACACCTTGCCGTACGCGGTCTCGTCGGCGAGCAGGTCGATCAGGGCGGGCACGACGTCGTGCACGTGGCAGAAGCAGCGGGTCTGCTGGCCGTCGCCGAAGACGGTGATGGGTTCGCCCGCCAGGGCCTGCGTGACGAAGCGCGGGATGACCATGCCGTAGCGGCCGGTCTGGCGCGGGCCGACGGTGTTGAACGGGCGCACGATCACCGTGCGCAGGCCGTGCTCCTTGGCGTACAGGTAGGCGAACGTCTCGTCAAGCGCCTTGGCTTCGGCGTAGGACCAGCGGTTCTTCAGCGGCGAGCCGATGATGCGGTCGTCCTCTTCGGACAGTCCGTCGGCGGTGTTCTTTCCGTAGATCTCACTCGTGGACGCCACGAGGATCGGGACGTCGTGGCGCAGCGCGGCGTCGAGCAGGTTCTCGGTGCCGTGCAGGTTGGTGCGCAGGCTCTCGAGCGTCTTGTCGAGGATGGTGAACACGCCGACCGCGGCGGCGAGATGGAACACCGCGTCGACGCCGGCCATGCACGATTCGACGGCCGACGGGTCGGTCACGGAGCCGCGGACGAAGCGGAAGCCGGGGTGCCCGGCCATGGCGGTGAGGTTGTCGAGGGTGCCGGTGCTGAGGTTGTCGAGTGCGACGACCTCGTCGCCGCGGGCCAGCAGGTGCTCGGTGAGGTGGGAGCCGATGAAGCCGGCGCCGCCGGTGATCAGGTAACGCACGTCAGGAGTCCTCTCAGTTCGCGAACAGCGTGCGGTCGAAGCGGTAGGTGGCGTCGATGACCGTGCCGCACTGGGCGAGCCACTCGTAGGAGTGCCCGGGCTGGATCGTGTGGATCAGGGCGACGTCCCAGTCGCCGCCGTTCGGGTCGATGACGTTGTCGAGCGAGCCACCCGTCACGCGGACGTTCGGAACGAGCGGGTCGTGGTAGCCGACCTTGGCGCCCTTCGCGGCCAGCAGGTCCAGGATGTCGAGCGCGGACGACGAACGCACGTCCTGCACACCCGGCTTGTAGGTCACGCCGACGACGAGCACGCGGGTGCCGGACATGCCCTTGCCGTCGCGGGAAAGCGTGTTGAGCACGCGGTCCACGACCTGCTTCGGGCGCTCGGCGATCGCGTGCATGGCCTGCGTGACGAGCGGCGCGTTGCTCTGCGTCGCGCGCAGCTGCCACAGCAGGTAGTGCGGGTCGCACGGGATGCAGTGGCCGCCGACGCCGGGGCCGGGGTGGAAGGCCATGAACCCGTAGGGCTTGCTGGCGGCCGCGTCGATGACCTCGATGGGGTCGATGGCGAAGCCGTCGCTGATCTCCGCGAACTCGTTGGCCAGCGCGATGTTCACCGCGCGGAAGGTGTTCTCGAACAGCTTGGTCATCTCGGCCGTCTCCGGCGAGCTGACGCAGTGCACGGCCGGGGTCAGCACGTTGATCACGCGCTGCGCCATCGCGGTGCACACCGGCGTGACCCCGCCCAGCACGCGCGGCGTCTCGGCCTGCGTGTGCGTGACGTTGCCGGGGTCGATGCGCTCGGGGCTGGACGCGACGAAGATGTCACGACCGACGGTGAAGCCCTTGGCAGTCAACGGTTTCACCAGCAGCCGCTCCGCCGTGCCGACGTAGCTGGTCGAGGTGAGGATCAGCGTCTGGCCGGGCCGCGCGTGGGAGATCAGGGCGGCGCACGCGCTCTCCAGCGGGCCCAGGTCGGGCATCAGGTACTCGTCGAGCCCGGTCGGCACGCACACCAGCACCGCGTCGGCCTCGGCCATGCGCGCGGAGTCGGCGGTGAGCTGGAAGTCCTCCTGGTGCACGGCCTTCTCGAGCCGGCGGTGGTCGGACTCGATGAGGTCGACCTCGCACGAGCGGATGGCGTCGAGGCGGTTCTGCGACAGGTCGATGCCGATCACCTCGACGCCGCCGGCGTGCAGGCCGAGCGCCGTCGGCAGCCCGACGTAACCCATGCCGATCACGGCGACCGAGGTCAGTTTGGTGAGCTCGGAGGTGGTCCGGAATTCAGCGACAGTTGTGGTCATTTCTCGTCACCCGTTTCTTGCAGGGCAGGGTAAAGGCAGGAAAGAAGGCTGGGGAAAACGCGCTCAATGCACGATCCGCACGATTTCGAACGCCTCGGCGAGCCCCGCCGAGACCTGCGAGCCGCGGTATTCGGCCAGGGCGCGCACGCCGCGTTCGCTGCGGGGGCTGGGCCACGGCTCGAGCTCCTTGCCGTAGGCGCGCAGCGCGTCGATCTTGCGGTCGAGGTGCGACTCGTCGAGCAGCTGCCAGTAGTTCGGGCGGAACGCGTTGGGCAGCCCCGAAGCTTCTCCGACGTCGGTGGCGGAGCGGATCTCGAACGTGCGGACCTCCTTGACCGGCCCGCGGCCCGGCCGGCCCGCGACGCGAGCCGCGCGGCTTACCAGCGCGTGGTCGGTGGACAGGTCGCACATGCTGGTGGCGAACACCGTGTCCGGCTCGAACTCCCGGACCTCCTGCTCGACGACGCGGTTGAGGTCCAGGTGCCGTTCGGTGTCGAGGCGGTTGTCGCCGAACTCGTGGATGCTCACGCGCTCGATGCCGAGCGTCTTCGCGGCCAGCTCGATCGCGGCGGTGCGGTCGACGACACCGGTGCCGCTCACCGACCGCGAACCGTCGTCGTTGGTCAGGATGCAGAGCGACACGACGACGCCGTCGTCGGCGAGGCGGGCGATGGTGCCGCCGGCGCCGAGCGTCTCGTCGTCGCCGTGGGCCCCCACGACCAGAAGCTTCCGAATCTTCCTGTGCATAACCGATCCCCAGTCTCAGTCCAGCGGGCGAACCTCGGGCGAAAACGAGCGAGAGAATTGCTGTGAACGTGGGGAAAATCTGTCATCCGGCCGCCGCGACCGACAACCCCTAAAGACCGTCTAAAGCGGACCTTGGTGCCCGGCGGAGAGCCTGGTGCAGGGGCTCTTAGGGGTGGGTCCGGCCGCGCTCGCGCTTCTATCGTCGGCCTGTCTGGCCTTACCGATCCGGCCAAAAGTAGGCGGGGACTCGGCCGGGCGTTGCCGCATCGGGCAACTGTTCCCGCTGTGACTGTGGCCGGATCGGTACCAAACAACACAGCGTCACCGGGAAGGAACGAGGACACGTGGGCAACTCCGAAGAAAAACTGGTCGGTGCGCTCCGAGCCTCGGTGAAGGAAACCGAGCGGCTGCGCGAGAAGAACCGCCGGCTCACCGAGGCCGCGCGCGAGCCGATCGCGATCATCGGCATGGCCTGCCGGCTCCCGGGCGGCGCCGACACCCCGGAGGAGTTGTGGCGGCTGCTGGCCGGCGGCGTCGACGCCATCGGCGAGTTTCCGGCCGACCGCGGCTGGGACCTCGAGCGCCTCTACGACCCCAGCGGCGAACGCCCGGGCTCCAGCTACGTGCGCGAAGGCGGATTCCTGCACGACGCGCTGGACTTCGACGCCGACCTCTTCGGCATCAGCCCGCGTGAGGCCCTGCTGATGGACCCGCAACAGCGGCTGCTGCTCGAGACGTCGTGGGAGGCCTTCGAACGCGCCGGCATCGCGCCGCACTCGGTGAAGGGCAGCCCCACGGGCGTGTTCGCCGGCACGATGTACCACAACTACCAGGGCAGCTACGGCTCGTCGGGCGTGATCTCCGGGCGCCTGGCCTACACCTTCGGGCTCGAAGGACCCGCGGTCACGATCGACACCGCGTGCTCGTCCTCGCTCGTCGCGCTGCACCTCGCGGTTCAGGCCCTGCGCAGCGGCGAGTGCTCGCTCGCGCTGGCCGGCGGGGTTTCGGTGATGTCGACGCCGCGCACCTTCGTGGAGTTCTCGCTCGACGGCACGCTCGCCCGCAGCGCGCGCTGCCGCACGTTCGCCGACTCCGCCGACGGCACCGGCTGGTCCGAGGGCTGCGGCATGCTGCTCGTCGAGAAGCTCTCCGACGCGCGTCGCAACGGCCACCCCGTGCTCGCGATCGTGCGCGGCACCGCGATCAACCAGGACGGCGCCTCCAACGGCATGACCGCGCCCAACGGCCCGGCCCAGCAGCGCGTGATCCGCCAGGCCCTGGCCAACGCGCGGGTGAGCCCCGACGAGGTCGACGTGGTCGAGGCGCACGGCACGGCCACCAAGCTCGGTGACCCCATCGAGGCGCAGGCGCTGCTGGCGACCTACGGCCAAGACCGCTCCGAGCCGCTGTGGCTGGGGTCGATCAAGTCGAACGTCGGGCACACGCAGGCCGCGTCCGGTGTCGCCGGGGTGCTGAAGCTGGTGCTGGCGCTGAACAACGGCGTGCTGCCGAAGACGCTGCACGTCGACAAACCGACCCGGCACGTCGACTGGAGCGCCGGGCGCGTCGAGCTGCTGACCGAATCTCGGCCGTGGGAGCGAGGGGACCGGCCGCGTCGGGGGGCGGTGTCGTGCTTCGGACTGAGTGGCACCAACGCACACGTGATCCTCGAAGAGGCGCCGGAGCCCGAAGCCGCTGACGGGCCTTCGCGTGATGACGCGGCGGTGCCGTTCGTGCTGTCGGGGCGCACGCCGCAGGCGCTGCGGGATCAGGCCGCGCGGCTGGCGGAGCACCTGGTGGAGAACCCCGCGTTGCCGCTCGACGTGGCGCGCACGCTGGCCGTCGGCCGGACGCACCTCGACCACCGCGCCGCGGTGATCGGGCACACGCCCGGCGAGCTGCTGGCGGCGTTGACCGCGCTGGCGAACGGCGAGCCCGGTGGCGTCAGCGGGCTGGCGCGGGGTGAGGCGACGCTCGGGTTCCTGTTCTCCGGTCAGGGTTCGCAGCGCGTCGGCATGGGCGCTGAGCTTGCCGCGAAGTTCCCCGTGTTCGCCGAGGCTTACGCCGCCGCGTGCGAGGAGCTGGACCGGCACCTGAACCGGCCGATCCGCGAGGTCGTGGCCGGTGACGAGGACGAGTTGGCGCAGACGGGGTACACGCAGGCCGCGCTGTTCGCGTTCGAGGTCGCGTTGTTCCGGCTGGTCGAGTCGTGGGGTCTGGTGCCGTACGCGGTGTGCGGGCACTCGATCGGCGAGCTGGCGGCCGCCCACTGCGCCGGCGTGTTCTCGCTGGCCGACGCGGCGAAGCTCGTCGCTGCTCGAGGCAAGCTGATGCAGGCGCTGCCCGCCGGCGGCGCGATGGTGGCGATCGAAGGCATGGCCGACGAGGTCGCGGAGCACGATCCCGAAGGGACGGTCGACGTCGCCGCGGTGAACGGGCCGCGGTCCGTGGTCATCTCCGGTGCGGAGGACGCCGTGCTCGCCGTGGCGGAGAAGTTTGCGGGGCGTCGCACGACGAAGCTGAAGGTGTCGCACGCGTTCCACTCGCGGCTGATGGAGCCGATGCTGGCCGAGTTCCGCGCGGTGGCCCGGAGCATCACCTACACCGAGCCCACGCTGTCGGTCATTTCCAGCGTCACTGGCGGTGAGGTGTTCGCCGAGCTGACGGATCCCGAGTACTGGGTGCGCAACGTGCGCCGGCCGGTGCTGTTCGCCGACGCCGTGCGCGCGCTGTCGGCCGAGGGCGTGAACCGGTTCCTGGAGCTGGGCCCGGACGCGCCGCTGACGGCCGTCGTGCCGCAGTCCTCTTCGGACGGTTCCGTCGCGGTGGCCGCGCAGCGTCGGGACGTCGCCGAGGACGTCGCGCTGGTCACGGCGCTCGCGACCCTGCACGTCCGCGGGATCTCGCCCGACTGGGCGGCACACTTCACCGCTCGCGGCGCCGCGCGCGCCGAACTGCCCACTTACGTCTTCCAGCACCAGCGCTACTGGCTGGAGGTCTCGTCCGACTCCGCTGACGTGACGTCGATGGGCCTCGACCCGGTCGACCACCCGCTGCTGGGCGCGGCGACGCTGCTCGCCGACGCCGAGGGTCTCGTCCTGTCCGGCCGGATCTCGGCGACCACGCACCCGTGGCTGAACGACCACGTCGTCGGCGGCGCGATCCTGTTGCCTGGCACGGCTTTTGTGGAGCTCGCCGTGCGCGCGGGCGACGAGGTCGGCTGCGGCCGTGTCCGGGACCTCACGCTGCACGCGCCGCTCGTCCTGCCGAAGAAGGGCGCCGCACGGATCCAGATCCGCGTGGGCGCTCCTGCCGCCGACGGTACGCGGCCGATCAGTGTCCACTCGCGACCCGACGACCTGTCCACGGCGAGCGCGTGGACCCGCCACGCCGACGGCACGCTCGCCCCGAGTTCCGCAGGCGCCGCGTTCGATCTCAGCGCGTGGCCGCCGGCCGGCGCCGAGGTGATCGACCTCGACGGGATGTACGACCTGCTCGCCGACCACGGCATGGCCTACGGCCCGGTCTTCCGCGGCCTGCGTGCCGCGTGGCGCAGTGGTGACGACGTCTTCGCCGAGGTCGCGCTGCCCGAGCAGGACCGCATGAGCGCGGAGGCGTTCGGCCTGCACCCCGCGGCGTTCGACGCGACTCTGCACGCCGTGGGCCTCAGCAGCGCGGCCGGTGAAGGCACGACGCTGCCGTACGCGTGGTCCGATGTGGAGCTTCACGCGGCCGGTGCTTCGGCGCTGCGGGTACAGGTCCACCCGACGGGCGAGCAGACCGTGGAGCTCCGGCTCGCGGACACCAGCGGCGCGCCGGTCGCCCGCGTCGGCGGCCTGACGCTGCGCCGGATCAGCGAGGAGCAGCTCGCGGCCGCGCGCTCGACGCCGAGCAGCACCGACTCGCTGTACGCCCTCGACTGGGTCTCCACAACACTGCCCGAAGCGAGCAGCACCGACTACACCGTGTACGAAGCCGGCACCGGCAACGACGCGGAGAGCGCCCGGGCGGCTGTCCACAGTGCACTGGCGGAGCTGCAGTCGACGGCCGAGGACAAGCTGGTCGTGGTGACTCGCGGCGATCTCGCCGGTGCCGCCGTCGCCGGTCTCGTCCGCTCGGCGCAGGTCGAGAACCCCGGCCGGATCGTGCTGGTCGAAGGCGAGCCCACCCCGGAGCAACTCGCCGCGATCGCGGTGGCCGACGAGACGGCCGTGCGCGTGTCCGGCGACGACGTGCGCGTGCCGCGGCTGGCCCGCGCGGTGCCGGAGCCGGCCGAACCCGTGGACTGGGCGGCCGGGACGGTGCTGCTCACCGGCGGCACCGGCGCGCTGGGCCGGATCGTCGCGACGCACCTGGCTCAGCAGGGCGCGAAGAAGCTCCTGCTGGTCAGCCGCCGCGGCAAGAAGGCGCCGGGTGTCGCCGAGCTGGTCGCGCAGCTGGCCGAGCTGGGTGCCGAGGCCACCGTGGCCGCGTGCGACCTCGCCAACGCGGCCGCCGTGAAACGGCTGCTGAAGAAGCACCCGGTCCACGCCGTGGTCCACGCGGCCGGCGTCCTCGACGACGGCGTGCTGCCCTCGCTCACGCCCGAGCGCATCGACGGTGTCTTCGACCCCAAGGCTCTCGCCGCCTGGCACCTGCACGAGCTGGCCGGCGACGTCGCCGCGTTCGTCACGTTCTCCTCGGCCGCCGGCGTGCTCGGCGCACCCGGCCAGGCCAACTACGCCGCCGCCAACGCCTTCCTCGACGCCCTCGCCGCCCACCGCCGGGCCGAAGGCAAGCCGGCGCACTCGCTGGCCTGGGGCATGTGGGAGTCGGCCGCGGGCATGGCCGGCGAGACGCACGGCAAGCGCGGCCTCGGCGCGTTCACGGCGGAGGAGGGCCTCGCGCTCTTCGACGCGGCCGTCGGCTCGGCCGGTGACGTGTTCGTGCCGATCAAGCTCGACCTGCCCGCGTGGCGCGAGGCGGGCGGCGTGCCCGACCTCCTGCGCGGCCTCGTCCCGGCGGCGCGGCGCACGGTCTCCGACCGCGAGGCGGGCGCGGACTCCCTGCTGGGCAAGCTGATCCGGCTGCCCGCGGACAAGCGGCTCGACCACCTGCGTGAGCTGGTCATCGCCCACGCGGCCGCGGTGCTCGGGCACGGTTCGGCCGACGTCGTCGACGCCGACCGCGCGTTCAAGGACCTCGGGTTCGACTCGCTCACCGCGGTCGAGCTGCGCAACACGCTCAACGAGGCCACCGGTCTCAGCCTCACGGCCACGCTCGTCTTCGACTACCCGACCGCGGGCGACCTGGCCGCGCACCTGCACGAATCGCTGCTCGGCGACCTCGGGGACGCTGCCGAGCCCGAGCAGACCGTCGTCACCCTCGGTGCCGATGAACCCATCGCCATCGTCGGCATGGCCTGCCGCTTCCCCGGCGGCGTGCGCACGCCCGAGGAGTTCTGGCAGCTCGTCGCGAACGGCGGCGACGGCACGTCGCGCTTCCCCGAGGACCGTGCGTGGGACCTCGACTACTGGCTCGGGATGTCGGCAGCCGCGGGAAAGGAGCCCAACGGCGGCTTCGTCACCGACGCCACCGACTTCGACGCCGGCTTCTTCGGCATCAGCCCCAACGAAGCCGTGATGATGGACCCGCAGCAGCGCATGCTGCTCGAGGCCGTGTGGGAAGCGTGCGAGTCGGCAGGCATCAACCCGTTGTCGCTCAAGGGAACCGACACCGGCGTGTTCGCCGGCGTGATGCAGTCGGACTACGACCCGGGCCCGCTCGGCACGCTCGCGCACAACGGCCTGTTCCGCGGCTCCGGCGCACTCGGCAGCGTGGTCTCGGGCCGCGTCGCCTACACCTACGGGCTGGAGGGCCCGGCCGTCTCGGTCGACACCGCGTGCTCGTCTTCGCTGGTGGCCCTGCACCTCGCCATCCAGGCGCTGCGCCAGGGCGACTGCTCACTCGCCCTCGCGGGCGGCGTGTCCGCGCTCGTCTCACCGGAACCGTTCGTGCACTTCGACAACAGCGGCACGGCCTCCGACGGGCGCACGAAGGCATTCTCGGCCGCGGCCGACGGCGTGGGCTGGGCCGAGGGTGTGGGCCTGCTCGTGGTCGAGCGCCTCGCCGACGCGCAGCGCAACGGCCACGAGGTCCTGGCGGTGGTCCGCGCGAGCGCGGTCAACCAGGACGGCGCGTCCAACGGCCTCACCGCGCCCAACGGGCCTTCTCAGGAACGCGTGATCCGCCGCGCGCTCAAGCTCGCGGGGCTGACCGGCGCGGACGTCGACGTCGTGGAGGGCCACGGCACCGGCACCACGCTGGGCGACCCGATCGAAGCCAACGCGTTGCTCGCCACCTACGGCCGCGAGCGCCCGGCCGACGACCCGCTGTGGCTCGGCTCGGTGAAGTCGAACATCGGGCACACGCAGGCCGCCGCGGGTGCGGCCGGGGTCATCAAGATGATCCTGGCCATGCGGCACGGCGAGCTGCCGATGACCCGCCACGGCGACGACCCGTCGCCGCACGTCGACTGGTCGCCGGGCACCGTGCGGCTGCTCGCCGAGACGATCCCGTGGCCCGAGCGGGACCGTTCGCGCCGCGCCGCCGTTTCGGCCTTCGGGTACAGCGGCACCAACGCCCACGTGATCGTGGAGCAGGCGCCGCCCGTCGCCGAGCCCGAGCCGGTGCGGGCCGCCGGTGAGCGTGGCTCGGCTCTTCCGCCGTGGCTGCTCACCGCGCGCACGCAGGAAGCCTTGCCGCTGCAGGCTGCCGCTCTTCTGGCACACCTTGAAGAGCGCCCGGACCTGGACCCGCTCGACGTCGGGTTCTCGCTGGCCGTGCGCGAACCGGTGCTGTCCTACCGCGCGGCCGTGGCCGGCGACGATCGGGCCGAACTGGTGGCGGGCCTCGCCGCGCTCGCCGCGGGGGAGGACTCGGCGGCCGTCGTGCGCGGCATCGCCCGCGGCGGGACGACCGCGTTCCTCTTCCCGGGGCAGGGCACGCAACGGCCGGGGATGGGCCGCGAGCTGTGCGCCGCGTTCCCGGTGTTCGAGCACGCCTTCAGCCAGGCGAGCGTGTTGTTCGACGACCACCTTGGTCGCTCGCTGCGTGAGGTGATGTTCGCCGAAGAGGGCTCGGTCGACGCGCAGCTGCTCGACCGCACGGCGTTCACGCAGGCCGCGCTGTTCACCATGCAGGTGGCGCTCTACCGGCTGGTCGAGTCGTGGGGCCTGCGGCCAGGGGTATTGCTGGGCCACTCCGTCGGCGAGATCGCCGCCGCGCACGTGGCCGGCGTGCTGTCGCTCAAGGACGCGGCGAAGCTCGTCGCGCACCGCGGGCAGCTCATGCAGGAGCTCTCCGGCGGTGCGGTGTTCGCGGTCGAAGCCGACGAAGCCGAGGTGACGCCGCTGCTCACCCCGGCCTGCGGCATCGCCGCGATCAACGGCCCGCGCTCGCTCGTGGTCTCCGGCGCCGAAACCGACGTGCTGGGCATCGCCGAGCACTTCCAGGCGGAAGGCCGGCGCACCAAGCGGCTCGCGATCAGCCAGGCCATCCACTCGCCGCTGCTCGACGAGATCCTCGACGAGCTGCGCGAGATCGCCGAAGAGCTCACCTACGAGCCGGCCCGGCTCCCCGTGGTGTCCACCGTGGACGGTGCGGTCGTCGACCCGGAGCGCTGGTGCGACCCGGAGTACTGGGTGGCGAACTGCCGCCGGTCCGTGCGGTTCCTCGACGGCGTGCGGGCACTGGAGGAGTTCGGTGCCGCGCGGTACGTGGAGCTGGGCACCGACGGCACGCTCGCAGCGATGACGCAGACCTGCCTCGCCGGCGACCCGCGTGACGTCGTGGTGATCCCGCTGCGCGCCAAAGCCCAGGGCGAGCTGCGGGGTGCGCAACTGGCCGCCGGCCGGTTCTTCGCGCACGGCCTCGGTCTCGCGCCCGCAAGGCTGTTCCGCGGCGCCGAGCAGGTGCCGCTGCCGCCGTACGCCTTCTGCCGCACGCGGTTCTGGCCCGAGGTGGACATGGAGGCCCTGCACGCCACCGGTGACCTGGTGACGACCGGGCTCGACGCGACGGAGCACCCGGTCGTGGCCGCGTCGCTGACGGTGGCCGGGTCCGCGCAGGTGGTGCTGACCGGCCAGGTGTCGGTGCACACGCACCCGTGGCTGGCCGACCACACCGTCGGCGGCGCGATCCTGTTCCCGGGCGCGGCTTTCGTCGAACTGGCCGTGCGGGCCGGGGACGAAGCCGGCTGCCCGCGGATCGACGAGCTCACGCTGGAGGCGCCGCTCGTGCTGCCCGAGCTCGGCAAGGTGCGGCTGCAGGTGGTCGTGGACGAGCCGGACGGCTCGGGTCGCCGCGCCGTGTCGGTGTTCTCGCAGGCCGACGCCGCCGAGCCGTGGGTGCGCCACGCCGCCGGGGTGCTCGCTCCCGAGACGGGGGCCGAGCCCGCCGGGCTGTCCGTCTGGCCGCCTGCGGGTGCGGAACCCGTTGAGCTGGACGGGTTCTACGAAGGCTTCGCGGCCGCAGGCCTCGGTTACGGGCCGGCGTTCCAGGGGCTCACGGCCGCCTGGGTATCGGGTGCCGAGGTATTCGCGGAGGTTGTGCTGGAGGACCCGGCCGCCGAGCGGTTCGGGTTGCACCCGGCCGCGCTCGACGCGTCGCTGCACGCCATCGGGCTCGCCGAGAGCGTGACGGTCGAGGGCGGGCTGCCGTTCGCGTGGACCGGCGTGCGGCTGCACGCGGTGGGCGCGAGCCGGCTACGGGTGCGGATCACGCCGCTGGCCGCGGACTCCGTGGCGATCGAGCTGGCCGACCAGACCGGGCGTCCGGTCGCGTCGGTGGACTCGCTGGTGCTGCGGGCGGGTGCCGGTGGCACGGCGGTCACGCGGGCGCCGGAGTCGCTGTTCGGCTGGGCCTGGTTGCCCGTGCCGGTGGCCGGTGGTGCGGACGTGCCCGCGCTGTTCCCGAGCCTGGACGCGGTGCTTGCCACCGGGCCGGTGCCGGACGTCGTGGTGCTCGATCGCCGTACCTCGGCTGTTGTCGGCGACGCGCTGGAGGATGTGCAGAACTGGCTTTCGCGGCCTGAGTTCGCGGCGGCCACGCTGGTCGTGCTCACCAGCGGTGCGGTGGCGCGCGAAGGTGGTGAGGACGTCACGGATCTCGGCGGGGCCGCGCTGTGGGGCCTGGTGCGCGTGGCGCAGTCGGAGAACCCGGACCGGTTCGTGCTCGTCGACACCGACGAGGCTTCGCTGAGCTTGCTGCCGGGTCTTCCCGGCTCCGGAGAACCGCAGTTCGTGCTCCGCTCGGGCGTTGCGTACGCAGGGCGGCTCACGCGGCCGGCACCGTCGGCCGAGCCGGAGGCCGCGTTCGGTCCTGAGGGGACGACGCTCGTCACCGGGGCGACCGGTGCGATCGGTTCGCAGCTCGTGCGGCACCTGGTGACCGAACATGGCGTGCGGCGGCTGGTGCTCGTGAGCCGGCGAGGCTCGGCTTCCGGCCTGGTCGACGAGCTGACCGAGCTGGGTGCTTCGGTGACCGTCGCGGCCTGCGACGCCGCCGACGAAACCGCGCTGGCCGAAGTGCTCGCCGCGATCCCGGCCGAGCACCCGCTGACCGCGGTGGTGCACCTGGCCGCCGTCGTCGACGACGCGACAGTGCCGTCGCTGACCCGCGAGCGCCTCTCGGCGGTGCTGCGGCCGAAGGCCGACGCGGCGCTGAACCTGCACCGGCTCACGGAAGGCCTGGATCTCTCGGCGTTCGTGCTCTTCTCCTCCGTCGCCGGGCTGCTCGGCAACGCGGGCCAGGGCAGCTACGCCGCGGCCAACACGTTCCTCGACGGCCTCGCCGCGCACCGGCGGTTCCGCGGGCTGCCCGCGCAGTCGCTCGCGTGGGGTCTGTGGGAGAACGCCGGACTCTCCGATACCGACCGAGACCGGTTGGTGCGCAACGGAATCTCGCCTCTGTCCACTGAGGAAGGAATGGCGCTGTTCGACGCCGCCCTCGCGCGGCCGGAGGCTCTGCTCGTGCCGATGAAGGTGCTCACCGGCGACTCCGAAGACGTGCCGCCGGTGTTCCGCGCGCTCGTCACGCCTTCACGGCGCACGGCGTCGCGGGCCGCGAGCGACTCGGAGGGGCTGAAGCAGCGGCTGGCCGGGCTCGAACCGCTGCAGCGCGAACGGGCCGTGCTGGACCTGATCCTGGACCGGACGGCGGCGCTGCTCGGGTACGCCGGCGGCACCGCGATCGACGCGTCGCGGCACTTCCTGGAGTCGGGCCTCGACTCGCTCACGGCCGTCGAACTGCGCAACGGCCTCAACGACGACACGGGGCTGCGCTTGCCGGCCACGGTGGTGTTCGACCATCAGACCCCGGCCGGCCTGGCCACGCACCTGCTGTCCGAACTGGACACCACGGTCGCGGCTCCGGCGGAGGACGATTCCCTGCAGGAGCTCTTCGCCGACGCGGTCCGGGCCGGCCGGGTACAGGACGGGCTGAGCATGCTGGGCGCGGTCGCGAACCTGCGTCCCGCGTTCACCTCACCCGCCGACGTCGACCGGCTGCCCGCACCGGTGCGGCTGAAGGAGGGTTCGGCGGCCACACAGCTGTTCTGCTTCGCGACGCCGGTCGCGACGGGCGGGGTGTACCAGTACGCGAAGCTCGCCGCCGGCTTCCCCGGCGACCACGAGCTGCACGCGGTGCCGATGCCGGGCTTCCTGCCCGGCGAGGCGCTGCCGTCGACCCCGGAGGCGATCGTCGAGGTCCTCGCGGAGAGTCTGCGCAAGGCGGCGGGCGATCGTCCGTTCGCGCTGCTGGGCTACTCGTCGGCGGGCATCCTCGTCCACGCCGTCGCCGAAACTCTGGAACGCACGGGCACCCCGGCCGCCGGCGCCGTGCTCCTGGACACCTACGTGATCCACGAAGGCGTGGGTGAAGACGTCCGCGCCAGCGAGGAGGCCGCCGCGGACCTCGCGAAGGGCATGCTGCGCCACGAATCGCAGTACGGTTCCTTCGACCGTACGAAGCTCACGGCGATGGCCCGCTACATGGACCTGCTGCCGCAGATCACCGTCGCGGACCTCGCCACGCCGTCGCTGCTCGTGCGGCCCACGGATCCCTTCGACCCGGCCGCCACGACGTGGCAGACCACCTGGTCCCACGCGGGCACCACCCGCACCGTCCCGGGCCACCACTTCACCCTCATCGACACCGACGCCCCGACCACCGCCCACGCCGTCTCGGAGTGGCTCACCGAACTCGCGTGACCCCCTGCTCCCGGCCGGGTGCCCTCGATGCCCCGGCCGGGAGTTCTTTCGTCAGCGGGTCTCGGCGAACCCCGACACCCCGGCGACGACGTGGTCGAGGCCGGCCTCGAGGAAAGCTTCCGCCTCCGGTTGTGTTGCGGGGTACTGGCCTTCCGCGACCAGGCCGGCCAGGTGCGTCGAGCCGAGGCGGTCGAGGTGGGGCAGCAGGTGATCGCGCACAGCGGCGGCCTCCCCCGGGCCGGCCGGGGTCGCGAGGCGCGCGGCGGCCGCGTGGGCGAAGCCCGTCACCATCGTGACGCAGCCGAGGAGGTGTCCTTTGTGGACGCCGGCGCGGGTGAGGGCGGCCAGGAGGAGCTCGGTCCACGCCAGGCGGTTCGGCGTGATCGCGTCGCCGCTGCGCGGCAGGTCCAGCAGCCACGGGCGGGTCAGCAGCCGGTCGACGACGGCGCGAGCCCAGGCCCGTACGTCGGCGCGCCAGTCGCCGGAGGCGACCAAAGCCTGCGGCGGTGGGCCCCAGCCGGCGTCGGCGAGCAGCACCGTCAGCTCCTCTTTCGAGCTGACGTAGCGGTACAGCGCGTTGGTCGTCACGCCGATCTCGTGCGCGATGTTCGGCAGGGAGGCGCCCGCGGCGCCCTCGGCGTCAGCGAGTTCCACGGCCGCCGCGACGATCTGTTCGACGGTGTGCGCGGGCCGCGGTCCGCGCCGCGGCGGCGGGGCGCCGCCCCAGGCGAGTGTGAGCCCCGGGGGCCGTTCGGGTGTCGTGTCCCTGTCCAGCATGGTCCGCATCTTCCCTGGCGAGTACTCCGGCAGTAAACTGTGAGAGTCTTGCACTGATTCGGGCGGAGGGCGAGCGGACGTGATCGAGACCAAGCCGGTGGCTTCGGCCATCGGCAGGCTGCTGTGGCCGGAGCGTACGCAGGTCACTGAGCTGGACCGCAAGCTCGCGGTCACGCGGATCGAGCACGCACGAGATGAGGGGCAGTACGACGAAGCCGAGGCGGCGCAACGGCTCGCCCGGGTCGAATCGGCCGGTGACTACGCCACGTTGACCGCCGGGGTGGCCGGCCGCGCGGAAGCCGCGGTGCCGGCGATCCTGCAGGCCGCGCCGCGGGTCGCTGCTGCCGTGTGGGCCGTGGCGAGCGTGGTCAACGTGCTGGTCTACCTGATCCTCGGCCTGGTCAGCGGCCACTGGGACGGCCCGTGGCCGATCTGGCCCGTGCTCGGCGGCGGCCTGATCGTGCTCGGCCTGTGGTCCACCCGTGAGCGCGACCGCCGAATGCGCCTCGCCGGCGAGTGACGCGCAACCCCTGACCTGGTGAAAAGGGTCCTGGGTTCCCCTTGGCGAACTGGTCCGCTAAACTGTGCAAGCCATACACAGTTCAACGATCGGGGGCCGAGATGGCCGAAACGACAGACAGTTCGACGGCCGGGGGGCGCACCACCGCTCTGAAGGTGGTGGCGATCGTGTGGCTGGTAGCCACCGGTGTGCACCTGCTGATCTGGCTGATCATGTGTGCCGTCACGCTGAGCCTGAACCACTCGCCGTTCTTTATCTGGCCGCTCATCGGCGGCGCCGTGATCGTGGTGCCCTGGTGGCTCGCGGTCCGCGGCCGGTCGAAGGAGAGGGCCACCCGGTCATGACGACGATGACGGCCACCGGGTCGCCCGTCCGGCTTGACTCGGTGAAGAAGACCTACGGGCGCGGGGAGAACGAGGTCGTCGCGCTCGCCGGCGTCAGCGTCGACTTCCCGCGCGGCAGCTTCACCGCGGTGATGGGCCCGTCGGGTTCCGGCAAGAGCACGCTGCTGCACTGTGCGGCGGGCCTCGACCGGCCCGACTCGGGCAGCGTCACGCTCGTCGGCACCGACCTCAAGGGCAAGAGCGAGACGCAGCTGACGGAGCTGCGGCGCGAACACGTGGCGTTCGTGTTCCAGTCGTTCAACCTCATGCCGGCGCTCAACGTCGAGGAGAACATCACACTGCCGATGCTGCTCGCCGGTCGTGAACCGGACCGGGCGTGGATCGCGCAGGTCGTGGAGCGGGTCGGGCTCACGCACCGCGTGAAGCACCGTCCCGGTGAGCTTTCCGGCGGCCAGCAGCAGCGCGTGGCGATCGCCCGCGCGCTCGCGGGCCGGTCGGAGGTGACGTTCGCCGACGAGCCGACCGGCGCGCTCGACACGAGCACCGCGCTCGAGGTGCTCGGCCTGCTGCGCGAGCTCGCCGACGCCGGCCAGACCATCGTGATGGTCACCCACGACCCGGTCGCGGCTTCCTTCGCCGACACGGTTCTGTTCCTTGTGGATGGTCAGATCGTGACGCGCATGGCCGCCCCGGCCGTGGAAGCCGTGGCCGGTGAGCTGGCGCGCCTCGGCGCCCAGGCCAAGCTGGCGAGGGGGCAGCAGTGAGCCCGCGGCGCGTGGTGCTCCGGATGGCGCTGGCCAGCCTGCGGTTCCGCGCCGCCGCCTCGCTGGCGACGTTCGTCGCGATCCTCGTCGGCTGCTCGCTGCTCATCGCGTGTGGCGGCCTGTTCGAAACCGCGCTCACGCTCGACGCACAGCCTCAGCGCCTCGCCGCGGCGCCCGTGGTGGTCGGCGGTTCGGCCGGGTTCAAGCTGCCCGACGAAGAGTCGCAAGTCGTGCCCTACAGCGAACGCGCCGGGGTGCCCGCGGACCAGCTGACGCGGCTGGCCGGCGTGCCCGGGGTGGACCAGGTCGTGCCCGACGTCTCGTTCCCGGCGGTCCTCGTGACCGCGGCCGGCCCGCAGGCGGGCGGCGACGCGCTCGCCGGGCACGGCTGGGAGTCGGCCGCGCTCGCGCCGTACACGCTGGCGAGCGGCACGCCGCCGCAGAACGCCGGACAGGTCGTGCTGGACGAGGCGTCCGCCGCCGGGGTCCAGGTCGGCGCCCAGGTGGCCATCGCCGTGGACGGCGCGCAGCCGCGCGACTTCGTCGTCACGGGCATCGCGCACTCCGACGTTTCGGGACCCGCGCTGTTCTTCTCGGCCGGTGACGTGCAGCAGTTCGCCACGCACCCGGGCACCGTCGACCTCGCCGGCGTGTTCCCGGCGCCCGGCGTCGACGCCGACGACCTGGCCGGCCGCCTCGCCGAGCAGGTCCCGGGGCTGACCGTGCTGACCGGCGCCGACCGCGGTTCCGCGGAGTTCCCCGGCATCGAGGCCGCGCAGCTGCCGCTGATCCTGCTCGCCGGGGTCTTCGGCGGCATGGTGCTGGTCGTGATGGCGCTCGTGGTGTCAGCGACGATCAGCCTCACCGTGCGGCAGCGCCAGCAGGAGCTCGCATTGCTGCGGGCCACCGGCGCGACGCCGAAACAGGTGCACCGCATGGTGCTCTCGGAGACCATGGTGGTCGCGGTGCTGGCCGCGATCGCGGGGGTGTTCCTCGGCCGGTTCGTGGGCACGCGGATCTTCGCGATCACCACCGAGGACGGCGTGCTGCCGCCGCAGCTGGAGTTCAGTCAGGGGATCATCGCGTTCGCGGGCGGTCTGGTGCTGGCGCTCGGGATCTCGTTCGCCGCCGCGTGGTTCGCCGCGCTGCCGGCCGCGCGGTCGCGTCCGCTGCAGGCGCTCGCGGAGGCGTCGATCCCGTCGGCGAAGGTCAACGAAGTGCGCAAGTTCGGCGCGAAGATCTTCGCCGGGTTCACGGTCTTGCTGGCCGTGGCGACGCTGTTCCTGCCCGTGGACATCGCCTCGGCCGCGTGCGGTCCGGCGGTGCTCACCGGTTCGATCGCCGTCGCGCTCATCGGCCCGGAGCTGATGGCCTACGTCGCCACGCGCTTCGGCCCGCTGATCCGGCGGGTCGGCGGCCGGGACGCGACGCTGGCCGTGATCAACTCGCGCACGCGCGCCGTGGCGTTCGCCGCGGTGCTCACGCCGATCACCCTCGCGACCGCGGTCGCGCTGGGCAACGTGTACGCGGAAACCACGCAGCAGCACGCGATTGTCGGCGCCTACGCCGAGCAGCTGCAGGCCGACGCGGTGGTCGACAGCGGCACCGGGGCGGTCTCGGCCGACCTGGTGCGCGCCGTGCAGCAGGTGCCGGGCGTGGGCACGGTTTCGCCGCTGGTCACGAGCCAGGGCTGGATCGAGGAGCCCTACGACGGCAACGGCAGCGACCCGGGCCGGCTGCTCGGCGTCGACGCGGGTGACACCAGCGTGCTCGCCACTCCGGTCACGTCCGGGACGCTGCGCGACCTCACCGGCGACACCGTGGCTCTGCCCGAGGACATCGCGGACGACCTGGACCTCAAGCTCGGCGACACCATCACCATGCGCCTCGGTGACGGTGGCCAGGCGCACGTGCGGATCGTCGCGCTGCTGGACAGCCCTTCGGGTTACCCGAGCATCGTGCTGCCGGCGGCGTTGCTCGCGCAGCACACGACGTCCGGGGTCGCGAGCCGGCTGCTGGTGCGCGCGGCGGACGGGCAGGACGCCTCGGCGGTCGTCTCGGCCGTGACTGCGGCCACGCACAACTGGCCCGGGGTCGTGGTCGGCGACTCGGACACGCTGACGGAGAGCTTCGCCGCCAGCGCCGACGTCGAGGCGATGATCCACTACCTGCTGGCCGTGCTGGCGATCGCGTACGCGGCCATCGCGGCCGTGAACACCCTTGCGGTGGCGGTGCTTTCGCGGCGGCGGGAGTTCGGCGTGCAGCGGCTGGCGGGCGCGGGGAGGCGTCAGGTCCGGTCGATGCTCATGATCGAGGGCGGGATCCTGGCGGTGCTCGGGATCGTGCTCGGCACGGTGATCTCGTTGTTCACCATGGTGCCCATGGCGATCTCGTCGGGGACCATCGTGCCGGTCGGGCCGATCTGGGTGTTCTTCGCGGTGATCGCGGCGGTGTTCGTGATCGTGTGGCCGGTCACCGCGCTTTCGGCCCGGCTCGCCATGCGGCGCAGCCCGATCGAGGCGGTGTCGCTGCCCGGGCAGTGACGTTTCTAGGGGTACGCGGGCCGGTTCCGGGTGGATAGTCTCGAATTCGACTATCCGCACCGGGCCGGCCCGGTTTCCCTTTTCTGGAGTGGATTTCCATGCGAGTACTCCTGGCCGCGCCGTCGTCGCCCGTCCGTCTGCGCACCCTCGCCCCGCTCGCGTGGGCGCTGCGCACCGCGGGGCACGACGTGAAGATCGCCGGACGGCCTTCGTTCGTCGAGGAGATCCTCAGCACCGGCTGCGTCGCCGTGGACCTCGAAGAGGGTGACGGGGAAACGCTCGCCGAATCGGCCGCGCTGGTCGAGTTCGCGAAGCTCTGGCGGCCCGACGTCGTGGTCTCCGACGCGCTGGCTCCCGCCGGCACCGCCGCCGCCCGCGCGGGCGAGGCCGTGGCGGTGCGGCTGCTCGGCGCCGTTGACGAACCGTCCACTTCCGACGTGGACACCACGTTCGACGTTGTGCCGCCTTCATTGCGGGACAACGGTTCGGGCGTGCGATCCGTGCGGCACGTGCCGTACTTCGGCCCCGTCGTGGTGCCGAACTGGTTGCGCCGCAAGCCCCGGCGGGCCCGGATCCTGCTTTCACTCGACGACACCTCGCTGTTCGGCCCGGTCTTCGACGCCGTCGCCGCCGTGGACGTCGAGCTGCTGTGCGCGGCGGGCGCCGACGCGTTCGGCCCGGGGACCACGGTGCCCGCCAACGTGAAGCTCGTCGACGTGGCCCCGCCCGCCGCTGTGCTGCCGACGTGCGCCGCGGTCGTCCACGATGGCGATCCGGCCCTCGCGCTCGCGGCGGTGGCCCACGGCCTGCCGCAGCTTTCCCTGACCAGCACAGCTTTCACGACTCGCGTCGCCGAAGCCGGCGCCGGGTTCGTCGGGGCCGCCGGCCGGCTTGCCGACGTGATGGCCGACGACGCGGTGCGGGCCAAAGCCGTGGCGCTGCGCGAAGAAATCGCCGCGCTGCCGGCCGCGCACACCGTGCTGGCCGAGCTGACCCGGTGATTGTGGGGCCGCCCGGCCCCGTTAGGGGTGGGGCGGCCACCAGGGCCTCGGTAGCGTTTTCGACGTGGCACCTTCCACCCCTTTCCGCGGTTAGGTGGGTCGAATCCGTGAGTACCGAAAGCCCGTCCGGTGAGAATGAGCGCAAACTGCTCGGTTATCTCAAACGCGCGACGACGGAACTGCGCGAGACCAAACGCGCTCTGCAGGAATCGCGCGACCGCGACAGCGAACCCCTGGCGATCGTCGGCACGGCCTGCCGCTACCCGGGCGGAGTCCGGACGCCGGAAGACCTGTGGCAGCTCGTCGCCACCGGCACCGACGCCATCGGCGAGTTCCCCGCGGACCGCGGCTGGCCGCTCGACACCCTGCACGACCCGACCGGTGAACGCCCCGGCACCACGAACACGCGCGAGGCCGGTTTCCTCTACGACGCGGCCGAATTCGACCCGGAATTCTTCGGCATTTCCCCGCGCGAGGCGCTTTCCATGGACGCGCAGCAGCGGCTCATGCTGGAAACGGCTTGGGAAGCGCTGGAACGCGCGGGAATCGTGCCGGAAACCCTGCGCGGCAGCAGCACCGGCGTGTTCGCGGGCGTGATGTACCACGACTACGCGGGCCACGCGGCCGCCGGCAGCGTGGTGTCCGGCCGAGTCGCCTACGCGCTCGGGCTGGAAGGTCCCGCGCTCAGCGTGGACACCGCGTGTTCCTCCTCGCTCGTCGCCCTGCACTGGGCCGGCCAGGCGCTGCGCCGCGGAGACTGCTCGCTCGCGCTCGTCGGCGGCGTCACGGTGATGGCGACGCCCGAGACGTTCGTGTACTTCACCGAGCAGCGCGGGCTGTCCGACGACGGGCGCTGCAAGGCGTTCGCCGCCGCGGCCGACGGCACGGGCTGGGGCGAGGGCGCGGGCATGCTCGTGCTGGAACGCCTTTCCGACGCGGTTCGGCTGGGCCACCCCGTGCTCGCCGTGGTCCGCGGCAGCGCGGTGAACTCCGACGGCGCCTCGAGCGGCTTGACCGTCCCCAACGGACCGGCGCAGCAGCGGGTGATCCGCAGCGCGCTCGCGTCGGCCGGCCTCACGCCCGCCGACGTCGACCTCGTCGAGGGCCACGGCACCGGCACGAAGCTGGGCGACCCGATCGAGGCGCAGGCCCTGCTGGCCACCTACGGCCAGGACCGCACGGAACCGCTGTGGCTGGGTTCGCTCAAGTCCAACATCGGCCACACCCAGGCCGCGGCGGGCGTCGGCGGCATCATCAAGGTCGTCGAGGCCATCCGCCACGGAGTGCTGCCGAAGACGCTGCACGTGGACGCTCCTTCGCCTCACGTCGACTGGGCTTCGGGCGCGGTCGAGTTGCTTACCGAAGCGCGCGAGTGGCCCGAGACCGGGCGGCCGCGGCGGGCGGCGGTGTCGTCGTTCGGGATCAGCGGCACCAACGCGCACGTGATCATCGAGCAGGCGGAAGAGCCGTCGCCCGAGCCTTCGCCGGAGCCCGAGGTGACGGTGCCGGTGGTGGCGTGGCCGCTGTCGGCCGATTCCTCGGACGCACTGGACGCCCAGGTACGGCACCTCGCCGAGCACCTCGACCCCGCGCTGTCGATCGCCGACGTCGGCTTTTCTCTGGCCACGACCCGGTCCGCGCTGGACCACCGTGCCGTTGTCGTCGGCGCGAACCGCGAGGAGCTGCTGGCCGGCGGTGGTGTGCGTGGCGTCCGGGGCACGGGCCGCACGGCGTTCGTCTTCACCGGCCAGGGCGCGCAGCACGCGGGCATGGGCCGGGAGCTCGCGGCCGCCTACCCGGTGTTCGCCGAAGCCTTCGACCAGGTGTGTGCGCTGCTCGACGCCGAAGTAAAGGCAGCTCTGGACGACGCTGACCTGCTGGAGCAGACCGGATACACCCAGCCCGCGTTGTTCGCGTTCGAGGTGGCGCTGGCCCGGCTGCTCGAGTCCTGGGGCGTGCGGCCGGACCACGTGCTGGGCCACTCGATCGGTGAGCTGGCCGCGGCACACGTCGCCGGGATTCTGTCCCTTGAGGACGCTGCCACGCTCGTCTCGGCGCGCGCCAAGCTGATGCAGGCGTTGCCGTCCGGAGGCGCGATGGTGGCGGTGCAGGCGACCGAGGACGAGGTCACGCCGCACCTCGCCGACGGGGTGAGCATCGCCGCGATCAACGGTCCCGACTCCGTCGTGCTGTCGGGCACCGAGGACGCCGCCACCGCAGCCGTCGCGAACTTCGCCGCACGCAAGTCCACGAGGCTCAAGGTCTCGCACGCGTTCCACTCGCCGCTGATGGAGCCGATGCTGGCCGAGTTCGCGACCGTGGCGAAAAGTCTCACCTACACGAAACCGCGGATCCCGATCGTCGTCACGGCCGGCGGCGATCCGTCCACTCCGGACTACTGGGTCCACCAGGTCCGCGCCGCCGTGCGCTTCCACGACGGCGTGCAGACATTGATCAGCCACGGCGTCACCACGTTCCTCGAAGTCGGCCCCGCCGCGGTCCTCAGCGCGCTCGACGACACCTTCGTCCCCGCACAACGCAAGGGCCGGCCCGAAGCACAAGCGCTGGTCACCGCCGTCGCGACGCTGCACACCCGCGGCGTCGACGTCGACTGGGCCGCGTTCTACGCCGGTGCCCGCCGCGTCGACCTGCCTACCTACGCGTTCCGCCGCACCCGCTACTGGCTGCCCGCGACCACCGCCTCGGGCGACCCAGTCGAGCACGGCCAGGAGCGCGGCGAGCACCCGATGCTCAGCTCCGTGGTGCGCGTGGCCCACAACGGCACGCTCGTGCTCACCGGTCGTCTGTCGGCCACCGGCTGGGTCGCCGACCACGTCGTGCTCGGCTCGACGCTGTTGCCCGGCACCGCGTTCGTCGAGCTGGTCCGCCGCGCCGCGGACGAGGCCGGTTGCGGCACCGTCGAGGAGCTGACTCTCGAAGCCCCGCTCGCGTTCGCCGAGCGCGGTGGCGCCGCGATCCAGGTGACCGTCGAGGCCGCCGACGAGCACGGCCGCCGCGCCGTCGCCGTGCACTCGCGCTCCGACGGCGAATGGCTCCGCCACGCGACCGGCTTCGTCGTGCCGTCGGCCGCGGCTCCGGCGTTCGACCTCACCGCGTGGCCACCCGCCGGCGCCACCGAGGTCGCGCTGGACGATCCATACCTGACGCTGGCCGACCTCGGTTACCACTACGGCGAAGCCTTCCGCGGCCTGCGCGCGGTGTGGCGCCAGGGCGACGACGTCTACGCCGAGGTCACGCTCCCCAACGGCCCCGAAGCCCGCGACTACGGCCTGCACCCCGCACTGTTCGACGCCGCGATGCACGCCCAGCTGCTCGGCCCCGCACCCGAAGGTGACACCGCGCCGATGCTGCCGTTCGCGTTCTCCGGCGTCACACTGCACTCCGCCGGGGCCGCCGCGGTGCGGGTGCGCGTCTCACCGACCGGGCCCGACACCATCACGCTGCACCTCGCCGACGCCACGGGCGCTCCCGTACTCACCGTCGACGCCCTCGCCGCGCGGCCGATCTCGCTCGACAAACTCGCCGGAGACTCGTTGTTCCGGACCACGTGGGAACCGGCCACTCCGGGGGCCGCGCTCGACGGCGTACGAGTTCTCGAACTGTCCATTCCAGACGGTCCCGTGCCCGCCGCCGCCCGCGCGATCACCCGCGAAGTCCTCGCCGCGATCCGCGAAACCCTCGACGGCACCGACCGGCTGGCCGTCGTCACGCGCGGCGCCGTGTCCGTCGCAGGGGAGGACTCGCACCCGGCGCTCGCCACGGCGTGGGGCCTCGTGCGCGCCGCGGAAGCCGAGAACCCGGGCCGGTTCCTCCTCGTCGACGGCGAGCCCATCGTCCTCACCGACGAGCCCGAGATCGCCTTCCGTGACGGGCAGGCCTTCGTGCCCCGCTTCACCGCCGCCACGCCGGAACCCGGGGAGCTGGGCTGGACCGGGACCGTGCTCATCACCGGCGGCACCGGTGGGCTCGGCGCGGTCGTCGCTCGGCACCTCGTCACGAACCACGGCGTGCGCAACCTGCTGCTCACCAGCCGCCGCGGCGCCAACGCACCCGGCGCCGCAGAGCTGCGCGACGAGCTCACCGCCCTCGGCGCGCACGTCACCATCGAAAGCTGCGACGTCGCCGACCCCGACTCCGTGCGATCGCTCGTCGAGGGCACCCGGGTCACCGCCGTCATCCACGCCGCAGGCGTCCCGTCGGCCGGACGCGTCGAAACCCTCACCGACGAGGAAACCGACCGCGTCTTCGCCCCGAAGGTCGACGGCGCCTGGAACCTCCACGAGCTGACCGGCGACCTCGACGCCTTCGTCCTGTTCTCCTCCGCCGCGAGCTCCGTCCTCGCCGCCGGCCAGGCCGGGTACGCCGCCGCCAACGCCTTCCTCGACCAGCTCGCCGAACACCGCCGGGCGCAAGGCAAACCCGCCACCTCCCTCGCGTGGGGCGCCTGGGCCGAGGACGGCGGCATGGCCGGCGAGCTCGACGCCGCCGACCTGCGCCGCCTCCGTCGCCTGGGCACCCCGCCGATGGCGACCGACGAAGCGCTGGCCTTGCTCGACGCCGGCCTCACCGCCGACGACGCCGTGCTCGCACCCATGCGCCTCGACCGTGCGGCGCTGAAGGCTCGCCGAGACGCGCTCCCGCCGGTGCTGCGCAGCCTGGTCCGCCCTTCCGCGCCGAAGCGAGCGGCCCGTTCCGACGGCGCGGTCGCCGCCCGGCTGGCCACGGTGCCGGAAGGCGAGCGCGAGGCCTACCTGCTGGAGGTCGTGTCCGAGCAGGTCGCCGCGGTCCTCGGCTTCACGAGCGCGGCCGCGGTCGAGCCCGAGCGCGCGTTCCAGGAGATGGGGTTCGACTCCCTCACCTCCGTGGAGTTGCGCAACCAGCTCGGCGCGCTGACCGGCCTCAAGCTCACGGCCACGGTCGTGTTCGACCACCCGACGCCGGCCGCGCTCGCGCGCCGGCTGCACGACCTGCTGGGCGAGGGCCGCGGCCCGGCCGACCCGGTGCTGGCCGAGATCGACCGGCTCGAGGCGCTGCTTTCGGGCGCCGCCGGTTCGCTCAACGGCTCGACCGGCAAGGTCACCGCCCGCCTCGACGCGCTCGTGCGCAAGTGGGCCGACGCGCACACCGGCCGGGAAACCACCGCCGACCTCGGCGAAGCCACCGACGACGAGCTCTTTGCCGTGCTGGACGACGAATTGGGCATCGGATGAACAGGCAGACCATGAGCAACGAGGACAAGCTCCGCGACTACCTGAAGCGCGCCACCGCGGACCTGCAGCAGGCCCGCCGGCGGGTGCACGAGCTGGAGGCCCGGGACACCGAGCCCATCGCGATCATCGGCATGAGCTGCCGCTACCCCGGCGGTGTGCGCACGCCGGACGACCTGTGGGACGTCGTCGACGAAGGCCGCGACGTGATCGGTGAGTTCCCGGCCGACCGCGGCTGGGACGTCGAGGGCGTGTACGACCCGACTCCTGAACGGCCGGGCAAGACGTACACGCGCCACGGCGGTTTCCTCTACGACGCCCCGGAGTTTGACGCCGACTTCTTCGGCATCAGCCCCCGCGACGCCCGCCGCGCCGACCCGCAGCAGCGCATCCTGCTGGAAGCGTCGTGGGAGGCGTTCGAGCGTGCCGGGCTCGACCCGCACTCGCTCAAGGGCAGCCCCACCGGCGTCTACGCGGGCGTGATGTACCACGACTACAGCGGCGGCAGCCCCGACGGCAGCCTCGTGTCCGGCCAGGTGTCGTACACGCTCGGGCTCGAAGGTCCGTCCGTCTCGGTGGACACGGCGTGCTCGTCTTCGCTCGTCGCGCTCCACATGGCGGCGCAGGGCCTGCGGCGCGGCGACTGCACGCTGGCGCTGGCCGGCGGCGTGGCCGTGATGGGCACGCCCGAGATGTTCGTAGACTTCTGCAGCCGCCGCGGTCTCGCTGCCGACGGGCGCAGCAAGTCGTTCTCCGACGACGCCGACGGCACCTCGTGGGCCGAGGGCGTGGGTGTCCTCGTGCTGGAACGACTGTCCGACGCGCAGCGCAACGGCCACCGTGTGCTCGCCCTCGTGCGGGGCTCGGCGGTGAACCAGGACGGCGCCAGCAACGGCTTCTCCGCACCCAACGGTCCTTCGCAGGTCCGCGTGATCGAGGCGGCGCTGGCCGACGCCGGACTGTCGGTGTCCGATGTGGACGCCGTCGAGGCGCACGGCACGGGCACCGCGCTCGGCGACCCGATCGAGGCGCAGTCGCTGCTGGAGACCTACGGGCGGCGTACGTCGGGTGAGCCGCTGCAGCTCGGGTCGATCAAGTCGAACATGGGTCACCCGCAGGCCGCGGCCGGCGTTGCCGGGGTGATCAAGATGGTGCAGGCCCTGCGGCACGGCAAGCTGCCGCGCACGATCCACCTGGGCACGCCGTCGAAGCACGTCGACTGGACGTCCGGCGCCGTGGAGCTGCTCGCCGAACCGCGCGACTGGCCCGAGGTGGCGCGGGAGCGACGGGGCGCGGTGTCGTCGTTCGGGGTCAGTGGCACCAACGCGCACGTGATCCTGGAGCAGGCCCCGGAGACCGAAGCCGTCGAGCCGGCCGAGGCGCCGGTCTACCCGCTGGTGCTGTCGGCGAAGAACTCGGCCGCGCTGGCCGATGCCGCCGGCCGGCTGGCGGCGCACGTGGACGCCGGGCTCGCCGGGGTGTCGCACACGCTGGCGACCGGCCGGGCTCGCCTGGACCAGCGGGCCGTGGTCCTGGCGCACAATCCGGAGCAGGCCGCGGAGGCACTGCGGGAGTTCACTTCCCGGTCCGACGTCGTCACCGGCACCGCCGACGTCCGCGGCAAGACGGTGTTCGTCTTCCCCGGCCAGGGTTCGCAGTGGACCGGGATGGCGACGCGGCTGCTGAAGCAGTCGCCGGCCTTCGCCGAGCGCATGGCCGAATGCGACGCCGAGCTGCGCAAGTTCACCGACTGGTCGGTGCTCGCCGTTCTGCACGGTGAGCCGGGCACGCCGCCCGCGGACCGCGTGGACGTGGTGCAGCCGATGCTGTGGGCCGTGATGGTGTCGCTGGCCGCGGTGTGGCGTGCGCACGGCGTCGAGCCGGACATGGTCATCGGCCACTCGCAGGGCGAGATCGCCGCCGCGAGTGTCGCGGGTGCACTGTCTCTTGAGGACGGTGCTCGCGTGGTCGCGCTGCGCAGCAAGGCCATCGGAGAGATCCTCGGCGGCCGCGGCGGCGGGATGCTCGCCGCGGGCCTGGCCGTGACCGATCTCGAAGCGCGCCTTGGCGCGTGGGAGGGCCGGATCTCGGTGGCCGCCGACAACGGCGCCACCTCCGCCGTGCTCTCCGGCGACGGCGACGCGCTCGATCAGCTGCGCGACCAGCTGGTTGCCGAGGGTCTGCGCGCCAAGCGTGTGCCGGTGGACTACGCGTCGCACTCCGCGCACGTCGAGCACCTGTCCGACCGCCTGCTGGCCGACCTCGGCCCGATCACCCCGCGCCGCGGCGAGGTCGAGATGACCTCCACGGTGACGCTCGAACCCGTCGGCGATTCCACCGTGGACGCTGCCTACTGGTTCGCCAACCTGCGCCGGACAGTCCGGTTCGCGCCGGTCGTCGCGCAGCTGGCCGCCGCCGGCTACACGCGGTTCGTGGAGATCAGCCCGCACCCGGTGCTGACCATGAGCATCCAGGAGACCCTCGACGAGGCGGGCCACGCCGGTGCCGTCGCCGGGACCCTGCGCCGCGACGAAGGCGACCTGACGCGGTTCGCGACCTCGCTCGCCGAGTACTGGGTCCGCGGCGGTTCGGTCGACTGGCCCTCGTTGCTCCCGGCTGCCGGGATCGTCGACCTGCCGACGTACCCGTTCCAGCACAAGCGCTTCTGGCACGAGGACGAAGCCGCGACCCAGCCGACGACCACGCCGGTCGCCGACCAGGAGTTCTGGCAGGACATCGCCGAGGGTGACGTCGACGCGCTCGCCGCTCGACTGGGTCTCGAGGCGCAGCCGCTCGCCGAGGTCGTGCCGGCGCTGGCCGCTTGGCACGGCCGTCGCACCGAACTGTCCACCGTGGACTCCTGGCGCTACCGCGTGTCGTGGACGCCGATCGGCGGCGTCACCGGCGGCCTCACCGGCACGTGGCTGGTCGTCGCCCCCGCGGGCACCACCGAGCTGGCCGACGCCCTCGCGGACCAGGGTGACGTCGTCCGCGTGTTCGTCGAGAGCACCGACGACCTCGCGACCCTGGTCGCCGAGGCCACCGCGGTCCGGCCGTTCGACGGCGTGCTCTCGCTGCTCGCCCTCGGCGCCGACAACCCCGCGCTCACCACGATCGAGTTGCTGCAGGCCCTCGGCGACCTCGACGCGCCGGTCTGGGTCGTCACTCAGGGCGCCGTCGCCGTGGACGCGTTCTCCGACGCCGACCCGGCCGCCGCCATGGTGTGGGGCCTCGGCACGGTCGCCGCGCTCGACCGCCCCGGAACCTGGGGCGGCCTGGTGGACCTCACCGGCCCCGGCGACGCGGCGAAGCTGGCGGCCGTCGTGTCCGGAGTGGACAACGAGGACCAGGTCGCGATCCGCCCGTCCGGTGTTTTCGCCAGACGCATGGTCCACGCGCCGCTCACCGGCGACGTTCCCGAGTGGACACCGCGCGGCACCGTGCTCATCACCGGCGGCACGGGCGCGGTCGGCGTGCATGTCGCTCGTTGGCTCGCCGCGAAGGGCGCCGAACACCTCGTGCTCACCAGCCGCCGCGGCCTCGACGCCGACGGCGCGCGCGAGCTGGTCGAGGAGCTGTCCGGCACCCGCGTCACCGTCGCCGCCTGCGACGTCACCGACGCGCAAGCGCTTGCGGCCCTGCTCGAAGAGCACCCGCCGGCGGCTGTCGTCCACGCCGCCGGGGTGCTCACCCGCGAGCCTTCCCTCGACGACGTCACGCCCGAGCAGTTCACCGCAGCCCTCCACGCCAAGGTCTCCGGCGCCGCCCTGCTCGACGAATTGCTCGGCGACACCGAGCTCGACGCCTTCGTGCTGATGTCGTCGGGTGCGGCGGTCTGGGGCACGTCAGGCCAGCCCGCCTACGCCGCCGGCAACGCCTACCTCGACGCCCTCGCCCGGCGCCGCCGCGCGAACGGCCGCACCGCCACCGCCGTCGCCTGGGGTTCCTGGGGCGGCGGGGGCATGGTCGACGCCGAGGCGAGCGACCTGCTGCGCCGCATGGGCCTGGCCGAGATGGCGCCGAAGCTCGCCGTCGAGGCGCTGGGCCAGGCACTCGCGCACGACGAGACGCACCTGGTCGTCGCGGACATCGACTGGGCCGCGTTCGCGCCGGTCTACCAGCTGGCCCGGCCGCGGCCCCTGCTGCGCGCGCTGCCCGAGGTCACCGCCGACGAAGCTCCGGTCGAGTCCACCGGCGACCTCGCCGGGAAGCTCGCCGGCCTGACCGCCCCCGAACAGCGGCGCACCCTGCTGGACCTGGTGCGCGGCGAGGTGTCGGCCGTCGCCGGCTACGACGGCGCCGGTTCGGTCGAGCCGGCCCGCGCGTTCAAGGAGCTCGGCTTCGACTCGGTGACGGCGGTCGACCTGCGCAACCGGCTCGGTGCCACCACGGGCCTGAAGCTGCCCGCGACCGTCGCGTTCGACCACGTGAACCCGCAGGCGCTCGCCGAGCACCTGTGGACACAGCTGTGCGAGAGCGACGCCGAAGTGCCGCTGGAGGTGGAGCTCGACCGCCTGGAGGCCGTCGCCGCTTCGCTCGACGCCGCGGAGATCGACCGGTCGCGCATCGTCGCGCGGCTGCAGGCGATGGTCACCACCCTGCACAAGACGCTGGCCGGCAGCGGAGGTGGCGCGGAAGCCGCACTGGAGGCCGCGACCACCGACGAGCTGTTCGCCCTCATCGACAACGAGCTCGGCGCCTGACACCCGCCCACTGCAGCGACAAGAGGAATCTGGCGATGACTGACGAAAACAAGCTGGTCGACTACCTCAAGCGGGTGACCGCCAACCTCCAGGAGACGCGCGAGCGGCTGCGTGAGGTCGAGGCCGCGGGCGCCGAGCCGATCGCGATCGTCGCGATGGGCTGCCGCTACCCGGGCGACGTCCGTTCGCCCGAGGACCTGTGGCGCCTGGTGGCCGAGGGCCGCGACGCGATCGGCGGGTTCCCTGCCGACCGCGGCTGGAACCTGGACACGCTCTTCGACGCCGACCCCGACAGCCCCGGCACGAGCTACGTCAGCGAGGGCGGCTTCGTCGCCGACGCGGGCGAGTTCGACGCGCCGTTCTTCGGCATTTCGCCGCGCGAGGCCCTGGCCATGGACCCGCAGCAGCGGATCGTGCTGGAGCTGGCGTGGGAGACGTTCGAACGTGCCGGCATCGCGCCGCATTCGCTAGCGAAGCAGCAGGTCGGCGTGTTCGTCGGCAGTGGCGGGCAGGACTACTACGACGAGCTGCCGGCGGCGGTGCTCGCCGGTGAGGTCGAGGACTACCTGAGCACGGGCAACGCCGGCTCGGTCATCTCCGGCCGCATCGCCTACGCGCTGGGTCTGGAGGGCCCGGCCGTCACGATCGACTCGGCCTGCTCGTCGTCGCTGGTCGCGCTGCACCTCGCGGTGCAGTCGCTGCGGCAGCGCGACTGCTCGCTGGCGCTGGCCGGCGGCGTGATGGTGATGTCGCGGCCGGGGCCGTTCCTCGCGTTCAGCCGCCAGCGCGGCCTCGCCGCCGACGGCCGCTGCAAGGCGTTCTCCGACAGCGCCGACGGCACCGGCTGGGCCGAGGGCGCCGGAACCCTGTTGCTGGAACGGCTTTCCGACGCTCGCCGCAACGGCCACCCGATCCTCGCCGTCGTGCGCGGCTCGGCCGTGAACTCCGACGGCGCGTCCAACGGCCTCACCGCGCCCAACGGTCCCTCGCAGCAGCGCGTGATCCGGCAGGCGCTGGCCAACGCGCAGCTGTCGGCTTCCGACGTGGACGCCGTCGAGGGCCACGGCACCGGCACCACGCTCGGCGACCCGATCGAGGCTCAGGCCGTGCTCGCCACCTACGGCCAGGACCGGCCGGCGGGCAAACCCCTGTGGCTGGGCTCGATCAAGTCGAACATCGGCCACGCGCAGGCGGCGGCCGGTGTGGGCGGCGTGATCAAGGTCGTGCAGGCGTTGCGGCACGGGCTGCTGCCGAAGACGCTGCACGTCACGGAGCCGTCGACCGAGGTCGACTGGGCTTGCGGCGACGTGGAGCTGCTGCGGGAGGCGCGTCCCTGGACCGCGGAGGGACGGCCGCGTCGGGCGGGGATCTCGTCGTTCGGCGTGAGCGGCACCAACGCGCACGTGATCGTCGAGGAGGCTCCCTCGATCGAAGCGGCCGAGGTTGTCCCGCCGAGCTGGCCGGACGGTGTTGCCGTGCCGATGCCGCTGGCCGGACACGGGGCGGCCGCGTTGACGGCGCAGGCGGCTCGGCTGTCCGAAGTGGACGGCGTGTCAGCGCTGGATCTCGGGTTCTCGCTGGCCACGTCCCGGTCGCCGTTGTCGCACCGGGCTGTGGTGCTGTCCGAAGACCCGGCGACGGCGATTGCCGCACTGGCAGGGGGGAAGACCGCGCCGGGAGTGGTCACCGGTTCGTCGGCGGAGGGGCAGACCGCGTTCTTGTTCTCCGGGCAGGGTGCGCAGCGCGCGGGGATGGGCGCTTCGCTGGCTGCCGCGTTCCCGGTGTTCGCGTCGGCCTTCGACGAGGTGTGCGCCGAGCTGGACCGGCACCTGGACCGTCCACTCAAGACGGTCGTGCTCGAGAAGCCGCGCCTGATCAACCAGACCGGGTACACGCAGCCGGCGTTGTTCGCCATCGAGGTCGCGCTGTTCCGGCTGCTGCGGTCGTGGGGCATCAAGCCCGACTACCTGCTGGGCCACTCCATCGGGGAGCTGGCCGCCGCGCACGTCTCCGGCATCCTGTCGCTGGCCGACGCCGCCACGCTGGTCGCCGCTCGCGCGAAGCTCATGCAGGCCTTGCCGGCCGGCGGTGCGATGGTCGCACTCCAGGCGACCGAGGACGAGGTCACGCCGCACCTGACCGATTCCGTGAGCATCGCCGCCATCAACGGCCCCGACTCCGTCGTGCTGTCGGGCACGGAGGACGCCGTCGCCGCCGTGGTCGCGCGGTTCGACGGCCGCAAGTCCTCGAAGCTCAAGGTCTCCCACGCGTTCCATTCGCCGCTGATGGAGCCGATGCTCGCCGAGTTCCGCGCGGTCGCCGAGCAGCTCACCTACGCGCCGCCGGCGATCCCGATCGTCTCCACCGTCGGCGCGGATGTCGACATGTCCACTCCGGACTACTGGGTCGGCCAGGTTCGCGCCGCCGTCCGGTTCCACGATGGCATCAGCACGCTCACCACGCACGGCGTCGGCCGGTTCGTCGAGGTCGGACCGGACGGCGTGCTGTCCGCGCTCGTCCGGCAGAACAGCCAGGCCGGTGCCGCAACCGTCGTTCCCATGCTGCGCAACGACCGTGACGAGCCGCAGGCCGCGCTCACAGCGCTGGCCGAGCTGTACGTCAGCGGCCTCGAGCCCGACTGGGCCGAGGTCTTCGCCGGCCGGGGCGCGAAGCGGGTCGACCTGCCGCCGTACGCGTTCCAGCGCAAGCGGTACTGGCTCGCCGCCCGCGCCAACCGCGACGAGATCACCGGCGCCGGCCTCACCGCGGCGGGTCACCCGCTGCTCGGCGCGGCCGTCGCGCTCGCCGACAGCGACGGGGTCGTCCTCACCGGGCGGCTGTCCGTCGAGACGCATGCGTGGCTGGCCGAGCACCGGCTCGGCGACGTCGTGGCCGTGCCCGGCACCGCGTTCCTGGAGCTGGTCGTGCGCGCCGGCGACCAGGTCGGCGCCGGCCGCATCGAAGAGCTGACGCTGGGCAGCCCGCTGGTGCTGCCGGCTCGCGGTGGCGTTCAAGTGCAGGTCACCGTCGGTGCCGCGGGGGAGCACGACGTCCGCACGGTCACCGTCCACTCGCGACCCGAGGAGGGTGACGAGTGGACGCTGCACGCGTCCGGCACCGTCGCCCCGCAGTCCGCGCGGGGTGGAACCGAGCTGACCGAGTGGCCGCCCGCCGGCGCCGAGCCCGTCGCGATCGACGGGATCTACGAGGACTTCGCCGACACCGGTCTCACCTACGGCCCGCTGTTCCGGTCGCTGCGCGCGGTGTGGCAGCGCGGCCGCGAGGTGTTCGCCGAGGTCACGCTGCCCGAGGACAGCGACGCCGAGCGGTTCGGCCTGCACCCGGCCGCGCTCGACGCGTGCACCCACGCCCTGCGCGTCGCCGGCGGCGGTGACGGTGGCGTCGGCCGCGTCCCGTTCTGCTGGACCGGCGTCGAACTGCACGCCACCGGTGCGTCCGCGCTGCGCGTCCGCTTCACCCCGACCACGGACGACGGCTTCGAGGTCGTCCTGGCCGACACCACCGGTGCCCCCGTGGCGACGGTCGCCGAGACCGTGTTCCGCGCGTTCACCACCCCGATCGCGTCCGAGCAGGCCGCGCCGCTGTACCGCGTGGAATGGCAGCGGGCGGCGGTTCCGGAGTCCGATATGGACACTGTGGACACCTCGGGCCTCAAGGTCTTCGACTGCACCGCCACCACCGGTGACCTGCACGAACCGACCCACCGCGTGCTCGCCGCGGTGCAGAGCTGGCTCGCCGAAGGTCACGAGGAGCACGAACGCCTGGTCATCGTGACCCGCGGCGCCGTCGCGGCCGGTGGCGATGTCACGGACCTCGCCGCGTCCGCCGTGTGGGGTCTCGTGCGCTCGGCGCAGGAGGAGAACCCCGACTCGTTCCTGCTGCTCGACCTCGATCCCGAAACCCAGGCCGAGGACGTGCTCCCGCAGATTCTGGCCTCGGGTGAGCCGCAGGCCGCCGTCCGCCTCGGTGTGGTCCTCGCGCCGCGCCTCGTGCGCACGGCACCCGAGCTGGAGCGCCCGTACTTCTGCCCCCACGGCACGGTGCTGGTCACCGGCGCGTCCGGCGCGCTGGGCGGCAAGCTCGCCCGGCACCTCGCCGCCGAGCACGACGTGCGCCGATTGCTGCTCGTCAGCCGCCGGACCACGCCGGAGCTGGAGCAGCTGGCCGCCGACCTGCGTGAGCTCGACGTCGATGTGCGACTCGCGCGATGCGACGTCGCCGACCGTGCCGCGCTGGCCCAGGTCCTCGCGGACATCCCGGCCGAGAACCCGCTGACCGCCGTGGTCCACGCGGCCGGCGTGCTCGACGACGGTGTCGTCACTGCGTTGACCCCCGGCCGCGTCGACACGGTGCTCGCGCCCAAGGTCGACGGCGCCGTGAACCTGCACGAGCTGACCCGCGACACCGCGCTCTCGGCGTTCGTCCTGTTCTCCTCGGTCTCCGGCGTGCTCGGGGCACCCGGCCAGGGCAGCTACGCCGCCGCGAACGCGTTCCTCGACGCCCTCGCCGCCCACCGCGTCGCCCACGGTTTGCCGGGCCTCTCGCTCGGCTGGGGCCTGTGGGGCGAGGTCGGCGGCATGGGCGGCACGCTCACCGACGAGGAGGTGACGCGGCTCGCGTCGAGCGGCATCGTCCCACTGTCCACTGCGGACGGTCTCGCGCTGTTCGACCGCGCGCTCGCCGTCCGGCAGCCGACCGCGGTCCCGGCGAAGCTCGATCTGCCGGTGCTGCGCAAACTCGACCGGATCCCGCGCACGCTGGAGCAGCTCGTCGGCCGCGCGGCCCGGCGCGTCGCGGCGCACGCCGAGGCGACCGAGGACTCGTTCGCCGGACGCCTGTTGCGGCTGCCCGAGGACGACCGGCGTGACGCCGTGCTGGAGCTGGTGCGCGGCCACGCCGCCACCGTGCTCGGTTACGGCGGCGCGCACGAGATCGAGCCGGCGGCCCAGTTCCAATCGCTCGGCTTCGACTCGCTGACCGCGATCGAGCTGCGCAACGGCCTGACCGCGGCGACCGGTCAGCGCCTGCCCGCGACGCTCATCTTCGACCACCCGACCCCGTCGGCCCTGGCCACGCACCTGCTGGCCGAGCTGGCGGGCACCGCGCAAGAGGTCATCACGGTCGCATCGGGAACCTCCGACGAGCCCATCGCGATCGTCGGCATGGCCTGCCGGCTGCCCGGCGGTGTGACCTCGCCCGAGCAGCTGTGGGAGCTCGTGGCCGAGGGCCGCGACGCCATCGGTGACTTCCCGGCCGACCGCGGCTGGGACGTCGCGGGTCTGCTCGACCCGACCGGCCGCCGCCCCGGCACGACGTATGTCGCGCGCGGCGGGTTCGTGTACGACGCGGGCGACTTCGACCCGGCGTTCTTCGGTGTCTCGCCCAAGGAGGCGCCGGCCATCGACCCGCAGCAGCGGCTGCTGCTCGAAGCGTCGTGGGAGGCGCTGGAGCGCGCGGGCATCGACCCGGTGTCGCTCAAGGGCAGCCCGACGGGCGTGTACGCGGGGGTGCAGTACCACGACTACGTGGGCGCGAACAGTGCCGGTTCGATCGTCACCGGGCGGGTGTCCTACACACTCGGGCTGGAAGGTCCGTCCGTCAGCATCGACACCGCGTGCTCGTCTTCCCTGGTCGCGATGCACATGGCGGCCCAGGCCCTGCGCGGCGGCGACTGCTCGCTGGCGCTGGCCGGTGGCGTCACGGTGATGGCGACGCCGGAGACGTTCGTCGAGTTCAGCCGTCAGCAGGGGCTCGCCGCCGACGGCCGGTGCAAGGTGTTCTCCGACGACGCCGACGGCACCACCTGGTCCGAAGGCGCCGGCGTGCTCGTGCTGGAACGGCTCGCCGACGCGCGGGCCCACGGGCACCCGGTGCTCGCGGTCCTCAAGGGCAGCGCGGTCAACCAGGACGGCACTTCGAACGGCCTCACCGCTCCCAACGGTCCCGCGCAGCAGCGCGTGATCCGGGCGGCGCTGGCCGATGCCGGCCTCGAACCGTCCGAAGTGGACGCGGTCGAAGCGCACGGCACCGGCACGAAGCTCGGCGACCCCATCGAGGTCCAGGCGCTGCTGGCGACCTACGGCACGCAGACTTCGGCCGACCGCCCCCTGTGGATCGGCTCGGTGAAGTCGAACATCGGTCACACACAGGCGGCGGCCGGTGCGGCGGGTGTCATCAAGATGGTCCTGGCGATGCAGCACGGTGAGCTGCCCGCGACCTTGCACGTCAGCCGTCCGTCCACCGAGATCGACTGGTCGACCGGCGCGGTCCGGGCGCTCGTCGAGCCGGTGAAGTGGCTGCCGAACGGCCACACGCGCCGCGCGGGCGTCTCGTCGTTCGGTGTCAGTGGCACCAACGCGCACGTGATCCTGGAGGAAGGCGACCGGCGCGAGGTCGTCTCCGGCGGCGGGGTGCCCGAGCACGACGGCCCGGTCGCGTGGCCGGTGTCCGGCCGCGGTGCCGCGGCGCTGCGGGCGCAGGCCGAGCAGCTGATGTCCTACGTGGACGAAGAGCCCGAAGGCAGCCTCGCGGACATCGGCCTTTCGCTGGCCACCGCCCGCAGCGCGTTCGATCGCCGGGCGGTGCTGATCGGCAGCCGGTCGCCGCAGTTCGTGCGGGGCCTCGCGGCGCTGGTCGACGAAGAGGAGGCCCGCGGCGTCGTCAGCGGCGTCACCACCTCGGGCCGCACGGCGTTTCTCTTCGCGGGCCAGGGTTCGCAACGCACCGGCATGGGAAAGCGGCTCGCCGAGCAGCAGCCCACGTTCGCCGCCGCGTACGACGAGGTCTGCGCCGAGCTGGACAAGCACCTGGACCGCCCGATCCGTGAGGTCATCGACAGCGGCGAAGCGCTCGACGAGACGCGGTACACGCAGCCGGCGCTGTTCGCACTGGAGGTCGCGCTGTTCCGCCTGGTCCGGTCGTGGGGCGTGAAGCCCGACGTGCTGGCCGGGCACTCGATCGGCGAGCTCGCGGCGGCCCACTGCGCCGGTGTGCTCTCGCTGGCCGACGCGGCGAAGCTCGTGGTCGCCCGCGGTGCGCTGATGCAGGCGCTGCCGGACGGAGGCGCGATGGTCGCGATCGACGCGACGCCCGAAGCGGTGCGCGAAGCCGCGGATGGCACGGTGGACCTCGCCGCGGTCAACGGCCCGAGCGCGGTCGTGATCTCGGGTGCGGCCGACGCCGTGGCCGCGGTTGCGGCGAAGTTCGAGCGCACGAAGCAACTGCGTGTCTCGCACGCGTTCCACTCGCGGCTCATGGAGCCGATGCTCGCCGAGTTCCGCGTGGTGGCCGAGCAGCTGACCTACGCCGAGCCGCGGATCCCGGTGATCTCGACCGTGACCGGCGAGCCGGCGGACCTCACCTCGCCGGAGTACTGGGTGCGGCAGGTTCGGGAGGGCGTCCGGTTCCTCGACGCGGTCACGCGCGCCGCGGCCGACGGCGCCACGCGGTTCCTCGAGCTCGGCCCGGACACCACGCTCACGGCGATGGCCACGGCGTGCCTCGACGACCGACCGGAAGGACCGGTGCTGGCCGCCTTGCTGCACAAGGACCAGGACGAGGCGGTCACCGCGTTGACCGGGCTCGCCCAGCTGCACGTGAGCGGCCTCGACGTCAACTGGACGGCGGTGTACGAGCCGACCGGCGCGCGCAAGGTCGCGCTGCCGACCTACCCGTTCCAGCGGCAGCGTTACTGGCTGGAGAGCGCCGCGTCGGCGCCGGGCCAGGAGGACCACCCGCTGCTCGGCTCGGCGCTGGAACTGGCCGACGCCGGCGGGCTCCTGTTCTCCGGCCGCGTCTCGGTGGGCACGCACCCGTGGCTGGCCGACCACGTCGTCGGCGGCTCGATCCTCTTCCCCGGCACCGGGTTCGTCGAAATGGCGATCCGCGCGGGCGACGAGGCCGGCTGCCCGCGGCTCGACGAGCTGACGCTGGAGTACCCGCTCGTGGTGCCCGAGCGCAGCGGCGTGCGGGTGCAGTTCGCGCTCACCGCGCCCGACGCCACCGGCACGCGCACGTTCACCGTCCACTCACGACCGGAGGGCGACGGGACCGCGTGGACCCGCCACGCCACCGGCCGGCTCGCCAAGGCGGACAAGGCCGGGAAGTTCGAGCTCGGCCAGTGGCCGCCCGCCGACGCCGAGCAGGTGCGGCTGGAGGGCACGTACGAGGAGCTGGCGGAAGACGGCCTGGCGTACGGTCCGGCGTTCCGCGGACTGGTCGCGGCCTGGAAGCACGACGGCGAGGCGTTCGCCGAGATCCAGCTACCCGCGTCGGTGTCCGAAGTGGACCGTTACGGCATCCACCCCGCGGTGCTCGACGCGGCCCTGCACACCATCGGCGTCTCCGGTGCTCTCGGCAAAGAACCGATGCTGCCGTTCGCGTGGGAAGGCGTGCGGCTCCACGCGGTCGGCGCGACGACGCTGCGGGTGCACGTGAAGTCGGTCGGCACGGGGGCTGTCGCCCTGGACATCGCCGACGGCACGGGCGCGCCGGTCGTCTCGGTCGAGTCGCTGCTGCTGCGCCCGATGTCGGCGGTGCCGCAGGCGGCCGAGCCGAGTGGCGGGGACTCGCTGTTCCGCGTGGTGTGGGAGCCGGCGGAGCTCGACGCCGTCGCGGAGGTCACCGACTGGACGCTGGTCGGTGCCGACCCGTTCGGCCTCGCCGGCGAGCTCGGCGCGGAGACTACAGTGGACTTCGCCGACGCGTCCGGCTTGCTCGTGGTGTCGGCCGGCGGGGACGACGTCCACGCCGAGCTGCACCGCGTCCTCGGCATCCTGCAGGAGTTCCTGGCCCGTCCGGACGGTTCGCTGCTCGTGGTCACCCGTGGTGCGGTTGCCACGGAGGCCGGGGAGAACCCGGATCCCGTCGGGTCGGCCGTGGCCGGCCTGGTGCGTTCGGCGCAGGCCGAGCACCCGGACCGCATCACGCTCGTCGACCTCGGCACCGGCACGCCGACCGGCCGCACGCTGGCCGCGGTGTCCGCTTCGGACGAGCCCCAGGTCGCGTTGCGCACCGGTGCCGTGCTCGTGCCGCGGCTGCGTCGGGCGACCGACGCAGCGGCCGCGCCGGTGTGGCGGGCCGAGGGCACCGTGCTCATCACCGGCGCCACCGGCGCGTTGGGCAGCGCCGTGGCCCGGCACCTCGTGACCGAACACGGCGTGCGGAGCCTGCTGCTCGTCAGCCGTCGTGGTGCGGACGCACCGGGCGCGGCGGACCTGCGGGAGGAACTGGCCGGCCTCGGCGCCGACGTCACGCTCGCCGCGTGCGACGTCGCCGACCGGGACGCGGTTTCCGAGCTGTTGCAGGGAGTTGAGCTGCAGGCGGTGGTCCACGCGGCCGGCGTGCTCGACGACGGTGTGCTCACCTCACTCACCCCCGAACGGCTGGACAAGGTGCTGCGGCCCAAGGCCGACGCCGCCGCGACCCTGCACGAGCTGACCCGCGACGCGGACCTCACGGCGTTCGTCCTGTTCTCCTCGGCGGCCGGCGTGCTCGGCGCACCGGGCCAGGGCAACTACGCCGCGGCCAACGCCTACCTCGACGCACTGGCGGCCCGCCGCCGCGCCGAAGGGCTCACCGGCACCTCACTCGCGTGGGGCCTGTGGGAAGGCGGCATGGGTGACGCCGTGCAGGACGCCGACGCGCACCGCATCGGCGAGACAGGCATCACCGCGTTATCCACTGAGGACGGTCTGCGACTGCTCGACTCGGCCGCGGGTTCCGCGGAACCGCTGCTGGTGCCGATCGCGCTCGAACCGCGCGTGCTGGCGGCCTCGAGCGTCGAGGACCTTCCGGCCGTGCTGCGCGAGTTCGCCGACGCGCCGGGCCGCCGGGCGGCGCAGGACGCGGCGGACGACACGGAGTCGCTGGCGCAGAAGCTCTCGGCCCTGCCGGTGGCCAAGCGTGTGCCGACGATGCTGACGCTGGTGCGTACCCACGCGGCCGCCCTGCTCGGCCACGCCGGGCCGGAGGCGGTGGAGGCGGACCGTTCCTTCAACGAGGTCGGCTTCGACTCGTTGTCCGCCACCGGGTTCCGCAACAAGCTGAGCCTCGTCACGGGGCTGAAGCTGCCCGTGAGCCTCATCTTCGACTACCCGACGCCGCGGATCCTGGCCGAGCACCTCGTCGGCGAGCTGGCGCCGCAGGGGGCCGAAACGCCGGTGCCCGAGCCTGAGCCCGAGGACGAGCAGCCGGCGCTGGACGCGTCGGCGATCGACGAGCTCGACGCCGATGCCCTCATCAGCATGGCGATCGGGGGAAGCGACGACGACTGAGGCGCAGTCGACCCCTAACTCCGCTTCACCCGGCCATTATTGCCGCTGCGAAGGCGCCTGTGGCCCACTGGTACGGACAGTTCACCGGGCTCCCGGCCGGTGTCCGAGAAGAGAAGTTCTTCATCGATCTTGACCCGAACGAGGAGAGGTAACCGATGGTCACCGGCTACGCAATAGAAGCACGGGGGCTGCGCAAGTCCTATGGCGACGTCGACGTGCTGGAGGGCGTCGACCTCAGCGTGGAGCGGGGCACGATGTTCGCGCTCCTGGGCCCCAACGGCGCCGGCAAGACCACGACCGTGCGGATCCTCAGCACGCTCCTGAAGGCCGACGGCGGCACGGTGACCGTCAACGGCCACGACCTCGACGGCCCCAAGCGCAAGGTGCGCGAGCAGATCGGCTTGACCGGCCAGGACACCGCGGTCGACGAGCTGCTCACCGGGCGCGAGAACCTCGAGATGATGGCCCGGCTGTTCCACCTCTCGACTGCTGACGCGAAGGCGCGCGCCACGGAGCTGCTCGCGCAGTTCGACCTCGTGGACGCGTCGACGCGGCAGGTCAAGACGTACTCCGGTGGCATGCGCCGCCGGCTGGACCTCGCGATCAGCCTCATCACGTCGCCGCCGGTGCTGTTCCTCGACGAGCCGACCACTGGGCTCGACCCGCGCAGCCGCTCGGCGATGTGGGACGCGATCCGGCAGCTGCTCGACGGCGGTACCACGATCCTGCTCACCACCCAGTACCTCGAGGAAGCCGACCAGCTCGCCGACCGCATCGCCGTGATCGACAAGGGCCGTGTGGTCGCCGAGGGCACCGCGGCCGAGCTCAAGCGCCGCGTCGGCACCGAACGCCTCAAGCTCACCTTCGCCACCCCCGTGGAGGCGGAACGCGCGCACACCGTCGTCGAGGGCGTGCTGCTCGACACGACGGTGAGCATCGCGATCGACAACCCCGCGCAGGTCCGGCGGGTGCTCAACCAGGTTGCCGACGCGGGCCTCGAGACCACCGGTCTCGAGCTCTCCGAGCCGACCCTCGACGACGTCTTCCACACCCTGACCTCAACCGCGGGAGAGAAGTGAGATGACCCAGACCCTGTCGAGGGAGACGGAGGGGACCCAGATCCTCGCCACTCCCGCCCGTTCGGCGCTCTCGCTCGCGGTGTCCGACTACCGGGTGCTGATCGGGCGCAACATCAAGCACATCACCCGCAACCCGGAGATGCTGATCCAGGCGGTTTCGCTGCCGATCGTGCTGCTCCTGCTGTTCCGCTTCATGTTCGGCGGCGCGATCAACCTGCCCGGCATGAACTACATCGACTACCTGATTCCGGGCCTGATCGTGATCAGCGTCGGCTTCAACTCCACGTCCACTGTGGTCGGTGTGTCCGCCGACCTCACCAACGGCCTCGTCGAACGCTTCCGCTCCATGCCGATGGCAGGCTCGGCCGTGCTGGTCGGCCACGTGGTGTCGGGTGTGCTGCGCAGCATGCTCTCGCTCGTGGTGATGGTGGCCGTCGGACTCGCCATCGGCTTCCGCCCCGGCGGCGGCGTCCTCGGTTGGCTCGGCGCGGTCGGCCTGCTGGTGCTCTTCGCGACCGGCGTGTTCTGGCTGGCCACCCTGCTCGGCTCGATCGCCAAGACGGTGGAAGGCGCGAGCGGCCTGGGTATGATCCTGGTCTTCGTGCCCTACGCCACCAGCGCCTTGGTTCCGACGGCGTCGATGCCGAGCGTCCTGCGGGTCATCGTCGACAACCAGCCGGTGACGGTCCTGATCGACGCCGCCCGACACCTGATGAACGGCTCCGCGCTCGGCGCCACGGGCTGGCTCGCGCTGGCCTGGTGGATCCCGATCACGGTGCTCGCGGCGGTCCTGACGGTGCGCAAGTTCCACCAGCGCGCGACGGTCTGAGCTTGTTCTCTCGGGGCGGCCCGCCTGGTGCGGGCCGCCCCTTCGTCGTGTGCAAGGTCGACTTTAGGTCGGTCGGGAACGCTGCGTTGAGCAGACAAGACCAGTGCGTGAAGTGAGGTGGCGTGATGCCGACCCGCATCGATGAGTTGCCGGCTGACGTTCTTGACGTGTGGCTCGCCCCGCTGGCCGACGACCCGGCCGGAGCCGTGGCATTCCTTGCCGAGGTGACCGATCGGGTCGCTCGTCGGCGTGGGGATGGGCGGGTGCTGGTCCTGGGTGGGGGGCCGGTTGCGGACGCGTTGGCTGGGGAGGGTTACGCGGTCACGGTGGCTTCTTCTTCCCGGGGGCTGCCGTCGGGGGCGCGGTTTGACGCGGTTTTCGTCGGTGGGGATGCGTTGTCACGGTTTTCGGGGCAGCGGGAGCAGGTGCGTGCTGTTCGTTCGCTGGCGAGAGTGATGCGGCCGGGTGGGGCGTTGGTGGTGCAGGGGCGGCAGCCGGATCCGGGGCGGTGGGCTTCGGATGTTTGGGTGCGTGAGGTGGATTGTGTTCGGCAGATTGTGGTGTTGGGTGGGTCGGAGTTGCGGTATGTGTGGCCGGCTGAGTTGGATTTGATGGCTGAGCTGGCGGAGTTGGCGTTGGATTCGCGGTGGGGTGGGTGGTACGGGGAGCCGGTTGAGTGTGGTGGGCCGGTGGTTTCTGTGTATCGGAGTTGAGGGGGGCGGTCTCGGCTCCGACTGCGGCTCGGTCCGGCTCGGCGTGCTGCGCACACCATTGCCGGGTGTCGGGTGGGGAACCCCGATTTTTGATTGTTACGACGGTAGGGATCGGCTTGTCAAGGCGGGAAAGCGTGCCTTGACAAGCCGATCCCTACCGTGTTGTGGAAAAGCATCGGGGGGCCGGGCGGGGGAAGGTTCGGGGAGGGGTTGGTGGGGTGGTGAGTTGGGTGGCCGGCCGGCGGTTGGGGAGGTGGGGCGCCGGAGTCAGGTGGGTGTCGGGTTGTGTGGGCGGCCTGCAGTTGATGACGGGCCAGAGCGCCCCAATTGGGGGCGGTAGCGGTATTCCGTCGGCCGGCGTGTGCTGGAGCGACGGAACGAAAGTATTGCGGGCGAGCGAAAGAGACCGAGCAACAGGAAGCCCGGCTACTGCAACGAAAGCAGTAGCCGGGCGTTCCTTGCTGTGCGGAATCACACCGCGTCGGACATTTCCCCCACCAAGATGCTCTGGTGAAGCTTGCGTAGGGACACTCCGGGCTCGATTCCCAGCTGCTGAACCAAGTTCTGGCGTGCGGAGGCGAACGTTTCGAGGGCCTCGGCGCGACGGTTGGACCGCAGCAGTGCCGTCATGAGGTACTCGTAGAACGTCTCGCGCAGGGTGTGTTCCTTGGCCAGCGCCGAGAGTTGGCCCACGACTTCGCGGTGGCGGCCGATGAGCAGCTCGGTCTCCATGAGCAGCTCGAGGCACTCCAGGCGCGTCTCCTCCAGCAGCGTGGCGTACGCCTGCACGTCAGGCGAATCGGTGAAGCCGCCGAAGGCGGGGCCGCGCCAGAGGTCCGCGGCGTGGCGCAGGACGGTGGCCGCCTGGCCGTAGCTGCGGTCCCAGTGCAGGGCGCGGCCCTCCTGGTAGAGGCGGGTGAAGCGGTCGGCGTCGAGTTCGTCGATGCCGACGTGCAGGGAGTAGCCGCGCGGGCTGGTGACCACGGGGCTGTCCTCGGCGTCGGCCGGGGTGCCGCGCAGGAGTTTGCGCAGCTGGGAGACGTAGACGTACAGCGCGGCGCTCGCGCGCGCCGGGGGGTTTTCGCCCCAGATCTCGCCGATGAGGTGCTCGGTGGTGACCACCTGGTTGTTCTTGGCCAGCAGTGCGGCGAGCAGCGTCTCGATCTTGCGTGCCCTGGGTGCGCTGACACCGGGCCGGCCGCTGACTCTGATCTGCCCCAGAATTTCGTAGTTCATATGAACGCCCTCCGGTGTCCGCGTCGTCGGGGGGCCGGCATCGGCGGCGCCCCCAGCGCCCCTGCCTGCCGGACTTGCCTGGCCCCACGTGAGCAACTTACCAAACCGGGAGGTCGGTTTTCAAGATAAAACCGGGAGGTCGGTCTGTTTTGATCAAGAAAAAGGGCCTCGGTCCAGGTAGTGGCCCTGAATTGTGCCCGGAATCCTTGTAAACCGGGCGGTTGGTATCTTACTCTGAACAGGTCGGGGCGGACGTGCCCGGCCGGAGCGGATGGGGACGACGGTGACGAAGCAGGCGCGAGCGGAGCAGACCCGGCTCTTGTTGCTGGACGCTGCCGCCGAGCTGCTGCACCGCGACGGCTACGCGGCCACGAGCATGGTGGACATCGCGCGCCAAGCGGGCGTCACCAAGGGTGGCCTGTACTTCCACTTCTCCTCGAAGGACGAGGTCTGCGACGAGGTCCAGGGCGCCGCGGTCGCCGTGCTCCAGGAGCACGTGGACCGCGTCGATCGCACGAGCAACGTGCCTGCCCTGCGCAGGCTTGCCGAGCTCAGCCGGGCCCTCATGCACTGGCTCGGCGCCGATCCCAAGGTCGGTGCCAGTTTCCGGCTCACGCGGGAGATGGGTTCGAAGGATGCCCGCTACGTCGCCTTCACGCGCGCTTGGCTCGCCCAGGTGCGGCGCTACATCGCCGAGGCACACGACGCGGGCGAGCTCAGCGCTGAGGTGTTGCCCGACATGGCGACGCTGCTGGTGGTCGTGACCTGCGTCGGCCTCGAGTCGGTGGTCGCGAGTGGCACGATCTCGGCCGACACTGACCTCTCGCGCACGCTTTCCGAGCTCTGGCGCGTGATCGAACTGGCCGAGCCGGTGTCGAGCACCGCGCGATGAGCCGGCTCAGGCGGGCTGCTCTTCGAGGTTCCCGGCCGGGTTGAACCTGTGCAGCCGGCGCGGCGGCACGATCGAGGGCAGCAGCGTCGCCCACATGAACGTGACGCGCTCGCGCAGGTCGGTCCGGTCCGTGAGCACCTGGGAGCTCAGCTGGATCCCCGTGAACGACCCGACGGCGTACTGCGCGAGATCGTGGGTGTTGATCTCCTTGCGCAGGTCGCCCGCGGCCTTGGCGGCGAGCAGGCACCCGTGGACGAGGTCGATCCACTGCTTGTAGGCACTGGCGGCCGGCGTGACGAACGAACCCTGCTCGATGACGAGCCGGATGCTGGCGCGCACGAAGACGTCGCTCTGCAGGCCGACGGCGAGGCTGTGGCACCAGTCGATCACCGTTTGCAGCCCCGGGTTCGCCAGCGCCGGCGACGAGTCCGCCACCGCGAACTGCTCCTGCATCAGCGCGTCGGCGAGGTCTTCCTTCGACTTGAAGTGGAAGTACAGCGCACCCTTGGTGACGCCGGCCTCGGCCAGGATGTCGGACAGGCTCGCCCCGAGGAAGCCGACCGCATCGAACCGCGACGCCGCGGCGGTGAGGATGGTCTTCCGGGTCTGCTCCGCGCGTTCCTGGCGAGCCACGCCTAACTCCTTCGTGCACAAGGGGATCTGGTCCGTCGTGGACCGGTGCAAGCGACCAGTGTACCGGTCGGCGGGCCGTAGAGCCAGCGAAAAAAACCGGTAGGTAGGTATGGTTTTGCCTCTCGGATTCCGCTAGAAATTGAGCGGGGGAGTACTGGGGAAACTGGGGAATTTCTTTCTGGGAGGTCCGACATGGTCGGCACACTGCTAGCGGAGACAGTAGGAAGATCATCCACTGAAACGATCGATGAAATTCCGGCGAAGAGACAGATCGACTTCCAGCAGACGATCCCGCGCAGCCTCGTGCACCGGGCGGCGGTGTCGGAAGTCTTCGTCACCGATCTGAACATCCTGGGGCCGGGCCGCTTCGAACTCGGCGCGCAGTGGCCGCGGCGCCACGGCTTCTTCGGCCCGCGCACCCCGGCTTCGCACGACCCGTTGCTGTACACCGAAACCTGCCGCCAAGCCGCGATGCTGCTCGCCCACCGCGCGTACGGGGTGCCGCTCGGCCACAACTTCCTCTCCGACCACAAGGCGTACGAGGTCGACGAGGCGGGGCTGGCCACCGACTGCCGTCCGGTGAACGTGGTGTTGCAGGTCAGCGCGCACGACGTGCAGTACCGCGGCAAGAACGTCGGCGGCATGCGGTACGAGTTCGACATGTTCCGCGACGGCACGCACGTCGGCACGGCTTCGGAGCGTTGGCGGTGCGTCTCGTCGGCGGTCTACCGGCGGCTGCGCGGCGAGCACTTCGCGGCGACGCCGTTCCAGGTCAGGGTGCTGCCCACCGTCGAACCGGCCGAGGTCGGGCGCAACCACACGCAGGACGTGCTGGTCGCGGCCACTTCGGAGACGGGCGTCTGGGCGCTGCAGTTCGACCCGGACCACGCAGTGCTCTTCGACCACACGGTGGACCACGTGCCGGGCATGGTCATGGTCGAGGCCGCGCGGCAGGCCGCGTTGCTCACGGTCGGCGACCCGCACGCGCTGCCGCTGCGGGCGGAGATCGAGTTCCACGCCTACGTGGAGTTCGAGGCCGAATGCCGGGTCGTGGCCACGGAGCTGGATCCGGCGGAGGACGACTGCCGCCTGGTGCGCGTGGAGTTCGAGCAGTACGGCAAGACCGCGGTGACGACCACGCTGGCGATGCGTCTGTCATGACTGCCGACCTGGGGGCGGTCAGTACGACAGACATCCTGGTCACCGGCGCCACCGGCTTCATCGGCTGCGCAGTGGTGCGGGAGCTCGTCGCGAGCGGGTGCGGCCCGCGCGTGCGGGTCCTCGTGCGGCGGCCGCTGCCCGATGGGACGGCGGCGTGGCCGGCGGACGCGGGCGTGCGGCCCGTGGCGGGTGACCTCGCCGACCCGGCGAGCCTGGCCGGCGTGTGCGCGGGCGTCACCACGCTCGTGCACCTTGCGGCGCAGGTCGGTGGGGACGAACAGCTGTGCACTACCGTCAACGAGGACGGCACCCGCGCGTTGCTCGCGGAGGCGGCGCGCGCCGGCACCACGCGGGTGCTGCACCTGAGCACCTGCGCGGTCTACCGCGACGGCGATCACCGCGGCGCGTCGGAGTCGGTGCTGGTCACGGGTCCGGCATCGGCCACGAGCCGCAGCCGGCTCGCGGCCGAACGGCTCGTGCGCGCGGCCGGCGGTGCGGTCCTTCGGCCGCACCTGGTCTACGGCGTCGGCGACCGGCACGTGGTCCCCGCGCTGGTGCGGTGGCTGCGCGCGGTCCCGGCGTGGGCGGCGGGCGGCGACGCGCGGACGTCGGTGGTCTCGGTCACGGATCTCGCGGCGGTTGTCGTCGCGTTGATCCACCGGCCGGGCCTGCCGGGGGAGGTCTTCCACGTGGCCGACCCGCGGCCGGTGCGGATGCGGCGCCTGGTCACGGCCGTGTGCGACCTGCTCGGCGAGCCGCTGCCCGCGGCGGACCTGCCGCTCGGAGAACACCGTGAGCGGACGCGGGAAGCGTTGCCGTGGCTCAGCGATCACCAGTATTCCCTGCTCACGCGAGACCACTGGTACGAGAGCAGCCGCGTCTGGGCGCGCACGGGTGTGCCGACGGGGCCCGGCCTCGTCGCGCGTCTGGCCGAGGCGGCCCAGTACTACCGCGAAACGCTCTTCGACCGCGTCGGCGGAATATGACGCGATTCGAAGATCGAATAACGCGGAAAGTGCCCGCTTGAATTCGCACAGCAATTTCGATCATGACGGCCACCCGGAATGGACCGGGTGGCCGTCCGCTTTTCCCGGCGGCCGGTGATCGTCGAAGATGGGCGGCATGTCACGACGTGAGCTCGTGGTGCTCGGGTCGGCGAGCCAGACGCCGACCCGGCACCGCAACCACAACGGGTACCTCCTGCGTTTCGACACCGACGGCGTGCTGTTCGACCCGGGGGAGGGCACGCAGCGGCAGATGACCCACGCCGGCGTTGCCGCCGCGGAGCTCACGCGCATCTGCATCACCCACTTCCACGGCGACCACAGCCTCGGCCTCTCCGCCGTGCTGCAGCGGCTGTCGCTCGACGCCGTGCCGCGGCCCGTGCGCTGCCACTACCCGGCCTCCGGCCAGGCGTTTTTCGAGCGCCTGCGCTACTCCACCGTCTACCACGAGCGCGCCGAGGTCGTCCCGCGCCCGGTGCTCGCCGACGGCTGGACCGACGGCCCGATGTCCGCCCACGTCCTCGACCACCGCATCGACTGCTTCGGCTACCGCTACACCGAACCCGACGGCATCCGCATGCTCCCCGACCGCCTCGCCGCGGCCGGCGTCCGAGGTCCGGACATCAGCCGGCTGCAGCGGGAAGGCTCGCTGGAGGTCGACGGCCGCACTGTTCACCTCGCCGACGTCAGCGAGCCGAAGCCCGGACAGGTTGTGGCGTTCGTCATGGACACGCGCCCGTGCGCGGGAGCCCTGGACTGCGCGCGCGACGCGGACCTGCTGGTCGCCGAGTCGACCTTCCGCGCCGCCGACGCCGACATCGCCACCCGCTACGGCCACCTCACCAGCACCGACGCCGGCCGTCTCGCCGCGGCGGCAGGTGTGCGCAAGCTCGTGCTGACCCACTTCTCGCAGCGCTACCCCTATGCGGAGGCCGACGCGTTCGGGGAGGAGGCGGCGGAGGTCTTCGACGGGGAGATCCACGTGGCGCGCGACTTCGACGTGATTCCGCTGCCCCGCCGGCGCTGACGGCTCACCGGCCGTGACCTGGGCCGTCGGCGTGTCGGTGCCCGGGGTGGGCGGGGCGCGCCGGCGGTCGTGCCAGACTTCCGGGCGATGTACACGCCGTCCGATCTCGCCGATCTGCTCGAGTGCGAGCACCGGAGCGTCCTCACGCAGGCGCTGGCAGCGGGGCTGCCCGGCGCGCCGAGGCCCGGTTCAGGACCTGATCAGCTGGCCGTGAAGCACGGGCGCGCGCACGAGGAGGCGACGCTCGAGCGGCTGCGGGCCGAACGCAAGGTCGTGGAGATCGAGGAGCGTGATCCGGTCGTCGCCGCGAAGGTGACGGAGGAGGCGCTGCGCGCGGGCGCGCCCGTGGTCTACCAGGCCGTGTTCCACGACGACGAGTTCACCGGCCGCGCCGATTTCCTGCTGCGCGACGACGAAGGCCGCTACGAGGTCTACGACACCAAGCTCGCCCGGCACGCCAAGCCGTCCGCGGTGGTCCAGCTGACCGCGTACGCCGATGCGCTGCGCCGCGCGGGTTGGCCGGCTGGTCCGGACATGCACTTGCTGCTGGGCGACGGCACCACGCGCACGCTGCGCGTCGACGACTTCCTCCCGCTGCTCGACCGCCTGCGCTCGCGGCTGCGCGACCGCCCGGCCCGGCTGCCGCTGCAGCTGTGGGCCGACGAACGGCCGGCGTGCGGAGCCTGCAGCTTCGCGCAGCACTGCTCGACGGCGCGGGAGGCGGACCGTGACCTGTCGCTCGTCGCGGGCATGCGCGGAGACCAGCGGCGCAAGCTCGTGACGGCCGGTCTCGCGACGATCGACAAGCTCGCCGCCGCCGGGCCGGACGACCGGCCGCGCGACATGTCCGCGACCACGTACACGACGTTGCGCGCGCAGGCCGCGATCCAGGTGCGCCAGGACGAGACGGGCGAGCTCGCCTACGAGGTGATCGATCCCGCCGCGCTCGCCCAGCTGCCGCCGCCGAGCCCGGGCGACGTCTTCTTCGACATGGAAGGCGACCCGTACGCGTTGGCGGGCTCCGGGCTCGAGTACCTGTTCGGTGCGGTGACGGACGACTCGGACGCCCCCGACGACACTGACGGTCAGCGGTTCACCCCGTTCTGGGCCCACTCCCGGGCGCAGGAGAAGCGCGCGTTCGAGGAGTTCGTGGACTTCGCCACCGCGCGGCTGGCCGAACACCCCGGCGCGCACGTGTACCACTACGCGCCGTATGAGGTCACCGCCATCAAGCGTCTCGCCGCCGTGCACGGCACACGCGAGGAAGCCGTGGACGAGCTGTTGCGGTGCGGCGCGCTCGTGGACCTGTACGCGGTGGTGCGCAAGGCGTTGCGGGTCGGGCAGCGGTCGTACTCGATCAAGTACCTCGAGCCGCTCTACATGCCCGCCGCGCGCGACGGCGACGTGAAGACGGCCGCGTCCAGCATCGAGGCGTACGAGGACTACCTCACGCTCACGGCCGCCGGAGAGTCCGAGCGGGCCGACGAAGTGCTGCGCGGCATCGGTGAGTACAACGAGTACGACTGCGTGTCCACCCTGCGGCTGCTGGAGTTCCTGCATCGGGTGCGCGTGGACGAGGGCATCGACCTCGTCGAGCCGGCGCCCGAGTCCGATGTGGACGCTCTGCTGCGGGAGACGGAGGAAGACGTCGCGGCGCAACGGCGGGCGGAGCGCGCGGCCGCGATGGCGGCGCTCGTCGACCCGTTGCTCGACGGCCTGCCCGACGATCCGGCGGAGTTCACCCCGGACGACCACGCCCGTGCGCTGCTCGCCGCGTCCGTGGGCTACCACCGGCGTGAGACGAACCCGGCATGGTGGGAGTTCTTCCGCCAGGTGGCGGCGCCGCTCGGTGACCTGGAGATCGACACGACGTGCGCGGTGCCCGTTTCGGTGTCCGTCGGCGAGTGGGTGCCGCCGTCCGGCCGGCTGCGCACGGCGAAGCGGACGCTCGTCGTGGCGTGCGACCCGGACCGGCCGCACCCGTTCGCACCGGGCGACGACGTGCGCCTGCGTTACGGCGCCGAAGCGCGCGACGCGAAGGTGGTGGCTTCCTCGGCCGTCGAGCTGACGCTGGAGGAGAGCAGCGCGCCCGACGCGACGTCGAACGACCGTCCGGCCGCGGTGCTGCCCGGCAGCCCGGTGCGGCCGTCGCCGAAGGACGAGGCCGTGGCCGATCTCGCCCGGCTCGTCGGGGAAACCCTGCCGGTGCTGCCGAAGCACCCTGGTGTGGACCTCCTGCGCCGGACGTCGCCGCGGTTGCGGACCGGCGGCGCGTTGCCTGCCGCGGGTGAGGATCTGGTCGCGACGGTGATCGAGGCCGTCGACGCGCTCGACGGTTCCGTGCTCGCCGTGCAGGGCCCGCCGGGCGCGGGGAAGACATACCTGGCGGGCAAGCTGATCGCGCACCTCGTGCGTTCGGGCCGGACGGTCGGGGTCACGTCCAACAGTCACAAGGCCGTGGAGAACGTGCTTTCCGCCGCGCTGGGCAACGATCCTTCGCTGGCGTGTGCCAAACGCGCGAAGCGGACGCCGGACCCCTCGGCGGCGTGGGAACAGCCGAAGAACAACAACGCTCTGGTGCGCTGGCGCGAGGAACACGACACCGGGCACCTGGTGGGCGGCACGGCTTGGACGTTCGCCAACGCGGCTGTGCGCGCGGAGCCGTTCGACGTGCTCGTGATCGACGAGGCCGGCCAGTTCGCGCTGGCCGACGCGCTGGCCGTGTCGACGTGCGCGAAGAACGTGGTGCTGCTGGGTGATCCGCAGCAGTTGCCGCAGGTGGTGCAGGGCACGCACCCGGCGGGCGCGGAGGCCTCGGCGCTGGGGCACCTGATCGGCGACGCCGACATCATGCCGGCGCACCTGGGCTACTTCCTCGACCAGACGCGGCGCATGCACCCGGCGGTGTGCGCGCCCGTTTCGCGGCTGTCCTACGCGGGGTTGCTGCACTCGCACCCGTCGGCGTCGCGGTCGGTCGACGGGTTCGCGTCGGGGCTGTACCTGGCGTCGGTGGAGCACCGGGGGAACACGACGCGTTCGGTGGAGGAGGCGGCCGAGGTCGTCTCGGTGATCTCGGCGCTGCACGGGCGCACGTGGGAGGGCCGTCCGCTGACGGACGCCGACTTCCTCGTGGTGGCGCCCTACAACCTGCAGGCCCGCGTGGTCACGCGCGCGCTGGCCGAAGCCGGCTTCGGCGACGTCCGCGTGGGCACGGTCGACCGGTTCCAGGGCCAGGAGGCGCCGGTGGTGGTGACGACGATGACGTCGTCCTCGGCCGTCGACCTCCCGCGCGGGCTCGACTTCCTGCTCTCGCGCAACCGGCTGAACGTCGCGCTGTCGCGGGCGCAGTCGGTGGCGGTGCTGGTGTGTTCGCCGCATCTGCTCGAGGCCGACATCCGCACGGTCGAGCAGATGCGGCTGGTGTCGGGGATGCTCGGGCTGCTGCAGGACGCGCTGCCCTGGCCCGGCTCCGCGCCTGGCTCCGGATAAGGGCGTGCCCCCGGTCCCGTCGCTGCGGAGAGGGAGTTCGCGCGGACAGGGAGCGGGGGCACTGTTTCCCGCCTCGGGCGCCGCGCCGATGGGGGGATCGGCGGGTGCGGGCGGGAGCTTTCTCTTCGAGTGGCTTGCGTCGGTACGGGGGGTCGCCTCTCGGCGAGTGGCGCGACCCGGCGTCTTGCGACGGCCCGGGAAGGCAGTGGGTGAGGCCCGGGGACACCCGCCGTACCGACACTCTGTACAACGCCTGGGCGTGGCCGGTGTTCCGGATTTCCCTTGTGACGCAGGTCGCTCAGGTGATTTGCATGATCCTGATTTCATGATCCACTGTGGACGTTTGGATGCCCCCGCTCCCGCCGCGGCAGTGGGTCCGGCGACAGGAGCAGGAGCACATGAGCCCGCCCCGCGCTGCCTCGAGGCAACTGCGGCGCAGCGGGGTGGGGTGGTCTGAGGAGGTTGGGTTCGGGCCGGTGCGGGGGTCGCCTCTCGGCGGTTGGCGCGACCCGGCGTCTGTGCGACGGTCCGGGAAGGCAGTGGGTGGAGCCCGGGGACACCACCGCACCGGCAAAGGTTGTAACTAGTGCCGGTGCGGAGGTATTCCCGATGATCCACAATGGAGGGTACTGAGGGTGCTCCCGCTCCCGGCTCCGCCGGCTGGGGGTCCGGCGAGCGAGAGCAGGAGCACTGGCGCCCGCCCCGTACCGCGTTGGGGGAGCGCGGGGCAGCGGGGCGGGTGGTCTTGCGCCGGCACGGGGGTCGCCTCTCGGCGAGTGACGCAACCCGGGGCCGGCGAACCGGCTGTCCGGGAAGGTGAGTTGTGGAGCCCGGGGACCCCTCCGTACCGACAGCCAGTACAACGCAGGCGGCCACCGAATGTTCCACGGCCCGCGAGTGATGTGGATCGCGACCGTTCGGGTGACGCCCTTTGTTGAGCTACCGGCGTTGCCACTCGCGTGGGAGATGTCTGTCGGTCAGCTGCATCTGCCGGCCGATGAGGGGCGGCTGGACGCGGAAGTCGCGGCGGCAGAGGGGAAATGAGCGCTGGCAGACCTTCGCCAGGCGGTGGGCCAGGTGACTCCGGTCGGCGAAGGGTGCTCGGATGCCACGCCGCTCGGGACCTTCGACGCGCGCCGGGCCCGCGTCGCAGCCGGCAGCGGGCGGGTGCGCTGCGCGTGGTCCAGACCGCGACCGGCAGGTGGCTCACCTTGCTGCCGAAAGCCGGCGACCGCGTGTGGCAAGCGCTCTCCTCCGGGGGTGAGTGAGGGTGGTTGTTTGTGTGGCCCCCTGGGCGCGGAAGGGGGGCTTCCAGGGGGCCTGGCCCGCCGCCCGGTCGGGGGAATGTCGAGGCTGAGCGGGTTGTCGGTGACACTAGCGGTAGAAGTCGATCTAGGATCAGTCCACGAAACGGTGAATCGATCATGGTGAACACTTACTCTTGGTGATCATGTGTGGTGAGGCGGTTTCGGGCCCCTTCAGGCGCGCCGAACCATGTCGTGAGGGCTTCGCGGAGGCCGGCCGGATCGGCGGCCGAGTCGAGCGGCGCGGCCCACGCGATGTGCGCGTCCGGACGGAGGAGGAGGGCGTCGGCCGGGCGGAGGTGGGTCTTGGCGGTGTGGAGGCCCACGCGGGGAGCCCAGGGTTCGGCAACCGCGCGGAGTTCCGGGCGGCCGGCGAGGTCGACGAACACCGGCCGGCCCAGGCGCACCAGCGAGGCGAGAGACGACGGGCCGTCGTCGGTGGTCAGAGGGAAGTCGCGGGCGAAGGTGCCGGCCAGGGGGTGGTCCGAACCGGGAGCCGGGTAGCGCAGGTCGGTGCCGCCGATGGTGGCGGCGAGGCGGCGCAACGATTGTTCGTCGGTGAGGAGCTCCTGGAACAGCGCGCGAAGCGCGTCCGCGGCGGGGTCGTGGCCGCGGCGCAGGGCGGCCTGCGCGCTGGTCTGCAGGAGGGCGCGGGAGCCGGCGTGGTGGCGTTCGGCGTGGTAGCTGTCGAGCAGGCCGGGCGGCGCCCAACCCTGCGCGGCCGCGGCGAGTTTCCACGCCAGGTTGACCGAGTCGAGCATGCCGAGGTTGAGCGACGCCCCCGAGGAAGCCAGCAGGTGCGCCGCGTCGCCGGCCACGAAGACGCGCCCAACCCGGTACCGGGGGACCTGCCGGCCCTGCCACTGGTAGCGCGACAGGCGCCGCACCTCGCCGAGGGGCAGCGAACCGCCGAGTACGCGCCGGATGCTGGCCTGAAACTCGGCCTCGGTCATCGGGCTGAGGTCGTCGTACTCGGTCGCTTCCTCCTCGACGGTGTTGATCAGCAGAACCTCCGGCCCGATCGCGCCGAACGCGAAGACCCCGCTGTCAGTCCGCGTGAAACCCTGGCGCAGCAACCCCAGTCCGGGTACGTCCAGGTCACCGTTCTCCAGCCGGTTCACCGAATCCGGCACCGTCGCCTCGACGAGCCGGTTCACCTCCGGGTACGTCGTGCCCGGGAACGGCAGGCCCAGCAACTCGCGGACCCGGCTGCGGCCGCCGTCGCACCCCACGACGTAGCGAGCAGTGAGCTGGTACGGCCCGTCGGGGCCACGCACGTCCACTGTCACCGCGGCGTCTTCGCGAAGGCCGACAACCTCGTGCCCCTCCCGCAGCTGCACCCCGAGCTCCGCCGCGTACTCGGCGAGCGTGCGTTCGAGCACCGGCTGCGGGATGCTCAGCGCGTAGTACGCCGGTTCGGCCAGGTGTGAGAGGTCCAGCTGCGTCCCGCCGAACGGCAACGACGGCGCCGCGTGCGCCGGGGAGGCGGCAGCTTCGAGCCGCTCCAGCACCCCGCGGTAGCGCAGCAGCTCCACGATCTGGCCGCCGAGACCGTTGGCCCGCGGCACTTCCCTGCGTCGCGGCTGCCGTTCCAGCACCAGCGGCCGGACCCCGGCAAGGCGCAGCTCGGCGGCCAGGACCAGGCCGGCCGCACCGGCGCCCACGATGATCACGTCGTGCACTTCGAACCCCCATTTCGCTGACGGCCGCCGATTCTGCGGCACGACGGGGGTCTTGCGGCAAGCCCTGGGGTGCGCTATAGCTTGAGAGTGGGAGACGTCCAGTGTGGACGGATCCCCTCACGCCACCCGGACCTCGACGCCGGCTCGGCGAAACCGTTCCAGTGCCTCCGAAGGCGCCTCGGCGTCCGTGACCAGCACGTCCACGTCCTCCATGCCGCACACGGTCGCCAGCGCGGTGCGCGAGAACTTGGCACTCTCGGCAACCAGCACCGTGCGCCGCGAAGACCGCTTCGCGGCGCGCTTCACAGCAGCGTCCTGCAGATCGTGGGCGGTCACGCCGTCGTCGGGCGACAGGCCGCAGCACGTGAGCACGAAGGTGTCGAACCGCAGCGCCGCGAGCGCGGCCTCGGTGATCGGTCCGACCATCGAGCCCTCGCCGAAGCGCGTGGTTCCGCCGGGCAGCAGCAGGTTCACCGACGAGCTTGCGGCCAGCACCGTCGCGCTCGGCAGGGCGAGCGGCATCACCGTCAAGCGCCGGCCGGCAAGGGCGCGGGCGACCGCGAGCCCGCTCGTGCCGCTGTCGACGACCACGGCCTCGCCGTCGCGCACCAGCCCGCCCACCACGGCCGCGATCCGGTCCTTCGCCGCCGCGGACTCCACCTCGCGCAGCGCGAACGGCAGCTCCTCGCCGCGCATCAGCAGGCTTACCGCGCCACCCCGCACGCGGCGCAGCGTGCCTTGCTCGGCCAGTGAGTCGAGGTCGCGCCGGATGGTGACCTCCGACGTGTCCAGCGCGCCGGCCAGCTCACCGACGTCGACGCGGCCGTCGCGCCGGAGCCGCTCGAGGATGCGTTCGTGCCGGGGGTTGCCTCGCATGACTGCCGAACTTACCTCCCTTTCGTTCGAAAGGGCTGGGCGTCTGTGAAGATGAACATGTTCGTTACGACCTTGTTCGGAACGAACATGTTCGTTATCGTGAAGTCATGACCGCACCACGCAGCCGCCGGGAACGTCCGGCCAAGCCGGCTCTCACCCGGGCCGGAATCATCACCGCCGCGCTCGCGATCCTGCGCGCCGAAGGCCTGTCCCGGCTGACGATGCGCCGGCTCGCGCAGGAGCTCGACACCGGTGCGGCGTCGCTGTACGTCTACGTCCGCAACACCGTGGAGCTCCACGCCGCGGTGCTCGACGAGCTGCTCGGTGAGGTCGAGCCGGCTCCGCCGGCCGGGACGTGGGCGGAGCGGCTCGAAGCTGTGCTCGGCTCGTACACGGCGGTCTTGTTCCGCTATCCCGGGCTGGCACAGTCGGCGCTCGTGGCCCGTCCGCGCGGGGACAACTACCTGCGGCTGGTGGACACGGTGCTCGCGTTGCTCGCCGAGGGCGGGGTACCGAGCGCGCAGGCGGCGTGGGGCGTCGACCTGCTGCTCCAGCTCGCCACGGCGACGGCGGCCGAACACGCCGACGAGCGCCCCGAAGACCGCGAGGAATGGCGGGCACTGGCGGCCGTCATCCACGACGCGTCACCCGAGAAGTACCCGCACCTGGCCGCCGCCGGGCCCGACTTGCTGTCCGGCGAGCCCGGGCAGCGGCTGTCCTGGGCGTTCCGCGCGCTGATCGCCGGAATCGCCGCCACCCCACGAACCTGAAGGAGAAAGACCATGAAGATCACCGTCATCGGAGCCGGCCTCGGCGGGCTGACGCTCGCGTCCGTGCTCCACCGCAACGGCATCGAGGCCACAGTATTGGATGTCGACGCGTCGGCATCGGCCCGCACGCAGGGCGGGATGCTCGACATCCACGAGGAAACGGGCCAGGCCGCGTTACGTGCGGCCGGCCTGTACGAGGAGTTCCTGCCGCTGATCCACCGCGGCGGGGAGGCCATGCGCGTGCTGGACCGGCACGCGGTGGTGCGAATGTCCGAAGAGGACGATGGCCAGGGGACCCGGCCGGAGGTCGAACGCGGTGCTTTGCGCGACCTGCTGCTCTCGTCGCTGCCGGAGGGCACCGTCCGCTGGGGCGCCAAGGTGGTTTCGGCCCGTCCGCTGGGCGATGGCCGGCACGAGGTCGCGCTGGCCGACGGTTCGACGCTGGAGACTGACGTGCTCGTCGGGGCCGACGGGGCCTGGTCGCGGATCCGGCCGCTCGTCTCGGCCGAGGTGCCCGCGTACACCGGGATTTCCTTTGTGGAACTGGATCTGCTGGACGTCGCCGCGAAGCATCCGGAGAGCGCGGCGCTCGTCGGCGGGGGAATGTTCATGGCGCTCGGGCCGGGCAAGGGGATTCTGGCGCACCGCGAGCCGGACGGCAGTGCGCACGTCTACGTCGCTCTCCAGGTGCCCGAGGGCTGGGTTTCCTCACTCGACTTGTCGGACGCGGCTGCGAAGCTGTCGCAAGAATTCGCCGGCTGGGCCCCGGAACTGAAGGCGCTGATCGAGTCGGCCGACGGTGAGCTGGTGCCGCGGCCGATCCACGCGCTGCCGGTGGGCCACGAGTGGGCGCGCGTGCCCGGCGTGACGCTGGTGGGCGACGCGGCGCACGTGATGTCGCCGTTCGCCGGCGAGGGCGCGAACCTGGCGATGATCGACGGTGCGGAGCTGGCGTTGGCCCTGGTCGAGTCCGACGGGAACGTCGAGGCGGCCCTTGCGCAGTACGAGAAGGCGCTGTTCCCGCGCAGCGAGGAAGCCGCGCGGGGTTCGGCGGAGAACCTCGTGACGTCGTTCGCCGAGGACGCGCCCGACGGCGTGCTTGCGGTGTTCGAAGGGCACTGAAATTCCGTCGACCGCGGCCTTGAAGATCGTTACGCTCGGGGGCTCGTCCGACCCGGGGGGATGATCTGGCGTGCGGAGCCGTGGTGGGGCGGTGCTGCTGGCGGCGCTGGTGGTCGACTCGGTGGGCAACGGGTTGTTCCAGCCGCTGTCGGTGCTGTTCTTCGCGAAGCTGACCACGGTGCCGTTGGCGCTGATCGGCGTGCTGCTCAGCGCGGCGAACGCGCTGACGCTGCCGGTGCCGCTGATCGCCGGGCGGCTGGCCGACCGGATGGGTCCGTGGGTGCTGGTGGTTGCCGCGCAGGGTGCGCAAGGGATCGGGTTTCTGCTGTTCACGCGCGTGACCGGGCCCGTCGGCATCTTCCTCAGCGCCGCGTTCGTGGCGATCGGGGTGCGGTTCTTCTGGTCGTCGGTGTTCACCGCGGTGGCGGATTTCGTCGACGGCAGCGCGAAACCGCGGAGCAAGGACTCCTGGTTCGCGTGGATGAACGTGACCCGCACCGCCGGGCTGGCCATCGGCGGCCTTATCACCGGCGTCGTGGTCACGATCGGCACCCCGGAGGCGTATCGCGCGATCGCGTACGGCTCAGCGGCCTGTTTTCTCTGCGCGGGCGCGGCGATCGCGGTGCGCGTGCGGGCGCCGCGGCGCGCGGAGGGTGACGCCGGCGGGTACCGGGGGATGCTGCGGGCGCGGCCGTTCCTGGCGTTCACCGGGCTGAACGCGGTGTTCGCGTTGACCAGCATGATGCTGGCACTGGGGTTGCCGGTGTTCGTGACCGTGGGGCTGCACGGTCCGCCGTGGCTCGCGCCCGCGATGCTGGTGGGGAACACCGTGCTGCTCACGGTCCTCACCGCGCCGGCGGTGCGGCTGGTGTCGCCGCTGCGCAGGACGCGCGTGCTGATGGCTTCGGCGGTGCTGTGGGCGGCGTGGTGCCTGGCGTTCGCGCTGCTGGTGCCGGGGCAGCTCGGGTGGGTGGTGCCGGTGCTGCTGGGCGCGACGTTCCTGTTCACCGCGGCGGAGACCGTGCACGGTCCGGTGTCGCAGTCACTGGCCACGGAGCTGTCGCCGCCCGGCGCGCGAGGGCGTTACCTGGCGGTGTTCCAGTACTCGTTCACGGTCGCGAGCCTGGTGGCGCCGGCGTTTTTCACCACGTTGTTCGAGGTCGGGTACTGGCTTCCGTGGCTGGTCCTGGGCGTGGTGAACGTGTTCGCGGCGCTGGCCATGCGGCTGCTGGAGCGCGTGATCCCCGTCGCCGCTACTACTTAAGGATTACGCGGGACGAGCCGTCGAGCCGATTCGGGCCGGCGGCGCACGCTCTCATACTGGACCCATCGCGTCCGATGTGGACCGACGAGAACCAGGGAGAGGACCGATGACCATCCCCACCGCGCTGGCCGCCGCAGCCCAGGACGGCCCCCACGCCGCGAACATCGCCGTCGGAGTCGGGATCATCGCGTTGATCCTGATCCCGGTGGTGTTCTTCCTCGCCGCGCTCGTCAGCGTGCTCGGGAGCCCGCTGGGCGGCGGGATGAAGCTGGTGTGGGTCGTGTTCGCGTTCTGCGCGCCGTTCCTCGGACCGCTGCTGTGGTTCCTGGTGGGGCGGCGCAGCGCCGAGGCCGGGGCGTATCGCCGAGTCTGATGTGGACGGAAGCGGCGGACGGGTGTTCGAGGCCCGTCCGCCGCTTTCGTCAGCTCACCTGCAGGTCGACGCAGGAGTAGAACGCGTTGGCCGTGTCGGCGATGTTCCAGATGGCCAGCACGGTCTGGCGGCCCGTGCGGTTGCCCAGGTCCACCGAGTGCGACACGGTGGCCGGCGGCACCTGGTTGTTGCCGCTGAAGCTCGCGATGCGCGTGTTGCCGATGTAGTACTCGTAGGTGCTGGTCTTGTGCCGGGCGGTGAACGTCCAGTTGAACGTGACCGTGCCGCCGGTCGCGGTGGCACGCCAGGGCTTGCTGTTGTCGTTGAGTTCGGCGAAGCGCGCGACGCCGCCGTTGCAGGTGCGCTGGCCCTTCGGGCCTTCCACGCTCTGCGGTTCCCACTTGATGTCGCCGCAGGACACGATGTTCTGCGCGCATTGCGCCTGCCGGCTCGCGGGCGCGTTGACGTAGCCGTGGGCGCTGGCCGTGCCCACGGGGCCGACCAGCACGATCACGGGTGCGATCGCCGCACCGGCGAGGGCGGCCACGAGCTTGCGGTTCGTTTTCATGCCGGGCTCCTTCGACAGCGGTGCCCGCTCCCACGGATGGCCTTTGAGGGCGCGATCGAGCCACCGCGTGGGAGGTGCGCGGGCGGGGAAAGGGAGAATGTGGTCTAGACCATACTGTGAACCGGGCGTTTCGGTCAAGAGGTAGCAAACCTCTGGAGCAGTCGGACGACCTTCGCCGGACTGGTGCATACTGTATGCAATTTGGTAGCCTGAGTGCGTCCGACCGCTTCGTTCCGTCGAACACGGAGGCTCTCGCCGCGATGTACACCGTCACCGACCCGGCCACGGGTGAACTGATCGAGCAGATCGAGAACTCCACCGACCAGGAGGTGCGCGACGCGATCGCCCGCGTCCACCGCGGCTACCTGTCCTGGCGGGAACGCCCGGTCGCCGAACGCGCCGAGATCGTCGCGCGCGCGGGCGAGCTGTTCGCCGAACGGTCCGACGAGCTCGCCGCCATCATGACGCTCGAGATGGGCAAGCGCGTCAACGAGGGCCGCGGCGAGGTCGGCATCGTCGTGGACATCTTCTCCTACTACGCCGAACACGGCCCGTCCCTCATCGCCGACGAGCCGTTGAAAATTCAAGGCGGCGACGCTGTCATCCGGAAAGAGCCGATCGGCGCCCTGCTCGGCGTGATGCCGTGGAACTTCCCCATGTACCAGGTAGCGCGGTTCGTCGCGCCGAACCTGGTGCTGGGCAATACGATTCTGCTCAAGCACGCGTCCATCTGCCCGCGCTCGGCCGTCGCGATCGAGCAGGTCCTGCGCGACGCCGGTGTGCCGGAGGACGCGTACGTCAACGTTTTCGCCTCGTCGCGCCAGGTCCCGTCGATCCTCGCGGACCCGCGCATCGTCGGGGTTTCCCTGACGGGCAGCGAACAGGCCGGCATCTCGGTGGCCGCCGAGGCGGGGCGGAACCTCAAGCGCTGCGTCCTCGAACTGGGCGGCTCGGACCCACTGATCGTCCTCGACACGGACGACCTGGACGAGACGGTGAACGCCGTCGCGACGGCCCGCATGCGCAACTGCGGCCAGTCCTGCAACGCGCCCAAGCGGATCATCGTGGTGGGGGAGCTGTACGACTCGTTCGTGGAGAAGCTGACCGCGCGGGTGGCTGCTTTCTACCTGCCGGGCGACCCTTCCGACCCTTCGACGAAGCTGCCACCCCTGGCCTCGGTCTCCGCCGCCGACGAGGTTTTCGAACAGGTCTCGACCGCCATCTCCCAGGGCGCCGTGCTGCGTACCGGCGGCCACCGCGTCGACGGCCCGGGCGCCTACCTAGAGGCCACGGTGCTGACCGACGTGACCCCCGACATGGACGCCTACCGCGACGAAATCTTCGGCCCGGTCTTCTTGCTGTTCCCCGCCTCCTCCGACGACGAAGCCATCTCCATCGCCAACGACTCCCCCTTCGGCCTGGGCGCCAGCGTCTTCGGCACCGACCCGGCCCGCATGCGCACCGTGGCGAACCGGATCGAGTCGGGGATGGTGTATTTCAACAAGTCGGGTGGCTCGCAGGCGGACCTGCCCTTCGGCGGGATCAAGCGCTCGGGGATGGGCCGGGAGCTGGGTCCGCTGGGGATCGAGGAGTTCATGAACAAGAAGTCGATCCGGCTGTGAGCTGCCGGGTGGTGATTCGTGGCCTGGTCAGGCCGTCTCGGATTCGTCCGGGACGGCCTGGCGGGCTGCGTGGTCTCGTCCGTCTCCTGTTTCAAGTGTCGGGTGGTCATCGGGATGCCGGAGGCGCCTCTTGCCCCGCAGGGATCTTCCCGCCACGCAACGTTTCTTCACGCGCCGCGTCGACCATCCGCTGTTCGTAGCCGACGAAGTACAGCGCCTCGTGGTGGTGCCCGCGATCCATGTCCGCGATTCGTTCGTACATCCGCTTGTTCTCCTGGTGGAACGCGATCACCGTCGAGGGCGGCGCATCTGGCGGCGGGTACCGGCTCTGAGCCCACTGGTGCGCCCCGTAGAGGGTCGTCGGCCCGGCCGCACTGTCTTTCGCCGCGTACTGTTCCGCAGTCATAGCTGCTCCCGAACCTGCTCGGGCCGGACGGACTCCGGCGCTGCCGGCACTACTCTCCGGAAATCTCCGGGACATGATCACCTCACGGCGGGACCTCTGGGGACGTCCCTGGTACGTTGAAGACGTCCCTAGAAGTCCAGAGGAGGGTCATTGCCGAACGAACGCCTGCGCGACGCGCTCATGCGCAACGGGCTCGACCCGGAGCAGGTGGCCAAGGCGCTCGACGTCGACCAGAAGACCGTGGAGCGCTGGATCAGCAAGGGACGCACACCGTACCCGAGGTACCGGCACAAGCTGGCCGCGCTCATCAAGGAGTCGGAGATCTACCTCTGGCCGGACGCGGTCGCGCCGGAACGCAAGGCGGCGACCGCCACGGCTGAGCTGGTGCAAGTCTTCCCGCACCGCAACGCTGTGCCCGCTGAACTCTGGGACCGCATCATCGGCGACGCCGCCAGCGACATTGAGATCCTGGTCCACGCCGGTCTGTTTCTCATCGAGCGCCCGAGGTTCATCAAGGACCTCGCCAAGAAGGCCAACTCCGGCACATCCATCAGGCTCGTGTTCGGCGACCCCGGAGGCGATTCTGTCGCCCTCCGTGGAGACGAGGAGCAACTGGGCGACGGGACCCTTCCAGCCCGGATTCGCAACGCCCTCGCCTACTACAAGCCACTCGTCGGCGTCCCCGGAGTGCAAATCCGCTTCCACAACACGACCCTGTACAACTCGATCTTCCGCTTCGACGACGAGATGGTGGTCAACACCCACATCTTCGGCTCCCAAGGCGCCCACGCCCCAGCCCTCCACCTCCGCCGCCTCTCGGCCGGCGACCTCTTCGAGAGCTACTCCGAAAGCTTCGAATCCGTCTGGAACCTCTCCCGCGACGCCCAGTTCTAGGAGCCCACATGTCCCGCACGGATTACCTCGACGACCCCCATGCGCCCGCCGCGAACAGCATCGCTGTCGCCGTCTCCGCCTTCATCCAGGACGAGCGCGGCCACATCCTCATGATCCGCCGCACGGACAACGACCTCTACTCGATCCCCGGTGGTCAGCTGGAGCTTGGGGAAACCCTGTCGCAAACAGCGGTGCGCGAAGTCCGCGAGGAGACAGGTATCGAGTGCGAGGTGATCTCCCTGGTAGGGCTGTACTCGAACCCCAAGCACGTGGTGGCATACGACGACGGTGAGGTGAGACAGGAGTTCTCGATCTGCTTCCGCGCCCGAGCCATCGGTGGAACGCTCAGGACGAGCGATGAGAGCAAGGAAGTCACATGGGTCACCCCTGATGACCTGTCCGGGCTCAACATCCACCGGTCGATCCGGCTCCGCATGGATCACGCGTTGAGCAACCGGAGTGAGCCGTACTTCACGTAGGACTGACGCGATTGGACCGCGCATGCTGACAAGTTTGGCAAATATACGACCGACAAGTGAAAGATCCTACGGGGAAGTTCATTTCGAATGGCAATTTGAGGAGCGTTAAGGGGTGATCGAGTCTGCTGATGAATTTGTTCGACTGTGCAGGAGTTTAGATCCAGGAGAGTATCGCAGGGCCGCATTGGAGGAGGCATCCGAGCAAGTGTGGATGGAAATCGTTGATCGCTATCCAGAAGGGCGAGTGGGAGTTGCCCTAAACAAGACTATTCCGCTCGCAGTACTGGAAGTCCTTATCGACGATCCTAATGCTCGCGTACGCTTCATGGTGGCTATGAAGAGAAAGCTGACATCGGGTCTTCTCGAGCGCCTGGCTCAAGATGCAGAAGAGTCGATTAGAATGAGGGTTGCGCTGCATAAGAACACTTCCAGGGAGACGTTGGAATCTCTTCGATATGACCCCTGGCATGAAATTCGCGCGACAGTAGAAGATCGATTGGGAAGTTGATTTGCGAACTTGCCCCGCGTAGCGGTGCGTCGTCGATTTTCGGAACCACTTGCCGAGTGGCTCGATCACCGATTCGCGGCCAGCACTGCCGCGAGGCCCTCTTGGAGATCTTTGACGAAATACCCCGGAACCTCCAGCGACGGGAAATGTCCTCCGCTTTCGGGTGAGCTCCATCGGACGATCTGTCGGTACCGCTCCTGTGCCCAGGGGCGCGGACACTTCTCGGGGTCGCGGGGATACATAGTGATTGCCGCCGGGACGTCGACCCGGAGTTCGGGATCGAGCGAGTTGTGGCTTTCGTAGTAAATGCGGGCCGACGATGCGCCGGTGTGTGTCAGCCAGTACAGGGTGACGTCGTCAAGAACGCTGTCTCGGGAAATCGTCTCGAACGGGCTGTCTTCGGTGTCCGACCACTCGGCGAACTTGTCGAGGATCCAGGCAAGAAGCCCGACCGGTGAGTCGACGAGCGAGTAGCCGATGGTTTGCGGTCGGGTCGCCTGCTGCTTCGCGTAGGCCGCGTTGTGGCGCCAGAAATCGCGGGTTTCGTCGGCCCACTTGCGCTCGACCGCCGTCAGCCCGTCCGTTGTCAACCCGGGCGGTCCCTCCGCGAACGTCGTGTGGATGCCGAGAACGTGCGCCGGGAACCTGCCGGCGAGAACCGTGGTGATATTGCCTCCCCAGTCGCCGCCGTGGGCTGCGAACTGGCTGTAGCCGAGCCTTGCCATCAGTTCCACCCATGCGGCCGCGATCTTTTCTGTTCCCCACCCTGTCGTGGCCGGCTTGTCGCTGTAACCAAAGCCTGGTAGCGACGGAACCACGACGTGGAACGCCGGCGCGTCTGCATCTTTCGGATCTGCCAGCTCGTCCACTACATCGATGAACCGAGTAATGCTGTCCGGCCAGCCGTGCGTCAAGATCAGAGGAGTGGCATCTGCGCGCGCGGATCGGCGGTGCAGGAAGTGGATTCCCAGATCATCAATGGTCGTGCGGAACTGGCCGATCCGGTTGAGGCGCTCTTCGAACGACCGCCAGTTGTACCCGGTGCGCCAGTAGTTCACGACATCGACGAGGTCGGCCAGCGGAACACCCTGTTCCCATCGGCGAGGATCGGGCGCGGGGCGATAGACCGTCTCGGCCTCCGGCAGCCGCGCCGCGGCCAGCCGCGCGCGCAGATCGTCGAGGTCGGCGTCAGGTGCGTGGGCTTCAAATGCTTGCACGTCGCTGGTTGGACGGGGCATGAGACCTCCTGGCCATCGCGGAACCGGCTTAGATGGTTCTAGCATGTCGTCAGGCCGACGTGCAACCAGCTAAGGTGGTTCCATGCGTGCTGCGTTCCCCGACTTTCGCCTCGGTACCGTGCTGGCGACCAGCTTCACGGCGACTCTGACGGAGCGTCGTGGCGACGCTGTGGAGCGCATTTCCGCGCCGCACCGACTCGTCGACTGGCTGGCGATGAACGGCCTCGCCGTGGACTCCTGCACCACCGCCCAGCTCGACCTCGCTCGGGAACTGAGGGAGTCGATTCACGCCGCCGCGACAGCGGCCGCGATCCAGGACGCTCTCCCTGCCTCGGCTGTCCAAGTCATCAACGACCGCAGCGCTCAGGGCCGGGCCGCGGCGATCCTGACGCCTGAGGGCAAGCGGCGATGGCAGCTCAGCTCGGCTTCCTGCGTGGAAGATGCCCTCAGCGTGATCGCCGCCGACGCGATCAGCATCATCGCCGGCGAACGAGACGGAAAGTTGGCCTTGTGCGCATCGCCGACCTGCCAAGCCGCCTTCTTCGACACCAGCCAAAGCCGCACCCGCAAATGGTGCGACATGAACACGTGCGGGAATCGTGAGAAGAAGGCGCGCTTCAATGCCAATCGGCGCAAAAACCCCAGATCAGTGGAATGACTGTTACTTCGGTAGACCGTTCCCCGAACGGTTGCCAGGTGGGTGAATTGAGAGACGTATGTCGAAGGATGGGAATTTTTCATGGCGTGGATGAGTTCGGAAGCCGCTCGAATTGCCGGGTCGGACGTTCTTGACGCCCTCAGGCAAAATGACGTAGTCGTGGAACTTCGTGGAGTGATAGAACGCGGCTGGATCACAGTGGATGATGCCCACCTGCTCGAGGCGTGGTATCGAAGTTATTTCGGCGACCGGGACCGCTTCTCTGCTGTCATCGACTACGAGGCGGCGGTCAACGGTCGCGGTATTCCCGATCTTGATCTGACTGAAATCGGCGAATCGCTGGTTTCACCCCTGCTCCGCAGAGGGGTGGCGTTCGCTTGGGCCGCCCTCCATCAACAAAACGACGATTTGCCGGCCGTCCGGATGGCTGCGTATATCTCCGCTGGACCGACAATGCTCGACCCCGATAAATTCACGGGGAACGTGACGTTCTGCACCGTCCCTCTTGGGCGGCCCGGCTATATCGACCCCATGAAGTTGACGAAGGAGGATATTGTCGTCGCACTATTCAGCGAGGACTGCCGACATCCTCTTCCGGTAACTACCTACCGGTGATCGGGCCGCAGCAAGGAACCCAGCCAACCCGCGAAAACCACCTGCGTCTCAGCCAACACGGCAGCCTGATCCGAAGCCGAAGCGATCATCCGCGCCGCCTCCATCACCGCGCTCAAAATCAGCTGCGCCAGAGTGCGAATAGGCATGTCCACGATCAACCCCGCCGCATGTGCCGAAGTCAGGGCCGACACCAGCAACCCCAGCCCGTACTCGCCCTCGATCTCGCGCCAGACGTCCCAGCCGAGCACCGCGGGGGCGTCTGCCAGGGAGATGCGCTGGACCTCCGGCCGGAGGCAGGCCTCCAGGAACGTCCCCAGCGCCGTGGTCATGCCGACCAGGGGATCGGCAGACGCTGTCATCACCGCGGAGACCTCGGCCGTCAGTTCGCGTTCCACCTCTTCCACCACGGCGCGGAACAGGCCCAGCTTGTCGCCGAAGTGGTGGTAGAGCGCGCCGCGGGTGACGCCGGCCGTGCGGGTGATCTCTTCGGCCGGCACGTCGTGGTAGCCGCGCGTGCCGAAGAGCTCGCGGGCGGCGCCGACGAGGGCCGCGCGCGTGCTGTCGGAACGTTCCTGCTGAGTGCGTCTCACCCGGCCTAATCTGCCATGACGCTCGCGAACTCGACGATGTGCCCGGCGAGCACGTCGGGCTGGTCCTCCGGGACGAAGGTGTACGAGTCGGCGATCTCCACGACGCGAGCGTCCGGCAGCAGTTCGGCCAGCCGGTACGCGAAGCGCACGGGGAACAGCTTGTCTTCCGAAGCCCAGGCCAGGAGAACGGGCGGCGAAAACGACCGCAGTTTCTCCGCGGCCGCCAAGGTGTGCCGGGGGTGCACCGAGCGCAGCAGCTTGCGCAGGTCGCGTCGCACGCCGGAAGACCCGCGCAGGCGAAGAAGGTAAGACTCGGCCACGGAAGAAGGCAGCGGCTTCTTCGTTACCCACCCGAACAACAGCGGCAACGGCCACAACGCCCGAATCCGCAACAGCTGCCCCAGCACCGCCATCGAACCCGGCACCTTCGCCACCACCGGCAACGGTTTGAAGATCGGCGGGAAGAAGTACTCGAAGCTGTCCGACGGCGTCAGCACCACCCGCGCGACGCGCGACGGGTAGCGAGAAAGCAGGATCTGCGTCACCGCGCCGCCGGTGTCGTTGGCGACGAGCGTGACGTCGTGCAGGTCGAGGGTCTCGAGGAAATCGCCGAGCAGGGTCGCCATGCCCGGGGCGCTCAGGTCGGCGTCGGCGCGCATCGGGATCTCGTGGGCGCCCATCGGCAAATCCGGGGCCAGGCAACGGAATCCGGCCTCCGCGACGGCGGGCACGACCTTGCGCCACAGTAGCGCGTTGGTGAGCACCCCGTGCACGAAGACGACCGGTTGACCGGCACCGCGTTCGTAGTAGCGCACCTCGCCCTGCGGCAGGCGGATGCGGTGGTCCTGTCCGAGTGAGGAAGTCATGCGACCAAGATACATACGTACAGTCTGTATGTAAATGCGAAGCGGACATGACTGTGCCCGCCGCACCCGGAAGAGGGTGCGACGGGCACAGGGGGATGGGTCAGGAAAGTTCAGCTGCCAGCTGCGAAACGCCCCAGCGCAGGTCCTCTTCGGACACCACGAGCGGCGGCGCCAGCCGGATCGTGCTGCCGTGCGCGTCCTTCGCCAGCACGCCACGGCGAAGCAGGCCTTCGCAGACGTCACGGCCCGTGCGGTCGCGCACGTCGATGCCGGCCCACAGGCCACGCACCCGCACCGCGTCGACAGCCGACGAAGGCAACTCGGCCAAGGCGGAAGCGAAGACCCGGCCCAGCTCGTCGGCCCGGCGCTGCGGCTCACCGGTCTTGAGCTTCCGCACCACCGCCGTCCCGACAGCGCACGCGAGCGGGTTGCCGCCGAACGTGCTGCCGTGCTCGCCCGGCCGGAACACGCCCAGCACGTCACGGCTGGACACCACGGCCGACACCGGCATGATGCCGCCGCCCAGCGCCTTGCCCAGCACGTACATGTCGGGCACGACGTCCTCGTGGTCACACGCGAACGTCCGCCCGGTCCGCCCGAGGCCCGACTGGATCTCGTCGGCGACGAACAGCACCTGAGCGGCAGAGCAAATGGCGCGAACCTCACGCAGATACCCCGAAGGCGGCAGCACCACACCGCCCTCACCCTGGATCGGCTCGATGAGCACCGCCACCGTGTCCTCGTCCACCGCGGCCCGCAACGCCTCCGCGTCGCCGAACGGCACGGTCACGAACCCCGGCGTGAACGGCCCGTGGTCGGCGGTGGCCTCGGGGTCGTCGGAGAACCCGACGATGGTCACCGTGCGGCCGTGGAAGTTGCCGCCCGCCACCACGATCTTCGCGCGCCCGGCGGGCACGCCCTTCACGCGATAGCCCCACTTGCGCGCCGTCTTGATGGCCGTCTCCACGGCCTCGGCGCCGGTGTTCATCGGCAGCACCATCTCCATGCCGCACAGCTCGGCGAGCTCGGAGGCAAAGGTGCCCAGCTGGTTGTGGTGGAACGCGCGGCTGGTCAGGGTCAGCCGGTCGAGCTGGGCGTGGGCGACGGCCAGCAGCTCGTCGTCACCGTGGCCGAAGTTGAGGGCGCTGTAGCCCGCGAGCAGGTCGAGGTAGCGCCGGCCTTCGACGTCGGTCACCCACGCGCCCTTGCCTTCCGTGAGCACCACGGGCAGCGGGTGGTAATTGTGGGCCAGTGCGGCTTCGGCGCGTTCGATCTCTTCGCCGGTGATGGACATTTCTCTCCGCTTCGAAAAAATCAGACGAGGGTTCCGGCCGGCTGCGAGGCCGCCGGTTCGGGGTCGGGCTCTGGCGCCGGCCGGTCCGGGCGGCGCCGGACCTTCTTGGGCCGGTCGAGCAGCTCGGCGACGCGGGAGAGCCCGAAGTTGATGACGATGTAGATGACCGCGGTGAACGCGTACGTCTGCACGAAGTTGGCGTTGAACTCGCCGATCACCTGCCCGTCGCGCAGCAGCTCCGGGTAGCCGACGACGTAGCCGAGGCTGGATTCCTTCAGCGTGCGGATCACCTGTGTGACGAGCGCCGGCCGCAGCGCCCGGAACACCTGGGGCAGTACGACGAGAACCATCGTCTGCCCGCGGCGCAGGCCGATCGCCGCGGCGGCGTCGAACTGACCGCGGTCCAGCGAGTTGACGCCGGCGCGGACGATCTCGGCGAAGACCGCCCCGGCGTGCAGCACGATCGGGATGGTCAGCACCCAGAACGGCGGGAGGTTCCAGCCGAACATGGGCAGGCCGATGAGGAAGAAGTACACGAGCAGGATCAGCGGGATCGCACGGAAGAGCTCGATCAGCCCGGCGCACGGGATCGAGACCCACTTGTGCGTGGACAGCCGGCCGAGGCCCATCAGCGTGCCGAACACCAGGGAGATCGCGGCGCCGGTGAGGCCGACCTCCAACGTGGTCAGCAGGCCCTGCAGCAGGTAGCGGATGTTCGACCACTCGATGAGCGGCTCCCACAGGCGCGCGGTGAGCTGCTGCACGTGGGCGAGCTGGGCGATGGCGCCGCCGACGGCACCGATCAGCGCGATGACGGCCACGACGGTGGCGATCTTCAGCCGCTTCTGGCCTCGGGGCCCGAGTTCGTCGAAAAGGGCGGGGGAGCGCGACTTCATCGTCGGATGCGAACCTTCCGTTCGACGACGCCGGTCAGCTGGCCGATCGTCAGGGTGATCAGGAGGTAGCCGATGACCGCGGCGATGAAGGTCGGGATCGGCTGGGCGAAGTCGAGGTTGAACTGACGCGCCGAACCGGTGAGCTCCTGCACGCCGACCGCCGCGCCGAGTGCCGAACCGAGGCACACGTTGATCAGGATGTTTCCCAGTGGCTGCACCATCGACCGGAACGCCTGCGGCAGCACGACCTGCCGCAGGACGCCGGAAAACGTGAGGCCGATGGCACGCGCCGCCTCGATCTGGCCGAGCGGCACTCCGGCAATGCCGGAGCGCACCGTTTCGCAGATGTAGGCGCCGAAGTACAACCCCAGCCCCAGCACGACCGACCCGAACAGCGGGACGGTCGCGCCGAGGTAGGGCAGGCCGAAGACCACCATGACCATCACCAGCAGCATCGGCGAGTTGCGCAGGCAGTGCACGTAGAACCCGGCGGCCGCCCGCAGCGGCCCGATCGGGCTGACGCGGCAGACACCCAGCAGGGTGCCGATCACCAGCGCCAGCGGAAACGCGATCGCGGCCAGCTCGAGGGTCGTCAGCAGACCGGTCAGCAGCTCACCGAGGTGCGCGAAGAGCACGGACATGGGGTCTCCGATTTCGGGGTTCGGGTCAGACGCCGGGGACGGAGCCGAGCTTCGGCGGGGTGGGCGGCGGGGTCTTCAGCAGCTTGCCGACGGTGCCCTGCCAGAGCTTGGTCCAGGTGCCGTCGGCCTCGATCTTCTGCAGGAACTCATCGACGACCTGCTTGAACACCGGGTCGTCCTTGGGCTCGCCGATGCCGAACGGGTTGGAGCCGAACGTCGCGTCGAGCAGCTTCACGTCCGAGCGCGTCTGGATCGCGCCGAGCAGCGAAGCGTTGTTCAGCGTCACGGCGTCGGCGCGGCCCTGCTCCACCGCGGCGATGCACTGCGCGGTGGTGTCGAACAGCACCGGCTGCGCGGTCGGCACCTCGGTGACCAGAGCGGTCTTCGCCGCGCCGGACTCGGTGGCCACCTTCTTGCCGGCGAGGTCCTTGGCGGTCTTGATCGTGGTGTCCGTGGACTTCACGATGATGCCGCTGGCGGCCATGTAGTACGGGCCGGAGAAGTTCACCAGCTTGGCGCGCTCGGGCGTCATCGTGTACGTCTGGATCGCGACGTCGATCGTGTGGTTGCCGAGCAGGCCCTCACGGGTGTCGGAGCCACCGCTCTGCATCTTCGCCGAAGGCTTGCCCAGCAGGTACTTCGCGAGCAGGTCGGCGATCCCGGCGTCGAAGCCGGAGATCTTGCCGGTGGCCGGGTCGAGCTGCGAGAAGCCCAGCGTGTTGCGGCTGCCGGCCCAGACCAGCTCGCCGCGCTGGCGGATCTTGTCCAGCATCGGCGAGTGCGGCAGGTTCTGGCCCACCGGCGCACCCGCGACGGCGTCGTCCTGGCTGATCATCTTGGCGACGTCGGCGGCGGCCGGCTTCGGGGCGGCGCCGCCGGGGGCCGTGGCCGGGGCGCTGCCGCACGCGGCGAGCAGCGCGCCCGCGACGACCACCGCGCCGACGGCGGCGGTCATTCTGGTCAGCTTCATTGCTTTCTCCTTGTTACGGTGCGGAATTCAGTGCTGGAGGGACTAGTGCTGGAGTGACTAGTGCTGGAGGACTTTGGACAGGAAGTCCCGCGCCCGGGCGGTGCCGGTGCGGTCGAAGAACTCTTCGGGGGTGCCTTGTTCGGCGATGCGGCCTTCGCTCATGAAGACCACGCGGTGGGCGGCGCGGCGGGCGAAGCCCATCTCGTGCGTGACCACGACCATCGTGGTTCCCTCCGCGGCGAGTGAGGTCATCACGTCGAGGACCTCGCTCACCATTTCCGGGTCGAGCGCGCTGGTCGGTTCGTCGAACAGCACGATCTTGGGGTTCATCGCGAGCGCCCTGGCGATGGCCACGCGCTGCTGCTGGCCGCCGGAGAGCTCGGCGGGCAGTTTGTCGGCCTGGTCGGCCACCCCGACTCGGTCGAGCAGCCGTCGTGCGGTCGCTTCGGCCTCACGCTTGGGAATCCCGCGGACGCGGATGGGCCCGAGCGTCACGTTCTCGAGCACGCTGCGGTGCGCGAAGAGGTTGAACGACTGGAAGACCATGCCGACGTCGGCCCGCAGGCGCGCCAGGTCGCGGCCCTCGGCGGGCAGCGGCTTGCCGTCGAGCGTGATGGTGCCGGAGTTGATCTTTTCCAGGCGGTTGATGCAGCGGCACAGCGTCGACTTGCCCGACCCGGACGGGCCGAGGATCACCACGACCTCGCCCTGGTGGATGTCGAGGTCGACGTCGTACAGCACCTGCACCTCGCCGTAGCTCTTGTTCACACCGCGCAGGCTGGCGAGCACGGGTCCGGTCATCAGTGACCTCCGGGGCCGTCGTAGAGCTGCCAGGGCAGCAGTTCGTAGTCGTTCTCACAGGGGTTGCCGATCGCCACGCGGTACTCGCCGCTGGTCAGGTCGACCAGGCTCGAGGCGATCGTCTTGTAGCGCTTGAGTTCCGGCGCCCGCTCGTCCACGTGGGCGCACACGCCGTCGGGGTGCCCGACGTGGTCGCTCATCGTCGCGGCGACGACCTTGCGCACTTCGGCGGAGCTGGTGGCCGCGCGCGCGGCCGCGAGCCCGCGTTCGATCACCTGCACGCGGTAGAGCGAGTCCACGGGGGACACGCGGTACGTGCCGGAGATCTGCTCGGGAATGCCGTACTGGTAGTGGTTGCCGTGTACCAGCATGCCGTCGCGCGGCACGCCCCAGCGGTGCACGACCGGGGTGGTCTCGTAGTCCACGGCGACCCCGCCGCGGTGGGTCACCAGCAGGTTGGTGGCGATGTGCTGGTGGACGTCGAAGGGCACCTTCAGGGCGTTCTTCAGGTAGTCGTGGTCGAGGATCAGGCGGCGCAGCACCGGCTGCGGGATGCCGATCGGGGTGCCGAAGCGGCCGTTGAGCCCGTTGCCGTTGAGCGCGATGCCCGCGGAGTTGGCGCCGTGGCGGCCGATCTGGCCGGCCTCGACCTGCATGATGAGGGTCGGCTTGGGCGGCTGGACCACACGCAGGAGCACCACGGTGTCCTGCGTGCCTTCACGCCAGTCCCAGTTCTGTCCACAGTAGACGTGACCGTCGCCGGTCGCCTCGGGCAGCAGGGCGAAGGAGGAGCAGCCGTCGGTGGGCTCTTCGTCTTCGGCGACAGCCGGGTTGAAGGCACTGTCGTGGTTGCGGACGATCTCGCCGCGCGCGTTGAGCGCGAGGATCTCGTCCTGGTGCACGCCGGCGCCGTCGGCGATCGCGTCCATCTCTTCGAGCAGGTGCGGTGCGACGGCGGCGACGGGTGCGCGCCAGCGCCGGGCCGAGGCCTGCACGTCCGTCCACTCCAGACCCGACGAGAGCCGGAAGGCCTCGCGGTAATAGGCGATCGACGTGCGGATCTCCGCCCTGGCGGCCTCTCCGTAGGCGAGTCCCCGCTCACGGGGACCACCTTCGATCTGGACCAACCGGACTGCCATGAATACCTCTTTCCCGGTGCTGGCGATTCGTTGAAGGTTTGCGCTACATTCATCAGGAACTTGTAGTGGCAGCTACGGATAAGATAGACCGTGCTACGAAGTTGTCAACACCTGTCGTCGTTACTACATGGTTACGACGGTGCAGGACGGTCCCACGCCATGCCAAGGAGAACCGCTCCATGACGAGCCCCCAAGCGACGCCCGACTCCGCCCGAGTCCTCGACCCGACGGAGTTCTACTACGGCGGGCCGACGCCGTTTTTCGCGCTGCAGAGCGACCAGCGCTTTTCCTACTGCCTCTACGTGCCCAGCGCCCACCGCACCTCCGAGACGCCGCTGCCGCTGCTCGTCCTGATGCACGGCACCCAGCGCACCGCGGAGCGTTACCGCAACGACTACCGCGAGTTCGCGGAGGAGAACGACACGATCGTGCTCGCGCCGCTGTTCCCGGCGGGCATCGCGCAGCCCGGTGACCTGCACGGCTTCAAGCGCCTGAGCTTCGAAGGCATCCGCTACGACCTGATCCTGCTCGACATCATCGCCGAGGTCGCCGCGCGCTTCCGCGTGGACGCAGAGCGCTTCTACCTGCACGGCTTCTCCGGCGGCGGGCAGTTCGCGCACCGCTTCGCCTACCTCCACGCCGACCGGCTGGCCGCGTTGTCCATCGGCGCTCCGGGCCGCGTTACGCGGATCGACCCGGACGTCCCGTGGTGGCTGGGCACCGCCGACGTGCGCGAGCTGTTCGGCACCGACGTGCAGGTGGAGAGCCTGCGCAAGCTGCCGGTGCAGATGATCGTGGGCGGCGAGGACAAGGACACCTGGGAGATCGCGGAGCCGGGGATCGACGCCGGTGGTGACACGCGCATCGAGCGGCTGACCACCTTGCGCAAGAATTTCGAGAGCAACGGGATCGACGTGCAGTTCGACGTGGTGCCAGGGGTCGCGCACCGCGGGCTGATGATCCAGCCGGTGGTGAAGGCCTTCATCGCCGGGGAGCTGGCGCGCCGGCCGTAGCGCGTGACGGGTTCACGGGGCACGGCCGCACCGTGGCGGCCTTCCCGTGGGCACGTGGATCGGGAAACGAGGGTGGGATGGGGAACGAGGAAGAGTCGCTGCGCGCACGGATCGCGCGATGCCTGCCGAAGATGTCGCGGGCCGAGCGGACCGTCGCGGAGTACCTGCGCGACCACGGCCGTTACGCCATTTTCGCGACGGCCGAGCAGATCGGCGGCGCGACGGCGACCAGCGACGCGACCGTGGTGCGCACCGCGAAATCCCTGGGGTTCGCGGGGCTGATGGACCTGCGGCGCAGCCTGGCGCGCGAGGTCGCGCTGGAGACCAGCCCGTCGCACCGGCTGCTGACCGAGCTGCCCGACGGCGCCACCGCGGGCGATGCCGTGGTGGACAAGGTCTTCACCGACGCGACCGAGCGGCTGGCCGCCACCTGGCGGCTCGTGCAGTCCGACGAGTTCCTGCACGCGGTCGACCTGTTGGACGACGCGCGCGAGGTCCTCAGCTTCGGCCTGGGGGCCTCGAGCCTGGTCGCGCGGTACCTGACCATGCGCCTGGTCCGGATGGGCCGACGTGCGCGTTCCACGGGCGCCACGGGGTTCCAGCTGGCCGACGACCTGCTCGGCCTCGGCCCGGACGACGTCGTCGTGCTCTACATCCCCGGCCGGATCCTCGGCGAGATCGAGGTGCTGCTCGATCACGCCGAGGAGGTCGGCGCGAGCGTGGTGCTGGTGTCCAGCTCGCTGGGGCCGTTGTTCGGCTCCCGGGTGGACGTCTCGCTCACGGCCCCGCAGAGCGCCAGCAACTTCACCGGGGAGATGCTGAGCGCGGAGGTGCTCACCGACGCGTTGGTGCTGCGCCTGGCCTCCCGCGACGAAAACCGCGCGACGAAGACGTCGGAACTGCTGACTTCGCTGCGTTCCGACCTGATCAACGGTGATCTGCGCGCACCGCGCTTGCCGCGGGGCGACGGGGTCGCTGGCAGTGCCGATCGTTACTAATCCGGCCACAGTCACGGCCGAATGGCTTTCGCGGTATCGGTTGCGTGCCGCGCGGGGGTCGGCCTACTTTTGGCCGGATTAGTAACCGGGGCCGGCCGTTTTCTCCACGCCGACGGTGCTCAGGTGCCTCCGCAGGTACTCCGCCGCGTCGGCGGTCCGGCCGGTCAGCAGCAGGTCCGCGATGTCGACGTGCTCGCGGCAGCGCACCGCGGCCCGGTCGCGCGGGAGCGTGCGCCGGTACTCGATCAGACGGCGCAGGTTGTCCACGCGGCGCAGCGAATCGATGAAGAACGTGTTGTGGCTGCACGCCACCACGGCCTCGTGGAAGGCGCGGTTGCGGGCGAACAGCTCGGTGTTGGTCACGGTGTGCGCGGCGCCCTCGGCGAGCTCGAGTTGTTGCGCGCGAACGACTTCGATGGCCGCCTGGTCCACGGCGAAGCCGGGTTCCAGCAGCGCCGCGGGCTCGAGCGCGAGACGGAAGCGGTAGCTGTCCTCATAGGACTCCTGCGACGTCAGCATCGGCTGGAACTCCCAGCCGTAGCCGGGCAGCCGCTCGATCCAGCCCTCGCCGGAGATGCGGCGCAGCACGGCCGTCACCTGGGCCGGCGTGAGGGCGTAGCGGCGCGCCAGCTCGCTCTCACTCACGCGGTCGGGCAGCTCGCCGTCGAGCCGGTCCGACGCGATGCGCAGGTACTGCTCCTCGTCCTCCTCACCGGTCTCGACGGTGAGCTCGGTGACGGGGCGGGCCACGGTGTGGCCGCCGCCGGGCTCGGCGACGGCCACCACCCCTTCGTCTGCCAGCAGGCGCAGCGCCGCGCGCACGGGTGAACGCGAAACACGCAGGTGCGCGGCCAGGGTGCGCTCCACCAGCCGCGTGCCCGGCTCGGCCGCGGTCTCGCGGATGTAGCCCACGATGCGCGCCGCGACCTGCCGGGTGAGCGGGGTCGGGGTCTGTTCCACTTACCCAGGCTAGCGCCGGTGCTCGGCATCCACCCGGGTGGTGGTGCCGGTGGCGACGATCGTGCGGGTGGCCTCCACCGAGGCGTAGGTCCAGAGGATCCGCATCGGCGCCGTCGCCGAGGCGTTGCGGAACCGGTGCGGCACGCCCGCGTCAACGTAGGTGGTGTCCCAAGTGGACAGGTGGTGCTCGGCGCCGTCGATCTCCACGATCGCCTCGCCCTCCAGGATCACCACGCTCTCGGGGCAGTTGTGCGTGTGCAGCGGGATTCCCGCACCACCGTCGAAGAGGGTCTGGCCGTTGAGGAACACCTCGGCGCCCAGGGCCTTGCTCACCAGCGGGATCGTGCGCGCGCCGCCGCCGCGGTCGGCCGCGGACAGCTCGGCCGGCCGCAGCACCACGGACGGGAACGGCTTCTGCTCGCTCATCGGGTTCCTCCGAACCACACGGTCTTCACGTTCACGAACTCGCGGATCCCGTCCGCGCCCAGCTCCCGACCGTAGCCCGACTTCTTGATTCCGCCGAACGGCAGGCGCGGGTCGGAGGCGACCATGCTGTTCACGAACACCGCGCCGGCCTGCAGGCCCTTGGCGAAGCGCTGGGCGCGTTCCGAAGACCGCGTCCACACGGCCGCGCCGAGGCCGAACTCGGTGTCGTTGGCCAGTGCCAGGGCCTCGTCGTCGCCCGAGACCCGCACGATGGCCGCGACCGGCCCGAACGTCTCCTCGTCGAACGCCGCCATGCCCGGCTTCACGCGGTCGAGCACCGTCGGCGCGTAGAAGTAGCCCGGCCCGGCCACCGGCGCACCGCCGGTCCGCAGCACGCCGCCCGCGGCGACGGTGCGGCGCACCTGGTCGTCGAGCCCGTCGCGCAGGTCCTCGCGCGCGAGCGGTCCCACGGTGGTGCCCGCCTCGGCCGGATCGCCCACCCGCAGCCGTTCGACCGCCGCGGTGAAGGCTTCGGCGAACTCGTCGGCCACGGCTTCGTCCACGATGAACCGCTTGGCGTTGACGCAGCTTTGGCCGTTGTTCAGGAACCGCGCGCGCACGGCCGTCTCGGCGGCGGCCGGCACGTCGGCGTCGGCGAGGACCACGAACGGGTCCGAGCCGCCGAGTTCCAGCACCTGCTTCTTGAGCGCGGCGCCGGCCTGGCTGGCCACGAGCGCGCCGACGCGCGTCGAACCGGTCAGCGTCACGGCGGCGATGCGGTCGTCGGCGATGAGCTTCGCGACCTCGCCGACGTCGACGAGCAGCGCCCGCACCAGCCCGGCGGGCGCCGAGGCCTTGCGGAACACGTCCTCGATGGCGAGCGCGCAACCCGGCACGTTGGTGGCGTGCTTGAGGATCGCGCCGTTGCCCGCGGCCAGTGCCGGGGCGGCGAACCGGAAGAACTGCCAGAACGGGTAGTTCCACGGCATCACGGCGAGCACCACGCCGAGCGGTTCGGCCACCACGGAAGCCTCGGCCAGCACCGGGCGCTCGGCCAGGTACTCCGCGGCGTGCTCGGCGTAGTGCACGCAGTTGAGCGCGCACTTCTCGATCTCGGCCTCGGCTTCGGCGAGCGGCTTGCCCATCTCTTCGGTGATCAGCCGCGCGTACTCGGCGCTCCCGGCGCGCAGCACCGCCGCCAGCTCGCGAAGCAGCTCCACGCGTTCGGAAAGCGGTTTCTCGCGCCATTCGGCTTGTGCGGCCACGGCCGCATCCAGTGCGGCGTCGACCTCTTCGGCCGTGTGCAAGTCGTAAGTGGACAGTGACTTGCCCGTCGCCGGGTTCACGGACTGGATCATCGAGCACCCACCGGAAGGCCGGTGACGGACTCGGAAACCGCGCCGGCGAACGCTTCGGTGCCGAGTGTTCCGCCGACGTCCGCGGTGCGCGTCGCCGGGTTGTCGAGCACGGTGTCCACCGCGCGGGTCACGAGTTCCGCACCCGCCAGGAGTGCGTCGTTGCCGTCGCGGCGGCCGCGCCAGTCGAGCAGCATCGCCGCGGACAGGATGAGCGACGCCGGGTTGGCCACGCCCCGGCCCGCGATGTCGGGGGCCGAACCGTGCTGCGCCTGGCCGACGCAGACGTCGTGCCCGGCGTTGATCGAGCCGCCGAGGCCGAGGCTGCCGGACAGCTCGGAGGCTTCGTCGGACAGGATGTCGCCGAACATGTTGGTGGTCACCAGCACGTCGAACCGCTGCGGGTCGCGGATCAGCAGCGCCGCGGCGGCGTCCACGATCAGCTCTTCCAGCTCCACGTCGGGGAACTCCTGGGCGACCGCGCGCACCTCGCGCAGGAACAGGCCGTCGGACAGCTTGAGCACGTTGGCCTTGTGCACCGCCGTCACCTTGCCGCGGCGGCCGCGCGCGAGCTCGAACGCCGCCCGCGCGACGCGGGCGGATCCGCGCGCGCTCACCTTGCGCACGGACAGCGCGAGGTCGGGGTCGGGCATGAACTCGCCGGTGCCGGCGAACATGTTGCGGTCGGAGTAGAAGCCCTCGGTGTTCTCGCGCACGATCACGAGGTCCATGGGCTTGCGCAGGATGCTCAGGTCCTCGCGCGACCGGCACGGGCGCACGTTGGCGAACAGTTCGAACGTGGTCCGCAGCGCGGCGGACGGGTTGATCCCGCCCTCGTCGCGCGGCGGGTACTCGTAGTGCGACACCGGGCCGAGCAGCGTGCCGTCGACCTCGGGCACCCGCTCGAGGACCGAGGACGGCAGCGTGGTGCCGTCGGTCGCGAGCGAGGCCAGGCCGATGTCGCGGATCTCGAAGCTCAGGCCGAGCCCGAGCCGCCGATCCGCGGCTCCGAGCACGTCCAGGGTCGCCGTCGTGATCTCCGGGCCGATGCCGTCGCCGGGCAGGACGAGGACTTTCACGGACACTCCTTCCGACTGCGGATGTTCCGACTCTGGTTTTTCACTCTAGCAATATACCATCAATGTAGTGGACGCTTCAGTCTTCACATCTGTTGTAGGATCAGCTACCTTCGACCGCCAAGAGCCTCCCCACCTGTACGGCTCACGTCCCCCCGCTCGAGGAGATGGCTGCCGATGTCCCTGCTGCTTACCCAGGCCGTGTCCGCGGCCGAAGCGAACCCGACCCCCGAGGTGTGGCGGGTCATCACCAAAATGGCGTACTTCGCCGGCCTGATCGGTTCGATCGGCGGCTGCATGCTTTACCTGATCGTGCTGCGACCCGTCTTGAGGCGGCCGTCGGTCGATCCCGCCGACCGCGCAGTGCTGCAACGCCGCGCCGGCGTCTACTACGCGCTCGTCGGCACGTGGTTCCTGGTGGCGCTGTACTTCCAGATCGCCGGCAAGGGCGCCCGCGTGAAGGGCAAGGAAATCCCGTTCGGCGACGCGCTGTCGCCGGCGGCGATCTGGCGCTTCATCTCGGTGCCGGGCAAGAAGGGCGACTGGATCTCCAGCGGCGCCGAGGCGTTGATCCAGTACGCGCTGTGGGGCGTCGCGGCGATCGTGCTGATGCTGGCGTTCTCGCCGCGGCTGCGGGAAAAGCTCGGCGTGCTCACACTGACCTCGCTCATCGTCAACTTCGTGGCTTACCAGGTCACGTTGCTGCCGACGAACTTCTCCAAGGCCACCTTCGACACCATCGCCAACTCGCTGCTCGATCACCTGCACGTCTTCTCGATCTCGACGTGGGTCGGCGGTATCGCGGGCCTGGTGATCCTGGCGTTCTCGCGGCGCAGGCTCTCCCTCGGTGCCGGCGACGTGTTCGCGCAGATCTGGACGCGGTTCTCGACGCTGGCGATGGTCGCCGTGGGCTGCATCCTGATCACCGGCCTGTGGCTGGCCTACTCGCTCGTCGGCAGCCCGTCGGAGCTGTTCACCACGAGCTTCGGGCGGTTCCTCGTCATCAAGGTGTCGCTGGTGTTCACGATGATCTGCATCGGCGCGGCCAATGAGTTCGTGATGATGCCGCGCATCGGCCGCGCCCGGGCGGCCGGCGCCGAGGGTTCCGTGTTCCGCCTGGCGCTGCGCACGTTCCCCGTGCTGGTGACGATCGAGGTGCTGCTCGCCGTCGGCGTGCTGTTCGTGCTCTCGTTCCTCACCGGTTCGGCACGCGTCGAGGCCGGCGACCCCGAAGACCCGACGCTGAGCGGCACCGTCATCGGCATCGGCGTGGTGCTGGCGATCCTGATCGCGATTTCCTTCGTGACCACGGCGAAGGTGTCGGATCGCCTGTCGCGTTCGGCGGCGCGTGCCCACGAGGTCGAGCAGCGTGAGGCCGTGGCCGCGGAGAGCTGAGCGTCAAGGGCACATCAGGGAAACGCGTTGGTGTGTCAAGCGTTCGTCGTGCCCATGCCCGCCCCGCCGTCGTTCAGGAGACCTTGAGGGTCCTGAACGAGAAAGCGGTGGCGGGCATGGGCACGGTGGTTTCCGCGGTGGTGCTGGTGGGTCTGTCGGCAGTGCTGGCGCTGGTATTGCGGGTTTCTTCACGGAAGTGAGAGATCAGCCTTCGCGGTGTTCGCGGATGAAGTCGCGGATGGCGGCGAACGCGGGCTTGGGCGAGTAGTCGTCCCGGAGCAGGCCGAAGCCGCTGGTCCACCCGGCGTCCGAGCGGCTGTCGCGCAGGCCGAAGAGTTCGTACGCAGCGACGCCGACGTCGGAGTCCACAATGGCCTGCGCGACGGTTTCCAGCACTACGCGCTGAGTGGCTTCGTCGCGGTCGTCGCCGGTGGGCCAGCCCGTTTCGGTGATGTGGATGGGCGTGGTCTCGGGGACGCCGATATCGGTGGTGACCGAGCGGAATCCCGTGAGCAGGAACGTCACGGCGCCGGCGAGCTGCTCGTGGGGGATGCGACGGAAGACGTCGGGGAAGACGTCCAAGCCGAGGAAGTCCAGGCGCGCCAAGTGGTCCGGGCCGATCGCCGCGGCCAGCCGTCCCCAGAACGCGGGATCGGCGGGGCCGGCGGAGTTGACCCCGATCCCGACGTCGACGCCGAGGCGCTCGCGTTCGTCGAAGGCCGCGGCGACGCCGGCGCCGACGGCCTCGAAGCAACCCGGGCTGCCGCCGTCGAGTGGGGCCGGCACGTTGAGCTCCTCGCCGACCTGCACCTTGCCGCCGCCCCACGCGGCGACGTCGCGGACGGCCTGGCGAACGAAGCCGGCGAAGCCCTCTGGGTCGGGTTCGCAGCTCTGGTAGCACGCGACCAGGTCGATCAGCCGGCCCTCGCCCGCGTAAAGCTCAGGCCGCTCGGGTGTGCGGGACCACTCGTTCCCGAAGTGCCGGTAGCAGCGGACGTAGAACTCCGGCGCTTCCCCTTGGAGTTCCTTCAAGGCCGCCATCGTCGCGCCGGGGTCTTCCGGCGGGCAGGGCAGCGGCTTCAACTCGACCAGGTCGGCGTCGACGACACCGGGCCAGATCCCGAAGATCACAGGTACCTCCTCGTAGCCGTATACGGCTAACCGTATACGAGCAATGAGGTAATGTTCAAGCGTGCCCAAGAACGCGCTCGACAACCCGCTGGTGCTGCCGATCCTCGGCCTGCTCGTGGAACAACCGCGCCACGCGTACGCGGTGTTCAGCGAGGTCCGCAGCCGCTACGGCTACCTCGAAGTGCGCAACGCGACCGTCTACACGCTGCTGGACCGGCTCACGGCCGAGGGGTGGGTTGCCGCGACGGGCGGGGCCGAGCGCGACGTGCTCGCGGTGACCGACGACGGCGTGGCCGCGCTGGCCGAGCGCGTGCGCAAGCAGCTCGGCGCGGATCTGACCGGTGGGCCGCCGTTCGTGACGGCGTTGGCGTACCTCGGGATTCTGCCGCCGTCAGAAGCACAAGCCGTGCTGCGCAAGCGGATCGGGCTCGTGCGCGAGGAGATCGCAGGGCTCGAAACCGCCACGCGCGAAGCGGCCACGCTCGAGGTCCACATGATCGAGGCGCACTACCTGCTGTCGCGGCTGCACCACGACGTCGAGTGGCTGAGGCGCACAGCGGACCGCATCGGCGACGGCGAGCTCGCCTGGCCTCAGTGAGCGGCGCCCGTCAACGCGATCGTGCGGTCGGTGTGCGCGGCCAGCAGCGGATCGTGGCTGGCGACGAGGACGGCGGCGCCCGCGTCGGCGGCGGTGCGCAGGCGGGCGAGGACGACTTCGGCGTGGGTGCGGTCCTGGTGTGACGTCGGTTCGTCGGCCAGGACGAGGGTGGGTGCGGTGGCCAGGGCGCGGCCGACGGCGGCGCGTTGTTGTTCCCCACGGCTGATTTCGGTGGGGAGGCGGTCGGCGAACTTGGCGAGATCAAGGGTTTCCAGCAGCTTGGCGAGGTCGGCGTTGCCGCCGGTGCGGGCGGCGAAGGCGAGGTTGTCGGCGACGGTGAGTTCGTCGAACAAGCCGATGGACTGCGGCACGAAACCCAGGTGCTGCCATGGCATTCGCGCCATGGGGACGTCCGGCAACAACGACCCCGGCGTGACGCTGCCGGTGTCCGGCGTCTCCCAGCCGCCGGCGATCATCAGCAGCGTGCTTTTGCCGGAGCCCGAAGGGCCGGTCAACGCGACGAGCTCGCCGGGATGCAGCTCGAAGCTGATCGGGCGCAGCACTTGGGTGCGGCGGTAGCTCTTCGAAACATCGGTCAGGGTGAGCACGGTCATCGGATGCGTCCGTCCACGAGTTCGATCACGTCGTCGGCCACGGCGACCAGTTCGGGGTCGTGGGTGGCGACCACCACGGCGTGCCCGAGGGCCGCCAGCCGGCGAACGGCGTCGCCGACGAGGTGGGCCGACGCGCGGTCGAGCTGGGCCGTCGGCTCGTCGGCGAGCAGCGCGGCGGGATCGCCGGCAGCGGCGAAGGCGAGGGCGACGCGTTGCTGTTCGCCGCCGGAGAGGCCGCTGGGTTTGCTGTCGCCGCGGTGCCCGAGCCCGAGCGTGGCGAGCAGCTCGCTCGACGGGGTGCCGGTGCTGCGCAGGCGGGTGGCGAGTTCGAGGTGTTCGTCGACGGTGAGGTAACCGAGCAGGTTGTCGACGGGGTTCTGGAAGACGTAGCCGAGGCGGCGGCGCCGGAGTCCGCGCCGGCCCCGGGCGGACAGGGCCGTGGCGTCGACGCCGTCGATCTCGACGCGACCGCGCACGGGGCGTTCGAGGCAGGCGAGGATCCGTAGCAGGGTGGATTTGCCGGAGCCGGACGGTCCGACGAGCGCGGTGACGCGGCCGCGGGCGGCGGACACCGAAACCTCTTGCAGGGCAACGACGTCGTGGGTCGCGGTCTGGTAGGTCTGGTGCACGTCTTCGCACCGGAGTGCGTCAGTTCGTGTCACGCAGCACCTCCGACGGGCGGGCGCGCGAGACGGCGCGCTGGGCGGCGAGGGTGGCGAGCACGGCGGCCAGCAGGGTCGCCGCGGCGAGGCGGGCGGTGAGCGACCACGGAGTGGCGATCAGGGTGCCGGGCGCGGCGGCGGGGTCGAGGTCGTAGCCGGCGCTGGTGATGGCGACGGCGATCGCGGCGAAGCCGAGGCCGGCGACGAAGCCGGTGGCGAGCAGGCCGCCGACTTCGTAGAGCAGGGCGCGCCAGTGTGCGCGGGGTCCGATGTCCATGCGCCGCAACAACAAGTACGCGCTGCGCCGCGCTCGTGCCCGCGAGTTCAAGTACAGCAACAGCCCCACGAGCACGATCGCGCCGGCCAGCACGGACACGGCGGTGAGGAACAGGAACGTGTAGGTGATGGCCGCGTAGACACCGTTCGCGGTCACGTCCTGGGCCTGGCTCAGCGTGCCGACCGGTACGTGGCCGGCCGACAATGCGGGGACGATCCGCGCCGGGTCGCCGCGCAGCCACAGCTCGTGGTGCAGGTTCTCGCCGGCCAGCCGGGTGAGCACGTCGCGGCGGACGAACATCAGCGGGAACCCGGCGCTCTTCCCGGGCAGCTGCGCGACGCTGGTGACGGAGAGCTCGACGGTGTGGCCGTTGATCTCCACCTGCGTCCGCCCGGACGTGCCGGGGATCCCGGCCAGCACGCCGGCGGGTGCGCCGGGTGCGTTCAGCCCGGCGATCAGGTCGTCGAGGGCCGGGCCGGGCAGGAGGTTGTCCCAGAAGGCGGTGCTGGTGAACGTCGCCGGGTCGACGCCGAGGACGTTGACGGTGGTGTGGCCGATGGTGCCGGAGTCGTAGCGCTCGACAAAGCTGGACGGGAACCCGGGCGGCGCCTGCGCGGGCCCGGTCAGGTCGACGACCACGTCGGTGCCGACCACGAGCTGGCCCTCGGCGTGCAGCGTGCGCTCGACCGAGCCGGTGACCGTGGTCGCGTACACCGACAGCGCGATCGGGATCGCCGTCGCACCGATCAGCACGGCCGCGGCGGCCGGCGCGGACGCGAGCCGCCGCCAGGACAAGAAGGCGACCGCGCGCGACAGTGACACCGGCCGCAGACGTACCACGGAGAACCGCACGATGCGCGCGGCCAGCAGCGCCAAGCCCATCACCAGCAGCAGCGGCACCACGATCAGCCGCGGCGGGATTCGCGCGACGGTCCCCGAGGCACCCACACCCGCCTCCGGATCGTCACCGAGCACGAAATAACAGACCACCGCGGCGCCGAGCGGCAGCAGTTCCCACGGCCAGTTGTGGCGGCGGGTGGTGCGCGCGTCGAACAACGCGGTGATCCGGCGCCCGCTGGAAACGGCGATCGCCCCCAGCGTCACCAGCAGTGCGGCGGCGGCGCCGAGTACCGATCCGACCAGCGCGCCGGGCGTGACGAGCGGGCTCGGCCCCAGCGCCGCCACGAGGTAGCGCGCGAGGAACCAGCCCGCGACGCTGCCGAGCACCACGATCGTGCCGACCTCCAGCACCGCTTTGCCCACCAATGCGAGCGGTCCCACCCCACGCGACGACAACACCGCCAGTTCGGCGCGGCGCCGGTCCACCCAGAACGAGCCCGCCGCCGCGGCGATCACCAGCCCGGCCAGCGCGCCCACCGCGCCCATCGGCACGACGGTGGTGGCCAGCTGCGTGGCCACCTGGTCGGCGCGGACCACCATGCCGCCCAGCGAAGACGTGTACTCCGTGCTGCCGAAGCGGTGGAACGCCTGCCCGAGCGGATCGCCGGGGTTCTCGGTGCGGGCCCGGACGTGCTCCAGCCCGGCCACCACGGGCGGCGCGCTCGCCGTGGTCATGCCCGTGGTGTCGACGGAGCTCTCCACCAGGTTCTGCACGCCGGAGTTCTGGGTGGCGATGTGGAAGAAATCGTCCGGCGACACGAGCGCCACCGGGTACGTGCCGGTGTTGGAGAGCGGGCTGCCGCGGTAGAGGCCGACGAGGCTGCACCAGTACTGCTGGTCCGGCAGCGAACGCAGGTCGCGGTAGATCCCGGCGACGCGCATCGTCGACGTGCTGCCGCCTTCCGGCGCGGTGGCTTTGCCGGCGGGCTTGAGGTCGTTGCGGGATCCGCCGCGGACGGTCACGAGGTCGCCGGCGTGGAGGTTCTTGAGCGCGGCGAACTGGTCCGGCAGCCAGATGCCCGGTCCGGTCCCGCGCTGGACCACCTGGATGTGGCTCTCGAAGCCGGTGCGCGAGATGAGGTTGACGACCGTCTGCTCGGGGTGCGCCGGCGTGCCCGTCGCCGTTTCCACCGACGCGCCGGAGACCACGGTCGACACCGGCGCCGAAGCCCGCGGCACCTCGGCGGTGGCCTGACCGGCCAGCTTCGCGCGCGTGTCGTAGAGGCTCTTCCCGACCTGCTCGGCCACGGCGGGGTCGCGCTGCTGCATCGGCAGGCCGCCCTGCCACTGCGCGCCGACCGACCATTCACACGCCAGCGACGTCTGCTGCTGCAGCGTCGCATTGCCCGCCGCCGAAAGGAACAACGCGACGGCCGTGGCGGGCAGCGCCACCAGAACCGCGGCCGCCGCGACGGCGATCACCACCGCCGGATTGCGCCACCCCGTCCGCACGGCCCGCGACCACGGCGTGGGCAACCCCCTCCTCGGCATGTCGAGGAGTTTCACACAAGCGTTTGCCCCTCAGTGCGCGCCGAGATCGTTTCGAAACGCCCGCGCTGGCCGACCGCACCCGCGCGACGACGGGCTGTGGCCGAATCCCGCTCAGCGGGCCGGTTCGAGGTGGGCGTGCCCGTCCGGAGCGCAGTGCGAGCACACGCCGGTGAGGATCGGCGCGCCCGTGCCTTCGGCGGTGCCGACGGAGTCGAGGCGGCCGCAGTTCGTGCACAGCAGGTGGCCGTGTTCGGGCCCGGTCAGCTCGTAGCGCTGGGCGACGCCGACGGTGTCGAAGCGGCGGACGAGCCCGGCGGACACACCGGTGGCGAGGACGTCGTGGATCGCGCGGGTGGAGGCGAAGCGGAGGCGGTCGCGGACGTGGGGGAGCAGCTCGGCGACGGTGGTGTGCGGCTGCTCGGCGAGGGTTTCGAGCACGACCTGGCGGGCGGTGGTCACGCGCAGGCCGGCGCGGCGCAGGCGGGCCCCGGCGTCGATGTGGCCGGGCGACGGCTGGGGGAGCGTGGGAGTCGGGGGCACAAGACCTTTCTAGTACCTAGAGTTGATGGAGTCAATTGTCAGATGGAGTCAAGTGTGGGTTGCGCAGCGGCGTAAGGGCAGGTGGGCAGGGGTTCGGCGGGTGATTTGTGAGCTTCTCCACGCCAGAGTTGATGCAGTCCATTCTGGGGTACGCTGCGGGCATGGACGCGTTCGGGGTGCGGTTGCGCCGGGTAGGGCTGCGCAACACGCCGCAGCGGCGAGCGGTGCTGGCCGCGGTCGAGCGGCACCCGCACTCGACGGCGGCCGAACTCGCCGTGGACCTCGAAGCCGACGGCGTTGCCGGCGGGCTCTCCCGGCAGGGTTTGTACAACGTGCTCGAAGACCTGGTTTCGGCCGATCTGCTGCGTTCGCTGGAGCCCGCGGGCTCACCCGCGCGCTTCGAACCGCAGCGGCACGACAACCACCACCACCTCGTCTGCCGCGGCTGCGGGGCGATCCAGGACGTGCCGTGCGCCGTCGGCACCCCGCCGTGCCTCGAACCGGTCACCGCGCCGGGCTTCCGCGTCGAATCGGCCGAGGTGACGTGGTGGGGCGTGTGCGACGCGTGCGCTTCCGCTGCTGAGTGACTTCCGTCCACAACGGACTGACGGCCGCCGGGTCGGCGGTATTGTCACGTCACGCGCGGTCAGTTTCTCTCCACGCCATGCGGCATCACGTCTCCCGGGGTTTCCACCCGCGGGAAGAACCACTTCTGTCGGGAGCAGCTAAGCGCTGCGGCGCCGGCTCTAGTCGTCCGGCTGCGCCCGTAGGTGGCGGCGCAGCGTCTCGTCACTGCCCAGACCACTGCGCCGCGCCGCCGCGGCCACGGTCTCGCCGCTCATCACCAGCGCGATCGCCGCTTCCCGGCGCACCGCGGCGACGTAGGTTGCCGGCGTCTGGCCCGTGCCTTCCTTGAACAGCCGCGAGAGGTGGCGCGTGCTGAGTCCGGCGCGCTGCGCCATGCTCGTCAGGCAGTGGTCGCCGGCCGGGTCGGCGGCGACCTCGTCGCACAGCGCGCGGACGATGTCACGGCGCGGGCGCGGGGTGCGGGCGGGCACGGAGAGCTGGGGCTGCGCGCCGCGGCGGCGCATGAAGACCACCAGCTCGCGCGCGATCTCGTGGGCCAGGATGTCGCCGGCGTCCTCCTCCACCAGCGCGAGCGCGAGGTCGATGCCGGAGCTGACGCCGGCGGAGGTGAGCACGCGGCCGTCGCGGACGTAGATCGCCTCGGGGTCGACCTCGACCGCGGGGTAACGCTCCTGCAGCGTGTCGGCGTGGCGCCAGTGCGTGGTGGCGCGGCGGCCGTCGAGCATGCCCGCGGCGCCGAGCGCGAAGGCGCCCGCGCACACCGACGTCACGCGCCGGGCTCCGCGCGCGAGGTGCCGGATCGAGGTGAGCAGCTCGGCGTTCGCCCCCGGTTTCACGAGGCATTCGCCGCCGGGCACGACCAGCGTGTCGACGCCGGTCATGTCGGCCGCGGCCTGGTCGACGCCCAGGCGCAAGCCGCTCGACGTGGTGATGTCGCGCCCGTCCGGGGAACACATCGTGACGACGTAGCCGGTGCCGAGCTCGGCGGCGACGTCGAACACCTCGAGCGGCCCGGTCACGTCGAGCAGCCGGACGCCGTCGAACACGAGGACGGCGATCGGGACATCCGGTCTCGACAGGCCCACCCGGGGAATCTACGGCGGCCCCCGGTCACAGGAAAGGGCCGGATGTGTGGGCTGCGTGTCCGCATCCGGTCGGTTACCCGGTGTTAGCTTTTCCTCGGTCGACGCGAAGGCGGTGCCCAGGATGAAGCTGCAACACGGTCTCGGCGGTCTCGAAGGCCTCGAGGGTTTCCCGTTGGACTACGAGAAGCGCGTGTTCGTCGAAGACTGGGAGAAGCGCATCTTCGGCATCCACGCGGCGATGATGGGCCTGAGCGCCTCCTTGCGCGACTCCGTCGCCGGCTACGACCTCGACGCGGTGCCCACCACGTTCCGCACCACGTGGACGTGGGCCCACCTGCGTTCGGGCGCGGAGGCGATGCACCCGTTCGAGTACTTCAAGTTCCGCTACTACGAGAAATGGCTGGGCGGCATCAGCGAGTACCTCGTCGAGCAGGGTTACCTGACGCAGGAGGAGCTGGACGCCGCCACGGAGCGCTTCCGCGAGCAGCCGCAGGCGCAGCTGCCGGACCGCGCCGCCGAAGCCGTCGACGACCAGGTGCTCGACTACCTGCGCCGCGGCGACACACCGAGGCGCGGCCCGGCCACGCCGGCGTTCGCGGTGGGCGACGAGGTCGTGGTGCGCAACCCGCCGGCCACGGAGCACACGCGGCTGCCCGGGTACCTGCGCGGGCACCGTGGCCGGGTGGAGCGCGTGTTCGAGGGCAACTACTCGTACTTCGTCTCGACCGGCGGCGACGGGCTCGGGGAGCCGATGTCGGTGTACATCGTGCGGTTCGAGCCCGAGGAGCTGTGGGGCGAGGAAACCGAACGCGCGGCCGGCCCGCTGTACGCCGAGCTGTACGAGACCTACTTGTCCGCCGGATCGACGAGGGACGGAAACCGATGAGCGAGCTGTTCGCCTACCCCGACGACCGCGAGGAGGCGAGCGCCGCGCAAGTGAAGGCGCTCGAGGCGCTCCTGATCGAGAAGGGCGTGATCACCGGGTCCACTGTGGACAAGGTACTCGGCTACTTCGAGTCGGAGATGACGCCGCTCAACGGCAAGAAGATCGTGGCCCGCGCGTGGGTCGACCCGGAGTTCGCGCGGCTGCTGGCCACGGACACCCCCAAGGCGATCGCGCAGCTGGACCTGCCCGAGGGCATGGCCGGCGCCGAGGGCGAGCACATCGCGGCCGTGGTCAACGAGCCCGGTGTGCACAACCTGGTGATCTGCTCGCTGTGCTCGTGCTTCCCGTGGCCGGTGCTGGGGCTGCCGCCGTACTGGTACAAGGACCCGGTGTTCCGTTCCCGCGCGGCGCGCGAGCCGCGGGTCGTGCTGGCCGAGCTGGGTGTGGAGCTCGACGACGACACCGAGGTGCGCGTGTGGGATTCGAGCGGGCACTCGCGGTGGTTCGTGGTGCCCGCGCGGCCCTCGGGCACGGAGGGCTGGAGCGAGGAACAGCTCGCCGAGCTCGTGACGACGGAGTCGATGATCGGCGTGGCCCTCGCGGGCCCGGCGGCGTGAGGACGGGCATGGCGATCGACATCAGCACGCTGGACTACGACGAGACCGGGCACGTCAAGTTCCACTCGTCTTGCTCCACGGACCTCGAGCAGCCCGTGTTCGACGCGGAGTGGCAGCGGCGCGCGTTCGGCCTGGCGGTGGCGCTGTCGGAGTTCGGCCACTACGCGTGGGAAGACTTCCAGCGCGAGCTGATCGCGGCCATCGGCTCGTGGCAGTCCGCACCCGACGACGAAAAGGGCCGCTGGGAGTACTACCGGCACTGGGTGACGGCGCTCGACACCGTCGTCCGGCGCCACGGCCTGCTCGAAGAGGGGTACGTCAACCCCGAGGACCGCGACTGAGGGTGAGCGCGTTCACCTAGACTTCCTCCTCACCGGGCGAGCGGCTCGCCGGGGCGACGCGGAGGAGGCGGCAGGGTTGGTCAGCCGGGCCGAGAAGAACGAATCGAACCCCGACCTGGGCGTCCTCGCCGGGCGGCTGCTGTTCGCCGTGCAGCACGAGCTCTTCACCTCCCTGGCCGCCCAGGGCTTCGCCGACCTCCACCCGCGCCACGGCGCCGTGCTCGCCTACCTGGACACCGAGGGTGTCCGGGCAACCGAGCTTTCGCGCCTTTCGGGGCAGCACAAACAGGTGATCGGGACGATGATCGACGAGCTGGAGGCCCTCGGGTACGTCCAGCGCCGCCCGGACCCCGCCGACCGCCGCGCGAAGCTGATCTGCCCGACGGAGCGCGGGCTGGCCGAGATGCGCGCGGCGGGCCGCATCATGACGGCTTTGCAAGAGCGGCATGCGCGCCGGCTGGGGCGTGAAGTTTATACGCAGTTCAAGGCCGTGCTGTTCGATGTAGTGGAGCATCAGCGCAAACGCACTGTGTGACGCGGTCAGCCGATCCGGTGTGGGCCGGGCTCGGTCCAGCCGGGGTCTCCTCGGGCGATGAAGGAAACCCATGCGTTGTGGGTGCTTCGGGCGAGGTCTGCGGGTGGTTCGCCGGGGCCGAGCAATGCGTGTTCGCCCCGCAGGCCGGGTAGGTCCAGGCAGTCGAAGACAAAGGGCAGTTCGACGCAGTGACACGCGCCGAGGCGGCCGTCGAACGCGGGTGAGCGCCAGCGGAAGTCGTAGGTGTATTCGCCCAGATTTTCGTTGGCTTCTCTGAAGGCGTCGGTCATCAACCGGGTGAGGAGCTGCTCGGGGTTGTCGTGGGGGTGCGTTTCCCGGCACCGAGCGATGCGGGCCTCGGGGTCGGGGAAGCGTCGTCGGGCACCCTTGCGGAGGCTCGCTTCGGTGGTGTCGAACGCGAAGGGGATCGAGTAGAGGTTGGCTTCGTCGGCGTTGGTGCCGGCGAGGAGATCGACGTCGCCGCGGACGCCGTCGGCGGGTTGGCGCGTCAGGAGTTCGCCGTCGAGGACGGGTTTGAAGGGGCTGCTGCCGAGCGACGGGTCGAGGAAGTCGTGCTCCGGCTCGAGGTGCCCGGTCAGGTCGAGGATGCGCTCGTCGCTGAGGTCCGCCAGCGCGGCGGCCGTGGCCGGCCGACCGAGGGCTGCCCCGAACGCTCGCGTGGTGACCGCGGCGCGTTCGGGCGGGTAGCAGCACAGGGCGTGACCGCTCTGGCTGATCCCGCGACGGAACAGGTCCGTGGGCGTGGTCATCAGCGCCAGCACGAGCATGGCGCCGGCGGACTGCCCGCCGAGGGTGACGTTCCCGGGATCCCCGCCGAAGTTCGCGATGTTCTCGTTGATCCACCCGAGAGCGGCCAGCACGTCGAGCAGTCCACGATTGGCCGGCGCGTCCGGCAGATCGAGCCAGCCGATCGCGCCGAGCCGGTAGTTCACGGTCACCAACACGATCCCGTCGCGGGGGAAGGCCTCGGTGGCGTACACGGGCGCGTGGCCGGTCCCGGTGGCGAAGCCCCCGCCGTGCAGGAAAACGAGCACGGGCAGGTTCCTCGTACCGGGATCCGGCGTGGAGACGGTGAGGCTGAGGTAGTCGCCTCGTGCCGTGGTCGTCCCGAGAACCGGCGACAGATCAGCCCGCCCGAACGGCCGCATCCGCTGCGGCGCGGTGGCCCTTGCCGCACCCCTGACGCCGTCCCACCTGGGCGGCGGCCCCGGCGCGGCAAACCGCCGTGCCCCGACCGGCGTCGGCGCGTACGGAATCCCGGCGAACGTGACACCGTGCGCGCCTCGGCGGCCGAGCACCTTGCCTGAGCTGGTGCGCACGCTGATCACCGGGTCCACCGGGTGATCAGCGCAGCGCGTCCTGCAGAGCCGCCAAGCCCACCGGTCCCACCGCGAGCGCGTCGTGGTGCCATTGCCGCAGCGAGAAGTCCGGGCGGGAAGCCGCTTCCGAGCGCGCCGCGAGCCAAGAGCGTTCCCCCAGCTTGTACGCGATCGCCTGGCCCGGCCAGCCGAGGTAGCGCACCACCTCGGGGTGGACGCGGTGCTCGGCCGCCAGCCCGCGTTCGTGGAGCACGCGGCAGGCCGTGTCGAAGTCCCAGCGCGACCCGTCGGGCAGGGGCAGGTCCAGGTGCGCGCCGATGTCGATGACGACGCGGGCGGCGCGCATGGCGGAGCCCGCGAGCATGCCGAGGCGGGTGCCGGGCTGGGTGTACCAGCCGAGTTCGTCGGCGAGGCGCTCGGCGTAGAGCGCCCAGCCCTCGGCGTGACCGCTGACGGAGTGCACGCGCGCGAAGCGGCTGACGCGGTCGGCGGCGAGCTTCGCGGTGCCGATCTGCAGGTGGTGGCCCGGCACGCCCTCGTGGAACACCGTGGTCAGCTCCGACCACACGGCGAAGCGCGAACGTCCGCCGAGCGGCCACCACGTGCGGCCCGGGCGGACGCCGTCCTCGCTGGGGCCCGTGTAGTACGGCGCGCCCGAGGCCGAACCGTGAGCGAGGGTCACGTCGATCGCGCGCAGCGGTTCCGGGATGTCGAAGTGGGCGGCGGCATCGGCCATCGCGCCGTCGTGGGCGGCGCGCAGCCAGTCCACATAGGCCGGTTCACCGTCCACAAAGTACTTCTCGTCGAGCAATGCCATGGCCTCCGCGACCGAAGCACCCGGACGCACCTGGGCCGCCTCCGCTGCCAGCTCCTGCTCGATGCGCTCCAGCTCGGCCCAGCCCCACTCGTACGCCTCGGCCAGGTCGATGTCCGCGCCCAGGCTCAGGCGCGCGCCGGCCGCGTAGCGTTCGGCGCCGACGCCTTCGACAGAGGTCGCGCGCGGTGCGTAGTCCTCGCGCAGGAAGCGCGCGAGCTCGGCGTAGCCGCGGTGGGCGGCGTCGGCGGCGGAGCGCAGGTCGAGGGCGAGCGGGCCGTCGCCGTACGCCTCCACCAGCGCTTCGTGCACGCCGGCGAACCGGTCGGCCTGCGACGCCGTCTCCAGGGCCTGCCGGCGCGCGGCGACGAGGCCGCGGTCGAGGCCCGCGCGCAGCGACGTCTGCCAGGCCGCCAGCATCGTCTCGACGCCGGCGAGGCGCACGCCGATCACGTGCCAGTCGTCGTCGCCGGTACGCGGGAGCATGTCCACGGTGTCGCGCAAGGAAGTCAGTACCCCGAACTGCGCCTTCACCGTGCGCAGCGGCTCGCCGAGGTCGTGCCACGCGAGCTGAGCCTCGAGCCGTTCCTTCAGGTGCGCGCCCCCGATGCGGTCCTCGCCCGACTCGGGCGTGAGCGTGGCCAGAGTCTCGAGCGTCCGGCGGGCTTGGTCGGCGCGAGCGTCGAAACCGTCGGGCGAGAAGTCGGTGAGCGTGGCGGGGTCGGGCGTGGTGATCCCGCGCATCGTCGCGGCCACGGGGTCCAGGGCGGCTTCTGCGGTCACGTGCTCGTCGGAGAGCTGGAAGATCGGCGTCACGCGGCTCACGCTATACCCGCGCCGCGAAGCCGGTGTGAACTTCGGGAAGTCACACTGCTTGGCGAGAACACCGGTGACCACTAGGATCCCGCCATGCACTCCGTGGTGATCCTCGCCTTGGACAAGGTCGTGCCGTTCGACCTGGCCACGCCCATCGAGGTGTTCACCCGCACGCGCCTGCCCGACGGCCGGGCCGCCTACCAGGTGCGCGTCTGCGGTCCGGCCGAGGAGATCGACGCCGGCGCCTTCACGATCCGGCCGCGGCACGGCCTCGAAGCGCTCGCCGAAGCGGACACGATCATCGTCCCCGGCCGCGACGAGCTCGAAGAGGTGCCTGCCGACGTCGTAGATGCCCTGCGTGCAGCCGCGGCGAAAGGCACGCGCATCGCGTCCATCTGCTCCGGCGCGTTCATCCTCGCCGCCACCGGCCTGCTCGACGGGCAGCGCGCCACCACACACTGGGTCGCCGCGCCGCAGCTCGCCGCCCGCTACCCGGCGATCGAGGTCGACGCGGGAGTGCTCTACGTCGACAACGGCACCATCCTCACCTCGGCCGGCGCCGCCGCGGGCCTCGACCTCTGCCTGCACCTCATCCGCCGCGACCACGGCTCCGCGGTCGCCGCCGACGCCGCCCGCCTGTCCGTGATGCCGCTCGAACGCGAGGGCGGCCAGGCGCAGTTCATCGTCCACGACCAGCCGCCGACCCCGCGTGGCTCGGTGCTCGAACCGGTGCTGCGCTGGCTCGACGAGAACTGCGCGAAAGACCTCACCCTCGACGACATCGCCGCCCACGCCGGCATGAGCAGCCGCACGCTCAACCGCCGCTTCCGCGAACAGACCGGCACCAGCCCGCTGCAGTGGCTGCTGCGCGCCCGCATCCGCCAGGCGCAGCACCTGCTGGAAGCCACCGACCACGGCGTCGACCGCATCGCGGGTCAGGTCGGCTTCGGCTCGCCGACGTCGTTCCGCGACCGCTTCAAACGCATCGTGGGCACCAGCCCGCAGGCCTACCGCGGCAGTTTCCAGCGGCGCTGAGCACCGCCCTTGGACACTGGAAACCGGCCGGACGCGACGGCAACCGCCGCGCCCGGCCGGGGGATCAGTGCAGCAGCCCGGTCAGCTCGGAGAGGTCGCCCAGGCCCGCCAGCCCGTAGGTCAGCTCCGTGATCCGATCGGCTGTCTCAGCGGAGACCACCCGCGTGGCGTTGAGACGGAACTTCGTGGCCAGCTCCTCGGCCGACAGCGGATTGTCCGGCCCGCCGCGGTTCACGTCCACGCGTTCCTCCACTTCGGTCCCGTCGGTCAGCCGCGCACGCAGGACGGCGGGGAACTGGTGCGGGAAGATCTCGTCGCACCGCGAGTCCGGCACGCACGTCACCTTCGCCGCCAACGCGAGCCGCGCGGGATCAGCCGCCGCGGAGTCGGTGAAGTCCTCGTGGAACACGCCCAGCCCGCCGCCGCCGAGGAACGCCGCCGCGACCGTGTACGGGCCGGAGAACGCCGCGTGGTAACCCGACTTCGGGTGGATCTTGTCCTCGCGCGGCTCGCCGATGGTGCGCAGCACGGCGGTCGGAGCGCCGAGCTCCAGACTGGTTATCGAAGCCGGATCCACGCCCCGGGTCCGCAGCCGGCGTGCGGCGTCGATGCCCGCGTGCGTGAAGTGGTTGCAGGGATACGGTTTGAAGAAGATCCCGGGCAGCTCCCAGTCGGTGCCGAGCCCGGTCACGATCTCGTCGACGTGGGCCTGGTCTCCACAGAACGCCTGCAGGAAGCCGAACCGGCCCTCCAGCACGGTCGGCGGGCCGGTGATGCCGTGGCGTGCCATGCCGGCCGCGGTCGCTCCCCTGACCGTGGGCCACGGGCCGATCTCCTTCGCCGCCAACGGCGACAACCGCAACGCGTTCCCCGTCCTGATGCAGGTCCAGGACGGTCAGGTCAAGCAGGTCTTCCCCCCGGACAAAGCCGAATCCCGGCCCGACTACACGGTGAACTGGCGGCCATGAGCGAACTCTCCCCCGGGGCGACACTCGCCCCCGAATTCTCCCCTCCGGACGACACCAAAGCCAAGCAGCGCAAGGCTTTCCTCGGGCGTGCCGGCGTGGTCGCCGTCGTGCTCGTGGTCGCGATCGTCGTCGCGCTCCTGCAGTCGGGCAGCGGCCTGGTGGTGTGGCAGTCGGTGGTCACCGGCATCCTCACCGGCGGGCTCTACGGCCTGATCGCGATGGGGCTGACGCTGATCTTCGGCGTGCTCGACATCGTCAACTTCGCCCACGGCGCACTGCTGGCCGTCGCGATGTTCATCTCCTTCGGCATGGTGGCCGGCACCGGCATGCACCCCTACCTCACGCTCATCGTCGCGGTCCCGGCGTTGTTCCTCATCGGCGCCGCCGTGCACCGCGGGCTGCTGTCGGGTTCCGCGGGCAAGACGCTGGAGAACCAGCTGCTCATCACGCTCGGGCTCTCGCTGCTGCTGGAGAACCTGCTGCTGATGTTCTTCGGCGCCGAGCCCAGGAGCATCGCATTGCCTGGCGACTTCCAGTTCTCCTTGCTGGGCGCGATCGTCGCGGGTTCGCGGCTGTACGCGTTCCTCGGCGCGATCCTGCTCGGGGCGGTGCTGTTCTGGCTGCTGCGCCGCACCCGGCTCGGCACGGCGATCCGCGCGGTCGCCGCCCACGGCCCGGGCGCGGAGCTCGTCGGCATCAACGTGAAGCGGATCCACACCGTCACCTTCGCGATCGGCACGGCCTGCGCCGGTGCCGCCGCGGCACTGGCGGGACCGCTCGTCACGGTGACGCCCACGCTCGGCGAGCAGTTCAACATCACCGCGTTCGTGGTGGTGGTGCTCGGCGGAATGGGCAACGTCGTCGGCGCGCTCGTCGGCGGCCTGCTGATCGGGCTGGTCGAGCAGCTCACCACGATCTACCTCGGCGGCCAGAGCTCCCTGCTCGGCGTGTTCGTGGTGTTCGTGCTGGTGCTGTTCCTCCGTCCGCAGGGCCTGTTCGGGAGGCGAGCATGAGCACCATCACCATCGCGGCGCCGGCATCGAAAGAGAAGGTCAAGGCACCGCCGCTGCGTCCGCAGAACCGGCAGTACGCGATCCTCGCGCTGCTCGTGCTCATCGCGATCCCGCTGCCGCTGATCCTGCCGGCAGCTCAGGGCGCGGTCGCCGTGCGCATCCTGATCTTCCTGCTCATGGCCGTGGGCTGGAACATCATGAGCGGCTTCGGCGGGATGTTCAGCTTCGGCCACGCCGCGTACTTCGGGCTCGGGGCCTACACCAGCGCGTACCTGCTGGTGAAGCAGAACGTGTCGCCTTGGATCGGGATGCTGGCCGGGATGGCGGTGGCCGCCGCGGTCGCCGTGCTCATCGGGTACTTCTCGTTCCGCTACAAGCTGCAGGGCGCGTACTTCGCGCTGGCGACCTTCGCGTTCGCGGAGATGCTGCGGCTCATCGTGACCAGCAGCGCGTTCGCCAACAAGTCGGTGGGCTTCAGCGTGCCGCTGATCCAGGGCTCGTCGCTGTGGAAGATCCAGTTCCCGGCCGACTCACCCGCGTACTTCTGGGTGGCGCTCGTGCTGGCCGGGGCCGCGGTCGCTGTCAGCATCGGGTTCCTGCACTCGCGCGCAGGCCGGTACGTCACCGCGATCCGTGACGACGAGCTGGCGGCGTCGTCGCTCGGGGCGCCCGTGATGCGGCACAAGCTGATGACGGTGGCGCTCTCGGCGGCGATCACGGCCGTGGCCGGTGCCTTCTACACGCAGTACTACCTGTTCGTGAACCCCGATCTCGGGTTCGGTTCCGCGATCTCGATCCAGGCGATCGTGCCCGTGGTGATCGGCGGCATCGGCACGATCTGGGGCCCGGTGGTGGGCGCGATCATCGTCGGCTCGCTCACCGACGTCACGGCGACGTTGCTGCGCACCCCACCCGGGTTCCTCGGGTTCCTGCAGGGCCGCAGCGGGCTCGACGTGGTGCTCTACGCCGTGCTGCTGATCCTCATCGTGCGGTTGCTGCCGAAGGGCATCGTCGGAACTCTGGTAACGAGGTGGCGGCGATGAACTTGGTTCAGGTCAAGGGCGTCGGCAAGTCCTTCCGCGGGCTGCACGCGCTGTCCGATGTGGACTTCGAGGTGGCCGAGGGCGAGATCCTCGGCATCATCGGGCCCAACGGCGCGGGCAAGACCACGCTGTTCAACGTGGTGTCGGGCGCGCTGACGCCCGACGCCGGCCGCGTGCACCTCGCGGGCGCCGACGTGACGGGCCGCTCGCCGGACCGGATCGCGCGGGCCGGCATGGTGCGCACGTTCCAGCTGATGCGGCCGTTCTCCAGCATGACCGTGCTGGAGAACGTGAGCCTGGCGGCGCAGCACCACCGCTTCGCGGCGAAAGACCTGCGGAAACACTCGCTCGACGTCGTCGAACGCGTGGGGCTCGGGCCGTGGGCGCACCGCGCGGCACCGGACCTGCCGACGGCGGGGCTCAAGCGCCTGGAGCTGGCCCGCACGCTCGCGATGCGGCCCAAGGTGCTGCTGCTCGACGAGGTGCTCGCCGGGCTCGTGCCCGCCGAGCGCGAACCCGTGCTCGACCTGCTCGCCACGCTGCGCGAGCAGGAAGGCGTGACGCTGGTGTTCATCGAGCACATCATGGCCGCCGTGATGCGGCTGGCCGACCGCGTGCTCGTGCTCGACCAGGGCCGCTTGCTCGCCGTCGGGTCGCCCGAAGAGGTCACCAGCGACCCCCGGGTGATCGACGCCTACCTCGGGGAGGAGCCGACCCGTGCTGAAGCTTGACAAGGTCTGCGCCGGTTACGGGCGCATGCGGATCCTCCACGACGTGGACCTGGAGCTGGCCGAGGGCGAGATCGTGGCCCTCGTCGGGGCGAACGGTGCCGGCAAGACCACGACGCTGCGCAGCATCTGCGGCCAGCTGAAACCGATGTCGGGCACGATCACGCTCGACGGCGAGCCGACCGCGGGCCGGCGGCCCGACCAGCTCGTGCGCGAGCGTCTCGTGCACGTGCCCGAGGACCGCGCGCTGTTCGGCACGCTCACCGTGGAGGAGAACCTCCGCATGGGCGCGTGGACGCGCACGGCGGCACAGGCCACGAAGTCGCTGAAGGAGGTCTACGACCTGTTCCCGGTGCTCGCCGAGCGCCGTTCGACGGTCGCGCAGACGTTCAGCGGCGGGCAGCAGCAGCTGCTCGCGATCGCGCGGGCGCTGATGGCCGGGCCGCGGCTGCTGATGCTCGACGAGCCCTCGACCGGCCTGTCGCCGAAGCTCACGTGGACGATGCTGGAAGCCGTGCAGCAGATCCGCGACACCGGCGTGGCGGTGCTGCTGGTGGAGCAGAACGCCAAGCAGGCGCTGGCCATCGCCGACCGGGCGTACGTTCTGGAGAGCGGGTCGACCGTGCTGGCGGGCACGGGCGCCGAGCTCGCGGACGACAGCCGGGTCAGGAAGGCGTACTTGGGACTGTGAAAACGGAACAGGCCACCGAGGCGACCGCGGCTCTCGGCGGGTGGGTGTCCGAAGTGGACGTCACGGCCGTGCCGGCCGCCGTGCTGGACCGGCTCGCCCTGGTGCTGCTCGACGTCATCGGCGTGACGGCGGTCGGGGCAACGCTGCCCGAACAGCGAGCCCTGGCTGCCGCATGGCGGGCACCGGACGGTCCTGCGCCGTTGATCGGGGCCGGGCGGCGGGTGTCCACGGACGCCGCCGCCTGGCTCAACGCGATGGCGCTCGTGTCGCTCGAGCTCGACGAAGGCAACAAGTACGCCAAGGGTCACCCTGCGGCCCACGGCTTCCCCGCGGTGCTCGCGCTCGCGGCCGAGCTGGACAGCACCGGCGCCGACACGGCGGCGGCGCTGCTGACCGCGTACGAGGTGGCGTCGCGCTTCGGCCGGGCCACCTCGTTGCGCCCGGGCGCGCACCCGCACGGCAGCTGGGGCGTGCCCGGCGCCGCGGCCGGCTGCGCGCGCCTGCTGGGCCTCGCGCCCGGCGCGGCCGCGGCGGCGATCGACACCGCGGCCGGGATGGCCATCGCCGGGCACTTCGACTCGGCGACACAGGGCAACCCGGTGCGTAACGCGTGGCTGGGCGCCTCGGCGATGTCCGGGCTCGCCGCCGTGCGGATGGCGGCGGCGGGCATGGCGCGCACGACGGGCACGGCCGCGCTCTCGCTGGGGACGGTGCTGGGGTCGTTCGACGCGGCCGAGCTCACCACCGAACTCGGCTCGCGGTGGGACATCACGCGCGGCTACTTCAAGCGGCACGCGTCCTGTTCCTTCACGCATCCGGCGGCCGACGCCGTGCTGGAGCTGCGTTCTGATGCGCGGTTCCGGTCGGAAGGCATCACGAAGATCGTGGTGGAGAGCCACGTGCTGGGCGCCGGACTGTCCGGAGTGGACTGGTCGAACCGGCTCTCGGCGATGTTCTCCACGCCGTTCGTGGTGGCCACGGCCGCGCTCACCGGCGAGGTCGGGCCGGGTTCGGCCGTCGACGACGCCGGTGTGCGTGCGCTGGCGCGGCGCGTGCGGCTCGTCGAGGCGCCCGACCTCACCGCGCGCCTGCCCGACGAGCGCGCGACCCGCGTGCAGGTGTGCTTCGACGACGGCGCCACGCTCACAAGCGAGGTGCCCAACCCGGTCGGTGACGCCGACCACCACCCGCTGACCGAGCCGGACGTGCTCGGCCTGCTGAAGACGTGGCTGCCACGGCAGCCCGAACTCGTGGACCGGGCCGCCGCCCTGGGCCACGACCTGCCCGGCCTGCCCCGCGTCGGCGCGGCGCTGCGCGAACTGGCCGGGACCGACGAGAAGGAGCTGAACTGATGCGTGCCCTCGCGGTGACGCCCATCCACCTGCCGCCCGACGAGGTCGCCCGGCGCCAGGCCCGCTACGACCGCCTCGCGCCGCCGGGCGTGGAGATCGAGCTGCGCAACGTGGGCCCGACCGCACCGGCCACTTTGGACACCGCCGGGTCGATGCGCGACTCGGAGCGGGAAGTCGCCGCGCTGCTCAAGGCCGCCGCCGACGGCTTCGACCTCGCGTTCCCGGACTGCGTGCTCGACCCGTCGGTGCCCGACGCCGTCTCCGACCCGGCACTGCCGGTGCACGGCATCCTCAAGCTGTCGGCGACCCACCTGGCGGGCAAGGGCGTGCGGTTCGGCGCCGTGGTGCGCAACGAGGCGATCAAGGACGAGTTCGCCAGCCGGATCGCCGCGTACGGGCTCGACGAGTACCTCGCCGGCATCCGCGTGCTCGACCTGCCGTTCTCCGCGATCGCCGAGACCGAGGTGTGGAACGCGGCGCTGGGCTCGGCAGTGCGCGAGCTGGCCGAGCTGGGCGCGACGGCGGTGATCAACGGCTGCTCGGCGGTCGACGTCGAGCCGGCCGACCTGCCGGCGCGGATCGTCGACCCGACGGAGCTGGCCATGCGGCTGCTGGCCGTCGAGGGGGTGCGGTGAGCGACGGACCGGACCTCGTCGTCGCCGGCGCCGGTGGCGGGCTCGCGGGCGCGCTGCGGGCGGCCGAGCTGGGACTGAGCGTGCTCGTCGTCGAGGCGAGCGAGCACTTCCGGCGGGGCAACAACACCTCGATGTCCACGGCGATGTTCCCCGGCGCGGGTTCGCGTTGGCAGGCTTCGGCGGGGGTTGCGGACTCGCCGGAGCAGTTCGTCGCCGACATCATGGCGAAGACGAAGGGGCAGGCCGACCCGCGACTGGCGCGGACACTCGCTTCGGTGAGCGCACCGCTCGTCGAGTGGCTCGCCGATTCGGCGGGGTTGCCGCTTTCTTTGGTGACGGACTTCAACTACCCCGGCCACGCTGTCACGCGCTGCCACTCGATCCCCGGCCGCCACGGTTCGGGCGTGATCGACCACCTGGCCCGGCGCGTCACCGAGCACGAGAACATCGAGCTGCTGGTGCCGGGCAAGCTGATCGACGTGCTGTCCGATTCCGGCGGTGTGCGCGCGGTCGTGGTGCGTTACCCGGACGGGACCGAGGAAGAGATCCCGACGCGCGCGGTGCTGCTGGCCACCAACGGCTTCGGCGCCGACAAGGACCTCGTGGCCCGGCACCTGCCGGAGATCGCGGGCGCGCTGTACCAGGGCAGTGACCAGTCGCTGGGCGACGCGTTGCGCATCGGCGAGAAGCTGGGCGCCGCAACCGGGTTCCTCGACGCGTACCAGGGCCACGGCGCGGTCGCGGCCAACGCCGGCACGCTCGTGGGCTGGGCGACGGTCATCCACGGCGCATTCCTCGTCGACCTCGGCGGCCGCCGCTTCGGCGACGAGACGCGCGGCTATTCGGAGTACGCCGCGGAGCTCGCCGCGCGTGAAGGTTCGACCGGCTGGATCGTGCTGGACGAGACGATTTTCGAGCAGTGCCAGCCGTTCCAGGACTTCAAGGACACCGTCGCCTCGGGTGCGCTGGTGTGGGCCGACGACGCTGCCGGCCTGGCTGCCGTGACGGGGCTTCCGGCGGAGGCGCTGGCCGACGAGCTGTCTCGTGTCGCCGCGATCGCCCGGGGCGAGCGGCCCGACGAGTTCGGCCGCACCAACTGGGAACGCCCGCTTTCCGGCCGCTACGCCGCGGTCCGCGTGGTGCCCGCGTTGTTCCACACCCAGGGCGGCCTGATGGTCGACGAGAACGCGGCCGTTGTGGACGCTTCCGGGCAACGCATCCCTGGCCTCTACGCCGCCGGCGGCGCGGCCGCGAGCATCTCCGGCCACGGCGCCGCGGGTTACCTGCCGGGCAACGGGCTGCTGCCCGCGTTCGGCCTCGCCTACCTGGCCGCGAGCGACGTCGCCCGCCGTCACCACTGACTTTCCCTTACATCGCAAGCGGAGGAGAAGAATGGCAACCACGGAACTGCTCGTGAAGAACGTCCGGGTCGTCCGGCCCGACGACCCCGACGGGTCGCAGCCGGAACTGCTGGACATCGCCGTCAACGACGGCAAGATCACGCGGGTGGCGCCGAACCTGCCCGAGGACGACGCCGCCCGGGTGGTCGACGGCCGCGGTCTGCTGGCTTTCCCCGGCGTGGTCGACGCGCACCAGCACTGGGGCATCTACAACGAGCTCGCCACCGACACCCGCACCGAGAGCCGGGCGAGCGCGCAGGGCGGCGTCACCACATCGCTGACGTACATGCGCACGGGCCAGTACTACCTGAACAAGGGCGGCAGCTACCGCGACTTCTTCCCCGAGGTCCTCTCGGCGTCGCAGGGCAACGCGTACGTGGACTACGCGTTCCACCTCGCGCCGATGAGCTCCGAGCACATCTCGGAGATCCCGTACCTCGTCGAGGAACACGGCGTCACCTCGTTCAAGATCTTCATGTTCTACGGCAGCCACGGGCTGCACGGCCGCTCGACCAGCCAGAGCGACTTCCTGATGATCCCGCCCGACGAGCGTTACGACATCGCGCACTTCGAGTTCGTGATGCGCGGCGTGCAGAACGCGCGCGAGATCCTCACCGAGTACGCGCCGCACTTGTCGCTCTCGCTGCACTGTGAGACGGCCGAGATCATGACCGCGTACACGAAGCTGGTGGAGCAGGAGGGAACGCTCTCGGGCCTGCGCGCGTACAGCGCTTCGCGGCCGCCGCACTCCGAGGGCCTCGCGGTGACCATCGCGTCGTACCTGGCGCACGAGACGGGCCTGCCGAACATCAACCTGCTGCACCTGTCGTCGGAGAAGGCTCTTTCGGCCGCCCTGACCATGGGCAAGGCGTTCCCGCACATCGACTTCCGGCGCGAGGTGACCATCGGCCACCTGCTGGCCGACGTCGACACCGCCTCCGGCATCGGCGGCAAGGTCAACCCGCCGTTGCGCGAACGTGAGGACGTCGAGGCCCTCTGGCGCCACGTCCTGGCCGGCGACGTCGACTGGGTCGTCAGCGACCACGCCTGCTGCCGCGACGAACTCAAGTTCGGCGCCGACCGCGACGACGTCTTCTTGGCGAAGTCCGGCTTCGGCGGCGCCGAGTACCTGCTGCCCGGCCTCGTCGGCGAGGGCACCAAGCGGGGCCTTTCGCTGCAGCGCATCGCCCAGCTGACCTCGACGAACCCCGCCCGCCGCTACGGCCTGCTGAACAAGGGCACCATCGCCGAGGGCTACGACGCCGACTTCGCCCTGGTCGACCCGGACGTCCGCTGGACCGTCCACGCGGCCGACTCGGAGTCCACCCAGGAGTACACCCCGTTCGAGGGCTTCGACATGACCGCCAAGGTCACCGACACCTTCGTCCGCGGCCACCACGTCTACGCCGACGGCAAAATCACCGGCGACCCGATCGGCCGCTACCTCAAGCGCGGCCGCTGACCCACCCCGTTCGTGGGCCCTTCGTGCTTCGGCACGGAGGGCCCACTTTCTTTCACCACCTGGAAAACCGCCGACCGAAAATCAGCGACCGCTGGTGTCGCCCGAATCGCGGAGCCAAGCCCAGCTATGCCGTATCTCCTCCGCAGCATCACGCACCAGCACCCGATACCGCCCCACCGCCTCCGGCGTGAACCGATACTGCGGCCCGCAAATACTGATCGACCCGTGAATCTCCCCATCCGGCCCGAACAGTGGCGCCGCCACCGACCCCGCCCCCGGCTGCCTCTCCCCAAGCGAAACCGCAACCCCTTCACGAGCAGTCTCCGCCAGCACCGCCCGCAAATCATCCGCCGTCGTGATCGTCTTCTCCGTCAACGCCGGCAACTCCCGCCCCAGCACCGCCGCCTGCCGCTCCTCCGGCAGAAACGCCAGAATCACTTTCCCCGAAGACCCGGCGTGCAACGGAAACCGACGTCCGATATCGACCGTCATCTTGATCTCACGAGGACTCTCGAACTGATCGAGATACACCCGCTCATCGCCGACCAACCCGGACAACGTCGTGGTCTCACTCGTCTCATCCCGCAACCGGCGCAGCACCGGCGTAGCGACGGTCCGCGCATCGAACCTCCGCAACGCACTCGCCCCCAACGCCACCGCCGCCGGACCGAGCCGGTAACCGGCCACACCAGGGTCGGTGGCGAGCATCTCCCGCGAGACGAGCGACTGCAGGATCCGGTGCACCACGGCCTTGGCCAGCCCGAGTTCCCGGCTGATCGCGCTCACCCCCAGGTACCGGGGCCCGCCCGTGAAGAGCAGCAGCACGTCGGCGACGCGCGCGGCCGCTTCCGTGCCGGCGTTGTCGGGCGAAGCTGCGGGCTTGCGCCCGGCGGTACTCTGGGTGCTCAAACCGGTGGTCCTCGGAATTCTGGTTGTGTTCCGCTGGTGGGAACGTGGGTGAACTGAGCGCTGGCGCCCAGCTGGCGCCCACTTTACCGTTTCCGGGGCGTTTTCGGGACCACTGTGTTCCGGTCAGCGATACGGCAGCACCCGCGCCAGTGCCTCGACGGCCGTCGTGGGGTCCGGCCCCGCGGGGATGAACACGACGTGGCCCGCGCCGGCGGCGTCGAGTTCGGTCAGCCGGGCCCGGACGTCGGCCGGCGTGCCGACCACCGCCAGCTGGTCCACCCACTCGTCGGGCAGCGCCGCCGCGAACTCCTCCCGTGACCCGGCCGCCTTGCGCAGCGCCGCGAACTCGTCGGCGAACGGCAACGGCGCGAGGTGCGGCGCCCAATCCGGTTCGCCGATCGCCGTGAGCGCCTGCCGGGCCAGCGCCCGCGCGCGGTCGGGGGAGTCGTCGACAGCCGCGACGTTGTAGGCGATGAGCTCGTGCTCCGCCCCGACGATCTCGCGCACGGCCCGCAGGTACTCCGGCGTGACGGGCTCCGCGAGGATCGTCCCGTCCGCCACCTCGGCCGCGAGGGCAAGCGACTTCGGTCCGCGCGCCCCCGCGTACAACGGCGGCACGACCTTCGGCGGGCTCTGCAGCCGGACGTCGCGCAGCTGTATTCCGGCGCCGTCGAAGCTGACGTGCTCGCCGTCGAGGATCGCCCGGACGGTGGTGAAATACTCGCGCAGCAGCGTCAATGGACTCCCCGGCCACGCCCCGGCCTGCCGCAGCCACGCCGGCATCCCGTGCCCGATTCCGGCCAGCAGCCGCCCCGGGAACATCCCGGCGAGCGTCGCCAGCTCCATCCCCGCGAACGCGACGTTCCGCGCCCCGGCCGGCAAAACCCCGATGCCGACCTGGACCCGCTCGGTCTTCGCCAGCGCCACCGCCGCCTGCGCGACGCCGCCGCGGAAGAAGCAGTCCTCGACTACCCACAGCTCGTCGAACCCCAGCCGCTCGGCCAGCTGCGCGTACCCGACGAACTGGGTGACGTCGAGATCCGGCGGCGCGATGAGACCGATCTTCACGGCGGGTTCCTCCCCGGTACGTTCTCCTTGCCTGGCAACGAGAACGTACCGCTCGCCGGTTCCCGCGTCAGGAGGGTTCGTCCGACGGCGCCTCCTCCGGCCAGTCGAGACCGGCTTCCGTGATCAGCGTGTCGAAGATCGGCGTGTCGGGCTGAGTCATGTCGGGGCCACCACGTCGATGATCGCGTCGGCGCGGACCCATTCGTCGGCGTCGTGGGTGCCGTCGGCTTGGACGGGGACCCAGGTGACCTCGGTGTCGGTGTCGAGCACGGGCGGGCCGGTCACGATGCCGCGCCGGCACAGGCGTTGCGGGCCGGGCTTGCGCTTGCCCGGCAGGTAGGTGACGCGGTGGCCGCGCACCAGTGGTTCCTCGTCCATGGTTCCCCTCCTCATGATGTTCCCCTGCGTTCCCTCTCAGGCCGGAAGTTCGTCGTTGACCTCCGCGAGCCCCGCGGTCACGACCCGGCACGGCGCGCAGCTCGCGACGTGCCCGCCGATCACCGTCGAACGCCGCCGCGACAGCCCGCCGCGCACCCAGGCGCCCAGGTTGCGGCGCGCCTCCGCGCAATACGGATCTTCCGCGTGCGGCACCTGGACCTGCAGGTACGCCTGGCGCAGGCCCTCGCGCGCCCGCCCGGCGAGCACGGCGGCACCGTTCGGCGAGACGCCCAGCAGCAGCGCCGCCTCCGCGGTCGAGCCCCCTTCCGCGGCGGTGCGCCACAGGACCGTTCGCCACCGGCCCGGCAACGTGCAGTAAGCCGACCAGACGAGTTCGACGTCGGACCGGCGCAGCGCTTCTTCCTCGGCCACCGCCCGCGCACCGCCGGGCTCGGGGACGGTTTCGTACAGGTCGACGCGGTTGTCGTGCCGGCTCCAGCTCGCGGCGAGGTTCCGCATCGTGACGATCAAGTACGGCCGCGCGTCGTCACGCGGTCCACCGCCTGCGCGCACGGTGGTGATCACGCGCGTGAACGCCTCGGCGACCAGGTCCTCGCACTCCGCCGGCTGGTGGCGCCAGCGCGCGGCCGTGCGGCGCATCGGCTCGACGTGGCGGCGGTAGAGCGCCCCGCTCGCGTGGAGGTCACCGGCGCGGACAGCCGCGAGCAGCACCGGGTCCGGCGGCTCGTCGTCCACGCAACTCCCCACGCGGTTCTCCAGATCGTATGGACACTCTCCGTAAGAATACTGACGGTGTTCAATAGGCACCCAAAGTAACAGGTACAGAAGTGTACCCGATATCGCGGGGAGCGCTACACTTTCCGCCGATGACGTCCCCGGGCACCCCCCACAAGGCTGACGGCCGGGCGGCGCGCTGGGCGGGCCAGCGAGAACGCCGCCGTCGCGAGTTCGTCGAGGCCGGGTTGCGCGCCATCGCGCGGCACGGGCCGGACGTGTCCACCGAGCAGATCGCCGAGGAAGCGGGCGTCGCGCGCACGCGGTTGTACAAGCACTTCGCCGACGCCACCGACCTGCAGTGCGCCATCGCCGACCGCGCGGGCGAGCTGATCACCGCCGAGTTCGCGCCCCTGTGGGACCCACCCGGCACCCCCATGCAGATGATCCGCGGCGCGATCGGCGCCCACACGCGCTGGCTCGCCGACCACGCCCACCTCTACCGCTACCTGACGCAGGTGTCGGGCCGCCCCGGCACGCGCGACGTGGTGGCCGACGTGAAAACCGCGATCGCGCGCCAGCTGACCGTGGTGTTCGAGCGCTACCTCGCCGCGTACGCCATGGACACGCGCGTCGCCGACACGATCGCCTTCGCCCTCGTCGGCCTCGTCGAGTCCAGCACCGCGCGCTGGCTGGAAAACCCCCGCGGCCTCGACCAGGCCGACCTGGCCACCCTCCTGGCCCGCTGGACCTGGCACATCCTCGACGACGCCCTCCGCGCGGGTGGCATCACGCTCGACCCGGATGTGCCGTTGCCGGAAAGTGTTGCGGGGCCGGAGGGTTCATGAGTCGCTTGTGGACTGTGGCCAGTCGAGTCGCTGGAGGATCCGGGTGAACCGCATCAGCGTCTCGACCTCGGCGAGGTTGGCGCTCCAGTGAGATTCGTCGAGCCGAGTCTGGCGGGCGGATCCGCCTGCCTCAAGTGAGTTCCGCGTGTTCAGCGGGTGATGAGGGACGCGAAGGCGGCGCGCACGTCGGCGTCCGAGGCGTCGACCGGCATGTCGGACGGCGGGCCCAGGTCGGTGTAGCCGTAGGAGGTGTAGGAGACCGACGGGGGACAGCTTGTGCCGCCGATCTCCACTTTGGTGTCGGCGACGAGCTTGCCGGTGCGGAGTTCGTAGGCTTTGAGGGGGATGGCGATCTTGTGGAACGTCACGTCGTCGGGGAGTTCGGGAAACGTGTGGTTCTCGTACTGGCACGTGCGGACGGCGGTGCCGTTGGTGTCGTCGCCGGCGCAGACGATGAGGACGGCCTTCGTCGGGTCGGTCACGCGCCAGTCGGCGGGGAGGCGGTTGGTGAAGTCGTCGTTGCCGGAGAAGATCGCGTGGTTCGTGCCCTTGCCGTAGGGCGGGGCGGCGCTGTACGGGGCGGGCTTGGTGCAGTACTCGGGCGCGGTGGTGTTCGACAGGAGGCTGCGGACGTTCGCCAGCTCACCCGCCACCTTGGCCTTCCGGACGCCTTCGGTGGCCCTCGCGGCGACGGCCCTGCGCGGGTATTGGTCGAGCACCTGCTGGTACCGCGTGCCGGCGTTCTGCCAATCGCCGGCTGCCAGCAGGGTGTCGCCGCACGCGACGAGGGCGCCGGGCCGGGTGCGGTCGACGACGTCGGCGGCCTCGTGACGGGTCCGGAGCCAGTCGGTGTCCACGGCGAGGTCGCACGGGTTCTGCGCCGGAAGCTTGGCCAGGAACCCGTCGAGCACGACGTCGGCCATCCGCTCGTGGCCGGGCAGGTCGGTGCGCACCCCGGCCAGAGCGTCGAAGCCCGTCTTCAGCTGACCAGTGTTGCCGGGCAGGCCGCCGGCGAGAGCCTCGGCCGCGGCGCGGAGCCGGCCGCACGCCTCCGCTGTCGCGTCCCCCTCGGCGGCCAGCGGCGCGTCGGCAAGGCGGTGGCCGAACCACACGCGGTCGAGCGCCGCTTCGGCCTTGGCGCAGTCGCCGCTGTCGCGCGCGTCGGCCACGTCGCGGGCAATCGAGACGGCGTCGAACCTCAGCAGCGCGGCCACCACGAGCACCGGCACCGCGACGGCCAGCGCCACCACCCAGTCCCGCCACCGGCTCCGCGCCGGTGGGCCCGCGAGGAACCACCCGCGCACGATCCCGGCCGCCCACCACACCAGCACCACGATCTCGAACCACACCGTCGGGAACGCCGTCACCAGCAGCACCGCCAGCACGACCGTGCCCACCACGTTCAGGACCGCCAGACCCCGCCGCCCCAGCAGCAGGTACCCGACCCCCAGAAACGACGCGTTCCCGACCGCCACCGCGGCCGGACTGGCCCGCCGCACCGACACCCACGGCGGCTCGTCCATCGCACCCCTTCCCGCACCCCTCGACGACCGCCGCCGATTGTGGCCACGGACCCCGGGAGGGGTCCCGATGCCTTCCTCAGGAGTCCGCGGCCGGACGAGCGTTGTCCGGCGTGATTGTCGGGGTGGGGTCGCTTTGTCGGCCGGACGTGGGAACTTCTGGAAAGGAGTTGCCGCCGCGTTTGGTCGCCGGGGGTCGAGTTGCGACGTAGTCCGCGGCTGGATGCCACTGACCCGCCCCTCACGAGAGACAGGCGAGTGGCGCGGCGCGACTTTTGCGGCCGACGTTGGGCGGCGCGAACCTTCCGGGCATCACGCGTTCCGTCCTCGGATTCGTGCCCCGGGCCAGACCTCGGCCCAAAGCAGCAAGCGGTTCGCACACATCGGATCCGTTCCCCGGCAAACCCGCGAGTCCGAAGTGGTCACCAGCCCGTGAGCCTCAACCCAGCCGCTTCCTCCACTCCAGATCCACCCGGATCCGCTCCTCCGGCGACCCGTCCCACGTCACCGACAGCTCCTGCGCCCGCAGTGCCGCGGCCACCACCTGCCCCACGTCCGCCGTGTCGGCCGGGGAGTCCGGCGGCCGGCCGTACGACAGCAGAAGTTCGCCTCCCTCGACCGCGCGGGCCGTGTCCTGCTCGTGGAAGAAGACGAACCCCCGGTCGCCCGGGGCGGCTTCCGCGCCGATTTCCGTCAGGCCGCAGTTCTGGCAGCACGCGAAGTCCGCCCGAGCCACCACCCCCGCGGACGCCAGAGCCGAGAACGCCGCCAGCACCCGATCCGGGTCGGTCACCGGAGGCCACGTGCGTTGTTCCGCCACCCGCGCCTGCCAGAGCCGGTCGACCACGGAGCGCGCCTGCGGCAGTGACACTGAGGGCTCCAGGTACTCCGTGATCGCGACCGCGACGTCGTCGGGAGTGCTGAAGCCGCCGTGCACCAGCGGTCGCGCGAACTCCACGGCCTCGGCCGCGGTGTCGGCGGGCAGGTCGTTCTGCTTGCGTCCCCACATGCCCGCCATGGTGCCACCCACCCCCGACAGAAACGGCGGTTATCCTGGAACGACCGTGCGGCGAGGAGCGAAACGATGGTTGTGGAGAAGGCGACCCGGACCTACCGGATGAGCCGGCGGGCCGACGCCATGGAGGACACGCGCCGCCGGATCACGGAGGCGATCGTCGAGCTGCACGGGTCGATCGGCCCGGCGCGCACGACCATCGCGGGTATCGCCGAGACCGCCGGCGTGCAGCGCCACACCGTCTACCGCTACTTTCCGACCGAGGAAGACCAGCTCGCCGCGTGCGCCGCGCACTTCTGGGGCTTGCACCCGCGCCCGGATCTCGAAAGCTGGCAGGCGGTCGGCGAGCCGGCCGAGCGCATCACGCACGCGCTGAAGCAGCTCTACGCCTTTTACTCCGAAGTGGAGCCGATGCTCGTCAACTCCCTGCGCGACGCCGTCGAAATGCCCGCCGTCGAGCGCGCGCTCGAGTCGATGGCGGCGTTTCTCGAAGACGCCACGAGCCTGCTCTCCGCGGGCTGGTCGCCGGCCCGCGGGCGCAAGCGGTTCGTGGTCGCGGCGGTGCGCCACGCGCTGGCCTTCGACACCTGGCGCTCACTCGTGCGCGAAGCCGGCCTGAGCACCAACGACGCCGCGAAGCTCATGGCCACCATGGTCGCCGCCGCGAAAACCACGCCCTGACAACGGAAAAACGGCACGGGGGAGACCCGTGCCGTCCCGGCAGGACTCAAGCAGCCCGGCCGTTCACCAGATCCCGCGTGACGTTCGCGATCCGCGACCCGGCATACCGAGCCGACGCCTTCGTCTCATCGCTGATCGGGATGGTGCCCTGACCGTCGGCGTGCGAAGGCCCATACGGCGTGCCCGTGGCGAACTGCACGGGGTCCGTGTACCCCGGCGTCACCAGGATGCCGCCGAAGTGGTGCACCGTGTTGTACAGCGCGAGCAGCGTCGACTCGCGGCCGCCGTGCGCCGTCGCGGTCGAGACGAAGCCGGAGTACACCTTGTCCGCCAGCAGGCCCTGCGCCCACTGCCCGCCCAGCGTGTCGAGGAACTGTTTGAGCTGCGAAGCCACGTTGCCGAACCGCGTCGGCGTGCCGAACACGACCGCGTCGGCCCACAGCACGTCGTCGGCGGTCGCGACGGGCTCGTCGCGCACGGCGTCGGAGTGCGCCTGCCACACGGGGTTCGCCGCGATCGCCTCGGGCGGCGCGAGCTCGGCCACGCGCCGCACGCGCACCTCGGCACCCGCACCCTCGGCGCCGGCCGCGTACTCCTGTGCCAGCGAGTGGACGCTGCCCGTCGAGCTGTAGTAGATGATGGCGACCTTGGGCGCAGTCACGATCGGCTTCCCTCATTTCAGAGTACAGTATTGTGCTTTGAAAGCGAGGGTAGGCAGGGCAGCGCGAAGCTGTCAATCATTCAAGTGCACACAGATGGTTGATGAAAATCTAGAGCGCGCTGTGCGTACGCCGGTAACCGGTCGGCGTCGTGCCAACCTCGCGGCGGAAGATCGTCCGGAAGTTGGCCGCCGTGCCGAAACCGGTGGCCGCCGCGATGCGCTCGACGGGCCAGTCGGAGGTCTCCAGCAGCCGGCGCGCGCTGAGGATGCGGTGGTTGACGACCCAGCGCATCGGCGACATGCCCGTCTCGAGCTCGAAGTGCCGGATGAACGTGCGGCGCGGCAGGTTGCTGCGCTCGGCCATGCGCCCGACGGTGATCGGGTCGCCGATGTGCTCCATGACCCAGCTGCGCGTGGCCGAAAGATCCGTGCGCGCGGCGGTGAGCACGTCGACGTACTGTGGCTGCGCGCCGCCGCGGGCGGGGGAGGCCACGACCTCCTTGCCGGCCTCGTGGGCGGCCGCCGCGCCGAAGTCGGTGCGGATGAGGTGCAGACACGCGTCGATGCCGGCGCCCGCCCCCGCGGACGTGAGGATTTTTCCGTCTTCGACGAACAGCTGGTTCTCCAGCACGCGCACCGCGGGGTACTGCTCGCGCAACGCGGCGAGGTAGCGCCAGTGCGTGGTCGCCTCGCGGCCGTCGAGCACGCCGCTCTCCGCGAGCGCGAACGCGCCGGTGCAGATCGCCACCACGCGGGCACCGCGGTCGGTGGCGAGGCGGATCACGTCGAGGTACTCCTCGGGCAGCGGTACCTCGGGTTCGTCGTACCCGGGCACGATCACGATGTCGGCCTCCGGCGCGTCGGCCAGTGAATGCGTCGGCGTGATGCCCAGCGGCGAACCCGTGGTCTCCTTGCCACACACAAGTACGTGGTAACCCTCTTGCCGGCCGAGGATGTGTGCGGGGATGCTGAAGTCGAGCCCCATGACCCGGGGCACGGCCAGCAGCGCCACGACCAGCTGCGTGCGGGGCAACGGATGTCTCCTCGGATCGCACCGGAACCAACTGCCGCCAGGCTACCCGCACTGGCACGATCCTTGCCCATTCTGGCATCGAAACGGCTGGTGAGAGCGGTCTGCCGGCTCGTAGTGTTCGGTCTTGATCACGCGGCAGGAAGGCTGAAAACCCCATGAGCAAGCCGATCGAGAGGACCACCGCGAACTTCGGGGTCCCGTGGGAAGGCATCTACGGCTACGTCCAGGCCGTGAAACACGGCGACACCATCTACGTCTCCGGTCAGCTGTCCCACGACGGCGACCAGCTCGTGGCGCCCGCGCCCGTGGACGAGAACGGCGCCGTCACCGACTTTTCCGCCATGGAAGAGCAGATGCGCCGCTCGTATGTGAACGCCGCCGAGCTGCTGAAGCGCTTCGGCGCGACGCTGGCCGACGTCGTCGAAGAGGTGCTCTACGTCCTCGACATCGACGCGGCCTTCGCCGTGGCGGGTCCCGTGCGCAAGGCGGCCTACGGACGGGAGGACCCGCAGGTCGCCAGCACGCTGGTCGGCACGACGCGGCTCGCCTTCCCCGAGCAGCTCGTGGAGATCAAGCTCATCGCGCGGGTCTGACCCGTCCGCGGAGCGCCCTCGCCGGCCGAGACCGGCGAGGGCGCTCAGGCGTCGTGCGCGGAGTCGCGGCCGGAGTCCACGAAGAACGCCGCGACCACCCCGCCGATCGCGCACAGGATCCCGATCACCACGAACGCGGTGTTGTAGCCGTCGATCTGGTTGCCGGCGCCGTCGATCAGTGCGCCCGTCGCCCACGGCGCGATGATCCCCGACGTGCTCTGCAAAGCGATGAACAGACTCAGCACACTGGTGCGCTGCGAAGGCGCGGCTGCCGTGCCGATCGCCGCGTAGACGATCGGCTGCGCCACGAGCGTGAGGCAGTAGCCGGCGACGAGGATGACGTAGGCGAGGTAGCGCGCGCTTCCCGCCAACGGCAGCACGGCCAGCAGTACCCCGCCGGCGGCGAGCGAGAGCGTCGGCACGAGGCCGTGCGCGATGCGCGCGGACACACCCCGCGCGAGCAGTCGGTCGGTCAGCCAGCCGGAACCGAGCATGAACGCCATGCCGATGACGCTCGGCAGTCCGAAGAGGACACCCGAGGTCAGTGTGGAAAACCCCAGTCCGGCTTCGAGGTAGGACGGGAACCAGCTGAACACCACGGAGATCAGCGCGTACATCGGATACGTGGCCAGCAGGAGCACGATGAACGTGCGGCTCCGCGCCACCTTCAGAAACGTGCGCCGCCGCGCGGCTCGGTCCACTTTGTCCGGTGCCTCCGGCGTGACCGCGAACGGCCCGGTGCGTCCCGCGAACAGCCACACCGCGCACCAGACGAGACCGGCGAGACCCAGCGCGAAGAACGCCGACCGCCAGCCGGAGTGCACGATGAGCAGTGTCAGCAACGGTGCCGCGACGATCTTCGCGAGCGACGCGCCGGACGTGAGGATCGCGGTCGGCAGTCCGCGGCGGTGCTTCGGGAACCAGCTGTACGCGGTGGAGTTGGCCACCGCCGTCGCCGGACCCTCGGCGGCACCCAGGCCGATGCGGGTCGCGAGCAGCACGCCGCCGCCCGCGAAGAAGAACACCGGCAGCTGCGTGGCCGCCCACAGCAGCGACATCACGAACAGCAGCCACTTCAACGGCACGTGTCGCGTGGCGAGGAACCCGATGCCGACGGCGCTGAGGCTGTAGAGGAAGTAGAACGAGCTGCTGATCAACCCGAACTGCGACGCCGACAGGTGCAGTTCTTTCATGAGCGGCTGGGCGGCGAGCGCGAGCGAGATGCGGTCGGCGAAGTTGAGGACCATGAAGACGGCGAGCAGGAGCAGCACCGTCCACGCCATCACCGGCCGGTAGCGCGGCTCGGGTCTGTCGACGGTGACAAGCGGGATCTCCGGGGCTCTTGAGGTGGTCACGGGATTCCCTTCGCTGGCACGACGGCGTTGTCGCCCATCGCGGTGGTGGGGTTCTCCGAAGGAAGCGGGAGTGTCCGAAGTGGCCGGTCGAGCGGCGCACGCGGCGCCCTGGCGATCGGTGTGAGGGACAGTATGTCGGAGTTGCGTTACAGTCAACACTTGCAACGTAATTGTTCCGCACGTCCGGTACTCGGCTTGCCGGCGCGGAAGTCCTACCGCGCCAACGAAGGCGGGGGTTCAGACGAGCTGCGGCTGCAGCTCTTCCGCGGTTTCCCGCAGCACGGGCAGCACGCGTTCCCACATGTCCGCCTCGGAGATCCGCTCCACGCTGGTCCCGATGTTCAGCGCGGCGATCGGTGTGCCATCCCAGCGGCGCAGCGGCACGGCGGCGGAGTGGAACCCGGCCTCGACCTCGTGCGCGACGTAGGCACACCCGGCCTCCGCCACCTCGGTGACCTTCTTCTCCAGCGCGGCCACGCGGGCGTCGTCGAGACCGGCGAGGTCGACCAGGTGGCGGTGCCGGCGCTCGTCGTCGAGGCCGCTGAGCAGCACGAGACCCAGCGCGGACTGCGCGGCGGGCACCTGGAACCCGATGCCCTCGCCGATCGGCAGCGTGTGGCGCGGCAGCGCTCGCGCGATCATCACGGCCGCCGGTCCGTCGAGGACCGCGGCGGTGCAGGAGGCTTGGAAGACCTCGGCCAGGCGGTCGCATTGCGGCTGCAGCACCTGGCTCACCGGGTTGGTCGTGAGGTAGGCCGACGCGAGCGTGAGCACCTTGGGGGCCAGGCGGTAGGCCTTGTCGTCGGCGACGACGTAACCCAGGTGCGCCAAGGTGAGCAGGGCGCGGCGCACGGTCGCGCGGGGGAGTTCGAGCTTGCGGGCCAGCTGTGCCTGCGTGAGCCGCTCGGCGGTGTCGTCGAATGCGGTGAGCACGAGCAGGCCGCGTTCGAGGGCTTCGGAGTAGTCCGAGCGGCTGGTGCCGTCCACCTCGCGGGCCGCCCGGCGGGCTTCGTCCCGCGCGTTGAGCTTCGACACTCCACCAGCTCCGTTCGATTAACGCACACCTTGTCACGAAATGTAGCACGAACGCCGCCGAAGACCTTGCGGTGACCAGTCGCGGCTGCCTACAGTGCTCACATCAGAACCAAGTGTTCGTTAATTGAACACACGTGAAAAGACTGCCGGCCCCCACCACGCTGGACGACGAAGTCGCGAGGAGAACGCTGCCATGCGCGCGGACGACAACCGGAAGATCACCGAGACCGGGCCCGGCACTCCGGGCGGCGATTGGATGCGGCTGTACTGGCAGCCTGTGGCGCTGACCGAGGAGCTCGACACCGAACGTCCGGTGGTTCCGCTGCGGGTGCTCGGTGAAGACCTCGTGCTGTTCCGCAACGCCGACGGCTCGCTGGGTCTCATCGACCGCCGCTGCGCCCACCGCGGCGCCGACCTTTCCCTGGGGCGCCTGGAAGACGGCGGCCTGCGCTGCTACTTCCACGGCTGGCTCTTCAACCGCAATGGGTCCTGTATGGACACTCCGGCCGAGCCCGAGGACAGCAAGCTCAAGGCCAAGGTCAAGATCCGCTCGTACCCGGTGCGGGAGTGCAACGGGATCGTGTGGGGTTACCTCGGCGACGGCGAGCCGCCGAACCTGCCCGCGCTCGACTGCTTCGTGGCGCCGCCGGAGTACACGTTCGCGTTCAAGGGTTACCTCGACTGCAACTGGCTGCAGGCGCTGGAGGTCGGGATCGACCCCGCGCACGCCTCCTACCTGCACCGGTTCGCCGAGGATGAGGACACGAGTGACAGCTACGGCAAGCAGTTCCGCGGCGCGTCGCTCGGCACGAACCTGCCGATGACGAAGATCCTGCGCGAGTACGGCCGGCCCGAGATCCTCAACGCCCGCACCGAATACGGCCAGCGCATCGTCGCCCTGCGCACACTCGACAAGGATGGGCTCGACGGCTCGTCCACCCACGTGCGCATCACGCACCAGGTGTTCCCGCACGGCATCACGATCCCGCTGAGCTCCACCATGGCAATCACGCAGTGGCACGTGCCGATCGACGACGTCTCCTGCTACTGGTACGCGATGTTCACCAGCCTCGACGAGCCCGTGGACTCCGAAACCATGCGCGCGCAACGCCTCGACGGCATCACGCTCCCGGACTACAAGCCGGTGCGAAACCGGGCGAACAACTACCGCTTCGACTTCGAGGAGCAGCGCACGCAGACCTACACCGGGCTGGGGCGCGACATCAACGTCCACGACCAGATGGCGGTCGAGGGCCAGGGCTTCATCTACGACCGCAGCCGCGAGAACCTCAGCCGCTCCGACCGCGCGATCGTCACCTACCGGCGGATGGCGCTGCAGGCCATCGACACCGTCGCCGAGGGCGGCAGCCCCGACCTGTTGCTCAAGGACTCCGCCGACGTCGAGAGCCGCGGCCCCATCCCGCTCGACGGCATCGGCCCCACCGGCGAGTGGGAGGACTACTGGGCGAACTCGATCGCCGACCTGCGCAAGGCGAGCCCGTGGGCCTCGCATCTGCAGGCGGCGCTCGCGACGGGGCCGGCGGGCGTGCCGGGCTCGGCGGTCGAGCCGGATCGTTCTTCGTCGCCCGACGCCTACGACCGCGCGCGGGACTGAGGCCGGCCATGGGGTTCATCGAGAAGTTCGGGCTGTGGACCGAGGAACAGCAGGAAGCGGCGAGAGCCGTCCTGGCGCGGGTCGGCTCGGAGGGACTGCGGACGATTCGCGTGTCCTTTGTGGATCAGCACGGGATCCTGCACGGCAAGACGATCCCGGCGAGCGGGCTGGCCGCCGCGTTTCGCAGTGGGTTGAGTTGTGTGTCGACGCTGCTGTCGAAGGACACGTCCGGCACCACGGTGTTCTCGGCCTTCAACGCCGACGGCGGGCTCGGCGTGGCCGAGATGGCCGGTGCGGCCGACGTGGTGATGGTGCCGGACCCCACGACGTTCCACTTGGTGCCGTGGGCCGAGGACACCGCGCGGATCCTGTGCGACTTGCGGTTCCAGAACGGTGAGCAGGTGCCGTTCTGCAGCCGCGGCGTATTCCGCACGGCGCTGGAGCGCGCGAGCGTCGCCGGGTTCACCTACGTGACGGGGCTGGAGATCGAGTTCCACCTCTACCGGCGGGCTTCGCACTTCCCCAACGACGACGGGATCGGCCGCTGCACCACGCCGACGCCGGTCGAGCCGATCAACCAGGGCAACCAGCTGCTGAGCGAGAACCTGGGCGACGAGGTCGAGCCGGCCACGCGGCGAATCCGCGAGGTGCTGGAGCGGATGGGTATCGAGCTGCGCAGCATCGAGGTGGAGCTGGGGGCGAACCAGCTGGAGGTCACGCTCGATCCGGCCGCTGGTCTCGCTTCGGCGGACGCGATGGTGTTGTTGCGCAGCACGGTCAAGCAAGTGGCGCGGCGAAACGGTTACCACGCGACGTTCATGTGCCGGCCGCAGATCGCGGAAAGCAAGTCGAGCGGCTGGCACCTGCACCAGAGCCTGGTCTCGCCGGACGGTGGGCGCAACGCCTTCGTCCCGGCCGACGGCGAGGGCGCCATTTCGCTGGTGGGCAAGCAGTTCATCGCCGGTCAGCTGGAGCACGCGAGCGCGGCGTGTGTGTTCGCGAACCCGACGGTGAACGGGTACAAGCGGTTCCAGCCGTATTCGATGGCGCCTGACCGGATCGCGTGGGCGCGGGACAACCGGGGCGCGATGATCCGGCTCGTCGGCTCGGCCGAGGACGGCTCGACGCACATCGAGAACCGGGTGGGGGAGTCGGCGGCCAACCCGTATCTGTACATGGCGTCGCAGCTGCATTCGGGTCTGAACGGCGTCGAGACGTCGTTGTCGTTGCCGCCTTCCGCCGACGATCCGTACACGACCGACGCGGGGCGGCTGCCGGCGAACCTGGCCGCGGCCGTCGACGCCCTGGAGGCCGATGCCGGGCTGCGACGGGTGATGGGCGAGCAGTTCGTCTCGTACTACGCCGCGATCAAGCGGGCCGAGGTCGCGCGGTTCGAGCGGACGGTCACCGATTGGGAGCATCGTGAGTACTTCGACCTCTACTGATCTGTCGCTGCGGGTCACGCGCGTGACTTGGGAAGCCGCGGGGGTGGTAGGCCTTCGGCTGTCCAGCGGTTCTCCTTTGCCGGCCTGGGAGCCGGGTGCGCATCTCGACCTGAAGCTGCCTTCGGGGTTGGGCCGGCAGTACTCGCTGTGCGGGGACCCGGCCGACCGGCTGCATTACGACATCGCGGTGCGGTTGGAGGACGCCGGCCGCGGTGGGTCGGCCGAGATCCACGGCACGGCGCTGGTCGGGCGTGAGCTGGTGGTCGAGCGGGTGCGCAACCACTTCCCGTTGGCGGATGCCGAGTCGTACTTGCTGATCGCCGGCGGAATCGGTGTGACGCCGCTGTTGCCGATGGTGCGGGCTCTGGCCGAGCGTGGAGTTGACTATTCGGTGGTCTACTGCGGACACGGTGGCGCCACCATGGCCTTCCGCGCGGAGCTGGCGGCGATCGGTGGTGACCGGGTGTCCTTCGTAGACACTGCGGTCGAGCCACGGCCGGACCTGAAAGAGCTGATCGGCGGGCTGGCCCCGGCCGCGGCCGTGTACTGCTGTGGCCCGGTCGGGTTGCTCGACAGCGTCACCGAAGTCTGCGAGGCCGCCGGCGTGCGGTGCGAGACCGAACACTTCGCCGCGGCCTCGCCTTCTCCTGACGAGGCCGCGGACGACGCGGTGGAACTCGAACTCCGCCAGTCCGGCCTGACCGTCGTGGCCGACGCGGACATCACCCTGCTGCAGGCCATCCGCGACGCCGGGGTCGGCGTCGAGTCCGACTGCGAAGAGGGCTACTGCGGCACCTGCGAAACCCGGGTGTTGGAGGGAACGCCCGATCACCGCGACGTCGTGCTGTCCAACGCCGAACGCGCGGCCGGGAAGACGTTCTTCCCTTGCGTGAGCCGGGCCTGCGGCGGCAAGCTCGTACTGGACCTGTAACCGTACTACGAGGAGGGAAACCAGGTGGGCGAGGAAAACCGGACGAAGGTCGCCGTGGTGCAACCGGGGGACGAGTCGGACCAGGTGGCGCTGCCCGGGTTCGGCGCGGTGTTCAAGCTGACGCACCAGAACAACGGTGGCGAGGTCGCGATCCTCGAGCACCCGTTCGCGGTCGGCTCCATCACCGCGCCCCACCGCCACACCCGTGAGGACGAGCACTCCATCGTGCTGGCCGGCCAGATCGGCTTCCGCTCCGACGACGCCGAAGTGGTCCTCGGCCCGGGCGGCTTCATCACCAAGCCCCGCGGGGAGATGCACGCCATGTGGAACGCCGGCACAACCCCGGGCCGCATCGTCGAGGTCATCACCCCCGGCGGCTTCGAAACCTACTTCCGCGAACTGAGCGACCTCCTCCTCGCCCACACCGACGGCACCCTGGGCGACGCGAAGAACCTCCACGAAACCGACGAGTTCGCCCGCCTGGCCACCAAGTACGGCCTGACCTACGGCATCCCCGACTGGCTGGACGACGTCGTCCGGCGTTACGACCTCGACGTGCCCAGCCACTGAGGCGGTCTGTCCAAACCGGTCAGTTCGACGCGTCCGCCGTGTCGTCGGCGCCGTCGTCGAAGACTTCCAGGGCGCGGCGCTGGCGGAGGAGGCGGAAGACCGCGTCCAGTTCGGACTCGAGTTCGGTCAGGCGCGCCTGTTCGTCGAGGGAGAGGCCGCCGCCGTGGTGCATGGCGCGGGTGCGGAGGTCGTGTTCCTCGTCGAGAAGCGCCGCGAGGCGATCGGTGATCGCGTGTGAAGTCGTGCCCATGTCACCCACCCGTTCGAGCCGGCCCCGCGCCGGGTCGGGGTGACCCGGCCGGGATGACGTGAAGTGCGAAAGCGTTGTCGTCCCGGCCGGGCGTGGTCATCAGGCCACCTTGGCCAGCGTTGCCCGGGCGGCGGCCACCACGGCCTCGGGCGTGAACCCGAACTCGCGGAACAGCGTCGCGTAGTCGGCCGAAGCGCCGTAGTGCTCGATCGAGACGATCTCGCCGGAATCACCCACGAACGGATACCACGGCAACGCGATCCCGGCCTCCACCGCGACCCGCGCCTTCACCGACGGCGGCAGCACCGAATCACGGTAAGCCTGGTCCTGCGAAGCGAACCACTCGAAGCACGGCAGCGAAACCACGCGCGTCGGCACGCCCTCGGCCTCCAGCCGCTCGCGCGCCGAAACGGCGAGCTGCAGCTCCGAGCCGGTCCCGATCAGCACCAGCTCAGGCGCGCCATTCGACGCCTCCGCCAGCACGTAGCCACCACGAGCGACGCCTTCGGCCGAAGTACCCGGCAGAACCGGCACCGGCTGCCGGGTCAACGCGAGCGCGGTCGGGTGATCGACGTCCTCGATCGCGGCCTGCCACGCCGCAACGGCCTCGTTCGCGTCACCCGGACGCACCACGTTCAGGCCCGGAATCGCCCGCAGCGCCGAGAGGTGCTCGATCGGCTGATGCGTGGGTCCGTCGCCGCCGACGCCGATGGAGTCGTGCGTCCACACGTACACCACCGGCAGCCGCATCAGTGCCGCCAGCCGCACCGCTGGGCGCATGTAGTCGCTGAACGCGAGGTATGTCGCACCGTACGGCCGGGTGCCGCCGTGCAGCGCGATGCCGTTGAGGATGGCGCCCATCGCGTGCTCGCGGATGCCGAAGTGCAGGGTCCGCCCGTACGGTTCGGCGGCCCACATCTTCGTCGCCGCCGCGATCGGGCCGAACGAGTCGGCGCCCGTCATCGTGGAGTTGTTGCTCTCCGCGAGGTCGGCCGAACCGCCCCACAGCTCGGGCAGCACGTCGGCCACCGCGTCGAGGAACGCCCCCGATCCCTTGCGCGTCGCCAGCGAAGCGCCGACCTCGAACGACGGGAGCTCCGAGGTCCAGCCCTCCGGCAGCGCACGCGTGGAGAGGCGCTGCCGCAGCGCGTGCCGCGAGGGGTTCGCCGCGGCCCACTTGTCGTACTCGCCCTGCCACTCCGCACGCCAGGCCTGACCGCGCGCGACGGCCTCGCGCGTCAGGGCCAGCACTTCGTCCTCGACCACGAAGTGCTGCTCCGGGTCGAAGCCCAGCACGCGCTTCACCGCAGCGACCTCGTCGGCGCCGAGCGCGGAGCCGTGGATCTTGCCGGTGTTCATCTTGGTCGGCGCGGGGTAGCCGATCACCGTGCGGAGCCGGATGTACGACGGGCGCGGGTCGGCCTTCGCCGCCGCGATCGCGTCCTGGATCGCGGCGACGTCCTCGCCGTCCTCCACCACCTGCACGTGCCAGCCATACGCGCGGTAGCGCTCGTCTGTGTCCTCGGACAGCGCGATGTCGGTGTGGTCTTCGATGGAGATGTCGTTGTCGTCGTAGAACACGATCAGGTTCGCCAGCTGCTGGCGGCCCGCGATCGACGACGCCTCGGAGGTGATGCCCTCCTGGATGTCGCCGTCGGAGGCGATCACGTACACGAAGTGGTCGAAGAGGCTCTGCCCCGGCGCGGGTTCGGGATCGAACAGCCCGCGTTCGCGGCGCGACGCCATGGCCATACCCACCGCGTTGGCCAGGCCCTGCCCGAGCGGACCGGTCGTGACCTCGACGCCCTGGGTGTGGCGGTACTCGGGGTGCCCCGGGGTGAGTGAACCCCACGTGCGCAGCTGCTGAAGGTCCTCCAGTTTGAGGCCATAACCGGCGAGGAACAGCTGGATGTACAGCGTGAGGCTGGTGTGCCCGGCGGACAGGACGAACCGGTCGCGCGCCGGCCACGACGGGTCGGCCGGGTCGTGGCGCATCTCGCGCTGGAACAGCGTGTACGCCAGCGGTGCGAGGCTCATCGCCGTTCCGGGGTGGCCGCTGCCGGCCTTCTCGACGGCGTCGGCGGCGAGCACGCGGACGGTGTCCACGGCGCGGAGGTCGGTGGCCGTCCAGCCTTGCGGGAGGCGGCGGGTGGTGACGGTGTCGGGCACTGTGCTCAGACTTCCCCTGCGTAGTCGGGATTTCCGCCCGTGGTGCGCACACGCCGAGCCGGTTCCGCGGCACCCGGCGGGCTTCCGGGCGGCGCGGTCGGTCACCGAGCTCGACTGTAATGAGCCGACGCGAACCCCGGCAACTCACCGTGGGCCCGCTCTCAGCGGACGACTCAGGTGTGTGACTTTTCGGACCAGAGTGGTTCGGGAACGGACATGCCGAACTCGCTGCCCCATCGGTTGCGGCTGCTCACCTCGTGCACGGGGCGGCGGTTCGCGGCCACGCCCCACTTGCCGCGCGGATAACCCATCGCGAGCATGGCCGTGAGCTCCCAGCCCTCGTCCTCGGGTACATCGAGCAACTCCATGACCCGATCGGACTCCAGGCGCAGCATCGTGGTGAGCACCCCGCCGACCCCTTCCGAACGCGCGGCGAGCAGCGCGCTCCAGATGGCGGGGTAGATGTTGGCTCCGCCGTGGTCGTCGATGGAGAAGACGAACAGCAGCAGCGGGATCTCGGTGAAGTGGTCGGTCAGGAAGCCCGCGGACTTCGAGATCCGCTTCATCGTCTCGCGGTGGTTCTCGGGGTCGTGGATCGGCTGGGCGAACGTGCCGGCCGCGATGTCCTCGTACTCCTTGTCCCGGCAGCGCCGCCAGATCGGGGCGAGTTCGGCCTTGATGCCCGGATCGTCCACGGCCAGGAAGTGCCAGCGCTGGGTGTTGCCGCCGTTCGGCGCCCGGATCGCGGCGTCGAGGATGCGCGCCTGCAGGTCCAGGGGAATCGCGTCCGGATGCATGCGCCGCATCATTCGCGTGGTGTAAAGGGCTTCGTGGACGTCCATCGAGGGCACAGGCGGCATGGAGCCGATTATGCCTCGATTTACGTTACAGTCAATGATCGGAACGGATGCCTGTCACCGTTTGCCCGAAGTGGACGCCCGCCGCCGCGGCGCGGGCTTCTTCTCCAGCGCCGGCCAGAGCACGGCGACGACCGCCTCGGGGATCTCCGTTTTGGCTTCCCCTCGGTAGAACGCCGCGAAGTAGCTGCCGAAGCACATCGTCGCGATGGTGTGCTTGTCGATCTCGTCCCGCACGGCGCCGCGGTCCTGTAGCTGTGTCAGCACACTTTCGACGAGCTCCACGCGGGGCTCGACGGCGTGCTTGCGCAGGATGTCGAGCAGCTCCGGCGTGCGGATCGCCTCGCCCGCGAAGTTGCCCATGAGCACCATGGCGTCCGGGTTGAAGTACGCGGGGTCGAGCCGGCGGACGGCTTCCGTGAGCGCCTCGCGCGGCTCGAGTCCGCTGAGGTCGAACGCGTACATGTCGCGCTGCTTGCGGAAACCGTAGTCGAGCGCGTCGACGACGAGCTCGAACTTCGTGGCCCAGCGCCGGTAGAGCGTGGGGCGGCTGACCTTCGCGTCCGTGGCGATGTCGCCGATCGTCATGCGGGAGTAGCCGTCGAGGACGAGCCGCCGGCGCGTGGCAAGGATGATCGCCTCGTCGAGCGCGGCGTCCCGGGGGCGCCCGCCCGGCCTGGGTCCGTCTTCGGTGCTGACCTGCTCGTCCGCCGTCGTATCGCGTGTCCGCGCCATGGCTCCACCTCGCCGAGAAAAAACCGATCTGCGAAGCATATCCGATCCGTTACACGAAGGTGTTGTTATGCGGCAAGTTTAGTTACAGTACTTGACTGTAACTAAATGTGGACGTACGGTTTGGGAACGCCGAACCACAGCGGACCGAACGGAGTCGACGATGACCACGCCCCAGGAGCTGATCGACCGCAGTATCCCGTTCCTCAACGAGGTGAAGAACCGCACCGCGGGCGGGGAGCTCGAGTCCTGGCTCAACACCCGCTACGGGCCGGACAGTGAGCTCTACCAGGACCTGGCGCGCATGATCACCGAGGGCGTCGAGGCCGGCTGGGCCGCCAACATCGAGGTCGAGGGCAAGAAGTACCGCCGCAGCCGCATCGCCGACCCGCAGGATGTGCTCAACTACTTCAGCATCACGGCCGTGTACATGGACAGCGTCGAGCCGTTCCGCGGGCAGTACCACCAGCACCCGTACGGCGAGCTCAACCTCGTGGTGCCGCTCGACCCCGGCGCGAAGCTGATGGGCCCGAACGGCTGGAGCGGCCCCGGCTGGACCGCGCCCGGCCCCGGCAGCCACCACTACCCGGAGGTCAAGGACGGCGCGCTGATCGCGTTGTTCTACCTGCCCGCCGGCCGGATCTCCTACGACATCCAGCCGCCCGCGGCCTGAACCCGGGGAGCCCAGCGCCATGAACCCGGCGTCCACGATCGAGGAAGCGATGGCGACGCGGCGCAGTTGCCGGGCGTTCCTGCCGACGCCCGTGCCGCGCGCGGAGGTCGAACGGCTGCTCGCGCTGGCATCGTCGTCGGCCAGCAATTCCAACAGCCAGCCGTGGCAGGTCCACGTGCTCACGGGCGCTGCCAAGCGCGCGTTGACGGCCGACCTGCTGTGCGCTTACGACGAGGGCCGCCGCGCCGTCGGCGAGTTCGCCTACCAGCCGGCGGCGGACTCGTGGCCCGAGCCGTTCCGCTCGCGCCGCCGTCGCTTCGGTGAAGGCCTGTATTCCGAAACGCTCGGCATCGCGGCCGGCGACACCGCCGGCCGCAGCGACCACCACCGGCGCAACTACGACTTCTTCGGCGCACCGGTGGGGCTGGTGCTCACGGTGAGCCGGGCACCACTGCAGGGTGCGCTGGTGGACGCCGGTCTGTTCCTCCAGGGACTGATGTTGTCCGCGCGCGGAGCCGGGCTGCACACTTGCGCACAGGCTTCGTTCATCGATTACCACCCGGTGTTGCGCCGCCACCTCGTCATTCCGGACGACCACCTAGTGGTGTGCGGAATCGCGCTCGGGTATGCCGACGACGACCACCGCCTTGGTGGATATCGCACAACGCGGGAGCCGGTGGAATCCTTCGTCACCTTCTACGAGTCCGCCGCCGTGACCCGCCAGGTGGAACCGGCGTGACGGTCGACCGCGATCTCGTCTACGCGACGGTCGGCGGCACCCGGCTGATGGTGGATATCCACCACGCTCCCACCACGGGGGCGCCCGTCGTGCTCTACCTGCACGGCGGTGGGTGGACCCGCGGCGACCGGCGCGGCGAGGCCGCACGCCGGCAGGCACCCTTGGCGGAGCACGGTGTGACCGTGGTGTCCGTCGATTACCACCTGGCACCAGGGGCGGTGTTCCCGCAGCAGGTGCACGACGTCAAGGGCGCCGTGCGCTGGCTGCGGGCGAACGGCGCGCGCCTCGGCCTCGAGACCGGGCGGCTCGGGGTCTGGGGCGCGTCCGCCGGCGCGTATCTGGGTTCGCTGCTGGCGTTGTCGCCGAATGATGAGGAGCTGGAGGGGACGGTCGGCGGCAACGTCGACGAGTCGAGTGCCGTGCAGGCCGTGGTGCACTGGTTCGGACAAGCCGACCTGGCGGCCACGGCGGCGCGCAGTGAGCTGGAGGCGAAGCTGCTGCCGTTCCACTTCGAGGCCGACTTCCTCGGCGGAGCCGACCCGGCGGGGCATTCGCTGCTGGCGCGGGTTTCGGCGGCGGCGCCACCGTTCCTGATCGCGCACGGCGACCGCGACCGGATCGTGCCGCCGGGGGAGGGCCGGGCGCTGCACGACGCGCTCGTGCGGGCCGGGGCGAGGAGCAGTTTCGTGCTGCTCGGCGGGGCCGGGCACGAGGATGCCGCGTTCGACGGCCCCGTGAACCTCGCGACCACGGCGGCGTGGCTGCGCGCCGTTCTGGCCTGACAAACGCACGCGAGTGCCGGCTGCGGCACCCGTGACCACCCGGGACTAAGGAGCCCGGTCGTTTCGTTACAGATCATGAACGTATCGAAACAACGTGAAGGAGCCCGCGATGTCCACGACCCCGACCGTGGAGCACTGGTTCGATTTCCTCTGCCCCTTCTGCTACATCGCTCAGGACCGCAACCGGGTGCTGCGCGAACACGGCGTGGTGGTAAACGAACACCCGCTTCAGATCCACCCCGAGATCGGCCCCGGCGGCAGCCTGGCCGGCCCTCGCGTGGGCCCGACCTACGAGTTCCTCGCCCGCGAGGCCGAAGCCGCGGGCCTGCCCCTCGAGTGGACGGACCGGATCGCCTACTCGCTGCCGGCGCTGGGCGCGTACACCACGCTCGACGATCCCGAAGTCGCCGACCGCTTCGCCACATCCGTGTTCAACGCGTACTTCGGCGAAGGCCAGGACCTCGAATCGCGCGACCTGCTGCTCAAGCTGACCGAACAAGCCGGCGGCGACCCCGAGATCGTCCGCGCCGCCTGGGAATCGGGCGAAGCGGACCGAGCCGTGGGCCGCTCGGCGATCCTCGCGTACGAGAACGGAGTCGAGGGCACTCCCGCCTGGGTGGCCGGCGGCCGGAGCTTCAGCGGGTTGCGGCCCCGTGAATGGTTCGTGGCGTGGGCTGGGTCTCTCGGCTGAACCTGGCCGGTGCCACGATCCGTGTCACAGAAGTCTTCGCAGGTCAGTGCGGGTGATACCGTGGCACAAAGATCACCCGCCCGGCCGATCGGTCCAGTCAGAAAGCCGCTCCACGATGGTTTTGTTCGGCACGGGTGATTCGTTCGCCTTCGCCTTCGACGAGTCCCGCCGGCTGCGCATCTCGGCGCCGGCCGACCAGCTGCCGTTGGCCGCCTTCCTCTACACCGACGCGCAAGCCGACGCCCATACCGTCGGGCAGCTCGCCGGCCTGCTCCGCCGAGCCCAGCGCGAAGCCAAGGCCTGGCTCGGCAACGGCACTTCCGTCGCGTTCACCGGCGACAGCGTGGTGCTCGAAAGCCTCTACGGCACCTGGCCACGCGCCGTCGTGCCGCAGCAGGTGTTCTTCGCCGCACTCGAGTCCCTGCACCGCTTCCTGCTCGCGTCCGGCGTGACCCCGGCCGAAACGGGGATCACGCGCAGGGCCTCCGAGTACCGCAACCTGAAGAACGGCCGCTTCTCCTTCGTCGACCACACCTACTTCCCGCCGGACTGGACGCCCGAGGCCGTGTCCGCGGCCGGCACCGCCGCGTGGTCCTCGCCCGACGTCCTGCGCGACCCCGCCACGGGCGCCTGGTCCGGCACCTTCGCCGACCTGGAGATCGCCGGCTACCACGACCCGGCGACGGGCGAGGTGCTCACGTATTTCCCGGTGCAGCACTGATCCCCGTCTCTAGGCTCACGGCCATGGCGGGCTGGGAGTGGGACGAATCGCTGTACTCGGGCAGCGCGGCTTACTACGCGAGAGGCCGCGTCGCGTATCCGCCGGAGCTCGCCGACGCGCTCGCCAACGCATTGCGGCTCGACGGTTCCGGCCGCTTCCTCGATGTCGGTTGCGGCCCGGGCTCCTTGACGCTGCTGCTCGCCACTCGCTTCGAAGCAGCCGTCGGCCTCGACGCCGACCCCGACATGCTCGCCGAAGCCTCCCGGCTGGCCGCCGCGAAAGGAATCACCACCACCCGCTGGGCCCACGAAAGGGCCGAGGACCTGCCGGCCGGACTCGGCGCGTTCCGGCTCGTCACGTTCGCCCAGTCCTTCCACTGGCTCGACCGCCCCCGCGTCGCCGCGGCGGTGCGCGGAATGCTCGAGCCCGGCGGCGCCTGCCTCCACGTGCACGCCACCACCCACCGCGGCACCACGACCGAATCGGCGCCACCCCACGAGCGGATCACCGAGCTCGTGCGCGAATACCTCGGCGAAACCCGACGCGCGGGCCGCGGTGTCCTCCCCGAAGGCACGGCCGGAGGGGAGACGGCGATCTACCGCGGCGCCGGATTCACCGGCCCCCAGCGGATCGAGGTACCCGGCTCCGCCGTCGTCCGGGATATCGACGACGTCGTCGCCACGGTGTTCTCGTTGTCGAGTTCCGCACCGCACCTCTTCGGCGATCGCGTGGGCGCTTTCGAGTCCGAATTGCGGAGCCTTCTCACCGCCGCGAGTCCATCCGGAAAGTTCCGTGAGCAGATGCGTGAGTTCGTCGTCGATGTCTGGCGGCCGTGAAATCGGGCCTGGTTGTCACACCAACGGGTGGTTTCTCCGACGATCACTCCGAGGAGTACCGCGTGTCTCCGAACGAGCGGCCAGGATCCCCGCCCCACAGGCGAAGCGGGCGAAATCGGCCGCACCTCGCTGACCACGGCTAATCGCCGCGCAGTGGCGAATTTCCCTAGTCCCCCTAATGGGGCGGGGCCCGAAATCCCTAACGCCGATGCGTCGAACCCCCGGGGAGGCCCCCGATGGCCGCCGAACGGCCGCGCCCTATCTTCGTCCCGAACCCCTTCGACTTCGCGGCATGCCCACGACGGCCGAATCAATCAGTGCACAGGAGACAACAAACTATGGACGCGGTGCAGAACCTGCACGAATTCGCCATGACCCTGCTGAGCGACCCGCAGGCCGCGGCCGCCTACGCCGCCAACCCGCAGGGCCTGCTCGACACTGCTGGTCTGGCCGACGTTTCGCCGGCCGATGTGCAGGACATCATGCCGCTGCTGGCCGACACGGCCCCGCTGGCCGCCGCCCCGAGCCTGCCGGTCTTCGGCAACGTGCTCTCGCACGCGGCCGGCGAGCGCGCCGACCTGCCGAACGTGACCGGCCTGGCCAGCGGCCTGCCGAACCTGAGCGGCGTGTTCGAGACCGTCAGCGACTTCGCGGACCAGACCGGCCTCAACACCCTCACCCACTCCACCCTCGGCACCGTCTCGAACGTCGTGGACCACGTGGCCGGTGCGGTCAACGGTGTCCCGATCGCCGGCCCGGTCGTGGCCGCCGGTGCGATCGACCTCGAGCACACCGTGGACGCGGTGGGCGAGCACGTCTTCGACGGCAAGCTCGTGGGCTCCGCGGTCGACGCGGTCACCAACCACCTGGGCGACGCCCTCATGCCGAAGGCCGCCGTGGCCGCGCTGAACGACGTCCCGCTCGTCGGCGGCCCGGTGTCCGGTCTCGTCGAGGACGTCCGCGTCACCGGCGCCGGCCTGCTCGGCCACGTCAACGACGCCATCGGCTCCACCCCGGTCGGCATCCACGGCGACGAGCGCGCCGACTTCGGTGCCGCGGGCGACCTGTCGCACACGCTGGACCACGTCGTCCCGGCCGCGGCCGCCGTCCCGGCGCTGCCGGCCCTCCCGGCGGTTCCGGGTGTTCCGGCCGTCCCGGCTCTGCCGGCCGTCCCGAACGTCACCGGCACCGTCGGCTCCGTGACCCACACCCTGTCGGCCGCCGCGCCGCAGGCCCCGGTCGTGGGCGACACCGTGCACCACGTGCTCGACACCGTCGGCCAGGCCGACACCGCGGGCATCCAGCACACGCCGATCGCCGACGTCGCGGACGCGACCCACGCCGGCTCGCCGCTGGGTGGCGTCGAGACCCACGCGCAGGACCTGGCCCACGGCCTCGACCTGCACACCGCGACCGACGCGCTCGGCCACCTGCCGCTGCTCGGTCACTGAGTTCCACCGCTCCAACTGAAAACAGGCCCGGACCGTTTGGTCCGGGCCTGTTTTTTTGTGTCCTGGAAGACTTTTTGTGTCCTGGAAAGAAACTGTGTCCTGGGAAGGCACTGTGCTCACGAAGGCGAAGGCGAAGGCGCGTGCGTCCGCCGGTAGTGGCGCGCCACCCGCGCCCGGTTGCCGCAGATGTTGCCCGTGCACCACTGCCGCCGCTTGGTCTCCGCGACGAACAGCATCGAGCACGCGGGGTTCGCGCAGCGGCGCAGTTTCTCCAGCTGTGTCGGGGAAGACAGGAGGTCGATCGCCTCGGTGGCGATGGCCGCCAGCGCCGCGTTGCCGCCGTGTTCGGTGTGCCAGCGCGTGGTCGCGGTCAGCGCGCCTTCGGCGTCCAAGGCCAGCCGCGGGCTTCGCGGCACGGCCGAGGCGAACGCGTTGAGGTCTTCGATCGAAACGGCCTGCGGCGCCCGGGTCTCCAGGTGCGACTCCAGCAGGTCGCGGATCGCCGCGCGCAGCCGTCGCGTCGCCGCCGCGGCGGGGACGCTCGCCTCGGGCAGCCGGGGCAGCTGCAGCCGCCACCAGGTCTCGTAACCGTCCGTCGGTTCGATCAGGTCGACGGCGGGGTCCACCGCCGTCATGAGGGTGTCGGCGAGGTCGAGGGCCACGAGCGGCTCGCCGCCCATGGGGAACCCGGCTGCCTGCACGTCCTCGAGGGTCGGTCCGGCGGTCATGGCTCCACGATATCCGTCACACCGTCGCGGGGTGGTCAGGGCGCTGTTAGTAACTCATACTGAGGTTACTAGCGGACTGGAGGAGCCATGAGCCCGTGGGCCAGGGTCGGCGCGGCGGTGCTCGCGGTCGGCTGGGGAGCCAACCAGTTCTCGCCGCTGCTCATCGTCTACCGCGACCAGGAGCACCTCTCGCCGACGATCGTCACGGCGATCTTCGGCGCGTACGTGGTGGGGCTGATTCCGGCACTGCTACTGGGCGCGAGGTTCTCCGACCGGTTCGGCCGGCGCCGCGTGATGCGCCCGGTGCTGGTGCTTTCGGCACTGGCTTCGGTGATCCTGCTGTTCGGCGCCGGATCGACGTGGGTGCTGGCGCTCGGCCGGCTCGTCGCGGGAGTCGCTTCGGGTGCCGCGTTCGGGCCGGGCAGCGCGTGGATCAAGGAGCTGTCCGCGGACGCCGGTCCGGGAGCGGGTGCGCGCCGGGCCGCGATTTCGCTGTCGGTCGGGTTCGGGAGCGGGCCGCTGGTCGCCGGGGTCCTCGCGCAGTGGCTGCCGGCGCCGGCCGTGGTGCCGTACCTGGTGCACATCGCGGTGACGGTGGTGGTCGGCGTGCTGGTGTGGAACGTTCCGGAAACCGTGACGGGCGCGGCTTCTTCCGGAGGACGGCGTCGCGAGCTCAAGCACGCACTGGCCAGTCCCGAGTTCCTCCGCCGGATCGTGCCGAGCGCGCCGCTGGTGTTCGGCGTGGCGACGACGAGTTTCGCGGTCCTGCCGACGCTGTTGCCCGCGCCGGTCGCGCCCGTGGCGAGCAGCGGTGTGATCGCGGGGCTGACGCTGGGCAGCGGGTTGCTCGTCCAGCCCGTGGCCCGCGCTCTGGAACGACGGCGCAGCCCGCTCGTGCTGACCTGCGGCCTCGGCCTGACCGTGGCGGGGTTCCTGCTCGCCGCGCTGTCGACGGAGCTGGGGCGGGCTCTCTTGACGCTCCCCGCCGCTGTGGTCCTGGGCGCGGCTTACGGCATGCTGCTGGTCGGTGGGCTCAGCCGCGTCGAAGCGGTCGCGGAGGCAGCCGATCTCGCCGGCGTGACGGCGGTGTTCTACTGCCTGGCGTACCTCGGTTTCGCGGCGCCGTACCTGTTCGCGGCGGTCGATGTCGTGATCCCGGCGCCCGTGGCCTTCGTGGTCGCCGCCGGAGTGAGCGTGGTGCTGGTCGTCGTCACCGCGCCCTTCCCTGCTCGCGTGGCGCGGTGATCGCGGTGACCCAGCCCCGCGTCCGCGTGACCGCCCAGCTCAAGGAACTTCGCTTCGACGCCGGTTCCCGAGCCCTCGACCTCGTCGCCACCCTCGGCCGTCGCCCGACCGCGGCCATCGAGCGCCTCGGGGACACCGCCCGCCTCGACGCGTGGGCCACCGGCGTCGGCCTGCCGCTGCTCCCGGGCGAGGCAAACGACGCCGCGCTTTCCGACGCGCAACGCTTGCGGGAAGCCGTGTTCGGCGTGGTCACGGACGTCATGGCCGACGCCCCGGTAGACCCCACCGCGGCCGCGACGGTCGAGGCGTACGCCGTCCTCGCCACGGAACCACCGCGTCTGGAGCTGGCCGCAGACGGCCGCCTGGCTTCAAGCCCCCGCCTCCGCACGTCCGCCCAGGTGCTGGCCACCGTCGCCCGTGATGCCATCGACGTCGTCACCGACTCGGCCCGCCGAACCCACCTCCGCGCCTGCGACTCGCCGTTGTGCCGCATGCTTTTTCTCGACACTCCAGGCGGCCGCCCGCGCCGTTGGTGCTCCATGCAGCGCTGTGGCAACAGCAGCAAAGCGGCGGCCTTCCGGGAACGGGCAGTGTCTACTGTGGACTCTTAAGTAGTCACTCGCGGATTGTGCGGCGACAGCACCACGTCTGACGCGTGCAGCGGCACTCCCGTGCGCGACACCACCCGCGTCGGATGGAAGCGGACGCGGCGGCCCGTGGCGTCGTCCTCGCCGGCGGTGCCCGGGGTGACCCATTCGAGCGCGGCGGTGCCGGTCAGCTGGAGCGTGGTGCCGGTGGTGAAGTCGAGGAACAGCAGTGACGCTTCGGGGTCGGTGGTGATGTTGCCGAGGCTGTTGAACAGGTTGTTGCCCGCGTAGTCCGGCCACCACACGTCGTCGCCGTCGAGGCGGACGAAGCCGGGCTCGCCACCCTTGTGGGACGAGTCGGCGCCGCGCGTCGGGTGGATCGTGCCGAGGAAGAACGTGTCCGCACGGCGGATGAGGGCGCGGTGGGCGTCGGTCAGGGCGTCCGATCGTTCGACGGCGGCCAGTGCCGGCTCGGGGTCGATCTCCAGCCGGCGCTGCTGGATGTAGGACGGGCAGTTGCCGTACGCCTGCTCCACGTCGAGGAGGAACCCGCCCTCGGCCTCGGCCACGACGGTGCCGTTCACCCGCAGCCGGCGCCGGGTCGCGAACTCGACGGCGATCAGGCCGACCGGCTCGCCCGTGGGCATCTCGTGCAGGGGATCGCCGGCGCCGGGGCGCGTGTGCACGACCAACGTCGTGTCGAAACCCTCCAGGAAACCGGCGGGCCCGAGCAGGGGAGACGTCCACAGTGTCCCGTCGGCGTCGCGCGCCGTGACGGCCGCGAACTCGCGCTGCGCGAGGAAACCCTCGGCCCCGCGGCTCAGGTGCGCGGGCGCGAGCATGCCTTCGAGCCGCGCCGCTTCGAACTCGAGCCCGGCCTGCCGTTGCACTCTCAGCTCACCGCTGTGGAACCCGGTGGTGATCGGTTGGGTGGTCATGTGTGCCCTTTCATCCGGCTTGCTGGTCGTGGGTCCGGCGGTAGTGGCGGGCGACCCGCACGCGGTTCCCGCAGACGTTGCCCGCGCACCACTGGCGACGCCGGTTCGTGGCGAGGAACAACATCGTGCAGTCGGGGTTCGCGCAGCGGCGCAGCCGGGCGAGGCGCGCGGGGTCGGCGAACAGCTCGATCGTTTCGCGCGCGATGGCCGCCAGCGCGACGTTGCCGCCGTGCTCGCTGTGCCAGCGCGTGTGCGTCTCCCAGGCCTCGTGCGCTTCGAGCCGCGGGCTCGTCGGCACGGCCGCCGCGACCGCGTTGACCTCCTCGAGCGACGCGGGCGCGGGCCCGCGGCCGTCGAGGTGCGCTTCCAGCAGGTCCCGGATCGCGGACCGCAGCCGGCGCGTGGGCACGAGGTCCGGCGCCGCCGACCCCGGCAGCCGCGGCAGCTCCAGCCGCCACCAGGCGGCGCTGCGCTCGGGTGAGGCGAGGAGGTCGCCGTCGCCCGGCTCCGTCTCGGCCGCGAGCGTGTCGGCGAGATCCAGCGCGACCAGCGGCTCACCGCCCATCGGGAAGCCGGCCCGTTGCATGTCCTCCAGGCTGACACTACTGCTCATGGCATGAGTGTACGCATTAGTCATCGCCGTCGACAAGTTTTTGAAGAGGTCTTGTGCTCGTCGAACTAACGGATATACAGTCTGCACATCCGTTAGCGAGAAGGAAGGCGAAAGTCATGGGACTGGCATGGCAGCAGGGACCGCTTTCGACCAGGTCGGTCGGCAGGTTCCTCACCCCGGAGCCGTTGCCCGAGCGGTTGCTCTTCGTGGAGCCGCTGCGCAGGCGGATGCGGGTCCGCTTCGGTGGTGAGTGGATCGTCGACAGTGAAGACGTGCTTCTCCTGCACGAACCGGGCCATTACCCGGTGGCGTTCTTCCCGAAGACCGCCATCGCCGACGGCGTGCTGGAGTCGAGCGGCCGCGTGACGAAGCACCGCGAGCTGGGCGACACCACGTGGTACACGGTTGCCGCCGGCGAAGGCCGCGCCGAGCGCGCGGCGTGGGAGTACACCGGGTTGCCGGAGTACGCCGACGTGCTGAAGGATCGCGTCGCGTTCGCGTGGCGCGCCATGGAGGCCTTCTACGAGGAGGACGACCGGATCGTCGGCCACGCCGCGGACCTTTACCACCGCAACGACATCCGCAGCACGTCGCGTCACCTCGTGGTCCGCGATGGTGACCGCGTTATCGCCGACACGCACAACCCGGTGGTGCTGTACGAGTCCGGCTTCGCGCCGCGCTGGTACGTGCCGCGCGAGGACATCGTGGACGGAGCGCTGACCCCGATCGAGGGACAGACGTTCTGCCCGTACAAGGGACTCGCGAGCTACTACGACATCGGCTCCCACGCCGGCGCCGCCTGGTCGTACGAGCAGGCCTGGACCGAGGTCGAACGCGTCTCCGGCCTGGTGTCCTTCGAACCGGACAAGATCGAGGTCTACCTCGACGGCGTGCGGCAGTCGCTGGAGCCCGGCCAGACCGTGATCGCGCACGGTGTCGACCGCGGCCTCGACACCGACGAGATCGAGAAGCGCACCGCCTGACGGGCGAGCCTTACCGAATCCGAACGAGCCGGGGAAACCGATGGGAACCGTGTCACAGTGGTACGTCGTCGCGGCGCAGGAGGTGCTGGCATGACCGCAAAAGTGCTCTCGGTGAACGTGGGCCTGCCGAAAAACGTGTCCTGGCAGGGCAAGACCGTCTACACGGGAGTGTGGAAGCACTCCGTCGACGGCCCGGCCATGGTTCGCCGCCTCAACATCGACGGCGACGGCCAGGGAGACAAGGGCGGTCACGGCGGCGAGCAGCGAGCCGTGTTCGTCTACCAGATCGGCTCGTACCGCCACTGGGAGCAGCACTTCGGCCGCGACGGCCTGGAGTACGGCTCGTTCGGCGAGAACCTCACCGTCGACGGCCTGCCCGACGACGAGGTGTGCATCGGCGACCGCTATCGCATCGGCGAGGCCGAGTTCGAGGTCACGCAGCCGCGGGTCACGTGTTACCGCGTCGGCATGCGGCTCGGCGAGCCGGAGCTGCCCGCGCTGCTCGTGGCCCACCACCGGCCGGGGTTCTACTTCCGCGTCATCCGCGAGGGCCACCTCACGGCCGGCGACCCGATCGTGAAGACGCGCACCGGGCCGGGCGCGCTGAGCGTGGCCGATACCGATGCGTTGCTGTACCTGCCTGAGAAGGACGGCGAGAAACTGCGCGTCGCCGCGGGGATCCCGGCGCTGAGCCCGGGATGGCGGCAGTCGTTCGAGGAGCTGCTGGGTATCGGGACCGTCGCTCAGGGACCCGCGTGGGACGGCTTCCGTCCGCTGCGCGTCACGGCAGTGCGGCCCGAGAGCACCTCGGTGACGTCTGTGTACTTCGAGGCCGAGGACGGCAGCGCGCTGCCCGCCGCCCGGCCCGGGCAGTACCTGACGCTGCGGGTCCCGGGCGCCGCCACACCGGCCCCGGTGCGCAGCTACTCGATTTCCTCCGCGCCCGGTTCCGAGGGCTACCGCATCAGCGTGAAGCGCGAGGGCGTGGCCAGCACGTTCCTGACCGCGCGGTTGGCGGCAGGCGCGGTGCTGGACGTGGCCGCGCCGCGAGGCGACTTCGTGCTCGGCGACGGTTCTTCGCCGGTGCTGCTCGTGTCCGCCGGGATCGGTGCGACGCCGGTGCTGGCGATGCTGCACCAGCTGGCCGCGCAGGGCAGCACCCGCGCGGTGTGGTGGATCCACGGGGCGCGCGGGCCGGCGGAGCACCCGCTGGCCGCCGAGGCTCGGGGGTTGGTCGCCGCGTTGCCCGGTGGCCGCGCGGACATCTTCTACAGTGCGGCGACGGCGGAGGAACGGACCGCGGCGGGAGCCCATTCCGGGCGGCTCACCAAAGACGCGCTGGTGAAGCTGGGTTTGCCCGCCGACGCGTCGGCGTACCTCTGCGGCCCGGTGGCGTTCATGACGGACATGACCGCCGCCCTCACCTCGGCGGGTTTGGCCGCGTCCCACATCCACAGCGAGCTGTTCGGCGCGCTGGACGCCATCAACCCCGGCCTTGTCGGCCAGACCGCGCGCCCGCCGCACGCGCCGGAGGGACCGCCCGGAACCGGGCCGACTGTCACGTTCGCGCGCAGCGGCATCTCGGCCCCGTTCCCCGGTGGCAGCCTGCTGGAGCTCGCCGAGGCGTGTGACGTGCCCGCGCGCTGGAGCTGCCGCAGCGGCGTCTGCCACACGTGCGTGACGCCCGTGCTCTCCGGTTCGGTCGACTACTCACCTTCGCCGCTGGAGCCGCCGGATCCGGGGCAGGCGCTGGTGTGCTGCTCCACCCCGCGCGCCGATCTCGTCCTGGACATGTAACCCCGTGCTCGAAAGGAACACCACGATGAACTGGGCTCTCGAGGTCCTCACCCTGGCCGTCGGCGACGTCGACAAATCGCTGAAGTTCTACACCGACCAGGCCGGGTTCTCCCTCGACGTCGACTACCACCCGCAGGACGGCTACCGCGTCGTCCAGCTCACCCCGCCCGGCTCCGCCTGCTCCGTCCAGCTCGGCACCGGCCTCACCGACGCCGCCCCGGGCTCGGCGCGCACCACCTACCTCGTCGTCACCGACCTCGAAGCCGCCCGCGGCGAGCTCGCCGGCCGCGGCGTCCCCGTCGGCGACTTCCGCCACAAGGCCGGCCTCGCCGACTGGCAGGGCGACTGGGCACCCGGCCTCGACGCCGACCGCCGCGACTACGCGAGCGCCTTCGACTTCGCGGATCCGGACGGGAACACGTGGGTGGTGCAGGAGATCGGGTACCGCGCCTGACGAGTCGGCGGATGTGCGGAAGCTGCCGTTGGTTGTGCGGGAAGTGTCGGCAGGTGTTCGGGAAGTTACTGTGCGGGTGAGGAGGTTCCCATCCCGTGTCCGAATGTTGTCCGCCTTCGCGCTCTTCGCACCATTCCGTGGCCGCCGAGGTTCCGGCCGGGCCCGCGACCAACGCGGACGGTTTGCTCACCTTGCCGGGCGGCAGCTTCCGGATGGGGACCGACGACGCCGACGGTTTCCCCGACGACCGGGAGGGCCCGGTGCGGGAAGTCACGGTGGCGCCGTTCGCCATCGACGCCTACGCGGTGACCAACGCACGCTTCGCCGAGTTCGTCGAGGCCACCGGGCACCGGACGGAAGCCGAGGACTTCGGCTGGACGTACGTGTTCGCGAAGTTCGTGCCCGGTACGCTGCGGAAGATCTCGCCGCGGCCGGAGCAGACGCCGTGGTGGTGCGGGGTCGCGGGCGCGTATTGGCGGGCGCCGGAAGGACCGCACAGCAGTGTCGACGACCGGTGGGACCATCCCGTTGTCCACGTGTCCTGGAACGACGCCCTGGCCTACTGCGCGTGGGCCGGGCGTCGGCTCCCGGCCGAGGCCGAGTGGGAGTACGCGGCGCGCGGCGGGCTCGACCAGGCGCGGTTCCCGTGGGGCGACGAACTCACCCCCTGCGGCGAGCACCGGTGCAACATCTGGCAGGGCCGGTTCCCCGCGCACAATACGGAAGAAGACGGCCACGTCGGCACCGCGCGCGTGGGTGCGTTCTCGCCCAACGGTTTCGGCCTGTACAACGTGTCCGGCAACGTCTGGGAGTGGTGCGCCGACCGGTTCGACCCCGAAAACCGGTCGATGCGCGGCGGGTCGTACCTGTGCCACGAGTCCTACTGCAACCGCTACCGCGTCGCCGCCCGGACGGGCAACACTCCCGATTCTTCCAGCGGCAACACGGGTTTTCGCACCGCCGCCGACGTCTGAGTCAGGACTCGAGGTACGCCAGCACGTCGGCGGGTTCGGCGGCGAAGTGCACGAGGTCGTCGAGCGGCAGCGGCAGGAAACCGTCGTCTTCCATGCGGCGCAGCTGCAGGATCAGGCCGTCGTAGAAGCCGTCGGTGTTGAGCAGCACGATCGGCTTGTGGTGCAGCCCGTGCTTCTTGAGTTCCAGGACCTCGGTGACCTCGTCGAGCGTGCCGAGGCCGCCGGCCAGCACGACCACGGCTTCGGAACGCGAGAGCAGCAGCGCCTTGCGTTCGGCGAGGTCCGCGGTGATCACCATCTCGTCGGCGTCTTTGCGGGCGGCGGCGCGCAGCAGCTCCACCGAGATGCCGACGAGGCGCCCGCCCGAAGCCTGCACGCCGTCGGCGACGACCTTCATCAGGCCGCGGTCGGACCCGCCCCACACCAGCGTGTGGCCGCCTTTGCCGACGAGGTCGGCGAACTCGCGCGCGGGCTCGGTGTAGCGCTCGTCGAGGTCGGCGGCGGAGAGGAAGACGCAGATGTTCATGGCCGGACTATAAAGCTCAGCCCACGCGGTACCGCGCGACCGCTTCGGCGTCCCACTCCAGGCCGTTGCCGGGGCGGTCGGGCGGCGTTGCGTGGCCGTCGGCGATCCGCAGCGGCTCGCGCAGGATCGGGGCGGCCCAGTCGACGTACTCGAGCCAGTGCGCGGTCGGTGTCGCGGCGAGCAGGTGCACGCTGACCTCGGGGAACAGGTGCGACGACAGCGGGATGCCGCGGGTGCCGGCCAGGGCGGCGGCGTCGCGCCAGCCCGTGACGCCGCCGATGCGGTCCAGGTCGGGCATGACCAGGTCACTCGCGTCGTGCTCCAGAGCGACGGCCATCGCGCGTGGGCCGGCGAAGTTCTCGCCGATCTGCACGGGGGTGCGCAGGGTGGCGGTGAGCTGGGCGTTGGCCGCGTAGTCGTCGTGGCGCACGGGTTCTTCGAACCACGACAGGCCTTCGTCGTCGAGCGCGCCGCAGCGGGCGAGGGCGTCGGGCAGGTCGAGGGCCTGGTTGTAGTCGGCCATGACCTCGATGTCCGGGCCGACCGCCGCACGGACGGCGCGCACGGCGGCCAGATCGTCGGCGGCCGGGCGACCGAGCCGCATCTTGACCGCGCGGAAGCCTTCGGCCACGAGTTCCAGGGCTTCGTCGGCCGCGGCCGCCGGTTCGATCAGGCCGAGGCCGTTGCTGTTGTACGCGGGGATCGGCTTCAGCGGCGCGCCGAGCAGCCGCGCCAGGGGCAGGCCCGCGGCGACGGCCAGCGCGTCCCAGCACGCGGTGTCCACGAGCGACACCACCGCGGCGACGAGCCCTTGCACGCCGAGCAGTTTGAACCTCGCTTCGAGCGTCGACCGCACGGCCGCGGGATCGGCCGCGGTGCCGGCCAACGTGGTGTGCACGTCGCGGACCAGTGCGGCGGCGGCGTGGCCGGCGGCTTCGAGGTAGCAGAACGAATACGCCCGCCCGGTCACGCCTTCCTCGGTGTGCAGGTCGAGTAGCAGCAACGGCGCCGCCGAGACGCGCGCGGCGCTGGTACCGAGCGGCCGGCGCATCGGCACCAGCACGAGCGTGGCTTCGACCGAGCGGACCGTGAGACTCATGAGCGGTGGCCTTCGCTGTGCACGGCGAGGATGTCGGTGATGGCGCGGTTGCACGGCGTCGGCACGCCCAGCGCCTTGCCGCGCTCGACGACGTCGCCGCTGAGCCAGGTGACCTCGAGCCGGTTGCCGCGTTCGAGGTCGTGGTGCATCGAGGAGGTCATGCCTTCGGGCACACCGTCGGTGAAGGCGAGCCGGTCGTCGGCGTAGTCGGCGGGCAGCGCCACGCCCTGGGCGCGCGCGACCTCGACGACCTCGGCCATCACGTCGTGCAGGAACGCCCGCGAGCGCGGGTTGGCGCGGATCGGGCCGATCGTGGTGCGCGCGGTGCTCGTGGTGCCCGAAAGGCCGACCAGGAACACGAACTTCTCCCAGATCGTCTGTTCGATGCCGGTACTGATCTCCACGTCGATGTTGCTTTCCGCGCACGCGTCGTGGAATTTCTGAACACGCGCCGAGATGGTGCCGTCGTACTCGCCGAACACCAGCTTCTGCAGCGTGCCCGTGTGGCGGATGACGCCCGGCTCGGCGATCGTGGCGGCGATGTAGCAGACGCCGCCGATCACGTGCTCGGGCCCGAGGACGCGGCGCAGGATGTCGTCCTTGACCACACCGTTCTGGAACGACACCACGGCCGTCTGCTCGGTGAGCAACGGCTTGATGAGCTCCGCGGACGTCTCGGTGTCCCACAGCTTCACCCCGAACAACACGAGATCGGCGGGGGCGAGCTGTGTCGGGTCGTCGGTCACGTCGATCTTCGGCAGGTGCAGGTCGCCGAAGGCACTCTCGACCTTCAACCCGTTGGTGCGCAACGCTTCCAGGTGCTTGCCGCGGGCGATGAAGCTCACGTCGTGGCCGCCCTGGGCCAGCCGTGCCCCGAAGTAGCCGCCCACTCCGCCGGTGCCCATCACCACGACCCGCATGTGATCCCCTTAGTTGGTCGCTCATCCAAGTTGCGTGCCCTGGATTTCTACCATGCTGGTTCAGCGCTGTCGATATTCTTGAACGCTTACTCTACTATTACGGCGTGGGACGCACACGCACCTTCGACGTCGACGAAGCCCTCGGCGTCGCCCTGGACATCTTCTGGCAGCGCGGCTACGACGCCACGTCGATCCAGGCGCTGTGCCAGGCCATGGACATCCAGCCCGGCAGTGTCTACGCCGCGTTCGGAAACAAACACGCCCTGTTCGTCGCCGCACTCCGCGCCTACGCGGCAACCGTGTCCGCCGAGGCCGTCGAGCGGCTCAACGTCGCCCCCAGCGGGATGGACGGCCTGCGCGACTACTTCGCCCACCTCGTCGACGCCATGGTCGACGGCCGCCGCCGCTGGGGCTGCCTCGTCACCAACTCGCTCGTCGAACTCACCGACCGCGACCCCGCCCTGGCCGCGATGTTCGAACAGCACCTCGCCAACCTCCGCACCAGCTTCGCCGGCGCCCTCACCCGCGCCCGCGCCGCCGGCGAACTCCGTCGGGGTGCGGGCCCTGAATCCGCGCCCCTGCTGGTGGCCGTCGTGCAGGGCATGAACGTGCTCGCCAAGACCAACCCGGGCCGCATCACCCTGCAGACGATCGCGGACGGCGCACTCGCCGGCCTGGCCGCCGAGGCTCCTGCCTCGGTCTGACGCCGTTGGGCGCCCACCTCGTGACGGCGCCCACTCGAACGGGGCAAACCTGTCACATCCGGCATCGCTGTCTTGTCTCTCCTGTGCAGGGCGAGAGAGCGAGGAGCGAAATGCGCAGGATCCTGGTGGTCGGCGGCGGGTATGCGGGTTTCTACGCGGCCTGGGGACTCGAGAAGCGGTTGCGGCCTTCGGAGGCGGAGCTCACTGTCGTGGACCCGCGGCCGTACATGACCTACCAGCCGTTCCTGCCCGAGGTCACGGCCGGATCGATCGAGGCGCGCCACGCGGCGGTGTCGCTGCGGCGGCACCTCAAGCGCACGCGGATCGTGGCGGGGGCGGTCACGGAGATCGACCACGCGAACCGCCGCGTGGTCGTGCGGCCGGTCGAGGGGCCGGAGTTCGAGCTGGAGTACGACGAGATCGTGGTGACGGCCGGCGCCGTCACGCGCAAGTTCCCGATCCCCGGCGTCACCGAGGAGGCGATCGGGATGAAGCACGTGGAGGAGGCCGTCGCGATCCGCGACCGGCTGCTGACGTCGTTCGACCGCGCGTCGGCGCTCGAGCCGGGGCCGGCGCGGCGGAAGCTGCTCACGGTGACGTTCGTCGGCGGCGGCTTCTCGGGCGTCGAGGGCTTCGCGGAGCTGCTGTCGCTGGCGACGGCGCTGCTGAAGTCGTACCCGGAGATCGGCCGCGACGAGCTGAGCTTCCACCTCGTGGAGGCGCAAGGCCGGATCCTGCCCGAGGTCACCGACAAGCCGGGGCGGTGGGTGGTCCGCTCGCTCGAACAGCGCGGCGCCCACGTGCACCTCAACACGCAGCTGCGCTCGGCCGTCGACGGGCACGTGGTGCTCTCGACGGGCGAGGAGTTCGATTCCGCACTCATCGTGTGGACGGCGGGCAACGCCGCCAACCCCGTGGTGCACAACCACACCGACCTGCCGATCGACGAGCGCGGCCTGCTGGTCGTGCGCGCCGACCTGCGGGTGGGCACCGAGACAGACCCGGTGCCCGGAGCGTGGGGCGCGGGTGACGACGCCGCCGTGCCGGACCTCGCGTCGCCGGTGGCGGGGGCGCGGACGGTGCCGAACGCACAACACGCGTTGCGCCAGGGCAAGCTGCTTGCTCGAAACCTCACAGCGCATGTTCGCGGGCGCACACCGAAGCCGTACGTGCACCACGGGCTGGGTTCCGTCGCGACGCTCGGCATCGGCAAGGGCATCTTCCAGTACCGCCGGATCGTGATCACGGGCGTGCTGGCATGGCTCATGCATCGCGGTTACCACGTGCTGGCCGTGCCGAGCTGGGAACGCAAGGTCCGCGTGCTCGCGATCTGGCTCACGGCGGCGTTCTTCGGCCGCGACATCGTGTCGCTCGCCTCGGTCGAGCACCCGCGCGACGCGTTCGTGTCCGGAGGTGACCCGATCAGGTGATCCGTGGCGGCACTGTCACAGATCCGCGGTCCGCCTTGTCGAGGCTGGTGCGAAGTCCCCGGGCCGGCCGGGGACACCCAGCGAAAGGCGCATCATGAGGATTGTCGTCATCGGCGGTACCGGCCTGATCGGCTCGCGGGTCGTGAGCCTGCTGACTGAGCACGGCCACGAGGCGGTGCCGGCGTCGCCCAACTCCGGCGTGAACACGGTGACGGGCGAAGGCGTCAAGGAAGTACTGCAGGGCGCTGACGTGGTGGTGGACGTATCGAACTCGCCGTCGTTCGCCGACGACGACGTGATGGCGTTCTTCCGCGCGGCCACGACGAACCTGACCGAGGCCGCCAAGGGCGCGGGAGTGGGCCACTTCGTCGCGCTGTCGGTGATCGGCAGCGACCGGCTGCCCGAATCCGGCTACCTGCGCGCGAAGGTCGCCCAGGAAGAGCTGATCAAGGACTCCGGCCTGCCGTACTCCATCGTGCGGGCCACGCAGTTCTTCGAGTTCGTCGGCGCGATCGCCGACGGCGGCACCGAGGGCAACGTGGTCAAGCTCCCCGCCGCGGGCATCCAGCCGATCGCGGCGTCCGAGGTTTCCGGTGCCGTCGCGAAGGTCGCCGCCGGCTCGCCGCTCAACGGCATGACCGAGATCGGCGGGCCCGAGGTCTTCACCATGGAGAGCTGGGTGCGCGAGGCCCTGACCTTCCGCAACGACCCGCGTGAGGTCACCGTCGACCCCGAGGCCCGCTACTTCGGCGAGAAGCCGGGGCCGAAGGGCCTGCTGCCCGACGCGGGGGCCCAGCTCGGGCAGATCAAGTTCGCGGACTGGCTCCCGGCCAACCCGCCCAGGAAGTGATTCCTCGCGCGGGTGGTCCCGTTCCGGTGCCACCCGCGCATCCCGTTAGGAGGGAACTCGATGACAGAACAGCAGGTCGCGACGTCGGTACTGGTGATCGGCACGGGCGGATCCGGGTTGCGCGCCGCGATCGAGCTGGCCGAGCGGGGCGTCGACGTGCTCGTGGTCGGCAAGCGGTCCAAAGGCGACGCCCACACCACGCTGGCCGCCGGCGGCATCAACGCGGCGCTGGCGACGATGGACCCCGAGGACAGCTGGCAGCAGCACGCCGCCGACACCATCAAGGAGAGCTACCTCCTGGCGCACCCCGACACGGTGCAGGTCGTCACGCAGAACGCCGCGCGCGGCATCGAGGACCTCGAACGCTGGGGCATGCCCTTCGCCCGCGAGGCCGACGGCCGCATCTCCCAGCGGTTCTTCGGCGCGCACACCTACCGGCGCACCGCGTTCGCCGGTGACTACACCGGGCTGGAGATCCAGCGGACGCTCGTGAACCGGGCGGCGCAGCTCGACGTGCGGATGCTCGAAAACGTCTACATCACGCGAATCCTCGTGCAGGACAACGTGGTCTTCGGCGCGTACGGCTTCGACCTCGACAACGGCACCCGCTACGTGATCCACGCCGACTCGGTGATCCTGGCCGCCGGCGGGCACACACGCATCTGGCGCCGCACGTCCTCGCGGCGCGACGAGAACACGGGCGACTCGTTCCGTCTCGCCGTGCTGGCCGGCGGCCGGATCCGCGACCCCGAGCTGGTGCAGTTCCACCCGTCCGGGTTGCTGGAGCCGGAAAACGCGGCGGGCACACTCGTGTCGGAAGCCGCTCGCGGCGAGGGCGGGCAGCTGCGCAACGCGTTGGGCGAGCGGTTCATGGACCGCTACGACCCGGAGCGGAAGGAACTGTCCACACGCGACCGGGTGGCTTTGGCCGCGTACACCGAGATCAAGGCGGGCCGTGGCACGCCGAACGGTGGCGTGTGGCTCGACGTGTCGCACCTGCCGCGCGAGACGATCATGCAGCGGCTGCCGCGGGTGTACCAGACGTTGCTGGAACTGCAGATGCTCGACATCACGAAGAGCCCGATCGAGATCGCGCCCACGGCGCACTACTCGATGGGTGGCGTTTGGGTGCGCTCGTCCGACCACGGCACGGGTGTCGAAGGCCTGTACGCGATCGGTGAGGCGGCGAGCGGTCTGCACGGCGCCAACCGGCTCGGCGGCAACTCGCTGATCGAGCTGCTGGTGTACGGCCGGATCGTCGGCGAGGCGGCGGCGGAGTACTCGGCTTCGCTTTCCGCGCAACGCCGTTCCGCCGGCGCGCTGGCGGAGGCTCGCGGTGAGGTCGACGAGCTCCTGGCGGCCGACGGTCCGGAGAACGTCCGGGCCCTGCAGCGTTCCTTGCGCAACACGATGACCGAGCACGCGGGTGTCGTACGTGACGAGGAGGGTCTGCTCGCGGGACTGTCCGAACTGGACGCGCTCGAGGATCGGATGAAGAACGTCGGGGTCCACCCGGACCTGGCCGGGTTCCAGGACCTGGCGCACGCGTTCGACCTGAAGTCCTCGGCGCTGGCTTGCCGCGCGACCCTGGAGGCCGCGGTGGAACGGCGCGAGACGCGGGGTTGCCACAACCGCTCGGACTATCCGGAGCTGGACGAGTCGATGCGGGTGAACCTCGTGTGGTCCGGGCCCGGGCGGATCGACCGGGAAGCGTTGCCGCCGGTGCCTGCGGAGATCGCCGCGTTGATGCGGGAGGTTTCCTCGGAAGGGAAACTGGTCGAGTGACCTGAGGGGGCTCTCCCCGGTCGGGAGAGCCCCTTTTTTACTGGGGTTGCACGACGTTCGTGAACAGGATCGCCGCGTCGGTCTCGGCTTCGATGCGGTGCCGTCCCTCGGGGAGCACGAGGAAATCGCCGGGTGCCGCGCCTTGGCTTTCGGTACCGGTGACCAGGCGGATGTGCCCGAGCAGGACGAGCACGGTGGTCTCGCCGCCGTGGTGTTCGTGTTCGTGCAGTTGTTCGCCTTCGCTCAGTGCCATCACGGTCTGGCGCAGAGCGTGCTCGTGTCCACCGTGGACGGTCACCGCGCTGCGCCCGGAGGACGCCTGCGCCGCGAGCCCGGCGTGGGTCTTGGCGAGGGTGATCAGGTTCATGGTGCTCCTTGCCGCGGGGGGCCGGCTTCATGGCCGACCCCCGTTCCAGGTCACGGGCGGGGCGCTCGCAGGTGCTTGCGCTGCTCGAGCTCCTCGTCGCTCACCGGGATGAGCATCGGCTGTCCCGGCGCGCAGAACATCGTAACGACGAACTGGGACTCGGCGTCGTCGAGATTGTTGCCGTCCTGGTAGTGGATCACGTCGAACCCGGGCTCCCAGAACGCTTCCCCGGCCTTGACGACGCGCTCCGGGTCACCTTCGAGCTCGAAGATGATCTCACCCTTGAGTACGTACCCGAAGGCCGGCCCGGAATGCCGGTGCGGCGGTGCCCCGTCACTCCCGGGTGGCAATGTGACCAGGATGGTCATCGGCACGGCCCCCTCGGGCGCCGCCGGGGCCCCCTCCGCGGTCGCCACCAGCTCGATCTTCGGCGGCGGCGCGCTCGACTTGGGGTTCGGCAGGTGGTGCGAATGTTCCACGCTCATGAGCTTCCTTCACGGACCTGGTATCGGTTGTCCTTCCGAGAGCTGAGACAAGACGTGGCCGCGATCTGTGACAGCGATGCGGCTCCTTGTGGTGTCTCCGCCAAGAATGGTGCGATGGGGACATCTGGCGTTCGGGAATGAACACCTGGTTGTGATCGGCGAACACTGCCGAAGCAGTCCGGCAGAGCCGGACACTTCCCGGCGAAAACACCGGCACCCCACCTATCGTGGGCAGATGGATGAAACGCGTGGTGGCGTCGCTTCGGTGGTGAAGGCCTGCAAGGTGCTGCGCGCCTTCTCGCCCACGGTGGGTGTCCTGTCGGTCCGGCAGGTCTCGGCCCGCGCGGACATCCCGCGGAGCACCGCCCACGAGCTGTGCCGCACCCTCGTCGCCGAGGGCATGCTGGAGGATTCCGGCAACGGTTACCAGCTCGGCCCGCTGCTGCTGGAGCTCGCCGGCCAGATCATCGAACGCACCGGCCTCGTCCGCGCGACCGAAGGCATCCTCGACCGCCTGGTCCGCGCGCCCGAGCAGGAGGCGCACCTGGGCCAGCTCACGCAGGGCTGGGTCGTCTACCTCGATCGCAACGCCAGCACCTGCAAGGTCCCGATGCACAACCGCGTCGGCCAGCGCGCCCCCGCGCACCTCACCGGGTGCGGCAAGGCGGCGCTGTCGTGGCTGCCGTTCGACAAGGTCGTGGCCCACGTGGAGAAGTGCTGTGCGGAGAGCTCGACGCCGCCGCCCGACCTCGACGAGCTCGAAGCCGAGCTCGTCCGCGCGCGGCAAGACGGGTTTCTCGCGTCGAGGTCGTTCCAGAAGGACCGGATGTCCGTCGCGGCGGCGATTTTCGACGCGTCGGGCCACGCGGTCGGCGGCGTCTCGCTGGCCGGCCCCGCGACGATGTTCACCACGGCCGTCGTGGCGTCGGCCCGCGCGTCGGTGACCAACGCGGCTGGCCTCATCAGTGCACGGCTGATCAACGAGTCGGCGCGCTGGGCGAGCACTCCACGCTGACTGCAATCGTTTGCAGGGCAATGTGCGGCACTCGCGCCCGTTGCGTCGAGACCGGCGCGGAAATCGCACCCGAAATGGGCGGGCCGCTCGGCACCTCTGCGTATACTGCCGTCGTGCGAAGAGCGACCTTGAAGGACGTGGCCGCGCGCGCCGGGGTCCACGTCGCGACCGCGTCGAGGGCCCTCAACGAGACCAGTCGCCACCTGGTGAACAGCGCGACGCTCGACCGCGTGCTCCGCGCCGCCACCGAGCTCGGCTACTCCGGCAACCTCAGCGCCCGCACGCTCCGCACCGCCCGGTCGATGGCGATCGGCATCCTGTTGCCGGACCTGACCAACCCGATCTTCCCGCCGATCGTGCGCGGCGCCGAGGACATCCTGCGCGAGCGCGGCTACAGCACGTGGATCGCCAACACCGACGACGACCCGAAGATCACGGCCGCGTCGATCGAAGCGTTCCTCTCGCGCGGCGTCGACGGGTTCATCTCCGCCGGGTCGCGCCTCCACGACGACACCGTCGAGCAGATGGCCGGCCAGGGCCACCCGCTCGTGCTGGTCAACCGCACCGTCGACCGCCGCGACATCCCGTCGGTCACGGCCGACGACGACCACGGCGTCCGCCTCGCGCTCAGTCATTTCGTGGAGCTGGGCCACCGCAAGATCGTCCACCTGGCGGGTCCGCAAGATCTGTCGACCGGTGTGCACCGCAAGCGCGCATTCGTGCAGGGCCTCGCCGATCACGGCCTCGACCGCGGGCCCGAACGTGTGGCGCAGTGCGACGCGTGGTCGCAACGCGAGGGTCACCGTGCCCTCAGTGGACTCCTGCGCGACGAGAAGATCGACTTCACCGCGATCGTCGCCGGAAACGACCTGATCGCGCTCGGCTGTTACGACGCGTTGCGCGAACACGGAATGACGTGCCCGCACGACGTGAGCATCATCGGCTTCAACGACACCCCGTTCATGGACCACGTTTCCCCGCCGATGACGACCATCCGCATTCCGCAGTACGACTTGGGTCGCGAAGCCGCGAAACTTCTCGTCGACAACCTCGAAAACCCCGAGCAGGGTCCCCGGTCGATCGTGCTGCCGGTCGAGTTGGTCAACCGGCGTTCCACGGCGCCTTTGCGCACGAACTGACCCGAATTGCCGTTGCCCTTCCCATTGTGAACGATTGCAGCGGGTATTCAGCAGCAGTGGCCCCCGGCTTGGCACCCCGCCTAGGCTAAGCCCGAGAAGCACGACCGACGCTTGAAGGAGTCTCCGATGGACCTGCTGCTGCGCGGCAAGACGGCGCTCGTCACCGGTGCGAGCCGGGGGATCGGGCTGGCGGTGACGCGGGCGTTGGTCGAGGAGGGCGTTCAGGTCGTCGCGGCGGCGCGCAGCGTCGACGGGGACCTCAAGGAACTGCCCGCCGAGACCGTGGCGGTCGACCTCGGCACGCCGGACGGCGCGGCGCGGGTGGTCGAGGAGGCCGTGGCGCGCGTGGGCGGGATCGACATCCTGGTCAACAACGTCGGCGCCGTGCGGCCCCGGCCCGACGGCTTCGCCTCCGTCACGGACGAAGACTGGCTGGCGACGTTGAACCTCGACTTCATGTCGGCCGTGCGCACCACGCGGGCGGCGCTGCCGTCGCTCCTGGAGCGGACCGGCGCGATCGTCACGGTGTGCTCGGTCAACGCGACCTTGCCCGACCCTCTGGTGATCGACTACAGCGCGGCGAAAGCGGCGTGCCTCAGCTTTTTCAAGTCCCTGTCGAAGGAAGTCGGCGCGCGCGGCGTCCGCGTGAACACGGTCAGCCCGGGCCCGGTCGCCACGGACCTGTGGCTGGGCAAGGGCGGCGTCGCCGAGACGGTCGGGGGCGCCGTGGGCGCGGAGCCCGGCAACGTCGCGGCGAAGGCGGCCGCCGACTCCGTGACCGGCCGGTTCACGCGGCCCGAGGAGGTCGCGGACCTGGTGACGTTCCTGGCCAGTGGTCGCATCGGCAACCTCACGGGCGCCGACATCATCCTCGACGGCGGCATGACGCAGACGATCTAGACCCCGTCTGACCTGGCGTAACATCCCGCTGATGACACCCGAGGAGCACCTGCGCCACGCCGACCCGGTCCTCGGCCGGGTCATGGACGAGATCGTCGGGCCGCCGCCCCAGCTGCCGCCCGACCCCGCGCTGGCCGGCGACCCGGACATCCCGAAGGACAACTACGGCGTGCTCGTGCGCGCGATCGTCAGCCAGAACATCTCGATCCACGCGTCGCGCTCCATCTTCCGCAAGCTGAAGGACCGCTTCGGTGGCCGGCTGCCGACGCCGGAGGAGCTGCTGGCCGACGATCCCGAGCAGCTGCGCCCGGCCGCCGGCCTGTCGCGCGCGAAGACGGTGTCGCTGCGCTCGCTCGCCGACTGCATCCTGGCGGGCCGCCTCGACCTCGACGCGCTGAACGAGCTGCCCGACGACGACGTCATCGCGCAGCTCGATGTGGTCAAGGGCATTGGCGTGTGGACCGCGCAGATGTTCCTGATGTTCCACCTGCACCGGCCTGACGTGCTGCCGACCGGTGATCTCGAGCTGCGCCGCAGCGTCGAGCGGGCCTACGGGCTGGCCGCCCGGCCGACGCCCGCGGAGCTCACGCGCCTGGCCGAGCCGTGGCGGCCGTACCGCACGCTGGCGTGCCTGTACCTCTGGCAACTGGCCGAGCAGGCGCCGCGGTTGTGATTAAGCTGGTGCCACAGGACTTTTCGCGCAAAGGAGAAACACGTGGAGGGTGTCGACCCCGCGGTGGCGCCGAGCGGCAACGGCTGCGCCGAGTGTGATGCGGCCAGTCCGCAGGGCTGGTGGTTCCACCTGCGCCGCTGCGCGCAGTGCGGCCACATCGGCTGCTGCGACTCGTCGCCCGGCCAGCACGCCAGTGCGCACGCCGCCTCGTCCGGCCACCGCATCGTCCGCAGCTACGAGCCCGGCGAGGAGTGGTTCTGGGACTACGTCGAGGAAGTGATGTACGAACGCGGCCCCGAACTGGCCGCCCCGACGCACCACCCGCTCACGCAGGCCGCCCCCGGCCCGGCCGACCGCCTGCCGGCGAACTGGGCCGAGCAGCTTCACTGACCGGGTTCCGGGCTGCCTGATCGTGGTGACGGCCGGGCAGCTCGGGCGGGCAGTACCTTCGACACCATGACCAGCTCACGTCCGAATCCCACCGACGTCGCGGATGCGTTGTTCGATTTCGCACTTCGGCCCTCACAGGTGCAGGCGGCCGGCGCGGTCGTGGCGGGGCAGGACACGTTGGCGGTGCTGCCCACGGGTAGCGGAAAAAGCGCCATCTACCAGGTCGCCGGCCTCGCTCTCGGTGGGTTGACGCTGGTCATCTCTCCGCTCATCGCGTTGCAGCGCGACCAGTTGCGGTCCATCGCGGGACGCCCTTACGGCGACCGCACCATCAACGCCGAGCTCCTCAACTCCAGCCAGAAGGTCCACGAGCGCCGCGAGACGCTGGCGCGGCTGGAGAAGGGCGAGCTGGACTTCGTCTTCCTGGGCCCCGAGCAGCTCACCAACGCCGAGACGCGTGCGGCGATCACCAATGTCACGTTGTTCGTGGTGGATGAAGCACATCTGGTGAGCGAATGGGGACAGGAGTTCCGCCCCGAGTATCTGCGGCTGACCGACGCGATCGCCGAGTTCGGCCGGCCGCCGGTCCTCGCGTTGACGGCCACGGCGTCGCCGCCCGTGCAGGCGGACATCACGCGCCGGCTGGGGATGCGCGACGCGCAGGTGGTGGTAGCCGACTTCGATCGGCCCAACATCTCGCTCTCGATGCGCCCGACGCAGCCGAGCAAACCGGAGGCGCGGGCCGTCGACGACCGGTGCGTCGACGTCCTCATCCAGCACGACACCCCCGCGCTCGTCTACGCCCTCACCCACGCCCGCTGCGAGTCCCTCGCCGACCGCCTGCGCCTCGACGCTTTCCGCTCCGCGCCCTACCACGGCGGCATGACGGCGGCCGCCCGCGCGCAGGTGCAGGACGACTTCTTCGCCGGCAAGCTGGACGTCGTCGTCGCCACGAGCGCGTTCGGGATGGGGATCGACAAGCCCGACATCCGCACGGTCGTGCACGCCGGTGTGCCCGCGAGCATCGACGACTACTACCAGGAGATCGGCCGCGCCGGCCGCGACGGGGAGCCCGCCGTGGCCGTCCTCGTGCACGACCCGCGCACCATCCGCATCCCACGCCTGCTCGCCGCCCGCACACACCTGAGTGAGGAGACCGTGCACCTGGTGGTCGACGCGGTCGAGAACTCGCCTCGGCAAGCGACGCTCACCGACCTGACCGCCAGCGCCGGGGTGGCCGCCCACGCCGTCGAGCGGGTGGTCAACGAGCTGGCGGAGCTGGGTTTCGTCGGCGTCACGGGGTCGGGCCACCACCGCGTGGTGGAGTGCGAACAAGAACTCACACCACCGGCCGAGCTCGCCGACCAGCTCGTCGACCTCGACCGGCGCCGCCAGGCCGTGCTCACCAGCCGGATCGAGGCCGCGCGCGCATACGCGGAAAGCACGCGGTGCCGTCGTGCGGAACTTCTCGCATACTTCGGTGAGAACTACACACCGCCGTGTGAAAACTGCGACAACGACCGTGCGGCACACACCACCGAACGCCAGCGCGCCGAGGTCTCCGGTGGTGCCCCCGTGCACCACCGTCTGTGGGGAGACGGACAACTGTTGTCCCAGGACGAACACGAGTTGCTCGTTTACTTCCCCAGCGTGGGCTACAAGCACCTCACCGCGTCGACGATCTCGTCCGGCATCCTCCAGCCGCGCTGAACAAGCGCCCGCGGGCTCGCCTGGTAACTTCCCGACTCGGGCGCGAGACTGGGTGCGCCCGGAGAGAGGAGCCGTCCGTGGACGACGACATCGAGGACAACGCCGACACCGGCGTGCTCGACCCTGAAGACACCCTCGAGGACGGCGATCCGTACGACGAGGGCTACTCGCCGCCGGAGAAGCCGTACGAGGTCGACGAGTTCGGCACCACGCCCGAGGAAGAGCGCGAAGGCGAAAGCTGGGAGGGCCGCCTCGCCCGCGAGGTGCCCGACGTGCAGCCCGAGGAAGGCGACGACCTCGGCGACAGCGAGGACACCGACGGCGAACTCATCGACGGCGAACTCGGCGACTTCCGCGCGGGCCGCCTCGTCGCCGCCGACGAGGGCTCCGGCGAAGACTCCGACGACGAGCTGTACGCCTCCGACGTCGGCATCGACGGCGGCGCCGCCTCCGCGGAGGAAGCCGCCGTCCACGTGGTCGACGACCCCGAGGCGTACTGAGAACCGCTGGCGACCGCTGAGGTGGAGGTGGTGCGGGGTTTCCCGCACCACCCTCCCCGGCTGACGCGGTCAGCGCCGCGCGGCGAGCCAGGCCTCGGACTGGCGTGTGGCGCGGGAGAGCCCGCGTAACCGCTTCTCGTCGCGGTCCCGGTGTTCCCGCCGCCGCTCGGTCGGGTTCCGCGGGCTCGGAGCGAACCTGCGTGGGGCGCCGCTGGAGAGGGCGCAACTGCCTCGCTGAAGTTCCGACGTTCACCGCTCCGTTTGATCGGATTCCGTGAACCGCGAGCGAACTGGCCCCAGGCGCAGGAAGCCGGCACAACTGCCTCGCTGAAGTTCCGACGTTCACCCCGCTGCTTGATGGGGTTCCATGAGTCGCGAGCGAACCTGTGCGGGGCACAGCGAAGAAAGCGCGACTGCCTGGCTGAGGGCCTGCCGTTTACGCCCCCGCCCGCCCCCGACATCCACGAGCCGCATCCGGCGTATAGCGACAGCCGCGGCAACTCCCGAGTCACGCTTTGCGCGCGATCTCCTCCAGCCAGCCGGTCACCGTCGCGCAGATCGTGGCCTCGCCGCCGCGCGTGTGTTCCACCAGTTTGTCCTGCGACCACAGCATGGCCGCGACCACGCCTTGGCGCACGGGCGTCAGGCCGATCTGCCAGGAGCCGTGGCGCCACTCCGCGGTGCTCCACTGGCCGGTCGTGGGGCTGCGCTCGACGGTCCAGGCCGGGCCGGCTACCAGTTCTGCCACCGTTTTCGGCGCTCGCCACTGCCGCACGGTGTCGTTCTCGGTGCTCATCGGGGTCCCTCGGGGTGCGCAGGAACGGGGTCGTGTCGCGAGAGCGGCGGTCCGGCCGCGAGAGCGGGGAGTCAGCGCACGGTGGCAACCCTTTCGTTCAACTCCCGTTCACTTTAGCGGCCCGTGAGGTGTGTTTGCGCGTACTTCCGGAAAGCGGCGACGAGGCGGCTGCGGTCGTCGGCGCGGGTGGCGAGCACGACGTGCGCCGGTTCGACGTCCTCCAGCACCACCGACGTCAGGTCGGGACGCAGGAAGCGCACGTCGTGGCCTGCGGAGATGGCCACGGCCTGACCGGCCGCGACGAGCTCGAACTTGTCCTCCAGGGCTTCGATCACGGGCCCGTCGGGCGCCGGCCGGCCGTCGGGCCGCGGTTCGACGCGCCAGTACGCACTCCACGCCGGATCGGAGTCGCGCACGCGGGGCAGGGGTTCGTCGGCGATGTCGTTGATGCTCACCGATTCCTTGCCGGCCAGCCGGTGATCCAGTGGGAGAATAACCACACGCGGCTGGTCGTAAAGCACCGTGACGTGCAGTCCCTCGGTCGCGAACGGCAGCCGGCTCACGACGACGTCGACGCGGTGCTCCAGCAGCGCAGTCGGCACGTCGTCGAACGCGACGTGCAGCGTCTGCACGTCGGCGTCCGGATGCCGGTGGCGCATCTCCCGCACGGCGGGCGTGACGATGAGCCCGCCCGCGTACCCGACGGCCAGCCGGCTGGGCTGCGCGGCGGCCCGCGTGCGCGCGATGGTCTGGGCCGCGGTGCGCAGCAACGCCTTCGCCTGCGGCAGGAACACCTCACCCGCCTCCGTGAGCCGGCTGCCCTGCGGCGTGCGGTCCAGCAGCCGCGCGCCGAGCTGTTGCTCGAGACGGCGGATCTGACGGCTTAGCGAAGGCTGCGTCACGTGCAAGGCTTCGGCCGCGCGGCCGAAGTGCTTGTGCTCCGCGACGACCGTGAAGCAGTGCACCAGCCGGAGGTCGAGGTCGACCGGATGTTCGGGCATGTGGTTATTCTACCTGCGGTGATGCACGAAGCGTATTGCGCGATACGAAGGTTTCATTGGCCGATGTGCGGAATACGACGGCAGGGTGGAAGGACCAGAACATCCCTTGTTTGAGGAGCAACACCATGCGTGTGTTTGTTACCGGAGCGACCGGGTTCATCGGCTCCGCGGTCGTTCGCGAGCTGCTCGGCGCCGGCCACCAGGTGCTCGGCCTGGCCCGCTCCGACGCGTCGGCCGCCAAGCTGACCGCGGCCGGCGCCGAGGCCCACCGCGGCAGCCTCGAAGACCTCGACAGCCTGCGCACCGGCGCCGCCGCGGCGGACGGGGTGGTCCACACCGCGTTCGTCCATGACTTCAGCGACTTCGAGCGCTCCGTCGGCACCGACCGCCTCGCGATCGAGACGATCGGGGAAGCCCTGGCCGGCACCGGCCGCCCGTTCGTGATCAGCTCCGGCACCCCGGCCACCCCCGACGGCGTGGCGACCGAGGACACCATCCCCGAAGGCGGCAGCATCGCGGCTGGTCGTTTCGCGTCCGAAGAGATCGTGGTTTCGTTGGCAACGCAGGGAGTCCGCGGCTCCGTCGTGCGCCTGCCGCGGTCGGTCCACAGCGACGAGGACCGCCACGGCTTCGTCCCCCTGCTCATCGAAACCGCTCGAACGCAAGAGGTTTCGGCCTACCCCGGCGACGGCGCCAACCGCTGGCCTGCCGTCCACTGCCTGGATGCCGCGCGCCTCTACCGCCTGGCCCTCGAGCACGCCCCGGCGGGCACGCGCCTGCACGCCGTCGGCGACGAGGGCATCCCCGTGCGCGAGATCGCCGAGCGCATCGGCAAGCACCTCGGCCTGCCAGTCGAGTCCGTCCCGGTCGAGCAGGCGGCCGAGCACTTCGGCTGGCTGGGGCCGATCTTCGCCGTGGACATGCCGGCGTCGAGCGCCCGCGCCCAGGACTTGTTCGACTGGCACCCCGCTCATCCCGGATTGCTGTCCGATTTGGACGCCGGCCACTACTTCTCCCGCTGATGGCGACGTTCGGAGCCGGCCCAGTCGGCGTGTGCCTGCCGGTCACCTTCACCAGCACCCCTTCGGCCGACGACCAGCGCACCGCCGTGCGCCGCCTGGAACGCGCCGGCTACCACGCGGCGTGGACCAACGAGGTCATCGGCAAAGACGCCCTCGCCCAGCTGGCGGTGCTCCTCGGCGCCACCGAGACGCTGGCGTTCGGCACCTGCGTGGCCAACATCTGGGCCCGGGCGTCCCAGACCGCGCACGCAGCCGCTTCCTTCCTGGCGCAGGCTTTCCCCGGCCGGTTCACGCTCGGCCTCGGCGTCGGCTACCCGCAGCAGGCATCGAGTGTGGACCGTCCGTTCGGGACTCCGCTGGCCACCATGCGGTCCTATGTGGAGGGTATGGCGGCGGAAACCCGGCCACCCGCCGCGGATGCCCCGTACCCACTCATCCTGGGCGCCAACGGCCCCAAGATGCTCACCCTCGCCGCCGACCTCGCCGACGGCGCGCTCCCCGCCGGCCTGCCGCCGCAGCACACGGCTTTCGCCCGACGGGTCCTGGGCCCGGACAAACTCCTCGTCGTCGCGCAATCGATCGCGGACTCGTTCGAGACGGCCCGCCAAACCGTCTCGAACTGGCTCAGCCGCACCGCTTTCCGCACAACACTCGCGGACCTCGGCTACCCGGCCGAGCCCACCGACGACCTGGTCCGGACCCTTGTCGCGTTCGAGGGCCCGGACCACGTCGCCGCCGCCGTCCAAGCCCACCTCGACGCCGGCGCCGACCACGTCACCCTGCTTTCCCCAGTGGGCACGGAATTCGGCCCGGGCATCGACCACCTCGTGTCGCTGGCCCCGGCGCTCCGCTGATTACAACCTCCCGGCGACGGTCTTCGCCAGCGCGGCGTAGGCGTCGAGGAACGCGTCGCTGGGAGCGCGGCGGAATCCCAGCTGGGCGACCCGGATCCGGCCGTGACTCCGTTTGGCGATGGTGATGGTGGTACTGCCTTGGGAGGTGGTGCAGTAGACGGCGTCGTCGGTGAACGGCTTGGGCTCGTCGGCGCAGCCTCGGGCCGAACCCTGGAAAGCAGCCTTCGGCGAGTCGAAACCCGGCGCATCGCCGACGCCCAGCTCCACCAGGGTGGCATGCGAATCGAGGGCGCGGTGATACGAGCAGGCGTACAGGGTGACACCACTCTGCGTATCGGGTTCTTCCTCAGTGCTTTCGAAGCTGTTGCCGTCCGCGAGTGCGTGCTGGACTTCGCCCGAGTCCAGAAACGGACACGCCGCACTGAGCCGTTCCGGCGACGCCGCCACGAACGACGTCGTGGAGGGTCCCTCCAGTGTGGTCGCCGCACCGCCGGCGGCACACCCCGCGGCGGCCGCCACCGCGAAGGCGACGGCGATGAGTCTCCTGGGTAAACGCATGTCCCGAATCCTGCCCGCTCTTCGGGGAGATCCCGGTCTCGGAGATCCACTCGCGATCATCCCAATTGTCCCTTTTGGAGCACTGTAGGGTGATCCGGGCTCCCGAGGAAGCGCCTCGGCCAGGCAGGAAGGCTTCGTTGATGAGGTTTGTTTCGCTGCGTTGGGACGAGAGTCACCGGCCTGTCGTTCTCCACCAGGTCCACCCGGGAGCTCCTCGGTGCGGTCCTCCTCGACGAGATCCTGCCGACCGACACCGGGTGTTCCCACGAAATCGCGTTGCGGCAGGGTTCCGTGACCGTCGAATGCGGGGATCCCACCGCAAAATGGGGGTGGCCCCGCGCCATGAAAGGCCCGGGGCCACCCCGGCAACTCATGCCTTCGGCTTCGTCAACCCACATCCCGCCAACGAAAGATCCACCGTCGACCCAGCCCCGAGGCAAGCCGGAATCCCGGCGGTCTGCTGCCCGTAGGACCGGCCCATGTGGACGGTGATGATGCCGTTTTCGTCTACCTCACAGGGGTTGTCCACATCGCACACCTTGCCCAAGCTGTTGGACGTGTTGTGGATGCCCACGACCTTGCCGGTGTGCGGGTCGAGCACCGGCGAGCCGGAGTCGCCGCTGCCGGGGGTGCAGTCTTCGCTGTACTGGATCGCGTTGTGCTGCGTGTAGCCGCCCTCGCGGAGTTCCGGGACGATGTTCGCGACCGAACACGCCCAGGCCTTCAGGTGTGTGCCCGAAAGCACGTCGAGCTGGTCGGCTTGCTGGGGTTCGCGCGTGCCGAGCTCGAAGACCTTTGCGCCGGCGGCGGCGAGCTGCGCGTAGGTCTTGTCCACTTGGTACAGGGCGACGTCGGTGCCGGTCATGGTGGCGTACAACAGCTTCGTGGTGCGCAGGGTCGCCTTGATCCCGCCCGACGCGGACACCACCGCGGCATCGCGGGCCTCCGTGCGCTCCGTCACCGCCGAGCCCACGGCGGGGTGGTCGCCGGTAATGCAGTGGCCGTTGGTCAGCAGCAGGCCGGGGTCGTCCGGACTGGCGCCGGCCTTGCGGACCAGCGACCCCGCGCACGAGCCCAGGTTCACGGCGCCCTCGAGCGTCGGGTGGCGTTCCGCGATGGTCTCGCGCACCCAGTCGGCATACGCGGGCACGTTCGTGTAGATCCCCGGCCCGTTGTCGCCACCGCTGACGACACCGGCCAACGTCCAAGCGCCGCCTTCCTTAACGAGCGCCGGGCCACCGGAGTCCATGTTGGTGGGGCCCACCTTGCCGTCGAGTGCGCCGATGCACAGGTCGCTGAGCGAAACCAGACACGTCGATGTTGGTTGGACAACAGTGTCGGCCTCGAGCAGGTGGTCGGGGTAGCACTGCGGGGCGGACTGGTCGCAGGTCATGCCCCAGCCCATGATGCGCGCGCCCGTGCCCGGCGCCGGGGCCTTCGCGCTGATCTTGATCGGCGCAGCCTTCGCCGGGTGTGCCAGCTTCAGCAGCGCGATGTCCTTGCCGAAGATGTGCGGGAGGGTGCCGTTCGAACGTCGCACGAACTTCTCGACCGCGATCACCTCACCGCCGGACGTCGCGCTCACCGAGCCCAGCCGCACCGACCAGTCGTGCGGGTAACCGACCTGGGTCTCGAGATCGTTGCGCGCGCAGTGCGACGCCGTCACCACCCATTGCGGCGCGACCAGCGTCACCCCGCACACGTGCCCGTCGGGCCGCGGCGAGTCGGCCGGCCGGTTCAGCGACCCGGTGAACGGATACGCACGCGGCGATGGGACTCCGCCAACAATCGCTGATGCCGGAGCAACACCCAACGCGGTCACGGACAACGCTGCCGCCACGACGGCCAGCACACTTCGGAGTTTCACCGGGCTCCCTCTCACCTGTGGATCACAGAACCCGCTCAGACTCCTCACCCTGTGTGCGCGCACCTCGACCGGAACGTCACGATCCTGTGACAGCGCCCCAGCAGCGCACCCCCGTCGTGCCCGACGAGGTCGATCGGCTCGGCGCTCTTCGCCTGCTTATCGGCCAACCACGCGGCGCGCGCGCCCTTCGTCGGCGCGAATCCCGCTGTCGCTTTACGACCACGTTAGCCCGGCGCCCACGGCAACACGGCTCCGTAGCGGATCAACTGGCCGTAGTGATCGGGGTCCGTGGGCGAAAGGGCGAGGTCGAGGAGCGGCACCGCCGCCGCGGCCGGAGTGGGCGCCGTGCTGACGTCCCACCAGAGCGCCGACGTCGGCGTGTTCATCATCCCCGGGCACACCGCCGCGAGCAGGATCCCGCGCTCCGCGTCGCTCGCGCGGTGCACCGCGGCGAGCGCACGTACAGCCGCGACCTGCCCGATCTTCGACGGGATGTTCACGAACCCGGGCCACGCACCGGCGCGGGCGCTGCCGTCCGCGACCGCGTCGCGCCAGCTCGCGACGGCCTTGTCGACGTCGTCCAGCGAGGCCAGGCCGTCGAAGCGATCGTGCAGGACGGGCGCCAGGTAGTGCAGCGTGCCGAGCGAGCTGGCGACGACGAGCAGTTTGCCGCCGTCCCGCAGCAGTGGGGCGAACGCCCGCAACAGCCTCGTCGTACCGAAGTTGTTGACTTCTGTGTAGGGGCCCACGATCTCCCGCGGGTCGTCGTCGGGACCGACGCGCATCACGGCGTTGCCGAACACGACGTCGACCCCGCCGTAGCGATCGCTCAGCACCTTGGCGAGCCGGGTGACGGACGCGGGATCGGCCACGTCGAGCAGTTCGCCTCGGACCGTCGCCCCGCCCGCGGGCAGCGACTCCACGGCCTCACCGACCCGGCCGAGATCCCGTCCCGTGAGGTAGACGGTGTCCTGGGTGGACAGACGCTGCGCGAGACCCTCGGCGAGCGCCAGGCCCAGCCCTTGTGTGGCTCCGGTGACCAGTGCGACGGTCATGCTCGCACCAGACCTTCCGTGAGCTCCCACAGCCGCGCGGCGCCATCGGGGTCGAGGGCGTAGCGCGCGACACCGTGCAACTGCGGTGCTTCCCCGCGCCGGTCGATGGTCGGGGTCTCCGCGCAGTCCACAAAGTACCGACCGCCGATTCCCTCCAGTAGCGGTGACGCGGCGACCAGGACCGACGTCGCCGCACCCTGTTCGGGGGTCTTCATCAGTTCGGGCGGGACGGTCCCACTGCCGCGTCCGCTCGTGTGGCGCTGCAGGTTGGTGAAGATCCCGCCCGGCATGACGGCGTTCGCCGTGATGCCGTCCCGAGCCCAGCAATGCGTGGCCTCTACGGCGAAGAGCACGTTGGCCGTTTTGGACTGTCCATAAGCGAGCCATGGATCGTAGCGGCGGAAGGCGAAGTTCACGTCGTCGAACACCACCGGGGAGAGCTGGTGCCCGCTCGAGCTCACCACGACGACGCGCGCCGAGCCGTCTGCGGCCAGCGCGGGGTGCAGTCCGGTGGCGAGCAGGAAGTGTCCGATGTGGTTGGTGGCGAACTGCCACTCCCACCCGTGCTCGGTGTACTGCTCGGGGCTCGCCATCACGCCGGCGTTGGCGACGAGGATGTGCAGCGGACCGTCCCAAGTGGACGTGAAGGCGGCGATCGAGGCCGGGTCGGTGAGGTCCAGCTCCGCGACGCGCACCGCGGTGCTGCCGGTGCTCGCGGCGATGTCCTTCGCCGTGCGTTCGCCGGCGGCGACGTCGCGGACGGCAAGGGTCACCTCGGCGCCGGCCGAGGCCAGGGCGCGAGCGGTCTCCACGCCGATTCCGGACGACGCCCCGGTCACCACCGCGCGTCGCCCGCTGAGGTCGATGCCTTCGGCCACGTCCGCCGCTGTGCTGGCGAAGCCGAAGGGAGTCTGGATCAAGGTCATACTTTCACGCTAAGCAGTCACCGGGCATGCTGCCAGCGAAAGTTCGTCAAGTCTGCTATGCGTAATAGTCATGGCCTTCACCGACGCGTCGCTCACCGCGCTGCGGGTGTTCCGCGAGGTGGCCGAGCGGGGCTCGTTCACCGCCGCGGCCGCCGCCCTCGGCTACACGCAGTCCGCCGTCTCCCGCCAGATCGCGTCACTGGAGCGCGCCGCGGGCACCCCGCTCGTCGAACGCCGTCACGACGGTGTGCGCCTCACACCCGCCGGTCGGCTGGTCGTGCGCCGCGCGGCCACCGTCGTCGACGAGGTGGACGCCGCGGCGCGCGACCTCGTCGGCTTGCCCGACGGTCACGGCAGCGTCCGGCTCGGCTGGTTCGCCAGCGCCGGCGCCGCCTTGGTGCCCCGCGCGCTGGCGGAACTGCGTCGCACGCACCCGGGCATCACCGTGACCACGCGCGAAGGCAGCACCCCCGCGCTGGTCCGCGCACTGCGCGCGGGCACGCTGGACCTGGCGCTGATCGCGTCGACGCCGCCCTTCCGCCCGCCGGACAGCGAAACCCCGGCGCTGCAGGTGCAGACCCTCGCCGAGCGCAGCCTGTGCGTCGCCGTGCCCACCACCCACCCCCTCGCACGCGGCGAGTTCATCGACGTCGCCGACCTGTCCGGCCAGCGCTGGATCGCCGGCTCGCGCAACGAGCACGTCATGGGCGTCTGGCCCGGCCTCGACGAGCGCCCCGACATCGCCCACACCGCGCGCGACTGGCTCGCCAAGCTCCACCTCGTCGCCGCCGGTTGCGGCATCACGACCGTGCCTACCGTCCTCACTCCGGTCCTCCCGTCCGGCGTCCGCGTCCTTCCCGTCCGGGGAGGGCCTTCCGAACGGCGGCGCATCTTGCTTGCCCGCCTCCCGGGCCGCCCTTCGGACGCCGCGGTGCGTCTCGCGGAGGCCTTTCGCGCGGCGGCGTTGAAGGGGGAGGTTGAAGGGTTCTGATGGAGACGGCCGGTTGCCGCTACCTTGAGCAGGCGCGGTCGTCGTGGCGCGCGGAATGTTCGGGAAGGGACACGCCGAACAGTGGCGAACCTCAAGGTCACCTACGACGCTTCAGCGAATGCGGCGTACGTCTACTTCACCGACCCGGCTACGGAGCCGCGGTCGGTGCACATGTATCCGTGCGATCCCATCGGTGTGGGCGGCATGATCAATCTCGATTTCCTGGCGGACGGTCGTGTCCTGGGTGTCGAGGTGCTGGATGCTCGGGGCAAACTTCCCCAGTTTCTGCTCGAGGGAGCTGAACGGATCGACCGGCCGGCGCGGGGCGAAGACTTCCGAACGGTGACCGCGACGAAGGAAACGTTCAACGGCAGCGAAATCAAACTGTTCGATGTCGTCACCGCGGGGGAACGCCTGATCGAGTTCCGCGATGCCGCCTGGCGTGAGGACGCGGCCGTTCTCGTCGTTTCCGTGCCGCGCGGTAGCTCGTGGACCGACGCGTCCGTGACCATCAATCCCAGTCGAGGCGCTGTCCCGGTGGCGTTCCTGGCCTGGGCGACGGAGATCGCCAAGCAGCGAATCACGGCGTCGTAGGGCGTCGCCGCTGGTGGAGGGTGCGGCCGTCCGACGGGCGCACACACCGTCAGTACGATCATCACTTTATGTAATCAGGCGCGAAGACGCACACTCAGCTCTCGTCAGTGATCAAATTCTGTGACTACCATCTCACTGGATGTGCGAATCCGACCACGGCTCCGTCGCCAAAACACTAACCCTTGATCACTGGCGCACAGTCCTGCCTGGTCAAGGCGTTGCTGAAGTCACACGCCTTGCTCAGATGAGCACTTCAGTTCACTTGAACGTGTCCAGTCTCTAGTCTGGACTTGTTCCAGAAAACATGGTCTGATGCCCTCATGCCGGCCACTGATCCTGCGGACCGTCTGCGGGGTGTCTCACTAAGAGTCACCAAGCAGCGGACCGCTGTGCTGCACGCCGTGGCGCAGCGGCCGCACACGGACGTCGAGGCGGTGGTCCGAGCGGTGCGCTCCGAACTCGGCGCCGTGTCGACGCAGGCGGTGTACGACATCCTCGCCGCGCTGGGGGAGGTGGGGCTGGTGCGGCGCATCGAGCCGGCCGGGTCGCCGGCGCGATTCGAGGTGCGCACGGGCGACAACCACCACCACGTGGTCTGCCGCCGCTGCGGTGCGGTCGCCGACATCGACTGCGCGGTGGGGGAGCGGCCTTGCCTCGCACCCGCGAGCACCAACGGGTTCGTCATCGACGAAGCCGAAGTGACCTACTGGGGCCTTTGCCCTTCCTGCAACGAAAACTGACTGTCCACCACCTGAAGGAGATGAAGTGGCTTTCGAGGAAAACACCAAACCGCTGACGACGGCGGCGGGTGCGCCGGTCGTGGACAACCAGAACAGCGTCACCGCCGGCCCGCGGGGCCCGGTGCTGTTGCAGGACCTGTGGCTCATCGAGAAGCTGGCGCACTTCGACCGCGAGGTCATCCCGGAGCGCCGCATGCACGCCAAGGGCTCCGGCGCGTGGGGCACTTTCCGCGTCACGCACGACATTTCGCAGTACACGAAGGCCGCGATCTTCGCCAAGGTCGGCAACGAGTGCGAGATGTTCGCGCGATTCTCGAGCGTCGCGGGTGAGCGCGGCGCGGCCGACGCCGAGCGCGACATCCGTGGTTTCGCGCTGCGTTTCTACACCGAAGAGGGCAACTGGGACGTCGTCGGCAACAACACGCCGGTGTTCTTCCACCGCGATCCGCTGAAGTTCCCTGATCTCAACCGCGCGGTGAAGCGTGACCCGCGCACCAACTTGCGTGACCCGGAGAACAACTGGGGTTACTGGACGAACCTGCCCGAGGCGCTGCACCAGGTCACGATCATCATGACCGACCGCGGCATCCCCAAGTCGTACCGGCACATGCACGGCTTCGGCTCGCACACCTACAGCTTGATCAACGCCGCGGGCGAGCGGAACTGGGTCAAGTTCCACTTCCGTACCCAGCAGGGCATCGAGAACCTGACCGACGAGGAAGCCGGCGCCGTCATCGCCGCCGACCGCGAGTCGAACCAGCGCGACCTCTTCGACGCCATCGAGCGTGGCGACTTCCCGAAGTGGAAGCTGTTCGTGCAGGTCATGCCCGATGCCGACGCGGCGAGCTACCGCTTCCACCCGTTCGACCTCACGAAGGTGTGGAGCAAGAAGGACTACCCGCTGATCGAGGTCGGCGAGTTCGAGCTCAACCGCAACCCGGACAACTACTTCCAGGACGTCGAGCAGGCCGCCTTCACCCCGGCCAACCTGATCCCCGGCATCTCGTTCAGCCCGGACAAGATGCTGCAGGGCCGCCTCTTCTCCTACGGTGACGCCGCCCGCTACCGCGTCGGCGTGAACCACCACCAGATCCCGGTCAACTACCCGCGCGGCGCCAAGGTGGTCAACACCTACCACCGCGACGGCGCCATGCGCGTCGACGGCAACCAGGGTGGCGTCCCGGGCGTCGAGCCGAACAACTTCGGCCGTTGGCAGGAGCAGCCCGCGTACGCCGACCCGGCGCAGGCCGTCGGCTCGACCGCGGACCACTTCAACTTCCGCGAAGACGACGACGACTACTTCACCCAGCCGGGCAACCTGTTCCGCCTGTTGTCCGCGGACGAACAACAGCGTCTGTTCGAGAACACGGCGCGCGCGATCAAGGGTGCGCGCAAGGAAACCGTCCAGCGGCACATCGACAACTGCGCCAAGGCCGACCCGGCCTACGGTGAGGGTGTGCAGAAGGCCTGCGAGGCCCTGGGCGCTCTTTAAGTCCTTTGTGGCTGTTGCTCCCGTCGCTCGTTGTCGCGACGGGGGCAACGGCTTTCTACAGGCTCTGCCCGAACATTTTCGCGGCTTCCCGCGCACTCGGCGTCCCGGCGTCCAGATCGGCCCCCGCCCTTTTCAGCGCCGCGACGATTTCCGTCTCGCCCTTGAACAACGCGCCCGCGATCGGCGACTGGTTGCGGGCGTTGCAGATGTCGGGATCGGCGCCGTGCTGCAGCAAGTACTCCACGGTCTCGCCCCGCCCGTGGTACGCGGCGAGCATGAGGAGTGAATTGCCGGCCTCGTCGAGCGCGTTGACGTCCAGGCCGTGCTCGATGAACTCCGCGAGCTCTTTCGTGTTGCCTTCACGCGCGAGGTCCGCCATGACGATGCGGGCTCGTTTCCGGAGGTCTTCGTTTTCGTCAGCGGGCATGGTGGAATTTTAGCATCGCGTGATGCGTGTTCCGGATTCTGAAGTGCGGCGCTCATCCGTCCTGAATGGATCGAGCGAGTGAGTGCTTTCGGATGTGTTCGAAACGCTGCAGAAAGATCTTCTGTGGACAGTCAAGGATCGAGTGGTGAAGGCCCGGTATCCCGAAGCCTCGATCTCCCACTACGGGGCCGCGCACAAGTGAATGCGCGGCCCCGGTGAAAGATCAGCGCAGCGGTTCGAGCGCCTTCGCCAGCGGCTCCAGCACCGCGGGAGTGTGGGGCGGCGGCAGGTAGACGATGGCCAGGTCGAGGCCGGCCTCGCCGAGGCCCTCGGTCTGCTTGGCGACCGCGGCGTAGTCCAGGTCGGGTTCGAGGCGCACGTGCGAGGACAGCGTGATCTCGCTGGGGTCGCGGCCGATGTCGGCGCAGTGGCGGTGCAGGACGTCGCGCTTGTGGGCGAACTGCTCGGGCGTGCCGCCGGTGAAGTTCCAGTGGTCGGCGTACTTCGCGGCCGTGCGCAGGGTGCGCTTTTCGCCGCTGCCGCCGATGCAGATGGGCGGGTGGGGCTTCTGGACGCCCTTGGGTTCGTTGCGGGCGTCGGTGAGCTGGTAGTGCGTGCCCTTGAAGGTGGTGGTTTCCTGAGTCAGCAGGCTGATCAGGACCTCGCAGCCTTCCTCGAAACGGTCGCTGCGTTCCTTGATGGTGCCCAGCTCCATGCCGTACGCGCCGGACTCCTCCTCGTTCCACCCGGCGCCGATGCCGATCTCCAGGCGCCCGCCGGACACGATGTCGAGCGTCGCGGCCATGTTCGCGAGCAGCGCGGGGTGCCGGTAGTGCATGCCGCTGACGAGCGTGCCCAGGCGCAGCCGCTTGGTGGCCTGCGCGAGCGCGGTCAGCGTGACCCAGCCCTCCAAGCAGGGGCCGGTCGAATCGGAGAAAATGGGATAGAAGTGGTCGAACGTCCAGCCGGATTCGAACAGCTCGATCTCGTCGGCCGCCTGCCAGACCGCGAGCATGTCCTCCCAGACGGTGTTCTGGGGCGAAGTCTTGATGGCGAATCGCATGGTCGTGAGCGTAAACCTGGAGTAACCCCAGCTGCCAACACCGTCGCCATGGGCGGCGGCGGACGGGCGCTCGTCCGAATCGTGTCCCTTTGCGTGTAACAGGTGCCTGTCGCGGCGCGACCCGCAGCGCGCCTGCCACTCCCGCGGCTGTGCGGAGCACCGGCTCGCCGACACGGTCACGCGATCATCGCCGACGACAACATCGCCGGACCTACGCGAATCACCTTGAAGAAGGGCGAGTTCTTCAAATCCTCCGGTGGGTGCGCCTGGAAGAAGAGCCGACCGTCAGTGTCTTGTGGACAGTGGGCGCCACGCCGGAGGAATACCGGCGCGGCGCCACCTGAAAAAGACCTCAGTCCCGGATCGCCTTGAGGGCGCCCGACCAGGTCTCCAGCTGGGTGAACAGCGTGGTGGCCGCGTCGTCGTGGAGGGCGGCCGGGGTGAAGGACGCGAAGTTCTCGAAGTCCGTGAACAGCGAGAACGACAGCTGCTGGCGCACGTGGGCGATCTGGAGCTCGCTGCAGATGGCGCGCAGGTGTTCGATCGCGCGGGCGCCGCCCAGTGAGCCGTAGGACACGAAGGCCGCGGCCTTGTTGTTCCACTCCGCGTAGAGGTAGTCGATGGCGTTCTTCAGGACGGCGGACGTCGAGTGGTTGTACTCGGGCGTCACGAAGATGAAGCCGTCGTAGGAGTCGATCTTCGCGGCCCACGCCTTGGTGTGCTCGCCGGCGTACTGGCCGAGGGTGGGCGGCAGGGCCTCGTCGAGGTGGGGCAGCGGGAACTCGGCCAGGTCGACGAGCTCGTAGTCCGCGCCGGTGCGGGCCTTGGCCTTGGCGAAGACCCAGTCGGCGACCTGCTTGCCGTTGCGTCCCGGGCGGGTGCTGCCGATGATGACGGCGATCTTGAGGTCACTCACTTGCCGGTTTCCTTCCGAGGATGACTTGAATCTTCATGTCAAATAATGAACACCCGAACTTGAACATTCAAGTCACGCGCTAGACTGGGACGCATGACACACCGGCAGGCCGCCCCGCGGTGGCTCGACTCCGAAGAGCTGCAGACGTGGCGCTCGTTCACGTACCTGCTGCACCGGCTGCCGACCGAGCTGGAGAAGCAGCTGCGGGAAGACTCACAGCTCAGCTACGTCGAGTACTACGCGCTGGCCGGGCTGTCGGAGGAACCCGGTCGGCGCATGCGGCTGAGCGAGCTGGCGATCCTGACCAACGCCGAGCTCTCCCGCCTGTCGCACCTCATCAGCCGGCTGGAGAAACGCGGGTTCCTCTACCGCGAGCCCGACCCGGAGGACGGCCGCTATACCCACGCCGTGCTCACCGAAGCCGGCTACGCGCACGTGCTCGAGTCCGCGCCCGGCCACGTCGAGCGCGTGCGCGAGCTCGTGTACGACGTGCTGTCCGAAACGGAGCTGCGCACCCTGCGCACGGCGGCCGACAAGATCACCCGGCGCATCGAAGCCGATGGCTGAAGGTCTCCATGAGAGGGAGCGGCAGGCGGCCCCCGCGCCGACGCATCCTGGTGGCATGACGAAGAACCCCGGCTTCGAGTTCGGGCTGAACTCCTTCGGCGAAGTCGCCACCGACGGAGCGCGGACACTGAGCGACGCGGAGACCGTCCGCCTGCTCGTCGACGAGGCACGCCTCGCCGAAGAAGCCGGCCTCGATGTCTTCAGCGTCGGCGAGCACTACCGCGAAGGCCACAACGACAGCGCGACGCCGGTGCTCCTGGCGGCCGTCGCGACGGCGACCGAGCGCATCAAGCTCGGCACGTCCGTGACGGTGCTGAGCACCAACGACCCCGTCCGCCTCTACCACGACTTCTCCACCGTCGACGCCGTCTCCAACGGCCGCGCGCAGCTGGTGCTGGGCCGGGCGTCGGCGACGGAGTCGTTCCCGTTGTTCGGATACGACCTCGCCGATTACGAGCACCTGTTCGAAGAGAAACTCGAACTGTTCATGCGCTTACAACGCGAGGAGTCCGTGACGTGGTCGGGCACCGTGCGCGCGCCGCTGGTGGACCAGACGCTGCACCCGCGGATGCGCCCAGGCGGGATCCCGACGTGGATCGGCGTGGGCGGCAGCCCGGATTCCGTTGTGCGCGCCGCGAAGTACGGACTACCGCTGATGCTGGCGATCATCGGTGGCCGACCGCAGCGGTTCGCCGGGCACGTGGAGCTTTATCACCGCGCGCTGGCGCAATTCGAACAGCCGGTGTTGCCCGTCGGACAGCACTCGCTCGGCCTGATCGCGGACACCGACTCCGAAGCCGTCGAGACGTGGTGGGAGTACTGGCAGCCCGTGGTCGCGAACCTCGCGGCCGAGCGCGGTTTCTACAAGCCGGACCGCCGCCGCTACCTGGCGGAGATCGACGGCGGCGCGCTGTTCGTCGGCTCGCCGAACACCGTCGCGCGCAAGATCGCGACCGTGGCGCGTGACCTGCGCCTCAGCCGTTTCGACCTGAAGTACGACATCATGAACCTGCCCCGAGAAGCTCGCGCCCGGTCGATCGAGCTGTTCGGCCGCGAGGTCGCGCCGCGGGTTCGCGAACTGCTCACGAAGGCGCCTTCCCATGTCTGACTTGGTTTTCGGCCTCGACACCTTCGGCGACGTCCCGGAGGACGACTCCGGCACGCCGATGTCCTACGCCGCGGCGATCCGGCACGTGCTCGACGAGGCCGTGCTCGCCGACGAGATCGGCGTGGACGTGATCGCGCTCGGTGAGCACCACCGGCCGGAGTACTCGATCACTACCCCGGAGACGGTGCTGGCTGGCATCGCCACGCGCACGTCGCGGATCCACCTGTCGTCGGGGGTGACCGTGTTGAGTTCCGACGATCCCGTGCGCGTTTTCCAACGTTTCGCGACCGTCGACGCACTCTCCAACGGCCGCGCGGAGATCATTCTCGGACGTGGTTCGTTCACGGAGTCGTTCCCGCTGTTCGGATATGACCTCTCCGACTACGACAAGTTGTTCGAAGAGAAAATCGACCTGTTCGTTCAGTTGCTCGACGAGAAGCCCGTGACGTGGAGTGGTTCACTGCGTCCGGCGCTGGACGCGGCTGACGTCTTCCCCAAGACGGAGTCGGGTCGCCTGACGACCTGGGTCGGCGTCGGAGGCTCGCCGCAGTCGGTGATCCGCACCGCCCACTACGGGCTGCCGCTGATGCTCGCGATCATCGGCGGGCCGGCGAAGCGGTTCGCACCGTACGTGGACCTCTACCGCCGCGCCGCCGCCGAATTCGGCACGACCGCGCACCCCGTCGGCATGCACTCGCCCGGCTTCATCGCCGACACCGACGAGGAAGCGCGTGAACTGTTCTGGCCGCGCTACCGCGTGATCCGCGACCGCATCGGCCGGCTGCGCGGCTGGCCGCCGATCCAGCGCGCCGAGTACGACAGCGAAATCGAGCACGGCTCGATGTACATCGGCTCGCCGGAAACAGTCGCGCGCAAGATCGCCGGCGCGGTGAAAGACCTCGACGTCGGCCGGTTCGACCTCATCTACTCCAGCGGTTCGCAGCCGGCGAGCGCGCGCATGCACGCGGTGGAGCTGTACGGCACGAAGGTGATCCCGATGGTGCGGGACCTGCTGGCGGAGGGGAAATGACGGAGACGCTGGGCATCCTCGGCGCGGGCAAAGTCGGCACCGTCCTCGCGCGGCTCGCAGTGGCGGCCGGCTACCGCGTGCTCATCGCCGGCTCGGGCGCGCCGGAGAAGATCGCGCTCACCGTGGAAGTCCTCGCGCCGGGCGCCGTCGCCACGACGCCGGCCGACGCCGCTTCGGCCGACGTCGTGATCCTGGCGCTGCCGCTGGGCAAGTACCGCAGCATCCCGGCGGCGGAGCTGGACGGCAAGCTCGTGATCGACGCCATGAACTACTGGTGGGAAGTGGACGGTCACCGCGCCGACCTGGAGGTCTCCACGAGCGAGACGGTGCAGAAGTTCCTGCCCGGCGCGCGCGTTGTGAAGGCGTTCAACCACATGGGTTACCACGACCTGGAAGACGAGGCCCGCCCCGCCGGGACGCCCGGCCGCAAGGCCATCGCCCTCGTCGGCGACGACCCCGCGGCCGTGGCGGAAGTGTCCACTGTGGTCGATGCGCTCGGCTTCGATCCCGTGCCGGCCGGCGGTCTGGCCGAAGGTGTGCGGCTGGAGCCGGGCGCGGAGACCTTCGGGGCGAACGTCGAGGCCGTCGAGCTGCGGGCGATGCTGGAGCGGTTCCCGGAGTCGGAACGCGGTCGTGCTCTCAGCGAGCGGCCGGTGGCAGACTCACGTTAGACGCCGCCTCCGCGAGCCGACGCGGCCGGTGCTTGCCGCGTCGCGTTGGCCGGTTTGTCTTCGGTCAAATTGTCCGGAAACGCCGGGTGCTGCTGATACCGAGACCACGCGGACGGTGTTGGCGCCGGTTCCGCCGGCGGCTCGGCTGCGGCTTTGGTGTGCCGCGGCGGTAAAGCCGGCGGAACCGTTGCCGCTCACTCGGCGCCCGTGAACATGGCCACGAGATCGCGGGCCGAGTTGCTGCCCGCGAAGAGCTCCTGCATCTCGACGCCCTCGACTGCGACCGCCTGACTGCGGGGGAACATTTCCTGTTCGTATTCGGACAGGGCTGTCTCGACGTTGTCCGGGTGGGCGGCGAGCGCTTGGCCGAGCCGGGCTGCGTCGAGCATGGCGAGGTTGGCGCCTTCGCCGTTGGGCGGCATGAGGTGGGCGGCGTCGCCGACGAGGGTGACGCCCGGCGCGCGGTCCCAGCGGTGGTCGAGGGGCAGTGTGAAGTGAGGGCGTAGCAAGGGTGCGGTGTCGCCGTCGGTGATGAGGGCGGTGAGTTCCGGGGCCCAGCCGTCGAATTCCCGGGCGATGCGCGCGGCCGTCGCGTCGGCGTCGGTGAAGTCGATGGCGGCGAACCATTCCTGTGACCGGGTGAGGACGACGTAGGTGTGCAGCGTGTCGCCGCTTTCCCGGTGCGCCTGGATTTCGCGGCCGGGTGCCGGTGCGATGAGTGATCCGCCGCCGACAGCTTTCGCGGCCGCCGGGTGGCGGGTGTCTGCGTTGTAGAGGTAGACCTCGACGAACGAGGTGCCGGCGTACTCGGGGACCGCACCCGACAGCAACGGTCGCACGCGGGACCACGCGCCGTCCGCGCCGACCAGCAGGTCAGTCGCGACAACGCTGCCGTCGGTGAAGGTCACCTCGTGGCGAGCCTCACCCACAGGGCGGGCGTCGGCGACCTTGGCGCCCCAGCGGACGGTGCCGGCGGGGAGCGAGTCGAGCAGCAGCTGCCGCAGCTCCCCGCGTTGGACTTCGGGTCGGCCTCCGGTGCCGTCGTCGGCTTGGTCGAGCAGGACGGTCCCGTCGGGATCGAGGACCCGCATTTGCTGGCGACCCTCGAGGATCAGGCCGCGGAACTCGTCGGAGAGTTCGGCGGCTTCGATGGCGATCTGGCCGTTGTAGTCGTGGATGTCGAGCATGCCGCCCTGTGCGCGGGACGACGGGGAGTCCTCGGCTTCGTAGACCGTGGCCGGGATGCCGTGGACGTGCAGCACGCGGGCGAGGGTGAGGCCGCCGAGGCCGGCGCCGATGATCGTGACGGTGTTCAAGATGACTCCTCCGAAGCGCTATGGAATGTCGTTCCAATGTTGGAACGAGATTCCAGATGTGTCAAGATGGACGTATGGTTGCGCGGACCCGCCGAGCTCAGCGGCGTACAGAGGCGCTCTCCCGCGAGCGCATCACCGAGGCCGCCGTCGAGCTGCTCGACGCGTCCGGCGAGGGCGGGCTGACGTTCCGGGCCCTGAGCGAGCACCTCGCCACCGGGCCCGGGGCGATCTACTGGCACGTGGCGAACAAGGGCGAGCTGCTCGAGGCCGCGACCGATGCCGTGGTCGCCGCCGCGCTGGCCGAGCCGACCGAAGCCGTGGGGTCACCGCGGGAGGAGATCCGCGCGGTCGCGCTGGGCCTGTTCAACGCGATCGCCGAGCACCCGTGGCTCGCCACGCAGGTGTCGCTGCAGCTGTCGCACGGTCCGACGAAGTCGGTGCCGCTGCGGATCTTCGAAGGCATCGGCCGGCACGTCGGCGCGCTGGGCGTGCCTGAGGACAGCTGGTTCACCGTGGCGTCGGCGCTGATGCACTACATCCTCGGCTCCGCCGCGCAGAACGCTTCGAACGCCCGCGTCGCCGGGTCAGTGGCGGACCGGGAGGAGTTCCTCGACGCGGTGTCGGCGGCCTGGGAAGAGCTCGACCCGGACGACTACCCCTTCACCCGGGCCGTCGCCCGCCAGGCGCGTGAACACGACGACCGCGAGCAGTTCCTGACCGGAATCGACCTCATCCTCGCCGGGATTCGCGCCCGGTGACGGCGTTGCCGGCGGTGTGGGGCAACCGGATCGCGGCGACGAGCGGGATCGCCAGCAGGACGGCCAGCAGCGCCATTGCCACGCGGAACGGGCCGGGCGCGTCGGTGGCGACCAGGCCGCCGGCGCGGATGAGCAGTGCGCCGAAGGCCACGCCCAGGCCCGCGCCGAGTTCCTGCAGGGTCGAGAGCAGGGTGTTGGCGTGGTTCATCAGGGGCTCGTCGACGTCGGCGAAGGCGACGCTGTTGTAGGCAGTGAAGCCGGTGGAGCGGGAGATTCCGCTGATGAGGAGCAGGGCGAGCAGCACGGGTAACGGGGTGTCGGCCCGCACGAAGGCCAGGCCGACGAGGCAGGCGGCGCCGACGAGGATCGACGCGAGCAGCACCGTGCGGATGCCGAAGCGGCGCATGAGCGGGGTGGTGGCGGGTTTGATGCCGACGTTGCCGACGAACAGCGCGATGACCACCAGGCCGGCGCGGGCGGGGCTCCAGCCGAAGCCGAGCTGGAAGAGCAGCGGGAGGACGAAGGGGATGGCAGTGATCACGCCGCGGTAGACGGAGCCCGTGGCGGCGGTGATGCGGTAGGTCGCGATGCGGAGGATCCGCAGGTCGAGCAGGGGATTCGGTGCGCGCAGCAGGTGCCGGATCGCCCAGCCGAGGCCGACGACGGCCACGATCAGCGCCACGGCCGTTGCCGGGCCGAAGCCCGAGCCGAGACCTTCAAGCGCGACGACCAGCGCTGCGGTGCCGACGGCCACCCACCCGAACCCGACCCGGTCGAACTGCGCGGGCCGCTCCGCGCGCAGGTCCGGCACGATCGCCCACGCCACGGCCAGCGCGGCGATGCCCAGGGGCAGGTTGATCACGAAGATCCACCGCCACGATGCGTACTGCGCCAGCAACCCGCCGACGACCGGCGCCACCACGGGCGCGAGCAACGCGGGCCACGTCAGGTAGGCGACCGCTTTGACCAGGTCTTTCTTAGGTGTGGCGCGCAGGACCACCAGCCGGCCGACGGGCACCATCATCGCGCCGCCGACGCCCTGCACCACTCGCGCTGTTGTCAGCAGCACAAGGTTTGGTGCGAGTGCGCACGCCAATGATGAAAGTGTGAACAGGATCAGTGCGGTTGCGAACACGCGGCGCGCGCCGAAGCGATCGGTGAGCCAGCCGCTGATCGGAATGAGGACGCCGAGGGTGAGGACGTAGGCCGTGATGGTCACGTTGACGTCCACCGAGCTCACCCCGAGGTCGGCCGCCATGAGCGGCGCCGCGGGCGCGATGATCGTGGCGTCGACGATCTCCATGAAGAACGTGGCGGCCACCAGCAGCGCCAACCCCCGCCGAAACCCCATGGCGGTCGACCCTACTGTCCTGGCGCCGCTGGTCGGCTGGTCGCGATGGGGATCACACCGGGGCGAGGGCTGTCGTCGCGGCGGGCAGCGGCGTGGCGGCATTCGTTGAGGCGATGAGGGCTTCGGCTGAGAGTGCGGCAAGCGGTACGACGTCCAGGGCCTCGCGTCAGCCGGCTCGGTGATGTCGCTGAACACCGCCGGCGGCCCGGTGAAGATCGAGGGCATTGGTGACAACATGACCGTGAACGGCGCCAAGATCCTCTGCGGCAACATTCCCACGAAGAACGCCACGCCGGGGACCAGCAAGAGCTGATGATCCACAGTGGATCCACCGGGCTCGCCGAGGGAGTCTGGTGGCTTTGCTCTGCGCGGAGAACGAGTGGGCGGCCTAGGCGTGGTGGGAGCCCATCCTCTTGCGTTCGTTTTCGACCATTCGGCGTCACCGGGCGGACACCGCCATCACCAACGACCGGTGACGGGCGCCGAAGGGCGCTCCGGCCTGGCGATGCTTCAACTCCTGCGGATCGGGGTATGAGGACGTTGGATCATGCCGAAGTTCGGAGAAGGAGCGCTGACCGCTGGTGGACTGTCCCGTGCGCTCGAGCCGGACGCGGCGATGACGGCGCTGCCGCTGACCGGCGCCGGCGGTGAGCTGCACCAGGTGCGGTGCTGGACGCGCGAGCACCTGCTCGACGTCGATGCCGACGTGCTGATCGACGTCGTGCAGGTGGTCGACGAGCTGGCCACCAACGCGCTCTCCCACGGCGGGCCGCCGCAGTGCGTGCGCCTGCTGCGGTTGCCCGGCCTGGTCCGCGTCGAGGTCGACGACAGCACCCCGGTCCGCGCGGCGCCGCGGCCGCCGGACAACGAGGGTGGCCGCGGACTGCACCTCATCGCCGCGCTGTGTGTGGCGTGGGGTCAGCACGTCACGGCGACCGGCAAGACCGTGTGGGCCGAGCTCGGGCTGGGGTCGGGCACCGGCACCGGTTCGTGAGGGTGACCGGCGGCGGCCGGAAGTGGTGTGGTCCCACCATCTTGTGGTGGAATTTTGCCGTGAGTTCTGATCGGGAGCCGGTGGGGCAGGCTGCCAAGGTTGAGCAGCTGGAGGCGGCGCTCGCGACGCGCCCGGTGATCGAGCAGGCCAAGGGCATGCTCATGCTGGTGCGGAGCTGGACCGAGGACGAGGCTTTCGAGGCCCTGCGCGAAGTCTCGCAGCACACGAACGTGAAACTGCACCACGTCGCCACAGTCGTAGTCGCGAGCGGCACGGGCGCGAAGCCCGAGTTGCCGGCTGAGACCGCCGATGTCGTACTCGCCGAACTGCGGTCAGGCGTCCTGGGCAGCGCCTTCGGCACCGAGAGCTGATTCGTCGTGCGGAACGACCCCGGTGAACTGTGACGGTAATGACTTGAATGTTCAAGTCACGCTCGCTACCGTGAACTCGTGCACCCCGCCAAGACGCCCGTCACCTCGCGTGGCCGCGCCAAGCACGTGATCGCGGTGCTGGTGGTGCCCGATTCGGTGGCGCTCGAGGTCGCGGTGGTGCACCAGGTCTTCGGGCCGCGGATGTCCGCGATCGTCGAGCTGACGGACGACGCCGAGAGCGCCTACGAGGTGGTGCTGTGCGGCGAGCAGCCCCGGCAAGTGCTGCCCTCCGGCGTGGACTTCGGCGAGCTCGCGCCGCTGGCGACGCTGCTGACCGCCGACACCGTGATGGTCCCCGGCGTCGACGATCCGCTGGCCGAGCGCCCGCTGCCGGTGCTGGCGGCCCTGCGTGGCGCGGCCGGGAACGGCGCGCGGCTGGTGTCGTTCTGCGGCGGCGCGTTCCTGCTGGCTCGCGCCGGGCTGCTGGACGGACGCCGCGCGACCACGCACTGGCTGTTCACCGAGGAGTTCCGCCGCGAGTTCCCCGACGTCCGCCTCGAACCCGGCTGCCTCTACCTCGACGACGGTCCCGTGCACACCTCGGGCGGGGTCTTCTCGGCCACCGACCTGGCGCTGCACCTGCTGGCCGAAGACCTGGGCCAGGCCTACGCCGGCGACGTCGGCCGGCTGCTGGTGATGGCGCCGCGGCGGCCGGGCGCGCAGGCTCAGTTCGTGAAGGACTCCATCCGGATCGCGGGCGAGCCGGCGCTCGGGTCGTTCCTGGCGTGGCTGCGGGAGCACCTCCACGAGCCGCTCACCCTCAGCTCGCTCGCCGGCCACCTGCACCTGAGTGAGCGCAGCCTCGTGCGGAAATTCCGCCACGCCACCGGGATGACCGTGTTCGACTGGATCAACCGCGAACGCGTCGCGAGCGCGCAGGTGCTGCTCGAAACCACCGAGCACCGCATCTCCGAAATCGCCGCGATGGTGGGGTTCGGCTCCGCGGAAACCCTGCGTCGTCACTTCGAACGCCAGGTCGGCACCACTGCGGGCAGCTACCGGACCACCTTCCGTGCTGCGCTCGTCCCGGGCTGACCGGCCGCTAAGATACGACTGGAATTTCTTCCGACCTCACGGGGGATCGATGGCGAGCGAGCGCGTCGGCGCGAAGGATCGTGCGCTCGCCTACGTCAAGGAGCAGGTGCTGTCCGGCGGGTTCCCGGGCGGCGAGCTGATCAGTGAGGGCGAGGTCGCCGAGGCGCTGGGCATGTCCCGGACGCCGGTGCGCGAGGCGTTCCTGCGGCTGGAAGGCGAGGGGCTGCTGCGGCTGTACCCGCAGCGTGGCGCGCTGGTCGTGCCGGTCTCGCCCGACGAGGTCCGCGCGGTGCTGGAGGCGCGGCTCGTGCTGGAGCAGTTCGCGGCCGGCAAGGTCGCGGCCGCGGGGCCGCAGGTGCGCGAAGCCGTCTTCGCGGGCATGGAAGAGCAGCGGGCCAAGCAGCAGGCGGCGGCCGGCCTCGGCGAGTTCCTCGAGGCCGATCGCGCGTTTCACACCGTGCTGGTCGACGCGGCCGCGAACCCGATCCTCGGCTCGGTGTACGGCTCGCTGCGCGATCGGCAGATGCGGATGGTCGGCGAGTCCACCGTGAACGGCCGCGACGGCGCGCGCGACCGCCTCGACGTGATCCTCGAGGAGCACCGGGAAATCGCGGAAGCCGTTCACGCGGGGGACGGCGAACGGGCGTGCGAGACGGTCCGGGTGCATTTGTCCAGCACCCGCCGGGCCCTGGGCGTCACCGAGGACGCGGGGCTGTAGAAAGCCCGGCCATTGTTCAACCGGGGCTCAACTGTTCCGGAGTTATCGTGGCCGCATGGCAGGTGACGCGGATCTCGCCCGGATCGGATTCCTTCTCTCCGACCGAAACCGTGCCGCGATGCTGTTGCTGCTCCTCGACGGACGGCCGCAGCCGGTTTCGGCGTTGATGGCGGAGGTCGGCATCTCGGCGTCGCTGGCGAGCACCCACCTGCGCAAGCTGAAGGACGGCGGCCTGGTCGTCGTCGAGGTGTCCGGCCGTCAACGGCTGTACCGGCTCGCGAGCCCTGTCGCCGACGCGATCGAGGGCCTGCTGCTGCTCGCGCCGCCCGGGCCGGCGAAGTCGTTGCGGCAGGCGACGCGCGGGCGCAAGCTGCGCGAGGCCAGGGTTTGTTACGACCACCTCGCGGGCAGCGTCGGCGTGGCCATCAACGACGCCTTCCTGGCGAAGGGGTTTCTGATCGAGGACCACGATTCCTACGGCGTCTCGGCCAAAGGCCACGCCGAACTGGCGGTGCACGGGATCGACGTCGACGGGTTGCGCGGTCGCGCCCGGCCGTTGGCGCGGCCGTGCATGGACTGGAGCGAACGCCGGCACCACCTCGCGGGCAGCCTCGGCGCCGCGGTGAAGAGCCGGCTGCTCGAACTGGGCTGGATCGACCTGCTCGAGGCGAGCCGCGCCGTCGACCTCACCGAGGCCGGGCGGCGTGAGCTGCGCGAGTGGCTGGGTGTCGACCCGGCGTAAGTGTTGCTGTTCAACGCCAGATCGGAGCGAGATGTTCGATGTCAGCGAGGTGGCGGTGGTCGCCGTCGACGTCTTCGGGACCACTGTGGACTGGCGCACCGGCGTGATCGACGGCGTGGCCGCGATCGCCGAACACCACGAGACCGAGTTCGACTGCCCCGCCCTCGTGGACGCGTGGCGCGAGCGCTACCTGCCCGCGGTCGGGCAGATCAACCGCGGCGAGCGCGAATGGGCGAACCTCGACGCCGTGCACCGCGAGGCGCTCGACGAGTGTCTGGAGCTGTTCGGCGTCGCCGGGAAGTTCGGCGCCGAGGCGCGCGAGCGCATGGTCCGGGCCTGGGACGCGCTGCCGCCGTGGCCGGACGCCGTCGAAGGGCTGGCCGAGCTGCGCCGCGACTTCGTGGTGGTCGCGCTGTCCAACGGCGGGTTCGCCCAGCTCATCCACGTGGTGAAGGGCGCCGGCCTCGGGTTCGACGCGATCCTGTCGGCCGAGAACGTGGGTGCGTACAAGCCGGACCGCCGCGCGTACACCAACGCCGCGAAGCTCCTGGACGTCGAGCCCCGCACCATCCTCATGGTCGCCGCCCACACCTGGGACATCCACGGCGCGCGCGACGCCGGGTTCCGCACGGCCTTCGTCGAGCGACCGGGGGAAAAGGGCCCTGACCGGCCCGTCGACACCGCCGAGACCACGGACTGCGACCTCAGCGCGGTGAGCTTCGCCGACCTCGCGGGCCGGCTGCGCGCTGCGGCGAAGGGCGGCGCGGCCGTTCGATAACTTCCACTATACGGAAGATCAATTACACTTGGTGGAAATTTCTGGCCTTCAGGGCTTGTGGCCCGGTAGGCTGAGAGTTAGCGTTGGTCGGGCTACGACTTGTATCTCAGTCATGTTCCAGACCTCCTCCGAGCACAGGAGGAGGTCTGGATGACCTGGTGGAGGTGGCACGGTGCCGCAGGGCTTGCACGCCGAGTTCGTCGAAGCCGTGGGCGCCGACGCGGTGGTGTCCGACCCGGTCGCCTTGCGGTCCTACGAATGCGACGGGCTGACCGGCTTCCGCGTCGTCCCGTCGCTGGTGCTGGTGCCGCGCACGGCGGAGGCGGTCGCCGCGGCCGTGCGGGTCTGCGCGAAGCACGACGTGCCGTTCGTCGCCCGCGGCGCCGGCAGCGGGTTGTCCGGCGGTGCGCTGCCGGTGGCCGACGGGGTCGTGATCTCGTTGCAGCGCCTGCGGTCCGTCGTCGAGATCGACGTGGTGAACCGGCGCGCGATCGTCGAGCCCGGAGTGACCAATGTGGACATCAGCCGGGCGGCGGCGCCGTACGGGCTGTACTTCGCGCCGGACCCGTCGTCGCAGCAGGTGTGCACGATCGGCGGCAACGTCGCGGAGAACTCCGGGGGCGCCCACTGTCTCAAGTACGGCTTCACCGTCCACCACATCCACTCGGCCGAAGTCGTGCTGCCCGACGGCACGACCACGGTTCTCGGCGGCGACAGCCCGCAGCTGGGCGGGTACGACCTGCTGGGCGCGTTCATCGGGTCCGAGGGCACGCTCGGCATCGCCACGCGCATCACCGTGAAACTGCTGGCCAAGCCGGCCGCGGTGAAGACGCTCGTGGCCGACTTCCCGTCCGTCGAGCAGGCGGGTGACACGGTGAGCGCCGTGATCGAGGCCGGGATCGTGCCCGCGGCGGTGGAGATGATGGACGCGCTGGCCATCGAGGCTGTCGAAGCCGCGGTCGACGCCGGTTACTCGCGCGACGCGGCCGCCGCGCTCGTGGTGGAGCTCGACGGGCCGCAGGCGGAGGTCGACGCGCAGTTCGCACAGGTGAAGCAGCTGTGCGAAGAGTTCGGGGCGACGAAGCTGCGGATTCCGGCGAGTGCCGAGGAGCGGGCGCTGGTGTGGAAGGGCCGCAAGGCCGCGTTCGCCGCGGTGGGGCGGATCAGCCCGAACTACTTCGTGCAGGACGGGGTTGTCCCGCGCACCCAGCTGGCGACGGCGTTGACCCGGATCTCCGAGCTGGCCGCCGGGGCCGGGCTGCGCGTGGCGAACGTGTTCCACGCCGGCGACGGGAATCTGCATCCGCTGGTGCTCTACAGCGAGGCCGCCGGTGAGCACGAGCGGGCGGAGGCGCTCTCGCGGGCCATCGCCGAACTGTGCGTGGACCTGGGCGGGTCATTGTCCGGGGAGCACGGGATCGGGACGGACAAGGCGTGTTCGATGCCGCGGCAGTTCAGTGAGGACGACCTGGCGACGATGGCGCGGCTGCGGCACGCGTACGACCCCTCGGGGATCTGCAACCCGGGCAAGTTGCTGCCGACGCCGCGGCTGTGCGGGGAACGACCGGGCGTCTACAAGCCGCATCCCCTCGAATCCGCCGGCTTGATCGAGCGGATGTGACGGCGTGACTCAGGAGACCACGTTCGCTCCGTCCACTGTGGAGGAAGTGCGCGCCGCGGTGGCGGACACCCGCGCGAGCCACCCTCGGCTGCTCGTGACCGGCGCGGAGACCGCCTCGGGCTGGGGCGCGCCTGCCGCGCCGGCCGACGCGGTCATCGACACGACGTCGTTGACCGGGGTGCTGAAGTACGCGCCTTCGGACTTGACGATCGCGGTTCGGGCGGGCACGCCGTTCACGACCGTTCAGGAGACGCTCGCGGAGGGGGGCCAGCGCGTGGCGCTCGACCCGGCCCGGGCCTGGCGGGGTGCCACGATCGGCGGGCTGCTGGCCACGGCGGATGCCGGGCCGCTGCGCACGGCGTTCGGCAGCCTGCGTGACCTGGTCATCGGGACGACCGTCGTGCTGGGTGACGGCACGGTCGCGCGGTCCGGCGGGCACGTGATCAAGAACGTCGCCGGCTACGACCTCGCGAAGCTGTTCCACGGTTCCCTCGGGACGCTCGGGGTCGTGGCCGAAGTCGTGCTGCGGTTGCACCCGCTTCCCCTGGCGGTGCGCACGGTGGCGGTCGAGGCCGACGCGGGCGAGGCGTTCGACCTGGCCGGCAAGGTCGTCATGACCGGGTTGGAAGCGTCCGCCCTCGAATGGTCCGGTGGGCGGCTGCTGGTGAAGCTCGAAGGGACGCCGGAGGGCGTCGAGCAGCGTGAACGTGAGCTGTGCCGGCTCGGGGGAACCACGGCCCGGGTGCTCGCGGTCGAGGAGGCGGCCGCGGCCTGGGCAGGTGTTGCCGCGAGCGCGGATGGTGTTCGAGGGACAACAGTTGTGCGAATCGGGACAATGCCGGTCGCCGGGCCGGCTCTGGTGACGAGGATGGTGGCCGCGGGAGCCTCGGTGGCCAGTTCGATGGCGATCGGCGTCCACACCGTGCAGTTCAACGGCGGTGACCACGACGAGCTCCTCGCCCAGTTGCACCAGGAGTTCGGCGCGGCCGTGACCGTGCTGCGCCGCGACGGCCTCTCGGCCGGCCGCGGATGGGGTCCGCCACCGGCGCCGGTGCGCGTGATGCGGGCGATCAAGCGGCAGTTCGACCCGGCCGGTCGGTTCGGTGCCGGCCGGTTCTCACCCTGGCTCGAAGACGAGGAGCGTGCGTCATGACGTCGACACTCGGCAGCTCCTTCGACGAGCACCACCCGCCGAAACGGGAGCTCCTCGACGACTGCGTCCACTGTGGATTCTGCCTCCCGACGTGCCCGACCTACGTGGTCACCGGCCAGGAGATGGAATCGCCGCGCGGGCGCATCTACCTGATGGACCTGGCCGCCAAGGGCGAGATCGGCCTGGACGAGACGTTCGGCCACCACATGGACACCTGCCTCGGCTGCCTGGCCTGCACCACCGCGTGTCCCTCGGGAGTGCAGTACGACAAGCTCATCGAGTCGGTCCGCCCGCAGGTCGAGCGCCAGGTGCCGCGCGGCTTCTTCGACAAGGTGTTCCGCGCGTTCGTCTTCTCGCTGTTCCCGTATCCGCGCCGGTTGCGGCTCGCGGCGTTCGGCGGTCTGCTCTACACCCGGCTCGGCCTTCGGGCGCTCGTCCACCGGCTGGGCATCCTGAAGCGGCTGCCGCCCCGCCTCAGTGCGTTGGAAGCCTTGCTGCCGCCGGTGACGCTGCGGGCGTTGCTGACGAAGACGCCGGAACGCACCCTCAAGCCGGCCGGCGAGGCGAGGCTGCGGGTGGGGCTGCTCGCAGGCTGCGCGAACCGCGTCTTCTTCGGTGACGTCAACGCCGCCACCATCCGTGTGCTCGCCGCCGAAGGCTGCGACGTCTACGTTCCGCAGGACAACCAGTGCTGCGGTGCGCTGTCGGTCCACGCGGGACGAGAGGAAGACGGCCTCACCCGGGCCAAAGGGACCATCGAGATGTTCGAGCGCTACGACCTCGACGTCGTCGTCGCCAATGTGGCCGGCTGCGGGTCCACGCTCAAGGAGTACGGCGACCTCCTCGCGGACGTTCCCGAGTACGCCGAGCGAGCGCGGACCTTCGCCTCGCGGGTGCGGGACATCAACGAACTGATCGCGGACCTCCCCGCGCGCGCCACCCGGCACCCGATGAAGACCAAAGTCGCCTACCACGACGCCTGTCACCTCGCCAACGCCCAAGGAATCCGCCGGCAACCGCGCGAACTTCTGCGCAGCATCCCGGAGCTGTCCGTGCACGACATCGCCGAGGCGGAGCTGTGCTGCGGATCGGCCGGGATCTACAACCTGGTGGAGCCCGAAACGGCCGAAGAACTCGGTCGCCGCAAGGCGAAGCACCTCGCGGACGTCGAACCCGACGTGGTGGCCACCGCGAACGCCGGGTGCCTGCTGCAGATCCGCCGGTTCCTCGACCAGGGGATCCCGGTGGTGCACCCGATCCAGCTGCTCGACGCGTCCATTCGTGACGTAGATCCACTCGATCCACCCCAGACGCGTTCCTGAGCGTCGTTTTTCGCAGTTCTTCATAGCTTCGTTTCGCAGCGCCGATTGTCCCGGCGTTGATTCACCGCGTCGTTTTCACAGGAGATTTCACATGAGCACGGTGGGTTTCATCGGCCTGGGCATCATGGGTCTGCCGATGGCCGAGAACCTGGTCAAGGCCGGGTACGACGTCGTCGGCTACAACCGCAGCGCGAGGCGGGTCGACGCGCTGGTCGCCGCGGGTGGCCGTGGCGCGTCGAGCATCGCCGAGGCGGTCAAGGGCTCGGACGTCGTGATCACGATGGTGCCGGACTCGCCGGACGTGGTGGCTGTCGCGATGGGCGAAGACGGCATCTTCGAGAACTCGCACTCCGGTCAGCTGGTGATCGACATGAGCACCATCGAGCCGGCCACGGCCCGCGCGGTCGCCGAAGCCGGCGCGAAAGTGGAGGTGCGCGTTCTCGACGCGCCGGTGTCCGGCGGGGAAGCCGGTGCTGTCGAGGGTGTGCTGTCCATCATGGTCGGTGGCGCCGCCGAGGACTTCGCCGCTGCCAAGCCGGTACTGGAAGCCGTCGGGCGCACCATCGTGCACGTCGGTCCGCACGGTGCCGGCCAGACCGTCAAAGCCGCCAACCAGCTCATGGTCGCCGGCCACCTCCAGCTCCTCGCCGAAGCGCTCGTGCTCGCCGAGGCGTCCGATGTGGACCCGGTGATCGCCGTGGAGGTGCTCGGCGGCGGGCTGGCCGGCAGCACCGTCCTCGACCGCAAGTCGGAGAACATGCTCAAGCGCGATTTCACACCCGGTTTCCGCCTCTCCTTGCACCACAAGGACATGGGCATCGTCACCGCGGCCGCACGGGAAGCCGGGGTGGCGATCCCTCTCGGCAGTGCGGTCGCCCAGTTGATCGCCTCCCTCGTCGCTCGCGGCGACGGCGGGCTCGACCATTCCGGTCTGTTCAAGCTCACCGAAGAGCTCGCGGGCCGGACCCAGTAGGACAGTCACTTGTCAGGAGTGGACTCATGCCCAGAATGACCGCAGCCGACGCCGCCGTCGCAGTGCTGCGCCGCGAAGGCATCACAACTGCTTTCGGGTTGCCCGGCGCCGCCATCAACCCGTTCTACGCCGCGTTGCGCCGGGACGGAAACGTCGCGCACACGCTGGCCCGCCACGTCGAAGGCGCCTCGCACATGGCCGAGGGCTACACCCGGACCCAGCCGGGGAACATCGGTGTGTGCATCGGCACCTCGGGCCCGGCGGGCACCGACATGATCACCGGCTTGTACTCGGCCAGCGCGGACTCGATCCCGATCCTGTGCATCACCGGCCAGGCGCCGGTGGCCAAGCTGCACAAGGAAGACTTCCAGGCCGTCGACATCTCGGCCATCGCGGCTCCGGTCACCAAGTGGGCCGTGACGGTGATGGAGCCGGCGCAGGTGCCGGGCACGTTCCAGAAGGCGTTCTGGCTCATGCGCACCGGCCGGCCCGGCCCGGTGCTGATCGACCTGCCGATCGACGTGCAGCTGGCCGAGATCGACTTCGACATCGACTCCTACGAACCCCTGCCCGTCGCGAAACCGGCGGCGACGCGGGCCCAGGTCGACCGCGCGCTGGACCTCGTGGGCGCGGCGGAGCGGCCGGTGATCGTGGCCGGCGGCGGAATCATCAACGCCGACGCGGCCGAGTTGCTGGTCGAGTTCGCCGAGCTGACCGGCATTCCCGTGATCCCCACTCTCATGGGCTGGGGCACCATCCCCGACGACCATCCGCTGATGGCCGGGATGGCGGGGATCCAGACGAGCCACCGCGGCGCCAACGCGACCATGCTCGAAGCCGACTGCGTGCTGGGCATCGGCAACCGCTGGGCCAACCGGCACACGGGTGACCTCGACGTCTACCGCGGCGAGCGCACGTTCGTCCACGTCGACATCGAGCCAACGCAGATCGGCCGCGTGTTCGCGCCGCACTACGGGATTGTGTCCGACGCGAAGGCCGCGCTGGAGCAGTTCGTCACGGTGGCCCGTGAGCGACGCGAGGCCGGAACCCTGCCGGATCGTTCGGCGTGGGCCGGTGACTGCGCGCGCCGCAAGTCCACGATGGAACGCAAGACGCACTTCGACGAGGTGCCGATCAAACCGCAGCGTGTCTACGAAGAGATGAACCAGGTGTTCGGGAAGGAGACCCGCTACGTCTCGGCCATCGGGCTTTCGCAGATCGCCGCGGCGCAGTTCCTGCACGTGTACCGGCCGCGGCACTGGATCAACTGTGGACAGGCCGGGCCGCTCGGGTGGACGGTCCCGGCGGCGCTGGGCGTGGCCACCGCCGACCCCGACGCCGAGGTCGTGGCGATCAGCGGGGACTACGACTTCCAGTTCATGCTCGAGGAGCTGGCCGTCGGCGCGCAGTTCAACCGCCCGTACGTCCACGTCCTGGTCAACAACTCCTACCTCGGCCTGATCCGGCAGGCGCAGCGGTCGTTCGACATGGACTACTGCGTGCAGCTGGGGTTCGAGAACGTCAACTCGCCCGAGACGGCCGGGTACGGAGTGGACCACGTCAAGGTGGCCGAAGGCTTGGGCTGCAAGGCCATTCGCGTGCGCCGGCCCGAGGATCTGAGGGCGGGCTTCGAGAAGGCGCGGCAGCTGGCGGCCGAGTACCGCGTGCCGGTGATCGTCGAGGTCATCCTGGAGCGGGTCACGAACATCTCGATGGGCGCGGATCTCGCGGGCGTGAACGAGTTCGAGCCGCTGGCCGAACGCCCGGAAGACGCGCCGACCGCGCTCACGCACTGACGCGTCCGAAGTGGAGGGTTCCGGTGCCGTAAGGAATCGGAAACTACTGCCACGCCTTCGTCGGCGATTAGTCTGGTTTCGATCAGCCCGGCCAAGACGAAGGAAAAATTCATGGTGAAACGCGTGGTGGCCGGCGGTCTCGCGGCCGTGGTCGCGGTCGGGCTCGCAGCTTGTTCGTCGGACGAGCCCGCCGCGCCCGCGGCCCCGGGGCCCCGCGCGGTGTACGTCACCAACTGGGCTTCCGACACCGTCGCCGAGTTCGGCTTCAACGAAGACGGTTCGCTGAAGGCACCGGCGATTTCGCTGCCGGTAGGGAAGGGCGACACCCACCCACAGGCGTCGATCCGTTCGCACGACGGAAAATGGCTCTACGTAGGCAACTGGGGCACGCGGGACGTCGCTCCTTTCCGGATCGAAGCCGACGGGCGCCTCACCGCGTTTCCCGCCGCGCACGGTCCGGCGCCGGAGCCCGTGACCCCGTCCGGCATCGCGCTGAGCCCGGACGGCAAGAACCTATACACGGCCAACTTCGGCAACGGCGGCGACGGAACCGTTTCGCACTACCGCGTTTCGGCCGACGGCCTGCCGCACGGCGTCGCGACGATCCCCGCCCACGGACGGGGCACGACGGCACTGGCGGTCTCACCCGACAGCCGCACACTCGTCACGGCCAACAGCGCTTCGGGTGACGTCTCGACGTTCACCATCGCCGCCGACGGCAGCCTCACGTGGGTGGCGACCGTCGCCACGGGCAAGGGCGCGTTCTTCGCCGCCATCACGCCGGACAGCTCGCACGTCCTGGTCACAAACTCGCTGGCCGACAGCATCAGCTTCCTCAACCTGGGCGCGGATTCCCGGCCCACGCCGGTCAGCACCGTACCCAATCCGGCCGACGAGCCCCGCGGCATCGTCCTCACCGCCCGAGGCGACCGCGCCTACGTCGCCAATTTCGCGAACGGTACCGGCCCCGGCCACATCACCACGTTCAGGGTGACTGCCACCGGCATCAGCCTGGCGGGCCCGGCACTGGCGACCGGCGGCAACGGCGCCGAGGGCATTGCCTTGTCCCACGACGGCCGCAGCCTCTACAACGCCAACTTCAACACCGACGGCGACGGCAGCGTCACGAGCTACCCGCTGGCCGCCGACGGTTCGGTGGGCAGCCCGCGGCCGCCGGTGCTCACGGGTGGCCGTCAGCCCGACCTGACGAGCATCACCCTGCCGACGAGCTGACCGGGCCGGCCCGGATGCCGCTTCCGGGGCCGGCCCGGTCACCTGCGGGCGAACGACGCGAGGTACGCGGCGGTCGGAGTGCCGACGCCGGTGGTGGTGTCGTAGCCCGGAGTCGTGGTCAGTGAAGTGTCCAGGTTGGCCGTGCGCAGCGTCGTCACGAGACCTTGGCTCGCGTCGAAGGAATTCGAGAAGTCGACGCGCACCACGGCCGGGTTCCGGTTGGTGCCCAACGGGTTGCCGTTCGGGTCGCGGAACAGCAGGCTGCGGTACTTCTGGTAGATCAACGGGTTGGCGAAGCCGAGCGGTTTGCCGGTGAGCTGTTGCGCCAGCGCCTGGATGCCGGCGATCACCGGTGCGGCCAGCGAGGTCCCGCCGATGCGGTGTTCGTTGTACTGCGCGGTGCCGTCGGGGAACAGTTGGGTGTCACCCGTGATGAAGCCGGTCGTGGGGTCACCGACGGCGGCGATGTCCGGCGAGACCCGGACCGGGGTGGCCGAACCGTCCGGATGGGACAGTGCGTCGGGGACAATGCTGCGCTGGTAAGCCGGTTGCGGAGTGCCGGGGACGGCGCCACCGCCGGTGCCGTTGATGAAGCCACTGGGCGGGGAGGCCCAGGTCGAGCCGTCGGCACTCAGCGCCGTGCTGTGCGAACCCCAGCCCGTTTCCCACAGTTCGTGGTCGCCGGCGCCGATGGCGAGCGTGGTGCCGCCGACCGCGGTGACCCACGGGTCGCGCGCGGGGAAGTCGACCTCGCCGGTGTGGGTGCCGTCGAGCCGGAAGTCGCCGAGGTCGCCGTTGTCACCGGACGCCGAGTAGAAGCCGATGCCCTGCACGGCGCCGAGCTGCAGCAGGTTGTCCACAGTGGTCTGCTGGGCCGGGGTGACGGGATCGACCGCGTACCAGGAGTTCGACACGATGTCCGCGAGGTGGTGGTCGACCACCGTCGCGATCGAGTCGTAGAAGTCCTCGCTGTGGCAGGACGCGGAGCTGACGACGGCGATGGCGTGCACGGCCTCGGTGTCCAGCGTCTGCTCGCCGAACTGGCCGCCGGGGTCGCAGATGTCGAGGTTGGTGTAGGCCGCCGGAGTCACCTGCCGGACCTGGTCGGGACGGTAGGCGGCGTCGCCGTTGCGGGCGGTGTACTGGGAGAGGTCCGGGAGCAGCGTGGGTGAGGCGTAGGCGGTGATGACGGCGATTTTCACGCCGGCGCCGGTCATTCCCGGAGTCGCGCCGTAGGCGCTGCGCAGCTGCCGGCCGTTGTAACCGCGCACGGCGTACGGCACCTTGGCGCCGTCGACCGCGGGGAGGGTCGTCGCGACGTTCTCGCCGTAGTAGTCCGACAACGGGCCGGAGTTGCGGAAGACCGGTTCGGGTTTGGCGTCGGTGGGCAGCACGGTGTCGGTGATGACCGGGGCCGGCGCACTGTCGACGGCGGACGGGTTCGCCGGCAGGGTGCTGCCGGGTGTCGACGGGGCGGCCCGCCGCGGGGTGTTGTCGAGTCCGGTGACAGCCAGGATGTCGTGGGCCATCGGGGCGGGGACCGAAGGCGTCTCTCCGGCGGAGCGATAGGTGTTGCCCTGCCTGGTGTAGCTCTTCAGCTTGACCGCGAACGCGGTGTCCACAGCCGACGCCGGGCCTTCGAACGTGACGTAGTTCTGCGTCCGGGCGGTGACGTGCAGGTCGTTCGAGGTCAGCCAGCCGGTGACCCGGTCGGCTTGTTGTGTCGTGGGGCCGAAGCGCTGCAGGGCTTGCGTGGCCGAGAGGTAGTGGCCGTAGTTGTTCGAGTCCGGATCGGACACGTCCGCGGCATAGGCCGCCAGGCCTTCGGGATCGCGGCCGGCGAGGTAGACGCGGCCGGACACGGCGGTGGCCGGGCCGACGTTCTTGCCTGCGGACACGGGGGTCACGACGTCCGAGGCAACCGGATCACGGGTGGTGGTGGTGGTGGCGGACGCGCTCGGCGCCGAACCCAGCAGCAGGGTCAGGGTGAGCGCCGCACTCAGCGGACTGATCATGAGGCGAGCCTAAGCCGCACCACACTGTCCTCGTGGCCACTCGATCGTGGCCACGACGGCACTTTCACCGCAGCGGTAAGGAATTCGAAAGATCTCAGGTGAGCATGTGCATCCCGCCGAAGAACGCGACGGCGAGGACACCCACGGCGAACCCGACGAACAGCGCGGCCCCGAGCCCGGGCCGCAGCCGCGTGCCCGCGTAGGCCAGGCCCAGCGTGAGGATCAGCCACGAGCCGATGAGGGCCACGCCGCTCATCATGGACTCGGCGAAGATGGCGGCAACCCGGGCGCCGGCCGCGACGAACAGGGCGAACCCCGCCGCCGCGGCCGGGATGATCCAGGACTTGCGGCTCAGGTGCGGCGTGTGGGCGGTTTCCGGTGACCTTTGCATGACAACGCTCCTTGGCTGGATGACCACTGTTCGTAGTGTGCCCCGCGTCACCGCGAAGATCCCTTACCGTCGCCTAACGCCGCGTCTGCCTAGTGCTCGCGCAGGTAGCGCATCATGCCGATCACGTCCTCGGGCACGAGCCGCCCGATCGCGCCGCTGGAGTAGACGCTCACCAGCACCTTGCCCGCCGGGTCGAGCAGGAAGCCCGTGGACTGGACGTAGCGCGGGTCCTCGTTCACGAACGCCCCGGTTGCGTCGTGGAGCGCGCGGGCGTCGGCACTGTGGCCGACCGGGAAGGTGAGCTTGTGCTTGGCGACCAGGTCCTTTGTGGTCGCTTCGTCGTCGACGGACAGCGCGACGACCTTGACGTCGAGCTCCGCCAACGTGTCGGCGGCGCGCTGGAACGCCCGCAGCTGGGCGTTGCAGTACGGGCACCAGCTGCCGCGGTAGAACAGGACCACGGCGAAGTGCCCGGCCAGCTCGGCGGGCAGCGGGTGGACGGTGCCGTCCACAGTGGTCAGTGACAGGTCGGGGAAGGTGTCTCCGGGGTGGAGCAGGGGCATGACGAGACCCTTTCTGGTGGGGTTTCTGGCGTCGAGAACAGCCGCGGCGCGGCTTTCGTCTCCCGCCGACGTTGCCGATAGACGCCGCACACTGGTTTGCGTCGCGCGGCGCCGGTTCTTACCCGGTTCGCCCGAGATTTTCCGCGGGGCCGGTTCACCACGTGGGCGTACAAGTTCGAGGTGTCCGCGACGCTGGTGCTCAACGCGGTGCCGCTCGACGCGCTCGTGGCCGAGCTCGGCACCAATCGCAACGCGATCTACAAAACCCTCTTCGACGCCCGGCGCAAGCTGCGCCCGGCTCGTCGCCGAGGGCTACCTGGACGAGCTGGGAGGGCGAGCGTGAGCGACCTGAGCGCGTTGGAGCGTTTCCTCGACACCGATCCGCGTGACGGCGGGTGCGCGGAGGCGATGGAGCTGCTGCACGTATACGCCGAGCTGCTCCAGCGGGGCGAGGACGCGGGCCGGTTCCACCCGCGCATCGCCGTGCACTTGCGTTCGTGCGGGCCGTGCGAGGAAGACCTCGAGGGCTTGCTCCTGGCCATTGAGGCCGGTACCGGTTAGGGGTTCGTAATGACCGAGGTGGCCCTGGAGTAGGTAGCTTCGGGGACGTGATGTTCCGACGTTGTGCCATTGCTGCCGGTGCGTTGCTCCTCGCCGCCTGCGGCGCTGCTCCGGCCGCTCCGGTCGCGCCGCCGTTCGTATTTCCGCAGGACTCGGCCGGCGTCGCGACGTGGACGCCGTGGCCCTCGGCGTTGCACGATGCCCGGCATTCGGGCGCCTCGGCGGAGTCGGGACCGACGCACGGCACCATCCGCTGGCAACGCCGTCTCGAGGGCGCCACGACCCCCGGCCCGGTGGTCGGCGCGGACGGCACGGTCTACCTCGCCTCGAACGGTGGCGTTCTCCACGCCCTCGGCCCGGTCGACGGGCACGACAAGTGGACCTACGACACGAAGAACCCCGTGGGCGGTGATCTGTCGATCTCACCCCTCGTCCTCCGCGACGGCACGATCCTCTTGCCCAGCGGTGAGGACCTGATCGCGTTGTCCCCAATCGGGCGTCTACTGTGGACGAGGGAGTTTTCGTCCCGGGTGACGTCCCCGGTTTCCTTCGACGGGAGCCGGGTCTACGTCGGGACCGGCGACGGCACGGTGTCCGCAGTGGACACCTCGGCCGGCCACATCGTCTGGACCGTCGACACCGGAACGACTTCCTACGGATCGGTGGTCACCGACGGCCACGGCCGCGTCTACACCACCGCCGACTCGTCGTTGATCGCCCTCGACGACCTGGGCGCCTCCGCCCGCGTCGCGTGGCGCGTGGACCCCCACGACGACATCACCGAGGTCTCCGCGGGCCTCGCCCCGGACGGCACCGTGCTGCTGGGCACCAACGGCCGCGCCGAATGGGCCTACCACCCGGACGGGAAACTCGCCTGGCAGGCGTCGCGGGTGATCACGTACTCCTCACCCGTGGTCACGGCCACGGGCCTGGCCTACGTCGCCGACCACAGTGGACAGGTCCACGTCTTCGACGTCCACACCGGACGCGAGACCACCCACTACGGCCCCATCGGCGCCCAAATCTGGAGCTCGACCATCGTCGACCGCACCTACCACCTCTACTTCGGCGGCGAGAACGGCCACGCCTACGGGTACAACCCCGACGGCACCCGCCTGTTCGACATCGACCTCGGTGGCAAAGTGGACAGCTACCCGGCCCTCACGGGAGACGGCGCGCTGGTGATCGGCAGCCGCAACGGCCTGGTCACCGCCATCGACTGACCAGGCTCAGGCCGGATACCGGAGTTCGATCTCGGCCAGCTTGCGGTCCACGACCTGTTGCGCGGCCGTCCTGGGGGAGACTGCCTGGGTCTCGGACCGGGCGAGCAGGTCGGTGACGATCCGGTCCATCGCCTCGCGGACCTTGGCGTCGGCCTGCTGCGCGTCCGCGTCGAGGTCGCCGAACAGGGTCCACCACCACCAGGCGTTGGTGGCCGAGTTGGCCGCGAAATCGGGAATCACGGTGACGCCGCGGGAGGCGAGTGCGGCCTCGGCCGCGGCCGTGGTCGGCATGTTGGCCGCCTCGACGACGACGCGCGCGGTGACGCGGTGCTGGTTCGTCTCGTCGAGGCAGTAGGAAACCGCTGCCGGGACAAGGACGTCGCACTCGACGTCGAGCCAGGAGCCCGGCGGGAGCTCGCGGTCGGCCGGGCGCAGTTGCGTGCGGTCCAGGCCGCCCAGTGGGTCGCGGCTGAGCAGGAGACGTTCGACGTCGAGACCCTCGGGATTCGCCACGACGCCGTCGGCGTCCGCGATGCCCACGACGAGGACGCCGGCCCGGGCCAGGTAGCGCGCGGTCGCGCCGCCCATCGAACCGAAGCCCTGTACGACGGCCCGACGCGGCGCGGCCTGCAGACCGAGCCGGTCCATCGCCGTGAGCGCGGCCTGCGCGACGCCCAGCCCGCCGACGAGCTCAGGCAACGCGACTCCGTCGACGGCGATCGAAAACGCCTTCGCCAGCCGGGCGCGCGCCTCGTCGGCGTTGTCCAGCAAGGGATAGACGGCCTGCACGGAACTGTCCATGCCGAGCTCCGCCACGACCTCGTCGATCGTCTCCTGCCGCACGCCCAGGTCCTCCCCGGTGGTCCAGTGGCGTTCGACGATCGCGCGCACCGCCGCCAGGAACCGCGTGAGCACGCCGCGGGCTTCGGGATCGTGCGGGCTGCAGTCGAGGCCGCCCTTGGCGCCGCCGAGCGGGATGTAGCGGGCGCCGGGTTCGTAGTGCAGGGCTTCTTTGCGGGTCATGCCCGCCGCGAGGCCACGTACCTCGTCGAGCGTGCAACCTTCGCGCATGCGCAACCCGCCGCTCGCGACACCGCGGACCAGGCGGTCGACGACCACGAACCCGCGCCGGCCTGTCTCGGCGTCGGTCCAGGTGATCGAGAGGTGTGGCTCCCGCGCTGTCATGCGTGCCCCGTTCGTCTTCGCCCGCTACTGAATCACCATGCAGTAGCCGGCGAACGATTGTCAACGGGCGTCGTCGGCGAGACCCAGCTCGTGCGCGACGTGCCGGCGGGCCCACTCCTGCATCCGTTCCCGGTTCTGCACCCCGCCGTGCACCAAGGCTTGCACGGCGAGGCCGTCGAGGAACGCGGTGATCCGCCACGCCGCGCCACGCGGGTCGGGCGCGGTGAACTCGCCGGCGTGCGCGCCGTCCTGGATGATCGTGACCAGCGCTTCCTTCCAGCGCAGGTCCAGCTCGCGGCCGACCTGCCGGAGCTCGGGTTCTCGCAATGCCGCCGACCAGCCCTCGATCCACAGGCGCCAGCCCTTCGCCTGCCCGGTCGGCGCGTACCACTCCAGAGCGGTGCGCAGGCGTTCGGACGCGGTGGCCACGCCTTCGATCAGTTGCGCCAGCTTTTCGAGATCGCGTTGCGCAGCCCAGGTGAAGGCCTCCGCGATCAGCGCTTCCTTGTTCTTGAAGTGGTAGAGCACGAGCGATGTGCTCACCGACAGGTCAGCCGCGACGTCGGCCATTCGCACGGCGTGGATCCCGGCCTGCTCGATGTGGCGGACGGTGGCGCGCAGGATCTCGTCCCGGCGCACGGTGGTGTCTTTCCGGCTGCGGCTCACGGGGGCGAGTTTATCCTGAGTTGCGAGTCAGTAGTGGCCTACAGGACACCGGCGCGCAGCGCGAAGGCCACCGCCTGCGTGCGGTTGCGGAGGTTGAACCGGCCGATGATCGAGGCCAGGTCCTTCTTCACTGTGCTCTCCGAGTAGACGAGAGTTTTGGCGATCTCGCGCGTCTCGACGCCTTCGGCGAGCATGCGGAGGATCTCGACTTCGCGGGTGGACAGTCCGGGGCCGGTGTAGCCCAGGGGTTCCAGGACGTTGCGTTGCAGGCCGCGGATTTGGGCGACGAGGTTGCCGAGCAGGTGGGGCGACAGGACGGCGGAGCCGTTGACGCTCGAGAGGACCGCGTCGGCGAGGTCGGCGCTGGTGGTCGTGGTGCGGTCGAGGACGGCGACGACGCCGTGGCTGACGAGGGAGAGCAGGGAGTGCTCGCGCACGTCGGCGGTGAGCAGGACGATGGGAGCGGCGAGGACGGCCGCGGCATGGACGCGGCGCATCGTGGCCGTGGAGAAGCGGTAGTCGGCGACGAGTGTGACGTCGGGGGGCGGCTCATCGCCCGAAGTGCGCGGGGCTTCGACGCCCAGGATCTTGCGGATCGCTTCGGTCGTCAGTGGGTCGGGGCCGAAGACCGTGACCGTGACTTCGGTGAGCGACCGGCGCGGCCTGGCCGCGACGGGTGAACAGGACGTCACGCCGAATCCCTCCTCCGGTGCCGTTCTCCCACCGAAGATACTGAGCGATTTCGCCGGAAACCGGTTTCGCAGGAGTTCGGTCACATGAGAAATCCGGTGGTCGAACCAAGATGAGGCGAATGGGTTCCTCAGCGCTGGAGAGCGTGCGCCGCGAGCACGTGGGCGACGGCTTCGGTGACCTGGCGCGCGAAGGGGATGTTGAGCCACTCGTCAGGCACGTGCATGTTCGACTCGGCGCCGACCGCGCCCGTGACGAGGAAAGCCGCGTCCGGGTAGGCCTGTCCGAGCATCTGCATGAACGGGATCCCACCGCCCAGGCCCATGAACTGGTGCGGGGCTTCGAAAACACCGGATTCGAGCGCGGCGGACAACCACGCCGGCGGCTCGGGGGCGCACCAGCCGTCCTGGGCCATCACGTCGGTGAGGGTCGCGGAAGCGCCGAACGGCACGTCGGTGGTGGCCACCCGTTCGAGCGCGGCCGCCGCGTCGGCCGCGTTGACGGTGGGCGGCAGGCGGAAGCTGAGCCGCAGCGACGTCGAGGCCCGCAGGACCGCACCGGCTTCCGCCACGTCCGGCAGGCCGGCCGCGCCGGTGACCGACAACGTCGGGCGCCAGGTGTTGTTGAGGATGCGCTCGGCCTCGTCCCCGGCGGCCGGCCGGCCGCCGGGGACCAGGGAAAGCGGGTGCAGCGTCGACAGTGGACGCAGCTCGGCCAGCCGCTGCGCGTCCGCCACGCGTTCGGGCGGGATCGGCGCGTTCAGTTCCGGCAGCAGGATCCGGCCGGTGGCGGGATCTTCGAGCCGGTCGAGCAACAGCCGCAGGATGCGGAACGAGCTCGGGACGACACCGCTGGCGATCCCCGAGTGCACGGCTTCTTGAAGCACAGCGACGGTGAGCGTGGCCTGGAGGATCCCGCGCAGGCTCCGCGTGACCCACAGCCGTTCGAAGTCACCGCCGCCGGAGTCCAAACAGGTCACGAGGCTGACGCGGCCGAGCCGGTCCGCCAGGTGGTCGAGGTAGTCCGGCAGGCCGGGGCTGCCCGACTCCTCGCCCGCCTCCAGCGCGAGAACCACGCGGCAGTGCTCGCCGCCGCCGGCCCGGACCGCGGTGACGGCGGTGAGGGCCGCGTAGGCCGCGTAACCGTCGTCCACCGCGCCGCGCCCGTAGAGCCGGTCTCCGCGCAGCACCGGTTGCCACGGGCCGAGTCCTTCGGACCAGCCGTCGAACGGTGGCTGCTTGTCGAGGTGCCCGTAGAGCAGGGCCGTGCCCTCGCCCGACGCTCCCGGCGTGGCGGGGATTTCCGCGAACAACAGTGGTGGCACGCCGTCGAGCTCCACGACGTCGACGGTGCTGCCCGCCGGCGCGTTCGCCTCGAGCCAGCCGCGGACGTGCTCGACCGCGCGGCGCAGGTGCCCGCGTTCGCGCCATTGCGCGTCGTACGCGGGGGAGACCGCGGGGATCGCCACGAACTCCGCGAGGCTCGGCAGCACCCGGTCCTCCCAAGCAACCTCGACCTGGTGTCGCACCTGTTCGATTTCCACCAGTCCGCCTCACTCCTCGGTGACTACCCGATCATCGAATCACAAGACGCCGGCGCGCAGGGCGAACGCGACGGCCTGGACGCGGTTGCGGAGCTTGTAGCGGGTGGTGAGACTGTGCAGGACGTGCTTGATCGTGCTCTCCGAATACGTCAGCTTCCGGGCGATCTCGGCGGTTTCCGCTCCGTCGGCCAGGAGCCGCAGCACCTCGACCTCACGCTCGGTGAGGCCGGCGCTGTTCACGCCCAGGGGCCCGAGCGTTTCGCGCTGCATCCGCCGCACCAGGCCGATGAGCGTCCCCAGCAGGTCCTGCGGCATCACGCTGTGCTGGTGCGCGGCGGCCGACACCGCGGCCGCGAGCTCGGCGCCGTCGGCGGATTTGCTGTCCACGATGGCCACGACCCCGTGCTCGATCAACGTGAGCAGCGCGGCTTCCTCGACGCCGGCGGTGAGCAGTACGACCGCGACACCCGAGGGCTGCAGGGCCCGCAGCTGCGCCACGGCCGCGGCGTTCACGTGCGGTGTCGAGAAGACGAGGACGTCGGGACGCGCGCCGGGGCGCGTCCGCACGAGGCCGGCGTGGCTTTCGAGGACCAGCCGCAGGCCCGTGGCACTGAGGGTGTCCGTGGCTTCCACCCGGACCGAAACCTGCTGGGCGACCCGCGGCCGGAGCGCGACGGGGTGGGATCCCGGGACGGGGGGCCGGGGCCGGACCGCAACGTGTTCCATGGTGCTCTTTCCTTGCCTGTCTCGTCAGCCGGAGCCGGTGCGGGGACGCGGGCGTGCTTCTGGTGCTCCTCCAGCATGCCTCGGGCGCGTGGGCGCGGCATTGACGAAAGCTTTATCGCGCACGGCGATCACCCGCGCACGGTCGGTGTCATTCGTTCTTCGGTGGCCCAACGTCGAAAAGACTCATGCGACGACACCGTCGCGGCGGCCGGGGACGATCTACGCTCGTCCGGCGGACAGCAGTGAACCGCAACTCGTCCGCCGGCGAAAGGTGTGGCACCGAAATGGCCGAAGTGGACCCCGAGGTCGAGTACACCGTCACCCACCAGTGGGTGCGGCGGCTGCCGGACGAATCCGCGCGCATCGGCGTCAGCGACTTCGCGCAGGAGGAGCTGGGCGACATCATCTCCGTGTCCCTGCCGTCGGTCGGCGCCGAGGTCGTGGCGGGCGAGCCGTTCGGCGAGGTCGAGTCGACGAAGAGCGTGGCCGAGGTCTACGCGCCGGTGTCCGGTGTGGTCACCGCGGTCAACGGCCTGCTCGCCGACAGCCCGGAGGTCGTCAACGACGACCCTTACGGTGACGGCTGGCTCGTCACCGTCGACGTGCGGGCCGGGGAGTCGAAGCTGCTGGGCGCGCAGGACTACCGGACCTTCACCGAGGGCTGAGCCAGCCGGGCGAGGCAGGCGTAGGTCGCTTCGACCAGCGCCATCTTGCGGGGGTCGTCGCGCGGGTGGGGGCCCATCCGGTTCATCACGTACCCGAAGCCGACGCCGCTCTCCGGGTCGGCGAACCCCGTCGAGCCGCCGAACCCGTCGTGGCCGAAGGCGCGGGGGTTGGGGCCGAAGCTGCGCTGGTCGCTGCCGAGCGTGAAGCCGAGGCCGAACTCGTTGTCCAGCCCCATGACCAGGTCGCGGCAGCGGCCCTGGCCGGTGCGGCCGAGCTCGATGGTCTCGTACCGCAGGAGCCGTTCCGAACCGTCGGCGAGGGCGCCGTAGATCGTGGCGAGGCCGTGGGCCGTGCCGTGCCCGTTCGCCGCCGGCACCTCGGCGACGCGCCAGCGGGTGAGGTTCGCCGTGCGGCCAAGGGGAAGCGGGTTGGCGAGCGCCGCCAGCGTCGCGCGGTCCGGTGCGACCGTCCTTTCCGGACCGGCGCCCGGTTCGACCATCGTGGAGCAGCGGACGAGGTCGTCGCGGATCACTCCGATGTGGACGTCCACATTGAGTGGTAACGCCACGTTGGCGCGGAAGAACTCGCCGGCGGTCTGCCCGGTGATCCGGCGGATCACCTCGCCGACGAGGAAACCGTAGGACAGCGCGTGATATCCGCTGGCCGAACCGGGCTCGAACAACGGTTCCTGAGCGGACAGGAGCAGGGTCATCTTCGTCCAGTCGAGCAGGTCGTCGATCTGCAGCGGGTGCTCGGGCGCGACCCCGGTGACCCCGGAGCGGTGCGAAAGCAGCCACCGGACGGGGATGCCGGCCTTGCCCGCGGCGGCGAACTCGGGCCAGTAGCGGGCGACCGGCGCGTCGAGGTCGAGGTCGCCGCTTTCCACGAGCTGCAAGGCACACAGTGCGACCAGGCCTTTGGTGCTCGACCACAGGTTGGTCAGCGTCGGGCGCCGCCACGGAGCCCGGCGCTCCTCGTCCGCCCAGCCACCCCACAGGTCGACCACGGTCCGGCCGCGCGCCACGACGGTGACGGCCGCGCCCAGCTCGCTCCGCTCGGCGAAGTTCTGCTGGAAAGCCTGGGCCACCGGCTCGAAACCTTCGGCGGTCTCACCGTGGACGGGTGCGGGGGATGAGAGCGGCATCGGGCTTTCCTTAGGTCGAGGCGAGATCGCCGGACGCATTGGTGGCGGCCCGGCGAAGCCGATTCTCTCCGGCCGTGCGGCGGGAAACCGCGAAGTTGGCCGGAAAGGCGGGAAACGTCGCCCGCGCGATCACGGGATCTTCCGCAGGAGTTCGTCGAGTGCGCGCCGGGCCTGCTGCCCGTCGTGCTCGCGGTGTTGCTGGTGGTAGAGCTCCACCGCTTGGCGCAGGCTCTTCACCGCGAGGTCGTGGCGGCCCAGCTTCTCGTAGGCCGCGCCGAGCGTGAGCAGGGTGTCCGGGATGGAGAACATCTCGTCCCCGAACAGCGCCAGCGCCTCCTCGAGGTAGGCGATGGCCCCGTCCAGGTTCCCGAGGCCGAGGTGGATGGTGCCGAGAGTGTCCAAAAGGGCCGGACGGATATTGTTCATGTGGGCCTCGTCGGCCAGCGCGAGGGCCTTTTCCGAGATTTCCAGGGCACTCTCGTACTGGCGCTCCAGCTGCAACGCCCAGGCCAGGTGGTTGCCGACCCACGCCCGGATCGCCGGCGGCAGCCCGGTGGCCAGCCGCCACGCGTCCGTGCTCAGCTCGACGGCCTCGGCGGTCCGCTGCGCCCGCACGGAGATCTCGGACCACGCGTTGAGGCTGAGCACGCGCTGCGACACGTCCCCGAGTTCCTCGGCGATGGTCAGCGCCACCTCGACGTGCTGGACGGCTTCCTCGTGCCGGCCGGTGCGGGTGAGGGCCTGCGCGATCACGCGGTGGGCCAGGCATTCGGAGCTGCGTTCCCCGAGGAGCTGGGCGGCGGCCAGCCCGTCGCGCCAGACGCCGATGGCGTGGTGCGCGTCGCCCTGGGTGGCGTAGAGCGAACTGCTGCCCCATGCCAGCTGCCACACGATCTTGTGCCACTCGCGCTCTTTCGCCACCGACCGGACGGCGCCGATGTTCTCGGCCTCCGTGTTCACCCACCGCTTGGCTTCGGTGCTGTCGCGCAGCGGCACGGGGGTGCACCCCGCGGGCAGCGGCACGGGGGTGATGGGCGGACGTCCGGCATCGGCGAGAGTGACCGCGTGAACCAAGGTGTGGAGGTAAAAGCACGTGAGACGGTGGAGTGCGGACGTGATTTGTTCGTTGTCACGCGAAAGCTGTGCGAGTTCTCGCGCGTACGCACGAACCAGGTCGTGGAGGCGGAAGCGGCCCGGCTCGTGTTGCTGAACCAACGAAGCGCGTTCGAGAACTCGCAGCGCGGTCCGTGTCGCCGCATAGGTCTTGCCCGCGAGCGACGCGGCGGCGTCGAGCGAGATGTCCGGGCCGGGGACGAGACCGAGGAGCGTGAACAGTTCCGCGGGCTCGCCCGCGAGCGCCGCCAGTGACGTCCGCAGCACGGCCCGGATGCTGAGGTCGGTGCCGATCTCCAGCGCGTTGAGGGTGGAGCCGGAGTCGACGAGCTCGTCGGCCAGCGCGGTGAGCGCGAACTCGGGGTGCTCCTGCGCCCGGCCGACGACGATGCTCAGCGCGAGCGGCAGGCCCCCGCAAGCGTCGGCGAGCCGGGTGACGGCGGCGGGTTCCGCCGCTGTTCGCGACGGCCCCAGCCGCGAGACGAGGAGCTGCCGGGCCGCGGCGCCGTCGAGGACGTCGAGGGAGATGAGGTCGGCGTGGTGGCTCGAGACCAAAGTGGTCAGCCGGTTGCGGCTCGTGACCACCACCGGACACTGCGGGGTGCCCGGCAGCAGCGGCGTGACCTGGTCGGCGTCGAGCGCGTTGTCGATGACCACCAGTAGGCGTTTGTCCGCCACCAGGCTGCGGTAGAGACCGGTCATCGCGGCGAGGTCCTGCGGGACGGTCGCCGGCTTCAGCCCGAGCGCGGAGAGGAACGCGCGCACGGCGGTCTCCGGCGGCACCCGGTCTCCGGACGGCGCGAACCCACGCAGGTCCACGAACAGCTGCCCGTCGGGGTACCGGCCGGCGTGGTCGTGCGCCCAGCGCAGCGCGAGACAGGTCTTGCCGACCCCGCCGGGGCCGACGATCACCGACACCGGAGCGTCCGCCAGCGCTTCGAGCTCCCGGTCGCGCCCGGTGAACGCGCGGGGCGGCGCGGGCAGCTGCCGCGGAACCGGCGGTGGCAGGCCGGGATCGTCGTCGGCGGAGCCGGGACGCGCGGGTCGATCGTCCACAGTGGCCTCGTCACGCAGGATCGCCTGGTACGCGGACCTCAGCGCGGGTCCGGGATCCACCCCGAGCTCCTCGGCCAGCAGCGTCTTCACCTTCTGGAAGTGCCGCAGCGCGTCGGCCTGGCGGCCGGTGCGGTGCAACGCGACCATGAGCTGGCCGGCGAGCCGTTCGTCGTACGGGTGGTGCTCGGCCCGGCTGGTGAGCGTCGGCAGCACCTGCGCGTGGCGGCCGAGTTCGAGCTGCAGGTCCGTTCTGGCGAGCAGAACTTCCTCGCGTTCGGCCAGCAACGCCGTGCGGAACTCCCGCAGCCACGGGCTGTCCAGCCCCGCGAATGGTTCGCCCCGCCACAGGTCCAGCGCTTCGTCGTAGAACCCGACCTTCTCCTCGGCGTCCTCCGTGCGGCGGGCGCGACAGACCAGCCGCCGGAACCGGTGCACGTCGACGTGGTCGGGCTCGACGTCGAGCACATAACCGTGGCCCCGGCGCACGATCTGGTGTTCACCCGCCAGCGCCGTGCGCAGCCGGGTGAAGTAGCTGTGCACCATGCCCCGCGCGCTGCCCGGTGCTTCGTCGCCCCACACGCGGACCACGAGGTCGTCGAGCGAGACCGGCTGACCGGCCTCGAGCAACAGCGACACCAGGATGCCGCGCGGCCCCGCCGGACCGATCGGCTGGGGCTCCTCGCCCCGAACCACCTCGACGTTGCCCAGGAGCCGGAAGCCGAGAGACATCTGAGACCACCTCTGACCCGCTCCGCGCGAACATTCGCCACATCTTAAGCACGGCCGCCGAATGTCTCGCCCGACAGGTAACCGCAGCCCGCATTCTAGTGTCCTGCGTCAGAAATTCGTCGGCAGAAGTTGGCGAGTGACTCGAGGATCTCAGCGGCGGTCTTGGTCCAGATGAAAGGCCTGGGGTTGTCGTTCCATTCCTTGATCCACGAGCGGATGTCAGCTTCGAGGTTCTGGACGTTCTTGTGGACACCGCGCCTGATCTGCTGATCGGCAAGGAAACCGAACCACCGCTCAACCTGATTGATCCAGGAGGAACCGGTCGGAGTGAAGTGCATGTGAAAACGAGGGTGCCGTTCCAGCCACGCCCGAATCGCTGGTGTTTTGTGGGTGCCGTAGTTGTCGCAGATCAGATGGATCTGCAGATGAGCGGGGACCTGCTTGTCGATCTTGGCGAGGAACTTCTTGAACTCCGCAGCCCGATGCCGGCGGTGCAGGGCGCTGACGACCTCGCCGGTGGCGACGTCGAACGCCGCGAACAGCGTGGTCAGACCGTTACGAACGTAGTCATGAGTACGACGCTCAGGCATACCGGGCATCATCGGAAGCACCGGCTGGGACCGATCCAAAGCCTGGATCTGGGACTTCTCGTCAACAGAAAGCACGATCGCACCGTCGGGCGGATTGAAATACAACCCGACAACGTCGTGCACTTTCTCCACGAACAACGGATCGGTCGACAGCTTGAAGGTGTCGGTCAGGTGCGGCTTGAGCTGAAACTTCCGCCAAATCCGGCCGACGGTCGACTTGGACAAGCCACTGTGCTGCGCCATCGACGCACGCGACCAGTGCGTAGCGTCCTTCGGGATTTCCTCCAGAGTCGCCACCACCACCGCTTCCACGTCCTCGACCCCGATCACCGGCGGACGACCGGGCCGAGGTTCATCGACCAACCCGTCGAGACGGTGTGCCAGGAATCGTCGACGCCACTTGCGGACCATGTCCGGCGACACGCCGAGATCCTTCGCCACACCCACAACCGGAGGCACACCGTCCTGGGCGCACGCCAGCACAATCCGAGAGCGTGCAGCCAAAGCCTGCGCCGAATTTCGCCGCCGCACCCAGCGTTCCAGCGTGGACCGCTCCTCATCGGTGAGCAGCACCGGCTCAAGCTTCGGCCCCCGACGTCCCGCGACACCATCAGACATGCCATCAGAGTCTAAATGACGACGAATTAACGACGCAGGACACTAGTTCCGCGCCGCCGACGAATTCGGATCCGGAATTCTTATCATTCGATTAAGGAATGGGCCGCGTCGTGCCGCACGTGTTCGGGCGTGGCGGCTACATTCGCCAGGACGACTCGCGAAAGGAGCCCCGACATGGCCGCAAGAGCCCGGACTGTGGGCTTCACCGGCATCTGCCTGGGGTACTTCGCGATCATCCTCGACGGCAGCGTGCTCAACATCGCGGTGCCCGCGCTGCGCGACGACCTCAAGACGTCCCTGGCCTCGGTCCAGTGGGTGATCAACGCGTACACGCTCTGCCTCGCCGCGCTGCTGCTCACGGCGGGAGCCCTGGGTGACCGCTGGGGCCTGCGCCGGTGTTTCCTCTGGGGCACCACGATCTTCACCGCCGCTTCGCTGGCCTGCTCGCTCGCGCCGTCGGTGCACGTCCTCATCGCGGCCCGCGTGGTCCAGGGCGTGGGTGCGGCGGCGCTGCTGCCGGCGACGCTCGCGCTGATCCGCACGCTGTTCTCCGACGACGGCGAACGCGCCCGCGCCACGGCCATCTGGGTGTCCACCGGCGCGATCTCCACCGCGGTGGGACCGATGGTCGGCGGGCTGCTGATCGACGCGTTCGGCTGGCGCAGCATCTTCCTGATCAACCTGCCCATCGGCGTCGCCGCGATCCTGCTGGCGCGGGCCGGGATCACGGAGGCGCCGCGGCACGAGCGCAAGGTCGACCACGCCGGGCAGCTCACGGCGGTGGCCGCGCTCGGGCTGATCACCGCGGGCGTGATCGTGAGCGGCAGCGCCGGCTGGAGCTCCCCGCTCAGCCTCGGCCTGCTGGCCGGCGGCCTCCTGTCCGCCGCCGCGTTCTGGCTGGTCGAACGCCGGGTCGCGCAGCCGATGCTGCCGAGAGGGTTCTTCTCGGTCCGGGTGCGCTCGGTCGCGGTGGCGAGCGCGGCGTTCATGGGGTTCCTCTTCTACGGCACGCTTTTCGTGATGTCGCTGTACTTCCAGCAGGTCCGCGGGTGGTCGGCGGGCGAGGCCGGGATCGCGCTCCTGCCGCTCACGGTCGGGTCGACGATCGGCTCGCTCGTGCTTTACCGGCCGCTGTCCCGGCGGTTCGGCAACCCCGTGGCGCTGCTGACCGGCTTCGCCTGCTGCGCGTCCGGCGTCGCCGTGCTGCTGATCTTCACCGGGGCAACGGCGTACGTGCCGGTCGCGGCCGGCCTGCTGCTGGTCGGGGTGTCGAGCACGATCGCGTTCTCCGCGCTCACGTCGCTGCTGGTGCCGAGCGTGCCGGTGCACCAGTCGGGTGTCGCGTCCGGTGTGCAGAACACGAGCCGGCAGTCGGGCGCGCTGATGTCGGTGTCGGTGCTGGGCGCGATCCTGAACACGGCGGCGTTCACGGCGCGGCTGCCGATCGCGTTGAGCGTCCTCGCCGCGGTGGTCGTGCTCGCGCTGGTCTCGGCCGGGTTCGCGACGCGGCCCGCCCGCTGAACCGTTGTCCGTTCGAGCAACGAAATCGGCCCGTGCGATCAAGATCGGCGTGGGCCGGTTCACCCGGCGGGGCCGCCGGGTAGCCAGGAGCCGACTCGGACGAAGGGAAGTTCTCATGTCGGCTGGCACTCGGTGGCACGTGGTCCCGCGAACCGCGGGGCTGTGCGTGCTCTGGCTCCTCATCGGCCTCGCGCTGGCAGTTCAGGCCGTGCTGGTGCTCAGCACGAGCACGGTCGGCCGGCCCGCGCTGGAAGTCGTCGTGGCCGTGCTGGGCGTGATCCTGATGGGGTGCTCGATCGCGGGGCTGGTGTCCCCGCGCCTGCGCGGCCGGTGAGCTACTGGTCGAGCACGACGTCGGTCACCGGCCGGGCGCAGCAGACGAGGATCCGTCCGGCCGGGGGCAGTTCGAGCGGCGCCGGGTCGTACGTCGTCGTCCCGGCGAGCAGCGGGGTGTCGCAGGTGTGGCAGACGCCGCTGCGGCAGGCCCAGCGCGTGGGCACCGCACAAGCTTCGGCCAGCTCCAGCAGGGTTTTCGCGTCGTCGCGCCACCGGACCGTGAGGCCGCTGCGGGCGAAGGTGACGTCGGGACCGGTTCCGGGCGGGCCGTCCGGCTGGTGCGGTGCGACGGTGCCGGCTCCGCGAACGCCGGGGTTGATCGCGGTGAGGGCGCCGAAGAGTTCCGTGTGGACGTCGGCGCAAACCAGGGCTTCGCGGACGTCGTCCATGAAGCCCTGCGGGCCGCAGACGTACGCGGTCGCGTCGGCCGGCAGGGCGAGTTCCTTCAGCGTCCGGCCGGTCACACGCCGTCCGTCGGCGCCGGATTCCGGCCGGGTGTGGAAGAAGTGCGCGTGACTCTTCGGCAGTTTTGCGAGCAGTCCGCGGACTTCGAGCTCGAACGCCTGGTCCGCCGCGTTCCGGGCCGTCTGGATCCACCAGACCTCGCGCTCGGGTTCCTCGGCGGCGAGCTGGTGCAGCATCGCCAGGACCGGGGTGACGCCGACGCCGGCGGACAGCAGCACGACCGGGCCGGAACCCGGCTCCAGCACGAAGTCGCCGCGCGGCGCCGCCACGTCGAGGGTGTCGCCGGCCTTCAGCACGTCGTGCACGTACGTGCTCGCGGCGCCGTCGCGCTTCACGCTGATGCGGTAGCCCTCGATCGTCGAGAGCGAATAGCTGCGGACCAGCGGAGTTCCGTCGGCGCGGGGCAGCCGGACGGTGAGGTACTGACCGGGCCGCGCGGCCGGGAGGGTTTCGCCGGGCGCGTCGAGGTACACGGACGTGATGGTCGCGCTCTCACGTACGAGCTTCGCCACGGTGAGCGGCCGGAACCCGGTCCAGCCCGGACCCGAGGGCTTCTCGGCCGGGCAGAGCAGGTCCCGGAACGACTGGCGCCAGCCGGGGCTGAGCGCGGGGATGTCGACGGCGGATTCGAGGGCTTCGGTGGTGCGGTTCGGGGTGTAGAGCAGGGCGTCGACATCGGCGACGGTCATCTCGTGCGGCCCGCGCCGCGTCCGCACGATCTCGTCGCCGGACCGCACGTGGCCCTCTTTGAGCACCCGGAAGTAGAACCCCGGCCGCCCGTGGGACACGAGCAGCGACGGCAGCTCCGGCTCGTTCAGGCGCATGCCGACGCGGAAGCACGTGACCCGCGGCTGCGTCACCTCGAACTCCGCCTCGCCGATGCGGTAGCGGTCGCCGACGCAGACCTCGTCGTCGGGCAGGCCGGTGACGGTGAAGTTCTCGCCGAACTGCCCGAACTCGTAGCTGTCGTGCCCGAAGTACGCCTGCCAGTACTCGATCGATTCCAGCTGGTAGACGAAAACTGCCCGCTGCTCGCCGCCGTGGCCGTACGGGTCGCCTTGCTCGTCGCCGTCGACGTTGAGCCTCCGCACCATCCGGGGACCGCTGACCGCGCTCTTCCAGATGCCGGTGTGGACGATCCTGCCGTTCCACTCGACGTCCTTGGGCATTCCCACGTTGACCGACACCAGCGTTGGCACTCGGGCTCCTTCCTCGATGGCGCCAAACTACTGCGGGACGCGTTTTCCCCGGAGCGGGGAAATGGTCACGTCACATGAAATTTCTGGAGGATCTTGTTAGATTTTCCGAATGACAACGCTGCGCGCCCTGGAATGTCTGGTCGCCCTCGTGGAAGAGGGTTCGGTGACGCGTGCCGCGGCCTCGTTGCAGATGTCGCAGCCCGCGCTCTCGCACCAGCTCGCCTCGCTCGAACGCGAGATAGGTACCCCGATGGTGCAGAAGATGGGCCGCGGCGTGCGGGTGACCGCGGCGGGCCACGCGGTCGCGGAAGAGGCGCGGGTGGCGTTGAAGGCGTCCGAACGCGCGGTGCGCGTGGGCCGCCAGATCGGCTCCGGAGGCGCGGGCCGGCTGCGGATCGCCTGCGCGGAGACGATGACGGCATGGCTGCTCGTGCCGGTGCTGCGGCACTGGCGGGCGCGCCGGTCCGAAGTGCTCATCGAGCTCAGCGAGCACACGAGTTCCGACCGGATGGTGGATCTCGTGGCCTCGGGCGAGGTCGACGTCGCCGTGGGGCCGCGGCCGTCCGAGACCGCTGAGCACCTCGAGGTGCTCGGCGAGGAGGAGGTGGTGGTCGTCGCGCCGGCGGGCCACCCGTTCGCCGAACGCCTGTCGGTGCCGTTCGCGGATCTCGCGGCGGAGCCGTTCGTCCACTTCGTGAGCGACAACGGGTTGTCCGTGTGGCTCGACCAGCTCGCCGCGGAACACGGCGTGGTGCTGGATCCCGTGCTGCGGACCAGGAGCCCGCGCACGGCCGCGCAGCTCGCGGCCGCGGGAATGGGCGTGACGATCGTGCCCGTCTCGGCGTTGCCGGCTCGCCCGCCGGGTGTGGTGCGGCGGCTGGATCCTTTGGTGGAGCGGGAGATCGTGGTGGTGGTCGCGTCGCCGTCGGACTCGCTGGTCGAGCTGTTCGTGGGCGATCTGCGTCGGCGTGGGTTGCCGGGTGGCCGCCCCTCACGCGCAAACTGAGAGTGTGACGGAATTCTTTCGGTCTCGGCGACGCGGGTTTCGCACCGCCTGACGCGGCTACCTTGGCGGTCGACCTGGTTGTCGACCGGGAACGCGAGGTGGGTTCGCGGGCGCGGACCGACACCGGACTCTCTTCTCCCGCAAGGATTCTCACGGCTTCGTGTGGTCCGGCGCGCGTTCCCCCGAACACGGAAGAAGCGCGTACGTGGATCAGCTGCAGGCTTATGTACTCGACGTCGACGGGACCGACATCCAAGCGGAGGGCGCGCGGCTGCGCGAAGGCGGCTCGGCGGTGGCGGTGGAGCTGCCGGGCGGAGTCCGCGCCTGGGCGGTCGGCCACGCCGGCACGCTGAAGTCCCTCCTGACCGACAGCAGAGTGTCCAAGGACCCGCGCCAGCACTGGGCCGCGTGGAAGGAAGACCGCATCGCCGCCGACTGGCCGCTGCGGCTCTGGGTGTCGGTGCAGAACATGTTCACCGCCTACGGAAGCGACCACCGGCGGCTGCGCTCGCTGGTCGCGTCGGGCTTCACCGCGAAGCGGACAATGGAGCTCAAGCCGTGGGTCGAACGCATCACGGCGACGCTGCTCGACGAGGTGGCCTCGCTGGGCCGCACGAACGGTGTCGTCGACATGCGAGCGGCCTTCGCGTATCAGCTGCCCGTGGAGGTCATCTGCCGGCTGTTCGGTGTGGACGACTCGCAGCGCGCCGGCCTGCGCAAGGTGGTGGACACCGTCTTCGACACGACGACCACCCCCGAAGCCGCGCAGGCCAATGCCGAGGACATGTACCGGATCCTCACGGGCCTGGCCGAGCAGAAGCGCGCGCAGCCCGGCGACGACGTGACGAGCGCGATCATCCAGGCCGACTCCGACCGCTTCGGCCGGCTCACCGACGCCGAGGTCGTCGACACACTCATTCTCATGTTGACCGCCGGGCACGAGACGACCGTGAACCTGCTGGACCAGGCCGTGACGGCGATGCTCACGCACCCGGAGCAGCTCGCGCTCGTGCGGTCCGGCGAACGCACGTGGAGCGACGTCGTCGAGGAAACCCTGCGGTGGCAAGCTCCCGTGGCGTACCTGCCGCTGCGGTACGCGGTGGCGGACATCGACCTGGGTGACGTCGTGATCCCCGAGGGGGACGCGATCCTCGCCGCGTACGCCGCGGCCGGGCGTGACGAGGCGGAGTACGGCGAGACCGCGGGCGAGTTCGACATCACGCGCGGGGTGAAGCAGCACCTGGCGTTCGGGCACGGGATCCACCACTGCCTCGGTGCCCCACTGGCGCGGCTCGAGGCGACGACGGCGTTGCGGATGTTGTTCGAGCGGTTCCCGGACCTGGCGTTCGCGGAGCCGTCGACGCGGTTGGTGCCGATGAGCTCGTTCCTGTCCAACGGTCACGCGGAGCTGCCGGTGCGGCTGGGGCGCGACGCGTCTGTCTGATCTCGGCAGTGGTGGCCTCGATTCCGAGCGGAATCGAGGCCACCGTGGTGTTCTTTTGGCTCAGGTCAGGGGTTCGCCGCCGTCGACGCGCAGGGTCACGCCGGTCAGGAACGGGTTCGTCATCGCGAACAGCACGGCCGACGCGATGTCGTCGACGGTACCGATGCGCCGGGCCGGGTTGTGCGTGCGGAAGTGCTCGAAGTAGGCGGCTTTGCCTTCTTCGCCCATGGCGTCCCAGATGCCGGTGTCGATGACGCCCGGGGAGATCGCGTTCACGCGGATCGGCGCGAGCTCCAGCGACAGCGAGCGGGTGAGGAAGTCGGCCGCGCCGTTGGTGATGGCGACGCCGAGGAAGCCGACCGCGGGCTTGAACGCGGCCACACCGGAGAAAAGTGTGAAGGAACCGCCTTCGGCGAGGTGTGGGGCGAAGTGCTTGGCCAGCATGACGGGCCCGATGACCTTGGTGTCGAACGAGCGGCGCAGCGCGTCGCGGTCCAGTTCTTCGAGGCGGCCGCGGGCTCGCGACGACGCCGTGGTGACGAGGTGGTCGACCGAGCCCAGGCGTTCGGCCAGTGCGGTGATGGACGCGTCGACGGTGACGTCGACCTCTTCGGCGCGGATGCCTTCGTCGTCGTAGGCCTGCTCCAGTTTGGCCTTGTCGCGGCCCGCGACCACGACCTGGGCGCCCTCGGCACGCGCGGCGAGCGTGACCGCCCGGGCGATGCCGCTCGGTCGTCCGATGACCAGAACCGTGCGATTCTCCAGCGCTGTCTCCACGACCGTCCCTCCCGTGCTCCTCTGTGGACTCTTCCACCGTACGGTCCCGGCGCGTCCGGGAGTCATCGATGTTATGGCAGGTCAGGTGAGGTTTTGCGCATGGATCTCTTTCAACCATTAGGTGAGTTGCCGGTCGTCGACCTTGATCGAATGAGTGGCTGAAAGTACGGGTCTTGCGTCGCGGTGACTAATGGGTATAACGTCATCGTATACGTTAGTCAGGCGGCGGGCAGGACGAGGAAGGACACGGCGGCCGGAGCCCGGCAAAAGCCGCGCGAAACATTCGCCGGCTCTCGCTCACGGGCAGAAAACTTTCATGGAGCGGGCCGTGCCCCCGGCCTACGCTTCCTCGCGGGACTGTTCAAAGGAGACACATTCATGTCCGAATCCCTCAGGGGACGCAAGGTTCTCGTCGTCGGCCGCGGCAGTGGCATCGCCCGGGCCGTGGTGCTCGCGGTGCGCGCCGCCGGCGCGGAGGTCGTCGTCGCGGGTCGCGACGAGGAGAAGCTCAAGGGCGCGTACGACGATCCGGGTATCTCGGTCGAAACGGTCGACCTGACCGACGAGGCCAGCGTGGCCGCGCTCGCCGAGCGCCTCGGGCAGGTCGACCACGTCGTGTCCACGGCGTCGGCTCGCGCCCGTGGCCTGGTCGGCGACCTCGCGCTGGGCACGATCGCGCTTTCGTTCGAGACCAAGGTCATCGGGCCGATCCTGTTGGCGAAGCACCTTGTCCCGAAGATGCCGGCCGACGGCTCGATGGTGATCTTCTCCGGCGCGACGGCCCGCAAGCCGTCGATCGGGATGCTGGCCGTCGCCGCCACCAACGGTGCGGTCGACTCGCTCACCAAGGCGCTGGCGGTGGAGCTCGCGCCGATCCGCGTCAACGCCGTCTCGCCGGGCACGATCGACACGGGCGCGTACGACGCGCTCGGCGACGAGAAGAAGGCCGCGCTCTTCGCGCAGCGTTCGGCGAGCAACCCCGCACGGCGGATCGGGACGTCGGAGGACATCGCCGACGCCGTGATCTTCGCGCTGACCAACGGGTTCGTGACCGGGGTGTCGCTGGGCGTCGACGGTGGCGAGCCGCTGGTGTGACACTGTCCTCAGTGGACAGAAGTTGAACGTGCGCAACTCGGGTTACCACGAGGCGGCCTGGCGCGTGTCGGACACCGATCCGTGCGGGAGAACGCCGGCCTGGCTCCGGTCGCGTCGAGGGGAACGAAACGATGAAGGGAGGTTCGTAATGCCACTACCGTGGTTGCTCGCTGCGCAGCCGGAGGTGTTCCGGGGCAAGTTCCTCGTGCCCGACGCGTTGCCGGATCGCCTGTCGTACCGCGAACCCTTGCGGCGCAGGCTGCGGGTGCGGTTCGCGGGGGAGTGGATCGCGGACAGTGAGGACGCGATTCTCCTGCACACGCCGGGGCGGTTCCCCGTCGCGTACTTCCCGGCTACGGACGTTCGAGTGGAGCTCCTGGAGTTCCGGCAGCGGACGACGCTGCACCCGGATCTCGGGAAGACGGCGTGGTTCGCCGTCCGCGTCGGGGACCGGGTTCACGAGGGCGCGGCCTGGCAGCACGTGCGTCCGCCGGCTCACGCCGCGGAGTTCGCGAACCTCGTCGCCTTCTCGTGGCGGGCGATGGACGGGTTCCAGGAGGAGGACGAGCCCGTCACCGCTCACGCGGCGGACCCGTACCACCGCATCGACGTGCGGAACGCCTCGCGTGAGGTCCTGGTCGAAATGGACGGACGGGTGGTCGCGAAGTCGCGCCGCTCGCGGGTGTTGTACGAATCGGACCGGGAGCCGCAGTGGTACTTGCCGCGTGCGGACGTCGACGAGACCGCGTTGTCCGAGGAGACCTTGCGAACTCGGTGTCCGTACAAGGGGGTTGCGACGTACTACGCCATCGGTGGTCGGTCCGGGGCCGCGTGGTCCTATGCGGACGCGCCGGCCGAGTCGGCGGCGGTCGCCGGGTTCGTCGCGTTCGACCCGAACAAGCTCGGGGTGTACGTCGACGGCAAGCGGCTGCACCACATGCTCGGCCGGGGCGGAGCGAAGGCGGGTCTCGATCGGGCGTTCGCTTCAGGACGTTGAGGCCGAGACGCTGAGGCCAGGAAGTTCAGGTCAGGAAGTTCGGGCCAGGACGTTGAGGTCAGGGCGCTGAGGCCGGAACGCCGTGGTCAGCGGCCCTCCGCGAACAGCCGTTCGCAGTGGTCGAGGAACGCCTGCGCGCGATGCGTGAGTGGACCCCCGGCCGGCCAGCCCATGATGACGGGCGTCGAGGGTGCCTTTTCGCACAACGGAAGTGCGATCACTGCCAAGCCTTCGTAGGAATACGACAGCGCGGGTTGCTGGACGGTCATCGAGTAGCCGAGACCACGGGCGACAAGCGACCGCGCGAGTTCGAAACTTCGCGCCCGGTGTGTCGGCACCATCGCCAGATGTGCGGACTCGAACACGGCGCGGAAGTAGCGCTCGCTCGGTGGCACGTCGAGCAGGATGAAGGGCTCGTCGGCCAGCTCCCCGAGCGACAGCGACTCACGGCCGGCCAGCCGGTGGTTGCCAGGCAGGAGGATCGCCGGCTGCTGGTCGTACAAGGTCCGGAAGGTGATCGCGGGGTAGACGTCCTGTTCGTAGAGGAACGCGATCTCACACCGCCCGTCGAGCAGGTGGTCCTGGATCTCGGGCAAGCTGCCTTCGACGAACCGCACCGAGACGTCCGGATGATCGTTTTCGAACGTCGCGATGGCGGCCGGCAAGTGGAACGGCGCGATCGGGCCGTAGCAGCCGACGACCAGCGTGCCGCTCACGTCCTGGCCCAGGCCCCGGGCTTCCACGCCGAGGTCGCTCATGGCCCCGACCACCCGCCGCGCGTCGGCGAGCACCTGCTTGCCGGCCGCGGTGAGCGAAGCACCACGCCGGGGTGAGCGGATCACCAGCCGCAGGCCCAGGGCGCGTTCCACCTCGGTGAGGGCCAGTGAAATGGCGGCCTGCGAGACGTGGCAGCGGGTGGCCGCGGTGGTGAGCGAACCCGTTTCGGCGACGGCGATCAGGTATTCGAGCTGCCGGATCGTCACGTTCGGCAGATTCATGAGCTCAGCATATAACTGGGCTCAGTTCTTCAAGTTGGACTCGGTATTCGCTGGTTGGCAGTGTGGCTGGGGTGACTCAGACGCGGAAGCACCGATACCCGTTCGTGCCGTATGCCCCGCAGCGGCTGCCCGTCGACCAGGGGTTGCGCCGAGGTGCCGAGTTCCACCGGCACCTGGATCGGCGGCGGTCGGTGCGCTGGTTCTCGCCCGACCCCGTGCCGGTCGAGGCGATCGAGCTCGCGGTGCGCGCGGCGAACACCGCACCCAGCGGCGCGCACCAGCAACCGTGGACGTTCGTCGCCACACAGGATGTGGTGGTGAAACACCAGATCCGGGTGGCCGCCGAACAGGAAGAGCAACGTTTCTACCGCGAGCGGGAGATCCCCGAGTGGCGCGCCGCGCTGGCACCGCTGGAAACGGACGAACACAAGGAGTTCCTGGAAGTCGCACCCTGGCTCGTGGTCGTGTTCGCGCAGAAACACCGGGTGTTGCCGAACGGACAGCTGCAGAAGACCTACTACGCGTCCGAGAGCGTCGGGATCGCTTGTGGTTTCTTCATCGCCGCACTGCACTCGATGGGGCTCACGACGTTGACACACACGCCGAACCCGATGGCGTTCCTCGGCCGGGTGCTGCACCGCCCGGCGACCGAGCGGCCGTACATTGTTTTCCCGGTGGGTTATCCGGCTGACGACTGCGAAGTCCCGGACCTCACCCGGAAATCGCTGTCCGAAGCGCTGGTGTTCGTCGGCGACTGAGCTGTCAGGCCAGGGTGATCGGATCGTCCAGGTGGAGCGTGCCCGGCCGCACGACCTCGGCGTACGCGCCCGCGCACGGCATGGCCTTGCCGAGGCCGGCGACATCGACGCGGTTGCCCGCCATCACCGCCCGCACCGCCTGCGGGTTGCGCGGCAGCGTGCCGTGGGCGAGCGACGGCACGGCGCATCGCGGCGTGGGCAGCGTGACCCGCAGCCGCGCACCCGTGCCGACCTCGCCGAACTGGATTTCCTTGCCCAGCCAGTGGTTCTCGACGAACGCGCCGGTGCCGGGCGGGGTCGCGATGACGAGATTCGGCCGGTACCGGATGGCCTCGGTGTCGAGGTGATCCAGCGTCGCGGTGCTGATGAGGTGGATCGGGGAGTGGTCCACGAAGTTGTGGCCGGGCGTGCCCTGCCCGATCTGCAGCGTCTGCGCCGGAACCACGGCGCTCACGCCGTTGTCGAGCACGTCTTCCGGTGCCGGGCGCTCCACGGACGCGCCGTCGGGCCGGATTCCGGACACCGTGATCGCGCGGCCCAGCAGGTCCGACAGGCGCGAGCCGGCTTCGGGGTCGTCGGCGGCCAGCTTAGTGCCGTCGGGGAAGGTGATGAACACGCGGCCGTCGGTCTCGGCCGCGAGCTCCAGGAGGCGGCGCCACAGGCGCGGGTGCTTCGCCGTCGCGACGAAGCCGGTGTCGGAGTCGATCACGGCGAGCGTGCGGTCGCCGTCGAGACCGGCGGCGTCGACTCTTGCTTCGATGACTTCCTCGCCGAGCATCGATTTTACCGGGTAACGCCGCAACGCGACTACACGCACGTCTGCCTCCTCAGGGGTGTTCGGAACCGGACACGGGATGGTGGACGGCTGACGCGGTCGACGCGATGAGCACCCGCGCGGCGCGGGCCGACGGGTTGTGCAGCCGGTGCGTGCGGCCGGAGTCGAACTGGATGGAGTCGCCGGCCTTGAGCGAGATCTCCTCGTCGCCCAGGAGCAGTGCGACGGCGCCGGCGCGGACGTGGAGCCATTCCTCGCCGGTGTGGTGCACGGCGCCGGTTTCGGTGCCGGGCGGCAGTTCGAGCCCGACCACCGCGATGGTGGCGCGCGGCCCGCTGAGCACCTCGTAGCGGCCCTCGGCGTTTTCGTGCGCCACGCCCTGGCCGGCGCGCACGAGGTGGTAGTCCTCGTCGGGCTGGTCGGCCACGAGCTTGCCGATCGAGATGCCGTACGTGCGCGCGAGCTGCAGGAGGCTGCCGATCGAGGGCTGCCGTTCCCCGCGTTCGAGGCGCGACAGATGGGCGACGGAGATCCCCGTGAGTTCCGCGAGGTGGGTGAGCGTGAGCCCGCGATCCGTGCGCAGCTGCTGGAGTTTGCGCGCGACCAGGCGGTCGATGTCGCTGTCGTCACCCATGATCGGACACCACCCGGCGGCCGGTCACGCGCCGGCCTGGCGGGTTCGCTGGTAGTGGCGGCGGGCCTTCATGCGGTTGCCGCACACGGCCATCGAGCACCAGCGGGCGGTGTTCGGCTTGCTGTGGTCGATGAGGAACCGGCGGCACTCCGGGTTCGCGCACGGCCGCAGGCGGCCGGGGCTGGCGTGGCGCAGCGTGTCCCAGGCCAGCACCGCGCGCGAGGCGGCCGCGCGGCCGGGCGCGGTGTCGAGGTCCCACTTGATGCCGCCGTCGTCGAAGACCGCGCGGTAGACGAGGCCGTCGACGAAGGGGGCCAAGGCTTCCGGCTCCGCGTCGCCGCGCACGACGTCCTGCAGCGCCGCGCGCACGTCGACCAGCGCGCGCCACTCCTGCGCGGACGCCGGCTGTCCGTGGGCGGTGAGCCACTCGCGGCCCAGCTCGGCGTCGGCGAGCTCGTCGCGCGGCGTCCCGTCGAGCACCGGGGTGGTGTTCAGCAGGTCGAGCAGCAGCTTCTCGTCGGTCACGAGTTCAGGCTAACCGGCAAACTCAGGGTTGACAAGTTAGGCAGACCCTGTTTGAGTTCTAACCATCAAATACGACGATAGGAGTTAGATATCATGACCGCTGTTCACCACCGCTACGCGACCGCCGACGGCCGGCAGCTCTTCTACCGCGAGGCCGGGCCCGCCGACGCCCCCGTGGTCGTGCTGCTGCACGGCTTCCCGACCAGCTCGTTCATGTTCCGGAACCTGATCCCGGCGCTGGCCGACCGCTACCACGTGATCGCGCCCGACCACCTCGGTTTCGGCCTGTCCGACGCGCCGTCGGCCGACGAGTTCGGCTACACCTTCGACGCGCTGACGGACCTCACGGCCGGCCTGCTGCGCCAGCTCGACGTCACCCGCTACGCGATCTACGTGCAGGACTACGGCGCCCCCATCGGCTGGCGCCTCGCGCTCGCCAACCCTGACTCCATCACCGCGATCATCACCCAGAACGGCAACGGCTACGACGCCGGTTTCGTCGACGGCTTCTGGAAGACCGTGTGGGACTACCAGGCCGAGCAGAACGCCGAGACCGAGGCCAACATCCGCGGCGCGCTCAGCCTCGACCTGACGAAGTGGCAGTACCTCACCGGCGTCCCCGACGAGACCCTCGTCAGCCCCGACACCTGGAACCACGACTTCGCGCTGCTTTCGCGCCCGGGCAACGACGAGATCCAGCTCGCGCTCTTCCGCGACTACGCCACCAACCCGCCGCTGTACCCCGCGCTGCACGAGTACCTGCGCAAGAGCCAGCCGCCCGTCCTCGCGGTCTGGGGCAAGAACGACCCGATCTTCGGCCCGGACGGCGCCACCGCTTTCTCCACTGACGTGCCCCACGCCGAAGTCCACCTCCTCGACGGCGGCCACTTCCTCCTCGAAAGCGCGGGCGACGAGGTCGCTGCCCACATCCGCGACTTCCTGGGCCGCGTGGCTCCGTCGCGCTGAGGTTCCCTCGTGGCGGGGGATTTCTCTTGCCGCCACCGGCTTTCCTCCAGGCGGCCCAGCCTTGCGCGACGCCATCCCCGCCGCGCAGGGTCCGCGGCCCCGGCGGGCCGGCGCCCGGAGCCCGCACTCCGGCCGTCGGCCCGTGTCCGGCTTTGCGCAGGTTCGGACCTGGGAACCGCCGGTGCGCTGCGCCAGGAAACCGCGGTAGTGGCGGGTTTCGAATTCGGACGCGGGCTGTTCGAAAACGCGCACCAGCGGGCCGTGGTGATGTGGCTCGGCGGTGCGCGGGGAACTGCGGCGGGCACGTTGAACGGTGTCAGTCGAGCACGTCGGGTTCGGTTTCCACCACGACGTCCGCCATGATGTTAAAACTGTGGCGCGCCATGTTGGCGCTGCCGAACTGGCGGTGGGCCAGCGTCGCTTCCTCGTCCGTCATGACGCGCGGGGTGCCCGCGGCGTCGGCGAGCAGCTGCATCTGGCACGCGCGGTCCATGGCGATGAACCACCACGCGGCCTCGGCCACGGACCGGCCGACGGTGAGCAGTCCGTGGTGGCGCAGGATTGCTGCGCGTTGTCCACCAAGACGTGTGGCAATCCGCTCGCCTTCTGTCTTCTCCAGCACAAGACCCTTGTACTCGTCGAACAGGACATGATCGCCGTAGAACGCGCAGGATTCCTGGATGATCGGAGCGAGTTCCTTTCCGAGCGCGGCGAACGCGCGGCCGTACACGCTGTGCGCGTGGGCCACCGCCACGACGTCCGGGCGCGCCCGGTGCACCGAGGAGTGGATCCAGAACGCGGCCTTGTTCGTCCGCCGGGAACCTTCGGCGACCTTGCCGTTCTCGTCGATGAGCAGCAGGTCGCCGACCTTGATGCGGGAGAAGTGCACCGCGTACGGGTTGACCCAGAACCGGTCCGGGAACTCGGGATCGCGCACGGTGAGGTGCCCGGCGATCCCCTCGTCGAAGCCGTAGCGGGCGAACAGCCGCAACGCCACGGCGAGATCGCGTTTGCGCGCCGCGCGTTCGGCTTCGACCGTGCCCGCCTCCGCCGGCAGGTCGCCCAGGTCGAGCTGGTCGGCGGTGCCGGACTCCGGTGCTTCGGTGGAAATGCTCACGCTCGTCCTCCTCGCTCGGGGGTGCTGGCTCCTCTGCACTATGCCTGCTGTTTGCCTAAGAGGCAAACAGCGTCTCCTACAGGGCAAATGGAAAAGCAGGCGGTGACGGGTCTCGGGGGACTCCGCCACCACCTGCCGGTGAGGGGGCGGAGCAGCTGGGGGAGGGCGAGCGGCTGCTCCGCGGTCACAGTGTGCGCCCGTCCGGGCGATTTGCCCCGAAAGTGGGCTGAACGGTCACTGATGTCTGTCCGGGTGGTCCTCCGTCCTCGGGGACAGACATTCGTAGCCGTTCGGCCAGACCTGGGCTTCGGTTACCGATTTCCCTTGCCGCACAGCGGGATCGGAGCCGACGCCGTGCCATCGGTGGAGCATGATCTCGACTCTGGCTGCTGGATGGGCCGATCTTGACAAGCAGTTCATTGAGCAGCGACCGCGCGGCGACCTGGTTGCGCCAGACCGTGCCTTCGTCCGGGGTCATCAGGCGTTCGCCGAACCGCGAGTCCGGCGTGGTGCCGATGGCGAGGTCGCCGGGATCGCCTGCCCCGGGGGCGTACCGCGGCGGCCGGCCCAGCGGCCCGCCGACCGCGTCCTGCGCGGCCGGCCCGAACAGCCGCAGCGACTGGCCGGTCGGAACGAGCCGCGCGGCCGCCACCGCGTCGACGAGCGGAGACTGCGCGATCGCGCCGGCGATCCGCCGGTCCGTGACGGCGAGATCCACCACCTGCAGCCCCGCGAAAGACGTGCCCCACACGACGATCCGGCTCGCGTCGAGCGTCGGCTGGGCCGCCGCCAAGCCGACGACCGTGCGGTAGTCCTCGCGCTGGCGCGGCAAGGAAACCACTTCGTCGCGTCCTGCCCTCGCCGATCGAGGACAAGGAGAACCGCGTCTACCGCGAACCGGTGGGTGTCGCGCGTCTGCTCCTCGGAGCCGCCGAAGCCGCGGTAGTCGAACACGACACTCGCGACCCGGTTCCGGCGCGCCGGAACCGGGTCTCGAACGCGGCGAGGCCGCCGGCCTTGATCGCGCCGACCAGGCCGGTCTCGAACGCGGCCTTCAGGCGGGTGCCGCCGAGTTCGTCGATGATCACCTCGGTGATCTCGCCCCCGTGGTCCTCGACGTACCGGATCGCCTGCTCGAACACCGTCCGCCGGTGGCCGCCGGAACCCAGTGCAGCTCTGCCGACGGCGCGGTGGCCGCGAGGCGCAGAGCCGGGCCGATCGGCGCCATCGAGTCGTGTTCGAGAACCACCAGCAGCAACGGCACCGCCACCATCGCCGCGCGCCGGACCGGGCGGCGCCAGGCCAAGCTTGCGGGCGAGCGGGTAGCAGCGGCAAACAGCTGCGCGACTCGAACCCGCACGACGGCTCCGCGGTCGCGGAGTTCACCGTCGCCGACTCCACGGACATCGACCGCGCCTACCTCGCCGCGAAAGAAAACCAACACGCGTGGGGGAAAACGAACGCCTACCGACTACGACGTCTACGAGGGCGGCGCGAGCTTCGCGGACACGGTCGCCGCGGAGGTCGCCTTCCTGGGCCGCGTCACCGCACGCTGAGCTTCCTCTTCCGGGTCATGAGCAGGCGCGCGTAGATCAGCCCGAGGAGCCCGATGTGCGCGAGGACGAGGGCGAACGCCGGGCTGTGCCGCTCCACGGCGAAGCAGTCGCCGAGTGAGTCGTCCTGCCACGCGAACGCGGGGTCACACGCCGCGCCGGCCGGGGTCACGAAGTCGGGGCCCCCGATGAGGCCGCGCAACGAGAGGAACACCCCGATGACGATGGCCGCGACGCTGACGAACGCGACGATGGCGCGTGGTGACACAGGCTGCTCCTCGGATCCGCGGGATGATCAATCGATCGCGGCATTCGTCTCCTTCGTTACGTACCGGACGCTCGGGACACGAAGCAGTTCGCCGTCGCCGTGGCCAGGAGCGTGCCGGAGGTGTCCTCCAGGCGTGCGTCGGCCAGCACGACCTGGGGTCCCGAGTGCAGGACGCGACCGGTGGCCGTGATGGGGCCCGTGTCGATGCGGACGGCCTTGAGGAAGCGGACGGAGAGGTCCAGGGTGCTGAACCCGCTGCCGACGGGGAGGGTCGTGTGCACGGCGCACGCGGCCGCCGAGTCGAGCATCGTGGCGTAGAGGCCGCCGTGGACGGTCCACATCGGGTTGTAGTGGTATTCGCCCGGGGTGAGGCGGAAGACGGTCTCGCCGGGTGACGCCGAGATCAGGCGGAGGCCGACGAGGTCCATCATCGGCGCGGAGGGGAGGTCGCCGCGGGCCATGGCGCGAAGGAACTCCAGCCCGCTGAGCTCGGCGGCCGCGGTGGCGAATGCGAGGTGGTCGGCCCAGGACACGACGCGCACGCGCTCGGCATCGGTGGTGTTGGTCATGGTGTTTCCTTCACCGCGGAGAGTTCGTTCAGCGCCGCTTGGAGTCCAGTGTCCACCGCGGCGCGCATCAGGTGCGGGCGGCGCTCGGTGCGGCCGATGCGGGCGCTGCCGACAGGCGGGCGGACTTGCAGCGTCGCGGGATGCGAAGCCAGCAGTCGTTCCTCTTCGGCTCTGAGCGCTGCGCGGTCCAGCCACGTCTCGAGCGCTCCCGGTGCGTGGCGGGCGAACCAGCGTGACGCGACGAGCCGCTCACCGCGGGACGGTGCCGTCCCCGCGCCCTCGTCCGACCGTCGCGTGCGAAACGCGACGAGGTGTGTTGCTTTCTGCGCAAGTGCTGTTCGCACGGGAACGGATTCGCTCACCCCGGCGTCCACGAAATGTCGTCCGCCGATCACGATCGGTTCGCCCGCGAGCAGGGGCATGGCCGTCGACGCACGCAGCGCGGCCTGCAAGCCGGCCTGATCGTGGAGGTGCTCGTGCAGGTCCGCGGACTCGCCGGTCATCGCGTCGGTGGCGGTGGGGTGGAACTCGACGGGGTTGTCGAGGATCTCCCGGAACCCCATCGGCACGATCTCGGTGTAGAGGGTGTGGACGAGGAACTCCGTGTCCACCACCGGCCGCCGGCTCAGGATGCGCTTGGGGTCGATGGTCCGGCCCATGATCATCGGGTCCCACCACGCGTGCTGGGTGCTTTCAGCGCGTCCGCACAGCAGCCACGCACCGTTGAGCGCGCCCGCCGAGCTGCCGTAGACCGCGTCGAACATCGGCAGCAACCCGAGCTGTTCGATGGCGATCGTCATGCCGCTCGAATACGCACCTCGCGAGCTCCCGCCCTCGATCAGCAACACCAAGCGAGCGCCGTCATCGCGGTTTCCGGGAGTGCTCCCGCTGCGCCTGCGTTCTCTCAGCAACTCCACGACGGCGTCGGTCACCGTTGCACCTTCTTTCGTTCGGAGGTTTTTCGTTCAGAGGAGGTGAAGATCTTTCCCTGGGTGACGGCGAGCAGTGCCCCGACGACGGTGATCACCGCACCGGCGACCTGCACGGTGGTGAACGACTCACCCAGGAACACCACGGAAGTCACCGTGCCGAACACCGGCACCGCGAACATGGTGATCGTCGCGGTCACGGGACTGACAGCCCGCAACCCCCGGTAGTAGAACAGGTACGCGATCGCTGTCGGGCCGACCGCGAGGAACACGAGGTTCCCCCAGGTGAGCGTGGAGACCGATGTCCACTCAGTACCAGAAAATGAGGGAATTGCGACAAGCACCAACGCCAGCGCACCCACACCCGTGGCATACGTCGTGGCCCGCAACGGTTCCATCCCGCTCAGCACCTTCTTCGACGCGATGCTGTAGGCCGCCCAGCACGCCGCGCCCGCCAGGTAGACGAAGTCGCCGGCGAGGCGGGTTCCGCTGAACCCCGTGCCACCCCCACCGACACCGACGAAGAACACGACCGAACCCGCTATCCCCAGCACCAGCCCGGCGATGCGCGCACCGGACGCCGATTCTTTGCGGGTCACGAGGAAGTACAGCGTGGTCAGCACGGGACTGAGCACGGGCACGATGATGGTGCCGTCGATCGCGGGGGCGAGGGAAAGCCCCCAGAAGAAAAAGAAGTTGTACGCGAACACCCCGACGAGCCCGACCAGCCCGGCTCGGGCGAGGTCACGCCACGAAAAGCGCGCCGAACCCGGCCGCACGCACAACAACCCCACGAGGATCACCGCGCCCGCCCCGAAGCGCAGGCACGCGGCGACCTCGTGCGGCAGCTCACCCACCACGACCTTCGAGCTGGTGAAAGCCGCCCCGAACAACACCATCGTGATGAGCAGGTACGAATACGGAGCGACGCCACCGTCGCGTTGTTCGGGCATGAGTTCGGTCCACTTCGTTGCGGGTACGGGAAAGGCTGGGGATCACACCGATCCTCGCCGCCCCGCGCGCGGATTTCTTGTACGTTCCTTGCATGGCAGGCGAATCCGAGATCACCGCTTGGAGCCCCGGCGTTCCCGGCATCAGCGAGGTGTTCCACGCGCACTTCGTGCAGCACGCCTACCCCGTGCACACGCACACCGTGTGGACGTTGCTGATCCTCGATGACGGCGTGCTCCAGTACGACCTGGACCGTCACGAGCACGGCACCCTGCGTTCGCAGGTCGTGCTCCTGCCGCCGCACGTGCCGCACAACGGCCGCACCGCAGCGCCGCGCGGGTTCCGCAAGCGCGTGCTCTACCTGCCCGAGGACGCACTCGACGCGCGGCTGATCGGCCCGGCCACCGACCAGCCGAACCTGCGGGATCCGAAGCTGGCGAACCGGATCAGCCGGCTGCACGACACGCTCGCCGCGCCGGGCGACGAGTTCGAGGCGCAGAGCCGGCTCGCGTTCATTTTCGAACGTCTCGGCACACACCTGCGCCACGACGTGGTCCGCCGTGAGCCCGACCGCGGGCTGGCCGACGACCTGCGCGACCTGCTGGACTCGCGGGTGGTCGCCGGGCTGCCCCTCGACGAGGCGGCGCGCCTGCTGCACGCGGACCCGACGCACCTGGTCCGCGCGTTCTCCCGGCGGTTTTCGCTGCCGCCGCACCTGTACCTCACCGGCCGTCGCGTGGAGCTGGCGCGGCGGCTGCTGCTGGCCGGTGTGCCGGCCGCGGCGGTCGCCCCCGAGGTCGGCTTCTACGACCAGTCGCACCTGACCCGGCACTTCAAGCGCATGCTGGGCGTGAGCCCGGCGCGGTTCGCCGGACGGCGATGAGGGCACGGCTACTCCCACAGGTCCGTCGACAGGTACTTCAGGCCCGAGTCGGGGATCACGACGGCGACCGTGGCGCCGGCGAGCTCGTGCCGCAGGAGGTGGAGGGCCGCGGCGACGTTGGCACCGGCGGAGAAACCGGCGAAGATGCCTTCGCGGGTAGCGAGCAGGCGGGAGGTCCGGCGGGCTTCGTCGCCGGTGACCTGAAGGTAGCCGTCGAGGGGCACGTCACGCAGATGTGTGAGGTCGGCCCGGCCGAAGCCGCCGCCCTGGATGGGGTGGTGGGATTCGAACACCTCGTGTCCGGCGAGCACCGCGGCGCCCTCGGGTTCGACAGCGAAGCACCGGATGGCCGGGTCCCGTTCCTTCAGTGCCCGCGTGACGCCCGCCAGGCAGCCGCCGGTGCCGACGAAATCGGCGAACGCGTCGAGCCTGCCGCCGGTCTGTGCCCAGATCTCGGGGCCGGTGCCGGTGTAGTGGGCCTCGACGTTGTGGTGGTTTTCGAACTGATCGGAACGGAACGCTCCGCGTGACTGGGTGATCAACCGAGCTTGCTTTTCCACCAGCGCCAGGTCCGCGCCCGAAACGCGGCCGGGCACGGAACCGGGGGCCTGGTCGACGAGCACGACCTCGGCGCCGAGCGCGGCGATCATGCGCGCGCGTTCGGTCGAGCTCCCGCGCGACAGCACGGCGACGAACGGGTGGCCGGTCACTGCGCACGCGATGGCGAGGCCGGCACCGGTGTTGCCGCTGGTGAGCTCGACCACGGGCTGGCCGGGCTGCAGCGCCCCGGTTTCCTCGGCGGCCTGGATGATCCGCTTCGCGACACGGTCCTTTTTGGACCCGCAGGGGTTGAGGTACTCGAGCTTGGCCAGCAGGGTCCCGTCGACGCCGTCGGTGAGGCGGTCGAGCCGGACCATCGGGGTGTTGCCGATCGCGTCGAGCGCCGAGGGCAGGACGCCGACTGCTACTCCCGTGCGAGCGATAGCGCTATCATTCACCTTCATGTCCCAGGATAGCAGTTCGCGAAACGTGGCCAATGTGCTGCGAAATGAGCTCAATCACTACTCGCCGGGTGAGAAACTGCCGTCGAGCCGGGCTCTGGTCGAACGCTTCGGGGTCAGTCCCGTGACGGTGTCGCGCGCGCTCGCCGTACTCGCGGCCGACGGGCTGGTGGTGACACGGCCGGGGGCCGGTGCGTATCGCGCGGAGACGGTTGCCCGGGAGAAGCCGGTCGTCGACACGTCGTGGCAGGAGATCGCGCTCACGGCGGATGACCAGGGTGGCGAGCGGGTGGTCGACGCGTCCGGGTTGAGCGCCAACCTGGCTGTGCCGCCGCCGGACGTGATCGCGTTCAACGGTGGTTATCTGCACGCTTCGCTGCAGCCGGAACGCGCGATGGCCACCGCGTTGGCTTCCGCGGCACGCCGGCCGGGAGTGTGGGAGCGGCCGCCGCTGGCCGGGCTGACGGCGTTGCGGGCGTGGTTCGCGCGGGAACTGGGGCTCACGCCGGCCGAGGTACTGATCAGTGGTGGTGGCCAGGCGGCGCTGAGCACCGCGTTGCGTGCAGTCGCGCCGCCGGGATCCGCGGTCCTGGTCGAGTCGCCGACGTATCCCGGGGTGCTCGCCGCTGCCCGCGCGGCCGGGGTGCGCCCGGTGCCCGTTCCGGTGGACGACGGTGGGGTGCGGCTCGACCTCCTGCAGGAGGTGCTCGCGGCGACCGGGGCGAAGGTGTTCTACTGCCAGCCGTTGTTCCAGAACCCGACCGGGGCCGTGCTCGCGCCGGAGCGGAGGCGTGAGCTCCTGGAGATCGTGCACGCGGCCGGTGCGTTCCTGGTCGAGGACGACTGGGCGCGCCACCTCGGGCACGGTGGGCCGGTGCCGGCTCCGTTGGTCGCGGACGATCCCCACGGTTCGGTGGTCCACTTGGGATCGTTGACGAAAGCCACGTCGCCCAACCTGCGGGTCGCGGCGCTCGCCGCGCGGGGACCGGTGCTGGAACGCCTGCGCGCCATCCAGGTGGTGGACAGCTTCTTCGTGCCGAGGCCGTTCCAGGAGGCCACTTTGGACCTCGTGGCGGCGCTGTCGTGGCCGCGGCACCTGCGTTCGCTCGCGGCGGGGCTGCGGGAGCGCCGTGACGCAATGGTGGGCGCGCTCCAGCGGGAGCTGCCTTCGCTTGCTCCGCCGAGGGTGCCGACGGGTGGTCACTACCTGTGGTTGCGCCTGCCCGCCGGGACGGACGAAACCGCCCTCACCTCCGCGGCTCTGCGTGCCGGGGTGGCGGTGTCGCCCGGCCGTGGGTACTTCGCCGCCGAGGCCCCGGCTCCGCACCTGCGGCTGGGGTTCGCTGACACCTCGGGTGCGCAGGAAATCACCGAAGGTGTTCGCCGTCTCGCAACGGCGTGTGCGGAAGTCAACCTTTGAGCAGCGCACGCGCCATCACCATTCGCTGGATCTGGTTGGTGCCCTCGTAGATCTGCGTGATCTTCGCGTCGCGCATCATGCGTTCCACCGGGAAGTCGCGGGTGTAGCCGGCGCCGCCGAACAGCTGGACGGCGTCGGTGGTCACCTGCATGGCCACGTCGGACGCGAAACATTTCGCGCTGCTGGCGAAGAAGGTCTTGTCGGGCTCACCGCGTTCGACCTTCGCCGCGGCCAGGTACACGAGGCTGCGGGCGGCCTCGATCTTCATGGCCATGTCGGCGAGCATGAACTGCACACCCTGGAACTCGGCGATCGTCTTGCCGAACTGTGTGCGTTCTTTGACATACGCGCGTGAAGCATCGAGCGCGCCCTGTGCGATCCCCACCGCTTGGGCGCCGATGGTGGGCCGGGTGTGATCGAAAGTGCGCATCGCGGTCTTGAAACCCGTGCCGGGTTCACCGACGATCCGGTCGGCCGGGACGGTGCAGTCGGTGAAGTAGAGCTCGCACGTCGGGGAGCCCTTGATGCCGAGCTTGCGTTCCTTCGCGCCGACCTCGAAGCCCGGGTCGTCGGCGTGGACCACGAAGGCCGAGATGCCGGCCGCGCCCTGGTCGGCGTCGGTCACGGCGAACACGGTGTACCAGGTGGCCACGCCGGAGTTGCTGATCCAGGCTTTGGCGCCGTTGAGGACCCAGCGGTCGCCGTCGAGCCGGGCCCTTGTTTTCATCGCAACAGCGTCTGAGCCGGATTCTCGCTCGGAAAGTCCGTAGGCGAACAACGCCTGTCCGTTTGCCAACGTCGGCAGGACTTGCTTCTTGAGGTCCTCCGACGCCGATAGCAGCACGGGCATGCTGCCCAACTTGTTGACCGCCGGGATCAGCGACGAGCTGACGCACACCCGGGCGACCTCCTCGATCACGAGGCAGTCGGCCAGGCCGTCCGCGCCTTCGCCGCCGTACTGCTCGGGGACGTGGATCGCGTGGAACCCGGCCGCCGTCAGCGCCGCGCGGGCTTCTTCGGGGAAGCGCGAGTTCTCGTCGACGTCCGCGGCGTGGGGGGCGATTTGTTTTTCGCACAGGGAACGTACGGTTGCGCGCAGTTCTTGGTGTTCTTCGGACATGCGGAAGGCTTCGAAGTCAGGGTTCGCGTACGGCTGGTTCATGTCGGTCTCCATCTGCCGAGGGAAGGGTCAGGGGTTGGCCGCCGAGCATCATGAGGGGGATGGTGGCGAGGGTGGTCAGTGCGGCGATCACGAGCCACAGCGCGTAGGAGGCGCCGCCGGCGAGCGCGGCGAGCAGGTACGGCGCGGCGAACCCGAGGTAGGCCAGCGCGTAGAAGATGCTGACGAGCCCGGCGAACTCGTGCTGCTCGGCCATGCGTTCCACTTTGTCCAGGCCGGTGACCATGAGGATGCCGTAGCCGGTGCCGAGGACCACGGCCGTCACGAGGACCAGCGGGGTGACCGGGCGCCACGCGACGAGTGCCGTGCCGGCCAGGCCGAGTGCGGTGACGAGCAGCCCGGCCACGGGGGCGTGCAGGTGCCCGGCGTGCGCGAGCCGGCGCGCGATCGGCTGGACGAGCGCGCCGAGCGGCAGCGTCAGCCCGCCGACCAGCCCGCTGAACGCGACGGGTGTGCTGATCGCGCTCGCCGTGTGGCTGGGCAACAACGCGGGCAGCGTCGCGATGCTGATCGCGACCGTCCCGAACACCCACGGCGCCCACGGCACCACGCCGAGCAGGAAGTGACGCGACACCGCCGGCCGTGGCAGCCACTGCGCACGCTCGGCCCGAGCGAGCGCCGGCGCGGTTTCCGGCACCCGCCACGCGAGCACGAGCACTCCGGCCATCAACGCCAGGTGCACGACATACGGCAGCTCCACCGGCCACGGCAACCACTGCGCGAGCGCGCCCGCCAGCAACGGCCCGATCCCGAACCCCAGCGACAACGCGGCGGCCGAGCGCCGGGCCCCGCGGCCGGGCGTGGACAGCTCGGTCACCCACGCGGTGCCCGCGCTGTACGCCGCGCCGGACGCGACTCCGGCCAGAAACCGCCCGACGTACAGCGACGGCCACCACACCGGGCCGAGCATCAGCACGAGCGTGGCCAGCACCGAGACGAGCATCGCCGGCCGCAACACGGCGCGCCGCCCGTACCGGTCCGCCGCCCGCCCGCTGAAGATCAACGCCGGCACCAGCCCCACGGCGTAAATGCCGAAAATGCTCGTCACCGCCGACCCCGGCAACCCGAGCTCACCCCGGTAGACCAGCAACAGCGGCGTGAAGTGGTTGGCCCCCCACGCAACGCCGAACAACGCGGCCGCCGCCCGCACCCAGGCGACCCGACTCTGCGTGGACTCGTGCACGTTCAGCTCCCAAGCGAGATTTCCGTTGTGGTGAAAGGGATGTCAGGACCGAGCGGCTCTTCGACGGCCGTCGAGGATTTCGGCGGCTGCGGCGCCTGGAGTGGGCCGATGCGCGCTTCGCGGAAGGCTTTGTGGAACCTGTCGGCGCTGGTCGGGATGGTTCAGGGTCGACTCCCAAGCGAGGCTTTTGTGGTGACCGGGATGTTGGCACCGCCGACGCCGCGAGTCGGAGCGGGTGTTCGGCTTGTGCGGATTCGCACACCGAGTCACGGCAGGCGGGCGGCTTCGACGGCCGGCCAGGTCGCCGGTGGGGGTTGCTGTAGCGACGAGGGCGGGACGGGCGTGTGTTCGGCGGCGGCGTGGAGTTTGCCGTCGCGGGAAAGGATGGAGCCGGCGCGGAGCATGGTGGTGATGAGTTCCGTGGCGAGGGACTCGGGGGAGCGGCGCAGCAGCCAGGCGGCGTCCTTGAGCCAGGCACGGGCGTGCAGGTAGGGCTCGACCGCGTCGGTGGGGATGCCGTCGCGGATCATGAGGGCGTAGGCGAAGACGCGGCGGGCGCCGTACCAGACGGCGCCGTCGGGGTCGTCGACGAGGCGCCGGGCGCGGCGCGCGGCGTTGGCGAGGGCGGCGCCCGTGTCGGCGGGGATGGGGCCGTGCGCGGGAAGGAGCACGCGGGGTTCGAGATCGATCAGGTGTTGTACGGAACTGAGCGCGGTGGTGGTGGCATCCGGACCGTCGAGGGCGAGGTTCACCCAGCCGACGTCGTAGTCCGACAACGCGTCCCCGACGGCGAGGAGGCGTTCGTCCGGTTGCCACAGGGCGAGGTGGCCCGGGGTGTGACCGGGGGTTCGGATCACCTCCCATTCGGTGTCGCCGAGTAACAAAACCTGTCCGTCGTCGAGCAGTTCGTCGACGGAGTAGGGCGGGACGGGCTGGTCGAGGTATTCCATCTGGCAGCAGCCGGGATCGCGGCGGGCGACGGCGAGTGCGTCGCGGGCGCTGGCGGCGATGCCGGCGCCGTTCTTCTGCAGCAGGGCGTTGCCGCCGACGTGGTCGCAGTGCCAGTGGGTGTTCACGACCAGGTCGAGCGACGCGGTGTGCGCGCGGACCCACTCGGCCGTCTCTTCCGCGTGCCCGACGAAGCCGCTGTCCACCAGAGCCGGCTGCCGGCCGGGCAGCAGGAGCAGGTTCGCGTCGGGGAACGGGCGCTGCTGCCAGACCAGCCACGACGGTAAGCGGTCGGTGTCGAAGGGCACGGGTCCTCCTTCGGAAGTCGCAAGAGTCCACTGTGGAATACAAGTCCACTGTGGAACGGGAGTCGCGCGCGCACGCGCGCGGGAGCGGAGATCCGAACGTCGTGTGGCACGGGATTGATTGTCGCAAAAGGAAAACCGGCTTTCAACGCGGTTACCCCCGTTCAAGGGTAGCGACAGACCGGCCGGAAAACGCATAGTCGCGTTATCACGCCGAAGGAAGGATCGCTGTTGACCACGAGCGACGCACACCGGGCCTACAAGGCGAGCCGCGACCAGCTGCTGGCATTGCGCGGCAAGCACGTTCGCGCGGTCGAGGAGTTCCGCTGGCCCGACCTCGGCGAGCGGTTCAACTGGGCCGTCGACTGGTTCGACGCCGTCGCCCGCGACAACGCCGACAACGACCGCCCGGCCCTCGTCATCGTCGAGGAAGACGGCTCGGAGACCCGGCGAACGTTCGGCGAGCTGTCCCGCGCGTCCGACCGATTGGCGACGTGGCTGCGAAACCGGGGTGTCCGCAAAGGACACCGCGTGCTGCTGATGCTCGGCAACCAGGTCGAGCTCTGGGAAACCATGCTCGCGATCATGAAGCTCGGCGGCGTGATCATGCCGACCACGACCGCGCTCGGACCCGCCGACCTCACCGACCGCATCACCCGAGGCGAGCCGCGGCACGTGATCTGCAACTCCGCCGACACGCCCAAGTTCGTCGACGTTCCCGGCGACTACACACGGATCAGCGTCGGCCCCGCGGAAAACTGCGCCGACCTCCATGGGGCCGATCTCCACGACGCCGACTTCCACTGCGCCGATCTCCACTGTGCCGATCTCCACTGTGCCAACCGCCACTGGGCCGATCTCCACGAAGCCGCCGACCTGCCGCACACCCCGGTCGAACACCCCGGCACCGCACCCGGCGACCCGCTGCTGCTGTACTTCACCTCCGGCACCACGACGCGGCCCAAGCTCGTGGAGCACACCCAGGTCTCCTACCCGGTCGGGCACCTCGCCACGATGTACTGGCTCGGCCTGTGGCCGGGCGACGTCCACCTCAACATCTCGTCGCCGGGCTGGGCGAAACACGCGTGGTCCTGCTTCTTCGCCCCGTGGATCGCCGAGGCGACGATCTTCGTCTACAACTACAGCCGCTTCGACCCGGCCGCACTCCTGAACCAGCTGCGTGTGCGAAAAGTGACAACGTTCTGTGCGCCGCCCACCGTTTGGCGCATGCTGATCAACACCGACCTCGGTGCCCGCCCGGCGGGCCTGCGCGAGGCGATCGGCGCCGGCGAACCGCTCAACCCCGAGGTGATCGAACGCGTCCGCGCGGCGTGGGGCATCACCATCCGCGACGGCTTCGGCCAGACCGAGACCACCGCACAGGTCGGCAACACCCCCGAATCCGACGTCAAACCGGGCTCCATGGGCCGTCCGCTGCCGGGTGTCCCGGTCGTGCTGGTCGAACCCGCGAGCGGCAACGTCGTCCCAGGACCGGGGGAAGGCGAAATCTGCCTCGACCTGGCACAGCCTCCGCTGACGTTGATGACCGGCTACCTGGCCGACGACGAACGCACCGCCGAGGCCATGGCCGGTGGCTACTACCACACCGGCGACGTCGCCTCGATAGACGAAGACGGCTACCTCACCTACATCGGCCGCACCGACGACGTCTTCAAGGCCAGCGACTACAAGATCAGCCCGTTCGAACTCGAGTCGGTGCTCATCGAACATCCCGCTGTTGCCGAGGCGGCCGTGGTGCCCGCAGCGGACCCCGTCCGTCTGGCGGTGCCGAAGGCCTACATCGGACTGGCGCCCGGACACGAGCCCACCAAGGAGACGGCACTGTCCATCCTGCGCTACGCGCGGGAGAACCTCGCCCCGTACCAACGCGTGCGCCGCCTCGAGTTCGCCGACCTGCCCAAGACGATCTCGGGCAAGATCCGCCGCGTGGAGCTGCGAGCCCGCGAACTCGGCGCGGACGCCGGCACCGAATGGCGCGACGACCAGTTCCCCGACCTGACCCGCTGAACCGCCGAACCCCGACTGCCGAAGGACCGCCGCCATGCCTGGCTCCGAGATCTACGAACACTTCCTCTCACTGCACACCCGCCCCGAAGGCCTCGTCATGCCCAACGCCTGGGACGGCCTCTCCGCCCTGCTCATGGCCGACGCCGGTTTCGAGGCGATCGGCACCAGCTCGGCCGCGTTCGCCGCGACGCTGGGCCGGTTCGACGGCCGCCACGCCGTGAGCCGAGAAGAACATCTCGACCACGCGAAACTCCTGAAGCGGCTCACCGACCTCCCGATCAACGGCGACTTCGAGGACGGCTACGGCGAGACCGCCGAGGACGTGGCCGCCACCGTCGAGGCGGCGGTCGAGGCCGGGTTGGCGGGCATCGGTGTCGAGGACACGACCGGCACCGGCGAGAACCCGATCCGGCCGTTCGACGAGTCGGTGGACCGCGTGCGCCACGCCGTCGCAGCGGCGCAGCAGCGGATCGTCGTCACGGCCCGCGCCGACAACTTCATCCAGGGCATCAACGACCTCGACGACACCATCCGCCGCCTCAGCGCCTTCGCGGAAGCCGGCGCCGACGTGCTGTTCGCCCCGCTCCCGCCCGACCTCGCGTCGGTGGAGAAAATCGTGCAGGCGGTGGCGCCCAAGCCGGTCAACGTCGTGGTGTCGCCGGCGGACAAGACTCTGACGGTGTCCGAACTCCACCAAGCCGGTGTGAAGCGGATCAGCCTCGGGTCGTCGCTTTACGCACACGTGATGTCCGTACTCGATCAGGCTGCGATCGACCTGGCCGGCGGTGACCTCGCCGCGGCGACGAGCGGCTCGCGGTTCCGGTTCCGCCGTCTGCTGCGCCAGGCCAAGGGGTGACCGGCGGCGAGGGGATCGAAGCCGCCATTGTGGACATCGCGGCGGGCAAAGCCGTGGTGGTGGTCGATGATGAGGATCGTGAGAACGAGGGCGATCTGATCTTCGCGGCGGAGAAGGCGACGCCGGAGTTGCTGGCGTTCATGGTCCGCTACACCTCGGGTTATGTGTGTGTCGCGTTGACGGAGGCCGAGGCGGATCGGCTGGATCTGCCGCCGATGTATCACACGAACCAGGATGTGCGCGGGACCGCGTACAGCGTCACGGTGGACGCGGCGGAGGGCATCACGACGGGCATTTCGGCGGCGGATCGTGCGCACACGATGCGGTTGCTGGCTGACCCGGCCGCGTCGGCGAAGGACTTCCGCCGCCCGGGGCATGTGGTGCCGTTGCGTGCGAAGGAGGGTGGCGTGCTGCGCCGCCCGGGTCACACCGAGGCCGCGGTCGACCTGGCCCGGATGGCGGGGCTGAACCCGGCCGGTGTGCTGTGTGAGATCGTGTCGCAGAAGGACGAGGGCGACATGGCTCGCCGCGACGAGCTTGAGGTTTTCGCCGCGGATCATGACCTTCGGGTGATCACGATCGCCGATCTGATCGCTTACCGCCGTCGGACCGAGAAGCAGGTGGAGCGGGTCGCCGAGGCCCGGATCCCGCTGGCCGCCGGGACGTTCCGCGCGGTGGGGTATGACAGTCTGCTGGACGGGATCGAGCACATCGCGTTCGTCTACGGCGAGATCGGCGATGGCGAGGACATCCTCGTGCGGGTGCACTCCGAATGCCTGACCGGTGACGTCTTCGGCTCGCTGCGCTGCGACTGCGGTCCCCAGCTCGAAGCCGCGCTGCAGGCCGTGGCCGACGAAGGCCGCGGCGTCGTGCTCTACATCCGCGGCCACGAGGGCCGCGGGATCGGGCTGCTGCACAAACTCCAGGCCTACCAACTGCAAGACGCCGATCAGGACACTGTGGACGCCACCGTCTCGCTCGGCGTAGCGGCGGACGCACGGGATTACGGCACCGGCGCCCAGATCCTGCGTGATCTCGGCATCCGCAGCATGCGCCTGCTCTCCGACAACCCCGGCAAACGCGTCGGGCTGGAGGGCTACGGATTGCGTGTCACCGGACGGGTTCCCTACGGCGAAGTCACCCCCGGCCGGGGGTAGCCGCTCGGGCGTGCACGACCTTTACTGGTCGCCAACCCCCCAAGGAGAACTCGTATGACCAGTGTTGTTCAGCACGACTCTCTCATCCGCGAACAGACCTTCGACCAACCGGCCGAGCGGACCGTCCCGATCGCCGACCCCGGCGCGTGGGCGATCCTGGCCTTCTCCGCCACCTCGCTCATGCTCGGCCTCTACAACGGAAACTTCGTCAATCCAGCCGGTGCCGCCCTCGTGATCCCGGTGGCCTTCTTCTTCGGCGGCGCGATCCAGATCATCGTCGCCGTGCTCGAAGTGGTGCGCGGCAACGTGTTCGGCGCCGTGGTGTTCGGCAGCTTCGGGCCGTTCTGGGTCATCTACGGCTTCATCCAGACGACGTTCGAGGAGAAGGTCGTCGAAGCCGCGACCAAGGCGAACGTCGATCCCACCGCAGCGGTGTCGAGCGGGCTCACGGTGTTCCTCGCGATGTTCGCCGTGCTCACGTTCGTCTTCCTCGTCTCGGCGCTGCGGACGGACGCGGTGCTCGTCAGCGTGCTGGTGCTGCTGCTGGCGGCACTGGTGCTCCTCATGATCGGTGTCCACAGTGGAAGCAAGGGCTTCGTGCAGGCTTCCGGGTACGTCACCGTGGTGTTCGCCGTCCTCGGGCTCTACCGGGGCACGGCCGACATCATGACCGCGACCTACGGCCGGCAGGTGCTGCCGGTCTTCAAGCTCAGCTAGTGCAGCCGGACGGGGCCACGGCAGTCGTGGCCCCGTCCCCTCACAACAGACCGTTCAGCCGCGCTTGATGAGCGGCCGCCGTTCTGTTGTGGACTTCCAGCTTGCGCATCGCCGATCGGAGGTAAGCCTTGACGGTCTCCAGGCTCAGCCCCAGCCGGGCGGCGATCTCCAGGTTGCTGGCCCCCACCTCCGCCAGCCGCAGCACGTCGATCTCCCGGGGCGCGAGCGACGCAGACGCCGCGATCTCGGCCCGCGCCGGTTCACTCGTCAGGTCCGCCTGGATCCGCTCCAGCCGCGCGCGCAGCTGCGGATCGCTCGTGTCGCGGATGAGTTCGGCGAGCTCGGCGAGCGCACCCCGCGAGCGGACGGCCGCGTGACCGGGATCGCGCCGCAGCTGTCCCTCCACATCGGACTGAAGCTGCTCGGCGACCACCACGGCACTGCGCACAGTCCGGTCGCCGATCGGGTTGCCTTCCCGCACCGCGCCGTACAGAACCCCGCGCACCTCACCCCGGACCAGCACGGGCACGGCGAAGACCGACGTCAATCCCTCCTGACGCACCACGACGTCGTACTCGTGAGTGATCGCCATCGTGGACGCGTAGTCGTTGACCCGGAACGGGGTCCGGCTGCGCAGCACGCACCCGCCGAGCCCTTTCCCGGGCTGCACGACGAGCCCCCGCAACGCATCGCCGGAGTTGCCCATCAGACGGTCGAGCACCAGGTGCAGGCCGCCGGCGCCGTGGCGGGTGGTGCCGCCGAGGGCGATCGGCAGGCCGGTCACCTTCCGCAGCCGCTCCAGCCGCTCGGGCAGCAGGTCGTCGATGATGTGCCGGATCGCGCTCCCGTCATCCACTGTGGCCGGCGGGGTGGACCACAGTGGACGACGGGAGCGCAGGTCGGGTCCGTTCATGTCCGCCTCGTCACCGTCACGCGTCGGTGGTGAACACCATGCACGAGCTCGTCGCGTGCGCGAGCAGCCGACCCTTCGCGTCGCGGATCTCGGCGTGCGCCAGCGCGGTCCGCCGGCCCCGGTTGATCACGTTGCCGGTCGCGCGGAGCGTGCCGATGTCCGCGGTGAGCGGCCGCAGGTAGTGCACCGAAAGGTCCAATGTGGTGTAGCTGCTCCCGACCGGCACCGTCGTCTGCACGGCGTAACCGGCGGCGCTGTCGAGCAGCGTCGCGGCGACCCCGCCGTGGACGATGCCGATCGGGTTGTAGAGGTGCTCGCCGACCTCGCCCACCAGCACGGCGTGGCCGGACTCGATCTCGGCGAGCCGGAAGCCCAGTGTCGCGGCGATCGGCATGATCCCGGCCTCACCGGCGTCGAGCAGGTGCCGGCTGAACTCGAGCCCGTCCATCTCGCGGCTGAGTTTGGCCATCTCCTGGGGGTCCACCCAGCTGTATGTCCGAGTGCCTTCCATGGCGGGATCGTACCTCCGATTTACTAGGATGACCTACTGTTGGTCGTCATACCTTCTTTGCCGGGGCCCCGGGCGCACCCCGGGGCCCCGCCATTCGAGCGAAAGCGTCAGAGCCCGAGCTCGCGGGCGATGAGCATCTTCTGCACCTCGCTCGTGCCTTCGCCGACCTCGAGGATCTTGGCGTCGCGGTAGTACCGGGCGACCGGGGCTTCGTTGATGAACCCCATGCCGCCGAAGATCTGCGTGGCGTCGCGGGCGTTGTCCATCGCCGCGTTGGAAGAGATGAGCTTCGAGATGGCGGCCTCGCGCTTGAACGGCTCGCCGCGCAGCATCTTCGCGGCCGCCGCGTAGTAGGCCAGCCGCGCGGTGTGCGTGCGGGCCTCCATCTCGGCGATCTTGAACTGGATCGCCTGGTACTTGCCGATGGGCCGGCCGAAGGTCTCGCGCTCGTTGGCGTAGCGCACGCACTCGTCGACGCAGCCCTGCGCGAGCCCCGTGGCCAGCGCGGACACCGCGACCCGGCCCTCGGTGAGGATGGAGAGGAACTGCGCGTAGCCGCGGCCGAGGTCGCCGAGCAGGTTCGCGGCGGGCACGTGGACGTCGTCGAACCCGAGCTCATGCGTGTCGGAGGCGGCCCAGCCGACCTTCGAGTAGGGCTTGGACACGCTCAGCCCGGGCGTGCCTGACGGCACCATGATCGTCGAGATCTCCTTGGCGCCCTTGTCGTCCGTGCCGGTCACCGCGGCGACGGTGATCACCCCGGTGATGTCCGTGCCGGAGTTGGTGATGTAGGCCTTCGAGCCGTTGATCACCCAGTCATCACCCTTGCGGACGGCGGTGGTCCGCGCGCCGCCGGCGTCGGAACCGGCGCCCGGCTCGGTGAGGCCGAACGCGCCGAGCATCTGCCCGGTGCACAGCTGAGGCAGCCATTCCTGCTTCTGCTCCTCGGTGCCGAACCGGTAGATCGGCATGGCGCCCAAGGACACGCCGGCTTCCAGCGTGACCGCGACCGATGAGTCGATGCGGGCCAGTTCCTCCACGGCCAGGCACATCGCGAAGTAATCGCCGCCCATGCCGCCGTACGCCTCGTCGAAGGGCAGGCCGAACAGGCCCATTTCGCCCATCTTGGCCACGATCTCGTAGGGGAACTCTTCGCGCATGTAGAACTCGCCGATCACCGGCGCGACCTCGTCGCGCGCGAACGCGGCGACCGTCTTGCGCAGTTCTTCGTATTCCTCGCTGAGCCTGTTGTCGATCACGATGACTCCCTCGAGTCCAAAGGACAGTTGTTCGTTCGGCGTCACCTGGTGGCCGAGGCGGACCGCTGAACCCGGCGATTCCCCGGGGCGGTGATCGTGTGTGCGGCACTCTCGTCGCTTCGGTCACGAGCCGCGCCTGACCGGCGCACACCTGCTCGTCGCGACCCGTTGTTAGCGGTCGTTAACACGGTCGATGTTAGCGCTCGCTAACCGAGCTGTCCAGGTGACGTACAACGCTCTCCTCGGCATTTTTCGTTGGCAGACAAGGGGAATGATCGCGATCGTGGCAGAGGCGCCGGAGGCCGACAACGCGGTTACCCCCATTCAAGGGTAGCGGCGAGGCGCGGGCCGATGCATAGTGGCGGCAAGCGTAACGTTGTTCCGTATCGACGTTCCGTAACGTCGGTTCACACCAGGGAGGCAGAGTGTTACGATCGTGCTGTGCCCCGGGTGAAGCAACGCACCGAAGCGCTGCGCGAGCGCGGGCTGGCCAGTGCGCTCGCGGTGCTCGCCGAGGAGGGCGTGGCGGGGCTGACCACGCGCACGGTCGCCCGCCGGGCCGAGGCCTCGGTCCCGGCCATCTACGAGGTGTTCGGCGACAAGGCGGGTCTCATCCGCGAGGTCTTCTTCGAGGGCTTCCGCCTGCTGGGCGACGACCTGGCGGCGCTGCCGGCCACCGACGATCCGCTGGACGCCCTACGGCACGTCGCCGAGGCCTTCCGCCACTTCGTGGTCGCGAACCCGGTGCTGGCCGAGATCATGTTCTCGCGCCCGTTCACCGACTTCGACCCCACGCAGGACGAGGACAGGGCCGGCGTCAAGGTGCGCAAGATCTTCGTGCACCACATCCGCACCGCCGTCGACGCGGGCCTGTTCGCCGCGGACCCGACGGACATCGCGCACGTGTTCTTCGCCTACGTCCAGGGCATCGCGGCCGCCGAGAGCGCGCACCGGCTGGGCGGCTCGAAGCAGTCGGTGGACCGCCGCTGGCGCCTCGGGCTCGACGCGTTGATCGCGGGCCTCGGCCAGGCCCCCGCCCCCGCTCGTCGTCGCGCCGGGGCTCGCGCCAAGAAGGCCTGAGCACCGCCGCGCTGCCGGAGCCCGACCTCACTCTTTCCCTCGGGCCCAAGCCCGTTTCAGCACGTCAGGAGATTTGTCATGGCCAGCAGTGAACCCCGCCGGCCCGGGCTCGACACCCCGCCCGACCTGCTCGACTTCACCCCGAGCGAGGACCAGCGGCTGATCCGAGACACCGTGGCCGAGTTCGCCGCCGAGCACCTGCGCGCGCGGGCGGGTGAGGCCGACACGGCGTGCGCGGCGCCGGACGACCTGGTCACCAAGTCCGCCGAGCTCGGCCTCAGCCTGCTGGGCGTGCCCGAGGAGCTCGGCGGGGTCGCCACCGCGCGGTCCGCGGTCACGGCGACCTTGGTCACCGAGGCCCTGGCCGCCGGCGACATGGGGCTGGCCGTGGCGTGCCTCGCGTCATCCGCGGTCAGCACGGCGCTCGTCCTGTGGGGGAGTGGCGAGGCGCAGGCCGCGTACCTGCCCGCGTTCGTCGGCGACACCGTGCCGGCGGCGGCTCTCGCCATCCTCGAGCCGCGCGCCGTGTTCGACCCGTTCGAGCTGCGCACGGTGGCCCGCCGCACGCCGGGCGGGTTCGTCCTCGACGGCGCCAAGTCGCTGGTGCCGCGGGCCGCGCAGGCCGAGTTGTTCGTGGTCGCGGCCGAGCTGGACGGCCACGGCCCCGCGCTGTTCGTGGTCGAGGCGAATGCGCCGGGGATGAGCGTCGAGCCCGAGCCCGCGATGGGCCTGCGCGCGGCCGGCACGGGTCGGCTGGATCTGGCGACGGTGCACGTGCCCGAAACGGCCCTGCTGGGCGACGCCGACCCGGCCGCCTACGCGGAGTGCGTGCGGCTGTCGCGCCTGGCCTGGTGCGGGCTCGCGGTCGGCACCGCGCAGGCCGTGCTCGACTACGTGATCCCGTACCTCAACGAGCGCGTCGCCTTCGGGGAGCCGGTGAGCCACCGCCAGGGTGTCGCGTTCAAGGTCGCCGACGTCGCCATCGAGCTCGAAGGCATGCGGCTGGCCACCTACCGCGCGGCCGCTCGCGCGGACGCCGGCCAGCCGTTCGCTCGTGAGACGGAGCTCGCCCGCCGGCTGTGCGCGGCCAAGGGCATGCGCATCGGCAGCGACGGAGTGCAGCTGCTCGGCGGGCACGGCTACGTCAAGGAACACCCCGTCGAACGCTGGTACCGCGACCTGCGCGCGGTCGGCGTCGCCAGCGGTGTCGTGCTCGTCTGAACCGGTACGCAAGGAGCAAGCCAGTGATCCACCTCGAAGTGCCGGCCCGACTGTCCACAGTGGTCGACCAAGCCCATCTCACCGCGGAGAAGCTGCTCCGGCCGGGTTCCCGCCGCAACGACCGGGCCGAACACACGCGCCCGCCGGAGCTCGACGCGCTGGCGCCCCTCGCCGACGGCCTGAACGCGGCGGGTGGCGGGCAGGTGACAACCGGGGAAGTCCGCAATGGACGCAACCTCGCCAGCGTGCTCGGCATCATGGAGATGTGCTGGGGTGACGCGGGAATGCTGTTGTCCCTGCCTCGCTTGGGTCTCGGCAACGCCGCCATCGCCTCGGTCGCGAAGGGCGAGCAGGCGAAGCGGTTCGCGGGCAAGTGGGCGGCCATGGCCATCACCGAGCCGGACACCGGTTCGGACTCGGCCGCCATCCGCACCACGGCCGTGCTCGACGGCGACGACTACGTGCTCAACGGCGAGAAGATCTTCGTCACTTCCGGCGAGCGCGCCGACGTCGTCGTGGTGTGGGCGACGCTCGACCGCGAGCTGGGCCGGGCGGCGATCAAGTCGTTCGTGGTGGAGAAGGGCACGCCGGGGTTCGAGCTCGTGCGGCTGGAGCACAAGCTCGGCATCCGCGCCTCCGACACCGCGCACCTGCGCCTGGACAACGTGCGGGTGCCGCGCGAAAACCTGCTCGGCGACCCGGAGATCGACGTCGAACGCAGCTTCGCCGGGGTGATGCAGACGTTCGACAACACCCGTCCGCTGGTCGCGGCGATGGCCGTCGGCGTGGCCCGGGCCGCGCTGGACGAGACGCGCACGCTGCTCGCCGAGGCCGGCCTGACCGTCGACTACGACCGTGCCGGCCCGCGGCAACCCGCGGCCGTCGCGACGTTCCTGGACCTGGAGGCCGACTACGAGGCGGCCTACCTGCTCACCCTGGAAGCGGCGTGGCTGGCGGACAACGCCCGGCCGAACTCGATGCACGCGTCGATGGCCAAGGCGAAGGCCGGCCGCAGCGCCACGGACATCGCGCTGGGCTGCGTCGCGCTCGCCGGCAGCCTCGGCTATTCGGAGGACTCACTGCTGGAGAAGTGGGCGCGCGACGCGAAGATCATGGACATCTTCGAAGGCACGCAACAGATCCAGCAGCTCATCGTGGCGCGCCGGCTGCTCGGCAAGTCGTCCGCCGAACTCAAGTGATCGGAGTGGATCATGCTCTCCTACGCCCGCGGTGCGGACAGCCCGGCCCTGCTCGAAGAGACGATCGGCGCGAACTTCGAACGCACCGTCGCCGCGCACGGTGACCGCGAGGGCCTCGTCGAGTTCGCGACCGGACGGCGCTGGACCTACGCCGAGCTCAACGCGGACGTCGACGCGCTCGCCAGGGCGTTGATGGCGGTCGGGGTCGAAAAGGGCGACCGCGTCGGCATCTGGGCACCGAACTGTGCCGAGTGGACGATCACGCAGTACGCCACCGCGAAGATCGGCGCGATCCTGGTCAACATCAACCCGGCGTACCGCACACACGAGCTGGCGTACGCGCTCGAACAGTCCGGCGTCACGCTCTTGATCTCGGCGAGCACGTTCAAGACCAGCGACTACGGGGCCATGATCGACGAAGTCCGCGCCGGCACCGCGCTGCGTACCGTCGTGTACCTCGACACCGACGACTGGCAGCAGCTGCTCGACTGCGCGACGGGTGAGGAAGACCTGGCCGGACGCCTGGCCTCGCTCAGCCCGCACGACCCGATCAACATCCAGTACACGTCGGGCACCACGGGCTTTCCCAAGGGCGCCACGCTGAGCCACCGCAACATCCTGAACAACGGCTTCTTCGTCACCGAGACGATCGGCTTCACCCACGTTGACCGGCTGGCGATCCCGGTGCCTTTCTACCACTGCTTCGGCATGGTGATGGCCAACCTCGGCTGTACCACGCACGGCGCCGCTATGGTCATCCCGGGCCCGGCGTTCGACCCGGCGACCACGCTGCGGTCCATTCAGGACGAACGCTGCACCGCGGTGTACGGCGTGCCCACGATGTTCATCGGCATGCAGGCGCTGCCCGCGTTCGCGGAGTACGACCTGAGCACGCTGCGCACGGGGATCATGGCGGGCGCGCCGTGTCCCGTCGAGGTCATGAAGCGCTGTGTCACCGAGATGCACCTGGCAGAAGTGTCCATTGCGTACGGGATGACGGAGACCTCGCCGGTCTCCTGCCAGACGCTCGCCGACGACGACCTCGACCGGCGCACCGCGACGATCGGGCGTGTGCACCCGCACGTCGAGATCAAGATCGTCGACCCGGAGACCGGCGAGACCGTGGAACGCGGGACGCCGGGCGAGTTCTGCACGCGCGGCTATTCGGTGATGATCGGGTACTGGAACGACCCGGAGCGCACGGCGGACGCGCTCGACGCCGACGGCTGGATGCACACCGGCGACCTCGCCGTGATGCGTGAGGACGGTTACGCGCTGATCGTCGGCCGGATCAAGGACATGGTGATCCGGGGCGGGGAGAACGTGTACCCGCGGGAGATCGAGGAGTTCCTCTACACGCATCCGGACATCGAGGACGTGCAGGTGGTCGGGGTGCCCGACGAGCGGTTCGGCGAGGAGCTGTGCGCCTGCATCAAGGTGCGGGCCGGCGCGGCTCCGCTCGACGCCGACGCGATCCGCGCCTTCGCGACAGGAAAGCTGGCGCACTACAAGATCCCGCGGTACGTGCGTCTGGTGGAGCAGTTCCCCACGACCGTGACCGGCAAGATCCGCAAGGTCGAGATGCGGGCGGAATCGGCCGAGGCGCTGGGGCTTCCGGTGCCGACGCTGTGAGGTTCCATGGCGCCTGAAGCCGACCTCGCGGCGCGGATCGTCGTGCGCCGACCCGGTGCCGACGACGGTGAGCCGGTCGGAAGATTCCTCATCGGACTGTCGCTCGCCAGCCGGTACCACCGGTTCTTCTCCGGCATCCGGCACATCTCGCCGGGTCTGCTCACGACGCTGACCACGGTCGCGCCCGGCCAGGTCGTCCTCCTCGCTCTCGACGGCGAGACCGTGGTCGGGCACCTGATGGCGACCGACCACGACGGTGACGGTGTGGACATCGGCATCGTCGTCGCCGAGGACTACCAGTTCCGGGGCATCGGCCGGAAACTCCTGCGGGAGATGGCGAACGCCCTCTCGGACGGCGGTTCGACGCGGGTGCGGTGCGATGTGCTCGGCGCCAACTACTTCGTCCTCGACTGGCTTCGGCGCCGGCTCCCGGACATCCGGTTCGTGCGGCACGGGGAGACGATCACCGTCCACGGAACCCTTGCCGCGCCCGAAAAATGACGACCTCAGAGGTGACGTACACCGACAGCGTCACCTGACGCTCGCGCCGAAGATCACTGTCCACATAGGTTTGCGGAGTCAACGAAAACGCGCGATCCACCAAGGAGTTCCGATGATCAACCGGAGGCAGTTCGGCCAGGCCTTCGCCGCGACAGCGGCGGCCGCGTCGCTGGCCGCGTGTTCCACCGGACAGGGCGCGCCGGTCGCCGCGCCCGGCGACGACCTCAGGGCGGGCTCCGGCAAGAACACCTCGCTCGGCCCGATCAAACAGGTCAAGGCCGGGCTGCTCGACGTCGGGTACGCCGAGTGGGGCCCGGCCACGGGCAAGCCGGTGGTCCTGCTCCACGGCTGGCCGTACGACCCGCACAGCTACGTCGACGTCGGCCCGCTGCTCGCCGCGGCCGGCTACCACGTCTTCGCGCCGTTCCTGCGCGGCTACGGTCCGACGACGTTCCTGTCCAAGGAAACTGTCCGCAATGGACAGCAGGCGGCGGTCGCACTCGACATCGTGGCCATGATGGACGCCCTGCACCTCGACAAGGTGATCCTCGGCGGCTACGACTGGGGTGTGCGCACCGCGGACGTCATCGCGGCGCTGTGGCCGGAGCGCGTCAAGGCGATGGTCGCGGTGAGCGGCTACGGCATCAACAACCTGGCGGCCAACAAAGAGCCGCTGGCCCCGCTGGCCGAATACGGCTGGTGGTACCAGTACTACCTCGCCACGGATCGCGGCGAGCTGGGCTACGCGAAGTACCGGCACGACTTCAACAAGCTGATCTGGCAGAACGTCTCTCCGAAGTGGCACTTCGACGACGCGACCTACGACCGCACGGCGCAGTCGTTCGACAACCCCGACCACGTGGCCATCGTCGTGCACAACTACCGCTGGCGTCAAAGCCTCGCGCCGGGTGAACCGCAGTACGACGTCTACGAACAGAAACTTCAGGCCTCGCCGAAGATCGGCGTTCCGACGATCACGATCGGCAGCGACTTCGACGCCGCCGCGGCCGACGGCAAGGCCTATCGCGACAAGTTCACGGGCAAGTACGAGCACCGCACTTTCACCGGGATCGGCCACAACGTTCCGCAGGAAGCCCCGCAGCCGTTCGCCAAGGCCATTGTGGACGTCGACAAGTTCTGACCGGCCCTGTCAGAAGACGGGCTGGTGGCGTTCGATCACCGCGGCGGTGGCGGGCTCGTCGGTGTCGTTCCAGAAGGCGTGGCACTCGCCGCGGGGTTTGACGATCCACTCGGCGTCCGTCGGCGTAGATCTCGGTGCCGTTGGAGATCGCGCCGATCCGGCCGCGGACGACGTAGCTCCACTCGTCCTCGTCGGCGTGGCGGGCAGGGGGTCCCGGAAAGTCCGTTGAAGGAGAATTGTGTAGTTCTGCAGCGGGAGTTGTACTCCAGACGGTCGGCGACTGGTGTGGGACTCGCCACGAGCGAGCCGGTGAGTGGGCCGGGCTTGCGAAGATCGGCCCGTGAGCACAGGACTTCTCGCTGCCGAAATACCAAGTCGCCTCGCTCTGTGGCACTCCTGCGCTCGGAGAGCGGACGGTCCTGACCGCGACCTGGTGATCGCGGTGGTGGCCGGGCATGGCTGAGGAGTTCCGGCTGCGGTCGGTGGCGGTCGCGGTGTACGGGCCCGCCGCGTTGTTCGGGCTGGCGGAGGGCTCGATGTTGCCGGTCGTCGCGCTGAGTGCGATCGACCGCGGGGCCACGACGTCGGTGGCGGCGTTGATCGGGGCGTTGCTCGGGATCGGCTCGCTCATCACGAACATCCCGGCGGGCATCCTCGCGACCCGGGTCGGTGAGCGGAAGTCGATGTTGGTGGCGGCCGGGGTCACGGCCGTCGGGTTGGCGCTGTGCCTGGTCAACATCGGTTCGGGGCAGTCCGCGTTGCTGGTCTACGGCGCCGGCGTGCTGCTGATCGGCGCCGCGAGCGCGGTGTACGGCCTGGCGCGGCAGTCGTACCTGACCGAGGCGGTGCCGCTGCACATGCGGGCGCGGGCGTTGTCGACGCTCGGCGGGACGATGCGCGTGGGGCTGTTCCTGGGTCCGTTCGCCGGGGCCGCGGCGATGCTGGTCTGGGGGCAGGCCGGCGCGTACTACCTGAGCCTCGTCGCGGTGCTCGCCGCCGGGATCGTCGTGTACCGGGTGCCGGATCTGGAGACGACCGACGAGCACCGCGCGGCCGCGGCGGCGATCACGACGTGGGGGATGGTCAAGCAGAAGTGGCGGGTGTACGCGACGCTCGGTGTCGGCATCCTGCTGCTGTCGGGGATCCGGCAGACGCGCCAGACCGTCGTTCCCCTGTGGGCGGCCCACCTCGGCCTGTCGCCCACGGTCAGCTCGGTGATCTACGGTTTCGCCGGCGCGATCGACGCGCTGGTCTTCTACCCGGCGGGCAAGGTGATGGACCGCCGTGGCCGCCGGTGGGTCGCGGTCCCTTGCACGTTCGTGCTCGGTGCTTCCTTCGTCCTCATGCCGTTGACGCACGGGCCGGTTCTGCTTGCCCTCGTGGCCATGGTGATGGGTTTCGGCAACGGCCTGGGCTCGGGCATCGTGATGACGCTCGGCGCCGACGTCTCGCCGACCGTCGGCCGCCCGACGCACATCGGCATCTGGAACGAGCTGGCCGACGTCGGTTCCGGCCTCGGCCCGCTGCTGCTGGCGGGGGTGACCGCGCTGGCCGGGCTCGGGCTGGGGATCGTCGTCAGTGGACTGGTCGGCTTCGCCGCGGCCGGGGCGTTGTGGACGTGGATCCCGAGGACGGTGCACGGGGTGCGAAGAGTCGCCGAGCGGACGTGATCGCGGCGGGGCTCAGGCGTCGAACCACTCCTCGGCGCCGTGACCGCAGGACGCGGATCGTCGGTGGTTCGTCGACAGCCACTGTCCTCAACCGATCATGAAGTGGGGCAACGGCACCAGCGCCCGTCCGAATTCGCACAGCCCGTGCGGCACACCGCACACCCCAGAACCGCTCACGTGCGAAGGTTATCGCCGGAATGACAGAAAACGGGCTGACCGTGAGCGAAACCGGTCAGCCCGCTGTCCATTCCGTCCCAGGTCGGGGAACACCCCGCGTCAGAAGCCGGGGAACACCCGGCGCAGGTCGTCGAGCGAGAGGGCGCCGTCGACGGTCACGTCGTTGTCGTACGGAGGCTTCAAACGGCCGCTGACCAGACGGATGAACGCTTCGGCCGGGCCGTTGAACGTGGCCGAAGGCGACTCGAGGTGGTCCACCACCGTGACGGCTTCGTCGATCACCAGGCCGGCACCCGGGATGGCGACGGACCCCGGCTTCCCGAGCTCGGCCGGCTTCGCGAGGAAGTTCAGCATGAAGCCGACCGGGCCGGCCAGCAGGTCGACGAGCACCTCGGCCGAGGCGGCTTCCACACCGGCGTCGGGGTCGAAGGCCACGCGCACGTCCCACGAGTGGTTGGCCACCTCGTTGAGGCGCATGCCCAGGGCGGTCAGCAGCGAGACCGGCTCGGGCAGGAAGCCGAGATCGACGGTCAGCGCCGAGCGCTGCTCGGGCGTGAGGGCTTCGACGGTCTCGAGCCACCGGGCGTTGTGCTCCAGGAAACCTTCGGCCTGCGCGCGCGGCGCGGACGCGTCCCAGCGAGCCCAGATTGTCGGGTTGTCTTCGGCCTCCACGGTCTCGCCGGCGGCCCGGGCGATCGGCGCGCGGCCGATTTCCGCGCCACTGCCGAGGTGGGACAGGGCTTGCGCGACGGTCCATTCGGCAGCGCCGCTGGTGGTGGCCAGCTGCTCGTCGGTGAGGGTGCGGACGAGGGCGGCGAGCGTGTCGTGCTCGGTGCGCAGGGCGGTGATCGTGCGGTCCACGAGTTGGCTCATGCCACGCTCAACTCCTGAGTGGACGGCTGTGTTCCGCTGATCACCGAGCGGCGCACTCCTTTTTTCGCTCGCGGTACGCGCGCGTCGCCATCTGGCCGCTGCACGTCGTGCTGCAGTACAGCGCAGAAGAGTTGCGCGTCTTGTCGAAGAACGCCGTGTAGCACGTGTCGTTCTTGCACACCTTCACCCGCGGCCAAGCGCCCCGCGAGGCGAGGTCGGCGACCGCGCTGAGCAGGTGCGAGAACGACCGGTCGACGCCGGTGCCCGTCGGGTGCAGCTCGCACCCCTCCGCCGTGACGACCGTGGTCACAGGGAAACGCAGGGCGGCCCGCTGCAGGTGGGCTTCGGATTCGGCCACCATCGCCACGCCCTCGTCGCAGCCGACGTGCGCGCGCAGGATGCCCAGCAACGCGTCGCGCAGTTCGCGGGCGGTGGCCGCGTCGGCGTCGGTCGCGTCGGCGGAGTCACCCGCGTCGACGGCCTGGAACCACTTCGCGACCGCGGCGCCGTCGGTCAGCTGCTCCTTGGCCTGTTTGCCGTGCACGCGCGTGTTCACGTACCCGACCAGCAGGTTCGAGCTCAAACACTCGTCACCGGCGCGCGCGGGACCCAGCGTCACCTTCACAGCCGCCACCTCCGACGTCGAGTGTAGCCGACGGTGATGTCATGACCTAAGTTGTTAAGCAAGTCACACGCAAGCTCAAATCATCGCCAAGTGATATGTGTCAAGGATTAGCCTATGACACGTGATCAAGCCTGCCGCTCACTTCGGAGCGCGGGAAATCCCCAAGGAGAACGAAGACATGACCAAGCTGTTGGTGATCCTCACGTCGGCCACGAAGTGGAGCCAGAAGGACGGCACTCAGCGTCCGACCGGGTTCTGGGCCGAGGAGTTCGTGGTGCCGCACCGCATCCTGTCCGCGGCGGGCGTGGAGCTGACCATCGCGACGCCGGGCGGACGCCCCGCCCCGGCCGACGAGATGAGCCTCAGCCCGAAGGTCAACGGCGACGACCCGGCCCGCGCCGAAGAGATGCGCGCGTACCTCGAAGCCCACTGCGAGCTGCTGCAGTCGCCGGCGCGGCTCGAGGACGTGGACCCGGCCGAGTTCGACGGGGTGCTGATTCCCGGCGGCCACGGCCCGATGCAGGACCTGGCCGTGAACGCCGACGTCGCCCGCGTGCTGGCCGCGCTGCTGCCGGACGAGTCCAAGGTCGTCGCGTCGCTGTGCCACGGCCCGGCGAGCTTCTTCTCCGCCGGCGACCCCGAGGGCGCCTGGCTGTTCAAGGGCCGCAAGCTCACCGCGTTCACCGACGATGAGGAGCAGCAGGTCGGCCTCGCGCAGAACGCGCCGTGGCTGCTGGAGGAGCGACTGCGTGGCGCCGGCGCCGAGTATTCCTCGGGCCCGGCTTGGGGTCCGTACGTGGTGGTCGACGGCAACCTGATCACCGGCCAGAACCCGGCCTCGGGTGAGCAGGCAGCCGAAGCGCTGCTGAAGGCGCTGGCCGAGCGCGGCTGAAACCGTGCGGGCGGCCCGCGCGCTGCCCGGGGGCCTTGACAGTTCTGAGTGCGCCAACGCAGAATGACCGCAATCCGAGTCGGGCGACTCAGATTGTGGTGCCGGCTGTCCTGCGTGGACGTCGTCGGTCCTCGACGTGCCGACGACCGCAGGAGGAACCGTGCAGGAGTCAGACTGGAAATCCGTGCTCGACGCGGCGAGCACGGCCGCGCTGGGGTACCTCGGCTCGCTGCCGGACCGGCCCGTGTTCCCGACCGCGGACCACGCGACGATCCGCGCGGCGCTCGACCACCCGCCGACGGCGCGCGGGGTCGACGCGGTGCGGGTCGTCGACGAGCTCGCTCGTGATCTCGAGCCCTACGTGGCCGCGCAGGCGAGCGGGCGCTACTTCGGTTACGTCGTCGGCGGCCTGCACCCGGCGGCGCTCGGCGCGGACCTGCTGCTCACGGCGTGGGATCAGAACGCTTCGCTCTACCCGTCGACGCCGGGTGTCTCCGTGGCCGAGGAACTCGCGGCCGAGTGGCTGGTCGACCTGCTGGGGTTGCCCGGCGAGAGTTCGGTCGGGTTCGTCACCGGCGGGCAGATGGCCACGTTCACCTGCCTCGCGGCGGCCCGACACCAGGTGCTGCGCGACGTCGGGTGGAACGTCGAGGCCGACGGTCTCGCCGGCGCGCCGCGGATCACGGTCGTGGTGAAGTCCGGGGCGCACTCGACCGTGCTGCGCGCGTTGCGGTTCCTCGGCCTCGGCGAGCGGGCGCTGGTCACCGTGGAGTGCGACGACGAGGACAACATGCGGCCCGACGCACTGGAAAAGGTGCTGGCCTCCGTGCACGGGCCGACGATGATCGTCGTCGAGTGCGGCAATGTGAACACTGGCAGCTTCGACGACTTCGCCGCCGTGGCCGACCTCGCCGAGGCCCACCGTGCCGCCGGCAACCCGACGTGGGTCCACGTCGACGGCGCCGTGATGCTGCTGGCCGCCGCGGCGCCGGCCATGGCGGCGCGCACCGCGGGCCTCGACCGCCTCGACTCCTGGTCGACCGACGGGCACAAGCTGCTCAACGTCTCCTACGACTGCGGAATCGCCATCTGCGCCAACGCGTCCGCGCACCGGGCGGCGATGAGCGTGCAGGCGGCCTACCTCGAACAGGGTGAAGGCGGTCGCGACCCGATGGACTGGGGGCCCGACTTTTCCCGCCGGGCCCGCGGGGTCGGTGTCTACGCGACGCTGCGGGCGCTCGGCCGCGACGGCGTCGCCGGACTCGTCGAGCGGACCATCGGGCTGGCCCGCCGCTTCGCCGACCAGCTCGGCGCGAGTGGTCAGGCCGAGATCGTGAACGACGTCGTGTCCAACCAGGTCCTCGTGCGCTGGCTCGCGCCCGACGGCGACCACGGCCGGCTCGCCGACGCCGTCATGGCCGGGGTTCGCGCCGAGGGCAAGGCGTTCTTCAGCGGCACGACCTACCGCGGCGAGCGGCTCATGCGCATCTCGGTTTCGGACTGGGCGAGCGACGAGGCGGACGTGGACCAGGCCGTCGAAGCCCTGCTGCGGCACGCGCGACTGGCTGTCTGAAGCTCAGGCGCGGCTGCTCTCCACGAACGCGCGCACCGACTTCAGCTGGGCGGCCAGCTCGCGGCCGTCGGGGTCGGCGCGTGCGATGGTGAGCGTGCCGAGCACGGTGGCGGTGAGCAGATCCGCGAGCACGGCCGGGTCGGCGGTGGACTCGCCCAGCTCGCGGCCGCGTTCGAGGGCGGCCAGGAACCCCGAGCGGAGCTGCTCGCGGTAGCGCCGGGTGGCGGTGACGACGTGCTCGTCGACCGGCTTGGACATCGCCGTGGTGGCCAGGCAGCCGAAGCCCGCGTTCGGGCCGTCGAGCACGGATTCCAGGCGGGACAACGCTTCGAGCACGTCTTCGCTGCCGCGCTCGCCCTGCTGCAGTGGTGCGAGGACGTCCTGCATGAGCACGAGGTACTCGTCGACGGCTTCGCGGTAGATCTCGATCTTCGTGCCGAACGAGTTGTACAGGCTCGACGTGGACAGTCCCGTCGCCGCGGCCATCTGCTGCTGGGTGACGCCGTCGAAGCCGACGTGCCAGAACAGGGTCATCAGGCTGTTCAGGGCTTCGTGGCGGTCGAAGCCGAGCGGCCGGCCCGCGCGCGGCGATTCTGAGTTCACCCACTCAGTGTTCGTCGCCGGCGGGGGATTTTCAAGCCCACGGACCTGCGGTGGTACCCGTTGGGTATCACAGAGCGCGGAACAGGTCTTGGACGCGGCTCACGTGCCCGGCGCACAGTCGAGGTGATCGACGACGGGAGCGAGATGAGCAGGGAACCCGGGATGGACCGCGCCGCGGTGCTGTGGTCCGAAGTGGAGAGTGCGCGCGGGTCGCGGCCGCTGCTGGTGATGCTGCACGGCTGGAGCTACGACGAGACGCACTTGCACCGGCTGATCACGCCGCTGCTGCCGGCGGAGGTCGTGGTCGCGTCGGTGCGGGCGCGCATTCCGGAGGCCGGCGGGTACGCGTGGTTTCCCAGCCAGGGCAACCCGATCGGCGACCCTCAGCCGCGGGTGGCCAACGCGGCGACGCTCGATGTCCTGGCGTGGCTGGAGACGGTCGACGCGCCGTCGATCGGGCTGCTCGGCTTCTCCCAGGGTGGCGCCATGGTCCACCAGCTCATGCGGCAGGCGCCTGCGCGCTTCGCGTACGGCGTGAACCTGGCGGGTTTCGTCGTGCGCGACGAGCAACCCGGTGACGAGCTCTTGAGCACCACGCGGTCGCCCGTCTTTTGGGGCCGGGGAAGGGAAGACGGTGTCATCCCGGCTGCGGTGCTCGCCCGGACGGACCGGTGGCTGGCGCGGCACGCCACCGTCGAGAGCCACGTCTACCCCGGTCTGGGCCATGACGTCCGGGGCCGGGAGATCGAGGACGTCGCGGCTTTCGTCGGCAAGCAGATCCGTTAGACATCAGGGATTTCCCTGTACCACCAGTGTTCGAGGAGGCACACCCATGCGTCACGACATCGAGTTCGATGCCGAAGGAGCGTTGCTGCGTGGCTGGTTCTACGAGGCCGAGGGGGTCGCCGGGCCCGCGCCGTGTGTGGTGATGGCCCACGGCTGGAGCTCGACCAAGCGGATGTACCTCGACCGGTTCGCCGAGGTCTTCGCCGCCGGCGGCCTGTCGGTGCTGCTGTACGACAACCGCGGCTGGGGCGATTCGGAGGCGGCGCCGGGACAGCCCCGGCACGAGATCGACCCGTGGGTGCAGGTCGGCGACTACCGGCACGCGATCACCCACGCGCAGAACCGGTCCGATGTGGACCCCGGCCGCGTGGGGGTGTGGGGCACCAGTTTCTCGGGCGCGCACGCCTATGTCGTCGCGGCGATGGACCGGCGGGTGAAGGCCGTGGTCACGCAGGCGCCGTTCGTCAGCGGCCGCGCGACCTACGCGAACCTCGCGCGGGTCGACAACCAGGTCGTCGGACCGGACGTGTTCACGGCCGACCGCCGGGCCCGCGCTCGCGGGGAAGCCGCCGCGACGATCCCGGTCATCGGCACCGACCCCGGACAGCTCGTGGGGCTGCCGACGCGTGACTCGCACGAGTGGTTCACCCGCGCGCGTGCGGAGCTGGATCCCAGCTGGCCCAACGAGGTCACGCTGCGCAGCCTCGACAACTTCTATTGCTACGAGCCGGCGAAGTACCTGCCGGAGGTGACGCCGACGCCGCTGCTGATGATCGTCGGCAGCGAAGACGGCCTGACGGGCGGCAACCTCGCGGCCGTCGCCTATTCCGGCGCGGCCGAGCCGAAGGACATCGTTTTCCTGCCGGGCGGCCATTTCGACGCGTACACGGGTGAGGGCTTCAAGGTCGCTTCGCAGGCGGCGCGGGACTGGTTCGTGCGGCACCTCGCCGCGCGGTGATATCCGGAAGGTATCACAGCGACCGAAAGAGGTCTTGGACGTACACCTCGGCCTAGACGCACAGTTGTTCTGTATCCATTGTGAGCAAAAGGGAGTTGTCATGAGGGTCTTCTTGACCGGCGGATCCGGCTACATCGGACAGGCCACGATCGGCGAGCTGGTGAAGCAGGGGCACGCCGTGGAGGCGCTCGCTCGCAGCGACCGCGCGGAGGCGACCGTGGTCGCGGCCGGCGCCATCGCGGTCCGCGGGGGTCTCACCGATCTGGCCGTGCTGAAGGACTCCGCGGCCCGCGCCGACGCCGTGATCCACCTGGCGCAGGCCGAATCGGGCGACGAGGACCTCGCCGCCGCCACGGCGATGCAGGACGGCGTCGGCGCCGGCACCTACGTGCACACCGGCGGCACCTGGGTCTACGGCGACACCGACGGCGTCGCCGACGAGACCGCGCCCTGGAACCCGCCCGCCGCGGTCGCGTGGCGCAAGCCGGTGGAGGACGCCGTGCTGGCCCACGGCGGGCGCCCCGTCATCGTGCAGCCCGGCCTGCTCTACGGCGGTGACAACCGCCTGATCGACGTCTTCATCGTCCAGCCCGGCAAGAAGAACGGCGCCATCCCCTACATCGGCGACGGCGCGAACCACTGGGCGCTCGTGCACATCGACGATCTCGCCCCGCTCTACGTCGCCGCCCTCTCCGCGCCGGCCGGCTCGGTCTACGTGGGCGTCGGCGGCGTCAACCCGACCGCCAAGCAGGTCGCCGAGGCGTGCGCTCACGCCGCGGGCCTCGCCGGCAAGACCACGTCGATCCCGCTGGAACAGGCGCAGGCCGAGATGGGCCCGATCGCCGACGCGTTCGCGCTCGACCAGCAGCTCACGCCGGCCAAGGCACAGCGCGAGCTGGGCTGGCGGCCGCGGCACACCGACCCGCTGGCGGTCTTCGCCCAGGGCTGATCCCGGCAACGCCGGCGGTGGTCTTGCCCAGCCCGACCACCGCCGGGCTCGACGTGATCGGCTTAGCATGGGCCCAGCGCGTCGACGGGAATGGCGGAGGTGGGCGGGCCGTGGGGTCGTACGAGGTGCGGGTGACGGACGCGGCCGCGGGCGCGCCGGAGGATCCGACAGGGTTCTGGGTCGAGCACGTGCGGGACAACCACGGTGCGTTGCACGTGCGGTTCGCCGAGCCGGCGGGGTTCCGCGGGGGCACGGTCGTACAGCGCGCGGGGGAGCAGCAGCTGGTCGAGTTCTGGTCCGACGCTGTGGAGTACTCGCGGACGCGCGCGGATATCCGGGCCGACGACGACAGCGGGCTGGTGCTCGTGCTCGCGGGGGCCGGTGAGCTCGTGGTGGATCAGGACGGGGCGGACGTCCGGTTGCGGCCGGGGCAGGGCGTGGTCGCCGGGAAGAGCCGGCCGCTGGTCCTGCGGCACGCGGGTCGGGCGCGGGGGTGGGTGCTGAATCTGGGCGCGGGCCGGGCCGCGGGGGTGGTCGACTGCAGCCAGGGGCTGGGGGCGGTGGTGCGCACGATGGTGCGGACGCTCAGCGCCCAGCGTTCGACGCTCGACCGGGTGGAGTTCGTCCGGGCGGCGGAGTCGATCGCCGGGCTGGTTCCGTTGTGTGTGCGGCCGGATGGCCGGACCGGGTCGTTGGCGGCGGTGGAGGGCGCGGTCCGGGTGTACGTGGCCGAGCACGCGACGGACCCGGATCTCACGCCGGCGGGGGTCGCGCACGCGCTGGGGTGGTCGTTGCGGCAGGTGCAGCTGGCGTTGGAGCGCGCGGGGACGAGCCCCGGCCGGTTGATCCGGGAGGCGCGGCTGGGGCGGGCGATGGAGGTGCTGCGCCGGGCGCCTGGAGCCACGGTCGGCAGCGTGGCGTTCGCGTGTGGCTTTCGGTCGGCGACGAGTTTCGGGGTGGCGTTCAAGCAGCGCTACGGAATGACGCCGGGTGAGGCGCGCGAGTCCGGCTGAGGCAGACGGGGTTTGCGTGTTCGGAGAGTGGTTGTGCGCGAATGCGAGATCCGGGCTGACGGAGTGCTCCTAGCGTCGGGAAGTCACGCCACCGCAGCCAGGGAGACCGCGCCATGCCGACCATCGACGTCAACGGGACCAGCCTCGCCTACACCGCGGCCGGCCCCGAGTCCGGGACCGCGGTCGTGTTGAGCCACTCGTTGTTCTTCGACCGCACCATGTTCGCGCCGCTGGTGGAGATCCTGGCCGGCGAGGGGTTCCGGACTGTCGCCTACGACCACCGCAACCAGGGCGGCAGCGCGCCGGACCGGCGGGACCGGCTGGACATGGACACGCTCGCCGCCGACGCCGCCGCGCTGATCGAGGCGCTGGGGCTGGGGCCGTGCCATTTCGTCGGCAACTCGATGGGCGGGTTCGTCGCGCTCCGGCTCGCCGCGCGCCGGCCGGATCTCCTGCTCACCGCGGCCGCGCTGGGATCGTCGGCGGAGGCGGAGAACCGGCTGGAGGAGTACCAGCAGCTCTCCGGCGTTGTCGAGGCGCACGGGCCCGGCGTCATCATCGACGTCCTCCTGCGGGTCATGTTCGGGGCGACCAGCCTCACCTCGCGCCCGCAGCTGTGCGATCCGTGGCGAACGTTCATGGCGCAGCTGCCGCCGGCGATCGCCGAGAGTGTGCACGGCGTGATCCACCGCACGGGCATCGAGGCGGAGCTGGCCGGCTGCGCGACGCCGGTGCTGGCCGTCGCCGGCAGCGAGGACGAGACGTACCCGCAGCCGATCTCCGGCCGGACCATCGCGGAGGCCAGCGGCGGGCAGTACGTGGTGGTGGCGGCCGCCGGGCATTCGGTCGCCCTGGAGCAGCCTGAGCGGGTGGCCGAGCAGCTGCTCGGCCACTTCGCCACGGTGCGGCGGTGACCACAGTGGACCACACTCGCCGGTGGCGTAAGATACGGTTCGTAACTTACTTCGGGCTGGAGGGGTTTCGTGGCCGGACGGCGGATGTCGTACGACGAGCGGCACGGCCAGCTGCTCGACACGGCCGCGGCGGTGGTGCGCGCGGACGGGGCCGACGCGCTGACGTTGGCGCGCGTGGCCGAGCAGGCGGGCGTGACGAAGCCGATCGTCTACGGGCACTTCGAGACGCGCGCCGGGCTGGTGAAGGCGTTGTACCAGCGGGTCGACGAGCAGCAGTCCGAGGCGGTGCGGGTGGCGTTCGACACGAAGGCGCGCACGCCGGAGGAAGCGGCCGCGCTGCTGGCCGAGGCGTACGTCGGGTGTGTGCTGCACATCGGACAGGAGTACGGCGCGATCACGGCGGCGTTGTCGACCAGTCCGGACATGGAGGAAGTGCTGCACGCCGGGCGTGAGCGATATGTGGATCTGTATCTCGAAGCGCTGCACCGGTTTGTGCCGGGCGAGCTGGACCGGACCGTGATGCTCGGGGTCATCGGCGCGGCGGAATCCCTGTCGCGGGAAGCGATCGCGGGCCGGCTGCCGGGGCCGCAGGCGATCGACGCGGTGGGGCGCATCATCCTGGCTGTGGTGCGGGACAGCTGAAGCCGCCCGCGTGAGTGAGGTGCGCGGGCGGCTGATCAGGCTGGGGTTGCGGCGAGTCGGGCGATCGCGTCGGCTACGCGGTCGTAGAGCTCGCGGGGCAGGTTGTGGCCCATGCCGGGGATGACGAGCAGTTCGGCGCCCGGGATGGTCGACGCGGTGTCCTCGGCGGCGGCTGGAGGAATGAGGGGGTCGTCGGCGCCGTGGATGACCAGCGTGGGCGCGGTGATGCGCCGGAGCTTCGCGCGGCGGTCGCCGTTGGCCAGGAGGGCGGCGAGCTGGCGTTGCAGGCCCGCCGGGTCGTGGTCGCGGTGCACTGTGGACAGTATCGTGGCCCGGAGTTCGGCTTCGTCATACGGGTAGGCCGGGCTGCCCAAGGCTTGGGCTGCAGCCGCGACGTGGTTCAGGTAGACCTCCTCGTTCGAGGGGTCGGGCGCCGGGGCGGTGAGTGCGGTGATGGCTTCCGGTGTCGGGGGAGGCAACGCGGGATTGCCCGTGGAAGACATGATGGACGTCAACGACCGTGTCCGATGTGGATGGTCGGCCGCGACGAGCTGTGCGATCATGCCGCCCATCGAGGCGCCGACGAGGTGCGCGCGGTCCACGCCCACCGCGTCCAGCACCGCCACGACGTCGGCGGCCATGTCCTCGAGACAGTAGGGCAGTTCCGCGGACCCGGCCGACACCGCGCCCAGGTCCGGGATGCCGGCGTCGGGGAAGTGGGTGGACAGGCCGGCGTCCCGGTTGTCGAAGCGGATCACGAAGAACCCGCGCGCGGCCAGGGCCTGGGGGAAGCCGTCGTCCCACTTGGTCAGCTGGTCGCCGAGGCCCTGGACGACTACGAGCGGTTCGCCGGAGTCCGGGCCGACGGTGTCGTACTCCAGCGCGCAGCCCTCGGCTGCGGCCCGCGGCATCAGAAGTCCAGCGCTTGCGTGAGGTCGGCGATGAGGTCGTCGACGTTCTCGATGCCCACCGAGATCCGCACGAGCGAGTCCGTCAGCCCGATCTCCTCGCGCAGTGGCGCCGGCACGCCCGAATGCGTCGTGGACGCGGGGTGGCAGATCAGCGTCTCGGTGCCGCCCAGGCTCACGGCCAGCTTGCACAGCTGCAGGCGGTCGAGGAACGCGAACGCCTCGGGCTCGCCGCCCTTGACGTAGAAGGAAAACGTGGATCCCGGCGAGGTGGACTGGCGGTCGAACACGGCTTTGCGCGGGTCGTCGGCGGTGAGGAAACCGAGATAGTCGACCTGGGTGATCTTGTCGTGGTCACGCAGGAACTCGGCCAGGCGGCGCGCGTTGGCGGCCGCTCGCTCAGCTCGGATCTGCAGTGTTTCCAATGACCGCAGCAGCATCCAGCACGTGTTCGGATCGAGCTGGGTGCCGAGGGCGCTGCGGGTCTGCACGATCCGGCCGACGTGTTCGGCGCTGCCGGTGACGCCGCCCGCGATGAGGTCGCTGTGGCCGCCGGCGTATTTGGTCAGCGAGTAGACGGCGAGATCGGCGCCGTGGCGCAGAGGTTGCTGGAACATGGGGCCCAGCAACGTGTTGTCGACGATCACCAGTGGCCGCTTGCCCTGCCGGGTGCCGACCAGGTCGGCGACGTCGGACAGCACCTTGAGGTCGATCAGTCCGCCTGTCGGGTTGGCGGGTGTTTCGGCGAAGAGCACGCTCACGGTGCCCTGCTCCATTGCCGCGTGGGCGGCGGCCTCGACGTGTTCCGGATCGGTGCCGTCGGTGAAGCCCGCGGAACCGATCCCGAACGCGGAAAGCGTGTTGCGGATCAGTGTTTCCGTGCCGCCGTAGAGGGGGCGCGAGTGCAACACGACGTCGCCGGGCTTGCAGAACGTGAGCAGCGTGGTGGCGATCGCCGCCATGCCCGAGGCGAAGACGGCGCCGCGCTCGGCGTCGTCCCAGACGGCGACCCGGTCTTCCAGGATCTCGAAGTTCGGGTTGTTGAAGCGGGAGTAGACGAGGCCGGCCTGCTCGCCGTCGCGGGCCTGGCGCCGGCCGGACGTGAGGTCGAACTGGTCCTTGCCCTGTTGCGCGGTTTCGAAAACGAACGTGGAGGTGAGGAAAACCGGTGGTTTGAGTGCGCCTTCGGACAACGCGGGTGAGTATCCGAACCCCATCATGAGCGTTTCCGGACGCAGCGTGCGGTCGCCGACCGTGCGCTGCTTGTAGTTCGACGACTTCACGCGTCCTCCCCGGAGTGCGTGGCGGCGCGGAGCACCAGCAGGATCCCGTTCGCGTGTTCGGGTGCCACCACCAGACCGCGTTCGGTTGTCGTGAAAGGAACACCGGATGTGCGAAGGTGCGCAGCCGCGGTGTTCTCGTCGAACACCTTGACCGCCAGCACTGTGAGGCCGGTCGGCGGCAGGTCGATACCGGGGTAGGTCTCTTCGAACGACGCCGGACTCAGGTAGACGATCGGGCTGCCGCCGGTCGGTACCTCGAGGGTCCCGGCCGTGTGCGCTTCGGGTTCGGTTTCGAACACGCGGGCAACATTCGCGGCGGACGTCTCGGCGTCCTCGGCGACGATCGCGACGTGGTCGATGCCCCAAGCCGTGTTGGGGTGCTTCATCAGCTCGGAGATCCACGTGTGCTCCGGCGTCAGGATCTGGCTGGAGAACAGCTGCAGGTATCCGGTGACGTCGGTGAGCCGTGCGATCGAGAACACCGCCTCGGTCTCGGTGCCGTCGGGCAGTTCGACCGGCCTTCGCACGGTCTGGGGTTCCGTCGTGGCAAGGCCCGTCGCCTGCCATTCGGCGGCCGCCGCCGCGGTGTCGTCCGTGCGCAGCGCGACGGCCGCGATGCCCTCGCGCACGCTCAGCGCGGCGCGGATGTCCTCGTTGTACTCGGTGGGTTCCCGCACGCCGAGCAGCTCGAAGTAGTCCTGTTCGAACAGGACGTTGTGGTTGCCGGTGCCCATTTCGGTGGCGTGCCGGCCGAAGTGGGACACGGTGAACCCCAGGCGGGTGAACGTGTCACGCGCCCGGTCGAAATCCCGGACCAGCACGCAGCAGTGGTCGATGCCGTTGAGATGACTCCGCATGGCCTTCTTCCTGTCGGATCGCCGGCTCGAACCCGGCTAAGTTACGAAACGTAGCTTACCTTTCGTAACTTAGCTGTCAAGGCGGGCCGGCGACCGCGTTTGCCGTGGTCGCGGCGGCAGGTAAAGTCGAGTGGGTTCGAAGCCGACCGGCCGGCCAGGAGGTACCGGGATGCACGCGGTGCACAGCGGCGGGGCACTGGGCGGGTCGCTGGAGGCGTGGCGCCACAGCCACCTCGCCGAGCTGCCGGCGGACGTCCGCGACGCGATGCTCGCGGAGGCCTTCGTCGTCACCGTCCCGGCCGGCAACGTCATCGGCGAGAACAACCGCCCCACGCTCGCGTTGATCCACTCGGGACTCACCCGCGTGGTCCTCAGTGGACCCGACGGCCGCACGGCCACCGTGCGCTACGCCGGCGCGGGTCAGATCCTCGGCCTCACCTCGGCGATCGCCAACGGCTCGCCGTGGCTGGGCTACGCCATCACCGAATGCCGCATCACGTTCCTCAACCCCGAGACCCTGCGCCGCTTCGGCCAGACCGACGCGCGCGTCGCGTGGTCGCTGGCCCGCCAGATGGCGCGCGTCTGCTACGAAGTCATCGACACCCTGGGCGCCAACGTCTTCGGTACCATCGATCAACGCGTGAGCCGGCACCTGCTGGAGCTGGCCGTGCGGCAGCCGGAGGGCCTCGTGGTGATGGCCGACCAGCACGAGCTCGCCCAGTCGGTCGGCTCGGTCCGCGAGGTGGTGGCGCGCTCGCTGCGGTCCCTGCGCGAGCGCGGCGTGCTGCGCCGGCTGCCGAAGGGCGGGCTGTTGATCGTGCGGCCCGAGGTCCTCGAGGGTGTGGCCGCGGGGCTGGACACCTCGACGACCTCGGGCGAATAGGCCGGGCGACTCGAGGGGATGGGTCAGTCGCCCAGTTTCACGAGGACCTTGCCGTTGTTGCTGCCGTTCAGCAGGACCTGAATGCCGTCGGGTGCGGCCTTCAGGCCGTCGATCACGTGTTCCTGGCAGCGCAGCTCGCCGGCGCGGACGCGGGGCAGGAGGTCGGCCTCGACTTCGTCGAAGCGGGCGGCGTGGTCCATGTAGATGAAGCCCTCCATGCGCACGCGGTTCGGCAGCAGGTGGAACCAGTTCCGCAGCGGGACGGGGCCGCCCTTGTCGTAGCGGGACACCGCGCCGCACAGGACGACGCGGGCGTTCACCGCGAGGTGGGGCAGCAGGGCGTCGAGGATCGCGCCGCCGACGTTGTCGAACACCACGTCCACGCGGTCGGGGGCGAGCTCGGTGATCGCGGCCTCGACGTCCTGCGTGCGGTAGTTCACGCAGTCGAGGGCGCCCAGTTCGCGCACGAGATCGCACTTCTCCGGCGTGCCCGCGACGCCGATCACGCGGGCGCCGGCGGCCACGGCGAGCTGCACCGCGATGGAACCGACTGCGCCGGCCGCGGCGGTGACGACCACCGTTTCACCGGCCCGAGGCCGGCCGATGTCGTGCAGGCCCAGCCACGCCGTCTGGCCGGAGATGCCGAGCACGTGCAGCGCGGCCTGCAGCGGCACGCCGTCGGGCACCTTCCGCAGGGTCGAGCCGTCGACCACGGCGTCCTCCTGCCAGCCCAGCAGTCCGGACACGCGGTCGCCGGTTACCAGGCCCGGGTACCGCGACTCGGTGACGACGCCGGCGCCCAGCGCACGCATCGCCTCGCCCAGAGGTGCGGGTGGCAGGTAGTTGCGCACGTCGTTCATCCAGCCGCGGGTGGCGACGTCCAGCGACAGCCACCCGACCTTCACCGACACCTGGCCGTCCCGCAACGCGGGCACGGGCGCGTGGTCCTCGTAGCGCAGCACCCCGTCTTCGAGCGGCCCGGTCGTGGTGGCGGGCCGGGCGGCGAGGACATAGCGCCGGGTGTGTGTCATCGACATGGGCTTCTCCTCAGAGCGCCCTCGCGTACGGGCGCGGATTTCAGCACGGCCAGCCCAGGGTTCACCGGCTTGATCGAAACCGCAGTGACCTGGGTTGGGTCGCGGCTGCACCCAGGTCGGGAACCCCAGGTCGAGAAGGGGGCGTGTGCCTCGAGTTACACCCGGACGGAAGCCAGGTCGCTGACGAGCACGGGGCAGAACCGCGATTGTCGGGACCCACCGAAGAGGAGGACCCGTGGCCGAGCTCTCGAGCCGATTCGTCACCGTCGACGGCATGCGTACCCACTACCTCGAGGCGGGACCGGTCGACGGGCCGCCCGTGGTCCTGCTGCACTCGGGGGAGTACGGGTCGTCGGCCGAAGGCTCGTGGACGGAGACCATCCCGGGCCTGGCCGACGCCGGGTACCACGTGTACGCGCCCGACTGGCTGGGTTACGGCAAAACCGACAAGGTGATCGACTTCGCCGACCCCAAGGGCCGGCGGGTGCGGCACATCGCCGCCACCGTCCGGGTGCTGGGCATCGAGTCCGCGGCCTTTGTCGGGAACTCGATGGGCGGCACCTACCTGGCCGAAGACCTCGCGACCGAGACCCCGCTGCTCCCGGTCGCCGCGGCGGTGCTGGCGAGCGGTGGCGGGTTCATCCCGTTCAACGAGGCCCGCGCCGCCATCCAGAAGTACGACCTCACCGAAGCCGGGATGGCGAAGATCCTGCGCACGGCGATGTACTCCAGCCGCTGGGCCGACGATCCCGAGTACGTGCGCCGGCGCCACCGGATGAGCCTCGAACCCGGCGCGTGGGAGTGCGCTGCGTCCGCGCGGCTGCGGCCGCCGAAGCCGCTGACGCCGGACCACGGCGGCGAGAACTTCGGCAAGAAGGACCCGATCGCCTACGAACGCGTCCGCGTGCCGACCCTGGTGATCGCCGGCGCCGAGGACCCCCTGCGCGAGCCCGGGTACGCGGACGAGATCTCCGCGCGCCTCCCGGACGCCGAGCTGCGTGTGTACGCCGAATGCGGCCACCTGCCCAACATCGAGCACGCGCAGCGGTTCGTGGAAGACGTCCTGGCCTTCTTCGCGCGCCGGTACCGCAAGCCCGAGTAACCGACCAGCCTCACCGTGAGCGCCGCCGAGCTGTCTTCGGCGGCGCTCTTCGGCGTGTCCGGGCTCGCACCTCGAGGCCCACCCCGGCGATTGACTCCCGATCTCTGCGTCTGCTCTACTGTTCAGAGATTAGTTCTGCTCTACAGAGTTTTGGTTTGAGGAGAGTCGACGATGACGGATCAGTCCGGCACCCTGTCCGACGTGCGGCGCGGGATGATCCCGGCGCACATCTACAACGACCGGGAGATCTTCGAGCTGGAGCGGGAGCGCGTCTTCGGCCGGGCGTGGCTGTTCGTGGCCCACGAGTCGGAGATCGCCAAGCCCGGCGACTACGTGGTGCGCCGCGTGCTGGACGACTCGTTCATCGTCACGCGCGACGAGAAGGGCGAGATCCGGGCGCACTTCAACATGTGTCTGCACCGCGGGATGCAGGTCTGCCGTGCGGAGATGGGCAACGCCTCGCACTTCCGGTGCCCTTACCACGGCTGGTCCTACCGCAACGACGGCCGGATCGTCGGGCTGCCGTTCCACCAGGAGGCCTACGGCGGCGAGGCCGGGTTCAAGCGCAAGGGCCAGCGGCTGCTGCCGGCGCCGAACCTCGACACCTACAACGGGCTGATCTTCGTCTCGCTGGACCCGGAAGCCCCGCCGCTGGTGGACTTCCTCGGCGATTTCCGCTTCTACCTCGACTTCTACACCAAGCAGAGCCCCAGCGGCATCGAGCTGCGCGGCCCGCAGCGCTGGCGCGTGAAGGCCAACTGGAAGATCGGCGCCGAGAACTTCGCCGGCGACATGTACCACACGCCGCAGACGCACACGTCCGTCGTGGAGATCGGCCTGTTCCGCGAGCCGAAGGCGGAGAAGCGCAAGGACGGCGCCACCTACTGGGCCGGCAACGGCGGCGGCACCACCTACAAGCTGCCGCCGGGCGGGTTCGACGAGCGCACGCGCTACGTCGGCTACCCGCAGGAGATGGTCGACCGGATGAAGGCCACCTTCTCGCAGGCCCAGCAGCAGGTGATCGGCGAGGACGGCTTCATGATCTCCGCCGCTTCGGTGTTCCCGAACCTGTCGTTCGTGCACAACTGGCCGCGCGTCGCGGATTCCGACGACGTGCTGCCGTTCATCTCCGTCCGCCAGTGGCAGCCGATCAGCGAGAACGAGACCGAGGTGCTGTCCTGGTTCGCGGTCGACGCGGAGGCGCCCGAGGAGTACAAGGCCTTGTCCTACAAGGCTTATCTGATGTGCTTCGGGTCCACCGGCATGTTCGAGCAGGACGACGTCGAGAACTGGGTCTCGCTCACCAACACCGCCGCCGGCTCGATGGCGCGGCGCCTCAAGCTCAACAGCCGCATGGGCATCCTCGAAGACGACACCGAGGTCGTCCCCGCGCTCACCCAGGAACAGTTCCACGGCCCGGGCGTCGCGCACACCGGTTACGGCGAGTACAACCAGCGCGAGCTGCTCAACCGCTGGGCCGACTACCTCGAACAGCCGGCGAAATCGGCCACCGCCCTGGAAGTCGGCGCGCCGGCCGAGACCGCCGAGGCGGTGCAGGCATGACCACCGAGACGCACTCCAGCCGCTCGCCGCTCGGGGCGCACGCGTCCCGCATCCTGCGCACCGGCCGGCCGCTGCCGTTCGACGACGCCCGCCACCTCCGGGCCCACCAGTGGCTGGTCGACGAAGCGTGGCTGCTCGACGCGCAGGACTACGAGCAGTGGCTGACCACGCTCACCGAGGACATCCACTACCTGATGCCGGTGCGCGTCACCACCGCGCTGGGCGCCGGGTTCGACACCGCGCCGGGGATGGCGCACTTCGACGAGGACAAGTACTCGCTGTCGCGGCGCGTCGCGCGGTTCATGACCGAGCACGCCTGGACCGAGGACCCGCCTTCGCGCCTGCGCCACCACCTGTCCAACGTGCGCACCTTCGCGACCGAAGACGACAACCACCTCGTCGTGGAGTCCGCGACGCTGCTGTTCCGCAGCCGCGGCGACGTGCTGTCCGGCTCGATCGTCTCCGCCGGGCGCGAGGATCTGCTGCGCAGCACGCCCGACGGCTGGCAGCTCGCGCGGCGCACGATCCTCGTCGACGATTCGGTGATCCGCATGCAGAACCTGGCGATCTTCCTGTGAACCTCTCCTGGGAAGGCGAGGCCGAGGACGCCCGCGCGGCGGCCGCGGCTGCCGCGGAACACGACGAACTGGTCGCCCACACCACGGGCGAGGTCATCCGGCTCGGCAACGAGTTCGCCGAGATCCTGGTGCGGCGCGTCGACACGCGCAACGGTGCCCGGCTGCTGATCGAGTCGCCGAAGTCGGGCCAGTGGGTGTCGTTGTGCCCGCTGGAGCTGGAGGCGCTGACCTGGCAGAACACCGAGACGTTCTCCGCCATGATCGGCCACCCGTTCGGCCCGCTCGTGGCCACCGAACCCACCGACCCGGGGGAGGACTCGTGACGGGCTGGCTGGAGGGCCGCCGCGCGCTCGTCGTCGGCGCCGGTTCGGGCATCGGCCGGGCCGTGGTCGACGCGTTCCGCTCGGAAGGCGCCCGCGTCGCCGTGCTCGAACGCGATGCGGCCAAGGCGGCCGCGCTCGAAGCCGAGGTCCCGGATGTGCCGGTCACGGTCGGCGACGCCACCACGCGAGTGGCCAACGACAGCGCGGTGGCCGCCGCCGTCGCCGCGTTCGGCGGCCTCGACGTGCTCGTCAACTGCGTCGGTGTCTTCGACTTCTACCGCAGCATCGAGGACCTCGACGCCGACGTGCTCGACGACGCGTTCGACGAGATGTTCCGCACCAACGTCAAGAGCCACCTGCATTCGGTGAAGGCTGCGCTGCCCGAGCTGAAGCGCTCGGGTCACGGCGTGGTGCTGCTGACCGAGTCGACGTCGTCGTACTACCCGGGGCGCGGCGGCGTGCTGTACCTGTCGTCGAAGTTTGCCGTGCGCGGGCTCGTCACCGCGCTCGCGCACGACCTCGCGCCGGAGATCCGCGTGAACGGCGTCGCGCCCGGCGGGACGCTGGGCACCGACCTGCGCGGCCTGCCCAGCCTCGGCACCGCCGAGCGCAGCCTCGGCGACGCGCCGCGGCGGGCCGAGGAGCTCGCCGCGCGCGTGCCCCTGCACGTGGCGCTCAGCGGCGAGGACCACGCGTGGAGCTACGTGTTCCTCGCCTCCGACCGCGCTCGCGGCATCACCGGTCAGGCCGTCCACCCCGACGGCGGCATCGGTGTTTCCGCGCCCCGCAAGCGATCCTGAACCCGAAACGGAAAGACCGATGGCCAAGCTCACCGCCGACACCGACCTCTGCCAGGGGTACGGCAACTGCCTCACCACCGCCGAAGACGTCTACGACATCGACGACGACGGCAAAGTCGTCCTGCTGACCGAAACCATCCCCGAGACCGACCGCGCCCGCGTCGAAGCGGCCGCGCGCAGCTGCCCGGTCAAGGCACTGGGGGTGGTCGACGGATGAGCACGGTCGTGATCGTCGGCGCGTCGGTGGGCGGTGTCCGCACGGCGCAGGCGCTGCGGGCGCAGGGCCACGACGGCCGGATCGTCCTCGTCGGAGCCGAACCGCATCTGCCCTACGACAAACCGCCGCTGTCCAAGCAGTTCCTCGCCGGCGCGTGGGAGCACGACCGGCTGGCGCTGCTCACGGCGGAGGAAGCCGCCGCCGACGGCATTGAGCTGCGGCTCGGCGTCGCGGCGACGGGCGTCGACCCGGTCGCGCGTACGGTCGAGCTGGCCGAGGGGACCGACCTCGGCTACGACACCCTCGTGATCGCCACCGGCGCCACCGCGCGGCCGTCGCCGTGGGCCGCCGAATCCGGGGTGCACGTGCTCCGGACCCTCACCGACGGCACGGGCTTGCGGGCCGCGCTCGCCGAACCGGGGCCGCTCGTGGTCGTCGGCGGCGGGTTCATCGGCGCCGAGGTCGCGGCCACCGCCCACGCCGCCGGCCGCGAGGTCACCGTCGTCGACCCGCTGCCGGCGCCGATCGCGCGCGTGCTCGGCGACGAGGTGGGCCGGCTGGTCGGCGACGTGCACCGGCGCCACGGCGTCGAGACGCGCTTCGGCATCGGCGTCCGGGCGGTGTCCGGGCGGGTGGGCGCGCTGGATATCACGCTCACCGACGGGACGGTGCTACCCGCGGGCACGGCAGTCGTCGGCATCGGCGCGGTGCCGGCGGTCGAATGGCTCGCCGATTCGGGGCTGGAGCTGGACAACGGCCTCGTGTGCGACGAGTTCTGCCGCGCCACCGGGCACCCGGAGATCTTCGGCGTCGGCGACGTCGCCCGCTGGTTCCACGCCGGCCACGGCGAGCACGTGCGCGTCGAGCACTGGACCAACGCGGTCGAGCAGGCGGCGTGCGTGGCGCACAACGTCGTCCACCCGGAGGAGCCGGTGCAGTACCGGCCGACCGAGTACGCGTGGAGCGACCAGTACGACTGGAAGATCCAGATCGCGGGACGGCCGAACCGGGCGACCGGCTTCGAGCTGGCCGGAGATCCCACCACCGATGCACCGCGGTTCGCCGCGCTCTACCGCGACGAAACCGGCCGGCTTTCCGCGGCCGTCACGGTGAACTGGCCGAAGCTGCTCGTCGCCGCGCGCCGGCTCATCACCGCCGGAACCCCCTACGAGGAAGGACTTTCCGTGCTGGACAAGCTGATCGCCCCGGTGAGCGCGGCATGACCGAGTTGCAGCAGGAACGGCAGCTCGTCTCCGACGCCTGCCGCGTGCTCGCCGCCCGCGGGCTGGCGGAAGGGTTCCTCGGCCATGTTTCCCTGCGCATCGATGACGAACGCCTCCTCGTCCGCTGCCGCGGGCAGCAGGAGCGGGGCCTGGCGTGGACCACGCCCGAGGACATCCGGCTGGTCGACCTCGACGGCGCGGCCGCGGCGTCCGGGGAGCTCGACGGCTGGTCGGTCCCCAACGAGCTGCCCCTGCACACCGAGGTGCTGCGCGCCGATCCCGAGGTGAAGGCCGTGGTGCACGCGCACCCGCCGTCGGTCGTCGCGGCGGACCTGGCGGGGCTGGCGATCCGGCCCATCGTGGGCGCCTACGACATCCCCGGCGCCAAGCTCGCGGCCGGCGGCGTGCCCGTGTACCCGCGCGGGGTCCTGGTCCGCAACCGCGCGCTGGCGAAGGAAATGGTCTCCGCGATGGCCGGCCGGCCGGTCGTTCTGCTGCGTGGGCACGGCCTCACGAGCAGCGGCGGTTCGGTGCAGGAAGCGGTGCTGCGCGCGTTGTCTGTGGACACGCTCGCACGGATGGCGCTGGACGTGGTGAGTGCCGGCGGCCGGCTCGCCGACCTGCCGCCCGAGGACCTGGCGGAGCTGCCCGACCTGGGGCCCGCCTTCAACGAGGGCGTGGCCTGGCGCCACGAGCTCGCCCGGCTCGGCCAGCGCACCAGCTGTTAATGCAACAGCGGCGTGGCTTCGGCGACCGTCTCCTTGAGACGTTCGCCGATCTGCCGGACCTCGGCGCGCGACAGCCGCCCGACCGGCAGCGAGACGTTCAGCGCGAGCCGCGCGGGGAGGTTCCCGGCGGGGAAGGCGACGGCGACCGACGCCACGCCCTCTTCGCTCTCCTCGCTGCTGGTCGAATAGCCGCGCCGGCGCACACTCTCGATCTCCAGCTCCAGCTCGCTGCGCGTGCCGATCGAGTTGGGCGTGAGAGTCTCCAGCTGCTCGTCCGGGTACATCCGGTGCAGGTCCTCGGTGGACAGCTCGGCGAGCAGCGCCTTGCCGGTCGAGGTGCAGTTGGCGGGCATCGCCTGGCCCAGCCGCGAGGCGACCCGGACCGCGCGCGGGCTTTCGATGGCCTCGATGAACCGCACCGTGGTGCCGTCGAGGATCGCGAGGTGCACGGTCTCGGCGAACTCGTTGTTGAGCTTCTCGAGGAACGGGCGCAGCGTCTCGCGCACGTCGAACCGCTGCAGGATCGCGAAGGCGACGGCCGTGAGCGAGGTGCCCGGCCGGTAGGTCTTCGTTCGCGCGTCCTGCCGGATGAAACCGCGGTACTGCAGCATCGCCAGCAGGCGGTGCGCGGTGGAAGAGGCGACACCCAGGTACTCGGCGACGTCCGTCATCCGCAGCTCGGGGCGATCCCCCAGCAGCAGGAGGATCCGAAGCGCCTTGTCGACCGAGTCGATCGGGTACTGCGGTGCGGGCGAGTGCGCGCCGGCGGGGTCGAGAGCGGGCTTCTTCATAGCAGAATCGTACGGCAAGCGGCGAAGCCGGCGGGGCGCGGTGATCACCGCGCCGCAGGCGGTCCGCGCCGGGAACGCTTGCCCGGCAGGCAAGAACTCGAGAACGACTCACCTTTGCGGGCAGCGGAAAACGCGGTCCGCAACCGTTTCGAAACGCTGGGAACGCACGGCGAACCTGTGGCTTGACCCGGTTCTCAACCTCTGTTAGACAGAGCGCACTTCTTCATCGCAGAAGACTGGTGAACCATGACCGTTGCTGTTCAGTTCTCCCCGTCGTCGAGACCGTCCCCACCACGGCGCCGCTTCGGCTTCGTGTTCGCGGCTCTCGCACTCGCCACGGCCGGCTGCTCCGCTTCAGCCGCTTCAGACGACTCCGCCTACACCCTGGGCCTCATCACCAGCCAGACCGGCACCGGCAGCCAGCTCGGCGTCGGCGAGCTGCAGGGCGCGCAGCTGGCGGTGGACCAGATCAACGCGCGCGGCGGCGTCAACGGCAAGCCCCTGCGGCTGCGCACCGCCGACGACCAGAGCAATCCCGCGCAGGCCGTACTGCAGACGCGCAAGATGCTCGGCAGCGTCGACGCGCTCGTCGGACCGTCGCTGTCGGGTCCGTGCCAGGCCGTGATCCCGCTGGCGTCCAGCGCGCAGCTGATCGACTACTGCCTTTCCCCCGGTGTGAAGCCGAAACCGGGCTCGTACCAGTGGTCGGCCAGCGCGCCGACCGACACGCTCGCCGAGCGGCTGCTGGCGTACTGGAAGAGCCAGGGCATCACGCGCGTCGGGCTCATCTACACCACCGACGCGAGCGGTCTCGACGGCGCGCACGCGATCCAGTCGGCCGCCGCGCACACGGGCGTTTCCGTGGTGGGACAGGCCAGCTACAGCCCCACCGCGGTGTCGGTGACCTCGCAGCTGCAAGCCACCACCTCGGGCCAGCCGCAGGCGCTGGTGGTGTGGAGCAGCGGCGCGGCCGCGGGTGTCGCGTTCAAGGGCATCGACCAAATGGGACTCAAGCTCCCGGTCGCGACCACTGACGGCAACCTCACCTACGCGTTCCTGCGCCGCATCGCCGACTACACGCCGGACACGTTGCTCATCCCGGCCACGCGCGACTTCTGGTGGCAGCAGCAGAACCCGAGCACCCAGGTGCAGCAGCTGGAACGCGGCTACCACGACGAGTTCCGCGCCCGCTACGGTGCCGACCCCGACTTCGGCCCCGGCGTCGCCTACGACGGGGTGCTGCTCGTCGCGCAGGCGCTGGAGAAGGCGCACGGCAACGTCGCCGCAACCCGTGACGCACTGGAGAGCCTGCGCGGGGTCTCAGGTGTCGTCGGCACTTATTCGTTCGCCCGGGACAACCACCGCGGGATCGGCGCCGACGACGTCGGCATCGTGCGCGCGACCGGTGGCCGGCTGACCTTCGTGGGGAGATGAGCACGGCCATGTCCGGACTGATCCAGGTCATCGTCGGCGGCCTCGCCGACGGGGGCGTGTACGCGCTGATCGCGCTGGGCGTCTCGCTCGTCTATTCGATCAGCCGCATCATCAACCTCGCCCAGGGCGGGTTCGTGGTGCTCGCGGCGCTGCTGGCCGTGTCGATCCAGCAGTGGCTCGGTGTGCCACCGCTGGTCACCGTGGTTATCGTGGTGCCACTGTTCGCGTTGCTCATGGCGGTGGTGGAACGGCTGGTGATGGCGCCGGCCGCGGCCCGCGCGACGCCGGACCGGATGCTGCTGGTCACCGTCGGGCTGTTGCAGGCCATCGGCGGGCTGCTGCTGCTCGTGTGGGGCAACCTGCCGTACACGATGCAGCCCTTCAGCGGAGACACCGCGATCACGATCGGCGGCGTCCGCATCGTGTCGCAGTACCTGTGGATCATCGGCGCGCTCGTGGTGACGGTGGCCGCCCTCTGGTTCCTGGTGCAGCGCACGAGCCTCGGGCTGACGATGCGCGCCACGGCGAGCAACCCGGAAGCCGCCGCGCTGCAAGGGATCAACGTCGGGCGCATCCGCCTGATCGCGTTCAGCCTCGCCGGCGCGATGGCGGCGCTGGCCGGCACCACGGTCATCCCGGCGACGTTCCTGCAGTTCTCCACGGTGACGCCGTACGCGGTCGCCGGGTTCATCGCGGCGGTCGCGGGCGGCCTCGGCAGCACGGCCGGTGCCGTCGTCGGCGGCCTCGTTCTCGGTCTGCTGCAAGGACTTTTCAGCCGCTACACCAGCGGTGACCTCGCGCAGGTGATCGCGATGGCCGTGCTCATCGTGCTCCTGCTCGTGCGACCGACCGGGCTGCTGGGCAAGACGAGCGAGGTGCGCCGATGACCACGCAGGAACAGACCACTCCCACCACCGCGGCCCGCCCGCAGGCCGGCCGCGGTCGGTCACCGCAGCGGCTGGTCGTCGCGGCCGTGGCGGTGGTCGTCGCCCTCGTGCTGCCGTTGCTGGTCCCGGGCTGGCTGGGCCTGCTCGTGATCGCCGGGATCTTCTTCCTGATCGTGCTCGGGCTCAACCTGCTCATGGGTTACGCGGGCCAGGTCTCGTTGGGACAGACGCTGTTCATGGCGATCGGCGGCTACGGCGCGGGCCTGCTCACGCTGCGCTGGCACTGGCCGACGCTGGTGGCGATGATCGTGATGGCCGTGGTCTCCGCTGCGGTCGCGGCCGGGCTGGGCACCGTGTTCCTGCGGCTGCGCGGCTACTACCTCGCGCTGGCGACGCTGGGGCTGGCCGTGATCACCGAGTCGCTCGCGTCCGGGCTCACCGGGTTCACGGGCGGGCCCTCGGGCCTGGTCGGCGTGCCGAGCCTGCGCCTGGGCACGTTCGACGTCTTCAGCGACCAGGCCAACTACTACCTGCTGCTCGTGGTGTGCGGGCTCGGCGCGTGGTTCGTCGGCAACCTGCAGCGTTCCCAGACCGGGCGGGCGCTCTCGGCCATCGCCGCCGACCCGGCGGCCGCGACGATGCTCGGCATCAACGCGGCCCGCTACAAGACCAGCGCGTTCGTGGTCTCCGCCGTCTACGCCTCGCTTGGCGGCAGCCTCTACGCGTTCTACCTGCGGTTCATCTCGCCGGAAGTGGTCGGCGTGACGGTGGCGCTGAGCATCGTGATCATGCTCGCGCTCGGCGGCGCGCGCACGATCGTCGGGCCGCTGCTGGGCGCGCTCGTGATCCAGGGGCTGCCGGAGGTGGGGCAGAGTTTCGCGTCCTGGTCGCCGTTCGTGGCCGGGGTCGTGCTCATCGTCGTGATCACCTACCTGCCGCGCGGGATCTGGGGCGCGATCAAGAAAGCGGTGCAGCGATGACCACCGAGACCCCGCTGCTGGCCGTGCACGGCCTGACCCGCCGCTTCGGCGGCGTGACCGCGGTCGACGACGTGAGCTTCACCGTCGCCCCCGGCACCGTGCGCGCGATCATCGGCCCCAACGGCGCCGGCAAGACCACGCTGCTCGACCTCATGACCGGGTTCACCGCGCCCGACGCCGGCCGCGTCGAGTTCGCCGGACAGGACATCACCGGCGTCCGCCCGCACCGGCTGCCCACGCTCGGCCTCGCGCGCACCTTCCAGTCGGCTCGGCTGGTCGGCACGCTGACCGTGCGTGAGAATGTGATGCTCGGCGGCTACCGCTTCACCCGTGCGCGGTTCCTCTCCGACGGCTTGCGCCTGCCGGGCACCCGCCGCGAGGAACGCGCCCTCGGCCGCCGCGCCGACGAGCTGCTGGAGTTCCTGGAGCTCGGCGCGTACGCCGACTCCCTCGCGGGCGAGCTGCCCGCCGGTGCCCAGCGGCTGGTCGAGGTCGCGCGGGGACTCGCGGGCGGGCCGACGTTGCTGCTGCTGGACGAACCGGCGGCAGGGCTCGACGACACGGAGACCGGTGAGCTCGCGGCGGCGCTGCGCGCGGTGTGCGCGGGCGGCATCTCGCTGGTGGTGATCGAACACAACATCGAGCTCGTGATGACCGTGAGCGACCACGTCACCGTCCTCGACGCCGGCCGCGTGATCGCCGACGACGTGCCGCAGCGCGTGCAGGCCGACCCGGCCGTGATCGAGGCCTACCTGGGAGTGAAGCCATGAACCTCACCGTCCGCGGCCTCGACGCCCGCTACGGCTCCACCCGCGTGCTGCACGAGGTCTCCTGCGAGGTCCCCGACGGCACCATGGTCGCGATGATCGGCGCCAACGGCGCGGGCAAGACCACGCTGCTCAAGTGCCTCGCCGGGCTGCACCGGCCGTCCGCGGGGGAAGTCACGCTGGGCGGCGAACCGGTCGCCGGGCTCCCCGCGCACGAGGTGGCGCGCCGCGGCGTGTGCCTCGTCCCGGCCGGGCGGCAGCTTTTCGGCGACCTGACCGTCGCGGAGAACCTGCAGGTCGGGTTGCACGGCACGGGAGTGCGCGGCACAGCGGCGACCGAGCGCCTGGAGCGCGTCTACAGCCTGTTCCCGATCCTGCGCGAGTTCGCCACCCGCCAGTCCGGGCTGCTGTCCGGCGGGCAGCAGCAGATGCTGGCCATCGCGCGGGCGCTCGTGCGGGAGCCGAAGGTGCTGCTGCTCGACGAACCGTCGCTGGGCATCGCGCCCTTGCTGGTCACCGAGATCCTCGGCGTGCTGCAACAGCTCGCGCGCGACGGCGTGACGATCCTGCTCGCCGAGCAGAACGCCGCTGCTGCGCTCGGCATCGCCGACCACGGCGTGGTGATGGAGAACGGCACCATCACCCGCACCGACACCGCGGCGGCCCTGCTCGCCGACGAGGACGTGAGCCGCCATTACCTCGGCACCGCCCGCGACGCCGTCGCCGTGGGTCACGCCCGCGCGTTGCCCGCCGGGTTGCGCGAACCGCTGCAGACCACTTAAGACTGTCCACAGTAGAAGCTCAACGAGGAGTTCCCATGAAGATCGTGCTCGTCCACGGCGGGTGGCAGGGCGGCTGGGCGTGGGACGGCGTGGCCGAACAGCTGAGTGCCGCCGGTCACGAGGTGTTCGCCCCGACTCTGCGCGGCCAGGAGGACGGCGACGTCGACCGCTCCGGCGTCACGCTGACCACCATGGTCGACGACTTGATCGATCGGATCGAGCGGCACGGCTTCGACCGGTTCGTCCTCGTCGGCCACAGCGGCGGCGGCCCGGTGATCCAGCTCGTCGCGGAACAGCAGCCCGAACGCGTGGAACGCACCGTCTTCGTCGACGCGTGGGTGCTGTCGGACGGCGAGTGCATCAACGACCTCCTGCCGGACGAGCTCGTCGGCGCGGTCACCGCGCTGGCCGGGCAGAGCACCGACAACTCCGTCACCCTGCCGCCCGAGATGTTCCTGGGGGCGTTCATGCAGGACGCCGACGAGACGCTGGCCGCGAGCGTCGCGGCACGGATCGTGCCGAGCCCGCTGGGCTGGCTCACGGAACCTGTCCGGCTGACGCGGTTCTTCACCTCGGGTGTCCCCAGCAGCTACGTCTTCCTCCAGCAGGACCAGGCTGTGCCGAAGACGGCCTACGAGCAGTCCGCCCATCGCCTGGCCGACCCGCGGATCGTCGAGTGCCCCGGCAGCCACGAGGCCATGCTCACGCACCCGGTCGAGCTCGCGAAGGCGTTGCTGGAGGCCACCGCGTGAGGCACCGCACCGGTTTCCTGGCGCCGCTGTACTACGACGAGCTGCGGCCGGACCACGCCCCGGCTCGCAGTGTCGTCCTCGTACACGGTGGCAGCGTGACCGGTGCGTGTTATCTGTCGACTCCGGACGGTCGCCCGGGCTGGGCCCACACTTTCGTCGAGCACGGCTACCGGGTGCTCGTGCCGGACTGGCCCGGCACCGGGCGCAGTACGTCGCCGCCGCCGGACGAGGTCACGGGTGAGGTCGTCTGCGCGGCGCTCGGGGCGTTGCTCGAGGCGCAGGACGGGCCGGTGGTGCTCGTCGTGCACTCGATGTCGGGGCCGTTCGGGTTTCGCCTGGCGGCCACGCACGGGGACCGGATCGCCGCGCTGGTCGCGCTCGCGCCCGGCCCGCCCGGCGACATCCAGCCGGAGCCGACCGTGCTGGACGAGACCGAAGACGACGTCGAGATCCAAGGCCTGGCCCTGCGGTGGCGGCTCCCGAAGCGCGGCCTGTGGTGGCCGGACGACGCGTTCGCCCGGGCGAAGATGATCGGTGCCAGCACACGGTTTCCGGCCGACGCGGTGGCGACGTACAGCCGGCAGCTCGGCCCCATCCCCGCCGGGCTGCTGGCGCAGCGCCAGAACGTCCGCGGCAGCCAGCTGCGCGGGGCCGGCCGCTTCGACGGCAAACCCGTGCTGGTGCTCACCGGCGACCGCGACACGGATCACCCGCGCGCGGCCGACGGCGCGACGGCCGAGTGGCTCTCCGCGCACGGCGCCGACGTCACCTACCGCTTCCTCGACGATCCGGAGCACACGGGCAACGGCCACATGCTGATGAGCGAGGACAACAGCGAAGTGCTGGCGGAGCTGGTCATCGCGTGGCTGGACCGGCTTTCCTGAGCACGCTCGGTCTCAGGCGAAGCGCTGGGCGTCGGCGCCCGCGTACTGGGCCATGCGCGCGTCGAGCAAGGCGTGGTGCTCGAGTTGATCGATCAGCTCGGGCAGCAGTGAGCCGGGGAACACACACGTCGCCTCGTCGGCCCGGATTCCGGTGCGGGCGCGGCTGAGCGCGCAGCCGACACTGGCGGCGACCCGGCCCTGCTTGGCCATCGCGACGATGTGGCACTGCGGCTTGCCCTCGACCGGCAGATCCGGCACGGCGTCCTTGATCGTCATCAGGCCGCGGGCGTTGGTGCGGATCAGCACGACGTCCGGGGTTTCGGTCGTCGAGCCGAGCGGGGCGTAGTGGACCGACTCGGTGCGCTCGGTGACCACGGGCAGCGTCACCACGTCGTCGTGGCCGACCCAGCCGGCTTCGAGCAGCGCTTGCACATCGTCGTTGGCCGCGACCTCGTCCAGCGTGCGGAAGCCGTGGGTGAGGCTGCCGACGCTGCAGTTGGCGTGGTCGGCGGCGTACGTCGTGACCGGGGCGTGTGCGCCTTGGACCCAGAAGACGCAGCCGGCGGGCACGGCGCCGGTGCGGCCGTGCTTGTTGGCGGGCGCTATCGGGAGGCCGGACTCAGCAGCAGGCGCAGGGCGGTCGGGGGATCGATCCGCCGAACGGAAGGTCAAGGCGACCGGCGCCGCCGCGAGATGCAGCACCTTGGTCAGCCGGGCGGCGACCGCCGGCCAGTCCGGAGTGGACGCTGGCCGATTTGGCGCCTGGTTCGACGAGCTGGAGCCGGGGGTGGACATCGTGGCCTCGTTCCGTGCCGATCGGGATGGTGGTGGCAGTCGGTGGGACAGGGAAGACCTGGAGCTCGTGGTCGCCGATGACGAGGTCGACCTCGATGGTGTGGCGGTCGAGCGCGCGCCAGCGTTCGTAGGGCGCGCCGTCGCAGCGCAGCACGCAGGTGGCCGTGTCGGCGACCTGGGAGACGCGGAACGTGGTCGCGCGGCCGCGGTGTGAGGACGTGGCCGCATAGGTGCCGATGTGCAGGATGCCGGTCTCGCTGTCGTTGTACGCCATGTCGATACCGAGAGAGGGGAAGTCCACTTCGGACACCGTGGGCTGGTCGAACTTCACCAGGTTCGGCTCGGTGAACACCCGTGACCACGCACCGGGTCCGCCGATCTCGGCCATCATCAGCAGTCCGTTGAGCTGACCGCGCGGGAACGGCTCGTCGAGGCCGAAGCCCCAGCCGAAGTCGTCGGCCGCGGAGCCGAAGAAGCCGGGGCGGAAGTGCTCTTCCGCGTAGGCGTCGAGGTTGGCGAACGTGACATAGTCGCCGAACTCGCGCGCCAGCACGATGCCCAGCAGCAGGAACCGCGGGTCCGGGAGCGTTCGGACGGGGCGCGTCGGGTCGCTCCAGCCGATCTTGTCCACGGCGGTGCGGCACAACGCCTCGGCGAGCACGGGGTTCTGCGGCAGCATGTACACCGCGATCGACAGCCCGGACGTCGGGCCGGCGCGGTGGACGTAGTCGGCGAGCGGGTCGTAGTAGAGCGCCGTCCACTCGACGGTGCCGCTCGCGGTCATGCCGAGGTAACGCTGCTGGAGGATCTCGACCCAGTTGCCGTAGACCCAGTGGTCACCGCCGCCGGTGAGGATGTCGTGCATCCGCAGGCCCAGGCCGGCCGCGCTGAGGCAATACGGCCAGACCTTGGTGTTCTCGCAGTGCGGGCCCTCGGGCCGTTCGGTCCACTGGCGCGTGAGCAGCGCGTTGATGCCGTCGTGGGTCCAGGAGTACGTGGTGTCGTCGAGGCCGGCGACGCTGAAGGGCTCGTTCCACTTCCGGTCGCGCGAGACGTAGCCGTGGAAGCCGAGCAGCAGGTTGAGCCAGCCCTTGAAAAAGAGGTTCCCCTCGGCGCCGACGGGATCGGGGGCCAGCCCCCACGGTTCGACGCCGTTGGCCGTCCAGCCGGGCATGTCGTACTCGCCGGCGAGGTGGCGGGGGAGCCAGAGCTTGATGAACTCCTCCGGGTAGTGGGCGCGGTCGGGGTCGTGCCCGAGCTGGGTGAGCCAGTCGATGGCCGCCCAGTGCGTGGTGTGGCGGCTGAGCAACCCGTCCATGATGTCGACGTACACCTCGCGCCACGCGGGTGTCACGTCGGCCATCATCGGGACGGCGTAGCTGGACTCGGAGAGGTCGAAGCGGGCGAAGTTCAGCACGGGCGGGGTGCTCTTGTCGTCCCACCACGGCGCGGGCCTGCCACTCGAGGACCAATCGTCCGGGGTCGTGGCCTTGCGGTGCAGGAACCGGAGCCAGCCGCGGGCGCGCTGGCCGAGCCGGTGGTCGTCACCCATGGTTCGCTCCCTTCACCACTTGCGTTTGTACCACGGTTTTTCCGGCGTCCCCGTCGCCTTCTTCCGGGCGCGCCACCGCGGTCAACCGCCCGCGTAACCTGGGTTACTCGTGCCTTTGCCCACCGGCCGCCGCCGGGCCGGACGGCGCTCCCGTCGGCCTCGCGGTGAACTCGTTCACGTCGCTGTCGCTCGACCCGCCGCTGGTGTTGTTCTGCGCCGGGCTGTCGTCCACGACCTGGCCGCACATCCGTTCCGCCGGCCGGTTCCTGGTGCAGATGCTGGCCGCCGACCAGCACGACGTCGCCAGGGTGTTCGCGCGCTCCGGCGGAGACAAGTTCGGTGGCCTGGCCTGGCATTGGCGCGACAGGCTGCCCGAGCTCGACGGGATCGCGGCGGCGCTGAGTTGCTCGATGGACGGCGTGTACGCGGGCGGTGACCACGAGATCGCCGTCGGCCGCGTCGAAGCCGTCGAGACGTTCGATCGGCGGCCGCTGGTGTTCCACGACGGTGACCTGCACGCCCTGCCGCTCGCTCGGGCGAGCTGAGCCGAGGAGACGGTGTGAACTCGATCAGGTTTTGCGTCCTGCCGGTGTCCGATGTGGCCACTTCGAGGGCCTTCTACGCCGCGCTCGGCTGCGTCGAGCGCGGGGTCGACGGCGACCGGTGGGCGGGGATGTCCTCCGACCACGTCGCGCTTTCCCTGTGCGGTCCGGCGGATCCGAAACGTCCGGCACAGCCCGCGTTCGCCGTGCTGGTCGACGATCTCCCGGCCGCGCTGGCCCAAGCGCTCGCGGCCGGCGGACGGGCGTTGCCGGACGGCGACGGCCGCGTCCAGCTGACCGATCCGGACGGGAACTACGTGATGCTGATCGAACGGGGCACACCTTCGGGCTGACGGTGCTTGCGCCGAAGCCCAACTCCGGCTGGTGTCCACTGTGGCTCAACCGAGCCAGAACCCACTTATCCGACAAGGAGAACCACCATGTCGTCCGTCCTCATCACCGGTGCGTCCAAGGGCATCGGCCGCGCCATCGCGATCGAGCTGGCCGGGCGCGGGCACCGTGTGATCGCCACCGCCCGCCGTCCGGAGACGCTCGCCGACCTGCCTGTCGACCAGCGCCTGCGCCTCGACGTGACCGACCAGGAAAGCGTCGACGCGGCCATCCGCGAGGCCGGCGAGATCGATGTCGTGGTCAGCAACGCCGGGGAAAGTGTTCGCGCACCACTGGAAAGCGTGCCGCTCGACGAGGTCGCGCGGCTGTTCGAGCTCAACACCCTCGGCGCGTTGAGGGTGGTGCAGGGCGTGCTGCCGGCCATGCGCGAGCGGGGATCGGGGCGCCTGGTGTTCGTCTCCAGCATCCAGGGCCGGATGGTGCTGCCGATGATCGGCCCGTACGGCGCGACCAAGTGGGCGCTGGAGGCGCTCGCCGAGACGCTCGCCATCGAGACCGGCCACTTCGGCATCCGGGTGAGCCTCGTGCAGCCCGGCGCGGTCTCCTCGGGCGGCGGCGAACGCGCCAAGGTGCATCTGAAGGACAACGACCCCTATTCGGCGCTGTACCAGGAACTCCCGGTCCTGCGCGGTGAGGTCGTGACGCCGGAGGCGGTGGCCGCGACGGTCGCCGACACGATCGAGCAGCCCGAACCGCCGCTGCGCGTCCCCGCCGGTGCGCCCGTGAAGCAGGTGCTGGAGGCGCGCAAGGTGGCGCCGGAGGACAAGCCGTTCCTGGCCGTGCCCATCAACTGGTAGTCAGCCCTTCAACCGGTAGTCAGCCGCGCGACGCCGAGATCGGCTCGAGGAGCCGCCGTGGGACGTTGAGCGCGGTGGACACCGGGTCGAGCTCGGCGTCGGTCGGCTTGAAGCCGGGGCCGGGCTCGATGCGGGTGTCGCCGGCCGCCACGAGCTCGCCGCACTTCTCGCACCGGCCCTCGTGGTCGAGCAGCGCGCCGTCCGCGTCGTGGCGCAGCGCGCGCTTCACCCCGGCCGGCGAGTAGAAGTCGTCGCCCCAGTTGATGAGCGAGCGGACGATCGGCCAGAGCGCGACGCCCTTGTCGGTGAGCACGTACTCGACGGTGCCCGCGCTGTCGTCGCGCGTGAGCACGCCTTCGCGGACGAGGAGCTTCAGCCGGGCCGTCAGCACGGCACGCGGGATGCCGAGCTGGGTGGCGAAGCCCCCGAAGCGGCGCACGCCGTAGAACGCGTCACGCACGATGAGCAAGGTCCACCGCTCGCCGACGATCTCCAGGGCTCGCGCCAGGGAGCAGTTGCGGTCCGCGTAGGTGCTGGGAAGGGACATGCGAGCAGTCTACTCCGCTGGTTCGCTCACTGAACTGGAGTTGTGCTACAGTCGGCCGCAGTTCATTGACTGAACTGCGATTGCTTCTGTTGCTCAGCCTCTGTCAGCGCTTGTCGGATTCCCAGGAGAACCAGCGATGTACCAGTTCCTCGTTTCCTTCACCGTGCAGCCGGACCACCGCGACGACTTCGTGCGTGTGGCCCGCAAGACCGGCGTCGACTCCCTGGCCAACGAGCCCGGCTCGATCCGGTTCGAGGTCATCGCGGACGAGGAGAACCCGGACGTCTTCTACCTCAACGAGGTCTACGCCGACGTCGACGCGTTCACCACCCACGCCCAGGGCCCGTACTTCGGCGCGTTCTTCGCCGAGGCGAGCACCTACGCCGAGGGTCCCGTGTGGCTGATGAAGGGCAACCTGGTAGGCGACAAGGCCGCCGTCTGAGTCTGCTCGTAAGACCGGCGGAAGGGCTGGATCGGTGAACGAGGGTCAGCACACCGGATTGCTGGATCTGGTGCTGGAAACGCACGGCGGCCGCGAGCGGTGGAGCAGAGCCCGGAAGATCCGGGCGCACCTGCACATGGTCGGCCCCACGTGGACGGGCCTGGGCCAGGAGAAGACGTTCGCCGGGATCAGCCTGGCCGTCGACGTGCACCGGCAGCGCACGGTGTTCACCGACTTCACCGGCCCAGGGCTGCGCGGGGTGTACACGCCGAAGCGCGTCACGATCGAAGACGCCCACGGCGTCGTGCTCCAGGAACGCCGCACGCCGCGCGAGTCCTTCCCGCCGCGGGCGCGGGGCATGCGGTGGGACGCGTTGCACGCCCTGTATTTCGCGGGGTACGGCATGTGGAACTACCTCACCAACCCGTACCTGCTGACCCTGCCCGGCGTGCTGACCGAGGAGCTCGAACCGTGGCACGCCGAGGGCCACCACTGGCGACGGCTGCACGTCACGTTCCCCTCGTACCTCGCCACGCACAGCACACAGCAGACGTTCTACTACGACGAACGCGGCCTGCAGCACCGTGTCGACTACGCGCCCTACGTGCTGGGCAACTTGCCCGCGACGCACCACACCGAGGCGCACCAACCGGTTTCCGGCCTGGTGTTCCCGACGCACCGCTACGTGCTCCCCGTCGTGGACGGCAAGCCCGCGTCGAAACCGACCATCATCGTCGACTTCAGCGACCTCGCCGTCGAGTTCGCCGGCGAAGCGCAGTCCTTCGGAGGAGGGCGAGAGTGAACACCAAGCCGTACGCCGAGAAGAAGTTCGCCGACGTCAACGGGGTGCGCATGGCGTACCTCGACGAGGGCGAGGGCCCGGCCATCGTGTTCCAGCACGGGAACCCGACCTCGTCCTACCTGTGGCGCAACGTGATGCCGCACCTGGAAGGCCAGGGCCGGCTGATCGCGTGCGACCTCGTCGGCATGGGCGACTCCGGCCGGCTGGAGCCGTCGGGCCCGGACCGCTACTCCTACTTCGAACAACGCCAGTACCTGTTCGCGCTGTGGGAGCACCTCGACCTCGGCGACGACGTCGTATTCGTGCTGCACGACTGGGGTTCGGCGCTCGGCTTCGACTGGGCGTGCCGGCACCAGGACCGCGTCGCCGGGATCGCGTACATGGAGTCGATCGTGGCCCCGATGACGTGGGCCGACCGGCGGGAGTCGTTCCGCGCCACGTTCCAGGGTTTCCGTTCCCCCCAGGGGGAAGCGATGATCCTCGACGGCAACGCGTTCGTCGAGCAGGTGCTGCCGGGCGCGGTCCTGCGCGACCTGAGCGACGAGGAGATGGCGGTCTACCGCGCGCCTTACCGCACGCCGGGGGAGAGCCGCCGGCCCACGCTGAGCTGGCCGCGTCAGCTGCCCATCGAAGGTGAGCCGGCCGACGTGGTGGCCATCGTCGAGGAGTACGGCCGGTGGCTGTCGACCTCGGAGGTGCCCAAGCTGTTCGTGAACGCCGAACCTGGCGCGATCCTGAGCTCCCGCCAGCGGGAGTTCTGCCGGACTTGGCCCAACCAGACCGAGCTCACGGTGCCCGGCATCCACTTCGTGCAAGAGGACAGCCCGGACCTGATCGGCTCCGCGGTCGCGCACTTCGTCCGCGGTCTGTCCCGATGAGCTCCGGCATTTCGAAAGGTGTTGCAGTGTCCCACGACGACAGGCTGTTCCTGGTGACCGGCGCGACTGGTAAGACCGGGGGCGGCGCGCTCAAGCTGCTGCTCGAAGGCGGCCACCGCGTCCGCGCGATGGTGCACGGCGAGGACGACCGCTCCCGCGCGCTGGCGGAGGCCGGTGCGGAGGTGGTCGTGGCCGACCTGCACGACCTCGACGGGATGACCACCGCTCTGCAGGGGGTGACCGGCGCGTACTTCTGTCACCCGATCCTGCCGGGCCTGGTGGAGTCGACGGTGATCTTCGCGCAGGCGGCGACCGAGGCCGGGGTGCGCTCGGTGGTCAACATGTCGCAGATCTCGGCCCGTCGCGAGGCCGGCAGCAACGCGGCCCGGCAGCACTGGCTGTGCGAGCGCCTGCTGGATCGGACCGATCTGCTCACCACGCACATCCGGCCGACGTTCTTCGCCGAGTGGCTCAAGCTGTGGTGGGAGATGCGCGACGGCGAGGGCTACCTGCGCCTGCCGTTCGGCGAGGGCCGGCACGCTCCGATCGCCTCGGCCGACCAGTCGCGCGTGATCGCCGCCCTGCTCCTGCAGCCCGAGCCGCACAACCGCGCGGCGTACTCGTTGCACGGTCCGGTCGAGCTGAACCACCACGACATCGCCAAGGCCATCGCGACGGAACTCGGTCACCCGGTGCACTACGAACCGATCAGCGTCGAAGAGTTCTCCGCGTCAGGGCTGAAGAAGGGCGCGGACGCGCACCTCGTGCAGCACCTCTCGAACGTCGCGATCGACTACCGCAACGGCGTGTTCTCCGGCACGAACGACGTCGTCGAGAAGATCGGCGGCCGCCCGCCGCTCTCGGTGGCGGACTTCGTCCGCGAGAACCGCGCCGACTTCGCGACCAGCGGACCGCGTTTCGTCCCCGCACCGTGACGCGGGCGGCCTGACCGATCGAGGAGAGTCCGTTGTCCTACGCGGTGGATCCGGAGCCTTCTGCGCGGCGAGGGGTCGCCACGGCTTGGCCGGCCGGCGAGCGGTTCGGCATCGCCGCCGCGCCGAGCGGGCTCGCGCTCGTCCAGGACGTGCTCAACACCCGGCCGAGCCCGCGGAAAGGGTTCGTCGATCTGCTGTCCACAGTGGGCTCGGCGCAGCGGTGGGCGGCCGCGGCGATGGCGGAATGGGCTGAGGCCGAAGGACATCGCCGACGCCGGGTTCAGCTCAGGACCGCGGATGTCGACGAGCTTCGGCAGCTCCGGGAACAACTCGCGGCCCTCGTGCGGACCGAGGACGAGCCGGTGCTGCCCGCGTTGTCCGGGCTGACGCTCACCGCGGGCACCACCACCGACGGCCGATTGGACCTCGAACCGACTGGGAGCGGGTGGCAGCTCGTCGGCGGCGCGGTGCTGCTCGAGATCCACCGCGCCGGCCGGCTGGACGAGTGGCGGCGCCTGAAGACCTGCCGTAGCTCGGCGTGCCCGATCGCGTTCTACGACCGGTCACGCAACAACAGCCGCGTCTGGCACGACGTCACGGTTTGCGGCAACATCGCCAACCTGCGGGCTTCCCGCGCCCGGCGACGGCGGGTGGTGTGATGAGCGCGCTGCAATCGTCCACACTCGACACTCGGGGAAGGCTACGCCCGCCGCGCCCGTTTGGCGTCGCGGGAGATCTGCGCCTCGGTGTCCTCCATGGTGACGTCGTGGCCCGCCGCGCAGCGCACGGCGGCGAGGAGCGGTTCACCACAGCCGGCGTGCACCAGTTCGACGCCGCCGGTCGGACCCGCCAAAGTGCCGCCCCACTTCATCATCGCGACCACCACGGGGAACAGCGAACGGCCCTGCTCGGTCAGCACGTACTCGTGGCGGGTGCGCGATCCGGGCTCGCGGTAGGGCTGCTGGCGCAGCAGGCCGTCGTCGACGAGCTGCTTGAGCCGCTTCGCCGCGACCGCGTCGCTCAGGCCGGTGCGCCGGGTGAGCTCGTCGAAGCGCCGGCCACCGTAGAACGCCTCGCGCAGCAGGATCATCGCCGACCGGGTGCCGACGAGCTCCAGCGCGCGCTCGATCTTGCACCAGCCCTCGGCAGTCCACGCGTCGCGGTCGACGAACCGGCCGACGCGCGTCACCACGGGACGGTCCGCCTCGGGCTCCTGTGTGTGTGCCATGACAGTCACTGTACCTGTCTAGCTTTGACCATAGTCAGGCTGTTAGCGTGCTGGCTATGCATTTGGAGAGTCAGCAGGTGTCCGTGACCAGGTCAGGGACCGCGAGACCCGAAGCCGAAGCTTCCGCGCGAGGCCGGTGGTGGGCCCTGGCAGTGGTCTGCCTCGGCGTGATGATGGCGTTCGTCAACGTCTCCTCGATGATCTCCGCGCTGCCGGCCATCCAGTCCGATCTGCACACGTCGTCGGCTCAGCTGGTGTGGGTCAGCAGCGCGTACACGCTCGTCGTCGTGAGCCTGGTGCTTACGGCGGGCACGCTGGGCGACCTGATCGGCCGCCGCGCGGTGTTCCTCGCCGGGGTGGTCGTATTCGCCGCGAGCAGCGCGCTGGCGTTCTTCTCCGACAGCGCGGGCTTGCTGATCGCGGCCCAGGCGCTCATGGGCGTCGGCGGCGCCGCGATCCTCCCCGCCAGCCTGTCGATCGTCAGCCACTCCTTCACCGATCCGCGCCAACGCACGAGCGCGATCAGCGTGTGGGCGAGCTGCTCGGGGCTGGGCCTCGCGATCGGCCCGCCCGTGGCGGGCATCCTCCTCGACCACTCGAGCTGGCACGCGGTGTTCCTGACCAACGTCGTGCTCGGCATCGTCACGATCGCGCTGACGCCGATGCTGGTCCCGGAGAGCAAGCACCCGACGCGGCGGCTCGACCCGGCCGGCGTGGTGCTGGGCACGATCGTCGTCGCGTCGGCGACGTACGCGATCATCGAAGGCGGATCCGTCGGCTACGCGGCCGCGCAGATCATCGCGGTGTACGTGGTTTTCGCGGTGTCACTCGCGGCTTTCGTCCGCCTGGAGCTGCGCCACCATGACCCGATGCTGGACCTGCGGCTGTTCAAGAGCCCGTCGTTCGCGGCGGTCATGGGCGTCGCGACCACCACGATGTTCGGCTTCGTCGGGATCTCGCTGGTGAGCGTGCTGTATCTCGAACGCGTGCAGCACCTGGGCGCGCTGGCCACCGGCGTACGGATGCTGGTCATGTTCGGCACCTACATCGTGGTCAGCGCCGTCGCGGCCCGGCTGGTGCGGCGCGTCGGCGTCGTCACCATGCTCACCGGCGGGCTGGTGATCATGGGTGCCGGCGCGCTGCTTCTGCTGGTGACGGGGCCGACGCCGGGGTTCGGGCAGGTGTGGCCCGGCCTGCTGATCGTCGGTATCGGTTCCGGTCTGCTGGTGGCGCCCTCGACCGCGGCCGCGGTGAACAGCGTGCCCGCGCAGCAGGCGGGCATGGCCAGCGCCGCGGTGAACATGTTCCGGCAGCTGGGCAGCGTGCTCGGCCCGAGTGTGCTGGGCACGATCGTCACGACCGAGTTCCCGAAGAACCTGTCCGACCGGCTCCTCGACGCCCGGATGCCCGCCGGGGTGACCCGCCAGATCGTGGACGGCGCGAGTCACGGCGGCAGCACCGCCGGAGTTCCGGCCTCCCTGAAGACGACGGTCACGAGCTCCGCGGCCTCCGCGTTCACCGACGCCGTCCACTCGGGACTGACCGTGGGCGGCATCGTCCTCGTGGTCATGGCGGTGCCGACCGTCGCCTTCGTGCGGCACACGGCCGTCCGCCGTCGCGCGGAAGGAGCACGGACATGACCGGGTCGCCGCGCGGATCTACGAGCAGATGAGTTTCGTCCGGAGCGCCGATCTTCTGCTCACGGTCCTCCGTCCGCCGGAGTCCTGAAAGCGTTAGTCAAAAAGCACGATCAATCCTCCGAAACCGTCCTGGCAGAGTGGCCAGGACGGCCTTTGTGCTGTCCTCCTTCGGGAATTTCGCCAGTCGGAAAAAATACTCGATCCTTTTTCCCGACCAATAGGACACGGCGCCCTGAAGATCACATTGGGGGATGGCAAAAACTTTCCACCCCGTAGTAGGTTGTGTTTCTCAACCCTCTTCCTGGCCTGGATTCCGGCCGACCACACACTTTCGGGGAGGAAAGTCATGACCACTACCTATCCACGCGACGCCCGGGAGCAGTACGAGCGGCGGACGGCGCAGCTGTGCGAAAATGATTCACAGGTTCGCGACGCGATTCCCCGGGCCGACGTCCGCGAGGCGGCGTTCCGGCCGGGCCTTTCGCTGGCGGAGACCGTGGCCGCCGTCAGGGCGGGTTATGCCGATCGGCCCGCGCTGGGCGAGCGCGCGCGGGAGATCTTCACCGATCCGGCCACGGGCCGGACCGAGGTCCGGTTGCTGCAGCGCTTCGAGACGATCAGCTACGGCGAGCTCTGGGCCCGCGCGACCGCCGTCGCGAGCGAATGGCACCACGACCCCCACACGCCGCTGCGCCGGGGCGATTTCGTCGCCACACTGGGTTTCGTCAGCTCCGACTATGTCGCGGTCGAACTCGCCTGCATCCGGCTCGGCGCGGTTTCCGTGCCACTGCAGGCCGGGGCTGCCGCGGGCGCCCTCAAGCCCATCGTCGAGGAGACCGGCGCCTAGGTGCTCGTCGCGAGCCCGGAGTACCTCGGCACGGCCGTCGACCTCGTCCTCGCGAGCCCGTCGGTGCTCCGGCTCGTGGTCTTCGACCACACCGCCGAGCTCGACGGTCACCGCGACAGCGTCGAAGCAGCGCGGACACGCCTTTCCGAGGCGGGCAGCGACGTCGCGCTCGACGTCCTGCCCACCGTCGTCGAACGTGGTCGCGCGCTCCCGGCCGCGCCCCTCGCCACCGCCGATCCCGCGGACGCCGATCCGCTCGCGATGCTCATCTACACCTCGGGCAGCACCGGCACACCCAAGGGCGCCATGTACACCGAACGCGTCTCCCGCGAGCTGTGGCGCGATTTCATGCCCGGCCGCGACAATCCCGCGATCGTGCTCGACTTCCTGCCGATGAGCCACGTCGTCGGCCAGAACGTGATGGCCAGCACGCTGGGGTGCGGCGGAACCGTCTACCTGGTCGGCAAGAGCGACCTGTCCACCATGCTGGAGGACTAGTCGCTGGTGCGCCCGACCGAGCTGCTGGTCGTGCCGCGGATCTGCGAGATGCTGTTCCAGCACTACCGCAGTGAGCTCGACGGCCGCGTCGCCGCCGACGGGTTCCGCGAGGGCCTCGACGAAGAGGTGAAGACCGAGCTGCGCGAGAACACCCTCGGCGACCGGATCCTCTGGGCCGGCTTCGGGTCCGCGCCGCTTTCGGCGGAGCTGACCACGTTCATGGAGTCCCTGCTGCATGTCCCGATGCACGACGGCTACGGCGCCACCGAAACCGGCGGTGTCGTCATGCTCGACGGGAAGATGTGGCAGCACCGCGTGTCCGGCTACCGGCTGCTCGACGTGCCGGAGCTCGGCTACTTCTCCACCGACCTGCCGCACCCGCGCGGTGAGCTGGTGATCAAGGGCGGCACGCTGGTCACCGGGTACTACCGCCGGCCGGACACTACGGCCGAGGTCTTCGATGCCGAGGGCTACTACAACACCGGCGACATCATGGCGGAGCACAGCACGAGCGAGCTGGTGTATGTCGACCGGCGCAAGAACGTGCTGAAGCTGTCGCAGGGCGAGTTCGTCGCGGTGTCCAAACTGGAGGCCATGTTCGGGGCGGCGCCGCTGGTCGAGCAGATCTACGTCTACGGCAGCAGCGAACGCTCCCACCTGCTCGCGGTGATCGTGCCGACGCGGGCAGCGCTCGCCGAGAGTGACCCCGCGGCACTGAAGCGCCGATTGAGCGATTCGCTGCAGCAGGCGGCGAAGGAGGCCGAGCTCAACTCGTACGAGATCCCGCGCGACTTCCTGGTCGAGACCGATCCGTTCAGTACCGTCAACGGTCTGCTCACCGGGATCAAGAAGCTGCAGCGCCCGGCGTTGAAGAAGCACTACGGCGAGCGTCTGGAAGCGCTGTACGCCGAGATCGCCGACCGCGAAGGCAGCGAGCTGCGGGAACTGCGGCAGCTGGGGCGCGACCGGCCGGTGGTGGAGACGGTGGCGCGGGCGGCGGAAGCCCTGCTCGGGGCGTCGGCGGCGGAGCTGGGCCCGGAGGCCCACTTCGGCGACCTCGGCGGCGACTCGCTGTCGGCGCTGTCGTTCTCGAACCTGCTGCGCGACATCTTCGGTGTCGACGTTCCGGTCGACGTGGTGATCAGCCCGGCCAACGACCTGCGAGCGATCGCCCGGCACATCGAGGACGCGCGGAAGCCGGGCGTGAAGCGGCCGACGTTCGCCACGGTGCACGGCGCCGAGAGCACCGTCGTCCACGCCGCCGAGCTCACGCTCGACAAGTTCATCGACGCCGAAACCCTGGCGTCGGCCCGGAATCTGCCTCGCCCCACGGGCACCGTGCGCACGGTCCTGCTGACCGGAGCCAACGGTTACCTTGGCCGCTTCCTCTGCCTCGAATGGCTGGAGCGCCTCGCCGAGACCGGCGGCAAACTCGTCTGCCTCGTGCGCGGGCGCACCGCGGAAGCGGCGTACGCGCGGCTCGAGGAAGCGTTCGACACGGGCGATATCGCTCTGCTGCAGCACTTCTGCGAGCTGGCCGCCGATCACCTGGAGGTGCTGGCCGGCGACATCGGCTCGGCCGACCTCGGTCTCGAAGCGCCGGCGTGGCGGCGGCTGGCCGACACTGTCGACCTCATCGTGCACCCGGCCGCGCTGGTCAACCACGTGCTGCCCTACGACCAGCTCTTCGGCCCCAACGTGGTGGGCACCGCGGAGCTGATCCGGCTCGCGATCACCACGCGGCTCAAGCCGGTCATCTACCTCTCGACCTTCGCCGTGGCCGCGCAGGCCACTTCGGGTGACGAGGTGTCGGACATCCGCGAGACGAGTCCTTCGAGGACACTCGACGACAGCTACGCCAACGGCTACGGCACCAGCAAGTGGGCGGGGGAGGTGCTGCTGCGCGAGGCCGGCGATGCGGTGGACCTGCCGGTGACCACGTTCCGTTCGGACCTGATCCTGGCGCACAGCCGCTACGCCGGGCAGCTGAACGTGCCCGACATGTTCACGCGCCTGCTGCTGAGCCTGATCGTCACGGGGATCGCGCCGCGGTCGTTCTACAGTGGACCGGGACCGGCGCACTTCGACGGGCTGCCCGTGGACTTCACGGCCGAGGCGATCACGGCGCTCGGCCTGGAGACCGAGGGTTACCGGACCTACAACGTGCTGAACTCGCACGAGGACGGCATCTCGCTCGACACCTGTGTGGACTGGCTCGTCGCGGCCGGCCACCGGATCAGCCGTGTCGAGGACTACCACACGTGGTTCGAGCGGTTCGAGACGGCGATCCGCGCGTTGCCGGAGAAGCAGAAGCAACACTCGCTCCTGCCGTTGCTGCACGCCTACACGGAGCCGGAGAAACCCGTTGCGGGGGCCCTCATTCCGGCGGATCGCTTCCGTGCGGCCGTGCGGAAGGCCCGCGTGGGCGCGGATGCGGACATTCCGCACGTGACTGCCGAGCTGATCGAGAAGTACGCCTCGGACCTCGCGAATCTCGGTCTGATCTGATCTTCCGGTGCTAGGCTGACTATGCTTTGACTTAGGCAGATCCCGATGGGAGAAATCCGTGAAAACCAAGTACACGGTGGAAAACTACGAGTACATCAGCGACAAGACCTACGAGGAAGTGGTGGCGGAGCTCGACGCCGTGCTCGGGGACGTCGAGCGGGGCAAGTTCAACGACATCCTCGCCGCGTCGGAGACCGTCGAGGAGTGGAACGCGGAGATCACCAAGCAGCTCGGCCCGAGCGGGATGCTGCGCTTCTTCGAGGTCGACCACGGCCGCTGGATGGGCTTCTACGGGCACCAGGTGAAGGCCAAGAAGTACGTCTACGGCAACCCGCTCATCGCCGAGACCATGATGCGCTACGACACGCGCTTCGGCCTCGAGGCGCCGAACCGGATCATGGTCTACGAAGACGCCGACGGCCGCGCCCGCGTGACCTACGACCTGCCGTCGTCGATCTTCAACTTCATCGGCAACGAAGAGCTGACCCGCACGGCCTATGGCCTGGACGGCAAAGTGGCGGAGTTCCGGCGAACGCGCCGAGGGCCTGATGCTCGCCGGCGAGATCGAGGGCGAGCCCATCCGGCAGATCCTCCTCGCCACCGGCGACGAAACCCGGCGCCTGACCACGGTCAAGAGCTTCTTCAACAGCACCCAGCCCTTCACCACGCTGCGAAACCGCGCGAAGGCGGCGTTCGACGACCTGCCGCCCGAGGCCTGGGCCGTGCCGTGGCTTCCGCCGGACGTGAGCACGCGAGGACGTCGGCCAGCCCGTGCTCGTCGAAGCGCATCACGGACGCGATCGAGACGGGCTTGCCCTGGATGTCGCCGGTGAAGTAGCCGATGCGGTGGTTGGCGCGGTCCAGGCTGAGCTCGCTCCAGTCCCGCGCTCCCGTCTCGGCGAAGAGCTCGGCCCCGACTACTTCTGGGCCGGGCAGCCGGACTACGACAGCTACCTCTGACCCGCGCCCGAGAACCCACAGGATGCCGGCGCGCACTTTCCGCGCACCGGCATCCGTCGGCGGGGCCCTCAGGCCGTGGTACCAGTGAGCTTCTCGACGATGAAACGCTCGGTGATCTCGGCGTTCCCGATACCGGTTGTCTCCGCGGCGAGCAGGGTCGCCGACTGCTCGCGGGACAGGCCCGGCCAGTCGGTGACCACGCTGTCGAACACCGCGCCGGGTGCGGCCGCGGAAAGCAACGCCGCCGCGGTGAGACCCGATTCGACCAGGCTCGCGAGTGAGGGCAGCACAGTCAGCTCTTGTCCACCAGCGTGCGGAACTGTTCGACCACGCCGGCCCGCTCGTCCCGCGTCGCGCCGGCGGGGGTGATGGTGAGCGTGGTGACTCCGGCTTCCTGGTAGGCGGCGATGCGCTCGCGGACGTGGCTTTCGGGGCCGATCAACGAGACCGAGCGGAGCAGTTCTTCCGGGACCGCCGCTTCAGCTGCCTGCTTCTTGCCGGCCAGGTAGAGGTCCTGGATCTTCTCTGCCTCGGCTTCGAAGCCGTAGCGGCGCACGAGGTCGTTGTAGAAGTTGTGGCCCTTCGCGCCCATGCCGCCGATGTACAGCGCGAGCGTCGGGCGCATCGCGTCCAGCATCGGCCGGGGGTCGTCGGTGATGCGGAAGACCGCCTGGGCCTCGATCTGCAGCGGTGGCAGGTCGTCGGCGCGCTTCCCGGCGCCGTCGGCCAGCGACTGGCCCCAGACGTCCTTCGCCTTCTCCGGCAGGAAGAAGAACGGCTGCCAGATGTCCGCGAGCTCGGCGGTCATGGCGACGTTCTTGGGTCCGATCGACGCGATCAGGATCGGGATCCGGCTGCGCACCGGCGTGTTGATCAGCTTGAGCGGCTTGCCGAGGCCGGTGCCCTCGTCCTCCGGCAGTGGGATGCGGTAGTGCTTGCCCTGGTGGACGACGCGTTCGCGCCGCCAGACCTGGCGGCAGATCTCGACGACCTCGCGGGTCCGCCCGAGCGGCGCGGTGTACGGCACGCCGTGGAACCCTTCGATCACCTGCGGCCCCGACGCGCCGAGGCCGAGGATGAACCGGCCCTCGCTCACGTGGTCCAGGCCCGCGGCGGTCATCGCGATCAGAGACGGCGTGCGCGTGTAGATCGGCAGGATCGCCGAGCCGATGCGGATGGTGCTCGTGAGCGCGGCGAGCGCGCCGAGCTGGCTCACCGCGTCGAACGTGTACACCTCGGCCACATAGGCGATGTCGGCGCCGGCGCGTTCGTAGGCGACGACGTCGCCGGCCAGGTCGCGGAAGCTGCCTTTCGCGCTGTACTCGTTGTAGATGCCGACAAGCACGGTTCCGCCTGCTTTCCTGCCCCGGTGAAGTTGCTGCGTGCCCTCAGGGTTGCGCAAGGCAACTCACTCGTCAACCGCCGGTGTGACTTGGGTTCGATCGGTGCGGCTCCGGCGCGGTCGTCCCGTAGACTACACCTGACTGTGCAAAAGCCTAGCCAGATCTTGGGCCCGTTTTCGAAGGAGCACGTGCATGAAGCCAGTCCTCAACCGGCGCGTCGCGGTGACCGGGATCGGTGTCGTGTCGCCGGCCGGCATCGGCGTGAAGGAGTTCTGGGACGGGCTGTCGCGTCCTGCCGCCGCGGCGAACGTGCGGCGGCTCAGCGGCTTCGACCCGCGGCGCTGGATGTCGCACAAGGTGGCGCGCACGGCGGACCTGGCGACGCAGATGGCGGTCGCGGCCGCCGACGAGGCGCTGGCGGACGCGGGGCTGCTGACCGGCGAGATCGAGCCGGCGGTGACGGTGCTCGACGCCGAACGCGCCGCCGTCTCGCTCGGCACGGGCATCGGTGGCGTGTCCACTCTGGAGTCGCAGGCCGCGGTCCTGGCCGCGCAGGGCGAGCGCAAGGTGTCGCCGCACACCGTGCCCATGACGATGCCGAACGCGGGCGCCGCGGCGCTCAGCATCCGCTACGGCTTCCAGGGCGGCGCGTCGGTGATCACCACGGCCTGCGCGGCCGGCACCGACGCGATCGCCGCGGGCGCCAGGCTCATCGCCTCGGGCGCCGCCGACCTGGTGCTCGCGGGCGGCAGCGACTCGAGCCTCACGCCCGTGTGCGTGGCCGGGTTCACCAACATGCGCGCACTGAGCCGCAGCGGGATCTCGCGTCCGTTCGATGTGGACAGAGACGGCCTCGCCGCGTCGGAAGCGGCCGGCATCCTCGTGCTCGAGCCGCTGGAGCTCGCGCTGGAGCGCGGCGCGAGCATCTACCTGACCATCGACGGCACCGCCTCGACCGCCGACGCCTACCACGTCACCGCGCCCGCCCCGAACGGCGCCGGCGCCGAGCGCTGCATGCGCATGGCGATCGAGGACGCCGGCTACGCACCGCGGGACATCACCCACATCAACGCCCACGGCACCTCGACGGCCCTCAACGACGCCGCCGAGGCCCACGCCATCCGCCGCGTCTTCGGTGCCTCCAGGCCGCTGGTGACCAGCATCAAGGGCGCCACCGGGCACTCGTTCGGCTCGGCCGGCGCAGTGGAGGCCGTCGCCGTGGCGCTGACGATGGCGCACGAGCTGATCCCGCCGACGCTCGGACTGTCCACACAGGATCCGGTGCTCGACATCGACGTGCCCCGTGAACCCACGCCGTGGACGCCGGGACCCGTGCTCTCCAACAGCTTCGGCTTCGGCGGGCACAACGGCGGCCTCGTGTTCTCGCCGGTCGCCTGACTAGTCCCCGGCTTCGGGCCGACGGAACGTCAGGACGCGCGCGGACGTGCTCTGCCGGACGTCGCCGTCCTGGTCCTCCGTCTTGTACGACATCAGCACGGTGGCCCGCGAGGGCCGCGACCGCGAGAAGCTGAGCTTGTCGATCTGCCCCTCGACGCGCAGCGCATCACCCGCGCGGGCCGCCGACGGCCGCGCCAGGTCGATGGCCGCGCCGACGATGCCTGTGGCGAGCGGCAGCGCGGAGGTCACCAGCAGGCGCATGGTGATCGCCGCGGTGTGCCGGCCGCTCGCGACGAGCCCGTCGAAGAACGTGCCCCGCGCGCCGTCGGCGTCGAGGTGGTAGAGCTGCGGGTCGAACGTCGTCGCGAAGGTGATGATCTGTTCTTCGGTCACGACGTAGGTCGAGGACCGGAACGCCATCCCCTCGTGCAGGTCGTCGGCCCACAGCCCGGAGGCGTTCACGGGCTTCGGAATGAGGTCGCTGTCCATCGTGGCGGTGTCCCTTCGCGTGCTGCGGGGGACGTTAGGCCGCGAACGGCGGCACGCGTATGACGGCAGTCGTGCGCGCGGCGAACGAAAGTCACACAAGACCGGCGAGACGACCGTGTTCGAGAACCTTTGGCTGCTCGAAACCCCGACGGCAACTTCGTGCGCGCTCAGGTCTACGCCGACACCGCCGCGGCCTACCGCACCACGGGCTGACCACGGCGCGCGATCCGGGTCAGCGGAAGACGGCGGCGTGCTCGGTGAGGTAGTCGTGCAGGGTGATCGGAGTACGGCCGGTGATGCGCCGGAACGCGTCGGTGTCGGTGTACTTCGTGTTGCCGCGCTCCATTCCCTGGGCCACGGCGTAGCCGCACGCCGTGATGTGGCGCGACATGTCGGCCTTGAGCAGGCCCGCCCGCGGCGAGGCGACCAGGTCGAGCAGCTCCTTCTCCCAGGCCTCGCGGCTGATCGGTTCGAAGTGGACCGGCCGGCCGAGCACGTCGCTGAACACCTTGGCGACCTGGTGGAAGTCGAAGAACTCCGGGCCGGGCAGGTAGTGCACCGGCGCGTCGGCGAACAGCTCTGGGCGCAGCAGGGCCGCGACGCAGAACTCGGCGGCGTCGAGCGCGTTCAGCCAGCTCACCGGCTTTTCGACGAAACAGTTTCGGATCACGCTCTCGTGGCGCACCGACTGGGTCGAGAACAACGGCAGGTCCTCGTGGAACACCGCGGCCATGCGCAGGATCGTCACGTCCAGCCCGGCCCACTGCAGCACTTCCTCCGACAGCCACTGGCCCCGGCCGAGGTGGCTCGGATGCGTGCGCGTCGACGGGCCCATCGACATCACGACGGTGCGCGGGTTTCCGCCCGTTTCGCGCACCGCCTCCGCGTAGTTCGCCGCCGCCTGGACGATTCCCGCGTCGACCATCGCGGTTGCGATTGCTCGAAAGCGCTTCTCGAAGCTTTTTGTCCCAGTTCATCCCTGCGGTCTTCGTGGGGTTCGGGCTTCTGGATCGAGCCGCTGAGCTTGGCCGCGCATCGCCACATCCGCACGCGTACGACCCGCCCGCGGACGAGAACGGGCTCGAACGGGTTGCGGACGGGCGCGATGAACTCGATGGGCCCCGGCGCAGTGCGATTGACCATGCCGTAGGGTGGTTCGAAACGAAACCGTTTCGTAACGTAGGAGGTAAGGGGTGGAGATTTCGAGTGGGCGCCGGGTTGCCGCGTTGTCCTCGCTCGTGGTCGCCGTGTCGGTGGTGCTGCTGGGAAGCACGATCCTCAACGTCGCACTGCCGGAGATGACGCAGGCCCTCGCTCTGACCAACGTGGGGCAGCAGTGGGTGCTCAACAGCTACACCTTGACGTTCGCGGGATTCCTGTTGATCGCCGGCACGGTGGGCGATCGATTCGGGCTTCGCCGAACTCTGCTGGTCGGGCTGGCGGGATTCATCGTCGTGACCGCGCTCGCGTCGCTCCCCACGACGGTGGGGTTCGTCATCGCGATGCGCGCGCTGATGGGGGTCTTCGCCGCGGCGATCATGCCGACGACGCTCGCGATCATCCTGCGCCTGTACCCGACGCAGAAGCGTGCCGGAGCGATTGTGGTGTGGGCGGCCGCGTCCGGAATCTCGATCTCGGCCGGCCCGCTGGCGGGGGGTCTGATGCTCAGTGCGGGCCTGTGGTGGGGCTCCGTGCTCGTGCTCGTCGGTGTTCTGGCACTGATCGCACTTCTCGCGTCGCTCATCGTCGTTCCCCGCCTGCCGGCGTCTGGGACCGGAGAACTCCGATTCCTGCCTGTGGTCCTGTCCATCGCAGGAATCGGGCTGCTCGTCCTCGGGGTGCTCGACGGGGGCCAGACCAGTGATTGGCTGGGCTTCACGACGCTCTGCCCCGTGGTGGTCGGGCTGGCGCTCCTGGCGGTGCTGATCGTGAGCGAGGGGCGACGAGACGATGCGCTCGCGGACGTACGGTTGTTCCGCGACCGGGGCTTCGCGATGTCCGTGCTCGCGCTGAGCGTCGCCGCGCTGGTCGTGTTCGGCGCCATGTACCTGCTGACCTTCTACCTGCAGGTCGCCCGCGGCTACACGCCGTTCCAGACCGGTCTGCTCTTCATCCCGATGTCCGCCGGGCTCGTGATCGGGGCTCCGATATCGCGGCGACTGGTGGAGCGCCTCGGAACAGGACCGACCATCGCCGCCGGCCTGCTGCTGATCACGGTCGCGATGACGGTGATCGCGTTCTACTCGATGACGACCTCGGTCGTGCTCATCCTCTCGGTCTTTTTGGCGCTCGCACTCGGTTTCGCCCTGGTGCTCAGCCCTGGAACGACCGCGGCGATGAGCACGGTGCCGGGCTCCCGTGTCGGTGCCGGATCGGCGCTCCTGAACACCGCGCGACAGGTTTCCAGCGCATTGGGTGTGGCGGTTCTCGGTTCATTGCTGTGGTCCGCATACGGCTCCGACGTCGGGCCGGCCCTCGCCACACTGCCCACCGGGGAACAGGGGGACGCGCGGCAGTCCCTGTCCGGCACGTTGGCCGTGCTGCACGACCACCCGGGGATCACCGCTGCCCGCAGCGCGTTCCTCAGCGCACTGCATCTCACCTCTCTCGTAGCGGGTGGTGTCGCACTCGTGTGCGCTGTCCTCGTCGGGGTGACCGCATCGCTCGGCCACACCCGGGCGGCAGCGGTGCCGAGCTAAGCTGACTCGCATGCCAAGCACGAGCGCGCACGCCACGGACGGCGCCGTACAGGCGTCGGCCCGCGGCGAACGCGCGGAGAAGGCGCTTGTCGACGCGGTGCTCGACCTGATCGACGAATCAGGCGTCACCGGTTTGACCATCGACAACATTGCCCGACGAGCCAAGGTCGGCAAACCGACCATCTACCGGCGCTGGAGCAACAAAGAAGAACTTGTCGCCTACGCCCTGGGACATGTCGAAGTGCCGCCCGTGATCGACCCCGACGGCGAACTGCGTTCGACGCTGATCGCCGTCCTGGCCAACCTGAGTGAGCGCTTGACATCGACCCGGGTCGGCCGCGCCTGGTGCCGACTGATCGGTAGCGACGACCGCTACTCCGAGGCGACCCGCCTCTACGCGGAAGAGTTCATCGCCCCGCGCATCGACGCCCTCGTGCGACTCCTCCAACGAGAGATCGACGCAGGGACGCTTCGCGCGGACATCGATGCACTCTCGACGGTCAACATGATGATTTCGACCGTCGTGGGCGGAGTCGTGAACGTCCAGCCGTCCGGGCACGTGGTTCCGCCTGTGGATGCGATCGTCGACACCTTTCTCACCGGGCTCAGCCGTCGGTCACCTACATGAGAACGTCGTTGAAGATATTCCTGACGGCGCTTTCCGGCGCGGGCGCAGTTGCCAGTGTTCGGCTCGTCATGGGCGTCCACTGTGGATCCGGTGTTCACACGTTGGGGTCGGGACTGCGACGATTCTCGTCAGTCTGATTGCGGTGACTGGTCCACACTGTCTCCGGCGGGGGCCGCGGCCGGAGTTGCGGCGATCGCGTCAAGGGCAGCTTTGAGGTAGGGCACGAGCCGGTCCGTGTTGTCCGCGTTCGTGAGGGACCTGCTGTGGAGGATGTTGCGTTGGAGGTGAACCCCGGCGCAGATGGAGAGCAGCAGCGCGGCCCGGCCGACCGCATCCGGTCCGATCAGTGCGTCGGCGAGGGCGGCTTCGCAGGTGCGCTCGATGCTGTCGCGCATGATCTCGGCGGCGCGTTCGCTGGAGGCGGAGCGAAGCGTCAAGAGAAGCCCGTCGGGGTTGTCAGGTTCGGCGCCGCTGAGAAGGGCGACGGCCGTCGCGTGGGTCGCCTCGGGGGCCGACAGCAACATTTTCTCGTACGCCTCGGCGACTACCTCCGCGAACAGGTTCTCCTTTGAGCCGAAGTAGCGGCCGATCAGACGTTTGTCGGTCCCGGCCCGCTGGGCGATGTCCCGGAGGCCCGCGTTGTCGTACCCCTGACGGGTGAAGACTTCGCGTGCGGCGGCCAGCAGCGCCCGCTTCGTCGCAGCCGAATCCCTGCGCCGAGCTTCGGCTCCAGAGGCGTGCTGCTTGGTCTCCGTCACAACAGCCAGAGTAGAGGATTCGGACGCTACTGCTCGGCGCCGGCCGCGGGCGAGGCTTGGCGGCCTTGCATGTCTCCACTTGGGGACATATGATGTCCCCAAGTGGAGACATGCACCGTGGCCATGAGCTCGCGAGCGCGTGGCGAGTGGCGATGGTGCGACAGCGCTCCGCATCAATCGATCACATGACAAGGAACTTCTTCATGCCTATTCCTGTGCGAACTCTCGGCGACCAGGCACTGACCGTCGGAGCCGTGGGGCTCGGAGCGATGAGCTTCGCGGGCGTCTACGGGCAGAATCTCGCCGACGGCTCCGACACCCCTCGGGATCTGGTCAGCCGCGCTCTCGAGCTCGGCACCACCATGATCGACACTGCCGACGTCTACGGCCCCAGCGAGGAGGTGCTCGGAGAAGCCATCGCCGGTAGGCGCGATCAGGTTGTCGTGGCTACGAAGTTCGGCATCGTCCAACGGCCGATGGACGGCAAGCCGGCCATCATCAATGGGACGCCCGCATACGTGCGTGAGCGCGTCGAGCGCTCGCTGAAGAGGTTGCGCACGGACTACATCGACGTCTACTACCAGCATCGGGCCGACCCGGCGGTGCCGATCGAGGAGACCGTGGGGGCGATGGCGGAGCTCGTCCAGGCCGGCAAGGTCCGCTACCTCGGCCTGTCGGAGGCCGCGCCGGACACCATTCGTCGTGCGCACGCAGTCCATCCCATCACCGCGGTGCAGTCGGAATGGTCGCTGTGGTCGCGCGAGGTAGAGACCGAAGTGCTGCCTGCATGCCAGGAGCTGGGTATCGGCCTCGTGGCATTCAGCCCGCTGGGCCGAGGCGCGCTGACCGGCACCTTCACCTCCCGCGACGACCTGCCCGAAAGTGACCACCGGCGCACGATGCCACGCTTTGCCGCGGAAACGTTCGACGCCAACCTGGCATCGGTGAACACCGTCCGGGAGATTTCTGCGGTGCACGGCGCCACGCCCGGGCAGGTCGCCATCGCCTGGCTGCTCGCGCAGACGCCCAGCGTCGTGCCCATCCCCGGCACGCGCCGCCGGGCCTACCTCGAACAGAACACCGCGGCCGCCGATCTCGCCCTCACCGACGACGAGATCGCGCGCTTGAACGAGATCAAGGTCGCCGGCGCGCGTGAATCCGACCTCAGCCACAACTGGAGCTTCGGCGTCACCCCGCCCCTGACCCACTGAAAACCCCGTGCGGGGGAGGTCTCGGCCCGGCGCAACCGGGGCCTCCTCTGCGGCACGTGCGTATCTGGATCGACGGCGTTGCTGCAGGCCGCCAACCTGCTGCCGGGCCCGCCTCAACGCGTGCGGTTCATTCCCGTGCAGGACCGGCGGACCACCACGCCGGCGGGAACTGCGGGCGCTTCGACCATGTTCGTTCCCGTGGATCACCACGCTTGGCGTGGTGCCCGATGACGATGCGCCTGGTCATTGCGCGCCCGATCCTCGGGCAACGTTGGCGATCTCGCGTTGTCCACGGGTTCCCGCTCCCACCGGAGGAGGCCGCGCCGGAGTCGTGGACTGCGTACTGCGGTCAGGCGTTCGGCCCTGGTGAGCTTGAGTGTGTTGGTTCGTCCGGTCGGATGCCCTGTGTGACTGCCTCCGCCGTTCGCCTGGCCCGTGGCAGCACCGAACTTCCGGCCGTCAAACAGGGATGTCGGGTTCGACTTCGTGCTGGATCGCGTCGCCCGCGACGTCGTGCTGACCGCCGCGAGGGGTGCCGACGAGACACGCGCAACCGGCCCATTGCTGGGTGTCCCGCTCGGGGCGGGTCACCACTGCGTTCGGCAACTCGGCCCTGCGCGGGTAAGTTCCCGACCACGACGCCGAGGTGGTCGTTGCGGCCAGGGATGCCGAGGCGGTCGTCTCTGTCCCAGGTGCCGGCCGGTTCTGCATGTCGTCGGCCGCGGCGGCGGTCGCGGCCCGCATCGTGCCGGCCGCGCTCGCCGGGGGCACGATCGGCTCAATCCGGATCCCGGCGTCGCTGTGCGGTGTGGTGGTGTAAAGCCCAGCCGGGGACGCTGGCCCGACGGCGGGGTCGCGCCGATTTCGGCCACATTGGACTCGACGGGCGTCATCGCGCGTAGCGTCGAGGACCGCCCGCTCGTCGACTCCGTCGTCACGGCGACCGCACTCCGGCCAGGCGCCGGACGGCGTCAAGGACGCCCGGTTCGCGTACGAGCCCAAGCAACGGCTCGACGGCGTCGATCCCGTGGTCACGCTGCTGTTCGACCAGGCTCGCGGGAAACTCGAGGACGCCGGCGCCCGGCTCGTCGAGATTGACCTGGGAAAGGACTTCTCCGAGATCGCGGAGAGCTCGACCTGGCCGATCTTCTTCCACGAAACCATGCTCGCGCTCCGCGAGTTCCTCCGTCGCCACCGAATCTCGGACACCTTCGAGGACAGTGACGGTTTCTCCGGAGAGCAGTGGCCTCCGAGGAGGGGCGATCCGGATCGGTGGGCTGCCGGTCCGTGCGTGCGCGAGTTCAGTCGACGATGACGACGACGCCCGAGGGCTCGTCAAGGGCCTCCACCGTGCGTTCGGCCGCGCGGTCGATGTGGACCCGGGGTTCCGCGGGCTTTTCCTGCTCGTTGTAGGTGCCGGAGCCGTAGAACTGCCCGTAGCTGAGCACCACGCCACCCTCGGCGAGGACGGAGCGCTCGAGCTCCGCGACGGCGAGTGCGTCGGGGCCGTCGGGCAGCTGCCAGGCGACGCTCTGGGCCAGGATCTTCGGGGAGCCGCTCTTGCGGGCGGCTTCGATCAGGTTCTGGTTGCCCTCGGTGCGGATACGCGCGTTGCGCTCGCCGTGATCGCCGATCTTCGTGACGTCGTCCGGCAGGTCGGTCAGCTCATTGAGGATGACGTCCGGTTTGAAGTCGTGGACCGTCTGCACGAGTTCGTCGCGGTCGAAGACGTCGCACAGGATCGCGACGGCGCCGAGGTGGACGAGCCCTTCCATTTTGGCCGACGAGCGCGTCATGGCGCCGACTTCGTGTCCGGCCTCGACCAGCCGCGGGATGAGCCGCTGACCGAGAACGCCGGAAGCGCCGGCGAGGAATACCTTCATCACTTCTCCTGGTAATTGGGAAAACTTCTCTGCTGACAACCACGCTACGAGGCAGGTGGCGGCTATCTGTGGTCCATTGGGCCGGGGAATCCGTGGGCCATTCGGTGCGGGCTCGGGGAGCGTGGTCCCCGAGCCCGTCTGTCTGGTGTGGACACTCTGTTCAGGACACTGTCGTTTCGGCCAGCGCCGGCCCGGCGTTGCGAGCGGAAGAGATCCGGTCGACGCCCCAGATCAGTAGGGCCACCAGGCTGAAGCCGGCGCCGAGGATGCTCACGGCGGTCCAGCCCCACGCGCTGTACACCGTGGTCGCCGCGACGGCACCGCCGCCGAAGCCTACGGAGTAGTACGCCATGTTGCTGCCGATGAGCCGGCTGCTCGCGTTGGGGTTGATGCCGACGATCAGGTGCTGGTTGGTGACGTGGATGGCCTGGCCGGCGAAGTCGATGACCACGATTCCGATGAGCAGCGGAATGAGGGAGTGGGGCAGCCAGGCGATCGGCAGCCAGGACACCGCGAACAGCACCAGCGTGATGCCGGTGACCCACTGCGCCCGGCCGCGGTCGGCCAGCGCGCCCGCGCGGGCGGCGCCGAACGCGCCCGCGGCGCCGACGAGGCCGAAGAGCCCGACCGTCGATGTCGACAAGTTCCACGGGTCAGCCGAAAGCGGCAGTGCCATCGAGCCCCACAGCGCGCCGAAGCCGGCGAACATGAACAGCGTGATGAGGCTGCGCACGCGGAACACGCGTTCGCGCGCGGTCAGCGTGACGATCGACGTGATCAGCTTGCGGTACGAGACCGACGGTCGGTTCGGCAGCTCCGGCGGCAACTTGACACCGAGGACGAGGGCCACTCCGAGCATCAGCAGGGCGGAGACGACGAAGACCGAGCGCCAGCCGAATGCGTCGGCCAGCAGGCCGGAGATCGTTCGGGCGAGCAGGATGCCGATGACGACGCCGCTGGTCACGATGCCGAGGACCCGGCCCCGCGATTCAGGGCTGCTCAGCACGGCCGAGTAGGCGATGATGACCTGCTGCACCACGGTCGCCAGTCCGACGACACCGCTGGCGATGAAGAACGTCACCGGCCCCGGTGAGACGGCCACGGCGACCAGGGCCACCGCCGCGATCACCGACCCGATCGGAATGAGGACCCGCCGGTTGAGCAGGTCGCCGAGCGGCACGATGAAGATCAGTCCGGCGAAGTAGCCGACTTGGGTCACGGTCGACACGAACCCCAGCCCGGCCGGCCCGACCCCGAGGTCGTTCCCGATCTCCTCCAGCAACGGCTGGGCGTAGTAGATGTTGGCGACTGCGATCCCGCAGACAACGGCCAGCAGGACCGCGAACTTGGTGCTGATGCCGGGTGGTGGTTCGCCGGGCGTTTCCCGGACGTCGAGTGAACTCATGGCTCTTCCTTGGGGCTGGGTGCGACTCGCGCTGAGCGGATCGGGGCGACTGGCGAGCGGTGGTGAATTGCAACCGGATTCGCGATCGGTGCGACAGGCTCAGTTCTCACGCTAGATCAAAATGGATCAGGAGTATGGTCCATTTACATGTCGGGAACACGGGCCAATTCGCCGGAGGAAAAGCGGTCCGCCGAGGGTCTCGGCGCTGATCTGTACCTGGATCACCTGGACCTTCGCGGTCGCCACGGCGTGCGCACTTCGCTCATGGACGCCCTGCGCGAGGCCGTCCGCACGGGCCGCCTCGTGCCCGGCGCGCAGTTGCCGTCGTCGCGGACGCTGGCGGCTGATCTGTCGATCGCGCGCAACACCGTGGCCGACGCGTACGCCGAGCTCGTAGCCGAAGGCTGGCTCACCGCGCGGCAGGGTTCGGGCACGCGCGTCGCCCGCCGGGCGGAGCCCCGTCGTGCGCCGACACCTGGCTCCGACCGCGTCGCGCTCCGCCGGCCGACGCCGATCCGCACGCCCGACACGCGGTTCAGCCTGCTGCCCGGCAACCCGGACCTGGCGAGTTTCCCGCGCGCGCAATGGCTCGCGGCGTCCCGGCGCGCGATCATGGCCGCGCCCCACGAAGCCCTCGGCTACGGCGACCCGCGCGGCCGCGTCGAACTCCGCACGGCGCTCGCCGACTACCTCGCGCGCGCCCGCGGCGTTTACGCGTCGCCCGAGCGCATCGTGATCTGCGCGGGGTTCGTCCATGGGCTGCGCCTGATCGGCAGCGTGCTGAAGGCGCGCAGCGTGCGGACCGTCGCCGTCGAGACGTACGGCGTGCCCCAGTACTACGACCTGCTCACCGAAACCGGCCTGCAGACGCCGGCTCTGCCGCTGGACGAGGACGGCACGCGGATCGAGGAACTCGCCTCCCTCGACGCGGGTGCGGTCCTGCTCACGCCAGCGCACCAGTACCCGACCGGCGGTGCGCTGCGTCCGGACCGCCGGGCCGCCGTCATCGACTGGGCGCGGGCGACCGGCGGGCTGGTGCTCGAGGACGACTACGACGGCGAGTTCCGGTACGACCGCCAGCCCATTGGTGCGCTGCAAGGCCTTGACCCCGATCGGGTCGTCTATTTCGGCACCGCGAGCAAATCGCTCGCGCCCGGGCTGCGCATCGGGTGGATGGTGCTACCCCGGTCGGTGACGCAGGGCGTGATCGCCGCCAAGGGCCACGTGGACTGGGCACCCGGGTCCTTCGACCAGCTGACGCTCGCCGAGTTCCTCACGTCCGGCGACTACGACCGGCACGTGCGGGCGATGCGGCTGCGCTACCGGCGCCGCCGTGACCAGCTGGTCGCGGCGGTCGCGGAGCAGGCGCCAGGGATTCGCGTGTCAGGGATCGCGGCGGGTCTTCACGCGGTGCTCGACCTCCCGCCGGGCACCGAGCGGTCGGTGATCGCCGCGGGTGCCCGGGTGGGTGTCGCTCTCGACGGGCTGGGGGACTTCGCGCACCCGTCAGTGCGGGAGTCCCATCCGGACGATGCGGGGGAGCGACCGGTGCCGCGCGGTGACGGGCTCGTCGTGGGGTACGCCACCCCGTCCGACAGTGCGTGGGCGGGCGCGCTCGCCGCGCTGTGCCAGGTGCTGCCTCGCTGAGCTACAGCGTGGCGAGGACCTGGGCGAGCCCGTCTTCGTGGACGGTTCCGGTCAGTTCGCCGGCGGCCGCGATCAGCTCGGCGGGCGACTGTCCCATCGCGACGCCGCGGCCGCGCTCGGCCGCCCAGGCGAGCAGTTCGAGGTCGTTGTGGCCGTCGCCGACGGCCAGGACCCGCTCGCGGGGGACGCCGAGCTCGGCGCGTACGCCTTCAGCCGCCCTGGCCTTGTTGACGCCCTCGGCGGCGAGGTCGAGCCACGGTGTGCAGCCGACGGCGAAACTCACCCGCCGCAGGCTCATTTTCCCCACCACGGAAAGGAAATCGGTCATGTCGTGGCCGGGCGCGAACGCGACGACGCGGGTCGCGGGATGGCCCAAAAGGTCCTCGAACGCCACCTGTACCGGCTCGTCGTCGAATCCGGTCGTGCCGAACGGGAAGGGTTCCGTGAGGCGGTAACGACCGTGGTTGTCCTCGGCGGCGAAGCGGGCGTCGGGCAGATGTGCGCGGATCGACCGGAGCACGTCGGCCGGGTCGAAGGACTCCACCCGGCCGCGCCGGTAGCCGCCTGGGACGTCCAGATCCCGGTGTAGGGTCACCGCTCCGTTGGCGCACACCAGGAACTGCGGGGTGATGCCGAGACGGTCGAGCAGCGGGACGGTGGTCGCTGCGGAGCGGCCGGTGGTGAGCACCACATGGTGCCCGGCGGCATCGAGCCGGTGGACCTGCGTGAGCACCGCGTCGCTCACGGACCCGTCTTCGCGCAGCAGGGTCCCGTCGATGTCCAGGGCGACGAGCCATGCCGGTGTGGAGGTGCTGCGTGCGACCCACCGCCGGAAGTCCACAACGGACAGTTCGAGCAGCTGGTCCAGGTTGGCCACTTCGCCTGCGGGGTGGGCAGCGGCGTACGCGGCGGCGACCACCGCGCCGATCGACTGCCCTACCAGCCGCGGCCGATGCCCCGGCGCGACCGCCTCGACGACGGCGTGCAAGTCGTCTGCGAGGGTGAGGACGTCGTGGGCAGCCGGCCGTGGCAGATCGACGTGGATCACGCGAAAGTGGCTCTCGAGCATGAGCCGGTCCCACGATCGACGGTTTTCACCGGGTACGTGCAGGGCGACGAGGAGGGTGCCGGTGCCACTCACGGCGAAATCGAGCAGCACGGGGTACGTCTGGTTCATCCCGTGATTCCTTCTTGGAGTCGGTGCTGAATTCGGGCGCGGCCTGTTTCGGTCGGCGGGCCTCGGTCTTCCCACTGTAAGGGCAGCCGGTGGCATGTCCACTGTGCACTGGCTCATACCGGACGCGGCCGTGAGTGGCCCACCGCCCCGGCCGGGAAATGGACCAGGTGTGCGGGATTGTGGCCCGTAGCGTGGCTGTCATGACGACGAATCACATACGCCTCCCGGAGCACGCTCCACGCCTCGACTGGATGAAGCTGGCCCCAGACGTGTTCAAGGCGATGCTGCGCCTGGACACCGCGGCGAAGAAGAACCTCGACCCCGACCTGGTCAACCTGGTCAAGATCCGCGCGTCGCAGCTCAACCACTGCGCTTTCTGCCTCGACATGCACAGCAAGGACGCCCTGGCCACTGGTGAATCCGCGGAACGGATCCTGCAACTGGACGCGTGGGCGGAATCGCGGCACTTCTACACCGCACGGGAAATCGCGGCGATCGAACTCACCGAGGCGATCACCGTGATCACCGACGGATTCGTCCCGAACGACGTGTACGCGAAGGCGGCGAAGGAGTTCGACGAAACCGAACTCGCCCACCTCATCGCGGCCATCACCACCATCAACGCGTTCAACCGCTTCGGCGTGTCGACTCGCATGGTGCCCGGCCACTACACGCCGAACGCCTGACGCGAAAACGACCGCACCGCCCCGGTGCGGACTGCGTGTACCCGCTGCGGGCGCCGGCGAACTCGCCGTAGGACTGCGCGGCTGATCAGCGGCCACGGTGCCGGGAAATTCCCGGTTCCCGGCACGCGACCCTCGGAGGCCATCGTGAATACCGCTCCTGTCCTGCTACGCCGGTTGTCCTTCGCATACGCCGCCGACGAATTCGTGCTCACCACCGTGTTGCTGTTCCTCACGGTGACCGAGGTCCGGTGGCTGCGTGATCCGGGAGGCACGCTTTACATCGCCAACTTGCCCCGCGCGCTGGCCGTGATCGGGGTACTCAGCGGGGCGATGCTCATCGGACTCATGCTGAGCCCGCTCGGCAGGCGCAGCGGGGGACACATGAACCCCGCCGTGACGGTCGCACTGTGGCTGATGAACGACTTCCCGGGGCGTCGCGTCGCGCCGTATGTGCTCGCCCAGCTCACGGGTTCGGTGGCGGGCGCCGCCCTCGGGCGGCTGGCGTGGGGGCAGGTGGTCACCCACCCGCAGATCGCGATTGCCGCGATCAGCCCCGCGCCCGGCTGGCAGCCCGCTTCCGTCTTCCTCGCGGAAGCGGGCTTCATGGCCCTCTTGATGCTCGTGGTTGGAAGCTTCTCCGGTCACGCCCGCCTGATTCCGTACGTCATCGGGCTGTCGGTCGGCCTGGTGATCGCACTCCTCGGGCCGCGCAGCGGTGGTTCGCTCAACCCGGCCCGCCAGCTCGGGCCGGCCATCCTCAGCGGACACCTCGGCGATCTGTGGATCTACCTGATCGCCCCGGTCCTGGGCGCCGTGTTCGGGGCTGTGCTCCACCGCCTGCTCCACACCCGACGCACCAGTCCACTCTGGACAGTCGTCCTCGAACCAGTCCGCGCCGGACCGTGCCGACACCGCGGATGAAGCGAAGACCAGTCACGACAACGACCACCACCCCGTTCGGCGCGCGAGCCGACCTGTCCATGAGCCTCAGGCCGATCTAGCACGGGCGGCTGGCCCCCCGGACATCCGGTCGGGCGTCACACCACCGTGTGGCGCGCGACCTGTTCCACAGTGGACAACCGGAAACCCTCAGCTCTCCAGTTCGATCGCCAGTGCGGGGCAGATCTGCGCCGCCTCGCGGACCTGGTTGTGCAGCTGTTCGGGCGGGTTCTCGTCCAGCAGCACCACGATGCCGTCGTCCTCGCGCTGGTCGAACACCTCCGGCGCCGCGAGCACGCACTGGCCCGCTCCGACGCACCGGGCCTGGTCGATGACCACCTTCATCTGTTGCGTCCTTTCGGGAACAGTCACCATGTCACGGGCAGTGAGTGCAGCCCGTAGACGACCATGTCGTGCTTGAAGTCCAGCTCCTCCAATGGCGCTGCGAGCTTGAGCGTCGGGATCCGCCGGTAGAGCGTGCTGTAGACCACCTGTAGCTCGACTCGAGCCAGCGGCTGCCCGAGACACTGGTGCACGCCGTAGCCGAACGCCACGTGGTGGCGAGCCTTGCGCGTGACATCGAGCTTGTCGGGCTCCGGGAACGCCTCGGCGTCGCGGTTCGCGACGTCCGACGCGCCGATCAACCCGTCGCCCTTGCGAATCGTCTGCCCGGCGAGCTCCATGTCCTCCAGCGCCACCCGTCGGCGTCCCGTGTGGACGATCGAGAGGTAGCGCAGCAGTTCCTCCACGGCGTTGGCCACCAGCGCCGGGTCGCCGTCTCGCACGAGGTCGAGCTGATCCGGGTGTTCCAGCAGTGCCGTGGTACCGAGCGCGATCATGTTGGCCGTGGTCTCGTGGCCGGCCACGAGCAGCAGCTGGCCCATCATCGCGACTTCGTCCGCGGTCATCTTCCCGGTGGTCACCTGCTCCACGGCGAGCCGGCTGAGCACGTCGTCGCCCGGCTCGGCCTGCTTCTCCTTCACCAGCCCGCGCAGGTAGGCCAGCAGCTCTTCCGTTCCCGACATTTGTTCATCCGGCGACGATGCCTTCGAGATCAGGATCTTGCTGACGCGGTGGAAAAACGCGCGGTCGGAGTACGGCACACCGAGCAGCTCGCAGATCACCAGCGAAGGCAGGGGCAGGGCGAAGGCCTGCACCAGGTCCACGGGCTTCGGGCCGGCCAGCAAGTCGTCGATCAGCTCGTCGACGATCTTCTGGATCCGTGGCCGCAGGCGCTCCACCTTCTTCACCATGAAGTCGGCGGTGAACAGGCGCCGTTGGGCGGCGTGTCCGGGATCGTCCATGCTGAAAAACACCTTGGCGCGCTTGCTCCTGGCGGCGATACCCGGGGACTGCTGCGGATAGCCGGGTACATCGGTGTCGGCACTGACCCGCGAGTCGGCGAGCATCGCCCGGACGTCTTCGTAGCGTGTGAACAGCCAGGGTTCGCTGCCGTCCCAGATCTTGACGTGGGACACCGGCTCGTCATGCAGTCGCCGATCGAGTTCCGGCGGCGGGTCGAACGGACAGCGGCCGCGCGACATCGGGTATTGGGGCGCGTCGGACAGAGCCTCCGACATCTCATACCTCCTACGCAGGGTAACCGAACGATTGTTCGGATAAGGACTGAGCACAGAGTAAGCAACCTGGTGGGAAGTTGGCCACCCTCGTGCACAAGATCACCGGGACGGCCGAGAACAGTCGGGGGCAAACGGGAGAAAACGCCCGTGGGTCAAGCAAAGACGAGCGAAACGACCTCGTCGACGAACGGCTCCATCGTGGCGGCGTTCGCACGCTCCGGCGAATTGTGGAACAGCGCGACTCGACCGTGGGCGCCGACGAACGCGATCACGCCGGCCCGCTCGGCGGGTACCCGCAGCGGGAAGCCGCCGGCGTCGCAGCGAGCGAAGCCGGTGATGACCAGATCGACGATGGCCGGCAGCGGCCCTTGCGGGCGCACCTCGGGCCCGGGCCGGGTGACCCCGTTGGCCATCATCAGCCGGTGGTGCCCCGGGTTCTCCATGGCGAACCGGCAGTAGGCGTGGAGCAGCGCCCGCACGCGGCCGACGACGTCGTCCGGGTCCTCGCTCGCTTCGGCCGCTTCCATCGCGGCGCGTAGCCGGGCGAACTCGTAGTCGAGCAGGCCCGCGACGAGCGCGGAGCGGTCCGTGAAGTGCTGGTAGATGCTCGCGGGCGCGATGCCGACCGCGCGGGCGACGCCGCGGATCGTGAGCCCGTCTTCGCCGCCGAGCTCGGACAGCAGCCGGCTGGCCGCGTCGAGGATCTCCCTGCGCAGCCGGTCGCCTTCGCCGCGTCTGTTGCGGGTGCGCCCGGCGCTGACCTCGACTTCTTCCGGCACGCTCTCATTCTTACCGTCTGCCAGCCCGTCACGCGGGTCGGCCCCTCCTTCGTTTCGGAGAGTATCGGTCCGAATCGATGGATGCTGTCATCGATGTGGATCGAGACAATGGCGGTCATGCCGATCATTGAGCGGTCGGAGTGGCACCACTGTCAGTCACTACATGGACACGCTCGAGCTGGCGCTCTCGTGCCACCGCCGTGGCCAACACCAGCTTCACCGCGTCGACCACGCGTGCGTCGTCGCCATCAGTCGACAGGGAACACCGCTACCGCTCGCGCGACCGCCAGCACAACTAAGGGCTTGTCGCCGTCGACGGCGACGACGCCACGCTGCCCGTCCGGCGTGACGACGACCATTGCGTTCTTCGTGTACTTGGACGGCGGCGTGAACTGCTCTGCGGTCCAACTGTCCGGTTCGGCTGTCGAGGTGGTCGCCGACCCGGCGGCGGCGGTGGACCTGCATCGACCCGATGAGATCGACTTCGGTGTGTGCATCGGCACCGCGTTTGTCGACCTCTTGATGATCTTCGGATTCGTCTTTTCGCAGCCCGGTCGCGGTCGAAACCTCGCCGCTCGTCCACCGAGGTACCGGCGACCACGGAGTAGGGTCAAGATGGTGCAGGTTGGCGAACCGGCTGGGGGCGCGCGTCGTTATCTGTCCCGAGGCGATACGCCAATGCGACCGGTAAGTCCGCGTATCTGATCTCGCACTAATCCCTTGGGCGATCACTGTGGATGGTTCGCGCGCGCGGGCCGGGGAACTGGTTGCTCGAAACCATTTCGAGACGCCGTTCGACATCCCAGGTCAAGAACAAGCGCACGCGGCGCCGGGCAACGCCGCCGTTGCCGCACTGTCGCAGTGCGAACTGCTCGGCCTCTTCGACCGGCTCGACGAGCTCGTCGCGAACGACGACTTCCGCTGCTGCCTCTACTTCGCCGGCGACATCGCCCTCGAGGATCCCGACTATCCGGCCCGAGTCGAGACCGAGGGTTCCGCCGGCGGCTTGGTGAGCGCCTGATTGGGGAGCTGGAGGAGATGGACCACACCGACCCCGAGCGCGCGGCCGGCTGGCTGCATCTGCCGATCGAGGGCACCCTGGTGACGGGAACGACCCAGGACAACCGGCATCCCGCGCGCGCTGGGCGCGACGTGGCAGCCTTAGTCCTCGGGTGAGGAGGTGCGTCATGGCGGTAATCGAGGACGTTCGCGCCCTGGGCTCGGAGCTCGAGCGCTCCTATCCGGTCTACGTGCGCGGCCGGTTGAAGTTCCGGGTCAAGCAGATCGTCTATGTCGCGTTCTCCCTCGACGAGACAGTGATGGGGTTCGCGTTCCCGAAAGAGGAGCGCGCCGCGCTCATCGCCGGCGAGCCGGAGAAGTTCGGGCTGCCGTCGGAGTCGGACATGCGGTTCAACTGGGTCCACGCCGAGCTCGCTCCGCTGGACCCGACCGAGGCCCGCGAGTTCGTCGTGGACGCGTGGCGGATGGTGGTCCCCCAGAAGGTCTCCCGCGCCTACGACCTCTCCCATCCCGATGGTCCGGGATGACGCGCCCGCCCCGTGGTTGACGATGAGTTCGACGGCTCGGCAGCGTCGATCCGAAGGAGTCACCGCTGAAGGCGAGCCTGCCCATGCAGCTGGCGACCGTCACGAACGGCTCGTTCGACGGAGCAGCCTCGGCTACGGCCTGGCGTGCGTCGAGCTGCTCGAAGGCCTTCGAGCCCTCTCCATCCGATTCGACGCCCCGCGGCATGATCTGGTCGCGCCGGGCCTGGTGTCATCGAGGGACCGCTGAATATAGAGTCGCCGGAGAACTCGCGACTGGCATGGGGCCGGCGAGGAAGTCATACTCGGCCGCAGCGGGCAGGCCCTTCCCGATCGCTTGGATGTAGTCCATCCGGGTCTTCGCGCAGTCCTCGTCGGCGAACACCTCGATACTGCCGCCGCGCTCGATCGCGTCGGCCTCGGATCCCTGCAGTTGGTCGGCAGGGATCCGGCTGTCGGCGAACGCGTCTTTGGATGTGTAGCCGTTGGGCCGGCGGAGCATGTGGTTCGGGTCGTTGGCAGCGGTGTAGTCCTTTAAGTCGCGTCCCTCCACGACGGCCTGTCCTGAATCATCACCTCATCCTGGCAGGCCCGGCTCTCGGCACCGGGCCGGCGCGGTGATCACCGCGCTACGGTGTCGCCGTCGGCCCCGCGCCATCGGCTGGGCCGGTCGGTGCTGGACGGGACGAACTCGGAGGTCGCGGTGCGGCTGGTGTCGGTGAACGCGTTCAACCTCTACGACGGCGACAGCCCGGCCGCGGAGGAACGGTTCGCGCGCCTGGAGGCGCTAGTGCGTGGGCTCGACGCGGATGTGCTGGCGGTGCAGGAGATCGTCGCCCGCGAACCCGGCCCCCGCGACCCCGACAAGCGGGACCTGGCGACGACGCGGCTGCGACGACTGGCCAAGGCCGTGGACCGGCAGTGGAAACACCGCGGCGAGCCGATGCTCGCCCTGGGCGGCGACATCCACCACACCGCGCTGCTCTGGCGCGACGGAGTCACCCCCGTGCCCGGCACCATCGGCCGGTTCGAGCGCGCCGACGCCGGGATGTGGCACTCGATGGTCACCTGCGTCTTCGACCTCGGCGGCCCACGACTGCGCGTCGGGTCCGTTCAACTGTCCCGGTTCGACCAGGCCTGGGGATGGTCGGACGCCGCGCAGATCCTGCGTGCCATGCACCGCGACGACGTGCCCGGGTTCATCGGCGGGGGCTTCAACGGCGTCGGCGCCACCACGGTCCCGACCGTCGACGGCGACAGCCACTTCTACGACCACGACCCCTACCTGCACCAGCCCTGGCACCCCGACCACGCCTACCAGTTCGACGAGCACGGACACCTCGACCGCCGCGTCGCGATCCGGCTCGAGCACCTGGGCCGGATGCGCGACTGCGCCCGGATCACCGGCGCCCCTGGGCCGCCACCACCGGGTTCCACCCGGCCGATCACCACCCGCCCCGCCGCATCGACCGCTGGTACGCCACCCACCACGCGCCCGACGCCGCCGTCCGCAGCGTCCACGTCGTCGACCACGCCGCCGTCGGCCAGTGCACCGACCACGCGCCCGTCATCCTCGACATCGACCACACCGCCATCCCGCGGTAGGGCCCGGCCATCGGCTCAGGTGACCACCCACGTTTCGGGGCTCACTTTCGGCGGTCCGAAAGGTCGCACAGTGTCTTGAACTCTTCCTCGGTGGTCTTGCTGTCACACCAGCCAGGTTTGTGGTGACCCATGGAGTCGGATTGGCAATTGGCTTTGCGTTTCTTCACGCATTCATCGCCGATTCCCGGAGTCCTGGACACGACGGCACCCGGGATCTGCTGGAGGACAAGGCCCCTCCGTCCATCGGCCGCAAAAGGATCTGATCTGAATCGCCGAGTTCGACGAACCCTGTCAGGACTACATTTCTGCGATCTTCCCGGTCGACATTCCAAGTGTCTCGCGGGCAGGCATTGCGTCACAAGGACGAGACATTCAGTGCCACAAGGGAAAGTGGAGCATCGCAGGCGGGCAGTGTTGATCGCGTCGAGAATCCGTTGCCGATAGTTGGGACGATGACGACTCGGTCAGGACCTCGCGCACGTGCGCGGCGCGTACACGGACCACCTCGCGTTCCGACTCGGTCACCTGATGCGGCGACAGTCTTCACCGGACGGTCATTGGTACGCGACGCGCCGCAGCAGGCTGATCAGCTTGTCCTGTTCGGCGGGAGACAGCGGTGCCACCAGGTCGCGCTGAACGGTCTGCACCGCGGGCGTCACCTCGGCGAGCGTGTAGCGCGCGAGGTCGGTGAGCACCAGGAGCTTGCGCCGCCGGTCGGTCTCGTCCCGGGTGTCGAGCAGCCAGCCTCGCCGCCGCAGTCGCGCCACGATGTCCGCGGCACTGGACTTGTCGAGCGACGCCATCTCGCCGGCCGCGGTCTGGTCGATGGCCGGGCGCCAGACGAGGCTGCACAGCAGCGCGTACTGCGATGGCGTGAGCTGGGTGCCGACGTGCCGGGTCCAGAGTGCGCCGTGCACTTGCTCGGCCCGCCGGATGAGGTGGCCGGGCGTCGAGCTGAGCCGCAGCACCTCGATGTCCTTGTCCTCGTCCTTGCCTCCGGTGGGCACCGGCCCCTGGTAGGCCACTTGGCCCAGCAGTCTGCCGAAGCTGCGCCGCAGGTTCGGTCCCAGCGGGTGCAGCAGCCGGTCCTGCACCGTCTCCACCCGGGCGGTGAGGTCGGGCAGCATCGCCTTGGCCGAGGGGGTCAGCGACAGCAGGTACCGGCGGCCGTCGCCGGTGTCGCGGTCACGCTGGATCCAGTCCTTGCGCCGCAGCCGGTCGACGATGTCGGCCGTCGTCGACTTGTCCAGTGACGCCGCGCGGCCCGCGGTGACCTGGTCGACCCCCGACCGGCGGCTCAGCGCGCTCAGGATCGCGTACTGCGGGCCGGTGACTTCGGTGCCGACCTCGGCTGACCACAGCGCCGTGTGCGCCTGCTGGGCGCGGCGGATGAGGTGCCCGGCCGTCGTGTCGGGTGGCAGCACGAGGGTGACCGGTCCCGGTGCCTGGGGAGGTGGGCTGCTGCCGATGGCGGTGTTTCGCACGAGAGTCCCCTTCTTGACCGGTTCACTGTAGCGGACCGAGATCGGCCGTGTCCGTACTATCTTGGCTTGATCGACGCCGTGGTTGCGCCGCGAAGCCCTTGACTGTCAGGAAATCAGCGTCTAGCGTCCCGTTGCATAGTACGTACACGTACTAATTCAGCTTGTCTCGTGGCATGCGGAGGGAAACCCCCATGGCGACATCTCGCTTCACGGATCAGGACAGCCGGCTGGACGAGCTGTACGGCGACGTAGCGGCAGCCGATCTCCAGCCGTTGTGGAAGCTCTCCGGCCTGTTGACGCCGGAGCCGGTGCCCCGGACCGTCCCGTACCGGTGGCGGGCCGAAGCGCTCAGCGGGCTCGCGGCGCGCAGTGGCGAACTGGTCGGCATCGACCGGGGCGGCGATCGCCGGGTGCTGGCCTGCGCGAATCCCGGTCTCGGCGGTGCGCCGTACGCGACCTCCACCATGTGGGCCGGGATGCAGTACCTGGGCGCGGGGGAGCGCGCGCCCGCGCACCGGCACACCCCGGCGGCCCTGCGATTCGTCCTCGCAGGCGAGGGTGCCTGGACGCTTGTCGACGGCGACCCGTTGCGCATGGCGACCGGCGACCTCGTGCTCACCCCGAGCATGACCTTCCACGAACACCACAACCCCGGCGCCGAGCCGATGATGTGGCTGGACGTGCTCGACTTGCCGGTCGTCGCCGCGCTCGACGCGGTGTTCTTCGAGGAGGGCTCCGACGCGCAGGGTGGCTTGAGCAGTGAGCCTGCTTCGGCCGCCGAACGGCTCTGGGGCGCTGGTCCCGGCCTCGTGCCCGGCGGGCTCGGCAAGGCCCGGCACGAGGCGGCGCATTCGCCGCTGCTGGTGTACCGGCGCGCCGACACCGACCGGGCGCTCGCGGCGCAGCTGGCCGCCACCGGCGCGAGCGAGGCGCAGATCCGCTACACCAATCCGCAGACCGGCGCCGACGTCATGCCCACCATGCGCTGCGAGATGCGCCGCGTGCGCGCCGGCAGCCGCAGCCGCACAACCCGCCAGGCAGGGTCCCGGGTGGGGGCCGTGCTGGCCGGCACCGGCGAGGTGCTGATCGGTGACCAGCGCTTCGCGCTCGCACCGGGTGACGTCTTCGCTGTGCCGTCGTGGGCTCCCTACGGCCTTGCCGCCGAGGAGCACCTGGACGTGTTCAGCGTCAGTGACGCACCCGTGCTGGAAGCGCTGGGCCTCTACCGCGAACGGGAGTGCTGAGCGCATGGTGACGACACCACTGCCCACGTTGATCGTCGGTGGCGGTATCGGCGGGCTTGCCGCGGCGCTGTCCGTGGCGCGCGCCGGGCGCGAGGTCCACCTGCTCGAACGCGCGGCCGAGTTCACCGAGATCGGCGCCGGCCTGCAGTTCGGCCCGAACGCGATCCGGATGCTCGACCGGCTCGGCCTGCTCACCGAGCTGCTCGACGTCGCGGTGTTGCCGCGGCACGGCGTGATGCGGCACGCGATCACCGCCGACCCGCTCACCACACTCGATCTCGGCGGTGCCTTCCGGGAGCGCTACGGCTACCCCTACGTGGTGGTGCACCGCAGTGATCTGCTGTCCATTCTGGTCGAAGCCTGCCGGGCGGAACCGTTGGTGCGGCTGGAGAAAAACCGGGTCGTCGCCGAGGCGTGGGCCGACGAGGACAGCGCCGGCGTGCGCTGCGAGGACGGCGCCACGTACCGCGCCGAGCTGCTCGTCGGCGCCGATGGGCTGCACTCCGTGGTGCGCAAGCTGGTCTCCGTCGACCAGCCGGTGCCGAGCGGATTCGTCGCCTACCGCGGCGCGCTGCCCATGAGCGAGGTGAGGACCGAGGTCAGCAACGACGACGTGGTGCTGTGGGTAGGGCCCGGGCTGCACCTCATCCAGTACCCGGTGCGCCGCGGCGAGCTGTACAACCAGGTCGCGGTGTTCCGCAGTGACAGCTTCGGCCGCGGCGACGAGCAGGTGGGCCCGGTCGAGGAGCTGTTCGGCCGGTTCGGCGAAGCGTGCGAGGAGGTGCAGCGGCACGTCTCGCGCATCGAGACCGGCCGCTGCTGGCCGATCTACGACCGGGACCCGCTGCCCACGTGGGTGCACGGCCGGGCGGTGCTCCTCGGCGACGCGGCGCATCCGATGCTGCAGTACCTCGGCCAGGGGGCGTGCCAGGCGCTCGAGGACGCGCTGGCGCTCGGCGAAGCGGTCCGCGGGAGCGGCACCGACATCGGGAAAGCCGTGAAGTCCTACGACGCCGTCCGCGTCCCCCGCGCCGGCCTATGCCAGACGCGGGCGCGGCTGTGGGGCCAGGTCTGGCACACCGGCGACCCGGTCACACTCGCGCTGCGCGACCGGTACATGCGCTCCCGGCGGCCGGACGACTACAGCGAGCTGGACTGGTTGTACGCGGCGGAATCCGCCGTCCTTTCGTCCTGATCGGCACGACACCGAGGAGCCGACAATGAAGTTGCTCAGTTACCGCGGCCGCGACGGCCTCGACCGGGTCGGCGTCGTCGCCGACGGCGTGGTGCGCGAGGTCTCACCGGAACGCGCCGCCGGGCCGGCCGGGCTCAGCCCGATGCGGCGCCTCATCGCGGCGTCCGGGTCTCCCGCGGGGGAGGTCCCGCTCGCCGACGGTCCCGGCGTCCCGCTCGACGAGGTCCGCGTGCTGCCGCCGGTGCCGGATCCGACCAAGATCGTGGCCGCGCCGGTGAACTACGTGGACCACCAGGCCGAGATGAGCCAGAGCGTGCACGTCGGCTCGCTCGGCGTGTTCCTCAAGGCACCCTCGTCGCTGATCGGTGCCGGCGACGTGGTCCGCCTGCCCTACACCGACCGCCGGTTCGACCAGGAGGGTGAGCTGGCCGTGGTGATCGGCCGCACGGCCCGCGGGGTGCCCGCGGCCGACGCACTGTCGCATGTGTTCGGCTACACGTGCCTGCTCGACATCACCATGCGCGGCGGCGAGGACCGCTCCACCCGCAAGTCGTTCGACACCTTCACGCCGATGGGGCCCTGGCTGGTGACGCCGGACGAGGTCGGTCCACTCGAGACACTCCGGCTGACCTGCTCGGTGAACGGCACCCTGCGCCAGGACGCCGACGTCCGCGACCTCATCTGGGACGTGCCCGCGCTCATCGAGTACGTCTCGTCGGTGATGACACTCCATCCTGGTGACGTCATCAGCACCGGCACGCCGGCCGGCGTCGGGGCCATCAACGACGGCGATTCGGTGACCGCGGCCGTGACGCGGGTCGGCGAGCTGACCGTCGGCGTCAGCGCGGCCGGTGCCGTCACCTGCCCGACCCTGGGCGCGGGGGCGGGCCCGGTGCCGCCGGCCGAGCTCACCCCCGTCCGCGCTCGCACGGCGAACTGATCCCGCTTTCCCGGCCGCTCAAGCCAAGTCGGAGGTGCACCATCACTACCACAGAGATTTCCGGGCAGCCGATCCCCGACTACCCGATGTCCCGCCCGCCGGGCTGTCCGTTCGACCCGCCCGCCGAGTTCCGCGACCTGCGCGCGGACGAGCCGATCTCCCGCGTGCGGTTGTGGGACGGCAAGATCGCCTGGCTGGTCACCCGCTTCGACGACGTCCGCGAGGTGCTGGCCGACCCGCGGTTCAGCGCGGACATGACCAACCCGGGCTTCCCCAGCCACAGCGCGGGCGTTTCCGTGACCCGCCAGAAGCACCCCACGTTCTTGAACATGGACGACCCCGAGCACGCCAGGCACCGCCGGATGCTCACCCGGGACTTCATGATCAAGCGGGTCGAGGCGCTGCGCCCGCGCATCCAGCGGCACGTCGACGAGCTGCTCGACGAGTTCACGGCCGGCCCACAGCCCGCCGACCTGGTCACCGGATTCGCACTGCCGGTCACCTCGTCGGTGATCTCCGAACTGCTCGGTGTTCCGTACGAAGATCACGAGTTCTTCCAGCGGCAGAGTGGGTTGCTCATCTCCGGTGAGACCGGTGCGGACGAGGCGTTGGAGGCGTTCGCCACGATCCGCGAGTACCTCGGTGGCCTGGTCGAGCGCAAGGCCGCCGAGCCCGCACCGGACGTGATCAGCCACCTGCTCGAAATCGAGCGCGCGGGCGGCCTGAGCCGCGACGAGTTGATCAACATGCTCAACCTGCTGCTGCGCGCCGGGCACGAGACGACCGCCAACATGATCGCGCTCGGGACGTTGGCGCTGCTTCAGAACCCCGCCCAGCTCGCCGCGTTGAAGGCCGACACTTCGCCGGCAGTGGTGGCGAACGCGGTCGAGGAGTTGCTGCGCTACCTGACGATCACGCACTACGGCCGGCGGCGCGTCGCGCTCGAGGACGTCGAGGTCGCGGGCAGGCTGATCCGCAAGGGCGAGGGCGTGGTGGCGGCCAACGACTCGGCCAATCGCGACCCGGAGGCGTTCGGCGACAACCCCGACGAGCTGGACCTGTCCCGGTCCGCGCGGCACCACCTCACCTTCGGCTACGGGGTCCACCAGTGCCTCGGGCAGCCGCTGGCGCGCGTCGAGCTGCAAGTGGTGTACCCCACGCTGCTGCGGCGCCTGCCGGATCTGCGGCTCGCGGCGCCGGTGAGCGAACTGCCGTTCAAGACGAAGAACGTGTTCTACGGGCTCTTCGCGATGCCCGTCGAGTGGTAACGGAGCCAATGCATGAAGGTCGAAGTGGAAGCCGACAAGTGCATCGCGTCGGGGCAGTGCGTGCTGTTGTCCGACGCGGTGTTCGACCAGCGTGAGGACGACGGGATCGTCGTGCTCCGCGTGAACGACGTGCCTTCGTCCGAAGAGGACGCCGTCCGCAGCGCCGAACGGATCTGTCCCGCGCGGGCGATCCGCCTGACCACGTCGGGCGGGTGAGCGCGGGCATGAGAGCGGTGGTGGTCGTGGGTGCGGGCGCGGCGGGGCTCACTGCGGTGGAGACGCTGCGGGAGCACGGTTTCGACGGCCGGCTCACCCTGATCGGCGCGGAGCCCCACGCCCCGTACGACCGGCCGCCGCTGTCGAAGCAGGTGCTGCTCGGTTCCTGGGAGCCGGACCGGCTCGCACTGCGCCCGCCCGGCAGCTACACCGAGCTCGGGCTGGACACCCGGTTCGGCCGGCAGGCAACCGGGCTGGACCTGCCCGGCCGCCGCGTCCGGCTCGACGATGGGACGGCAGTGGCGTTCGACGCGCTCGTGATCGCCACCGGCGTGCGGCCGCGGCGGCTGCCCGGCGCCGAGGGCGTGTGTTACCTGCGTACGGTCGAGGACGCAGTGGTCCTGCGGGAACGGCTGCGCTCGGCGCGGCGCACCGTCGTGGTCGGCGCGGGGTTCCTCGGCGTCGAGATCGCGGCGGCCGCGCGGTCGCTCGGCTCGACCGTCACCGTCGTCGATCCGTTGCCCAGTCCCATGATCCGGCAATTCGGGCCGGCATTGGGCGAGCTTGTGCGGGCGGCGGGTGAAGAACGCGGCGTGGAGTTCCGGATGGGCGTCGGGGTCACGACCGCGGACGCCGGATTGGTGCGGCTGGACGATGGCACGACGCTCGCGGCCGACGTCGTGGTCGCGGCCGTCGGCGCCGAACCGGCCACGGAGTGGCTTGCCGGCTCCGGGCTGGACCTGCGCGGTGGCGTGCGCTGCGACGCGTTCTGCCGAGCCGCCGACGGCGTCTACGTGGCCGGCGACGTCGCGGCCAACCCCGATCCGGCGACCGGTACCCACCGCCGGTTCGAACACCGGATGAACGCCACCGAGCAAGGCCGGCGCGCCGCGCTGAACCTGCTCGGGCACGACGAGCCGTTCGCGCCGTCGCGTTTCTTCTGGACCGACGCCGGCGACATCCGGATCCAGGCCGCCGGCACCTTCGCCGACGGTGAGCTGACGGTCGTCGACGGCTCGGTGGCCGATGGCAAGTTCGTGGCCGCCCACGCGGCGGGCGGCCGCGTGACCGGCATCCTCGGTTGGAACAACCCCCGCGGGTTCACCCGGGCCCGAGGCAGGCTTGGCGCCCCGGCCGGGGAAGGGAAAAGCACGGAAGGGAAAGTGCTGACATGACCACCGGCCGGATCGACACCCACCACCACATCGTCCCCCCTGTGTGGGCGGACGCGCTGCGCACGAGCGGCTACTTCGGCGGGCAGGCCACGCCGGCGTGGAGCCCGGCCGCCGCGCTCGAGCTGCTCGACGAGCTCGCCATTGCGACGGCCGTCGTCTCCGTCGGGCGTCCCGGCGTGCACCTGGGCGGCAGCGCCGCCGACACGCGGAAATTGGCACGGCAGGTCAACGAGTTCTCCGCCGGGCTGGTCCGCGACCACCCCGGTCGCTTCGGGTTCTTCGCCTCGGTACCACTGCCCGATGTGGACGGTTCGCTCGCCGAGGTGGCCTACGCCTTCGACGAGCTGCACGCCGACGGCGTGATCCTGTTGGCCAATGTGGACGGCGTGTACCTCGGCGACCCGGCGTTCGACCCGCTGATGGCCGAATTGGACCGGCGGGCGGCGGTGGTGTTCGTCCATCCGACCGCGCCGCCCGGACCCGCGGTGCCGGGCGTGCCGCCCTTCGCCGCCGACTTCTTGCTCGACACCACCCGCGCGGCCCTCAACCTCGTGCGCCACGGCGTGGTGGCCCGGTCGACCCGGATGCGGATGATCCTCTCGCACGCCGGCGGGTTCGTACCGTACGCGGCACACCGCATGGCCAGTCTCACCGAAGGCGCGGCGGGGCACGTCGTCACGCGCGAGAACTTCCTGCGCGACCTGCGCACGTTCTACTTCGACACGGCGTTGTCCGCCAACGCGGACACCCTGCCGAGCCTGCTCGCGTTCGCCGCGCCGGACCGCGTGCTCTACGGCAGCGACTGGCCCTATGCCCGCGGCGACAATTCCCAGTACTTCACCGCGCAGCTGGACGCGTATCCGCTGTCCGAAACGCAGCGCGCCGCCGTCAACCGGGACAACGCACTCGCACTGCTACCGCGGGTGTCCGAAGCGGACACGGCGCGTATTTCCCAGTAATAACAACGAAAAACTGTGTTCGTGCGCGCGAGCACGGCGTACGATACGGGCACAATTCTTCTCCCGAACGGGCGATTTCCGCGGCCCCGCAAGGACTTTGATTCGTTTCACCGGCGAAACGGAGCCAACCGTGAAGTATCGACGCAAACTCGCGTGCCTGGTGCTCACCGGGGCCATGTTCCTGCTGTCGGCGTGCGGGGCGCTGAGCGCGACCAACACGCTCGGTGGCGGGTCGACCGGCGGCCTGATCCCGATCACGGCGGGGGTCGCGGCGTCGCAGTCGTCCACCGCGATCCTGGTGGGAGAGCAGCACGGGTTCTTCGCGCAGAACGGGATCGACCTCACCATCGGCCGCGCGGCCACCGGCGCCGGAGCGATCACCCAGGTCATCAACGGCCAGCAGCAGGTGGCGCTCGGCGGCATCTCGCCGGTCGTGATCGCGGCGGCCTCGCACATCCCGGTGCAGATCGTGTCGGGCGCGGTCGCCGACCGTCCCGCCGCGGCCGGGGCGCAGTACCAGACCATGGTGGCGGGCGGCAGCTCGATCCGGTCCTTCAAGGACCTTGCGGGCAAGACGGTCGCCGTGAACTCCCTGAAGTGCTGCTGGGAGTTCTGGATCCGCGAGGCGATCGAGAAGGACGGCGGCGACGCGTCGTCCGTCCACTTGGTACAGCTCACGTTCCCCGACCAGATCACCGCCCTCGATCAGGGCAAGGTCGACGCGATCAGCACCGCCCAGCCGTACGCGACGGCGTTGCGGAAGAAGGGCTTTCGGGACATCGGTGACTCGCCGGCCGTCGCGTTCGCCGATCCGGACGCCGACAACACGGTGTTCTTCATGGCCAAGTCCTTCATCGACCAGCATCCCGGCATCGTGGAAAGGTGGCGCAAGGCGGTGCGAGAGTCCAGTGAGTACGCCAACGCACATCCCGACGAGACCCGCAAGGCCATCGTGAAGCAGACGAAGGCCGATCCCGATCTCGTGGCCCAGGCTCCGTTACCGCTCTACACCGCGGACGTCAGCCGCCAGGTGATCGAGAAGGAAGCGGCGTTCACAGTCAAGTACGGGGTGGTCTCGGTCGCGCCCGCGTACGGAACGTACGTAGTGCCGTGAGCACCCAGCCGACCCCCACCGGCCTGGCCCCCGCGCCCGCCGGATTCGACGCACCGACGCCGGCGGCCGCCCCCGCCCGCCGGGCTTCCCGGCCGTGGCTGCTGCGCGGCCTCCCGTGGCTGACCACCCTCGGCATCCTCGTGCTGTGGGAACTGATCGCCCGCGCCGGCTGGCTGCCGCCGGAGGTGCCGTCGATCAGCGCGATCGGGGCGGCGCTCGTCGAATTGGCTCCCACCGCGGGGTTCGTCCACGCCCTGATGGCGACCCTGGAGCAGGTCGCCGTCGGCCTGGCCGGCGGTGTGGTCGCCGGCCTGGTCCTCGGCGTCGCGCTCGGCACCGTGCCGCTGCTGTACCGGCTCGTGCACTACCCGCTCGACTTCCTGCGTTTCGTGCCGGCAGTGGTGTTCCTGCCGCTGATGCTGCTGTTGCTCGGTGCCACCCCCCGGGTGTCCACTTTGCTCGGCATGGTCGGCGCGCTGTGGCCGATGCTCTTCCAGACCTTCTACGGGGTCAGCGGCATCAACGACGTGCTGCGCGACAGCGCCCGCGTGTTCGGGCTGCGAGCCCACCAACGGCTCGGGCACGTGGTGCTGCCCGCCGTGGCGCCGTTCGTGGCCACCGGGGTGCGGCTCGCTGCGTCGCACGTGCTGGTCGTGGTGGTGGCGGTCGAGATCATCGCGTCAGTGCGGGGGATCGGTGCCGATATCGCCGTCTACGCCTCCAACGCGGTCTACCCGAGCATGTACGCGCTGGTGTTCGTCGTCGGTGTGCTCGGTGTCCTGGCCAACGTCGGACTGCTCGCGATCGAGCGTCGTGTGCTGGGCTGGCACATCTCCTACCGTGAGGAGGCCAGATGACTTCGATGGTGCGCCCGCGCCGGGCCGGACACCGGTTCACGGCGTGGCTCGTCTCGCTCATCGTCCCGGTCGCGGCACTGCTGACCTGGTGGTTCGCCTCGCTCGGCAACACCTCGCCGTTCTGGCCTTCGCTGCGCTCGATCCTGGTGTCGTTCCAGCAGTTGTGGCTGTTCAGCCGGTTCGCCTCCGACGTGCTGCCGAGCGTCGGCCGGATGCTGCTGGGCTACTGCGTCGCCGTGGTGATCGGCATAGCGCTCGGTGTCCTCTTCGGACGGTTGCCGCTGCTGCACCGGGCGTTCGACCCGGCGCTGCAGTTCTGCCGGGCCTTGCCCGCCACCGCACTGGTGCCGGTGAGCATCGTGCTGCTCGGGATCGGTGACCTGCCGAAGATCGTGCTCACCGCGTTCGTCACGGTCTTTCCCGTGCTGCTCAACACCATCGACGGGGTGCGGGCAGTCGATCGGGAGCTCGAGGATGCCGCGCGGTCCTACCGGCTGACCCGGGCGCAGCGGGTGCTGCACGTGCAGCTGCCCGCCGCCGCGCCGAACATCCTCGCCGGGATGCGCATCGCCCTGACCGTGGCGTTCGTGATGATGGTGGTGACCGAGCTCGTGGCGGCGACCAACGGGATCGGGTTCGTCACGTTGCAGGCGCAGCAGAGCTTCGAGGTGTCCCAGATGTGGGCGGGCATGCTCCTGCTGGGGATCCTCGGCGTGCTCTTCAACGGCGCCTTCGTGCTGGTCGAACGCCGGCTGCTGCGCTGGTACACCAAGGATCGGGAGAGCTGACATGCTGACCGTGGAACACCTGAGGAAGTCCTACCGCTCCGCCGGCAGCGAGCTGGAGGTGCTGCGCGACATCTCGTTCACCGTGAACGCCGGCGAGTTCGTCACGATCGTCGGCCCGTCCGGTGCCGGTAAGACCACCTTGCTGCGCTGCCTGTCCGGCCTGCTGCCCTCGTCCGGGGGCAAGGTCGTGCTCACCGAGACGGGCAAGGTGATCGAGAGCCCGCCGCCGGAGGTCGCGTGCGTCTTCCAGGACTACAGCCGATCGCTGATGCCCTGGTCGAAGGTCGCCCGCAACGTCGCGATCCCGTTGAAGAACAAGATCCGCGACCGCGCGGCGCGCCGGGCCGCGGTGCGCAAGGCGCTGGAAGAGGTGGGCCTCGACGGATTCGACGACAGCTACCCGTGGCAGCTCTCCGGCGGGATGCAGCAGCGGGTCGCGATCGCGCGGGCCATCGCCTACCGGCCCGAGTTCCTCATCATGGACGAGCCGTTCGCGTCGGTGGACGCCCAGACGCGCGCGGACCTGGAGGACCTGGTGCTGCGGGTGCGCCACGACGCCGGGCTGACGATCGTGCTGGTCACCCACGACATCGACGAAGCCGTGTACCTCGGTGACCGGGTGATCGTGATGTCCGGACGCCCGACCACGGTGCTGCGGACGCTCGACGTCGACCTGCCCCGGCCGCGCAGCCAGGTGACGACCAAGGCCCTGCCGCGGTTCACCGAGCTGCGCACCGAGGTGCTCACCCTGATCAGCGGCGCGAAGACGGGAGCTGCCCGATGACCGGAACCGAGCTGTCCGAACGGCTGAACCACCCGGTGAGCACCGCCGAGCTGCAGCGGCGGTGGCGCGCGATCCGCGAGGGTATGGCCGCCTGCGGGATCGACGTGCTGGTGGCGCAGACGAACAACGACTACGTCGGCGGCTACATCCGCTACCTCACCGACATCCCGGCGACCAACGGCTACCCGGTCACCGTCGTGTTCCCCCGCGAGGAGCCGATGACGATCATCCGGCACGGCGCGCGCGGCGAGGATCTGGTGGTCGATCCCGTCCACGACCCGGTGCTGCGCGGCGTCGGCCGGGCGCTGGCGAGCCCGTACATGAGCTCGGTGTCCTACACCCGCTACGACGCTGCGGAGCTCGCGCTCGACGCGCTGCGGCCGTTCGCCACCGGCCGGATCGGATGGGTCGGCACCGGCACGATCCCGATGGCCTTCGGCGAGTACCTGCAGCGTGAGCTGCACGCGGCGACGTTCACCGAAGCCGCCGACGTCGTCGACACCGTCCGTGCGCTCAAGTCCGAAGAGGAGCTGGACCTGGTGCGCGCCACCGCGAAGCTGCAGGACGCGGCGATCGCGGCGGCGTTCGAGGCGGTGGCACCGGGGATGCGCGACAGCGACGTGGCCGCCATCGCGCAGCACACGGCGCAGTCGCTGGGCAGTGAGCAAGGCATCTACTGGTGCGTCTCGACACCACTCGGCGAGCCCGGCCGGATCGCGCACCCGCACAGCCAGCACCGGGTGATCCGCGAGGGCGATGCGTTCCACCTCATGGTGGAGGTGAACGGCCCTGGCGGGATGTACACCGAGATCGGCCGCTCCGGCGTCGTCGGCCGGGTCCCGGACCGGATCGCCGAGGAGTACGAGTTCTGCCTGCGGGCGCAGCGGTTCTGCTACGGCCTGCTGCGTCCAGGCGCAGCGCCCGCCGACATCTGGGCGGAGTACAACGAGTTCCTGTGCGACAACGGGCGGCCGGAGGAGCTGCGGCTGCACTGCCACGGCCAGGGCACCGATCTCGTCGAGCGCCCGCTGATCCGGGCCGAAGAGCCGATGGTGCTGGCCGCGGGTATGAACCTCGCCTGCCACCCGCGCTACGTGCTCGACGGCTTCTGCCACTGGGTGTGCGACAACGTGATCATCGGGGACGACGGCGTCGAGGAGCTGCACAAGTTCGACAAGCGGCTGGCCGAGCTGGGCTGATGACGAGTCAGGTCGTGGTTTCCGGACCGGACGAGGCACTGCCCGCGCTGCGCGCCGCCGCGCCGGGGCGGGTCTGCGTCGTCCCGCTCCCCTCGTCCGGGGGACCGGCAGCGGTGCGGGCGTTGTGGGACGTCGAGTTCCTCGTGCTGGAGCACCAGCGCACCGACCTGCTCCCCGTGCTCGGCGAGCTGCCCGCGCTGCGGGTCGTGCAGACGCTGATCGCCGGTGCCGAGTGGCTCGAGCCGTACCTGCCGGACCGGGTGCGGCTGAGTCGGCCCGCCGGTGCGCGCGACAACGCGGTGGCCGAGTGGGTCGCCGCGGCGTTGCTCGGGCTGGCCAGCGGGCTGCTGCTCGCCGTGCGCGAGCAGTGTCAGCGGCGATGGCGCCGTACGGTGAGCGCGGAGCTGGCCGGGGCCCGGGCGGTGCTCGTCGGTGCCGGGTCGATCGGCCGCTGCGCCCGCGACAAGCTCGCCGGCCTCGGGGCATCGGTCACCGTGGTCGCGCGCACCGGTCGTGCCGGGGTGCACCCGGTGACCGAGCTCGACGACCTCGTGGCCGAGGCCGACGCGGTGGTCCTGCTCGTGCCGGCGACCGCCGGCACCGCGGGCCTGGTGGGGGCGGGATTGCTGGCCCGGATGCCGGACGGGGCCGTGCTGGTGAACGCCGCGCGCGGCACGGTGGTCGACACGGCGGCGCTGACCGCCGAGGTCCTCGCCGGGCGGCTGCTGGCGGTGCTGGACGTCACCGACCCCGAGCCACTGCCGCCGGATCATCCACTGTGGACGGCCCCGGGGTGTTTCCTGTCGCCGCACATCGCGGGCGCAACGCGGCAGGGAAAGGCGCGGGCGATCGAGGCGGCGGCCGACCTGCTGGCACGGTACGCGCGAGGCGAGGGGTGAACCGCGCCGGCAACATCGCCGAACTGCGCGAGCGCGCACGCCGCCGGGTCCCTCGCCCGGTGTTCGACCTGGTCGAGGGCGGCGCCGAAGACGAGGTGACGCTGCGGCGCAACGTCGAAGCGTTCCGTGCCACGCGGCTGCTGCCCTCGGCCCTGGCCATGCCCGGCGAGCGCGATACCGCGGTGCGGATCTTCGGCGACCGGCTGGCGTCGCCGATCCTGCTCGCACCGACCGGCGCGGCACGGGTGCTGCACGGCGACGCCGAGATGGCCGTCGCCCGTGCGGCCGCTGCCCGCGACACCGTCTACGTCCAGGGCATGGTGGGCAGCTTCACCCTTGAGCAGGTCGCCGCCGCGGCCCCTGGCCCGCGGTGGTACCAGCTCTACCTCTGGCCGGACCGCGCCGCGGTGCGCGCGCTGCTGGACCGCGTCGCGGCGGCCGGGTACCGGGCTCTGGTGGTCACTGTGGACAGTGCGGTGTTCGGCAACCGCGAACGGGACCGCCGCAACGGATTCACCGTGCCGATGCGATTCGGGCCCCGGATGGCGCTGCACTGCGCCACGCGCCCGAGCTGGGCGGTGGACATCGCGCGCGGTCACCTGCGGCGGCGCGGCTCGCGCCACGGCCGGGTCGCGCCGCACGCGATGCAGCGAGACATGCTGCGCAGCCTCTACCCGGTGACCGCGCGGGACCTCGCCGACCTGCGCGCGTGGTGGTCCGGCCCGCTCGTGGTCAAGGGCGTGCTTCGCCCGGCCGACTGCCGCGTGCTGCTCGACCACGGCGCCGACGGCATCGTGGTGTCCAACCACGGCGGCCGCCAGCTCGACCGTGCGCCCGCCACCATCGAAGCCCTCGCAGGCGTCGTCGCCGAAGTCGCGGGCCACGCCGAGGTGTTCCTGGACGGCGGCGTGCGACGGGGCACCGACGTGCTCGCCGCCCTGGCCACCGGCGCCCGCGCGGTGCTGATCGGCCGGCCCTACTTGTACGGGCTCGCGGCCGGCGGGCAAGCGGGCGTGGAGCGGGTGCTGCAGATACTGACCTCGGAGCTCGACCGCGCGATGGCCCTCACCGCCTGCGCCCGCATCGAGGACATCGACCACCGCGTGCTCGCGACGACCATCGCCGGAGCCCTCACCGTGGCCCACCCGCCCGCGGGCGCCGGGACACCCCGTCCTGGTGTCGATCCGCGGACGGGGTGAACGAAATCCCGGTGACTGTCGCGGCACCTCGGACCAAACGCCGGCAGCTCCTGGAAACTGGCGGAGTTCGCAGAACACGGCATCGGTGGCGCCCGCGCCGCCGCCGACGTCCCGCACCTCAGTGCGGAGGCCGGCTGTCCGGTCGTGCGATCCACCAGTGTCGTCATCGGGTGGCGTCGCGGACCCCTTCGTGCAGCAGTTACTGGAACTGCATGGGGCCGCCGACGGGATTGAAAGGGCTGCTGCGCCATCCTCCTTGGCAGTGCTGGCATGAGCAACCGACGGGGTCGATGCGGAACGGGAACTCGGACATGGGAAACCCTCGGACATGCCCGGGACGCAAACTGAGTGTGATCCGGGACTGAACGTAAGGATGTTCGCACGAGGCGGGATCAGGGGCATGGGAGCCGGACATTTGGAGTCACATTAAAGGGGTAGATAAGTGTAGGTGCTACGTTGTAGGCCACTAGTATTCACGTTTTCCGATGAAGGTTGTGCAGAACATGCTTCGGCATTCGTCGATCACGGTGACCATGGATACCTACACGACCGTGCTGCCTGAAGTCGCCCTCGCTGCTGCCGAGGCCACCGCCAAGATCATCCCACGGTCGGCAACGCGACAGCTCGCGCACGAATCGGGCACGCCACCGACCATTGTGGACGGTGAGTAATCGGAAGAAATGCGTCCACATAACACAAATCCCCAGGTCGGAAGTGATCCGAACCTGGGGGGTGAGGGTGCGCCATCAGGGACTCGCAGGGGACACCCGGACGACGTCGTGATCGGCAACATCTTCGCCTGGATCCTGGGACTCGGCGTCTTCTTCCTCACCGTGGACACCACCAACCGCAGCACCGGCAACGGCGCCCGCCGGGGTGAACGTCCTGTTCGGATCGATCTTCGGCATCAGTTCCGGTAACGCCGTTCTTGCCGCGGTCATCGGTGCCGTGCTGTGCCTGCTGATGCAGCTGCTCGCGCGGCCGCTGCTGTTCGCGACCCTGGACCCGGACGCCGCCGCTGCCCGCGGCCTGCCGGTGCGGCTGATCGGGTTCGGTTTTCTCGCCCTCGTCGGCGCTTGCACCGCTGAAGCCGCGCAGGCGGTCGGGGCTTTGCTGTTGCTCGGCCTCGCCGCCCCCGCCGGAGCGGCCGTCCGGCTGACCACTCGTCCCTACCGGGCACTGGGCCTGTCCGTGGTGCCAGCCGTCGCGGACATGTGGGCCGGCCTGGCGTTGAGCTACACGGTCCCGAACCTGGCACCCAGCTTCGCCATCCGTGACAGCTCTTTTGGTGCTCCTCGTGGCGTGGTGGAGCGGTAGGCTCCGTTCATGGACGAGACTCCGGACATCAAGCCGCGCAGTCGCGACGTCACGGACGGCCTGGAGCGCACCGCCGCGCGCGGGATGCTGCGGGCCGTGGGTATGGGTGACGACGACTGGGTGAAGCCCCAGATCGGTGTCGCTTCTTCGTGGAACGAGATCACGCCGTGCAACCTGTCACTGGACCGGCTGGCGAAGGCGAGCAAGGACGGCGTGCACGCCGCGGGTGGCTACCCGCTGGAGTTCGGCACGATCTCGGTGTCCGACGGTATCTCGATGGGCCACGAGGGCATGCACTTCTCTCTGGTGTCGCGTGAGGTGATCGCGGACAGTGTGGAGACCGTGATGCAGGCCGAGCGGCTGGACGGCTCAGTGCTGCTGGCCGGCTGTGACAAGTCGCTGCCGGGAATGCTGATGGCGGCCGCCCGGCTCGACCTCGCCAGCGTGTTCCTCTACGCCGGTTCGATCCTGCCCGGGCGGGTCACGCTGTCGGACGGCGGCGAGCGCGAAGTCACGATCATCGACGCGTTCGAGGCAGTCGGTGCCTGCGCCAGGGGCCTGATGAGCCGCGCGGACGTCGGACTGATCGAGCGCGCTATCTGCCCCGGCGAAGGCGCGTGTGGCGGGATGTACACGGCGAACACGATGGCCAGTGCGGCCGAGGCACTGGGTATGTCGCTGCCCGGCAGCGCGGCTCCGCCGGCGACGGACCGGCGGCGTGACGGGTTCGCGCGGCGGTCCGGTCAGGCGGTGGTCGAGATGCTGCGCAAGGGGATCACCGCTCGGCAGATCATGACTCTGGAGGCGTTCGAGAACGCGATCGCCGTGGTGATGGCGTTCGGCGGCTCCACCAACGCGGTCCTGCACCTGCTCGCCATCGCGCACGAGGCGGAGGTACCGCTCAGCCTGGACGACTTCACGCGGATCGGTGCGCGGGTGCCGCACCTGGCCGACGTGAAACCGTTCGGACGGCATGTGATGACCGACGTCGACCGCATCGGCGGCGTGCCCGTGGTGATGAAAGCGTTGCTGGAAGCGGATCTTCTGCACGGCGATTGCCTGACCGTGACCGGGCGTACGGTCGCCGAGAACCTGGCCGAGATCGCGCCGCCGGACCCGGACGGCACGGTGCTGCGCGCGATGGCCTCGCCGATCCACCCGACCGGCGGCATCACGATCCTGCGTGGTTCCCTGGCGCCGGACGGCGCGGTCGTGAAGTCCGCCGGTTTCGACTCGGACGTATTCACCGGCACCGCCAGGGTGTTCGATCGCGAACGCGCCGCGATGGACGCGCTGGAGGACGGCACGATCATCGCGGGCGACGTCGTGGTGATCCGCTACGAGGGCCCCAAGGGCGGGCCGGGGATGCGGGAGATGCTCGCCATCACTGCGGCGATCAAGGGCGCGGGGCTCGGCAAGGACGTCCTGCTGCTCACCGACGGCCGTTTCTCCGGCGGCACGACGGGCCTGTGCGTCGGCCATGTCGCCCCGGAGGCAGCCGACGGCGGGCCGATCGCCTTCGTCCGCGATGGCGATCCCGTCAGCCTCAACGTCGCGACCGGCATGCTGGACCTCGGCGTGGATGCCGCCGAGCTGGCGACCCGCCGGGCGGGCTGGACGCCACTGCCGGCCCGCTACACTCGCGGCGTGCTGGCCAAGTACTCCAGGCTCGTCGGCTCGGCCTCCCAGGGCGCTGTCTGCGGGTAACGCAGGCAGGACTGCGCCCGGCGATCCGGCCGGGCGCAGCGGTCATGCCCGGACTTCCTTCAGCACCCGCAGGATGTTGCCGCCCAGCACGGCGCGATCTCGCTGTCGGAGAGCCCGTCTCGGACCAGCTCCCCACAGATGTTGCCGAAGTTCTCCGTCGGGTTCTCCAATCCGTCCACATGGGGCACTTTCTCACGGGGCGGTCCGCCTCCTGTCGTCTTGCCGAGCAGATGCCCGAACACGGTGTGCAGGCCGACGTGGTCGCCGTAGCGGGTGTCGGGCCCGACCGCGACGTGCTCGATGCCGACCAGGTCTGCGCAGTACCGGAAATGGTCCTTGCCCGAATGGATGTCGTGCAGGAGATGGCTATGCGACAAGGTGGTGTGCGGCGGCGCGGACATCCCGATCACCCCACCGGTCTCGGCGACGGCACGTAACACGTCCCAGCAAAACTCGCTGTTCCTCGCTGGACATCACCATCGGCTCAGCCTTCGGGTCCGGCATGCCACACCCTGCCAACGTCAGATAGCCAGGGCTGAACGGTAGTCCGCCCGGCCGAGAAAAGACGAATCCGGACGGCTGACCCGCACGGGTGCGCACACCAAACTTCCGCAACGAACGCCTCAGGACGTGGTCCAAAGCCAACGTGCGCACGCAGCCCCTCAGTCTTCGGCGGGCACACGACAGTCCGACCGCCACGGTCCTGCACCTGATGCGACACCTGCACGGTCCCCACATCCAAATCAAGATCACACCACCGAAGCCCCGCCGCCTCAGCACGACGCAGACCGAGCAGGGCGATCGACAGGTACAACTCATAAAGCGGATGCGGCCGCGCGTGGTCGAGGAACTCGGCCGTTTGCTGCGCCGTCCACACCGCCACCGGCGGACGTTCACCGGCGGCCCGCCAATGCGCCACCCCGGCATCCGTCCACACCACCGCCCGCGGCCGCCGCCCTCGATTCAGGAATGTGCGCCATCAGGGACTCGAACCCCGAACCCGCTGGTTAAGAGCGACGTGTCGGATGGTGTCGAGTGATGCCGGGCTCGACCTTTTCCTCTACTCGGCGGTATCCCGGCGTCGGCGGATTTCGTGCGGACTTCATGGCGAGCTGATACGGCGGGCTTAGCGGGTCCCCTGCGGGGTTCTCCCGTCGCGGGTTCTGAATGCGGGAAATGGTGCCCGGTCACCGACACTGGTCCCCATGGATGCGAATTCGGGAGAACGGGGGATTTGGTCAGGCACCGGGTCCGGTGGTGCGCCGGCTGGCAAGCCGTCCTGCTCCTTGCCCTTGCCTGGTCGATTGCGCTCCGGCGCCTCCACCACGTCCCCGCCGCGGCAACCATGCTCTCCGCCATGCCCCACGGCATTCGGCTCACGGCCCGTGGCTGACGATGTTTGCCACGAGCCAGGGCTGGTGGACACCCGGGCCGCGATCCAGTAGCCGACGGGAACGAACAGCTCGGTGGAAACCTCCGCCCCATCCTGTGCCGCCTTCCGGACCGGCAAGGCGAGCTCCTACCGCCGCACTTTCTCGGGTGCCTCGTCGATGAGGTGCAGTAGCCGCACCGCAAGCGCTTGGCACGCCGCTTCGGTCAGGTCCGTATCTGCTTTCAGCACATCGCGTACCAGTACGACCCGCCGGTCGTACCGCGACACGAAGACCACCTCACTGGTCATGATCTCTTCCTCTTCCTCGGTTTCCGGGCTTCTTGCAGGGCAGGCGCAGCCACGGTGGAGCCCACCTGCCGCCGTCGCCGCGCAGAAGCGGCTCGCGATCGTGTCGTGGCTGTCTGTCTCATGTGGACAGACAGGGCAGCCGCCAACGTCCGTCCGCACGCCCGTCGGCGGCAATGGGGCGAGTTCGGTGATCAATTCGTGCTCCTCACTGGTCGGCCGCCTCGGCTCCGTTCGACGTCACGACCGTCGCGACGAACGGCGGCGGCGGGGTGTTCGCGGCCGCGTTCTCGCGGGCGAGGAAAGCGCCCAGCTCACCGATGGTGCTCATCAGCGGGGCGGGGAACACCACGGTGGTGTTCTTGTCCACGCCGAGCTCCACGAGCTCTGCAGATTGCAGAGCAACGCGAGCTCTGCAGATTGCAGAGCAACGCAAGCGCGTGCGTCATCATCGTGTCCGATGCCTCGCCCAGCTGCTGCGGCCAGTGACTCGCCTTGGGCGCTGATCATCGCCAGGCGTGCTACGAGCCGGGGACGGCGCGTGCTCTACTGCCATCGCGCGGGATGCTTCCGGACACCACTGACACTACACGTGGCCAGGTACCGGAAGGTCACGACAGCACACCCGGCCGGACCACGCTGTGCCGCGAGGTCAGCGTCCACGAACCGCCGCCAGCGGTTCTCCGGTCATCAGCCGCTCGGCGTGGCGCTGATCGGGCGGAGTCCGGTGGCCGCTGGTGGGCCGAACCGTCCACCCGAGACACCGGACCGGCCCTGCGGTCGCTCAGGGTCGCGGGGAAAACTCTTTGCCGGAGAGGATTTCCGCGGCGGCGGCGGTGGACTCCTCACCGGCAGCCGACCGCAGCGCCGCGCGAGCTGCTTCCCTGTCGGTCCCCGGTGGCACGACCAGCAGGATCGTCCCCCGGGAGTCCGAACCGATCACGGTGATCGTGTGGGGGTCCGTGAAGCGGAAGCCCTCGAGCCGCACCATGCGGTCGCCGACGCGTACCTTCCGGGTGACCAGCCCCCAGGTGTCCAGGTGGTAGGACACGCGCGTGACCGGTCCCACCCACTGCTCAAGCGCATTCGCCAATGACGGCAGCTCCGCCACCAGATCCGTCGCGCGCGGCCACCAGCCGCCATCGACGTGGCCGCGTTCGGCGCCGGCCTGCTTCATCCGCAGGCGGGGCGTGGAAAGCTGCTCACCTTCGGTCGACGTTTCCAGCTGAACCGAGACCACCATCCCGGCGCTCCTGTCTCCGGCCCGTGACCGGGCCGGGGATCGTTCGCACGCCAGAGGTGGGCCCGGCGAACGGCCGGACATTGCTTCGCCTCCGGTGCTGCCAGGCTACTCCCCGGGTTCGGTCCCGTTGTCCCGCAACGGGTATCCGGCCGTCGCACGGAGCCCTCGTCGCAGGGGCAGCACTCCACAGCGCGTTCGGCCGCTCGTCGGTGTAGTGTGGGTGGTGTCCGAGAGCATCTCGTGTGTGGGCGATCGAGCCCGCGCCGTCCTCGGCCCTCCTCCGGTCGGTTCCGGCCGAGGACGGGAGCACGGCATGTAGCCGGGCCCACGACACACCATCGTCACCCATCGGCCTGAAGGCCGTCGAGCCGCTCCGGCTCCGACCGCGTCCGCGGTGCCAGCCGACAGCGCCCAAAAGGGTTACGGCGATGGTGCGACGTGGCCCGCTCCCGATACTCGGTGGCGGACATCGATCACGTTGTCTCGAAAGGAAAACCATCAGTACCTCACCCTTGGGAAAGCCACTCTTCAGCCACCCCGTCGCAGAAGAGCGTCGGTCCGGCGCTCTTGTCGAGCCGCAGGAAACCCGTTATGGCAGCTTGTTCCGGCCCCCGGCCGCTCGGCCCGGCGAACGCGCGGAAACGCATCCGCGCCAGCCACAAGCGCGCACGCGGCGGCAGCGCCGCCGCTGACTGTGCCCTTCCGCGCACCCGCTCCACTTGTGAACGGTGACAGCAGAGCCTGTGATTCGGCGTAGGCTGAACACATCGGCCTGAGCGAATCGAAGTCCGACTCCGTCGGCCGAGAACGGCGCGCACCGGCACCGCCGCGCAGCAACCACGGCAATCACCACCGCACGATGCGGGCCGGACAGGAGCGCGACGATGAAGTTCGTACCAGGCAACGGTGCCTCGGCAACCGTGATCAACTCTTTCGCCATCGGGCATAGGCTGCAGCTGAAGGAACCGGGAGCCACAAAAGGCTGTTTCGACGGCGCGTGGTGGCCACGGTCAAGGGATCCGGTCACTGAATTCAGCGCCCTCGTCGCCTCGCTCACCGCAGAATTCGGAAGCGTGGACCGCATCGGCTTCAACCCGGCTGCATGGGACCTCGCACCGGACCGGCTCGCCCACGGACCCGATCTGGTGCGGCTGGCGAGTTTCTCCGGCCTCCAGCAGCACACCATCGTGGTGATCGGACCACGCATCCATCACCTGACCCTGCTGGTGATCCCCCCGGAAGCCGACCCGGTCGCAGCGGAACGCGCGCTGAGCGTGACCTCCGCCCCGGACACCACCGATTCCGCCCAGCTGATCCTGACCGCCAGCGGCGTCACCGGCCCGGCATGAACCCCGCCCGACCGGGAGTCTCGAGGGGACCGGGAGCAATTCGCACTCCGGTCCAGCCGTGTCGCCCACCGTTACCTCACCGGCCTTCCTGATCGGGATCGGAGTTTTCATGGTCGACAGTCCGCACGGTCGTGGTCCCGCCACGCCTGACCGCCCCAGGGTGCAGCTCAAGCCCCGGCTCTCCGTCACCGGCTTCGTCGACGGCGCCTGGTGGCCGCCCTCCGGCGATCTGGCAGCCGAGGTGCCAGGACTCGCCGCTGCGCTCGCCGACCGGATCGGGCCGGTGTGGCGCGTGGCGTTCGCCTCGCAGGCGTGGACGGCCGCCGGAGCCAAGCTGGTCCACCGGGGCCGGGTTGTGCGCCTGGAAGGGTTCCGCTCGCAAGATCCGCACGTTGTGCACGTGACCGGCAGCTTGATGCAGCGGCTCACCCTGCTCGTCATACCACCGCAAACGACGCCTGCCATCGCTGAACGCGCGCTGTCGGCAGCCTCGGATCAGAACAACGCGACACGCCCGGAACAGATCCTCGAAGGAGCCGGCGTCACTCACCTGCCGGCCGAAAACGATGTCTACCGCTGGGAATCCGAAGGCGGCTTCACCGGCACCCGCCCAGTTGCGGCCGTGTCGCGTTCCTGACCTGCGCACCGCGATCCTGATCCGCACGGTGAGGATCGGTAGTGGCCGGCAAGATGGTGGCCGGTTCTCATCGGGTGCTGCGGCCGTTGCGGATCACCGGGCTGGGCTACTACCTGTCCGTCCATTTTTCACGCCAGGACGCCCCGGCAACGCGGTGAGCCCGCAGTCTGCACCCAGAGCGCCTATGATCGATTGAACGCTCGCAACGAGCACTCGCATCCAGAGGCTGGAATACAGCCACGCCCGGGACCCCGGCGCACGCAGGACTGATCCAGTCCGAAACTGTCCACAGAGGATCTGTGATGACCACGTCCCGACCGATTTCGCCCGGCCCCGCCGTCGGTGGCCCCGACGGTTCCTTGAAACACGTGGCCCCCGCCGAAGCCGGCTTCTCCGACCTGCAGCGGGTCGTGGCACGCGCCGGCCTGCTGGGACGGCGCCGCGGGTACTACGCCGTCAAGATCAGCCTGACACTCCTGGCCTTCGCCGGTGGGTGTGCCGCTTTCGCTGTGCTGGGCGACACGTGGTGGCAGCTGGTCACGGCCGGGTTTTTCGCGGTGATGTCCACCCAGCTTGCCTTCATCGGCCACGACGCCGGCCACCGGCAGATCTTCCGCTCCCGGCAGGCCAACAACACCGTCGGCTACGTCCACGCCGGACTCGTCGGCATCAGCTACGGCTGGTGGATCGACAAGCGCAACCGTCATCACACCAGCCCGAACCACGAAGAGGACGACCCCGACCTCGACATCCCCATGCTGGCGTTCACCTCCGGCCAGTCCCGCGACCGGAAGTGGTTCGTCCGCTTCACCGCCAAGTACCAGGCGTTCCTGTTCCTCCCGTTGCTGCTGCTCGAAGGGCTCAACCTGCACTGGGCCAGCATCGCCACCGTCGGGCAGGGCAAAGTCAAGGCCCGCAAGCTGGAGGCAACGCTGTTGGTGCTGCACACGGCTGTGTACCTGGCCGCGATATTCCTCGTTCTGTCCCCGCCGGTGGCGTTGGCGTTCATCGCCGTGCACCAAGGGCTGTGGGGGGTGTACATGGGCTGTTCCTTCGCGCCAGGGCACAAGGGCATGCCCACCTACACCGAGGGCGCCAGCCCGGACTTCCTGCGCAAGCAGGTACTCAGCAGCCGCAACGTCCGGGGCGGTGCGATGGTCGACTTCGTGCTCGGCGGGCTGAATTACCAGGTGGAACACCACCTGTTCCCGAGCATGCCCCGCACCAACCTGCGGGCCACTCAGCGCTTGGTCCAGCAATTCTGCGCCCAGCACAGCATCGAGTACACCCAGTGCGGCCTCCTGCGGTCCTACGGCCACGCCCTGCAGCACCTGCACCGGGTCAGCGCGCCGCTGCGCGCCAGGAGCGCCGTGGGTGGCTCCGCGTGACTCACGGCTGGCGACGTGGCACCGCCGTGGTGGACAGCTGGGACTGGCAGCTGCGAGGCGCCTGCCGCGGGCTTGACAGCGCCCTGTTCTTCCACCCCGACGGCGAACGTGGCCGCGTCAAAGCCGAGCGGGTGGCCCGGGCCAAGCAGATCTGCCACAGCTGCCCGGTGCTGGCGCAGTGCCGCGCGCACGCGCTGGTGACCCAGGAGGTCTACGGCGTGTGGGGCGGGCTGTCCGAAACCGATCGCCGGGCAGCACGGCCGAGCGCTGACAGCCTGCCCGCGCCATGAGTACCGAACGATACGTCGAGCTGCTGGCCCTGCTCCGCGCCGACCACAGCGACCCGGCGGCCCTGCTGCGGCGGGTGTCCGGCCTCTGCGTCGACTTGTGCGCGGTCACTGGCGCCGCGATGACTGTTCAAGGCGGCGACGATGGCACTGCGCAGGCATTGGCGTGCGCGACCGACGCGACCAGCCTGGTCCTCGACGACCTGCAGCGCACGGTCGGCGAAGGCCCCGGGCCGGCGGCGCACGAACGCGGCGGCCCCACCCTGGTCGCCGATCTGGCAACTGCGGAGGCCCGCTGGCCCGGATTCACCCCCGGAGCCCGAGCTGCCGGCGTGGCCGCGGTGTTCTCGTTCCCGCTGCACATCGGCGCGGTCCGGCTCGGGACGCTCGACCTGTACCGCACCACCGCGGGCTCCCTGAACCGGACCGAGCTGCGGGACGCGCTGGCACTGGCCGACATCGCCACGCACACAGTCCTCGACGATCTGCGCAGCCCGGACCCGATGGACATCGGCTGGCTCTCCGATATCCACGCCGTGGTCCACCAAGCCACCGGAGTCGTCACCGCGCAGTTGAACGTGACAATGCGCGACGCGCTTTTGCTCATCCGCGCCCACGCCTACTCCCACCAGACACCCCTCGACCAGGTGTCCCACCAGATCATCAGCTACCGCCTTCGACTCGGGACAGGAGAGTGACCAGCATGTCCGAACAACCCCACACCGTCCGCACCATTCCGGGCGCAGCCGGGGGCCACGGCCGTGAACAGCGTTTGGCCGACACGTTCGTGGCGCTGGCCGACACCCTTGTCGACGAGTTCGACGCGCTGGAATTCCTGCACATGCTGTGCGATCAGTGCGTCGAGCTTCTCGAAGTGTCTGCAGCCGGGGTGATCCTGCTCGACGGGCACGGCGGACTGCGCACGGCAGCGGCATCCTCGGAGCGCGCGCAGGTGCTGGAGGTGTTCGCTGTCCAGACCGAGGACGGGCCCTGCATCGACTGCGTTCGCAGCGGAATTCCGATCGCCAGCGCAGACCTCACCGCCGACGCCACCCGCTGGCCGCGCTTCGCCGCCGCCGCCCGTGACTGCGGATTCCACGCCGTCCAAGCGGTTCCCATGCGGCTGCGCCGCCAGGTCATCGGCGTGCTCACCTTGCTCAAGGCCGACCGAAACGGAGTCGACGACACCAGCGCCCGGCTCGGGCAGGCACTCGCCGACGTCGCCACCATCGGCATGCTGCAACAGCGGGCGATCGAGAGCGCAGACCTGCTCTCCGAACAGCTGCAGACCGCGCTCAACAGCAGGGTCATCATCGAACAGGCCAAAGGCGTGCTCTCCACCGGCGGCGAGGGCCTCGACATGGAAACGGCGTTCACCGCTCTGCGCGGCTATGCCCGCTCCCACAACGAGCGTCTCTCCGATCTCGCCCGAGCAGTGGCCGAGGGCACCGCGGACATCCCCGCAATCCTCGCGCACCGCACCCAGCCGCAAAAGCCGGTGCATCAGAAAGGACCCCGGTTACCGGTCAGCAACCTTCCCGCCACCGCCGCTCGAGCCGAACGTGTCGCTGGTGATCCGTGACAGGCCAGCGGCACGACAGATCCCACGTTCGCCGTGCCCCACCACGCGACCGGCGCGCACGCAGCTCAGGCCATGGCTTCGCCGGAAGAATCGGGGCCGGCCCCCAGCCAGGCTGCAGGCACCGCGTGCTTTGCAAGCGACCGGTCTGCGCGCGGAGATGGAGGGGCGGGATTCTCGCCGCCACCAGTGGGCACCGATCGACGTCGTCTCGTGCCGGCCAGGCGACGTCGTTGTCGTTGGGTGGCGAGGCCGCCACCCGTTCCTGGTACACGCCGCCCAATCGCACCACGCACCCGGCCGGTCCCTTGCCCAGCCGCCCCTGGACCCGGTCGAGCCGTACGGCGTAGACCACGGGACATCACGGTCGAGCAGGCGATCCGCTGCGGCCTGGGTCGGTGTCACTGCTGCTGGGTCGGCCGTGGTACTGGTTGGGGCTCGTATTCAACTGTCGGGTGTTGACGGGGTCGCTGAGCCTGGAAGTGACTTTCCGTGGCTTCCGGGGCGTATCGACCCCAGGTCCTGCCGGTCTCTTTCAGGAGTCGGGCGGTGGTTTTGTCGTGGTAGCCGAAAGCATCCGGGACGACGGTGCGGGCATCTCCAGGAGTTGCTGCCGGATGGCGGCGCCGAGGGCGGCTCCGGCCGGATCCCGACGTCGTTGAGGAGTGCGGACAGGTGGTCGGGGCGGAACGGCCGGCCCGCCCGGCGGCCGGGAAGAGCTGCCGGATGCCGGGTTGGTGCGAAGGACATCGTGTTGGCGGGTCCGAGCAGTGGACCGGTGCGACCTGGCCTCCGCTACGCCGCGGTCTGCCGCCCCGAAGAGTCCTCTGGACCAGTGCTGTCGGTCGCCGCAGTCGGGGCATCGGGTTGCGGCGGCGGGGCGGCGAGGGTGCGCAGGGCGGAGCTGAGCACGGCGAGCAGTGGGACGGCGAGCAAGGCGCCGATGATGCCGGCGGTGACGAGCCCGGCGGCCAGGGCGAGCACGACGGCCAGGGGGTGCAGGCGTACGACGCGGCCGAGGAGGAACGGTTGCAGCACATGGCTTTCCAGCTGCATCACACCGATCACGATGGCGAGCACGATGATGGCCGGCACGAGCCCGCCGGTCACCAGTGCCACGAGCACCGCGACTGCGCCGGCGACCACAGACCCGACCACCGGGATGAACGCGCCGAGGAACACCAACGCGGCCAGCGGAGCGGCCAGCGGCACGCCGACAATGAGCAGGCCGACGCCGACGCCGACGGCGTCCACGACCGCCACGGCCGCGGTGCCGCGAATGTAGCCGGCCAGGGTGGTGAACCCGGCGTGCCCGGCCAGGCCCACCCGATGCCGCACCCGAACGGGGACGGCGCCGAGCAGGAACGTCCAGATCTTCCCGCCTTGAGCGAGGAAGAAGATCAGGCAGAACACCATCAGCAGGAACTCGGTGACCAACTCTCCGACCGTGACGGCGGTGGACAGCGCGCCGGAGGCGATGGCCGATTGGTTCTCGCTCAGTGTGGTGGTCAGCTGGGCGAGCATGCTGTCGATCTGGCCCTGGCTCAGGTGCAACGGTCCGGTGCGTAACCAGGTGCGCAGCTCGTCCACGGTGCGCGCGATCTGGGCGATCAGCTCTGGCATGCCCGCCGTGACGGTGATGACCACGAAGGTGACGACGCCGCCCACCACGGCCAATCCGCCGACCAGCACCACAGCGGTGGCCAGCCCGCGAGGTACCTTCTTCCGGGCCAGCCAGGAGACCGTAGGGGCGAGCAGCGCGGCGAGCAGCAGCGCCACCGCGACCGGTACCAGCACCGCGGCCAATTTCACCGCCACGTACCCGATCAGTGCCAAGCCACCGGCGACGACCAGCAGGCGGCCGAAGACGGCGGCCCCGACCCGCAACCCGTAAGGCACCGCCGCACGGACCTCCTCAGCGCTGCGCACACCATGCTGTGCGGGGGGCTCATCGCTGTTCATGGTGCATCCGACCTTTCACTGGCGTGGTCGTCCGGGCATATTCCGGGCGGCTTACCGTCCGCGCCGGACACGATGGAAGTCCCCGGACCGGCCTCCCGTGCCTTCGGACTCGGTCATCCGGGGGAGGTACCCGATGTGCGCCCTCGCCGAACACGAGAAGGAGAGGTCCCAAGGCGGTCGAACAGGGCTACGCTGAATTCGTCGATTCAGGTGTTATTTGCCGTGATCCGGCATTCAGCAAAGCGTCGCCGCCCAAGGCAGCGAGCCCTGCCGCTCGGTGGGCATATCCGGCGAGTTTGATGCCGGATAACCCGGGTATGCGCAGGTTGTGCCGCGCGGCCTGACCTCCGGCCGGCCGCGTCATACCCGACTCCCGGACAAACCGTCCGGCCTGCGACCTCTTGGCCGCGCAACAGCCTGGCCGCTCCTACATTGGCATCGACCTCAACCCCGACCTCCACGACATCGGTCTGCGCCGCCTCGGCCTGACCGGACAGCAGAACAGGCGGCCGTCCTGGCTGCCGGCACCGCCCAGCTGATGCCGGTGCCTCACGCGGTGACCGCGGTGCCGGCGGTGGCGATGCCGAGACTGCGGGGCGTGGCGCGAGAAACCGCAGATTGGGCTGGAGCCGAGTGCGGACGATTACATCGAGAATCTTCGTGCGTTGTTCTCCGCGGCCCGGAGGGTGCTTACTGCGCGGGCCACGGTGTGGATCAACCTTGGTGACAGCTACTCCACCAATTCCGATGGCTACTGGTGCGTTGCGCCCGGCGAGTTCGGGCAGCCGCGTTACCGGCCGCGTGCGGATGTGCTGCACAAGAATCTGCTCGGTATGCCGTGGCGGCCGGCGTTGGCGATGCAGGACGACGGGTGGCTCTTGCGCTCGGCGATCGTCTGGCACAAGCCCCACACCACGCCCACTCCCATCCAGGACCGTCTCGCCACCCGCCACGAGATGGTCTTCCTGTTCGTCACGCAGCCCGACTACTTCTTCGACCTTGACGCGATCCGACAATCGCACACCGACGACCATGCCCTGCGCCGCCGTGCCCACCGCGGCGGCACCCACAACACCGCACCTCGACCTTGGCCGTGGACACCAGGCTATAGCCAGCGGTGCCGTAATCCGGGCAACGTGTGGACCATCCCACCCGACCGCACACGAGCCGGGCATCAGGCTCCCTCACCGTCGGAGATCCCAGGCCGTTGCATCGCGGCCGGATCTCCACCCGGCGGCCACGTCTTCGACCCGTTCAGCGGCGGTGGCACCACCGGAGTCACCGCCCGCGCACTCGGCCGGCACTACATCGGCATCGACACCAACCCCGCCTACCACCGGATCGCGATGCGCCGGCTCGGGCTCGACTGCGACTGGCTACGGGGTACATCGGCCACCGCATTCGGCTCATCGAAGCAAGGATCTCGTCGGGGTGCCCTGGCGGGTGGTGTTTCCTTGCAGGAGCGCGGTTGGTTCTTGCGGAGCGCGGTGGTGTGGGAGAAGCCGAATGCGCGGCCGGAGAGTGTGCGCGATCGGCTTGCCCAGCGCTACGAGATGGTGTTCTTGCTGGCGCAGTCGGGAACGCACCAGTTCTGGTCCTGTGGCTCGGCGGCTGAGGATGGGACGGATCTGTGGCAGGTGTCGGCGGGTCGTTCCCGCACTGGGCATCCGGCGGCGGGGACGTTGGAGATCGCCCGGCGTTGTGTCCGTCTGGGTTGTCCGGGTGGCGATGTCGTGCTCGATCCGTTCTGCGGCAGCGGGACCACGGGCGTTGCTGCGCTGGAGCAGGGGTGTTCGTTCGTCGGCATCGACCTTGCCCGGCCGGCCAGGCGATGGCACACCGCCGACTCGCTGATATCGGGGCCGCCGCGTGAAGCCCGGGGAATCCGTGGCGGATGTGATGACGGTGGCCGACGTGGCTGCGTTGCCCGCAGTAGTGGACTTGATGACGGCGGCGCAGGTTTTGCGGATTGGGCGGACGACGGCGTACGCGTTGGCGCGTGAGGATGGTTTCCCGTGTCCGTTGTTGCTGGTCGGTGGGGAGTACCGCGTTCCGGTCGTCGGGGTGCTGCGGGTTCTCGGTATAGATCCACCCATTGGGTGAACGTGGGTGGGCTCGGGCTTCCCCGAGGACCGTCTGTAGCGCGAGTATCGCGGCAACCCGCTGATTCAACCAACCGAAGGGCGGGTGCAGAAGATGGCCGAGGGATCGGTGTACAAACGCTGCTCCTGCAAGGATAAAAGCGGTCGAAGCCTGGGCAAGGAGTGCCCGAGACCGGACCAGAGCAGGCGCGGCCAGTGGTGCTACCGCATCGAGTTGCCAGCCGACCGTGCCGGGCGTCGCCGGCCGAGGCGGCGTGGTGGATTCCCGACCGCGACAAAGGCCCAGGACGAACCGGATCACGTCGGTGACGTGCTGGCCATCGCCGGGGACGACGACGACACGGACATGCATGCTCCGCAAGATCGGCGACTTGATCGCCGCGGCGATCACGGCCAAGCAGAAGCTCCCGGAAATCGAGGATCTGCGCCGGCTGGTGCGTGTGGGTGCCGAGGTACTGGAACATCCGTTCTTGGGCGAGGTGTTCACCGTGTTCCTGGCGAAGAAAAGGAAGACCGGCAGCCGCAACACCTACCGCTCCTATGAGTCACAAGTACGCCTCTACTTCCGGCCGCATCTGGCGCACATCCGGCGGGACAAGCTGAGCGTGGCGCACTTGGATGGGATGTTTGACGCGATCGTTGAGCACAACGACCTGATCGCCGAGTACCGCGCCAGCGGCGACTCGCGGAAGATCGCGGTGGTGAAGTGGCAGCGGCCGGTTGGTCCGACGTCGGTTCGGCGGATTCGGGAGACGTTGCGGGCGATGTTGAGCCCGGTGGTCAAGGAGGGCTTGCTGGTGGTGAATGTGGCGTCGTTGGTGGAGTTGCCGCCGGCGGTTCGTCCGAAGGCGAAGGTGTGGACCGAGGAGCGGGTGGCGTGGTGGCGGCAGACTGGGGAGGTCCCGTCGCCGGTGATGGTGTGGACCCCGCGGCAGGCGGGCCGGTTTTTGGATCACGCGGTCAATGACCGGCTGTATGCGTTGTTTCATGTGATCGCGCACGTGGGGCTTCGGCGTGGTGAGCCGTGTGGGCAGCGACGTACGGACACGTATTTGGATGCGGCGATCTTGAGGGGCGAATCAGATCGTGCAGTACGGCTGGGAGACCGGGGAGTCGGGTCCCAAGACCACCTCGTCTGAAGGCCTCGTCGCATTGGACGCCGGCACTGTCATCGTGCTCAAGGCGCACCTCGCCAGCCAGGATGAGGCGCGGGCCCGGCTCGGCGCCGCCTGGGTCGAGAGCGGACTGCTGTTCACCCAGCCTGATGGCAGCCCGTTGCACCCGGCGGACGTGACTGCCCGGTTCCAGGAACTCACCCGCCAGGCTGGGTTGCCGCCGATCCGGCTGCATGACCTGCGCCACACGGCGGCGAGCTTGGCGCTGGAGGCGGGGGCGGATATGAAGGTCGTGCAGAACATGCTGAGGCATTCGTCGATCACGGTGACCGCCGACGCCTACACGACCGTGTTGCCCGAAGTCGCACTCGCGGCCGCCGAGGCCACAGCCAAAATCATCCCGCGGACGGCAACGCGACAGCTCGGGCACCGCACCGACCATTGTGGACAGTGATCAAGCGGAAGAAACGCTTCCACATAACACAAATCCCCAGGCCGGAAGCGATCCGAACCTGGGGAATGAGGGTGCGCCATCAGGGACTCGAACCCCGAACCCGCTGGTTAAGAGCCAGCTGCTCTGCCAATTGAGCTAATGGCGCTTGGTGCTGCCCGCCGCTTTGGTTTCCCTCGGCGACGTGGAAAAGATTAGCAGGCTGTTCAAGCCGCGTTTCAGGGGGGTCACGTTAACCGCGCGCGGGTGGTCGCCGCGGCGGCTGGAGGGCTCCTAGCTGCGCGTTCGAGGTCAGTCTGACAGGTCGGGGGCCGTTGTGGGGCCGCCAAGGTGGTGAACCGGCCGTTGACAACTGTACGTCGTACAGGTCACTCTGGTGTCATGTACGACGTACAGGAGACCATCCTCGCCACCCCGCTCACGCTGCCCAACGGCGCCGTCCTGGCCAATCGGCTCGCGAAGGCCGCGACCAGTGAGCACCTGGCCGACCGGCGCGGCGCACCGACGCGGCAGCTCACGGAGGCCTACCGGCGGCTCGCGCACTCCGGTGCCGGCCTGCTGATCAGCGGAAACGTCATGGTCGACGGATCGGCGCTGGAGGCTCAGCGCAATGTCGTGATCGAAGACGCCCGCCACTTGCCCGAGCTGCGCCGATGGGCCGCCGCGACCGTCGGCACCGAGGCGAAGTTGCTCTTGCAGCTCTCGCACGCCGGCCGGCAGTCGATGCGCGGCCTCAAACTCGCCGGGCGGAAGCAAGACGTCGTCGCCCCGTCAGCCGTGCCCCTGGACCTGGGCAAGTGGCTGTTCCGGCGACCGCGAGCGCTCTCGGACGTGGAAGTCGTCGCACTTGTCCAGCGCTTCGCGACCGCAGCCCAGGTCGCGGCCGAAGCGGGCTTCGCCGGGGTCCAGTTGCACGCCGCGCACGGCTACCTGCTCAACCAGTTCCTGTCCCCGCTCGTCAACCGCCGTGACGACCGCTGGGGCGGCCCGCTGGAGAACCGGATGCGCTTCCTTCTGGACGTCGTCCGCGCCATCCGCGCCGGCGCGCCGCCGTCGTTCATCCTGTCGGTCAAACTCAACTCCGCCGACTTCCAACGCGGCGGCTTCGCCCCCGAAGACGCCCTCGTGGTCGCCAAGGCCCTGGAACAGGAAGGCGTCGACCTGCTCGAAGTCTCCGGTGGCACCTACGAAAGCGTCGCTGTCGTCGACGGCACGCCCGAACGCGCCTCAACCCGCGCCCGCGAGGCCTACTTCCACGACTTCGCCGACCACTTCGCCCGCGAGCTCACGGTCCCCCTCATGCTCACCGGCGGCTTCCGCTCCCACGCCGCCATGGCCGAGGCCGTCACCTCCGGCTCCGTCGACCTCGTGGGCCTGGCCCGCCCCATCACCCACGACCCGACGTTCCCCCACCGTGTCCTGACCAACCCCGCCACCCACAGCGCCGCCCCCACCCCCAAAGTCGGTCACAAACTCCTCGACGACCTGCTCAACTCCTCCTGGCACCAACAACAACTCGCGCGCCTGGGCCGCGGCGCCGACACCCGCCCCACTCGCCGCCCCCCAACCGCCCTCCTGATCGCCCTCCTAACCACCCTCCGCGACGCCCTCCTCCACTCCTAACCCTCCACAAAGGACCCCACCACCCACCGCACCCGACCACGGATTCGTCACCACCCCACACACCACGGCCACCGCACGGGTCAGGGGTCCGGGCAACCCGGCAGGACGGGGATCCGGGGCGACCACACCTGATGGGGGTCCGGGGGCATCCCCCGGCGGGGGTCTGGGGGTCCGACCCCCAGGAAAAGGCGAAACCCCAGTTCGGGAAAGGTCCCACCAGGGACCGACCAAACTGGGGTAATGGGGTGAGCGACGGGTTTCGAACCCGCGACCTCCTGGACCACAACCAGGTGCTCTACCAGCTGAGCTACGCCCACCATCTGCGAGGGATCGTCGCGATCACCTTGCTACGGAATATCGTAGCGTGCCCTCGCGACGGGTTTTCACCGGGTCAGCTTTGGTGGCGTTCCTGCACTTCGGCGGCCGCGGCTTTGGCTTGTTCGCTGGTCGGCCCGGGTTGGGGGACGAAGGCGACGTTGCGGTAGTAGTCGAGTTCGCCGATGGATTCCTTGATGTCGGCGAGCGCGCGGTGGGCGAGGCCCTTCTCGGGCTTCGCGTAGTAGATCCGCGGGTACCAGCGCCGGACGAGTTCCTTGACCGACGACACGTCGACCATGCGGTAATGCAGGTGGCTGTCGAGCGCCGGCATGTCGCGGGAGATGAAGCCGCGGTCGGTGGCGATGGAGTTGCCTGCCAGCGGGGCTGTGCCGGGGTCGGGGACGTGCTCGCGGATGTAGTCGAGCACGCGCTGCTCGGCTTCGGCGAGCGTCACCGCGGAGGCGCGGACCTCTTCGGTGAGCCCGGACTTGGCGTGCATGTCGTGGACCACCTGCGGCATGCCGTCGAGCGTGGTGTCGTCGGTGTGGATGACGATGTCGACTCCCTCGCCGAGGACGTTGAGGTCGGCGTCGGTCACGAGGGCGGCTATTTCGATCAACGCGTCTTTGCCGAGGTCGAGCCCCGTCATCTCGCAGTCGATCCAGACTAGGTGGTCGGTCACCCGGACAACCCTAACCCGACACGGGGATGTCAGCCGGGTTACCTGCGCATTCGGCGCGTTACGCTCGGGCAGCCAGGTGAAAGAGTGTGATTTCGGACTCGGAACGGGGTGCGGCCAGTGGCCGAGCAGGGGTCGGCGCCTGCGGCGGAGATCGCGCAGGGTTACGTGAGTGAGGGCGACGCGGTGGAGCTGGGCGCCGTGGTGATCGACGGGCGGACCGAGGCGGCCGCGGCCGTGCGGCTGCCGCTGGCCACGCTGAACCGCCACGGTCTGGTGGCGGGTGCGACCGGCACCGGCAAGACGAAGACGTTGCAGCTGATCTCGGAGCAGCTCTCCGCCGCCGGCGTGCCGGTGGTGCTGGCCGACGTGAAGGGCGACCTTTCGGGGCTGTCGGCGGCGGGTGAGGCGAACGACAAGCTCACGAAACGCGCGCAGGAGCTGGGTGACGACTGGGCGCCCGCCGCGTGCCCGGTGCAGTTCCTGTCGCTGGGTACCGGTGGGAAGGGCTCGCCGATCCGGGCCACGATCACGAGCTTCGGCCCGGTGCTGCTGTCCAAGGTGCTGGGCCTGAACGAGACGCAGGAGTCGACTCTCGGCCTGATCTTCCACTGGGCCGACCAGCGAGGACTGGCGCTGCTCGACACGAAGGACCTGCGGTCGGTGATCACGCACCTGACCAGCGACGAGGGCAAGGCCGACCTCAAGGGCATCGGCGGCGTCTCCTCGGCGACGGCCGGGGTGATCCTGCGCGCACTGTCCAATCTGGAGGCCCAGGGCGGCGAGGACTTCTTCGGCGAGCCCGAGCTCGACGTCCACGACCTCATGCGCGAGGTCGATGGCAAAGGTGTGGTGACGCTGCTGGAGCTGGACGACCTGCAGTCGAAGCCGGCGTTGTTCTCGACGTTCCTGATGTGGCTGCTGGCCGAGCTGTTCGAGGAGCTGCCCGAGGAGGGCGACCTCGACAAGCCGAAGCTGGTGTTCTTCTTCGACGAGGCGCACCTGTTGTTCAACGACGCGTCGAAGGCGTTCCTGGAGCGCATCGAGCAGACGGTGAAACTGATCCGGTCGAAGGGCGTCGGCGTGTTCTTCTGCACGCAGCTGCCCACGGACATCCCCAACGCGGTGCTGTCGCAGCTGGGCGCGCGGGTGCAGCACGCGCTGCGGGCGTTCACGCCGGACGACCAGAAAGCCCTGGCCAGGACGGTGAAGACGTACCCGAAGACACCGCACTACGACCTCGAGACGGCGCTGACGTCACTCGGCATCGGCGAGGCGGTCGTCACGGTGCTGTCCGAGCGGGGCGCGCCGACGCCGGTCGCGTGGACGCGGCTGCGGGCGCCGCGGTCGAAGATGGGCTCGGTCGGGGACGAGGCGGTGGCCGCGGCGGTCGCGTCGTCGGACCTGCACGCGAAGTACTCGGAGACGATCGACCGCGAGTCGGCGTACGAGAAGCTGGCGGCTCGGGTCGCGGCGCCGGCGGACGCGCCGCCTGCTGCCGAGGCCCCTGCACCGGCTCCTGCTGGGAAGGCCGAGAAGGAGGACCCCGGGCTGATCTCGCAGGCGATGAGCAACCCGGCGGTGAAGTCCTTCATGCGCTCGGCCGCGTCCGCGCTGGGGCGGGAGATCACGCGGGGGCTGTTCGGCAACCGCCGGCGATGAAAATACCTGACACAAGCTGGCAGGTATGGCGGGCAGGCTGAGAGCTCACGATCGGAAGGACCCGCCATGACCAGCACCGCGACCGCCACGTTCGAGCTCGACAAGTGGGAGCCGCAGGCCCAGGACGAGACGGGTGGCACCGAGTTCGCCCGTGTGGCCATCGCCAAAACCTTCACGGGTGCGGTCGAGGGCACCAGCACCGTCGAGATGCTGACGGCCTCGAATGCCACTTCGCGCGCGTACGTCGCCTTCGAGGCCTGGCGGTGTCCGTCGACGGGCGCAAGGGTTCGTTCGTGCTGCGGCACGCGGCGGGCGACGAGGGCTTGTCGCTGCTGATCCTCGCGGGCTCCGGATCGGGAGAGCTGACGGGCATCTCCGGCTCCGCCGCCATCACGCAGGACGAGGCCGGCCACCACACGTTCACGCTGACCTACGAGCTCCCGGCAGCGTGAAAGCCGCTCTCTCAGGGCCCCGAAACCCTGGGAGAGCGGCTTTCACCGTTTTTCCCCACTACCCCGATTCGAGCGAGGAAAGTCGGACGGGCCGCCCCGACCGCGGTCCGTCCGCGACTGCGTCAGCCGTTGACGATCTGATCCACGATCGTCTTGGCGTCGTTGACCGGGATCGCGAAGCCGATCCCGACGCTGCCCGCGGAGCCGTTGGCCGAGGCCGACGGGTTGTAGAGGGCGGAGTTGATGCCGATGACCTGGCCCTGGGCGTCGACGAGCGCGCCGCCGGAGTTGCCCTGGTTGATCGAGGCGTCGGTCTGGATCGCGGTGTAGCTGGGGCCGTTGTCCGCCTGGTTCGACGTGCGGCTGAACGGCGACTGCTGCTGCTGCTCGCCCCCGCCGACGTCGGACAGCGGCCGGTTCAGCGCGCTGACGATGCCGGTGGTCACGGTGTTCTGCAGCCCGCCCGGCGAGCCGATGGCGATCACTTCCTGGCCGACCACGAGCTTGCTCGAGTCGCCGAGGGTGGCGGCGGTGAGGCCGCTGGCGCCCTTGGCCTGCAGCACCGCGATGTCGCCCTTGGTGTCGGCGCCGACCACGCCGGCCTGGTACTGCTTGCCGTCGGACGTCGTGATCGTGACGTCGCCGACCGCGCCGTCGACCACGTGGGCGTTGGTGAGGATCCGGCCGTCGGAGCTCAGGATGACGCCCGAGCCGATGGCCTCGCCCTGGCCGGTGTCGACGTTGACCTGCACGACGCTCGGCAGGACCTTCGCCGCGACCGTGCTGACGTCGCCGGTGGAGGTCGTGTTGCTGACCGTCTGCCCGGCGACCGCGGAGGACGACGCGGGCGAGGCCACCGAGGTGGTGGTCAGCCCGACGATCGCCGCACCGGCGCCACCGCCGACGAGCGCCGCGGCGAGCGCGGTCGCGCCGACGACGGCGGCGAGCTTGCCGCCCCGTCGCTTCGGCTGCGTGGCCGGCTGAGCCTGCGGCTGCTGTGTGAAGAGCGGGTTCGGCGCGGCCTGCTGCTGGTGGCGGTACTGCCCGTGCTGGGCATACGGGCCGTACTGCGGCTGGGTGTGCTGCTGGGCGTTCTGCTGAGCAGCGATCGGGTGGGTCTGGTGCGGCTGGTGCCCACCGGGTGAGGCGGGGCCGGGCCGACTCTCGTTCTCGGTCATGACACCAGATTCGCGGCGGTGGTTGTGAGAACCCTGTGGAAATCCCTTCGGCTTTGCTGAGAAGAATCAGCTGAGAATCCTCAGGCGTTCCTCAGCCTGGTTCGGTGGCTTTCAGTCGAAGAACTTCGGGACGTCGAGCGCACCTCCCGAGGCTTCGAACTCGTCGTGCACGGCTTGGCGCAGCGTCGCGTCGGCGAGGTAGTCGGCGGCGGTGAGGGCGAGGCCGAGCGCGCCGTCGACCACGGCCTTGTCGCCCGCGGGCGAGCCGGCGGCTTCGGCGAACTCCTTGGTGTGCAAGGCAACCGTCGGTCCGGAGACGGCGATCATCGGGTGCAGCGCGGGCATCCGGTAGGACAAATTGCCCAGATCGGTGGACCCTGTGAGGAACTCGGGCACGATCCCCGGCGGCAGCGGCTTGCGGCCCGTGTCGGCCTGGTTCGCCGACCAGCGCCCGGCGAACGTGGTGTTGAAGCGGATCGGCAGGTACGCCGGCTGCGAATCCCACGTGAGCTCCACGCCGCAGCCCGTCATTTCGGCGGCGCCGTGGGCGATCGCGGTCATCCGCTTCGCGAGGTCGCGCAACGTCTCGGGGTCGGCCGAGCGGAGGTAGAACAGGAGCGCAGCGCGTTCGGGGATCACGTTGGGCCGGGCGCCGCCGTCGGTGAAGACGCCGTGCACGCGGTCGGTCGAAGGCAGTTGCTGGCGCAGCATCGACACGCCCTGGTAGGCCGCGACCGCGGAGTCGAGAGCGTTGCGCCCCATGAACGGCTGCGCCGACGCGTGGGCCCCGACGCCGTGGAACACCATCTCCAGCTGCCGCCGGCCGAGGAACGGGTGCAGCGCGATGTCGTGGCTGAACGGGTGGAGCATGATCACGGCGTCGACGTCGTCGAACACCCCGGCGCGCGCGAGCGTCTCCTTGCCGCCGCCGCCTTCCTCCGCGGGCGTGCCGACGAGGGACACGCGTCCGCCGACCTGCTCGGCCACGGCCGCGGCGCCCAGGAACCCGCCGGCGCCGGCGGTGCAGATGACGTTGTGCCCGCACGCGTGCCCGAGCCCGGGCAGCGCGTCGTACTCCGACAGCACGGCGATGTGCGGGCCGCCGTTGTCCGGGGTGCTCGCGCGCAGGGCGGTGTCGAGGCCGCCGAGGCCGACCGTGACCTCGTGGCCGTGGGCGCGCAGGAGCTCCGCCAGCGCACCGACGGAGCGGTGCTCGGTGAAGCCCTCTTCCGGGTGGGCGTGCAGGTCTTGGCTCAGCGCAACGAGTTCGTCGGCGCGAGCCCGCACTTCTTGTGCCACGGCCGCGCGCACCCCGGACTCGGCTCCGGTGTGGTCGGAGCCGAGGGGTTCGGCGGCCGCGACGGCTTCGGCCGTGGCTTCGATCAGGGCGCGCAGGTGGGAGTCGTCGGGCGGGACGGGAGCGGCGTCGGTCATGCGGGGATGCTATCCCCGGGCACCGACAAAGTGGATCAGTCCGCCTCGGGCAGCTCGCCGGCGACGATCTGGGTGACGCCCGCGAACCGCTCGGCGACGATGCGGAGACCCCGGGCGCGCAAGGCGGCGGCGATCTCGCCGCGGTCGAACATCCGCTGCCCGCTGAGGATCCCGCCCGCCGTGTCGACGACTCGCGCGGGTTGCCAGTCGCGGCGCGCGCTCGTGAGCAGCACGACGCGGCCGCCGGGGCGCAGGATCCGCGCGAACGAGTCCAGCGCGCGTTCGGGCTCGGCGAACATGTGCAGGGCGGCGAAGCAGCAGATGGCGTCCACTGTGGAGGGTGTGAACGGCGGTTCGACGGCGTCGGCGCGGAGGTAGGCGACTCCGTCTTCATCGGTCTCGGTGACGGCGCGGGTGAGCATCGAGGGCGCACCGTCGAGGCCGATGGCGAGGCCCTCTTTTCCCACGGCTGCCCCGAAAGCACGGGTGAACCGGCCGGTGCCGCAGGCGACGTCGAGCACGATCCGACCGGGTTCGAGCGCGAGGAGCTCCGTGGCGAGGCGGACTTCGCCGGCCATGCTGGGGCCGAACGGGCCCTTGAACAGCCGGCCGAACATGGGACGCCAGTAGCGTTCGTAGACCTGGGGGAGCAGCGTCGTGCGCATCACGCGCTGGGTGATTCCCGTGGTGGGCCCGGCTTGGGGCGCGTCGCCGAGGACGTCGAGGTAACCCGCGTCCGTGGTCTTGGCCGGCGCGTCGAGCAGATCGGCGAGACGGTCCTGGGCTTTTGGGTGCTCTACCACCGGTTTCGCTCCCTTCCGGTTCGGATACCGGCAGTATGCCAAAGCCTGGTTTTCCACGATCGAGTGAAGATCTCGCCGATCAGGCGTTCGAGGCCCCGGATTGTCGGCCCCTCTTCCTAACGTCGCTTCCACGGTTCTCCGACCCCCGGAGGCCGCAGAGGAGGGACACCCCGATGACCGCACCGATCCTGCTGCCCATCGACGTGCCGACCGGCGAGATAGCCGTGCGCGGACCGTTCGACCTGTGCGCCGCGAGCCTCTACCTGGCCGGCTTCGGCCCGGCCGCCCGGCCCGACGCCGCCTCGGAGCCGGGTGTGCTGCGGTTGGCCTTTCCCGTGGACGGCGTCTGGACCCACGCCGGAGCCGCGATCCGCCAGAGATCGCCCGGCACGGTGGAGGTGGAGGTCTCCGCGCCGGTCGACCTGGCGGCGCGCGTGATGGGCCAGGTGAGCCGCATGCTCTCCCTCGACGTCGACGCCTCCGGACTGCCCGACATCGACCTGCGCGACTCCGTCGCCGCCCGCTTGCGCGCTGCCCATCCGGGTTTGCGCCCCGTGCTGTTCTCCTCGCCCTACGAAGCCGCCTGCTGGTCCGTGCTCTCCCAAGGCATGCGCTTCACCACGGCCATCCGGCGCCGCCGCGTGCTCGCCGAACGCCACGGCGCCATCATCGACGTCGGCGAATACCAAGTGGTCTCGTTCCCCGCACCCGCGGTCCTGGCCGAGCTCGCCTCGGAAGACGGCCTGGCCGACTTCCGCGTCGCCCGCCTGCGCTCCGTCGCCCAAGCCACCGCCGACGGCCGCCTCGACCCTGCCGAGCTTCGCGCGCTTCCCATCCCCGACGCCCTCGCGCACCTGCGCGCCATCCCCGGCATCGGCGCCTTCTCCGCCGAACAAATCCTCCTGCGCGGCGCGGGGCACCCCGACCTCTTCCCCCGCGCCGACGGCCGCCTGCACGAAGCCATGCGCGACGAGTACGGCCTCCCGGCCACGACCCCGGCCTCCGAACTGATCCCCCTGGCCGACGACTGGCGCCCCTACCGCAGCTGGATCGCCTTGCTGTTCCGGGCCACCCTCGACGCCGTCCCGCCAGACCCCGACGCGGCTTCCTCGGCTGAGGAGGTGGTTACGGGCTCGGCCGCACTGTGACGCCCGCACCCGCACCCGCGCCGGCGCCGGCGCCGCGCTCGCCCGGCTGACTGCGGCTCGCGAAATGGCTCGCGGGGACGCGCCGCTCCGGCCGCGGCGGTGCCGCCCTTCTGGGCAGTGACTGCCGAGCCGGCCTCGGCGGTGGCCTGGCTCCTCGCAGTCGGCCGGGGTGTCAGTCGGTTGGGGTCCGACGGCGCGCGCTGAGTCGTGGACAGGAAGGCGTGCGGGCGCTGAGTCGGAGAGTGGGTCGGCGAGAGGAAGGCGTGCGGGCGCAGGGATTGCCCACGGGCACGTTCTGCGGGCCCAGCCTGCCTCGCGACCGGTGCCGGGCCGGCGGCGGTCGGCGGTGGCCCGGCTGCTCGCAGTCGGCCGGGGTCAGTCGGTTGGGGTCCGACGGCGCGCGCTGAGACGGGGACGGGAAGGCGTGCGGGCGCAGGGATTGCTCACGAGCGCGTTCTGCGGGCCCAGCTGCTTCGCATCCGGTGCCGGGGCCGGGGGCGGTGGCGGTGGTGGGCGGCGCAGCCGGAGCCGCAAGCCGCGGCCCTGGCCGAGGGGCGGGCAGTCAAGTGAAGGAGGTGGTCAGCGGCGCCGAAGAGGCCTGCGCCCCGGCCAACAAATGTCGAAGACGAAGAAGGGAGACCCCATGACGTGACCCACCCCATACCGACCTCAGTCGGCCCATCCCGCAACGGGCACTAACAGTGGCCAGATGTCGCTTGTGGTGAGGTGTGCGCGTGATTTCGCGTGTGCTCGACGTCTCGTCCGTGGTCACCAGCCAAGCCGTGGCTGGTGGGTGGGAGCGTGCGGCCGGCGCGCCCGGGGCCGTCGAGGCGGCGCTCACGCAGGCGAACACCCCGGCGGCGATCACGCTGGTCACCGGTGGTGTCGCGTTGCTGGTGGTGCTGGTGGGCGGCACGCCGTGGCGGTTCGCGCGCAACGTGGTGACCATCGTGCACGAGGCGGGCCACGCGCTGGCCGCGGTGCTGGTCGGGCGGCGGTTGCGCTCGATCAAGCTGCACTCGGACACCTCGGGCGTCACCGTGTCGCGCGGCAAGCCGGAGGGGCCGGGCATGGCGTTCACGGCGCTGGCCGGGTACGTCGCGCCGTCGGTGCTGGGCTTGCTGTTCGCGAGCCTGGTCGGGCAGGACCTGATCACGGCCGTGCTGGTGCTGGTGGCGTTGCTGCTGCTGGGTGTGCTGATCATGGTGCGCAACGCGTACGGCGTGTTCACCGTGGTTGCGAGCGCGGTCGTGCTGGGGCTCGTGGCGCTGGTCGCGCCGCCGGTGGTGCAGGCGCCGTTCGCGTACCTGCTGACGTGGTTCCTGCTGTTCGGGGGCGTCCGGCCGGTGGTGGAGCTGCAGGTCAAGCGCCATCGCGGCCAGGCGCGCGACTCCGACGCCGACCAGCTCAGCCGCCTGACCGCGGTGCCCGCCGTGCTGTGGGTGCTGGTGTTCGTGGTGCTCACGGTGAGCTGTCTGCTGGCCGGTGCGCTGTGGCTGCTGGAGCCGGTCGTCGCGTGAGGGTGCGTCCCGAGGGTTGAGCCAGTCGTCCCCGGATGTGGGCGGTGCGGCAAACTGGTCCTCTGCCGAACGCGCGGAGGGAGACGACGATGGACGAGGTCGCGAAGGCCGTCGAGGAGTGCGCGCGAGCGGCGAAGCTGGCCGCGCCGTCGCTGGCCAAGGCCACCGAGGAGGCCGTGGACGCGGCGCTGCGAGGCATGGCCGAGCGCCTGCAGACGCACCGCGAGGAGGTGCTCGACGCCAACCGGGCCGACGTCGCCAAGGCGCGCGAGGACGGGATGAGCGCGGGTCTGCTCGACCGGCTCACCATCACGCCCGAGCGCCTCGACGGCATGGCCGAGCAGTTGCGGCTGCTGGCCGGCGCGCCGCACCAGGAGCGGTCCGTCGAGGTGTCCACATTGGACGGTGGGCTGCGGCTGATCGAGCGGCGCCGTCCGGTGGGCGTCATCGGCGCGAACTACGAGGCGCGGCCGAACGTGACGGTCGACGTGGCGTCGCAGCTGGTGAAGTCGCGCAACGCCGGGGTGCTGCGCACCGGGTCGGCGGCGCTGGGCTCGGCCCAGCGGCTGCGTGACACGGTGATCGCGCCGGCGCTGGCTGAGGCCGGGATCGACCCGGACGTGGTGCAGCTGGTGCCGCGCGTCGAGCGGGAGGCCGCGTCGGCGCTGGTGCGCCTACCGGGGCTGGTGCCGCTGGTGATCCTGCGCGGCAGCGGCGACAGCACGCGCGCGCTGGCCACCGAGGCGGCCGTGCACGGCGTGCGCACGCTGGCACACGCGGACGGCGGCGGCGTGCTGTACGTCGACGCGGCGGCCGACGCCGGCAAGGTGCGCGACCTCGTGTCCGCGAGCCTCGACCGGCTCGGCGTGTGCAACCGGCTCAACCTGCTGCTCGTCCACGACGACGTGCACGACGCCGTGTGGCCGTCGATCACCGCCGCGCTGGCCGAGCGCGGGGTCACGCCGTCGCTGGCGCCGCACGAGCACGCCATCGGCTACGAGTGGGCGCTGGACTCCGACCGCGAGGCGACCGTCACGGTCGAGCGCGTGAGCGGGCTCGACGAGGCCGTGGAGATCGCGAACGAGCGGACGTCGGGCCTCGCGGCGGGCATCGCCACCGAGGACGAGGTGGCGGCCGGCGCGTTCTTCGACGGCTACACCGGCACGGGCGTCTTCTGGAACGCGCCGACGCGGCTGCTCGACGGCTTCAAGCTGCTGGCCGTGCCCGAGACCGGGATCAACCTCGACCGCGTGCCGGGGCCGCGCGGGCCGGTGACCTACACCGACCTGTATGTGCGCCAGTACGCGGTCCAACCCGCATGAGCAGGCGTCCCCACGTCGTACTCTCCGCCGCCCAGTCGCTGGACGGCTATCTCGACGACGCGAGCACCACCCGGCTGATCCTGTCCAATGAGGACGATTTCGCCGAGGTCGACCGCCTGCGTGCCGACGCCGACGCGATCCTCGTCGGCGCCAACACGGTGCGCGCGGACAACCCGCGGCTGCTCGTGCGTTCGGCGGAGCTGCGAAGCGAGCGAGTCGCGGCAGGGCGGCCGGAGCAGCCGATCAAGGTGACGGTGACGAGCACCGGCAAGCTCGATCCGGCGTCGCGCTTCTTCACGGTCGGCGAAGCGCCGAAGCTCGTCTACGCGCCGCCGGTCGCGGTCGACGGCCTGCGCGACGTCGCCACGATCATCGACGCCGGCACCCCGCCCCGGCTCGAGCGCATCCTCGACGACCTCGGCGAACGCGGCGTCCGCCGGCTCCTCGTGGAGGGTGGCGGCGCCGTCCACACGCAGTTCCTCGAAGCCGGCCTCGCCGACGAGCTGCGCCTCGCCATCGCGCCCCTGGTGGTCGGCGACCCGCGCGCGCCGCGCTTTCTCGGCCCCGGCGCATTCCCGCGTCCGCTGGAGCTGGCCGAACTGCGCCAGCTCGGCAACGTCGCCGTGCTCCACTACCGCGCGGCCGCCGAGCCCACCCCGATCGACGTCCTGCGCCTGCGCCAGGCGATCGCGCTGGCGGACGAATGCCCGCCCAGCTCGACGTTCCGCGTCGGCGCCGTCATCGCCGCGCCCGACGGCACCGTGCTCGCCACCGGCCACTCCGGCGAGGGCGAGCCGCACAACCACGCCGAGGAAGCCGCCCTGGCCAAGCTCCGCGCGGACGACCCCCGCCTGGCCACCGCGACCATGTACAGCTCGCTCGAACCGTGCAGCTCCCGCGCTTCCCACCCGAAGAGCTGCACACAGCTGATCCTCGAAACGCCCATCCCACGCGTCGTCATCGCCTGGCGCGAGCCGTCCCTGTTCGTCGAGGCCGAGGGCGTCGAACTGCTCGCCGCGGCGGGCCGCAAGGTCGTCGAGGTGCCCGCGCTGGCCTCCGAGGTCCGCCGCGCCAACACCCACCTGCCCGGCATTCGCCCCTGAGCCTGCCGCCGAACGTGGAACACCGGGTGGTCCACAGTGGATTCACCGTGGACCACCCGGCAGCGGGGGACCGGGAAAGCGATCAGCAGGGGCCGTTGTCCGACCAGACGCCGTCGGGGCCGCCTGCACCGGGTTCTTCGCCCTGGGTCCACCACTTGGCGGTCCACTTGTGGGCGTTGTGGGAGACGGAGTTGCCGCCGACGTAGACCGAGGCTTTCTGCCACTCGGGCGCGGTGCAGGTGCCCGGCGGGTTGGTGGGCGGGGTCGTCGGCGGGCCGGTCTGGGGCGGCGTCGCGCCGGCGAAGCGGGTGGTGAACTTGGTGAAGTCCCAGTCGTTCTGGGTGACGTTGGAGCACACGGCGTTGTCGGTCGTGGTGGTGCACGGGCGGTCGCGGTTGACGGCCCAGTACGTGAAGCGGCCTAGGTGGTGGCTGGTCGCGTAGTCGTAGACGGTCTGGAAGTCGGCGAGGGTGAAGATCTCCGCGTTGTCGGAGCGGCCGTTCATGCCGGAGAAGCCCTCGTGCGAGTACGCGGTGGCGCTGTCCCAGCCGAGGTGGCTTTCCAGCAGGCCGTGGAAGTTCTCGAGCGCGGACACTTGCGCCGAGGAGCCGTTGAAGCCGCCGTCGAAGGGCATGATCGAGAAGTTGTTGGGTGTGAAGCCGATGGACTTGGCCTGGTCGAGCAGCTGCGTGCCGAACCAGCCCGTGCCGGCCGAGGTGCCGGGCATCGTGACGGACACGAACAGGCCCGGGTTGTCGGCCTGCAGCTTCTTCGCGGCGCCGAGCTCGTTGGCGATCGCCGTGGTGTTCTCGTACTCGGGTTCTTCCAGGTCGAAGTCGATGGCCTTGAGGCCGTACTTCGTCACCACCTGCTGGTAGGCGGCGGCGGTCGCGTCGACGGTGCCGCACGTCTGGCCCAGCTTCGTGCCGCCGTAGCCGCCGACGGACACCGAGACGTCGCCGCCGTTGCCGCGGATGCGGTTCACGACCCCGGCGATCGCGGTGTCCGACGAGACCGCCGACTTGCCGTCCCACGTCGGGCTGCAGCCGCCGCCGTCGGGGGCGAGGATGAAGGCCAGCTGGAACGCCTTCTGCCCGGTCGCGTTCATCACCGTGACCGGGTCGGGCGGGTTGTTGCTCACGGGCATGAGGTACGGCGCCGAGGCGTACCAGTTGTTGCTCAGGGCCGCGGCGGCCGCGGGCTGGGCGTCGGCCGTGGCGGACAGGGTCGCGGCTGTCCCGAGCACGGCGGCGGCGGCGAGCCCGACGGCGGCCAGTCTGCTTCGTTGCATCTGTCCTCCAGCTGACGAGCGGGGTGCGCTACAGCATTGGACTAGACCAATACGAAGTCAACCCGCCACCCGACGATCGGCTGGCCGCTACGGGCGAAATGTCGGTATCGGCCGCCGGTGTTCACCCTGGCGGCCCAACGCACCCGCCCCCGACCGGACGCGGACCAACCGCCCCGCTGGTCCACTGCGGACAGCCCCGTTCCGCCGGGGTGAGCGCCTTGGCCACGCGGGGTGCGATCGAGGTGCTCGCCCGGCCGGAAGACTGCGACGCACGCGCTCGGTCCGGCGAGCAGGTCGCGAACGCCAAGGCGGACTGGGAAAGGCGGAGTGCGTGGCTCGGTTGCGGGCAACGCGAAGCGCGAACTGCCAGCAACTAGGTGAGGCCACGACGGGACACGTCTGGGGCCAGGCGGAGGAGGCGCGAACTAGGTGATAGGCCGGGCCAGGAATGACGTGATCGCGGCGGCGAACTTCGCGGCGCAAAGGGCGGTGAAGTGGTTGCACGGGACTTCGCGGAACTCGGCGCGGGGCATGGTGGCGGCGAGTTGTTCGGCGGAGGTGCGGTGCAGGTCGTCAGCGCCGACGGTGACCAGGGTCGGCGTGGGATGCGTTCCAAGTCGGTGGGGGAAGTCGGGACGTGGGTATCCAGGATGTGGAGCAGGTCCTGAGGATCGCCGCCAAGGGGGGAGGATGACGTGGTGGCCGGTGGAGGCGAGGTGTGCCGCGGGGCCGGAGGCGAGCCACTGGGTGCCGCGTGCCGTGAAGCCGTGGAGGAGGATCAGGGGGCGGCCGGAGCCGATGGAGCGGTAGGTGAGGGCCGCGCCGTCAGAGCCGGGGTAGGGGTAGGGGTGGTCACTCGCCTTCGAGGTCGCCTTCGAGGGTGAGGTAGACGTCGCGCAGTTGGGCCATCAGGTCGGGGTCCGGGTCGGACCAGAGGCCGCGGTCGGCGGCTTCGGTGAGGCGCTCGATGATGCCGCGCAGGGCCCACGGGTTGGCCTGGCGCAGGAAGTCCTGGTTTTCGGCGTCCAGCACGTACGACTCGGACAGCTTTTCGTACATCCAGTCGCCCACGACGCCGGCGGTGGCGTCGAAGCCGAAGAGGTAATCGACCGTGGCGGCGAGTTCGAAGGCGCCCTTGTAGCCGTGGCGGCGCATGGCCGAGAGCCAGCGCGGGTTGACCACGCGGGCGCGGAACACGCGCGCCGTTTCTTCGCCCAGGGTGCGGGTGCGGACGGCGTCCGGGGTGGTGCTGTCGCCGATGTACGACGCGGGCGCGGAGCCCGTCAGCGCGCGAACGGTGGCGATCATGCCGCCGTGGTACTGGAAGTAGTCGTCGGAGTCGGCGATGTCGTGTTCGCGCGTGTCGGTGTTCTTGGCGGCCACGACGATGCGCCGGTAGGACTGCTCCATGTCTTCGCGCGCGGGGCGGCCGTCGAGGTCGCGGCCGTAGGCGAAGCCGCCCCAGACGGCGTAGACCTCGGCCAGGTCCTTGTCGTCGCGCCAGTTGCCGGAGTCCATCAGGGGCAGCAGGCCGGCACCGTAGGCGCCGGGTTTCGAGCCGAAGATGCGGGTGGTCGCGCGGCGAGCATCGCCGTGCGTGGCCAAGTCCGCGGAGACGTGGGCGCGGACGAAGTTCTCCGAAGCAGGCTCGTCCAAAGCTGCCACCAGTCGGACGGCGTCGTCCAGCAAAGTGATCACGTGGGGGAAAGCGTCGCGGAAGAAGCCGCTGATGCGCACCGTGACGTCGATGCGCGGGCGGCCCAGCTCGGCCAGCGGAATGGCCTCCAGGCCGGTGACGCGCCGCGAAGCCTCGTCCCACACCGGCTGCACGCCCAGCAGCGCCAGCACTTCCGCGGCGTCGTCGCCGGAGGTGCGCATCGCCGAGGTGCCCCAGACCGAGAGCCCCACCGACGTCGGCCACGAGCCGGTGTCGTCGCGGTAGCGGCGCAACAGCGAGTCGGCCAGTGCCTGGCCGGTCTCCCACGCCAGGCGGCTCGGGATGGCCTTCGGGTCGACGGTGTAGAAGTTCCGCCCGGTCGGCAGCACGTTCACCAAGCCGCGCAACGGCGAACCACTCGGCCCGGCCGGGATGTAACCGCCGTCGAGAGCGTGCAGCACCGCGGAGATCTCGCCCGAGGTACCCGCCAGCCGGGGGACGATCTCGGAAGCCGCGAACGTCAGCACCCGCGAGACTTCCGCGTCCGCAGTGCCCAGAACTTCGGAGACCACGGCGGGCACGGCCGACGCAGCCCACGAACGCGCTTCCATCGCCACCACCAGCGACCGCGCCGTGGTCTCGATCGCGTCCACTTCGGACAGCGGGGCGTCGGAGTTCTCCTTCAGCCCCAACGCCGAACGCAGCCCCGGCACCGCCCCCTGCTTGCCGCCCCACATCTGCTGGGCCCGCAGCATCGCCAGCACGAGGTTCACGCGCGCCTCGCCGACGGGGGCCTCGCCGAGGATGTGCAGGCCGTCGCGGATCTGCGCGTCCTTCACCTCGCAGAGCCAGCCGTCGATGTGCAGCAGGAAGTCGTCGAACTCCACGTCGTGCGGGCGCTCGGCGACGCCCAGGTCGTGGTCGAGCTTCGCCGCCTGGATGAGCGTCCAGATCTGGGCGCGGATGGCCGGCAGCTTGGCCGGGTCCATCGCGGCGATGTTCGCGTGCTCGTCCATCAGCTGCTCGAGCCGCGCGAGGTCGCCGTAGGACTCGGCGCGCGCCATCGGCGGGATCAGGTGGTCGACGATCGTGGCGTGTGCCCGCCGTTTCGCCTGCGCGCCCTCGCCCGGGTCGTTGATGAGGAACGGGTAGATCAGCGGCAGGTTGCCCAGAACGGCGTCGGGCGCGCAGGACGCCGACAGGCCCGCCGTCTTGCCCGGCAGCCACTCCAGCGAACCGTGTTTGCCCAGGTGCACCACGGCGTGCGCGCCGAACTCCTCCTCCAGCCAGCGGTACGCGGCGAGGTAGTGGTGGCTCGGCGGCAGGTCCGGGTTGTGGTAAATCGCCACGGGGTTCTCGCCGAACCCGCGCGGCGGCTGGATCATGATCACGACGTTGCCCGACTGGAGCGACGCCAGCACGATGTCGCCCTCGGGATTTGCCGATGTGTCGACATACAGAGAGCCCGGCGCGGGACCCCAGTGCTCCTCCATCGCCTCACGCAGCTCTGCGGGCAACTCGGCGAACCACGAGCGGTACCGCGCCGCGGGGACCCGGATCGGGTTGCCCGAGAGCTGTTCCTCCGTCAGCCACTCCGGGTCCTGCCCGCCCGCGGCGATCAGCGCGTGGATCAACGCGTCGCCGTCCGGCTGGTCGGTGCCCGTCGGCTCGACGCCGGGGAACGCGTCGGCGCCCAGGTCGTAACCCTCCGAACGCATGAGCCGCAGCAGCTTGATCGCCGACGCCGGCGTGTCCAGCCCCACGGCGTTGCCCACCCGCGAGTGCTTCGTCGGGTACGCCGAGAGCATCAGCGCGATGCGCCGGGACGCGGGAGGCGTGTGCCGCAGCCGCGCGTGCGCCAGGGCGATCCCGGCCACCCGCGAAGCGCGCTCGGCGTCGGCGACATAGCGCGGCAGGCCGTCTTCGTCGAACTCCTTGAACGAGAACGGCACCGTGATCAGCCGGCCGTCGAACTCCGGCACGGCCATCTGGTTGCCGGCGTCCAGCGGCGACAGGCCCTCGTCGCTCGCCGACCACGTCGCGCGGTCGCTGGTGAGGCACAGCGCCTGCAGGATCGGGATGTCGAGCCCCGCCATCTCCGCGACGTCCCACGCCTCGTCGTCGCCACCCGCGCCGGCCTCCGAGGGCCGCGTGCCGCCCGCCGCCAGCACTGTGACCAGCAGCGCGTCGGCCCGACCCAGTTCGGCCATCATCTCCGGCTCGCGGTTGCGCAGCGACGCGCAGTGGATCGGCAGCGCGCGCCCGCCCGCGGCCTCGATCGCGTCGGCCAGCGCGTGGACGAACCCGGTGTTCCCGGACAGGTGGTGCGCGCGGTAGTAGAGGATCCCGACGACCGGACCGTCCGCCGGGCCCGAAGAAGCGCGCTCCAGCACCCCCCACGACGGCAGCTGCGCGGGCGGCTCGAAACCGTCGCCGGTCAGCAGCAGCGTGTCGGACAGGAACCGGTGCAGCTGCGTGAGGTTCTCCGGCCCGCCCTGCGCGAGGTAGGCGTGCGCCTCGGCCGCGATGCCCGCCGGCACGGTGGAGAGCTTCATCAGCTCCGCGTCCGGCGTCTGCTCACCGCCCAGCACCACCACGTGCGAGCCCGACGCGCGCAGCGTGTCGAGGCCCTCCTGCCACGACCGCGGCGTGCCCAGGATCCGGACCACGACGATCGGCGCGCCGTCCAGCAGCCCCGGCAGGTCCGCGACGTCGAGCCGGGCGGGGTTCGCGAGCCGAAACTCGCCCTCGCTGGCCCGGGCGCTGAGCAGATCGGTGTCCGAAGTGGACAGCAACAGGATCACGGCGTTCCTCACTCGGGGTGTCCGCGCCCCGGGTCGTCGGTCGCGCCGGCGGGAGTTCCTGGCTCCCCGGATCACTCCGGGTCACAGTGGCGGGACCGTCCCGGACTCTCACCGGGTTCCTCCACCTGCCGACGCGTGGTTCGCCACTCACTCTCACGGGCGTGCGAGCCCGCGTCAAGGTGACGTCTCAGACCACGCGCACGGCCACGATCGGCCGCTCGGCCACGGGGTGGGACCGCTGGGCCGTGACGCTCCACGCGTAACCCGCGAACCCGCCCGTATCCGGCGACGCGTGTACGACCAGGTGCCCGTAACCGGCGCCCTGACCCGCGGGGGAGCGGCTGTCGGGGAAGTCCGGCGATGTGCCGTGCGGGTCGGCGGTGCAATCGGCCACGGGCACGACGTACGACTTGGCCTCGTCCACGACGGGCGTGCCCCGCACCAGCGCGATGTGCCCGGTGTTCGTCGGCCGGCGGTGCCCGTAGTCGATCACCACGAGATCACCGGGACGCAGGTCGGCGACGGTGTCCACGCGTGCGAAGTGCGGCACTTGCCGCTGTTCGAAGACCCACCGGTACGTGCGTGAAGGCGGGCTCACCGAGCGGAAATGGGTGGTGAAGAACTCGTCGTCGGCCCAGTCGTAGACGTGCTTGAGCAGCTGGGTCTGGAACGAGGCGCACTGCGTGTGGTTGCGCTGTGGCCGCGTCCAGCTCACGACGTCGGGCTCGCCGGAGGCCTTGTAGCGGTTGGCCTCCGGCGAGAGGTGGTCGATGAAGTCCTCGGCGGCGTGCAGATGGGCGGTCACCCCATCCGTTCTACGCCGACCGGTCGCCGATCCGCGGGAACGGCTCGGTGGAGAAGAGCACCTCCACGGCCACCTCGAAGAACTCCGCGATCCGCAGGGCCAGGTAGAGGCTCGGGCTGTACTCGCCGCGTTCCAGGTACCCGATCGTCTGGTAGTGCACGCCGAGCGCGTCGGCCAGCTGCCGGCGCGAGATCCCGCGCTCGGCGCGCAGCACCGCGATGCGGTTGTAGACGTTCTCGCTCACCGCGGATCACACACGCTGCAGTGCCCTCTCCCGTCGTTCGGCCACCGACGACCCGGATTCCCGCCGCGCCATGCGCCGAAGCAGTACCGGGGCCAGCGCCAATCCGATCACGGCCCACACGACCAGCACGCCGAGGGTCCACCAGGGCCGCCACGACTGCCCGATCTCCACCACCACGGCCGAGTCCGGCAGCAGCGCCGAGCGCATGCCGAGGCCGAGCCAGTACATCGGGAACACCTGGGCGATGCCCTGCACCCAGACCGGCAGGGCCGTGATCGGGTAGAAGATGCCGGAGATCGCGGTCAGGCCCGTGACCGGCAGCATGACCAGGGCCATCGCCCGAGGGTCGCGGATGAGGGAGCCGATCGCGGCGCCCAGTGGCAGCGTGGCCAGCAGCCCGAGCACCAGGACCCAGAGCAGGTTGAGCCACGACCACACGCCGTCCGCGGCCAGCCCGGAGAACAGGAACAGGCACGGCACCAGCACCACGACCAGGCCGGCCACCTGCATGAGCGAGAGCGACACGATCTTGCCGAGCAGGTAGCCGAGCATGCCGTTGGGCGTGGCCTTGGCGCGCAGCAGCGTGCCGTCCTCGCGGTCGATCACGAGCTGGCCGGCCGCGCCCGAAAGGCCGTTGAACACGATCCCGGCGCCGAGCACGCTCGGCACGGTCGCGGTGCCCAGTGAGAACGACGTGCCGGGCAGGTGCGCGTTGCGCATGAAGAACAGCGTGGTCAGGATCAGGACCAGCCAGACCACCTGGCCGAGCACGTCGTCTCGGTTGGTCCACTGCTGGCGGAACTCGGTCAGCCCGCGGCGCAACCCACTGCGCAGGGCCCTTCGCTTCGCGGCCGCGGCGAACGCCATCGGCGTGGTCATCGCAGTCATCACACACCCGCTTCCACGAGTCCGGCCTCGGCGCGGTGCACCAGGGTCATGTAGGTGTCCTCGAGGGACGCGCGGCGGACCTCCAGGTCGGCCACGGCTTCGCCGTGCTGCTTGAAGAGTTCGAACACGTACTTCGTGGCCTCCGTGGTGGAGTGCACGAAGTGCTGCCCGTCGACGGACCAGCGCACCTCGGCCTCGCCGGAGATCCGGCGGCTGAGCTCGTCGGCGGAACCGTCGGCGACGATCCGGCCGCCGTTGAGGATGAGGATCCGGTCGGCCAGCTTCTCGGCCTCGTCGAGGTCGTGGGTGGTGAGCAGGATCGTGGTGTCCTCGTCGTCGGTCAGCCGGTGCACGAGGTCGTGGAACTCGCGCCGTGCCTCGGGGTCGAAGCCCGCCGTCGGTTCGTCGAGGAAGAGCAGCTCGGGCCGGCCGACGATGCCGATCGCGACGTCGAGGCGGCGCCGCTGCCCGCCGGAGAGCTGCCGGATCTTCTTGTCCGCGTGCGGGGTGAGCCCGACGGCGTCGATCAGCTCGCGGGTGTCCCACGGGCGGCGGATCGTGTCGGTCGAGTACGGCGCGTAGTACTCGCCGAGGTGCGCCAGCAGCTCGCGCACGCGCCATTTCCCGTGGTCACGCCAGGACTGGAGCACGACCCCCAGCCGTGCCCGCCAGTCCTCACCGCCGCGCGCGGGATCGGTGCCGAGTACCTCGACGTCGCCCGCCGAGCGCATCCGGAAACCCTCGAGGATCTCGATCGTGGTCGTCTTGCCGGCGCCGTTGGGCCCGAGCAGGCAGAGCACTTCGCCGCGGTAGGCCTTGAAGTCGACGCCGTGGAGTACGTCGTTGGTGCCGTATCTCATGCGCAGGTCCTCGACCCGCAGCACGACTTCCTCTGGATTCCTCAAACCGAATCCACCCCCATCGTTTGTGTGCGACGAAATGTAGCACACCTACTACATACGATCGCAAGTCTGCTTAATCCGCAGCCAGCTACAGTGAGCGGCATGTCCAGCCCTGCCCGCGTACGCGCCGACGCCTGCCCCGGGGTCTTCGCCACGCACGACGCGGCGGACGGACCGCTCGCCCGCGTGCGCCTGCCCGGTGGGGTCGTCTCCGCGGAGCGGTTGCGGGTGCTGGCTTCCTGCGCCGAAGACCTCGGTGACGGCGACGTGCACCTCACCTCGCGGGGCAACGTCCAGCTGCGTGGGGTGGCACGGCCCGGTCTCGCGTCGAGGCTCATGGCTGCCGGGTTGTTGCCTTCGCCGACGCACGAGCGGGTGCGCAACGTGCTGGCCTCGCCGTTGAGCGGGGTGCACGGCGGGACCGCCGACGTCCGCGGGCTGGCGGGGGAGCTGGACGTGGCCTTGTGCGCCGAGCCGGAGCTGGCCGAGCTGCCGGGGCGGTTCCTGTTCGCGTTCGACGACGGCCGGGGTGACGTCGCGGGCGAAGGCGCCGATGTGTGCTGGCGCGCGGTGACGTCCGACGCGGGCACGGTGCTGCTCGCTGGCGTGGACACCGGCTGGCCCGTGCCGCGTGACGAAGCTGTGGCCGCGTTGCTGGCTGTCGCGCGTGAGTTCGCCGCACAGCGGGAGACGGCTTGGCGGATCGCGGAGCTCCCTGATCCCACCGTGCTGCTGCCCCGGGGATCGGAGGCGGAGCCGGTGGAGCGCCCGGTGCGCGTGGACCCGACCGTCGGGCCGCTCGGCGACCACGGCGTCGGTGTCGCGCCCCGGTTCGGGCAGCTCACGGCCGCGCAGCTGCGGATTCTCGCCGACCTCGCCGACCTCGCCGTCGTCACACCGTGGCGGTCGATCGTGCTGCCGGACGCCGCACCGGACGCGGCCGCGCGCCTGCACGCGGCCGGTCTGAGCACCGACCCCGCCGCGCTGGAGATCACCGCCTGCATCGGCCGCCCCGGCTGCGCGAAGTCGCTGGCCGACGTGCGCGCCGACGCCGCGCGCCTGGTCCCGGCCGGGGTCCGCGCCCACGTGGCGGGCTGTGCACGGCGCTGCGGGCGGCCGTCGGGCCCCCACCTCGACGTGGTCGCCGAAGCCGGCGGCTACCGTGTCGGCGGACGCCTGCTGGCGGCGTCCCGCCTGGCGGACTCCTTGGTGAGGAAGGAAAACCCGTGATCGACTACCTGGCCGACGGTGCCGAGATCTACCGGCACTCGTTCGCCACGATCCGCGAGGAGGCGGACCTGGCGATTCTGCCGGACGACGTCGCCGGCGTCGCGGTGCGGATGATCCACTCCTGCGGCATGGTCGACCTGGTCGACGACCTGCGCTACTCCCTTGACGTCGTGGAGGCCGGCCGGGCGGCGCTCGAGGCGGGCGCGCCGGTGCTGTGCGACGCGAAGATGATCGCCAGCGGCATCACGCGCAAGCGGCTGCCCGCGGCCAACGACATCGTCTGCACCCTCGACGACCCGAGCGTGCCGGGGCTGGCCGAGCGGATGGGCACGACGCGGTCGGCCGCGGCGCTGGAGCTGTGGCGCGACCGGCTGCCGGGTTCGGTGGTGGCGATCGGCAACGCGCCGACGGCGTTGTTCCGCCTGCTGGAGCTGCTCGAGGAAGGCGTCGGGGCGCCGGCCGCGATCATCGGCGTGCCGGTGGGTTTCGTCGGCGCGGCCGAGTCCAAAGTGGAACTGGCGAAGCGGGCTCCGGCGCCGTACCTCGTGGTGCAGGGGCGCCGGGGTGGCAGCGCGATGGCCGTGGCGGCCGTCAACGCGATCGCGAGCGTGGTCGAATGACCGGCCGGCTCTACGGCGTCGGGCTCGGCCCCGGCGACCCGGAACTGATGACGGTGAAGGCCGCGCGGCTGATCGGCGAGGCCGACGTGATCGCCTACCACAGCGCGCGCCACGGCCGCAGCATCGCGCGTTCGGTGGCCGCGCCGTACCTGCGCGAGGGCCAGCTGGAGGAGCCGCTGGTCTACCCGGTCACCACGGAGACCACCGACCACCCCGGCGGCTACGAGGGCGCGATCGCCGATTTCTACGAGCTGAGCGCGAAAAAGCTGGCCGAGCACCTCGACGCCGGACGCGACGTGGTCGTGCTGTGCGAGGGCGACCCGTTCTTCTACGGCTCCTACATGTACATGCACGAGCGCCTCGCCGGTCGCTTCGAGGCCGAGGTCGTGCCGGGCGTGACGTCGGTGAGCGCGGCGTCGTCGGTGCTCAGCCGTCCGCTGGTGCAGCGCGACGAGGTGCTCACGGTCCTGCCGGGCACGTTGCCGGCGCCCGAGCTGGCGCGCCGGCTGGCCGACACGCAGGCCGCGGCCGTGCTGAAGCTGGGGCGCACCTTCGGTGCCGTCCGCGAGGCGTTCGCGGAGGCGGGCAAGCTGGACGACGCGTGGTACGTCGAGCGCGCCACGTGGGGTGAGCAGCGGATCGAGCCGCTCGCCGACGTCGATCCGTCGACGGTGCCGTACTTCTCGCTGGCGTTGCTGCCGAGCCCGGCGTATGCGTCCCGGGTGGACGGTGAGCCGGCGGTGGTTCCTCCGGCGGCGAAGCCGGTTTCCGGCACCGGCGAGGTCGTGGTCGTCGGCCTCGGCCCGGCGGGTCCGGAGTGGCTGACGCCCGAAGCGTCGGCCGAGCTGGCCGCGGCGGAGCACATCGTGGGCTACGGCCCGTACGTCGCCCGCGTGCCCCAGCGCGCCGGCCAGGAGCGGCACGCGTCGGGCAACCGCGTCGAGGCCGACCGTGCGGTGGAAGCGCTGGAGCTGGCGGATTCCGGGGCGAGGGTTGCCGTGGTTTCCTCAGGCGACCCGGGCGTGTTCGCCATGGCCTCCGCCGTGCTGGAACAGGTCGCCGCCGGTCGAGGCGCCGGCGTGCGCGTGCGCATCGTCCCGGGGGTGACGGCCGCGCAGGCCGCCGCTTCCCGCGTCGGCGCGCCGCTGGGTCACGACTACTGCGTGCTGTCCCTTTCGGACCGCCTCAAGCCGTGGGACGTCATCGAACGCCGCCTCGACGCTGCGGGCGCGGCCGATCTGGTGCTGGCGCTGTACAACCCGGCTTCACGCACTCGCACGACCCAGCTGGCCACCACGCGGGAAGTCCTGCTGCGCCACCGCGAACCGGCCACCCCGGTCGTCGTGGCGCGTGACGTGGGCGGGCCGGAGGAGCGGATCACGGTGACCACGCTGGGCGAGCTGGATCCGTCCACTGTGGACATGCGGTGCCTGCTCATCGTGGGCTCGTCGAAAACGGTGGCGCAGGAGGGCCCGGACGGCACGACGGTCGTCTGGACCCCGCGCACCTACGCGTGAGGTTGCAGCTGTTCGACGGCGGCGCGCACGGCTTCTTCGTCCTGCGCGCTCTGCGCACCCGACGCACCGATGGCGCCGACGACCACGTCGCCGTCGGTGACGAGGATGCCGCCGGCGCGCGCGACGAAGTCGCCGCCGTAGACGTGCTGGAGGGGGCCGACGACCTCGCCGGGCAGGGTGACTTCGCCGGAGGGCTTGAGCATGCGCAGCGCGGTGCGGGCCTTGGCAACGGCGACGCGGCTGGTCACGGGCGTGCCACCGTCGGCGCGCTTCAGCGCGATCACCTCACCGGTGACGTCGAGGACGGCGACCGCCAGCGGCGCGAACCCTCGCTCGGCGGCGACGGCGTGCGCCGTGTTCACCAGCTGGTCCGCTTCGGCCAACGTCAACCCGGGCAGGCGGGGAGTATCAGACACGCTTCGAACCTAGCCGCGATCGGCTCCGGCCGTCCACTGGCCCGCCCTCAGTCGCGCAGGTAGTACCCGGGGGTGTGCCCGAGCGACCGGCGGAACACGTCGATGAACGCGCTCGCCGTCGCGAAGCCGCATTCGCGCGCGACGGTCGTCACGGGCGTGTCCTCGGCGAGCAGCCGCAGCGCGTGGTAGAGCCGCAGCTGGGTGCGCCACTGCGGGAACGTCATGCCCGTGTCCTGCCGGAACAGCCGCGTCAACGTGCGCCCGCTCGCCCCGGCCTCGCGGCCCAGCGCGTCGAGTCCGCGCGAGTCCGACGGGTCGGCCTCCAGCAGCCGGCAGACCGCGGCCAGGCGCGGATCCCGGGCTTCCGGCACGCGTACCGGCCGCTCCTCGGCGGCGGCGAGCTGATCCAGCAGCACCGCGCGCATCCGCCGCCCGGCCGGGCTGTCGCGATCGTCGGCGAGCACGGTGTAGGCGACGAGGAGTTCCCGCAGCAACGGGGAGACCGCCAGCGCGGTCGGCTCGACCAGGCCCAGCGGGTTGAACGCGCGGGCGAGGCCGACCAAGTGGATCCGCGTGACGCCGTACGCGCGGTGGGCGTGCACGGTGCCCGCCGGGACCCACAGCGCGCGGTGGGCCGGCGTGATCCACCGCGAGGTTTCCGTGTGTACCGCGAGCACGCCGCGGCTCGCGTAGACGACCTGGTTCTCGTCGTGCCAGTGCGCCGCGACCGGCTCGGCGGTCTCCAGCTCGCGGCTCGAGGTGGGCGCCGCGGGCAGATGGCGAGAAATCGACATAGGTCGGCAGAATAGCGGAATCGGGAACCCCTGGTCCGGCGCAACGATCTCCGCATGACTTCAGCGAACTCCCGGTGGCCGATGGTGATGCTCGTCGTCGGCCACGCGGTCGACGACCTCTACCAGGGCGCCGTGCCGGCCCTCGTCCCGTTCCTCGTGGCCGAGCGCTCCTACGGTTACCTCGCCGCGGCCGGCATCACGCTGGCCGCGACGCTGCTGTCGTCGGTGGTGCAGCCGCTGTTCGGCGTGCTGACCGACCGGCGGGCGCTGCCCTGGCTCGTCCCGGCCGGCATGACGGTCGCCGGTGCCGGCATCGGGTTGTCCGGTCTCGGGAACTCGTACGCGCTCACGTGGCTGGCCATCGCGTTGTCCGGGCTCGGCGTCGCCGCCTACCACCCCGAATCGGCGCGGCTGGCCCGCCGGGTCGCGCGGCGCGGGCACGTCGGCATGAGCTGGTTCTCCTTGGGCGGCAACGTCGGTTTCGCGCTCGGCCCGATCCTCGTCACGCCCGTGCTGCACCTCGGCGGGCTCGGCGCGACCCCGCTGCTGGCGGTCCCGGCGCTCGCCGCGGGCCTGCTCACCGTCGCCGTGCTGCGGAAGCTGCAGGCTCCCGGCGCCGCCGCGAACCAGGCCGCCGCGGCCGGCCGCGACGACTGGCGCCAGTTCGCCCGGCTGACGATCGTGGTCGTCGCGCGCTCGATGGTGACGTTCGGGCTGAGCACGTTCCTCGCGATCTGGGTCGCGCAACGGGTCGGCGGTGGTCCGACGGCGGGTGAGGCGGCGCTGGTCGTGCTGTTCGGTGCCGGCGCCGCGAGCACCCTGCTCGGCGGAGTGCTGGCCGAGCGCTGGGGCCGGATCCGCACCCTGCGCGTGGCGTACCTCGTCGCGATTCCCGCCGTCGCCGGCGTCGCGCTCGTGCCCGGACCCGCGGTGTACGCGCTGGTGGCGCTGACCGCCGTGGCCACCTACGTCCCGTTCTCCCTGCACGTCACGCTCGGCCAGGACTACCTGCCCCACCGCCACGGCACGGCCAGCGGCGTCACGCTCGGCCTGGCGGTGAGCGTCGGCGGGCTGGCCGCGCCCGCGGTCGGCGTGCTCGCGAACGCGGCGGGCCTGCAGTGGGCGCTGCTGTCGCTGGCCGTGCTGCCGGTGCTCGCCGCGGTCGCGGCCCGCGGGCTGACCGAACCGCACCACGAGGACCGTCCACAGGAGACGGTCAAGGCGTGAGGGTCAGCGCGTCGGGTCCTTCCCGTTCGGCTGTGCCGGCCCCGGACCCGGAGACCACCAGCCCCACACCGTCTTCCGGCCGTGCTGCACCGTGGGCGCGATGCCTTCGCTGAACGGTTCCACCTGCAGCAGCTGGCCCCACGACTGGCTCGGCTGGCCGATCAGGTAGCTGGGCACCTCGGGTTCCTTCGCCACCTCCTCGAGCCAGCCGATCGGCCCGCCGTTGGTGGCCGACGCCCATTCCGCCTCGTCGGCCAGTGCGCCGGCCGTGATGCGGTAGTCGGGGACCTGCGAGATGCCGTCGCGGGAGGTCACGGGGTTCGCACACGGGTAGACGAACGACGCGGGCCAGTCGATGTACACGGACTTGCCCACGAGCTTGTCCGTCAGTGTGGTGAAGGTCGGCACGCGCGGGGCGGACGCGGCGATCCAGCCGTCCTCGGTGAGGTCGTTGTCGACGATGTCCACGCGCACCGACGTGGTCTGCGGCGGCAGGTCACGCAGGTTGATGCGGGTGTCGTTCCAGCCGCCGGTGCCGGCGCCCGGCGGGAGGGCGAACTGGCTGCGCAGCACCTTGACGCCGTCGGGCGTCACCACGCCGTAGTCGAGGCTCACCGACGCGGGACGCCGCGGCTGGCCTGCCGTCGCGATCACGATCTGGCCGTCGGCGGGTTTGTCGGCCAGCGCGTACCACTCGCTGCGCAGCCGGCCCGTGCGGTTCTGCTCGAAGTAGCTGCTCCACATCGGCACGGTGTCGGGCGTGAAGCCGTGCGGGGGCTCGGAAAGCGGGTCGTCCTCTTCGGTGGGACGCGTGTGGAAGCCGGTCTGGACCTGGCCGTTGCCCTGGTCCGGGTTCGGCAGCGGCGACTCTTCCTGTTTCGCCGGCACGGTCCGCTGCTCGGGCTGCGGGTGCAGGACACTCTTCGCGGCGTCGGTCTCCACCATCACGTGGTCGGACAGGTTGCAGCTCTTGCCGAACAGGTGCCCGAAGTCGGCGGCGCCCAGGCTGTAGCTGCCGCGCTGGATGTAGATCGCCGCTGCCATCGTGTAGAACTCGCCGGACGCGACCAAGCCGCACACGACCACGAGCGACAGCGAGCCCAGCCGCAGCGACCGGCCGCGTTTTTCCTGCGGCGCGGGCGCGCCCGGGCGGTGGGCGCGGATGTTCTCCACGAACGCGTAGATCCCCGCGATCGCCGCGGCCACCAGCAGGATCGTCGACAGCGGGATCCCGGCGATCGACGGCGCGAGCCCGGTCCACGGCACGCCCAGGCGCGAGACGAACCAGTACGTGTTGGGTCCCGTCGCGGCGAGCGCGCCCACCACGAGCAGCCCCGCGAGGAACGTTGCCCGGTTGCGGTTCGAGCGCAGCACGGTGGAACTCGTCGCCAACGCGGTCAACGCGGCCATCGACGCCCCGACAGCCGCGAACGCGCCGAAGTGGTGCGTCCATTTCGTCGGCGTGAGGGCCAGCAGCAGGAAGAACAACGCGGTGGTGCCGATCAGCCGCCGGCTCGGCCCGAGTGCCGCGCCCGGGATCCGGCCGCGCCGCAGCAGCACGACCAGGCACGTCACCGTGCACAGGACCACCAGCAGCACCGGGAACCGGCGTGGCGCGGACCCGTCGGGCAGGTTCTCGAACAGCAGCTGGTAGCGCGCGAGCTCCTGGAACCACGACAGGTTCGGCCCCACCTGCGTGCGGATGCGCGTGGCCTCCTGCACGGTCGCGAACGTCTGGTCCGCGAACACCACCACGAGCACGAGCAGCCCCGACGCGGCGATCGGCGCGAGGATCGGGAGCCAGCCACCGGCCGCGCGCTGGCGCACGAGCTTGAACAACGGCCGCGCGGCCACCAGGAACGGCGCCACCGCGATCAGCCCCGTCGGCGTCGCGGCGAGCGTGAACGCGGCCGCGGTGAGGCCGAGGCACAGCGGCAGCAGGCGGCGCGTCACCAACGCGCGTTCCACGGCGCAGATCGCGAGCAGCGAACCCAGCGCGGCCACGGGTTCCGGCCGCACGCCGTTGTTGTAGGGCATCCACCAGACGAGGAACACGGCCGCCGCGGCCCAGCCGGCCGCGCGGCTGCCGCGCACCTGCGTGCCCAGCCGGGGCATCACTTCGCGGCTGATGAGCAGCCAGCTGATCACGCCCACCAGGTACGAGGGCAGCCGGATCCACGGCGGCACCGTGCTGACGTGCGTCATCAGCTCGTAGAGGTGGTAGAACCAGCCGAACGGCGCCTCAGCGACGCCGAACCAGCGGTGGTAGTTGGTCAGGAAGCCCGTGGACTCCGTGACTCTGGCCATCGTGAGGATGTAGCCGTCGTCCGAGGTCACCGGTCCGATGAACACCCACGCGCCGAGCGCGAGGATCACCGTCGCGTCGCGGCCGGTCAGGCGCCACCAGCCCACGGGAGCCCACCGCGGCGCGCGACGGGCGAACCCGGAGTCCATGCGCCACACCACGATCAGGCAGGCGATGAACGCGAGCACGCCGAGGATGCCGACGCCGATCTTCAACGCCGTCGGCGAAGTCTGGTAGCGGGTGTCCGGCACGACCGTCACGTGCAGGCCCGAGATCGGGTCCTTCGCGGAGCTGATCGAGGAGTAGATGCCGACCACGCGCGGGCGGACGTCGCCGGTCGTGTGGAACACCGTCGTGCCCGCGACGGCGAGCGTCATCTGCGTGGCGTCCGACTTCAGCGTCACCGTGCAGCCGGCCGGTGGCAGTGGCTGCTGCGCGATCTGCTGGCCCTGGCTGGACGCGAGCAGCACGCCGTTGTCCACGCGCAGCTGCAATCCGACGCCGTTGCCGGCGCGCGGGTCGGTGCGCCCGTCCGGCACCGTCGCGAACAGCAGCGCGGGACCGTTCGTGCGCGCGTCGAGCGACTTGACCGTGGCGCACGGGATCTCGGCCTCGAGGTCCTGGGCCCAGTACCCGGTCAAGGGCGCGTTGACGGACCGGGTGTCGGAGCCGGTGGGCCAGCCGACCTGCGCGGTGTCCTGCACGACGGGCAGGAACGGATAAGCCAGGGCGCACAGCGCCGAAAGCAACCCCAGCGCTACGGCAATCGGACGCATCCGGGAAAGCTATCCGGTCGGCCGAAGGGGCTACGCACACCCCTCGTCACGGGGCGTGAAGCGCTCGTGGTGCACGGCGTTGGCCAACGGCGCGCGGGTGCGCCAGCCGTGGCGCTCGAGGTCCGGGACCTCGGCCAGCGCGGTCACGGGGCCGACGCAGAGCCAGGCCACAGGCCGGATTCCGGCCGGGATGCCGAGCAACGACGCGAGGAACGGCTCGCGGTAGAAGCTCACCCAGCCGACGCCGAGGCCCTCGGCGGTCGCGGCCAGCCACAGGTTCTGGATGGCGAGGCAGACGGAGTACAGCCCGGCGTCGGCGATGGCGTGCCGGCCCAGCACGGCGGGCGCGCCGCGTTCGGCGTCGTAGGTGACGACGATGCCAAGGGTCGACTCGCGGATGCCCTCGATCTTGATGCGGGAGAACGTATCGGCGCGTTCGCCTGCCAGCTCGGCCGCGAACACGTCGCGTTCGTCGTGCACGTGCTGGGCGAACGCCGCGCGCGTGGCGGGGTCGCGCACGAGCACGAAGTCCCACGGCTGGCTCAGGCCCACGCTCGGCGCGGCGTGCGCGGCTTCGAGCACGCGGGTGAGCACGGCGTCGTCGATCGGCTCGCCGGTGAACTCGCCTCGGACGTCGCGGCGGCGGCGAAGAACTTCGTAGAACTCGTCGATCATCGGTGCAGCACCCATTCCACGGCTTCGGCGACCCCCGCGACCTCGGCGGTGGCCGGGCGCGGCGGGCGGCGGACGACGACCACCGGCAGGCCCAGCTCGCGGGCGGCGGTGAGCTTCGCGGCGGTCATCGGGCCGCCGCTGTCCTTGGTGACGAGGACGTCGATGCGGTGCTCGGCCAGCAGCGCGCGTTCTCCGTCCACTTCGTACGGTCCGCGGTTCAGCAGGACCTGGTGCTGCCTCGGCAACGGCGGCTCGGGCGGGTCGACGCAGCGGATGAGGAACCACAACGCGTCGAGCTCGGCGAACGCGGCGAGCCCCTGTCGTCCGCTGGTCAGGAAGACGCGGGAGCCGAGGCCGGGCAGCAGTTCGGCGGCGGCGCCGAGGTCATCGGCCCAGTGCCAGCGATCGCTTTCGGCGGGCTGCCAACCGGGCCGGGCGAGCCGCAGCAGTGGCACGCCGATGGCCGAGGTGGCGGCGAAAGCGTTGGTACCAATGCGTTCCGCGAACGGATGGGTCGCGTCGACAACCGCCGCCACGTCGTGCTCACGCAGCCACGCGGACAGCCCTTCGACACCACCGAAACCCCCGACCCGCACTTCGCCGACGGGCAGCCGCGGCCGGGCGACCCGCCCGGCGAGCGACGACACCACGGCGACCCCGCGCGAGTGCAGTTCGGCCGCGAGCGCCCGCGCCTCGGCCGTGCCGCCGAGGACCAGCACGGTCATCCGCCGTAGCCGACGGCCGCGCGCCAGCGGTCGAGCGTGCGCATGTTCGCGAGCGTCTCGGCCCAGGTCAGCTCGGGTGCCTGCCGGTTGTCCACATGGGCGGCGACGTGGTCGGCCTCGCGCGCGAACACACTCTGCGTCGCCTCGATCTCGATCACCTCGGGCTCGCCGCCCGCCGGCGTCAGCACGATCTGCGACGACGTCGCGCGGCGCATCTGCGGCAGCCAGGCGGGTTTCGGCACGTGGATCTGCCCGGTGGTGCCGTAGATCCGGATGTGGTCGTCCTGCGTGAGCCGGTAGCCGCAGGACAGCTGCGCGATGATGTCGCCCGGCAGCCGCAGCAGGGCCATCGCGAACTCGTCGACGCCGCGGTCGGTCAGCCGCGCCATCCCGGTGACGGTAGTGGGTTCCACGACGTCGATGCCGGTCGCCGCCTGCGAAACGAGCCGCGCGAGCGACGTGCAGTAACAGCCGACGTCGAGGATCCCGCCGCCGCCGAGCGCCGGGTCGGCCAGGCGAGGGGCGTCGTTGGCGCCGGTGTCGAAGCTGAACGAGACGTCGACGGCCCGGACCTCACCGATCGCGCCGCACGAAATCAGCTCGACGAGCCGGCGCGTCTGCGGGTGCAGGCGGTACATGAACGCCTCCATGAGGAAGACGTCGTGGCGGCGCGCCGCGTCGATCACCTTCTCGGCCTCGGCCGCGGTGACCGTGAGCGGTTTCTCGCACAGCACGTGCTTGCCGGCTTCGGCGGCGCGGATCGCCCACTCCGCGTGCATCGGGTGCGGCGTGGCGATGTAGACGGCGTCGACGTCCGGGTCGGCGAGCAGGTCGCCGTAGGAGCCGTAGGCCTTCGGGATGTCGAAGCGGGTGGCGAACTCGCGCGCCCGGTCGGCCGAGCGGGCGGCGACGGCTTCCAGCGTGCCGTGTTTGCTGAGCTCGACGCCGGTCGCGAAGTCGGCGGCGATCGATCCGGCGGCCAGCAGGCCCCAGCGTAGGTCTGTCACAGTGACTCCGGTTGGCTCGCGCGGTCTCGGGTGCTCGAATACAGGAAGCTGTCGGGGAATCCTCCGGCGGCGAGCACCTGGCCGACGAAGATGGTGGCCGCGCGCGTCATTCCCGCTTCGCGCGCCTGTGCGGCGATGTCGGTGAGCGTGCCGCGCACGACGGTTTCGCCCGGCTGGCTCGCCAGCGCCACGACGGCCGCGGGGCAGCCGGCGCCGTAGAACGGCACGAGCTCCTCGGTGACGCGCTCGATGTGGTTGATGGCCAGGTGCAACGCGAGTGTGGTGCCGCTGCGAGCGAAGTTCGCCAGCGTCTCGCCTTCGGGCAACGCCGTCGACCGCGCTTGCGCGCGCGTGATCACGAGGCTCTGCCCGATGCCGGGCACGGTCAGCTCACGGCCCAGCACGGCGGCCGACGCGGCGAACGCGGGGACGCCGGGGACGATGGCGTAGGGCACTCCGGCGGCGTCGAGGCGGCGCACGGTTTCCGCCACCGCGCTGTAGAGCGACGGGTCGCCGGACACCAGCCGCGCGACGTCGTGGCCCGCGTGGTGGGCCGCGATCAGGCGTTCGACGATCTCGTCGAGGCTCAGGTTGGCCGTGTCGACGCGCTCGGTCTCGGGCGCGCAGTACGCGAGCAGGTCGGTCGGCGTCATGCTGCCCGGGTACAGGCACACACCGCAGCGCGCGAGCAGGTCGCGGCCACGGACGGTGATGAGGTCGGCCGCGCCGGGGCCGGCGCCGATGAAGTGAACGGTCATCTCGAACTCCAGGACGTCACGGTGCGCGACGGGGTCCACCCCGTGAACCCGCCGAGCGGCTGCGCGTGGTCGACGGTGATCCTCGTCAGCTCACCACCCCGGCTCGCGTAGGCGTTCGCCAGGATCTGTTCTGCTTCCAGCGTGACACCGTGGGCGACCACGCGGGCACCCGTGGCGAGGCACGCGTCGAGCAGGCCGGGCACGGTGAGGCCGCCGCCGATGAAGACGGCGTCGGGCCGGGGCAGGGTCGCCAGTGCGTCGGGGGCCGGGCCGGTGACCACCCGCAGCTCGGGGACACCGAGTGTGGCGGCGTTGCGAGTGATGCGCTCGGCGCGCGCGGGGTCGCGTTCGACGGCGATCGCGCGGTTGAGCGGGTGCGCGCGGGACCATTCGATGCCGACGCTGCCCGCACCCGCGCCGACGTCCCAGAGCAGCTCGCCGGGGACGGGCGCGAGGTGGGCGAGGGCGGACGCGCGGACGTCGCGTTTGGTGAGCTGGCCGTCGTGTTCGAAGGCGCTGTCGGGCAGGCCGGTGAGCGGGAGCGCAGGGCCGGCGCAGACCAGGGCGAACACGGTGAGCGGGCCGGGTTCGCCGATCCAGCCGTCTTCGATGTGCTCGTCTTCGGCGCCGAGGTTTTCGAGGCTGGTCAGGGTGGACTCGCCGTAGCCGCGGGTCCGGAGCAGCTCCCGCAGGTCGGCCGCGTTCGCGCCCAGCACCAGCACTTTCCGGCGCGGCGCGAGCACCCGGGCCACGCGGTCCACGGCGCGCCCGACGACGGTGATCACCTCGGTCTCCTCGAACGACCAGCCGAGCCGCGCGCGGGCCAGCGTCACCGACGAAAGCGCGGGCAGGACGTCGATCTCGTGGCCGCGGTCGCGCAGGGTCGTGCCGATGCCTGAGAGCAGGGGATCGCCGCTGGCCAGCACGCAGACGCGACTCCCGGCGTGCGCGGCGAGGACGTCGTCGAGCGCCGGGAGCAACGGGCTCGGCCAGGCTTGCGTGCGGACGCCTTCGGGCAGCATCGCGAGCTGCCGCGGCGCACCCAGCACGACGTCGGCTTCGAGCACGGCTTTCCGCGCCCGCTCGGCCAATCCCGGCCAGCCGTCGGCCCCGATGCCGACCACGAACAGGGGTGATTTTTCGCGCACGTTCACCCACGCTAGACGACGCGTTTCCTGTGCGATGATCGGCCGGACGCCGACCACGAGGAGAGCTCTTGAAGCCGTACCCGTTCACCGCCGTCGTCGGGATGCCGGACCTGCGCCTGGCGCTGATCCTGTCCTCGATCTCACCCGCCGTGGGCGGCGTGCTGGTGCGGGGCGAGAAGGGCACGGCGAAGTCGACGATGGTGCGTGCGCTCGCCGGTCTGCTGCCCCAGCTCGACGTGGTGGACGGCTGCCGGTTCTCGTGCGATCCCGCCGCGCCCGACCCCGTCTGCCCGGACGGCCCGCACCCCGCGGGCGCGCCCGCGCACCGGAGGCCGGCGCGGCTGGTGGAGCTGCCCGTCGGCGCGGCGGAGGACCGGGTCGTCGGGTCGCTGAACCTGGAGAAGGCGCTGTCGGAGGGCGTCACGGACTACCAGCCGGGTCTGCTGGCCGCGGCCAACCGGGGCCTGCTCTACGTGGACGAGGTCAACCTGCTGCACGACCACCTCGTCGACACCCTGCTCGATGCCGCCGCGATGGGCCGCGCGACCGTGGAGCGCGAGGGCGTGTCCGTGTCGCACGCGGCGCGGTTCGTGCTGATCGGCACGATGAACCCCGAGGAAGGCGAGCTGCGGCCGCAGCTGCTGGACCGGTTCGGGCTGACGGTCGAGGTCGCGTCCAGCCGAGAGCCCGAGCAGCGCGTGGAGGTGGTCCGCCGGCGCCTCGCGTACGAGGCGGATCCCGACGGGTTTGCGGCCGCGTACGCCGCCGAAGACTCGGCGCTGGCCGCGGACATCGAGGCGGCACAACGGCTTCTGCCCGCGGTGAAGCTGCCCGACGACGCGCTGCGGCAGATCGCCGAGGTGTGCGCGTCGTTCGAGGTGGACGGGATGCGGGCCGACATCGTCACGGCGCGCACGGCCGTCGCGCACGCGGCGTGGGCCGGGCGCAACGAGGTGACCACCGAGGACGTGCGCGTGGCCGCGCGGCTCGCGTTGCCGCACCGGCGCCGCCGCAACCCGTTCGACGCGCCGGGGATTTCCGAGGAGCAGCTGGAACAGGCGTTGCAGGACGCGCAACCGCCTGAGGATCCCGGTCCTGGCCCGGAGGACGACGGTCCCGGCTCGGGTTCCGGGTCCCCGAGCGCCGAAGGTGAGCAGCCGCCGGGGGACCAGCCGGCGCCGCCCCAGCAGCAACCGCAGCAGCAACCGGGCGAGGGGACGGGTTCCGGACCGCAGAACACGGTCGGTTCCGGCGAGACGTTCCGGGCGCGCGTGTTCCGCGTGAAGGGAACCGGCGAAGGCGAGCGTGGCCGCCGGTCGCGGGCCATCACCGACACCGGCCGCACGATCGGGGTCCAGCCACCGAGCGTCCGCGACGGCCGGCCGCACCTCGTCGCCACGATGCGTGCCGCCGCGCCGCACCAGCGGTCCCGTGGCCGCAGCGGTCCCGGGCTGCTGGTGCGTACGCAGGATCTGCGGTTCGCGTTGCGCGAAGGGCGCGAAGGCAACCTCGTGCTGTTCTGCGTGGACGCGTCGGGCTCCATGGGCGCGCGCACGCGGATGCGCGAAGTGAAGACGGCGGTGCTGTCGCTGCTGTTGGACGCCTACCAACGGCGTGACAAGGTCGGGCTCGTCACCTTCCGTGGTGACTCGGCCGAGCTCACGCTGCCGCCGACGATCAGCGTCGAGGCCGCGGCCGCGCGGCTGGAAGGACTGCCGACGGGCGGCCGCACGCCGCTCGCGGAAGGGCTGCTGGAAGCCGCGCGCGTGCTGCGCGTGGAGGCGATCCGCGATCCGCGCCGGCGTCCGCTGCTGGTTCTCGTCACGGACGGGCGGGCCACGAGCGGAGCCGACGCCGTCGCACGCTCGCAGGCCGCGGCGGGGTTGCTGGCCGGCGTCACCACCATCGTGATGGACTGCGAGAGCGGCCGGATGCGCCTCGGGCTGGCGGCGGAGCTGGCCGGGCACCTCGGCGCCGAGCATGTGGCACTCGCCGAGGTCGCGGCCGAGACGCTGGCCTCGGCCGTCCGCGAACGCACCGGGAGGGCTGCCTGATGCCGCAAGGGAAACCGGCCGTCGTCCCGCAGGACGGGCTCACCACGCGACAGCGCCGCAACCGCCCTCTGCTCGCCGTGCACACCGGCGAGATGAAGGGCAAGTCGACCGCCGCGTTCGGCATGGCGCTGCGCGCGTGGAACCAGGGCTGGTCGATCGGGGTGTTCCAGTTCGTGAAGTCGGCGAAGTGGCGCGTCGGCGAGGAAGCCGCGTTCCGCGCGCTCGGGAAGCTGCACGACGACACGGGCGAGGGCGGGCCCGTCGAGTGGCACAAGATGGGCGAGGGCTGGAGCTGGACGCGCAAGTCCGGGACCGACGAAGACCACGCCGCCAACGCGCGCGAGGGCTGGGCCGAGATCAAGCGCCGCCTCGCCGCCGAGACGCACGACTTCTACGTGCTCGACGAGTTCTCCTACCTGCTCAAGTGGGGCTGGCTCGAGGTCGACGACGTGGTGTCCACTTTGGTCTCCCGGCCCGGGCACCAGCACGTGGTGATCACCGGCCGCTACGCGCCGCCGGAGCTCGTCGAGGCCGCCGACCTGGTGGCCGAGATGACGAAGGTCAAGCACCCCATGGACGCGGGCCAGAAGGGGCAGCGGGGGATCGAGTGGTAGCGCGGGTGGTCATCGCCGCGCCCGGCTCGGGGCACGGCAAGACCACCATCGCCGCCGGGCTGATGGCGGCGTTGCGCGCCGCCGGGCACCGCGTGTCGGGCCACAAGGTCGGGCCCGACTTCATCGACCCGAGCTACCACGCGCTGGCCACGGGTCGTCCCGCGCGCAACCTCGACCCGTTCCTGCAGGGTGAGGACCGGCTGGTTCCCTTGCTGCGCCACGGTTCCGCCGACGCGGACATCGCCGTGATCGAAGGCGTGATGGGACTGTTCGACGGCGCGCTCGGCACGGAGGGTTACGCGTCGACCGCGCACGTCGCCCGGGTGCTCGACGCGCCGGTGGTGCTGGTGGTCGACGCTTCGGCCGCTTCGCGCAGCGTCGCGGCGACCGTGCTCGGGTTCGCGAACTACGACACGCGCGTACGCCTCGCCGGGGTGATCCTGAACAAGCTGGGTTCGCAGCGCCACGAGGACGAGATCGCGTCCGCGCTGGAGGCCACGGGCGTTCCGCTGCTGGGTGCGTTGCGGCGCAACGAGAACGTGCACGCGCCGAGCCGCCACCTCGGCCTGGTGCCCGCGGCCGAGCGCGCTGCCGACTCGCAGCGGGTGTTGCCTGAGCTGGCGTCGTGGGTGGCCGGCGGGGTGGATCTTGAAGCCGTGGTCCGGGTCGCGCGGGCGGCGCCGCCGTTGACCGGTCCCGTGTGGACACCGCCCGGTGGCTTCGAGGGACCGCGGACGGTGGTGGCCGCGGCGGCCGGGCCGGCGTTCACGTTCCGGTACACGGAGAACGTCGAGCTGCTGGCCTCGCTCGGCGTGGACGTCGTCGACGTGGATCCGCTGCGGGACGAGCAGCTGCCCGAGGGCTGTGCCGGGTTGTACTTCGGTGGCGGGTTCCCGGAGGTGCACGCGGCGGAGCTGTCGGCGAACAAGCCGTTGCTCACGGCGGTGGCGGACGCGGTCGGGCAGGGTATGCCGGTGAGCGCGGAGTGCGCGGGGCTGCTCTACCTGTGCCGTGAGCTGGACGGACTGCCGATGGCCGGTGTCGTGGACGCGACCGCGGTGATGACCAAACGCGGGAAGCTGGGGTACCGGACGGCGGTTTCGCTGGCGGACAACGTGCTCGCGGTCACGGGCCAGCGCGTGACCGGCCACGAGTTCCACCGCACGGAGCTCACGCCCGGGGCCGGTCCGTCGCCGGCGTGGGGCTGGGAGCGGACGGTGGACGGGTTCGCTTCGAGTTCGCTGCACGCGTCGTACCTGCATGTGCACTGGGCCGGGTATCCGGAGCTGGCGGAACGGTTCGCTACCCACGTACGAACCTTTGCCCAGGTGGCTTCGCGTGGCTGACACCTCGGACTACGACCTGCACCACCACGGCGATCGCGAGGTCGGGCCGGGGCTGGTGGACCTCGCGGTGAACGTCCGGCTGCCGCGCCCGCCCGAGTGGTTGCGGCGGGAGCTGGTGTCCGCTGTGGACAGTCTGGCCGCGTACCCCGATCCGTCGGCGGCACAGGCAGCTGTTGCCGCGCGGCACGGCCGTCCGGTGGACGAAGTGCTGGTGACGGCCGGTGCGGCGGAGGCGTTCACCCTGCTGGCTTCGGCTTTGAAGCCGCGGCACGCGGTGGTCGTGCACCCGCAGTTCACGGAACCCGAGGCCGCCCTGCGCGCGGCGGGTCACGACGTCTCGCGTGTAGTCCTGCCGTCGTCGGACGGTTTCGTGCTGGATCCCGGCCTCGTCCCGGCGTCGGCCGACCTGGTGTTCGTCGGCAACCCGACGAACCCGACCTCGGTGCTGCACCCCGCTCACGTACTTCGTGCCTTGGCACAACCCGGCCGCCTGCTCGTGGTGGACGAAGCCTTCCTCGACGCCATCCCCGGCGAAGCGGAGAGCCTGGCGGGTTCGTCGCTAGACGGCGTGGTCGTGCTGCGCAGCCTCACCAAGACGTGGGGCCTGGCGGGCTTGCGCGCGGGTTACGTCCTCGGCCCGCCTCAAGTCCTCGCGCGGCTGCGGGCCGTCCAGCCACCGTGGTCGGTGTCGACGCCGGCCGCGGTCGCCACGGTCGCCTGCTGCCGCCCGACCGCGCTGGAAGAAGCGGAAAAGCTGGCCGCCACCGCCGAATCGGACCGCGACTACCTCGTGTCCCGCCTGAGCGGACTGGGCATTCCGGTCCTGGGTGACCCGCGGGGTCCGTTCGTGCTGATCGAGGCTCCCGACGAAAGCCTGCGTTCCCGCCTGCGCTCCGCGGGGTACGCGGTGCGCCGCGGCGATACGTTCCCCGGCTTGGGCCCCCGGCACCTGCGCCTGGCGGTCCGTTCCCGCGAGGTGACCGACGGGTTCGTCGCCGCGCTGGCCCGCTCGCTCTAGCCGGCGAGCACGACGAAACCGTGCGTATCACTCGTTTCGGGTGAGGAACCGCCGGTGGTCGGGTGGCACAGTACCGAGTTTCGCGTCTGGTCCGGCAACGCGACATCGACCACCGCACCCATCCCACCGAGGAGACGCATGTCTGTCACGACTGAAGGAGCAGCGCACGATCAAGCGATCCGGCCGTTCACGGTCGAGACGCCCGATGCGGATCTTGATGATCTGCGTGCGCGCATTCTGGCCACTCGCTGGCCGGAAAAGGAACCCGTCTCGGACATCTCGCAGGGCGTGCCGCTGGAGACGATGCAGGCGCTCGCCCGCTATTGGGCGACGGAGTACGACTGGCGCAGATGCGAGGAGAGGCTGAAGGCTCTACCGCACTTCATCACCGAGATCGACGGCCTCGACATCCACTTCATCCACGTTCGCTCGAAACACGAAGACGCGTTGCCGCTCCTCGTCGCGCACGGATGGCCCGGCTCGGTCATCGAGCAGCTGAAGATCATCGATCCGCTCACCAATCCCACTGCCCACGGCGCGAGCGAAGCGGACGCGTTCCACCTGGTGATCCCGTCGATGCCCGGCTACGGGTTCTCGGGCAAGCCGGCCGTCACCGGTTGGGGCCCCGAGCACATCGCGCGCGCCTGGGCGCAGCTGATGAAGCGCCTGGGCTACGAGCGCTACGTCGCCTCGGGCGGCGATTGGGGCGGGCAGATCGTCGATCTGATGGGTGCACAGGCGCCGGGAGGCCTGATCGGCATCCACACCAACTTCCCCGGCGCCGTTCGACCCGATGTCGCCCAGGCCGTGCAGTCCGGCGGCCCGGCACCGCCCGATCTGTCCGACGAGGGAACCCGCCTCTACGAAAAGTTGAAGGACTTCTTCGCGACCGACGTGGCCTATGCCCTCGAGATGGGGACCCACCCGCAGACGCTCTACGGGATCGCCGATTCACCCGTCGGCCTCGCCGCCTGGATGCTCGACCACGACTCGGCCAGTCTGGCGCTGATCGCCCGCGTCTTCGACGGGCAGGACGAGGGCCTGACCCGAGACGACGTGCTCGACAACATCACCCACTACTGGCTGACGAACACGGGGGTTTCCTCGGGACGTCTCTACCGGGAAAACAAGCTCGGCTTCTTCGACCCGAAGGGCGTCTCCGTCCCGGTGGCGGTGAGCGTTTTCCCGGACGAGCTCTACCAGGTGCCGCGGAGCTGGGCGGAGGAGGCCTATCCCCGCCTCGTCCACTACAACCGCCTCGACAAGGGCGGGCACTTCGCCGCCTGGGAGCAGCCGAAGCTGTTCGCCTCCGAGGTCCGCGCCGGATTGCGTTCGGTTCGCTAGATGTCGGTATCCGCACGCGTGCAGATGCCCGCGCTCGGCGGGGCCGAGTGGCTCAACTCCGGGTCACTCGGCCCCGCCGAGCTGGAGGGCCGCGTCGTCGTCGTCAACTTCTGGACGCTGACCTGCATCAACTGGCTGCGCCAGGAGCCCTACGTCCGCGCCTGGTCGCGGGCCTATCGGGACGACGGGTTGGTCGTCGTCGGAGTCCACACGCCGGAGTTCTCGTTCGAGCACAAGATCGACCGCGTGCGGCAGGCGACGATGGAACGAGGAATCGACTACCCGGTCACGGTCGACAACGACTACGCCATCTGGAGCGCCTTCGACAACCACTACTGGCCGGCGCTCTACTTCGTGGACGCCCAAGGCGTCATCCGCGACCACCACTTCGGGGAAGGACGCTACGAGCAGTCGGAGCGCGTCATCCAGCGGCTGCTCGGTGTCGAGCGCGAGCTCGTCTCCGTCGCTGGGCGCGGCGTGGAGGCCGAGGCCGACTGGGAGCACCTGCGGACGTCCGAGACGTATCTCGGCTACGGGCGTGGTGAGCACTTCGCGTCGCCGGGCCGCGTCGGGTTCGACGAACGCCGCACCTACGGGCTCCCGCCGCGCCTGCACCTCGGCAACTGGGCCCTCGCCGGCGATTGGACGATCGGGCCCGAGAACGTCGTGCTCGACCGAGCCGGCGGGAGCATCTCCTACCGGTTCCACGCGCGGGACGCGCATGTCGTGCTGTCTCGCGGTGCGGGGGAGCCGGTTCTCTTCCGCGTGTTCCTCGATGGCGCGGCTCCGGGCCCGGCGCACGGTGTGGACGTCGACGAGGACGGGAACGGCCTGCTCCGGGACGCTCGCCTCTACCAGCTCGTGCGCCAGCACGACGAGGTCCGCGAGCGGACGCTGGAGATCACCTTCCTCGAACCCGGCGCCCAGGCGTACGTGTTCACGTTCGGCTAGCCCCGTCGCCGTCGCCGACCGGAACCGGGTGCGGCTCAGACGGCGAGCGTGAGCAGCGTCGCCGCCACCGCCACTTCGACTCCGGCGCCGAGGACGTCACCGGTGATTCCGCCGAGGCGCCGGACGCACCGGGCGAGCAAGGCGGCCGCGACGAGGTACCCGGCGCCGACCGCGGCTACCCCTTGCCACCACGGCAACCCGGGCGCCAGCGCGGCCAGCGCGGCGGCCACCAGACCGACGGCCACCGCGACCACCCGCGGCACGGACCCCGCCACCGTCGCTCCGAGCCCCTCCGGCCGGGCGGACGGCACGCCGCGCGCGCACGACATCGACAGCGTGCACCGGCCCGCCAGCACGGAGACCACGGCGGCCACGACGCCGTGGTCCGCCGACACGGCGCCGGTCAAAGCACCGACCTGCACCAGGAGCACGAAGACGAGCGTCGCCACCCCGGTCGGGCCCGAGTCGCCGCGGCGCATGACGTCGAGGGCTTTGGCGCGGTCGTACGACGCGCCGAGCCCGTCCGCGGTATCGGCCAGCCCGTCGAGGTGCAGGCCGCGGCTGCCCAGGGCCACCACTCCCAGCGCGAGGGCGGCGACGGCGAGCGCGGGCAGTCCCACGGCCACGCCGCCGGCCACGACCAGGCCCGCGGCCGCCGCGAGGGGGACCGCCGCGACCGGGCCCAGCACCATCGCCGCCCCGGCCACCCCTCGATCGATGACGCGCGGGGCCGGCACGGGCACGGTGGTCAGTGTGCCGAAGGCCAGCCGCAGCGCGTCGCCGAGCTTCACCGGCGCCCCACCCGCAGCCCTCCGGAATCGAGGCACCTGACAACGGCCGCCGGCCGCCCCGCCGCGCTACGCCGCGCCTTGGCAGACGGCCACCCGAATCCTTCGAGCCGTGCTCCGGTGGCCCTCACGTCCTCGCAGGCAGCCCTCACGCGAGGTCCGCCAGCAACCCCATGTCCGCGATGATCGCCCGCGCCGCACGCAGCGTCGGAACGGCCTGGACGGCGCCGCTGCCCTCGCCGAGGCGCAGGCCCAGGTCGAGGATCGGCGTGAGCCCGAGCGCCTTCAACGCGAACGCCTGCGAAGGCTCCGTCGAGCGGTGCCCGGCGAGCCACCACTGCTCGGCACCCGGCGCGATGTCCCGGGCGACCAGGGCGGCCGCGCCGGAGAAGATGCCGTCGAGCAGCACGGGGATGCCCCGCACCGCGGCCTCCACGAGGAACCCCGCGGTGGCCGCGACGCAGGCGCTGCCCAACGCCGTCAGCCGCTCGAACGGATCGGCCACCCGTCCCGCGGCGCGCTGCACCGCGGCCTCGACCACGGCCGTCTTCGCGTCCAAGGCCGCCCCGGACACACCGGTGCCCGTGCCGACGACCTCGGCCGCGGGCAGGCCCAGCGTGGCCGCGACCAGGGCCGCGCACATCGTGGTGTTGCCGATGCCCATGTCGCCCGGGATGAGCAGGTCCGCGTCCGCCTCCTCCGCCGCGATGGCGCGCCCCGCCTCGAACGCGGCGAGGGCCTCACCCGGGGCGAGCGCGTCCTCGACGTCGATGGCGCCCGAGCCGCGGCGGATCTTGTGCGCGGTCACGGAAGCCGGAACATCCGAAGCGTCCCAATCGACCGCGATGTCCGCCACGCGCACGCGAGCGCCGACCTGCGCGGCGAGCACCGTGACGCCACTGCGCCCGGCGAGGAACACCCGCACCATCGCCGCCGTGACCTCACGCGGGTAGGCCGACTGCGCCGACACCCCGTGATCGCCCGCGAAGACGACCACGCGCACGTCGTCCAGCGGACGCGGCGGCACCACGCCGTGGGCGGCGCTGAGCCACGCGGCCAGTTCCTCGAGCCGGCCCAGCGCGCCCAGTGGCTTCACCAGGCCGTCGAGGCGCTCCTGCGCGGCGGCGCGGACGGCGGCGTCGGGCACGGGAATGTCGAAACGCGGCACGGCGGACTCCTTACGGCAGTTCGAGCACCCGCCCGGCGACGACCAGCAGACTCCGGTCGGACTCGGCGGACACCCGGTTGTTGAGTGCGCCCAGCACATCACGGAACAGCCGTCCGGACGACGTAGCGGGCACCACACCGCTGCCAACCTCGTTGCTCACGGCCACCACGGGCACGCGGGCCTGGGTCCACGCGGCCAGGAAGTCCTCGAGCCGGTCGTCGAGACGGCGCTCCCAGCCCGGTTTGCCCGACCACGCGCCGACCTCGTCGAGCACGCGCGAGAGCCACGTGCCGAGGCAGTCGATGAGCAGCGGGCTCGTCGCCGAGCGCAGCACGGTCGCGAGGTCGGTGGTCTCCACCGTGGTCCAGTGGCGCGGGCGCCGGGCCTTGTGCGCGGCGACGCGGGCGGCCCAGTCGGGGTCGTCGTCGCTCGGGGGGAGGCCGGGGGCCACGTACACGAGGTGCGTGTGGTGCGCGACGATCCGCTCCGCGTGCCTCGACTTCCCCGAGCGGACGCCGCCGAGGACCAGCACCTTGCCGTCGTCGCGTCCGTACCGGCGGAGGGTCCGCGCCAGGGTCTCGAGATACCCGGCGAGCCGGTGCGTCAGCTTGGTCATACCCGGCATTCTCGTGCACGCGCTACCGTTCGCCACGTGCCACTCCGACAAGCCGTCACCGCGGCCGGCCTGATCACCGGATATGCGGCCGACTCACTCTTCGGTGACCCCCGCCGCGGGCACCCGGTCGCGGTGTTCGGCAGCTGGGCCGGCGCGCTGGAACGCCGCTGGTGGGCCGACTCGAAGCCGCGCGGAGCGGCGTACGCGGCGGTGTGCGCGGGAGCCGCGACGGGCCTGGGCGTGGCCGCTCAGCTGAGCACGCGCCGACGTCCCTTCGCGCGCTTCGCCCTCACGGCCGCCGCGACGTGGGTCGTGCTCGGCGGCCGCGGGCTCGCGGCGGAGGGCCGCGAGATGGCGCGGCTGCTCGACGCCGGCGACGTCCCCGCCGCCCGTGCCCGCCTGTCGCACCTCTGCGCGCGCGACGCGTCGGAGCTCGACCCCGCGGAGCTCACGCGCGCGGCTACCGAGTCGATCGCCGAGAACACGTCCGACGCTGTGGTCGCGCCGCTGCTGTGGGGCGCCGTCGCGGGCATCCCCGGCCTGCTCGGCTACCGCGCGCTCAACACGCTCGACGCGATGGTCGGCTACCGCTCGCCGCGTCACCGCAACTTCGGCTGGGCGGCGGCGCGCCTCGACGACATCGTCAACCTCGTCCCGTCGCGGGCCGGCGCCGTGCTCACCGCGGTGTCCGCGCCGCTCGCGGGTGGGCAGACCCGGGCGTCGTGGCGGGCGTGGCGGCGCTACGGCTCGCACCACCCGAGCCCCAACGCCGGCCAGGTCGAGGCCGCGTTCGCCGGCGCGCTCGGCCTGCGTCTCGGCGGCACCAACAGCTACGGCGGCGAGGTCGAGGACCGCGGCACGCTCGGTGACGGCCGCGCGCCGCAGCCCGTCGACCTGCGCCGCGCGGTGCGGTTGTCGCGCGTGGCCGGCGCGGCCGCGGCCTTGGTGGCAGCAGCGGTGGCGGTGGCGCGATGAGCGGGCTGCTGGTCGCCGGCACGACGTCCGATGCAGGGAAGAGCCTGGTCACGGCCGGGATCTGCCGCTGGCTGGCCCGCCGCGGTGTGCGGGTGGCGCCGTTCAAGGCGCAGAACATGTCGAACAACTCGATGGTCTGCGCCGACGGTGCCGAGATCGGCCGCGCGCAGTGGCTGCAGGCCCGCGCCGCGCGCGTCGAGCCCGAAGCGGCGATGAACCCCGTGCTGCTCAAGCCGGGCAGCGACCGGCGCAGTCACGTGATCGCGCTCGGGAAACCGTTCGGCACGCTGGAAGCCGGCGGGTACGCGACCGGCCGCGCGGGGCTGGCGGAGATCGCGTTCGGCGCTTTCGAGGACCTGAGCTCCCGGTTCGACGTGGTCGTGTGCGAGGGCGCCGGCAGCCCCGCGGAGATCAACCTGCGCGGCGGGGACTACGTGAACCTGGGTTTGGCGCGGCGGTTCTCGCTGCCGGTGGTCGTGGTCGGCGACATCGACCGGGGCGGCGTGCTGGCGGCGATGTTCGGCACGCTCGCGCTGCTGTCACCGGAAGACCAGGCTCTGGTCGCGGGCTGGGTGGTCAACAAGTTCCGCGGCGACGTCGGCTTGCTGCGCCCGGGGCTGAAGAGCCTCGAAGACGTGACCGGCCGGCCCGTGCTCGGGGTGCTGCCGTGGCTGGACCGCGTGTGGATCGACTCCGAAGACGCGCTGGCCGCCGCGGGCTGGCGGCACGAGGCTCCGCGCGGCGGCGGGCTGCGCGTGGCCGTGGTGCGCTTCCCGCGCGCCTCGAACGCCACCGACGTCGACGCCCTCGCGGCCGAACCCGGCGTGACGGTGAGCCTCACGGCCGACCCGGACACGGTCGCCGCCGCGGATCTCGTGGTGCTGCCCGGTTCCCGCGCCACCGTGGACGATCTGCGCTGGCTGAGCGAGCGCGGCCTCGCCGACGCGGTGACCGCGCGCGCCGCCGCCGGCCGTCCCGTGCTCGGCATCTGCGGCGGCTACCAGATGCTCGCCACCACAATCCACGACGACGTCGAGTCGCGCGCCGGCACGGTCGACGGCCTCGGTCTACTGCCCACCGACGTCACGTTCGCGGGGGAGAAGGTGCTCGGCCGCCCGGTCGGCGAATGGCGCGGCCACCGGGTCGAGGCCTACGAGATCCACCACGGCACGGCATCGGGCACCGCCGAAGAGTCCTTTTTGGACGGTTTTCGCGTCGGGTCCGTGTGGGGCACGACCTGGCACGGCGCCTTCGAAAACGATGGCTTCCGCCGCGCCTGGCTCACGGAGGTGGCGGCGCAGTCCGGGGTCGACTGGACCCCGGCCCCGGACGCGCCAGGTTTCGCGGCCTTGCGTGAGGACATGCTGGAGCGCCTGGCCGACGCCATCGAGTCCGAAGTGGACACCGCGCAGTTGCTGCGGCTGCTGGAAAACGGTGCGCCGGGCGGGTTGCCGTTCGTCCCGCCCGGCGCACCGTGATCCGCTAGTGCGCCACCGGGGCCTTCAGCACGCCGGACTTGGATTCCAGGGTGCAGACCACCGAGCGGTTCTGGTTCTGCCACGCTCCGGCCGGCGGGTAGTACACGCCCATCACCAGGTCCGCCGGCATCGTGGTGTCGACGAAGAACCCCGACTGCGCTGTGGTGCAGTACTGGCGGCTCAGCGTGGTCAGGGCTTCCTCGCCGGGATAGCTCTCGGACTCCGGCAGGGGCACCACTGCATAGATCTCGTCGGCGTGCGCCACGTCGCACGAGACCTTGGCGATGTCGCTGGTGAGCTTGTCGTAGCCGGAGAAGCACTCGCCTTGCTCGGCCGAGAACACGCTGTTGCCGCCGCCCGACAGCTCGTCGATGGCGGCGTCTTCGCTGCTCGAACCGGAGGAGTTGCCGGCGGTGATGATCAGCGTCAGCAGCCACGCACCGCACAGGGCGAGGCCCGCGATGGCCAGGCCGCGGCCGCTGTCGCCGGTGCGCCGGATCTGACGCAGCGCGACGACACCGAAGATCACGCTCAGCAGCAGGCTGATCCCCGGGATCGCCAGAGCGAAGCCGAAGAGCACCTTCAGCAGCGGGACGATCGCGAGCACCAGTGAGGTGATGGCGTAACCGTTGGTCTTGCCCGTCGCGGGTGGCGGCGGTGGCGGTGGCGCGTCCTGGTAGCTCGGCCCGGTCGGCTTGGGCGGCAGGACTGAATCGGACATGAGGGTCCCCTGAATTCTCCGTGGAATCCCCCGACCCGGGCATGATCGTAACCAACCGGGCACCGCTTGCGCGACAACGATTCAAGCAAGACCAGCATCGTGCACGAGAATGGCCACCTGAGTGCGGTTCGAGGCCTCCACTTTGGACATGATGCGGCCCAGATGGACCTTCACGGTGGCCTCGCTGACGCCGAGGTGGGTGGCGATCACTGCGTTGCTCCAGCCCTCGGCGACGGCCACCGCGACCTCGCGTTCGCGGGAGGTCAGCGCCGTCAGCCGCGCCTTCGCGCTCTCCGTGGCCCCGCCTGAGGCGAACTCGCCGAGCAGCCGCCGCGTGATGGCGGGCGACAGCATCGCCTCGCCGCGGCGCACCACGTGCACAGCGCTCACCAGGTCGCGCGGCGGCGTGTCCTTGAGCAGGAACCCGGTGGCGCCGCGGCGCAACGCGGTGTGCACGTACTCGTCGAGGTCGAACGTGGTCAGCACGACCACCGCCGGCGCCTCGGGCAGCGCCGTGACCACGCGGGTCACCTCGAGGCCGTCGACGCCGGGCATCTGGATGTCAGTGAGCACGACGTCGGGTTGATGCCGCGCGACGAGCTCGGCGACGCCCGTGCCGTCGCCCGCCTCCGCGACCACGCGGATCTCCGGATCCGACTCGAGGATCATCCGGATGCCGCTGCGCACGAGCACCTCGTCGTCCAGCAGCACGACCTTGATCACCGCAGCGTCCTCCTCATCTCACGTACCGCCGGCGAGCGGGAACACCGCGCGCACCACGTAGTCACCCGAGCTGTCAGGGCCGACGCGCAGCGCGCCGCCGGCCAACGTCACGCGCTCGCGCATGCCGATCACGCCGTAGCCCGCGCCGGGCAAGCCCGCCGACGCGCCGAGGGCGTTGGCCACCTCGACGACGAGCTTGCCGCTGTCGAGGGACAGCCGGACGCGGATCGGCGCGCCCGGTGCGTGTTTCGCCGCGTTGGTCAGGGCTTCCTGCACGATCCGGTACGCCGCCCGGCCCACCATTTCCGGCACCTGCGGCAGGGGATCGGGTACCTCGGCGTCGACGTCCGCGCCGGCCGCGGCGAGGTCGCCGGCCAGCTGCGCGACGCCGTCCAGCGTCGGGCTCGGCAGCGCCTTCGGCTCGGTCTCCTCCTCGCGCAGCACCCGCAGGATGTCGCGCAGCTCGGTGAGCGCGGCGGCGCTCGACTCGCGGATCACCTCGGCGAGCCGCGCGGTCTCGTCGTTGGGCGCGCGCACGGACAACGCTCCGGCCTGCAGCGCGACGATGCTCACGCGGTGGGCCACCACGTCGTGCATCTCGCGCGCGATCCGCCGGCGCTCGGCCGTCACGGCGCGTTCGGCGAGCAGGTCGCGCGTGCGTTCGGCCTGGTCCGCGCGGTCGTGCAGGGCGTCGACGAGCACGGCGCGCTGGTGCATCCACAGGCCCGCGAGCAAGGGCAGGACCAGCATCAGGGCCGCGACGAAGCCGACGATCTCCCAGGCCTGCAGGTCGTCGGGCCGGTAGGTGACGAACGTGATCACCAGATCCACGGCCACCGCGACCGCCGTCGGCCACTTCGGTCCGCGCTGGGCCGCGACGGTGTAGAGCGAGAAGATCGTGGCGAGCTGCGCCGTCGGCTCGAACCACGCCAGCACCGCCATCGCCAGCATCGTGACCAGCGGGAACCGGCGACGCAGCAGCAACAGCACCAGCACGGCCACGATCGTGAGCTGCCACAGCGCGGGCCGGTTCACGCCGTTGAGCGCCTCCAGCGTGAGCGCGCCCGCGACCGCGATCGCCAGGCAGGCGTCGAGCAGCAGCAGTCGCACGGCGATCACCGTACGACTTTCCGGTTAGCCCGTTCGAGCTGCCCGGCTGATGTGCGTGCGGCGGCGGTCTCGGCAAGGTAGGGCGCATGGTGAAAACGATCGTGAAAACCGCAGCGGTGGCAGGGCTCGCCGCGGTGCTGGCCGCCGGCACCGCGACCGCCGCCACGGCTGATCCCGCGTCTCCCGGCGCGCTGAGCGCGGGCGAGCGGCTGTTCCCCGGGCTCGGCAACGGCGGCTACGACGCCCGCGACTACGACGTCTCCCTCGACTACCGGCCGGGCGTGACCACGATGGACGCGGCGGTGACGATGCGCGCCGTCGCCACGCAGTCGCTGTCGTCCTTCGGGCTCGACTCGGCCGTGGGCGAGATCCGGACGGTCGAGGTCGACGGCACGGCGGCGAAGTTCGTGGTGCAGGGCGAAAAGCTGGTGGTCACGCCCGCGCGGCCGGTGCGCAAGGGCGTGCCCTTCACCGTGCGGATCGGCTACGTCGCGGACCGGGCGAAGAGCCCGCAGTCGCCCACCGGGCAGCCGCTGCCGCCCGATCTCGCCGAGGCCATCGGTGTCTGGCAGAACACCCCGGACGGGTTCGCGGTGATGGGGCAGACGGACCGTGAGCACGCGGTCTTCCCGTCCGACGATGTGCCGGGCGACCCGGCCACCTACACCCTGCGGATCACGACCCCGGCCGACGTGCAGGGCGTCGGCAGCGGCACGCTCGTCGGGAAGCACCGTGCGGGCGACCGGGTGACCTCGGTGTTCCGTGTCGATCGGCCCACGGCCACCGACGTCGTGCAGCTCGCGGCCGGCCACTTCACCGAGGTCGACCAGGTGGGCCCGCACGGCCTGCCGGTGCGCAGTTACGTGACGACGGCGGCGAAACCGGCCGCGCTCGACACCGCGCGCAAGACCCCGGAGATCATCGCGTGGCTGGAGCAGCGCCTGGGCCGCCCGTACCCGTACGCGAGCGCCGGCACCCTCGGCGTCAACCGCCTCTACGGTGGCGGCGTCGCGCTGGAGACCGCGGCGATGCCGACCTACAGCGCCCTGGCCCTCGAAAACCCCCGCGAGGTCTCGACCATGGCGCACGAGCTCACGCACGAGTACTTCGGTGACGCCGTGCCGGTGCGCCACTGGGACGACATGTGGCTCAGCGAAGGCCACGCCACCTTCTACCAGGACCTCTACGACTCCGAGCACGGCGGGAGACCGTTCGACGAGACGGCGAAGTCCGGCTACGCGCAGAACAACGAGATCCTGAAGCAGAACGGCCCGGTCGCCCGCCAGACCTACGCGGCGGGTGTCATGTTCGGCACCGATCTCGGCGGCAAGCTCACGCTGTACGCGCTGCGCAGCCTCGTTGGCCCGGCGACCTTCGACCGCATCGAACGCACCTTCTTCGACGAGTTCCAAGGCCGCCCGGCCGCGACGCAGGACTACGTCGCCGTGGCCGAACGCGTCTCCGGCCGCGACCTGGGCGCGTTCTTCCACGACTGGCTGTACGCGTCCACCACTCCGGCGATGCCGGGCCACCCGGACTGGAGGGCGTGAGATGACCGGCGACCGCGAGATCGCGCCGGCGTCTCGATCAGGCGGTGCGATCGGCCCCTGGCCGATCCGACCGTCTGATCGAGACGCCGGCTCCCAGGCGATCTCGCCGCCTCGGCGGAGCCGAGGCAAAAGACACGGAAGGCGTGAGATGACCGGCGACCTGGACTGGTGAGGCTCAGACGGCTGCCGCGACGGCCTTCTGGGAGGGCTTCAGTACCTTCTCCGCGAAGAAACCGAAGAACAGGCCGAGCGTGAGCCACAGCGTCACCTGCGTGCCGATCGACGCGGTACGGAAGCTCCACAGCGTGGACGCCGGGAACGTCGGCGGCACCTCGTCGATCACCGGCATCAGCCACGCGACCACGGCCATCACCGCGACGTAACCGGCGCAGGCCAGCAGGCCGCCGCGCCACGCGCCGAGGCGGTCGGCGAGCTTGCGGCCGAACACCGTGGCGAGGATGCCCGCGAGCAGGGAGACGGCGACGAAGCCGAAGTACAGCTCGGTGCGTTCCCCGATGGTGCCCGGCTGGCCCACTGCGGGCGGGTTGGCCGGGTACTTGAGGAACGGCACGAAGAACACCACGCCGAACGCGCCCGCGGTGAGCAACGCCGTGGTCAGGCGGGGGCGCAGTGACCCGATGCGGCCGTAGACGAACGCGAAAGCCAGCGAGAACAGCCCGCCGATCGCGACACCGTAGACGAGCACGCCGGTCAGCAGGCCGACGGTGCTCTGGATGTCGCGCGGCACCAGCTCTTCTTCGGGCTCGTCGGCCGGCTGCGCAGCCTCGCCGGTGCCTTGGCCGGCGGCCGGGTCGTGGGTGTGGGAATGCGCGGCGGAGCCGGCCTCCTCGATGCCGATGGCGCTGTTGACCGACGGCTCGCCGAACAGGTAGGCGAAGACGAACGCGAGCACGCCGGCGATCAGGCCCGCGAGCATGCCGCGGACCAGCAGGGACCTCATCATGGTGGTTCGCCCGCCTCAGTGGCAGGGGAACGCGAGCAGGTGCCGGCCGTCGTGCACGAACTCGTGCACGTACATGTTGGCGAACACCGCGGTGGCGCCCTGTTCGGCGCTCACGAAGTAGAGGGCGATGAGGGCGAGCAGGCCCACCAGCACTGCCCACGGAACGATCTGGCGGACGGGGATCCGGACGGGGATCGGTGTGGCGACGGCGGGTGCTGCGGGGGTGGTCACTGTGCCTCCTCGGGCTTTTCGCGGCCTCATCGGGAGCGACACGACGGGTCCGGGTCTGGCTTCCCCTCGAGGTTCGTCGAGGGGTCACAGTGGCGCGACCGCGCGGATTCTCACCGCGTTCCGGAACTCGTCGTCTGGCTGACCGAGCGTAGGTTGCTGTGCTACCGCCCGTCAATGTCACATCGATGTGAGGTGCCCGATGTGAGAATCACGGTATGGCTGAATTGGTGGCGGCATTGGACGTGGGCGGCACGACCGTGAAGGCGGCCCTGCTCGACGGGGAACTCAACGTGCTCGCGACGACTCGCGTGCCCACGGCGAAGAGCGCGGACGGCACGGCGCTGGCCGAGCAGGTGGCCGACGTCGTCTCCTCGCTCGCGGAGCAGGCCGGCACGGGTTCGCCGGGTGCGGTCGGCGTCGTGGTTCCGGGCATCGTCGACGAACAGGCGCGCGTCGCCCGGTTCTCGGCCAACCTCGACTGGCGCGACGTGCCGTTCGGCGACCTGCTGGAGAACCGGCTGGGGCTGCCGGTGGCATTCGGCCACGACGTGAGCGCCGGCGGGCTGGCGGAGTTCCGCGTGGGCGCGGGGAAAGGCTGCACCGACGCGGCGTTCATCGCCGTGGGCACCGGGATCGCAGCCGCGATGCTGCTCGACGGGCGCCTCTACCGGGCCCACGGGCTGGCCGGCGAGGTCGGCCACATCGACGTGGGCCACCGCATCGTCTGCGGCTGCGGCGCCACGGGCTGTCTCGAGGCGATCTCGTCGGCGTCGGCCATCGCGCGCCGCTACACCGAACGGACCGGCCGCCCGGCCGACGGCGCGCAGCCCGTGGTCGACGCCGCGCGCCACGGCGACGAAGCCGCGGTCGCCGTCGTGTCCGACGCGCTCGACGGCCTCGGCCACGGCTTGCGGACGCTGCTGACGTTGCTGGCACCGGAGGTGATCGTGCTGGGCGGCGGGCTGTTCACCGCGGCCGACTACGTACTCGATCCGGTGCGCGACTACTTGGCTTCGGCGCTGACTTTCCAGCGGATGCCGGAACTTCGGGTGGCCTCACTGGGTGACGAAGCCGGGCGGCTCGGTGCGGGGTTGCTGGCGCTGGATCTGTTGCGTGGCAGGTGATTTCGCGGGTGGGCTTCCCGGCGCGGGGCTCGGCGTGGTTCAGGCGCGCGCACACGTTTGCGCGGCTTGTCCACAGGCTTACCGAGTTGTGGACAGCTCGGCCCGTTTTTGGCTTGGCCACGGGTTTTGTCGGGGGCGGCCGATAGACTGGAGCCGGGACGCCCCCCTTGGGAGGGCGGGGGTTTGCCGAGCCAGGTAGGGGATTGCCTTGCGCACCTCGCCCGGTCGCGAACCTCGCCCAGGCGCGCACCTCGGGCCGGGCGGACACGGCGCCGTTGCCGTGACCACCCGGGTCCGTGGCGGGACCGCGGACGGTCCACTGAGGACAAGGCAGGCGCAACAACGCTGGTGCGCCTGCCTCGAGTTGAGGGGATCGTGGCGGGCGCAGCACCGTTGGTGCGCCCGACCACGAGGTCACGCGATCGGCCGGTCCGTCGGCGCGATCGGGGCCGGGAGGAAGGCCCGGCCGGTGAGGAAGGCGTCGACGCCGGCGGCGCACGAGCGGCCCTCGGCGATGGCCCACACGATCAGCGACTGGCCGCGGCCCATGTCGCCGGCGACGAAGACGTTGTCGACGCTCGTGCGGAAGTCCTGGTCGCGCGCGACGTTGCCGCGCTGGTCGAGGTCGACGCCGAGGTCCTCCAGCAGGCCCGAGTGCTGCGGGCCGACGAAACCCATCGCCAGCAGCACGAGCTGCGCGGGCAGCTCGTTCTCGCTCCCCTCGACCGGGACGAACTTGCCGCCCTCGTTGCGCACCTCCACGAGCTTCAGCGCGCGGACGCGGCCGTCGGCGTCGGCCAGGAACTCCTGCGTGTTCACGGAGTACAGGCGCTCGCCGCCCTCTTCGTGGGCCGAGGACACCCGGTAGATCATCGGGTACGTCGGCCACGGGTGCGCGTCCGAACGGTCCTGCGGCGGCCGCGGCATGATCTCCAGCTGAGTCACCGAACGAGCGCCCTGGCGGTGCGACGTGCCGACGCAGTCCGCGCCCGTGTCGCCGCCGCCGATGACCACGACGTCGAGGCCCTCGGCGGAGTACGGCACCGCGTCGAGGTCACCCGAGGCGACGCGGTTGGCCGGCGGCAGGAACTCCATCGCCTGCAGGATCCCGTCGTGCTCGCGGCCGTCGATCGGCAGGTCGCGCCACGCGGTCGCGCCGCCGGCGAGCACCACCGCGTCGTGGTTCGAGCGCAGCTGCTCGATGGTGACGTCCACGCCGACGTTCACCGACGTCCGGAACTCCGTGCCCTCGGCCCGCATCTGGTCGAGCCGGCGGTCGAGGCGGTGCTTCTCCATCTTGAACTCCGGGATGCCGAAGCGCAGCAGCCCGCCGATCTTGTCGGCCCGCTCGTAGACCACCACGCTGTGGCCCGCTCGCGTGAGCTGCTGCGCCGCGGCCAGCCCGGACGGCCCGGAACCGACGACGGCGACCTTCTTGCCCGTCTTCGCCACCGGGATCTGCGGCGTGACCCAGCCTTCGGCGAAGGCCCGGTCGATGATGGAGATCTCGACGCGCTTGATCGTCACCGGGTCGTCGTTGATGCCGAGCACGCACGCGGTCTCGCACGGCGCCGGGCACAGCGTGCCGGTGAATTCCGGGAAGTTGTTGGTCGCGTGCAGCCGCTCGGCCGCCTCGCGCCAGTCTTCCCGCCACACCAGCGTGTTCCACTCGGGAATCAGGTTCCCGAGCGGACAGCCCTGGTGGCAGAACGGAATGCCGCAGTCCATGCACCGCCCGGCCTGCTTCTCCAGCTTGGTCGACGCGAAGTCCTCGTAGACCTCACGCCAGTCCATCAGCCGAAGATCGACCGGACGGCGCTTCGGTTCTTCACGGGTGGTGGTCAGAAAGCCCTTGGGGTCAGCCATGTGCGGCCTCCGTGTCTTGCGGGATACCCGCACCCAGTCGGCACTCATAGCCGGCTTCGCGATTATCAGCCATGAGCTGCCTCCATGATCGCCTCGTTCACGTCACGCCCATCCCGCTCGGCTTGCACCTGAGCGGCGAGCACGCGCTTGTAGTCCTTCGGCATGACCTTGCCGAACCGGTCGACGGCGGCGTCCCAGTCGGCGAGCAGCTCGCGCGCGACCGCGGACTCCGTTTCGTTGTAGTGCTTCTCCACGGTCTCGCGCAGGAAGTCGGTGTCGTCGGCGTCGAGCGGGTCGATGTCGACCATCTCCGGGTTCACGCGGTGCGCCGGCAGGTCGAGCACGTAGGCGATGCCGCCGGACATGCCGGCCGCGAAGTTGCGCCCGATGGCGCCGAGCACCACCACGCGCCCGCCCGTCATGTACTCGCCGCCGTGGTCGCCCACGCCTTCGACGACGGCCAGCGCGCCCGAGTTGCGCACGCAGAACCGTTCGCCGACCTTGCCGCGGATGAAGATCTCGCCGCTCGTGGCGCCGTAGGCGATCACGTTGCCCGCGATGATGTGGTCCTCGGCCGCGAACGAGACCTCCTTGGGCGGCCGCACGATCAGCCGTCCGCCCGAAAGGCCCTTGCCGACGTAGTCGTTGCCGTCGCCGATGAGCCGCAGCGTGATGCCCTTCGGCACGAACGCGCCGAACGACTGGCCCGCGGTACCGGTGAACGTCACGTCGATCGTGTCGTCCGGCAGGCCCTCGCCGCCCCATTTCTTCGTGAGCTCCGAGCCCAGCATCGTGCCGACGGTGCGGTTGACGTTGCGCACCGGCAGCTCCAGCCGCACCTTGTCACCCGAGGAGAGCGCGCCCTCGGCGAGCTGGATCAGCGTGTTGTCCAGCGCCTTGTCGAGCCCGTGGTCCTGCTTCACGACCTGGTGTCGCGCCGCGCGCGGGGCCAGCTCCGGCACGTAGAAGATCGGCGACAGGTCGAGCCCGGCGGCCTTCCAGTGGTCCACGGCCTTGCGCTTGTCGAGCACCTCGGCGCGGCCCACAGCCTCTTCGATCGACCGGAAACCCAGTTCCGCCAGGTACTCCCGCACTTCCTGGGCGATGAACTCGAAGAAGTTCACCACGTACTCGGCCTTGCCGCTGAACTTCTCGCGCAGCTTGGGGTTCTGCGTCGCGACGCCCACCGGGCAGGTGTCGAGGTGGCACACGCGCATCATGATGCAGCCCGAAACCACGAGCGGCGCGGTCGCGAAACCGAACTCCTCGGCACCGAGCAGCGCGGCGATCACGACGTCGCGGCCGGTCTTGAGCTGCCCGTCGGTCTGTACCACGATGCGGTCGCGCAGCCGGTTGGCCAGCAGCGTCTGCTGCGTCTCGGCCAGGCCCAGTTCCCACGGTCCGCCCGCGTGCTTGATCGACGACAGCGGCGAAGCGCCGGTGCCGCCGTCGTGGCCCGAGATGAGCACCACGTCGGCGTGCGCCTTGGATACGCCCGCCGCGACCGTGCCGACGCCGACCTCGGACACGAGCTTCACGTGGATGCGCGCGGCCGGGTTGGCGTTCTTCAGGTCGTGGATCAGCTGGGCGAGGTCCTCGATCGAGTAGATGTCGTGGTGCGGCGGCGGGGAAATGAGCCCCACGCCCGGCGTCGAGTACCGCGTCTTCGCGATCCACGGGTACACCTTCGCGCCGGGCAGCTGCCCGCCTTCGCCGGGCTTCGCGCCCTGCGCCATCTTGATCTGGATGTCGTCGGCGTTCACGAGGTACTCGCTCGTCACGCCGAACCGGCCCGAAGCGACCTGCTTCACCGCGGAGCGGCGCTCGGGGTCGTAGAGCCGTTCGGCGTCCTCGCCGCCCTCGCCGGTGTTGGACTTGCCGCCGAGGCGGTTCATCGCGATCGCCAGCGTCTGGTGCATCTCCATCGAGATCGAGCCGTAGGAGATGGCGCCGGTCGCGAAGCGCTTCACGATCTCCGAGACCGGTTCGACCTCCTCGATCGGCACCGGTGGGCGCTCGCCGGTCTTGAAGTCGAACAGCCCGCGCAGCGTCTGCAGCTTCTCGGACTGGTCGTTGACGGCCTTCGTGTACTCCTTGAAGACCTCGTACTTCCCGCTGCGCGTGGAGTGCTGCAGCTTGAACACGGTCTGCGGGTTGAACAGGTGCGGCTCGCCTTCGCGGCGCCACTGGTAGTCCGAGCCGGTCTCCAGTTCGCGGTGGCTCGCGCGCACACCGTCGCCAGGGAACGCACGGCGGTGGCGCTGCTCGACCTCGTCGGCGATCGTGTCGAACCCGACGCCGCCGAGCCGCGAGGTGGTGGCGGTGAAGCAGGTGTCGACGATGTCGGCACCCAGGCCCACGGCCTCGAAGATCTGCGCACCGGTGTAGGACGCGACTGTCGAGACGCCCATCTTGGACATCGTCTTGCGCACGCCCTTGCCGAGCGCCCTGATCAGGTTCGCGGTCGCCTGCTTCGCCGTGACGCCCGGGATCAGGCCCTGGTGGGCCATCTCCTCGACCGTCGCCATCGCGAGGTAGGGGTTGACCGCGGCCGCGCCGTACCCGACGAGCAGCGCGATGTGGTGCACCTCGCGCGCGTCGCCGGCCTCGACGATGAGGCCCACCTGCGTGCGGGTCTTCTCCCGCACGAGGTGGTGGTGCACGGCGCCGGTCAGCAGCAGAGACGGGATGGCCGCGTGGTTCTCGTCGACGCCGCGGTCGGACAGCACGATCAGCCGCGCGCCGTCCTCGATGGCCTCGGACACCTCGGAACGGATCTCGTCGAGCCGCTGAAGGAGCGCTTCGCCGCCACCGTGGACGTTGTAGCGGCCGAGCACCGTCACGGCCTGGAACTCGGGCAGGTTGCCGTCGTCGTTGACGTGCACGAGCTTGGCGAGCTGGTCGTTGTCCAGCACCGGGAACGGCAGCACGATGCGCCGGCACGACGCCGCGTTGGCCACGAGCAGGTTCGGCTCGGCGCCGACCTGCGTGCCCAGCGCCGTCACGAGCTCCTCGCGGATGGCGTCCAGCGGCGGGTTCGTCACCTGGGCGAAGAGCTGGATGAAGTAGTCGAACAAGGGCCGCGAACGCGAAGACAGCGGCGCGAGCGGCGAGTCGTTGCCCATCGAGCCGATCGGCTCCGCGCCGGTGCGGGCCATCGGCTCGAGGATGGTCTCGAGCTCTTCCTCGGTGTAGCCGAAGGACTGCTGGCGCCGCACGAGCGCGGCGTGCAGCGGCACCTCGCGGTCGCGCTCGGGCAGCTCCTCCAGGCGCAGCAGGCCGCCGTCCACCCACTCGTCGTACGGGTGCGCGATGGCGAGCTGGCCCTTGATCTCCTCGTCCTCGATGATCCGGCCCTCGACCGTGTCCACGAGGAACATGCGGCCCGGCTCCAGCCGGCCCTTGCGCACGATCGTCGACTGGTCCAGCTCCAGCACGCCGACCTCGGAGGCGAGCACGACGAGGCCGTCGTCGGTGACCCAGTAGCGGCCGGGGCGCAGGCCGTTGCGGTCGAGGACCGCGCCGATCTGCGCGCCGTCGGTGAACGCCACCAGCGCCGGTCCGTCCCACGGCTCCATCAGCGTGGAGTGGAACTCGTAGAAGGCCCGCCGGGCGGGGTCCATTTCCTGGTGGTTCTCCCAGGCCTCGGGGATCATCATGAGGACCGAGTGCGGGAGCGAGCGGCCGCCGAGGTGCAGCAGCTCGAGCACCTCGTCGAACGAGGCGGAGTCGCTCGCGCCGCGCGTGATGACCGGGTAGATGCGCTTGAGGTCGCCGGGGATGAGGTCCGTCTCCAGCAGGGCCTCGCGGGCGTCCATCCAGTTGCGGTTGCCCTTGAGCGTGTTGATCTCGCCGTTGTGCGCCACGTAGCGGTACGGGTGCGCGAGCGGCCACGACGGGAAGGTGTTGGTGGAGAAGCGGGAGTGCACGAGGCCGATGGCGCTCGTCACGCGCTCGTCCTGCAGGTCGAGGAAGAACCGCTCGACCTGGTCCTCGGTGAGCATTCCTTTGTAGACGATGGTGCGCGAGGACAGCGACGGGAAGTACACGTCGTCGTCCACGAGCTCGTGCTCGGCGCGCTTGCGCACGCAGAAGGCCGACCGCTCGAGCCCGAGGCCGTCGCGGTTGTGCCGGCGCCCGGCGAGGAACAGCTGCGTGAGGTGCGGGCGCGTCTCGGCGGCGGTGGGGCCGCAGTGCGCGGTGTCCACGGGCACCTCGCGCCAGCCGACCACGCGCATGTCCTCCTCGGCGGCGATCCGCTCGATGGTGGTCATGGCCCGGCCGCGGCGCTTCTCGTCACGGGGCAGGAACGCGGTGCCGACGGCGTACGCGCCCTCTTCGGGCAGCGTGAAGTCCACGACCTCGCGGAAGAACGCGTCGGGTACCTGGATCAGCAATCCGGCGCCGTCGCCGGTGTCGGGTTCGGCGCCGCGCGCCCCGCGATGCTCCAGGTTCCGCAGTGCGACCAGGGCTTTCGCCACGATCTGATGATCTCGGCGACCGGCGAGATCGGCGACGAAGGCGACTCCGCAGGCGTCGTGCTCATACGCGGGGTCGTACAGACCGGTGGAACCGGCAGTGGAACGGTGGGTCACGGCTGGCCGCCTCCCAAGGCGTTGGCGCGACCGGTACTCACTCCATCGGGTGGTTCGACACTGAACCGGTTAACGAAGTGGTCCGGAACCGCGATGGTCAGTCGAGAAGGGGGGAACCGCCCTAGAAACCGGCTCGGTCGACATCGACCGGGCTGCGGCAGGGGCGGTTCCGGGTGTACAGCCGCACAGCACTGGGCGGCCACAAGTTACGTCAGCGCCGCGTTCTCCGCCAGTGTGATCCTGACGATCGGCGCTGTTGTTCTCGTCGGTGCAGCAGTCCTTCGTTGGTGCAGCGGTTCGCTGCGGCTGCGCACGCGCGGTTCGGTCAGCCTGTGTGGTGGGGGGCCGGCCGGGCGCGTGGTGTTACTCCCGGGTTCGCCGGGTCTTATGACGATAGTGTGAATTCGCTGTGTTCGACATATGTCGTTGCGCCCGGGTGGGAAATGCCACGCTTACGTTGACGGCCCCCGGGGTATGCCCATATGTCGGGCCACGTCTCCCGACCACTGGTCAGTAGCCGCGCTGACCTGCGCAAACACCTGTGCGGGTCGCGGGTTGTGCCGCGGGCGAAGCTGGCTGACTGGACACATGAGGCGAACCGTCGATGGCTGATCGTTATCTCTCCGTGGCGAGCCCGGTACTGCATGAGATCGAGATCAAGCGCTCCCGGTTCCTCTGCGCGCTCGCTCCGGTAGCCGACGAGGCCGCCGCGCGGGCCGTGATCGCGGCCCGGCGCAAGGCCGAACCGGCGGCGCGCCACCACTGCCACGCCTTCGTCCTCGGCCCCGACGGGCGCACCCAGCGCTCCAGCGACGACGGCGAACCGGCCGGCACCGCGGGCGTCCCCATGCTGGAGGTGCTGCGCCGGCGCGAGGTCACCGACGCGGTCGCCGTGGTGTCGCGGCACTTCGGCGGGGTGCTGCTCGGTGCGGGGGGTCTGATCCGCGCGTACGGGCAGGCGGTGTCCGACGCGCTGGACGCCGCTTCCGTGGTCGAGTACCGGCGCCTGCTGCTGTTCGACGTCGAGGTGGACTACACCCGCTCGGGCCGGCTGGAGAACGACCTGCGTGCTTCGTCGTATGTGCTGCACGACACCCGGTTCGAGGCGTCGGCGCACTTCGAGGTCGGCCTGGCTCCTGGCGAGGAACCGGCGTTCGCCGCCTGGCTCGCCGATCTGACCGGCGGGACGGCGGAGGCTGTCGAACTCGGGGAGGAATGGGTGCGTTCCTGACGGACGCCTCCCCCGCGGAACCGCCGTGGGGCGCCGGGAATCGCGCTCGGTGCGCGGGCCGGCTCAGGCGGCGGTGACCGCCCCGGACGGAGTGGCTTCGTTCAGCGCCACCATCCCGGCCGCGGTCAGCACGGCCAGCACCAGCTCGCCGCACGGCCCTTCGGCCGCGGCCTCGATGAACCCGCGCCGGACGAGCCGGCGGGTGGTGGCCTGGTCGCAGCAGCTCAACCCGTCGACGTACAGGTCTGGCTCGCAGCTGCAGCTGATCTCGGCCCGCCCCGATGCGACGGCTCTCAGGGTGGCCCGCTCGCGGTGGTTCAGCTCACTCGAGTGCTCACTTTGCATCGCGGTGCCTCCTTCCTTCGCTGCTCCAGTAGAACCCGGACCACCGACAGTTTCCGTCGCGACAGGCCCGAAGTCGTGCATTTCACGTGTTCTCTGGGGTGATGTCGAGATTTTCCGGGGTCCCCCTGTGCCGCCCGGAGGACGGCGTGTCTTGAATGGAGGGCGTGCGAATCCTCAGCGACACCGCCACGCTGGCGCTCTACACCACCGACGCGTCGAACTACCGCCACGTGCCGCTCGGCGTGGTGCTACCGGAGACGGTGGACGACGTGGTCGCCGCCGTCGCGGCGGCGCGCGAGCGCGGGGCGCCGCTGGTGCCGCGCGGCGGGGGCACGAGTGTCGCGGGGAACTCGTGCGGGCCGGGGATCGTGGTCGACACGTCACGGCACGTGCGCGGCGTCGAGTGGATCGATCCCGAAACGCGGCTCGCGCGCGTGGCGCCCGGCACGGTACTCGACGACCTGCAGGCGGTGGCCGCGCCGCACGGGCTGCGGTTCGGGCCGGACCCGTCCACGCACAGCCGTTGCACGATCGGCGGCATGATCGGCAACAACGCCTGCGGTTCGCACTCCGTGGCGTGGGGCCGGACCGTCGACGTCGTGCGTGAGCTCGACGTGCTCCTCTACGACGGCACGCGGCTCACGCTCGGGCCGGCGGCGCCGTCCGAAGTGGACGACCGCGCAGCTCTTCCGGGCACCGAGGGGCGGGTGTTCACCGAGCTGCGTTCGCTGGTGCGGGACAACCTCGCTTTGCTGCGGACGGAACTGTCGAGCTTCTCGCGGCGTGTTTCCGGCTACGGGCTGGAGCACCTGTTGCCGGAGAACGGGTTCGACGTCGCCAAGGCGCTGGTCGGCAGCGAGGGCACGTGTGTGACGGTGCTGGGGGCGACCGTCGCGCTCGCCGAGCTGCCGAAGCACCGCGTGCTGGCGGTGCTGGGCTTCCCGTCCGACATCGACGCGGCCGACGCGGTGCCGGGGATCCTGCCGTGGTCGCCGCTGACCGTCGAGGGCGTGGACGCGGAGCTCGTCGCGATGCTGGAACCCGGTCGGGCGCAAGGACTTCCGCCGGGTGGGGCGTGGCTTTTCGTGGAGCTGGCGGGTTCCTCGCCGGCCGAAGCCGCTTCGCGAGCGCGGGAGCTGGCGGCTTCGCTGGGTGGCGCGCTCACGGGTTCGGTGGTGCTCGACGATCCCGCGGCGCAGCGCCGGTTGTGGCGTATCCGCGAGGAGGGGGCGGGGCTGGCCACGCGGCTGGCCGACGGCGCGGAAGCCTGGCCCGGCTGGGAGGATGCCGCGGTGCCGCCCGAACAGCTCGGCTCGTACCTGCGGAAGTTCAAGGAGCTGATGCGCGAGCACGGCCGCCGCAGCGTGGTCTACGGCCACTACGGCGAGGGCTGTCTGCACTTGCGGCTCGACTTCGACCTGCTTTCCACACCCGGGAAGGCGCAATTCCGGACGTTCCTGGAGCAGGCCGCGGATCTCGTCGCCGCGCACGGCGGTTCGCTGTCGGGGGAGCACGGCGACGGGCAGGCGCGTTCGGAGCTGCTGGGCCGCATGTACAGCCCGGAGATGATGGCGTTGTTCGCGCGGTTCAAGGGGATCTTCGACCCGGAGGGCCGGATGAACCCGGGCATCATCGTGGACCCGCGGCCGGTGGACGCCGACCTGCGCGTGCGCCGCGCGCCGCTCGCGCTCGAAGACGTGACGGTGCTCGGTTACCCCGAGGACCGCGGCAGTTTCGGCCAGGCGATGCGGCGGTGCGTCGGTGTCGGGAAGTGCCGCAACACCAGCGGTGGTGGCGTGATGTGCCCGAGTTACCGCGCGACGCGCGAAGAGCGACATTCCACGCGCGGACGCGCACATCTGCTGGCCGAGATGGTGAACGGCGAGGTGATCAAGGACGGCTGGGCGTCCGAGGAGGTCGCCGAGGCGCTGGATCTGTGCCTGTCGTGCAAGGGCTGCCTGTCCGACTGCCCGGTGGACGTCGACATGGCCACCTACAAGGCCGAGTTCCTGCACCAGCACTACCGCGGGCGGCGGCGCCCGGCGTCGCACTACTCGATGGGCTGGCTGCCGATGTGGCTGCGCGCGGTGTCGGTCGCGCCGCGAGTGGCGAACTTCTTCTCTCGCCGCCGCTGGGCCGCCGGGCCGCTGAAGCGGTTGGGCGGCATCGCTGCCGAACGCGACCTGCCCACGTTTGCCACCGTGCCGTTCACGCGGGCCCGTCGCGACTTGCGCCGCTGGGCGACGGGCGAGCGGCGGGTGGTGCTGTGGCCGGACTCGTTCAACAACTACCTCACGCCGGACGTGCTCGAAGCCGCGACCGAGGTGCTCACGGCGGCCGGGTACGACGTGGTCCTGCCCGACCGCGGTGTCTGCTGTGGACTGACGTGGGTGTCGACGGGCCAGCTGGACGTGGCGAAGCGCGTGCTGCAGCGGACGTTGACGGTGCTGCGGCCGTATCTCGAAGCCGGCTACGAGGTGGCGGGGCTGGAGCCGAGCTGCACGGCACTGTTCCGGGGTGACCTGGCGGCCTTGCTGCCCGGCGATCCCGTCGGCGAGCTGCTGGCCTCGCGGACCCGGACATTCGCCGAGCTGCTGGCCGACGCGCCGAAGCCGCTGGAGGTGTCGCTCGACGTCGAGACGATCACGCAGGTCCACTGCCACCAGCACGCCGTGCTCGGCTTCGCCGCCGACGAAGCGGCCATGGCGGCGGCGGGCGTGCGCAACACGACGCTGGACTCGGGGTGCTGCGGGCTGGCCGGGAACTTCGGGTTCGAGAAGGGGCACTACGAGGTGTCCAAGGCCGTGGCGGAGGACCGCTTGCTGCCGGCGGTGCGGGAGGCCGCGGAGTCCACCGTGGTGTTGTCCGACGGGTTCAGCTGCCGGACGCAGATCGCGCAGGAGTCGGGCCGGCAGGCGGTGCACCTGGCGGAGTTGCTGCGGCGGGCGTTGCGTTAGCCAGTGGAGCAAGGCACTGGCGGCGGGCCGGCCCGGGTGGGCCGGTCGAACTCGGCCTCGGCGCCGGTGGGCTCACCCAGCATCTCTACCCGGCCGTCCTCGATGCACAGGTCGGCCCCACCGCCGGCCTCGACGCGGGCCTGCTCACGACCCTGCCGGGCCACCGCCGCACCCTCTTCGACGGCGACAACGCCAGCGCCTCCGCCGTCGCCCACGACGAGGCCACGAAGTCGGTCCTCTCCGCCACCGAGGCCGACGGCGCGGTGCAAGCGCTCAGCGTCCTGGCCCGTCACCAACTCCTTCGCCGTCACCGCCCCGTCCTCATCGCAAACGGCGCCGCCGACACCCTCTTCTGCCCCGGCGCCCTCGGCCACCCCTGCACCACGGCCACCGCCATCACCCAGGCCGAGCGCGGCTTCTTCCCCTCCGCCGCGTCCTTCACCGCAGCCGCCATCCCGGGCGCCGCGCGCTCCCGCACTCTCAGCCCCGCCGCCGCGCCGGCCACCAGCACCATCGACAACTGGCTCACCACGCAGGGCGCCTGATCCGCCGCACTGACTCGGTCAGCCGACGCCGAGGTTGCACCGCAGCCGGGACGGGGACCAGGGGGCCGCTCGCGGCGCTTCCGCGGTGGCTGGTTGCCACAGTTCCCCGCGGGCGGTTCGGTCTGGGCAAGGCCCCGGCGGCGTCGGCTCGACCGCACTGGGCCGGCCTGTTTGCTTCGGGCGGCCGTGCCCGTGCGGCGGGTCCGGTCGGCAGCACGGCGGCGTCTCGGCGGCGGGCCGCTGAGGCGGCCATGCCGGGTGCGCCGACCGCGTCAGCGCGACCATGTCGGACCCGCTCGTTGCGCCGCTCCGGCTTATTCGCTGCGCTCCAGCAACGTCCGCACCGCCGGCCCCGTCAGCCGGGCCACGTCTTCCGGCGAGGCGCTCGCCAGGGGGTCCTTGCGGGTGACCGCGCGGACGAGGCCGATGCCGAGCAGCCAGGCCAGCGCGAGGTCGGCGCGGAGGGCGGCGTCGGGCTCGTCGGTGAGGGAGGCCAGGGCGCGGGCGTATTCCTCGCCGAGCTGGTCGCGCAGGGCGGCACCGGCGCCGTCGGTGCCGGTGGAGCGCAGGTAGGTCTCCAGGGAGCGGTCGCGGCGTTCGGAGTCGTCCTTGAGGAGGCTGCGAAGGGTTTCGGCGAACAGGTGCTCGGGCTGGGTCGCCTCCAGCTGGGCGAAGCCGCCGCGGGCCATGACGGACTCGAAGAGGGCTTCTTTGCTGCCGAAGTAGCGGAACAGCAGCGCCTGGTTCGCGCCCGCGCGGCCGGCGATGTCGCGCACGGTGGTGCGGTCGAAGCCGCGCTCGGCGAAGAGTTGTTCGGCGGCGTCGAGCAGCGCCGCTTTCGTCGCCGCGGCGTCTCGCTTCCGGGCGTGCGATTCTGCGGTCATGGCGCCTCCCGTTCGCGCAAGAGGTTAACCGCAGTGCGCGCGGTGAGGACGCATCGGCGCTGCGTCACGCGGGCAGGCCGGGTCGATCGTGCACTCGTTCCGGTGGGTTTGTGCGCGGAGACACATCAGGGTTGGTGAACCGACGGCCCCCGCGCGGCCGTGATGGGATGAGATCAAGTTCAGGGGCACGAGGAGACACCGCATGAGCAATCCGCTGATTGCGCCGACCGTGGATTCGACCAAGGCGTATTCGGGGATTTCCCTGCTGGAGACCGCGAACGACCTCTCGACGGCCATCGAGTCGGGCGACTGGGCGTCGGTCGCGATGGGGGCGGTGGGGACCGCGCTCGACGCGTTGTCGGTCGCGATGGATCCCTTCGGCGCGATCCTGGCCGCGGGTGTGTCGTGGCTCATGGAGCACGTCGGACCACTCAAGGACGCGCTCAACGGCCTCACCGGCAACGCCGACCAGATCAAGGCGCAGTCCGAGACCTGGGCGAACGTCGCCAAAGAGCTCGGCAGCGTCGCCTCGGACCTGACCGACGCCGTGAACGCCGACCTGCAGTCGTGGTCGGGCTCCGCATCGGACGCGTACCGGCAACGTGCGCAGGACCTCGGCACGCTGCTGCAGTCCGCGCAGAAGGGCACCGAAGGCGCGTCGTCCGGGGTCAAGACCGCGGGTGAAGTGGTCGCCGCCGTCCGAACGCTCGTGCGCGACATCATCTCCGAGCTCATCGGGCACCTGATCAGCTGGGCGTTGCAGGTGGTGTTCACGCTCGGCATCGGCCTGGCGTGGGTGGTCCCGCAGGTCGCCAGTGCCGTCGCGAAGACGGCTTCGCAGATCACGGGCCTCGTGACGAAGCTGGTCAAAGCGCTCAAGGCGCTGGTCCCGCTGCTGAAGAAGGCCGGCACGCTGTTCGAGGACGCGGGCAAGGCGCTGAAAGGCTTCAAGGGCGGCAAGGTCGCCCCGCCGCCGAAGACCAAGGACCTCAGCGGCACCCCGCAGGCCCCGCCGGTGAAAACCGCTGGTGACGGCGGCGGCGCGCCGAAGGGCGGCGGCTACGAGGGCACGCCGAAGGACTACACCCCACCCCCGGGCAAGTCGGGCGCGGACGACTCGACCAAGGCGTCCGGCTACGAAGGCTCACCCCAGGACTACACCCCGCCGCCCGCCGCGAAGTCGGCCGACGACGCGCCCGGCGGCTCGGGCTACACCGGCTCGGGATCCGACTTCACGCCCCCGCCGGCGAAGACGGGCGGAGGCGGCGGCACACCCAAGTCGGGCGGAGGCGGCGGAACCCCGAAGTCGGGCGACACCACTCACACGTCCAGCGCGGGCGGCGACACCCCGAAATCCCCGCCGCCCCGCAGCGCCGACCCCGTCGACTCGCCGGTGCACGGTCTCGGCGACACCACCAGCTCGTTCTTCAACAAGGTCGGCGGCGTCTTCGTCCCCGGCAACAAGGTCAAGGCCTCGGCCGGCCCGGGTGGCACGACCAAACCGTCGATCAACGCCGACACCCTCGGCGCGGGCAATTTCGCGAGCAAGTACTACCCGAACCTCAACAAGCTGAACCCGACCAAGGACGGGAAGAACTGCACGCTGGCCATCACGTCCGTTGACGAGATGCTGGGCGGCAAGGTCAAACCCGCGCCGAAGCTGCCCCCGGACCAGCAGATCGGCACCTCCGTCGGGCCGAACCACCCGCTGCGGCAGAAGAACCCGAACGCCGACCGGCCGGCCGACCTGGACAACTGGGACCAGGTCATCGACAAGGCCAGTGAGCACCCCAACAGCAAGGGCTACGTCATCGTCGTCCGCGACGACCGCAGCTCCCACGTGATGAACGTGATCAACACCGACAAGGGCGTCGTTTTCCTCGACGGGCAGTCCGGCAAGCTCGGCAAGCTCGATGTGGACCCGCGCAACGTGCAGTACTTCCGGTACGACCCGCCGGAGCACGCCGCGTTGGGCCCGCCGCCCGGGTGGACACCTCCGCCGGCGGCGGCTCCCGCGCCGAACCCGGTGCCGGTCCCGGCCGCCCCGGCCGCGGGCAACAACATCGACCCGGTCTACCAGGACTGGCTCAAGGCAGACCAGCACTTCAACGGCTGATTCGGACAGGCGGAGCACATGCAGAAGCAAGACGCCGTGGCGATCGCGACGCGGTTCATCGCCGACCAGGTGGGCCCGGAGCTCATCCACCCCGTGGTCGGGCGGCTCGTCGTGGAAGAGGAGTACGTGTCGGAGCACGAACTGGCTTGGATCGTGCCGTTCAACAGCGTCGCTTTCATCGAGGACGGCGAGTTCGACAAGGCGTGCATCCCGAGTGTGATCGCCGTGCCGCGCAACGGGTTGCCGGCGTTTCTCCCGCCGTCTTCGCTGCCCGTTCGCGAGTTCCTGGACGAGGTCGTCGCCGGCGGCGGTGACCTGGGGGAGTGGACCGGGACCGCGCCCGAGGCGCCGGCCATCCCGCCGGGCGTGCACGAGCAGGTGCTGCACGGGCACCTCGATCCCGACACAGGGATCTTCACCGGCGGCCACACGCGGGGGGACGGCCCGCGGTAACTCGCCGGGCACCGGGGCCGGGTTCGAGCGCGCCCATCGGTCGTCACGGAAAGTAACGTTGATCAGCCGCTGCGCAGCGGCTGACAAGCCGGGGCCGACTCGGTACCGTGGTTGTAAGCGCGTGCTTACAAACCGGACTTTCCGTCAGATTGGGAGTTCTCCACATGACCACCACGCAGTCGGAGCCGCTTGCGTACCCGTTCAACGAAGAGGCGGGGCTCGCGCTCAACGCGGCGTATGCCGCCGCCCGCGACGCAGAGGGCATGATCCGCGTGCAGATGCCGCACGGTGAGCAGGCCTGGCTCGCCACGCGGTTCGCCGACGCCCGGCTCGTGCTGGGAGACCGGCGGTTCTCGCGCGCGATGTCCGTGGAGAAGGACGAGCCGCGGATGACCGCGCACCGGCGGACCAACGGGATCCTCTCCATGGACCCGCCCGACCACACGCGGCTGCGCACGCTGGTGGCGAAGGCGTTCACCGTCCGGCGCGTGGAGCTGCTGCGGCCGCGCGTCGAGGAGCTGGCGACCGGCCTGATCGAGGACATGAAGGCGGCCGGGCAGCCGGCCGACCTGGTCGACGCGTATGCGCTGCCGATCCCCGTCGCGGTGATCTGCGAGCTGCTCGGCGTGCCGGCCGAGGACCGCCCGAAGTTCCGCGTGTGGAGCGACGCGGCGCTGACCACGAGCGGCCTGACCGCCGAGGAGGCCGAGCGCAACCGCGAGGAGCTGCGCGAGTACATGTCAGGCCTGATCGCGCAGCACCGCGAGCAGCCGCAGGACGACCTGATGACGGCGCTGATCGAGGCGCGCGACGTGCGCGACCGGCTCACGGAGCTGGAGCTCGTCGACCTGTGCGTCGGCATCCTCATCGCCGGCCACGAGACCACGGCGAGCCAGATCCCGAACTTCGTCTACGCGCTGCTCGACCAGCCGGAGCAGTGGAAGAAGCTCGTCGAAGACCCGTCGCTGATCAACACCGCCGTCGAGGAGCTGCTGCGCTTCGTCCCCCTGGGCGCCGGCGCCGGCTTCGCGCGCTACGCCACCGAAGACGTGCAGGTCGGCGACGTGCTCGTCCGCGAGGGCGAACCGGTGCTCGTCGCGATCGGCGCGGCCAACCGCGACCGCCTCCAGTTCGGCGACGCGGACACCCTCGTGTTCGACCGCGAGGACACCCACCACCTCGGCTTCGGCCACGGCGTGCACCACTGCCTCGGCGCGCCGCTCGCCCGCCTGGAGCTGCAGGAGGCGCTGAAAGCTCTCACGCGCGAAATGCCGAACCTCCACCTCGCCGGCGATATCGTGTGGAAGACCCAGATGCTGGTCCGCGGACCACGCTCCATGCCGATCGGGTGGTGACGATGACCTGGAAAGTGGAAGTCGACGAACACACATGCATCGGCTCCGGCATGTGCGCCTCGCTGATGCCGGAGCTCTTCGCCCTGGACGGCCCGGTCGCCCACACCTTGGCCGACACCGTCCCGCCGGACGAGACCGCCCTCGACGCCGCCGACTCCTGCCCGGCGATGGCGATCACGATCACGGATGGCGCGGAGGTTGTGGGGCCACGGCCTTGAGGTGGTGAAACAGGGCCCTTCCGTTGTCGGCGGAAGGGCCCTGTTTCGTTTACTTCACCGGCAGGTACGCGGCGACCTCGGCGAGCGCCTGCAAGGTCTCACGCGGCACGTGCCCAGTGGCTTGATCTGCTTCGGCGACGACCAAGCCGGTGCCGTCGGGACGGTCGGAGTAGTTGAGGCCCGTCATGCGGACACCGGCCAGCCCGAGCGTCACGGCGGCCTCCAACGGGCGGACGTCCCCAATGCCCTGCACAGTCTCGACCTGACGGAATTTGCCTGCCTGAGCCTTGGTCTTGAACCCGACACGCACCACCGAGACGACAGCCGCGTTGCCACGACCGTCTCCGACGGCCAGGAGCATCCGGTCCAGCGATGTGCACGGGGTCTTGGCCAGGAACTCTCGGACCCGGCCCGACGCGGCGACCAAGCAGTCGGCCTCCGGTTCGAGCTTGCGTTCGACCTTGCGCTTGAGCTCCTTGAACTTCAGCCGGCTCCACGCGTTCTTGGCATCGCCCTTGCGTGCGCTTTCCTGCCCGGACTTGGTCCGGGCTTTCAGCGAGCGTCCCGGCAGCGAGTCCACGACGTCGCCTGCGGTGTTCCCGGCCAGCGACTCAGCTGCCGCATCCACGGCGGCTCCGCCCGCGGCACCGCTGAGCGCTCCGGCCCCCGCAGCACCACCGAACAACATCAGGCCGGCGACTGCGACAGCGACACCCTTGCCGCTGCCCTTGATGTAGATGTGCTGGCCGTTCTTCGTGATCCAGCGTCCCACTCGAGTTCCCTCGCTCGCTCGCCGGGCTGCGCCCGCGGAGGGGCGTTCTGAGCTCACACGCCCGAGAAGCCTGAAGGGTTGTCCTGCCTGACGTCACTCGATCGGGTGAGGCGGGCGGCGCGATTTCTTACCCCCACCCGAAATCGTGTTAACGCACACCGCCGGGAACCGTAACTCTGCGCGGTGCATGTAACACGGCGGTGTTCCGGATGAAACGGTTCGGACTCCGCCCGGCGGTGCACTGTGCGGCATGAACTTCCAGCTCGACGGCCTGCACCGGCCGGTGATCGTGATCGGCGGCGGACAAGCGGGGCTCTCGATGTCCCAGTGCCTGACGACCGCCGGGGTCGGGCACGTGGTGCTCGAGCGCGCGAGCGCGGGGCACGAGTGGCGAGAACGCCGCTGGGACAGCTTCTGCCTGGTGACGCCCAACTGGCAGTGCCGGCTTCCCGGTTTCCCCTACCCCGGTGGTGATCCGGACGGGTTCATGGTGCGCGACGACATCGTCGCCTACCTCGAAGACTACAAGAAATCCTTCGACGTGCCGATCGTCGAGGGGGTCGAGGCCACGCGCCTGACGAAGGTGCCCGGTGGCGGGTTCCGCGTGGCCACCACGCAGGGTGAGCTGACGGCGGACCACGTCGTGGTGGCGACCGGCCCGTACCAGGTGCCGCTCAAGCCGCGGCTGGCCGAGCGGTTGCCGGCCACCACGACGCAGCTGCACAGTTCCGACTACCGCAACCCGGAGCAGCTGCCCGACGGCGAGGTGCTCGTGGTCGGCACCGGCCAGTCCGGCTGCCAGATCGCCGAGGATCTGCACCTCGCCGGCCGCCGCGTGCACCTCGCGGTCGGGTCGGCGCCGCGGGTGGCGCGGCGCTACCGGGGCCGCGACGTGGTGGCCTGGCTCGACGACATGGGTTACTACGCCAGGGGAATCGACGAGTTCGCCGACGCCGACGCCGTCCGGTTCCGTGCCAACCACTACGTCACCGGACGCGACGGCGGCCACGACATCGACCTGCGCGCGTTCGCCCGCGAGGGCATGCAGCTCTACGGGCGCCTCACCGACGTCCGCGACCACACCCTGACCTTCGCCCCCGATCTCCGGCGCAACCTCGACGCGGCAGACGCCGTGTCCGAAGGCATCAAGGACTCGATCGACGCCTACCTCACCCGGGCGAACATCGAAGCACCACCAGAACCCCGCTACACTCCCGTCTGGCAGCCGGACAACGAGCCGCGAACCCTTGACACGAAAGGGATCTCCGCCGTCGTCTGGAGCACCGGATTCGGCCGGGACCACCGCTGGATCGACGTTCCCGTGTTCGACGGCAAGGGCTACCCGACGCACCGCCGCGGCGTCACGACCTGCCCGGGTCTGTTCTTCCTCGGCCTGCCGTGGCAGCACACCTGGGGCTCCGGCCGGTTCTGCGGCGTCGGTGCCGACGCGGAATACCTGGCGCGACGCATCGTCGCGGGCGAGCGCGCGGCCGACGTCCGCTGGATCTCCGGCACGCCACGAAACACCGAGCCGGCCGACGACTGGGTCGCTCCGAGGACGGTCGCGTGATGCGCTGGATCGCCGACGCCCACCGCCACCTCGGCGTGCTGCCCGCGTACCCCTTCTACGGCGGCCCGCCGGTCGCCCCGGCCGTCGGTGCGCGCGCGACGATCGACGAGCTACTGTCCGATTTGGACCGTGAGGGCACCGAACGCGCCCTCGTGATCCCCAACTACGGCGTGCCCGACCCGGAAATCGCGTTCTCCTTCAACGAGCTCTGCGTCGAAGCATCCGAAAAGGACGACCGCCTCGCCGCGGCTCTGTGGGTGTCGCCCCGGAAAGAAGACGCCGCGAGAACCGACCAGGCACTCAAGCTCGCCGGCGAACCCGGCGTCCGCGCGCTCAAGCTCAGCTTCCTCCTCGGCGGCCGCGCGAGCGACCCGGCCTGCAAACCCCAGCTCGACAAGATCTTTGCCACCGCCCGCGAGCACGACCTAGTCGTCCACGTCCACACCTCGCCCGGCGCCGCGTCCGATGTGGACGAAGTGGGAAAACTTGTCGACGAGTACGCCGACCACGCGAAGCTGCACCTCGTGCACTTCGGCGGCGGCATGAGCGGGCACATCAAGCTCGCCGGCGGCCGCTTCTTCGACTGGATCGCCGCCGGCAAAAAGGTCTACACCGACCTGTCCTGGGCGATCGGCTTCACCCCGCGCTGGCTCGCCGAGGAGATCTCCCGGCGCGGCATCGGGCACGACCGCGTGCTCTTCGCCTCCGACGAGCCGTGGGGCGACCACGAGGGCGAGCTCGCGAAGCTGACCGCGGTGGTCGGCGACGGCGAGCTGGCCGACCACGTTTTCCGGAGCACGTTCGAGGTGCTGTACGGACCGAAGAAAGGGAAATGACCGATGGCCGAGCTGACCGACCTCGAGAAGACCAGCCTCGACGAGATTCCGCACCCGTCTTTGCCGCAGGGTTCGAACCTCTACGGCGCCACCAAGATCTTCCCCGACTACCAGGCGGAGAACGGGGAGACGTACTTCACCCTCGTGCACGGCATCGCGCACGAGTCGTCGGTGAGCTTCGTCGCGATCCTGCAGGCGACCCGCGCGCTGCGCAAGGGTTTCGAGACCGCGATCTACTTCTACGGCCCGGGCTCGCTCAACTGCCTGGCCACGCGCGGGTTCCCCACCACCGGCAACGCCGCGTTCCCCGGCGAGCTGAACATCAACGACCAGCTCAAGACGTTCATCGCCGAGGGCGGCAAGGTCTACTGCTGCCGCTTCGGGCTTTCGCTGCACGGCGCCCGCGAGGAAGACCTCATCGAAGGCGTGATCCCGGCGCACCCGCTCGACGTGCAGGACGCGTTGATCCACTACGCGCGCAAGGGCGCGATCATCAACTCCACGTACATGTTCTAGGAGGCGGGCGTGCGCGTTGGCACCACTGACATCGACACCGAAGATATTCTGGACACCCGCGCCGACATGGCCGTCCGCGGGGTGCGGATGGACGCACCCGTGCAGCGCAGCAAAGGCGCCGGGCCGAGTGACGACGGGCACCTGGTCGTCGACGGTGCCAACGCCACGCTGCCGCTGAACGACGAAAGTCCCTACCAAGTACGGGAAGGTCGCGTGTTCCGCGGCTCGCTGGACCTCGGCCTCTCGGTCGAACCCGTGGCCCGGCCGAAGTTCTACGACCTGTCCACCGAGGACGGGGTGCCCTATCGCAAGATCGCGCTGCTGCACGGGAAGGACGTGCTCGCGAGCACCGTCGTGCAGACCTGCATCCGCTACGTCGAAGACCAGCGTTGCCGGTTCTGCACCATCGAAGAGTCGCTTCACGCCGATTCGACGGTCGCGGCCAAGACCCCGGCGCAGCTCGCCGAGGTCGCGGAAGCGGCCGTGCGGCTCGACGGGATCAAGCAGATGGTGCTGACCACCGGCACCACGGCCGGGCCGGATCGCGGGGCCCGGCACCTCGTGCGCTGCGTGCGCGCGGTGCTCGACGCCGTGCCCGGCTTGCCGATCCAGGTGCAGATCGAGCCGCCAGGCGACCTCGCCGTGCTGACCGAGCTGCGCGAGGCGGGCGCGACGTCGATCGGCATCCACGTGGAGTCGCTCGACGAGGACGTGCGCCGCCGGTGGATGCCCGGCAAGTCGAGTGTGCCGATGGCGGAGTACGAGGCGGCGTGGGACGAGGCCGTGCGCGTGTTCGGCCCCAACCGCGTGTCGACGTACCTGCTGATCGGCCTCGGTGAGGATCCGGACGAGCTCGTCGCGGGCGCCGGTCGGCTGATCGAGCGGGGCGTGTACCCGTTCGTGGTACCGATGCGGCCGATGCTCGGCACGCTTGCCCGACGCGACGGCGCCGTGGCCCCAACGCCTGCGTTGGTGCGTGACGTGACGCTGCGGGTGGCTGAGCTGTTGCGGGCCGCGGGGATGACCGGGGCGGACCAGGGAGCGGGTTGCGCGGCTTGCGGAGCGTGCAGCGTGCTCAGTGCGGCGGGAGGCTGAAGTGGAGCACGACATCCTGGCGTTGCTCGGCGATTCCCGTAGCGCCGCTTCCCCACCGGAGTTCCGAATCGAACCGGCCGACCACAGTGGACTGACGGCGTACCGGGCTTTGCGGCACGAGACGTTTGTCGAGCGCCAAGGCCTGTTCGCGAGCCATGACGTCGATGACCGCGACACCGACCCGCGGACGCTGGTGCTCGTGGCGCGCGACGCCGCCGGCACCGTGCTCGGCGGCGTCCGGCTCGGCCCGGCACAAGACGGCCCGGACTTCGGCTGGTGGACCGGTGGACGGCTGGTCGTCGCGCCGGGCAGCCCGCACGGTGTCGGACGCGCTCTCGTGCGAGCCGCGTGCGCCCGGGCCGAAACGGAAGGCGCGCTGCGGTTCGAGGCGACCGTGCAGGTGCAGAACGAGCGGATGTTCACACGGCTGGGCTGGCAGCACGTCCGGCCGGTCACGGTCGCGGATGTCCGGCACGTCCTGATGCGCTGGCCGATCGGCCGAGTGGCCGCGTTGGCGCAGGCCACCAAACGTCCACTGGGGACACTGTTGCCCGGCCTCACCGGCAGCCCGGGCTTCTTCGGCGACGACGGCGTGCCGATTCCGGGCAGCGATCTCGTCGCGGCGTGCGACGCGATCGTGCCGTCGATGGTCGAGCGCGATCCGGAGTGGGCGGGCTGGTGCTCGGTGCTGGTGAACGTGAACGACCTGGCGGCGATGGGTGCGGAACCCGTTGCGCTGCTGGACGCTCTGGGCGCGCGGGACGCGTCGTTCGCGGCGAGAGTCCTTTCCGGACTCCGGAAGGCGAGCACCGCGTACGGGGTGCCGGTGCTCGGCGGGCACACGCAGTTCGGCGTCCCGGCGTCGTTGGCCGTCACCGCGCTGGGCCGCGCTGCCGAGCCGGTGCCAGGTGGCGGCGGACAACCCGGCCAGGCGGTGTACCTGACCGCCGACCTCGAAGGCCGCTGGCGGCCCGGCTACACCGGGCGGCAATGGGATTCGACGAGCTCACGGCGCACACCCGAGCTGCGTGACCAGCTCGGCGCCGTCGCCCGGGCGCGGCCCGCGGCGGCGAAGGACGTGTCGATGGCGGGCCTCGCCGGCACGCTCGGGATGCTCGCCGAGGCGTCGGGCTGCGGCGCGGTGCTGGACGTCACGAAGGTGCCGCGCCCGGCCGGGACGACGGTGGGCGACTGGTTCACCTGCTTCCCGGGCTTCGCGATGCTCACGGCCGGGGCGCCCGCTCCGGCCCGCGCCGCCGTGACCGCCGAATGCGGCGAGCTCGTGGCGGGATCCGGCGTGCGGCTGCGGTGGCCGGACGGCGAGGTGACCACCGTCGTGGACGGCGGGGTCACAGGGTTGGGGGAGGCAGCATGACCGAGGAGAGAACATGAGCACGGTGCGGATGGCCGCGGTGGCGGCGCCCTTCGACCGCGACGTCGAGGGCGACTTCGCGCGGATCGAGAAGCTGATCGCCGAGGCCAGGGCGGAGGGCGTCGGGCTGCTCGCGCTGCCCGAGGCGGCGCTCGGCGGGTACCTCGCGAACCTCGACGGTGACGCGGAGGGCCCGCCCGCGCTCGACCCGGCGGGCCCGGAGATCCGCCGCCTGGCCGAGCTGGCGGGCGACCTCGTGGTCACGGCCGGGTACTGCGAGCGCGACGGCGACCGGCGCTACAACTCGGCCGTGTGCGTGACCGGCGACGGCGTGCTGGGGCACCACCGGAAGGTGCACCAGCCGTTGTCGGAGGACGCCAGCTACGGCGCGGGCAGCGGGTTCGCCGCGTTCGACACGCCGGTGGGCCGGCTGGGCATGATGATCTGTTACGACAAGGCGTTTCCGGAGTCGGCGCGGGCGCTGGCGCTCGATGGCGCGCAGGTGGTGGTGTGCATGTCGGCGTGGCCGGGCAGCCGGACCAACCCGAGTGCCGACCTCGCCGAGGACCGGTGGAAGCGCCGGTTCGACCTGTTCGACCGAGCCCGTGCGTTGGAGAACCAGATCGTGTGGGTATCGGCGAACCAGTCCGGCACCTTCGGCGACCTGCGGTTCGTGGCGAGCGCGAAGATCGTCGACCCGGGTGGTGAGGTGCTGGCCGACACGGGCGTGGGCGAGGGGCTGGCGATCGCCGAGCTGGACGTCGCCGCGGCGTTGGCGGGCGCGCGCCGGGCGATGGCGCACCTGGCCGACCGCCGGCCCGCCGCGTATGCCGTGGGTGGGTGAATGAGCCGGCTCCGGATCGCCGCCGTGGCCGCGCACTTCGGGCGCGACCTCGAGTTCGACCTGCGGCGCATCGCCACGTTGATCGACCACGCGCGCCAGAGCGGCGCCGACCTGCTGGTGCTGCCCGACGCGGCGCTCGGCGGCTACCTCGCCGACCTGCGCCACCCCGACCCGGACGCGCTGCCGCCGGCGCTCGAACCCGGTTGCCCCGAGCTGAAAACGGTGCAGGCTTTGGCCGCGGAGATGACCGTGTGCGTGGGTTACTGCGAGGCCGACGGTACGCGCCGCTACAACGCGGCCGTGTGCGTGACGGGCGACGGTGTGCTCGGCCACCACCGGAAGGTGCACCAGCCGCCGGGAGAGAGCGTCGCGTACGACGCGGGGGATTCCTTCACCGCGTTCGACACCCCCGCCGGGCGCGTCGGGATGCTGATCGACTACGACAAGACGTTCCCGGAGTCGGCGCGCTCGCTCGCGGTGGACGGCGCGGAGATCGTCGCGTGCCTCTCGGCGTGGCCGACGAGCATCACCGACCGGGCACCGCGGATGGCGCAGGACCGCCAGTCGCGGCTGTTCGACCTGTACGACCAGGCGCGCGCCGCGGAGAACCAGGTGGTTCTCGTGTCGTCCAACCAGACCGGCGCGATGGGTGGCATGCGGTTCCTCGGCCAGGCCAAGGTCGTCGGCCCCGGTGGCGAGATCCTGGCGCGCACCTGGTCGAAGGCGGGGCTCGCGGTGGCCGAGGTCGACGTGGCGGGGGAAGTCGCGAACGCCCGCCGCGTGCTGCACCACCTGGGGGAACGCAAACCTTTCGCGTACCGGGAGGGCTGACGTTGCGCATCGCGTTGCTGAGCTATTCGACGAAACCCCGCGGCGGCGTGGTGCACACGCTGGCGCTGGCGGAGGCCCTGGCCGCGCTCGGTGCGGACGTGACGGTGTGGACCCTGGGCCGTGGTGGTGACAGTGGGTTCTTCCGGCCGGTGGATCCGCGGGTGACGACGATGGTCGTGCCGTTTCCCGAGGTGCCGGGTGAGTCGGTGGGCTCCCGGATCGTGCGCTCGATCGCGGTTTTGGGGGCGGCTTTCCCTGATGGCGAGTACGACATCGTGCACGCGCAGGACTGCATCTCGGCCAACGCCGTGGACCGGTGCGTGCGGACGGTGCACCACCTCGACACGTTCACCACGCCCGAGCTGGCCGCGTGTCACGAACGGGCGATCACGCGGCCGTTCGCGCACGTGTGCGTGTCGGCGTCGGTGGCCGCCGAGGTGCGCGCGGGCTGGGGGATCGAAGCCACCGTGATTCCCAACGGCGTTGATGCTGCGCGGTTTTCTTCGGCGCCGTACGGGGATTGGCGGGCGCGGTTCGGCCGGTATGTGCTCGCGGTCGGCGGTATCGAGCCGCGCAAGGGTTCTTTGGACCTGCTGGAGGCCGTCGCTTTGCTCGACCCCGCGGTGCGCCTGGTGATCGCGGGCGGCGAAACGCTCTTCGACTACCGCGACTACCGCGAGCGCTGGGACAAGCGGGCGGCCGCGCTGGGTGTGGATCCGGTGGTGCTGGGGCCGGTTGCGCACGACTCGCTGCCGTCGCTGGTCCGGTCGGCCGCGGTGTTCGCCTTCCCCTCGACGAAGGAGGGCTTCGGTCTGGCGGCGATGGAGGCTTTGGCTGCGGGAGTGCCTTTGGTGGCGCGTGATCTCCCGGTGCTGCGCGAGGTTTTCGGCGGGGTGGCCCGGTTCGCTGCCACGCCGCACGGCTTCGCCGCCTCGATCGAGGCAGCGCTGGATTCCGGACCGGAAGACCGCGCGGCGGGTGTGGCTCTGGCTGAGCGCCACACGTGGGCCGCTGCCGCGCGGGCGCACCTGGAGTTGTACCGGTCGCTCGTGGGGTAACTGCCGCGACGAGCGACCGGATCGTTTTGCAGGGCAAGGGAACCGTCGCGGTCTACGGAGTCGGCTGAGGGAGTCGGACGCCGTTTTCCGTCACCACCGCCGTGATGAGCGCGGCCGGCGTCACGTCGAAGGCCGGGTTGAAGACCTCGGCGCCGTCGGGAGCGATGCGGACGCCGCCGAACTCCGTGAGCTCCGAAGCCCGGCGCTCTTCGATCTCGATGTCGGCGCCCGTGGCGATCGAGGCGTCCACAGTGGACTCCGGAGCGACGACCACGAACGGCACCCCGTGGTGTGCGGCGGCGATCGCGAGGCTGTAGGTGCCGATCTTGTTGGCGACGTCGCCGTTGGCGGCGATGCGGTCGGCGCCCACGAGGACGCAGTCGACGAGGCCGCGGGACATCGCGAGGGCGGCGGCGCCGTCGGGTTGGACGCGGTGGGGGACGCCGGCCTGGGCGAGTTCCCACGCGGTGAGGCGGGAGCCCTGCAGGAGGGGGCGGGTCTCGTCGACCAGCACCGACTCGACGAGGCCCCGCTCGTGCAGGTGCCAGACGACGCCGAGCGCCGTGCCCCACGCGACGGTGGCGAGGTGGCCCGCGTTGCAGTGGCTCAGCAGCCGCAGCGGGCGGCGGGTGGTCTCGCGCAGCACGACTTCCGCCGCGTGGCCCGACGCGGTGCGGTTGAGGTGTTCGTCCTCGTCGAGCATGGCCAGGGCCTCGGCGAGCACGGCTTCGGGGCCGTCGTGGAGCTTGCCGAGGGCACGGCTGACGCCCCAGCGGAGGTTGACGGCCGTCGGGCGGGCGCTCGCGAGGCGTTCGGCTTCAGCTTGCACGGCGCCTTCCGAGCCGCCTGCGAACGCCGCCAGAGCGACACCCAGCGCCCCGGCGGCGCCCAGCGCGGGAGCACCTCGCACGGCGAGCCGCTGGATCGCGTCGACGAGCTCGTCGACCGTCCGCAGCTCCAGCGTCCGGTACGCGCCGGGCAGCGCGACCTGGTCGATGATCACGACGGCGCCGTCGGCCCAGTCCACGGTCCTGCGCATCTGTCCTCCCGAGCCCCCGAAAATCGCTGGCCGGCCACGCGATGGGTGCACCACCATGCGGCCCCGTGACCATTCAACGGCAGAACCCGCCGACCCTGCACGCGACGCCCGGCTACCACCACGTGACCACCGTCTCGGGCCGCACGACCGTGCACCTCGCCGGCCAGTGCCCGCTCGGGCTGGACGGTGCCGTGGTCGGCGGCGACGTGCTTGCGCAGGTGAACCAGGTCGTCGCCAACACGGCCACCGCGCTCGCGGCCGCGGGCGCCACCGCCGACGACGTGGTCCGCACGGTGATCTACGTGGCCACGGCCGAGCGCGCCGTGCTCTCCGCCGTCTGGGACCGGTTCACCGGCTCGGCGATCGGGCCGGCGTTCAGCACCGCAAGCACGCTGCTGGGCGTGACGTGCCTCGGTTATCCGGGCCAGCTGGTGGAGCTCGACGTCACCGCCGCCGTGTCATAGGCCCGCCATCAGGTCCGTCTCCGTGATCCCCGGACCGTGGCCGGCGCGGATGAACCACTCGATGCCGAACGCGTGGCCGAACGCCTCGTCGGGCATCGCGAGGAACCACGACTCCTCGCTGATCTGGCTCGGGTGCGCCCGCATGGCCGCGCGCTTCGCGGCGAGAAACGGCTTGACGTCGACCGCCGCCGTGATCTCCTCCTCGGGCTTGCCGAACTTCTCCTGCGCGTCGACGTCCGGCACCGCCTCCCGCGGAATCGCCCCCATCTCCACCGCCAGCTCCATCCCGCGGCGCATGTGGTCGCGGTTCGCGGTCGCCTGGTAGACGCGCGGCGTGCCCGCCAGCTCGGCGGCGCGCAGGCCGACGCGGTGGACCTGGATGTGGTCGGGGTGGCCGTAGTTGCCGTAGTCGTCGTAGACCGTGAGGACCTCGGCGTCCTCCTCACGCAGGATCTCGGCCAGCCGCTGGGCCGCCTCCTCGATCGACGCCCGCCAGAACGCGCCCGGCGCGTCGTTGGTCGGCTCGCCCATCATCCCGGAGTCGCGGTAGCCCAGGAACTCCACGCGCTTGACGCCGAGCACCTCGGCCGCCGCGTGGGTCTCGCGCACGCGGCGCTCCCACAGCTGCTCGCCGTCGCCGAGGAACCCGTCGGGCACCTCGCCCACCTCGCCGCGCGTCGCGACCACCAGCACCACGCGGTGCCCGTCGTCGGCCGCTTTGCGCATCACGCCACCGGTCACGATGCACTCGTCGTCGGGGTGGGCGTGGAACGTCACCATTGTTGCCATGTCATCGAACTTACCCGCGGGCACCGACAAAATCCGGTGGCCGGGCAAACATTCCGGCCTCGCCTATCGCTGCAGGCTCCACTCCTTGTCCATGTGCGACAGCTTCTCCGGGTTCCGCACCGCGTAGATGCCGGTGACGAGTCCGTCGTCGATGCGCAGGGCCAGGACGGTGTCGAGGGCGCCGTCGAAGTGGACGGTGAGGGCGGGGTAGCCGTTGACCTGCGCGGGCAGCCGGGTGGACGTGGCGAGGTGGCCCAGGCCGGCGCCCAGGATGCGCGCCACCCGTTCGGCCCCGACCACGGGCTTGAGCACGGCCTGCTTGACGCCGCCGCCGTCGCCGAGGAAGACGACGTCCGGGGAGAGGATGTCGAGCAGGTGCTGCAGGTCGCCGGTTTCGATCGCGTGCTGGAAGGCGTCGAGGGCATCGCGGGTGGCGGTGCGCGAGACGGGCCCGCGCGGCCGGCGGGCGGCCACGTGCTCCCGCGCGCGGTGCGCGATCTGCCGCACGGCGGCGCCGCTCTTGCCGACGGCGTCGGCGATCTCGCCGTAGCCCAGGTCGAACACCTCGCGCAGCACGAACACCGCGCGTTCGGTCGGCGTGAGCGTCTCCAGCACGAGCAACATGGCCATCGACACGCTGTCGGCCAGTTCCACGTCCTCGGCAACGTCCGGCGCGGTCAGCAACGGCTCCGGCAGCCACGGCCCGACGTAGGACTCCTTGCGGCGCCCCAGCGTCCGCAGCCGGCTCAGCGCCTGGCGCGTGGTGATGCGCACCAGGTACGCACGGTGGTTCTGCACCGCGTCGAAGTCGACGTCCACCCACCGCAGCCACGTCTCCTGCAGCACGTCCTCCGCGTCGGCGGCCGAGCCGAGCATCTCGTAGGCGATGGTGAACAGCAGGTTGCGGTGCGTGAGGAACAGCTCCGTGCTGCGGTCGGCCATGCGCTTCCCCCTTCGGTATCGACAGCGTCCCCCACCAGACGCCGCCCGGCTGTGTTTCGTGACATGTCACAACGGCGGCGTCGCCGGCATCTGGTGGGCATCAGTTCACGAAACGACGAGTGAGGACGACTCCATGACCCGCATGAACCTGTTCGAGAACGAGTTCGCCACGAAGTTCGCCAAGCGCTTCGCCTCCGCGAGCCTCCTGTTCGAATCCTCGGCCCTGCCCAAGGCCACCCAGGAGCTGGTCAACCTCCGCGCCAGCCAGCTCAACGGCTGCGGCTTCTGCGTCGACATGCACGTCAAGGACGCCGCGGCCGCCGGCGAAACCGCGGTGCGCCTCGCGTTGGTGGCGGCGTGGCGCGAGTCCACCGTGTTCACCGAAGCCGAGCGCGCGGCCCTCGCGTTGACCGAGGAGGCCACCCGCATGGCCGACTCGGCGGGCGTCTCGGACGAAACGTGGTCCCACGTCCGCAAGAACTTCGACGACGACCAGATCGCGGCGCTGGTGTGCCTGGTGTCGATGATCAACGCGGCCAACCGGATGAACGTGATCGTGCGCAACCCGGGTGGGTCGTACGAGGCGGGGATGTTCGACGAGCTGGTGAAGTGAAACTGTCCGGCCCGGGGTTTCGGCCCCGGGCCGGGTGGTGGGCGCAATGCTCGACGATGTCTTTCCGGGCGCCTCGCGGGAATCGTGGGCCGGTCAGGGCAGCACGCTGTCCGAAGTGGACATAACGGCGGCCTGAGCCGGGACTTCCTCTTCTCCGTCGAGACGGGTCGCCCGGTTCGGTTCCTCGACCCGGCCGGCCGCCATAACGCGTTCGTCGGCGCGATCTCTTCAAGGATCTTCCTCCTCGGCAGACCCCGGCCGGGCCATCGCGTACAACCGGTAGCGGCACATCAAGACACCTTGGCCGACGCGGTGGTTTCCCACGCGAAACCGTCCGGGTCCGTGAAAGCTTCCTCTCCGCCGACCACCGCGATCCGGTGCGAACCCGTCCCCGCGGGGGCCACGCCGGCGTCCTTCGCCAGCGCGCGGCGGCGGTACAGGGCCAGCTTCACCGGGCCCGTCTCGAACTCCACGTACATGCGCCCGAAGCTCTTGCCCACGCTCAACCCGCGTGAGGCGTAGAACTTCTTGCTCGCGACCACGTCGTCGACGCCGAGCAGGAGCACGATGGCGTCGAACTCCCGCGTGGCCGGGCCGGTGTCCTTCTTGGCGGACGTGGCGACCTTCCAGATCGTGCCGTCGGGGGCCTGGACGACGCCGCCGTAGCCCCACATGGATTTCGCGGGGGCCTTGAGCGTCGTGGCGCCGGCCTTCAGAGCAGCGGAGATGAGGGCGTCGACGTTGGCGGGCTGGGAAACCGTCAGCGAGAGCGTGAAGCCGCGGAAGCCGTCGGACGGTTTCTGCGACGCCCGCAGACGCAGGCGGGAGCCGAGCCCGAAGGCGTCGGCGTAGAAGCGTTCGGCGGCGGTGGGATCGGTCACTTCGAGGGTGATCGTGTCGATTGAGGTCATGGCTGGAACGGTAGGCGCGCACCCGTGACCAGTGCTTCTCCATTCCTGCTCGGTATTCGCGGGTGGCAGCCTCCTGCCACGCTTCTTTGACTGACCGCCGCTGTCCGGTAGATTTTCGGTCATGGGTGGCGGAGGGGGACCTCGCTCAGCTCGAGCGTGGCCGCGCGGCACATGACCAGGCAAATCACCGAAACGAGCAAGGTCGATCCACCGCCGCCGCGCGAGTCGCTGCGGGCGTTGCTGCGGCGTCGACGCCGGGGTGTCGGCCGGTTCAGGGGCATCCAGTACTGGCTGCGCGTGCGGGGCTACTACTTCCTCGCCGCGTTCGCGGGACTGTTCGTGGTCAACGCCGTGGTCATCGGGGGCCGGGTCGCCTACGACGTGACCGTGCAGATCGACTCGCCGTGGGACACCTCGAGCCCCGCGCTCGCCCTGCCGTTGTCACTCTCCGGCTGGCTCGTGGTGACCGGTTTCGCGGGCGCCGTGGCGGGTTACGTGGTGACCGAGGTGACGGACAACCGCAATATCGGGCGGATGCGCGGCCGGGGGAACGCGCGCCGCATCGCCCTCATCCCGCTGCTCGACCGCCTGCAGTACCGCCGGCACGGGTTCGAGGTGCCGCACTACTTCGGCATCCGGTTCGCCCTGCGCCACGACGGAGACTGGGCTCGCGCGCAGGACCACTGGGAGATCATCGTCGAGAAGTTCCTCAACGCTGCGGAGTCCGATCGCACCCACGGGCCGCGTCAGGCGATGTGGCAGGCCGTGCTGGAGGCCTCCTACGTCCTGGACGGAATGTCCGGAAAGTGCCCGGTGTGCGAAGAAACAGCGGCGAAGGGCGAGGGGAAAATCAATGCCCGCCAATGACCCGCAGCCGCCGCAGACCGTCGACGAGATCGCCAGGAGTCTGTACCAGGCGGCCTACCCGGAGCGGACCGACGATCCCGACTGGGTCGAGGAGCAGGTGTCGGTGGCCGTCGAGCGGATCGGCCGCGCGGAGCAGGCCGACCCCTCGACCTCGCCGGGCGCCCGCCCGCTGACCGACGCGGTGATCAACCGCGCCGCACCGAAGCCGCGCCGGGGGCCGCGCATCGCGGCCGCGGTGGTGCTGGCCGTCGTGGTGCTCGTGGCTCTCGTGCTCGGGATCGCGGAGCGGCAATGGGTTGCCGAGACCGCGATCAGCGGCGACGGCATCCTCGGCCTGTCGATCGCGGCGGTGGTGGCCGCGCTGGCCACGAGCGTCAGCTACGTGCGGGTGCGCCGGCGCCAGATCCTGTCGTGCCGGGTGCGGATCGACGCGCCGTTCGGCGTCGACATCGGCGAAACCGTGCGCCTGGAAGGCGAACACACGACCGTGACCGACCCGGGTGTCGTCGTGGTGCGGGTGAAGAACACCGGCGGCTCGACGATCACGGCGGCGGACTACGTGTCCCCGCTCGCCCTGCACTTCCCGGGCCGGCAGGTGATCTCCGTCGACGCTACCGAGTTCGAGCCCGGCGAGCTGCAACGGGTGATCAACAAGCTGCCCGGTTTCACGATCGAGGAAGACCGGGTGCAGCTGCCGAAGGTCCCGCTCGAACGGGAAGCCTCGTACAAGCTCGTGATCGTGCTCTCCGGGACGAGGCCGGGGGAGAAGCACCAGATCGCCGTCGAAGGGCTCCTGCGCGACGGCCGGATCACCACCCGCGAAGGCAAGGAAAAGGTCGGCCCGGGCACGCTCGCGTGGGGCGGTCTCACGGCGATCTGCGCCGGTGCGCTCGCGGTGGTGTTGCTGCTCAACAACGTCGCGCCGTTCACCAAGCTGCCGCGAGGCGTGGCGTGCGAGGCTGGTTCGCTGAGCGTGGAGGGGTCCAGCGCCTTCGGCCGGGCGGCGACGGAGCTGGCCGGCTCGTACGAGGCGTACTGCCCGGGGGCGGCGGTGAAGGTCGGCACGCCCGGCAGCGTGGAAGGCCTGCAGCGCCTGCACGACGGCACCATCGACCTCGCCCTGTCCGACGGCAAGTTCGACGAGCCCGACTTCGCGCAGTTCGTGCCGCAGAAGCTCGCGATCGTCCCGTTTACGTTGGTGGCGAGCAAAAACGTGCCCGTCAACAGCTTGTCCGTGGCAGACGTGCGGAAGATCTTCACCGGCGGCGCCCGCGTCTGGAGCGACATCACCGGCAACCCGCGCGACACCGGCGAAATCCGCGTCGCGGGCCGCTCCACCTCGTCCGGCACGCGCCGCACGCTGGAGAAGTACCTCCTCGGCACGCCTTCCGCCCCGGTCGGCCAGGCCCAAGCCACGTCCGACTCCTGCCGCGACCTGCGCCCCGGCGTCGCCGCCTCGTCCCCGATCATCTGCGAACAAGGCTCGACCGGCGACCTCATCGACCGCATCGCCACCCTCGGCGACGCCATCGGCTACGCGGACGTCTCCGACGTGGCCCAGTCGAGCGCCGTGAAGAAGATCAGCCTGGACGGCCGCAACGCCACCCTCGACGACATCCGCGGCGGCTATCCGTTTTGGACTGTCGAGTATGTCTTCAGCCGGGGGCCTTTGGAGTCGGGGTCGTTGGCGGCGGCGTTTCGGGACTATCTGCTGACGCCCGAGGCGAGGAATGCGATGGCAGGGTTCGAGTACTACGCGTGCGCGGCGGGGGAACAGGATCTCTGCAGCCGGCGGTGACGCGGGTCAGTACTCGTTCTTGATCACGAAGTAAGACCCTCGGATCGTTCCCGCCAGCTTCGACTTCTGGCGAGCGAACTTGAACGCGCCGAGCTCCGCGGGAACCTCCATCCCGTCGGACAGCTTGAACCCGACGGCCCGTTTCCCGGCTTCGTCGAGGGTGTACATGACGTTGATCGACAGCCCGTCCTCGTAGAAGACGTAGGCCATCCGGACGTTCTCGACCTGGAACGCCGTCGCCTCGAGAGGGCGGGAGGCGATGACGATGCCGCGTTCTTCCGAGAGGATCCGGTGGACCCAGTCGACGGTCGCCGCGGCGTCGGCGGCGGGCTCGACCGTGAAGACGTGGTCGTATTTGTTCTTGAAGTACCGGGCCTCGTTCGCGCGCAGGCCGGCGAGCGCGGCGGCGACCGGTGAGGACTCCAGGCCGTCGGTCGATACGGTGACGAAGTCGACGGTGTGGGGCATGGCGAGTTCCTCCGCGTCCGGGTCCGGCGTCGTCCACCGAGCGTAGGCGCAGAGGAGCGAGGGTGCGCTCTTGCGGCCCGCCCCGAAAGAGGGGCGGGCCGCAAGAAACGATCAGCGAAGCCCGAAAGCCCGCACGATCGTCTGCGTGACGGAGTTGCCCGCGGAATCGGAAGCGGTCACCCGCAGCGAGGCGAACCGCGCCTTTTTCGGTGCGTCCAGCCGGTAGTCGCCTCGGTGGTCGTCGGAGAGGCGGGTCCAGGTGGTGCCGTCGTCGTAGGAGATCTCGACGCGGGGCGCGCGAACGGTGCCGCCGCCCGCGATCGAGACCGGGGTCAGGCCCACGGACACCGGGGCGCGTTGTTCGACGGTGACGCCGAACTTCGAGTCACGCGGTACGGATCCGGAGGCGTTCGGGTCGAGGTCGTAGCGGATCTGCAGCAGGGGCAACAGATCCTGTTCACCGAAGACCTTCGGGGCGGCCGAGGTGAACGTCCACGCCGTCGTGGTCGAGGACGAGTACGGGTTCGTGTCGCGCTCGTTCGCCACGACCAGGCGGTACTGCCGCGGCCCGGAGCTGGGGGCGGTGGGGTACATGATGAGCCCGTTGTCGGACTTGCCCAGCTGGGTGTCGCCCTGGAAGAGGGTCACGGTCTGGCGCGCGTCGGAGCTGGCGCCGACGTGGTCGGCGTTGCCGTAGCCCGGCACGTCGATCCGCATCTGGTCACCGGTGCGCGTCGGGCCGAGGTAGTTGTTGTTGAGGTACGGCCGCTGGATCGGCGTGAACCAGTCGTCGCTCGACACGGTGCCGGGCCGGTACGTCCGCGCGACGCCCCATTCGCCCAGCACGCCGTCGGTGACTTCGTGGCCCCACCGGTTCGCGCCGTCGGTGGTGACCCAGTCGGTGCGGTGGCCGCTGGCGGCCATGGCGACGTAGTTCCCGATGCCCCACTCCGAGTACGACGGGAAGTCGTACCGCCACTCCTCACCGCCGCCGTTCGGAACGGACCCGGCGAACGTCTCGTCGACGCGCGCGAGGTTCTTGCCCGACGCGTGGACGACCATGTCCTTGGGCAGGTCGTTCTGCCAGGTGTGCATGAGGTCGTAGAGGTACGCCGGCGCCGGGTGCGACTCCGTGTGCAGCGTCGCGTTGCGCTGCCGGGCCTGGGCGATCAGCTTGGCGCCCTCGTCGGGGCTGAGGAGCCCGACGTCGATCGGGCTCGGGTGCAGCGAGTCCGTGCCGAAGAACAGGCTCTGCCGTCCGGGCTGATCGTTGGCGACCAGCAGCAGCTTGGCGCCGGCGTCGGCCGCCGCCTTGGCCAGCGCGGCCGGGGTCGCCGACGCGGTGCGCCGGATGACCACCGCTTTGCCCCTCGCGCCGAGGCCGGCGTAGTCCGAAGGCGCGCCATTGCCGGCGAAGACGAGCGGCAGGTTCCGGGTTCCGTCGGACAGCGGGGTGACGCCCGCCTGCCGCAGGACGTCGGTGTAGTCGGTACCCCGGTCGGAGACTGTCAACGCCGGTTGTTCCTTGCGCCACCGCGCGCCGACGGTGAAGTCGCCGTGCGTCACCTTGCCCTGCGGCTGGATCCACAGGCTGTCGACGCCGGTGTTCGCCAGACCGAAGTCGTGCCAGCGGCCGTCCTGGTTGAGCATCCGCGAGTACTCGAGCCGCAGGTAGCTGGGGACGCCGGGCTGCGGAGTGGTCTCGTCGACCAGCCGGACGTGTCCGGCGTCGAGGGTGATCGTGCGGTCCCCGTCGAACGTGAAGTCAGGATCGCCGAGCAGCGCCACGCCCTGGGAATTCGGGCCGTGGACACCGGGCACGGTCAGGTAACCGAGCGCCGAGTACTGGTCGTCCGGCGTGTAGAAGCTCACGCTGCCGTCGACCGGCACCGGGATCGGGTTCGGATCGCCCGCCCGGAGCACCATGACGAAGGCGGACGCGGGCTGGCCGGCGGAGTCCTTGACGTTGATGGTCAGCAGGTGCGTCGGCGCGCCGAGCGAGACGGCGGTGTGCGCGGCGAGCGCACCGTCTCCTCCGGTGGCCAGGATCTGGGCGGTGAAGCCGTCGGACGGGCCGGGCGCGGCGTGCGGGTCGATGGTCACGGTGACCGCGGCGGTGCCGTGCGCGGGCACGGTGACCCGGTCGGCCGAGAGCGTGAACATCCCCTGCGTCACGCCGGGCGCGGCGATCGACAGGGCGAGGTTCACCGGCGTGGCACCGAAGTTGGTGTACGTCACCGGGCGGCTGACGGCGCCGGACCCGTCCTGCCCGGCGTACGCGGTGGCCGAGGCGAAGATCCCGGCGCGGGAGGCGGCAGCCACGTCCACGCGGCCGCTGCCGGCCTGGAACGCGGTGTAGTCGGGGGTCTGCTTCGCGGTGCTGGTCAGCAGGTCCTTCAGCTGGGCGCCGGTGAGCTCGGGGTGCTCCGCGGCGAGCAGCGCGGCGGCGCCGACCACGTGCGGCGTGGACATCGACGTGCCGCTCAGCGTTTGGTAGAAACCCTCGCCTTCGGACGCGTACTGCGACCGCGCGGCCAGGATGTCGACGCCGGGGGCGGTGATCTCCGGCTTGAGTGCGCCGTCGCCGACCCGGGGGCCTTGGCTCGAGAACTCGGCGAGGTGGTCGGTGCCGTCCACCGCGCCCACGGTCAGCGCCGCGTCGGCGGCGCCGGGCGAGCTGACGGTGCCGGGGCCGGAGGTGTTGCCCGCGGCGATCACGAACAGGGCACCGGTCTGCGCGCTGAGCCGGTTCACCGCCTGCGACATCGGATCCGTGCCGTCGGAGGGCTCCTGCGTGCCCAGGCTCATGTTGATGATCTTGGCGTGCTCGTCGACCGCCGCCCACTCCATGCCGGCGAGGATCTCGGAGTCGCTGCCGGAGCCGGAGTTCGCCAGCACCTTGCCGATGTGCAGGCGAGCGCCCGGGGCGACACCCTTCTCGGTGCCGCCGGACGCGGCGCCCGTGCCGGCGATGGTGGAGGCGACGTGGGTGCCGTGGCCGTGAAGGTCCTTGACGTCCTCGCCGGGGATGAAGCTGCGCGTGTCGACGATGCGTCCCGCCAGATCGGGGTGGCCCTCGTCCACGCCCGTGTCGAGGACCGCGACGTCGACGCCCTGCCCGGTGTCGCCGCCGGTCCAGACCTCGGGTGCGCCGATCTGCGCGGTCGATTCGGCCAGGTCGGCGTAGACCTTGCCGTCGAGCCAGATCTGCTTGATGCCGTTGGCGAACGCCGGTGCCGCCGCGAAGGAGGACGGCGCCCCAGCCGTCACCGCGGCCCAGAAGTCCCGCGCCTGCGCGCGGTTCTCGGTGACGGCGGCGCCGTCGACGCTCGCCAGCGGCCGGACCAGGGTCGAGCCGCGGGGCGCGGTGTTCGCCTGGAATCCGGGGGAAGGGTTGGTGTAGGAGACGATCAGGGGCAGGTCGGCGCGGTGCGCGTCGTCGTAGCCGGCGGCGATCAGGTCCGTGACGTCGAAGAGGCGGCGGTCCAGGATCCCCTTGGCGAGGTAGGACATCGCCGAGGACGGGTAGACGTACACGTCGCCTGCCGACTCGAGGATCCGCGCGTCGGAGGGGCCGCCGTCCGGCCCCTTGACCGAGATCGTCCCCCCGCTGTCACCGGCGTCGCCGGTCGTGTTCACCGTGACGACATCACCGGTGACCAGGGTGACGGTGTGGGTTGTCGGGGCCGCGGGCCCCGACGCTCTGCCGGGAGCGGCCGAGGCCGGACCGGCGACCAGAATCGAGCTGAGCGACGACGCGAGGCACGCGGCCGCCGCGACGGCCCGACGCTTGCGTGAAGTTCTCAACGAGGGGATTCCTTCCTGCGCAGGGGCAGACCGGCGGGCGCAACTGCCACACCGGAACGGCCGAACAGTGCCAGCCGCCGGAACCCGTCACAAGATCCCCGAGTGGCTGCTCACTGCCACCTGGCACAATCCCGACAACTCGGGTAGGACATTCGCATGGAGCTCGCTGTCCTGGGGTTGTCCGCCGACGAGGAGCGGGTCTATGAAGCGCTCGTCGCCCTGCCCGGGTCGACGGTTGCTGCGCTTGCCGACCACCTGTCGGGCCCGGCGGGCCCGTTGCAGCGGACGCTCGACGCTCTCGTCGACAAGCACTTGGTGGCCGCCAGCGGCAGCCCGGCGCGGTACCTGGCCGCTCCGCCGGACATCGCGATCAACCAGCTCGTGCAGCAGCGGGAACGCGAACTCAGCGCGGCGCGCGCGAAAGTGCATTCGCTCTCGGAGATCCACCGCAGCGCGCACCGCACGAGCCCCGAGCTCGTGATCGAGCAGCTCACCGACCGCGAAACGATCGCCGCGGCCGTCGCACACCTGGAATCCGAGGCGCTGCACCAGGTCCGCGTGTTCGACACACCGCCGTACTACGAGTCGCCCGGGGGCGAAGGCGCCGCCCGCAACACCCAGGCGCAGATCGCGCGCCACCAGAACGACGGCGTCGCGCACCGCGTGATCTACAGCCTCGACGCGGTGGCCTGGCCCCAGAAGCTGGAAACCGACATCCTGCCCGCCGTCCGCGGCGGCGAAGAAGCCCGGACCCGCCGGACGCTGCCCATCAAACTCATCATCCGCGACGACCAGGACGCCCTCATCCCGTTCGACCTCAGCCACAGCGGCCTGCAGGTCGCCTACCTCGTCCGCCGATCCCCGCTCCTCACCGCCCTCGAGGCGCTCTTCGAGGGCGAATGGGCCCAGGCCGCCCCGCTCGACGCGTCCGCGGTGACGCCGGGTCCTTTTGGTGGCGGTCCCCGGCCGGACGACGAAACCCGCGCCCTGCTCACGATGATGATGGCGGGCCTCACCGACACGGCCATCGCGCGCGTGAACGGCTGGAGCACCCGGACGACGTACCGCCGGCTTCAGCGCCTGATGACCGAGCTGGGCGCGTCGACGCGGTTTCAGGCGGGCAGTCTGGCGGAGCGCCGCGGCTGGCTGTGAGCGGGCGGCTTGATCACCGAGCCAGGTCGAGCAGTTCCTCGATCACGGGCTCCGGTCCGCCGTAGGTGAGGCGCGCGATGGCTGCCATCGGTGCGATCACCTGACTCCAGGCGTACAGCCGGTTCCCGTCGAGCCCGCACGCGGCCGCCACCCGCCGGCACCGGGCCGCGACACCCTCGTGCCCGGCACCGGCTACCACGTAGTCGACGGCATCGAAGCACGGATCGCCCAGACACGCCTTCGGGTCGATCGCGACCAGCCCCCGCGACGGGCCGCCGTCGAGGACGTTGCCGAGATGCAGGTCGCCGTGCACCAGCACGAGCTTGGTCTGCGTGGCCAGCAATGTCTCGCAGCGCCGCATCGCCCGTCGCCACGTGGCCTGATCGATCCGCGCGCCGACGGCCGGGTCGGAAAGCCTCCGGCCGATCCGGGCGAAGGCCTCGTCACACCGGCCGCGCAAGTGCCATGGCCAGTGCGCGGGTGGGGCCACGGCGTGCAGCGCGCCAAGCAGCTCACCCCACCGCCGCGGCAAAGCCGGCTGAGGCAGGTCTCCGGCTTCGGTGCCGGGGACGATCTCCTCCAGCACCATCACCCCGGCTTCCGCATCGGCGGTCAAGACGACCGGCACCCGCCCCGAAGGCGCGAACACGCGCAGCATCTCCACCTGCTTGGTCAACAACGCCCGATCCGGACTGAGCTTGAGAACCGCTCGGGTCCCGTCGTGCCATCGACAGCGCACGACCACGGACGACGCTCCACTCGCGAAAACCTCACCGAGCACGAGGCCCCACCGGGAAGCCAGCCGCGCAGCCAGTGCCGGGACCTCAGCGAGCCAATCCTCGACCGCAGGACCGAATCGCCCCGCCAACCGCGCACCGACGTCCGCCATGTCCACCCCGGAAGTCTCCACCTCGGCGGCCGGCGTCGCTCCGGTATTCGCCTCACCGTCGCCCCTCGCGTCGGGCGGGGACACCTGACACAGTGGACCGATGCTGAATCAGGTGGCCGACGGCGTCTGGGTGCGGCAGAGCGAGTGGGTCTGGAGCAACGCCATCGTGGTGCGCGCCGACGGCGGGCTGGTCCTGGTCGACCCCGGCATCGGCGGTGCCGATCTGAACGAGCTCGCCGACGACGTGGAGCGGCTCGGCGTTCCGGTGGTCGCCGGGTTCGCGACCCATCCCCACTGGGACCACCTGCTCTGGCACTCCCGGTTCGGCGACGTGCCGCGCTACGCCACCGCCGCCTGCGCCGAGGTCGCGAGCGGAGCCCGGGAGCGGGCGCGGACGATGGCCGCGGAGAGCGCGTCGGGCATCCCGCTCGACCTGGTCGCGCTGCTCACCCCGCTGCCCGCGGACGGCGGACCGGTGCCGGGCGAGCTCGTCGAGCACGAGGCGCACGCCGCCGGCCACGCCGCGGTCCTCCTCGCGGACCGGGGCGTCCTGCTCGCCGGCGACATGCTCTCCGATGTCCTCATCCCGCTGCTGGACCCTCGCCGCCCCGGCCAGGTGGACGCCTACGAAGCAGCACTCGACCGGCTGGCCGAGGCCGCCCGGCACGTCGACGTCCTGGTCCCCGGCCACGGCGCCGTCGCCGAAGGGCCCGAGGTGGCGGCCCGAATTGCCGCCGATCGTGCGTATATCGACGCCCTGCGGCGGGGCGAGGAACCGGTCGACGTGCGTCTCGAACAGGATTGGCTCGCGGGCCCACATCAGGCGAACTTGGCTCGACGCTCAGCACGCTGAACGTGCTTTCAGGCCGGCAAGGTCCGCTGCGAGAACTTCGTTGTCGACTCCCACGCACGGGCAGCGGCTGCCGGGCGGGGAGAATGGATCCTCGCTACCGAGGCGGAGTGCGCTTCGTTCACCTGGCGCGACCTGCGCGGTGGACTCCAAACCGCCGCGGAGGCCGCGGCCGTCGAAGTCCGGGCGCGAATGCCGTTTCCCTCAATGAAATCCAGCGATACCAAGACCTGATCTCAGAACTCGCCGTGTCGCTTTCGCCCGTGAGCGGCGACTCGGACTAGAAGCGGTCGAGGCGGCAGCCCGCCAGCGAGGGCTCGACGGTGCCGTCGACCAGCTCCCGCGCGACCAGGTGGCCTACGGCCGCGGCGAGCGTGACCGCGGAGTGCATCACCGCCAGGTAGAGGCCGGGCACCTCGGGGACCGGGCCGATGATCGGCTCGCCGTCGGCCGGCATGGGGCGTACGCCGACCCGGGTGCTGAGTAGCTCGACGTTCGCCGCGCCGCGGAAGGTGGCCCGGACGGCGGCGAGAGTCCGTTCTGGCGAGTCTGCAGCGGCGTGGAGCCGGTCGGTGGCGACCTGCCGGAGATCGAAGTCCCGGTTGTGGACCACGGTGCGGACCCTACCGGCGGGGGCGCGGAGCCGGAAGAGCGTCGCCGGCGACGGGTCGACCGGGACGCGAACGCCGAGCGGCGCGGCCAACGCGGCCGTGGCCACTCCGGCCGCGAGCACCACAGTCGCACCGGCGAGGGGTCCCGCGGCCGTCTCGACCCCGGCGACCCGACCCGCGGCGTCCCGTCGGACCGCGATGACCGGGGTGTCCGGATGCACCCGGGCGCCGTGGGCGCGGGCGCCCGCGACCAGCCGCTCGCTCACGCCTACCGGGTCGGCGGCGCCGTCACCGGGTGCCCAGACGGCCCACTCCGGAGGCTGCGTAAGGGTGGGCTCAAGCTTTGCCACGGTGGCCGCGTCCACGATCTCCTGCCCGGGCCCAGCCTCCGGCACGGTGTCCGCCGCGCCCCAGGACAGTGAGCCGGACCAGGTCACGGGGAGTCCCGGCAGCTCGGCCTCGAGCCGGCGGTACTCCTCCGCCGCGGTCACCCGCAGCCCGGCGGCCGGACCGGTGCGCACACCGGCCGCTCCGATCCAGGCGAACGAGCCCGCCGTCACACCGGCACCTGGCCGCCCGGCGTCGACCAGGGTCACGACGGCGCCGGCCCGAGCGGCGTGATAGGCCACCGAGGCGCCGATAATGCCGGCGCCGACGACTACCAGGTTCCTGCTCACCAGCGGGCTCACCACGTCGATGATCTTACGGTCAGCGGGCTCGGCCTCCGAACGGTTTAACCCGCAGCAGCCAGGAGATGGTGCGCTCAGTGCGGAAACGCACTTGTCGATCTGGGTAGGCGTGCTTCAAGGTGTCCGCCATCGGGAACGGAGGTCGTGACGCCGCCTCTACACCGGCAGAGTCCGGCGCAGGAACTCCTTCGTCAACTCCCATGCCCGCGCCGCCGCCTCAGGTCGGTAGAACATCGGCGCCACGCGGTTGTGGAACGCGTGCCCGGCGTCCTCCTGCACGAAAATCTCCGCCCCCGGATGCAAGGCCACCGCCGCCTCCACCACAGAAACGTCCGACCGCGGAATGAACGGGTCCTGGCCACCGAAATGGAACTGGATCGGGCAACTCACCTCGTCCAGCGAAGCGATCTCCCCAGCCACCGTCGACCCGTAGAACGACACCGCCGTGTCCGGCGTGCCCGCGGCAGCAGCAGCGAACGCGAGAGACCCGCCCAAGCAGAAGCCCAGCACACCGGCACCAGAGCTCACGCCGCGCAGGTGCGCGAGGGTCGCCAGGACGTCCGACAGAGCGAGCGCGTGGTCGAGCTGACCGGCGATCTCCATCGACCGGGCGACCCCGGCCTCGTCATGGGCCGACGACCAGCCCGGCGCGAAGCGGTGGAACAGTTCGGGCACGGCGACGACGTAACCCAGCTCGGCGAGGTCCGCGGCAACGCCGGAGAGATAAGCGTCCAGGCCGAAGATTTCCTGGATCAGCACCAGGCCGGGGCCGTGGCCGCCGGCGGGGAGCCACACGGGCAGGTCGACGGGACCGTCGGCGAGCTGCAGGCGATCGACACGAGTGGGCAAGTTTCCTCCCAAAATAGATCCACTGTGGACAATCACGACGGGCTGGCCCACCGGCCTCCGGCGATCTATGTTGAGTTTTCCAGAACTCAGGAGGCGTGATGGCGGAGCGCACCAAGTACATCCTGGACGAAGCCGATCTCCCGACACAGTGGTACAACGTGGTGCCCGACCTGCCGGAGCCGCCGCCCCCGCCGCTGCACCCGGGCACGCGCGAGCCCGTGGGGCCCGAGGACCTGGCGCCGCTGTTCCCGCAGGCGCTGATCGCGCAGGAGGTGAGCACCGAGCGCTACGTGGACATCCCCGAGGAGGTCCGCGACGTCTACCGCCTGTGGCGCCCCTCGCCGCTCTACCGCGCGCACCGGCTGGAGAAGGCGCTGGGCACGCCGGCGCGCATCTACTACAAGTACGAGGGCGTGAGCCCCGTCGGCTCGCACAAGCCGAACACCGCGGTGCCGCAGGCGTTCTACAACGCCGCGGAGGGCGTCACGCGCCTGACGACCGAGACGGGCGCCGGCCAGTGGGGCAGCGCGCTGGCGTTCGCGTGCGCGCAGTACGGGCTCGAGTGCGAGGTGTGGCAGGTCCGCGCCTCCTACGACCAGAAGCCCTACCGCAAGCTCATGATGGAGACGTACGGCGCGACCGTGCACCCGAGCCCGTCGGCGCTCACCCAGTCCGGGCGGAAAATCCTCGCCGACGACCCAGACTCCACCGGCAGCCTCGGCATCGCGATCAGCGAAGCCGTGGAGCAGGCCGCGGCCGACCCGAACGCGCGGTACGCGCTCGGCAGCGTGCTCAACCACGTGCTGATGCACCAGACGGTGATCGGCGAGGAGGCGCTCAAGCAGTTCGAGCTCGCGGGCGACACCCCGGACATCCTCGTCGGCTGCACCGGCGGCGGCTCCAACTTCGGCGGGCTCGCGTTCCCGTTCCTGCGTGAGAAGCTGGCGGGCCGGATGAATCCGGTCATCCGCGCCGTCGAGCCGTTGGCGTGCCCGACGCTCACGCGCGGCACGTACGCGTACGACTTCGGCGACACGGCGGGCCTCACCCCGCTGCTGAAGATGCACACGCTCGGCCACGGCTTCATCCCCGACCCGATCCACGCGGGCGGCCTGCGCTACCACGGGATGTCGCCGCTCATCTCGCACATCTACGAGCTGGGCCTCATGGAGGCGCTGGCCGTCGGACAGCAGGAGTGCTTCGCCGCGGGCGTGCGCTTCGCCCGCGCGGAGGGCATCGTCCCGGCGCCGGAGCCGACGCACGCGCTGGCCGCGTGTATCCAGGAAGCGTTGCGCTGCAAGGAAACCGGGGAGGAGAAGGTGATCCTCACGGCGCTGTGCGGCCATGCGCACCTCGACCTGCCTGCCTACGGCGCGTACCTCTCGGGCGAGATGGTGGACAACGAGCTGTCCGACGACGTGCTCGCCACTTCGCTGGCCGAGTTGCCGTGACGCCACGGGCCGCGGGTCACCCGGACCCGCGGCCCGCGGTTCACCGCTCCTTCGACACCGTCGCCAGCAGCTCGGGGCCACGCGTCGCGAGACGCTGGCGCGCGAGCCCGCCCCACCACCACGCCAGCACGGCGCCGACCACGATCCCGACCGGCACACCGAGCCATTGCAGCACCGGCGAGCCGAGCACCGCGCCCGCGATGCACAGCGCCAGCACCGGCAGCGCCCCGGCGGCGACCAGCAGCATCGTCGCGAACATCTGCAGCAGCCGCGCGCAGCCCGGGCGACCGCCGGACGACCAGGGGCTCGAGCTCTTGCGCTGGTCGGGCAGCGGGTACGCGAGGTACACCGACTGCAGCATCAGCACGCCCGCGCCGGCGCCCAGCAGCGATGGCACCAGGCCGAACACCCACGGGTACGCGCCGCTCTCGCCGACCGCGCCCGGCAGGACCGCGGCCAGCACCAGCGCCACGGGCGCCACGATCAACGCCCACGCGAGCTGCCGGCCGCGCACGTCAGCGCGTTCGGCGCCGGGCACGGTGAGCGTGTGCCACAGCGCGCTGCCGTCGAAGCCGTAGAGGTTGCCCGACTGCATGCACGCGAAGAACACCACCGCGACCCCGAGGTAGGGCACGATCGCCGGCCGGCCGCCGCCGGACAGCGCCGGGAGGACCGTGACCACGACGCCGACGATCAGCGTCGACAGCAGGGCGACGCGCCGGCGGGCGTCGCGCCACCACGTGAACAGCTCCTTGCGCGCCACGGCACCCACGGGCGTCGCGGGCAGCAGGCTGCGGCGCACGCGCGCCCCCTCGGCCCGCACCTTCGTGCGCGACGCGCCGCGGAACGACGGGCTCGTCACCTGCCGCGCGAGCAGCGCGCCCCACGCCGCGATCAGCACGGCGATCAGCGCGAGCATCGCGACCAGCAACCCGAGCGCGGTGCCCCACTCGCCGGTGCCCGCCGCGTGCACCGCGACCGTGCCCCAGCCGGACGGCAGCACGTGCATCACGTTCACGAAGCCCGGCACGCGGCCGTTGATGATCGCGGGGCCGAGGCTGTTGATCGCCAGGTTCACGCCGACGCCGGACAGACCGGTGAGGGCGACCAGGATGATGCCGAGCTCCTTGCCCTTGCGTGACGTCAGCAGCGCGCCGAGCGCCGCCATCACCACGCGGTAGAGCAGCACCACGAACGCCAGCTGCAGCACCGTGAACACGAGCCCGACCAGCGCCGCGCCCGCGCCGAGGCGCAGGCCGTAGAAGAACAGGCCGAGGAACGCGACCAGGCTGACCAGCGTCGTCACGCCGACGAAGTTCGCGGCCAGCAGCCCGACGGCGAGCTTGCGCCGGCCGATCGGCAGCAGCGCGAAGTGCTCCGGGCGCAACGTGTCGTCCCCGCCGCCAGTGGCGATGGGCGCGAGCACCCAGCCGGCCGCCCATCCCGCGTAGACCGTGGCCAGCAGGTCGACGGTGACCCCGTCGCCGCCACGGATCGGCACTAGGCCCAGCACGATCGTCAGCACCGCCGCGACGAGCCCGATCACCCCGCCGACGACCATGCCCGCGACTCGGCCGCCGCGCAGGGAATTGCGCAGGACGCGCAGCTTCAGTCGGACGAGGACGCCAACCACGACAGCCCTTCCGCTCCGCCGGTGCGCCCGCCCACGATGTGCACGAACGCGTCTTCCAGACTCCCGCCACCCCGCACGTCGTCCACGGCGCCCGCCGCGACCACCCGGCCGCGCGTGATCACCGCGACGTGGCTGCACAGCTGCTCGACCAGCGCCATCACGTGGCTCGAGAGCACCACCGCGCCACCCGAGGCGACGAACCGCTGCAGGATCGTCCGGATCGTCGACGCCGACACCGGGTCCACCGCTTCGAACGGCTCGTCCAGCACGAGCAGCCGAGGCCCGTGCAGCAGCGCCATCGCGAGCCCGATCTTCTTGCGCATCCCCGCGGAGTAGTCGATCACGAGCGTGCGCTCGGCCTCCAGCAGCTCCAGCACGCCGAGCAACTCCTGCGCCCGCTCCGCGACCGTGTTCGGCGGAAGACCCCGGAGAAGTCCCATGTAGGTCAACAGCTCGCGGCCCGTGAGGCGCTCCGGAATGGACAGTCCGTCCGGAAGCACACCGATCAGACTTTTCGCCCGCTCCGGCTCCCTCCACACGTCGACGCCGAACACGTTCGCCTGCCCCTGGTCCGGCCGCAACAACCCGACCGCCATCGACAGCGACGTGGTCTTGCCCGCGCCGTTCGGCCCGACGAGCCCGAAGAACGATCCCCTCGGGACCTCCAAGGTGACACTGTCGACTGCGAGCGTGGTGCCGAACCGTTTGGTGAGCCCGTACAGGCCCATTGCGGCGTCCGCGCCGTTTTCGGCCACGAGTGCCCCCTTCCGTGGTCTGGATGGGGAGATTACGCGGGTTGGGGGAGGTGTGCGCGATGTTTGCGGGAGGATTACGGGGACGAATCCGAGTAGGAGGCGATGCGGGTGTCGGCGGTGCGGAGGTGGGCAGAGCAGTTGGCTGCGTGGGCGGTGCCCGGTGAGATCGCCGACGCCGTCGCGGACCCGCCGTGGGTGCTGCCCCGGCGAGTGTTCGAGCGCCGCGCTGACGCGCAGATCGCGGCGCCGATCGGCTGGACTTTCGCCGAAGCGGCGGCGGTGCTGGCCGAGCCGGGCACCGTGCTCGACGTCGGTGCCGCGGCCGGCGCGACGAGCCTGTCGCTGGTGGGCCGGGCCGGCGTCACGGCGGTGTGCGGCGTCGACGGGGACGAGCAGCTGCTCGCGTCGTTCGCCGCCCGGGCCGCGCGTCTCGGCGTGCCCGCGGAGACGGTGCTCGGGCACTGGCCCGGCGTCGCCGAGCAGGTGGCCGACGCCGACTTGGTGCTGTGCGGGAACGTGATCTACAACGTGCCCGACCTCGAGCCGTTCGTTCGCGCCCTCACGAAGCGGGCCCGCCGGCGCGTGGTGGTCGAGACCGCGCTCAAGCACCCGCTGACTGAGCTGAACGAGCTGTGGGCGCGGTTCCACGGCGTCCGCCGCCCCGCCGGCCCGACCGCCCAGGACTTCTGCGCCGCGCTGGTCGAACTCGGCGTCGAACCGCACACCACGCTGTGGCGCCGCCCGGACGAGGCCGAGCACGAGACGTTCGCCGACCTCGTCGACGTGACGCGGCGCCGGCTGTGCCTGCCCGTCGCGCGCTCAGGTGAGGTGGCCGACGCCCTGCTGGAGCTGGGTGTCGATCCGGCGTTACCGCCCGATCTGGGGTCTTCGGGCCGGGAGCTCGCCACGGTGTGCTGGTCGCCCGCGTGAATCAGAGGCGCGTGGCAAATGTTTTCGCGAACGTGTGCACGTCACCCGGCCACCGAGCCGACACGTAGTTACCGTCCTCGACGACAAACGCCGGGCGGGCGTTGTCCAACGTGTCGCGGGCGCGGCCGCTCGCCTGGACCCGGTCCGTCGTGTCGCGGAAGTCCTCCGGACGCGTGAGGGCGCGGGTGACCTCCTGCTGCACCGACATGTACCCGGCGGGCTGCCCCGGTTCCTCGCGGTAGGTGCGGTAGTAGTCCGGGTCCCAGAACCGGGTCCGCCGCGCGAGCCGCCAGGCGGTGCGTTCCAGTTGCCAGGTCAGCGCCGTCGTCGTGCGGCCGTGCAGGACCGAGCGGCCGGTGTCCGGGTCGACGCTGCGCGCGGCGAGCAGCACGCCATGACAGATCGCGCCGACCGGCAGGTCCCGCCGGAACGCGGAGACGACCACGTCCTGCAACACTGGGCTTTCGAGGTACTCGCGCATGCCACGGGCGCGATGCCCGCCCGGGAGCAGTAGGCCGTCGAAGTCGTCGAGCTTGATGTCGGCCCAGCGGATCGGGGCGCGCCACGCCGGGTCGGCGAGCAGGGCGGTGTGCGCCGAGCGCGCGGCCGCGTCCGCCCGCAGCATCCGGCCGACGGCGGTGAGCTTCCGCAGACCCGGCACGCGGCTCCACAGGTCGAGGCCTTCGCCGGTGACCATGAGTTCGTCGCAGGTCGCCTGCACACCCTCGGGGGTCGCGAAGACCACCGTGTGCCCGCCGAGCACCGCCCGGCTGACGGCCACTTCGGACGGGTCCGAGTCCCGGGCCGGGACGGGGATCAGCACAGTCGCCAAGGCATCCTCCTGAAGCTCAGTCAGAAGGATGCCAGCCTGCGATCTTCACGGCGAAACGCACCGGCCGAGCCGTCGCCGCTTCAGTCGACCTGCGCCGAGCTGACGTACCAGGCGCCCGACTCGACGTCGATGGGCTCGTCGACCCAAGGCTGCACGATGGCGGCGATCTCCGCCGTTATCCGCCACACGTGCATGATCCAGCCCTCGGGCGTCATGTCGACCTGCCCGCGCAACGGCTCGACGACCTCCGCCGGCAGATCCCACTCCCGTTCGAGGAATTCGTCCGCGCCGAACTTCTCCACCATGTTGACCACAAGCACCTACGCCCCGCAGGTGATCTTCGGCTGCGGGTTGTACCGCACCGTCCGGGTGTGGCGCGAGACTTCCTGCCCCGTGGCCGCGTCCTTCAGCACCCGGGTATCCGTGGTCGTGAACCCAGGCGCGCCATTGGAGGCGTGGCAGTTCTCCGCCGGACCCGGCTTCGTCGGCTGAGGCGTCGGATTGATCCGCTCCCCGGGAATCGACTCCACCGAATACCGCTTCGTGCCCCACAGCTTCACCGTCAACGACGAAGGCGACCAAATCGTCTGAATGGCAATCCCCGTGGACGAATCATTCGTGAACTTCAAATCGATCACGCTGGACCCGTTGGGGTTCTGAAAAACCGTCGCCTCGCGCGCCGCCGGATAACGGCTGATGTAGTAACTGTGCTCCTTGTGCCCCGCGTCCTTCATGCCCGCGAAGTACGCGGCGTTGTACAGCGTGGTCGCGAACTGCGAGATGCCGCCGCCGACTTCGCGGGCCGGGGCGCCGTTCTCGATGACGCCGGCCTCGACGTAGCCCTGGGGTTTGCCGCGGGGGCCGGTGAAGCCGTTGAGGCTGAAGGTTTCGCCGGGTTTCACGATGGCGCCGTTGACTTTCTGGGCGACGACGCGGATGTTGACGCCCGAGTCGGGGGCGAAGCCGCCGGTGGTGAACTCGCCGACGACCTCCTTCACGCCCATCGCGTTGGCCTGCTCGGTCGTCACCTTGGCCGGGCTGTTCTTGTACACGGCCTTCAGCGAACGACCGTCGGCGCGCTTCAGCACGTCCGGCAGCGGCTTCAGGCTCGGCTCCCAATCGACGGTCTTGCCGTCCACCGAAGGCTCGACGGCCGGCTTCCCGCCGCTGAACCCGACGGTCGCCTCCTTGCCCTCCTTCTCGGTGGACTTCAGCTGCGGGCCGGCAACCGCGACGAGCTTCTTCTGGTCCACAACCGGCACGAGCCCGCCGCCGTCAGCGGGCGCGAAAGTCAAAGCCGAGGCGATGTCACGCGGCTCCAGAACAGCGGCAGCGCCCTCACCCTCGACAGTCACCGGCGAAGCCACCGCGGGCCGGGCGAACTGCTCCAAAGCCGCCTGCACCCCGGCAGCAGTGGTCCGCACCGGCGCCGGCACCACCGGCAAAGCCAGCTCGGAACCCGTCGCCCACTGACTCAGCACGGCAGCCTTCGCCGCGGCGACGTCGAGCTTCTGCCCCGGCTGCGGTGCCACGGCGACCGGCGTGGTGCCGTCGAACCGCACCGTGCCCTCCACCGCGGCACGATCCACCCGCCCGCGCAGGTCCTCCAGGGCCGGATCCAGCCGGTCACCCTCGGCATGAGAGACGACGCCGATCTCGTGCGTCGAGAAGAACGACGCCAGCCGCGTGAACGGGTTCAGCGGCTGGTCGCCCGCCTGGTCGAGCGTCGCGGACCAGTCGAGGCGCAAGCCGGCCAACGTCGGCGACAGCGTGGTGCGGACCTCGCCCGCGGTCACCGTCAAGGGCTGCGTCAGACGCGGCTCGATGAGACCCCGCAGCTCCCGCTCGGCCACCGGCCGGTCGAGGCCGCCGACGTCGACGCCCGCCACCGTGGTCCCGCGTGGCACGCTGCCCTGGCTGGTGAGCAGGTCGATCAGGTACACGACCAGCAGCGCGGCGAGCACCCCGCCGGAGACCCACAGGGCTTTGCGCAGGCGAGGGCGCGATTCGGGCTCGGCGGGAACCGCCTGCAGCACGACCGTCTGCTCGTCCTCGGACTCCGGCCAGTGCGGTTCGTACGGCACCTGTTCGACCCTCCGTTTGCTGCGTCCCGCGCCACAGCGTACGGCCTGAGCCGGACATGCCGGACTAGTGCCCCTTGCGGAACAAACCGGTCAGCGAGCGTCGGGTTCGGGGTTGGCGCCGGCGCGCGCGAGGAAGTCGAAGTCGCAGCCCTCGTCGGCCTGGGTGATGTGCTCGGCGTACAGGGCACCGTAACCGCGTTCGAAGCGCGGCGCAGGCTCGAGCCAGTCCGCCCGCCGGCGCGCCAGCTCGTCGTCGGGCACCTCCAGCCGCAACACGCGGGCGGGCACGTCGAGCGTGATCAGGTCGCCGTCGCGGACCAGGGCGAGCGGGCCGCCGATGTGCGATTCCGGGGCGACGTGCAGCACGCACGCGCCGTACGACGTGCCGCTCATGCGCGCGTCGGAGATGCGCACCATGTCCCGCACGCCCTGCGCGAGCAGGTGGTCGGGGATCGGCAGCATGCCGTACTCGGGCATGCCCGGGCCGCCGAGCGGGCCGGAGCCGCGCAGCACCAGCACGGAGTCGGCCGTGATGCGGAGCGACGGGTCGTTGATGCGCTTCTTGAGGTCGGCGTAGTCGTCGAACACGACGGCGGGCCCGGTGTGGGTGAGCAGCTCCGGCGTCGCGGCGATGTGCTTGATCACCGCGCCCGAGGGCGCCAGGTTGCCGTGCAGCACGGCGACGCCGCCTTCGGCCGCCAGCGGGTTGTCGCGTGGGCGGATCACGTCGTCGTTGTGCACCTGCGCGGTCGTGAGCGTCTCGGCCAGGGTGTGGCCGGAGACGGTCAGCCGCTCGGTGTGCAGCAGGTCCGTCAGGCGCGACAGTAGCCCGGGCAGGCCGCCCGCGTAGTAGAAGTCCTCCATCAGCCACGCGCCGCCCGGGCGGATGTTGGCGAGCACGGGCACGCGGCGCGCGATCTCGTCGAAATCGGCCAGGCTCAGCGACAGGCCGCTGCGCCCGGCCATCGCGATCAGGTGGATCACGGCGTTGGTCGAGCCGCCGAGCGCGAGCACGGTGGTGATGGCGTCGGCGTACGCGCGCTCGTCGAGGACCTTGGTGATCGTGAGGTCCTCCCACACCATGTCCACGATCCGCGCGCCGCTCGCCGCGGCCATCCGGTGGTGCGCCGAGTCCACGGCCGGGATCGACGCAGCGCCCGGCAGCGTCACGCCGAGGACCTCCGCGGCCGACGTCATGGTCGACGCCGTGCCCATCGTCATGCAGTGGCCGGGGGAGCGGGCCAGGCCGCGTTCGAGCTCGGACAGCTCCTCGTCGCCGATCGTGCCGGCGCGGCGCTCGTCCCAGTACTTCCACATGTCCGTGCCGCTGCCCAGCACCTCGTTGCGCCAATGGCCCCGCAGCATCGGCCCGGCGGGCACGAAGATCGCCGGCAGCCCGGCGCTCGCCGCGCCCATCAGCAACGCGGGCGTGGTCTTGTCGCAGCCGCCCATCAGCACCGCGCCGTCGACGGGGTAGGAGCGCAGGATCTCCTCGGTCTCCATCGCCAGCAGGTTGCGGTACAGCATGGGCGTGGGCTTCTGGTACGTCTCCGACAGCGTCGCCACCGGGAACTCCAGCGGGAACCCACCGGCCTGCCAGACGCCGCGCTTCACCTGCTCGGCGCGCTCTCGCAGGTGCATGTGGCACGGGTTGATGTCGCTCCACGTGTTGAGCACGGCGATCACCGGTTTGCCCAGGTGTTCGCCGGGGTCGTAACCGAGCTGGCGGGCCCGGGCGCGGTGGCTGAAGTTGCGCAGTTCGTCGCCACCGAACCAGCGGTGGCTGCGCAGGTCCTCCGGTGTTTTCATGGCCGGGCCGCCTTTCGTCGCTACGAGCAGTATGGCATCTGATATATGATCACAGCTCGCCGCGCGGGTCGCGGGCACCGTCCGCGCCCGCCTGGTTGAATGTCGGTCTGTTCACCGCGGCAGACCGCGCGAGCCTGGAGTGTCCGATGCCACCGACGTTCAGCCTGCCCGCCTCCCGGACCGAAGTGGTCCTGGAGGAGATCCGGCGCGGCATCCTGACCCGCGAGCTGCTCCCGGGCCAGCCGCTGGTGGAGGCCGAGCTGGCGCAGCGCCTCGGCGTGTCGAAGACGCCGGTGCGCGAGGCGCTGAAGGTGCTGTCGAACTCCGGGCTGGTCACGTTCAGCCCGTACCGCGGCGCGTCGGTGTGCGTGGTCGACGCGGAGCTCGCGCGTTCGGTGTACGACGTGCGGATGGTGCTGGAGCCCGAGGCGCTGCGCCGTTCGGTGGCGGCGGGGGCGTCGTTCGACGACGCGGCCGAAGCGCTGAAGGAGGCGCAGGCGGCGCTCGCGGACAAGGACCACACCGCGCTCAGCCTGCTCAACCGCCGCTTCCACCGCGCGCTCTACGCCGGCTGCGGCAACCCGCTGATGGTCTCGATGCTCGACGACCTCAAGGACCGCGCCGCGCTCATCACCGTGGTCGGCTGGGACACGAACCCCAGCTGGCGCAAGGAGTGGACCGAGCACAAGACTGTGCTCGGCGCCGCGAAGAAGGGTGACGCCGAGGGCGCGGCCGCGTTGCTGCGCAAGCACATCGGCGCGTTCCTCGAGCGAGTGCTGGCCGCGATCCCGGACGAGGGGGCGTAACGACCGTGCGGCTGCTGCTCGTCGCGGACACCCACTTGCCCAAACGCGCCAAAGAGCTGCCTGACGAGGTCTGGGCCGAGGTGGAGCGGGCCGACGTCGTCGTGCACGCGGGCGACTGGGTCGATCTCGACGCGTTCGACGAGCTCGCCGTGGCCAGCAAACGGCTCGTCGCGGTCTACGGCAACAACGACGGACCCGAGCTGCGCGAGTGGCTGCCCGAGGTCGCCCGCGTGACGCTCGGTGGTGTGCGCCTGGCCGTGATCCACGAAACGGGCGAGGCGAAGGGCCGCGAAGCGCGTTGTGAAGCGCAGTTCCCCGACACCGACGTGCTCGTGTTCGGCCACAGCCATATCCCCTGGGACACCGTGACACCCGGCGGCCTGCGCCTGCTCAACCCCGGCTCGCCCACCGACCGGCGGCGCCAGGAGTTCTGCACGTACCAGACCGCCGAGATCCGCGCCGGGAAACTCACCGACGTCGAGCTCCACGAGCTGCCCCGGCGCGCCTGAACGGGTAAACAGGACGCATGGACCCGGCACGCGCACTGCGCGACATCGCGTTCCAGCTCGAACGCGCGGCTGAGCCGACCTACCGCGTCCGCGCCTTCCGGCAGGCGGCGGCGGTGGTCGATCACCTGTCGCAGGAAGAGCTGGAGAGCCGCGTGCGCTCGGGCACGCTGCAGGCGCTCAAGGGCATCGGCAAGGCGACGGCCGGGGTCATCGAGGACGCGTGGCTCGGCCGCGTGCCCGCGTATGCGGCGAAGGTCGCCGAAGCCGATCTGCCCGACGGTGGCGAACTGCGCGCCGCGCTGCGCGGCGACTGCCACACGCACTCCGACTGGTCCGACGGCGGCAGCCCGATCCAGGAGATGGCCGAGGCCGCGCGCGACCTCGGCCACGAATGGATCGTGCTCACCGACCACTCGCCGCGCCTGACCGTGGCCAACGGTCTTTCGCCCGAGCGGCTGCGCAAGCAGATGGACGAGGTCGCGCGCGTCAACTCCGAACTCGCCCCGTTCCGGCTGCTGCACGGCATCGAGGTCGACATCCTCGACGACGGCGCGCTCGACCAGCGTTCGGACTTGCTGGAGCGGCTGGATTTCGTGGTCGCCAGCGTGCACTCGAAGCTGCGCATGCCCTCGCGCGAGCTGACGCCGCGGCTGCTGGCGGCCGTCGCGAACCCGCACGTGCGCGTGCTGGGCCACTGCACCGGCCGGCTGGTGCGCGGTCCTCGCGAGCGGCCGCCGTCGACGTTCGACGCCGAGAAGGTGTTCACCGCCTGCCGGGACCACGGCGTGGCGGTGGAGATCAATTCGCGCCCGGAGCGGCTCGACCCGCCCATGCCGCTGCTGCGAATGGCCGTGGAGCTGGGCTGCGAGTTCGCCATCGACAGCGACGCGCACGCACCCGGCCAGCTCGACTGGCAGGTCTACGGGTGCGCACGTGCCGAAAAGGTTGGTCTCACCGCGGATCGCGTGATCAACACCCGGCCGGCGGACGAGCTCGTCTAGTCTACTGTGGACTGATCCCGATGTTGATCACGGGATGCCCGGCCGGGTCGAGCCAGCGCATCACGGCGTCGAGGTCCGCGCCCGGGACGGACACGCAGCCCGCCGTCGGTTTGCCCGACGAGACGTGCAGGAAGAACGCCGAACCCATGCCCGGCACGGCGGGCGAGCGGTTGTAGTCGATCACGGTGGCGTGGTCGTAGACGGGACCGGCCTTGCCGAGGTCTTCGCCGGCCGCCTCGTTGAACGGGCAGGTGCCGGGCGCGCACGAGTGGTGCGTGTTGTAGAAGGGCGACTTGACGTCGGAGACCCACCAGTCGTTCTCGGTCACCTGGCGGTAGGGCAGCCGGGTGCCGTTGGTGGGCTGGATGCCGAACGCTTCGGTGAGCGTCCAGACGCCCGTGGGGGTGTGCGACGTCGTTTCGCTCGCTTCGCCGATGCCCTGCGTGCCGACGAACGCCGGGAACGGCCCGAGGGCCCGCACCCAGTGGGAACCCTTGCGCTGCCAGGCGATCAGCGTCGCGGTGGTCGACGACGGGTCCGGGGCGGTGACCGTGACCATCTGGCCGGCGGAACCGTGGTAAGGCAACGGGGGATTCTGCGCAGGACTCTGGGCGGGCGAAGCCGGTGCGGCGGTTGCGAGCGTACCCAGTGCGACGCAGACCAGCGTCCCGAGAACGGTTCTCATGGCGCGAGAGCTTACGGCAAGAACCCAGGCCGCCGCGGGGAAATCGGCGGCCCGGGTTCTTGCTCAGTTGATCGTGTAGGAGTCGCCGTAGACCTTCCACTTCAGGGGTGTGTGGAGGTCGAGGTTGCCCGCGTTGAGGAACACGAGCTGTTCGGTGTCCACGCGCGAGGTGTCGGCGTGGGCCTCCTCCTGCTTCATGATCACCTTGCGGGCGTCGAGGAACGCCTTGAGGTAGGTGGTCTCGTTGCCGCCCTGTGACGGCGGCTTCGCCTTCTTGATGGCGGAGTTGCGGATGCCGCCGAAGCTGTCGGAGCTGTTGCCGGGGCCGTGCATCACGATGGCGTCGTAGTAGATGAACTGGCCCAGTGCGCCGAGACCGTCGGACTTCGCCTGGTTCACCGACGGGTTGAAGTACACGCGGTCGCGCTCGCTGTTCTGCGCGGCCTGGAACTGCGACGTCTTCGCCGCGGCCTTCCACGCGTCCACGAACGCCTGGCCGAGGCCGGTGTGCGAGTCGGTGCCGTTGACGTTCCTCAACGCCGGCAGGTACTTCGCCAGCGGGTTGTTCGGCACGGAATTGGTGTAGGCCTGCACGAGCTCGAGCATGTCGCCGGTGCCCGAGCAGAAGCCGATGATGCCGGCGGTGTAGCCGCGGCCGTCGCCGATGTCCTCGATGTAGCTGTACTGGGCCTTCCAGTCGAGGCTCGAGTTCTCGGCACTGGAGACGAGCTGCATCGCGATGTCCTTCTTCTCCGGCGAGGCGAGGTCGCCGCCGGAAGCGAGGATCGAGGCTGCGTTGCTGAGTGTGGGGGTCGGGGCGGCGCTCGAGAGAGCCGGTGTGGCCAGGACGACGGTGAGAGCCGACGCCACGGTGAGACCGGCAACAAGGGCAGGCCGCATCGTCTTGCGCATGGGGGAATTCCCTTTCCGCAGAATTGTCAGGGCATGGCCATGACAGGTGGGCAAGGCGGACGAAGCCGGGAATTCCCTGGCGTACCACGGTAAACACGGCTCCGGTGCTGCTGCGGCGTAGCGCAACGATAACCGCGCGTGATCCCGGCGGCAAGGGGCAGATCGGGTTTTCGCGGATGTGAACACGCGGTGGGATTTGTTGCCCGGAGGGTGGTACAGGGTTCCGGTGATCGGGAAACTGTTTGTGCCCGGTGCGAACTGGAGGACGGCGCGCTGTATGAAGTCCTTTGTGAACCAGTGTAAGTCCACAAAGGACATTTGGTTACAACGTCCTGAACGACATACCCGCCCGCATGAGCCGCTCGATCAACGCATCCCCCATCGCCGTCGCCGTGGTGACCTGGCCGGCAGTGGTGGGCAGCTCGTCGAAAGCCAGGCACAGAGCCGATTCCGCCAGCATCTTCGCCGTCTCGTCGTAGCCGGGGTCGCCGCCGGAGACTTCGGTGGTCACGTGCTCGCCGCCGCCTGAGCCGGTGAAGCGGACGGTGAACCAGGACTTCGCCCGGCGCGCGAGGCTGGGTCCCTGGCCCGGCGCGAGCAGCTTCGACAGCGCCTCGCGCGCGGGGGCCAGCTGGGCGGCGGCGAACAGCGCGCCCGCGCCGGCTGTCGCGGCCGCTACGGACGGCAGGCCGGAGAAAGCCGCGAAGTGGCGGTAGCGGAAGTCCGGGCCGTAGCGTGCGGACGCCCGCGCCGAGTGGCCCACGACCTGCGGGTCGATCGTCGGCAGCGGTACGGCCCACTGTCCGGTGCCGGGCACGCGGTGCGGGGCGCCGATCGGGGTGCCCACGCGGCGGCCGGCGAGCGGGGGTTCGGCGGCGGCGCGGTCCTTGGCCGCGCGGTTGGCGGCGGGCTGGCGGGAGAACGCCGTCATCGCCGTGAGGAAGGTGCCGCCCGAGGGCATGGCGCCGACGCGGACGTAGCCGTCGACCTGCAGCGGGACGTCCTCGGGCAGTTGGCGCACGGTGTACCAGGCGCCGAGGTCGTGGGGGATCGAGTCGAAGCCGCAGCTGTGCACGAGCCGGGCGCCGGTTTCGGCGGCCTTTGCGTGGTGGGCGAGGTACATGCGGTCGACGAACTCGGACTCGCCGGTGAGGTCGACGTAATCGGTGCCCTCGGCGGCGCACGCGGCGACCAGCGGCTCGCCGTAGTGCAGGTACGGGCCGACCGTGGTGGCCACGACCTTCGCCGACGCGGCGATCGCGCGCAGCGAGTCGGGGTCCGCGATGTCGGCGCTGAGCAGGGGCAACGTGCCCAGGCGCTCGTCGATCGCCGCCAGCCGCGTGCGCAGGTCCTCGAGCTTGGCGCGATTGCGGCCCGCGAGCGCCCAGCGGCAGCCGGGCGGGGCGGAGTGCGCGAGGTACTCCGCGGTGAGCGTGCCGGTGAAGCCGGTGGCGCCGAACAGCACCAGGTCGTAGTCGGCCATGCGCGTGCCTCCCGAAGGTTCGGCCCCGAGGTTACCGCCGGGTCACTTCGGGGCCGGAATCTCCGCCCGTCCGGCGTCGTTGACCACCGCGAAGGAGTGGTGATGACAGACTTCGGGCGGGACATCTCGACGGGCTACTTCCTGGTGCCGAACGCGGCCGACCCCCTGGTCGAGCACGCGCGCGAGCTGGAGCGGACGGGGTTCGAGCACCTCGCCGTGCAGGACCACCCGTACCAGCGCCGGTACGTGGAGACCTTCTCCCTCATGGGCGTGCTGCTCGGCGCGACGACGAAGATCCGGGTGTTCCCCGACGTCGCCAACCTGCCGCTGCGCAACCCCGCCGTGCTCGCGAAGGCCGCCGCCAGCCTCGACCTGCTGTCGGGCGGCCGCTTCGACCTCGCGCTGGGCGCCGGCGCGTTCTGGGACGCGATCGTCGCCTACGGCGGCCCGCGCCGGACCCCGGGCGACGCGCTCGCCGCCGAGGAAGAGGCGATCACCGTCATCCGCAAGATCTGGAGCGGCGAGGGCAACCTCCGCTTCGACGGCCGCTTCCACACCCTGGCCGGTGCCCACTCCGGCCCCGTGCCGGCGCGTCCCATCGGCCTCTGGCTCGGCTCGTACGGCCCCCGCGCCCTGCGCCTCACGGGCCGCGTGGCCGACGGCTGGGTCGTCAGCCTCCGCGACGACCCCGCCGAAGCCCTCCGCATGGCCTCCGCCGTGGACACCGCCGCCCTCGACGCCGGCCGCGACCCGGCGTCGATCCGCCGCGTCCTCAACGTCGGCGCCACCCCGACCGCCTCGGAACTCGCCGACTTCGCCCTGGCCGGCGGCTTCGACACCTTCGTGCTCTCCGGCGCGGACGACCGGGCATCGCACGTGTTCATCGCCGAGACCATCCCGGACGTCCGCGAACAGGTGGCGGCGGAACGCTCGGCGTGACGGCGGCTCAGAGGTCGGCGGTCCAGGGCCCCTTCGGGTGCCCGGACGGGCTGCGCCACAGCTGAGGCTGCCTCAGCGCGAGGTCCGGAGCGAACTCGTCCTGCGTCGGGAAACGGCCGTCGCGATCGGGCCAGAGCACCTGCAGGAAGGGGGCGGCGGGCCGCGTGGCGCGGTAGAAGCGTTGTGCCGTCCCGAAGAAAACGTCGTGCCAGCCCTCGTCGACCGGCCGCAGCGCCAGGCGGCCGGACTCGAGGACGTCGTCCAGCTCGTCACCGGCGGCAGGTCGCCGGCCCGCGGCCACCTGCTCGCCGATCACGTTGAGCAGCCCCATCCCGGGCGCCGGCTCCAGCCCGAACACGGCGAGCTCTGGCACGCGGAACGAGTGCCACAGCCCGATTGTGAACGTCCAGCCCGCGCTGACCTCGTCTTCGGGGATCGCCAGCAGACCCCAGCCGGGGTCGGCGACGTGTTCGAACAGACCGGCGTCGACGGAGCCGAGGTGGTCGCGGTCGCCGTAGTCGAGGCAGACCATGCATCTGCAGGAGTCGGTGGACATGAAAGGAACGATATTCAGCCACTCCCCGTAGTGAAGGTCCACTGTGGATCGCCGGGTCAATATTAAAGCGATGGTAAACTGACGCCACGATGACCGCTGCCGCCGCCACCGCGCCACGGCACCGGTCCATGCTCAGTGTCCTGCTCGCCGCGTTGCTGCTCCTCGGCGTCGCCGCGCCCGGGCCGGTGCACCCGGGCCTGTCGCACGACGATCCGAAGCCGGTGCTGGTTGCCCAGCAGTTGCCGCACTTCGTTGCCGCGCAACCAATCCCGGAAGCCACACCGCCGGAGCAAGCGAAGCAGTGGCCCGCCGCGTCAAGCGCCACGACCGTCGACAAAAGCACCACCGCAAAGCACCGGTCCGACCCGAAAGCACCCGCCCGGGCACCTCCTGCCGGCTGAGTACGTCGCCCACTCACCCGTACTCAGCTGTTGGAGGTTTCCCATGACCAACGGTCATGCCTTGCTGGCCGTCGGCGGTGCGTTCCTGGCGGCCGGTGTCGTCGCGCGCGTCGGGGCGCGGATCGGGCTGCCGACGATCCCGTTGTTCATGCTGGCAGGCTTCGTGTTCGGCCCGCACACGCCCGGGTTGTCGCTTGTGGACGACCCCGCCGAGCTCGGCGTGCTGGCCGGCCTCGGCCTGGTGTTCCTGCTGTTCTACCTCGGCCTGGAGTTCTCGCTCGACGACCTCGCGCGCGGCGGCAGACGCCTGGCCGTGGCGGGGCTGGGTTACCTGGTTCTCAACGTCGGCGGCGGCCTCGCGTTCGGGTTCACGCTGGGGTGGGGCACGCGGGAGGCGCTGGTGATCGCGGGGGCGATCGGCATCTCGTCGTCGGCCATCGTGACCAAGCTGCTGCTCGAAACCCGCCGCACCGCCAATCCCGAATCACGCCTGATCATGGGCGTGATCGTGCTCGAAGACCTGTTCCTCGCGCTCTACCTGGCCCTGCTGCAGCCCGTGCTCAGCCGCGCCGACGGCTTCGGCGCGGCGCTCGCCGACTTCGGCAAGGCACTCGGCTTCCTGCTCCTGCTCGCGGCGCTGGCGCGCTGGGGCGGCCGGCTCGTGTCGCGGCTGTTCGGCTCGGCAGACGACGAGCTGCTCACCGTGTGCTTCGTCGGCGTCGCGGTGCTGGGCGCGGCCGTCGCCGAGGAGGTGGGCGTGTCCGACGCGATCGGCGCGTTCATGGTCGGCATGATGCTCGGAGGGTCGAAGGTCGCGCCGCGCGTGCACAAGCTGGTGCTGCCGCTGCGCGACGCGTTCGGGGCGTTGTTCTTCTTCATCTTCGGCCTCTCGATCGACCCGGGCGCCGTGGGGACGGTCGTGGTCACCGTTCTCGCGGCCGTCGCGCTGACGCTCGTGCTGAACCTCGCGGCCGGCGCGTTCGCCGCCCGGCTGCACGGCTTCGATCGCCAGGCCGGGGTGAACATCGGCCTGACCGTGCTCACGCGGGGCGAGTTCTCGCTGGTCCTCGCGACGCTCGCGGTGGCGGCCGGGCTCGACGAGCGCGTGGCCCCGTTCGTCGCGGGATACGTGCTGCTCCTCGCCGTGATCGGGCCGCTCGCGGTGGTGCGTTCGGAGCGGCTGACCTGGCTGTTGCCGGCCCGGCTGACCCGGCAACGGGTGTGACGGGAGACGCCGGGCATATTCAGGAGCCAGGCCCGTCACGCACCGCTATCCTCGATACAAGTATGTCCACTCAATCCCCCCTCGAGGCGTTGCGCGCGCGGCTGCCCGAGCTGATGTCGCGCGACGAGCACCGCCTGCGCCGTCGGCTCGACGGCGCGCGCCGGTCGCGTGACAAGCAAGCCGTGGCCGAGCGCCTCGCCACCGACGTGACCGCCGCCGAGCTGCGCGTGCAGCGCCGGCGCGAGAGCGTGCCCAAGATCGAGTACCCCGAAGAGCTGCCGGTCAGCAAGCTCAAGGACGAGATCGGCAAGGCGATCGCCGAGAACCAGGTGGTGATCGTCGCGGGCGAGACCGGCTCGGGCAAGACGACCCAGCTGCCGAAGATCTGCCTCGAGCTCGGCCGCGGCATCCGCGGGCAGATCGGGCACACGCAGCCGCGGCGGCTGGCCGCGCGCACGGTCGCCGACCGCATCGCGAGCGAGCTGAAGACCGAGCTGGGCGACGCCGTCGGGTACAAGGTCCGCTTCACCGACCAGTCCGGCCAGGACACGCTCGTGAAGCTGATGACCGACGGCATCCTGCTCGCCGAGATCCAGACCGACCGGATGCTGCGCCAGTACGACACGATCATCATCGACGAGGCCCACGAACGCAGCCTCAACATCGACTTCATCCTCGGCTACGTCAAGCAGCTGCTGCCGCGCCGGCCCGACCTCAAGGTGATCATCACCTCGGCCACGATCGACCCGGAGCGCTTCTCGAAGCACTTCGACAACGCGCCGATCGTCGAGGTCTCCGGCCGCACCTACCCCGTCGAGGTCCGCTACCGGCCGATCATCGACCCCGACGACCCCGAGGTCGACCCCGATCGCGACCAGACGCAGGGGATCCTCGACGCCGTCATGGAACTGCAGAGCGCCGGCCCCGGCGACGTGCTGGTGTTTCTCTCCGGCGAGCGCGAGATCCGCGACACGGCGGATGCGCTCAACCGGCTCGACCTGCGCAACACCGAGGTGCTGCCGCTGTACGCGCGGCTGTCGTCGGCCGACCAGCACCGCGTGTTCCAGCGCCACACGGGGCGCCGGATCGTGCTCGCGACGAACGTCGCGGAGACGTCGCTGACCGTGCCGGGCATCAAGTACGTCGTGGACCCGGGCAACGCGCGCATCTCGCGCTACAGCCACCGCACGAAGGTGCAGCGGCTGCCGATCGAGGCGATCTCGCAGGCCTCGGCCAACCAGCGCAAAGGCCGCAGCGGCCGTACGTCCGACGGCATCTGCATCCGGCTGTACTCCGAAGAGGACTTCGAGTCGCGCCCGGAGTTCACGGACCCGGAGATCCTGCGCACCAACCTCGCGTCGGTGATCCTTCAGATGACCTCGCTGGGGCTGGGCGACATGGCGGCGTTCCCGTTCGTGGAGCCGCCGGATCGGCGCCAGGTCGCCGACGGTGTGCAGCTGCTGCAGGAGCTCGGCGCGTTCGAGGTGGACGACGCGTCGAAGCTGACGGACATCGGCCGCAAGCTCGCGCAGCTGCCGGTGGACCCGCGGATGGGGCGCATGGTGCTGGAGGCCGCGCGCAACGGGTGCGTGCGCGAGGTGATGATCATCGCCGCGGCACTGTCCATCCAGGACCCGCGGGAGCGTCCGGCGGAGAAGCAGCAGGCGGCCGACCAGCAGCACGCGCGCTTCGCCGACCCGACGTCGGATTTCCTCGCCTACCTCAACCTGTGGGAGTACGTCAGCGAGCAGCAGAAAGCGTTGACGGGCAACCAGTTCCGCCGGTTGTGCCGCAACGAGTACCTCAACTACCTGCGCATCCGCGAGTGGCAGGACATCTTCAGCCAGCTGCGCCAGCTGGCCAAGCCGCTCGACATCTCGTTGAGCACCACGCCGGCCGACCCGCAGCACGTGCACACGTCGCTGATCGCCGGGCTGCTCTCGCACATCGGCCTCAAGGACCCGGCCAAGGGCGACTACCTCGGCGCGCGCGGCGCGCGGTTCTCGGTGTTCCCGGGCTCGGCGCTGTTCAAGAAGCAGCCGCGCTGGGTGATGTCGGCGGAACTGGTGGAGACTTCGCGGCTGTGGGGGCGCGTGAACGCGCGCATCGAGCCGGAGTGGGTCGAGCCGCTGGCCGCGCACGTCGTGAAGCGGTCGTATTCGGAGCCGCACTGGGAGCGCAAGCAGGGCGCCGTGATGGCGGTGGAGAAGGTGACGCTCTACGGCGTGCCGCTCGTCGCCGACCGACGCGTGAACTACGGGCGCATCGATCCCGAGCTGTCGCGTGAGCTGTTCATCCGCCACGCGCTGGTGGAAGGCGACTGGCACACCAACCACCAGTTCTTCTCCGAGAATCGCGCGCTGCTCGACGAGGTCGAGGACCTGGAGAACCGCGCCCGCCGCCGCGACATCCTCGTGGACGACGAGACGCTGTTCGAGTTCTACGACCAGCGTGTGCCGGCCGACGTGGTGTCGGTGCGCCACTTCGACAGCTGGTGGAAGAAGGCGCGGCGCGGCGACCCGGACCTGCTGTCGTTCGAGAAGTCCATGCTCATCAACGAGACCGCGGGAGGCGTGCGCGAGTCGGACTACCCCGACTCGTGGACGCAGGGCTCGCAGGTCTTCGGGCTCACCTACCAGTTCGAGCCCGGCGCGGATGCCGACGGCGTCACCGTGCACATCCCGCTGCCCGTGCTGAACCAGGTGACGCCGGACGGGTTCGACTGGCAGGTGCCGGGGCTGCGCTTGGAACTGGTCACCGCGCTGATCAAGTCGCTGCCGAAAGCCTTGCGGCGCAACTTCGTCCCGGCTCCCGACACGGCCGCGTATGTCCTTTCGCGAGTGTCGCCTTCGGACGGTCCCCTTGTCGAGGTGCTGTCCGACGAGCTGTTCACGCTTCGCCGCATCGACGTTCCACTGTCGGCCTACGACCTGTCTTCCGTGCCGGACCACCTGCGGGTGACGTTCCGCGTGGTCGACGACCGCGGCCGCAAGGTGGCCGAGGGCAAGGACCTGGAGGCGTTGAAGCTCAGCCTCGCCCCGAAGGTGCGCGAGACGATTTCGAAGGCCGCCAACAGCATCGAGAAGGCGGGGCTGGTAAGGCCGACTTTCGGCTCCCTGCCTCAGGTTTTCGCCTCCACGCAGCGCGGCCACGACGTGAAGGCGTACCCGGCTCTGGTGGACGAGGGTGCTTCGGTCGCCGTCCGCCTGCTGGACACCCCGGCGCAACAACAGCACGCGATGTGGGCCGGCACCCGGCGCATGCTGCGGCTGAACCTGAACTCGCCGATGAAGTTCATCACGCGGTCGCTGTCGAACTCCTCGAAGCTCGTGCTGAACCGCAACCCGCACGGCAGCGTCGCCGCCCTGCTGGAGGACTGCGTCGACTGCGCAGTGGATTCGTTGATGACGTCGTACGGCGGCCCGGCTTGGGACGAGGCGAGTTTCGCTTCGCTGCTGGAGCACGTCCGCGCCGGCTTGAACCCCGCTGTGCTCGCGGTTCTGACGGACGTCGAGCGGATCCTGCGCGCGACCATCGACGTGGAGTCAGTCCTGCCGGACACCCGCGGCCCGGCCGAGTCGTTGGCGGACATGCGCGCCCAGCTCGCCGGCCTGGTCCACGCGGGCTTCGTGACCGAGACGGGCGCCTCGCGGCTGCGTGATGTCGAGCGTTACCTGAGGGGCATCTCGCGCCGCTTGGACAAACTCGTCTCCGAGCCCACCCGCGACCTGCAGCGCACCGCCGACATCGCGTGGATCACGGAGGAGTACCGGGCGGCTCTGGCCGCGCTGCCTGCGGGGACCTCGTCGCCCTCGCTGTCGGAGGTGCGGTGGATGATCGAGGAACTCCGGGTGTCCTTCTTCGCCCAGACGCTCGGGACGGCGTATCCGGTGTCGCTGAAACGCATCACGAAAGCTTTGGATGACGCGCCGGTGTGAGGACTGATCGTCCCGGTCAAGCGCTTCGGCGGTGGGCAAATGACCAGGTCAACGGGTGGGCGAACGCCCTTATCCGGGTTAGGGCAATCTCGCCCGCGGTGTGCGTTGATCTAGTAGAATGCCGCTCGTGCCAGAAGAGCCGGACAAGCCGGGGAAATCCGACGACGAGCCTGCCTATAAGAAATGGAACGTTGTCGTCGCTACAATCGGCAGCGGCGTCGCCGTGCTGGTGGCGATCAACGGCTTGACCGGCTGGAATCCGTTGAAAGACCTCACGTCCCAGTCTGGTGGCGCTCCGGCTTCGGAGTCGGCAACGAGCCGAATATCGCCCTCGACGACTCCGGAAGAGGCGCCGATCGACGATCCGCCGCAGAGATCGAGCGAAGTGGACGAGGAACCGGCCGACGACTCGTCATCGCCCCCCGAAGACGCCGACGAGTCAACGGAAACCACCGCGCCGGCCTCACCTAGGTTCCAGGTGACCTCCTCACAATGGGATGGGCCATGCGGTGACTCCTGGTGCTCCATGAGCGCGATTTTTCGCAATCTCGGCGGCGAGGGCGCCGGATCCGCGACATTTTATGTTCTGCGGCCGGATGCAAATGAATATCTTGCTCGGTGTTCCGTCGTCTTGAATACCACTTCCGAGAATGGTGTGACAAGCGCCGGATGCACGGCGAGCAGCGGCTGGCTGCAGGCATATATCCGGTCCCATCCCGGCACCACGGTGCGCATGCAGGTAACCGTGGACTACTGAAGTCCGAAGTCGGCGAGGTGGGGAAGTCAGCCGTGGTGTGCCCGCAGCCTCGTCGAATCCTGGCCCGGCGGCACACCAAACTGGCGGCGGTATTCGCGGCTGAACTGGGACGCGCTGTCGTAGCCCACGGTGTAGCCGATGGATGCGACGTCGTCGTCGGTGCGGGACAGGAGGAGCAGGCGAGCCTCCTGGAGGCGGATGTGTTTCTGGTACTGGATGGGCGTCATGGCCGTCACGGCGCGGAAGTGGCGGTGGAACGACGACTCGCTCATCGCGGCGAGGCGTGCGAGGTCGGAGATGCGCAGGGACTCCGCGTGGTGGTCGCGGATCCAGCGGATGGCGCGCCCGACGTGTGACAGGCTGCTGTCGGCGAGGCCGATCTGGCGGATGGTCGCGCCCTGGGCGCCGGTGACGAGGCGCCAGAGGATCTCCTTCTCGATGAGCGGCGCGAGCACGCGGCGGTCGGCCGGGTGGTCGGCCAGCCGCAGCAGGCGGACGAACGCGTCGAGCAGCTCGGCGGGTGCGTCGCTCACGGTGATGGCCGACGGGGCGGACGGGGCTGAGTTCGTGGTGCCCGTCTCGAGCAGGAGGGCGGCGACGGCTTCCGGCTTGAGGACCAGGCCGGCGCCCAGGAACGGTTCCGTGGGGCTGGCCTCCACGAAGTGGCCGGTCACGGGCATGTCGACGGTGACCACGAGGTACTGGCCGGCGCCGTACTCGTAGGTGCGCTCACCCGTGCCGATGCGCTTGCGGCCCTGCGCGACGACGGCGAGCACCGGGCCGGTCAGCGAGGCCGCCGGGTCGGTGGGCGCGCGCTCGCACGACAGCATCAGGCCGCCGGGCAGGTCGGTGCGGCCGGCGTAGCGGGTGATCAGCGTGCGCAGCTCGGAGAGGGACACGCTTCGATTCGACCACGGTCGCGCCCGCTGGGGCAACTGGCGATCGTGACAGGATCAGGCAAGAGGCTACGACTTTCGGGCTCACGGTGCCACGCCCGGCGCTGGTGTCATGGAACGGCAACGAAATCCCGTGATGAGCCAGGAGAATCCCCGTGAGCCTTGATTCCTACGTCCACCTCGGCCGGTCCGGCCTCGTCGTGAGCCCGTTCTGCCTCGGTGCCATGAACTTCGGTGAGGACACCGGCGTCGGCTGCAGTGTCGAAGAGTCCGAGAGGATCCAGCAGACCTACCTCGACCGCGGTGGCAACTTCATCGACACCGCCAACTTCTACACCAACACCCACTCGGAGAAGATCGTCGGCGATTTCCTCGCCGCGACGCCGGGGCTGCGTGACCGGGTGGTGCTGGCGACGAAGTTCTTCGTCAACCTGCACCCCGGCGACCCCAACGGCGGTGGTGTCGGTCGGAAGGCGATTCTGCACCAGCTGGACGATTCGCTGCGGCGTCTCGGAACGGACTACATCGACCTCTACTACTTGCACAACTACGACCGCCACACGCCCGTCGAGGAGACGCTGCGGACCCTCGAGGATCTTGTCGGGGCCGGCAAGATCCGGTACGTCGGGTTCTCGGATACTCCGGCGTGGTTCACGGCCAAGGCGCAGACGATCGCCCAGTTCCGCGGGTGGGCGCCGGTGGCCGGGTTGCAGATGGAGTATTCGCTGCTGGAACGCACTATCGAGGGCGAGCTGCTGCCGCTCGCCGAGGACGCGGGGATGGCGATGCTGCCGTGGAGTCCGTTGAAAAGCGGGTTCCTGTCGGGCAAGTACACCCGCGACGGCGCGGCTGCGGATACGCGGCGCGGGGCGGCGTTCGGGGTGGGGCCGACCGAGGAGCAGTTCCGGGTGATCGACGTGGTGGTGGGGATCGCGAAGGAGTTGGGGGTGAGCCCGGCGGCGGTGGCTCTGGCGTGGGTGCAGGGCCGGCGGGGGATCACGTCGACGCTGATCGGGCCGCGGCGGGTCGAGCACCTGACGGAGAATCTGGCGGCGTTGGATTTGAAGTTGAGCGCGGAGCAGGTGGCCGCGCTGGACGAGGTTTCCGCGCCGCGGCTGAATTTCCCGGCTGAGCTGAACCGCGGCATGGCCCCGATGCTGCGCTACGCCGGCGCGACCGTGAACGGGCAGGAGCACGCGGTCTACCCGCCGCTGCTGCAGAACTCGGTGCGCTACTGAGCTTCAGCCGGCGATGTGGCAGTACAGCCGGCCGCCCGAGGGCTTCGCCTGCTTCGCGAGGGCTGCGAGCCCGTCCACGACGGGCAGCAGGTCCCCGGCTGTGCCCTCGAGCTTCTCGTCGCTCGACCAGAATCCGGCCAGCTCCCGGCGGCGCGCTTCGTCGGTGGCCGCGATCGCGTCACGGAACTCGTCGGTGAGCGTGACGACCACGACGTCGCCCTCCCCGACCTCCGCGAGCAGCTTCATCGCCCGCGGGTTGTCGGCGGCCGCCTCCTCGCCGATCCCCGTCAGGAACGCCTCGGCCCGGGGCACCTGCAGGTAGGGGTCGAGGTGCTTGAAGGCGGCCATGGGGAACAACGCGGCCGGCCCTTCGGGCGCCTCGAGGGACGTTACGGCTGCTTCGTCCGAATTCGCCGTGAAGTAGCTGTAGAGCATGGTGTGACTCAACCACAGGCCGACCCCGCGACAAAGCCGAACTGTTGTGCGCACGTGTCGACGGGGACGGCCTGGGGAAGTGGACGGACTGCCCGGCTAGTCGCCGGAGTAACCCCAGAAGTAGACCTCGTCGGGGGCGCCGTTCTTGTAGATCACCAGGCTTCGGCCGGTCCATCTGTCGCCCATCAGGTCGGCGAGGGGGCCTGACGGTCCGGGCCGGCGCACGCCTTCGAAGTCGGCGGCGGACGGGCGGTCGGTGCCGAACACCCCGTTGAGCTCCGCGGAGCTCAACGGGCGGACGGTGCCGACGCCGTCAGCCTCGGTGATCTCGTGGGTGTCGAGGATCGTGTGGGTGCCCGCGTCCCAGAACTCCTCGGCGTCCTTCGCCGCCTCGAGGTCGGCCAACGACGACGGGCGGGGGACCATTTCGTCGACGTATTCGGGGTTGATGTCTTCCCAGGGCCAGAGGAACTCGCCGCTGGCCAGGAGTAGTTCCTGCACCGCGAGGTGTGTTGCTTCGACGCTGCCCGCGTACGGTGCGCGGTAGTCCCAGCCTGACGCTCCCATTGAACCTCCTTGTTTGCCGGCCCATGTCCGAGGCCGGGTGAACTCGATCTTTTGACGGCCGACGCGGCTACTTCGCGTCGGCGGCTGACGCTTCGGGAGTCACAGGCAGGTCCAGCAGTACAGGCGATCGCCCGCCGCTTTTGCCTGGCGCGCGAGGTCGGCGAGTTCGTCGACCACAGGGAGGACATCTGTCGGGTCGATGTCGCCATCGAATTCTTCGGAACGCGCCCAAAGCTCGGCGACCTGCCGGCGGTGCGTTTCGTCGGCGGAGGCCAGGGCGTCGCGGAGTTCGTCGGTGAGCGTGGAGACAAAGACGGATTCGTCGAGTTCGGCGATCAGGTGATCCGATCTGGGGTTCGCGCAAACGGTGTCGAAACCCGTCCCCGTGAGGAGAGCTTCGGCGCGGCTCAGCTGGATGATCGGATCGATGTCTTTCAGCTCGACCACGGGAAAGTTCGTGACGGTGGGGGATTCCAGCACCGTGGCGGCCAGTTCGTCGGAGCTCGCGGCGAAGTAGTCGTACAGATTGCCCATCAGGTGTCCTTGTCGTAGGTCGGGTTGAGCTATTTCGCGTCCGCGTACGTGTCCACCGCGGCCGCCTGCATGGGGAAGTGCACCGGGCACGCCTCGCCGAACAGCATTTGCGCCGACTCCGTCACGGTGGACTCGATGAGGGCCGAGACGGCGGGCGCCAGTTCGGCCGGGGTGTGGACGATCACCTCGTCGTGCTGGAAGAAGACGAGGTGGGCGGGGGCGGGGAGGCGGCCGCGCAGCGTGGCCAGCAGGACGGCGGTGAGGTCGGCCGCCGAGGCTTGCACGACGAAGTTGCGGGTGAAGCGGCCCCAGCCGCGGGAGGCGCGGCGGGCGCGGGTTTCCGTGGCTTCGTCGTCGGCGAGGCCGCCGGTGAGGGCGCGCCACGCGGCGGACGGCGCGGGGGAGGTGCGGCCCAACCGGGACCGCACGCGTTCGCCGCGTTCGCCGGCGGCCGCGGCTTGTTCCACATAGGACACGGCGTCGGGGAAGCGCTGGCGGAGCAGGGCGAGGAGGGGTCCCGCCTCGCCGGAGGTGCCGCCGTACATGGCGGACAGCATGGCGATCTTGGCTCGGGAGCGGTCGTCCGAGGAACCGGACGGTGGGGGAACGTAGCGGGCGCCCGAAAAGAGAGCCTCACCCAGCCGGGCGTACAGGTCGGTGGCCGCCGAGACCTCGGCCAGCCGGCGGTCGCCGGACAACGCCGTGAGGACGCGTGGTTCCAGCTGCGCGGCGTCGGCGACGACGAGTTTCCAGCCGGGATCCGCGCGGACACACGTGCGCAGCACCTTGGGGATCTGCAGCGCCCCGCCGCCGCGGGTGGCCCAGCGGCCGGAGACCACGCCGCCGACCACGTAGTGGGGGCGGAAACGGCCGTCGGTGACCCATTCGTCGAGCCAGGCCCAGCCGTTGGCCGAGTGCAGGCGGGAAAGTTCCTTGTACTCCAGCAACGGCGCGACGGCCGGATGGTCGATGTCGCGCAGCAGGTACTTGCGCGCGGCCGGCACCTCGATGCCCTCGCGGGCCAAAGCGCGGATGACGCTCGGCGACGAGTCGGGATTCACCGGCCGCCCGCCGAACGCGTCGGTGATCTGCGCGGCCAAAGCGACCAGCGCTTTCGGCCGCTGCCCGGACGGCACGCGAGGACCGAGCCGGGACTCCAGCAGCGCACGGTGCAGGTCCGCCCGCCACGGCAACCCGGCCGCCGACATCTCCGCCGCGGCCAGCGCGCTCGCCGACTCCGCCGCCAGCAGCACGCGCATCCGACCTGGCGAAGCGACGGAAGCCACGCGTTTCTCCTGCTCGACCAGCACGCGACGGACCGCGTCGGCGACCGTCACACCAGAAGGCAGCCCCGGTCCGCGCGGCGAGAACAGCGTGGGCTGCGCCGCCTCGCCGAACGCGGGCCCGTCGTCGGGCGGCTCCTCGCCCTGCGCCCGCGCCCACGCGGCGCGCAGGCTGCGCGACTCGCTCTCACGCCCCTCGTAAGCGAGCAGCAGGCCTTCCGCCAAGCCCAGGTCGTAGCAGCGCCCCAGCCGCACGCCCGCGTCGATGAGCTTCGGGTACAGCGCGTCGACCGAGGGCAGCACCCAGCGCGGCGCCTCGGCCTCCTCGAGCCGGCGCACCTCGGCCACCCAGCCGGCCCTCGACAGCCCGCGGGAGGTGCCCGCCGGCGTCGAGATCGTGTAGCCGGAGTCCTCCTCCTGGCCGGTGATCACCTGCACGCCGTCATTGTGCGCGGGGGCACCGACAATTTCGGTCACCGAACGCGGCCGCCGTGGTCTGGTGCACGGGCGCCCGGCTTGGTCTACTGTCGAGTAGCCACCCATACCGGCGGTACGGGCGGCTTTCCCCCGAAGCAGCAACGGAGGTGCCCGGATGAGGAACCCGGCCGGGGTGTTCGGCCTCGCCAGCCAGGTCACGGACAAGGTGGCCGAGACCGTGCGCAGCATCGACGTGATGCGCCGCGCGGGACTCGTGCCGTTCCCGCGGCTCGACGAGGGTGTGCGCTCGGTCGTGGCCATCCGGAAGTACGGCCCGTTCGCCGGCGCCAACCACATCGCCGCGCGCCGCGACCCCGCGGCCGTCGGGATCGTCGACGAGCTCGGCCCGCTCACGTTCAAACAGCTCGACGACCGGTCCAACGCGCTGGCCAGGGCCTGGTCCGAGCGCGGACTCGGCGAGGGCACCGTGATCGCCGCGCTGTGTCGCGACCACCGCGGCCTCGTGCTCACCATGGCCGCCGCCGGCAAGCTCGGCGCGCGCCTGCTGCTGATGAACACCGGCTTCGCGAAGCCGCAGCTGGCCGACGTCGCGAAGCGCGAACGCGTCACCGCGCTCGTGTACGACCAGGAGTTCACCGGCCTGCTCGACGCGATCCCCGGTGACGTCGAGCGCTACCTCGCGTGGGTCGACGAGCCGGGCGATCACTCCGTGCCCGTGCTCGACGAGATCATCGCCAGCACCGACGACCGCCCGCTGCCCGCGCCCGCCAAGCCCGGCGGGTTCGTGCTGCTCACCAGCGGCACCACCGGCACGCCCAAGGGCGCGCCGCGGCCGCACACGTCGCCGCTTGCGTCCGCGCAGTTCCTCGACCGCATCCCGCTGCGCGCGGGCGAAGCCACGTACATGGGCGCGCCGCTTTTTCACGGCACCGGGCTTTCGCAGTTCATCCTGAGCTTCGCGCTGGGCTGCAAGGTGGTGATGCGGCGCAAGTTCGACCCGGAGCAGACTTTGAAAGGTGTCGCCGAGCACCGCTGCACGACGCTCGTGCTGGTGCCGACGATGCTGCAGCGCATCGTCGACCTGCCGCAGGAGGTGCGCGACCGGTACGACACCTCGTGCCTGCGGATCATCTTCGTCGCGGGCTCCGCGCTGTCGCCGGATCTGGGCAACCGGGCCAACGAGCAGTTCGGCGACGTCGTGCACAACCTTTACGGCTCAACGGAAGTCGCCGTCGCGACAGTCGCCACGCCGGAAGACTGGCGCAAGGCGCCGGGCACCGTCGGGCGCGCCCCCGTGGGTTGCCGCGTCGCGCTGTACGACGAGCACGGCCGCCAGATCACCGAGCCGAACGTGACGGGCCGCGTCTTCGTCGGCAGCGGACTCAGCTTCGGCGGCTACACCGACGGCCGCCACAAGGAGATCATCGACGGCCTGCTCTCCAGCGGCGACGTCGGCCACTTCGACGACGACGGCCTGCTCTTCATCGACGGCCGCGACGACGAGATGATCGTCTCCGGCGGCGAGAACGTGTTCCCGGTGGAGGTGGAGAACCTCCTGGTGGAGCGGGAAGACGTGATCGAGGCCGCCGTGATCGGCGTCGAGGACGACAAGTTCGGCCAGCGGCTCAAGGCGTTCGTGGTGCGCAGCGAGAACTCCACCCTCGACGCCGACGGGGTGCGCGACTACGTGAAGTCGAACCTCGCCCGCTACAAGGTGCCCCGCGACGTCGAGTTCCTGGACGAGCTTCCGCGCAATGCGACCGGGAAGGTGTTGCGCTCCAAGCTGAGCTGACTCACTCCCACCCGATGCCGAAGATCCCCGGCCCGAAGTCGAGCGCCACGGCGTGCACGCCGTGGGCCGAGTCGAGGCGGAGGCGGCGGCGGGACGGGGTGGTGTCGCCGCCGCGGGAGTACTGCCAGCAACGCGCGGGCTCGGCTTCCGGGGCGAAGCGGATTTCCAGCAGGTATTCGCGCACGGGGCGGCGGAACTCGCGGTAGTGCGTGGCGCGGCATTGCGGGTAGGGCGGGCCCGCGTTGGTCAGCGAGTACTCGATCAGGTTCGTCTCGCCGCGGTCCAGCGGGCGGTCGAAGAGCAGTTCCGCCACCAGGATCCCGTGCGAGGAATCCGCCTCGAAGCGGCCGACGCGACAGTTGCGCACGGCGTGGACCTGCGGCACGGACGCGGCGTCGTCCTGGGCGTAGACGAGCAGCCAGCGGTCGAGGCCGTCGGCGCCGGCCTGGAAGACGGCGCGGGACGTGACGGCCTGCTGGCCGCCGTCCGCGGCGATCTCGCAGCGGTCGTGCAGGCCGACGAGCTTGAGGTGCTGCTGCTGGTCGAGCATGTTCGACGCGCCGACGCGGTCCAGCAGCGGTTGCAGCGTCTCGCGCGTGAACGTCAACGGCTCTTCGCCGACGCGGTCGCGGCGGGTCGCGCCGCGGGGGCGGGGCGGCGGCAGCAGGCCCAGCAACGAGCCGGCCGGGACGTCGAGGATCTCCTCCAGCAGGCGCACCGCGGACAGCGAACCCGAGCGTTCGGGCTGGCGTTTGCCCGACTGCCAGTAGCTCAGCGCCGTGACGCTGACGGCCGCGCCGCGGGCGCGCAGCCGCGCCTGGATCCGGTCGAGCGACAGGCCGCTGGCGGTGATCGCCGCGCGCAGCGCGCTCGCGAACGCGGTCCGGGCGCCGTCGGCCCCGGACTCGTCCGCAGTTCCACCAGCCATGCCCCCGCCCGTGGTCTCGCACCGCACCGGTTCGTGGTGAAAACCCGTGAAAACCCGTGTCCGAAAACCCGTGGTCCTCCAAACGGAGTGTCCGAAAACCCACAGTGTCCGAACCGACACTCCAGACCGTATCAGCAGCCGACCAGGCACTCCGCGTCACCACTGGGGCGAACGGGCTAGTACTGGCAACTGTGAACCATTGCCCTGACCTGCGGGGTCGCGTTTGTATGGCCATCGAGCCCCGCACCGGCGATCCCGGTTGCGGCGCAGCTACTTCGGCCCCGGCCCGCGGTCCGCGCCCCGTGCACGGCCGGCGGCCGTACCCGGTACCGGTGGCCCGGCGATGCCCCCAGCGCCGGGCCACCGGTCAAGGGCCGCGGCACGGTGGTTACCAACCGGTAGGATCCGGCCCATGGTCCTGCGGAAGAACATCCTGATCACCGGCGCCAGTTCGGGGCTGGGCGAAGGCATGGCGCGCCAGTTCGCGGCGCGCGGCCGCAACCTCGCCCTCTGCGCGCGGCGTACCGACCGCCTCGACGAGCTCGCGGCCGAACTCAAAGCCGCCTTCCCCGGGATCACGGTCGTCACCCGCCCGCTCGACGTCAACGACCACGACCGCGTGTTCACCGTCTTCGAAGAGTTCCGCGGCGAGCTCGGCTCGCTCGACCGCGTGATCGTGAACGCCGGGCTCGGCAAGGGCCAGCCCGTGGGCAAGGGCCGCTTCGACGCCAACCGCCAGACGCTGGAGACCAACTTCGTCGCCGCGGCCGCGCAGATCGAGGCCGCCGTTGGCATCCTCCGCGAGCAGCGTGACGGGCACCTCGCCGTGGTCTCGTCGTTCAGCGCGATCCGCGGCCTGCCCAAGAACCTCACCGCGTACGCCGCTTCGAAGGCCGGGATTTCCGCGTTCGTGGCGGGCACGCGGGTCGAGCTGCGCCGCACGGACATCAGCGTCACCGAGATCCGCCCCGGCTACATCGCGTCCGAAATGACCGACCGCAGCGGCACCACGCCGTTGCTGACCGGCGCCGAGGCGGGGGCCCGCGCGATGGCCAAGGCGATCGAGGCGGAGCCGAAAATGGCGTACGTTCCTTCGTGGCCGTGGGTGCCGCTCAGTGCGGTCATGCGCGTGCTGCCCGCCGGGTTGCTGGCCAAGTTCTCCTGACGAGCCAAAAGGAGCAAATGCGTTGGGTGCGATCTACCTCGTCCGTCACGGTCAGGCCTCGTTCGGCGCGGCCGACTACGACGCGCTGTCCGAGCGCGGCTTCGAACAGTCCACTGTGGTCGGTCGTGAGCTCGCGCGCCGGGGCGTCGAGTTCGCGCAGGTGCGCTCCGGCTCGCTCGCCCGCCAGCGCGACACGGCGGCGACGGCGCTGAAGACGCTCGGCTCGGACGTGCCCGTGGTCGAGGACCCGCGGTGGAACGAATACGACCACGTGGACATTTCGCGCCACCACGCCGGCGGCGCCCCGCAGGAGGATTCCCGCGCGTACCAGGGCCTGCTCGACGCCGCGCTCGGTGCGTGGGTGGCGGCGGGCGCCGACGGGCCGTGCGCCGAGACGTGGCCGGCGTTCCTCGAACGCTGCACGGCCGGGCTGACCGACCTCGTCGAGTCACTCGGCAAGGGCGAGCACGCGCTGGTGTTCACCTCCGGGGGCGTGATCGGCACGATCGCGGGCGCGGTGCTGGGCGTGCCCGAGGTCGGCTTGCTGAAGTTCAACCGCGTCACCGTGAACACCGGCATCACCAAGCTCACCTCGGGCCGCGGCGGCGTGAACCTGTTGACGTTCAACGAACACCCGCACTTCGAAGCGGAGGCGGCGCAGCTGCTCACCTACCGGTAGGAGGTTCGTGATGGACTTCGGTGACGTCACGGTGGTCCCGGTCAACGGGCACGCACCCGAAGACGTGGTGGTGGACGCCGAGGGCCGGGTCTACACCGGCGTCGACGACGGCCGCATCCTGCGCGTCGCTCCCGACGGCCGTCGCATCGACGTCCTCGGCGACACCGGCGGCCGTCCGCTGGGCCTGGAGCTCTACGGCGACGACCTGCTCATCTGCGACGCCCGCGCAGGCCTGCTCACGATGCCGCTGGCCGGGGGAGCGGTGCGCACGCTCGCGACCTCCGCCGCCGGCCTCGACCTGGTGTTCTGCAACAACGCCGCCGTCGCCACCGACGGCACGATCTACTTCACCGACTCCTCGCGCCGCTTCGGCATCGACCGCTGGCGCGACGACCTCATCGAACAGACCGCCGGTGGCCGTCTTCTGCGCCGCGCCCCGGACGGCAGCATCGATCTGATCGCCGACGGCCTCCAGTTCGCCACCGGCGTCGCCCTGCCCCCGGACGAATCCTTCGTGGCCGTCGCCGAAACCGGCGAGTTCCGCGTCACCCGCTTCTGGCTCCACGGCACCCGCCAGGGCCAGCGCGACACCCTCGTGGCGGACTTGCCCGGCTTCCCCGACAACATCGCCACCGGCAGCGACGGCTTGATCTGGGTCACGCAGGCCTCCGTACGCGTGCCCGCCCTCGACGCCATCCGCAGCCTGCCCGCCTCGTTGCGCGCCGCCGTGCGCTCGCTGCCGGCTGCGCTGCAACCCGCCCCGAAACGCAAGGTCGGTGTGCTCGGCATCGCCGCCGACGGCGCTGTGGAGCACGAGCGGTGGGGCGAGATCCCGGGCTTCCACATGCTCGTCGGCGTCCGCGAGCACGCCGGTCGCCTGTGGTTCGGTTCGCTGGAGGGCAACGCCATCGCGCACACCGAGGTGTGATCAGATGACCGGGCCCATCCCGGACCCCTGAGGAGCACACGGTGGCGGACGACGACCTGGCCTGGCGCCTGCACAAGGCCACCCACGGCGGCCCCGCCGTCGCCCCCGAACCCCTGGCCGATCTCGCGGACGCCTACCGCGTCTCCCGATCGACCCGCGACCTGGCCCTGGCCGCCGGCGACCGCCTCGCGGGCTACAAAATCGGCCTCACGTCCGAGCCGGCCCGCGCCACCTACAGCGCCGCCGAGCCCGCCCTCGGCTACGTCCTGGCTTCCACCGTGCTGGACCCCGGGCAACCCTTGTCGACCGCGGACCTGTTCGCCCCTCGCGCCGAAGTCGAAATCGCCTTCATCCTCGGCCGCCCGCTTTCCGGCCCCGACACCACCGCCGAGAACGTCCTCGCCGCGACGGCCGCGATCGCCCCCGCCTTCGAAATCGTCGACTCCCGCTGGTCCGGCGGCCCCACCACGCTGCCCATGCTCGCCGCCGACAACACCAACGCCGCCTACGCCCTGCTCGGCCCCCAGGTCCCGGTGCCGCAAGACCTTTCGGCCATCACCTGCACCCTCACCATCGGCGACCGCGTCGTTCCGGGCGCCTCCACCGCGGTGCTGAACGGCAACCCCGCCGCCGCCATCGCCTGGCTCGCCAACCACCTCGCCACGACGGGCGACGAAATCCCGGCGGGCGCCCTGATCCTCACCGGCACCCTGTGCGCGCCGACGCCGTTCACTGGCGGCGAAAGTCTCGCGGCCGACATTCCCGGCCTGGGTAGCGTCACCTTGGCGACGAAATAGCCGCCGCCAAGCCGCCGGTCACCGACCAGTCCACTGTGGACTACGCCCCGCCGACCAAGCGGCGTAGAACTCCTTGTGGTCGTGAGCCGTCATCAGCAACGCCTGCGTCATCGCCTCGAGTTCGATCGACGACCCCAGGTCCATGTCCAGCTCACGGGTCAGCAGGACCTTCGTAGTCGAGTACGCCAACGCCGGCCCGTCAGCGAGGCGGCGGGCCAGCGCAGCGGCCGTCGGCGCCAGCTCGGAGTCCTCCACGACCGACGTCGCCAGTCCGATCGCCTCAGCCCGGGCCGAGTCCAGCTTGTCGCCCAGCATCAGCAGTTCCGTGGCCCGGCCGAGGCCCACCAGCCGGGGCAGCAGGTATGCCGAGCCCATGTCCGCGCCGGCCAAGCCGACCTTCGTGAACAGGAACGCGAACTTCGCCGACTTCGCCAGCACACGGAAGTCCGACGCCAACGCGATGACCGACCCGGCACCGGCCGCCACGCCGTTGACAGCGGCGATGACCGGAATGGGAGTCTCCCGCAACGCCTTCACGACCGCGCCGGTCATGCGCGTGAACTCGAGCAGCTCCGCGGTCTCCATCTTCTGGAGTTCGCCGATGATCTCCTCGACATCCCCGCCCGAGCAGAAGCCCCGTCCCTGGCCGGTGATCACGAGCACCTTCACGTCGCCGCGGTGGGGCAGCTCCGTGACCAGGTCCCGCAAATCCGCATACACGTCAAACGTCAGCGCGTTCAGCTTCTCCGGGCGGTTGAACGTCAACGTGGCCACGCCGTCGTCCACGGTGAACTCGAAGTGGTCCCACGACTTCGTGATCGGGGCAGTCGCACGGAACGGGCTCATTTCTGAATTCCTCCACCATCGAGTACGAGGGTCTGTCCATTGATCGCGGCCGCTTCCTCGGCGGCGAAGAACGCCACCGCGAAGGCGACCTCCGAGGGTTCGAGCAACCGCCCCAACGGTGACGCGGCCGCCAAAGCCGCTTCGGCGTCGGCTTCGTCGCGGCCGGTGCGTTCGCGGATGCGGGCGACCGAGTCGGCCGTCATGTCGGTGCGCACGAACGCCGGGCACACCGCGTTGGCCGTCACCCCGGTCCCGGTGATCTCCGCGGCGACCGCGCGCATCAGCCCCACCGCGGCGTGCTTCGAGGCCGTATAGCCCGTGGTGTAACGGTAACCGACGTGCCCGGCGGTCGAGGCCACCGTGACGATCCGGCCGCGGTCGCGCGAGCGCATCCCCGGCAGCACCTCGCGGGTGCACAGGAACGCGCCGGTCGCGTTGACCTCGAACTGCGCTCGCCAGTCCTCCATCGACGTCTTCGCGGTGGGAGCGCTCGACGAGATCCCGGCGTTGTTCACGAGCACGTCGACCGGGCCCAAATCGGCGAAGTACGAGCGCACGGCCTGCTCGTCGGTCACGTCGCACTCACGTCTGCCCGGCGCGTGCACTGTGTCACCCGCCGCCGTAAACCGTTCCGCGATCGCTGCGCCGATGCCGCGAGTGCCGCCGGTGACGACCACCAGCCGTTTCATCCAGCCTCCTGACAACCTGCTCACTCGAAAGCTACACCGCAGCGGACTGGGGTGTATAGAGTCATGCCGTGCCCGAACCATCGCCCACCGGACCGCAGGAGCTGGTGATCACGCTCCTCGGCAGCTACGCGCGGCCGCGCGAGAGCCGGCGCGTGTGGTCGGGCGGCCTCGTGTCGCTGCTCACCGAGCTGGGCTTCTCCGACGGCGCCGCCCGCATCGCGCTCACCCGGCTGGTCAACCGCGACCTGCTGGCGCGCCACCGCGAAGGCCGGCTGGTGCACTACTCGCTCACGAGCCGCACCATCGCGGTCCTGGCCGACGGCGACCGGCGCATCTTCAGCCTCGGCCGCCGCGACCGGCCCGCCGGCCCGTGGACGGTGCTGTGGCAGAACATCCCCGAGACCCGCCGCCAGGCCCGCGAGACGCTCGTGCGGCGCTTGCGGTTCCTCGGCTTCGGCCCGGTGCAGGACGGCACGTGGATCGCGCCGCACGACCGCGAGGCCGAGGTGCTCGGCCTGCTCGCCGAGCTCGGCGTGACCGAGCACGCCGGCCTGATGCTGGGCACTCCGTCGGCGGCGCTGGACGTCCGCCGGTTCGCCGGGCGGGCCTGGGACCTCGACGAGCTGTCGGCCCGCTATGACGCGTTCGTGACCGAGTTCGGTGGCAGCCCGCACGATCTGCCCGACGCGCAAGCGTTTACGGTGCGAACGAGACTGGTGCACGAGTTCCGCGTGTTCCCGTCGCTCGATCCCGAGCTGCCCGGCGAGCTGATTCCCGCGCCCGGCCGGCGCGCGGCGGCCGTCGAGCTCTTCCACGACCTGTACGCCGCGCTGGCGCCCGCGGCGCAACGGCACTTCGATCGTGCCGTGCGGACCAGTGATTTCGACGAGGTGAGGAACCCATGACCCAGACCGACGACACGCAGGCTGCGCTGAGCTACACGTCGTACCTCGCGCTCGACGAGGTGCTCCAGGCCCAGCGCCCGCGTTCCGACGAGCACGACGAGCTGCTGTTCATCGTGATCCACCAGGTGTACGAGCTGTGGTTCAAGCAGATCCTGCACGAGGCGGAGTTCCTGCAGGCCAACCTCGAAGCCGGCAACACCGCGCACGCGATCCGCACGCTGCGGCGGATCCTCACGGTGCTGAAGGTGATCGTCGCGCAGCTCGACGTGCTGGAGACCATGACGCCCAGCCAGTTCACGAGCTTCCGCGCGCGCCTCGACGCGTCCAGCGGCTTCCAGTCGGCCCAGTTCCGCGAGCTGGAGGCGGTGCTCGGCCGCCGCGACGAGCGCGTGTTCGCGCACTACCCGGAAGGCGGCGAGCAGCGCGCCCGGATCGCCGCCGCGATGGCCCGGCCGTCGGTCTTCGACTCGTTCCTCAAATACCTCGCGAACAGCGGTTATGCCGTGGACCGTGATCGAGACGTCACCCGGCCGGTGGCACCGTCGGCGGAACTGCAGGCGGTACTGCTGAAGGTCTACCAGGACGACGGCGGCCCCTCGGTGGTCGCGGAGTGCCTCGTCGACCTCGACGAAGGGATGCAGGAGTGGCGCTACCGGCACGTGAAGATGGTCGAGCGGACCATCGGCGACAAGACCGGGACGGGCGGGTCGTCGGGCGCGACGTACCTGCGGACCACCCTCTTCCAGCCGATGTTCCCGGACCTGTGGGCCGTGCGGAGCAAGTTGTGACGACGCTGGATTCTCTGCGCGCGGACGACAACGCGCTCGCGCCGCACTACTCGCGCTTCCGTGTGGCCGACCGGTTGCTGCTCTCGGCGCACTCGCACCAGGCCTGGCCCGACGTCGCGGAGGAGGGTCTGGCCGAGGCGTTCGCCGACGCGGCCCGCGACGTCGACGAGAAGTGGACCGCCGCGTTCGCCAAGGCCGACGAGCTGCGCGCCGGCTTCCGCGCGCTGCTGTCCGACCAGCACGGCGAGTACGCCCTGGGCGCCAACACCCACGAGCTCGTGATCCGGTTCCTCTCGGCGATCGAGCTGCGGTCCCGCCCGCGCCTGGTCACCACCGGCGGCGAGTTCCACACCCTGCGCCGCCAGCTCGCACGGCTGGAGGAAGAGGGCGTCGAAGTCGTGCGGGTGCCCGTGGACCCCGTGCCGACGCTGGCCGAACGCGTGGCCGCGGAGGTCGACGAGAACACGGCGGCCGTGCTCGTGTCCGCCGTGTTGTTCGAGACCGCGCGGCTCGTGCCCGGGCTCGCGCACCTGGCCGACGTTTGCCGCGCCGGCAATGTCGAACTGGTCGTGGACGCCTACCACGCCTTGGGCGTCGTGCCGTTCTCGCTGCACGACCTGGGACTCACCAACGCGTGGGTGGTCGGCGGCGGCTACAAGTACCTCCAGCTCGGCGAGGGCAACTGCTTCCTGCGCCTGCCGGCCCACGCGCAGGAGCTGCGCCCGGTCGTCACCGGCTGGTACGCGGAGTTCGGCGCGCTCGCCGACCGGCAGCGCCCGGACCGCGTCGCCTACGCCACCGGCGGCGACCGCTTCGCCGGCGCTACCTACGACCCGTCGAGCCACTACCGCGGCGTGCGCGTGCAGCGGTTCTTCGCCGAGCACGGCCTGACGCCGGAGTTCCTGCGCACGGTGTCGCAGCACCAGGTCGGCCTGCTCGCGCAGTGCTTCGACGACCTCGGCCTGCCCGCCGACGTGGTGTCGAGGGACCGCGAGACGCCGCCGGGGATGATCGGCGGGTTCCTGTCGCTGCGCAGCCCCTCGGCCGGCGACCTGCAGAACGCGCTGGCCGAGCACGGCGTCCGGACCGACAGCAGGGGCTCCTACCTGCGGTTCGGCCCGGCGCCGTACCTGTCGGATGCCCAGCTGGAAGCAGCGATGGCGACACTCGGGAAGGTCGTCGCCGGCTGATCGACGACCTGCGGTGGTCGGTTCGCGCGGATGGCTCTAGGTTGGCGGTGTGCGGGGTGGACGACCTCCGTCCGGCACACCACCTTCCGGAGCGCGCGGCCACGAACCGCGAGCGGTCAGACAAGGGAGTCACCACCGTGACCGAAGGAGTGTTCGGCCGGCACAGCGGCCATGAACAAGTCGTGTACTGCCACGACGAGGCCAGCGGCCTCAAAGCCATCATCGGCATTTACTCCACCGCACTGGGCCCGGCGCTCGGCGGCACTCGCTTCTACCCCTACGCCACCGAGGACGACGCGCTCGACGACGTGCTCGCGCTCTCCAAGGGGATGGCGTACAAGAACGCGCTGGCCGGACTCGACCTCGGCGGCGGCAAGGCCGTGATCCTCGGCGACCCGGCCACGATGAAGTCCGAAGCGCTGCTGCGTGCATACGGCCGCTTCGTGCAGTCCCTCGGCGGCCGCTACATCACGGCCTGCGACGTGGGCACGTACGTGCACGACATGGACGTGGTGGCCCGCGAGACCAAGTTCGTCACCGGCCGCTCACCCGAAGACGGCGGTGCGGGCGACTCCTCGGTGCTCACCGCGTACGGCGTCTACCAGGGCATGCGCGCTTCGGCTGACCACGTGTGGGGCGTGCCCGAGCTGGCCGGCCGCCGCGTCGGCGTCGCCGGGGTCGGCAAGGTCGGGCACATCCTGGTGGGCCACCTCGTCGAAGCCGGCGCGCAGGTCGTGATCACCGACGTGTCGGCGCCCGCGCTGGAGCGCACGCGCGCCGCGTACCCGGGCGTCGAGGTCGTGTCCGATGTGGACACCCTGATCCGCACGGACCTCGACGTCTTCGCCCCGTGCGCTCTCGGTGGCGTGCTCACGGACGAGAGGGTGGCCGCGCTGCAAGCCCGCATCGTGTGCGGTGCCGCGAACAACCAGCTCGCCCACCCGGGCGTCGACAAGCTCCTCGACGACCGCGGCATCCTCTTCGCGCCCGACTACCTGGTCAACGCCGGCGGCGTCATCCAGGTCGACGACGAACGCCACGGCTTCGACTTCGCCCGCGCCCAGCGCAAGACCACGGCCATCTTCGACACCACGAAGGCCGTGTACGCCCTGGCCAAGGCCGACGGCGTCCCGCCCGCCGCGGCGGCCGACCGCCTCGCAGAGCGCCGCATGGCCGACGTCGGCCGGCTGCGTTCGATCCTCACGGTCTGAGTTTTTCACGACGGCGGGCGCACGGTGTTCCCGTGCGCCCGCTTTTCTTTGTTCAGGATTTTCTTTGTGTAGGAAGGTTTTCAGACCAGCGCCGGCGTGGCCGGTTCCGCTGTGGACAGTCGCTGCGCGCGGCGGGCGAGGATGATCAGCACGGCCGGGATGAGCAGGTCGGTGATCACGACGCCGCCGGTGTTGCCCGGTGCGTGGTCGCCGTTGGCGAACCACTGGTAGAGGTGGCCGGCGGCCGCGCCCCAGAGGAACATCCCGGCACCGAGGCCGATCGTGATGCGTTCCCGGGCCGACGCCGACGCGGCGCGGAAGCCCATGATCGCGAGCCCGAGGTTGGCGAAGGCGATTTCGAACTCGAACGGGGTCCGGGTGAAGCCGATCGCCGTGGACATCACGTCCGGGGCACCGAGGAACGCCAGCGTCATCCAGAGGCTCGAGCAGCCGAGGGCGCCGATGGCCCACCATCGTTGCCAGGTCTCCAGTGCGGCTTGGCGGGAGGGGCTGTGCCGGGTGCGGACGAAGGCGCCGATGGCCGGCACCACGACGAAGAGCAGGGGAACGGCGGACTGGGCGAGGTACTCGATCGTGGTCATGACTTGAGTCTTGCATGGTTAATATTAACCTTGCAAGACTCAAGGTAGACTTGTGGCGTGGACGACGATCTCGCTGACTTGCTGCATCGCGTGGTGTTCCTGCTGGGGGAGGCCGCGCGCCGGCGTGCTGACAGTTCCGGTGGTGCCGGGGGTCTGAGCTACAGCCAGATGCGACTGCTGGGCACACTGGAGGAAATCCAGCCGGTGACCCAGCACCAGCTGGCGCAGGCGCTCTCGGTGTCGGACCCGGCGATCAGCCGGGCGCTACGCCCGCTGGAGACGGCCGGGCTCGTACAGGTGCGCCAGGACCCCGAACACGCCCGGCGCCGGCTCGTGACGATCACCGAGGTCGGCGCGAAAGCCTTCCACGACAACGGGAAACCGCTCTACGACGAGCTGCGCACGGCGTTGCTCGAAGCCGGTTTCCCGTACGAGCAGTACCTGCGCGACACCGCGCGGCTGGCCCGGCTGCTGGAGGCATGAGAAAGGCCCTCTCACCGCGGTGAGAGGGCCTTCGCCGGTGGGTGACGCTCAGCCGCTCTTGCGGCGGAACGTGCGCTTGTTCGCGGCGGGCCCGTGGGCGTGCTGGTTCTTGCCGCCGCCGGATTCGTGGGCGGAGCCGGAGCGGGCGTGGGCCTGCTTGCGCTCCAGCGCCTCGCGAAACTTGCGCTTGACGTCGTCCTCCTCGCCGCTGGGCGACGGTTGCGGATCACTCATGCTTACCTCCGAAGGTGACGACGTGTGACCGTCCCAGCCTGGCACCGCCGGGAGCCCGACGCGAGTCGATTTCGACACACAGGGACACGCTCACACCCCCACAGCCAACCACGCTCGACCAGCCGCGGACGCGCCGGTACCCCGTCCGGGAACGGCCAACGACGATGGGTTGGCCGCTCCGGACGGGGTACCGGCCGGACCGATCAAGCGGAGGCTGCGTGATCGGTCCGCCGCTGTCCGGCGGTTCGCGGCGAGGGGACGGACGCCACGAACCGGTGCGGCCGGGGGTGAACGCGGCGGCGGGCGCGGACCGCCGCCGTCACCACGAGCCGAGACAGCAAGCCCACGACGAGCACCGCGCCGAGCACGAGGGCGGCGCGGCCGCTCGCGGTGTCGAAGAGGAGGTGGCCTTCGCGGCCGAGGATGAAGCCGGAGTCGACGGCCCAGGCCACGACGGCGATCCCCGCCGCCGCGGCCGGGGCCGTGGTCGCAGCGGCGGCGACCACGACGAGCGCCAGCGGCACCAGCGCGTAGAGCGGGTGCGCGGTCGCCCCCGCGATGTCCGCCCCGATCGCGGCGGCCACCACGGCCGCGCAGCCGAGCGGGAAACCGAAACCACCGGTGATACCCATGAGTCCAGCTCAGCGTGCCCGCCCGCACCGCGCGAGAGGCGCGGACGCTTTCCCTACAGCCCGCGCGGTGTTCTTGACGTCTCCTTAACTGTGCCGATCGTTACCAATCCGACCACAGTCACGGCCGAATGGCTTCGTAGCAACGGTTACGTACCGCGTGGGGGCCGGCCTACTTTTGGCCCGATTAGTAACTGCGGCTCGTGGCCCGCACGATCGCGCCCACGATTTCCGGCCACAGCGGTTCGGGCAGGTCGTGGCCCATGCCGGGGATGACCACCAGCTCCGCGTCGGGGATCGCGGCGGCGGTGGCCTTGCCGCCGCTCACGTCGATCATCGGGTCGGAGTCACCGTGCACGACCACTGTCGGCAGCCGCAGCGAGCGCAGCGCCTCCGTGCGGTCGCCCGACGCGACAACTGCCGCGGCCTGGCGCAGCGTGCCCATCGGGTGCTGCGCGCGGTCGTAGCCCCGCGCCGCCTTGAACCGCAGGTAGTCGTCGGTCGCGGGGTAACCAGGCGAGCCGGTGGTGCGGTAGGAGGCGATGCTCTGCTCGATGGCCTCCTCGCGCGTCGCCGCGGGCGGGCGCGTCAGCGTGGCCAGCGCGACGGGCGAGGTGTGCCCGACGGTCGGGTCGCCGGTCGTGGACATGATCGAGGTGAGGCTCAGCAGCCGGTCCGGGTGGTCGATGGCGAGCTGCTGCACGACCATCCCGCCCATCGACGCGCCCACTACGTGGGCCTTCGCGAAGCCGAGCGCGTCGAACAGGCCGACGGTGTCGTCGGCGAGGTCCGAGAGCAGGTACGGCGCCGAGGCCTGCCCGGCCGAGATCCCCGCCAGGTCGGGCGCGCCGAGTTCGTCGAGGTAGGCCGACAGGCCGATGTCGCGGTTGTCGAAGCGGACGACGAAGAATCCCTGGCTCGCGATCAGCTCGCAGAACCCGGTCTCCCACGTCACCATCTGGGCACCGAGGCCCATCACGAGCACCAGTGGCGGGTTCGCGGCGTCGCCGAAAGTGTCGTACTCGAGTTCGAGGCCGTTGGCCAGGGCACGGGGCATGCCCTGATCCTGCCCTAGATCCCCGAATCCTGGCACGCGCCGTCGTTATCCGGATACGGTACATCGCATGCCGTCTTCGTCCTCGCGGGCCGGGAACCGTCCGCGCTCGCGCGCGGCAGCGGGACTGCCGGCCGTCACCGCCGAGAAGGTGGTCGACGCGGCGGTCGCGCTGACCGCCGAGCGCGGCCTCGACAACTGGACGTTGCGCCAGCTCGCGGCGGCCGTGGACGCCTACCCCGCGGTGATCTACCACCACGTCGGCGACCGGGACGCGGTCGTGGCCGAGGTGCTCGATCGCGTCGTCGGCCTGCTGAGCCTGCCCGACGAAGACCTGCCGTGGCAGGACTGGTTCGCCGAACTGCTGGCCGAGTTGCGCACGGTGCTGCGAGCGCACCCCGGCACGGCGCGGCGGCTGGTGCTGTTCGGGCCGTCGGTGTCGGCCGCCATCCGCACGATCGACCGCGGGATCGGCGTGCTGCTCGCCGCCGGCTTCGGCGAGGAGAGCGTGCTGGCCTACAACGTGCTCGTCGCCACGGCCTGCCAGTTCGTCGCGATGGAGGACGACCGCGACAGCACGCTCGCGTTGCGCCTGGACAACACCGAGGAGTACGCGACCTATCACGACCGTGCCGACCTGCCCGGCATGGCCGCGCAGGGCCGCGCGATGCGGGAGCTGATGGCCGACCCGGAGCTGGCGGCCGGCTGGTACGCCCGCCTGTACGACTACGCGGTGCGCCGCTGCGTGGACGGGCTGGCGCACCGCCTGGCCGAGCTCGAGGCCGACCCGCGGGGTTGATCGGGTGGCGGCAGCCTTCCGGCGTGGGCCGAACGTGTGACCACCCCGGTGAAATCCGGGGGAAACTGACAGCGAACCCACGTCGACCAGGGGTAACGTGGCAAGGAGCCGGGGGTCGTGAGGCTTCCGGCCGGGGCCCCCGGCACTTTCCTCCCCCCTCGTGGTGCCGGGGGTTCCGTCATTCCCCGGGAACTTCGCCCTGGATCAGCGGGAACACCTCACCGATGAGCGTGACGAGCGATTTGCTCAGCAGCGTGTGCACCTGGTCCCGGCTCAGCGAACCCCGCACGAGCCACTCCCGTCCCGCCGCCTTCACCATGCCGGCGAACGCGCGCACGGCCGCGTTCAGCTCCTCACCGTGCTCGCTGTCGCGCGAAAGGCCGACGGCCTCCAGCACGCGGTCGGCCGATTCGCGGTCGGCCTCTTCGAGGATGCGGTCGACCTCCGCGTCGCGCCCGATGCCCTCGGGCGCGATCGCGGCGAGCCACGTCTTCTCCTGCGAGCGCACCATGTCGAGGAACCAGTCGATGGCCACGTCCGCGCGCAGCTCGAGCGGCCCGTCGGGCAGGATCTCGATCGCGAGCCGCGGCACGGTCAGCGCGCGCCGCACGATTTCCAGGTACAGCTCGCGTTTCGTGCCGAAGTAGTGGTTGATCAACCCCCGCGCGACCCCGGCGGCCGCGGCGATGTCCGAAGTGGACACCGCCGAGTAGGGCCGTTCGCCGAACAGGCGCGCCGCGCAGGCGTAGATCTGTTCTCTGCGCTCGTCCGGTTCCAGTCTCCGCCACTTCGGCGCCGGCTCCGTATTCATACGTAATATTTTCGCATGATCGGTTCAGCCGGGCCGACCGATCTCCGGCGGTGTCGCGCCCGGGGACACCATTGGTTGGCTACCGGCGGGTACGGGTTGACTGGCCGCGGGGTCAGTCCGGCAGTTCGATCGGCGCCAGGTCGTCGAACAGGTCACCAGGACCGGGGTTGGCCGGCGCCGACTCGCCGCCGAAGTGCCGCTGCACTCCCCACACCGCGTTGAGCGCCGTCTGCACCGCGCCTTCGGCCCAGCCCGCGGTCCACGACACGTCGTCGCCGGCGAGGAACAGCCCGCGGTAGCGCTCGGGCAGCGCGTCCTGCTTGAAGTGCGTGAACAGCCGGTGCTGGTAGCGGTAGTGGCCGGGCAGGTTCGCCTTGAACGCGCCCATGAAATGCGGTTCCGCTTCCCACGACACGGTCACCGGGTCGCCCACGAGGTGCTTGCGCACGTCGACGCCGGGGTAGATCTCGCGCAGCGACTGCAGCATCACCTCCACGCGCTCGGAGACCCTCAGCGGCAGCCACTTCAGGGAATCGTCGGCCCACGTGTAGGAAAGGCAGATCACGGCGGGTTTGCCCGGGTCGTCGCCGAGCAGATAGGTACCGCGCGGCATCCGGTCGGTCAGCGTCATGCTCATCGTGTCGCGCCCGGTCACGGGGTCGCGGTCGAGCCAGAACGGCCGGTCCACCGGCACGAACACCTTCGACGACTCCATGTAGTGCGTGCGCTCGATGGCCGTCCAGTGGTCGATCGGGAACAGTGCCTCATCGCATTCGATCTTGGACAGCAGCATCCAGCTCTGCGCGGTGAACACCGCGGCGCGGAAGGTGCGGATGTGCCCGGACACGTCGGTGACGGTCACGTTGTTCGGCGCCGTGCGGTGCAGCCGCGTGACGCCGGGCCGCGGCCGGCCGTTTTCGTGCAGAGTGGCGAGGCTGGTGCCGGCGGGCCAGTGCGCGAGCGTTTCCGGTGCGTGGTCCCACAACCGCACCGGCAGCTGCCTGCTGCCGCCGGTGATGCTGCGATGCTCGTCGTCGGCGCCGGTGTAGACGACGCGCAGAATCTCCAGGATCGAGTTGGGGAAGTCGGTGTCCCAGCCGCCCGTGCCGAAACCGACCTGGCCGAAGATCTCGCGGTGGCGGAACGACGCGAACGCGGGCGAATCGCACAGGAAGCCGTAGAAGGTCTGGTTGTCCAGGCGCGGCACGAGCTCGTTCCAGATCCGCTTCACGGTTTTCGCGTCACGGTCGCGGATCGCGGTCTGCATCTCGGCGAAGGACGCGTGCTCGTCGAGCGTGCGCTGCCACGCCTGGGCGACTTCGCCGAACACCGGCGGCAGATCGTCCTGCGTGCGCGCGTAATGGCTGTGGCCCTTGAGGTCCACGACCGTGCTCGACGTCGCGGGCGCGAGCGGGTTCGGGAACGGTGAGGTCTTCAGGCCCACCTTGTCGATGTAGTGGAACAACGCGGTGGACGCCGGGGGAAAGCGCATCGCGCCCATTTCGGCGACCACGTCGTCGGGCAAGCCGGGGAAGCGGTGCGTGCGCAGGCGTCCGCCCAGCTCGGCGATCTCGTACACCACCGGGCGCAGCCCTAGCTTCATGAGTTCGTAGGCCGTGACGACACCGGAGAGCCCGCCGCCGATCACGGCGACCTCGGTGCCGTGGTGCTCCGCCGGCACGGTGCCGAGCCCGGCGGGGTGGGCGAGGTAGTCGTCGTAGGCGAACGGAAAGTCGGGGCCGAACATGGTGATCGGGCGCCCGGCCGGCTCGTCCGTGGGGATCGCGGTCGGGACGGCGGAGGTCATGCCTGGAGTCCTTCTTCGGTCAGGGATCGGTACAACGCGGGCCGGCGATCGGCCAGGTAGGTGTTCTCCGGACGCGCAAGCACTGCCGGGTCGACGTCGGCGAAGATCAGCTCGGGTTCTTCGCCGGCTTTCGCCACGGTCTCGTCGGGCGAGACGACGGTGGAGTGGCCGCAGTAGGACAGCTCGCCCTCGGTGTTACAGCGGTTCGCATACACGACATACAGCTGGCTTTCGTGCGCCCGGATGGGGACGAGCGCGTCCGCGACCCGCTCGTACGGCCGCATCAAGGCGGTCGGCACGAGCAGCAACTGGGTGCCGGCGAGGGCGCGCACGCACCGGCTCGGGAAACTCCACGTCGTAGCAGATGAGCAGTCCCACGCGCAGCCCGCCGAGGTCCGCCTGCACCACCAGGTCCGCGCCAGGGGAGAACTGGCCGCGGTCGAGGTCGCCGAACAGGTGCGTCTTGCGGTAGTTGGCGAGCCGTTCCCCTTGTGCGGACAGCAGTTGCACGGAGTTGTACACGGCGTCGCCGTTGCGTTCGGGGTAGCCGTAGACCAGTGCGACGCCGTGCTCGGCCGCGAGCGCGCCCAGTTCCTGAGCCAGCGCTCCGTCGGCCGGCTCGGCGCGTTCGGCGACCGCGGCGGCGCCGATGGCGTACCCCGTGGTGATCATCTCCGCGGTGACGACGAGCGCGGCTCCGCCTTCGGCCGCGGCGGCGAGCGCGGCGGGCAGCTCCTCGTACGGCCCTTGGTGGACGGCGACGATCATTTCGCCGTCGCCAGCCGCGAACGCCGGATGCCGTAACCGAAGTACAGCACCAGCCCGAGCAGCATCCAGCCGCCGAACACGACCCAGGTGGCGCCGTCGAGGCTGAACATCATGTACGCGCAGCAGAGCACGCCCAGGATCGGTGTGACGGGGGAGAACGGCACGCGGAACGTGCGCGCGTCGTCCGGGCGGCGCCGGCGCAGCACGAGCACGGCGATGTTGACCAGGCCGAACGCGAAGAGTGTGCCGATGCTGGTCGCGTCGGCGAGCTTGCCCAGTGGTACGAACGCGGCGAGCACGGCGACGAACGCCGACACCACCAGGGTGTTCGTGCGCGGTACGCCGGTCTTCGGGTGCACTGTGGACAGTGCCTTGGGTACGAGCCCGTCGCGCGACATGGCGAACAGGATCCGCGTCTGTCCGTAGAGGACGGTCAGCACCACGCTGGAGATCGCCACGATGGCGCCGACGGCGAGCACGCCGGCCCAGAACGGGCTGTCCAGCACCGAGGTCAGCACGTGCGACAGGGCCGCCTGCTGGTCGTCGAACCGCTGCCACGGCAGGGCGCCGACCGCCGCGACGGCCACCAGGCAGTAGAGCACCGTGACGATGCCGAGCGAGAGCAGGATCGCGCGCGGCAGGTCGCGTTGCGGGTTGCGGGCCTCCTCGCCGGCGGTCGACGCGGCGTCGAACCCGATGTAGGAGAAGAACAGCTTCGCGCCACCCGCGCTCATGCCGGCGAGGCCCAGCGGCAGGAACGGCGTGAAGTTCTTGGCCTGCACCGCGGTGAAGGCGATGGCGCAGAACAGGACCAGCGTCGCGATCTTCACCACGACCATGATCGCGTTGGCCCGTGCGCTCTCCTTCGCACCCGAAAGCAGCAGCACCATCGCCAGCAGCACCACGACGATCGCGGGCAGGTTCACCAGCCCGCCGTCGCCGGGTGGGCCGCTGATCGACTCGGGCAGCGCGAATCCGAACGCCAGCCGCAGCAGCTCGTTCACGTACTGGCCCCAGCCGACGGCCACCGACGCCACGGACACGCCGTACTCCAGGATCAGGCACCAGCCGCAGACCCACGCCACCAGCTCGCCGAGCGTGGCGTACGCGTAGGAGTACGACGAGCCCGACAGCGGGATCAGGCCCGCGAGCTCGGCGTAGGACAGCGCGGAGAACAGCGCTGTGACCCCGGCGAGCACGAACGAGAGCACCACGGCGGGCCCGGCCACGGGCACGGCCTCGCCGAGCACCACGAAGATGCCGCTGCCCAGCGTCGCGCCGATGGACAGCATCGTGAGCTGGCCCAGGCCGAGCGACCGTTTCAACGGGCCGTGGCCGGCTTCGGCCACCAGGTCCGCGACCGGTTTGCGGCGCCCCAGCGCAGTGCCGAACCGCACGCGGGTCGGGTGGACGTCACCTGGCTACTCCTCGTCGTCGCGGCTGCGATGAAGATCGGGTGCGAGCCACGGTATCGAGCGAAGTGTGCCCCGAAAACTGGAAAACGTTGCGCGTTCGGATGAGATCTGGGTGTTTCATTGCACTTTCACGGTCGGAAACGGTGATCTGTTCACTCCGCGACGGCGGGCGACGGCTCGGCCGGCTGGGCCGCTTCAGCCGGCTCCGCGGGTGCGGCCGGCTCCGCCGGGTCGTCGCTCGCTGGCAGCAGCAGGGTGAACGTCGGCGGGTGCGGGCTCGACAGCCGCAGCCGCCCGCCGTCGGCCTCGGCCAGGCTGCGGGCCAGCCGCAATCCGATGCCGTGCCCCGGCGGCGCGGTGCGGGCCAGGGCGAACGGGTCGGTGTCGCCGAGATCCGGGCCGTCGTCGGCCACGTCGATCGCGAGCGCGCCCCCCGCGTCGCGCGCGACAACGGTGACCGGCCCACGGCCGTGCGTCGTCGCGTTGTCGAGCAGCACCGCGAGTACCTGGCGCACGGCCGCCGCCGAAGCCCGGACGGTGGGCGGGTCCAGGACGTCGACATGAAGCCCGCGGCCGTTGAGCAGCGGAGCGCCGGCCTCGCGCAGCTCGGCCAGCACCGCGTCGAGGTCGAGCTCCGCGCGCGGTGCCCGGCGTTCGCGGGACAACGCGAGCAGGTCGTCGATCGTGCGCTCGAGCCGGTCGGCCGAGTCGATGCCGGCGCGGATCGCCTCGTACGGGTCGAGCCCGGGCGTCTCCAGCGCGGCCTCCAGCTGCAGCCGCAAGCCGGCGAGTGGCGTACGCAGCTGGTGCGACGCCTCGGCCGAGAACGCGCGCTCGCGATCGAGCGTCTCGCCGATCCGCTCCGCGGTCACGTCCAGCGCCGCGCCGACCCGGTCGATCTCGGCGATGCCCGCGCGGGGGCTGCGAGCCGTGAAGTCACCGTCGCCGAGCCGGGTCGCGGCGGACGACAGCTCCTCCAGCGGGCTCGACAGCCGACCCGCGATGCGCCGCGCGATGAGCCAGCTCGCGGCCACGGCGGCGACGCCGAACCCGATCATCCCGAGCCAGGTCAGGCCGACGCGGCGCAGGAGCACGGTGTGCGGCATCGCTGCCCGGACCACGCCCGCGAGCCGCGCGCCGTCCATCACGGGCACCGCCAGCACGTCCTCGCCGCCGACCTGTCCGGACGCCACGTCGACGTCCGCCCCGGACACCTGGTGCACCACCGCGTCGGCGGTCTCCGGGCCGGCGCCGGAGACCAGCTGTCCCCGCGGGTCGTAGATCCCGACGGTCGCGCTGCCCTGCACCGGCTGGCGGGGCACGCGCCCGGCGGCGAGCGCGTCGGACACCTCCAGCGCCGTGCCGTCGGCGGCGCGTTCGAGCTCGGAGCCGGTGTCCTCACGGAAGTACCACAGTGCCGCGACGGCCAGCGGCAGCCCGAACAGCACCGTGGCGACCACCGCGGCGAGCACCGTGAGCGTCACGATCCGGCGGCGCACGCTCAGGCCTCTTCCAGGCGGTAGCCGTGCCCGCGCAGGGTGGCGATCCGGGGCACGTCGGCCGGCTCGGGCGCGGCGTCCGCGAGCTTGCGCCGCAAGGCCGCGATGTGGACGTCGAGCGTCTTGGTCGAGCCGTGCGCGTTCGCGTCCCAGACGTCGGCCATCAGCCGCTCCCGGCTCACCGCCACGCCCGGTTGCTCGGCGAGGCGTGCCAGCAGGTCGAACTCCCGCGCCCGCAGGTCCACCTCCCGCCCGCCGACGACCGCGCGCCGGCTCGCCGCGTCGACCACGAGCGAGCCGACGGTGACCACCGGCACCGCGGGCTTCGCGGGCGCGCCGCGGCGTAGGTGGGCGCGCACGCGGGCGAGCAGCTCGCCGAGGCGGATGGGTTTGGTGAGGTAGTCGTCGGCACCCGCGTCGAGGCCCACGACCACGTCCATCTCGTCGGTCCGCGCGGTGAGGATCACGACGACGGCGCCCGGCATGCTCGTGCGCAGGCGGCGGCACACGTCCACGCCGTCGAGGTCGGGCAGGCCCAGGTCGAGCAGCACGAGCTCGGCCCCGGCCTCGTTCAGGGCGCTGCGGCCGTCGCGACACCAGCGCACCTCGTGGCCGTGGCGCGCGAGCGACGACTCCAGGACGCCGCCGATCGTCACGTCGTCCTCCACCACCAGCACCTTGGCCACGGGAGCAGCCTAACCAACACCCTGGCAGGGGCGTGCCGGGAAATCCGCGGAACCCGGTTACGTCTACAAAGGACGGTTCTCAGCGCCTCGGGCGCGCGGTGCTTTCGCGCAGCACGACCTCGGCGTTGACCCGGACCGTGCGCGCTCGCGCGCCGGAACCCTTGAGCGCGAGGTCCATCGCGCGTTCTCCCAGCTGTTCCAGGGGAAGCGCGACAGTGGTGAGCGCCGGCGTGAGGTCGCGGACCACCGGGATGTCGTCGAAGCCCGCCACGGAGATCTCGCCCGGCACGGCGACGCCGGCCTCGCGCAACGCGGCCAGCGCACCGATCGCCATCAGGTCTGTGACCGCGAACACGCACGTCGGGCGCTTGCGCTTCGGCCGCTCCAGAAGCCGCTTCGCTGCTTCGTAGCCGCCGTCGCGGGTGAAGGCGGTCTCGAGGACGTCTTCGTCGGACAGCGTGACGCCCTGGGCGGCGAGCTCTTCGGCGAACCCGTCGAGCCGGTCGCACACCGTGGTGAGCCGTGTCGGCCCGGCCAGCACGGCGAATCGCTTGTGGCCCAGCCCGACGAGCGCCTTAGCCAGCGCGGCCGCGCCGCCGCGGTTGTCGGGCTGCACGGTGTCCACTTTGAGCCCGCGGTGCCGGCTGACGGCGGCGACCTGGCCGCCGCCACGGCGGTACGGGTCGAGCTCCGCGGCCATCGCGCGTTCCCACGAGCGGTCCTCGAACGCGGACCCGATCAGCACGATCGCCGACGCCCGCTGCGCACGCAGCGCCGAGACGTACGCCACTTCGCGGTCGGCGTCGCGGAAGGTGTCGGCGAGCATCACGAGCAGGCCGTTGCCGTTGGCCACCTTCATGACCCCGCCGGCGACCGCGGAGAAGTACGGATCGGACACATCGTGACAGATCACCCCGACCGTCCGATGTGTCCCTCCGGCGAGTGCCTGCGCGTGTGCGTTCGGTGCGTACGCGAGCTCAGCCGCGGCCGACATCACGCGATCGCGCAGGTCCGTGCGGACGGATGCGGTGCCGTTGAGCACCCGCGAAGCCGTGGCGAGTGACACGTCGGCACTTTGTGCCACGTCCGCCAGGGTCACGTGCGGCCCGGACTTCATCGCTCCTCCATGGTGGTTCCTCGGGCATAGTGGCCCCATGCTCGGTCTGTACCCGGAAATCGAACCCTACGACCACGGGATGCTGCCGGTGGGCGATGGCAACGTAATCTACTGGGAGGAGTGCGGGAACCCCGCGGGCAAGCCGGTGGCGTTCCTGCACGGCGGTCCCGGTGGCGGCGCGTCGGCGCGGCACCGGCGCCTGTTCGACCCCGAGCGGTACCGGATCCTGCTGTTCGACCAGCGCGGTTGCGGCCGCAGCACACCTCACGGCAGCACGGCCGAGGCGGACCTGTCGGTGAATACCACCTGGCATCTGGTCGCCGATATGGAGCTCCTGCGCGAAGACCGCGGCATCGGCCGGTGGCAGCTGTTCGGGGGCTCTTGGGGCAGCGTGCTTGCCCTCGCGTACGCCGAGCAGTACCCGAACCGCGTCAGCGAGCTCGTGTTGCGCGGAGTCGCGACGCTGCGGGTGAAAGAGATCCAGTGGCTTTTCGGCGGTGGCGCCGCGTGCTTGTTCCCGGAGGCGTGGTCGCGGTTCCTCGCACCCGTGCCGTACGCGCGCCGCAGCGACAACCTGCTCGAGGTGTACCACGAGCTGCTGCACCACCCGGACCCCGAAGTCCACGGACCGGCGGCGATCGCGTGGAGCCGGTGGGAGGGCGAGACGGTGAAGTTCACGCCGCAGGAGGAAGTGGTGTCGGCGTTCACCGAGCCGGAGTTCGCGCTCGCCATCGCGCGCATCGAGAACCACTACTTCCGCCATGGCGGCTGGCTGGCCGAGGACCAGCTCATTCGCGAAGCCGGGAAGCTCGCGGGCATCCCGTGCGTTCTCGTGCAGGGAAGGTATGACGTGGTCACTCCCGCGACCACGGCGTGGGAGCTGGCGCAGGTCCTGCCCGGCGCGGAGCTGAAGATGATCTCCGACGCCGGTCACGCCTTCGACGAGCCCCGGACCCTGCACGAGCTGATCAGCACGACCGACCGGTTCGCGGCAGGCTGGGACGACCGCGAGATCGACGAGCCGAGAGGAAACACACGGATGCTTTTTGGTGACGAGCACGTCCGCCGCTACGAGGAGACCGACGGCGAGATCGGCCACGAGTGGCAGCCCGGCGTGCCGACACTGGTCCTGACGACCAAGGGCCGCAAGTCCGGTGAGGACCGCAAGTTCGCGCTCATCTACCAGGAGGTGGACGGCAACCCCGTCATCGTTGCCTCCAAGGGTGGCGCGCCGAATCACCCCGGCTGGTACCTCAACCTGGAGGCCAACCCGGAGGCCGGCGTGCAGGTGCTGGCCGACAAGTTCACCGCCCGGGCCCGCACGGTCTCCGGCGAGGAGCGCGCCCGGCTGTGGGACAAGCTCGCCGCGGTGTGGCCGGACTACAACGAGTACGCGAAGAAGACCGACCGCGAGATCCCCGTGGTGGTCCTCGAGCGGGTGTGATTCGCGCCGCGTCCGGGACCCGGGGTCACCGAGCCGGGTGGTCTTCGGCTACGAATGACGCTCATGGCCCTGCGAAACCGGTCGCGCGACCGCTGGACCCCGCTCGAGAACGAGGGGGAACTGCTCACCTTCCGTCAGATGGAGGCCTACGGCCGGCGCTTCGCCCGCGCCGGCCGTGGTGCCTGGTACAGCTTCGCGATCGAGGTGGTCTGGCAGTTCCTCGTGCTGTTCAGCCGCTTCCGCGTGCGGGGCGCGCACCACATCCCGGCCTCGGGCGGGGTGCTGGTGGCGTCGAACCACCTGTCGTTCGCCGACCCGACCACGCTCACGGCGTTCTGCCTCGCCGCCGGCCGCGTGCCGCGGTACCTGGCCAAGTCGAGCCTGTGGGACCTGCCGGTGGTCGGCTCGGTGATGCGGTCCGGGCAGCACATCCCGGTGTACCGCGGCGCGCCGACGGCGGCGGGCGCGTACCGCGACGCCGTGAAGGCGGTGGAAGCCGGCGAGTGCGTGACGATCTTCCCGGAGGCCACGTTCTCGGCCGACCCCGGCGGCTGGCCGATGAAGGGCAAGACGGGCGTCGCGCGGATCGCGCTGGAGACCGGCGTGCCGGTGGTGCCCGTCGCGAACTGGGGCACGCACCACCTGCTGCCCGCCGGGGCCTGGTTCCTGCACGGGATCCCGCGCAAGACCGTCGAGCTCGTGGCCGGCCCGCCGGTGGACCTTTCGGATCTCCGCAACGGCGCGCCGACGCGCGAGGTGCTCGAAGAAGCGACCGCCCGGATCATGCGCGCGGTGACGGATCTGCTGGCCGGGATCCGCGGCGAAGAGCCCCCCGGCGACCGTCCGTGAGGCGAGCACCGTCACCCCGCCCCGCCAGCCGGTTCGGGGTAATTTGGATGGTATGAGTGCACACTATGACGTCGTGGTCCTGGGGGCCGGAGTCGGCGGCTACGTGGCCGCCATTCGCGCCACGCAGCTCGGTCTGAGCGCGGCGGTCGTCGAGGAGAAGTACTGGGGCGGAGTCTGCCTCAACGTCGGCTGCATCCCGTCGAAGGCGCTGCTGCGCAACGCAGAGCTGGCGCACACGGTGAAGGAAGAAGCCGCCACCTACGGCATCTCCTCCGACAGCGAGATCCGCTTCGACTACTCGGCCGCCTACGAGCGCAGCCGCAAGGTCGCGGACGGCCGCGTCAAGGGCGTGCACTTCCTGATGAAGAAGAACAAGATCACGGAGTACGACGGCCACGGCACGTTCGTCGACGACCACACCCTCGAGGTCAACGGCGAGCGGATCACCTTCGACCACTGCGTCATCGCGACCGGCGCCACGGCGCGTCTGCTGCCCGGGACTTCCCGCAGTGACCGCGTGGTCACCTACGAACAGCAGATCCTCGAAAGCGAGGTGCCCGAGAGCATCGTCATCGCGGGCGCCGGTGCGATCGGCGTGGAGTTCGCGTACGTGCTGCGCAACTACGGCGTGGACGTGACCATCGTCGAGTTCCTCGACCGGATGGTGCCGCTCGAGGACGCCGAGGTGTCGGCGGAGCTGGCCAAGCGCTACCGCAAACTCGGCATCAAGGTGCTGACCGGCACCAAGGTCGAGGCCATCGAGGACCCCGGTGTCTCGGGCGCGAAGGTTCGTGTGACGGTGTCGAAGGACGGCAAGCAGGACGTGCTCGAAGCCGACAAGGTCCTGCAGGCCATCGGCTTCGCGCCCAACGTGAAGGGCTACGGCCTGGAGAACACCGGCGTCGAGCTCACCGAGCGCGGCGCCATCGCGGTGGACGGCCGCGGCCGCACCAACGTGCCCCACCTGTTCGCCATCGGCGACGTGACGGCGAAGCTGATGCTGGCGCACGCGTCGGAGTCCATGGGCATCGTCGCGGCCGAGACGATCGCCGGCGCGGAGACCATGGAGCTCGACTTCGTGATGATCCCGCGCGCGACCTACTGCCAGCCGCAGATCGCCAGCTTCGGCTGGACCGAGGCCCAGGCCCGCGACAAGGGCTACGACGTGCAGGTCGCCAAGTTCCCCTTCACGGCCAACGGCAAGGCCCACGGCCTCGGCGACGCCGGCGGCTTCGTCAAGATCCTCAGCGACGCCAAGTACGGCGAGCTGCTCGGCGCGCACCTCATCGGCCCGGACGTGACCGAGCTGCTGCCCGAGCTCACGCTGGCCCAGCAGTGGGACCTGACGGTGCACGAGGTCGCCCGCAACGTCCACGCCCACCCGACCCTGGGCGAGGCGGTGAAGGAAGCGATCCACGGCCTGGCCGGGCACATGATCAACTTCTGAGGTCTTCCTGCCACGACGCCGGATCGTCCACTGCGGACGGTCCGGCGTCGTTGTCCGCCGGTTCATCACCCGTCTGCCTGGAGAGAGTCCACGAGCGGGGGACGGGCCGCTACGCTGACCACCGCGTCCACGGAGTGGACACATCGGACGATTCAAACTTTTGTCGGTGTACTGCGCGGTGGTGACTCTCTAGATTCTTCTGACTACCGCCGGTGGGGCGGGCGAAGCAGGGAGAGAGAGTCGATGCGGAGATTCAGCCGGGCCGCCACTCGGTCGGTGCCGTTGGCGGTGGGGGTCGTGCTGCTGGGCACCGGCGTGGCGAGCGCGCAGCCGTCCGCGGCCGATGTCGTCGCGCAGCGCACCGAGGCCGGCATCAGCGCGTTGCAGGGCATCAAGAAGTCGCTGACGCCCTCGGAGCGCAAGCAGGACAGCCGGCTGGTGATCGAGAAGCGCCTGCGTGCCGACCACGCGCTCGCCGCGCTGTTGCCCGACTACCGCACCGGCTTGCCCGTGGCTAAGACCGGTGCGGTCTCCGTCGACATCACAGGCGTCGCCGGCATCGCCGGCACCGCCGTGGCCCAGGCCGTGCGTGCGGCCGGCGGCACCGTCCGCTACGCCTCGCCGGACGGCGCGGTGCGCGCGGACCTGCCGCTCGCCGCCGTGGACAAGATCGCGGCGCGCGGTGACGTGGCCGCCGTCGCGCCGGCCGCGCAGGCGATGACGTGGCGTGAGCAGGACCCGCGCCGTGAGCTGGTGGCCCAGGCGGTGACGCAGGTGTCCGAAGGCGACAAGGCCCACGGCGCCGACACCGCCCGCGCGCAGTACGGCGTGACCGGCTCCGGCATCAAGGTCTGCGTGCTGTCCGACGGCGTCAACTCCCTGTCGAAGTCGCAGGCCGCGGGTGAGCTGCCGGCCGTCGACGTGCTGGCGGGCCAGGCCGGCAGCGGTGACGAGGGCACGGCGATGCTCGAGATCGTCCACGACCTCGCGCCCGGCGCCACGCTCGGTTTCGCCACGGCGTTCACCAGCGAAGCGAGCTTCGCCGCCAACATCCGAGCCCTGCGCACCACCGGCCATTGCACCGTGATCGTCGACGACGTCGCCTACTTCGACGAGTCGCCGTTCCAGGACACGCAGGTCGCGCAGGCCGTCAACGACGTGACCGCCGCGGGCACGCTGTACTTCTCCTCCGCCGGCAACTCCGGCAACTTCACCGACGGCACCAGCGGCTACTACGAGGGCGACTTCCGCGCCTCGGCCTCCACGCTGCCGGGCATCAGCGGCACGCCGCACGACTTCGACCCGGGCTCGGCGGTGCAGACCTCCGACCCGCTGTCGGCGGGCTCGCTCGGCAAGCCCGTCACGCTGTTCTGGTCGGACCCGTGGAGCAAGTCCGGCAACGATTACGACCTGTTCATCCTCAACGCGTCCGGCAGCGTCGTGTCCTCCAGCGACAACCCGCAGACCGGCTCGCAGAACCCGTACGAGATCGCCTCGGTGCCGACCACGGGCTCGGGCTACCGCGTGGCCGTGGTGAAGTACAGCGGCGCCGACCGGTTCCTCGCGCTCAACGTGATCCGCGGCCGGTTCGTGGACTCGGGCTCGCTCAAGGCGTTCAGCACGGCGGGCGTCACCTCGGGCCACTCGGCCGCGGCCGACGCGTTCAGCGTGGCGGCGGCCCCGGCGGCGACGGCGTTCGGCCGTCCACTCGAGACGGGCGACCCGGCGAACCCGGCCGGCCCGTACCCGGGCCAGTTCACTGCGGCGAGCAAGTGGGAACGCTTCACCTCCGACGGTGAGCGCCACGTGTTCTTCAACCCCGACGGCATCGAGCTCACCCCGGGCAACGTCTCCTCGACGGGCGGCGCCACGCGCGCCAAGCCGGACATCACCGCGGCCGACGGCGTCGCCACGTCAGTGGCCGGCTTCCAGCCGTTCTACGGCACGTCCGCGGCGGCCCCGCACGCGGCCGCCATCGCGGCGCTGCTGCTCTCGGGCAAGCCCACCGCGACACCCGCGGAGATCCGCTCGGCCCTGGTGTCGAGCGCGTTCGACCTGGGCGCGCCCGGGTACGACGCCGTGACGGGCGCCGGCGTGATCATGGCGGGCCCGGCGCTGGACGCGCTGGGCGTGCCGCAGAGCTAGGTGCGGTTCCGGCGGCCCCGGGTTGATCGGGGCCGCCGGCTCACCTGCTCGTGATCAGCAGGTGGAAGGCGCGGGTGCCCTCGCCGATGCGTTGGTGGCGGTCCAGGCGCAGGCCCGCCTCGCCCAGCGCCGTCTCGACGTCGGCGACCGGGCGCAGCCGGAAGCCGTGTTCGGTGAACGGCATGGCTTTCATGGCTTCCGGGTCGCCGATGCCGAGCACGAACCGGCCACCCGGAGTGAGCACGCGGGCGACCTCCGCGAACCCCAGGTCGAGGTCGTCGATGAAGTACACCGTGTCCAGCGTGATCGCGGCGGCCATCGACGCGTCTTCCAGCGGCAGCGCGGTCATCGTGCCGCGGTGCAGGCGCAACCGGCCGGCGGCGATGTTGGCGGGGAACGCGGCGCGGGCCTTGGCGATCATCGTGTCGGAGATGTCGACGCCGTGCACCGTGCCGCCCGCCGCGGCGCGCAGCAGCAGGTCGAGGCCCAGGCCACCGCCGAAGCCGATGTCGAGCGCGGTTTCCCCGGGTTTCAGGTCGAGTGCTTCGACGGCCGCCGTCATGTTGCCGCGATTGGCGCGGTTCAGCAGCCGCCCGACGGCCCGGCCAGGCAGCCCGCTGGGGTTGCCGAGCTGCCGCGCCAGCCCGGCGAGCAGAGTGTCTCGTGGTCCCATTTCCGCAAGTCTGCCCTCGTGACGGCCGCGAGTCCACGACCTGGATTGTGGTGGCCCGGATGGTGTGGCAGCGTGCTGGCCTGCTGTGTACTGGGCGGCGAAGCCGAGGAGGGGTGGGATGACGACGAAGACCGCGGTGGTCACCGGAGCGGGTTCGGGTATCGGCCGGCGGGTGGCGCGGGCGTTGCTGGGCGCCGGCTACCAGGTCGCGCTGGCGGGGCGCCGGGCCGAAGCGCTGGAGGAGACGGCGGACGGTGCCGAGGGGGCGCTGGTCGTGCCCACGGACGTCGCTTCGCCCGAGGCCGTCGCGGCGTTGTTCGCGGCGGTGCGGGAGCGGTGGGGCCGTCTGGATGTGCTGGTGAACAACGCCGGGGTGTCGGCGGGCGGGACCGTCGCGGACCTGTCCGTGGAACGCTGGCGCCGGACGGTCGACACGAACCTCACCGGAATGTTCCTGTGCGCGCAGCAGGCCGTGCTCCTGATGAAGGACCAGGAACCCATGGGCGGGCGGATCATCAACAACGGCTCGATCTCCGCGCACGCGCCGCGTCCCGCGAGCGTCGCCTACACCGCCACGAAGCACGCCGTCACGGGCCTGACCAAGTCGATCTCCCTCGACGGCCGCGCCTGGAACGTCGCGTGTGGACAGATCGACATCGGCAACGCCGCCACGGAGATGACCGAACGCATGTCCGGCGGTATCCCGCAGGCCGACGGCCGCGTGCTCGCCGAGCCCACCTTCGACGCGAGCCACGTGGCCGACGCGGTGCTGTACATGGCGGGGCTGCCGCTGGACGCGAATGTCCAGTTCCTGACCATCACGGCCACGACCATGCCGTTCATCGGGAGGGGCTGACCCTTCCGTACTGCCGGAGTTACCCGTTCGGGCAAGGATCTTCGAGTGGTCTGATCCACACTGCGGTGCTGGTGTCCCGCGACCACGCTGGGCGTGCGATCACGAGAAGGGACCCGCTCGATGAAGCACCGCACGTTGCGTAGGTTGGCCGTCGTACCGCTGGCGATCGCCACGGTGACATTCGGCTCCGTCGCTTTCGGTTCGGCGACCGCGTGGGCCGACCCGCCCTCGGCCCTGCCGGCCGCCGCGCCCGCCGCCGACGCCAAGTGGCAGCCCGCGCTCGACTTCGACAAGGACGGTTGTTACAACACCCCGGCCATCGGCCCCGACGGCACGCTCAACCCGGGCCTCGACCTCGGCGGCGCCGTGAACGGAAACTGCCACGACAAGTCCGATCTGGCCAACACCAACGTCTACTCCAGGGCCAAGTGCAACAACGGCTGGTGCGCCTATCTTTACGGGTACTACTTCGAGAAGGACCAGGTCTCCGACGGCCCCGTGTCGGCCGGCCACAAGCACGACTGGGAACACATCGTCGTGTGGGTGCAGGACGACCAGGCGAAGTACATTTCCGTTTCCCAGCACCAGGGTTACGAGACGAAGCCGGCGTCGGAGGTCCCGTTCCAGGACAGCCACCCGAAGGCCGTGTACCACAAGGACGGCGTCACGACGCACGACTTCCGCTTCCCCAAGGACGGCAACGGTGACGAGCCACCCGAGAACGATGAGGGCGTGTGGCAGGTCAAGGGCCTCGTGGGCTGGGACAACTACCCCTCGGGCATCCGCGACAAGCTCACCTCCGCCGACTTCGGCGACGCGACGTTCAAGCTGACGGACGACCGCTTCAACGGCACACTCGCCACCGCGAAGCCCGCCGACGTCGGTCTGGACCCGAACGCCTGATTTGGGTCAGGGAATGACCTTGTCTCGCCGGAACTCATCGAAGAGCCGGTAGAACATCTGCTCGGTGTCCACATAGTAGTGAAAGCCCGCGCGGCGTGATTTCGACGTGTCGGCGAACATGTCGTAGTCCCAGGAGAACACGAAGTCGCCGAAGGGCCAGGCGGACACGTCTCGGTAGGCCGGTTTGAGGCCGTACTTCGCGGACATCCGGGACCACAGCGGCTCCTTGTCCGCCATCACGGTCGCGAGCGACATGGGCAGCGGCGGCGCCGTGTCGAGCTCGAAATACGCGGCGAGCTTCGGCCACAGCTCCCTCCAGCGGAAGAGGTCGCCGTTGGCGATGTTGAAGGCCTCGTTGCGGGTGGAGGTCGCGGCCCAGACCGTAGCTTCTGCCAGGAGGCCGGCGTCGGTCATCTCCAGGAGGCTGTCGTAGGCGCCGGGCTTGCCGGGGAACCGCAGCGGCAGCCCGAGTTCCTTCGAGATCGACGCGTACACCGCGATCACGAGCGCGAGGTTCATCGGGTTGCCGAGTGTGGTGCCGCCGACGACCGACGGCCGGATCGCCGACCAGCTGGGGGCCCGGCGCTCCAGCAGCTCCTGCTGGTCGACGTTGAACTCGGGCGGCATGTGCCCGGCGTCCGACTCCCGCGCGGGCGTCTTGAACGGCCCGAGATGGGCGCCGTAGACCTTGTAGCCCTGCATGAGGCTCACGTGCTCCAGCGCACCGCCGTCGAGTCCGTCGACGAGGTTCTCCAGCATCGCGACGTTCGGCGCGACGAGCTCCGCCCACGTCGGCCGGTCCTGGTAGGCGGCGTAGAACAGGTGCGTCGCGTCGCGGTGGTCCGCGAGCTTGGCGCGGGTGTCGGCGGCGTCGAGCAGGTCGACGGCGAGCGCGCCGGGCCCGCCGCGCCGTGAGAGGCCGACGACGTCCCAGCCGCCGAGGCCGCGCAGGTGGTCGGTCAGCGTGCGGCCGATGATCCCGTTGGCGCCGGCGACCAGGGCTTTGCGTGGGGTGCTCATGCCTTCGATCCTGCGACCGGGCTATGCATAAGTCCAAGGCATAGTTCTTTGGTCAGCGATAAACTGCGGTCATGACGAGCCTGCGGCAGCTGGAGTACCTCGTGACGGTCGTCGACACCGGCTCGTTCACGCGCGCGGCCGAGCAGCTGCACGTGACGCAACCCGCGCTGTCGCACCAGGTTCGGGCGCTGGAGCAGCACGTGGGCGGGCCGTTGTTGGAACGGCTGCCGCGCTCGGTGCGCCTCACGCCGATGGGCCGCGCGATGCTCCCGCACGCCCGCGCCGCGCTCGCTGACGCCGAACGCGCCCTCTGCGCCGCTCGGCAGGCGTCCGGGCTGATGGCGGGGGAGCTGCTCGTCGCGACGGTGTACTCCGTCAGCCTCGGCGTGCTGCCCGCCGCGCTGCGGGTGTGGCGGCGCGACCATCCCGCCGTCGACGTGCGGTTGTTCGAATTCCGCCACGCCGACGAGCTCCGCGAAGCCATGACGGCGGGCGAAGCCGACGTCGCGATCGGCCCGGAGCCCGCGGGCTGGGAAGGACCGGTGCGTTCGCTGGGCGTCGAGGAATTCGTGGTCGTCCTCCCCCCCGACGGCGCCACCGAGGGCGACGGCGGCACCGTCGACCTGGCCACCCTCGCCGACTGCGCCTGGGTGCACTACGCCCCCGGCCACGGCCTGGCCGAGATCCTCGACGCCGCCTGCGCCGACGCCGGGTTCCGCCCGCGCCCGGCCGTGCGCACCGAGCAGACGGCCACCGCCCCCATCCTCGCGGCGGCCGGCCTGGGCCCGGCGCTGGTGCCCGCCAACGTGCTGCCGCCGAATTTCGAAGGCCGCGTGCTGCGCCCGTCGAAGCCGGTGCGCCGGGTGCTCACGGCCTACAACCGCCCCGGGCCGGATCCGTTGACCAGCGGTTTCGTCGAGATCCTCGCGCGGCACGCGAGGGTGTGAACGTCAGACGGAAAGCCTGGCCAGGTCGATACCCGAGAACGCCGCCGCCGTCACGTCGTGCAAGCGGGGCGACCACACGGCGTGCCCGTGGCCCGTCCACAAAGGAGCCACCGGGAGGTCGCGCAGCAGCTGGTTCTCGGCGACCCGGTACAGCTGTCCGGCTTCCGCGGCGGTGGCCGCGGACTCCGCCGCCGCGAGGTCCTGCTCGAAGCCGGCGTCCGAGTAGCCCGAAACGGAAGCCAGGGCCGACAGCAAGTCCGCCGGACTGGCGGAGGCGAGGTTCAAGTCCACAGTAGACGGACCGTCCGCTTGCCCGTCCGGCCGTTGGGCGGCGGTCACCGGAACCCCCAGTGCCGTGGTCAAGCCCGCGGCGAGTGGGCGCGTCCACTGGCCCGCGCCGGGGTCGAAGTAGACCGTGGTGGGGCCGGTGAAGCCGGACTGGCCCAGCAGTGACTTGGCGGCGGCCGCGTCGAAGGAGCAGGGGCGGCAGGTGCCGGTGCGTTCGCCGGGGGCGTCGGCGGGTGGCAGGAGGGCGTGGGCGAGGTCGACCTGGTGCGCGAGGGGACCGGCCTCCAGCGCTGAGCGGTCGACAGCGAGGGCGAAGGCGTGGCGGACGGCCGCGTCGGCGAAGCGGGGGTCAGCCGTGGGGAAGACGAGGTAGCCGGCCTCGGGCAGGGGCCAAGTGGTGTGGCGGTCGGCGAAGTCGGTGTGCATGGCTTCGTGGCGTTCGCCGGGGACGGAGGTGACGAGGTCGAGCGAACCGTCGCGCACGGCGTCGTACTGCTCCACCGGGTCGCCCACGCGCAGGTCGACCTCGGTGGCCCGCTCGCCGGCCGGGGTGACGCGCAGGAGCGTGCCGCCGGTGCCGGGGGCCCAGCCGTCGGCGAGACGGAAGGGGCCGTCGCCGACGGGGTGGCGTGCGAAGCCGTTCCAGTCGTGCGAAGCGAGCACGGAGGCGGGCATCGGCACGAGCCCCGGCGCCGAGAGCCACGCCGGTACCTGGCTGCTCGGACGGTCGAGCACGAGCCGTATCGTCGCCGCGTCGGGGGCCGTGATCTGCTTGGCCCGCAACGACTTCGTCAGCACCGGCGTGACCTCCCAGTTCTCACCGGCGATGGCTTGCCAGGTGTCCACATAGGACTGTGCGGTGACCGGGGTGCCGTCGTGGAACTTCCACCCGGGGCGCAGCTTCACGGTCCACGTCACGCGGTCGGTGCTCGTGATCGACGCGGCGGCGCGCGGGGTGAGCTTGCCCGTGGCCGGGTCGTAGTCGGCGAGCGGCGTCCAGAGCGCGCCCGTGACGAAGCGCCCGGCCTGATCGTCGACGTCGGCGGGCAGCAGCGTGCCCGGCTCCTGCAGTCCGACCGTGACGACGCCCGGGCGCGCCGGCTCGTCGGACGAACAGCCGGCGAGCGCGGACAACGCCGCCACTGCGGCGGCGAGCAGGGCGGGCAGGCGCATGCTGTCTTAATACCAGTTGGAAAGGGACGAAAGGCGGTTGTGTCCGGTTGGTCACCGTCTTAGAGTGCAACGGTCACGCTGGGCGTTCTGGGAGGTTCGTGTGCGCCGCTGGTGGGTTCGATCTTGCTTGGCCCTGACCACTGTAGCCGCGACGCTCATCGCGACCGAGCTGCCCGCGGCCGCGTGCGGGGAGGACGACAAGCCTGCGGTTCAGGCCAAACACACCGCCGGTGATCCGGGCGCGGTCAAGGGCGTGCGCGCCGTCGGCAACGTGCCCGACGCGGCGGGCGCGATCTCCGCCAACTTCCTGTCCTACGGCCGCCGCGACGTGATGGTGGTGTCCGGCGAGTTCGGCCTCAAGGTCTACGACCTCACGCGCAACCCCGCCGCACCGAAGGCGATTGGGCAGCTCAGCCTGCCCGGCCTGTGGGAGACCGAGGACACGGAGGTCGACGCGCAGCGCAAGCTGGTGTTCCTCTCGCGCGACCCGCGCGCGTTCGAGGGCAACACGCACAGCGGCGAGTCCGGCATCTACGTCGTCGACGTCTCGCGCCCGGAGAAGCCCACGATCCTCAGCTACGTGCGCGTGCCCGCCGGCCACACCACCAGCTGCGTCGACAGCTGCCGCTACCTGTGGACCGGCGGCCCCGCGAAGGCCGACGACCAGCCGGCCGACTGGGGCGGGCGCCCGATCTGGGTCACCGACGTGCGCGACCCGCGCCACCCTGTCGTGCACCCCGACCCCATCGAACTCGCCCGCAACGACGGCCAGACCGACTACGTCCACGACGTCCAGGTCGACTCCGCGGGCGTCGCGTGGGTGTCGGGCCGCGGCGGCGTCCGCGGCTACTGGACCAGCGGCCAGCACCGCGACCCCGTCCGCGGCGGCGTGCACCGCGCCACGGCGCTGGCGCCCATCCCGTACGCCGGCGGCGGCGTCGACGAGACCGCCGCGCCGTCGAAGTTCCTGCACAACAGCTTCCACCCGGTCGGCCCCCGCGACGCCGGCGCCTGGCGCGGCCACGACCTCGTGTACGCCACCGAGGAGAACTTCCTCGACGGCTGCGCGGGCGACGGCGTGCTCACCATCTCGTCCCTGGCCGGCTCGTACCACGGCGAAGGCTGGCGTTCGACCGCGTCGGATCCCTTCCGTCTGCAGAGCATCGGCACCTGGAGCGTCGCCGGCCAGGAAGGCAGCGACCCCGCCTCCGACGACTGCTCCGCCCACTACTTCGACCTGCGCGACCACGTACTCGTCCAGTCCTTCTACTCCCAGGGCACGCGCTTCCTCGACGTCAGCGACCCGACCAACCCGCGCCAGATCGCCTACTTCCGCCCGGCGGACGCCAGCTCGTGGGCGCCGTATTGGCATGACGGGTATGTGTATGTGGCGGACAACGTGCGTGGCGTGGATGTCCTGAAGCTGACTGCCTGAGAGTCGCCGGGTTCAGGCCGGGATCGATCAGCTTTGCCTGGCTACAGTTCGATCATGGAGCCAGTGTCGCGCGGCCGGGTCATTCTCCTCAACGGCCCTTCCAGCTCGGGGAAGTCGAGCATCGGGCAGGCACTGCTGGCGGTCCTGCCCGACCCTTGGTTCCACGTCCCCGTCGACGGGATCAGCGGGATGCGGTCGACGCGCTACACCCGTGAGCTCGACGACGCCGGAGTCCAGGAAATGCTGCGACGGACCCGGCGGGGTTACCACCGCGCCGTCGCAGCCCTCACGTCCACGGGGAACGACGTGGTCATGGACTACCTGCTCAGCGAGCCGTGGCGCCTCGACGATCTCCTCGTCGTCCTCGACAGCTACGACGTCACCCTGGTCGACGTCCACTGCGCGCCGGAGGAGCTCGCCCGGCGGGAGCGCTCGCGCGGCGACCGGCCGCACGGTCTCGCCGCCTCGCAGACGTTGATCTACTCCCACCGGGACAACGACCTCGTCGTGGACACCACTCACCGCACGGCGGCTGACTGCGCCCGCGAGATCGCCGGCCGCCTCGATGCGATCGGGCGGCCGAAAGCGTTCGAACGCCTCCGCGCCGCCCGCGCACGAACAAGTTGATCGACTGAGTCCACTCATCAATGCCGCGTGGGCCGGTAGATCAGTTCCTGCGTGTGGCCGTCCAAGGTGCGGCTTTCGAGGAGCTCCAGGTCGAAGTCCTCGGCCCCCTCGAAGATGCGGGCGGCGCCCGTTCGGCCGGTGAGCACGGGGAAGACCGTCAGCTGCACGCGGTCGACCAGGCCGGCGGCCATCAGGGCGCGGTTCATGGTCAGGCTGCCGTGGGAGCGCAGCGGGGCGTCGGACTCCTTCTTGAGGCGCGCGATGACGTCGACGGCGTCGCCGCTGAGGACCGTCGCGTCCGGCCAGTCGAAGGGGCCGCGCAGGGTGGTGGACACGACGGTGGCCGGCAGGTTCCGCATCCGGGCGACCCAGGGGTCGAGGTTCTCCACGCCGAACTCGGTGAACATCTCCACGTTGTCCCGGAACGTGGTCTTCCCGAACACCATCCGCTGCCCCTCGCCGTACAGCTCGAGGCGGCGCGCCAGCAGCTCCGGGCCCTGCTTGCCCCAGTAGCCACCCCAGTCGCCGGTGTGGGAGCCGTAGCCGTCGAGGCTGGAGAAGACGTCGAAGGTGTAGGTGGCGGTCATGGTGTGCTCCTTGAGTGAGGTTCGGGGCCAGGCGGCCCCTCACCCTGCCTACGAACCCGCTCGACACCAATCGACACCGTCGCTCGAAAAATTTCTGAGCGGCTGCCCGGCGGCCGAGACGGGAGGTGGCCGCCGGCTGTTCCGCGCCACTCGCGGAGCTGACCGACGCCGGTGGAGGGTGCCCCCTCGACACCCTCCACCGACGATCAGGACCGCAGCCACACTGCGGTGTCCGTCGGGATCTCCGTGGAGACCGGACCGCTCGCCAGCAGGATCTCCCCGGCCGGCAACGGAACCGCCGTGGCGGAGAAGTTCAGCACGAACGTGAACCCCGGCTCCCGCGTGAACGCCAGCACGCCGTCATCGCGCGAAAGCCACTCCAGCGCACCCGCGCCGAGCGCAGCCTGTTCCGCGCGGATCCGGAGGCCGTCGCGGTACAGCGACAGCATCGACGCCGGGTCCGCCGCCTCCGCCGAAGCCGTGTACTCGGCCCACGATGACGGCTGCGGCAGCCACGGCGTCCCCGTGCCGAAGCCGAATGGTGCGGCAGGACCCGACCACGGCAGCGGCACCCGGCATCCGTCCCGGCCCGGGTCCGCGCCGTCGGTCCGCGCCCACACCGGGTCCTGCCGCAGCTCCGAAGGGATGTCCTCGACTTCCCACAACCCCAGCTCTTCGCCCTGGTACACGTACACCCCGCCGGGCAGCGCCAATGTCAGCAGTGCCGCCGCCCGCGCTCGGCGGGTGCCCAAGGAGAGCGAAACCGGCGTGCCGTGCAGCCGGTCGGCGAACGAGAAGCCCGTGTCGCTGGAGCGGCCGTACCGGGTGACGTGCCGCGTCACGTCGTGGTTGGACAGCACCCACGCCGCGGGCGCGCCGACCTCGTCGTGGGCCCGCAGCGTGCGCGAGATGACGTCGCGGAAGCGCGAGACGTCCCACGGGCACACCAGGAAGTCGAAGTTGAACGCCGAATGCAGCTCGTCGCGGCGCAGATAGCGCGCGGCGCGTGACATGTCGGGCAGCCACATCTCGCCGACGAGCACGCGTTCGCCCGCGTACGAGTCGGCGATCTTGCGCCACGACCGGTAGATCTCGTGCAGCCCCTCCTGGTCGGAGAACGGTGTCTCGTCCCCGTTCTCGACGTCGGGCAGTGCCGGGTCCTTGACGAGCCCGTCGGCGACGTCGATGCGGAAGCCGTCGACGCCGCGGTCGAACCAGAACCGCAGCACGTCCTCGAACTCTGCGCGGATGTCGGCGTTGTCCCAGTTGAAATCGGGCTGGCGCGAGCTGTACAGGTGCAGGTACCACTCGCCGTCCTCGACGCGAGTCCACGCGGGACCGCCGAAGCGAGACTTCCAGTTGTTCGGCGGCTGCGAACCGTCGACGCCGCGGCCGGGGCGGAACCAGAACCGTTGCCGCTCGACCGATCCCGGCCCGGCGGCGAGTGCCGCCTGGAACCACCGATGCTCGTCGGAGCAGTGGTTCGGCACGATGTCGATGATCACGCGGATGCCGCGCTCGTGCGCTTCGGCGATGAGCTCCTCGGCCTCGGCGAGAGTGCCGAAAAGCGGTTCGATGTCACGGAAGTCGGCCACGTCGTAGCCGCCGTCGTCCATGGGCGACGGGTACCAAGGCGTGAACCAGATGGCGTCGATCCCCAGTTCGGCGAGATGGTCCAAACGGGACCGGACGCCGGCGAGGTCGCCGATGCCGTCGCCGTTTCCGTCGGCGAAGCTGCGGATGTACACCTGGTAGATCGCCGCGCTGCGCCACCAAGCCGAAGACAGTTCGGTCACTGCGTAGTCCTCCCAGAGTCGTTTGTGTACACGGTCGGTGTGTCAGCCCTTGATCGAACCGGCGGTGAGCCCGGCGAGGATCTGGCGCTGGAACACGAGGAACAGCACGATCATCGGCACGCTCGCCAGCACCATCCCCGCCACGAGCAGGTTCAGTGGCATGTCAATGGCCACCCGCTGCAGCATCACGCTCAGCGTCTGCTTGCCGGTGTCGGGGAACACCAGCAGTGGCCAGATGAAGTCCTTCCACGCGGCCACGATCGTGAGGATCGAGACCACGGCGAGGATCGGGCGCGAGATGGGCAGGATGATCGTCCACAATGTCCGTACCGGACCGGCGCCGTCGAGGCGCGCGGCTTCGATGAGTTCGTCCGGGATCTGGTCGAAGAACCGTTTCAGCAGATAGATGTTGAACGCGTTGGCCGCCGCGGGCAGCCAGATCGCGGCGGGCGAGTTGATGAGGTTCAAGTGCAGCAGCGGCAGGTCCGTCACCGTCACGTACGTCGGCACCAGCAGCGCCGCGGCCGGCAGCATGAGCGTGACGAGCATCAATCCCAGAACGACATTGCCGAACTTGGGCCGCAGCTTCGACAGCGCGAACGCGGCCGGTACGTCCACCGCCAGCTGCACCAGCCACGCGCCACCCGCTACGACCACCGTGTTGAGGAAGTACTTTCCGAGGTCCATTTGGTCCCAGGCCTCGGAAAACGACTCCGGATGCCACTCGCGCGGCACGATCGTCGCCGGGGTCGCCGCCAGCTCCGCCGGTGACTTCATCGCCCCCGTCACCGCCCAGTACAACGGAAACAGGAACGCCAAGGTGAACAAGGCGAACGTGCACACGAACACGATCACGTAGACGGTTTTGCCGCCCGGTGTACGCAGTTGCGAAGGCGAGACCAGCGTCCGCGCGGCTGTCATTCCACCCTCCTCGTGAGACGCACGTACATCGCCGAGAACACGCCCAGCGCCACGAACAGCAGCAGGCTCATCGCGCTGGCCGAGCCGAAGTCGTTGTAGACGAAGGCGTAGCGGTACAGCAGCAGGAGCACGGTCACCGTCGAGTCGTCCGGGCCACCGCCGGTCATCACGTACGGCTCGGTGAACACCTGCATCGTCGCCACGATCTGCAGCAGCAGGAGCACCAGCAGCACGAACCGCGTCTGCGGGAAGGTCACGTGCCGCAGCCGCCGCCACATCCCCGCGCCGTCGAGCTCCGCGGCCTCGTACAGCTCACCCGGGATGGTCTGCAGCGCTGCGAGGTAGATCAACGTGGTGCTGCCCATGTTGGCCCAGGTGGACACGAACACCAGCGACAGCATCGCAGTCGTCGAAGAGTCGAGCCACTGCAGACCGGGCAGGCCGACCGCGTTCAGCGCCGAGTTGAACAGCCCGGGACCCGGGTCGTAGAACCACTTCCACATCAGCGCCGTGACCACGGGCGGCAGCATCACCGGCAGGTAGACGGCGAGCCGGAAGTACGCCCGCGCGTGGCGCAGTTCGTTGAGCAGCACCGCCGCGACGAACGGTACGAGGAACCCGAAGACGAGGGCGAACCCGGTGAACAGCAACGTGTTGCGCCACGCGACCCCGAACAGCGGGTCGGCGAACAGGCGCACGAAGTTGTCGAACCCGACCCACGTCGGCGGGTTCACGAAGTCGACCTGCTGGAAGCTCAGCAGCACTCCGCGCACGATGGGATACCAGGAGAACATCGCGAACACCACGAGCGCGGCGCACAACAGCGTGTACGCGGTGAGGTTCTCGCGCAGGCGCCGCTTGAGCCGGGCGCGCCGGCGTTCGGCGGGCGAGGCGGCAGGCCGACCGGCCCGCGGGGTGACCGCGGGCCAGTCGAGCACGTTACCTGACCTGGGCGAGGACACTGTTGACCTTCGACTGCGCCGAGCCGAGCAGCTGGTCGATGTTCGCGTTGCGGTCGGTGAGCACGGCCTGCATCACGCTGTCGAGCGCCGCGTAGATCTGTTGCGCGTTCGGCGGTTCGATGCTGCCCTTGATCTTGTCCGCGGTGTCCACGTAGGACTGGTAGTTCTCCGCGGGCACGTTGGCGTACTTCTTCTTCACGGCCAGCTGCTGGTCGCGTACCGCGCCCTGCCAGATGTCCGGCGTCGGCTCGGTCGGCAGGCCCACGGGCTGCTTGCCGTCGGCGTACTGCTTCACGTGCTTGTCGAAGCGGTCGGGGTTGAGGTACTTCCACTGGATCCACTCGAGACCGGCCTTGATCTTCGCGGCCGATGTCTTCGGGTTGATCATGTAGCCCTCGCCGCCGAGCAGGGTGCCCTGCGTGCCGGGCATACCGGCGATGCCGTAGTCCTCGTACTTGCCGTTGAACTGCTTCACCAGCACGGGCACGTTGTCCGGCGCGGCCATGTACATGCCGAGCTGGCCGGCGCCCATCATGCGCTGCACGTCGACGTCCTGCAGCAGCTGCTTGCTGCCCATGGAGTTGTCGTCCCAGCGCATGGCGTGCAGGTAGTCCAGCGCGGCCCGGCCCTTGTCGTTGTCGAAGTCGGCGACCCACTTGTCGCCGTCCTTGCGGGCGATGTCGCCGCCCATCGAGTACAGCCAGCCGGTCATGTGCCAGCCACCCTGGTTGTTCTTGCTGTAGTCGGCGTACCCGACGACCCCGTTGCCCAGTGCGGAGATCTTCTTCGCGTCGGCCCGCACCTCGTCCCAGGTGGCGGGCGGCTTGTCCGGGTCGAGCCCGGCCTGCTGGAAGAGCTTGCGGTTGTAGACGAGCCCCATGGTGTAGTTCGCCGTCGGGAGGCCGTAAAGCTTGCCGCTCGCGTCCCGGAAGTTGTCCAGGAGTTGCGGCTGGATGTCGTTCACATGCGGCACGCTCTTCGCCGCTTCCGTGATGTCGGCGGCCTGGTGGCGGGCGATGATCTGAGCCGGGTCGGTGAAGTACACGTAGTACACGTCTTCGAGCTGGCCGCCGGCGAGCTTGGCCGAGAACGTCTTGGGGTCCATGAACCCCTCGTGGGGCACGATGTCGATGTCCGGGTGCGAAGCCTCGAACTCGGCGACGTCGGCGTCGAACACCTTGCGCTCGAACGGCTGCGTGGTCGGCGGCTGCCCGGTGACGGTGATCTGGACCTTTCCGCCGGCGTCTCCGCCCTCGGAGCCGGAGCCGCAGGCGGCGAGGCTCACGGCCAGGCCGCCCGCGGTGAGCAGGGCGATCACGGTTCTGGGGGTGCGGCTGGACCTCGCTGCTCGGGACCAGGGACTGCTCATCTCAAGCCTCTTCTCGCGGTCGCGACGGCTGTGTCGTGATGGCCGTCACTCTAAAGTGTGAGACCAGAACGCCGCAATAACCCGACGAGGATTTGCAAGTTACGAACAGGACGTGATCACGCCCGGTGCCGCGCGGTCGACCCCCTCACCACGAGCTCGGGAGCGAACAGCAGTTCCTCGGCCGCGACCTCGCCGCCGTTGATCCGCTTCACGAGCAGCTCCACCACGGCGCGGCCCATCGCCTCGATCGGCTGGCGCGTGGTCGTGAGCGGCGGGTCGGTGCAGTTCATGAGCGCGGAGTCGTCGTAGCCGACCACGGAGATGTCGTCCGGCACCGAGAGGCCTTGCCGCCGCGCGGCGCGGATCGCGCCGAGGGCCAGAAGGTCGCTCGCGCACAGCACGGCGGTGGCCCCGCGCGGGTACAGGCGCGCGGCCGCGGCGTGCCCGCCCTCGATGGAGAACATGCCGTGCTCCACCAGCTCGTCGAGCACGGGCAGGCCGAGTTTCGCCGCGTACGAGCGGAAAGCCGCGAGCTTGCGCTGCGACGGCACGTGGTCGGCCGGGCCCAGGACCAGGCCGATCTTCTCGTGGCCGAGTGAGCTCAGGTGCCCCACGACCTGCTCCACGGCCACCGCGTCGTCGCACGAGACCTGCGGCAGCCCGAGGTGGTCGACGGCGGCGTTGATCAGCACCGTGGGCAGCTTGCGTTCCACGAGGTGGTGGTAGTGCGTGTGCACGGCGTCGGCCTGGGCGAACAGCCCGCCGGCGAACACCACCCCGGACACCTGCTGCTGCAGGAGCAGCTCCACGTACTCGGCTTCGGACACCCCGCCGGCGGTGCGCGTGCACAGCACGGGCGTGAACCCCTGCTGGGCCAGCGCGTTGCCCATGATCTCGGCCAGCGCGGGGAAGATCGGATTCTGCAGCTCGGGCAGCACGAGCCCCACCAGGCGGGCCCGTTCCCCGCGCAGCTGGGTGGGGCGTTCGTAGCCCATCACGTCCAGCGCGGTGAGAACGGCGGCCCGGGTACTCGCGGAAACCCCGGGCCGGCCGTTGAGCACCCGGCTGACCGTGGCTTCGCTGACCCCCACCTGTCGGGCCACTTCGGCAAGTCGACGCGTCATGGCTGAAACTTTACTGCAACGGCTCGCAAAATCTCGACTTCACGGCGCGAGGGTGCTGACACGCTGAGCCACCGGTTACAGCTTGCGCCCCAGCTGCTCCGCCTGGTCGAGCAGTACCGGCAGGAACTCGTCGCGCAGCTGGTCCATCGAGATGCGGCCGGCGGTGGCGCTCACCGACATCGCGGCGACGGTACGGCCGCGCGAGTCGAGCACGGGTACGGCGAGCGAGCGCAGGCCGTATTCCAGCTCCTCGTCGGTGAACGCCGCGCCTTCCTCTCGTACGAGGTCCACCCGACGGCGGATCTCGTCGGGGGTCACCGGTGTTTTCGGGGTCCTGGGGTGGAGTTCGGACCGGTCGAGATAGGCCGTCAAGTCCTCCGTGGACAGTGCGGAAAGGAGCACGTGCCCGGTCGCCGACGCGTACGCCGGCACGCTCGCGCCGATGCGCACGCCCGTGTTGACGATCCGCTTCACCTCGCTGCGCGCGATGAACAGCGCCTCGTCGTTCTGCAGCACCGCCAGCGATGCCGACTCCTGCACGTGCTCGCGCACCGCCGCCAGGTGTGGCTGCGCGAGCTGCGGCAGCGCTGTCGACTCGACGTACGCGTCGCCCAGGCGTAACAGGCGCGGGGTGGGCAGGAAGTGCTTGCCGTCGTGGGTGAGGTATCCGAGGTCGACGAGCGTGAGCAGGCAGCGGCGGGCCACGGCGCGGTTGAGGCCGGTGAGGCGCGCCGCGTCGCTGATCGCGAGCTTCGGAGACGCCTCGCCGAACAGCTCCAGGATCGCCAATCCCTTGGCCAAACCGGCCATTCCTTCGGCTGCGGGCACGGCTCTCCCCGGAGATGGGTCTTGACGGCAGGCCCTCGCTTGCCTTCAATGTGTTCGGCAAGTGAAACTGCGTTCGTTATTCGAACACTATCAGGGGTGCCGCGAGCTGTCGAGCGGCACCCCGGGCGAGGAGGAACCGACGATGGATCGCCTCACGGGGACCACTGCGGGCCGCGCACCCGACCGCAGCTGGCCGCGGTCGCTGACCCGGGTGCCGTACTGGGTTTTCCAGGACGAGGCGGTGTACCGCGCCGAGCAGGACCGGATCTTCCACGGTCCGCACTGGAGCTACCTGTGCCTCGAGGCCGAGCTGGCCGAGCCCGGCGACTTCTGCGCGACCTTCATCGGCGAGCAGCCGGTGCTGGTGACGCGCGACGTCGACGGCGAGGTGTACGCGTTCGAGAACCGCTGCGCCCACCGCGGCGCGCTGATCGCGATGGCCGACCACGGCAAGGCCCGCGACTTCACCTGCGTTTACCACGCCTGGACCTACAACCTGCAGGGCGATCTCACGGCTGTCGCGTTCGCCGAGGGCGTGGGCGGCAAGGGCGGGATGCCGCCGAGCTTCTGCCTGTCCGACCACGGGCCGCGCAAGCTGCGCATCGCCGTGGTCCACGGTCTGGTGTTCGGCACGCTGTCCAACGACCTGCCCGACATCGAGGAGTACCTGGGCGAGGAGATCCTCGACCGCATCGACCGCGTGCTCGGCGGCCGCAAGCCCGTGGTGCTCGGCCGGTTCGCGCAGCGGCTGCCGAACAACTGGAAGCTGTACGCGGAGAACGTCCGCGACTCCTACCACGCCAGCATCCTGCACTTGTTCTTCACGACGTTCGGGATCAACCGCCTCTCGCAGCGGGGCGCGATCATCGTCGACGAGTCCGGTGGCCACCACGTGAGCTACTCGGCCATCGACCGCAGCGCCACCGAGACCACCGAGTACCGCGATCAGAACATCCGGTCCGAGTCCGAATACCGCCTGGCCGACCCGTCGCTGCTGCAGGGCTTCAGCGAGGTCGGCGACGACGTGACGCTGCAGATCCTGTCCGTCTACCCGGGGTTCGTGCTGCAGCAGATCCAGAACTCCGTGGCCGTGCGTCAGATTCTCCCGCGTGGCACCGACGACACGCTGCTCAACTGGACCTACCTCGGCTTCGAGTCCGACACCGAGGAGCAGCGGCTCGTCCGGATGAAACAGTCCAATCTGGTCGGTCCCGCCGGCTACGTGTCCATGGAGGACGGTGGCATCGGCGGCTTCGTGCAGCGCGGCATCGCCGGTGCGTCCGACGAGTACGCCACCCTGCAGATGGGCGGCGACACCGCGGAGTCGAGCGAAAGCCGGGTCACGGAGGCGTCGGTCCGCGGGTTCTGGCTGGCCTACCGCCAGTCGATGGGTTTCGTGCCCGACGACGACGCGCCGTTGCCCGAGATCGGCAAGCACGAACGCACCCGGGTGGTGCGTGCCTGATGGACAACCAGGTCGCCATCGCCCGTGCCCAGGCGCACTACGCCCGCTGCATCGACGACGGGCCGCTCGAGGACTGGCCCACGTTCTTCACCGAAGACTGCCACTACCGCGTGACGACAGCCGACAACTACGCCCGCGGCCTGCCCGCCGGCCTGATCTGGGCCGACACCCGCGGCATGCTGACCGACCGCGTGTCGGCGCTGAAGGAAGCCAACATCTACGAGCCGCACGTGTACCGCCACATGCTCGGCCAGCCCGCGATCCTCACCGAGTCCGGTGGTGACGTCGAGAGCGAGACGCCGTTTTTCGTGCTGCGCGTGACCGGCGGCGGGCCGACCGACCTGTTCGCCAGCGGTCGTTATGTCGACCGCTACCGCGTCGAGGGCGATCAGGCTCTGCTGCGCGAACGCGTGGTCGTGTGCGACAGCAAGGAGATCGACACGCTCCTGGCGCTGCCGCTGTGAGCCGGGTGCTGCTGGCCATCGGCGACCCCAACGGCATCGGGCCCGAGATCGCGGTCGCGGCCGCCACGCAGGCCGAGGACCCGCCGGTGCTGGTGGGCGACCATCATGTTCTCGCGGATCTGGCCGCCGCGAAGGGTTTCCGGCTGCGTGAGCACGCGCCCGGCGCCCCGGCGGAGGACGGTCTGCTCGACCTCGTGGACGTCGGGCACCTGCCGCCGGACGAGTTCCGCCCGGGCGTGCTCAGCGCCGAGGCGGGCGCGGCGACGATCCGGTACGTCAGCACCGCCGTCACGCTCGCCCTCGGCGGCGGCTACCGCGGCGTGGTCGCCTGCCCGCATTCGGAGACGGCCGTACACGCCGCGGGCATTCCGTTCCGCGGCTACCCGCCGCTGATCGCGCGGCTCACCGGCGTGCCCGAGGACCGCGTGTTCCTGCTGCTGTCGGGCGGTGGCCTGAACATCGTGCACGCGACCCTGCACGAAGGCCTCGCCAACGCACTCGCCCGGCTCACCCCGGAGCTCGTCACCGCTGCCGGGAAAGCGCTGTGGGAAGCCCTGCGGACGTTCGGCGTCGCCGTCCCGCGCATCGGTGTCTTCGGCATCAACCCGCACGCGGGCGAAGGCGGCCTGTTCGGCACCGACGACGAGGGCGTCACCGCGCCGGCCGTGGCTTCCCTTGTCGCGCAAGGCATCGACGCCGTCGGCCCGACCGGCGCCGACGTGGCGCTCACCACCCCGGGCCACGACGGGTTCGTCGCGCTGTACCACGACCAGGGCCACATTCCGGTCAAGCTGCTCGCCGGCCGCACCTCGACCGCGTTGACCGTGGGCGCCGGCGTGCCGTTCTGCAGCGTCGGCCACGGCACGGCGTTCGACATCGCCGGGCGCGGTGTCGCGGACCCGACGGCCGTGGTGCGCGCGCTGGGCCTGTTCGGACGAACGAAGGAGACCACCGCATGATCACCGTGGCGGACACGGACGTCGAGATCCCGTGCGACGACGGGCAAACCGTGCTCGAAGCCGCCGAGAACGCGGGCTGGGCGATCCCGTACTCGTGCCGCAAGGGGGTCTGTACGTCGTGCACCGGCTCGCTCGTCGCGGGTTCGGTGGTGGTGCGCGGCCGCGGTGAGCTGACGGGGCCGGCCGACGGCGTGCTGCTCTGCCGCGCCGAACCACAAGGCCCGGTCGTGGTCCGGCCGCGCCGCATCGAACGCAGCGAGCCGCCGCGGCGCAAGAAGCTCACCACGGTGGTGCACCGCATCCGCCGTCCCGCGCCCCGCGTCACCGTGCTCGACCTGCGGTTCCCGATCGGGCGGCGCGCGCCGTTCCGCGCCGGGCAGTTCCTGGAAGTGCAGCTGCCGGACGACGAACCGCGCCCGTACTCGCTCGCGAACCCGCCGCACCACAACGACGCGGTGCAGCTGCACGTCCGCACCGAACGGGGCGGACGCTTCTCCGAGCACACGGTGGGGGCACTGAGGCCCGGCGACACGCTCGACGTCGAAACGCCGTTCGGCGAGTTCGTGCTCGACGACGGCGCCGGACCCATTCTGCTGCTCGCCACGGGCACCGGCTTCGCGCCGATCCAGTCGATCGTGCTCGACCTCATCGCCCGCCGCAGCACCCGGCCCGTCCACCTCTACTGGGGCGCGCGCACGGAGGCGGACCTCTACCTGGCCGAGCTCCCGGAGCGCTGGGCGGCCCGGCACAGCTGGTTCGACTACACGCCGGTGCTTTCCCGCCCGGGCAAGAGCTGGTCCGGCGCCACCGGCCACGTCCAGCACACCGCGCTCGCCGACCACCCGGAGCTGACCGGCCACCGCACGTACGCGTGCGGCAGCGAAGCGATGACCACCGACGCCCACGACCTGCTCACCGGCCGCGGCGGGCTGCCGGCCGAGAGCTTCCTGGCCGACTCGTTCGTGCCCGCCGCCGAGCCCCGCATTCCCGCCTGACCGCTTTCCGTACTGCGTTTCCGTACTGCGTTTCCGTCAGACCCCACCACGATTCAAAGGAGAATCCCATGGACTTCGTGCTCGTCCACGGCGCCTGGTACGCCGGCTGGAGCTGGCGGGAAGTGGCCGACGCGCTGCGTGAGCAGGGCCACGAGGTGCACGTCGTGGAGCAGCTGCCCAGCGGGGGCCCGGACCCGGCGGCGTTCGGCGACGTGTCTACGGACGTCGCCCACGTGCGTGACCTCGTCGACGGCCTCGGCCGTGACGTCGTGCTGGTCGGGCATTCCTACGGCGGCATCGTCGTCGGCGAGCTCTCCGACCACCCGCGCGTGCGTCACAGCGTCTTCCTGTCCGCGTTCCGCCCGCGCCGCGGTGAGAACCTGCTCGACATCCGCTCTCCGCACCCGGAGGAGTGGATCGTCCCCCGCGAAGACGGCACGCTGCACGTCACCGACGACCACGAGTTGGCCCGCAAGGTGCTCGCCCCCGACCTCGACGAAGCCGCGTTCGCCGGCGTCCACGGGCAGCGCCGCGCGCACGCGGCCGTCACCTTCACCCAGCCGGCCACCGAACCCGAGCGCACGCACCCGGTCACCTACGTCGTGTGCGAGCGCGACGAGGCGATTTTCCCCGTGGACCAGGAGAAGATGGCCGCGGGCGCCGACCACGTCGTGCGCCTCGACGCCCCGCACCTGGCCCCGCTGACGCACCCGCGTGAAGTGGCCGACCTGCTGGCCGGCACCCGGTGACGGCGGGCGTCCGCCTGACCGGGTTCGTCGACGGCAAGCGCGTCAGCCCGTTCCAGTACGGCACGGTGGTGCTGTGCGGGCTCGTGATGTTCTTCGACGGCTTCGACACGCAGGCCATCAACTACCTCGCTCCGCACATCGCCAAAGATTGGGGGCTGAAGGTCGCGGTGCTCGGCCCGATCTTCTCCTCGGCCCTGGTCGGCCTGATGATCGGCTACCTCGTGCTTTCGCCGCTGTCCGACCGCTTCGGCCACCGGCGGCTCGTGATCGCGGGCACGGCGTTGTTCGCGCTGACGAGCCTCGTGTCCGTCTGGGTCGGCGGCGTGGCCGAGCTCGTGGTGCTGCGGCTCATCACGGGCATCGGTCTCGGCGCGGCGGCGCCCAGCGCGGTCGCGCTCACCGCCGAGTACACCCCGAAACGCCTGCGGGCGAGCTTCGTCCTGGCGATCTACTGTGGATTCTCGCTCGGGTTCGTCGTGGCCGGGGTGGTGTCGGGCTGGCTCGTGCCGACGGCCGGCTGGCGTTCGGTGTTCCTCGTGGGTGCGCTGGCGCCGCTGGTGATCATCCCGCTGATGCTGAAGTTCCTGCCGGAGTCGCTCGTGTTCCTGGTGGGCCGCGGCGCGAACTCCGAACGCGCGTACCGGCTGTGCCGCCGCATCGACCCGGCGTTGCCCGCGGAGACACAGCCGGTGAGCGTCGACGTGGCCGAAGCCGGTGGCCGCGTGAAGCTGAAGGCGCTGCTGGCCAACGGCGGGGTGCTGAGCACAGTGCTGCTGTGGGTGGTCTTCGCCGTCAACCTCGGCGAGTTCTATGCGCTGCAGAGCTGGTTGCCGACGATGCTCACGAACCTCGGTTTCGCGAACGGCACGGTGGTCACGGCCACGAGCCTCACGACCGTCGGCGGCATCGTCGTCGCGCTCGTCGTGGGGCCGGCGATGGACCGCCTGGGCGCGTTCGGTTCGCTGGGTGCGTTGTTCGTGGTGGGCGCGGTGTTCCTCGCGGTGACCGGGCCGGCGTTCCACGCGCCGGTGTGGATCCTCCTGGCGGCGATGTTCCTCGTCGGCTGCGGGGTCAGCGGTGGCCAGAAGGCGCTGATCGCGCTGGCCGCCGTGGTCTACCCGGTCAACATCCGCTCGACGGGCGTCGGCTGGGCGCTGGGCATCGGCCGCCTCGGCGGGATCCTCGGCCCGCTCGTCGTCGGCGCCGCGGTGGCCGCCTCCTGGTCCCCGGCGGCGATCTTCCTGGCGTTGTCCGGGCCGATGCTGGGGTGCGCGGTGCTGATCCTCTACCTGGGACGGCGGGCTCGGCGGACGGCCGAGGTCGCCGAGCTGGAACCGGCTCCCGCGGTGTGACAGGAAGGGCTCCCCTGCCGTCGGCACCGCCGGCCGGGGAGCCCTTCTCCGTCAGATCACGCCGCGGCCACCTCCAGTTCCGAGACCTGCCCGGCCGGCCAGCCGGTGTTGCCGGTGATCGTCACGCGCACGAAGCGCTGCGTCGTCGTGCCGAAACTCGCCGACGCGGTGTTGCCGGACGACGGGCTGAAGTTCCAGCCGCGCGAGGCGACCAGCGTCGTCCACGAGCCGCCATCGGTGCTGCCCTGCACGGTGAGCGTCTGGGTGCGGGCGCCCCAGTCGCCCGAGGGCGGCAGCTTCAGCGTCACCTTGTTGATCGCCGCCGGGTCACCGAGGTCGACGGTCAGCGTCTGCGGGAACGCGTTGTTCGTGCTCTCCCAGTAGGAGCTCGCGTTGCCGTCCACGGCATTGCCCGGCGGGAAGCCGCCCTGCGAGCCGCTCGCCGTGATTGCCTTGCCGCGCGCGATGTTCGCGCCCGACTGCGGCGGCTGCGGCGGGCCGGAGTTCGGCGCGGGCCAGCCGGCGCAGTCGTTCCAGGTGCCGGTCCAGCCACTGTTGCCCGAACCGGTGAAGGTCATCTTCGGGATCGAGCTCGGGTAGGGGCAGTTGTACGTGCCGACCACGCCGACACCCGACGCCGTCAGGTTGCTGATCGACACCGTGCCCTGCGTCTGCGACTGTGCGACGAACGTGCCCGCGCCGCGCACGGTCACGCCGTCGATCGTGATGCCGCTGACCTGCTTGCCCGCGCCGTTGCCGTCGATGAACTGGATGGCCTCGTACGGGCTGTCGATGGCCGTGAAGCCGTTGACGCGGATGGTCACGCCGGAAATGGCCTGGTCACGGGCGTCGAACCACAGCGCGCCGACGCCGAACTGCCAGTTGGGGTCGAGTGCCCCGGCCCGCAGCGCGGTGTTGTTCGTCAGCGTGACCGTGCCCGAGAGCGGCACCGAGTTGAACCGGTTGGCCACGAGGTAGCCGCCGCCGAGGGCGTTGGTGTCCTGGATGAGGTTGCCGCTGACGGTGTTGTTCGAGCCGCCGTAGAGGGCGATGCCGTTGGCCAGGTTCGGCTGCACCACGGTGTTGTTCGCGATGGTGATGCCGGCGTCGGCCTGGCCGTTGGACCACAGCGCGAGCGCGTCGTCACCGTTGTTGCGCAGGTAGTTGTTGCGGATGGCGGAGTTGGTCACGGCGCCGTCGAAGTTCACGCCGTCGGCCTGCGTGTCGAGGATGCGGTTGTCCTCGATCGTGAGGTTCGAGGACGCGCCGTTCATCAGCCACAGGCCGCACTTGGTGTCCTGGATCCACAGCCCCGAGACGACCGAGCCATTGCCGAGCACGCCGTGGAACGCGTTGTCCGGGCTGGAGTCGTTGCGCTCGGAGACCGAGCCGAACACGGCGAAGTCGTAGAGCTTGATGTTCCCGGAAGCGCTGCCGTTGTTGAAGATGTTGTTGCCGTGCAGCACGGTGTACCACTGCCCGGCGCCGCGCACGGTGGTCTGGTCGATCTGCAGCGCCGACCCGATCTCGAACCGGCCGCTCGGCACCCACACTTCCTTGCCCTGCTGCCGGGCGGCTTGCAAGGCGTTGCGGAAAGCTTGCGTGTCGTCGCCGGCGTCGTTGGCCGTGGCGCCGTAGTCGGTGACCGACAGCGAGCCGGCCGGTTGCGCGCCGGCGCCCCCGACCTGCTCGAAGTCGGCGAGGTCGATCGTGGCCTGCCCGACGTCGCCGGAGTCCAGCTGCACCTTGACCTTCGCGCCCGCGGCGGCGTTCTGGCCGAACAGCAGACGGGCGTCGTCGAAGAAGTGGTGGGTCTTCGCGCCCGGGATGCCGGGGGTGTCGGTGTAGGTGTATTGCGACGTCACGGAAAGCCCGCTGCCGAGCTTGGTCCCGTTGACGTACACCGACATCCGGCCGGAGCTGCCGTCGGGCAGGTTGTAGTGGACGTTGACCGAGTTGGCCGCGGCCGGCAGCGTGAACTCCACGTACTGGCCCTGCCCGAGCCGCACGGCCTGGCGGCCGGACGCCTCGGAGGCCACCGTGGCCTGCGTGTAGTCGGGGCCGACGGCGGATCCGTTGGTGGCGCTGCATTCGGCCTCGACGATCCGGAACGGAACGCTCGCACCGCCGGACGCCGTGGCCGGGCAGGTCGCCGCCGCGGCGGGGGTGCCCGAGCCGACCGCGAACACGGTCAGCCCGGAGGACACCAGCGCCGCGGCCAGCAAGGCTGCCCTGGGTCGTGCTGAGGTGGGGGACATCTTTGTCCTTTCTGGGGATTTTCCGGAGAAGATCAGGACGCGTAGGCCTCGAGCTCGGAGAGCTGCCCGGCGGGCCAGCCGGTGTTGCCGGCGAAGCTCAGCCGCAGGTAGCGCGTGCTCGTGGGGCTCAGTGAGACGATGGCGGTGTTGCCGCTCGCCGGGTCGAAGCGGTAGCCGGCCTCGGACTTGAGCGTGCTGAACGACGAGCCGTTGGTGGAGCCCTGCACGGTGAGCGTCTGGGTGCGGGCGCCCCAGTCGTTGGAAGGCGGCAGCTTCAGCACGAGCCGGCTGACATTCAGGGCGCTGCCGAGGTCGACGGTCAGCGTCTGCGGGAACGCGTTGTTGCTGCTTTCCCAGTAGCTGCTCGCATTGCCGTCCGCGGCGTTGGCCGGCGGGAAGCCGGCCTGGGAGCCGCTGGCCGTGGTTGCCTTGTGCAGCGCCAGGTTTCCGGTCGGCGGCTGCGTGGGCGTCGTCGGTGTCGTCGGTGTGGTCGGCGTCGTCGGGGGAGTCGTGCCGCCGTTGTAGACCGGCGTCGGCCACGAACCGCAGAACGTCGTGGTCCAGCCCGAGTTGCCGCCCTGGTCGGCCAGGCCCGTCAGCGCGTCCGGGCCCATGCAGTTGTAGACGCCCGCGCGGCCGACGTTCGTCGCGACGACGTTCTTGACCGTACCGCTCGGTTTGGACTGCAGCTGCCACGCGAACGTGCCTGCGCCGGTGATCCGCAGGCCGTCGAAGTGCACGTCGGTGGTGGCGCCGTCGATGAACTGCACGCCCTCGTAGTTGTTGTCCAGCAGGTCGTTGTCCACCACGTCGATGCGGCCGGTGATGGCCGAGTCGCGACCGTCGAACCACAGCGCGCCGACGCCGAACTGCCAGTTGGAGTCGAGCACGCCGGTGCGGATCGCGGTGTTGCGCGTGACGGTGGTGGTCCCCGAGAGCGGCACGGCGCTGAACCGGTTGGCCACGTGGATGCCGCCGCCCTGGTCCTGGTTGTCGGCCACCACGTTGTCGGACACGGTGTTGTCGTGGCCGCCGTAGATCGCGATGTTGTTCGCGAGGATCGGCAGCAGCACCGTGTTGAACGAGAACGTGTTGTGGTGGTCGGCGTCGTGCTCGGCCCACATGGCGAGGCCGTCGTCGTCGGTGTTGCGCAGGAAGTTGTTCGTCACCAGCGTGTTGCTGATGCCTTGGTGCAGGTTGAGGCCGTCGGCCGTCTGGTCGAGGATCCGGTTGCCGCGCACGGTGAGCCCGTCGAACGGCCCGTCGAGCCAGAGCCCGACCTTCGTGTGCTGCAGCCACAGGTTCTGCACGACCGAACCGCCGCCGAGCGCGCCGCCGATGGCGTTGGACTGGTCGCAGTCGACCCGGGCCTGGACGTCGCCGATGATCGCGAAGTCATAGAGCCCGACGTTCGTGCTGCTCCCGGGCACCGCCGCGTTGCCGGGGTACGTCGGGGTGGAGCAGCTGGCCGGCTCGCCCTTGCCGAAGATGCCCGCGCGGGCGCCGTGCAGCTCGGAGTACCACGGTCCGGCGCCCCGGATCGTCACCTGGTCGACGGTGATGTGGTGGTTGAGCGTGAACGAGCCCGCCGGGATCCAGACCTGCTTGCCCTGGCTCTTCGCGGCGGCCGCGGCGGCGTCGAACGCACCCGCGTCGTCGCTCGTGTCGCCGGCGGTGGCGCCGTAGTCGGTGACACTCACGGCGTTGGCCGGTTTGGTCGCGGGCGCGGCGACCTGCTCGAAGTCGGCGAGGTCGACCGTCGCGGGGGTGACGTCGCCGGCGTCGATCTGCAGCTTGATCTTGGTGCCGGCAGGGTAGCTGGTGCCGAAGAGCGTGCGCACCTCGTCGTAGAAGTGGTGCGCCTTGCCCTGGCCGGGGTCGTTGCTGAAGGGGTAGCCGCCGTAGTACCAGCCGTAGCGGGAGGTCAGGTTCAGGTCGCGGTTGTGGGTGCCGTTGACGTAGACCGAGATCGTGCCGTTGATCCCGGTGCCCTGGGCACTGTCGGGGAGGCTGTAGCGGAAGTCGAGCGAGTTCGACGGGGCGCTGAGGGTGAACTCGACGTACTTGCCCTGGCCGGTCAAGGTGACGGCCTTGCGGCCGGAAGCCTCGCCGGCAAGGGTGCCGGCGGTGCGGTCGGGGCCGATCACGGTGCCGTTGGTGGCGGCGTTCTCGGCTTCCTGCTCGATGAACGGGACGGTCGCGCCGCGGCCGGCGACGGCGGCGTTCGGAGTGGCTGTCGCCGGGCTGCCGGGAGCCGCGATCACGGTCAGGGCGGTGAGGCCGGCGGCCGCGAGCACGGCGCTGCCGAGCGCGGCGATCTTTCTCGAGGTGGGTCGTCGTTTTTCGGGCGCGCTGAAGACACCTAGGGGAGACACGGAGCAGCACTCGCCTTTCGTCGGGGTCGGGTGCACTGGTGGGGACAGTGTGTGAGCTGGATCATACGAATTACCGACAGGAAATCGCAATAGTCGGACGGACTTACGCAAATTTTCGACATCCGACGTCATGGCTCGTTCGGCTCACGGATTTCCCGCCACCTGGCGGAGGTGGCGCGAGGCCCGGCCGGGCCAGGATGATCAGGCGAGAGCCACGACGTCCTGGGAGGTACCGAGATGACCGCGACCCGTCCGAAGGTGGGGCCGCCGCTGCCGTTCGACCCCGAGCTCGAGGTGGTGCTGGAGCAGATGCGGGCCGAGCGGCCGGCGCTCGACTCGGCCGCCGCGATCCCGGCCCTGCGCGAGGAGCGCGCCACGCGTGAGCTCTCGCTCGCCGACGTTGCGGCCGACGGCACTGTCACCCTGTCCGAAGTGGACGCCGACGGCGTGCCGCTCGTCATCGGCCGCCCGACCCACGTGACCGCCGACGCTCCGGTGCTCTACTGGATGCACGGCGGCGGCATGATCCTCGGCGGGCACCGCGGCCGTGATCTGCTGGTGCTCAAGGAGTACGCGGTTTCGCTCGGCCTCGCGTTCGTCTCGGTCGACTACCGCGTCGCCCCGGAACACCCGCATCCCGCGCCGGTCGAAGACTGCTACACGGGTCTGAAGTGGACAGTCGAGCACGCCGGTTCACTGGGCATCGACGCCGCTCGCGTGGTCGTCGGCGGCGCCAGCGCGGGCGGCGGCTTGGCGGCCGCCGTGGCCCTGCTCTCGCGCGACCGCGGCGGCCCGGCGCTGCTCGGCCAGCTCCTGCTCTACCCGATGCTCGACGACCGCAACGACACCCCGTCGTCGTTCCAGATGGCAGGCCTCGGCGTCTGGGACCGCACCGCCAACGACATCGGCTGGACCGCGCTGCTCGGCTCCGCCCGCGGCGGCCCCGACGTCTCGCCCTACGCCGCCCCGGCCCGCGCCGCGGACCTGTCGGGCCTCCCGCCGGCCTTCCTGGACGTCGGCACCGCCGAAACCTTCCGCGACGAGGTCGTCACCTACGCCACGCGCCTGTGGCAAGCCGGCGTCCAGGCCGAGCTGCACGTCTGGCCCGGCGCCTACCACGGCTTCGACGGCTCGGCCCCGGACGCGGCGCTTTCGGTGCAGGCCCGCGCGGCGCGGGCACCGTGGCTGCGGCGGATCCTCGGCTGAGGCCTACTTCGGGAGGTCCTTCATCCAGGCGGTCACGGTGATCTCCCCGGTCGTCCCGAGGTCGGTCTCGAGCGGCACGGTCTGCTCGGCCTCACCCGGCGCCGCGACCACGCCCACCGCGGCGCCGGTCGTCGTGTCACCCGAGGTCACCGTGGCCGACCACGACACCACGCTCAGCAGCTTTTCGTGCGGTGCCAACGTGAACGGCTTCGGCCCGGGGTCCGGCGAGAAGTACGAGACCCCGTGGTGCACCTGGACATCCAGCGCCTTCCCGGTTCCGTCGAGGATCCGCACGGTGGGATAGCCATTCAGCGTGTGCGCTTCGGCGTCGTTGTTGGTCAGCGTCAGCACCGACGCCCGATGCCCGAGCCCGGCCTCGACGATCCCCGCGGAGACCACCAACGCCGGCGGCGGCACGACTCGCGACGAGCTCACCGGCGCCTGGGTGACCGGCGCCGACGGCTCCCCTGAACCGCACCCGACGGCCGCGAGGGCCACGACAACGACCGGCAACGCCTTGAAGATCCCCATGGCGAGGAAACCTAGCTCTCGACCACCCGGGACTGTGCCCGGCCCCGGGAATCGCCGGACAGACCCCGCCCTCCCGAGGGGGGCGTCCCACGTCCAGTTTATCGGCGACCACCGACAATTCCCGGCTCGCAGGCCCTCTCGAGGCCAGTTGTCTACACCCGATCGAGTGGAGACAGTGCGCATGAATGCGCCCCGGACCGAACTCGGCCCGGGGCGCAGCACCACCGAAACTCAGGAAGTCAACAACGGCAACAACGGCTTCCGCACCGCCGTCGCCACCCCGTCCGACGCCTCCGCGGCGGCAATGCGCTCAGCCGACGGCACTCCGTACCCCGTCGTCCGCTGGCGCAACGGCCGGCCCAGCGGCTCGACCATCGCGCGCATGTCGCTGATCGTCTTGTACGAGCCGTTCGACGCGCCTGCCATGCGGGAGATCGTCTCTTCCATCAGCGTGCCGCCGATGTCGTTGACGCCGCCCTGCAGCACCGCCCGGCTGCCTTCCTCGCCGAGCTTCACCCAGGAGCTCTGGATGTTGTCGATCGTGCCGTGCAGGAGCAGCCGTGCCAGTGCGTGGACCGCGCGGTTCTCCCGCAAGGAAGTGCCGGGGCGAGCCAGGCCGGCGAGGTAGATCGGCGCGCTCTGGTGGATGAAGGGCAGCAGCACGAACTCGGTGAACCCGCGCCGGCCGTTGCGTTCCATGCCCTCGCGCTGCAACCGCGCCAGGAGCTTCAGGTGCGCGACCCAGTGGCTGGGGTTGTCGACGTGGCCGTACATCATCGTCGACGTCGTCGGGAGGCCCACGGAGTGCGCGGTGGTCACGACTTCGATCCACGCCGACGTCGGCAGCTTGCCCTTGGTGAGCACCCACCGCACGTCGTCGTCGAGGATTTCGGCGGCGGTGCCCGGCAGGGAGTCCACACCGGACTCCTTGGCCCGGATCAGCCAGTCGCGCAGGGACAGGTTGGTGCGCGACGCGCCGTTCACGACCTCCATCGGGCTGTAGGAGTGGAGGTGGATGTCGGGCCGGCGGCGCTTGACCTCGGCGGCGAGGTCGAAGTACGCGGTGCCGGGAAGATCCGGGTGGATGCCGCCCTGCATGCAGATCTCGGTCGCGCCCGCGGCCCACGCCTCGTCCACGCGGTCGCCGACCTGCTCCAACGAGAGCGTGTACGCGTCGGCGTCGGTGCGCCGCTGGGCGAACGCGCAGAAGCGGCAGCCGGTGTAGCAGACGTTGGTGAAGTTGATGTTTCGCGTGACCACGAACGTGATGTCGTCGCCCACCGTCTCGCGCCGCAGGTCGTCGGCGATCCGCGCCAGGGCGTCGAGCTCGGGTCCGTCCGCGTGCAGCAGGGCCAGCGCGGCGTCGTCCGACAGGCCCGCCGGGTCCTTTTCCGCGCTGCGCAAGGCTTCCAGGATGTCCGTGTCGAACTTCTGCGGCCCCGTCTTGATCTTGCGGCCGATTTCCTTCCAGTCACCGTAGACGGAGTCGAAGTCGCCTCGACGGTCGTCGGTGCGGCCGGTGGTGTCGATCTCGGTGTGCAGGTCGGTGCGGCCCGACTGCTGCCAGCCGCCGTCCGGCTCCTGCCACGGGATCCCGACGGGCATCGCGTCCTCGCGCGCCAGCCCCGTCGCGGGGTCGACGAGCGCGGCCACGTGCCGCGTCACGCGCGGGTCGAGCCACGGCTCGCCGATGTTCACGAACTCGGGGTAGATGGTCAGCCGCTCGCGCAGCGTGAAGCCGGCCTTCTCCGTCTGCCGGGCCAGCTGGTCGATCTGCGGCCACGCACGCTCGGGGTTCACGTGGTCCGGGGTCAGCGGCGAGACGCCACCCCAGTCGTCGATGCCGGCGCGGATCATCAGGTCGTACTGGTTGCCGATGAGGTTCGGCGGCGCCTGGATGCGCATCTTCGGCCCGAGCACGAGCCGCGCCACGGCGATGTTCGCCGCGAGCTCCTCGAGATCGGCGTCGGGCGTCGCACGCATCTTCGTGTCCGGCTTCGCGCGGAAGTTCTGGATGATGACTTCCTGGATGCCGCCGTACTCGCGAGCGGTCTTGCGGATGGCGAACATCGCGTCCGCCCGCTCCTCGTGCGTCTCGCCGATGCCGATCAGGACGCCGGTCGTGAACGGCACGGAGCTGCGCCCTGCGTCCTCCAGCACGCGCAGCCGGACGGCGGGATCCTTGTCCGGCGAGCCGTAGTGCGGGCCGCCCTTCTCGCTCCACAGCCGCGTCGCCGTGGTCTCGAGCATCATGCCCATCGACGGCGCCACCGGCTTGAGCCGCTGGAAGTCCTGCCAGCTCAGCACGCCGGGGTTCAGGTGCGGCAGCAGGCCGGTTTCCTCCAGCACGCGGATGGCCATCGCGCGGACGTAGGAGAGCGTGTCGTCGTAGCCGTGGGCGTCGAGCCAGTCGCGCGCCGCCGTCCAGCGGTCCTCGGGCCGGTCGCCGAGTGTGAACAGGGCTTCCTTACAGCCCATCTCGGCGCCCTTGCGGGCGATCTCGAGGACCTCGTCGGGCGAGAGGAACGGCGACTCGAGCCGGCCCGGCACGGTCACGAAGGTGCAGTAGCCGCAACGGTCGCGGCACAGCCGCGTCAGCGGGATGAAAACCTTGCGGCTGTAGGTGATGACGCCCGCGCGCCCGGCGGCTTCGAGGCCGGCGTCGCGGATTCGGGAGGCGTGCTCGGACAGCGTCTTGAGGTCGTCGCCGCGCGCGTGCAGCAGCACGGTGGCCTCGGCGAGGTCGAGCGTCTTCCCGTCCCTGGCCCGCGCGAGCGCGCGGCGCATCGCCGACGGGGTGGGGGCGGTCAACTCGGGTTCGGGTGCCATTCCCGTCACGCTAGGACCAGCTCGCAGAGGTGGGCCAGTGCGTTGTCCGCCACGTGCTCACCCGTTCGGAAGAGACGATCATCCGCGCTGGTCAGAGGCGTGGAAAGGTTGTCGATCACCCGCGGAACGTGTATTACCTAAAGTGTGGCATCGGTGATCGGGAAGCGCATCGGCGGCCGGACGTACTACTACCTGGCCGAATCCGCGCGGGTCGACGGCGCGCCACGGGTGGTGACGCAGCGGTACCTCGGCACGGCCGAGGACATCGCCGGCGCGCTGCCCGGCGGCGCGGAACCGGGCGGCGCGCGGCACCGCACGTTCGGTGATGTGGCCGCCGTGTGGGGCACGATCCAGCGCCTCGATCTCGTCCGTCGGGTCGACGCCGTGGCGGGCCCGCAGCGCGCGAAGACCACGCTCGGGTTCCACGTCGCGCTCGCCGTGCTGCACCGCGCGACCGGCGCCGGTGTGAGCTTCGAACAGTGGTGGGCCGGCTGCGCGGCGCAGGATCTCGTGCGCCCGCGTCCGCCGAAGGCCGCCGTCACCACGGCGGCCCACTGGCGGGCGTTGCAGCGCCTGACGCCGGAGCGCATCACCGGCGTCGAAACGGCGGTCGCCGAAGCCGTGCTCGACCTGCTCGGCGACGACGGCACCTCCGCGCTCGCGGTGGACGTCCCGCAGTTCGCGGCCTTCACCGCCGCCGACTGCACGGTGCCCTCGGCCTGCCAGGATGCGCTGGCCGGACTCGGCCTCGTGGTCACGCGCGACGGCGCGATCCCGCTCGCGTCGCGGGTGTACCGCAGGGACAGCGGGGCGGCGCCGACGTTCGGCGCGTTGGCGGGGGAGCTGGGCGAGCGCTACCCGGCCACGGACGTCACGCTCGTCTTCCACGCCGGGCAGGCCGCGCAGCTCGACCTCGGCGCGCGGCGCGGGTTCGTCGGCTCGGTCCTGCCGGCCGACCACCCGGACCTGCTCACGCAGCCCGCTTCGGCCCGCCGGCGCGTGGACCCGGAACGCTTCGCCGGGCTGACCGCGATCGACACCCGCGCGACCGTCGACGGCGTGCGGCGCCGGGTCATCCTCACGCACTCGGCCACGCTGTACGCCGCGCAGTACCGCGCGTTCACCGACGAGCTGAGCACCGCGATCCGCGAGCTCGACGGCCTGGCCGCGGCCCTGGAAGCCGGCACCCACCGCGGCGACCGCACGCAGGTCCACGCCGAGATCTCGCGGGTCACGCGCGGCCGCCGCGTCGGCCGGGTCCTGGAAGCGACGCTCACCGGTACCCGGCCGGGGGAGATCCGGCTGACGCGCCGGGTCGACGAGGCGGCCGTCGCGCGGCTGGTGGACGAGTACTTCGGCAAGCAGATCCTCGTGACCGACCGCGACTGGCCGGTGGCCGAGATCGTCACCGCTTACCGCGCGCGGACCTACCTGGAGTCGACGTTCCGCTGGCTCACCGGCCCCGCCGCGGTCGGCCCGACGCCGCGGTGGGAGTGGACCCCGCACCGCGTCGCCGTGCACGCGCTGGTCTCGGTGCTCGCCGCCACCGTCACGCACCTCATGCGGCGCGAGGCCGACCGCGACGGGATGAACCTGTCCGTGGGCGAGCTGCTCGATCAGCTATGCGGGATCGGCGAGACGGTGCTGCGCTACCCGTCCACCGGCGGGCGGCCGCGCAGCCGCCGCATCCTCACCGACCGCGACCCGGCCCAGCAGGCGCTGTTCGACCTGTTCGGGCTGGAGCGATTCGCGCCCTAGATTTTCGAGGCTCAGCTCTCGCGGTGGATGGTCAGGGCCGAGAAGCTCTGCACCACCGGCATGATCTCGATGACGTTCACGTTCACGTGCGGCGGCTGCGCGGAGGCCCAGAACACGGACTCGGCGATGTCGTCGGCCGTGAGCGGGGTGGTGCCGGCGTAGACGCCTGCCGCCTTGTCGTCGTCGCCGAAGCGGACGTTGGAGAACTCCGTGCCGCCGACCATGCCGGGCTCGATGTTGGTCACGCGCACACCGGTGCCGCGCAGGTCGCTGCGCAGGTTGAGGCTGAACTGGTGGACGAACGCCTTGGTCGCGCCGTAGACGTTGCCGCCGGGGTAGGGGTAGGTGCCGGCGATGGAGCCGATGTTGATCACGTGGCCGCTGCCACGCTCGACCATGCCGGGCAGCACCGCGCGGGTGAGGTGCACGAGACCGGTCACGTTGGTCTCGATCATCTGGTCCCAGTCCTCGAGCTTGGCCTCCTGCGCCGGCTCGAGGCCCTTGGCCAGGCCGGCGTTGTTCACGAGCACGTCGATCCGGCCCCAGTCGCCGGGCAGCGCGCCGACGGCCGCGACGATCGCGTCGCTGTCGCGCACGTCGAGCACCACGGGCAGCACGGACTCGCCGAGCTCCGAGGTCAGCGCGGCGAGCCGGTCGGCACTGCGGGCCGTGGCGACGACCCGCGAGCCCTCGGCCACGAACCGGCGCGTGATCGCGGCACCGAACCCGGCACTCGCGCCGGTCACGAATACGGTCTTCATGGGGTGGGTCACCGTTCTTCCGCCTGGTGGTCCGGCCGGGGCCGGAGTGCGTTCAGGAACCGGCCGAACACGTCGTTGAACCCGGCCGCGGACTCCAGGTTAGGCAGGTGGCCCGCGCCTTCCAGCACCGCCAGTGCGGAACCGGCCACGAGCCCGCGCATGAGCTGGGCGTCGGACACGGGGGTGAACTCGTCTTCGCTGCCGACTGTCACCAGAGTGGGGACGTCGACCTGTTCGAGGGTCACCCGGTAGTCGGGGCGCAGCGCACGGGCCCGAAGCGCCGCGGCGGCGCCGGCGGGTGGCGTCGTGCGCATCATCGTGAGGACGTGCTGGGTGACCTCGGGGTTCTTCGCGCGAGTTTGCGGGGAGACCATCTTCGGGAGGAGCTCGTCGGCGTAGTCGCTCATCCCTTGTCGCTCGATCCTGGTGGCGGCGGCTCGTCTGTTCTGGCGACCCTCGGGGGTCTCGGCGGTGGGGAAGGTGTCGGCCAGGAGGAGCGCCTGGACGCGCTCGGGGTGGTCGGCGACGGTCTG